>NZ_CM137012.1:0-3304786 GCF_054483895.1 Tessaracoccus pujii
ACCGAATCAACGGGTTTATAGTCGGACTATCGAAAGCATTTCGGAAGCAAACGAAAGCGATGTGAGACAGTGACCGTCGAGCGCACCGAGCGTGAGCACGAGATCATGTCGCGACTCACGGACGACGGATCGCTGTCGGTGACCCTGCTCGCCGCCGAGCTTGGCGTCTCCGAGGTGACGATCCGCGGGGACCTGCGTGGCATGGAGCAGCGCGGCATGCTCGTGCGCACCCGCGGCGGCGCTCGCCCCACCACGCTGAAGTCGATCCTGCAGCGCGAGCAGCTCAACGTCGACGCCAAGCAGCGCATCGCCGCCGCGGCCGCCCAGATGGTGCGCGACGACGACACCATCATGATCGAGGCCGGCACCACCACCGCGCTGGTGGTGCGCAACCTCACCGGCCGCCGCGGCATCCAGGTGGTCACCAACTCGGCCCTGGTGTTCAGCACGGCCCGCATCAACCCGGACCTCACCATCATCCTCACCGGCGGAGTGTTCCGCCGAGAGTCCGAGTCGTTCGTCGGACCGCTGGCCGAGCGGGCCATCGCGGACTTCAACACCCGGCTCGCCTTCCTGGGCACCGACGGCTTCTCCCCTGAGCGCGGTCTGACCACGCGGTTCGTCGAGGGCGGCCAGGTGGCCTCACTCATGACGGACCGCGCCGAGGAGACCTGGCTGCTGGCCGACTCGTCGAAGTTCGGCCAGGCAGGCTTCGTCAGCTTCCTGCCCCTGGCAGGCATCACCGGAATCATCACCGACGACGGGCTCCCCCAGGGCGCCGTCGAAGCGCTGCGGGAACACACCCAGGTGCGCGTCGTCCAAGCAACCAACCAGTAAGAAGGACAGAACTCATGGCAACCGTCGTAGTCATGCCGCAGCTCGGCAACAGTGTCGAGTCGTGCCTGATCGTGTCGTGGCAGGTGAAGGTGGGCGACGAGATCGCCGAGAACGCCATCGTCTGCGAAGTCGAGACTGACAAGGCCTCCATGGAGGTCCCCACCTCCGCCGCCGGCACCGTGCTGGCGCTGCTCTGGGCCGAGGGCGACGACGTCCCGGTCAAGGAGCCGCTGCTGGTCGTTGGCGCAGCCGGGGAGGACCCCAAGCCCGCGCTCGACGCGGCTGGCTGGAAGGGCGCCGACGGCGAGGGTGCCGCCGCTCCCGCCGCAGAGGCCGCTGCCCCCGCCGCCGCGCCCGAGCCCGAAGCCGCCCCCCAGGTGGAGCGCACAGCCGCCACCGGCGCCTCCAGCCCACGGGCCCGCAACCTCGCCGCCGCCAACTCGCTGGCCCTCGGCGCCGTCGCCGAGGGCTCCGGCCCCGGCGGGCGCGTCATCGAGCGCGACGTCAAGGAGGCCCTCACCTCCGCCACCACCGGCGCCGCCCGCGCCGGGGCCCACGCCGCGGGCGCCGAAGGCACCGGCCTCGGCGGCCGCGTGACCACCGCAGACCTCGCCGCCCCGGCCCAACCGGCCGCCGCTGCTGCTGCCCCCTCCGCGCCGCGCCCGGCCAGCGCCGTCGACGCCGACTTCCCCGGCCCGTCGGAGGCCACGAAGGTCAAGGGTGTCCGCAAGGTCATCTCCGAGCGGATGATGAACTCGCTGGCCACCTCCGCCCAGCTCACCTACACCACCACCGCGAACGCGCAGGGCCTGCTTGACCTGCGCAAGAAGCTGAAGAACTCGGACCCGTCGCTCGGCATGAACGGCGTCACCATCGGCGACCTCGTCGGCTACGCCGCCGTCCGTGCCGCCGCGAAGAACCGCTCGCACAACTCGCACCTCAGCGACGGCGTGCTCACCACCTTCGAGCGGGTCCACATGGGCTTCGCGTGCGACACCCCCCGCGGCCTCCTGGTGCCGACGGTGCGCAACGCGTCGCTGATGAGCCTGCGCGAGTTCTCGGCCGTCAGCAAGCAGCTCGCCAACGAGGCCATCCAGGGCTCCATCAACCCCGATCTACTCTCCGGCGCCACCTTCACGGTGTCGAACCTGGGCGGATTCGGCATCGAGTCGTTCACCCCGCTGCTCAATGTGCCGCAGACCGCCATCCTCGGCGTCGACGCGATCTTCCCCCGGGTCAAGGTCAACGCCGACGGCTCCGTCGGCGCCGAGCAGCGCATCGGCCTGTCGCTCACCGCGGACCACCGCGCGATCGACGGCGCGGACGCCGCCCGCTTCCTGCAGGACCTCGTGAAGTTCATCGAGGCCATCGACATCACCGTGCTCGGCTGAGAGGAACTGACACATCCATGAGTGACTTCGACGTCATCGTCCTGGGCGGAGGGCCCGGCGGCTACATCGCCGCCGAGCGCCTCGGCCACGCCGGGAAGAAGGTCCTCCTCATCGAGGCCGACGCACTGGGCGGCACCTGCCTCAACGTGGGGTGCATTCCCACCAAGGCGCTCCTCAACGCCGCCAAGACCTACGAGCACGCCAAGCACGGCACCCAGCTCGGCATCCACACCTCCGACATCTCGGTGGACTGGACCGAGCTCCAGAGGTGGAAGGCCCAGACCGTCACCACCCTGGTCAAGGGTGTGGGCTTCGCGGAGAAGAAGGCGGGCGTCACCGTCGTGAAGGGCTACGGCACCTTTGACGGACCCGGCAAGGTCACCGTCGACGGCGCCACCCACACCGGCGACCATGTGATCCTCGCCACGGGATCGGTGCCTGTCATGCCGCCGATCCCCGGCGCCAAGGAGAACCCGCACGTGGTGGACTCCACCGGCATGCTCGCCGTCGAGTCCATCCCGCCGCGGCTGGCCGTCATCGGCGGCGGCGTGATCGGCCTGGAGTTCGCCAGCCTGTTCGCCACGCTCGGCTCCGAGGTCACCGTCGTCGAGATGCTGCCCGAGATCGTGCCGTTCATGGACGCCGAGCTGGCGCCCATGCTCCGCAAGGCGCTCAGCAACGTGAACTTCAAGCTCTCGTGCAAGGTCACCGCGATCGACGGCGGCACCGTCCGATACACCACGGCCGCCGGCGCGGGCGAGGCCATCGAGGCCGACGTCGTGCTCATGGCCGTGGGCCGTCGCCCGGCCGTCCAGGGCTGGGGTGCGGAGAACACCGGCCTCGAGGTCTCGGGCAAGGGCGTGGCGGTGGACGACCGCATGCGCACCAACCTGCCCAACGTGTGGGCCATCGGCGACGTCACCGGTCGCTCGCTCCTCGCGCACGCCGCCTACCGCATGGGCGAGATCGCCGCGGCGAACATCCTCGACCCCGAGGCCCACCGCAAGGGCGAGGTCATGCGCTGGTCCACCATCCCGTGGGCCGTCTACTCCATTCCGGAGGCCGCCGGCATCGGGCTCACCGAGGCCCAGGCGAAGGCCCAGGGCGGCAACGTCCGGACCGTCACCGTCCCCGGAGCCATGTCGGGCCGCTTCGTCGCCGAGAACGGCGTCAAGGCCCCCGGCGCCGCCAAGCTGGTCTACGACGGCGACACCCTGCAGGTGCTCGGCATGCACGTCGTCGGCAGCTACGCCTCCGAGATGATCTGGGGCGCCTCCGTGGTGCTCGAGACCGAACTCAACATCACCGACCTGCGCCAGGTCGTCTTCCCCCACCCCACCGTCAGCGAACTCATCCGAGAGGCGGCTTGGGCTGCCAAGGCCTGAGCGATCACAAGAAACTAGGAGCAGTCACCCATGCCACGCACCCTCGTCGTCGATCCGAGCAACGTCCGCTCGGCGTCGTTCATCACCACGCCCGACATTCCCGTCAACCAGTACCAGCCCAACTTCGCTGCGGAGCTTGAGACCCACGGCAAGGACGGCCTCGTCGACATCCTCCACGACATGATCGCGGTTCGTCAGTTCGAGACCATGCTCAACTCGATCAAGACCACCGGCGCGTGGAACGGTGTGGAGTACAACCACCGCGGCCCGGCCCACCTCTCGATCGGCCAGGAGTCGGCCGTCGTCGGTCAGGCCTCGCAGCTGGATCCCACCGACTACCTCTTCGGCTCGCACCGCAGCCACGGCGAGATCCTCGCCAAGTGCTACTCCGCCGCCCGCAAGCTGGACCCGGCCGAGCTCGAGAAGATCATGACCACCTTCCTCGACGGCGAGACCCTCGGGTTCGCCGAGAAGGTGGGCCACGACGGCCTGCTGGACCTGGCCGAGAACTTCATCCTCTACGGCACCGTGGCGGAGACGTTCGCCCGCAAGGCGGGCTTCAACCGCGGCCTCGGCGGCTCGATGCACGCCTTCTTCGCGCCGTTCGGCTCCATGCCCAACAACGCCATCGTGGGCGGCTCGGCGGACATCGCCACCGGCTCTGCGCTGTTCAAGCGGATCAACCGCCAGCCCGGCATCGTGATCGCCAACATCGGCGACGCCTCAATGGGCTGCGGCCCCGTGTGGGAGGCCATGATGATGTCCGCCATGGACCAGTACCGCACCCTGTGGAAGCACGGCGTGGAGGGTAACCCGCCCATCTGGTTCAACTTCTTCAACAACTTCTACGGCATGGGCGGCCAGACCTCCGGCGAGACCATGGGCTACGACATCCTGGCCCGCGTCGGCGCCGGTGTGAACCCCGAGGCGATGCACTCGGAGCGCGTCGACGGCCTCAACCCGCTCGCCGTGGCCGACGCCGTCGCCCGCAAGCGCCAGATCCTCGAGTCCGGCAAGGGCCCGGTGCTCACCGACACCATCACCTACCGCTTCTCCGGCCACTCGCCGTCGGACGCCTCCTCCTACCGCACCCGCGAGGAGGTGGAGCTGTGGGAGACCCACGACGGCCTCAAGAACTACGCGGCCTACCTCGTCGAGAACAAGGTGCTCAGCCAGGGCGAGGTCGACGACATCCAGGCGAAGTTCGACGAGCGCCTCACCAAGGTGATCGCCATCGCGACGAAGGACGAGGAATCCAGCCCCCGCGTCGGCATGGACTTCATCGAGTCCGTCATGTTCTCCAACGGCAACGTGGAGGCCATGGCCGAGGGCGAGGCCGAGCTGCTCGAGCCGCTGGAGGAGAACGCCCGCGTCAAGTCGCTGAAGAACAAGGTGCGCAAGGCCACCGACGAGAACGGCAAGCCCGTCTCCAAGGCGAAGGCCTACTCCTACCGCGACGCCCTGTTCGAGGCCGTCGCGCACCGCTTCGCCATCGACCCGACGATGGCCGGCTGGGGCGAGGAGAACCGTGACTGGGGCGGCGCGTTCGCCGTCTACCGCGGTCTCACCGAGCTGCTGCCGTACCACCGCCTGTTCAACTCGCCCATCTCCGAGGCCGCCATCATCGGCGCCGGCGTCGGTTACGCCCTCTCGGGTGGCCGCGCCATCGTCGAGCTCATGTACTGCGACTTCCTCGGCCGCGCCGGAGACGAGATCTTCAACCAGGCCGCCAAGTGGCAGTCCATGTCCGCCGGCCTGCTGACGATGCCGCTGGTCATGCGCGTGTCCGTGGGCTCCAAGTACGGCGCCCAGCACTCCCAGGACTGGTCCGCGCTCGTGGCCCACATGCCCGGGCTCAAGGTCTACTACCCCTCCACGCCCTACGACGCCAAGGGCATGATGAACCTGGCCCTGCGCGGGACGGACCCGGTGATGTTCTTCGAGTCCCAGCTCCTCTACGACGTGGCCGAGCAGTTCGCCGTCGACGGCGTGCCGGAGGGCTACTACGAGGTGCCCGAGGGCGAGCCGGTGGTGCGCCGCGAGGGCACCGACCTCACCATCGCGGTGATCGGCCCCACGTTGTACCGCGTGATGGAGACCGCCGACGTGCTGCAGGAAAAGTTCGGCATCTCGGCCGAGGTCATCGACCTCCGCTTCGTCGCCCCGCTGAACCTGGACCCCATCGTCGAGTCGGTGAAGAAGACCGGCCGCCTGGTGCTGACCTCGGACGCGGTGGATCGCGGCTCGTTCCTGCACAACGTGGCCTCCTCCATCCAGACGCTGGCGTTCGATCACCTCGACGCCCCCGTCACAGTGGTGGGCTCGCGCAACGCGATCACCCCCGCCGCGGAGCTGGAGAAGGAATTCTTCCCGCAGATCGAGTGGCTGATCGACGCCATCCACGAGCGGATCCTCCCGCTCAAGGGCCACGTGCCGACGACCAACCAGACCAACGCCGAGCTGGCTCGTCGGTCGCGGATGGGGCTCTGACCGCCATGTCGCGAGACGTGATCAACGATCCGACGATCACGCCGGCCGAGCGCCTGGCCGCCCTGCGGGAGTACCTGCAGGACGGCCCGGTGTTCCCGGAGTTCGTCACAGAGTCCAACAACCACGTGCACACCATCTACAGCTTCAGCCCGTACACGCCGGCCATGGCGGCGCTGCGGGCCCGCGAGGCCGGGCTGATGGTGGTGGGGTCGGTGGACCACGACTCCGCCGCCGCAGCCGCGGAGATGGCGGAGGCGGCGACGCTGCTCGGCATGGGCGCGGTGACCGGCTTCGAGTGCCGCGTCTACGTACACACCGCCGACGAGGTGAGCTCCGGCCGCGCGCCGATGCACACCCGCAAGCTCAACAACCCGGACACGGCCGGCATCGCCTACATGACGGTGCAGGGCATCCCGGCGGGGTCACGCGACGCCGTCGCCGAGTACCTGGTGCCCATCCGCGAGGCGCGCCTCAAGCGCACCGCGCAGATGGTGGAGCGGGCCAACGAGATCCTGGGCCGCCTCGGCGCGCCGCTGATCGACCTGGAGGAGGACATCGTCGAGCGATCGCAGTTCCTGCGCGGTGGGACGGTGACCGAGCGCCACCTGCTCGCGGCGATGGCCGCGAAGCTGATTGAGCGGTTCGGCCCCGGCCAGTCGCTCGTCGGCGGGCTGGCCGAGATGGGCCTGAACCTGGCCGGGAAGGTCCGCGACCAGCTCGCCGACCCGGACAACCCGCACCTCGTCTTCGATCTGCTTGGCGTGATGAAGGCCGAGTTCCTGGACCAGGTCTATGTGATCCCGGAGCGGATGGAGAACGGTGGGGAGTGCCCCAGCATGGCCGAGGTCATCGCCTTCGCCAAGTCCGTCGGCGCCATCCCCGCCTACGCCTACCTGGGCGACGTCACAGCGTCCCCGACTGGCGACAAGAAGGCGGAGAAGTTCGAGGACGACTTCCTGGAGGAGCTCGTCATCGAACTGGAGCGGATGGGCATGCCTGCCATCACCTACATGCCGCCGCGCAACACCCCGGAGCAGATGGCGCGGGTGGCCGAGCTGGCCGCCGAGCACGGTCTGCTGGAGGTGTCGGGCGTCGACATCAACACGCCCCGTCAGGTGTTCAACTGCCCGGAGCTGCAGCGCCCCGAGCTGGCGCACCTCAACGACGCCACCTGGGCGATGGTCGCGCACGAGCAGTTGGCCGACGCGGACGCGTCGCTCGGCCTGTTCGCGCCGGACTCGCCGCTGGCGGTCCTGCGGCTGACGGATCGGGTCGCGCGCTACGGCGCGCTCGGCCGGACCCTCGTGGCCGGTGAGACCACCGTCGAGGAAAGTGTCAGTCAATTGAGGAGGGCTCTGGCATGAGCATCGTCGACATCGCCCCGGTGGTCCGGGGCTCTTACCTGGCGAGGCACGGCGTCCCCGTCGTGGTCTCTCCGCTGGTTGAGCCGGGCGCCGCCGGAGGCCGCCCCGCGTCGAAACCCCTGGAGCTGAGCGCGGACTCCACCGACGCCATTCTCGCCGCCCTGCGCGACGCCGACCTCCCCCTGCCTGGCGACGTCGTCGTCGAGGTGGCGGGGGAGCGGCACGCGTTCTCGGTCCGCACCCTCGGCGACCTCACCCCCCTCCCCGGCGCACGCTCGGCCGAGGCGCGCAGCGCGGCCTCCCGTTCGGCCGTCGTCGCAGGCAAGGTCGCCGTCGTCACCGGCGGCGCGCAGGGCTTCGGCGCGGAGATCGTGCGCGGGCTCGTCGATTCCGGCGCGTTCGTCTACATCGCCGATCTCAACGCCGACGGCGCGGCGGCGCTGGTGACCGAGCTGGGAGAGCAGACCGCGGCCATCACCGTCAACGTGGCCGACGAGGCCTCCGTCGCGGCGATGGCCGAGCAGATCGCGGCCACCACAGGCGGCCTCGACCTGGTGATCTCCAACGCAGGCATCGTCCGCGCGGGCAGCGTGCTGGAACAGGATCTGTCCGCGTTCGCGCTCACCACGGACATCAACTACACGGCGTTCTTCCTCGTCACCAAGCACCTGGGCCGGCTGCTGGCCGCCCAGCACTCGGCCGCTCCGGGCTGGATGACCGACATCATCCAGATCAACTCGAAGTCCGGCCTGGTGGGCTCGAACAAGAACGGCGCCTACGCCGGCTCGAAGTTCGGCGGCATCGGCCTGGTCCAGAGCTTCGCGCTGGAACTCGTCGAGCTCGGCGTGAAGGTCAACGCGATCTGCCCGGGCAACTTCTACGACGGCCCGCTGTGGTCCGACCCCGACCGCGGGCTGTTCGCGCAGTACCTGCGCTCCGGCAAGGTCCCCGGCGCCACCACCGTCGCTGAGGTGCGCGAGTTCTACGAAGCGAAGGTCCCGATGCGTCGCGGCACCACCGGCGCCGATGTGATGCGGGCGGTGTACTACATCGTCGAGCAGGCCTACGAAACGGGCCAGGCCATCCCGGTCACCGGAGGACAGGTCATGCTCAGCAGCTGACCTGGGGCAGAGCCCCTTGACCTGCTCGACGGCGGATCTGGTAGCGACTACGCCACCAGATCCGCCGGTCGAGCGTCTCGGAGGCGACGCCGACAGCGGGTCAGCGGTGCTGCTCGGCCATCCACTCCCAGAGGTGCTGACCGTTGTGCTGCGGGTCGTTGCGGGCGACATAAATCCACGACCAGTGCCCCATGAACTGGTGGCCCTGCCACGTCACCGTGTCGTACAGCGTGACGATGGAGTCCTCGATCAGCGCCGCCGCCCGGCCGGTGTTGGCCTCCCACGGGAGGACGGTGTCATCCTTCGAGTGCACCAGCCACGTGGGGGTCGAGCTGACGCTCTGCAACTCTGCGTCGGTGAAGAAGTTGGGCGTCGCGCCGGGGCAGACGGGGACGATCGAGGCGAACTTCGTCGGGTACTCGACCGCCATCTTGAGCGACATGTACCCACCGTTGCTGCAGCCGAGGACATGCACCCGCTGCGGGTCGATCTTGTGGTTCGACGCGAGCAGT
Source organism: Tessaracoccus pujii (assembly GCF_054483895.1). Lineage (NCBI taxonomy): Bacteria > Bacillati > Actinomycetota > Actinomycetes > Propionibacteriales > Propionibacteriaceae > Tessaracoccus > Tessaracoccus pujii. The sequence continues at coordinate 9,101 of NZ_CM137012.1, forward strand.
TCGTCCACGAGCGCGGCGATCCGCGGCGCGAACCCGTCGCCGTCGGCCATCCACATGCTGGGGGACTGCGGGGCGAGGACGTATGCCCCGCCGAAGAGCTGCTGCGCCTCCGGCGTGACGAAGCCGAGCGCCCCACGGTTGCCGCGCAGCTGCGCCTCGTTCGTCTGGCGCGAGTCCATGCCGCCCTCGCCTCCGCCGTGCAACCAGACGATCAGCGGGTGCCTGCCCGCCCGGCCGTGGCCGTTGTTCGAGGGGCTGAACAAGCGGTAGTTCAGCCCGGACGCAGACGTCCCGTAGCTGAAGGCGTCCGCCTCGGGGTTCGTCAGCTCGCGCTGGGTGAAGCTGTCGATCATCACCTGGCGCTGGTTGCGCAGCCGTAGTGGGGCGTTCTGCGCGATCGTGTAGGTCAGGTCGAATTCGACGTTGCGCCCGGCGGGGACGGTGTAGCCCAGGGTGGCGCCCCCGGGCACGCCCTCGGCGGTGGCCAATTCGAGGGTGAGGTTGCCCCGGTTGTCGGTCCGGGCCGCGGTCACCTCGCGCTGGACGTCGTAGCTGCCGAAGGTGAGCTGGCCCGACGAGGAGGGGAGCGGGCTCTCCGCCCTGGCCAGCACCGAGAAGGTTCCGAGGGTCAGGCTCGAAGGATCGAACTGCCCGAGCGCGCCCGCCCGGATGGTCAGCGACGTCACCTGCTCGCCACCGTCGAGCACGGTGGCGTTCAGGTCGAAGCCGACCGAGGTTGCGGCCGAGGCCACCTGTGGGATGGCGGCAACTGCGGGGATTACTGCGGCCGAACCGAGCAGGGCACGTCGGCTGAGGCGTTCCATCATTTCTAGACTCCTTCGTCTGGGCTGGACTTGTCCGGTCCGCCGGGGCCTCCCGTCGTGGAGATCTTGGCGGACAAGAACATTCCCCTGCCGCGCGGTGTGCAGCTCAGAGAGTCGTCACATGATCGGTCCGATCAGCGGCACAATCGGTCGCCGCGAACCTAGTCGCCCCGCGGGCTCGACAAGGCCCTGCGGTGCCCGTGACCGACGGTCAGGTCAGTTGAGCAGCTGATCCCTGCCGATCCCTAGGCGGCGGATCTGGTAGCGACTACGCCACCAGATCCGCCGGTCAGCGTTGCCGACCCATCGTCGAGTCCCGGCCGATCCTTAGGCGGCACTTGTGGCAGCGACTACGCCACCACATCTCCCTCTTTGGATGACGGGCACTTCGGGCAGGCGACCTTCTGCCCGTCCCACCCTCGTGCCGCCAGCGCCTGGGACAGTTGAGCCGCGACGGCGCACGCGTCGTGCGTCACCGCCTGCCACCCGTAGCGCAGGGTGGTGGTGTCGTCCGCCACGAGGCGTGCGTTGTCGCGCGCCATGTCCTTCGACCAGTCGGTGTGATCGCGCATCCCGTCGAGCTCTACCGCGAGCCGCGCCTCGCGATACAGTGCGTCGGCGCGCCCGACGGTGCTGCGTACCTGCTTCCCGGGTAGGGGCAGTCCATGCGGGAGCAGCACACCGGTCTGAAACCGCCACTCGAGGGCGCTCTCGATGCCCTCACCCGCGCGGTCGCAGAGGTCCCTGATAATCCCCGAGTGCCTGGTCCGTTCCCGCGTGCCTAGCGCCGCGAGGATCTTGGTGGGGATCGTCCGGCCCTGGGCGAGGGCACGCGCTACCGCCGCGATGGTCGCGTCCTCGGTATTGACCCGCGCCAGATCCACCAGCGACCGCTCCACCGACGTCCGCGGCGGGCTCCCCATGCCATCGCGAGTGCCGCGACGATAGACCACCCGCCAGGGCCCAGCGGTGAAGCCGTCACGTCTCGCGTCGGTCCAGACCGCGATCCGAGAGGGTGCGTCTCGCACTGCGTCGTGGAGATGGGCCGCGGCGTCCTCACCGAGGACGGCCGAGGCGCCGGCTCGGAGAAGCCCGGCCCAGGCGACAGAAAGCCAGGTCGGCTCGGCGACGAAGTGCAGCCCGTCGGCCGGGTGGCCCCACTCCCGGGCCATCCTGCCGACGACGGCCCGGGTGAGCCCGCCGTCGATCAGTTGGCGGGTGCTGAGCACGCCCTCCTGGCGCCTGGCCAGGGCGTGGAGAGATGGGCTGAGGCTCTGACGTGGGTGCACGCGTACCAGCGTGCCGAAGACGAGCGCCGCGTCGCGTGCTGTGAACACGGCTGACAACACCCAGCCCACCATCGACAACACCACAGGGCTATCCGGTGGATCTGCCCGCGACAACGCCTCCAGATCCGCCGCTCAGGCTGGCGGGGGTACCGCGGAGGCGCCGCGGAGCCGTCACTGACGTTTGGTTCCCCGTCCGTTGGGTACATGGTAGGTGGGAAGCCCACAACGGCTGACCTTGACCGTAGGAGGAACGATGAAGACAGCGCGCGACATCATGACGACGCCGGCGGAGACGCTCGCCCCCACCGCGACACTCACCGAGGCCGCCCGCCAGCTCAGGGATCTCAACGTCGGCTCGCTCCCAATCCTCGACGGCGATCATCTGGCCGGTGTGGTCACCGACCGCGACATCGTGGTCCGGGGCATCGCCGAAGGCCTGGACCCGTCAAGCGCCACCGTCGCGGAGGTCGCGACGGGCGACGTCGTGACCGTGGACGTTGACGACGACGCCGAGAAGGTGGCCGGCATCATGGGCCAGCGGCAGGTGCGACGCGTCCCCGTGGTCGACGGCGGCAGGCTCGTCGGCGTCATCGCGCAGGCTGACGTGGCCCGCGATCTCGACGCGCGCACCACCGGCGACGTGGTGGAGGACATCTCCCAACGCTGACCGCACGGCGCGAGTTCACCGCAACCCTTCCCTAGCTTGATCCGAGGGCGTACCGTGGGACTCGTCCTATTTCCTAGATCAACTCGGGAGGCAAAGTATGGGCTTCGAAGCCAAGATTCAAGAGACCATCGGTAAGGCCAATGAAGGCCCCGGCGACTTGATCGAGAACGACCAGCTTCGCCGATAGGTTCAACTTCAGGGCAGAGCGTCACTGACGCCACGCCTGGCATTACCACAAGCGGGACGGGGTCGCCTTCCGGGCGGCCCCGTCTCTGTGCGTCCGGGTTCCGTAACCCCGGTCAGCCCTTCGCCGTCCCCAGCCCGAACGCTCCGCGCCCGAGCGTCGCGTCGGCCCACTGTGGGACCGTGACACGTCATCGCCTCAGAGACCGTCGCCCCGATGAGTCCGCTCCTGCCCTGCGTCCGTCCAGACCCTGCACGAGCAGCGCGCAGGTTGTGCGCGCAGACCGACAGGTTGTGCTCGGGGTAACCAAGGGAAATCACGCGGTTGATTGAGTTGCCCTCGGCAACACGTGACGTGAGTCCGACGGCCCGAGTACTGCAGCCTGCAGCGCGAAGGAGCGGCCGCGCGGCACGAGTGCCAGGTCCCAACAGGGTCGTGACAGCACGGCGGGACGGGCGGTGGACGCACACCCCCGACTCCTCGGCTGCCACCGGCCCGCGATACTCAACGAGGAGAGTTTGATGAAGGTTCACCAGACCGCGAGCGCAGGAGGGCGTCCGATGAGGCGTCCTGCTGTGCGAATCATGGCCTTCGCCGGCATTGCCGCCATGGCACTGTCGGGATGCACCGCCGGTCCCGAGCAGTCACAGTCCCCGGCCGCCACGTCCGAGCAGGCCGTGAGCGGCACCTACACCGAGCGTGAGGTCACCGACGGCACCACGGCCTTCATGGTCGTCGACAACCCGGGTGACGGCCCGACCCTGTCCTACGGCGCCGAGAGCGGCATCACGCTGCTCGAGGAGGAGATCGAGGGAGCGACGTACGCGTTCAAGGACATGAACGCCAACGGTGAGCTCGACGCGTGGGAGGACTGGCGCGTGGACGCCACCGAGCGCGCGGCGGACCTCGCCGAAGGAATGTCGATCGAGCAGATCGCCGGCCTCATGCTGTTCAGCTCCCACGAGCGCACGCCCGCCGATGGCCTGACCGACGCACAGAAGACCTACCTGTCGGAGTCCAATCTGCGCAACGTCCTCAACGCCGCCGGCAGCGACGCGGCCGTCACCGTCCCGTGGGTCAACGAGATGCAGGCCTACGTCGAGACCCTTGCCACGGCAGACCTGCCCTACGTGCCCGTCAACTTCAGCTCCGACCCCCGCTCGACCGCCGGATCCGGCGGCTACAACGCAGAGGGCGCAGACATTTCACGCTGGCCCGCCAGCCTGGGCCTCGCGGCCACGTTCAACGCGGAGCACACCTTGAACTACGGCGAGATGGCCTCCGCGGAGTACCGCGCGCTGGGCATCGCGACGGCCCTCAGCCCCCAGATCGACCTTGCCACCGAGCCGCGCTGGCTTCGTGTCGGCGGGACCTTCGGCGAGGACGTCGACCAGAACACCGAACTTGCCGCCGCCTACGTCGACGGCTTCCAGGGAACCGGCGGCGAGGACGTCTGGGGCTCCGAGTCGGTCAACGCCATGATCAAGCACTGGGCCGGCGACGGCCCAGGCGAGGGTGGCCGTGAAGGTCACACCGACGCCGGTAAGTACGGCGTCTACCCCGGCGACAACTTCGACGAGCACGCCGCGGGCTTCCTGGGCTCGCTCGACTCCGCGGCTGTCATGACGGCCTACTCGATCGCGCTGAATGCCGACGGCGAGCCGCTGTTCGGCGAGCGTGTCGGCACTGCGTACGACAGCGGGCGCATGTCGGTGCTGCGCGAGGACAACAGCTACGAAGGCGTCGTCGTCACAGACTGGGGTGTCATGAGTGGCGCCAAGGACGAAGGGGCCTTCTTCGGGATGGCGTGGGGCGCGGAAGACCTGACGCCCGCTGAGCGCTACCTCGAGGTGCTGGGTACCGGGCACGACATGTTCGGTGGCGTCAACGACGCGACCTTCCTCCTTGAAGGCGCCGAGTTGTGGCAGCAGAAGTTCGAGGCCGGTGAACTCGACGTGGACGCCGAGACCCGCTTCCAGGAGTCGGGTGCGCGCATCCTCACGATGCTCTTCAAGCCCGGCCTCTACGAGAGCGCCTTCCTCGACCCGGAGGAGTCCGCGGAAATCCTCGCCAGCGACGACAAGGTCGAGGCCGGTTACGCCGCACAGCTCGACTCCGTCGTGATGGTCAAGAACGACAGCGGGACCATCGCCGCCGCCGAGGCCGCTGACTGGTCCGACAAGACCGTCTACATCCCGCGCTCCTACAGCAACGGCTTCGCCAGCGCTTTCGGGCCCGGCGAGTACACCGAGGGCCCGACCATCGATCTCGAGGTTGCCGAGCAGTACTTCGGCACCGTCGTCACCGATGAGGCCGTGACCGACGCCGACGGCGTGGTCACCAGCTACACCGCTCCCGACCTCAGCGATGTCGACCTCGTCCTGGTCGGCATGGACAGCCCGGACAACGGCGGCAACTTCTCCAACATCGGCCACGACCTCGAGACCGACGAGTGGTACCCGCTGTCCCTCCAGTACCGCCCGTACACCGCCGACGGCGAGAACGTCCGCAAGGTGTCCATCTCGGGCGACATCCTCGAGGACGGGACCAGGCAGAACCGCTCCTACTTCGGCAACACCTCGCGAATCGCGAACGAGGCCGACCTGGATTCGTTCGAGCGTGCGATCGCGGCCGTCGAGGCCAGCGGCAAGGACATCCCCGTCGTCACCGTCCTCAAGGCGATCAACCCGGTCGTCCCGACGGAGTTCGAGGGGAAGTCTGACGCTATCGTCGTCGGGTTCGGCACGAGCGACCAGGCGCTGATCGAGGTGTCGTTGGGTCTCTACGAGCCCCAGGGCCGCCTGCCGATCCAGTTCCCGGCGGACATGGACACCGTCGAGGCGCAGCTCGAAGACGTCGCGAAGGACATGACGCCCTACACCGACGCCAACGGCAACGTGTACGACTACGGCTTCGGCCTGAACTACGCCGGCCAGATCAACGGCTGAGCAACCAAACCCCGAGGGGTGGCCGACGGGACAAGTCGTCGGCCACCCCCACCCTCGGCTGCGGGACGAGCCCATGGCCAGTGACCACAAGGAGTAGAAGTGAAGACCAACAAGATCCTGACCACCGGACTCGGATTGCTGATCGCCCTCACCGGCGTCTTCGGGGTCACCGCGTGCTCCGGCGACAACGGCTCGGGCGCCTCGCAGAGCTCCGCATCGGACGTCGCGGCGACCGTCGACGTGGCGGAGGACCTCGAGAACGCCCGCCAGACGGTCCTCGAGGCCCTCGAAGACGACGACTGGGCCCAGGTCATGCTCGCCAGCGACGTCGACGCGCCCACTGTGAAGTACGGACTCCTGGTGATGCCCTACACCTACTCGGAGGCCACCTCCCGCGTGCAGGGGACCATCGAGATCGACGGCGACGAGTTCACCATCGAGGCCGACTCCGCGGAGACCGGCAAGACCTGGAAGATCGACCAGGACGGAAACATCACCGAGGTCACCGAGTAACCCTCCGGCCAGACACACACCCACGCCGCCAGTGCTCGAAGGAGACAAGTAGTGAACGCCACCCCGAAGAAGAACGCCGATCGCGTGAAGACGCCGATGCCCAACAAGAGATTCCTGTGGATCTGGATCCCCGTGCTCGCCACGGTGACTGCGCTGATCGTCGCCGTGAACGTGGCGCTCGTCGTCGGAGGCGGATGGGTCGAGTCCCAGCTCGGGTCCGGCACCTACACATTCACCAACGCCGAGGAATCGGCGGACTGGGACACCGAGTACTACACCTCCGACTTCGCGAGCATGGAGGAGGTCGACGAGGCGGCCAAGGCCCTCGTCGAGGAGATCGCCGCCGGCGGCATCGTCCTGGCGAAGAACGAGGCCGGCGCGCTGCCGCTCCCGTCGGCGTCGCGGGTCACCATGCTCGGCCGCGCTGCGGCCGACCCGGTCTTCGGCGGCGCTGGTTCCGGCTCGGTCGACACGAGGTCTGCGGTGACCGCGCGCGGCGGGCTCGAAGCTGCCGGCTTCGACGTCAACGACCAGGTCTACGCGGCCATCGAGGCGTTCGCCGCCGAGAACCGGCGCGGACACATCGAGATGGACAACCCCGGGGCCTCCAGCTACAACATCGGTGAGCTTCCCGTCGGGGACTACGAGTCCCTCCAGGCCTCGTTCGCGGACTACTCCGACGCGGCCATCATCGTCATCGGCCGCCCCGGCGGCGAGGGAGGCGACCTGACGCGGGACATGACCGACTGGGACGACAACGCCGCCGACGGCCAGCACCAGCTCGAACTGAACCAGGACGAGCGCGACCTCCTCGAGCTCGCCAAGGAATCCTTCGAGACGGTGGTCGTCGTGGTCAACGCGTCCACGACCATCGAGATGGGCGACGTCCAGGACGATCCCGGGATCGACGCCGTCCTCCTTGCGGGATCGCCTGGCGCGAGCGGCTTTTCGGCACTGGGTAGCGTCCTGACCGGTGAGGTGAACCCCTCCGGACGCACCGCCGACGTGTGGGCGGCGGACTTCACGGCCGATCCGACGTTTGTGAACTTCGGCAGCTTCATCTACGACAACATCGAGGCGTCCTTCCCGATCTCGGCCGTCGAGCAGGCCACCTCCAACGCGACGCTCACGTCGGAGGCCCCGTTCGTCAACTACGCCGAGGGCATCTACATCGGCTACCGGTACTACGAGACGGCCGCGGCCGAGGGATTCGTCGACTACGACGACGCGGTGGTCTACCCGTTCGGGTACGGCCTCAGCTACAGCGACTTCACGTGGGAGATCGTCTCCACCGAGGCGGGCGCTGTCGACGGCACCATCTCCGTCGAGGTCCAGGTCACCAACACCGGTGACGTCGCGGGCAAGGACGTCGTCGAGCTCTACTACACCGCGCCCTACACTCCGGGCGGCATCGAGAAGTCCGAGGTCGTGCTGGGGGCGTTCGACAAGACGGGCCTGCTCGAGCCGGACGCGTCCGAGACGCTCACCCTCGAGATCGCCGTCGAGGACATGGCCTCCTACGACCACCTGGACAACCGCGCCTACGTCCTCGAGCCCGGCGACTACGTCATCAGCCTGCGCACCGACTCGCACACCGTCGCGCCGGGCGTCGAGCCGATCACCTACTCCGTCGACGACGATGTGGTGTTCTCCGGTGAGAACCAGCGCTCGACAGATCTGGCCGAGGTGACCAACCAGTTCGACGACGTCTCGGACGCCTTCACCAGCGAGCCCCAGGAGGGCAGGATCCTCTCGATGTCGCGTGCGGACTTCGCCGGGACCTTCCCGCAGGCGCCGACGGCCGACATGTTCGTCGCCGACGATGCGGTCGTGGCCGGCTTCGCCCCGTGGGATCACGAGGCGGCGGCGGGCGAGTTCGACGGTGAGAAGCCGGCGACCGGCGACGGGTCCGATCTGACGCTCATCGACATGCGCGGGCTCGCGAAGGACGACCCGCAGTGGGAGGAGATCATGGACTCCCTCACCGTGAGCGAGATGACCGACCTGCTGCTCAACGGCGCCTACCAGACCGCCGGCATCGGGTCGATCGGCAAGCCGCAGACGCTGGAGCCGGACGGTCCGGCGGGCTTCTCCTCCTTCATCAACTCCTCGATCAACGGAGTGGCGTACCCCTCGCAGGTCCTCATCGCGCAGACCTGGGACGTGGATCTCGGCACCGAGATGGGCCGGATGCTCGGCAACGAGGCGCTGCAGAAGGGCATCAACGGCTGGTACGCGCCGGCGGCCAACCTGCATCGCTCGCCGTTCGGCGGCCGCAACTTCGAGTACTACTCGGAGGACCCGGTCCTCTCCGGCGCGCTGCTCACCGCGGTGGCCGACGGTGTCGCGGAGAAGGGCGTCTACACGATGCTCAAGCACTTCGCGCTCAACGAGCAGGAGACGAACCGCGTCAACAACGGGATCGCCACCTGGGCGACGGAGCAGACCATCCGTGAGCTGTACCTCAAGCCCTTCGAGATGGCCGTCAAGGGCATCTCGATGGACGTCACCTACATCGCTGATGACAGCGGCACCGTCGAGGAGACCACGATGGGCGCGGGCGGTGTCATGAGCTCGTTCAACCGGATCGGGACCACCTGGGCCGGTGGCTCCGAGGCGCTGATGACCAACGTGCTCCGCACCGAGTGGGGGTTCGAGGGCTTTGCCATCTCCGACTTCAACCTGTACCCCTACATGAACCCGAACCAGTCGATCAGCGCCGGCACGGATCTGACCCTGACCTTCCAGCCGTCGAAGTCGTTCAGCGACACGTCCTCGGCCAAGGCGGTCACCGACATCCGGAACGCGACCCAGAACATCCTGTTCACGGTCGCCAACTCCAACGCGATGAACGGCCTCGCCCCCGGCGCGACGGTCGACTACACGCCGCCCACCTGGGTCTACATCCAGTACGCGGTCACCGCCGTCCTGGGCGCCCTGGTCCTCCTCGGTGCGTTCCTGGTGTGGCGTCGGGTGCGCCGCCACACCAGCACCACGGAGGCCGGCTCCGCGGCAAGCTGACCGATCCCTCCGACGCACGCGGGTGCGGGGCCTTACCGGGTCCCGCACCCGCGTGCTTTGTGCGTCAGGACTGCCCACCGCGGACGGTGCCGCTGATCACGCGAACCAGCCGCGCACCGTGCTGTCGAAGCGGCTGAGGGCCGAGCCGATGGCCATGTGCATGTCCAGGTACTGGTAGGTCCCCAACCGTCCGCCGAAGAGCACCCGTGGTTCCTCCGCGGCGGCTGCGCGGTACCGCTCCAACCTCGCCCGATCGTCGGGGGTGGCGACGGGGTAGAACGGCTCGTCGCCGTTCTCCGCGAAGCGCGAGAACTCACGCACCACGATCGTGCCACCGCGGTGGGTCCGCTCCGGGTGGAAGTGCTTGAACTCCAATGTCCGGGTGAAGGGCACGTCCTCGTCACACTCGTTGATCACCGCGGTGCCCTGGTGGTCCGAGACGTCGAGGACCCGGCGATCGAAGTCCAGCGTGCGCCAGCCGAGCGCCCCGAACCGGTGGCCGAAATAACGGTCGAGCGGGCCGGTGTACACCACCGGTACCTGGCCCGCCGCGGCCTCTCTGCTGAACTCGTGCCCGCTGTCGAGGAAGTCCACGCCCAGCCGTACGTCGATGAGCGGGTGGTCGGCCATCTTCTGCAGCCAGGCCGCGTACCCGTCCCGGGGCATGCCCTGGTGGGTGTCGTTGAAGTAGCGGTTGTCGTAGGTGAACCGAACGGGCAGCCGCGTGATGATGGAGGCGGGAAGGTCCCGGGGATCTGTCTGCCATTGCTTGGCGGTGTACCCGCGGATGAACGCCTCGTAGAGCGGCCGGCCGATCAGCGAGATGGCCTTGTCCTCGAGGTTGCCGGGCTCGCGGCCGGCGAGCTCGCCGGCCTGTTCGTCGATCAGCAGGCGCGCCTCGTCCGGCCCCAGCCCGCTGCGGAAGAACTGGTTGATGGTGCCGAGGTTGATCGGCAGCGGGAACACCTCGCCGCGGTGCCGGGCGTAGACGCGGTGCTCATAGGGCGTGAACGCCGTGAACCTGTTGACGTAGCCCCAGACGCTGTCGTTGGACGTGTGGAAGATGTGGGCCCCGTAACGGTGCTCCTCGACGCCGGTGGCCTCGTCGACGGTGCTCCAGGCGTTGCCGCCGATGTGGTCCCGCGACTCGACGACGGTGACCCGCAGGCCGAGCTCACTCGCGGCCCGCTCGGCGATGGTCAACCCGAACAGGCCGGACCCAACGACCAACAGATCCATCGTTCCTCCCGGCAGGCAGCTCAGGGCGAGGCTACCAGCGGCGTCCCGCCGCCCATTGATAATGTGTTGCGACCCGTAAAGGAGGGCGCATGATCCGGATCGGAGTGGTCGACGACCAGCAGGAGAGCCGCAACCTCCTGCAGTCGTATCTGGCGCGGTACGAGCATGAGCACGGCATGCAGTTCGCCGTCGAGGAGTTCACCGACGGCTCTGAGCTGACGGCTGCCTACCGCCCCCGCTTCGACATCATCTTCCTCGACGTCCAGATGGAGAACCTCGACGGCTTCGCCACCGCCCGGCTCATCCGCGAGGTGGACCCTGGCGTCATCCTCATCTTCGTCACCAACATGGCGCAGTTCGCCATCAAGGGATACGAGGTGGATGCGATGAGTTATCTCCTCAAGCCCGTGCCCTACTTCGCGTTCTCCCAGGAGCTCAAGCGCTCCCTCGAGCGTCTGGACCGCAGCCGCGACGACCACATCGTGCTGAGCGTGGGTGGCGAGGTGCTCCGCGTCAACCTGGCGAACGTGGTCTACATCGAGAGCATCAAGCACCGGCTCGTGTTCCACACCAGCGACGGCAAGCTGTCGATGATCGGCACGCTCAAGGAGATGGCCGCCCAGCTGGAGCCCCGTGGCTTCCACCGCTCCAACAGCTTCCTCCTGGTCAACCTCCGTCACGTGGAAGGGTTCAGCGACGGCGAGTCCAAGCTCACGGGAGGGGTGTCGCTGCCGGTCAGCCGCGCCCGGAAGAAGCCGTTCCTCGAGGCGCTCACGGGGTACTTCGGAGGAAATCCGGCGTGATCGACGTCCTGCCGCACATCCCTCGAGCTTTCACCGGTCTTGCCGAGTGGCTCGCCTGCGTCGTCTACATCCTGGTGTTGCCCCGACGCTGGGGGGCGGTGGGGACCGCGACCACACTCGCGGTCGGGCTGGGGGCGCTCGTGGCGATCCAGCTGTTCGCCGGGACACTGCCGCTGAACCTGTGGACGCTGGGGATGGCGTTGGCCGTGGCGGGCATGGTGGGGCTGATCGCGGCGGCCACCACGGTCGGTCTCCGCGACATCGGGTACGTGACCGCGCGCGCGTTCGTGCTCGCCGAGCTGGTGGCATCGCTGGAGTGGCAGATCCACGCCTTCTATTTCCATCCCGAGCCGGGGGTGACCGGCCTGGTACCGACGGTGGTGCTGGTGGTCCTCTACGCGGCGGCCTTCGGGGCGGCCCATGTCCTGGAACGGCGCCACTTCGACGGGACCGCCCCCGCCGTCGGCCCCCGCATGCTCGCCATCGCCGTCGCCATGGCGCTGACCACCTTCGCGTTGAGCAACCTCAGCTTCATCACGCCCAACACTCCGTTCAGTGGCGAGATCTCGATCGAGGTCTTCTACATCCGCACCCTGGTGGATCTTGCCGGCTACATCGCGCTTTACGCCCAGCATGAGCAGCTGCGCAAGCAGCGGGCGGACCTGGAGTTGGCGGCCATGGACGCGATCCTGCGCACGCAACACGACCAGTACCTGGCGGCCAAACGCGACATCGAACTCGTCAGCCGCGCCTCGCACGACCTCAAGCACCACCTGGCGGTCATCCGTACCGAGCTGGATCCGGAGCGTCGCGGACGGCAACTGGACGCTCTGGAGGAGTCGCTCGATCAGTTCGGGGCCGCCTTCGACACCGGCAACCCGGTCCTCGACACGGTGCTCACCTCGAAGGCGCGCTACTGTCGCGCCCGCGGCATCAACTTCACGTGCGTGGCCGACGGCACGGCGCTCGGTTTCGTCGACGTGATGGACCTGGCCAGCATCCTCGGCAACGCGCTGGACAACGCGATCGAGTCCGTGTCGCGGCTGGATGATCCGGAGCATCGGATCATCCGTGTGGCGGTGCACAACCAGGCCAGGTTCGTCGTGATGAACTTCGAGAACTACTTCGACGGCGAACTGCGCTACGAGGAGGGCGAACTGGCCACCAGAAAGGTGGGCGGGGCCCACGGCCTCGGCCTGAAGAGCATTCGCCACGCCGCCGAGAAGTACGGCGGGCAGGCCTCGGTGACGGACCGCGACAACTGGTTCACCCTCACGGTCCTGCTGCCCACAGCCTGGCGCGTGGTCAGTTGAACCCGACCACCTGCTGTGCCACCCGGTAGGCCAGCACCGATACGCTGCGGCCGGCGCGGCCGGGCAGGTTCACGAGTTGGCCGATCCCACTGCGCCGCAGCCGACGGTGCGCGGGGGCGTGCGCGGCGCGGAGGTCTCTCCACAGGTCGCGCTTCAGCCGCAGTTGCTCAGGTCCACCGGCGCGGATCAGCATGATCGAGGAAACGCCACACACCAGACCCAGGTAGTGCACCTGATACCGCAGCAGCGCCTCGGGTGTCGACCCGGCCGAGGGCAGGGCCTCGATCATGAGCCGGTTGACCCGGAGCTGCTGGTCCAGCCGCCGGAGCATGACCGCCTCGTTGACCGACTGGTCCGAGCGGCCGATGTGGTAGCGGTACAGGTCGACGTCGAGGTAGCGCATCCGCCGGACGTAGGGCAGCAGCAGGAACGCGTAGAGGTTGTCCACGTAGAACGTGTGTTCCGGCAGCCTCATGCCCGAGTTGCGCACCACCGCGGTGCGGTAGGTGAGGGCGTGCATGAGCAGCCCCTGGTTGGGCCGGAACCGTCTCACGTCCTCCCAGCCGAACTCGCGGTCCTCCGGGAGCGAGGAGCGGTAGCGCATCGCGTGCCGCCGTGTCCGTCCCTCCTTCTCGTAGACGAAATTCGTCACCACCATGTCCAGCCGGTCCTGGCCACGCACGACGTTCAGCAGGGCCGTCAGCGCGGTGCGATCCAGCCAGTCGTCGCTGTCCACCACCCTGACGTAGCGGCCCGCCGCGGCGTCGATCCCTGCGTTGACCGCCGAACCGTGACCCCCGTTGGGCTTGTCGATGACGCGGACCCTCCCGGGGTGGGCCGCGGCGTAGCGGTGGGCGATGGCTGAGGTGTCGTCGGTGGAACCGTCGTTGACCACGATCACCTCGAGGTCGTCGTCGAACGGGAGCATGGAGTCCAGGCAACGGTGAAGATAGTCGCGCGAGTTGTAGCTCGGCACCACCAGGGTGAGGGTTGTCACGTCCGGCATCCTGTCAGGCGGGGTGCGGTGCGGACTCGGCCTCGTCGGCGACGGGGACCTGCTTGAAGATCACCTTGAAGATGGGGTAGAACACCCAGAACGAGATGGCGGCGTTGATGATCATCGTGATGATGTCGGCGGTGGTCTCGCCGGTCTGCCCCCAGCCGAGGGTGTCCATGAAGAAGGTGTAGATCGGGGCCTTGTAGAAGCCCTGGGCGGCGGCTGCCACCAGCGTGATGACGATGTAGGCCACGACGTACCAGAAGGCGGCCCGCCAGATGCTGGTGTTGGACTTGAAGGTGATGTTGCGCTGCGCGAAAAAGTTGATCACCTGCGCGATGCCGATGGCCAACTGGACGGCCAGGAAGTAGGCGAGGCCACCGCCGCCCTCGGGGAGCGCACCCGCGGCGTAGTCGAAGACGAAGTACTGGGAGCCGTCGACGTTGGAGCCGACCGGCCACACCTGGAAGTCGGTGTCGATCAGCCCGGTCCGGCCGAAGATGGCGCGGAACACGGGCATGATGACGATCTGCAGCACGGTGACCCCGTTGCTGAGGAGGAAGAACATGAGGAACTTCGACAGCTCCGGGTGGCGCTCGCTGAAGCCACTCCACATCGTGCGGATCTTCGTGAACATGGGCGGGTCTACTCCTTGGGTGGTCAGCGGGCTTCGGTGAGCTGGCGGGTGAGGTCCTTGGCGGTGCGCCGGTTGCGGAGGAATCCGCCGATGACGGCCCGCAGCCCGCGGAGGTGGTGGCCGTTGACGAGGGTGACGATGCCGTCGACCATCTCGTCGCTGACCATGCCGTTGGTCATCTTCCCGATCGCCCGGAAGGGCATGTTGTACATGAACTGGATGTTGAGGTCTGGCTCGCCCTTGGCCTCGCTTCGGCTGCGCAGGGTGGCCAGCACCCAGTGCGCGAACCGGGCGAGCGGGCTGCGGGCCCGCTGCAGGTCGCCGAGTGGGTCGTTGCGGTCGAGGTCGCCGGAGGTGACCTCCCGCGGCACCGTGAGGCCGAACAGGTTGATGAACTCGTCGTCGGTGAGGCCGCGCAGCATGGCCCGGCGCAGTGTCGCGGCGTCGACAGTGGGGCTGAGGCTCACGCCGTCGACGCGCAGTTCGCCGCTCAGGCGTGGATCGGCGGAGCCGGCTCCGATGACGACGCGACGTGCGCCGTCCTCGGTCACCCACGCTCCGGTAGCGGCGTCGAAGTGCCGCCAGGTGTAGCGGTCGAACGCGATCGTGACGCGACGGGACTCGCCGGGAGCGAGGTGAACCTTGACGAACCCCTTGAGCTCCTGGTCCGGCCGGACGACGCTGCTGGCCGGCATCGAGACGTACAGCTGCGCGACCTCCGCGCCCGCGACGCTTCCGGTGTTGGTGAGCGTGAACTCTGCGCCGGCGTCTGTGAGGTGCAGGTCCGAGTATCCGAAGGTGGTGTAGCTGAGCCCGTGGCCGAACGGGTAGCGGACGGCGCGCCCGGCGGCCTCCGCATGGCGGTAGCCGACGAAGAGACCCTCGCGGTACACGCTGGTGCGGCCCTCGGCCGGGAAGCGCCCGAAGGTAGGGGTGTCGATCAGCGACATCGGGTAGGTCTCGGCGAGCTTGCCCGACGGCGTGACGTCACCGGTGAGCACGCGCATCGCCGCCTCGGCGCCCGCCTGCCCCGACAGGTACCCGTGCAGCACTGCGCGCGTCTGGCCGGCCCAGGCCATGTCGACCACGGACCCGGCGCTCAGCACCACGACGACGGCGGGGTTTGCGGCGGCCACCGCCCGCAGCAAGGACAGTTGCGCCTCGGGCAGGTCGATGTGGCGACGGTCGACGCCCTCGGACTCACTGATCTCGTCGAGGCCGAGGTACAACACGACCACGTCCGCGGACCCGGCCGCGGTAGCCGCCTCGCTCTCGAGGGCGTGGTCGACGGGGGAGTGGCGACGGTAGCCCTGAGCGTAGGCGGCGAGATCGAGGCCACTGGCCGCGATCGCCTCCCGTGCGCTGCTGAGGCGCGTCGGGTTGACCGCCGAGGAGCCGGCGCCCTGGTACCGGGGGGTGTCGGCCATGTCGCCGATCAGCGCCACCCGTGTGCCGGCGGCCAGCGGGAGGATGCCGCCCTCGTTGCGGAGGAGGACCATCGATTCCTCGGCGGCGCGGCGGGCGAGGCCGTGGTGGGCGTCGCGGTCGATCTCCGTGCGCGGCGTCCGGCGGGCCCCGATGGCCAGCCGCACCACCTCGGCCGCGCGGGCCGTGACGTCCGCCTCGGTCACGAGGCCGTCACGGACGGCCTCCACCAGCTGGCGCACAGAGTCCAGCCCAGGGGCGGGCATCTCGAGGTTCGCGCCCGCATTGACGGCGGCCACGGGGTCGTTGCTGCCGCCCCAGTCGCTGATCACCACGCCGTCGAAGCCCCATTCGTCACGCAGGACGTCGGTGAGCAGATGGCGGTGCTCGTGGGCATACGTGCCGTTGACCAGGTTGTAAGAGCTCATCAGCGCCCTGGGTGAGGACTCACGCACGACGATCTCGAAGGCGGTGAGGTACAGCTCGCGCAGCGTCCGCTCGTCGACGACGGAGTCAGACGCCATGCGGCGCAGCTCCTGGCTGTTCACGGCGAAGTGCTTCGGGGTCGCGGCGACGCCCTCGGCCTGAATCCCACGCACATAGGCCGCGGCCAGCTTCCCGCTGAGGTAGGGGTCCTCCGAGAAGTACTCGAAGTTGCGCCCGCCGAGAGGGCTGCGCTTGAGGTTGAGGCCGGGGCCGAGGAGGACGTCGACGTCCAGGGCGCGGGCCTCGCGGCCCAGGGCGTGACCCACCTCGTCCGCCAGGTCGACGTCCCAGCTGCAGGCCACCGTCGCGGAGGTGGGGAAGCACGTCGCCGGCTCGGAGGCGTTGAGCCCCAGGTGGTCGCCGGAACCAACCTGCTTGCGGACGCCGTGCGGGCCGTCGGCCATGAAGAATGAGGCGATGCCGTGCCGGGGAAGATCACGGGACTCCCAGACGTTCTTGCCGCTCAGCAGGGCGGCCTTCTCCAACGTCGTCAGCTTCTCGATCATGGCATCTCCGGTGATGGGCGTCCTGGGTCGGGGATCGTCGGCCCAGGGAATACCGGAAGTTGATCACGGCAGCCTGGCCGGGCTCCGGCCCGCTTGCACAACCGGCGCGATCAGCGGCTCAATCTGTCGGCCGCAGGGCGAGGTGCGCCCGCCGGACCATGCGCCTCGCTCACGCTGGGAAGGTGCTGGCGGCCCGTCCGTCGACGTCGCCAGAACCCCGCCTACTAGGATCGATGCCGACGCACGCAAGGTCCAGCAGCGTACACGAGGTTGGTCCGACCGATTATCTCGGGGGTGCCGTTCCAGGAGGTCCGGGCCCGTGGTTGGATTACCTTATGACTGCCCGAAAGATCGGCGTGACGGAGCTTGTACTCCGCGACGCGCATCAGAGTTTGATGGCGACCCGCATGGCCATGGAGGACATGGTCGGCGCGTGCGAAGACATCGACCAGGCCGGTTACTGGTCGGTCGAATGCTGGGGTGGCGCGACGTTCGACGCGTGCATCCGATTCCTGAACGAGGACCCCTGGAAGCGCCTACGCACCTTCCGCGAGTTGATGCCCAACGCGCGTCTGCAGATGTTGCTGCGCGGCCAGAACCTCCTCGGTTACCGCCACTACGAGGACATGGTCGTGGAGACGTTCGTGGAGAAGTCCGCCGAGAACGGCATGGACGTCTTCCGGGTTTTCGACGCCCTCAACGACCCCCGCAACATGGCCCACGCCATGGCCGCGGTGAAGAAGGTGGGCAAGCACGCCCAGGGCACCATCTGCTACACCATCTCCCCGGTCCACACCGTCGAGGGCTACATCAAGCTCGCCGGCCAGCTGATCGACATGGGTGCCGAGTCCATCGCCTTGAAGGACATGGCCGCGCTGCTGCAGCCGCAGCCCGCCTACGACATCGTGCGCGGCATCAAGGAGACCTACGGCGACGTCCAGATCAACGTCCACTGCCACGCCACCACCGGCGTCACGCTGGTGTCGCTGATGAAGGCCATCGAGGCCGGCGCGGACGTCGTGGACAGCGCCATCTCGTCGATGTCGCTCGGCCCCGGCCACAACCCCACGGAGTCGCTCGTCGCGATGCTCGAGGGCACCGGGTACACCACCGGCCTGGACATGGATCGACTCCTGAAGATCCGCGACCACTTCGCCGGCGTCCGCCCCAAGTACAAGGAATTCGAGTCGGCCACCCTGGTGGACACCGACATCTTCCTGTCCCAGATCCCCGGCGGGATGCTCTCCAACATGGAGTCCCAGCTCAAGGCCCAGGGCGCGGGAGACCGCATCCGCGAGGTGATGGAAGAGGTCCCGCGGGTCAAGGCTGATGCCGGCCACCCGCCGCTGGTCACCCCCTCGTCCCAGATCGTCGGCTCGCAGGCCGTGTTCAACGTCCTCATGGGCCGCTACAAGGTGATGACCGGCGAGTTCGCCGACCTCATGCTCGGCTACTACGGCGAGTGCCTCGGGGACCGCAACCCCGAGGTCATCGAGATGGCGCAGAAGCAGACCAAGAAGGACATCATCACCGGCCGGCCCGCGGACCACCTCAAGCCCGAATGGGACGAGCTGAACAAGCAGGCACAGGCGCTGGAGGGCTTCGACGGCTCGGAGGAGGATGTGCTGACCAACGCGATGTTCCCGGGTGTCGCGCCGGCCTTCTTCAAGATCCGCGACGAGGGCCCCAAGAGTGTCGCCAAGACGCCCGAGCAGATGAACGCGGAGAAGACCGCCGCCACGGCGTCGCACCAGGGCATCACCGGTCCCATCAAGTACAAGGTGACGCTCGCCGGGCGCGAGCACCACGTCGCCGTCGAGCCAGTCTGAGGAGCCTGCAGATGACCAAGCAACACACGATGGCCGAGCGCCTCGAGCAGCTGGCCGAGAAGCGGGCCCACGTCCACGCCGGCGGCGGCGAGAGCAAGCTGCAGAAGCACCGCGACAAGGGCAAGCTGACCGCGCGCGAGCGCATCTCCGCCCTCGTCGACGACGGCTCCTTCCAGGAGACCGGCGCCTTCCGCCGCAACCGCACCACCACCTTCGGGATGGACCAGGCGGACATGCCGGCCGACGGTGTGGTCACCGGATCCGCCTCCGTGATGGGCCGCCCGGTGCACCTTGCCAGCCAGGACTTCACCGTCATGGGCGGCTCCGCGGGTGAGGCGCACTCCATCAAGGTCACCGAGACCCTGAAGGCGTCGCTGACCACCGGCACGCCGTTCGTGTTCATCAACGACTCGGGCGGCGCCCGCGTCCAGGAGGGCATCGATTCGCTCTCCGGGTACGGCAAGGTGTTCTACGCCAACGTCCTGCTCTCGGGCGCGGTGCCGCAGATCTCGATCATCGCCGGCCCCTGCGCCGGTGGTGCCGCCTACTCGCCCGCGCTGACGGACTTCATCATCCAGACGCGCAAGGCCCACATGTTCATCACCGGCCCCGGCGTGATCAAGCAGGTCACCGGCGAGGACGTCTCCCAGGACGATCTCGGCGGCGCCGACGCTCACATGGCCCGCTCCGGCGTGGTGCACTTCGTGGCCGACGACGACGAGCAGGCCATCCTGATCGCCCAGAAGCTGCTGAGCTTCCTGCCGCAGAACAACACCGAGGATGCCCCCATCGTCGATCCAGACGACGTGGTGGAGCCCAACCCCAAGCTGCGCGACATCATCCCCGTGCAGGGCAACAAGGGCTACGACGTCCGCGAGGTCATCGCTGAGATCGTGGATCACGCGGACTTCCTCGAGGTGCAGGCCGGCTGGGCCAAGAACATCGTCGTGGGCTTCGGCCGGATCGTGGGCCGCACCATCGGCATCATCGCGAACCAGCCGAGCGTCATGTCCGGCGTGCTGGACATCGACTCCTCGGACAAGGCGAGCAAGTTCGTCCGCTTCTGCAACGCCTTCAACATCCCTGTGGTGAACCTCGTCGACGTCCCCGGCTTCCTCCCCGGCGTCGCCCAGGAGCACAACGGCATCATCCGCCACGGCGCCAAGATGCTCTACGCCTACTCGGCTGCCACCGTCCCGAAGATCACCGTCGTGCTCCGCAAGGCCTACGGCGGCGCCTACCTGGCAATGTGCTCGAAGGACCTTGGCGCGGACAAGGTGTTCGCGTGGCCGACGGCGGAGATCGCCGTCATGGGCGCCGAAGGTGCGGCCAACGTCGTGTTCCGCCGCGAGATCGACGCGGCCGAGGACAAGGCCACGCGTCGCGCCGAACTGGTCGAGGAGTACCGCGAGACGTTCTCCACCCCCTACATGGCTGCCAGCCGTGGCCTGGTGGACGACATCATCGATCCCGCCGACACCCGTCGCGAGATCGCCATGGCCCTGGAGCTGCTCGTCGGCAAGCGCGAAGTGCGCCCCGCCAAGAAGCACGGCCTCGGCCCGGCCTGATCGGATTCGAGATGGAAGACACCACGCTGCAGGAGTTGCAGGCAACGGTCGCGGCCCTCGTGGAGAAGGTCGCGGTCCTCGAGGCGCAGGTCGCCGTGCTGGAGGACTGCCGCCAGATCCCGGAGAACGACCTGATCGCCATCGGCGCCGCGGT
Source organism: Tessaracoccus pujii (assembly GCF_054483895.1). Classification (NCBI taxonomy): domain Bacteria; kingdom Bacillati; phylum Actinomycetota; class Actinomycetes; order Propionibacteriales; family Propionibacteriaceae; genus Tessaracoccus; species Tessaracoccus pujii. The sequence continues at coordinate 29,504 of NZ_CM137012.1, forward strand.
GGCGGCGTACTTCGGCCACAAGGCCAAGGTGCGCGCCATCCGCTACGGGTCGCAGACCAGGTGGGCGGCGGCCAGCCGTGCCCGCGTCCACGACCGGTCCGTCCCCCACGTTCGCTGACACAGCCACAGGAGAACCAATGAAACTCAAGGTCACCGTCAACGAGACGGAATACGAGATCGACGTCGAGGTCGAGGAGGAAGAGCGTCAAGGGCTCGGCCCCGTCATCATCGGCGTCAACGCGGGCGCCAACCCGATCCCGACGAAGGCGTCCGTGTCCGCCGTCAGCTCCAACGCCGTCGTGGCGCCGCTGGCCGGTTCGGTCGCGCGCGTGCTGGTCAACGTCGGAGACGAGATCGAGGCCGGGCAGGTCCTGCTGCTCCTGGAGGCCATGAAGATGGAAACCGAGATCACCGCTCCGGCGGCGGGAGTGGTCTCGGCCATCCTCGTCGCCCCCGGCGACGCGGTCCAGGGCGGACAGGCTCTCATCGAGTTCTGACCAGCCCTTCTACGACGACGGCGAGCCCCGGGTGCGTGAGCATCCCGGGGCTTTCCGCTGCCGCGCCGCCGCCTGTCTGGCAGGCTTGACCACATGACCGAGTTCACCTTCGCCACCGCCACGTCGATCCGGTTCGGGGTGGGGGTGGCGGCGGAACTGCCACAGCACAGTCGCCGCCTCGGAGAGCGGCCGTTCCTGCTCACGGGCCGCAACACCCATCGCCACGCAGAGGTCCTGCGCGACGTGTCCGCCGTCGGCTCCTTCGCCCTCTCCGGCGAGCCCAGCTTCGACGACGCCCGCGCCGCCCTCGACGCCGCGCGCTCGGCCAAGGCGGACCACGTGATCGGGATCGGCGGGGGAGCGGTCCTCGACCTCGCGAAGGCCGTCGCCGCGCTGGCGGCCGGAGACACCGACCCCATGGACCACGCCGAGGTCATCGGAGGCGGACACCCGCTGCCCCACCGGGCGCTGCCGTTCATCGCGCTGCCCACCACGTCGGGCACGGGCTCCGAGGTGACCGCCAATGCCGTGCTCACCTCCACCGAACACCGGGTGAAGGTCTCCCTCCGCGGCCCGTCGATGCTCGCGACGGTGGCGCTCGTCGATCCCGTACTCACGCTCTCCTGCCCCCCTCTGGTCACCGCCCAGTCCGGCATGGACGCCCTTACCCAGTGTCTGGAGCCGCTCACGTCGCGCCTCGCGAACCCGATGGTCGACGCGCTGGCCACCTCCGGTCTGCGCGCAGCTGCGCGGGGCCTGGCGGCCGCCGTCGAGGACGGCGAGAACCTCGAGGCGCGCACGGACATGGCGTACTGCTCCCTCATGGGCGGGCTGTCGCTGGCCAACGCGAAGCTGGGCGCCGTGCACGGGCTCGCAGGCCCCCTCGGGGGCGTGACCGGGGCGCCGCACGGCGCGATCTGCGCCGCGCTGCTGCGGGTCGCCACACGGGCCAACATCGCCGCCATGCGCGGGCGCGAGCCGGAGAATCCCGCCTTGGCCAGGTACGCCGACGCCGCCATGGCGCTCACGGGCGAGTGGTCCCTGGAGGCGCTCGACGACTGGTTGGGCGAGCTGCACGCCCGGCTCGAGCTCCCCGGATTGGCCGAGCTCGGCCTGGCCGGTGAGGACCACGACGCCGTCGTCGAAGCCGCCCTCAAGGGCAGCTCGATGAAGGGCAACCCGATCGTCCTCACCCGCGACGAGGTGGCAGGGATCCTCCGCGACGCCGCCTGAACAAAGGGGATCGGTGGGCCCGCTACGCTGAACGTCAGACCAGCCCCGCGCTCGGGGCCGTGACTGAAGGAGGACGGGTGCCCCACCACGACGAGGCTCCGCACGCGGACGAAACCCCCCCGCTGTCCCCACCCGCCGGCAGTGCGCCGCCACCCGGTGCCACTCTCGCGGACTCAGATGCCGTCGTGGAGGTGGCGAAGCCGATCGATCCGATGGATGCCCTGTCCGCGCCCGATCCATCCGAACCCGTTGACAGGTCAGACGTGATCGGCGCCGGGGGACGCTGGCTCGCCCTGTGGGCGGGTCGCTTCATCCTCATCGCCCTGGCGCTGGCCGTGATCGGATGGGTGTTCGGCCAGTTCTGGGACGGTGTCCTGCCCGTGTTGCTCGCGCTGCTCCTCACCTCGGTGCTGTGGCCCGCCACCGCCGCCCTGAAGAGGGTCGGCCTGCCCTACGCGCTCGGGGCCGCCATCTCACTCCTGGGCGGCGTGGGCATCCTCGCGGGCCTCATCGCGATCATCGCGCCCAGCGTCGCCTCGCAGTGGCCCACCCTGGCCTCCCAGACCGTACAGGGCGTGCGGCGCCTCCAGCAGTGGGCGGCCGGCCCGCCCCTCAACCTGCGCGACGAGCAACTCGACGAGTGGATCACCCAGGGACTCGACTACCTGCAGTCCCGCAGCGGCGACATCCTGTCCCAGGCACTGAGCTTCGGCGGCAGCATCGGCAACGTGGTCGTCACGCTGCTCCTGATGCTCGTGCTCAGCTTCTTCTTTCTCAAGGACGGTGTGCACTTCCTCGGCTGGACGCGCAAGGTCGTGGGCCGTCGCGCCGGCTTCCACGCCACCGAGCTGCTGACGCGGATGTGGCGAACCGTGTCCGGCTACATCCGGACCCAGGCCATCGTCAGCTTCGTCGACGCGGTGCTCATCGGCTTCGGCTTGGCGGTTCTCGGCGTGCCGCTGGCGTTTCCCCTGGCCATCATCACGTTCATGGCGGGTTTCATCCCCATGATCGGTGCCGTGACGGCGGGGGCGGTGGCGGTGCTCGTGGCCATCGTGTCCAACGACTTCACCACGGCCCTCCTGGTGCTTGGCCTGATCGTCCTCGTCCAGCAGGTTGAGGGCAACGTTCTCCAGCCCATGCTGCAGTCGCGCGTGATGAAGCTGCACCCCGTCGCGGTGCTGTTGGCGGTGCTGCTCGGCGGCGTGTGGTTCGGGATCATCGGCGCGTTCCTCGCGGTGCCGGTGGCCGCCGTCCTCGCGGTGATCTTCCGCTATCTGGGTGACCTCATCGACATCAGGACAGGCGAGCGTTCGGCCGGCGACATCGAGTGGGCCACGGCGGACGGTCGCGTGGTCGCCAGCGAGTCCGAGCGGGCAGCGCAGTTCTTCCGGGCCTTTGTCCGGCTGCGTCGCAAGCGCCAGGACGACGAGGGTGATGCCGCTGCTGCTGAGGTGACCGACGACCGGTTCCACGAACCCCACGCCTCCTGGCTCGACAAGATGCGCCGCCGCAGGCCCTAACCCTGCCGGTGGACCTTGTGCTGCGCCGCCTGGGCGCGTGGCCGGATGGTCAGCCGATCCACGTTGACGTGACCGGGCCGGGTGGCCATCCAGACGATCGCGTCCGCCACATCCTCGGCGGTCAGCGGCTCGGCGACGCCGTCGTAGACCTTGGCGGCGCGCTCCGCGTCGCCCCCGAACCGGGTCAGCGCGAACTCGTCCGTACGGACCATCCCGGGGCAGATCTCCGTGATCCGCACCGGCACGTCGTACAGCTCGAGGCGCAGGGACTCGACGACGGCGCGCTCGGCCGCCTTCGCGGCGCAGTACCCGGCGCCGCCCTCGTAGCCGCTGTCGGCCGCTGTCGACGTGACGAACACGATGACGCCCTCTGCCGTGGTCAGCGCAGGCAGGAGGGCCTTCGTCACGCGGGTGGTGCCCAGGAGGTTGGTCTGGATCATGGTCGACCAGGCGCCGAGGTCGGCGTCGCGCACCGGCTCCAGGCCCAGCGCGCCACCGGCGTTGTTGATCAGAACGTCGAGGGAGTCGCCCGCCGCCTCGGCGAGCCGGGCCACGTCGTCGTCGCGGGTGATGTCGCATTCGACGGCGACGCCGCCGATCTCGGCAGCGAGGGACTCAATGCGGTCCGTGCGACGAGCGGCGCAGATCACGCGGTAGCCCGCGTCAGCCAGCAGTCGCGCCGTCGCGGCGCCGATTCCCGAGCTCGCGCCCGTCACCAGTGCAGTCTTCATGGGGCTCACTGTATTGGCCACCGGTTCCTGGGGTGCTGCGCGACACAACACTTCGAGACACACCCTGCGGTCGCTGCGCGACGCGGTGCTCCTCAGGGAGTGAGGGTGGGGCGCCCGTCGGGGCGCCCCACCAAGCTCACTTCTTGCCTTGGTTCTTCACAGCCTCGATCGAGGCCCTCGCGGCCTCGGGGTCCAGGTAGCGGCCGCCGGGCGTGACGGGCTTGAAGTCCTCGTCCAGCTCGTAGTACAGCGGGATGCCGGTGGGGATGTTGAGGCCCGCGATGTCCTCGTCCGAGATACCGTCCAGGTGCTTGACCAGCGCGCGCAGCGAGTTGCCGTGCGCCGTCACGAGCACCGTCTTGCCCTCGGCCAGGTCCGGCACGATGTGCGCCTCCCAGTACGGCAGCATGCGGTTGACGACGTCCTTCAGGCACTCCGTCCGAGGGCGGTCCGCCTCCGGGATGTCCGCGTAGCGGGGGTCGTGGTGTTGTGAGAACTGGTCGTCGACGTCGATGGGCGGCGGCGGGGTGTCGTAGCTGCGACGCCACAGCATGAACTGCTCCTCGCCGTACTGTGCCAACGTCTCGGCCTTGTTCTTGCCCTGCAGCGCGCCGTAGTGGCGCTCGTTGAGCCGCCAGTGGCGCTTGACGGGGATCCAGTGCCGGTCGCAGCCGTCCAACGCGATGTTGGCGGTGTGGATGGCCCGGCGCAGCAGGGAGGTGTGCAGGACGTCCGGCAGCAGGTCTTCGGCCTGGAGCAGGCCGGCGGCGGCCTTGGCCTCCTCCACGCCCTTCTCATTGATGTCCACGTCCACCCAGCCGGTGAACAGGTTCTTGGCGTTCCACTCGCTCTCGCCGTGGCGGAGCAGGATCAACTTCGCGGTCATGCGCCCAACCCTACAGGCGAGGTCGGCGGTGGTGGTGGGCAGGGACGGGAACGGCCGGCGCCCCCCAAGGGATGCGCCGGCCGTGCGGGAATCTCAGGCGTTGGGCCAGTCCTCGCCCTCGGGAACGTCACCGGTGATGATGTAGATCACGCGCCGACCCACCGCGACGGCGTGGTCAGCGAAGCGCTCGAAATAGCGGCCCAACAGCGCCACGTCGACGGCGCCCTCGATGGAGATGTCCGTGCCCTCCGCCAGCATGGCGGTGAACTGCTCGCGGCGCAGGACGTCCATCCGTTCGTCGATCTCCACCAGGCGGTGGGCGCCCAGGGCGTCGCGGTCCTGCAGGGAGCGGCGGGCGAGCGTGACGATCTCGAGCGCGATGGCGGCCATCTCGCGGAAGCTCTCGGTGAACTGGTCCGGCACCGCGTTGGCCGGGTACCGCAGGCGCGCGATCTTGGCCACGTGCGCCGCCAGGTCACCCATGCGCGCAAGTTCGAAGACGACGCGGATGGCGGAGACGATGATCCGCAGCTCCCCGGCGACGGGGGCCTGGAGGGCGAGCAGAGAGAGGCACTTGTACTCCATCTCCTCATGCATCTTGTCCAGTTCGACGTCGTTGCTGATCACAGCCTCGGCGCGTTCCAGGTCCGCGGTCAGCAGCGACTCCGACGACTCGCTGATGGCCGTCTCCACCATCTCCGCCATGTGGACAAGGCGGTCGAGGATGGAATCGAGCTCCTCGTGGTAGCTGGTGCGCATGTGCTGTGCTCCTTGCGTGTCAGGTCATCGGCCAGTCTAGCCGGGGCAGGACCGTCACGAACGATAGCCAGGCCGGGTAGCCGGGCATGGCGTGCGGGTGAACCGCTGGTGAACGCGCGGTGAAGAGCTGGGGAGAGGATTGCCGCGGGGTAACCCTGCGTGGGTCCTCACGTCGCGCCCGCCATATGATGGCGGCATGCACCCAGCCCTCGCCGGACTCATCGGGGCTGGCGTGGCCCTGATCGGCTGCCTGTTCGCGTACATGTTGATCAGGGGCAGACAGAGCTGGGACCAGTTGGAGGCCCGGCGCATGGCGGACAAGGCCTCGCGGGAACTTCACGACGTGCTGGACACGCTGCACTCGGGGGCGGTCCTCGTCGGCCCCCACGACGAGATCCTCATGGTCAACGAGCCGGGGGTCGCGCTCGGCCTCGCCAGGGGCAGCCGCGTGGGCTTCCCCGAACTCCTCGAGCGCGTCCGGGAGGTTCGCGCCTCCCAGCAGCCGTTCCGGGGTCCCGTCGTGCGGGAGCTGCATCCCGGCGCCGAGCGCCTCGAGCTCAGCACGCGGATCGCCCCGATGGTCGACGAGAACGTCCTCGTCATCGCCGACGACGAGTCCACCCATAAGCGCGTGGAGGCTGTCCGTCGGGACTTCGTCGCCAACATCTCCCACGAGCTGAAGACCCCCATCGGCGCCATCTCGGTGCTGGCGGAAGCCGTCGAGGCCGCCAAGGACGACCCGGAGTCCGTGCAGCGTTTCGTCCACCGCATGCAGCTCGAGACCTCTCGGCTGGCAGAACTGGTCAACCAGATCATCGACCTGTCGCGCCTCCAGTCCACGGACCCTCTGCTCAGCCGCGAGGTGGTGGACGTCGCCGAGGTGGTGGGCGAGGCCATCTCCCGCTCGCAGGAGCGCGCCAACCAGCGGGGCGTGAGTCTGATCCTCGCGCGCACCACCCACGCACGCATCCTCGGGGACTGGTTCCAGCTCGCCGACGCCGTCACCAATCTCATCCAGAACGCCATCAACTACTCCGACGAGAGGGCCCGGGTCACGCTGAGCATCCTGCCCGTCACCGCAGACGGGGACCAGTTCGTCGAGATCAAGGTCTCCGACAACGGCATCGGCATCAAGCCCGAGGACCAGGAGCGCATCTTCGAGCGCTTCTACCGCGTGGACTACGGCCGGTCCCGGCACAGCGGCGGCACCGGCCTCGGCCTGTCCATCGTCCGGCACATCGCCAACGCCCACGCCGGCACCGTCCGGGTATGGTCGCGGCCAGGGCAGGGCTCCACGTTCACCCTCCGCCTTCCGGCCTATCTGGGGCCGGACCCCACCGACACCGACGAGGAGGACTAGGTGACCCGCATCCTGATCATCGAGGACGAGGATTCCTACCGCGACGCCACCAGCTTCATGCTGCGCAAGGAGGGCTTCGATGTGGTCACCGCCGCCGACGGCGCCGAGGGGCTGGCCGAATTCGACAAGTCCGGCGCGGACCTGGTGCTGCTGGACCTCATGATGCCGGGCATCCCCGGCGTGGAGGTGTGCCGCCAGCTGAGGTCGCGTGGCAACGTGGCCATCGTCATGGTCACCGCCCGGGACTCGGAGGTGGACAAGGTGGTGGGGCTCGAACTCGGCGCCGACGACTACGTGACCAAACCGTTCAGCCACAGGGAACTCGTCGCGCGTATCCGCGCCGTCCTGCGCCGCGGGCAGGACCAGGTGCTCCTTCCCGAGGTGGTGGAGGTCGACGGTGTCCGCATCGACGTGGAGCGCCATCAGGTCAATGTCGACGGCGTGGACGTGCGGTTCGCGCTGCGGGAGTTCGAGCTGCTGGAGCTGCTGCTGCGCAACGCCGGCCGTGTCATGACCAGGGGCCAGCTCATCGACCGGATCTGGGGCAGCGACTACGTGGGCGACACCAAGACCCTCGACGTGCACATCAAGCGGCTGCGGTCCAAGATCGAACGCGACCCGGCGAACCCGCAGCGGCTCATCACCGTGCGGGGCCTGGGCTACAAGTACGAGGGCTGACGCCTCAGGCGTTGGCCTGTTGCCACGCGTCGGCGAAGTCCGCGTGCTCGGCTGACACAACCGGCACCGTGAGGATCACGCGCTCCCCGCTCTCGAACACCACTGCCACGCGGGCGAGGCGCCCGATCAGCAGCTCGGAGCTGTTGAACGAGGTGTCCGCGCCGTCGAGGATGATCGTCTTGCCCTTGGGGATGTCCGCCTCGAACGCGACGGCGTTGAGTTCGCCGTAGCTGCCGTCGTCCTTCTCAGCCGCGTATCCGAGCCCCACGACGGTGGCCGCCTCATCCCGTGACGCGATGCCGCCCAGGATCATGCCCTTGCCTTCGCCGTCGGTGACGACGAGCACGTTGCGCAGCTTCAGGCCGCCCTCGTCCTTCTGTACGCCTGCGGCGGGCGGCGCGGCGTACTCCCACTGCCCGGCGGTGCACGCGCTCATCGAGACGGCGAGCGCCGCTGTGGCGACGAGGGCCGCGGTGCGGCGCAGGGTGCTGCTCATGTGTCCTCCGGCTGTGGGGGCGTGGGCTAGGCACATCCTAACCGGAACAGCGAGGCGTGTACCACGAAGCATCCACCGGGGCGGTTCGGGGTCGGCTAAGAATCGTCGTCTGGGCCATGGGTGGGCGGGCTGCTAGAATTGGGTCTTGGAAAGGGGTCAGTGAGAATGACTTTTTCGATCGGTGAAACGGTGGTCTACCCCAATCATGGGACGGCTGTCATTGAAGACATCGAGAACAAGACCATCAAAGGTGAGGACAGGCTGTACCTGGTCCTCCGCGTCATCGGACAAAACGACCTTGTGATCAGCGTACCGGCCTGCAATCTGGACCTGGTGGGCGTTCGTGACGTGGTTGATGCCGACGGATTGGAGAAGGTGTTCGCGGTCCTTCGTGCTGAGCACACCGAGGAGCCGTCGAACTGGTCCCGCCGGTTCAAGGCCAACATGGAGAAGCTGCACTCCGGCAACGTGATCAAGGTGTCCGAGGTCGTCCGAGACCTGTGGCGCCGTGACCGCGACAAGGGCCTCTCCGCAGGCGAGAAGCGGATGCTGGCCAAGGCCCGCACCATCCTGATCGCCGAACTCGCGCTCGCCGAGCGCACCGACGAGGACAAGGCCGAGGTCATGCTCGACGAGGTCCTCGCCTCCTGAAAACAGACCCAGGTGTCACATCTTGATACGCCGGTCGTCGCCGTTGTGGTGGCGGCCGGTTCTGGTTCCCGGTTCGGGGCCGCGCTGCCGAAGGCGCTCGTCGAGCTCGACGGGATCGCGCTGGTGCGCCGCGCCGTGGACGCCCTGGCCGACGGCGGCGTGACGCAGATCGTCGTCACCATCCCCGCCGGGCGGGACCGGGAGTTCACCCAGTCCCTCGCGGGCGCGGCGGTCCCCGTCCGCACTGTGCGGGGCGGCGCAACCCGCCAGGAATCGGTCCGGCTCGGGCTGGATGCGCTCGCCGTCGCCGACGACGCGGTGGTTCTCGTGCACGACGCCGCCCGGGCGCTGGTGCCCGCGGCCGTGGTCCGCGCCGTCGCGGACGCCGTCGCCGCCGGTGACGACGTGGTCGTCCCGGTGGTCCCGGTCGTGGACTCCATCCGACGCATCGGCCATCACGCGTCCGTGGTGGTGGACCGGTCGCCGTTGCGGGCGGTGCAGACGCCACAGGGCGCCCGCTACGGGCAGCTGCGCGACGCGCACCAGAGGGTCGCGCAGGAAGGCGTGGAGGTCACCGACGACGCCGCCGCCTGCGAACACGTGGGCCTGCACGTCACGCTGGTCGGGGGCCACCGGGACGCCATGAAGATCACCGAGCCGGTAGACCTCATCCTGGCCCAGGCCATCCTCGCGGAGCGCCACCGCTCCGTTCACGCCGGCGACAGGGGGAGCGCATGACACGCGTGGGTATCGGCACAGACGTGCACCGGCTCGAGCCGGGCGTCGCGATGTGGGTGGCCGGCCTGCACTTCCCCGACGAGCCGGCCGGCCTGGCCGGACACTCCGACGGCGACGTCGCGGCCCACGCCGCCTGCGACGCGCTGTTCAGCGCCTCCGGCCTCGGGGACCTCGGAAGCAACTACGGGACCTCGGAGCCGCAGTGGGCGGGCGCGAGCGGTATCGCCTTCCTCACGGAGACCGCGCGCCGCGTCCGGGCCGCGGGATTCACCATCGGCAACGTCTCGGTCCAGGTGATCGGGAACCGGCCCCGGCTCGCATCGCGCCGGGCCGAGGCCGAGTTGGCGCTGAGCGCCGCCGTCGGGGCGCCGGTCACGCTGAGCGCCACCACCACCGACGGCCTCGGGCTGACCGGGCGGGGCGAGGGGGTCGCGGCCATCGCCGTGGCCATGGTCATGCGGTGACTGCGGTCCGTGCGGGGTGGGCATTGCTGAGCGCCGCCGTCGCGCTGCTGCTCGGGGCACCGCAGGCGGCCCTGGCGGACGACGGCGGCGCCTCCGCCGAGGTCGCGGCCGTCGTGCAGGGGGACGGCACGCTGCGCGTCACCCAGACCCTCACCTTCGACGGCCCGTTGGACGAGCTGACCCAGGTGCTGGCGCTGCGCCGCGACATCGACGGCTCCTCCTACCACCGGTACCGGATTTCGGACATCACCGCCACCGTCGGCGGCCAGAGCGCCGACCTGTCCACCACGACCACCGCCACCCAGGTGGAGATCCGCGTCGGCGTCGACGGCCCCGGGGCGGTCACCGTGTCCTACGAGGTGCACGGAGCCACCCGCGCCGAACAGGGTCAGGACGGTGCGCTGACGCTGCTGGAGTGGCCGCTGATCCAGGGGATGCCCGTGGCGCTCGCGCACGTGGCTGGCACCGTCGAGGGGCCGGCCACCCAGCAACTCATGGACTGCGTGGCCGGCCCGCCCGGGAGCGTGGGGCGGTGTGCCGCGTTGAGCGGCGGCACGTTCGATCAGCCCACGCCCTCCTTCCAGGACGGTCCCCGCGCCGCCGGCGACGAGGTGGTGCTGAGCGTCGCATACCCGGCTGAGGCGGTGGCGGCGACGGCGGACGTCGCCGAACGCTGGAGCCTCGACCGGGCCTTCGAGGTGTCGTGGCCGGCGGTGCTGGCCGCTCTGGGCACGGCGCTTCTGGGCGCGGCGCTCGTCACCCTCCTGCACCGCCGCGCCGGCCGCGACCTCGACCCCGCGGCGCCGCGCGCCATCGCATCGTTCGCGCCCGTGGGCCACGGGGAGTCGGTGTTCCGGGTTCCCGAGGGGGTGCGGCCCGGACACGTGGGCACCGTCGCAGATGAGCGGGTGGACCCGGTGGACATCACCGCCAGCCTCGTGGACCTCGCGGTGCGCGGACACCTGCGGATCACCGAACTGCCGCGCCCCAGCCACGGGCTGCTGGACTGGGCACTGGAGCGCACCGCGGCATCGCCGGAGGACCTGGCGCGCTTCGAGCGTGAGCTGCTGGATGCGGTGGCTCCGGTGGGCGAGCAGAAGCTGGTGTCGGGCCTCGCGGCCAGGTTGGGCGAGGGGCGCATCGACCGGATCCAGGACGCGCTCTACGACGACGTGGTGGCGCGCGGCTGGTTCGAGCAGCGACCCGATTCCACCAGGTCCTCGTGGCGGACCCGCGGCTACGTCGTGCTCGGCCTCGCGTTCATCGCGGCCGTCGCCCTCGTCGCGTTCACCACCCTCGGGCTGGTGGCGCTGGTGCTGCTCGCTGTGGGCGGCGCCGTCGTCGGCGTGGCGGACCGCATGCCGCGCCGCACAGCCGCCGGCGCCGCGCTCCTCACCGGACTCCAGGCGCTGTCGGCGCTGCTGGCGACGCACCCCACGACGGAGATGCCTCGGGGGCGCGAGCTGGACGAGATCTCGCGGCTGCTGGGCTACACCGTCGTGCTGGGCGGCAAGGAGCGGTGGCTGGACGCCATGGTCGCGGCTGACGACGACGACACCATCCCGGACCCCGACGCCCTGGACTGGTACCACGCGCCGGGCACGTGGCACCTGCAGGACCTACCCGCGTCGATGACGCAGTTCATCCACACCGTCCAGGGCGCGTTGTACTCGCGCTGACCTCAGATCTCGAAGCCGGGGTACAGCGGGTGCATCCGCAGCAGGCGCTCGGCCTCGGCCAGTGAGCCGCTGCGGGCGTCGTCGGTGAGTTCGTACTTCGCCTTGCTCGGCGCGCCCGCGCTGGTCGTCGTGGGGGTGGTCGACGACAGGACGCCGGCGATCATGTCCGCCACCGCGTCCATGTCCGACTGCGTGAAGCCGCGCGAGGTGAGCGCCGGGGTGCCGAGCCGCACGCCGGTGGTGTACCAGGCGCCGTTGGGATCATGGGGGACGGCGTTGCGGTTGGTCACGATGCCGGACTCGAGCAGGGCGGCCTCTGCCTGGCGGCCGGTCAGCCCGAAGGAGCGGACGTCCATCAGCACGATGTGGTTGTCCGTGCCGCCGGAGACCAGGCTCACCCCACGACGGAGGAGCCCCTCGGCCAGCGCCTTCGCGTTGTCCGCCACATTCTGGGCGTAGGTCCGGAACTCGGCGGTGCGGGCCTCCGCGAGCGCCACGGCCTTCGCGGCCATGACGTGGGAGAGCGGGCCGCCCAGGACGAGCGGGCAGCCGCGATCCACGGACGGCGCGAACTCCTCGGTGGCCAGCACCATGCCGCCGCGCGGGCCGCGCAGGGACTTGTGCGTGGTGGTGGTCACGACGTGGGCGTGGGGCACCGGGTCCTCGTCGCCGGTGAACACCTTGCCGGCCACGAGTCCGGCGAAGTGCGCCATGTCCACCATGAGCACGGCGCCCACCTCGTCGGCGATCTCGCGCATCGTGGCGAAGTTCACGCGCCGTGGGTAGGCGGAGTAGCCGGCCACGAGGATCAGCGGCTTGAACTCGCGCGCCTGAGCCGCGAGCGCGTCGTAGTCCAGGAGCTGGGTCTCCGGATCCGTGCCGTAGGAGCGCTGGTGGAACATCTTGCCCGACACGTTGGGGCGGAAGCCGTGCGTGAGGTGTCCGCCGGCGTCGAGTGACATGCCGAGCAGCCGCTGGTCGCCGAAGCGTCGACGTAGGGTCTCCCAGTCCGCCTCGGACAGCTCCGCCACGCCCTTCGCGCCGAACTCGGCCAGCGCGGGGGACTCGATCTTGTGCGCCAGGATGGCCCAGTACGCGGTGAGGTTCGCGTCGATGCCGGAGTGTGGCTGAACGTAGGCGTATTCGGCGCCGAACAGCTCGCGCGCGTGTTCGGCGGCGACGGCCTCCACCGTGTCCACGTTCTGGCAGCCCGCGTAGAAGCGGTGGCCGACGGTGCCCTCGGCGTACTTGTCGCTGAGCCAGGTGCCCATGGTGGCGAGCACTGGGAGGCTGGCGTAGTTCTCGGACGCGATGAGCTTCAGCGACGCGCGCTGATCGGTGAGTTCCTGCCGCGTCGCCTGGGCGATGCGGGGCTCCACCTTCTCGATCATGCCCAGAAGGGTCCGGTAGGCCGACGAGACCGACTCGAGATCGCTCACTGTTCTCCTTGGGTGTGCGGGTGTGGGTCCAAATCTAGTCCCCCCGCCGGCCCGAGGCATCCTCGAGGCCGGCGGCTGGACGTCACTCCGACGGGGTGATCCCCGCGCGCTGCTGCGTCACCTCGTACAGCGCCACGGCGGCCGCGACCGACGCGTTCAGAGATTCCACACCGCGTGCAATGGGAATCGACACCAGTGCGTCGCAGTGCTCACGCACCAGGCGCGCCAAGCCCTCGTCCTCCGAGCCGACGACGATGACCAGTGGCCCGTCGACGCCCGGGACGCCTGAAACCGGGATCTCAGCTTCGCCGGCAAGGCCGACGATGGTGAAGCCCATCTTCGACGCCTGCTCCAGCGCGCGGTTGAGGTTGGTGGCCATGGCGATCGGCAGCCGCGCGGCTGCCCCCGCGGAGGTCTTCCACGCCGTGGCGGTCATCGACGCCGAGCGTCGCGACGGGATGATGATGCCCTGCGCCCCGAAGGCCGCCGCTGACCGGATGATGGCGCCGAGGTTGCGGGGATCCGTGATGCCGTCCAGGGCCACGACGATGCCGTCGAGGTCCAGCGCATCGGCCAGCACGTCCTCGTGGTCCGCGTACTCGTAGGCCGGCAGCTGTACGGCCACGCCCTGGTGCACGAGTCCGCCGGTGACCCGGTCCAGCTCGGCGCGGGTCACCTGAAGCAGCGGGATCCCGTGCTCGGCCGTGAACTTGAGGATGTCGCGGAGGCGGTCGTCGCGTTCGGCGCCCTCGGCGACGTAGGCCTGCTTCACCGGCAGGCCGGCCGTCAGCGCCTCGAAGACCGGGTTGCGTCCCACCACCCAGTCCGCACCGGCGGGCGCCTTCGACGTCCTGGGCCGGCCCGCCTGCTGGCGCTGCGCCATCTGCTTGGCCTTGTACGCCTTGTGGTAGGGGCGATCCTCCGCCTTGGGGGTGGGGCCGCGACCCTCGAGCGCACGCCGGACCCGGCCGCCGGAGCCCGCCGCCTTGTTCTTGCCCTTGCTGGTCGCGCCGCGGCGCGATGAGTTGCCTGCCATCTACTTCTTCTCCAAGCTCCACCGGGGGCCGGTGGGAGTGTCTGTGATCACGAGGCCGAGGCCTGCGAGAGTGTCGCGGATGGTGTCCGCGGCGGCCCAGTCCTTCGCCTGGCGGGCCTTGGCGCGCTGCTCGAGCAGCGCGGCGACGAGGCCGTCGACGACGGGGGTCAGGTCGCTGCCCGTGGACTGGCCAGCCCATTCGTCGGCCTCAGGGTGGATGCCGAAGACATTCAGCATCGCGCTGACCGCGAAGTAGTGGTCCGCGATCTGCTCGGGGTCGCCCGATGTGAGGGCCTGGTTGCCGCCTCGTACGGCGTCGAACAGGGCGGCAGTGGCCGCCGGGGTGCCCAGATCGTCGTCCATGGCCTCCTCGAAGGCGCGGTACTGGGGCAGGCGGTGGGCTCGTGAGGCGTGCCAGTCGCCGGCGACGTGTTCCGCGGCCCGGTCGAGGAAGGAGTCGATCCGCTCGATCGCCTTCTCCGCCTCGGTCAGGGAGCCGCGGGTCCCCTCGTCGGCCGGGGAGAACTCGATGGTGGAGCGATAGTGAGGTGCGAGCAGGAAGAAGCGGACCGCGCGGGGGTTGTAGGTCTTCGTGACCTCGGAGACCAGGGCGGTGTTCCCGAGCGACTTGCTCATCTTCTCGCCCGCCATGGTGACCCACGCGTTGTGCATCCAGTACCGCGCGAACCCCTTGCCGGCCGCAGCGGACTGCGCCAACTCGTTCTCGTGGTGCGGGAAGCGCAGGTCCACGCCGCCGCCGTGGATGTCGAAGGTGTCGCCGAGGTACTTGCCCGCCATCGCGGAGCACTCGAGGTGCCAGCCCGGGCGGCCGCGACCCCAGGGCGAGGGCCACGACGCGGTCAGGGGCTCGCCCTCCTTGTGGCCCTTCCACAGGGCGAAGTCGCGAGGGTCGCGTTTGCCGCGGGGATCCGCGTCCGCCGCGGGCTCCATCTCGTCGACCTTCTGCCCGCTCAGCTCGCCGTAGCGGGGCCAGGACTTGACGTCGAAGTACACGTCACCCGAGCCGTCGGGGGCCGCGTAGGCGTGGCCGCGCTCGACGAGGGTGCCCATGAGCTCGATCATCTCGGGGATGTGGCCGGTGGCGCGCGGCTCGTAGGTGGGGGGCTTGCAGCCCAAGGAGGCGTACGCGTCGTGGAGTTCGCGCTCGAAGTGGTAGGCGTGGGCGAACCACTCCACGCCGGCCTCGGCGGACTTGGCGAGGATCTTGTCGTCGATGTCGGTCACATTGGCCACGACGGTGACGCTGAGGCCCTTGTGCTCCAACCAGCGACGCAGCACGTCGAAGACGACCTCCTTGCGGATGTGCCCGAGGTGCGGCGACGCCTGCACGGTGAGCCCGCAGTGGTAGATCGACACCGTGCCGTCGCCGAGTGGCACGAAGTCCCGCACTGAGCGGGTCGCGGTGTCATAGATCTTGAGCGTCACAACAGGTGAGTCTACTGGCCGGGCCGCCGGTTCGCCGCGCGGATCTGGTTGAAACATGCACTATCATGTGACCGTGAGTCTTGACGTTCAGATCTGGTCCGACATCGCCTGCCCCTGGTGCTTCATCGGTAAGCGCCGCTTCGAGAGGGCGATGGCCGAGTTCCCGCAGCGCGAGCAGGTGACGGTCCAGTGGCGAAGCTACCAACTCGACCCCACGCTGCCCCAGCATGACCATCGCTCCGAGGTGGAGTACCTCGTCGCGGCGAAGGGAATCCCCGCCCACACCGTCGAGGAGATGATCAGGCACGTGTCGGAGCAGGCCCGCGGCGAGGGGCTGGAGTACGACTTCGACAACCTCGTGGTGGCCAACTCCCGCCGGGCGCACCGCGTCCTGCAGGCGGCCAAACTGGCCGATGCGGCCGACGGCGGCACCAGGACGGGGCGCCTGAAGGAGGCACTGCTCTCCGCACACTTCGAGGGCGGCCGCGACATCGGTGACGCCGACGTGCTGGTCGGGCTCGCGCTGACGGCGGGGCTGCCCGGGGAGGAGGCGCGCGCCGCGGTCGACTCCGAGGCCCTCGACGCCGCCGTGGGCCGCGACGTCGCCGAGGCCGCCGCGATCGGCGTGCGCGGCGTCCCGTTCTTCGTGTTCGACGGCAAGTACGGCGTCTCGGGGGCGCAACCGCCGGAGGTGTTCCTGCAGGCGCTCGAGGTCTCATGGTCGGAGCGGACGCCGAGCCTCATCACCATCGACGGCGGCACGGGCGAAGCCTGCGGCGCGGAGGGCTGCAGCTGACGCCGGTGGGCTGGTGTACTTGACCCATGTCGAAAGCACGCGAGGACCGGCTCCGTCAGCACTGGGACGAGGGCGCCGAGCGGTTCGACGCCATGATCGCGCCCATGGAGCGCCGTTTCCTGGCGGAGAGCCGCGCGTGGGTTGCTGAGCGCGCGAAGGGCGACGTGCTGGAGGTGGCCGTCGGGACGGGGCTCAGCCTGCCGTACTACGGTCCCGGAACGGACCTGACTGCGGTCGAGCTGAGCGAGGGGATGCTGAGGGTGGCACGCCGCAGGATCGAGCGGCTGGGCCTGTCGGTGGACTCGCTGATAGCGGACGGGCAGGATCTCCCGTTCGGCGACGGCAGCTTCGACGCAGTGGTGTGCACGTACTCGCTGTGCGGATTCGCCGATCACCGACGGGGGGTCGAGGAGATGGTGCGCGTCCTGCGGCCGGGTGGAAGCCTCCTGCTCGCCGATCATGTGGGCTCCACGAACCCGGCGCTGCGTGCCGTGCAGTGGCTCCTCGAGGCCGTCACCATCCCCCTGCAGGGCGAGCACTGGACCCGCCGCCCGCGCCTCGTCGTCGAGGCCATGGGACTGCAGATCGTCGACTCGGACCGCCTGCACCACGGGCTCATCGAGCGGCTGCACGCACGCAGGCGTTAGCGGGCCGGCGGCGGCCCGGGCCTCAGCCCTTCGACTTCTTCGCTGCGGCCTTCGCGCGCAGCGCATTGATGTCGAAGCCGGCCATCACCGGGATCTCCGGGTCGTTGGCGCCGTCCTCCCACGGGTCGTAGGGCTTCTCGTCGTTGTCGTCGACGTAGCCGTGTGAGGGGTCGTACTTGTTGGCCAGCTCGCCGCCCACCGGATCGACGTTGACCATCTGCTCGTCTGGCAGCTGCGTGAGCACCTCATGGATGTACCCGGCCGCCGCCTCCTCGGTGGGCACCTCGCGGTTCTCGCGCTGCGACTGGTACCAGCGGTAGTCCAGCACCTCGTGGAAGAACTGCGCCGCGTCGCGTTTGGCGCGCAGGTCCGCCGGGATTCGGGTGACCGCCGGCTCGAACACCTCGACCAGCCACTTGTGCGCCGCCACCGACTCGGGGGCGTGCGGGGCTGTCTTGGCGCGGTAGGTGTCCATGTCGTTGAGGAGCCGCCTGGCCTGGTGCTCCTCGGAATCCAGGCCGGTGAGCCGCATGAGGCGGCGCGTGTGATGCCCGGCCTCCACCACCTTGGGCCGCATCCGGATGGTGCGGCCGTCGGCAGAGGTGTCGACGTCGATCTCGGCCACGTCGAAGCCCAGCGCGTTGAGGCGGCGCACCCGCCCCTCGAGGCGGTACAGCTCAGAACCGTCGAACTCCTCCTCGCCGGTGAGCTCGGCCCACAGTTGCTGGTAGCGGTCCTCGATGGTGGTGACCAGCCACTTCGGGTCCAGTGAGCTGTCCAGGATGCCGCCGGCCTCGAGGTCGAGGAACTCGCCGAAGAGGTTGGTGCGCGCGATCTGGAGGTCGTGCGCGCGCTGCCCATGCGTGAGGGTGTCGTGCAGCTCGCCGGTCTCAGCGTCGACGAGGTAGGCGGCGAATTCGCCGGCGTCGCGCCTGAACAGGATGTTGGACAGCGACACGTCGCCCCAGTAGAAGCCGGTGAGGTGGAGACGTGCGAACAGCGCCACCATCGCGTCGAGCAGCCGGTTGACCGTCTCGTGCTTGACGCCCGGGTAGAACAGGGAGCGGTACGGCAACGAGAACGGCAGGTGCCGGGTCAGCAGGATGGGGTCCAGATGGTCACCGGCGGAGTCCGCCCGCCCGAGGACCACGCCCACGGGGTCCACCGAGGGAACGCCCAGCCGCTTCAGCTCGGTGAGCATGCGGTACTCCTGCACCGCCACCTCTTCCAGGATCTCCTTGGCTGCGAAGATCTCCTCCCCGACGGTGATGAAGCGCACCACGTGGCGCGAGATGCCTCGGGGGAGTGCGACGAGGTGGCGCGCCGGCCAGTCGACGAGCGGGACCTGCCAGGGCAACTGGAGGAGGTCCGCATCCGGCTTGGCAGCGAGGAACCTGGGCACGGGGTGAGTCTAGTCTCTGGTCACGCTCCGGCGCGCTTCAGCGCCTCGGCCACCACGGCCACCAGATCCGCCTCGGACTCGATGCCGACGCTCAGGCGGAGCAGGCCGCCGCCGATGCCGGCGGTCTCGCGAGCTTCGATGGTCATCCCGGCGTGCGTCATGGTCTCCGGGTGACACACCAGGGACTCCACGCCGCCCAGCGATTCGGCGAGGTGGAAGATCTGCAGGCCGTCCAGGAAGCGGCGGACGGCGCCGACGCCGCCGGCCAGGTCCACCGAGATCAGGGAGCCGAATCCGGCCTGCTGCCTCGCCGCGACCTCGTGGCCCGGGTGAGCCGCCAGCCCCGGGTAGTGCAGCGCCTCGACCGCCGGGTGGCCGTCCAGGAGCGCCACCAGGGCCGAGGTGTTGGCGGCGTGCACACGCAGGCGGGCGTCGAGGGTGCGGAGCCCGCGAAGCGTGAGGTACGCGTCGAACGGGCTCGCGGTGAGCCCGAGGGCGTTGGCCCACAGCCGCAGCCGGGCGTGGACCTCAGGGTCTGCGGCGACCGCCACGCCCCCCACCACGTCCGAATGCCCGTTGATGAACTTGGTGGTGGAGTGGATGACGATGTCCACACCGTGCTCGAGCGGGCGCTGCAGCAGGGGCGAGAGGAACGTGTTGTCCGCCGCGACCAGCGCCCCGACGGCGTGCGCCCGGGCGGCGGCATCGGCGAGGTCCGTGATCCGCAGGAGCGGGTTCGACGGCGTCTCGATCCACACCAGGGCCGGGGACCGGTCCATCGCCGCATCGAAGGCGGCGTCGTCGTTGAAGTCCACGAACTCCACCTCGAAGCGCCCCTGCGAGGCCAGGAAGCTGAACAGCCGCCACGTGCCGCCGTACGCGTCGTGTTGGACGACGACGCGCCCCCCGGCCGGCACGAACGCCTCCGCCACGAGCGTGATGGCCGCCAGGCCGGTGGCGACGGTGGTGGCCCCGGCCCCGCCCTCCAGCGTGGCCAGGGCCTCGTTGAGCAGATCCCGGGTGGGGTTGCCGGAGCGGGTGTAGTCGTACTCGCGGGGCTCGTCGAACCCCGCGAAGGTGAAGTTGCTGCTCAGGTACAGCGGGGGGACGACGGCGCCGTGGGCCGGGTCCACGCCCAGCCCCGCGCGCATCCCCTGGGTCCATCGGCCAAGCTCTGCCATCGCGTTCCTCTCGTCATGCCGTCATCGCCCAAAAATAGTGGAGCCCCGGCGAACCGGGGCTCCACGTCAGTGCTGTTTCGCTGTCAGGAGAGACGCTCTTCAGTCTTGTTGCTGAACACGTGCACCTGGTCCGGCGCGGCGGAGAGGCGGACGACCTCACCCTTGTGGGGTGCGGTACGGGCGCCGACGCGGGCGACGAACTGCTGCTCGCTCACGATCTCGTCCTCGTGGGAACTGGCAAGGGTGCCGTAGAGGAACGAGTCCGCTCCGAGCTCCTCGACGACGGCGATGTGGAGGCCGATGCCCTCCTCCGCGACGCGGAACGCCTCGGGACGGATGCCGATGGTGAGGGTGTCCTCGCCGCCGGCCGCCTTGTTGAGGGTGTCACGCGGGATCCGCACGACGTAGTCGCCGACCTGCACGCCGTCCTCGACGCGCTTGCCGGAGATCAGGTTCATGGCCGGGGAGCCGATGAAGCCGGCGACGAAGAGGTTCTTCGGCGCGTCGTAGAGGGCCAGCGGGGTGTCGACCTGCTGCAGGATGCCGTCCTTCATCACCGCGACACGGTCACCCATCGTCATGGCCTCGACCTGGTCGTGCGTGACGTAGACGGTGGTGACGCCGAGGCGCTGCTGGAGCGCGGCGATCTGGGTGCGGGTGGAGACCCGGAGCTTGGCGTCCAGGTTCGACAGCGGCTCGTCCATGAGGAAGACCTGGGGCTGGCGCACGATGGCGCGACCCATGGCGACGCGCTGACGCTGGCCGCCGGAGAGGGCCTTCGGCTTGCGGCTGAGGAAGTCCTCAAGGCCGAGCAGCTTGGCGGCCTCCTGGACGCGCTTCTCGCGGTCCGCCTTGGGCACGTTCTGCATCTTGAGCGCGAAGCCCATGTTGTCAGCAACGGTCATGTGGGGGTACAGCGCGTAGTTCTGGAAAACCATGGCGATGTCGCGGTCCTTCGGGGGAAGGTCGGTGACATCGCGGTCGCCGATGTAGATGGAGCCGGAGTTGACCTCTTCGAGGCCGGCCAGCATCCGGAGGGAGGTGGACTTGCCGCAACCCGAGGGGCCGACGAGAACCATGAACTCGCCGTCCTCGATCTCGAGGCTGAGCTTGTCGACGGCGGGGCGATCGGTGCCGGGGTAGACCCGGGAGGCGTCGCGGTAACTAACGGTGGCCATAGCCATATTCCTTTCCACGGGCAGGTACGTGCCCGACGATCCGTAGTGGATAGGAACCTGATATCAGGTGTTCCTGCTGCGTGACTTTACACCCCGGGGCCCCCGAATTCCCAGATGGGTCCGCGGAGCGGGAGGCACGCCTTGAGGGTTCACGCCGTCGGCGGCTGCGGGATCGGGGGTGTCGTGGCCTGTGGACGTAGGATTCCCCCCGTGACTGATGAGCAGGGGCGCGACGACGCCGCCGTCGATCCGGCCGGCCCCGTCGACCCGGATCACCCGGCCGCCGTCGAGGCGGAGCCCGCCTGGTGGGAGGCCGATGGCATGCCGTGGCGCAAGGAGCCGGGCCGCGACGACATCGCCTGCCTGGCCTGGTTCGGCGTCGTCGGCGTCTTCGGCCTCATCCTGTTGCCCACCCGCGCGTGGCTGCTCGCCACCGCCCCGGACTGGCTGGCGATGATCACCGGCGGTCGCACCGCGGTCGCGGCCAGCGGGGCCATCGCCTCGACGGGCGAGATGCCGCACTGGCCGGTGGTGCTGGTGGTCGCGTCGATCCTCAGCCTCAAGTTCGACTGGGTCTACTGGTGGGCCGGGAAGCTGTGGGGTCGCGGCATGATCGAGGTCTGGTCCGGGCAGTCCAGGCGCGCCGCGCAGGCCTACGCCCGAGCCGAGCGGTGGGCCGAGAAGGCGGGGCCGCTGGGGTTCCTCATCGCCTACATCCCCATGCCTCTGCCGCTCATGCAGGTGGTCTTCGTGCTGGCCGGGGCGTCGGGGATGAGCCTCAGGCGCTTCCTCGTCTACGACTACATCGCCTCCACGATCTGGCTCGTCGGCTTCTTCCTCATGGGCTGGCAGCTGGGCGACGCGGCGGTGGCCGTCCTCAACGTCTACGCCAAGGTGGCCGGGTACGTGGCCATCGCGCTGATCATCTTCATCGTTGTCACCACGTACCTCAACCAGCGTCGGAAGGCCCGTTCGAAGGCTGCCTGACCCTGTCTCAGGCGCGGCAGCAGAGGGCGACGAGGAAGTCGGACTCCGCGGTGAACGGGCGCAGGTCCCACGTCGACAAAGCGAGATCCAGGCGAAGCCCCGCCTCGTCGAGGTCGGCGAAGAAGTCCGAGAACTCGTAGCCGCGGCCGCCGCCGAAGCCGATGATGGCGCGACCCTCGGGCGCCAGGTGGGTCCCGAAGCGGCGCAGGACGTCAACGCGCGTCGACGGCGCGAGGAAGCCCATGACGTTGCCGGCGGAGATGATCACGTCGAAGTCGCCGTCGACGCCCCGCTCAGGCAGGTCAAGCTCGGCGAGGTCGCCGACGAGCCAGGTCGGACCGGGGTGGTCGATCTCGGCGGCCTCGATGAGCGCCGGGTCCACGTCGACGCCGACGACGACGTGGCCCAGCGCGTGCAGCCGCCCACCCACGCGGCCGGGGCCGCAGCCGGCGTCGAGGATGCGGGCACCTCGCGGCACCATCGCGTCGACGGTGCGGGCCTCTCCGCCCAGGTCGTGGCCGGCCGCCTCCATCATCTTGAAGCGCTCGATGTAGCGCTGAGAGTGATCGGGGTCCGCGGCGATGATGCGCGCCCACTTGCTGGGTTCAGTCATGGGGCCATTCTGGTCTCACCGACCCGCGCCCACAAACCAGCGGCGGTGGAGCCTCCTGTGGGAGTCGAACCCACGACCACTCGCTTACAAGGCGAGCGCTCTGGCCGCTGAGCTAAGGAGGCGAGCGCCACTATTGTGCCGGGCGAAGGTGCCGGTGGGAAACCTAGGCGCCCGAAGCGGCGACGAAGAGCTGGCCGTGACCGTTGACCGTGACGTGCTCGTCGGCGGGAATGAACACGGCGTCACCGGAGGCCAGGTGGTGCGGGCTCCCGTCGCCGTGCAGCGTGAAGGCGCCGGACGTGGCAAGCGCGATCCGGCACGAGTCCGGTCGGGGCATCGGGATGGGCGCGGGGTCGCACGGGGCGATCAGCCACAGCTCGAATTCCGGGAACGACGTGGGGTAGAGGTAGACGCCGTCGGCTCCGGAGGCGACGAGGATCTGCGGGACCATGGGCTCGAAGCCCACCACCTGCAGCAGTCCGTCGACGTCGATGTGCTTCTGCGTCAGCCCGCCGCGCATGACGTTGTCCGAGTTCGCCATGATCTCCACGCCCGTGCCGCGGAGATAGGCATGCATCACGCCGGCCTCGAGCGCCACCGCCTCGCCGGGCTGCAGCGCGAAGCGGTTCATGAGGAGCGCGGCGAGGATGCCCGGATCCCCCGGGAAGTGTTCGTCGAGTTCGACCGCGGTGCGCGCGAACTCGCCGAGGCTGCCGGGGGCGTGGAGGAGCTGCACCGAGGCGGCCAGGACGACGTCCACCAGGTAGCGGCGCTCGCCCAGTGAGAGGACGTCGAGGAACACCTCCTGCAGCGCCGGAGCGTCGCGTCGGTCCCGCAGCGGCCCGATGACCGACGCCAGCTCGTCCGCCACGCCCAGACCCTCGAAGAGCCCCGCGGTCTCGACGGGGTCCCGGAAGCCGAGCAGTCCCTCGAACGGGGTGAGCGCCACGATGGCCTCCGGCTTGGGCCAGTCGTCCTTGAAGGAGCGCACCGGATCGCTGGGGTGGAGCCCGAGGAGCGACTCGCGGGCATAGCCGACCTCCGCCTGTTCCCGCGACGGGTGGGCCTGGAGGCTGAGCGGGGACGACGCCGACAGGATCTTGAGCAGGAACGGCAGGCGCGCGCCGAACTGCGTCTGGCTGGCGTCGCCCAGCACGTGGGGAGCCTCCTGCACGAGGTCCGCGAGCGCGCTCCCGTCCTCGAGGTGGGCGTGCCCGCTGGGATGAGTGCCCAGCCAGTACTCGGCCCAGGGCCGGCCATCGGGATCCCTGCGGAGGATCGTGGGGATCTCCGTCGGGCTACCCCAGGCGAAGTGCTGGACGTGGCCGGTGAGTCGGCGCATGGTGATGTGGTCCTCGGGGGTGAGTGGGCCAGGGCGTATTCGACTGTAGCGCGAGAGCCGCCCACGCGGCAGCAGTCTGCGCCACCGCCTAATGACAGCGTTGTGATTCGGGTTTAGACTGAGCGGCATGTCTGCAGCCTTCTCCGTGAGCGCCCCGGTGGATCTGACCGAACGTGAAGCCGCCATCCTGGACTTCGAGGATCAGTGGTTCACCTCGGCGGTGCCGAAGGAACAGGCCATCATGGAGCACTTCAGCCTCTCGTCGGCGCGCTACTACCAGCAGCTCAACGCCCTCATCGACACGCCGGAGGCGCTCGCCTACAAGCCTCTGCTGGTCAAGCGCCTGCGTCGGATGCGCGGCCAGCGGCAGGCCGCCCGCTCCGCCCGGCGGCTCCACGGCTGAGGAGGCGCCGGATCCCGCTCCCCACGGGCATCGTCGGGTTGATGCGGTAGCCCCCCTTGAGCAGGTCCGCCTGCACCTCGAAGTAGTTGGCGCTGGCGCGGTCCCCGGTCCGGACCATGGACCAGAGCGTGGCCAGGCCGTAGAGCGGTAGGAACGGCAACCCGAGGCTGTACGCGTACTGCCATGCGTGCCCGTCCTCGTGTTCCATGAGGGTGGGCGTGGAGGCCTCCACCTCCTCGGCGCTGCGATGCGGGATGAGCACCACCGAGCCGATGGTCACGGCGCCCGCGTTGTGGATGGGGAGCCGGGCCCGGTCCGCCACGATCAGGTGGCCCCGCCGGCGCAGCCTCGCCCGGCCGACGACGGCCAGCGCCAGGCCCAGCGGCGTCGAGAGGTTGACCACATTGGCGGTGTCCCGCGCGAGTCGCGGCAGATCCATCGGGGCTCCCGTCCGAGATTTCTGTCTCCGGACCATAGTGGGCCTTTGCACTCTCTTGTGTCGAGTGCTAATAATGGGGTTAGCACTCTCACGCTTTGAGTGCTACCGAACTGCCGGTGAGGCTTAGCCGTCCGTCGCGGGCACCGCGGTTCACCCGACACTGCACACTTCGGGGCTCAGGCCCCACTTGACGGGAGGACTCCCGAAACACCATGGCAAAGCTGATTGAGTTCAATGAGGAAGCGCGCCGCGCCCTCGAGCGTGGCATGAACACGCTGGCAGACGCGGTCAAGGTGACGCTCGGCCCCAAGGGCCGCAACGTCGTCCTGGAGAAGAAGTGGGGCGCCCCCACGATCACCAACGATGGCGTGTCCATCGCCAAGGAGATCGAGCTGGAGGACCCGTACGAGCGCATCGGCGCCGAGCTGGTCAAAGAGGTCGCCAAGAAGACTGACGACGTCGCCGGCGACGGCACCACCACGGCCACCGTCCTGGCCCAGGCGATGGTCCGCGAGGGCCTCCGCAACGTGTCCGCCGGCGCCAACCCGATGAGCCTGAAGAAGGGCATCGAGGTGGCCGTCGCCGCCATCGTCGCCGAGCTGGCCGACATGGCCATCGACGTCGAGACCAAGGAGCAGATCGCCGCCACCGCGTCGATCTCCGCCGCTGACACCACCGTCGGCGAGATCATCGCCGAGGCGATGGACAAGGTCGGCAAGGAGGGCGTGATCACGGTCGAGGAGTCCAACACCTTCGGGCTGGATCTCGAGCTCACCGAGGGTATGCGCTTCGACAAGGGCTACATCTCGCCCTACTTCGTGACCGATGCCGAGCGCATGGAAGCCACCCTGGATGACCCCTATGTCCTGCTGGTGAACTCCAAGATCTCCTCGCTCAAGGACCTCCTGCCGGTCCTCGAGAAGGTCATGCAGTCCGGCAAGCCCCTGCTGGTCATCGCCGAGGACGTCGAGGGTGAGGCCCTCGCCGGCCTGATCGTCAACAAGATCCGCGGTACGTTCAAGTCCATCGCCGTCAAGGCGCCGGGCTTCGGTGACCGCCGCAAGGCCATGCTGACGGACATCGCGATCCTCACGGGCGCGCAGGTCATCAGCGAAGAGGTCGGCCTGTCGCTCGACGCCGTGACCGTGGACCTGCTGGGCTCCGCCCGGTCCGTCATGGTCTCGAAGGACGAGTGCACCATCATCGAGGGCGCCGGCGAGTCGGCGCAGATCGAGGGTCGCGTCTCGCAGATCCGTCGCGAGATCGAGAACTCGGACTCCGAGTACGACCGCGAGAAGCTGCAGGAGCGCCTCGCCAAGCTGGCCGGCGGCGTGGCCGTCATCAAGGTCGGCGCGGCCACCGAGGTGGAGCTCAAGGAGCGCAAGCACCGGATCGAGGACGCCGTGCGCAACGCGAAGGCGGCCGTCGAGGAGGGCATCGTGCCTGGTGGTGGCGTCGCGCTGCTGCAGGCGTCCAAGGCCGCCACGGTCGAGGGCCTTGAGGGCGACGAGGCCATCGGCGCGCAGATCGTCTTCACCGCGGCCTCGGCCCCGCTGAAGCAGATCGCGGCCAACGCCGGTCTCGAGGGTGGTGTCGTGGCTGAGAAGGTCGCGCACCTGCCCGTGGGCCAGGGCCTCGACGCGGCCACCGGCGAGTACGTCGACATGGTCGCGGCCGGCATCATCGACCCGGCCAAGGTCACCCGCTCGGCGCTGCAGAACGCCGCGTCCATCGCGGCGCTGTTCCTCACCACCGAGGCCGTCATCGCCGACAAGCCGGAGAAGGCCCCCGCGGGCGGCGCCGGCGGCGGCATGGACGAGATGGGCGGCATGGGCGGCTTCTGAGCCACCCCTCGCACAGGCAAGCCAGGAGGGCGGTCCCGTTTCGGGGCCGCCCTTTCGGTGTCCTCCGATGTTTCCGGCCGGTAGCGCGGCGGCCAGCAACCGGCCCAACAGTGTGCCGAGACCGGCTGGCTCACCGAGCCGTGCGGTGGCCGGCCCACCACCACATGAGCCGGATCTGGACTTCGCGGAGGCTTGGATCGTTCAAAGGGTGCGAATTGGGCGTTGAGTCTCGGATCCGGCTCAACAGCGCCCCACGAGAGCCGTGTCCGGCTCGACACAGCCTGACGAGAGCCGTGTCCGGCTCAATCCTCAGGCCGCGGAGAGTTCCTCGTCGGGTGTCTCCGAGTGCGTGGTCACCCAGAAGGATCCTGCGACGACCAGGCCCAGCACCAGCAGCGCGGACGTCAGGAGGAACGGCCAGCTTCGGTCCATGCCCGACAACCAGCCGCTGATCCAGCCGAAGGGGGCGGTCACCAACATCACCACCGTGCGCTGGATGGCCATGACCCGCGACCGCTCGTCCCGGTCCACGTGGAGAGCCACCAGGGATTCCGCCAGCATGAACAGGATGCCGCCGCCGAACGCGTCGAGCATCAGGCAGACGGCGAGCAGGCCGTAGGTGGCGGCGCCGGCCGCGCCGTCGGAGCTCGGAATACCCACCAGCAGGAGTTGCCCGGCGAGGTAGACGCCGAAGCCGATCAGGGTGGGGGCCTTCAGGTGCTTCGCGTGGGTGAGCAGCGGGATGAGAGTGAAGAAGAACAGCACCGAGAGCAGGGAGCGGACCATCGGGAAGAACGGCAGGAGCGCGTCGGGCACGCCCAGCCGCTGGTTGATGACGACCTGCCAGAAGGTGGCGTTGACCAGCGCGACGGCGCCGACGATGGCGGCGATGATGAGCGCGAAGATGGTGCCCCTGGAGTGCAGGATCAGCCCGAGCACCCCGCGGTACTCGGACAACGACCGCCAGATGCTCACGCCGCGGGTCTGCTCCATCCGGATGCGGCCCGTCGCCGTCTCGGTGGTATAGCGGTAGAGCAGCCAGATCTTGAACGACATGATGAAGAATGCGTTCAGGTAGAGGATGCGGACCGCGAACTCGAGCCCCAGCGTGGAGACGAGGATCGCGGCGATCGGCGCGAACAGTGCGGAGAACTCTGCCGCCACCTTGACCAGCGAGTACACCTTGGGGATCTCTGCGCGGTCGACGTCCTCGACCAGCAGGCAGTCCCAGGAATTCTGCGTCACCTGCCAGGCGCCGTTGACGATGGACGCGGCGAGGAACCACCAGAAGTTCTGGGCGAAGGCCCAGATGAGGCAGGGGATGGCCCAGGCGACGATGTCGAACACGGCGGTGGTCATCCGCCGCCCCAGCTTGTCCGTGATCACGCCGCTCAGCAGCCCGAAGACCACCTGGGACAGCATCGAGATGGTGGCGAGCAGGCCGATCTGCGCGTCGCCGATGCCCAGGGCCAGCATGAACACCGAGGCGTACGGCAGGACCAGCATCATCGACAGACCCCACAGGGGCTCGGTGTAGACCGAGGCGCGGCCGTTGCCGCGGAGCCCGAGCAGGGTGACGATCATGGGGTTGCGGACGCGAGGCACCGGCTCAGTCAACCCCTGTCGACCAAAGTTGTCCATCCAGGCCGGCGCAGCATGCCGCCGACAGTGCGCGCCTACGCCCGCTGGCGCCAGTGACTTGGCAAGATGGCTCCATGAGTCTGCTCGAAGTGATCGCACTGCACGCGGCGGACGCCGAGCGCGCGGAGGCGGGCGGCGCGGACCGGATCGAGCTGGTCGGCACCATGGACGACGACGGCCTCTCCCCCGAGCCGCGCACCGTCGAGAAGGTCCGCCGGGCCACGTCGATCCAGATCCGCCCCATGGTGCGCCTCAGGGCCGGCTTCGGCACCGACGGCGGCGAGGCCACCCGGCTCACGGGACTCATCGCGGCCTATCTCGACGCGGGCGCCGACGGGGTGGTGCTGGGCTTCCTCAACGGACTCAACCGCATCGACACGGAGGTGGTCACGGCGTTGGTGGACGGTGGCACCTTCCCCTGGACCTTTCACCGCGCCGTCGACCACTGCCTGGATCCGGACCGGGCGTGGGCGGACCTGCGCACGTTGCCCCGGCTGGACCAGGTGCTGACCGCCGGCTCGGCACGCGGGGTCGAGCACGGACTGGACGATCTCCTCCGCCGGGCCCGGACGGACGCGGAGGCGGCGCGCCTCATCATGGCCGGCGGCGGCCTGTCCGCGGAGCACGTCCCGTGGCTGGTGCGTGCGGGGGTCCGCGCGTTCCACATCGGCTCGCCGGCGCGGCCGGGCGGCTCCTTCAAGGCCTACGTCGATTCGGAGCTGGTGGCCAGCTGGCGCGACCTCATCGACGACGAAGTGGCCCACATCCGGCAGACGCATGGCTGACCGCCCGGTCACCCGCAGGCTGGCGGCGCGCGTGATCGTGCTGGCCGGCGACGACGTGCTGCTCCTGGGCGACACGGATCCCGGCGTGCCCGGCTCCAGGTTCTGGCAGGCACCCGGCGGGGGAGTGGAGCCGCGCGAGCGCGTCCGCTCCGCCGCGGCCCGCGAGCTCGAGGAGGAGACCGGCCTCATCGTCGACGAGGGCCAGCTCGTCGGCCCGGTGGCCGTGCGTCGACTCTTCCGCGGCTACTCGGACCGCATCCTCATCCAGGAGGAGACGTTCTTCCGCTACCACACGCAGCGGTTCGAACCGGTGTCGGCTGGGCTGACCCGGCGTGAGCGGTCCCGGCACGTGTCCAGCGCGTGGTTCCCCCTCGACGCCCTCCCGGAACACACATGGCCGGCCGAGATCGCGACCCTCGCGCGCTGGGACGGCGAGGTCCCCGTCGACCTGGGCGACGTCGAGGAGTCGACGGTGCCGGTGGGTGAGCTACCGCTCTAGCGGTTGCGCAGCGCGCCGACGGCGAACACGACGGTGAAGGCCAGCGAGACGAGCATGCCGACGGTGGAGGTGCGGCCCAGCGTGTCCGTGAGGAGCTGCCAGCCGAGGGTGGCCAGGCCGATGGACAGCGCGGACGCGCCCGCGCGCCCGGTGAGCGGCTGGATCCGGGTGCCCAACGCCCCGGCTGCGGTCAGTACGAAGGGCGACAGGGCGGGCAGGATGAAACCGAGGAGGCACAGCCCGCTGGCGATGAAGGCGAGCTGGCGCTGCTGGGGTTGGGCGCGCGGACCCGGTGGCGCCGACGGAGGCGGCAGCAGTTCGCCCGGTGGCGGAAGCGGGGGCCCGGTGGGCGCTGGCAACTGGCTGCCTGCGGCGCTGGCCCACTCGGGGCCCACCGGCTGGGGTGCCGAGGTCACGATGGGCTCCCGCGGGTCCCGCGCCACGCCGGGTTTCGGCCCCGGGGCGATCGCTGCCGACGAGACGGCGAACGCGTCCCGCGGATCGCGGGTGGGGGCCTGGCCGGCGGCCACCTCGCTGAGCGGCGGCTGGGGAATGGCCTCGAACGTGGCGGGCGGGGCCATGGGGCCCGGCGTGGAGGAGGCCCAGGGGTCACCGGACGTCAACGGCTCGGCGCGGGGCGTGGCGAACCCGTCGGGCCGCTCCGTCGGCGCGTAGGCCGCGCCGTCCTTCCAACTCGCCATGCGCCCCATGCTACCGGCGGCCGGACAGCCTGGTCCGCCCCGTGATCGCGCAGCCGACGTGAGCATCTGGTGCGCGTATGGACGTCAAACGCGCGGGTCCCAGACGGCGATGGTTAGGCTCGCTGCAGCGGCGGAGGCCGGTGACTGAGGCACAGGAGGCCGACGGCGATGGAAGTGGTGCTGTGCGCGGATGCGCAGCGGGTGGGCGAACTGGCGGCGGACCGGGTGGCCGAGTATCTGCAGGGGATCCCGACGCCGGTGCTGGGGCTGGCCACGGGAAGCTCACCGCTGAGGCTCTACGCCGAGTTGGCCAGGCGCGTCGACGCCGGGGCCCTCGACGTGTCCCACGGGTTGGGTTTCGCGCTGGACGAGTACGTCGGAATCCCGCCTGAGCACCCCGAGAGCTACCGCAGCGTCATCGCACGCACGGTCGTCGGCCCCCTGGGCATGGACCCCGCCCGGGTCCGGGTGCCCGACGGCGCGGCACCAAATCTGCAGGCCGCCGCGGACGCCTACGACGCGGCCATCGCATCGGTCGGCGGCGTCGACGTCCAGATCCTCGGCATCGGCAGCAACGGCCACATCGGCTTCAACGAGCCGTTCTCCTCCTTCTCCTCCCGCACCCGCGTCAAGACCCTGACCCCCGAGACCCGGCGCGACAACGCGCGCTTCTTCGCCTCCGACGACGAGGTCCCCACGCACTGCGTGACGCAGGGACTGGGCACCATCATGGAGGCCAGGGTGGCGCTCATGGTGGTCTCCGGCGAGCACAAGGCCGCGGCCGTGGCGGCCATGGTGGAGGGGCCGGTGGCCGCGGCCTGCCCGGCCTCGATACTGCAGTTCCATCCGCGCGCCGTGATCATCGTCGACGAGGCGGCCGGCTCCCAACTCCGGCACGCGGACTACTTCCGGCACATCGGGGCCACCGAGCGCGTCATCGGCGGCCTGTTGGGGAGGGCCCGCCGAACCGGATAGACTGCACTGTCTGACTGGCTACTAGTGCAAATGAGGGCGACGTGCCTACCGGTAAAGTGCGATTCTTCGACGCTGAGAAGGGCTTTGGTTTCATCACCAAGGACGACGGCGGCGACGTCTACGTGCGCTCCAACGCGCTTCCCGCAGGCGTCGAGGCGCTCAAGGCGGGGCAGCGCGTCGAATTCGGAGTCATCGAGGGTCGCCGAGGCGAGCAGGCGCTGAGCCTGCGCGAGCTGGAGACGCCGCCGTCGCTGTCCAAGGCGTCGCGCAAGGACCCCGAGCAGATGGCCGTCATCGTCGAAGACCTCATCAAGATGCTCGACGGCATCGGCAATGACTACCGTCACCGCAGGCACCCGGACTCCAAGCACGCCACGCGAGTGGCCGAGCTGCTGCGCCGGGTCGCGGACGAACTGGAGCTGTAAATGGCAAAGCCCAAGCTGGATGCCGTCACGGTCAATGCTGTGGACCTGGCCCGCGCCGCCGCCGTCGAGGTGGGGGACGACGAGTCGGTGGGTGAGCACCTCGGCATCGTGGCGGAGGACGGCGACAGGCTGGTCACGCACCTGTTCCAGAGCCTCAGGCCCGGATACCTGGACTGGCAGTGGGCCGTCACGCTGGTGCGCGCCTCCCGCGCCAAGGACCCCACGGTCAACGAGGTGGTGCTCCTGCCGCGCCCGGACGCGCTGCTCGCACCGCGGTGGGTGCCCTGGGCGGACCGCATCGGCCCGGGCGACATCGTGCCGGGCACCCTCATGCCCACCCCGGACGACGACCCCCGCCTGGAGCCCGGCTTCTCCGCCACGGACCTCCCCGCGGACGCGGACCCCGCCGAGTGGGTGCAGCTGCGCACCACGGTGGCCGAGCTGGGCCTCGGCCGGGCCCGCGTGCTCAGCAGGTACGGTCGCGACGAGGCGGCCGAGCGCTGGCTCGAGGGACCGCCCGGACCCTCCGACGAGGGGTCCCGCGAGGCGCCCGCGCCGTGCATGACGTGTGGCTACTTCATCGCGCTCCGCGGCTCGCTCGGCACCCTGTTCGGTGCCTGCACCAACCAGTACTCCCCGTGGGACGGCCGCGTCGTCTCGCTGGAACACGGCTGCGGGGGCCACTCGGACGTGGCCGATGTCGACCACGCCCGGGAACTGCCCGCGCCCGCGTTCGACACCGTCGGCATCGACCACACGCTCTTCGACTGACCGCTTCCCCGGGCCACCGGTGGACCCCGGTTCATCCGCGCGCCCGGGTGGCCGTACGATAACGGTCCGTGGTTACCAATACTCCCAAGGCAGCACGGCTGCATCCCGAGACGGAGCGCCAGCGCTCCGGTCTCGACGGCTTCTTCGAGATCACCAAGCGTCACTCGACCGTCGGGCGGGAGATCCGCGGCGGCCTGGTGACATTCTTCGCGATGGCCTACATCATCGCCCTCAATCCCCTCATCATCGGCACCGCCGTGGACAAGAGCGGCAACCTCATCTCGGGTCAGCCGAAGTTCACCGACGCCGCCATGACGGTGGTCAACGACGCGGCGGTCGGTCAGTCGATCGGCATGGTCGCGGCTGCCACCGCGCTGATCGCGGGTCTCCTCACCCTCGCGATGGGCATCTTCGGCCGATTCCCCTTGGGTCTGGCGACCGGCCTGGGCCTCAACGCCCTCGTCGCCTACGTCCTGGCTCCGCAGATGACCTGGCCGCAGGCCATGGGCCTCGTGGTGTGGGAGGGCATCCTGATCTTCATCCTGGTGCTGACCGGCTTCCGCACGGCCGTCTTCAAGGCGATCCCGAGGACGCTGCGCACCGCCATCTCCGTCGGCATCGGTCTGTTCATCGCCTTCGTCGGCCTCATCAACGCCGGCATCGTGCGTAAGCCCGCTGGCGCGCCCCCGGTCGAGCTGGGCATCAACGGCTCGCTCATGGGCTGGCCCATCGCGGTGTTCTTCATCGGCATCATGGTGCTCATCGCGCTGCACGTGCTGAAGGTCAAGGGCGCGATGCTCATCTCCATCCTCGTGGCGACGGTCGCCGCGGTGATCATCGAGGCCATCGCGAAGATCGGGCCGCAGTTCACCGCCGACGGACTCAACCCCGTCGGGTGGTCGCTCAACGTGCCGCAGATCTCCGACGTCGCCTCGCTGCCGGACCTCGGCCTCATCGGCCGTGTCGACATGATCGGCGCGTTCTTCCCGGACGGCTCCTTCTCCTTCACCAACTTCCTGGCGCTCGCGGTGCTGGTGTTCTCCCTGCTCCTGGCCGACTTCTTCGACACCATGGGCACCGTCGTGGCCGTGGGCAGCGAGGGTGGCCTACTCGACGAGCACGGCATGCCGCCGCGCACCACGGAGATCCTGCTGGTGGACTCCGTCGCTGCCGCTGCCGGTGGATTCGGTTCCGTCTCGTCCAACACCTGCTACATCGAGTCCACCGCGGGCGTCGGCGAGGGAGCCCGGACCGGTCTGGCGTCCGTCGTGACCGGTGCCGCGTTCCTGCTGGCGATCTTCCTGGCCCCGCTGATCAACATGGTTCCGTCCGAGGCGGCGGCCCCGGTGCTGGTCTTCGTCGGGTTCCTCATGATCGCCCAGGTGGTGGACGTTGACTGGAACGACGCGGAGGTGGGGATCCCCGCGTTCCTCACCATCATCCTCATGCCGTTCTCCTACTCGATCACCACAGGTATCGGCGCCGGATTCCTGGCGTACGTGTTCATCAAGATCGTCAAGGGCCACGCCAGGCAGGTGCACCCGCTCATGTACGTGGTGGCTGCGCTGTTCGTCATCTACTTCGTGCAGGGCGCGTTGCTCGGCCTGATCAACTGACACAGGGTGCGCCGCGCCGTCAAGGGGCGCGGCGCATCGCTGGAAGCGTGGTGTGCCCGAAAGGGCCCGCCCGGTAGTCTGGCGCCCATGTTCCAGAAGGTATTGGTCGCCAACCGAGGCGAGATCGCCGTCCGCGCGTTTCGCGCCGCTTACGAACTCGGCCTCCGCACCGTCGCCGTCTTCGCCTACGAGGACCGCAACGCGGATCACCGGATCAAGGCGCAGGAGTCCTATCTCATCGGGGAGGAGGGCCACCCCGTCCGCGCCTACCTGGACATCGACGAGATCATCCGGGCAGCCAAGGAATCCGGCTCGGACGCCATCTACCCCGGGTACGGCTTCCTCTCCGAGAACCCGGGCCTGGCCGCGGCCTGCGAGGCCAACGGCATCACCTTCATCGGCCCGTCCGCGGACGTGCTCACGCTCGCCGGCAACAAGGTGCGCGCCCTCAACGAGGCGCGCCGCGTCGGCGTCCCCACCCTCGCGTCCTGCCCCCCCTCGACGGACACCGATGAGCTCACCAGAGCGGCTGAGAAGATCGGCTTCCCCGTCTTCATCAAGGCGGTGGCCGGTGGCGGCGGCCGCGGGATGCGCCGCGTGGACGATCCCGCGAAGATGGCCGACGAGCTGGGTGCCGCCATGCGCGAGGCGGAGGCCGCCTTCGGTGACCCGACGGTTTTCATCGAGCAGGCTGTCGGCGCGCCGCGACACATCGAGGTCCAGATCCTGGCCGATTCGCAGGGCGAGGTGGTGCACCTCTTCGAGCGGGACTGCTCCATCCAGCGGCGCCACCAGAAGGTCATCGAGATCGCGCCGGCGCCGCACATCTCGCAGGAGCTGCGGGACAAGCTCACCGCGGACGCGGTCAAGTTCGCCCGGGCCATCAACTACACGTGCGCGGGGACCGTCGAATTCCTCATCGAGACCGAGGGCGAACGCGCCGGAGAACACGTGTTCATCGAGATGAACCCGCGCATCCAGGTGGAGCACACCGTCACCGAGGAGATCACCGACGTCGACCTGGTGCAGGCCCAGATGCGCATCGCCGGCGGCGAGTCGCTGGAGGACATCGGCGTGCGTCAGGACGAGCTGCAGATCCGGGGGGCCGCGCTCCAGTGCCGCATCACCACCGAGGACCCGCAGAACTCGTTCCGCCCCGACACCGGCCTCATCACCGCCTACCGCTCCGCCTCCGGCGCCGGCATCCGGCTCGACGGCGGCACCACGGGCACCGGCGTCGAGATCAGCCCCCACTTCGACTCGCTGCTGGTCAAGCTCACCGCGCGCGGCCGGGACTTCCCGATGGCCGTGGCGCGGGCCCGCCGCGCCCTGGCGGAATTCCGCATCCGCGGTGTCGCGACCAACGTGCCTTTCCTGCGCGCCGTCCTGGATGATCCGGACTTCGCGGCCGGCGGCGTCACCACGTCGTTCATCGACGAACGCCCCTACCTGCTCCATGCCCGCACGCCCGCGGACCGCGCCACCAAGCTGCTGCGGCACCTCGCCGAGGTCACGGTGAACCGCCCGCACGGCGAGGCTCCCACCACCTTGGATCCCGCGGTGAAGCTGCCGCCGGCGGACCTTGCCTCACCGGCGCCGGACGGTTCGCGGCAGCGGCTCCTCGCGCTCGGCGCTGAGGGGTTCGCGGCCGAGCTGCGTCAGGCGGTGCCGGTGCGGATCACCGACACCACCTACCGCGACGCCCACCAGTCGCTCCTGGCCACCCGCGTGCGTACGAAGGACCTGCTCGCCGTGGCGCCCACGCAGGCCCGCCTCCTGCCGCAGATGTTCTCGGTGGAATGCTGGGGCGGCGCCACCTACGACGTGGCGTTGCGATTCCTCGGCGAGGACCCGTGGGAGCGGCTCGCGTCGCTGCGCGAGGCCATGCCGAATCAGAACCTGCAGATGCTGCTGCGTGGCCGCAACACCGTCGGCTACACCCCGTACCCCAC
The DNA here is from genome assembly GCF_054483895.1 of Tessaracoccus pujii. Taxonomy (NCBI): domain Bacteria; kingdom Bacillati; phylum Actinomycetota; class Actinomycetes; order Propionibacteriales; family Propionibacteriaceae; genus Tessaracoccus; species Tessaracoccus pujii. The sequence goes on from NZ_CM137012.1 coordinate 65,317, forward strand.
CGAGGTGACGCACGCGTTCGTCGCGGAGGCCGCCGCCACCGGCGTGGACATCTTCCGCATCTTCGACGCGCTCAACGACGTCGAGCAGATGCGCCCCGCGATCGACGCGGTGCGCGAAACGCCGTCCGTGGCGGAGGTGGCGCTCTGCTACACCTCCAACCTGCTGGACCCGGCGGAGAAGATCTACACGCTGGACTACTACCTGCGCCTGGCCGAGCAGATCGTCGACGCGGGGGCGCACATCGTGGCCATCAAGGACATGGCCGGCCTGCTGCGCCCCGAGGCGGCCCGCCGCCTGGTGACCGCCCTCCGCGAGCGCTTCGACCTGCCCGTCCACCTGCACACCCACGACACCACGGGCGGCCAGCTGGCCACGCTCATGGCGGCCATCAACGCCGGCGTGGACGCGGTGGACGTGGCCAACTCGGCGATGGCCTCCACCACCTCACAGCCCCCGATGTCTGCCCTGGTCGCGGCGCTGGACCAGACGGAGCGGCAGTCCGAGCTGGACGCGCAGGCCGTGCTGGACCTTGAGCCCTACTGGGAGGCCGTGCGCAAGATGTACCGGCCCTTCGAGTCCGGGCTCCCCGCCCCGACAGGCCGCGTCTACAGCCATGAGATCCCCGGCGGGCAGCTGTCCAACCTGCGCCAGCAGGCCATCGCGCTGGGGTTGGGCGAGAAGTTCGAGGCCATCGAGGACATGTACGAGGCGGCGGACAAGATCCTGGGCCGCCCCACGAAGGTCACCCCGTCGTCGAAGGTGGTGGGGGACCTGGCCCTGCACCTCGTCGCCGTCGGAGCCGATCCCGCCGAGTTCGAGGCGGACCCGCAGAAGTTCGACATCCCCGATTCGGTCGTCGGTTTCCTCAACGGTGAGCTCGGCAAGCCCGCCGGCGGATGGCCTGAGCCGTTCCGCAGCCGGGCCATCGAGGGCCGACGCACCCCGGTGCGGGTCACCGACGTGGCCGACGGGGACCTGGCGTTGCTGGCCGAACCGGGCCGCACGCGCCAGGAGACCCTGAACCGGCTGCTGTTCCCCGGCCCCACGAAGGATTTCGAGCAGCAGCGCGAGGACTTCGGAGACATCTCCGTGCTCCCCACCGTTCCGTACCTCTACGGCATGGAGCGGGGCAAGGAGTACTCGATCACGCTGGAGAAGGGCGTGACGCTGCTGGCGGGCATCGAGGCCATCTCGGATCCCGACAAGCGCGGCAAGCGCAGCGTCATGTGCCTGCTCAACGGCCAGATCCGGCCCGTGCGCGTGCGGGACCTGAAGATCAAGTCCGAGGTGGCCACCGCGGAGCGCGCCGATCCGACGAAGAAGGGCCATGTCGCTGCCCCGTTCAGCGGCGCCGTCACGCCGACGGCGGAGGAGGGCGCGAGTGTCGCGGTGGGGGACCAGGTGGCCACCATCGAGGCCATGAAGATGGAGGCGGCCATCAACGCCCCCATCGCCGGCGTGGTCAGGCGCGTGGTGCTTCCCGGCACCACCCAGCTCGAGGGCGGGGACCTGGTCCTGGTGATCGACCCGGCGTGAGCCGTCAGGCGGTCGCGCCGACCACCACCACGTCGAGGCGCGGCTGCCGGGATGCTGTCTCGAGCACGTCGAGGATCGGGGTGAGGATTCGCCGGTCCTCGGCGGTCAGCTCGGGGTGGTCGTAGGCCGCCCTCAGAGCCCGCAGGGTCTCGACGGCGTGCACGTGCTTGGCGTAGCCCGCCACCTGCCCCGGCAGCGGGCGCAACGGGATGCCCAGGTCCCGGTCCCCGAGGCTGCGCAGCGAGTAGTCGCTGTTGAGACCAGCGCGGGCGAGGTTCCACTCGGCCCGCTCGAAGGCGGCCTCGTCCCACGGGGTGCGCCGGCTCGCCGCGGAGAGCTCCTCCAGCCACCCGATCAGCACCACCCACGAGGGCCCCACCCGGTCCGGGGCGATGAACCCTCCCGCCAGCAGGGCCTCGACGTCGCGGCTCGACGGCGCGGCCGGGTCCACCCTGAAGGCGGGGTCGCGGCGCATCAGGGGCCGCATCCACTGCCTGCGCTTCGGTGTCTGGCTGCTGAAGCGTGCGGCCGCTGCGGCGCGTAGCCGATCAGCGAGAGCGGGCGAGGCGCCGAAGACGTCCCGCACATCGTCGATCGAGACCGCGCACGCCACGAGCTCCTGCATGCACCCAAGGTAACCGTGGGCGTAGCATCGGCACAGTGAATCCGAGAACTCGCCGAATGATCGTCACAGGCGTCCTGGTGGCCCTCGTGGTGCTCGTCATCCTCGGAAGCCTGGTGGGGAGCAGATGAACGCGTTCGGACGGGTGGCCGCGGCCGGCATCGTCGGCCTGGGACTGTCCGCAGGGGCGGCCGCATCCGCGCTGGGGGAGGAGATCGTGCCGCCGGAGGGCTCCACCCCCGTCGTGGGTATGGCCTACGGATCCGGATCCTCCACCCTCTGGCTGGCCGGACCGGGCGCCGACGACGGCACGGTGATCGACGCGGACGGCAGGGAGGTGTCCTTCGACGCGGAGCTCGAGTCCGTGCAGGCCCTGGCGTGGCGTGGTGACAGGTTGTGGGTGGGTGACATCGGAGACCAGGACGCGGCGCGTGACTCGGTCGTGGTGTACCGCCTCTCGCCGCTAGAGGAGGCCCGGATCACCTATCACGCCTACGACTTCGTCTACGAGGACGGACCCCGGCACGCCGAGGCGATGATGCTGTCGGGTAGGGGCCGGATCTACGTCGTCACCGCAGGGGAGGACCCGGGCATCTACCGGGCGGAGCTCGAGCCGTCGCGGGAGGAGATGAACACCCTCGTGCGCGTCACGGACGCCCCCGCGGGGGTCAGCGACGGCGTCTTCCTGTCCGACGGGTCCACCATGGCGCTGCGTACAGCCATCGGAATCGAGTACATCGACGCTTTCACCTGGGAGACGCTGGTTACCGACACGATCGTCGGCGCACCCGATGGCGAGTCCATCGCAGTCGGCCCGGACGATCAGATTCTGGTGGGTGGCAACCCCGCCATCCGCGAGGTGGAGGTGCCTTCCTCGGACGTCACGACCACGGTCGCGCCTTCGGCGGCGCCCTCGTCGCCCGGCCCGGCGCCGTCCTCGGCGTCGGCGTCCGCGTCCCCGTCTGGCACCGCGTCCGATGATCCCCAGCAGGAGCCGGCGCCGGCGCGCACGGGCACGACGATCGCCCTGGTGCTCGCGGGCATCGTCGCCCTCACGGCCGGGGCGGTGACCTTCTTCGTCCGGTCCTAGGATTGGGCCATGCCCACGTCTCAGTTCACCGTCGCCCACGCCGTCACGCCTGAGGGTGTGGTGGAGAACGCGACGATCCGGATCGAGGACGGGCGGATCGTGGCGGTCCAGCCAGGCGGGGGAGGGGGGCGGCTCTGGGCGGTGCCGGGGTTCGTGGACACGCACTGCCACGGCGCCGTCGGAGTCAGTTTCGGTGACCCGGACCCGGGCCGCAACGTCGAGGCCATCGAGTACCACCGGCGCCACGGCACCACCACTATCTTCGCCAGCACCGTCACGGAGCCGCTCGGCAAACTGGAGGCGCAGCTCGCGGTGCTGCGGTCGCTGCACCACGACGGGCACCTTGCCGGCATCCACCTCGAAGGGCCGTTCCTGGCACCCGAACGGAAGGGCGCCCACGCCGAGGCGCTGCTGCGCGACCCCGATCCCGAGGCGGTGGAGCGGCTCATCGACGCCGGCGGCCCGGCGTTGAAGATGATCACCCTGGCCGTCGAGCGCGCGCACGCGGAGACCGCCACCCGGCGCTTCGTCGAGGCTGGGGTCGCCGTCGCGTTCGGCCACTCCGACGCCGACGACATCGCCACCGCGGAGTCCATCGAGTGGGGAGCCACCGTCGCCACCCACCTGTTCTCCGCCATGCGCCCCATCCACCACCGGGAGCCCGGCCCCGTGCCGGTGCTGCTGGCCGACGAGCGGGTCATGGTCGAGCTGATCTGCGACGGCGTGCACCACAAGCCGGTGATCGCCGCGATGTCGATCGACGCCGCGACCCCCCGTCGCGTGGCCCTGGTCACCGACGCGATGAGCGCCACGGGCTCGGGCGACGGGCGCTACGTCCTGGGTGAACTCGAGGTGGAGGTGATCGACGGGACGGCCCGCCTCGTCACCGCCGACGGGACCCCGGGCGCCATCGCCGGCTCCACGCTCACCATGGCGGCCGCGTTCGAGTTCGTGGTGCAGGAGGTGGGCGTCAGTATCCCCGATGCAGCCCTCATGGCCGCCACGACCCCGGCCGCGTGGCACCGCCTCGACGAGGTGGGCCGCCTGGAGGCCGGGCTCTGGGCCGACGTCTGCCTCGTCGACGACGACGGCCGCCTGCACGGCGTCATGCGCCGCGGCGACTGGGTGGTCCCGCCTCGGCCCTGATGGTGGCGAATGCGCGACACTAGGATGGGCGGTGAAGGAGGTATTGGGATGAGCGACCTGATCGACACCACGGAGATGTACCTCCGCACCGTCTATGAGCTGCTGGAGGAGGGGGTGCGGCCTCTCCGCGCGCGGATCGCCGAGCGCCTCCACCAGTCCGGCCCCACGGTGTCGCAGACGGTGGCCCGCATGGAGCGAGACGGACTCCTCTACGTGGACGCGGACCGCACCATCCGGCTCACCCGCACCGGTGCCACCCTCGCGCGCGACGTGATGCGCAAGCACCGCCTCGCGGAGTGCCTGCTCACCGAGGTGATCGGGCTGGACTGGGAGAAGGTGCACGACGAGGCCTGCCGCTGGGAGCACGTCATCTCGGTGGACGTGGAGAAGCGGCTCGTCGCGATCCTGGACTCGCCCACCCGTTCGCCCTACGGCAACCCCATTCCCGGCCTCCGCGAGCTCGGCGTGGACGTGGACCACGTCCCGTTCCGGGACCACGCGGACCCCCTGGCGGACCTCGTCACTGATCAGCCGCAGCGCTTCGTGCTGCAGCGGATGAGTGAGAACCTGCAGGCGGACCCGGCCATGCTGCCCGCTCTGGCACTCGCCGGCCTCAGGCCCGGGGTCACCTTCCTCGCCAGGAGAGACGTGGACGTGGTGCTGGTGACCATCGACGGCACCACCACCGAGGTGGGCCTGTTCGCGTCGGAGTTGTTGTTCGTGAGTCGCGATGAGTGAGAACCATGAGGCGTTGAGGTGGTTCGGCACGCGCGGACCCGGTGCCATCGAGGACGTCCTCAGCCGCGCCTACGGCGGCAACCACACTCCCTACGAGTGGCTGGCGCGCTCGGTTTCCGCATCGGCCGTGACCGTGCTGGACCTGGCGTGCGGCGCAGGCGCCATGATCGACAGGCTGGCCCGCCCCGGCCGCACGGTCATCGGCCTGGACCGCTCGGAGGCGGAGCTGGTGGAGGGCCGGCGCAGGGGCAGGGGGCCGCTCGTGCTCGGCCATGCCTCGTACCTGCCGTTCGCGGACGGCAGCTTCGACGCCGTCGTCTCGTCCCTCGGGATCGCCGTGGTCTCCGACCGCCCCCGCCTGCTCTCGGAGGTGGCGCGGGTGCTGCGCCCGGGCGGGGTGTTCGCGGCGCTCACGCCCTCGCTGCGTCCGGCCAACACCACGGACCTCAGGCTGGTCGGCCGCCTCGCCCACATCCTCAGGGTGACGCCGCTGCTGCCCGGCCTCACCGAGTTCCGGGCCCGCGACGCACTCCTGACAGCCGGACTCACGAAGGCGGAGGACAAGCGCGCCAAGTACTACGTCGAGGTCGCCGACCGCGACGACGCCGAGATGCTTTTCGCCGGCCTCCGAGGGGCCACGGACCGCGCCCGCACGCTCGCCGCGGTGGAGTTCCTCGCCGCGCGCGCCGCAGAGTCCGGCCCCGTGCGGGTGCCACTGCCCATGCGTCGCCTCATCGCCATCAAGTAGGCTTCGTATACCCCATGGGGTGTGCGGCGGAGGGAATATCGCGCCGCGCGCGGGGGTTGTACCGACGACGACGCACGAGATCCAAGGAAGAAAGGGGATCGCTCCATGGCGACCACCACCCTGACCGCAGAGAACTTCAACACCACCGTCAACGACAACGAGGTGGTCCTCGTCGACTTCTGGGCGGACTGGTGTGCGCCCTGCAAGCGCTTCTCGCCCATCTACGAAGACGCCTCCACCCGCCACGACGACGTCGTGTTCGGCAAGGTCGACACCGAGGACGCCCGGGACGTGGCGGCCGCATGGGACATCCAGTCCATCCCCACCATCATGGCCTTCCGCAGGGGCAACCTCGTGTTCCGGCAGGCCGGCCTGCTCAACGGCAAGCAGGTGGACTCCCTGATCGAGCAGATCAAGGCCCTGGACATCGAGGCCCTGGTCGAGGAGACCAAGACCGCAGGCTGAGCTTCCCAGCTCCGCCGACGAGGGCCCGCGTGACAACGCGGGCCCTTTGTCTGCCCCCAGTGCCCCCGCCATACCCCACCCCCCTACGATGCTGAGTAGTAGCTACGAGAAGGGGCAACGATGGCCGCCGAGCGCAGGGACATGACCGTCCAACCGGACCTGAGTCACACCGCAGGTCGAGTGGCTCCGGTCCGATCGCGGAAGCCCATCTACCTGGACATGCTCCCGCCGTGCAACGCGGGGTGCCCAGCGGGGGAGAACATCCAGGAGTGGCTGCGGCTGATCAAGGCCGGCGAGGCCGAGGCCGCCTGGCGCCAACTCGTCACCGACAATCCGTTCCCCGCCATCCACGGCCGCGTCTGCTACCACCCCTGTGAGACGGACTGCAACCGCAAGGACCTCGACGAGGCCGTCTCCATCCACTCCGTCGAGCGCTACCTGGGCGACCTTGCCATCGAGAAGGGATGGCACTTCCCGCCGCCCCGCCGTCGCTCCGGCCGGCGTGTCATGGTGGTGGGCTCCGGCCCGGCGGGCCTGTCGGCCGCGTACCACCTCAGCCGCCTCGGGCACGACGTCGAGATATTCGACGCCGGCGACAAGCCGGGCGGCATGATGCGTTACGGCATCCCCGAGTACCGCCTGCCCCGTGACGTGCTGGACGCCGAACTCGGGCGCCTCGTCGCCATGGGCGTGGTGTTCCGCCAGAACACCCCCATCAAGGACCTGCTCGCCACCCAGCGCGACGGCAACTTCGACGCCGTCTTCGTCGCCGTCGGTGCGCACATCTCCAAGCGCGTGGACATCCCCGCCACCGACGCCACCCGCGTGGTGGACGCCGTGAGCTTCCTGCGGGAGGTGGCGTCGGGGGAACGGCCCATCATCGGACGGAGGGTCGCGGTGTACGGCGGCGGCAACACCGCCATGGACGCGGCGAGAGTGGCCCGTCGGCTCGGCGCCGAGGAATCCGTCATCGTCTACCGTCGAACGCTCGCCGAGATGCCCGCGCACGCCGAGGAACTCGAAGGTGCCCAGGCGGAGGGCGTGCAGATGAACTGGCTGCGCACCATCACCTCGATGAACGAGGAGGACCTCACCGTCGAGATCATGGAACTCGACGACAACGGCAAGGCCCGGGGCACCGGACGCTTCGAGACGCTGGCCGCAGACACCGTGATCCTGGCGCTCGGCCAGCGCGCGGACACCGACTTCCTGCGGGCCATTCCTGGAATGAGCTTCAACGACGACGTGGTGGACGTGGATCCCACCAGCCTGATGACCGCCGTGCCGGGTATCTTCGCCGGCGGCGATGCGGTGCCGTCGGACCGCACCGTCACCATCGGCGTGGGCCACGGCAAGAAGGCGGCCCGCCGCATCGACGCCTGGCTCAACAAGGAGGAATGGGTGCCGCGCGACAAGAACGCGGTGGTCACCCTGCCGATGATGAACCTCTGGTACTTCGGCGATCACCAGCGCCGGGTGCAGGAGGAGACCGACGTCGAGGAGCGACTCGAGGGCTTCGGTGAGGTGATGGCCGGCCTGACCGACGCCGAGGCCGGCTACGAGGCCAACCGCTGCCTGAGCTGCGGCAACTGCTTCGAGTGCGACGGATGCTTCGGCGCATGCCCGGAGGACGCCGTGATCAAACTGGGCAAGGGCAACCGCTACCGCTTCGACTACGAGAAATGCACCGGCTGCGCCACCTGCTACGAGCAGTGCCCGGTGCACGCCATCGACATGATCCAGGAGGGCACCCGATGAGCACCAAGGCGATCATCGACGGCAACGAGGCGGCGGCGGACGTCGCCTACCGCGTCAGTGAGCTGTGTTCCATCTACCCCATCACGCCGTCGTCGACGATGGCGGAGCTGGCGGACGAGTGGGCGGCGCACGGCCGCACCAACATCTACGGGCAGGTGCCCACCGTCATCGAGATGCAGTCCGAGGGCGGTGCCGCCGGCGCCATGCACGGGGCGCTGCAGGGCGGCGCGCTGTCGACCACCTTCACCGCCTCGCAGGGGCTCCTGCTGATGATCCCCAACATGTACCGGATCGCCGGCGAACTCACCTCAACCGTGTTCCATGTGGCCGCGCGCTCCCTGGCGACGCAGGGCCTGTCCATCTTCGGTGACCACCAGGATGTCATGGCGGTGCGCCAGACCGGCGTCTGCCTGCTCAGCTCCGCCTCCGTCCAGGAGGCCCACGACATGGCCGCGGTGGCGCACTCGGCCACGCTCCGCACCCGGCTGCCGATCGTGCACTTCTTCGACGGGTTCCGCACCTCGCACGAACTCAACACCCTGACCAAGCTCACCGACGACGAGCTGCGCCAGTTCATCCCGCGCGAGTTGGTGATGGAGCACCGCGCCCGTGCCTTGAGCCCCGCCAACCCGTTCATCCGTGGCACCGCCCAGAACCCGGACACCTATTTCCAGTCCAGGGAGACCGCCAACCTGTACTACGAGTGGGCGCCGAAGGTGATCGCCAACGAGATGGACAAGTTCGCCGAACTGACCGGCCGACGCTACGGGCTCGTCGAGTACCACGGTGCGCCGGACGCGGACCGTGTCGTCGTCGTCATGGGTTCGGGCATCGAGGCCGTCACGCCGGTGGTCGATCGCCTCAACGCCCAGGGCGAGCGAGTGGGCGTGATCCAGATCCGTCTCTACCGCCCGTTCCCCACCGACGCGTTCCTGGCGGCACTGCCGGCCACGGTGACTCGCCTCGCGGTCCTCGATCGCACGAAGGAGTCCGGCGCCACCGGTGAGCCGATGTTCCTCGACGTCACCTCCGTGCTGGCGGAGGCAGTGGCCGGCGGGCTGCGTGACGCGCTGCCCGTCACCATCGGAGGCCGGTACGGGCTGTCGTCGAAGGAGTTCACGCCCGCGATGGTCGTGGCCATCTACGACGAGCTGGCTCGGGAGACGCCCAAGCCGCGGTTCACCGTCGGCATCCACGACGACGTCACCCATCTCTCGTTGGACTACGACCCGACGCTGGACCTGGAGAATCCAGAGACGCTGCGCGCCGTCTTCTACGGCCTCGGCTCGGACGGCACCGTCGGCGCCAACAAGAACACCATCAAGATCCTGGGCTCCTCAGAGGACACCTTTGCTCAGGGCTATTTCGTCTACGACTCGAAGAAGTCGGGGTCACGGACGGTCTCGCACCTGCGCTTCGGGCCGCACCCCATCCACGCGCCGTATCTGATCAACCAGGCCGGCTTCATCGGCTGCCACCACTGGTCCATCCTGGAGCGGGTCGATGTGCTGGAGTTCGCCCGGCCCGGCACCGTGCTGCTGCTCAACGCCCCCTACGGACCCGATGGGACCTGGCGTCAGCTGCCCCTTCCGGTTCAGCGCAGGATCATCGAACTGGGGATCAAGGTCTACGTCATCGACGCAGGGAAGGTCGCGCGCGCGGCCGGACTGGGCAGCCGCACCAACACCATCCTGCAGACCTGTTTCTTCGCCATCTCGGGCGTCCTGCCACGGGACAAGGCCATCGAGAAGATCAAGGACGCGATCACCAAGACCTACGCCCGCAAGTCCGCGGAGGTGGTGCGCAAGAATCACGAGGCCGTGGATGCTGCGCTGGCCGAGCTGCACGAGGTGGTCGTGCCGGACTTCGCCTCCTCGGATCACGGGTTCATCCCACCCGTGCCGGCCAACGCTCCCAAGTTCGTGCGCACGGTGACCGCGACCATGCTGACGGGTCGCGGCGACGACCTGCCGGTCTCGGCACTGCCGGTGGACGGGACCTACCCGTCGGGCACCACCAAGTTCGAGAAGCGCAACATCTCCGAGATCGTGGCCGAGTGGGACGCCGAGTCCTGCATCCAGTGCGGTAACTGCGCGTTCGTATGCCCGCACTCGGTGCTGCGCGCCAAGAGTTACTCCGCCGATTCGATCGGCGATGCCCCGGAGGGATTCCTGTCCGCGCCGCTCAACGCGGCAGGGCTGCCGCAGACCCGCTACACGCTGCAGGTCTACGTGGAGGACTGCACGGGATGCGGCCTGTGTGTGGAGGCCTGTCCGGTCAAGCCGGTGGACCAGCCGTCGCGTCGGGCGATCAACCTGGTGCCGCTCCTGGACCGCGAGAAGGAGAAGGCGGCGGTGGACTACTTCGAGACCATCCCGCAGAACGACCGCTCCCGCGTGGACTTCGGTACCATCCGCGGCACCCAGTTCCTGGAACCGCTGTTCGAGTTCTCGGGAGCCTGCTCCGGCTGCGGAGAGACGCCCTACCTCAAGCTGCTGAGCCAGCTGTTCGGCGACCGCGCAACCATCGCCAACGCCACCGGCTGCTCCTCGATCTACGGCGGCAACCTGCCCACCACACCGTGGGCCAAGAACGCCGCGGGCCGCGGTCCGGCCTGGTCCAACTCTCTGTTCGAGGACAACGCCGAGTTCGGCCTGGGCATCCGCCTGGCGGCGGACCTGCACGAGAACCTCGCCCGGACCAGGCTGGCCGAACTCCGCGGCGACATCGGTGACGACGCTCTGGTCGACGGAATCCTGGGCGCGCCTCAACGCCAGGGCTCCGAACTGACCGCGCAGCTGGACCGGGTCAACCGGCTGAAGGAGAAGCTCGTCGGGCTCAAGGGGATCGCCGCGGAAGACCTGCGCAGCGTGGCGGATCACCTGATGCGCCGCTCCGTGTGGATCGTCGGCGGCGACGGGTGGGCCTACGACATCGGCTCCGGTGGCGTGGACCACGTGCTCGCCTCCGGGCGCAACGTCAACATCCTTGTCCTGGACACCGAGGTGTACTCCAACACCGGCGGCCAGGCCTCGAAGTCCACGCCGCTGGGCGCCGTCGCGAAGTTCGCCTCCGGCGGGAAGCTGACCAACAAGAAGGATCTGGCCATGCAGGCGATGGCCTACGGGTCGGTCTACGTGGCGCGCGTGGCGATGGGGGCGGACCCGCAGCAGACGCTCAAGGCATTCAGGGAGGCCGAGGCCTACGACGGCCCCAGCCTGATCATCGCCTACAGCCACTGCATCGCGCACGGCTACGACATCCGCAAGGGCCTTGAGCAGCAGTACCGGGCCGTCAACTCGGGCCACTGGCCGCTCATGCGCTACAACCCCGTCATCCGCGACTCGGGCGGCAACCCGTTCCTGCTGGATTCGCCGCGGCCGCGGATGTCGCTGCAGAAGTACCAGTCCGCGGAGCTGCGCTACAAGGTGCTTCGCGCGGCGGATCCCGTGGAGGCGGACCGCCTCCTCGTCCTCGCGCAGGAGCAGGTGGACCGCAAGTGGGCCGAGTACGAAGAGCTGGCCAGCCGGGGCGCTCACCAGTTCGCAGCCGATCCGAGGAACCGATGATGACCGATCTCACCACCACCTACCTGGGCCTCACCCTGCGCAACCCCGTCGTCGCGTCGGCCGGACCGTTGTCGCAGACCGTCGAGGGCGTGAGGTCACTGGCCGACGGCGGAGTGGGCGCCGTCGTGCTCTACTCCCTGTTCGAGGAACAGTTGCGCCGCGAGGCAGAGGCGACGGCGGCGCTGGAGGAGATGTACGAGGACTCGCACGCCGAGGCGCTCTCCTACTTCCCGACGGTGCCCCGGGCCGGCCACGATGCCAGCCACTCGTACCTCAGGCTGGTGGAGCAGGCGGCCGCCGCCATCGACGTGCCGCTGATCGCCTCGCTCAACGGCGCGTCGCTGGGCGGGTGGACGCAGACCGCGCGCAGCCTCGAGGACGCGGGGGCCGCGGCCATCGAACTCAACATCTACTTCGTTCCAGGGGACGTGACCATGTCCGGGTTCGCGGTGGAGGAGCGTCACCTGGCCATCCTCGCGGCCGTGAAGGGCGCCGTCGGCATCCCGGTCGCGGTGAAGCTGAGTCCGTTCTTCTCGTCTGTGGGCAACATGGCGGTGCGCCTGGCTGCCTCCGGCGCCGACGGGTTGGTGCTGTTCAACCGGTTCCTGCAGCCGGACATTGATCTGGACCGGATGACGGTGGAGGCGGGCGTGAGCCTGTCGTCGCCGGTGGAGGCGCGCCTGCCGCGGACCTGGATCTCGGTCCTGCGCGGGCGGGTCGAGGCGTCGCTGGCGGCCACCACCGGCGTCGACACCTCCGACGACGTGGTCAAGTACATCCTTGCGGGGGCCGATGTGGTGATGACCACGTCGTCGCTGATCCGCCGGGGGCCGGCGTACGCGCAGGTGCTCGTCGAGGGCCTGGGGCAGTGGCTGAAGGCGAAGGGATTGTCGCTGAACAAGGCGCGGGGGCTTCTGTCGGTTCCCGCGGAGGCGTCGCCGGACGCCTACGAGCGCGAGGGATACGTGTCGGCGTTGCAGAAGGCGAAGTCGACGTACGGGTCGCTGCGCTGACCTCCCTACGATAGGCGCGTGCCGGACCTGCTGCGGTCACGTGTGGCAGGAGCTTCAGCTCAGGCGCCGACCCGACGGGACGCTGGAACGCGTCGAGTGATGGTGGCGACCCCGGGAAGATTCGAACTTCCGACACAAGGTTTAGGAAACCTCTGCTCTATCCCCTGAGCTACGGGGCCAGTCGGCCCTGAACCACGGGCCAACGGACAGGATACCGGGCCGCAGCCGATGCTGCAGACCGCACCCGTCCCCGGAGGCGCGGCCAGTGCATTTGAGCCGGGATTGGGTCTCGCGGGACGTGGAACGATCAAATCCGGCGATCCGGGCGTCGATGCTCGTCGTAGGCTCACCGACCTCCATCGAAAGCCGTGTCCGGCTCAAGTCGCCCTCGCCCTCACAGCCGGCCGACGGCGGGCGTGAGGAAGAAGTGACACCTCCGTTACCCGGCGGGTGATCGGTCGACACACCGGGAACTTAGGTTCGTACTCGAGCAGCGTCGCTCACCACAGCCCGTGACCGAGAAAGAGCCGAAGGAGCGACACCATGACCACCACTCGCATCCACCCGTCGAGCGAGCCCGACCTGGCCCTCGACGCCCTCACAAGCGGGCTTACGCGCCGTCCCGGCCGCTGGATCGACGGCTGGGATCCGGAGAACCCCCACCAGTGGGGGAGCGTGGGCCGGCCCATCGCCCGCCGAAACCTCTGGCTGTCCATCTTCGCCGAGTTCCTCGGGTTCGCGGTGTGGGCGCTCTGGAGCATCGTCGTGCCGCAGCTCAACGGGGTGGGATTCAACCTGAGCATCAACGAGATGTTCTGGCTGGTCTCGACGCCGGCGCTCGTCGGCGCGACCCTCCGCCTGCCGTACACCTTCGCGGTCCCGCGCTTCGGCGGCCGCAACTGGACGGTGGTATCGGCGATGCTGCTCCTCCTTCCGGCCGGGGCGTTGGCGTGGGCGGTCAACCATCCGGATCTGCCCTTCATCGCGCTGGTGGGAATCGCCACGCTGGCGGGCGTGGGCGGCGGCAACTTCGCCTCGTCGATGGCCAACATCTCGTTCTTCTTCCCCGCGAAGGAGAAGGGCGCCGCCTTGGGCCTCAACGCCGCCGGCGGCAACCTCGGCACCGCTGCGGTGCAGTTGGCGGTGCCGATCGTGATCACCCTGGGTGCGGGGCTCAGCCTGGACCGGGCCGGCCTGATGTTCATCCCCCTGGCACTGCTGGCCGCCGTGCTGGCGTGGCGGGGCATGGACAACCTGTCCAATGCGAAGTCCGATCCCCGCGCCTACGCGGCCGCGCTGCGCCACCCCCACACGTGGATCATCTCGTTCATCTACATCGGCACGTTCGGCTCGTTCATCGGCTACTCCGCCACCTTCCCGACGCTCCTGAGGAACCTCTTCCCGACGGTGACGCTCTCGCTGGCCTTCATGGGCGCCCTTGTCGGCTCACTCGCCCGCCCCTTCGGCGGCTACCTGTCCGACCGCATCGGCGGCGCGCTCGTCACCTGCGTCTCCTTCGCGGCCATGGCCGTGGGGGCGGTGGGGGCCATCATGGGCCTGCAGGCGCAGTCGTTCCCGGTCTTCTTCCTCTCCTTCCTGTGGCTGTTCGTGTTCACCGGCATCGGCAACGGCTCGGTGTACCGGATGATCCCGGCCGTCTTCTCCGGCACGTCGGGCAGCGATCCGGCCTCGCTCGTCGCGGCTGGTCGCGCGGCGGCCGGGTGCATCGGCATCGCCGGTGCGGTGGGCGCCTTCGGCGGGTTCCTCATCCCGCAGGGCTTCGCGCTTTCGCGGACCGTCACGGGCGGCCTCCAGCCGGCGCTCTGGGTGATGGTGGGGGTCTATCTCCTCATGCTCGGGGTCACCTGGTTCGTCTACCTGCGGCGGACCTCGCCCCTCGCGACACTGAAGGTCTGATCATGACCGCCACCCATTGCCCCTACTGCGCCCTCCAGTGCGCGATGGCCGTGGCGCCAGGGGCGACCGTCGGTGCAACGCCGGCGGTCACCCCGCTGGAGTTTCCCACCAACCGGGGCCGCCTGTGCCAGAAGGGGTGGACGTCGGCCGAGGTGCTGACGGCGCCGGACCGGCTCACCTCCCCGCTGGTGCGGCGCGACGGGGAACTCGTCGCGACCGACTGGGACACCGCGCTCGCTCTCGTCGCCGACACGCTGCTGCGGCTGCGGGCCGAGCACGGCCCGGAGTCGGTGGCTGTCTTCGGAGGCGGTGGGCTCACCAACGAGAAGGCCTACCAGCTCGGGAAGTTCGCCCGGGTGGCGCTGCGGACCCCCAACATCGACTACAACGGACGCTTCTGCATGTCGTCGGCGGCGGCGGGCGGCCGCCGGGCTTTCGGGCTCGACCGCGGTCTGCCGTTCCCGCTGACCGATCTCGACGGCGCGGGCGCGATCCTGCTCGTCGGGTCCAACCCGGCCGAGACGATGCCGCCCTTCTGCACCCACCTGTCCGGGGCGCAGGAGGCCGGCGGGCTGATCGTCGTGGACCCTCGCCGCACGCCGACGGCGGCCCTCACCGGCGACGGCCGCGGCCTCCACCTCAGCCCGCTGCCCGGCACGGACCTGGTTCTGCTCCTCGGCCTCACCCAGATCCTGTGGACCGAGGGCCTCGTCGACCAGGCCTACCTCGCCGAGCGCACCAACGGCGTCGACGACCTGCGCGCCAGCCTCGCTGCGTGGTGGCCGGAACGGGTGGAGCGCGTGACCGGCGTGCCCGTCACCGAACTGCGGCGCGCGGCGCGCCTCCTCGCCGCAGCCAGCCCCGCGCGCGGGGGACGGGGCGCCTACGTGCTCACGGGCCGCGGGGCCGAGCAGCACGCCCACGGCACCGACACCGTCACCGCCGCCGTGAACCTCGCCCTCTGCCTGGGGCTCCCCGGGAGGGTGGGGTCCGGATACGGCTGCCTCACCGGCCAGGGCAACGGCCAGGGCGGCCGCGAGCACGGGCTCAAGGCAGACCAGCTGCCCGGGTACCGCTCGATCACCGACCCAGACGCCCGCGCGCACGTCGCCGCCGTCTGGGGAGTGGACCCGGACTCACTACCGGGGCCCGGGAAGCCGGCCGTCGCGCTGTTCGAGTCGCTCGCCACCCCCGGCGGACCGCGGGCGATGCTCATCCACGGGTCCAACCCGGTGGTCAGCCTGCCCGACGTCCTGCGCCTCACCGAGCGGATCCAGGCACTCGACCTCCTCGTGGTGGCCGACTTCTTCCTGTCCGAGACCGCGGCCATGGCCGACGTGGTCCTCCCCGTCACCCAAT
This sequence comes from Tessaracoccus pujii, assembly GCF_054483895.1. Taxonomy (NCBI): domain Bacteria; kingdom Bacillati; phylum Actinomycetota; class Actinomycetes; order Propionibacteriales; family Propionibacteriaceae; genus Tessaracoccus; species Tessaracoccus pujii. Next base: position 81,279 of record NZ_CM137012.1, read on the forward strand.
GGGCGGAGGAGACCGGAACCATGACCAACCTCGAGGGTCGCCTGTTGTTGCGCGCCCGCGCCGCCCTGCCCCCCGTCGGCGTGCGGACCGAACTGGAGGTGTGGAGCGACCTGGCTGAGCGTCTGGGAAGCCCCATCCCGTTCAGCGCCGATCCCGCGGTCGTGTTCGACGAACTGGCCCGGGCCAGCGCGGGCGGCGTGGCCGACTACGCCGGCTTCAGCCACCAGCGGCTTCGCGACGGCGACGCGCTCTACTGGCCCTGCCCTGCCCCCGAACATCCCGGCACCCCCCGGGTTTTCCTCGACCGCTTCGAGACTCCTGACGGGCGCGCGGTCCTCCACCCCGTGGACGAGACGCCTCCCGACGACACGCTCACCCCCGAGCTGCCGCTCTACCTCGTCACCGGCCGGGTCCTCCAGCACTACCAGTCCGGCGCGCAGACGCGCCGCGTCCCCGCGCTCAACAACGTCGAGCCGGAGGCCTACGTCGAGATGCACCCGCTCCTGGCCCAGCGGCTCGGTGTCGCGGCGGGGGACAAGGTGGCCGTCCACTCCCGCCGGGGTAGCTGCGAGGCGGTGGCCCGGCTCACCGAGGGCATCCGGCACGACACGGTCTTCATGCCCTTCCACTACCCGGACGCCGGCGCGGTCAACCGGGTCACCAACGCCGCCACAGACCCCATCTCGGGCATGCCCGAGCTGAAGGTCGCGGCCGTGCGGCTGACACGGATCGGAGCGGCGGCATGAGTCACCGGATCGTGGTCGTGGGTCACGGCATGGTGGGGCACCGCTTCCTCGCCGACCTGGCCTCCCACCGCCTCAACGACGTCGAGGTCACCGTCCTGGGCGAGGAGGGGCACGCCGCCTACAACCGGATCCTCCTGCCCGACGTGATCATGGGCCGGGCCGACCTGCCCGGGCTCACGCTGCCCGAGAGCCGTGGTGTGCGGATGCTGCGCGGCCGCAAGGCCACCGGGATCGACCGCCGCAACCGCACGGTCGTCGACTCCACGGGGGAGGAGCACCCCTTCGACACGCTCGTGCTGGCCACCGGCGCGGAGCCGGTGTTCCCGACCGTCGACGGCGTGGTCCGCGCCGACGGCACCCCCATGCCGGGAGTGGCCGCGCTGCGCACCTGGGACGACGCGGACCGGGTCCGCTCGGCCGCGGCCGCCGGCGCCAGGGTCGTGGTCATGGGGGGAGGCGTCCTCGGCATCGAGGCCGCCGTCGCGCTCGCCGAGGCCGGCAGCGACGCCACCATCGTGCACCGCGGCTCGGCGCCGCTGGACCGCCAGTTCGATCCCGCGAGCGGCGCCGTCGTCCGCGCAGGGCTGACGGACCGCGGGATCACCATCCTCGTCGACGTGCGCGTCGCCGGGGTGGAGCGTCGCCGTGACGGCGCCCTCACCTCCGTCAGGCTGACCAGCGGCAGGCACATCCCCGCCGACCTCCTGCTCGTCGCGATCGGGGTCAGGCCCCGGACCCGCCTGGCGGAGGCCGCCGACCTGTGGGTGCGAAACGGCATCCTCGTGAGCGACACGTGCCGCACCGACGACCCGGCCATCTACGCCATCGGCGACTGCGCCCGCCCCCCCCGCGGCTGCCCCGGGCTGGTGGGCCCGGGCTGGGAGCAGGCGCGCGTCCTCGCGCACCACCTGGCCGAGAAGATCAGCGGCCGGTCCGGACCCCGGCCCGTGCTCGGCGCCGACTCCGGCGTGTTCCGGGTCAAGGCCGAGGGCCTCGAGGCGGTCACCATGGGGGAGTTCCCGGCCGACGAGTTCGCGCCCGGCGCGCCGCGGGTGCTGTCCCTCACCGATCCGGTGGGCCGCCGCCGGGTGCGGGTGGCCGTCGCGGACGGACTCCTGGTGGGCGCCACCTGCGTCGGCGATCCCCAGGTCGCGGCCGACCTGACGGTGGCGTTCGACTCCCGCACACCCGTCCCCGACGACCCGGCCGCCCTGCTGGCCCGCCCGCTCGCCGGCGCGGCGCCGTCGATGTCTGTGGCCGACCTGCCGGACGCCGCGATCGTGTGCCGCTGCAACGCCGTGACCAAGGCGGCCATCACCGATGCAGTTAAAGCCGGCGCCGACACCCCCGAGGCCGTGGCGACGGCGACCCGCGCCTCCACCGGCTGCGGAAGCTGCACGGCCGACGTCTGCAGCCTGGTCGCCGCCCTCGGCGCCGCCGGCACTCCGCGAACCTCACTCGAGCGGGTCACCGTCGCGTGAGTGGCTTGTTTCACACCCGAAACGTGAATGATCCCGCCCCGGAAACTGCGCCGCCTAGCGTCGTAGATACCAAGGAGCCCAACCGACTAGACCCCTGGAGGCCGATATGAGCAAGCTGTGTGTGGTGGTCGGAGGTGGCATGGTCGCCCACCGATTCGTCGAGGCCCTGCGTTCGCGCGACGAGGCCGGCGAGTGGCGCGTGACCGTCCTGGCCGAGGAGCCCCGTCCCCCCTACGACCGGGTGGCGCTGACCAGCTACTTCGAGAACCGCGACCCCGAGCTGCTCAACCTCGGCGAGGCGCACCTCTGGCAGGACCCGAACGTCAAGCTGCGGCGCGGCGCCAAGGTGGTCTCCGTGGACCCCGCGGCGCACACCGTCATCACCGAGAACGGCATGTCGCACGCCTACGACTCCCTGGTGCTGGCCACCGGCTCCTACGCGTTCATGCCGCCTGTTCCCGGCCGTGAGCTGCCCGGCTGCTTCGTGTACCGCACCATCGACGACGTGGCCGCCCTGCGCGGCTACGTCGAGACGCTGCAGGAACGCAACCCGAAGCGTCGCGTCCGCGGCGCCGTCATCGGCGGCGGCCTGCTGGGCCTCGAGGCCGCTGGCGCGCTGCGGAAGCTCGGCGCCGACACCACCGTGGTCGAGTTCGCCCCCAGGCTGATGCCCCTGCAGGTGGACGAGGGCGGCGGCGAGTCGCTCAAACGCCTCATCGAGGCCATGGACGTCGACGTCCGCGTCGGCACCGCCACCTCGGCCATCAAGGGCCGGATCGCCGTCGAGAAGATGGTCTTCAACGACGGCACCTCCATCGCCGTGGACGTGGTGATCTTCGCCACCGGCGTCCGCCCCCGCGACGAACTCGCCCGCGACGCCGGCCTCGAGGTGGGGGAGCGCGGTGGCATCGTCGTCGACGACACCTGCCGCACCGCCGACCCTGACATCTTCGCCATCGGCGAGGTGGCCTGCATCCAGGGCCGCGTCTGGGGCCTCGTCGGCCCCGGCTACACCATGGCGGAGGTGGCGGTCGACCAGATGCTCGGCCGCTCCGGCACCTTCACCGGCGGCGACCTCTCCACCAAGCTGAAGCTCCTCGGCGTCGACGTGGCCAGCTTCGGCGACGCCTTCGGCGCCACCGAGGGCGCCCTGTCGGTGGTCTACACCGACCCGATCGCCGGCGTGTACAAGAAGCTGGTCCTGTCCGACGACGCCCGCACCCTGCTCGGCGGCATCCTGGTGGGCGACGCCTCGGCCTACGCCGGCCTCAGGCCCCTGCTGGGCCGGCCGCTCGGGGTGGACCCCGCCGCCTACCTCGTGCCCGCCGGCGCGGAGGGCGCCCCGGTCCAGGGCGAGCTGCCCGACGACGCCCCCGTCTGCTCCTGCAACAACGTGACCGCCGGTGCCATCCGCTGCTCCGTCACTGAGGGCGGCTGCACCGACCTCGCCGGCGTCAAGGCCTGCACCAAGGCCGGCACCAGCTGCGGCTCCTGCCTGCCGCTGGTCCGCAAGCTGATGGTCGCGGAGCTCGAGAAATCCGGCACGGTCGTCAGCAACGCCCTGTGCGAGCACTTCGAGCTCTCCCGGGCCCAGCTGTTCGACGTGGTCCGGATCACCGGGCTCACCACCTTCTCCGAGATCATCGGCCGGCACGGCCGCGGCCGCGGGTGCGACATCTGCAAGCCCGTCGTCGCCTCGATCCTCGCCAGCCTCGGCAACGGACACATCCTCGCCGGCGAACAGGCCGCCATCCAGGACACCAACGACCACGTGCTGGCCAACATCCAGAAGGACGGCACCTACTCCGTCGTGCCCCGCGTGCCCGGCGGCGAGATCACCCCGGACGGGCTCATCGTGATCGGCCAGATCGCCCGCGACTTCGGGCTCTACACCAAGATCACCGGCGGCCAGCGCATCGACATGTTCGGCGCACGGATCGATCAGCTGCCCGACATCTGGCGGCGCCTCGTCGACGCCGGGTTCGAGTCAGGCCACGCCTACGGCAAGTCGCTGCGCACCGTGAAGTCCTGCGTCGGGTCCACCTGGTGCCGCTACGGCGTCCAGGACTCCGTCGGCCTGGCGATCGACCTGGAGCTGCGCTACCGCGGCCTCCGCTCGCCGCACAAGCTCAAGCTCGGCGTCTCCGGCTGTGCCCGCGAATGCGCCGAGGCCCGCGGCAAGGACGTCGGCATCATCGCCACGGACAAGGGCTGGAACGTCTACGTGGGCGGCAACGGCGGCTTCACCCCCCGTCACGCCGTCCTCCTGGCCGAGGACCTCACCACCGAGGAGCTCGTGCGCACCATCGACCGCTTCCTCATGTACTACGTGCGCACCGCCGACCGCCTTCAGCGCACGGCGGTCTGGCTGGAGTCGATCGAGGGCGGCCTGGATCACGTCCGGAAGGTGATCATGGAGGACTCCCTCGGCATCGCCGCGGACCTCGACGTCGCCATGGCCGGCCACGTCGACGGCTACCGCGACGAGTGGCGCGACGTGCTGGAGGACCCGGTCAAGCTGGCCCGGTTCGCGGGCTTCGTCAACGCGGCCGACGCCGTCGACGACAACCTTCAGTACGTGGGGGAGCGTGGACAGGTCCGTCCCGCCACGGACGCGGACCGCACCTCCGGCGTCGAGCTGGTCGATTCCGAGCGGCGGCCGGTCCTGGTCGCCGGACCCACCATCCCCATTGGAGGAGCGCGATGATCACCACCGCCGAACCCGTCTGCCGCCTTGACGACCTGCTGCCGGAACGGCCCGTAGCCGCACTGATCGACGGCCGGCAGGTGGCCATCGTCCGGCTCCACGACGACCGCGTCGTCGCCGTCGGCATGTGGGACCCCTTCGCCCGGGCCAACGTCATGGCCCGTGGGCTCGTGGGCTCGTCCCTGGTGGACGGGGAGGACGTGCCCGTACTCTTCTCTCCCATGTACAAGCAGGCCTTCGACCTCCGCACAGGCGTGTGCCTGTCGGACCCCGCGAAGGCGCTCGGCACGTGGGCCGTGGCGGTGCTCGACGGACGGGTGTTCGTCGGGTCGCAGGTCACAGAGGAGGCGCCGCTGCGTCGGCCCGCCGAGGGCCTGGCCAGGGCGGGCTGAATGGACGCGACGGTGACCGCCGACGGTTCCACCGCGGCAGCCGGCGCGCACTCGCTCGCCGGCTGCCGCGTCGTGCTGACCGCGAAGCGGCGCGCCTCCGAACTGGCCTCGGCGCTGGAGCGCCGCGGGGTGGAGATCATCCGGGCCCCCATCCTCTCGATCGTGCCGCACGCCGACGATGAGCTGCTGATCGCACACACCAGAGCGCTGATCGCCGATCCCCCGGACGCGGTGGTGGCCACCACAGGCGTGGGGTTCCGCGGCTGGATGGAGGCCGCGGACGCCGCAGGGTCTGCCGGTGAGCTGCTGGAGGTGTTGAGGGGAGCCCGGATCATCGCGCGCGGCCCGAAGGCGCAGGGCGCGGTCCACGGCGCCGGCCTGACGGCCGACTGGGTGGCGGACTCGGAGACGGCGGCCGAGATCAAAGAGCTCTTCGAGACCGAGGGGGTCGCGGGCCTGCACGTGGCCGTGCAGCACCACGGCGCGGGCAGCGACGGCATCGACGAGCTCCTCGTCGAGCTGGGCGCCCGCGTCACGTCGCTGGTGGTGTACCGCTGGGGACCCTCCCCGGACCCCGAGGCCGTGAGCCGCGCCGTCGGACTGGTGGCGGCCGCCGAGGTCGACGCGGTGGCCTTCACGTCCGCGCACGGCGTGGTGGAGTTCCTCGCCGCCTGCGAGCGGGAGGGGTTGAGGGACGCGGCCATCAAGGCGATGGCCGGGCCCGTCCTGCCCGCGACCGTGGGGCCGGTCACCGCGGCGCCCCTCATCGAGCTGGGCCTCACCCCGCTGATCCCGGACCGGTTCCGGCTGGGCGCGCTGGTGCGGGAGCTCACCGCGGCGCTGTCCGCGCGCGGCGTGGCCGAGGTGGCCACGCCGGCGGGTGTGCTGTGGTTGCGGCGGTCCGCCGCGAGCCTGGACGGGAAGGCCCTGCCGCTCAGCCAGGTGCAGTTCGCCGTGCTGCGCGCCCTCGTCGAAGCCGGGGGTGGGGTGGTCTCGCGCGAGGACATCCTGGCCGTGCTACCGGGATGCTCCAACGACCCGCACGCAGCGGAGGTCGCGGTGGCACGCCTCCGGGATAGCATGGGGGACCGCTCGCTCGTGCGCACGGTGCCACGGCGCGGATACCGCCTGGAGGTCAGCGCATGAGACCGGCCCTCGTCGTCTGCGCGCACGGCACCGACGACCCGGACGGCCAGGCGGCCGTGCTGGCCATCGCGGCGGCGGTGGCGGAGCGGCTGCAGGATGTGACCGTGGAGGCCGCCTACGTCGACGTACAGGAGCCCAAGCTGGACGTCGTCGTCGACCGACTCGTCGCCCGCGGGGAGACCGTCGTCGTGGTCCCGGTGCTGCTCACCCTCGGCTTCCACACGGAGGTGGACGTGCGCAACGCGATCGCCTCGCATCCCGGACAGGTGGTCTCCACAGGCCCGCTCGGCCCGGACCCCCGGCTGGAGGCCGCACTCGTGGACCGGCTCCTGGAGGCCGGCGTACCGGAGGATGCCGCGGTGGTGGTGGGAGTCGCCGGGTCGTCGCGCCCGGAGGCGGCAGACGTGGGTCGCGGCGTGGCGCGCGGTGTGCAGGAGCGCTGGGCTGGGCCGGTGACGGTGGGCTTCCTGGCGAAGGCCGAGCCGACGGTGTCCGACGCGGTGACCGCCGCCCGGGGGAATCGCCCGGTGGCCCTGGCCTCGTACCTCATCGGGCACGGGTTCTTCCAGCGCAGGCTCGCCCGCGCGGGCGGAGACCTGCTCGCCGAGCCGATCGGCGCCCATCCCGGGCTCGTAGATGTGGTGGTGGACCGGTACCGGTCGGGCTGCAGGCTTCTCGACGACTGACGGCCGGGACATCCCGGACCCCGGAGATTTGATACAAACTACTTGTAGTAATCTGTGGCGCATGACAGAGATCTCCCTCACCCCGAAGTCAGGCTGCGGTTGCGGCGGTCATGACGAGTCCCTCCCCGAGCTCGACGCGCGCGTGATCCCTCACGCCGTCCGGCACGCGGCCATCCACGGAGTCGTCGACGGGCTGCAGCCGGGCGCCGCGTTCGTGCTGGTGGCCCCCCACAACCCCGTCCCGCTCCTGCGGCAGATCTCGGAGCGCCACGGCGACGCCATCGAGGTCAGCTACGTGGAGGAGGGGCCCGAGGCCTGGAAGCTGAAGCTGGCACGCGTCTGATGTGCAGCTACTGCGGGTGCGACTCGATCACGGTGATCGGCCGGTTCATGGCCGAGCACGTCACCATCGTCAACGCGTGCGGCCAGCTGCGCCGCGCCGTCGTCGACGGAGGTGACGTGCCGGGGCGCGCCCGCGACCTCGCTCTCCTGCTCGGGCCGCACACGCAGTCCGAGGAGGTGGGCCTGTTCTCCGTCATGAAGCGCCGCGACGAGTTCGCCGACCACGTGACCACGCTGTGCGGCGAGCACCGCTCCCTCGACGAACTCCTGGCTGCGATCGCGGCGGGTGACCATTCGCTGATGGACTCCTTCGAGGTGGCCCTGCGGGACCACATCGACAAGGAGGACAACGGGCTCTTCCCCGCCGCGGCCCTCGGCCTCGACGGCGACGAGTGGACCGAGATCGACGGCAGGACCCATGAGCACGATCACGCCTCCGGCACCGCGCACCACCACTGACGCCCCCGCCGCGACACTCCGGCTCCGCGTCGCCCTCGTCGCGCTGGCCGGGGTGTCGCTGCTGACGGGCCTCGACGCGGCCCTTCTCCGGTTGGGCCTGTGGGCGCCGGTGGCCTCGGACCGGCTCGCCGACCTCCACGGTCCGGCGATGACGCTGGGTTTCATGGGCACTCTCATCTCCCTGGAGCGGGCGCAGGCGCTCCGCCGGCCCGTCGCCTACCTGGCGCCTGCCCTGCTGGCCACGGGATCACTGGCGCTGATCCTCGGCGCCCCGCCCATGCTCGGCGGGCTGCTCCTGCTCGACGGTGGGGTCGCGTTCCTCGCGGTGGCGGTGGCGCTGTGGTTCCGTGCCCCGCTCCCCTTGGTGGCGGCGCAGGCGCTGGGCGCGCTCTTCGTGCCGCTCGCCGCAGCGGCCCTCCTCGCCGCCGACGTCACGGCCGCGCTCCCACTCCTGGCCGCCTTCGTCGTGATCACGATCGCGGCCGAGCGCGCCGAGCTGGCGCAGCTCATCATGGGCGCCCGCGCGGTGCCGACCCTCCTTGCCCTGGCGACGGTGGTCGCGCTCGGCGCAGCCGTCGCGGCCGCGCTGCCCGCCGTGGGCTTCCGCGTACTTGGGGTGGGGTGCGTCCTCATCGCCGCGTGGCTGATCCGCGACGACGTGGGCCGGCGCATGATCCGCGCCGCCGGCTTCCGCCGATTCAACGCCGCCGCTCTCCTCGCGGGCAACCTCTGGCTCGCGGTGGCGGGCGCGGTGTGGGCCGTCGTCGGACAACCCGCCGCCCACGGCCACTACGACGCCACCATCCACGGCGTGTTCCTCGGCTTCGGTGTGTCTATGATCATGGCCCACGCGCCCACCATCTTCCCGGCCGTCATCGGCCGCCCCCTGCCGTACCGGCCGTCCATGTGGCTCCCGCTCGGGCTGCTGCACGTGGGCATGACGGCCCGCATCCTCGGCGACCTCCTCGCCGTGGGTGACCTGTATCGAACCGGAGGAATCGTGACCGTTGCTGCGTTGCTGGTCTTCGCGCTCACCGTCGTCGCGTCGGCGGTGCGCGGGTGAGGCGCCGACGGTCGCTTCGCGACTACGCGCTGGTCCTGTGGCTGGTGGCCGCCGTGGTGGTGGCCGTGGCGCATCGCTGGATCCCTGAATCCACCTGGCTGTTGGTCCATCTCGTCGCGCTCGGCGCGCTGACCCACTCGGTGATGGTGTGGAGCGCGCACTTCACGGCCGCACTGCTCAAGACACGCGACGACGACGCCACCCGCCGCAGGGCGGACGTGCGCCTCGCCGTGCTGGGGCTCGGGTCGCTTCTGGTCTTCGTCGGCGTCCCGACGGCGCAGTGGTGGCTGGCCGCGGCCGGCGCCACCGTCGTGTCCGCGGCGGTGCTGTGGCACGGGGCCGTCCTGGTGCGTGACCTCCGGCGCGCCCTGCCGGGGCGGTTCCGGGTCTGCATCAGGTACTACGTCGCGGCTGCGGCCTGCCTCCCGGTCGGTGCCGGGTTCGGCGCGGCGCTCGCGTGGGGCCTGGACGACCGCTGGCACGCCGCCCTGCTGGTGGCCCACACCATGACGATGCTGCTCGGCTGGATCGGGCTGACAGTGGTGGGCACGTTCGTCACGTTCTGGCCCACGGTGCTGCGCACCCGCATGGACGACCGCGCCGAGCGGCTGGCCAGGCAGGCGCTGCCCGCGCTGCTCACGGCGATCGCCGTGGTGGTGGCGGGCTCGCTGGTGGGCGTGCGACCGCTGGCGGTGGCCGGACTGGTGGCCTATTCGGCCGCGCTGGTGTGGTGGGGGCGGTGTCTGGTGCGGCCCTTGCGGGCGAAGCCGCCGCGCGAATTCGCCGCCGCGTCGATCCTTGCCGGGGCCGTCTGGGGCTGCGTGGCGATCCTCGCCACCGCCGTGCACATCGGGCGCTCCGACGACGTGGAACTGGCCTCCGGCTACCCCATGCTGGCGTCGCTGTGGGTGGTGGGCTTCCTGCTGCAGCTCGTGACCGGGGCCCTGTCCTACCTCCTGCCCTCGGTGATCGGGGGAGGCCCCCGCGTGGTCCGGGCGGGGGCCGCCGAGTTCGACCGGTTCGCGACCGTGCGGCTCGTCGTGATCAACGGCGGGCTGCTCGCGTGGGTGGCGCCCTTGCCCAGCTGGGTCAAGGTGACCGTCTCGGTGCTGGTCCTCGCCGCGCTGGCAACGTTCCTTCCGCTCATGATCCGGGGGATCCGGGCGTCCGTGGCGGAGCGCCGCCGGGCCATGGCCGGCGAGCCGGCGGCCGAGATGACGGAACGGCGAAGCGTCTTCACCGGGGACGGCCTCGTGGCGGGCGTGGCGGCGCTGGCCATCGCGCTCAGCGTCGGCGTGGGCCTCGATCCGGCGGCGGCCGGCCTGGCGTCGACCACCGCCCCGGCCTCGTCCGTGTCGGCCACGGGCGACACCGTCAGGGTGGAGGTGGCGGCCCGCGGCATGCGGTTCGTGCCCGACCGCGTGGAGGCCCGGCCGGGGGACCGGGTGATCATCGAGCTGGTCAACGAGGATCCCACCACCGTGCACGACCTCCTGATCGGCACCCTCCGCACCCCCCGGCTGGCGCCAGGGGAGAGCGCGGAGCTGGACCTGGGCGTGGTCGGGCAGAGTATGGCGGGCTGGTGCACCGTCGTGGGTCACCGGCAGATGGGCATGACGTTCGAGGTGGTGGTGGCAGGCGCGCCGGCCGCCGGCTCCGATGCCGCGGGCGAACCGGAGCACGGGCACAGGCCCGTGGCGGGTGACACGGACGCGGAGCTGAGCGCCGTCGTCGACCCGGTGGCACCACCCCTGACCGACGAGACGGTGCGACGCTACGAGTTTCGCGTCACCGAGGTGCCGCTCGAGGTGGCGCCGGGGGTGTGGCAGCGACGCTGGACCTTCAACGGCGGGAGCGTCGGACCGACCCTCCGCGGCCGCGTCGGCGACACCTTCGAGATCACGCTGATCAACGACGGCTCCATGGGGCACTCCATCGACTTCCACGCCAGCGCGCTCAACCCCGAGGGGCCGATGCGCACCATCGCGCCCGGGGAGCGGCTCACTTACCGCTTCACGGCCCAGCGCGCGGGGGTGTGGATGTACCACTGCTCCACGATGCCGATGAGCGCGCACATCGCCGCCGGGATGCACGGGGCGGTCATCATCGAGCCCGCGGCAGGCCTGCCGGAGGTGGACCGCGAGTACGTCGTCGTCCAGTCCGAGGTGTTCCTCGCCGACGACGGCGCCACCGCGGAGGCTGCGACGGACGTCGACGCGGACGCGGTGACGGCGGAGCAGCCCGACCGCGTGGTGTTCAACGGGGTGGCCAACCAGTACGACCAGCGGCCGTTCGTCGCGCGGGTGGGGGAGCGGGTCCGCTTCTGGGTGCTCGACGCCGGCCCCAACCGCTCCACCAGCTTCCACATCGTGGGCGCGCAGTTCGACACCGTCTACCGCGAGGGCGGCTACCTGCTCAAGGAGGGCCTCGACCCGTTCGGCGGCACCGGTGGCGGCGCCCAGACGCTCGCGCTCGGGGCGGCCGAGGGCGGGTTCGTGGAGCTCGAATTCCCGGAGCCGGGCCGCTACCCGGTGGTCAGCCATGTCATGGTCGACGCGGAGCGCGGTGCCCATGGCATCGTCGAGGTGTCCTGAAGCGGGTGGCCTAGGATCGGTCTGGAACCGCAACGAAGGGAAACAGCCGTGTCTGAAGCCGGCCTCAACGCCGCCCGCCAGAAGATGATCGACGCCGGGGTCGCGGCCCCCGCCATCGAGGTCTTCTCCCGTTTCTACGAGCTCCTCGAATCGGGCGCCACGGGCGTGATCCGCGAGGACACCATCGATCCGCTGCTGGATCCGCCGATGCTGGCCGATGTGGACATCACGGAGGCGGAGGCGCGCGACGCCATCGGGAAGACCGTGATCATCAAGCTCAACGGTGGCCTCGGCACCTCGATGGGGCTGGACCAGGCCAAGACTCTGCTTGAGGTCCGCGACGGGCTCACCTTCCTGGACCTCCTCGCCCAGCAGGTGCTGGCGGCCCGGGACCGCTACGACGCCCGCCTTCCCCTGCTGCTCATGAACTCGTTCCGCACCGAGGCGGACACGCTTGCCCATCTGGAGCGGTACCCGGAACTCCCCGTCGAGGATCTGCCGCTCAGCTTCATGCAGAACCAGGAGCCCAAGCTCCGCGCGGACGATCTCACCCCCGTCGAGTGGCCGGCCGACCCCACGCTGGAGTGGTGCCCGCCCGGACACGGGGATCTCTACCCCGCACTCGAGGGCTCAGGCGTGCTGGACCAGCTGCTCGAGCACGGCTTCCGCTACGCGTGCGTCTCCAACGGAGACAACCTCGGCGCGGCGCCCAACGCCACCATCGCCGGGTGGTTCGCCCGGTCCGGTGCCCCGTACGCTGCCGAGGTGTGCCGCCGCACCATCAACGACAAGAAGGGCGGCCACCTGGCAGTCCGCAGGTCCGACGGCCAGCTGATCCTCCGCGACACGGCGCAGACGGCCCCGGAGGAGATGGACTTCTTCACAGACGAGCACCGCCACCCGTTCTTCCACACCAACAACCTGTGGTTCGACCTCCAGGTTCTCCGCGACACTCTCACCGAACGCAACTCCGTGCTCGGGCTGCCGCTCATCCGCAACGAGAAGACGGTGGACCCGTCCGACGGCGACTCGACGCCGGTGATCCAGGTGGAGTCGGCCATGGGCGCGGCCATCGAGGTGTTCGAGGGAGCCACCGCCATCTGTGTGGGCCGCGACCGCTTCCTCCCCGTCAAGACCACCAACGAGTTGCTCCTCCTCCGCTCGGACGTCTACGACCTCACCGACGAGGGGCGCCTCGTCGCCACCACGACCGCGTCCCCGGAGATCAGCCTCGACCCGCGGTTCTACAAGAAGGTGGGCAAGTTCCTCGCCCGCATCCCCGTGGCGCCCTCGCTGCGCCGGGCCACGTCGCTGAAGGTGGAGGGGGATTGGACGTTCGGCGCCGGGGTCAGCGTCGTCGGTGCCGCAGAGTTGGCCGATGAGGGGTCTGCGCAGAGCGTCCCCGACGGCGCCATGCTCGGTGGCTGACGCGGACCTCGCGGTCGCGTTGGGTCTGGCGCTGACCGGCCGGCGGCTTGACGTGAGTACCCCGTCGGCGCTGGTCGACGAGCTCGCCGGGCTGGGCTTCGACGCCGGGGCGCTGGCCGCCCTGCGCGCGCAGCGCCAGCGGGCCCGTGAACCCTGGCCCTTCGCGGTGCCGCTGGAGGTGCGCCGCGCCCTCGGGTTCGCCCGCTTCGACGCCGCCCTCGCTGAGGCTCGGGAGGCGTTGGGCCTCACGGGGGCCACTCCTGCGCCTCAGGGGACGCGGCCGCTGGACCGCGACGAACTCCGGCTCGCCGCGGACCGGCCGCCGCACTGGTGAGGCCGGGAACGCCACAGGGGCGCCACCCCCCTAGAGGGTGACGCCCCTGTGAGAGGTCTGTCAGCTCAGACGCGGTTGGTGGTCAGCGCGTCGCGGATCTCCTCGAGCAGCGCCTCGGACTTGGTGAGCGCCGGGGCCTCGGCCTCGGTCCTGGCGAAGCGCTCCTTGGCCTTGGCGTAGGGCAGCACAACGCCGAAGTACACGACGGCGGCCACGATGACGAATGCGACGAGCGCGGTGAGGAAGACGCCAACCGAGACGCCGCCCGGCTTCCACGCCGAGAAGTCCGGGGTGCCGCCGAGCTTGCCCAGCACGTCCATGAACATGGTGGTGAACGCGGTGACGACGGTGGCGAACGAGGCGCCGACGACGAACGCGACGGCCAGCTCGATGAGGTTGCCGCGCAGGATGAATTCCTTGAAGCCCTTCATGGGGTTCGGTCTCCTTGTGTGTTCCGCCGGAGGGCGGAGATGTCCCGTCGACAGAGAATTGACCGACGGGGTGGCCCAGTGGGACGGCAGGGCGCCATCCGGACCGGGGGCGGTGAGCCCAACGAGACGCTATCCGGGGTCGACGGACGCGTCAACCGGAGGGTGTCAGGCCACGCCGAGGATCACGCTGAGCTGCCCGGTCTGCCCCAACGCCGCGACCGCGGGGGCCTCCTCAGCGGGAACGTCCACCAGGACGAGTCCGTCCGAGCCGACACCGGCCACGGCCAGCGCCGAGCCTCCGGGCGGCGACGGCAGCGCCGCCACCCTCGCGTCCCGGGTCAACACCTCCGCAGACTCCGACGCGGTGACCACGAGCGTGACCGCGTCCCCCGGGCGGAGGAGGGACCGGAGTTGATCGTCGGGAAGGGCGATCGGCACGACGGCGCGCCCAGCGGCCATGCTCTGACCGGTGGCCAGGAGCCCGGGCTGGAGGACGGTTCCGGCCGCGAGGCCCACGGCCGTCACCTGGCCCACCACGTCGTCGAGGCCCGGCGGATCACCTGAGGGCGCGAGATGGGCGGGGAGGTCCCTGAGGGCCACGTCGGTGGAGGCGATCTGGTGCCCGGCCGGCAGTCCCGCCGCGGTCACCGCAGCCCGCACCGTGGGACCGTCGGGCTCCTGCAACCAGGTGGCGACGAGCAGGACGGAGAGGGCGGCCAGCAGGGCAGCGACGGCGCGACGGTGCCAGGACACGAACGCCGCGACGCGCGTAAGGATGCGTCTCATGCCCCTTGATCGTGCGCGGGGCCTTCGATGTCCCGTTGTCCACAGGACGGTCGCGCCGGGATCAGGCCGACTTGGCCTCCGCCTTGGGTGCGGCCCCCGCCTTGGCCGGCTCGCTCTTCGCGGCGGGCTTGGCCGCGGTGGCCGCGGTCTTGGCGGAGCGGGAGTCGGTGGCGTAGAAGCCCGATCCCTTGAACACCACGCCCACCGCGCTGAACACCTTACGCAGGTCGCCGTCGCACTGCGGGCAGTCCGTCAGCGCGGGGTCGGTGAACTTCTGCACGGCCTCGTGATCGGTGCCGCAATCGGTGCAACGGTACTGGTAAGTGGGCATACAGGGTTCCTCGGTGGGAGACGACTCCACCCATGGTAGTTCAGAGCGGCAGGAGGACCGAAACGAGTTCGGTGACGTAGCCGTCCACCGGACGGTCGTGGGGGAGCGTGAGCGGTGCCATGTCGTCGAGCACCTCGGCCTCCCGGGCGAGCGCGATCACCGTGGACCGGGCCCCCCGGTGCGTGAGCGCCCGGTCGTACCAGCCGCCGCCGGTGCCGAGCCTCGACCCGTCGCGGCCCACGGCCAGGCACGGCACGACGATGAGCCGAGCTTCGGCCAGGACCTCCGGCGGAAGGGCCGGGCCGTTGGGATGCGGGATGCCGCCCCAGCCCGCCGTCGTGGCCTCCCACCCGTCGAACTCCGCCCACGCCACCTGCCGGACCAGCTTCGGGAGCAGCAGTCTCCAGCCGCGGTCCGCCAGCGCGTCGATGAGGTCAGAGGTGCCGGGTTCTCCCCGTCGGGCGGCGTAGACGGCGGCCGTCCCGACGGGGAGCCCGTCGGCCAGGGCCAGCGCGTGCCGGGTGCGGGCGGCGTTGTCAACCACCCATTGCCCGGATGTCACGCGGGCGCGCTCCGCCGAGATCCGGGCCCGCAGCGCGTCCTTCCGGGCGGAGAGGGTCATTGGCCTATCGTAGGCACCATGGCTTGGTTTGCGCGGAAGAAGCAGGAGCCCGTCGTCGGCGAGGACGTGGTGGTGGAGGAGCCACGTCTTCCGGAGCCGCCGGCCCTGGACGCTGCCGGGCTGCGCAGTGTCGCGGATCACACCGGGTACCTGCTCAGCCTCGTCGAGCCGTTGCGGCCGTTCGGCATGGCCCTGCTCGAGGCGCTGGACCAGGTGATGTGCGAGGACATCGACTCGATGATCGCCGTACCGCCCAACAGCACCGCCAAGGTCCCCGGCTACGCGGTGCGCGCCAAGGATCTGACAGACGACGACGGCCACCTGGCCGAGCCTCTGGAGATCGTGGACCTCGGCGTTGAGCGGCTGCCCGAGGGCGCCGCGGCCGCCGTCGCTCCGGGTGAGGTACTGCCCCGCGGTGCCAACGCCGTCCTCCCCGCCACCTTCGGCACCCTCGAGCACGGGCGGGTCCGCCTGATCGAACGCGTGAGCGACGGCGAGTACGTGCGCGCGGCGGGGGAGCATCTGCGCCTCGGCACCCGGTTGCTGAGTGAGGGTGACGTGCTCGACGATCGGGGCATGGGGCTGCTGGCCAGCGCCGGCATCGACAAGGTCATGGTCCGGCCGCGGCCGCGCGTGGTGGTGGTCAGCTCCGGCGAGCACCTCATCGACCCCACCAGCAGCGTCCAGCACGGCGAGGTCACCGACGCGAACTCCTTCATGATCGCCGCCGCCGCCAAGCGTGCCGGGGCGACGGTGTTCCGGGTCGCCGTGCACTCCAACGACCGCGAGGCCATCATGGAGGCGGTCACGGACCAGCTGATCCGCGCGGACCTTGTGATCTCCACCACCGGCGGCCGCCGAGAGGACTACGAGGCGGTGGCCGCCGTCATGAGCGATCTGGGGCTGGTGGACACGGTCAACGTGGCCATGTCCCCGGGCCGCACCCAGACGTTCGGACTGGTCGGGGAGGACCGGGTGCCCATGCTCATGCTGCCCGGCAACCCGGTCAGCGCCTACGTGTCGTTCCACGTCTTCGCCCGCCCGCTGATCCGTCAGCTCATGGGGACCCGGACCGAGCACCGCGCCGTGCGGGCCCTCGCCTCCGTCGGCCTCCGCTCGCACCGCGGCCAGATGCACCTGCTGCGCGGACGCGTCACCACCGAGGGCAGCATCCGCCACGTCGCGCAGGTCTCCGAGCCGTACGCGCTGGGGGAGCTGGCCCACTCCAACGCCCTCATCGTCCTCGACGAGCACGTGGACCAGGTCAAGGCGGGCGAGGCCGTCAAGGTGTGGCTGTTCGACGAGGAGTGACGCCGCCCGCGACAAGTTCCTGACCAGCGATCCTGCCGACTCGCCGCAGCCAGGGACGCAAATCACACGGTTGTTGTTTAACGTAGGCCACGTGCTCGCCGGAATCCTCATCGCCATCGTCGTCCTCGTCGGTCTGGCACTCGGGTTGCCCTGGGTCCTGAGCACGCAGGAGGTCGACGGCGACCTCGACGGGGACCCCACCCAGCGCTTTTCGGACTCGGTGCGGATCCTCAGCCGCGACGTCGTGGACTACGTGGAGGCCGACGACGGCGCCCGGGTCTCCACACCCCTCACCCGCCGTGCGGAACTCAATGAACTGCGCCTCGTGGCGCGGCAGGCCGCGCGCCGTCGGCTGGCCGCCATGGCCGTGCTGGCACTGGCGCTCGTCACGTTGACGGTGCTGGCCGGCCTCGGCATCGTCGGCTGGTGGACGCTGCTCATCCCCGGCGGGCTCCTGGTGGCGTTCATGGCAGTGGCGCGCCTCTCCGTCGTCGCGATGCAGCGCAGCCTCGACGCCCGCGCCGCAGCGGTGCGGACAGGCTTCGACGAGGACGAGGACACCGTCACGATCGACCTGACGGACCGCGAGGCCACCGAGAACATCGAAATCTCCATCGACCTCTCCATGCCCACCACCATGGGCGCCCTGTGGGACCCCATTCCGGTCGCGCCCGCCACCTACGTGCAGCAGCCCCTGCTGCCGCGCACCGTGCGCACCATCGACCTGTCGGCGCCGGTGACCGGCTCGACGCTCATCCCCACCGCGGACAACCCGGCGGAGACGCCGGCCGCGGCCACCGTTCGACCCCAAGCCGTCGGGGAGTAGCGGCGCGGGCCTGACTTGGAGTCGGGCTCGGCACGGTGCTAGGCTTTCGATGCTTCTGGGGCTATGGCGCAGTTGGTAGCGCGTCTCGTTCGCAATGAGAAGGCCGGGGGTTCGAATCCCCCTAGCTCCACCAGGGCCGGTCCACGGACCGGCCTTTTTCACGTCCCGGCTCAGGCTGCGCAGCCCTGAGTGCTGACCTCACCCGTGGCCGAGGCGGCGCCGTCGATCAGGGCGGTGGTCTGGGAGTTGGTGAGGGCGTAGGCGGTCTCGGGGTCGGCCAGCGAGACGGCGAAGACGGTCCCCGCCACCTCACCCGCCTCCGTCAGCACGGGGCCGCCGGAGTTGCCGGGCTCGGCGTGCGCGCGCAGCGCGTAGACCTCGCGAGTGACGCCCGTGGAGCCGTAGATGTCGTCGCCCTGAGCGTTGATGGTGCCTCGGACGCGCCCCGACGTGACGGTGTAGGGCCCGCCTCCCGGGTAGCCCGCCACCGCGACCGGCGTCGATGAAGCCAGCGCCGCGGACCGTGGCAGCGGCTCGGCCCGCAGGCCCGGCACGTGGAGGACGGCCACGTCGAGGTCGGGATCGAAGGCCACCACCGTGGCGGCGAGCTCCCGACCCCCCACCTGCACGGCCACGTCGTCGGAGCCGGCCACCACGTGGGCGTTGGTGACCACCCGCTCCGGTGCGCTGACCCACCCGCTGCCCGTGTTGGCGGCCAGTGGGCCGCGACACTCGGGCACCGCGGCCGCGATCCTCACCACGCTGTCCGCCGCCCCCCGCACCCCCCGTGACTCCGCGGTGCCGTCGTCCGGGTCGGGCACGGGAAGCTCCGGCTCGGGGAAGAGGCCGCTGAAGACGCGGGGGAAGCCGGCCGCATCGAGCACGTCCGTGAGCCGCGACGCCTGCCTCGCGGCCTCCGCCGGCAGGGCGCGTCCGATCACGCCCAACGCCCTCGACCCGTCGATGGTGCGGGCCCACTCGCTCGGTGCGATGGGCTTGATGGCGGCGGCCAGCACGCCGATCACCAGGGCGGAGACCAGGACCGCCCCGCCCGCTCCGAGGAGCGCATCGACGGGGTTCGGGCTCCGTGCCCCGCGGAAGCGGCGGCCGATGGACCCGATCAGCGCATCGCCCAGAGCAGCGCCGAGAATCGCGGAGGTGATGAGGGCGAGCATCTGCAGCAGGATCGGCCACGCCGAGCCGACGGCGGCCACCACCTGCGGCCCCGCCCACAACCCCGCGACGATGCCGACGACGGTGCCCGCCAGCGAGAAGGCCCCCGCGAGCAGCCCCGCCCGCCACCCGCGGACCGCATAGCTGACCAGCATGGCGACGATGACTGCGTCGAGGATCCAGTTCATGAGGGCTCCTGGCGGTGTGGACCACTCCAGAGTGCCAGGCGCCCCCGCAGGGTCGCGTAGCCTGGAGGGCGTGTCCGAGCCCCGCAAGCCCCGCCGCCCCGCGCTGAGGGCGCCGTCCGTGATCGACGAGATGGGCGAAGGCGTGGACCCCGTCGCGGACCTGCACGCCGCGCACGAGACGGCTGCGGCGCTGGTAGGGGCCGGCCGGACCGGGCGCGACGCGGCAGTGACCGCGCGCCTCATCACCGTCGTCGACGAGGTGGGCATCACCACGCTGGCGGACCTGTGGTCCTCGCGCCCCGCGCGGTCGCTGCCCGGCGTGCTGTATCGCCTGTACGTGCTGCGCGAATGGGTTCAGCGTCACCCGCACGACGCGGCGCGTGAGTACGCGGCGGGCGTGCACATTTCGGAGCCCAACCACGCCGTCGCCGGGGCGGATCCCACCGGCCCGGACGAGGTGCGCCGCGTGGCCGACGACATCCTCAGGGGAGTATTCGACGGTGACCTCGGCCTGGCCTTGGAGCGGGCCGCCGCCTTCGCCCGTGTCGTGTCCGCCGGCCGCGGCAACCTGCAGCCCAGTGACGACGTGCACGCCGACAGGCTGATGAGCCTGGCGGAGGATCTGGCGGCGAGCGCCCGGTTGTGGCGCCGCGGCGAGCTGGAGTGACGGGTCTTTGCCCCGACGGTGTCGCCGGGTATCCTCGGTCCCGTGCCGAGCCGCGGTAGCCCCGGGCTCCAACCTTTGCCGCTGAGAGCGGCCCCGCGCCGAGAGGCGCTCCCGGCTCGGCACACCACCCACGTCCGCCCGAGCCGGGATCGTCGGGTATCTTAGGTCCCCGGAGTGTCGGGAAGCCTGGTCGACGTCGTGGCCGGCATGCCGGTCGTCAGATCGACCGAAGGGACCATCATGACCACTCCATCCGAGCTGGGCCGCCGCCAGCGCCTCCGTCGCTGGGTGACGCTCGAGACCACCAGCGGGGTTCTCCTCCTCATCGCCGCCGTGATCGCCCTGGTCTGGGCCAACTCGCCGTGGCACGAGGGCTACGCCGCGCTGTCGGAGACGGTGATCGGGCCGGAGGCCCTCCACCTGGACCTCTCGCTCGCCAAGTGGGCCGCGGACGGCCTGCTGGCGGTGTTCTTCTTCATCGTCGGCGTCGAACTGAAGCACGAGATGGTCGCGGGCAGCCTCCGGCGACCCCGCGAGGCCGCGGTGCCGGTGTTCGCCGCCCTCGGCGGCATGATGGTGCCGGCGCTCATCTACGTCGCCGTCGTCACTCTTCTGGGGGACCGCACCGCGCTGCAGGGCTGGGCCATCCCCACAGCAACGGATATCGCCTTCGCGATCGCCGTGCTGGCCATCTTCGGCCGCGGCCTGCCCCGGGCGCTGCGCACCTTCCTGCTGACGTTGGCCGTCGTCGACGACCTGCTGGCCATCGTCATCATCGCGGTGTTCTACACCGCCGGGCTGGATCTGCTCTGGCTCGGTGCGTCGCTGGTCGCCGTCGCGCTGTTCGCGTACGTCGTACGCAGCCGCAGGCCGGCTCCATGGCTGCTCCTGGCGCTCGCCCTGGCCGCGTGGGCGCTCATGCACGCCTCAGGTGTGCACGCCACCATCGCCGGCGTGCTGCTGGGCTTCGTCGTGCCCGCCCTCGCCATCCACGGCGAGACCGAGACTCGCACCCACCGTTACGAGCACGCCGTCCGGCCGTTCTCCTCGGGCATCGCGCTGCCGCTGTTCGCCTTCTTCTCCGCCGGTGTCTCGATGGTCGACGGCGACGGCCCCGCCAGCGTGCTGGGGCAACCCGTGGTGCTGGCCATCGTGCTGGGTCTCGTCCTCGGCAAGCTGGTGGGGGTCCTCGGCTTCACGGCCCTGGTGACGAGGTTCACCCCGCTGCGCCTGCCGGACAGCATCGGCCTGCGTGACCTCCTCCCCATCGGCTTCCTCACCGGCATCGGCTTCACCGTCTCGTTGCTCATCGCGGAACTGTCCTTCCCGGATGCCGAGCACACCGCGGGGGCCAAGCTGGCCATCCTGCTCGCCTCGTTCCTGGCCGCCGTCCTCGCCGCGATCACCCTGCGGTGGGACGCGCGCAAGCTGCGCAGCCGCGACATGAACCAGGACGGCATGCCGGACATGCACAGCGCCCCCATCCGTGACGCGCGGGACGTCTCCGACGACTGACCCGTCAGCCTCCGGCGTGCGGGCTGGGGGCGAGGGGCTGGAACTGGCGCATGTGGTACGCCAGGGACGCGACACCGGCCACTTCGGCCGCGGACACCGTGCCGAGGATGATCGTGTGGTCCCCACCCGGCTCGAACGTCAGTTCGTCGCAGCGCAGCCAGGCCACGACGCCGTCGAGGTGGGGAAGGCCGTGGTCGTCGTGCCAGGACAGGCCGGCGAACCTGTCCGCGACGTCGCGGCGCGCGAACCTGAGCGCGACGTCGGCCTGTTCGGCGGCCAGTACGTTGACCCCGATCCGTCCGGAAGCCCGGACCCGTTCGATCATGCCCCCACGGTTGTCCAACGCCATCAGAACCATCGGGGGCGCGATGGACAGCGACGCGAACGCGGAGACCGTCGTGCCCGTCGGGACGCCTTCGATGGCGGTGGTGATCACGGTGACCGGCGCCGCCACGCGCGCCATGGCGTCGCGGAAGGTGCTCTGCAGGTGGTCCACGCGCCCCACCGTATCGCCCCGCGGCAACCCCGCCGCGGGGCGTCCGGACCGGGTCAGCGCGCGGCGTCGTCCTCGTCGACGTAGATGCCGGGGGCGTCGTAGATGATCGACGCGCCGTCGGCCGCCTCGCGCATGGAGCGCGGTGCGATGAGCCGGGCCAGGTGGTAGATGCCGATGGTGACGATGGTGCCCAGCGCGATGCCGCCCAGGTCGAATCCGCCGCCGAAGGGCAGGGTCACGTTGCCGACGCCGATGATGATGCCCGCCGCGGCCGGGATCAGGTTGAGCGGGTTGCCGAAGTCCACCCGGTTCTCCTTCCAGATCTTCGCGCCGAGCAGGCCGATCATGCCGTAGAGCACCACGGTGATGCCGCCGAGCACCGCCCCCGGGGTGGCGGAGATCACGGCGCCGAACTTCGGCGAGAAGCCGAAGAGGATGGCCACGAGCGCGGCCACCATGTACGCGGCGGTGGAGTACACACGGGTGGCGGCCATCACGCCGATGTTCTCGGCGTAGGTCGTGGTGGGACCGGCGCCCACGAAGGTCGCGATCATGGACCCTGCGCCGTCGGCGGCGATGGCCCGACCCATGACCGGATCCAGGTCATCGCCGGTCATCTCCGCGACGGCCTTGACGTGGCCGGTGTTCTCGGCGATCAGCGCGATGACCACAGGGAGCGCCACGATGATGGCAGCGAACGAGAAGCTCGGGAGATGGAAGCCCACCACGTTGTCCGCGGCGCCGTAGGTCCAGTTCGCCAGGTCTGTGACGGGGGGCAGGCCGAACCAGTCGGCGTTGGCGACGGCGGACCAGTCCACGCGCAGCTGTTCGGTGACGGTGCCGTCCTCGGCCACCTTCCGCAGCGGGCCGAACACCAGGTCGAACACCCAGCTGAGGAGGTAGCCCACCACCAGCGACAGGAAGATGGCGATGCGACCCATGAAGCCGCGCAGCCCGATGCTGAGCGCGATCACGATGAGCATCACGGTGAAGGCCAGCCAGGGGTCCACGGGCCAGTACACGGAGGCGACGACGGGGGCCAGGTTGAAGCCGATGAGCATCACCACGGCGCCGGTCACCACGGGAGGCAGGGCCGTGTGGATGATGCGGGCACCCGCGAAGTGGATGATGAGGCCCACCATGAAGAGCGTCAACCCCACGACGAACAGCGCGCCGGTGAGGTCCGCCGGATCACCGCCGGCCGTGTAGACGGCCGTGGCCACGCCCACGAAGGACGCCGACGAACCCAGGTAGCTCGGCACCCGGTGCTTGACGGCGAACAGGAACACCAGCGTCGCGACGCCGGACATCATGACGGCGAGCTGGGGGTTGAGGCCCATGAGCAGTGGGAAGACGAAGGTGGCGCCGAACATGGCCACCACGTGCTGGGCGCCGAGCCCGACGGTGCGGCCCCAACTCAGCCTCTCCGTCGGCTTCACGACCGCGTCTGGTTCGAGGACTCCGTTGTTGTGCAGCTTCCACATGGGGCGCATTCCTTTCGTCGGCCAGATGTTACTGCCTGCCCGACGCGGCCCCCGCACCGGCACCCGCGGACGGTCACGGGTTAGGCTGGGCCCATGGCGCACGACGTGGTGGTCCTGGGGGCGAGCGTCGCGGGACTGACAGTGGCCCGCCGTCTGGCGACGGAGGGCTACGACGTGCTGGTGCTCGACCCCAATCAGGAGTTTCGAAGCGCCGCGATCGGGCACGGGGTCGCGGCGGTGGGGCACGCGTCGACGGTGGCCGCGATGGCCCACGCCTACGGCGCAGAGGGGGTCCTGGAACATGCCCGCCGCAATGTCGCGGCGATGGCGGAGATCAGGCAGATCTACCCGGAGGTGGCGTCGATGCCGCTCCGCGACGGGTCGCTGCCGGGCGGGGACGACCGCGAGACACGAAAACTGGCCGACATGTACCGGGCCGCGGGGGTGGACGCGACGGTGGTTCCCGGTCGCGACGGCGCCATCCTCCTCACCACTGCGCTGAGCGTCGACCCCCTGGCCTACGCGATGGCGCTACGCGCCGCAGCCGTGGACGCGGGCGCGCAGGTGGTGCACAGCGTGACCGTCACCCACCTCAGGCGCGTCGAGGGCCTTACGCGCGTCGGATTCCGCAACAACCTGGCCTGGGTTCGGGAGCTGGGGACGGTCAGCGGCGTGGCCGTCATCGACACGCTCGGAGTCAGTCCCTGGGGCCGGGTGGCCCGCGTCGGCCCCGCCCAGTGGGTCCCCGTCGTGCACTGCCGCCCCGCCCGCCCCGTGAGTGAGATCAGCCTCCACGCCTCCGGGCAGGCGTGGATGATCCGGCCTCTGGGGGAGCGCGTGATGGTGCTGGGCCAGAAGGTCACGCTCTCGTCGATCGACGCCGCCGCCGCGGAGCTGGTCACCTGGGCGGCCACCGAGTTGGGCGCATCGGCGGTGGAGACCGGCCACCTCGCCATCGATCCCAGCGATCACGGCCGCCCCGTCGTCGGCGCCTCCGCGATCCCGGGCGGGTTCTACGCGCGCGGCAACGGTCGCGGCGAACTGATGAACGGCACCGCCAGCGGTTACTACCTGGCCGGCCTGCTGCTGGGCGACGGCTCGCCCGTCAACGCGCTGCCCAGGCTGAGCCGCATGCGGGCGTACGGGTCACGGCTCCTCAGGCACCGCGATGGCTCAGGACACTAGATCCAGGCGTTACCGAACCACATCCGCAGGAGCCACGCCGGCCGGGTCATGACCTCGGCGGTGAGGATGGGGTAGAAGAACGCGAAGTTGAGGATGATGAGGGCGAGCAGCACGCCCACCGCCATCGCACGCCAGCGTCGACGCGGGTGGTGCGCGGGGCCGAGCACCTTGCCCATCGCCATGGCGAGCGCGGTGGCGCTGAACGGGATGATCATGATGGCGTAGAAGAAGAACAGTGGGCGCCCGGCGTAGCGGAACCACGGTACGTAGGTGGCCGCCACGGCCAGCAGCGGCACGGCGAAGCGCCAGTCGCGGCCCATCACCCACCAGACGAGGCCGGCGCCGAGCGCCAGCGCCGCCGCCCACCAGAGGAGCGGTGTGCCGATGCCGTTGACGATGCTCACGCAGGTGGTACCGACGGCCTCGCAGCCCTGATCCCCGGGCTGGATGTCGTTGATCGCGTAGATGGCGATGGGGCGCTGCAGGAACAGCCAACCGGCCGGGTGCGCCTCGTAGGAGTGTGTGGCGTCGACCATCATCCCGTCGCCGGTGTGGAAGCGGTACATCTCCACGTGGTAATGCCACAGCGAACCCAGCGCCTCACCGAACCGCTGAACCACCCGGTCGTCCGGATTGTCGGCGCCCCACCCCCGGTAGTAGCCGCCGTCGGTCTGCAGCCAGCGGAACCAGGAGGCCAGGTAGACGGGGACCGCCACCACGACGAGATTGACGAACGCCATGGGTGCGTCCACCAGCAGCGACCACCACTGCCTCCGGCCCGCGCCGGCGAGGCGTCGCGCGCCCACGTCCCAGAACACCACGAGGATCCCGAAGACGGCGATGAGGAACAGCGAGTTCCACTTCACCGACACGGACAGGGCGAACATCAGCCCCGCCGCCAGGCGCCACGGACGCCAGAGCAGGAGCGGCCCGAACGAGCCCCCGAGGTCCGGGAGGCCCCTGCTGCGCAGATGGTCCGCCAGCCTGTGCCGGAACCAGTCGCGGTCCGCCACCAGCGCCGCGACCCCGGCCACCGCGAACGTGGCCTGGAAGATGTCGAGCAGCGCGATCCGGCTCATCATGAACGCCAGTCCGTCGAACGTGAGCAGCAGCCCCGCCACCCCGCCGATCAGGGTGGAGCGCGACAGCCGTCTGGCCATCCGGATGGTGAAGAACACCAGCAGCGTGCCGAACACCACGGCCATGAACCGCCACCCGAAGGGGTTCATGCCGAACATGGCCTCGCCGGCCGCGATGAGCAGCTTGCCCACCGGCGGATGGACGATGTAGGCCGCAGCCTCCTTCATGCCCGACAGGTCCCCGGCGAGGATCATGTCGTTGGCGTCGTCGACCCACTGCCGCTCGTAGCCCGACTGCAGGATCGCCCAGGCGTCCTTGGCGTAGTAGGTCTCGTCGAACATGAGGGCATGCGGTGTGCCGAGGTTGTAGAGGCGCAGCAGGAAGGCCATCGCCGTGATGCCCAGGGTGACGATCCAGCCGACGGTCCGGTCCCGGAGGCGGCCGTCGTCGAGAGCCTGGAGGGTCGTCAGCACACAGGCATCATAGGCTGAGGCCATGCACCCCCTCCCTGACGGAGCCCTGATCCTGGCCGCCACGCCCATCGGCTCGTCCGACGACGCCAGCCAGACCCTGCGCGACGTCCTGGTGGCCGCGGACGTCATCGCGGCCGAGGACACCCGTCGGTTCCTGCTCCTGACCAAACGGCTCGGCATCGACCCGCAGGGCCGGGTGCTCAGCTACTTCGAGGGCAACGAGATCGCCCGGACCGCAGAGCTCGTCACCGCCGTCGCGGCAGGTCGGCGGGTGGTGCTGGTCACGGACGCGGGCATGCCGTCGGTGAGCGACCCGGGATACCGGCTCGTCGTGGCGTGCGTCGACGCCGGCCTCCGGGTCACCGCGGTCCCGGGGCCGTCGGCGGTGCTGACCGCGCTGGCGGTCTCCGGCCTACCCGTGGACCGGTTCTGCTTCGAGGGATTCCTGCCGCGCAAGGCAGGGGAGCGCAGCAGGCGGCTGGCCGGCCTGGCGACCGAGGAGCGCACGATGGTGTTCTTCGAGGCGCCCCACCGGCTGGAGGAGTTCCTGCGCGACGCTGCCCGCGAGCTGGGCGAGGGCCGAGCGGGCGCGGTGTGCCGCGAGCTCACCAAGCCGTTCGAGGAGGTGGTCCGCGGCCCGTTGGCGGAGCTGGCCGTGTGGGCCTCGAACGGCGTGCGGGGCGAGGTGACGGTGGTGATCGGCGGCGCCGAGGCCGCGACCGAATCGGCGGAGGACGCGCTGGCGCTGGTTCGGCAGGCCAGGGCCGGCGGTGCGAGACTGTCAGAGGCGGTGGCGGACGTGGCCCGGCTCACCGGCGCCAATCGCAAGGAACTGTACGCAGCCGCGTTGGCGGACAAGGAGATCCCGCAGTGAACCCCCTCGAGGCCCTCGACCTACCCCGGCTTCCGGAGGCGCTGCCGCGCCCTGTCGTCGACAACCACACGCACCTGTGGACCACGGCGCAGTACTCCGGGCTGCAGCCCGCCGATTCGCTGCGGCTCGCCGCCGAGGTGGGGGTGACGCGGGTGATCGAGGTGGGCTGCGACCCGGAGTCCGCGCGGTTCGCCGTCGAGCTGGCCACGGCGGAGCCGTCGGTGCGGGCCGCGGTGGCGCTGCACCCCAACGACGCCGCCCGCACGTTCCTGCGCGACGGCGAGTCGGGGCTGGCCGCCGTGCTCGCCGAGCTGGAGCCGCTCGTCGCGCTGCCTGTGGTGGCGGCGGTGGGGGAGACCGGACTGGACTACTACCGGACGCGGGAGCCCGAGGGTCGCGGCGCACAGGAGCGCTCCTTCCGGGAGCACATCGGGTGGGCCAAGGTTCACGGCAGGACGCTGATGATCCACGACCGCGACGCCCACGATGACGTGCTGCGCGTCCTCGACGACGAGGGGGTTCCCGAACGTGTGGTGATGCACTGCTTCTCCGGGGATGCGGACTTCGCCCGGCGCTGTGTCGAGCGCGGCGCGTTCCTGTCGTTTCCCGGCGTGGTGACGTTCGGGTCGGCCGGTGCGCTGCGCGAGGCTGCGCTCGCCACCCCGCCGGACCGGATCCTGGTCGAGACCGACGCGCCGTATCTCACCCCCGCGCCCCAGCGGGGCAGGGCCAACGCGCCCTACCTGCTGCCGCACACCGTGCGGTTCATGGCGGATCTGCTGGGTGTGGAGCTCGCGGAATTCTGTGACCAGATCGTGGCCAATACCGCTGCGGCGTACGGGCACTGGGGCTCCGATGCCTGAGCTCGGATTGTTGGACCCCGCGTCGGTGCGGCGCATCGCGGCTGAGCTGGATCTGCGCCCCACGAAACAACGGGGCCAGAACTTCGTCGTCGACCCCAATACCGTGCGCCGGATCGTCGCCTTGTCCGGCGTGACGGCCGAGGATGTGGTGCTGGAGATCGGGCCCGGCCTCGGCTCCCTCACGCTCGGGCTGCTCGAGGCGGGTGCCCGGGTGGTGGCCGTCGAGATCGAGGAGCGGCTCGCCCAACGCCTGGAGCGGACCGTCCAGGAGCGGATGGGCGACGACGCGGCCGCCCGGCTCACTGTGGTCAGCGCCGACGCGCTCCAGGTGGACGCACTGCCGGGACCCGGGCCGACGTCGCTGGTGGCCAACCTTCCCTACAACGTCTCTGTGCCGGTGCTGCTGCGCATGCTGGAACTGTTCCCGGGCTGGCAGCACGGTCTGGTGATGGTGCAGCTGGAGGTGGCGGACCGGGTGGTCGCTCCCCCGGGTAGCAAGGTCTACGGCGTGCCGAGCGCCAAGGTGGCCTG
Organism: Tessaracoccus pujii; assembly: GCF_054483895.1. Lineage (NCBI taxonomy): Bacteria > Bacillati > Actinomycetota > Actinomycetes > Propionibacteriales > Propionibacteriaceae > Tessaracoccus > Tessaracoccus pujii. Next base: position 109,493 of record NZ_CM137012.1, read on the forward strand.
GTACGCGGAGGCCGTGCGCGTGGGGACCGTGCCGCCGAAGGTGTTCTGGCCGGTGCCGAATGTCGATTCAGGGTTGGTCCGGATCGCAAGGCGACCCGCCCCGGCCGCCACGGCCTCGCGGGAGGACACGTTCCGGGTGATCGACGCGGCCTTCTCCCAGCGTCGCAAGATGCTGCGTGCGGCCCTGTCGGGGCTGGCGGGGGCGGGTTTGTCGGCGTCGGACCTCATCGACGCCGCAGGGGTGGATCCACAGCTGCGGGGGGAGATGCTGGGCGTGGCGCAGTTCGCCGCGATCGCCGAGCAGTTCACGGGGCGGATGCGCTGACGAACACGCTGGGCGCCAGCGCCCGAGTGCGCTAGGTTCAAGGCGTGACGACGGTCAGGGTTCGCGTCCCCGCGAAAGTGAACCTCGCCCTGCGGGTCGGCGGGACCGACGAGCAGGGCTATCACGCTTTGGGCACCGTCTTCCAGGCCGTCTCCCTCGGCGACGAGGTGACCGCTGAGTCCGCCCCTGCGGGCAGTTTCCGGCTCTCCTTCCAGGGCGAGGGCGCCGGATTCCTGCCCGTCGACGACACCAACCTCGCCATGCGCTCCGCGAAGCTCCTCGCGGCGCGGTTCGGGCGCCCGGACTTGGGCGTGACGCTGCAGATCCGCAAGCGGATCCCCGTGGCCGGCGGCATGGCCGGCGGCTCGGCCGACGCGGCGGCTGTCCTCGTGGCCTGCAACGCGCTGTGGGATCTGGGCGCCACGCGCGAGGACCTGCACGACCTGGCCGCGCAGCTGGGGTCGGACGTTCCGTTCCTGCTCCTTGGGGGCACCGCCATCGGCACGGGCCGCGGTGAGACGCTGACGCCGGTGATGTCCAGCGGCACCTTCCACTGGACACTCGCCCTCTCGCACACCGGCCTGTCCACCCCGGCGGTGTTCAAGGAGTTCGACCGCATGACCGGGCCCCAGGACACGGCCATCCCCGTTGCCCTACTGGAGGCCCTGCGCGCCGGGGACGCACCCGCTGTCGGCGCGGCACTGGTCAACGACCTCGAGCGCGCCGCCATATCGCTGCAGCCCACGCTGGCCCGCACGCTCGAGATCGGGCTCGCCGCCGGCGCGCTGGGCGCGGTAGTCAGCGGCTCGGGGCCCACCTGCGCGTTCCTGGCAGGCTCGGACGCACACAGCCACGAACTGGCCGAGACGCTCGGCGTGTTCAGCGGGGTGCGCGCCGTGAGGCGTGCCTACGGACCCGTGCAGGGAGCGCAGGTTCTCGGATGAGCGACGAGGTCGACGAGGTCGTCACGGCCTGGTCGCGCGAGCGCGGCGATCTGGTCCTCGAGCCCATGCACATCTGGTCCCGCGTGGACCGGCTGTCAGGCATCCTGGCCGACCATCGCAAGCGGGCCTTCGCGGTCCACGCCATCGAGGGATGGGAGTTCGACGTGCTGGCCGCGCTGCGTCGCGCGGGCGAGCCGTACCGGCTCTCCCCTGGGCAGCTGCTGCGGGAGACGCACGTGACGTCCGGCACCATGACGAATCGGGTGGACCGACTGGTGGCGCGCGGCGCGGTGACCAGAGATCCGGACCCCGACGACGGTCGGGGGATGCTGGTCACGTTGACGCCCGCCGGGCTGGCGCTCGTCGATGCCGCGCTGGTGTCGCTGGTGCGGGTGGAGGAGGAGTTGCTGGTCTCCTGGACGGCCGAGGACAGGGCGCGGTTGGCCGGCTACCTGAGGCGGTTGCTGCTCGGGTCTGCCTGATCCTCATCCTCGGGCGTGCCGTTGCGGCGACGGTCGATGCTCTCCATGATGAGCCGCGGCTCGGTCTGGAGGTGGGCCATGCCGTTCCAGGCCAGGTTGATCAGGTGGCGGGTCACCACGTCGCGAGGCGGCTCGCGGTGCTCCAGCCACTGTTGGCCGGTCTGTGCCACGAGGCCGACGAGGGCCTGCGCATACAGGCCGGCGAACTGCGGATCGTGGCCGCTGCGCTCGAACTCGCCTGCGAGGATGTCCTCGACCTGCGCGGCGATGTCGCTGAGGATGGAGGCGAAGGAGCCGCTCGGCTGTCCCGTCGACGAGTCCCGCGAGAGGATGCGGAAGCCGTCTGGACAGCGGTCGATGTAGTCCAGAAGGGCCATGGCGCCGCGCTCCAGCAGCTCCCGGGAACCGGCCCCGGGCGTGGTCAGCGCCGTGCGGATGGACGTGTGGAGGACCTGCGTCTCTCGGTCCACCACGACGGCGTAGGCGCCCTCCTTGCCGCCGAAGTGCTCGTAGACGACAGGCTTGGAGACCCCGGCGCGGGCTGCGATTTCCTCGACGGAGGTCCCCTCGAATCCGCGCTCCGCGAACAGCTCGCGTGCGATCTCCAGCAGCTGCTCACGGCGCTGCGCAGACGTCATCCTGGTGCGAGGACGTCGTGCGCGGGCGGGTTGGCGGGTGGACACGTGTGCCATTCTCGCACGTCGCGACACACGTCGACCGGACGCCGCCTTCCGCCCGTGCCGGCTCAGCCGCCGTCTGTGGCTTTCTTGAAGCGTTGTTGCGCCCCTTGCTTCGTCAGGCCGTACAACTCCCCGATGCGTGACCACGAGGCGCCGGCGGTGCGCGCGTCCCTGACGGCCGCGCTCTCGGCCGCGTCCGCCGCTTCGCGGGCAAGGCGCGCGGCATCGAGCGCTGCCAGCGCCGTCGTCCGCGCCTCTGCCTGACCCTTGTCCGCCATGGTGGCATCGTAACCCGCGACACGCGTCAATGAAGTCTTGACAGGAGTGTCTCCTGGTGGTTGACTCAGAGTGTCAACGAGCTATTGACGTACAGGAGGTGAAATCATGGCGAAGAAGGACAAAAAGGTCGCGAAGAAGGCCGACAAGGTGGCCAAGTCTGCGAAGAAGGATGCCAAGAAGGTGGCCAAGAAGTCGAAGAAGTCCAAGAAGTGACTCAGCCCCCCTCTGAGCGTGGAGGCCGGTCCCTGTGCGGGGCCGGCCTCAGGCGCGTTCAGGGGGCCGTCCTCGCCAGCCAACAACCCTGGATGTGGTCATCCGCCAGGCCCACCGCCTGCATGAGCGCGTAGAGGGTTGTGGGCCCGACGAAGCGGAACCCCTGGCCCTTCAGCAGCTTGCTCAGGGCCACTGTCCCAGGGGTCTGGGACGGCACATCCGCGAACGTGAGCGGGGGATGCTCCCGCGCCTCGGGTGCATGCTCCGCGATGAGGTCTGCCAGCCGTCGCCCGTCGTCGTGCAGGGCGAGCAGGGCCTGAGCGTTGTCGATGACCGCGGTGATCTTGGCGCGGTTGCGCACGATCCCCGCATCGGCCATGAGCCGCTCCACATCGTCCTCGTCGAACTCCGCCACGACGGCGGGCTCGAAGCCGGCGAACGCGGCACGGAACGCGGCGCGCTTGCGGAGGATGGTCAGCCAGGACAGGCCCGCCTGGAATCCCTCCAGACAGAGGCGCTCGAACAGAGCGCGCTCGTCCGGCGAGTCCGGCACCCGGCGTCCCCATTCGTCGTCGTGATAGGCCCGGTACAGCTCGTCGTTGGCCCCGAAGCAGCGCACTTTGTCCATGAGTTGATCTCCCTTCAGAGATTCGAGTGTGCCCCCACTCTGGGCCGCACACATGGCGATGTCCCGGACGGCTTCGCGGGCTGGGGATAAGTCACAGCGCGATCAGGCGCGCGCTCGTGGCCCGCTCACCGGTTCGGTGGCGGGCTGAGCCAAGTGGGCTGTGGTGCGCGGATCAGTCGAGGGCGACGGTGCCGTGCGGGGTGACGCGATAGAGGTAGCCGAGTGGGCTGCGCCACAGCACACAGCCTGGACTCTGCAGGTGGGCGAGCCAGTGGCCGGCGGTCTTGGCCCGGTGCACGCGCTTCCTCAGTGGCGCGAGGTTGCCTGTCCGGGTCTGTCCAGGTGGCCCGGAAGCCCGGTACGCCACGGTGTGGTCCTGCTCCAGGCCGCGGCTGGGCGTCTGGGAGTAGGGGAAGGCGTCGGTGGGGAAGATCTGGATCACCGCCTCGCGGAGCCTGTGGCTGGGGCGGTAGGGATCCTCGGCCGGAATCCCCGGCAGGTCGATGACTGGGCGGACCACAAGCTGCTTGTCGCCGAGGAGGAGGCGCAGCGTTTCCTGCGTGAGGACGCCGGCGCCTTCGACGCGGGCTGGGCCCTCCAGGCCGGCCAGAGCTGCGGCCGGGATGTGGACGAACACCTGAGTGACGGGACGGAGCTTCTCCAGCGGCGTGGTGATGGTTCCGCAGGTGTGCCCGGTGCAGCCCGCGGGGTATGGACGGTGGCGCTCCGCGTCGGGATCCTGGTCTGCGGTGGGACCTGGGGAGGCGCCGTCGATGAGGGCCGGCTGAGCGGCGGCCTGCTGCTGCAGCGCCAGCGCATAGGCGGGGTGGGCCAGAGCGCCCAGCGCCCGGGCTCGTAGCTCGGCCTTGGAGACGCCGGCGGCGGTCGGGTCCGCGGCCGGGAGGAGTGCGGCGATCTGCTCGATGGCGGCGTCGAGGTACTTGGCGTCCAGAACGTCGAGCTGGGCCGAGACCTGCATGGAGCCCTCGCGGTACGCGTAGATCGACACGTGCCGGGCCTCCAGGGTCCTGCGTTCTTCCTCGGCGGCGAGCTGGGGAGCGACGTCGATGATCAGCTTGTCGATCAGGTTCATCGACGCCGTCCAGCTGAGCCGGTGCTGCTGCTTCAACCAGCGCGTGGACAGGGTGTCGGCCACCTCCTGGGGGAGCGATTCGCAGCGACCGGCGGCCGCGGCGGCGCGGTGGGGATCTACCTGAAGCTGTTGGACGGCGGTCCACAGCGTGGGGTGCCGGTAGCGAAGGTTGAGGGCGCGGCCGGTCAGGCTGACGGCCTGGCGGGTGGTGCAGCCCAGAAGCCCGGCCAGTTCGAGGCCGAACCACTCCGAGATCAGTGGGCATCCCTCGCCGCCGACCTGGAGGTCCTGCTCGTAGAGGGCCTCGTGGACCGCATCTTCGGTGTCGAGGTGATAGCCCACGGCCAGCTGGGAGACCAGCCGTAGCTCGTCGGCTTCGGCTCGTCGTTTCGTGATCCGATTGGCGCGCAGCTGGTCTGCGAGGTGCTGCGCCTCCGTTGTCTTCATGCCCTTGACGATAGAAAGGACCTCTGACAATTTCGGCCTCCAGGATCGCTCCGGCCAACATTTTCTTTCACGACTTTCTAGAGCGCCGAGCTGGGCGGAGCCGGATGCGCTCACCGCGGGTGGTCGCCCAGGGTTGAGGCTGTATAGACTCAGTCGAGGCCCTCCGGGGCCGTTCCCCGGTTGGTCTTTCGGTAGGGCCCGCCTGACTTTGAATCAGGATTAGCGCAGCAGGTTCGACTCCTGCCCGGGGAGCTCAGACTCAGGTCTGACAAGACGTTGGGCCGGTCCCCCGTTCCGGATGGGACCGGCCCAACTTGGTCCTTGGCCACAAAGCGCTGAAGAGCTTCCCAGCGCTCGGCCTGTGCGCCGAGTACCGCGTGAGGCGGCTCCGGTTCGACCGCATGCAGGCTGAGCAGATGACCGCCAACCTGGCCAGCCAAGGCATCCGGCCGGATGAGTGCGTGTTCTCCTCGATGCAACCGTTGCAGATGGCAGGCGGGAGGATGGCAACCTCGTGCTGCACCTCCGTGACGGCGTCTCTGTAATCGTTCATGGACACACCATGAGCGGAGCGGACAACGCCACTCTGCTCATCATTCTCCGGAGCTGGCAGTTCTCTGGTCTGCCGCCGGCGGTGACGCACCCGAGGGCTAGGCTGACGGAGAAGCGCTAGTGAAATCGGGGGAACGCAGTGCAGGGCTTTGCAGTAATCGATAGCCAGCCTGACTCGTCGGTGGTGGCTGTGTGGCACACGACCCGAGTCGGCGCTACAGATGATGTCGAGCACACGAACGCAGTCGCTCTAGATCTTGACCTCGACCCGTCTGCTCAGCGCAAGGTCCATAGCCTCACCAGAGAACGTGTGGTGCTCATTACTGACGGATCGACCGTCGATCGTCTCCCTATTGCGGGCGTTGCCATGACCACCGAGGACATTGATGCCCTTGTAACCGAGACAACGCGCCACCAGGAGCGCATCCTCAGCGCAGTCGAAGACTACGTTCGCCGCACACGGAAGTACGCGATCGTTCGTCCAACCTTCTCGGCCACGCCTGTTGTGCCCGCGTCGACGGAGGCGCTCAACCTGCCCACTGACCGTGCTCTCAGCGTCGCCAACTACTTGGCCTCAGCCTGGCGTCGATGGCTCAAGGCGGAGGAGGAGAGGCTCAGAAGAACAGCGGATGGCAACGGCACGACGCCCTGGATGATGCCACCTGAGTTGTGGAGCCAGGAATTGGCTGAGCTGCCTATCGAGCTTGCCTCTCGGGCCGTGCCGGAGCCTCTGGCGGCATTCGATGCTTGACTTCACCGCAATCGACTTTGAAACGGCGAACAGCTATCGCGGGTCGCCCTGCTCTGTTGGGTTGGTCAAGGTTCGGGGCGGGGTCATCGTCGATGAGCGGCACTGGCTCATCCGACCTCCGGAAGCCGCAGATTGGTTCGCGCCGTTCAACGTATCGCTCCACGGGATCACGCCGGAGATGGTGGCGTCAGCTCCACGATGGCGCGAGATTCTACCTCGCCTTCTCGATTTCGTGGGCTCCGATGTCCTGGTGGCTCACAACGCGGGTTTCGATATCGGGGTGATGCGGTATGCCTGCGCCGCTGACAACATCGAGTGGCCGAGGGTCTCGTTCCTGTGCACCCTGGTCCTTGGGCGGCGCGCCTATCGTCTGCCGTCCTACCGACTCCCATTCGTAGCCGAGGCGTGCGGAGCCACGCTCTTGGATCATCACGACGCTCTGGCTGACGCCCGCGCGGTCGCCGGCATCGTGGCTGGCATGGCGCGAGCGGCCGAGGTGGCAACGCTCGAAGAGCTGGCCAAGGCTCATCACGTCGTCATCGGTCGCATGGAATCGGGTATCTACCGTGGCTCCGTCTGTGTCTCCTCGGGCGGCGGCGGTAGCCGACTAGTCCGTCCCGACGTCAACGCTGACGCTGACCCGGACGGGTATCTCTATGAGCGCGTGGTCGTGTTCACCGGGGCACTCATGTCGATGACCCGTCAGCTTGCGTGGGAGGCGGTAGCCAAGGCCGGGGGAATCCCTGAACCCAACACGACTAAGCGCACCAACGTTCTCGTGCTTGGCGACTTCAACCCAGCGAATCTGAGGCCCGGTGCGTCCTACTCAGGGAAGGCGCGGAAGGCGTTCGACCTTCAAGACAAGGGCCAGGACATTGAGTTGATGACTGAGGTGGATTTCCGCCAGGTGCTGGACGGCGGCGATCTCCTTGTAGTAAACCCTGAGCGGCTCACGCCAGAGTATGTCAAGGCCCACGTGGAATCACTGTGACTCCCTGACGCCCCTAGACTCTGCGGCGGACGTTCCATCAGGCGAGGAGAGGTCGAAACATGGATGATTGGTCAACCTTGGAAGGCCTCAGCGATGAGCATTGTGAAGCTTTGCTGGTTGCGCTCGACAAGCCGCAGAACGTCGTGCATATCGGCGAGTTATCCGACGAACTCGGCTGGACCGTCAACGACGCGGTTGACGTGGTTCGGGATCTGAGGGGGTCAGGCCTGGCGGAGCGCGACACCTCGGCAGCTGGCGAGATGACCCTGAGCGCGCGGGGGCGGAGAATCACCCGGATGCTGCGGGACAGCAGAGTCAGCGGGGTGGCGCGACGGGATGCGGTCCAGGGTGCGCTGTTGCAGTGGCTCGTTGGCCATCGCGAGTACACGCACCTAGTCGGATTCTTCGGCCATGATGACGCATCGGCGTTCGGCTCAGCATTCTCTGACGACGAGATCCGCGAGGCTGCCGAGTACCTGGGTAGCAAGGGGCTCATTGAAACCTTGGGAACGCGGCAAGTGGGAGTCCTCCGAGCCAGAATCACCCCCGATGGCTGCGCCGCTGCCGCGGCCGGACGGCGTGTTTCTCACGTTTTGGGGATGCGTCATGCACCTGCCTCGTATGTCGACAATCGGGCGGATACATACATTGCCAACAGCACGGTGGGCGCGGTCCAGTCAGGTGGCACCGGGAACGTGCAGCACGTGACCATGAGTCTGAGCAGCGATCAGAGGGCGCAGGTGGTCAACGAGGTGTCTGAGTTGATCCGGCAGCTCGACGCTGCGGACCTGAAGGGCGCGGAACCGGTCAGGAGCGCCCTGGAGGCAGTCAGGGTCGAGGCACAGGCCGGGACTAAGGAGTCATTGGGGCACAAGATCCTGGCAGCTGTTTCCGCGGCGTTTTGCCAGCGAGACAACCAAGTTCGTCGGCACCGCCCTGCTGGCTCTGGCGGGCATCGTGGCCTGATGCCGAGCGCGTTGCGCGGGCGCTAACACCCTGCTGGGTTCAGAGCGAGTCGAGAGCTTCCTTGAGGCCTGGGTACAGCGCATTCTCGGCCAAGACTCGTTCGAGGTCCTTTCGGGCCATCGCCCGCTTTCCCTCAGCCTGGTAGGCGGCGGCTCGCTCGATCAGCGTGCAGTGCCTGAGCTCAGCAGGCTGAGAGCGCCGGGAGAGCGACGACTTGAACGCTTCACGGGCTGCTTCGAAGTAGCCCTGCTCGCGGAGAGCGATGCCGCGCTGTGTCAGGAGGAAGATGGTGAAATCGTCGTTGCCCTCAAGTCCGTTCGTCAGATCCACGACGTCCTGCCATCGGGCCTGGGCACCGTACAGCTCTGCGAGCGATACCGCGGCGAGCGTAGAGGGCTCCAATGACTCCACCAAGTCGGTTGCGCCGGCGAGGTCGCCCGACTCCTGGCGTAGCTCTGCCAGAGCCAACCCGATTGCCTGGCGGCTCAGGGGGAGGCTTGCGCTGATTCCTGGCGCGACGCTGATTGAGGTCGTGGCACTGGCCACGTACTTCTGCATGAACCGATCCTGTTCGGGGTCAAAGCCCGACTGCCAGAGCTCTTCCAAGATCGGACGGCCGCGCTCGTCCTTGTCCGGCCCCTGGTACATGAAAGCGTCCAATGCCATGCATATGTAGCGCGCCTCTGGGTACGTATGTGCGATACCGGCCAGCGCGCCCACGTTCTGAGCCACCAGCGCCTTGAACAACTCCTTCTCCCACTTCGGCGCGAGCAATCCCGGTGCTACTGGCTTCGGTGGCGCAGGGGACTGTGCGGCGGATACCCTCGCACTCGGGGAGGGGCTCCGTCGCCCCCCGCTGGACGTGGAGACGTAGGAAACACCCGTTCCGGGGACGCTGGCGCTCGTGGTGACACGTCCACTTGAGTGGGCCGAGACCCGGCCGTACTTGCTGCCTACTGAGGTGCTGACCCCCCGGGGCGTGACCGTCATCCGAACCCCCGGCATGACCTTGAATGACTTGCGCATGCGGAACCCCATGCCCGCATCCTATGGGTGGGCCGGGCCACCCGACGGCGAAGGCCGGGACTTCCTCCTTTTCCCGAGGGCAAGCCTGGTCACAACCTGGTCACAAACGGCGGCCCGTCGGACCAGATGAGAGCGGATGAGAACCGACGCCATGGGAGAGCTGAGCGGGGAGGCGGGACGAGAACCGACGAGAAGGCCCACTCTCGACCCTCTTTGAATCAGGATTAGCGCAGCAGGTTCGACTCCTGCCCGGGGAGCCGGTTTGACTAGGACTGATGCTTGCCACTCGCAGAATCGTGCAACATCCCTATCACGGTGGCCGGTCGAGCGCTGAGTTCGATGATGCGGTGGGAGAGGAACCTTGCTTCTGCCTGGTCGTGGGTGACGAGCAGGATCGTCCAGCCGTGGCGCGTGGCTGCGTCTCTGAGCCAGGTGTTGAGGTCGGAGCGGGTGAGGGCGTCGAGTGCGCTGAAGGGCTCGTCGAGCAATAGGATCGGGCGATGTTGGGCGACGGTGCGCAGCAGGGCGGTGCGTTGTCGCATTCCCCCGGACAGTTGGCTGGGGAAGTGGTCGCCGAAGCCGTCGAGGCCGAACTCGGGGAGCATGGCGCGGACCAGGGCCCTGCTCGCCGCCCGATTCCGCCGGGCCACGTCGAGGCCGAGCGCGGCGTTGTCGATGACGGTGCGCCATTCGAAGAGGTTGTCGTCCTGGGCGTGGTAGGCGAAGGGGTGCTTCGGGGTGCCCGGGCGGAGGGTCACTTGCCCTGAGGTGGGTTGCTCGAGTCCGAGGAGCACGCGGAGCAGGGTGCTCTTGCCGCAGCCGCTGGGGCCGATGAGGGAGACCACTTCGGCCTCGTGGAGGTCGAAGCTGAGGGCGTCGAGCGTGGCGGTGCCGTCGGGGTAGTGGTGGCTGAGGTGCTGTACCTGGAGGATGGGGGCGTTCACCGGCGCCGCCCTGCGGGGTCGTGCCGGACTCGTCGTGCCCACGGGGCGACGAGTCGTTCGGCGAGCACGGCCAGAGCGAAGAGGGTGATGCTGACCGCGGCGGTGGTCGCGACGGCGGCGAGCACGAGGTCGGTTCGGAAGGCGTTCTTCTGGACTGCCATGTAGACCCCGAGGCCGGCGGTGGAGCCGGCGTATTCGGCGAAGATGGCGCCGACGACGGCGTAGGTGACGGCGATCCGCAGCGAGGTGAAGAACGCCGGTAGCGCCTGGGGCAGTCGCAGGTAGCGGAATTGCTGCCAGCGGGTGGCTCCCATGCTCGCGAGGAGTTCTGCCTTGCCGGAGGGTGTGGCGCGGAAGGCCTCGATCAGCCCCAGGAGCATGGGGAAGAAGGTGACGAGCACCACGAGCAGTATCTTCGGCAGCAGGCCGAACCCGAACCACAGGATCATCAGGGGCGCGATCGCGATGATCGGGATGGTTTGGGACGCGACGAGGAGCGGTGTGATCGCCCGGCGCAGGGTGTCGTTGAAGTCGACGGTGATGGCGACCGCCCAGCTGAAGGCGAGCGAGCAGGTGAACCCGGCCAGTGTCACGATGAGGGTGGCCCAGGTGTGCTCAGCGAGCTGGGGGGCGTGGATGAGCGCCTGCTCGGCGATGCGGCTCGGTGGCGGCAGGATCGACGGCCGGGGCTGGAACACCGCGACCGCGAGCTCCCACAGCGTCAGCAGGACGGCCAGGCTCACCGCCACCGGCCACACCGCCCGGAGGCGCTCGCCTCGCCGGCTGTGTCGCGGAGGTGGCCGTCGCGGGAGGGCGGCTGTGTCAGCCGACGAGGTCATCGGTGAAGTAACCGGCCCAGTCCGGTTCGGTGGTCAGCGGCCGGCCGTCGGGACCGTCGAGGAGGCCGTTGTCCACGAGGAGGCGCCCGTAGCGCTGCCACGTGTCTTCTGTCTGGGTGCCCACCAGTCCCGCGTCGTCGGTGAGGTATTCGTCGGACAGCATGCGCTGGCTTTCGATGACGAGATCGGTGTCGGTGAAGAAGCCCGGGTTGGCGTCGATGAGGATCTGGGCGGCCTCGTCGGGGCTTTCGGCGGCGAACTCGTAGCCGCGGACCAGGGCGGTCACGAACGCGCGTGCCTGGTCCGGGTGCTCCGAGATCCAGTCCGGGCTCCCGGACACGATGACGTTGTAGGTGTCGGGGAAGCCGTAGTCGGTGTAGTGGAAGTAGCGCAGGGGGTAGCCGCGGTGCTCCGCCTCGATGCCCTCCCAGGCGAGGAAGGGGACCGTGAAGTCCGCGCGGTCTGCGTAGAGGGCCTCGTACGCGGACGTGCCCAGGGTGACCGTCTCGAAGTCCCCGGCGCCGCCGTCGGCCTGAATGACCCGCTGCATCATGAGTTCCTCGGCAGGTTCACCGAATCCGGCGTAGGTGCGGCCGTCGAGGTCGGCCGGGCGGGCGATGCCGCCGTCGGCCTTGACCGCGATTGCGGTGGCCCACTTCTGCAGCACGGCCATGACGGAGACGATCTCGGCGCCGGCGGCCTTCGCGACGGTGAAGTTGCTCTGGAAGCTGACCCCGAACTCAGCCTGGCCGGCGTCGATCAACTGGTCGGGTAGCGACTGGTTGAACGGCAGGAGTTCCACCTCGATCCCGGCCTCGTCGAAGTAGCCGCGCTCGAGTGCCACGTACAGGCCGGTGTGGTTGGTGTTGGGGGTCCAGTCGAGGGCGAAGCGCACGACGGTGGTGTCGTCGGGGATCGCGGCGCCGGCGTCGGGCCCGCATCCGGTGACGCCCAGGGTGACGGCGGCGAGTGTGGCGAGGGCGGCGATGAGCCGGCGCCACGGCCCGGATTTCGTGGCGCGTCGGGGGATGGTGGGGAGCGTAAACGTGGTCACAGGACAGTTCCTCCGTCAGAATTACCTGAATCAGGTTCGCGGGTGTGTTCTCAGCCCCTCGTCTGGGGGCACCCCGTGTCGCGGGCCAGTCTAGGGGATCCTCGGCCGCACGCTCGACCGGCTCCCGCAAGGTGGACCGAGTCCTCAGGCCGAGACCCTGGAGGCCGTATCGCCTGAACATCTCGCCCCTGCGCAGGCCGTACTGCACGAAGTGGCAGCCGGGCCCGGCATAGACCTGCACGGCCTGCCCGTCGATGTCGCTCTCGGCGGCCTGTGCAATCGGGACAGCACCGCGGACGCTTCGAACCACTCGATGGTCCCGTCGCAGCACTCGATGGCATGGATCGACGGCCTGGACTGGTCGCGCAGCGCCGCAGCCCTGACCCCCTGACGTACCCGGTTCATGCAACAGGTCCGGTGTCGGCCCCTCCACCGGCGCCCGTGGTGTGTGCGTAGTGTGGACTGGTGGCTGTGGACCCCGAGGCCCGCGCGGAACTGGAATGGATGCGGGAGGACTTCGACCGCTTGATAGCGGGCGCCGCCGACGCGCGGCTGGACGCACGCACCATTGGCACGAGGTGGACCAACCGGGAGATGCTGTTCCACCTGTGGTTCGGTCAGCGAATCGCCAGGGTGTTCATCCCCTTGATCGGTGGCTTCTCGCGCCTGCCGCCTGGCGCATCGCGAGCATGGGCCAGGCTCCTGGCCGCCGCCAGCCGGCCTTACGGGTGGATCAACTATGCGGCAAGCGCCGCGGGTGGGCGTGTGGTGCCACTCAGGCTGATCCAAGGGTGGATGCGCCGCGACACCTCCTGGTTGATCGGCTGGGCGGACGGGGCCACGCCGGCGGAGCTCGGGCGGGGGATGAGCGTGCCGGAGAACTGGGATCCGTACTTCCAGCCGTGGATGAACCGAGCCGACGTGCTCAGGTGGGCTCCTCGGCACTACCGGCATCACCGGGCCCAACTCACACTGGAGCTGCGCTGAGGCCCGTCGATCTGACGGTCGCACAGGTCGAGCATGGAGCGCGGAGGGGGCGTCAGTGGGTAACTTTGCAGTCGCCGCGTCGCCGCGGCCCACGCATTCAGTCGAAAGGACTGCACCCTCATGAAGATCGGTGTCATCGGAACCGGCCAGTTCGCCCGGAGTTTCATCAGCCTCTGGCAGTTGCACCCAGCCGTCGAGGAGGTCTACGTCACCGACCTCGTTCCGGAGCGGGCCGCGCAGCACGTCGAGCAGTACGGCCTGGCCGGGAGTTTCGCGGACGTCGACGCCCTGTTGGCCTCCGATGTGGACTCGGTGGCGATCATGACGCAGCGCTGGAGCCACGGTGAGCTGGCCCTCAAGGCGCTCGAGGCGGGCAAGAACGTCTACTCGGCGGTCCCGATGGCCATCAGCGCGGAGGAGATCGCAGCCATCGTCGCCAAGGTCGAGGAGACCGGCCTGATCTACATGATGGGGGAGACCAGCTACTACAACCCCGCCGTGATCTACGCGCGCAAGCGGATCGCCGACGGCGAATTGGGCCGCGTTTTCTACTCCGAGGGCGATTACGTCCACGACATGGACAACGGATTCTCCGCCGCCTACCAGTTCAGCGGCGGGGAGGACTGGAAGCCGACCGCCAGCTACCCGCCCATGCTGTATCCGACCCACGCCATCGGCGGCGTGCTCGGGGCGCTGCCCACCTACGCCACCTCCGTGTCGTGCCTCGGCATCGTCGACACAGGGACCGACGGCATCTTCGACAAGTCCATCTCCCGCTGGGGCAACGACTTCTCCAACATGACCGCCCTGTTCGAGCTCGCCGACGGCGGCGCGATGCGCACCAACGAGTTCCGCCGGGTGGGCTACTGGAAGGGCCACGAGTCCCGGTTCCGCTTCTATGGCACCGAGGAGGTCTTCGAGCAGTCCGGCGACGGCGCGACCCTGAGCGTCAAGACCGAAGGCGAGGACTACGCCAAGGGCGCGACGCTCGACGTGAGCGACCTGCTCGCCACCGGGCCCGGCGAGCTGCCGGAGGGCTTCGGTGACGTGGATCCTGCGCTGATGCAGAGCTTCGCCTCCGGTAGCGCCAAGGTGCAGGACCGCGCGCGCCTGCCGCGCGAGTTCGACGGCGCCCACAACGGTCACGAGGGCAGCCACCACTACCTCGCCGACGACTTCGTCCGCGCCGTGACCACGGCCACCCAGCCCCCCGTCAACGCCTGGCGGGCGGCCCGGTTCACCCTGCCCGGGGTCGTCGCCTTCGAGTCCGCACGCCAGAACGGGGCGCGGCTCCCGATCCCAGACCACGGCGACGGCCCGGCCGATCCCGGCTGGGACTGACCCCGGTAGCAGCGTGGAGGCGAGCCACCCGCCGACGTGCTACCCGGCCTGCTGGGTCAGGTCACGGCACCTCCACCTCGAAGGCCCCGGCGTCGGGACCGGCGCCCTGCGGACGCGCGACGCCGCGCTGGTCCGTGGCGGGTGCCGCCCCCGCATCGCCCGCGTCGATGGCGGGGCTACCGGGCAGCAGCGAGTGGGTGAGCGTCGGTCCGCCGTTGTCGGCGAGCGGCCCGAGGAGCGCGTCCGCGACGACGACGTCCGTGTCGGACGCCTCGCCGCACGATGCATCCCCGAGCACGTTGGCGCCGCCCGACTCCATTGCGAACGGACCGCCGTAGAAGATGACGCACTCGTCGCCCGTGTTCCCGGACACCAAGGAGCCCTGGATCGTGGCCCGGCCGTCCAGGGCGCCGAACGAGCCGAGGAACAGCCCGCCCGCGGTTCCCCCGGGTGAGCTGTTGCCGGTAACGGTCGAGGACGAGACAGTCAGGGCGCCGTCGGTGTGGAACACCCCGCCCCCGTGCCAGCCCGTCGACGCGTTGCCGCTGATCGTGCTGTTGACGATCGTCGTGTCGCCGAGCGACCGGATGCCGCCGCCGACGTCGTTTGAGGAGTTGCCGCTGACGGTCGAGCGCTCGATGGTGATGGTGGAGTTGAAGAACCCGTACACCCCGCCCCCGGCGCCGCCGGTCACGGAGTTGTCTCGCACCGTGCTGTCGCGCAGCACGAGCGTGGCGCCTTCGCCGGTGTAGATCCCGGCCCCGCCCTTCCAGAAGTCGATGCCACCGGTGGTGACCTCGCTGTCAGCGACCACGACGTGGTCGAGCGTCAGGTTCCCATTGTTGAGCACGCCGCCGGCGAGGTCGAAGCCGTAGCCGTCGCGCAGCGTGAGCCCGGTGACCGTGGCCGTCACGCCTGCGTTGACGACGAGCGCCCGCCTGGAGCCCTGGCCGCTGACGGTCAACCCCGGCGCCGCCGACGCGTCGATGGTGACGTCCTTGCCCAGTTTGAGCTCGGAGCCGCTGAGGATGGTCGCCCTGGCCAGGTCCTCGGAGAAGGTGACCGTCCCGCCGGCGCACACCGCGCCCAGCGCGGAGCGCAGGGACCCCGGACCGGTGTCCGCGTCCGTGGTGACCTCCATGACCGAGGAGCAGGTCAGGCGCAGGTCGTCGGCCAGAAGGAACTGGCCGCGCTTGGTCTGCGCGCTGAGGGTGATCGCGCGAACGTCTGCGAGGTCGAGCGTGGCGCCGTCGTCGTTGATGAACGAGCTGAACGGAACCGTCATCGTGCGCCATCCCGCGACGTCGTCGCGGAAGGTCGAGGTGAACGTCACCGGACGGGCCACGGGCTGGTAGACGCGCACGTAGTCGATCTTCAGGGTCTGGGGAAACACCGTGTTCGCGCCCACCGCCCCACCGAAGTTGCCACCGACGGCGGTGTTCATGATGAGGAAGAAGGGGTGATCGAAGACCCACTGGTTCGGGTCCACGTCGGCGGGAGCGGCGTCGTGGAACTCGATGCCGTCCACCGTCCAGGTGATCTCACCGGGGGCCCACTCGACTGCGAACGTGTGGAAGTCGTCGGCGACGGGGACGTCGAAGTCGTACGTGCCACCGTAGGACTGTCCCCCCGAGTAGCCAGGGCCGTGGATCGTGCCGAACACCGTGTTCGGGTTGCGGCCCACGTTCTCCATGATGTCGATCTCGCCCGACGCCGGCCACGGGTTGCGGTTGATGTCGCTGCCCAGTGCCCACACCGCGGGCCACAGGCCCGAACCGGACGGGACCTGCGCGCGGGACTCGATGCGCCCGTACTGGAACTCGGCCTTGTCCTGAGTCACCAGGCGGGCGGAGGTGTACTGGCAGGGGCCGTAGTAGCACTGCTGCGCCGTCTCGGGGTCGGTCTCCCGGGTCGTGATGACGAGGTTGCCCTCGCCGTCGGTGGCCACGTTGTCGGTGCTGTCGGTGTAGTACTGCAGCTCGTCGTTGCCCCAGCCCGGCTTGCCGATGATCGTGCCGTCGCCGATCTCGTGGGTCCAGATGTCGGCGTTCGGCGCAGTGCCGGCGGGCGTGTTGAACTCGTCGGCCCAGGCGAGCTCCCAGGTCGCAGGATCCGCGTCGCCCTCCTGCGTGGCATTGTTCTCGATGCCGACGCTCACCTTCTTACCGCTGCCGGTGCCGTGGTAGAGGAACTCGAGCCCGGCCGAGCTGCTCCAGTCCTGGGGCGCTGGGAACTCGCGGCGCACCGCGGTGTAGCCCGAGGTGGGGAGCGAGGCCTCGAGCACGTTTTCGTACGCGTCCTGGGCAGGCACGGCGAGCGGGTCGCCGGCGGCGATCTCACGGGTGTCGACCGTGGTGCGCTTGGTGGCCTCCCAGAAGTACGCTCCGGCCTCGAATCCGTCGACGAGGCTCGGGTCGTAGCTCTCGTCGTCGAGCATGAGAAGGCGGGTCAGCGGGGGCCGTCCCATCGCGGCGCCCTGAGGGTTGCTCAGCTCGAGGACGACTCCACGCTCGCCCTGGTAGGCGTCGTCGTCGATCGTCTCGACGGCGATCGTCGCGCGGGTCTGGTTGGGTTCGAAGGTGACCGTGCCGGAGCTGGGCACGTAGTCGCGCTCGGGTGTCGCGGTGCCGGTGGTGGTGGACCAGTCGACGGTCACCGGATCGGCCGAGGGCTTGCTCAGCTTCACCTCGACCGTCGCGGTCGATCCTTCCACCACCTGCGTGTCGGCCACGGAGAACCCGACGGTGAGCGGCCGCTCCGGCGCGACCCCGTAGAGCGTGAAGTCGTCGAGGTAGTAGGACTGGGTGCCGCTCGTCGCGAGCGTCCCGAACGCCCAGCCATGGACCTCGGTGAGGCCGAAGCCGTCGTTGGGGGCGCCGTTGCCGATCTCCTTGCGTGCCATGTCGGCGAACGGCAGCTGCATCGTCTTCCAGCCGGAGAAGTCGTCGACGAAGGCCGCGCTGAACCGTTCCGCGGTGTCGGTGGTGGACCCGGGGGTGGTGTTGTCGATGACGTCGATGAACAGGTTGGTGCCGGTGTTCTGGCCGTAAAGCTCGAACTGCAGGCCCTCGAAGGCGCTCCAGTCCTGGGAGACCCACTCGGCCCCGGTCTCGTCCTCGAAGCCGTGGATGATCACGCCGAAGGAGTTGACGGTGAAGTCGCCCTTCAGCACGTGGTTGCCCTCAGCGGACCCCGGTTCACGCTCCGGTGCAGACGTGGTGCGCTCGAAGGTCGTCGTGCTGTTCGGATCGGTGGCGACGAAGAAGCCGAGCGGCACGCCGCCGGAGGTGGAGGCGCCGGTCACCAGGGGAGCTTCGAAGTCGTCGACGACAGGAAGCCCATTGGCGATGGCGGAGGGAGCGGTGAGGAACGAGAGCAGCAGGGCGGTCGCCAGGGCGGCGCCACCTGCTCTCGGGACGGATGGGGACCCCGGTCCGGACATGCGGTGGTCTTTCGTGTGGGGGCTCTACGGGCATCCTCGCCCGTAGAGAGCGCTCCCAGAGAGCGCTCTCTCAGTGAACCAAAGAACTTCCGCCGAGGCAAGGGGGTCAGGCGGATTCGCGCGCGACCAGCGTGACCGGGAGGACGAGCCTGTCCAGTCCGTGCAGATCCGGGAGTCCGGGCTCAGGCGGGGCAAGCCGATCCGGGCGTACGGCTCCCAGAAGCATCCGCGCCATCGCGCGACCCTGCAGCACCGTGTCCTGACGCACCGTGCTGAGCGGCGGCTCCGCGGCGGCCGCCAGGGGGATGTCGTCGAAACCGACCACCGCCACATCGTCCGGCACCCGTCGACCGGCGCGGCGGAGGGCGCGCAGGGCGCCCAGCGCCATGAGATCGGATGCGGCGACGATCCCGTCGATCTCCGGGGAGCGGCTCAGCAGGCGCTCGGTGGCCAGCTCGCCGCTCGGCTGCGTGAAGTCCCCGTGCTCGACCAGGTTCGGGTCGAAGAGTGCCCCGAGGGCCTCGGTGAAGCCCCGTAGGCGGTCGATGCCGGCGGACATGTCGGCGGGTCCTGCCACCGTGGCGATCCTCCGGCATCCCCTCGCCATGAGGTGTTCGGCGGCGATCCGCCCACCACCGACGTTGTCGTTGTCGACGTAGGGCACGCCCGCGGAGTCATCGATAGGGCGCCCGCCGATCACGAGCGGCATCCCTGCGTCGAGCATCGCGCGGGGGATGGGGTTGTAGGTGGCGTGCTCCGAGATGAGCAACACCCCGTCGAGCGGTGCGCTGCGGAGGTAGCGTTCGATGCGGTCCAGATCGGGGTAGGACTGCGCCATCAGCAGGGTCAACTGGACGTCGGCGTCCAGCAGTTCCTGGCTCACCCCGCGGACGATGGCGGAGAAGAACGGGTCGCCGAACACCCGAGGGTCCGGCTCGGCGGCGACCAGGGCGACGGCGTCGGTGCGGCTGGTGGCGAGCGTCCGGGCCGCGTGATTCGGGACGTACCGCATGTCCGCGATCGTCCGCTTCACGCGCTCACGCAGCTCCGGATCCACCGTCGAGACCTCGTTGACGACGCGCGACACGGTTGCCCTGGAAACCCCGGCGGCGGCTGCGACCTGCTCGAGATTGGGGCGTCGTGGGGTGCGGGCCGATGATGCCACGACGTCTCCTCGCTACTGCCTTCCGCCGCGGCTGCGGCCTGACGCGATGCTACTCGGAGGGCTGCGCCGGAGCGGACGCGCCCGCACCCGAAGGAACCGTGCCACAGATGCTCGTCAGCTGGGCCTGATCTCCAGCCCGGAGGTGGATGCGATGACCACGGGGGATCTGGCCGACTCACCCTGACAGCGGCTGGACACGC
Organism: Tessaracoccus pujii; assembly: GCF_054483895.1. NCBI lineage: Bacteria > Bacillati > Actinomycetota > Actinomycetes > Propionibacteriales > Propionibacteriaceae > Tessaracoccus > Tessaracoccus pujii. The sequence goes on from NZ_CM137012.1 coordinate 128,842, forward strand.
AGGGGGGCGACCGTGACCTCACGGATGAGCGGGAGGTCGCCGTCCGGATTGAGCAGGCGTAGCGGCTGGTCCTTCGTGATCAGGGTCACCGGGATGGCGCGCTCGAGGACGTTGTCCCAGGAATATGTGTAGCGGCAATGGGCGCGGCCCACTCGTCGGTGCCCCTCCCACACCTCGATGCGCCGGTCCACCACCTGGGGGTTGTAGTCGTGGTCGCCTCGGAGCTCCGCGTTGGCGTAGGTCACCATGACGACGAACTCGCCCGCGGAGGACAGGGCCCCGGCGCGGGCGATGGAGCCCCCGTCGTGCCAGGGCAGCCGGATCACGGCGGCGTCGCCCTCGACGGCGCGCGTCACGAGCAGCGACGTCACCAGGGATGTTCCGGCGGGGCAGCTGAGCTCGATCTCGTTGACGCCCTGCACCAGGAACACCCTCGCAGTGCCCACATCGGCCCCCGCCGCGACCTCGAGGTTTCCGGCGTCCTGGCCATTGACCCTCACCGCAACACTCGCGCCCCCGTCACCCACCACCGCGACCGCAAGATCGTGGTAGCCCGACTCCCAAGCCGATGCGTACACGTCGGCGCGCCCGGCCCCAGCCAGCCTGGCCCCGCCGTCGCCCAGCGTCGTCCAGTCCAGACGGGCGCCGTCGAACAGCCTGAACGTGCTGGCCGGGTAGGTGGCGGGATCACCATCGGTGGCGTCCATGAGCACGAACCGGTCCAGGGTGACCTCGGCCCCCGGGAGCAGCGAGACCCCGTCGACGCTCGTCCGCAGCGACAACTCGCGCCGACCCGCGGCCAGCGGCACCGTCGCCTCCGCGCTCCCGCGGTACTTCCCCCGCGACCGTTCGTTGAGCGCGAGACTCGCCGGATGGTCGACGAAGACCGCGAACCCGCCGTCGACGAACAGCGCGTGACGCCCAGGCTCGCCTGCTGCGCTGCCGATCGCCTGAAAGCGGTACGTCCCGTCGCGGGGCACCTCCACCGTCCACGCGGCCGACGAGGAGACCTCCCGGAACGACGACACGTCCGCCCCACCCGCGGCCAGGAACTGCCAGCCCTCCTCGGCCTTCGGGTCGTACCGCGACACCTCGGCCCCCGTGAGGACCGTGTCCTCCGCCTCCACCGTCGCGCACCACGGATCAACGGCCGACGCCCCGGCCACGGCGGGGGTGATCAGCGCCTGGTAGGCGCAGAACCGGTCGTAGGGCGCGACGGGGAGGCTGAGCCCACCGTCGGCCAACGGCACCGCGCGCACCGACGACACCACCCGCGGCGCGGCGTGCAGTCCGTCGACGCCGGTCAACGCCGCCTCCCGGACCTCGATGTCCACCCGAGCCCCGAACAGTGCCGGGTCCAGCCCCGCCACCTCCAGCAGCACGTCGCTGTCCGTCCCGCCGAACAACACGGTGGCGCGGCGGTTGGCGTCGTCGACGGCGGCGATCCCCTGGAGGGTGTCCGGCACGTCGGGCCGCGGCGGCGTGACCGCCACCGTCGTCGCGCCCTCCAGGTCGCCGTACCACTTGAGCATCCACCAGCCACCGTTGGCGCCGTGCGCGCGGGCGGTGTTGTCCGACAGGTTCCCCGCGTAGTTCCAGTAGGCCATCTGGGCGTCCACCTTGGTGTCCTCGAACATGGCCAGCCACTGGATCAGCTGCCCGGGGACGGCCATGTCTCGGAGCATGCCGTACTCGGTGATGTTGACGTCGATGGGCGCGATGCCCCGCTCGGCCTCCATCGCGCGATACTCGCGCAGGTGCCCCCTGTAGGTGCCGAGGTTGTCGATGCCCAGCTCGTGCCAGATGAAGACGTCCGGGCGGCAGTCGTGGACGACGGCGAACTCGAGGAAGTCGGCTGTGCGCTCGGGCTGCCATTGCATGTCGCCAGGCCCGCCGATCCTTGGCGCGCCCAAGCCGTGGCGCGCCCAGACGCGCCGGATCACGCCCACGACTGCGAGCCAGTCGGCGAGGAACTGCTCGCGATGCTCGGGCCACTCGGGGTACCAGTTGCCGCCGTCGGGCTCGTTGAAGGGGATCAGCACGTAGTCGCGGGGCCGGGCCGAGCGGGTGGCGACGGCCTCGGTGATCCGTTCCACCACGTCGAGGAACGCCCAGGTGCCGTCCGGGCCGTCACCGGGCCTCCGGCCGCCGTGATACGGCCAGTCCGGGTAGTGGTCCTGGATGTAGATGTACATGTCGCGGCCGTGCTTGGCGAAGAAACCCCCCTCGACGGCGAGCGCGTCTCCGCTGGGGTGCTGCGTCCCGAACGGTGCCTTCTGACTCGTGTTGGTGAGGTGGGCGCCGTTGAGCAGCGCTGCCGTGGGGACGCCGTCGTCGCCCAACCCGTACAGCGTGCCGGAGGCGCCGCCGCGGAACGGGCCGACGGGGGAGGAGAAATCGACGACGAGTCGGTCAGTGGTCACGGGCGGGCCTTCCGGTGCGGGGCGCGGCGGTGCTGGCGCGCAGGACGAGGTCTGGGGTGAGCGTGATGCGGGATGGTCCGACCGCGCGGTCGCGGAGGAGCTGCCAGCCTCGGCGGCCCAGCTCGGCGAAGTCCTGGGCGACGGTGGTGAGCGCCGGGTCCCACAGCTGTGCGAGTGGATGGTCGTCGAACCCCGCGACACTCACGTCACGCGGGACGCATACGCCCAGGTCTCGGAGGCCGGCGATCAGTCCCATGGCCACCTCGTCGTTTCCGCAGAACACTGCCGTCACGTCGTCGCGCCGAGCGAGCGCGGCTCCGAGAGGGCGGGCCTCGGCCGGGTCCCAGCCCGCCTCGATGATGACGGGCACCTGCCTGCCCGCCGCGTGCAACGCCCGGCGCCAGCCCGCGGTGCGGCCGCCCTCGCCCCCGGGGGAGGGGACGCGTACGTGGTGCACCGTCGGATGTCCAAGTGAGAGCAGGTGTGACGTGAGCGCGAAGGCGCCGGCGTCCTCGTCGATGACGATCTGCGCCCTTCCGTCGAAGCGGCCCCCCGCGAGCGCTACGGCCGCCACCCCGGAGGGCAGGCGATTGAGTGCCGCAACGCCCGCCGGGTCGAACGCCAGCACGATCACCCCGGCCACGGGCTGAGACAGGGCCAAACCGACGGCGGCGTCGAGCTGCGCCTCCCCGGCCCCGTCCAGCGCGGTGATGGTGACGAGGTGGCCGTCGGCCCGCGCGGCCTCCTCGATCCCGCGGAGGGTCTCGGCGTAGCCGTAGCGCGACGTGTTGCCCGCCAGCACCGCGACGACGCCGGGCGCCCGCCCACCCAGCGCCCGGGCGGCGGGATTCGGCGTGAAGTCCAGCTCTGCGACGGCGGCGGCGATGCGGGCGCGCTTGTCGTCGCTGACCCGCGCGGCGCCGGTGAGATACCGCGACACCGTCGGCACCGAGACCCCGGCCAGCGCGGCCACGTCCCTGATGGTGGCGGGCGGCGCCGGCGCCTCACCCACGGCGCTCCGAGGGCGTGAGTCGAATCAGGCGGGCGCTGGTGGTCAGGGCGGTCTCGGCGTGCAGCAGGCCGGTCGCGGCGTCCCAGCGGAGGTCCCAGCCGCCCGCGGCCCGCGGGAACACGGCGGTCACCGTCGCCTCCCGGCCCACGAGGCGGGGGACCGGCAGCGCCACGCCCTCGGCCTCGCCCCGCTTCCACAGCGCGACGAGGGCGTCGTCGCCGGTGCGGAGTCCGACGGCGACCCAGGTATCCGCCCACGCAGGCAGTCCGAGCGGCCAGAAGGGGAGGGCGTGCGGGAGTTCGGCGCGCAGCCCTCTGGCTGCGGCGACCCCCTCGCGGACGAGGCCGAGCTCAGGCTCCGTCATGGTGTTGAGGTACCCGGAGAGGTAGATGCGGCCGACCAGCCCCGTGACCAGGCAGAACGCGATCTCCTCGGGGTCCATGCCGGGCTGCGGGTAGGCCCAGCTGGCGGCCTGTTCGGGGAGCATCTGCAGCGGCGCCGACGCGGCGATCGGCGGGTAGAGCCGGAAGTCCTGCTGGTCCGAGGTGGACTGCAGCTGCAGGCGGCTCAGCATGGCGAAGTCCGCGCGCATGCCGCCGGAGCCGCAGTTCTCCAGGATGAGCCCGGGGTGACGGTCGAGGACGCCGTCGAGCCAGGCCAGCACGGCGCGCGAATGCTCCAGCAGCCCATGTCCGACGCTCGGGGCCGCGTGATCCGTGCCCGAGCCGGGGTTGATGTTGTAGTCCAGCTTGAAGAAGCCCACCCCGAAGTCGCGCACGAGCCTGTCGACGACGTCGTCGAGGTGCGCGCGGGCGGCGGGGTGGCGCAGATCCAGGTGGTAGCGGTCCTGCTCGACGATCCGCTGGCCGTGCCGCTGCAGGAACGCCCCCGCGGGAAGCCGGTCCGCCATGGGGCTGCGCACGCCGATCACCTCGGGCTCGAGCCAGAGGCCGGGCGTCATGCCGTGGCCCCGGATCCGGCCGAGCACCTCGTCGAGCCCTCCCGGGAAGCGGCTGGTCGACGGCAGCCACTCGCCGACGCTGTCCCACCAGTGTCCGGAGTCGTCGTACCAGCCGGCGTCGACGCAGAACACCTCCGCGCCTACTTCGGCCGCCGCGTCGATGAGGGGGAGCAACTTCGCGCTGGTGGGATCGCCGTTCAGCGTGTTCATGTAGTCGTTGAAGCACACGGGGAGCAGCTCGTTGTCCGGGTGCGGGCGGCGCGCGGCGCGTCGGTAGCGGGTCATCGCGGCGGCGGCGTCGTCGAGGGAGGCGCCGAGGGCGACGGCGGACGCGACGGTGGTGAACGACTCTCCCGGGGCCAGGACGAGCGTCCAGGCGTGGTCCAGGTCCGTGGGGCCCGACAGGGCCACGGAGAAGTCCTCGTGCTCCTCACCCACCTCGATCCGCCAAGGCCCGTTGTGTTCCACCTGCCACAGCCAGGCCGCGCCCTCGGAGTCCGAGGTCGCGGAGGCGACCGGGGCGTGCTCGCCGCTGGACCAGGTGCCGCGGGAGACGAGTGTCGCGGTGCCCCTCGGCCGCACCCCGGTGAGCTGGGCGGCGATCGCCGGGAACAGGTCCGGACGGAAGGACCGGGCGCTCCACCGCGACTCGGCCAGCCAGTCGCTGGCCGCGCTGTGGAACTCCCAGGCCCCCGCGTCGCGCACGCCGAGCGGCGCGGCCCAGGAGGAGACGGACCGCAGGCAGACCGGTACTTCCCCGGTGGCCGTCACGGTGACCTCTGAGGAGAACGCGGCCACGCCGTCGGGGGAGGCCAGGAGCACGTCGGCCTGGATACCGGGGGTGGCGAGGGTGAGGCGGAGGCGGTGCCACGCACCCTCCGTTGACGTTTCGTGCCGGACGTAGCGGAGGTGTTCCCCGAGAGCGGTCATCCCGACGCGGGTGCTGGCCAGCGCGTGCCCGGAGCCGGCGGTGAGGATCTGAACGAGGCCGACGGGTTCGGCGGAGCTGACCTCCACCCCGTCGGCCCTCGCCGTGGTCAGTGCCACTGGCCCATCTGGACTCGTGGAGAAGGTCAGCGTGAGCCCTGCGTGCCCCCAGGCCAGATCGGTCACGGTCACTCCCTCGTCGCGCGGTCGCGGCCAGTCAAACACAGTCTGATAACGTTTTCAAGCGACCTTCATCGCGGAAACGCTCCCCCAGTGCGGGTGTCCCCGCTCAGACCCGAGCGAGGACACCGTCACTGGGGGAGAGATTCCGCGCTCCGGCCCCTTCGGTGGTCACCCGAGAGGCGTACAGCGCGCAGGGGCAGGGGCGGGGCTGGTATTTTGACCGGGTGAGCCCCCGGCGGAGCTCGCGGTCGGCGACCGAAGGAGAAACACCCGTGTCCACCACTGACAGCGACCTAGCGCCCGTCGCGGCAGTCGTCGTTCTCGCCGCCGGCGGCGGGACCCGCATGAAGTCGGCCAAGTCGAAGCTCCTCCACGAGGTGGCCGGGAAACCGATGCTCAGCTTCGCCGTCTCCGCGGCTGCCGCGCTGAACCCGGCGCACCTCGTCGTCGTGGTGGGTCACCTCCGTGAGCAGGTCTCAGACCACCTCGAGAAGCTGTCCGAGGCTGTTACCACCGCGGTCCAGGACGACCAGCTGGGCACCGGCCACGCCGTCGCGTGCGGACTGGCTGACCTCGGCGAGTTCGAGGGCGACGTGGTGGTCACCTACGCCGACGTGCCCATGCTCACCGGAGACACCCTCCGCCAGCTGGTGGCCGTGCACCGCGCCCACCACCACTCGGTCACCGTGCTGACGGCGCGCGTCGAGGACCCCACCGGCTACGGCCGCATCATTCGCGACGGCGACGCCGTGACCGGGATCGTCGAGCACAAGGACGCCAGCGACGAGCAGCGCGCCATCGACGAGATCAACTCCGGTATCTACGTCTTCGACGCCGCCACTCTCCGCGAGGGACTGGCCTCCCTGACCACGGACAACGCACAGGGCGAGCAGTACCTCACCGACGTGCTCACCTTCGCCCACCAGCGCGCCCAGCGCGTGGGCGCGCATCTGATCGACGATGTGTGGCAGACCGAGGGCGTCAACGACCGGGTGCAGCTGGCCCGGATCAACCTGGAGATGAACCGCCGCATCCGGGACGCCTGGATGCTGGCCGGCGTCACCATGGTGGACCCGTCGAGCACCTGGATCGACGTGGACGTGGACCTCGCTCGCGACGTGCTCCTCATGCCCGGCGTCATCCTCCAGGGCGCCACGACGGTGGGGGAGGGTGCCATCATCGGCCCGGACACCACGCTCATGGACGTGGAGGTCGGCCCTGGCGCCGAGGTGATCCGCACGCACGGCTCATTCGCGGTGATCGGTGAGAACGCCACCGTCGGCCCGTTCGCCTATCTGAGGCCCGGCACGGAGCTGGGTAAGGGCGGCAAGATCGGCACGTTCGTCGAGACCAAGAACGCGGTGATCGGCGACGGTGCCAAGGTGCCCCACCTCACCTACGCCGGGGACGCGATCATCGACGAGGGCGTCAACATCGGCGCGGGCACGATCTTCGCCAACTACGACGGCGTCAACAAGTCCACGACGCATGTGGGCACGCGGGCGTTCGTCGGCTCGAACACGGTTCTCGTGGCGCCGGTCGACATCGGTCCCGGGGCCCTCGTGGGTGCCGGGTCGACGATCACCGATGATGTCCCGGCGGGGAGCCTCGCCCTGGCGCGGGGCCGGCAGCGCAACATCGACGGCTGGATGACCGAGCGTCGACCCGAGTCGAAGGCGGCGGCCGCAGCCGCCGAGCACGACGGCAGCGTCCACCCCGCTGTCCTGGAATCCCGCGAGAAGAAGAAGGCCTGATCGACGTGTCGCAGATCGCCAAGAACAACAAGCACCTCATGCTCTTCAGCGGGCGCGCCTTCCCCGAGCTGGCGCAGGAGGTGGCCGCCATCATGGACGAGCCGATCGTGCCCACGCGTGCGCTCACCTACGCCAACTCCGAGATCTACGTGCGCTTCGAGGAGTCCGTTCGCGGCTGCGACGCGTTCGTCATCCAGTCCCACACCGCCCCGGTCAACGAGTGGCTGATGGAGCAGCTCATCATGGTCGACGCGCTCAAGCGGGCCTCTGCCAAGCGGATCACGGTGGTGGCGCCCTTCTACCCGTACGCGCGCCAGGACAAGAAGCACCTCGGCCGCGAGCCCATCTCGGCCAGGCTGGTCGCGGACCTGTACAAGGCGGCGGGCGCAAACCGGATCATGTCGGTGGATCTTCACGCGGCCCAGATCCAGGGCTTCTTCGACGGTCCCGTCGACCACCTGTGGGGCCTCCCCGTCCTCTCGGAATACGTCAAGAAGAACTACGACGTGGGCAACATGTGCGTGGTGTCGCCCGATGCCGGCCGGGTGCGGCTGGCCGACATGTGGACCGACGTGCTCGGCACCCCGCTGGCCATCGTCCACAAGCGGCGCGACCACGACAAGGCCAACACCGTGGCCGTGCATGAAGTGGTGGGCGACGTCGCGGGCAAGGTGTGCATCCTGGTCGACGACATGATCGACACCGCGGGCACCATCGCTCAGGCGGCGCAGGCGCTGCACGACCGCGGCGCCTCCAAGGTGATCACCGCGGCCACGCACGGCATCTTCTCCGGGCCCGCAGTCGAGCGCCTCAACGCGGCCAACGTCTCCGAGATCATCGTCACCAACACGCTGCCCATCCGCACGGAGCAGCCGATCAACAACCTGACCGTCCTGTCCATCGCGCCATTGATCGCCAAGGCGATCGCCGCTGTCTTCCTCGATGGCTCCGTGACGTCGTTGTTCGGGGGAGTGTCCTAACCTTCGTCCAGACAATTCTGACTCCGCCGATCTCCACTAGGACTCTTAGTGGGGGTCGGCGGGTCTTTTGTAAGTACATGATTTAGAGTGTGTGCACGGGCCCAGGTGCCAGCCGGCCCGGAATGAAGACTCATCGTCGAGCACTGACGGACAGGGAGGCGCACATGACAACGATTCGGGACGCACAGAACCAGGTGGCGCTGCCGCCCCTCCGGCCGGGCGCGCACCAGCGCCGGCTGGACAACATCGCGATCGTGGCCACCTTCGGCGGCCTCCTGTTCGGCTACGACACAGGCGTGATCAACGGCGCGTTGGAGCCCATGAAGATCGAGCTGGGGCTCACGAGCTTCACCGAGGGCCTGGTCACCGCGACCCTGCTCGTCGGCGCGGCCATCGGCGCCCTCATCGGCGGCCGCATGAACGACCGGCTGGGCCGCAAGAGGACGCTGACCATGGTCGCCGTCGTGTTCTTCATCGGAACCCTCGGCTGCGTGTTCGCCCCCGGCCTGGCCGTGCTGCTGCCGGCCCGCTTCGTCCTGGGCGCCGCCGTCGGCGCTGCCTCGGTGACGGTGCCCGTCTACCTGGCCGAGCTCGCCCCGACGGAGAGGCGTGGTGCCCTCTCCGGCCGCAATGAGCTCGCCATCGTGCTGGGGCAGATGCTGGCCTTCGTCATCAACGCCGTGATCGCCAACGTGTGGGGCGATCACGAGGGCGTCTGGCGCTACATGCTTGCGATGTGCGCGATCCCCGCGGTGGCCCTGTTCATCGGCATGCTCAAGATGCCGGAGTCGCCCCGCTGGCTGATCTCCGGCGGACGGCACGCGGAGGCACTCGAGGTCCTCGAGCAGGTGCGTACCCCGGATCGGGCCCGCGCCGAGATCGACGAGGTCGAGGGACTGGCCCGGGTCGAGGCCCGCACCCAGCTCGGCGGGTGGCGCGACATGGGCGCCCCCTGGATCCGGCGGCTCGTGCTCACCGGCCTCGGTCTCGCCATCGCCCAGCAGCTGACCGGCATCAACTCGATCATGTACTACGGCACCGAGCTTCTGAAGGAGGCCGGCTTCTCCTCGGATGCCGCCATCGTCGCCAACATCGCCAACGGCGTGCTCGCCGTGGTCGGGTCGGCGCTGTGCCTCTTCCTCCTGGTGGACCGCGTCCCGCGGCGCACCATGATCGTCGGTGGGTTCGCGGCGACCACGCTCGTCCACGGACTCATCCTGGTGGCCGCGGCCACCATGCCGCAGGGCACCACGCGGGCCTGGGTGATCCTGACGCTCTGCGTCACCTTCGTGTTCTTCATGCAGCTGGCCCTCAACGTGCCGGTTTGGGTGTGCCTGTCCGAGATCTTCCCCCTGCGCATGCGCGGTTTCGGCATGGGCGTGTCCATCCTGGGCATGTGGCTGATGAACGCGGCCCTCACGTTCGCCTTCCCGATCATCGTGAGCGTGTCGGGGCTCCAGGGCGTCTTCGGCCTCTTCTTCGGGGTCGGCGTCGTCTGCTTCGTGCTGCTGTGGAAGTACCTCCCCAACACCAGCGGACGCTCGCTGGAAGAACTGGAGGGGTCGTTCCAGGCGGGCATCTTCCGCTGAGCGGTACAGGGGCTACAGGCTGGTGACGATCACGGCGACGTTGAGCGCCAACACGGCCGCCACCACGGCCCACGCGACAGCGGTCAGCCACACGGGGTTGCGGTACTCGCCCATGGTGCGTCGGCTGGCCGTCAGCGCCACCAGGGGCACCACCGCGAACCCGATGCCGAAGCTCAGGATCAGCTGGGACTGCACGAGCGCCTGCGTGGGCGGCAGGCCGGCCAGCAGGATGGCGACGGCGGGCACCAGCGTGATCAACCGGCGCACCGTCGGAGTGATCCGGGGCGAAACGAGGTCGCGGACCATGCCCGCGCCGGCATCGGTGCCGACGATGGCCGAGCCCACGCCGGAGAACAGGAGTCCGATGGCGAAGACTGTCGCGGCGACGGGGCCCACGAGCGCCGCGACCTCGCCGTGTGCGGCCTCGATGGAGTCGACCGTCGCGCCCCGCAGGGCGGCGGCGGCGAAGAGCAGCATCGACACGTTGACGAAGGCCGCGACCGTGAGCGCCACCGCCACGTCCACCCGCTGCACGCGCAACAGCCGCGGCACCGTCTCCTCGGATCCCGAGTGGCGGGTCCGAGCCAACTCTGAGTGCAGGTACACGGCGTGCGGCATCACCGTGGCGCCGAGCATCGCGGCGACAAGCTGCAGCGACTCGGCGCCGTCGAACCTCGGGACGAGACCGCCCACCACCTGGATCGGATCCGGTGGCAGCCACAACAGGCTGGACAGGAAGCCGATCGCGATGATCGCGAGGACTCCGGCGAGCAGCGCCTCGAAGAAGACCTCTCCGCGGGACCGAAGCCATTGCAGCACCAGGATGGACACCAGGCCGACGATCACGGCCCCGGCGGGGAGCGGCAGCCCGAAGAGCAGGTTGAGCGCGATGGCGCCGCCCACGACCTCGGCCACGTCCGTGGCGATGGCGACGGTGAGCGCCTGGGCCGCGTACAGCGCGCGCCACACCGGCCCGCCGCGACGCCTCAGCAGGGCGGACCGGACCAGGCCGCTGAGGCTCTCGCCGGTCACCACGCCCAGCTTTGCGGAGAGGTACTGCACCAGCATGGCCATCAGGCACGCCAGCACCAACGACCACACCAACAGGTAGCCGAAGGTGGCCCCTGCGGTGAGGTTGGCCGCCACGTTTCCGGGGTCGACGTAGGCCATCGCCGCGACGAACGCGGGGCCCAGCAGGGCGACGGTGCGGCGACCCATCATGCCCGGAGTCTAGGCAACCATGGGCCGATGGTGTGAACCTGCCATCAACGCCGCCCCCCGACGGAGGCTCCGGCCGTCGGCTGAAGCCGGATCAGGCCTTGGCAACCTGCTGGCGGTAGGCCTCGGCCTCCCAGGTCTCGATGAAACGACGCTCCTGCTCGTTGAGTGCCCGGACCCGGCCCAGCGCCGTCGCCGCGCGGCCGACGGTCAGGGCGTCGACGTAGACCTGCAGCGCGGTTGTGGCGGACTTCTCGGAGTCTCCCACCGCGACCACGCCCGCGCCCGGGACCACCGCGATCACGGGGTCCACGCCCCGAGCCTCGCGGAACGCGGCGAGCGCGGCAGGTACTGCGTCGGCGCCTCCCGCGACGAGCGGGAACGAGCCGGCGTAGACGATCTGGTCCGGGATCAGCGGACCCTCGACAAGGAATTGCGCGCCGGCCTCGGTTGCCGGGAAGGTGCGCGCGATGTCGCCGTCGTCGGTGGCCACGGCCACCGCGTCCAGCGCGGTGCGGAACGCCTCGGCGACGGCGTCCAGGTCCGCAGTGGACCGCGCGGCCGGCTCGTCGGCAGAGGCCGAAGCCACCGCCTCCTCGATCCTGGCGAGGATCCGGTAGCTCTCGGCGCGCACCTCGCCCGGGTTGTCGCCGGCGACGATGAGGCCGTGGTTCATGAGGAACGTGGCCTTGGGGGCGGGCAGGCCGGTGCGGGCGGAGAACTCGTCGCGGCGTGCCGCGATCTCGCGGGCCAGCGGGAGGCCGGGATCGACGTAGGCCACCCACAGCACGTCGTTGCCGAACAGTTCGGTGGTGAGCCGCTCGCCGTCGGCGTTGCAGGTGACGGCGTTGATGAGCAGCGGGTGCGTGTGGAACACGTAGGTGTCCGGGATCAGCGCGTGGAACAGGATCTCCACCGACGGGCGCCGGGGGCCGTCGTCGAGGCGGGCGAGCCCGGCGATGTGGTTGACCGGGTCACCCAGGGCGGGGTCCGGGTCCGGGGCGTCGAGGGAGTCGAGCAGCACCTGCAGGTCCAGTGGCACCAGGTCCTCGGCGGTGATGCCGGCCAGGGAGACGCCGCTGGGCTTGATCCACAACACACCGTCGGCCTTGGCCGACGAGTTGCCGCCACCCGCGCGGACGAAGCCGGGATTGGCGCCGAACTCGTTGGACAGCGACGTGATCTCGGCGAGTTCCTTCTCGGGGCGGGGGAGGTACCGGGTCACGGTGGAGGAGGCCATCACTGTCTTTCTGAGGTCGGAGAGGGTGCCGTCGAGGAGGCCGACGGCGCGGGCGGCCACCAGGCAGTTGCCGAGCGCGGTGGCCTCGACGGGGCCGGCCGAGACCGGCAGCCCGGTGCGGTCCGCGGTCCGCTGGCACAGCAGGCGGTTGAGGCTGCCGCCCCCCACCACGACGACGCGCCCGGGCGTGCGCGCGGTGATCGACGACAGCTCGCCGATCACATCGGCGTAGGCGTCGGCGAGTGACTCGATGAGCGCGCGGGTGAACACGGCCGGGTCGTCGAGCCGCTCGTCGCCGCCGGCCAGTGCCTTGACGCGGCCGACCATGTCCCCGGGTGGGAGCAGGCTGGGGTGGGTGGCGTCGAAGTGCGGGGCGTCGGTGACCGCGCGGGCGGCCTCCACGAGGTCGGGAACGGGCAGCTCGCGGCCCTCGGCCGCCCAGTGGCGCACCGCCTCGGACAGGATCCACAGCCCCATGACGTTCTTGAGGTAACGCACGGTGCCGTCCACGCCGCCCTCGTTGGTGAGATTCGCCTGCCGCGACTCCTCCGTGAGGATCGGCGCGTCGAGCTCCATGCCGACCAGCGACCAGGTGCCCGACGAGATGAACACGTCGTCGGCCCCCAGCGGAGCGCCGACGACGGCGGAGGCGGTGTCGTGCGAGCCCACCGCCACGAGCGGCACGCCGGCGGCCGGGCCGGTGACGATCTCGCCCACCACCGTGCCGGGCTCCACGACGTCGGCGAAGATGCGACGCGGGAAGCCGAGGCGGTCGATCAGGTCCCAGTCCCACTGGCCGGTGCGGGGATCCAGCAGTGCGGTGGTCGACGCGTTGGTGCGCTCCGCCACTTCCTTGCCGGTGAGCCAGTAGGCGAGCAGGTCCGGGAGGAGAAGGAAGCGTGTGGCGCGCTCCAGCCGGCCGGCGGCGAGGTCGTCGGCCAGCTGGTTGACCGTGTTGAACGGCACGTCCTGCAGCCCGACGCGCGAGTACAGCTCCGCCTCCCCGATCCGGGCCCGCACGAGCGTGCGGCCGCGCTCGGTGCGGGGATCGCGGTAGTTGAAGGGGAGTTCGAGCAGTCCGTCATCTCCGAGGAGGCCGTAGTCGACGGCCCAGCAGTCGATGCCGAGCGCGGCCACGCCGTGGGGGGCGGCCTCCATCGCGCGGCCGATGCCGGCCTGGAGCTCGTCGAACAGGGCCACGACGTCGAGCCGGAGCCCGTCGTCGCTCTGGTGGGCGGCGGTGGAGAAGCGGTGCACCTCGTCGAGGCTGAACCGCCCCTCCGTGAGCGTGGCCAGCACCACCCGGCCGCTCGTCGCGCCGAGGTCGACGGCGATGACGGACTGCTGCGGCATCAGGCTCCCCAGCCCGCCTGCGCCCCGCCCACGCGCTCCTCAGCGATCTTCGCCAGGTAGCCGGAGTCCGCGAACGCCTTCATCGGGTCTGCCGCGAGCCCGCGGGCCTCGCGCCACTCGGCCAGCATCGGGCGAACGTCGGTGTAGAAGGCGTCCATCATGATGGCGTTGGCTCCGAGGACGTCGTTGGAGTCCTGAGCCGCCTGCAGCGCGTCGGCGTCGACGAGCAGTACGCGGGCGGTCATCTCCTGGACGTTGAGCACGGAGCGGATCTGGCCGGGGATCTTGTCCTCGATGTTGTGGCACTGATCCAGCATGAACGCGACGCCGTTGGCCGGGTCGAAACCGTCGCCGCGGCGCACCTCCCACAGGATGCGGAACAGCTGGAACGGGTCCGCCGCGCCCACGACGAGGTCGTCGTCGGCGTAGAAGCGGGAGTTGAAGTCGAACGAGCCGAGCTTCCCGAGGCGCAGCAGCTGGGCGACGATGAACTCGATGTTGGTGCCGGGGGCGTGGTGGCCGGTGTCCAGGCAGACCAGGGCCTGATCTCCGAGCGCGTTGACGTGGGCGTACGAGGTGCCCCAGTCCGGCACGTCCATGTGGTAGAAGGCCGGCTCGAAGAACTTGTACTCCAGCACGAGCCGCTGCTCGGCCCCGAGCTGGCCGTAGATCTTGGCCAGCGAGTCCGCCAGCCAGTCCTGACGACGGCGGATGTCACCCTGGCCCGGGTAGTTGGTGCCGTCGGCGAGCCAGATCTTGAGGTCGGTGGAGCCGATCTCGTTCATGATCTCCAGGCACTCGAGGTGGTGGTCGATCGCCATCTGGCGGACTGCCGCGTCGTTGTGGGCGAGGCTGCCGAACTTGTAGGCCTCGTCCTGGAAGGTGTTGGAGTTGACGGTGCCGAGCTCGACGCCCAGATCAGCCGCGAAGGCCTTGAGCGCGGACCAGTCGTCGACCTTGTCCCAGGGGTAGTGCAGCGCGACCTTCGGTGACAGGCCCGTGTACAGGTTCACCTGGGCGGCGTCGGCCAGCTTCTCCTGGATGGTCCGGGGGGTGCCGGGCGTCCCGAACACGCGGAAGCGGGTGCCCGAGTTGCCGTAGGCCCACGACGGGACCTCGATGACCTGGGCCTCGAGTTGCTTGCTGATGGTGTTGCTGATCATGGGGCGCCTCCTCGCGCATTTTAATCGTTTCAGGCGATTGATTGAAACGATACAACAGTGGGTGGGGCCGGTCAATGACCGGGTCGTGATCCGCGGATCACAGGACGCTCGACGCCCGGGGAATCAGCGTCGGCGTGTAGGTGATGGTGCGGTGCTCATGCGTGCGTCCGGCGTCCTGGTCCGCGATCTCCTCCAGCAGCAGGTCCGCCGCCGCGGCGCCGAGCTCCCGCCTCGGCTGGGCCACCGAGGACAGGGGCACCGTGGCGGCGGCGGCGAAATCGATGTCGTCGTAGCCGACGATGGCCACGTCGTGCGGCACCCGGATCCGGGCAGCCACCAGGCCCTGAAGAAGGCCGATGGCGATCATGTCGTTGGCGCAGAAGATGCCGGTGGGCCGTTCGCTGACGGGCAGGACCGCCAGATGCTCCGCGGCGGACCGCCCGGACGCGAAGCTCAAGGAGGGCACGGAGATGGCCAGCAGGCTCGCTCCAGCCTCCTTGGCCGCTCGCTCGGCGCCGTCGCGACGGTCGCGCACCTGCGCAAGCGTCGAGGGTCCACCGACGAAGGCGAGGGCGACGTGCCCCTCGGTGATCAGGTGTTCGGCCGCGATCCGCCCGCCGGCCACGTCGTCTACACCGACGGTGCAGCCGGTGCCGCCGTGCGCCCGATCAACCAGCACCGTGGGGATGCGGGCATGCAGAAGGGCGTCGACCTCCGGCGGCGTGGCGCCGATGGGGCCGAGGATGACGCCCCGGACCCGCTGGTCACGGAAGGAGCGCAGCACCGATGCCTCGCGCTCCGGGCGGTTGTCGGAATCGCCGATGGTGGCGGCGAAGCCGGCTTCCTCGAGCCGCGCCTGGGCGCCGCGCAGGACGTCGGCGAAGAACGGGTTGGCCACGTCCATGACGCCCAGGCCGACGATCCGGCTCTTGCCGGCGCGCAGCGCCTGTGCCTGCTGGTTGGGTGCCCAGCCCAGTGCCGCGATGGCCTCCTGGACGCGCTCCCGGGTCGCCGGCAGCACGCGCTCGGGGTTGTTGACGACGTTGGACACGGTGCCGATCGAGACTCGCGCCATGTCAGCGACGTCACGCATGCTCAGGCGCGGATGGGGGTTCACCGGGCTCCGATCGGGATCAGGGGTCGGCGCATACTCTACGCGCCGTACCCCGGGGGGCACGTCGTCATCCCTTCACCGCGCCCGACGTCATGCCGGCGACGATCTGGCGCTGGAAGAAGATGTACATGATCAGCGGCGGGATGGTGATGAGAAGGATGTTGGTGAAGAGAAGGTTGTACGAGGTGTTGAACTGGCTCTGGAAGTTGAACAGGGTCAGCTGCACGGTGGCGTTCCTGTCGCCTGGGAGGAAGTAGAGCGGGTTCTGGAAGTCGTTGAACACGAACACCGATTGCACCACCACGACCGTGACGACAACTCCCCGCAGCAGCGGTAGGACCACCTGGAAGAACAGCCGCATCGGGCCGGCGCCGTCGACGATCGCCGCCTCATCGATCTCCTTGGGAATGCCTGCGATGAACGCCCGCATCATGAGGACGGTGAACGACAGGCCGAAGGCCACCTCGATGAGGATCAGGCCGGGCAGGGTCTTGAAGATCCCGAGAGTCTGCATCACCCAGATGGTGGGCACGACGGCCGGCGGGATGATCAGGCCGGCCAGCACGAGACCGTTGATCCATGGATTGATCCAGCTCTTGCGGCGCTGGAGCACGTAGGCGATCATCGCGCCGAAGATCACCATGAGCGTGACGCTTGCCACGGTGAGGATGGTCGAGTTGATGAACGCGATGATCAGCATGAAGTCGCGGGTCTGGATCACGTCGACGATGTTCTGCCACAGCACGATCTCGGTGGGCCAGGAGAACTGGAGCAGGTTCGCCTCGGCCTTGGGCTTCATGGCCGTGAGCAGGATGAAGGCGAAGGGCAGCAGGAAGATCACGCTGGTCAGCGCGATCCCGATGATCCCGACGATGTAGCCGATGGGCCGCATCCTGGTCACTGGGCCACCTCCTTGGAGTTGAGCCACCGCGAGAGTGGGTAGATGATCGCGGTCACGACGATGAAGAGGATGACGTTGCCCGCGGTGGAGAGGCCGTAGAAGCCCGCCTGGTACTGCTTGTAGATCACCGAGGCGATGACGTCCGAGGCGAAGCCGGGACCGCCCTGGGTGGTGGTCCAGATCAGGTCGAAGGAGCGCAGGCCACCGATCAGCGACAGGATGATCACCGTCGACGTGGCGGGGAACGACAGCGGCAGCATGATGCTGCGGAAGATGTCCCACGCGCTGGCGCCGTCCACCTTGGCCGCCTCGTAGTACTCCTGGGGGATGGCCACCAGGCCGGCGATGTAGATGAGCGTGGCCAGGCCGATGCCCTTCCAGACGTCGATGGCGGCCACGGTGAGCAGTGCGATGTTGGGGTCGACCAGCCAGCGCGGCCCCTCGATGCCGACCACGCCCAGAGCTGCGTTGACCACGCCCGACGTGGGGTTCAGCAGCACCTGGAACGTGAGGCCCACACCCACGGCCGAGACGAGCACCGGGAAGAACGTGACCGAGCGCAGGTAGCCGCGGGCCCAGATGTGCTGGACCAGGACGACGGCCAGCAGCATGCCCAGCACCACCTTCGTGCCGGAGGTGACGAACGCGTAGATGAGGGTGTTGACCAGCGCCCCGACGAGGCCGGGCTCGCTGAAGAAGGTGACGAAGTTGTCGAAGCCGACGAACGTGGACTTGAACAGCGTCCATCGCGTGAACGCGAAGTAGAAGGACAACACGGTGGGGACGATGAAGAGGGCGATGAACACGATGCCGCCCGGCAGGAAGAACCACAGCGGGTAGCTCTTGTCGATGTGCACGGGGGAGATGCGCGGCCTGGCGGCCGGCTGCGACCCGGCTGCCGCGCGCGGTGGGGAGTGGGTGGCGGTCACGGAGGCTCCTTGAGGGCTGAAGATCACGTCGTCGTGGGCGGCTGCGGTGCCGCGGGTTTCAGTGTCGTGGGGAACAGGGAGGAGGGTGGGGAGGAGCGAACAACCCCACCCTCCGCGGGTGTGTGGTCCGGCCTAGCGGCCGGGGTGGATCACCAGCCCTCGAGGCCCAGCTGCTGGGCCTGCTTCTCGACGTCCTGGTCGTACAGCTTGGCGCCGTCGGCGGCGGAGCGGATGCCGGAGCCGACCTCGACCGTGATCTTCTCGAGGTTCGGGCCCTTCACGGGCGAGAGGAACTCCAGCGCGGGGCTGGCCTTGCCCTCGTCGAAATAGACCTGCAGGTCGCCGACGGCGGCCGGCAGATCATCGGGAAGTTCGCAGCCCTTGACAAGGTACGGGCCGGTGGGGGTCACGGCGGCGGTCTGCGCGTCGCAGGCCTCGGGGGTGGCCGCCCAGTCGACGAACTTCTTGGCCGCCTCGAGCTTGTCGCCTTCGGTGGTCTTCGGGATGTACAGGCCGGCGGGGGTCCATGCGGTGAGCCCGTTGGTGGCGGCGTCGTCGCCGGGCTGGGCGAAGAAGCCGATGTTCTCGGCCGCGTCCTCGGAGAGGCCCACGTAGGTGTTGATGACGAAGGACAGCATGGGGTAGTGCGCGCCCTCGCCGCTGACGAGCTGAGTGAGTGCCTGATCCAGCTTGGCGGTGGCGAAGTCCTCGTTCATGTAGCCGGCCTTGTAGACCTCCTCGAGCCGCTGGAAGCCCTTGAGGGCCGGCTCGTCGACGTACTTGGCCTCGTTCGCCGTGTACTTCTCCGCCCAGTCGGGCTGCTCGGCGGTGACGTTGTGGAAGTCCGCGAGGATGAACAGCTGGGAGGTCCAGGTGTCGCCGTAGCTCTGGATGACCGGGTCGATGCCGGCGGCCTTGATCTTCTCGTTGTTGGCCATGAACTCGTCCCACGTGGTGGGCACCTCGAGTCCGAGATCGGCGTAGACGGCCTTGTTGTAGAGGATGCCGCCGCCCATGGCCTGACCCACCGGGACGCCGAACATCGCGTCGCCGCTGCTCACGGCGGGCTTGAACGCGTCGTCGACGCGGTCCATCAAGGCCTCGCCTGACAGGTCGACCAGGGTCGTCGTCGGATCCAGGGCCTGGAGCAGCGAGCCGGAGTTGTACCAGAAGACGTCGCTCATCTCGTCGGTGGCGAGACGGGTCTTGACCACGTTGTCGCCGTCGGTGCCCTGCGGCCGCGATTCGATGTCGACGACCACCTCGTCCTGGGCCGAGTTGAACCCGTCGGCAATCGCCTGGGCTGTGTTGAGAGAGGTTTCCGAGTTGTCGACCAGCAGGGTGATCTCGACGGCCTCGGCGGCGGGTGCGCCGCTACCGGAGGCGGTGGGGTCGTCGGTGGAGCCGAGCGATCCGGGGGTGCAGGCGGCCAGCGCGGCGGCCGCGACGATCGCCATGCTGGCGATTCCGGTCTTCTTGAGATTCATGTAGTGCCCTCCGTTGGACTCAATCAGATGAAACGTTTCACCTGCATGTTGAAAGGTTAAAATGTTGCTGGTCTCCCTGTCAAGGGGTTCCAGATCTCAGTTTGGTCACGCCCGAGCCGGCCGGCGTCGGGCGTGACCGGCTGCTCAGGTCAGGCTCTCGCGCACCACGGCCGTGATCTCGTCGCGGCCGCCGTCGCTGCCGCCGAGGGTGAACGCATCCACCAGGACCTCCACGGGGTCCTCGAGGTGCGCGGCCATCCGGTCGGCCACCGAGGCCTCGTCGGTGAAGTGCACCATGCCCCTCAGGGGCGCCGCGATGGTGCCCTCCACGAAGCGGTCCCATCGCGTGGGATCGTCCATGAGTTCGCGCACTGTCGAGGGCGGACCGTAGGCCGGCTCGGGCAGGCTGACGCGCCACTCGTGGGTGCCGGATCCCGCCTCGACGGGGGCGCCGGGCAGGTCCACGTCCGCGGTCACGCCCGGGGGGATCGTGGCGGAGACCACCACGTCGTCGCCGTCCCGCTGCCAGCCCACCGCGATCTCGCCGAACGGCGACAGGTGGCGGGCGGAGGCGTGCGTCAGGCCGCCGCCGGGGCGCGGCGCTATGCGGATCCGCCGGTAGCCGGGTGCGGCGGGGGCGAGACCGGCGACGGTGCGGTGCAGCCAGTCGGCCACCGCGCCGAGGGCGTAGTGGTTGAAGGACGTCATCTCGCCGGGGTTGATGGTCCCGTCGGGCAGCATCGAGTCCCAGCGCTCCCAGATGGTGGTGGCACCCATGGTCACCGGGTACAGCCAGGACGGGCAGCCGGTCTGCAGCAGCAGCCGGTAGGCGGTCTCGACGTGGCCGTGGTCGGCCAGCGCATCGGTGACCAGGGGCGTGCCGACGAAACCGGTGGAGATCCGGAAGCCGGAGATGCGCACCAGATCGGCCAGTCGGGAGGCTGCCGCAGCGCGCTGTCCGTCGTTCTCCAGGAGGTCGAACACCAGGGCCATGGCGTAGACGGTCTGCGCGTCGCTGAGGATGCGGCCGCCGGGGGTGACGAACTCGCGGCGGAAGCCGGCGAGTGCGCGATCAGCGACGGAGCGGGCGTAGGCCTCGGTTTCTGCGTCGCCGACGATGGCGGCGGCGCGGGCCGTGAAGTCGGCGCTGCGGTACACGTGGGCGGTGGCCACCACGTCGGGGTCGGCCTTGGCGCGGGCGGGTTCCTCCGGGGGGGCCGTCGGGTCGAGCCAGTCGCCGAACTGGAACCCGCCGGACCACACGCCGTCGTCGCCTGCCGCCTTGTCGAGGAACTCCACCCACCGGCGCATGCTGGGCAGCTGGCGGGCCAGGACCGCGTCGTCGCCGGTGCGTTCGTGCAGCACGGTGGGCACGATCGCCGCGGCGTCGCCCCAGGCGGTGGCCACCATGCCGCCGAGGACGTTGGGCACCACGATGGGCACGCCGCCGTCGTCGAACTGGTCGGCCTCGAGGTCGCGCAGCCACGAGCGCAGGAAGCCGGTGGCGTCGTAGAGGAACTCGGCCGTGGGCGTGAACACCTGGATGTCACCGGTCCAGCCCAGGCGCTCGTCGCGCTGCGGGCAGTCGGTGGGCACGTCGACGAAGTTTCCACGCATGCCCCACACCACGTTCTCGTGCAGCCGGTTGAGCATGTCGTGGGAGGAGTCGAACCAGCCCGTGCGCTCCATGTCGCTGTGGATGACCACGGCCCCGGCCGAGACGATCTCGGCCTCGTCGACGCCGTCGACGCGGGCGTAACGGAAGCCGTGGAAGGTGAAGGTGGGCTCCAGGACCTCGTCGCCGGTGCCCGCGAGGTGGTAGGTGTCGGTGGCCTTGGCGGTGCGCAGCGGACGGATGCCGAGTTCGTCGTGCTCCAGCACCTCGGCCTGGGTCACCACCACCTGGCGGCCGGACTCGGCGCGCACGGTGAGGCGGACCCACCCGACGACGTTCTGGCCGAAGTCGATCAGCAGAGCGCCGGACGGGGAGCGCCACGTCTTCTGGGCGGGCACCACCTGGGTGACACGAACGGGCGGGCCGTCGGGGGCCACCAGCAGGCCGAGGTCGGCGTCGATCACTTCGACGGCGTCGTCGCCCCGGGGCTCGGTGATGCGCAGGTCGGTGGTGCAGCCGTCGTAGATGTCGTCGGCCAGCACGCGCCAGGTGTGGGCGCGCCAGGTGTCGTCGGTGCCGAGGACGTGCCGCGTGCCGTCGGCGGTGAGGACCTCGAGTTGGGCCAGGAGCGCCAGCCGGTCGCCGTAGATGGCGCGACGGTTGCCCCAGGTGAGGCGGCCGCGGTACCAGCCGTTGCCGAGCAGGGCGGAGACGTCGTTGGCGCCCTCCTGAAGCAGGTCCGTGACGTCGTGGGTCTGGTAGCGGAGCCGGTGGCTGTAGGTGGTCCAGCCGGGGGCGAGGTACTCGTCGGCTACCCGACGGCCGTTGATGGTCATCTGGTAGAGGCCGTGCGCGGTGACGTGGAGGCGGGCGCTGACCACGTCGGCGGGAAGGGTCCACGCCGTGGTGAGCAGCGGCGCCGGGGTGAGGATGCCGCCGAGCGTGGCGGGGGAGATGAAGCGGGCCTGCCAGTCTTCCGCCTCGAGGAGGCCGGCCTCGATCGCGACGGGTTCGCTCCATGCCGCCCACTCGCCGTCGTTGCCACGGGCGCGGACACGCACGACGGCGCGCTCGCGGGAGGCGAGGGGCGCCTGGGGCCAGGCGACGAACAGCTGCTCGGCCGAGGCCTCCTCGTGCACGGTCGCCGCGCCGTTGCGGTCGATCTCGATGGCGTAGCCGGACTGGACCCATCCGTCCGGGGCGTCGGTCACCTGCCAGGACAGGCGAGGGGCTGGGTCGCCCAGGCCAAGGACGACGGGTGAGATGGGACGGTTTTCGACTCTGAGCCGCGTGGTGGTGGTCATGCAGGTTTCCTCGACGTTGAGACGCACGCTTCCGTATGAAACGTTTCACCATCATGGTGGACCGAGATGGGGAATTCGTCAAGGGCCCGTCGGGGATGCGCGCGATCACTACTGGAGCGTTTCACCCCGGGGCCCTACATTGCTCTGTATGAACCCGCGCACCGGCGGCAGGCTGCCCAGCATGAACGACGTCGCCCGTGAGGCGGGCGTGTCCCTCGGCACGGTGTCCAACGTGCTCAACCGGCCTGAGGGGTGCCGACCGGAGACCGTCGCACGAGTGCAGGCAGCCATCGACCGCCTCGGTTTCGTGCGCAACCTCAACGCGCGGTCCCTCGTGGGGGCGGGCTCGCACGCCATCGGGCTCAATGTCTTCGACCTCAGCAACAGCCTCTTCGTGGACATCGCCCGAGGGGCCCAGGCGGCCATCCGGGAGCGCGGCCATCAGTTGGTGATCACGGATTCGGACACCGATCCGCGGCAGCAGCGCGAGCACCTCGACTACTTCGACGAGACGCGCGTGGCCGGCGTGCTCCTGGCGCCGCAGTTCGACCCCGACGGCGACGTGGGTCGCCTGGCCTCCCACGGCCGTCGTGTGGTGGTGCTCAACCACGACACCCCGGGCGCCACCTGGTCCACGGTGCTGGTGGACAACGAGCACGTCGGGTACCTCGCGGCCACCCATCTGATGCAGCGCGGCTGCCGCCGGCTCGCGTTCGTCGGCGTCCCGGAGTCTCTGCAGCCGGCCGACGAACGGCGCCGGGGCGTGCGACGCGCCGTCGCGGAGGCCGCCGGTGTTCAGGTGATCGACATCCACACCACCGACCTCCAGGTCGCCGGCGGCATCGTCGCCGGACGACGGCTCGTCGACCTGCCCTCGGGGGAGCGCCCAGACGGAATCATCTGTGTGGCCGACCTCACCGGGATGGCCGTCATCCAGGTCTTGGCCGCCGGCGGAGTGCGTGTGCCAGAGGATGTTCTCGTGATGGGCTGCGACGCCAACAGCAACGCGTGGGGCGGCCCGGTCACGCTCACCACCGTCGCGCAGCACGGCGACGAGATGGGCGCCGTCGGGGCCCGGATCCTGCTCGACGAGCTGGCCGACCCCACCCGGCCACCGACCCGTCACGTGATCAGGCCGGAGCTGATCGAGCGGTCGTCGACGGCGGCGCCCATGCACTGATCCGTGGTCGGCCGGGTGGTGGACTGGGTCATGACCGGGTGGTGGGAATCGGCCATGCTTGGAGGTGACTAGGAGGAGCGCCATGGCCGCACTGATCACTGACGCCTCGCTGAAGAGCTTCGTCCTGGAGCTGGGGGACAGGCATCCGCCGATCCAGCTGGGCTCGGCCGACCGAACCGTCCACAATCCCGAGGCGGTGCGCCGGCGGTTCGCGCACGTCATCGACTATCTCGCGCGCGTCGAACTGGAGGTGGACCGCAACGTCCTCGAGCTGCTCACCATCCTGCCCGATGTGAGCGAGGTGGACCGGATCTTCTACCAGGACGTCTGGTACGACCAGGAGATGGCGCACGGCTACCTGCTGGACCAGCTCCAGGGCGACCTCGGCATGGAGCCGCAGGAGCCGTTCATGACCATCCCGCTGCGCATGAAGCTCCTCGGCGCGCTCGCGCACTGGGAGCCCGTCCACGACATCTCACGGATGCTCTACTACCTCACCGGCGCGTCGACCGAGCGGCAGGCGGTCCTGGCGTACTCCTCGCTGATCAAGGAGCTCACCCGCATGGGGGAGACGGCCATCGCGGAGACGATCATCCACCCCATCAAGCAGCAGGAGCCCGGCCACTTCGCCTTCTACCGGCTGAGCGCTGAGAAGATGGTGCAGGACGGGGTGCTCAGGCCCTGGCAGGTACAGGTGGCGCGGCTGCTGCGCGCGAACTCCTTCACCATGGTGGGCGTGGACTACGTGACGTACTACCAGAAGGAGTTCGGGGGAGTGATGGCCGAGCTGGGCATCGACGCGGAGATCGAGATCTACGCGCGTGAGATCGGGCGGCTCGAGGCCAAGCTGCTGTGGGCCAACGAGAAGGGGATGGAGTTCCCGCCCTACTTCCTCACGGCGCTGCGCGAGTCCGTGGAGATGTACCGCGGGCAACGGAACTTCGATCAGCCGCGTCCGAACCAGGTCGTTCTCTAGGCCGATTCGCACGCCCCCACACCCGGGGGGTAAGCTTACGGGGCTGCCTGGCGAGGGACCCCCAGGGTCCGTGATCGACTAGCCTCCTTCCTCGCTCGGCGCCCGCACGCGTAGATATCCAAAGAGCTTGAGGAGTTCACCCATGGCCGACGTCGATCTGACCGCCACCACCCGCACCGAGTTCGGCAAGGGCGCCTCGCGCCGTCTCCGTCGCGCCGGTGCCACCCCCGCCGTGCTCTACGGCCACGGTATGGATCCCGTGCACCTGGCCCTCCCCGCCCGGGAGACCTTCCTCGCGCTCCGTCAGCCCAACGTGCTGCTCCAGATCACCGTCGAGGGCGAGCCCAAGCCCTTCCTCGCGCTGCCGAAGCAGATTCAGCGCCACGCCATCCTGCACTCCATCGACCACATCGATCTGGTACTGGTCACGGCCGGCGAGAAGGTCACCGTCGAGGTCCCGCTGGTCTTCACCGGTGAGGCGGAGCGCGGCGCGCTGGTCAACCACGAGCTCAACAACCTCACGGTCCTCGCGCCCGCCACCGACATCCCCAACGAGCTCGAGGTCTCCATCGAGGGCCTCACCATCGGCTCGCACCTCACCGTCGCGGACATCACGCTTCCCGAGGGCGTCATCGCGGGCGTCGAGGGCGATGTCGTGGTGGTCAGCGTCGGCCAGGCCCCGGTCGCGGACCTCGGTGAGACCGACGTCGCCGAGGGTGCGTCCGAGGGCGTCCCCGCGGCCGAGTGACCGATTCCACCTTCCTCGTCGTCGGGCTCGGGAACCCGGGCCCGACGTACGAGGCCACCCGGCACAACGTCGGGTACTGGGCCGTAGCGGACCTTGCGGACCGCTACGGTTCGTCGTTTTCCGTGAACTCGCGCCAGCGGGCGGAGCTGGCCACGGTGACCCTCCCGGGTCCGGAGCCCATCAAGCTGGTGCTGGCCAAACCCACCACCTTCATGAACGACTCCGGTTCCGCGGTGAAGTCCGTCGCGGCGTTCCACAAGATCAAGCCCTCGCACGTCATCGCCGTCCACGACGAGCTGGACCTGGATGCCGGCCGGCTGCGCGTGAAGATGGGCGGCGGGGACAACGGCCACAACGGGCTCAAGTCCATCCGCGCCCACCTCGGCACCGGTGACTTCCACCGCGTCCGCGTGGGCATCGGGCGGCCGCCAGGCAGGCAGGACGCCGCGGCCTGGGTGCTGGCGAAGATGAAGCCCTCGGATCTGGAGGGGCTGCGAGTGGACGCAGCGGTGGCGGCGGACGCCGTCGAACTGCTCGTCCGCGAGGGCCTCGTGGCCACGCAGAACCGCTTCAACTCCTGACGAGCGCGTCCTGTCGGAGAGCCGTGGAAGGATGGTCGCTGTGAAGTTCCCCGGACTGCTGCGCGCCCTCGAGCGCGATCCCGCCCTCGCCGCGACCCTCGCGGATTCGCGGCGCTCCGGCGTCACCACGCTGGACGTGACGGCGGTGCCGCCCTTCTTCCCGCTGCTGGCCGCCTCCCTCGCCGAGGAGTCCGGACGCACCGTCCTGCTGGTCACCTCCACCTACCGGGAGGCGGAGCAGGTCACCACCGAGCTCGGCAGCCTGCTCGGCGAGGACCAGGTGGCCTACTACCCTGCGTGGGAGACGCTCCCGCACGAGCGGCTCTCCCCGCGCGCGGACACCGTCGGCCGCCGCCTGGCCGTCCTGCGCCGCCTCGCCGGGAAGGGGGAGCAGCCCCCGCCCCGCGTCGTCGTGGCGCCCATCCGCTCCGTCCTGCAGCCGCAGGTCAGAGGGCTGGCGGACATGGCTCCCGTGCGCATCGTCGTCGGCGAGGAATACCCGCTCTCCACCCTGCTCGCGGACCTGTCCGGTGCCGCCTACAACCGTGTGGACCTGGTGGAGCGGCGCGGGGAGTTCGCCGTGCGTGGCGGCATCGTGGACATCTTCCCGCCCACGGCGGAGCACCCGGTGCGCATCGACTTCTTCGGTGACGAGGTGGACGAGATCCGCTCCTTCACGGTCGCGGATCAACGCTCGACGGGGGAGACGGCGGACGTCGTCATCGCGCCGCCCTGCCGCGAGCTTCTCCTCACGACTGCGGTGCGCAACCGCGCCAAGCGGCTCGCGGCTCAGCACCCCGAACTCGGCGACATGCTCGGCCGCATGGCCGAGGGGCAGGCCGTCGAGGGCATGGAGGCGCTCACGCCCGTGCTGGTGGACGGGCTGGAGCTCCTGGTCGACGTTCTGCCGGCGGGGTCGCTGGTGCTGGCCGCATCACCGGAACTGATCCGGGCGCGCGCCACTGAGCTGGTGCAGACGAGCCAGGAGTTCCTCGAGGCCAGCTGGGCCGCCGCGGCCGGGGGCGGGAAGTCGCCGGTGGATCTCGGGGCCTCCGCCTACTGGAGCCTCTCGGATGTGCGCCAGCACGCCCTGTCCATCGGGCACGGGTGGTGGTCGCTGTCGCCGTTCGCCGCGGACGACCAACCCCACGCGATGGACGCGGATTCCGTGCATTCGCGCACCGTCCGCGTGACCACCACGGAGTCCTTCCGCGGCGACACGGAGGTGGCCACCCGGCACATCGCCGCGAAACTGGCCGACGGGTGGGGCGTGGTTCTGTGCGTCGAGGGCCGCGGGCTGGCCGCTCGCATGATCGAGGTGCTCGAGGAGGCCGGCATCGCCGCCGCCCTCGACGACCTTGCGGAGCCGCCGACGCCCGCCCGCGTCTCGGTGGTGCTGTCCTCCCTGCGCCAGGGATGGCGCGCGGATGAGGCCAGGGTGGAGGTGATCACCGCGGCGGAGCTGACCGGCCAGACGGTCCTGGACCGGGCCGAGCGCAAGCTGCCCGCCCGTCGCAAGGCCGCCATCCAGCCGCTCGAGCTCAAGGCCGGTGACCCGGTGGTGCACGAGCAGCACGGCGTGGGCCGCTTCGTCGAGCTGGTGCAGCGCACGGTGCAGGGCGCCGCGCGGGACTACCTGGTCGTCGAGTACGCCCCCAGCAAGCGGGGACATCCGGGGGACCGGCTGTATGTGCCGATGGACCAGCTGGATCAGCTCAGCCGCTACGTTGGATCCGAATCGCCCACGCTGGACAAGATGGGCGGCGGGGACTGGACCAAGCGCAAGGCCAAGGCCCGCAAGGCCGTCCGCGAGATCTCCGCCGAGCTCATCAAGCTCTACGCGGCCCGGCAGGCCACCAAGGGCCACGCCTTCGGGCCGGACAACGTCTGGCAGCGCGAGCTGGAGGACGCCTTCAGTTTCGTGGAGACCCCGGACCAGCTCTCCGCCATCACCGACGTGAAGGCGGACATGGAGAAGGTCGTGCCCATGGACCGCCTGATCTGTGGGGACGTGGGCTACGGCAAGACGGAGATCGCGGTGCGCGCCGCCTTCAAGGCGGTGCAGGAAGGCAAGCAGGTGGCTGTCCTGGTGCCCACCACCCTGCTCGTCACGCAGCACTACCAGACCTTCGCGTCGCGTTTCGCGGGCTTCCCCGTGCACCTGGCTCAACTGTCGCGGTTCCAGACCGATGCGCAGTCCAAGAAGGTGGTCGACGGCCTGGCCACGGGCCGGATCGACGTGGTGATCGGCACCCACCGGCTGCTCAGCAAGGAGATCCAGTTCAAGGACCTCGGGCTGGTGATCATCGACGAGGAGCAGCGGTTCGGCGTGGAGCACAAGGAGCGGCTGAAGGCCATGCGCGTCAACGTCGATGTGCTGTCCATGTCCGCCACCCCCATCCCGCGCACCCTGGAGACGGCGATCACCGGCATCCGCGAGATGAGCGTGATCGCCACACCGCCGGAGGAGCGGCACCCGGTGCTGACCTTCGCGGGTCCGCACGACGACGCCCAGGTGAAGGCCGCCATCCGCCGCGAACTGGCCAGGGAGGGCCAGGTGTTCTTCGTGCACAACAGGGTGGGCACCATCGAGAAGACGGCCGCGCACCTGCGCGAACTCGTCCCCGAGGCAAGGGTGGTCACCGCGCACGGGCAGATGAGCGAGACGCGCCTCGAACAGGTCATGCTGGACTTCTGGGAGCGCCGGGCGGACGTGCTGGTGTCGACCACCATCATCGAGGCCGGCCTCAACATCCAGTCCGCCAACACCCTGATCATCGACCGCGCGGACACGCTCGGGCTCTCCCAACTTCATCAGCTCAGGGGCCGGGTGGGCCGTTCCCGTGAACGCGGCTACGCATACTTCCTCTACCCGGCGGACCGGCCACTGAGCGAGGCCTCGCACGAGCGCCTCGCCACCATGGCCGCCAACACGGACCTCGGCGCCGGCATGGCCATCGCCATGCGGGACCTGGAGCTTCGCGGGGCGGGCAATCTCCTGGGGGAGGACCAGTCAGGCCATATCGAGGGCGTCGGGTTCGACATGTACCTGCGCATGGTGGGTGAGGCCGTGGCGAACTACCGCGGCGAGGACACGGAGCCCGAGCCGCAGATGCGCATCGAACTGCCGATCGACGCGCACATCCCGGAGGACTACATCTCCTCGGAGCGGCTGCGGCTGGAGAGCTACAAGGAGATCGCCGAGATCCGCACCGAGTCCGATGTCGACGCAGTCCGCGCCGAGCTCACGGACCGCTACGGCGAGCTGCCGCCCCCCGTCGACGCGCTCCTGGGCGTGTCCCGGCTGCGGATGCTGGCCCGCTCGCACGGGATCCAGGAGATCGTTCCCCAGGGCAAGATGGTGCGTTTGTCCCCGCTGCATCTGCCGGAATCGAAGCAGATGAGGCTCCAGCGGCTGTACCCGGGCGCCAGCGTCAAGGCGTCCGCAGACCAGGTTCTGGTGCCCAAACCGGAGGACGATCACCTGGCCTGGGCCACCACGCTGCTGGCGCAATTGTTCGCCTGAAGCCATGCGCTAGGCTGACGGCGGCGCCCGCCGCGGCCCCACCGAAGGTTCTCGAGAGGACACCCATGAAGCTGATGCGCCTTGTTCCGCTGGTCGCCGCCGCGGCCCTGTTCGCAGGCTGCAGCCCCATGCCGAGCACCGCCGCCCAGGTGGGCGACGTGCGCATCACCGAGGCCCAGCTGGACCGTGACGTCGCCGGCTGCGAATCCGTAGGCATCGGCAGTGACCAGGTTGAGCGCAGCGCGCTCCTGATGTCGGAAATCCTCGGCGCCATCGCGGACCGGATCGCGACGGACGCGGACGTGACGGTCACCGACGAGGAGGCGCTGGCGGTGTTGCGCGAGAACGCCGCTGAGAGCCCGGCGCTGGGCAACGACGAGTGCGCGAGGGTCGCGGCCAACAGCGCCAAGCTGCAGCTGCTGGTCACCAAGCTCGGCGAAAGTGCCGATATCGCGGCGCTGCAGCAGCAGTTCGAGGCGGTCGAGGTAAACCTCAACCCGCGCTACGGCCAGTGGGATCCTGCGGGCGCAGGCGTCACCGGCACCGGCTCGATGTCGGTTCCCTCCTGACCCCCGACGCCACGGCCATGACCTCGGAGCTCGAACGGCTGCGCCAGGTCATGGCAGAGCTGCGGGTGCGGTGCCCGTGGGACGCCGAGCAGACCCACCGCTCCCTCCTCAACCACCTCATCGAAGAGGCGTGCGAGGTGGTGGACGCCGTGGAGACCGGGGACGACGTCGAGCTGCAGGAGGAGCTCGGTGACCTCCTGCTCCAGGTGTACTTCCACGCCCGCATCGCCGAGGACGAGAACCGGTTCACGATCGAGGATGTGGCGCGCGGCATCGCGGACAAGCTCGTGCGGCGCCATCCCCACGTGTTCGCCGACGAGGACGTGCCGCAGGACATGTGGCAGTCGTGGGAGGAGCGCAAGCGGGCAGAGAAGGGAAGGTCCTCGGCGCTGGAGGGGATCGCCGAGTCGCTCAGCGTCCTGGGGCGCGCCCACAAGGTGATCTCCCGCAGCCGGTCACACGGCGTCGCCGTCGACCTCCCGGACGAGCCGGTGGACGAGGCCACGGTGGGTCGCGGCATCCTCGCGCTGGTGGCGCGCGCACAGGCGCACGGCATCGACGCCGACGCGGCCGCCAGGCACGCGCTCCGGGAGCTCGAGAGCCGCGTCCGGAGCGCGGAAAGTTAAGCCGTCCCGCCGCTGCTTTCCACCTCGTGGCTAGCTAGGCTGGACAGATAAGAGAAACCTCTTTGAAAGGGAGCACATGGCATCCATCGAATTCATCCAGGCACGCGAGATCCTCGATTCTCGAGGAAACCCGACCATCGAGGTCGAGGTCGAGCTTGACTCTGGTGCCAGCGGCCGCGCCGCTGTCCCCTCCGGTGCCTCAACCGGCGCCTTCGAGGCCGCTGAGCTCCGCGACGGTGACAAGGGCCGCTTCGGCGGCAAGGGCGTGCTGACGGCCGTCCAGAACGTCACCGAGGTCATCGGCGAGGAGATCCTCGGTCTCGACGCCTCCGAGCAGCGCATCGTCGACTTGGCCATGATCGAGCTCGACGGCACGGAGAACAAGTCCAAGCTGGGCGCCAACGCCATCCTGGGCGTGTCGCTGGCAGTGGCACACGCCGCCGCCGAGGAGGCCGGCCTGCCGCTGTACAAGTACGTCGGTGGCCCCAACGCCCACATCCTGCCCGTGCCGATGATGAACATCCTCAACGGTGGATCCCACGCCGATTCCAACGTCGACATCCAGGAGTTCATGATCGCGCCCATCGGCGCCGAGAGCTTCGCTCAGGCCGTCGAGATGGGCGCCAGCGTCTACCACGCCCTCAAGGCCGTCCTCAAGGAGAAGGGCCTCAACACCGGGCTCGGTGACGAGGGCGGGTTCGCTCCCAACCTCGAGTCCAACCGCGCCGCCCTGGACCTGATCGTCGAGGCCATCAAGAAGGCCGGCTACGAGCCCGGCGTCGACGTGGCGCTCGCGCTCGACGTCGCGGCGTCCGAGTTCTACAAGGACGGCGGCTACGCGTTCGAGGGTGCCACCAAGACGGCCGACGAGATGGTGGACTACTACGCCGAGCTCGTCGACGCCTACCCGCTGGTCTCCATCGAGGACCCGCTCAACGAGGAGGACTGGGACGGCTGGAAGGCCATGACCGATCGCCTCGGGAGCAAGGTGCAGATCGTGGGCGACGACCTGTTCGTCACCAACGTCACCCGCATCCAGAGGGGCATCGACACCGACACCGCCAACGCGTTGCTGGTGAAGGTCAACCAGATCGGCTCCCTGACGGAGACCATCGACGCGGTGGACCTCGCGCACCGCAACGGCTACCGCACCATGATGTCGCACCGCTCGGGTGAGACCGAGGACGTGACCATCGCGGACCTGGCCGTCGCGCTCGGCTGTGGCCAGATCAAGTCCGGCGCCCCCGCGCGCACGGACCGGGTGGCGAAGTACAACCAGCTGCTGCGCATCGAGGACGACCTGGACGAGGCGGCCGTCTACGCCGGTCGTTCGGCCTTCCCGCGTTTCAAGGGATGAGTTGAGGGCCTGATCCGGCACACTGGATCAGTGCCTCAGACTCCTCGGAACAAGCCGACCACCAGTGGTCCGGGTCGCGGAACTCCGCGGGCCCGGACCACTGCGCGTCCGGGGGAGCGCACCCACCGCCCCCGCGTCGAGCCGCTCGCCGAGCCGGACGTCCGGGCGGCCATGGACACCCGCCCGGGTCCGGTGCCGCGCGCGCAGAGGGCGCTGTCGGCCACGTGGCGGCTCGCGGTCCTCCTCGTCGTGACCGCCGGACTGGCGCTGGTGCTGGCGCACTCGCTGCGGGTGTACTTCGCGCAGTCTCAGGAGATCGCGGCCGTTCGGGCCGACATCGCGGCCAAGCAGGAACGGATCGCCGACCTGGAGGACAAGCTCAACCGCTGGAACGATCCGGAATACGTCCGCTCCGTCGCCCGGGTCCGGCTCGGCTGGGTGATGCCCGGCGAGGTGGGATACCGCGTCATCGGCGCGGACGGGCAGCCGCTGGACGGCGCCACCATCGAGGACGCCCCGGGACCCGGCGAGACCGGTCTGTGGTGGGAGCGGATGTGGGGCTCCGTCGCGGTAGCGGACCAGCCCGTTCCCGAGCCCAGCGCGTCACCGGCGGCGGATCCCGACCGCACCGTCGCACCCAGCCCGGCGCCGACGCCGGAGCGCTGAGATGGCCGCTAGGCTCGGGCATCGGAAGGAGGCCTCATGACCCAGACCCAGCACCCGGACGCCCACGACGGCGGGCCCAGCGAGGCGGACCTCGCCGCCGTCGAGGCGCAGCTCGGACGTGAGCCGCGCGGTGTCGCGGCCGTGGCGTGGCGCTGCCCCTGTGGGAGGCCGGGCGTGGTGAAGACGCAGCCGCGGCTCGCCACCGGCACCCCCTTCCCCACCACCTACTACCTCACCTGCCAGCGCGCCGTCGCCGGATGCTCCACCCTCGAGGCGTCGGGCCTGATGGCCGAGATGACCGAGCGGCTGGCCGCCGACGGTGAGCTGGCGGACCGGTACCGCGCGGCCCACGAGGCCTACCTCGCGGACCGTGCCGAACTCGGCCACGTCGAGGAGATCGACGGCATCTCGGCCGGCGGCATGCCCACGCGGGTCAAGTGCCTGCACGTGCTCGTCGGCCACTCGCTCGCCGCCGGACCCGGCGTCAACCCCCTCGGGGACGAGGCGCTGGCGCTGCTCGGCGAGTTCTGGACCACCCCCTGCCTCCCGGAGGACGCATGATCACCGTCGCCGCCGTCGACTGCGGCACCAACTCCATCCGCCTGCTCATCCTGCGCCGGGAAAGCGACGGCGGCGTCACGGAACTGGCCCGAGAGGTGCGCCTCGCCCGCCTGGGTCAGGGCGTCGACGCCACGGGTGAGTTCCACCCCGACGCACTCGCCCGCGCGGAGGTCATCTTCGAGGAGTTCGCGGGCCTGATCGAGCGCCACCAGGTGGGTGACGTCAGGTTCGTCGCCACCTCTGCCGCCCGTGACGTGAGTAACCGCGACGTCTTCGAAGCCTCGGTGCGCCGGCGCCTGAATGTCGAGGTGGACGTCATCTCCGGCGACGAGGAGGCGCTCCTCTCGACGATGGGTGTCCTCAGCGGCGTGCACACGCCAACGCCGGCGCTGGTGTTCGACATCGGCGGAGGGTCGACCGAGCTGATCGTCGTGCACGACGGCCCCACCATCGCCTCGGCGGTCAGCCTGGACATCGGCGCCGTCCGGGTCCGGGAGCGCCTCATGCCCTCGGATCCCGCCACGGCGGACGAGGTGGCCGCCGCCCGCGCGCATGTCGGCAACCTCCTCGACGGCGCGGGCGTGGACTTCGCCTCCCTGACCTCCGCCATCGGCGTCGCCGGGACCGTCACGAGTGTCGCGGCGTCGGTGCTGGGGCTGCAGGAGTACTCCCGCCAGGCGGTCCATGAGACGGTGCTGAGCCGCGACGACATTGCCCGCACGGTGGACCGCTGGCTGGCGCAGACCGCCGAGGAGACCGCCGCAGAGCCGTGCATGCACCCGCTCCGCGCCGCCGTCCTCGGCGCCGGCGGGCTGATCCTCGACGAGATCTCCCGCCGCGTCCCGGGAGGAGCGGTGCTGGTCAGCGAGACCGACATCCTCGACGGGATCGCGCTCGGGCTACTGCACCGCTGACTCCGGGGCCGCGTCCCTGGCGGCGAACCGGTCAAGGACCGCGGTGAGGTCGTAGCCGGTGGCGTCCTTCACCATCTGCATCGTCTGCAGCATG
This sequence comes from Tessaracoccus pujii, assembly GCF_054483895.1. Lineage (NCBI taxonomy): Bacteria > Bacillati > Actinomycetota > Actinomycetes > Propionibacteriales > Propionibacteriaceae > Tessaracoccus > Tessaracoccus pujii. The sequence continues at coordinate 162,793 of NZ_CM137012.1, forward strand.
TTGGAGGTGACGGCCTTGGGGAGTGCCGCAGCGCCCTCGGTGGACACGATCGTCAGCGTGTCGATGTTGCCCATCGGCGCGGCGATCTTCTCCGCGATCTGTGGCAGCACCTCGATCAGCATCTGCAGCACGGCGGCGTCGTTGTAGTGCGCGAACGCCTCGGCGCGCTTGTTCATGGCCTCGGCCTCCGCCTGGCCGACGGCCAGCACCGCGGCCGCCTGAGCCTCGCCCTCGGCGCGGACCGCTTCCGCTTCCGCCGTGCGCCGGGCCTTCTCAGCCTCGCCGCGGCGGGCGCCCTCGATGGCCTCGGCCTCCGCCAGCGCCGAGCGCCGGGACTTCTCGCCGACGCCGCTCAGCCGGGCCTTCTCCGCCTCCGCCTCGGCGTTGGCGATCGAGGCGGCCTTCCGGGCGTCGGCCTCGAAGATGGCCGCGTTGCGCTGAGCCTCAGCGGCCGTCTCGACGCGGTAGCGCTCGGCGTCGGCTGGGCGCCGGACCTCGGTGTCGAGCTGGCGTTCCTTCAAGGCCGCCTGCGCCACGGCCACCTTCTCCTGCTCGAACAGGATGGACTGGTCCCGGTCCGCCTGCGCGAGGGGCCCGGCGGCGGCCGCCTGGGCGCGGGCGGCGTCGGTCTCGGCCTGGATCTCGGCCTGCTTGAGGACGAGGGCGCGGGTGGCGATCGCGATCTCCTGCTCGGCGGCGATCTGCGCCTGCTCGGCCTCGCGGCGCGCTTCCGCCTCCGCCACGGCGGCCATGCGGCCCAGCTTGGCCGACTCGGGGCGGCCCAGGTCCGACAGGTAGGTGCCGTCGTCGGTGATGTCCTGGATCTGGAACGTGTCGAGCACCAGGCCCTGTCCGGTGAGCGAGGACTCCGACTCGTCCGTGACGCGCTGCGCGAAGGCCGCCCGGTCGCGGATGATCTGTTCGACCGTCAAGGACCCGACGATGGAGCGCAGCGAGCCGGCGAGCGTCTCCTGCGTGAACGTCTCGATTTCGGCCTGCTGGCTGAGGAAGCGCTGGGCGGAGGCCCGGATCGAATCCTCGTTGCCGCCGACCTTCACGATGGCCACGCCGTCGACGTTGAGCTTGATGCCCTGGCCGGACACGGCGTTGCGGATGGTCACCATGATGCGACGTGACGACAGGTCCAGCACGTGGAGGCGCTGGATGAACGGAACCACGAACACGCCGCCTCCCATGACCACCTTCTGGCCGCTGAGGTCGGTGGAGACCAGCCCGGTCTCGGGGTTGCGCACCTCCTTGCCCTTGCGGCCGGTGATGATGAACGCCTCGTTGGGTTTGGCCACCTTGTAGCGGCTGGCGACGAGGAGGCCCACGAGGAGCAACAGCAGGAGGAGTCCCGCGATCGGGAGCAGGGCGGGGGGCATGGCAGTGCCTTTCTAGGCGGGATCAGTCGGTGATCTCGGGGGTGTGGTCTGTGGGTGTGACCTCGACGGCGGTGGGTGACATCACTGAGGAGACCCACACCTCGGTGCCTGCAGCGACGGGCCGGGCGGACCGGGCGCTGACCTTGCGCACGTGGCCGCCGACGGTGACGTGGATCTCCCCGTACCCGTCGGCGGGGATGGGGGTGATGACACGGGCCGGGTGGCCGATCATCGAGTCCGAGCGGAAGGTCGCGGCGTCTTCGCCGGCACGCAGCCGCCTGGTCAGCCACAGGGCGCCCCACGCGGCGGTGGAGCCGATGGCTCCGCCGACCACGACGGCGAGCAGCGTGTTGGGGACCAGTGCCAGGGAGAGCGCGCCGCCGAACCCGAAGGCCCCGACGAACGCCGCGATGCTGGAGATCGAGAAGAGATCGCTGTCCAGGGCGTCGAGGCCGAGCACTCCGTCGAGCACATCACCGAGGATCAGGGTCGCCAGTACGAGCGCGATGCCGACAGCGCCGATGATCAAGAACGTAGTCAACGGCTGCTCCCCTCCGGTGGGTGGACACTCCCAGCGTAGCGGGCGCCCCGTGCACCTCTCGCTAGGCGAGCATGCGGGTGCCGGTGGGTGTGGTCTCGTAGCGGTAACCGAGAGGGCTGAACCAGTAGAACTGTCCGGGTCTGGGTTGGTCGACGCGCCAGTGTCGTGCGGTCTTGGCGCGGTGGGCTTTGCGTCCGAGGGGGGCGAGGTTCCCGACGCAGGTCTGGCCGTGGCAGCCCGGCACGTAGGGCTGGGTGTGATCCAGGTCCAGGCCGTGGGCTCGGCGCTGTGAGTAGGGAAACATTTCGTGGTGCAGGGTCAGTAGGAGGGCCTTCTTCAGCCCCACGGTGGGCACGTAGTGGTCCTCGGCGGGGATTTCCGGCAGGTCGATCACCGGCTGCACTGTGATTTCGAGGCCCGGAAGGAGTTCGGCCAGCAGCGCGGTGGTGATGTGCCCGGCCTTGTCGACGCGGGCAGCGCCGGTGAGGTGGCCGATGGCGTCGGTGTGGATGTGGACGGCGAGCTCCAGTTTGGGGCGGAGCTTGGCCAGCGGCGTGGTGATGGTGCCGCAGAGGGCGCCGACGCAGTGCGGATCGTGCCGCTGTGCGCCCCCCGACTCGTCGGGAGGGTCCGGCAGGGCGACGCCCGCACCGAGCGGGATGCTTTGGTTGTCGGGCGTGGCGGCCGCGCTCTCGAGGGCGACGGCAGAGGGGCCGTCCAGGAGGGCGGGTTGTGCGGCGCGTTGGAGGAGGGCCAGCGCGTAGGCGGGGTTGGCGAGCACTCCGAGCGCCTTGGCGCGCAGGATCGTCTTCGACGTTGCGGGCTGCTCGGCTGCGAGGAGGTCCGCGATGCGGCGACGGCCGCGTCGAGGTAGCGGGCGTCGATCACGTCGAGGCGGCCGGTGAGGTTCATCACCCCGTCGTACAGGCCCCAGAGGTGGACTCCGCGGGTGGCGCGCTGTTGCCGTTCGCGTTCCGCGGCGCGGGCCCGGTCTGCCTCGATGATCATCTTCCGCAGCAGGTTGAGCGAAGCCGTCCAGCCCAACGCATCCTGCTTCGCGACCCACCGCATGGTGACATGATCTGCCATGTCGGCCGGGAGGTCCAGGCACAGCTCTGCGGCCTTGCAGGCACGCGCCGCCTCGATCTCCCCCTGCTGCACCGCGGTGTACAGGCGGGGATGGCGGTGTTTGAGGTTGAGTGCGGCGGCGAGCTTGGAAGCGGCGACGACCGGGGGGCAGCGCAGGAGCCCTGCCAACTCCAGACCGATGAACTCGGACACCGCCGGGGTGCCGCTGCCGCCGACGATCACCTTCCGCTCCGCGAGGACTTCCAGCACGTCGTCGTCCTCGACGTGGTACTGCTCGGCAAGCTCGCAGATCAAGGTGAGCGTGGTCGCCTCGGCGAAGCGGCGCAGCTCGTCGACGGAGCGCAGCTGCTCCGCGATCTCGCGCGCCGAATCCTTCATGTGCTCCACGCTAGAACCGACCACTGACAATTTTCGATAAGGCGTACCAATCGGGTGAAGTCGTAGAGAGATTCTTTCTGGCCGGGCCGACGTCCGCTGGGCTGGCAGGACGCCGGCGGCTTGGGCCACGTCCGCAACGATCCTCGCTCTGCGGATGAGTTCAGCGGAGCAACCGCGGCCGACGGTGGTACGGGTGATCGACGCCTGTGAACTCCGAGAGCGGCAAACGAGCCGCGTCTCGTCGTCTCGACAAGGCGTGGATCACGCCGGCAGCACGTAGCGATACATCAAGAGGTAGTGCAGGAACGCCGCCACGGCCACGAGCACGTGCCAGATCTCGTGGAAGCCGAACCGGCCGGGCCAGGGGTTCGGCCGCTCGATCACGTAGATCACGAAGCCCGTGCTGTACACCAGACCGCCCGCCGCAAGCAGGACGAGTGCCGTCGGCGGGAGCGAGACGTCCGCGCCCAACAGCGCGATGGTCATCCAGCCGAGCGTGATGTAGAGGGTGTTGGTGACGTACTTCGGGATTCGACGCCACACCGAACGGAGCACGATCCCTAGAATCGCGACGGCCCACACCGCGCCAAACACCGCCCATCCGTAGACACTGCGGAAGAGCACCAGCACGAGGGGAGTGACCGTGCCGGCGATCAGGGTGAAGACCGATGCGTAGTCGAGCGTCCGCAGCGCCTCGTTCACCCGGGGTCCGCGGTCGAGCCCATGGTGGAGCGTGCTCGCCGCGAAGAGCGTCATGAGGGACAGCCCGTAGACGCCGAACCCGACGATCTTCCAGGGGTCTCCCTGAGCGACGGCCTGGGAGACGAGCAGGACCGTCCCCATGACCGAGAAGCAGAAGGCCACCAGGTGCGAGAGGGTATTGAACCGCTCGTCGGTCACGTGGATGCTGCCGTCCCTGCTTCTGATAGCGCTGTTCACCAGCCGCCTTCCGCCGTGTGGCCGTGCGTGAGGGGGGTCCCGTCACGACGCAGTTTACCGGGGCGAAACTGTCGTACCTGCGCCCTAGCGTCGGCGTCAGTCGTCGACACTCAGGTCGGCGCGCGGACGGTAGGAGGTCCTCATGGACGACGTGATCGATCTGGAAGCCACGGTGGAGGCGTCGTGGCGGACGTTCGAGCAGGAGTACGCAGCCGCGGTGCGGGAGTTGCGTCCAGGGCAATACCTGCTGGCGAGTATCGATGACGGCTACGTGGACGATGACGACGAGGACGGCGGATCCGGGATGGAAGCCACCCCCTCCGTCATGACCTTCGCATGGGAGGGCGAGGTCGGCGTCATCGTGGAGGGCAACGATGTCCTGGCCTGCGCCTATCGCTTGACCCGGGCCGACATGTCCGCGTTGCGGAAGTGTGGGCTGCGCCGTTTCAGCAGGCACAGCTCGGCGTATCGGCTGGTGCTCCCCGTCAGTGAGGCGATGCAGGCCGCGGCCGTGGCAGCCTCCGTGCTCCGCGACGTGTTCTCCGTGATCCACCCAGCCTTTCTCAAGGGTGGAGGATTCGCCGTTCGCGGCGACGGGTTCCGCGACTGACATCGGCACGTTTCCGGCAACGGCAGTGGGAGGGAGGTGACGGCCTTCGGGCTGCTGCGCAAGTACAGGTACCCGTCGGACCGATCAGAGGAGGCGGTGAAGCGGGTGGTGCACCAGATGGAGGTGTTGTCGCGCGGCTAGAATCGCCGTCGCGCCCTCGTGGCCCAACTGGCAGAGGCAGGCGGCTTAAACCCGCTTCAGTACGGGTTCGAATCCCGTCGGGGGCACCCTCAGTCCGCGACGTCCAGGTCATCGGGATCCACGCCGTCGGCCAGCAGGCTGACCACCTCGCCGAACCGTGGCACCACCGCCACCCAGCCCAGCTCGTCCTCGATCCGACGAGCGAACGTGGCCGCGACCTGCGGCTCGCCGTGCGTGATGAACACCGTCTCTGGCTCCCTGTCCAGCTCACGCAGCCAGTCGAGGAGGTCGGAGGCGTCCCCGTGCACCGAGAACTCGTGGTCCCGGACGATCTCAGCCTTGACGGGCACGTACCGGCCGTTGATCTTCACCGAGTGGGCGCCCTCCTCGAGCGCACGGCCGCGCGTCCCCTCTGCCTGGAAGCCGGTGAGGACCACCGTGTTGCGCGGGTCCGGCAGAAGCCGCTGCAGGTGATAGAGCACCCTCCCGCCCTCCGCCATGCCGGAGGAGCTGACGATGATCATCGGGTCGGTGCGGCTGTTGAGCTTCTTCGAGTCCCGCGCCTCGCGAGCCTCACCGAGGTCGAGGTCGGTGAAGTCGGCCAGTGTGATGTCCTCGGCCAACTCGCCCAGCGATTCGTCGGCGTACACGGCCAGGGCCGCGATCGACATCGGCCCGTCCACGACGACGGGTACCCGAGGGATGCGACCCTCCCGCGTCAGGCGCACCAGCGCGTGCAGCACCGTCTCGGTCCTGTCGATCGCGAACGCCGGCACCACCACCTGCCCGCCACGCTCGACGGTGCGACGGATGGCCGCGGCGAACGGCTCGTGCGCCAGCTCGGGCTCGAGATGCTCGCGGTCGCCGTAGGTGGACTCACAGAGCACGACGTCGGCCCCGGGCGGCGTCTCACGGGGCTTGAGGATGGGGTGGTCGTGGCGGCCCAGGTCTCCGGAGAACAGCACGCTGCGGTCCCCGAACCGGACGTGGATGCTCGCGGAGCCGAGGATGTGGCCCGCGCGCACCCAGCGGGCGGTGACACCGTCGAGGTCCACATCGGTGTCGAACGGGACGGGGCGCATCAGCGGCAGAGTGTCCTCGACGTGCACGCCGGTGTAGAGCGCCTCGGGCGGCTCGTGCCTCGAGTAGCCGCCGCGGAGCGCATCCGTGACCGACTGCTCCTGGAGCCGGCCGGAGTCCCGCAGCACGATCTCGGCGAGGCGGATCGTGGCCTCGGTGCACCAGATGGGCCCCCGGAACCCGTGCTTGACGAGTGCCGGAAGGTAGGCCGAATGGTCCGTGTGCGCGTGTGTGAGGAGCACGTCGGTGATCGAGGCGGGATCAACCGGGAAGTCCGCCCGGTTCTGGGTCCGCCACTGCTTCTCGCCCTGGAACATGCCGGCGTCGACGAGGATCCGCCTGCCGCCGAGGGTCAGCAGGTACTTCGAGCCGGTGACAGTGCCGGCCGCACCGAGGAACGTGAGGGTCGCGGTCTGAGGAGTGCTCATGACTCCGATCGTCGCACGACGGCGGGGTCGCCACGCCGAACCCGTCGAAGGGCAGATGTGTTGCGGTCCTCGGTACCATGGAGACCGACAGACTCCTCCTTGGGTCAGCCCAGAAAGAGCAAGTGACATGGCAAATCCGATCATCGGTCGCCCCGACGCCTTCGCGCGGAACGCTGCCCCGCAGCAGCAGTACCCGCAGCCCGGCTACGGCTACGACCAGCCGCAATACTCCCAGTACCCCCAGCAGTCGCCCTACGCACCCTCCCAGCAGCCGGCCCGCGTCGGCGGCGTGATGACCCTGGACGACGTCATCGCCAAGAGCGCGATCACGCTCGGCGTGGTGCTCGTCGTGGCCATCGCCACGTTCATGTTCATCCCCACCAGCCTGCTGATGCCGGCCGTGATCGTGTCGGCCCTCGTCGGGTTCGTCACGGTGCTGTTCGTGGCCGGCAGGGCCAAGCTCCCCGTCGGCGGCGTGCTGTTCTACGCTGCGGTCGAGGGCGTCTTCGTGGGCGCGTTCTCGCTCCTGTTCGAGCTGATGTACCCCGGCATCGTGGTGTCCGCGGTGCTCGCGACCTTCGTCACGGCAGGCGCCACGCTCGCCGCGTACAAGTTCTTCAACATCCGCGTCACCGCCAAGTTCCGCAAGGTGGTCTTCATTGCCACCGCGTCGCTGGCGGCCGTATTCCTGGTCAACCTGGTGCTCGCGCTGTTCGGCATCGATCTCGGCATCCGCGACATCGGCTCAGGCGCCGGACTGCTGTCCATCGGCATCTCGGTGCTGGCGGTCATCCTCGCGGTGCTCAGCCTCGTCGTGGACTTCGACTCGATCGAGCGCGGCATCGCGGCCCAGGCCCCGGCTCAGGAGTCGTGGCGCGCGGCCCTCGGCATCACGGTCACCATGGTGTGGCTGTACACCGAGATCCTGCGCATCATGAGCTACTTCAGGAACTGAGCGGACGGCCCAGCTTCCGGGCGAACTGCGACAGCAGCGTCCGGGAGCTGTTGGTCCAATGCAATCTGCGCCATGAGCGCGTCGGCACCCAGCTGGCCTCTTGCGTCGATCCACCCACATCGTGGACGACGGGGTCACTGGGTGTCTTGCATGTGGCGCCGTAGATGACCCGCAATGCGTGGAAGTCCTCCAGCCTCCCGGAGAGCGAACGGCCCACCCAGTGCTCGGACTCCAGGGTCAGCACCCTGTCGATCACCACCTCCTGGCCCGTCTCCTCGTAGATCTCGCGCAGCACCGCATCCGACGGGGACTCACCCGGGTCCACCCCACCGCCCGGCAGCGCCCAGGTTCCGGGGGCCGCCGTGGCTGAGGAGTTCACGGTGCCCAGGATCCCGCGGTCCGAGAACACGAGCGCGTAGGCGCCGACACGCTGGTGCAGCCGGGGCGTCTCCTGCGACGGGGCCACGTAGACCGTGTGACGCTCCTGAGGGCGGTGGTCCGCCGCGCACACCTCGCGCACGAGCCACGTGAAGACGATGTCATCGCTCTGCATGGTGGCCCCGAGGGGGCGGAGGGGCACGAAGCCATGGTCGAACATGGTGACCCGGGGGTGGCGTCCGTGCTCCACGGGGAAGCCTGCCACCGGCGCCCCCACGGGACTGGTGACACCGACGACGCGCATTGGACAAGTCTAGTCGCTGGTCCGGAGATGATCCTCTGCCGCGTCGACGGCCGTCCGGTTAGGATGGACGGACCAAGCGTGAGGGAGCGATCCATGGAGTTCCGGGACAATGCCCGCATCGACAACGCCAACGTCCGCTACGGCGGGGGAGGCGGCGGTCGCCGTGGCGGCCGCGGGATCGCCGTCGGTGGCGGCATCGGCGGCCTCATCATCACCCTGCTCCTGCTGGTCTTCGGCGGGGGCAACCTGGGCATCAATCCGGACGACATCCTGGGCGGTGGTCAGGCGCAACCCTCGACGGTGGGCCAGAACCCCGAGTGCCAGACCGGCGCGGACATCGACACCAACCCGGACTGCCGATGGCCGGCCTACGTGGTGGCCATCGAGAACTACTGGAGTCAGGTCGTCGAGGGCTACCAGCCCGGCACCACCCAGCTGTTCACCGGCCAGGTGGCGACGGCATGCGGTACCGGTTCGTCTGAGATGGGCCCCTTCTACTGCCCCGGAGACCAGACCATCTACATCGACACCGAGTTCATGGGCGTTCTGCTCAACCAGCTCGGCGCGGCCGGCGGTTACGCCGCGGAGGCCTACATCGTCGCCCACGAGTACGGCCATCACATCTCCAACCTGACCGGCACCATGCAGCAGGCGCGCTCCATGGGCAACGACACCGGACCCACCTCCGGCCAGGTGCGCCTCGAGCTCCAGGCCGACTGCTACGCCGGGGTGTGGTTCAACAACACCCTCAAGGATCCGCAATCGCCCATCGAGTCGATCACGCAGGACGACCTCAACCGCATCGTCGACGCCGCCCGAGCAGTCGGCGATGACCACATCCAGGAGCAGCAGGGCGGCCGTGTCGTTCCGGAGAGCTGGACGCACGGTTCATCCGAGATGCGGCAGCTGTGGGTGGCCAAGGGCTTCAACAGCGGAGACCCGAACGTGTGTGACACGTTCTCCACCGACGATCTGGGGCAGTAGCGGTCAGCCGACAAGGTCGGTCATGTCGCGGCCTTCGAGGTCCGCGTAGTGCACTTCGCCCTGGCAGTCCACGCGTGCCACCGGCGCGGAGCGCTGGAGGCTCATGTCGATGAGCACGTCGCACTGCTCCTCCGACGTGGTCTGGAACTGAGCCACGGTCTTGGCGAGTGCCGCGGGTTGGATGAGCGCGGGGTCGAACGTGGTGAGAGCGGGCGAATCGGTGCGCCTCGTCTCGAACACGGGGACGGCTCCGACGCGCGCGCGGTTCAGCACCACGCCTGGATCCACGTCCGGCAGGTCTGCCCAGTACCCCCGGGCTAGGTTGAAGCCGACGGCGTACACCTCACGGGCGTCGCCCAGAACCTCGGCGAGTCCGGCGGTGATGTCCGCCACCGAGGTCACCCCCAGGACCGCGACCGCGGTGCCGTCCTGCCGGTAGAACACGGTCTCGGACTCCGGGCGGGAGGTGACGGTCATGAGTACCTGACCGTCGCGGTAGTCCACGATCTGGAGCACCAGGTCACCGCGTACCCCGCGCAGGTCCGCCACGTCGAACATTCGGCCGACGGACTCCAACGGGAAGTCATTGGGGTCGAAGGTGGCCTGGTCGAAGTACTGCACGTCCGAGTCCACTCGGTCGATGACGCCATCGCGCCATTGGTAGGTGGCCACGCCGAGGTCCGGCAGAAGGGCACTGAGGGTCGCGGCGTCACTGGTGACGTCCACCTTGAGCACAGGGAGGCCACCCGCCACGCGGTGCAGCTCCCCCACGACCTCGGCGGCCGAGCCGTCGACCAGATCCTCGGTGACAGGGAAGCTGACGGGCAGGGCACGGGCAGGGAGCGGGCTGCCGCTGGGCGACGGGGCGGCAGTGGGGGAGTTGCTGACGGGCGGCGCCGACACGCCGACTGTGGTCGACGGTGCGGCGGTGCCGGTGGGCGCGGGAGTTGGGTCCGTACAGCCGGTGGCGACGGCGAGGGCAAGCGCTGCCACCCCCACCCGCCAACTCCGCATGGCGCAAGTGTAGGAGACGCCGGTGGTCAGCTCCGCGGGCCGCAGGTCACGCCCGTGGCGTGGTTGGGGCAGTAGCCCTGGGGATTCTTGTGCAGGTACTGCTGGTGCTCCACCTCGGCGTAGTAGAACACCTGCCCGGGAGCGATCTCCGTGGCGATCCGGCCGAACCCGGCGTCCGTCAGCTGAGCCTGGAACTCCTCACGCGTGCGCTCGGCGGCCTCCCGCTGTGCCTCGTCGACGGGGAAGACGGCCGATCGGTACTGGGTGCCGACGTCGTTGCCCTGGCGGTTGAGCTGGGTGGGGTCATGATTCTCCCAGAACAGGCGCAGCAGGTCCTCGTACGAGACGCGGACCGGGTCGAACACCACCCGCACCGTCTCCGTGTGGCCGGTCCGGCCGGTGCAGGTCTCCTGGTAGGTGGGGTTCGGGGTGATCCCACCCATGAACCCCACGGCGGTGTTGACCACGCCGTCGACCTCCCAGTACAGGCGCTCCTCGCCCCAGTAGCAGCCCAGGGCGAAGTAGGCCACCTCGCAGCGCGGGGGTACCTCGTCGAGGGGAAGTCCGAGCACCGCGTGCCTGGGGATGGGCGCCAGGACGGGGGACGTGCGCCCCGGCAACGCGTCGGCTTCGCCCACCTTCTGGGGCGTGGACATGCGGGCATTGAGCCAGGCGAGAACGTCGATCTCCATGCTCCCGATGCTAACCCCGATGGGCAACCGGTTCGTTTCACCCTGCAGAGGGCAGGCGCCAGTCGATGGCGGAGCCGCCCTGCGCTTCGAGGAGCCGGTTGGTCTGGCTGAAGGGCCTCGACCCGAAGAAGCCGGTCCGGGCGGACAGGGGCGACGGGTGGGCGCTGGCGATGACCGGGACCTCACCGAGCAGCGGACGGGCCGTCTGGGCGTCCCTGCCCCAGAGGATGGCCACCAGCGGTCCGCCGCGGCCGGCCAGAGCTTCGACCGCGCACGCCGTGACCGCCTCCCACCCCTTGCCGCGGTGGGACGCGGGGGCGCCCGGGCGCACGGTCAGTACCCGGTTGAGCAGGAGCACGCCCTGCTCGAACCAGCGTGTGAGATCCCCGTGCTTCGAGGCGGGGATGCCGAGGTCCGCGTCGAGCTCGCGGTAGATGTTGACCAGACTCCCCGGCAGGGGACGCACCTCCGGCGCCACGGAGAACGACAGGCCGACGGGGTGGCCCGGCGTCGGGTAGGGGTCCTGGCCGAGGATGAGGACCCGGACGTCCGCCAAGGGACGCGTGAACGCCCGGAGGATGTTCTCGCCGGACGGCAGGTATCCGTGCCCGGCCGCGATCTCCGCGCGCAGGAAGGCGCCCATGGCCGAGATGTTGTCCTCGACCGGGCCAAGGGCCTCCGCCCAGTCCGGAGCGATGAGATCGGTGAGCTGCTTCGGCATGGGGCAACTCTGGCACACGGCCCCGGGCGATCGGTTGGGTCAGGGTTGAGCCTGACTCGACCCGGGAAAGTGGCAAGCCTGCCTTTCCGTAATGGAAAGGCCGATTACCATTGAGTCATGAGCAATCCCGATATCGGTCCCATCTTGGACGATCTCGCCGCCGGCCGCATCGACGCCGCCGAGGCTAGCCGCCGCATCGAGGCGGCCAAGGCACCCACCCCCGGGGTCAAGGCCGGCACCGACATTCCCGAGGACACCACCACCAACGGCGGCCCGAAGGTGGGCGGGCTGGCGCGGGTGGCCGTCACCGCCGTCGGGCGCCGGGTGCGCATCGAGGGTGACGCGTCGGTCACCACGCTCACCATCGACGGCCCGCACGTGCTGCGGCGCGTGGGCACCGTCATGGAGGTCAACTCCACCGGCGAGTTCGGCCCGAGTTTTCAGGGCTTCTCGCTCATCCGGCCGCCGCGCAACCTGGAGGACCTCCGCGACATCGGTCTGGGCAAGGAACTGGTGATCCGCGTCAACCCCTCGCTCATCGTCGACGCCGAGGTCACCACCGGCGGCCTGCGCACGGTCGGGGTGCCCCGCCTCGGCCGCATCCGCGTCACGGCGGGCGGCTCGAACCTGGAGGACGTCCACGAGATCGAGGACCTGCTCAGCCAGGCGGGCGGCATCGCGGTGAGCGGCCCCATCAGCATGGGACGCTCCCGCCTACGCGTCGAATCGGGCACCCTGACCGTGCACCTCACCAAGGGGGCCAACGTGACCATCCGCGGCGAGGCGCGGCTCGGCCGGATCAGCTGGCCGGGTGGCAGTGAGGGCGTCGACGAGTACGTGGTGGGCAACGGCTCCGCCCGGCTCGACATCGCCGTCGTCATGGGCATGGCCACGATCAAGACGGAGGACTGAGATGACCGGACGCCACCTCTACCACGCTCCCGCGGAGTGCCCCGTGTGCGGGGACCCGCTCATGACCATCCGTAAGGGCTGCCTGCACTGCGGCACCGAGATCGCCGGCGAGTTCGCCAGCTGTGACTTCTGCGCCCTCTCCGAGGCGGACCTCAGCCTGCTTCGCGTGTTCCTGGGCTCACGGGGAAACCTCCGAGAGGTGGAGAAGCACCTCCAGGTGAGCTACCCCACGGCTCGGGGCCGGCTGGATGCCGTGTTGGCCAAGCTGGGACTCACCCCGAGCGCGGAAGCGGAACCCACCGTCGACGCCGCGCCCGCCCCGCCCCACGCTGAGGGGGGCGACGAAGCGTCCGAGTATGGCGAGGAGGTGCCGGCCACCGGATCAGCCCAGGATCAGATCCTGGCGCGCGTGGCGAGGGGGGAGTTGAGCGCGGAGGTCGCGGCTCAGCTGCTGAGGGCCTGAATCAGAGGAGATCGATCTTGGTGACCACCACTGTGATCTCGCGGCCGTTGGGTGCCTCGTAGGTGACCTTGTCGCCCAGTTTCGCGCCCACGACGGCGGCGCCGAGCGGCGCCTGGGGTGAGACCGCGTGGCCCACCGAGGAATCCGTGCCGAGGATCTCCCGGGAGCCGAGCAGGAACGTCTCGGTGTCCGACTCGTCCCCGTCGAAGGCCACCGTGACCACTTTGCCGGGGGCCACCTCGTCGTGCGCGCCCTCGGGCTCGCCCACCTGGGCGCGGCGCAGCAGGTCCTCCAACTGGCGGATGCGGCTCTCCATCTGCCCCTGCTCCTCGCGGGCGGCGTGGTAGCCCCCGTTCTCGCTGAGGTCACCCTCTTCGCGGGCGGAAGCGATGCGGGCGGTCACTTCCGGGCGCCCGACCGTCTTCAGGTCGTTGAGTTCGGCCGCGAGCTTGTCGTGGGCCTCTTGCGTGAGCCAGACCACGTCGGTAGAAGTTTCGGACATTGAGCAAGCCTATCAGCCCACCGTGCGGCAGCCCTCGATGCTCACGCTCGTGGCCTCCTTCACCGTGCGCAGGGTGATGTGGACATCTGTGAGCACGGCGTCGCCGGCGGGGACCTCGACAAGCTGCTCGGCCACCTTCTCGAACGATGTGGCCTGTGCGTACACCTGGCACTCCACCGGGACCGCCGGGTCCTCCCGCTGGATCACGAGCTCGGCGGTCACCTTGGAGGGGCTCTCCACCTCGAACCCGCGGATCATCGCGGCCACCGGCGGGCTGGAGCGCACCACGCCGGTGACGATCACCAGGATGATGGCGCCGAGGACCGCCGCCCCCGCCAGGCCTCCGAGGATGAAGTCCACGGGGGAGCGCTGGGGATAGCGGGCGGCGATGCGGGCTTCGTCCTGGCTGGTCACCGGTCCATTGTGCCCTGACACGCCCACCGGTCCCGCCGGGCCTGCCAGAATGTCATGTTCGCGCCCGAGCCCCCCTAGGGGCCAACGCGGCTCGGTGCTCAACCCCAGGCTCGCCGGGGACCCGCACGCGACCTCCTCTCCGGGCTTCGTCAGGTGCCGCTGGTCCCGGAGTTCTACATCTAGACGGGAGCGGAATCGCGGCGGCGGTGCAGCTGCCACGCGGCGGCCACGCCTCCGACGGCTCCGCCCAGGTGGGCCTGCCAGCTGACGCCGGCGGCGGTGGGGAAGACGCCCCACAGCACGGAGCCGTAGAGCAGGAACACCACCACCGCGATGGCGATCTGGCCGGGCCTCCCGCTGAAGATTCCGCGCACCAACAGGTAGGCGAGCCAGCCGAAGATCACTCCGGAGGCGCCCGCCGTGATGGTGCCGAGGGGGGACAGCAGCCAGGCCGCCAGCCCCGACGTCACCACCGACGTGAGGCTCGCCACCATCCATCGGACGACGCCGGCGAGATAGGTGAGCACGCCGAGCACCAGAAACGGCAGCGAGTTGCCGATCAGGTGGCCCCAGCCGTAGTGCAGGAACGGCGCGAGGAGAATGTTGGGCAGATCCTCGGCCTGGCGGGGCTCGATCCCGTAGTAATCCAGGCTGTTGAGTGTCATGGCGTCCACAATTTCCAGCACCCACATCACGGCGAGGAGGCCGCCGATGATGACGAGGGCGCGGGACAGGGTGGGCTTGCTGACCGGCTCGACGCTCATGCCACCAGTGTGACGGACGAGGGCAAGCACGCGGCCGTTACCCTTGTCCGCATGGTCAACCGCCTCGCACAGTCCGCCAGCGACTATCTCCTCCAGCACGCGCACCAGAACATCGACTGGTGGGAGTGGTCACCTGAGGCGCTCGAGTCCGCCGTCGAGCTGGACCGTCCCATTCTGTTGTCCGTCGGCTACGCCTCCTGCCACTGGTGCCACGTGATGAGCCACGAGTCCTTCGACGACGCGGAGATCGCGCGCTACATCAACCAGCATTTCGTGGCGATCAAGGTGGATCGGCAGCAGCACCCCGACGTCGACGCGCTGTACATGGTGGCCACGCAGGCCATGAACGGTGGCACGGGCGGGTGGCCGATGACCGCGTTCCTCACGCCGACGGGGGAGCCGTTCTTCACCGGCACGTACTTCCCGCCGGTGGCCCAAGGGGGCCAGCCGTCCTTCCGTCAGGTGCTGGAGGCGATGGCCGACGCCTGGCATTCACGCCGCGACAAGGTGGTTGCCTCGGCCGCGTACGTGGTGCAGACGCTGAGGTCGCAGGCCGCACCGTCGCCCGACACCTCCCCGGACCTCCGGGCCGCCATCGACGCCGTCGAGTCGTCGTTCGATCTGATCCACGGTGGGTTCGGCGGGCAGCCCAAGTTCCCGGCGCCCACCCTCCTTGACGCGCTGCTCGTCAAGGGCGACCCCAGATCGCTGGAGCTGGCGCAGCGCACCCTCGAGGCGATGGCCCGCGGCGGCATCCACGATCAGGTGGGCGGCGGCTTCCACCGCTACGCCGTCGACCCGGGCTGGGTGGTGCCGCACTTCGAGAAGATGCTCTACGACAACGCCCTCCTCCTGGGCGCCTACGTCCGCGGGTGGCGGCGCACGGCGGACCACGATGCGGGCCTGCGGGCTCTGCTGGAGCGCACCGCGTACGGCATCGTCGAGTGGCTGGAACGGGAGATGGTCACCGACCACGGGGGATTCATCAGCGGCCTCGACGCCGACTCCTGCGACATCCGCGGCGCCGTCCACGAGGGAATCTTCTACCTGTGGAACCCTGAGCTGCTTGACGACGCCCTCGGCCCCGAACTGGGGGAGTGGGCCGCGGACGTGTTCCACGTCACCCGAGGTGGCACCTTCGAGGACGGACTCTCCACGCTGCAACTGCGCGGGCGCCCGGACTTCGCCAAGCTCGAGTCCGTGGCGGCCATCCTGCTGGAGGAGCGCGCCACGCGGTTCCGGCCCGGGTCGGACACCCTGGTGGTGGCGTCGTGGAACGGCTGGGCCATCTCGTCGCTCGTCACGGGGGCGTTGGTGTTCAACGAGAAGGGGTGGCTGGAGCTGGCGGTCCGCGCCGCTCAGCACCTCGTCGACGTCCACCTGGCCGACGGCGACCTCCGGCGGTCCTCGCGCGACGCCGTGGCCGGGCCGGGCGTCGGCGCCGCGGAGGACTTCGGCGCCGTGGCGGAGGCCTTCGCGCTGCTCGCGGGAGCGACGGGTGACGCGGCTTGGCTGCGTCGGTCCGAGGGGTTGGTGGACCGCGCGGTCGAGCTGTTCGGACACGACGACGGCGGTTTCTACGACGCGGCCGACACGGGGCTCTTCGACCGTCCCCGGTCCACCACGGACAACGTGACCCCGAGCGGCACGTCGGCTCTGGTGGCGGCTCTCCGGGTGGTGGGTCTCCTCGCGGAACGCCCGGACCTGATCGAGCGCGCCGACGCGGCCGCGCGCACCACCTGGCCCGCCGTGGCCGAGAGTCCAAGGTTCGCGGGGGCCGCGCTGGCAGACCTGCTCATCAGTGACGAGGCTCGCCGCGGGCTCAAGCCGGCGGTCGCCGTCGTCGTGAGCCAGGACCCGTTCGACGAGCTGGCGCGCGCGTCTTGGCGGCTGGCGCCGGCCGGATCCGCCGTCGTCACCGCTCCGGCCGGGGCCGAGGGCTGGGGCTCTCATCTGGAGAACCGGACCGCCCACGCGGTGTACGTGTGCCGCGGCACGGTCTGCTTCGACCCGGTGACGGACTACAACGAGCTCAAGACGCCGCTCTGGACCCGGGTGTAGAACGGCCCGCTTACTGCTGGAGCGCGCCGCGCATGATGGTGTCACCCGAGTGCCGAGGCTCGTCGTCGAACAGCTCGTTGGACAGGTCCACGATGAGGTAGCCGGCCTCGATGAGCGCCTCGTCCACGGTGAACCGCCCAACGGTCTCGGCCGTGAACACGCCCACCGAGATCATCCGCGCCAGGTCCGTGTTGATGAGCCAGACCTCGACGTATCCGCTGGGGTTCGCAACGCCCTGAGGTACCTCCACGGACAGGCTGTACCCGGCGCTGCGCCGCAGGAGTTCGGCGGTTCCCAGCCGTTCGTCCGGACGATCCAGCGGGGTGAGGACTGCCCGCCGGACGGCGTCGCCGGCGTCATCGGGTCCCACTGCCGCCCACATCCCGGCGGCCCCGGCCGCGGCGCCCAGCAGCAGTCCACCCACACCGAACAACCATGCGCGCCGGCCGACGGTGGGACCGGCCGCCGGCGCGCGCCGGGGGGTGGCGTCCTGAGCGGCCCCGGGGGAGACGCCTGTGGCCGCCGCGATGGCCTCCCATGTGCCCGGCCCAGGATCCGACCATGCGGGTTCGGTGCGCGCGGCCCGGCGGAAACGCTCGGCCACCTCGTCGAGTGGGTACTCGCGGTCAGACACCTGCATCCACCTCCTCGAACACTGCCCTCAGCCTTTCCAATCCTCGTCTGACGTGCGACTTGACCGTGCCCAATGGTAGGGCGAGCCGCTGTGCGACCTCGTCATGCGTGCGGTCCTCCAGGTACACCATCCGCAGGATCGTGGCCCGGGGATCACCCAGGGTGGCGAGAGCGTCGTGCACCACCACCGCATCGACCACCGCGTCGGTGCGCGCCGCCTCGACGGGCGGGTCACCCACCAGGGCCTCCCTGGCCACCGCTTCGTCCGTGCGAAAACCGCGGGACCTGGCGCGCAGCGCGTCGATGACCTTGAGCTTGCAGATCCCGATCAGCCAGGCCGGCAGCGATTCGTCGGTGGCGCGCAGAGTCGCCCGGGATTTCCAGGCGGCGATGAACACCTGTTGGGTCACGTCGTCCGCGTCCGTGGAGGAGCCGAGCGAGCTGCGCGCGATCGTGTGGACGAGTCGGGACCAGCGCGAGAAAGCTTCCCGAAGGGCCGATTCATCACCTGCCGCGAAGCGCGCGGCCAACAGGCTCACCGGGGTGGCAAGCGTATCGGCGGTCACGCAGATCAGTGTGGCACACCCCTCTCCGGCTTGGTGGTGGCGCGGCGAGGCTCCCGTCCCGCGGAGCGGTCCGCGGGACGGGAGCCGGCCTCTCGGATGGATCAGGCCTGGCTGCGCGCCCGAGACCGCTGGGCCGCGACCACCGTGGTGGCGACGCCGGCGATCATGAGGGAGGCGGCGGCGAGGCTGAGGAATGACGTGTCGCCCGGGCCCTCCGCGCCGGTGCTGGGCATGCCGTGCACCAGCTTGACGCTCTGCACGGCGAGGGCGAGGCTCTCGTCCTCCAGGGAACCCCATGCGTAGACGATGGTGTTCATCCCTGCGGCCACGTCCACGTCGGCCGGGCCGAGGACGACGGTGTCGGTACCGGCTGCGACGACGTCAGCCGCGACCGTGCCGGCCGCGAGGGCAAGCATGGCCTCCTTCGGGTTCTCGAGGCCCGGTACGACGACGGCGCCGCCCGCTCGGACGTCCACCGCAGGGGCGGCGGCCACATGGCGGACCGTCAGGCGGGCCCCCTCGTCGGAGGCGGAGGTGTCGTTGACGAACGGGGTGAGTGCGGGCTTGCCGTCGGCGGTGAGGTGGGCCACGACGGTGATGTTCGCGCCGGCCGGGACATTGACGTCCATGGCCTCCACGACTGCCGCACCGTCGGCGCCGGCGCCGGCCGCGACGACCTTGAGGTCGTATTCGCCGGCAGGAAGCATCTGGGGATCGGTCAGGGTGCCGGGGGCGAAGTTGGTCAGCAGTTCGGCGCCGTTGGCGTAGACGTCGACGGTGGCGCCCGGGACTCCGTGCAGGATGGAGACCGTGGCGGTGTGGTCGTCGGCGTGGGCCAGCGCGGCGGGTGCGGCGACGGCGGCGAGGGCCAGGGAGCCGGCGGCGAACAGGCGGGCGAGCTTCATGGGAGTGTCCTTTCGAAGTGTCCACGGGCGACGATCGCCCTGACATGGAGTACTTCGCCGGCTCCCCCCGATTCGGATGCACCGAATGCGACTTTTTTTCAAGGAACTTTCTGCACCGGCTCCCCGGGTCTCTGAGGAGGCCGCCGACGCGGTCCCTGAGCCTCCTCAGGGACCGCGTCGGACGCAGCCGTCGCCTGGCTGACTTCCGTCAGGAGAGCTCGTCGACCTCCAGCATGTCGGTCACCAGGGCCGCGATCGGCGAGCGCTCGGAGCGGGTCAGTGTCACGTGGGCGAAAAGCGGGTTGCCCTTGAGCTTCTCGATCACCGCGACGATGCCGTCGTGCCGGCCCACCCGCAGGTTGTCCCGCTGCGCCACGTCGTGGGTGAGTACCACGCGCGAGTTCTTCCCTACGCGGGAGAGCACCGTGAGCAGCACGTTGCGCTCGAGCGACTGGGCCTCGTCGACGATGATGAAGGCGTCGTGCAGCGACCGGCCCCGGATGTGGGTCAGCGGCAGCACCTCGATCATCTCCTGCTCCAGGAGTTCGTCGATGACGTACTTGTTGGTCACCGAGGAAAGCGTGTCGAACACGGCCTGCCCCCAGGGTGCCATCTTCTCGCCGGCGGTGCCGGGCAGGAACCCGAGGTCCTGGCCCCCGACGGGGTAGAGCGGGCGGAACACCATGACCTTGGTGTACTTGCGCTGCTCGAGCACCGCGTCGAACCCGGCACACAGCGCGAGCGCGGACTTGCCGGTGCCGGCGCGACCGCCCAGGGAGACGATGCCGATGGAGTCGTCCATGAGCAGGTCCAGCGCCACCCGCTGCTCGGCCGATCGGCCGTGGATGCCGAACACCTCGCGGTCGTGCTTGATGAGCTTGACCGAGCCGTCGGGGAGCCTTCGCCCCAGTGCGCTCGACCCGGGCGCGTGGAGCACGATGCCGGTGTGGGTGGGCAGGAATGCCGCCTCGTCGATCACCGCGTGGCCGTCCTCGTACAGCGCGGAGACGTCATCGGTGGTCACCTCGATCGTGGCCATGCCGGTGAAGCCCGCCTGGAGCGGCAGCTCGTTGCGATACTCCTCCGCTGCCAGGCCGACGGCGGCCGCCTTGACTCGTAGCGGCAGGTCCTTCGAGACCAGCACCACATCGTGGCCCTCGTTGGAGTAGTTGAGCGCCACGGCCAGGATCCGGGTGTCGTTGTCGCCGAGCCTGAAGCCGGCAGGCAGTGACTCGGGATCCGTGTGGTTGAGCTCGACCCGCAGGTTGCCGCCCTGCTCGTTGGTGGCCATGGGGGTGTCCAGGCGCCCGTGCTGGATGCGCAGGTCGTCGAGCAGGCGGAGCGCGGACCGTGCGAAGTAGCCCAGCTCCGGGTGGTGGCGCTTGGATTCGAGCTCTGTGATCACCACGATGGGCAGGATCACGTTGTGCTCGGCGAAGCGGAGCATCGCCTTCGGGTCCGAGAGGAGGACGGAGGTATCGACGACGTAGGTCTTGATGGCCGTGTCGGGCCGGACATCGGTGTGGGAAGCCTGCTGGTGGGACGCGTTGAGCACGATTGCTCCCTTTCGCCGGGGGCCGCGCTCACCACGTCGGTCCCCGAATCTTGCTAGAGGACCGTCTGGGCTGGGATGGAGTGCATCTCCATGGGCCGACAATAACCCCCCGGCCCCTCCACGGCTAGAGGAATCACACCGATGTCATTCGCTGTTCATTCAGCCCGGGAAGACGGCCAGACCGATCGCGACGGCGTGCAGCAGGGCCGCGATGATCGTGCATGCGTGGAACACCTCGTGGAAGCCGAACCAGGCGGGTGACAGCTGCGGCCGCTTCGTGGCGTACGCGACGGCGCCCAGGGAGTACACCAGGCCACCGGCGAGCACCAGGAGTACCACCGCCGGCCCACCGGAGGCCCAGAGCT
The DNA here is from genome assembly GCF_054483895.1 of Tessaracoccus pujii. Lineage (NCBI taxonomy): Bacteria > Bacillati > Actinomycetota > Actinomycetes > Propionibacteriales > Propionibacteriaceae > Tessaracoccus > Tessaracoccus pujii. The sequence goes on from NZ_CM137012.1 coordinate 183,572, forward strand.
GGGCAAGCCACCCCATGGCGGCCCAGCCCATGGCGACGTAGAGGAACGTGTAGAGCCAGCGGGGGGCGCCGAGCCAGAGGATGCGGAAGAGCACGCCGAGCAGCGCGACGCTCCAGATCAACGCGAGCAGCGTCACGCGTGAGCTGCCCTCGAGCAGCGTGAGGGCCAACGGGGTGTAGGTGCCCGCGATGAAGACGAAGATGTTGGAGTGGTCGATGCGCCGGAAGAGGGCGTTGGTCCGGGAGGACCACGTGCCGCGGTGGTAGGCGGCACTGGTGCCGAACAACTGCACGGCCGCCAGCGTGTATATCCCGCAGCCGATCCGCGCGGTCAGCGTCGGTGCGAACACGGTGAACGTCAGCCCGATGAGGAAGGCGACGGGGGCCATGCCGAGATGCAGCCATCCGCGCAGCTTCGGCTTTGTGGTGGCTGCGTGGGTGGCCTGGAAGGGGGGCTCAGCGATGCTGGTCATGTTCATACCTACGGTAGAGTAACTTACGCCACCGTAGGTTACTCCTGCGGCGCTGCGAAGCCAACTGGGCGCTAGTGTATTTCGCATGTCAGCGGTGCAACGCCTCGTCGAACGCTGGTGGCCGCCCCGGTGGCTCTACGCCTGGTACGAGCGGCAGGTGCTCAGTCAACTCGACCGCGCCAGCCTCCCGCGGCACGTGGCGGTCCTCGCCGACGGCAACCGGCGCTGGGCGCGCATGAACGCTCCTGGTCAGCCCCTGGTCGCGGGGTACCGGGCGGGGGCGGCGAAACTGCTCGAGTTCGTGGAGTGGTGCGACGAGACCGGGATCCCCGTCATCACGCTCTGGGTGCTGAGCACGGACAACCTCGAGCGTGCCGAGGACGACGAGCTGGCCCCGCTCCTCGAGGTGATCAGCCAGCTCGTGACGGATCTGGCGGCCACCGGCCGCTGGTGCGTCCAGGCCGTCGGAGCTCTGGACCTGCTCCCCGAGGATGTGGCTCAGGCGCTGCGGAGGGCGTCGGAATCCACCGCCGGCGTCACCGGCATGCACGTCAACGTGGCCGTGGCCTACGGAGGGCGGCATGAGCTGCGCGACGCGGTCCGGTCACTTCTGGCGGCCCGCGCGAGGGATGGCGCCACGCTGAGCGATGTGGCCGAGACGCTGGAGATCGACGAGATCTCCGCGCACCTCTACACGAGGGGGCAGCCGGACCCGGATCTGATCATCCGCACCTCGGGTGAGCAGCGCCTGTCCGGGTTCCTGCTCTGGCAGTCGGCGCACAGCGAGTACTACTTCTGCGAGGCCCTCTGGCCGGACTTCCGGCGCGTGGATTTCGTCCGCGCGCTGCGCGCGTACTCGGCCCGCGAGCGCCGCTTCGGACGCTGAGCGTCGCGTTGTCCGCCCACCCGGGGGCGTGGGACGATGGCGCCCATGGCCCGCCGCAACCCGAACGCCCGCACGCGGGACATGGTGATCTCGATGGCTGTACTGCTGGTGCCCATCGCGCTGATCGCGTGGTGGTTCACCGTCACGCCGGAGCCCCGGCCCGAGGCGGTCAGCGTCGAGGAGACCCTGGCCCGGGCGGTGGCCGAGTCGCCCTACCCGCCCCTGCGCGCCGCGGAGCCCGGCGCGGACTGGATCCCCGTCCGGGTCGCCTGGGCCAAGGAGGGCGACCCCTGGATCACCGGTGATCCGGCCACCGGCAACTGGTGGCAGGTGGGTTACCTCGCCCCGGATGAGATCTACTACGGCGTCCAGCAGCGCGACGGCGCGCCTGCCGGCTTCGTCGCGGACACCACACGGGAGGGCCGTCCCCTCGGCGATGACGTCGACCTGGCCGGGCGCACCTGGGAGCGCTACGAGAGCGCCGACGGCCGCACCCGCAGCCTCGTCCACGCCGACGACGTCGTGACCTCCATCGTGACGGCCGATGCCGACTTCACGGCCCTGGAGGCGTTCGCCGCGACGTTGGTCGAGGCGCGGTAGGCCGCGCTAGTCCGCGGCTGGTCGCGCCTTGGCCACCTGCTCCTTGGCGCCGTCGAGAAACCCCTGGCAGATGTCGGCGAGCTTCTCGCCGCGCTGCCACAGGTCCATGGACTCGGCCAGCGACGCCCCGCCGGACTCCAGCCTTCGCACGACGTCGACGAGCTCGTCGCGTGCGGCCTCGTAGGTGAGTTTCTGGTCAGCCATGGTGGGTGTCCTTCGGGGTGGTGGCGACGACGTCGAGGTCGAGCGAGCCGTCGGCGAGATAGGCGTGGATGCGGGCGCCGGTCGCGGTGTCCGCGACGGCGGAGACCGAGTGGTGCCCGTCGTCGACGAGGACGGCGTAGCCGCGCTCGAGGGTCCGCTTCGGGGACAACGCCCGGATGGAGCTCACGGCGGACCGCAGCTGGGACTCCTCGTCGCGCAGGCGTCGTTCGATGGACGAGTCGAGCTTGTGCCGCAGCAGGCTGAGCCGGTCGTAGTGCGCCGCGAAAGCGCTCGTGGGGTCGATCATCACCGGGCGGGAGCGCAGCTGGTCGAGATGCCGCTGGGCCTCGGTGATCCGTGCGCCGATGGCGCGGCGGAGCCTGGCCCGCCCGTCCCCGAGGGCTGAGGCCTCGACGGCGTGGTCCGGTACGACGCGCTTGGCGGCGTCGGTGGGGGTCGAGGCCCGCAGGTCCGCCACGAGGTCCACGATGGGCGCATCGCGTTCGTGCCCGATGGCGGTGACGACGGGAGTGCGGGCGGCGGCGACGGCCCGCACCAGGCCCTCGTCGGAGAAGGAGAGCAGATCCTCCAGGGATCCGCCGCCGCGCGCGAGAATGATCACGTCCACCTCCGGATCCTGGTCGAGGGCGGCCAGCGCCAGCATGACCGACTCCGCGGAGGTGGGACCCTGCACGAGGGCGTGCCGTGTGCGGATCCGGGCCGCCGGCCACCGTCGGGCCACGGTCGTGACCACGTCGCGCTCGGCGTCGGAGTCCTTACCGGTGACCAGCCCGATGACGCGGGGAAGCAGGGGGAGGCGACGCTTGCGGGCCGGGTCGAACAGGCCCTCGGCCTGCAGCTTGCGCTTGAGCTGCTCGATCGCCGCCAGGAGGCGCCCCTCCCCGGCGACCTGGATCTCCAGACACTCGAAGGACAGCGACGCGTTGCGTTCCCACATCCTGGGCCTCAGCCGGGCGGTCACCCGCGACCCCTCAGGCAGCGGCCCGGCAGCGTCCAGCACCAGGGAGGACACGGTGACCTGGGCCGACATGTCCGCCACCCGGTCGCGGAAGGTGAGGAACTGCGTCGGCGCGCTGCGACGCTTGATCTCCACGACCTGCGCGTCCACCCAGACCTCGCCGAGCCGACCCACCCAGTCCTTGACCGCCATGATCACCCGGCCCAGAGGCTGGGGCTGCTCGGCGGAGCTCTGCATGCCCATCAGAGGATCCCGGTCACGGTCAGTCCCACATTCCGGAGCTGCAGGTGGCGTACCAGGTGCCGTGGATGATGTTGCCGACCTCGACGGTGACCCCCGCCGGCACCGCGCAGCCGATCTCCACCGCGCCACGCCCGGTCACATACTGGAACTCGACGCCGGTCAGGGTGTTGCGGCGCCGCTCGACGCTGAGCACCTCCACGCCCATGAGCACGGCGGGTGAGGCCTCAGCAGGGGGGATGGCGGCGGCCTGCAGTGCCAGGAGGCTGGGGGACATGAGGACGTCGGCAGCGATCCGCAGGTCGCCCCCCGGCCGGGCCTCCGGGGAGGCCTCGAAGGCCGCCGCGTCCGCGTGGACGCTCACCTCGATGGCGAGGGCTCCCACCGTCAGCTGCTCCACGACGGAGTATCGGCCGTCGGCGCGGAGCTCGTGCTGCGGGTAGGCCACCGGGTCGTCCACCAGCGCGACGAACTGCGCCAGCAGCGGCCCGGGTGCCTCCGCGCCGTACAGCGCGACCCTGGCCAGCAGGTCCGTGAACCGCACCACCTGGGCGCGGTAGCGAGCATGCGAGGCCAGCGCCCCCGTCGTGCTGACGCCCTGGCCCGTTCGCTTGACGAAGCTCAGCCTCGCCCCGCTGGGGTCGGTGTAGCTGCCCACCAGATCGAAGCCGGGGGCGGAGTCGATTCCGCGCACTCCGGCGTCGAAGGCGGCCTTGACGAGCTGGTCCATGGACTCGAAGTCGAAGCCGACGGCGTGGAGCTGGGGCGATTGCATGCGGCTAGGGTACCGGCGGGCCACCACCTAGACTGGGCGCCATGACCACCGAAGCCCCGGCCATCAAGCGCGTCGTCCTCGCAGCCCCCCGTGGGTACTGCGCGGGTGTGGACCGCGCCGTCGTCACCGTCGAGAAGGCGCTGGACCTCTACGGGCCGCCGGTCTACGTGCGCAAGCAGATCGTGCACAACAAGCATGTGGTGGAGACGCTCGAGCAGCGCGGCGCCATCTTCGTGGAGGAACTCGACGAGGTGCCGACGGGCGCGACCGTCGTGTTCTCCGCCCACGGGGTCTCTCCGGCCGTGCACACGGAGGCGGCCGAGCGGGGGCTGAAGACCATCGACGCCACCTGCCCGTTGGTCACGAAGGTGCATCACGAGGCCAAGCGGTTCGCCTCCGAGGGCACCCAGATCCTGCTCATCGGCCACGCCGGTCACGAGGAGGTCGAGGGCACCATGGGGGAGGCGCCGGACCAGACCATCCTGGTGCAGTCTCCCGCGGACGTGGCGGGCCTCGAGCTGCCGCAGCACGGCAACGTGGCGTGGCTGAGCCAGACCACGCTGTCAGTGGACGAGACCATGGAGACCGTCGGCCGCCTGCGCGAGAAGTTCCCGCTGCTCATGGACCCGCCGTCGGACGACATCTGCTACGCCACGCAGAACAGGCAGCAGGCCGTCAAGCAGATCTCCCCCGGGTGTGACCTCATGATCGTGGTGGGCTCGCAGAACTCGTCGAACTCGGTCAGGCTCGTCGAGGTGGCGCTGGAGGCGGGCGCGAAGGCGTCCTACCGCGTGGACAACGCCGCCGAGATCGACCCGGCCTGGCTGGAGGGCGTGGCCAGCGTGGGCGTCACGTCGGGGGCCTCGGTGCCGGACGAACTGGTGCAGGGCGTCCTGGACTACCTTCAGGGTCTGGGTTTCCCGCCCGCCGTCGAGGAGCGGCTCACCGAGGAGACGTTGCAGTTCTCGCTGCCGCCGGAGCTGCGCAAGGACCTGCGTCGCGCCGTCAGGCATTGACCTCTCAGGTGAGGAAGCGGAAGAAGGGGCTGTCGTAGGCCACTTCCTCCGCCGTCATGCCGCACTCGTCGATGCGCTGCAGCAGGAACGGGTAGTCGCCGGGGTTGCCCAGCTCCACGCCCACCAGTGCCGGCCCGGTGTCGCGGTTGCTGCGCTTGACGTACTCGAAGTAGGTGATGTCGTCCTCTGGGCCGAGTACCGAATCGAGGAACATGCGCAGCGCGCCAGGCTGCTGGGGGAAGTCGACGAGGAAGTAGCGCTTGCGGCCCTCGTGCATGAGCGAGCGCTCCACCACTTCGGCGTAGCGCGACACGTCGTTGTTGCCGCCGGAGACCAGCACCAGCACGCGTGACCCTGTGGGGATCTGCACCCGTGGCCCCACGCCGCCGGTGGGGAGGGCCGCGGCCGCGAGGGCGCCCGCGGGCTCGGTGATGATGCCGTCGGTCTGATAGAACTCCAGCATTTCGGAGCACACCTGGCCCTCGGGCACCCGCACCAGTTCCACGCGCGCCTCCCGGATGACCTCGAAGGTGAAGTCGCCGACGCGCTTGACCGCGGCGCCGTCGACGAACGTGTCGATGTCGTGCAGGACCACAGGGCGGCCCGCAGAGATGGCCGCCGCCACGCAGGGGGCGCCCTCCGGTTCCACCCCGATGAGACGGACCTCGGGGTGGGCGCTGCGCAGCCAGGCGGCCGCTCCTGCGAGCAGCCCTCCGCCGCCGACAGGGAGGACCACCACGTCGGGCACGAAGCCGAGCTGGTCGAACGCCTCCACCACGACGGTGGCCTGTCCGGCGGCGGTGCGCGGGTCGTTGAACGCCGGCACCAACACCTTGCCCCGCTCGGCCAGGCGGGCCGCCTCGTCGGAGGCGTCGTCGTAGTTGGCCCCGAAGAGGACGAGCTCGACGAAGCCGTGGCCGATCTCCACGATCCGCTGGCGCTTCTGCCTGGGCGTGGTGTGCGGGACCACGACGGTGGCCATGATGCCGAGCGCGGCGGCCGAGAACGCGACGCCCTGGCCATGGTTACCGGCAGATGCGCACACCACGCCAGCCCGCTTCTCCTCCTCGGTGAGCTGGGACATGAGGTTGTACGCGCCACGCAACTTATAGGAGCGCACCGGCTGCAGGTCCTCGCGCTTCAGCCACACCTCGGAGCCGGTGGCCTTCGACAGCCGTGCGTTGCGCTGTACGGGCGTACGACGCGCGACCCCATCGAGGCGCACGGCGGCGGCGGGGATCTGGGCGGCAAGATCTGACAGGGCACTCACCCGACCATTGTCGGGGTCCGCCACCCGCGGAGCCAACAGCCCGCCGTAGCTCTGGTGCGATACCCCTGGGGGTGGCACCATGGCGGGATGGCGGCGGCGAGGCCCCGGAGCATCGACGGCGGCCACCCGGGGGGCCCCGGGTGGGCCGGGCATCCGCCCGCCGACGACACGGTCTTCAGGCCGCCGGGAGCGCCCCGCAGCCTGCCGGCACGCGGCGGATCGTGGACGCGCGACCTACCACCCGATTCGGGGATGCCCACACCACTGCGGAGCGCAGGGACGCAGGCTCCCAGGCCGGATCTGCATGTGGTGCGTGCGGTCGGTCAGGTGCGACCCGAGCCGATCCAACCGGAGGTGGTGGACGACGGGCCGGACTGGGCGCGCATCCTCACGCGATCCCTCGCGCTGGTGGCCGTGGGCCTGTGCGCGGGGATCCTGCTCTCCCGGCCGTGGGCGCCCAGGGAGGATGCACCGCGGCCGACGGCGGAGTCCAGCGTGGGCGTGCCCGCTGCGTCGGCCGACCCGACGGGACGGTGACAGGCAGGGCGTTCGGCCTCAGGCGTCGTCTGTGCCGGTACGGCGGCGCAGCTGGCGAACCGACGGCTGATCCAGCAGTTCCGCCTCGTCTGCCACCGCTGCCCGCTCGAGGCTGCGCAGGTCCTCGAACTCCAGCATCTCCGGCACCGCGATCTCGCGCGCCGTCTCGGTGACCGGGGCCAGCTCGGGGAGCTCACCGGAGGTGACGCCCAGGTCCTTGAAGCGGCGCGCTGACACCATGACGCGCGTCTCGACGGCGCCCACCGCCTTGTTGTAGTTGGACACGGCGCTGCCCAGCGAGCGGCCGAGCTTGTCGAAGTGCTGGCCGAGGGTGGCAAGGCGTTCGTAGAGTTCACGGCCCAGCTTGGAGACCTGACCGGCCGTCTCCGCGAGGGAGACCTGCTGCCAGCCGTTGGCCACGATCTGCAGCTGCGGGATGAGCAGTCCGGGGGAGGCGAGGACGATCTGGCGGCGGGTGGCGAAGTCGTGGAGGGCAGGATCCTGCTCCAGCGCCAGCCGGTAGAACTCGTCCGAGGGGAGATACAGCACCACGAACTCCGGGGAGCCGAGGTCCAGCTGCCAGTAGTGCTTGCCCGAGAGATCATCGATGTGCTTACGGACATGGCCGGCGAACGTCTTGAAGTAGGCCTTCTGGGCGTCCTCGTCCTCAGTGTTGTAGGCCTCGAGGACCGCGCTGAGCGGCACCTTGGAGTCCACGAAGATCACCTTCCCCGCGGGGAGGTTGATGCGCATGTCAGGCCGGAAGCGACCGTCGTCCGACGTGTAGGTGGCCTGGGCGTCGAAATCGCACCGCTCGGTGAGGCCCGAAATCTCGACGATGCGCTTGAGGCTCCGCTCCCCCCAGGCGCCGCGCACCTGCGGGCTGCGAAGGGCGTTGCTCAGGCTCACGGTCTCCTTACGGATGGCGTCCCCTGACAGGCGCACCGCCTGGACCTGCTCACCCAGCTCGGCCGCCATGCGGATCCGGTCCTTCTCCACCGATTGGAGCTTCTCCTGCAGCTGCCTGAGGCCGTCCGCGAGGGGCCCGACGAGCTGCTCGGTGGCCTTGAGGCGGTGCTCGGCCACCTCGTCGGCCTGCCTGCCCTGGCGCTCCAGGGAATCTGCGGAGAGCGCCTTGAACTGCGTCAACAGGACCTCGCGGTCCTGCGCCTGCTCGGCGGCCTTCTGCACCGCGGCGTCCCGCTGGGCGGTGAGGGCGGCCACCTGAGCCGCGACCCCGGCGGTCTCGCCCCGGGCCTCCGCCAGCTGGCGTTGCGCATCCATGGCCGCGGTGCGGAGATCCGCCTTCTCGGCCAGATGCTGCGCCGCCTCCGACCTCACGGCGGCGGCCTCGGCGCGGGCACGGCTGGCCTCCTCCAATGCCCGCGACACCTCCTGGCGCGCCGACGACAGCGCGAGCTGCTCCTCCGTGCGGGCCTGGCGCCCGGCCTCCGCGGAGGCCCGACGGCGTCCGTAGAGGTAGCCGGCGAAGGCCCCGGCGACGAGGGTGACGAGGCTGAGCAGGATGGCGAGAACGTCCATGGGTCCACTCAATCAGGGGCCACCGACAATTCCTCCCTGCCACTCCGGAGGAGGGCCCGAACGTCTCGGCGGCCCGGGCTACCGTAAGGGGCATGCTCGACTCCGCCCAGGACCACATCGCCCACCTCATGGACTTCGTGTCCGCGTCGCCCACCTCGTTTCACGCGGCGGACCAGATCGCGGTGCAGCTCAGGCAGGCGGGCTTCGAGCAGGTGGACCCCCGGCGGCCCTGGGGTGGAGTCGCCGGTCGTCGTTTCCTGGTGCGCGACGGCGCCGTCGTGGCGTGGGTGGCGCCTGAGGAGCTCGGACCCGACGCGGGGTTCCGGATCGTCGGCACGCACACGGATTCGCCCGGCTTCAAGGTCAAGCCCGGCGCCCTGCTCCGGAGCGCAGGCTGGACCCAGCTCGGCGTCGAGGTCTACGGCGGGCCGCTGCTCAACTCGTGGCTGGACCGGGATCTCGGCCTCGCCGGCCGCCTCGTCAGCCGCGACGGCACGGTCCACCTGGTCAGGACCGGCGCCATCGCCCGCATCCCGCAGCTGGCCGTCCACCTGGACCGCTCCGCCAACGACGCCCTCACCCTGGACCGGCAGACCGGTACACAGCCGGTGCTCGCCGTCGAGATGGGGCAGGACCTCATGGAGTACCTGGCCGCGCTGGTGGGCCTGACCGCGGCGGACGTCGCGCTGCACGACCTGTTCGTCGTCGACACCCAGCCCCCCGCCGTGATCGGGGTGGAGCGCGAGTTCCTGGCCTCGGGGCGCCTGGACAACCTCGCCTGCACCCACGCGGCGCTCACCGCCGCGGCCGCCGTGCAGCCGGGAGCGGATGTCGCGGTGTTCGTGGCGTTCGACCACGAGGAGGTGGGATCCGACACCACCACCGGCGCCGGCGGACCCGTACTGCAGGACGTGCTCGAGCGGATCGCTGCGGGATATGGGCTGGGGCTGGACGCGAGCCGCGCGATGGTGGCCCGTTCGAGTTGCATCTCCGCGGACACCGGCCACCTCGTCCACCCCAACTACGCCGGCCGCCACGACCCCGTCAACCGGCCGCTGCCCAACCGCGGCCCTCTGCTCAAGATCAACGCCAACCAGCGCTACGCGACAGACGGCGTCGGCGCCGCACTGTGGATGCGGGCGTGCGACGCGGCGGGCGTGCCCACCCAGGCCTTCGTGTCCAACAACGCGGTGCCCTGTGGCTCCACCATCGGCCCCATCACCGCCACCCGGCTGGGGATCACCACCGTCGACGTCGGTGTGGGGCTGCTGAGCATGCACTCGGCCCGGGAGCTGTGCGGCGTGGAGGACCCCTGGTACCTGGCCCGCGCGGTCGCGGCCTACTGGGCCGGTGCCTAGGCGGACGTGCGCGTATCCAGGGTGAGCGGCACCGGGCCTGGCTCATCGTCCAGACGGCAGCCGCCGCAGGAGGCGGCGCTGCAGTTGTCGCAGGTCGGGACCGGCAGGTAGAAGTGCGCGATGCGCCGGCCGTGGAATTCCGCCACCTCGATGTCCAGGTCGAACACCTCGCGTAGGAGCCGGCGCTCGACGATCACCTCCGGCGAACCGATCGCGCGGACGTGGCCGTTCTTCATCGCGACGATCTGATCGGCCCAGCACGAGGCGTAGTTGATGTCGTGCACCACGATGACCACCGTCTTGCCGAGGTGGTCGGCTGCCCGGCGCAGGGTCTGCAGCATCGCGTGGGCGTGGGCGACATCCAGGTTGTTCAGCGGCTCGTCGAGCAGGAGGTACTCGGTGTCCTGGGCCAGCACCATGGCCACGAACGCGCGCTGGCGCTGGCCGCCACTCATCTCGTCGAGGAACCGGTCCCGCAGGTCGTCGAGGTCCATCCAGGCGATGGCCTGGTCGATCACCTCGCGGTCCTCCGATGTCAGGCGCCCGCCGGAGTGCGGGTAGCGCCCGAATCCGACGAGGTCGGCGACGGTCAGGCGGGACTGCAGGTCGTTGGTCTGGCGCAGCACGGCGAGCCGGCGGGCCAGTTCGCGGGAGTCCGCCGTCGCGACGTCGAGGTCGCCGACGGTGATGGTGCCGCCGTCGGTGCCGAGCAGGCGGGCGATCATCGACAGCAGGGTGGACTTGCCGGCTCCGTTGGCACCCACGATCGCGGTGAGCCCACCGCTGGGCAGGGTGAGGCTGACGTCGTCGACGACGATCGTGCGGCCGTAGCGCTTGGACACGCCTGAGATGGTGATCATTGCTTGGCCTTCCGCATGACGAGCCAAATGAAGGCGATGCCACCGACGAATTCGATGACCACCGCCAGCACCGTGGCCTGATGGAGGATCTGTTCCAGGACGGTCTGCCCGCCGACCAGCACGCCCACGCCCAGCAGCCCGGCCATCGGCATGACGATGGCGTGCCGCCCCGTGCCGCTGACCTGGTAGGCGATCGCGGCGACGATGAGGCCGAGGAAGGTGATGGGTCCCACCAGCGCCGTGGAGACGCTGACCAGCAGGGTCGCCACCAGCAGGACGCGGCGCACCACGCGCGAGTAGTCGACGCCGAGGCTGATGGCGGCGTCGCGGCCGAGGGTGAGGACGTCGAGGGTGGCGCGCCGGCGCCACAGCCAGTAGCTGGCACCGGCGACGATGGCCGCGGCCGGCCAGATGAGGTCCGGGTTGACGGTGGTGAAGCTGGCCAGCAGCGCGTCCTGGAGCACCTGGAAGCTGCTCGGGTCGAGGATTCGGGTCACCAGGGAGGACAGCGAGCGGAGGACCGCTCCGAGGACGAGGCCCGCGAGGACCACCACGTACACCGAGCGGCTGGTCCTCCCGAACAGGACCCCGGTCAGCCCGGAGGCCACGGCGAGCATGAGCGCGACGTTGAGCGCGAACATCGTGGAGGAGCCCACCTGGGCGACGAGCGTGACGCCGAGCAGGAGCACCAGCAGGGACTGGATGAAGGCGTACAGGGCATCCAGGCCCATGATCGACGGTGTGAGGAGGCGGTTGTTCGTCACCGTCTGGAAGGCCACCGTGGCGACCCCGGTGGCCCAGCCGACCAGCAGCATGGCGGCCACCTTCCGGCCGCGGAGCTCAAGGATGAAGCCGAGGTTGCCCGTCAGGTTGAGCGCCATGAAGGCCACCGTGGCCGCTGCCACGAGGCTGGCCGCGACGATGACGCGACGCCCCGGCAGGAGGCGGGTGGCCGAGGCGGCCGCGGCGGTCATCGGGTGGCCACCCGTCCACTGAGCAGCAGCGCGAGGAACACGGTGCCGCCGAGCACGCCCGAGACCGTGCCCACGGGGATCTCGTAGGGCGGGTTGAGGGTCCGCGCGAGGAGGTCGCATACCAGCACGAACCCGGAGCCCGCCAGCGCCGTCCAACCGATGTTGCGACGCAGGTTGTCGCCGCGCCACAGCGCGATGAGGTTGGGGACCACGAGTCCGACGAAGGCTATCCCGCCGACGACGACGAGGGTGATGGCGCTGGAGACGGCCACCAGGGCCAGGCCCAGGTTGAGCGTCGCCTTGTAGGACAGGCCGAGTGCCGTGGCGTGGTCCTCGCCGAGGCCCGCCAGGGTGAATCGATCGGCGAACAGCCACAGCATCACGGCCACGCCGCCCAGGAGCCAGAGGAGCTCGTAGCGACCGCGCAGCACGCCGGAGAAGTCCCCCTGCATCCAGATGCCCATCGTCTGCATCAGATCCAGCCGGTAGGCGACGAACGTGGTGCCCGAGGCGATGACGCCGGCGAGCATGATGCCCACGAGCGGGACCGCCACCACCGGCGCCGTCGGCGGGAGCGAGCGCACCAGCGTCAGGAACAGGGCCGTGCCGGCCAGCGCCGTCACCACGGCGATGAGCATCTTCACCACCAGTGGGGCTCCCGGGACCAGCAGGACGGCGATGAGGATGCCGACGCCCGCGGACTCGGAGGTGCCCACCGTGCCCGGCTCGACGAATCGGTTGCGCACGAGGATCTGCATGAGCATGCCGGACAGCGCCAGCGCCGCGCCGGCCAGAAGGACGGCGACGGTCCGGGGAATCCGGGAGACGGTGAGGGTGCGCCAGTCCTCAGCGGTGGCCCCGCCGGTCAGGAAGTCGGTCAGCGCCAGGTCGGCGGCACCGACAGACAGCGAGACCACCGACAACGCCAGCAGCACGGCGAGGGCGCCGAGCCAGCCCCAGGCAGGGGACTGGCCGGCGGGCCTCCGGAGCGTGGCGCTCGAGGTGGAGGTCACAGGCGCGTCAGAACGCCGAGACGGCTTCGTTCAGCATCTCCACGGCGTTGTCGACGCCGTGGATCATGATGTACCAGCGTCCCCCGTCGAGGTAGGTGACGTTGTCCTGGGACCAGGCGGTGGTGCCGGCGACGAGGTCGTTGTCGAGCACCTGCTCGGCGGCCTCGCTCTCCTGGCCGATGGCCGCGTCGCGATCCACGACGTAGAGGTGGTCGGGGTCGGCCTCTGCGATGGCCTCGAAGGAGATGGCCTCGCCGTGGGCCTCCACCTCGACGTCGCTGATGGCGGGCTCGAGACCCAGTTCGGTGTGGACGAGCCCGAACCGGGACCCCGTGCCCTGGGCGGAGACCTTGCCGCCGCTCGTCATGAGGATCATGGCGGTGTCACCCGCCGGAGCCTTCTCCTGGGCGGCGTCGAGCGCTTCCTGCACCTCGGCCAGTTCGTCGGCGGCTGCCGCCTCCTTGCCGACCGTCTGCGCGACGACGGTGGTGGAGTACTCGATGCCTTCGTAGAACGTCATGGCGGTGGCGTCGTAGGTGACGTCGATCGTCGGGAAGTTCCGGGAGAGTTCCTCGACGAGCCCCGCCGTGCGGAAGCCGGCGATGACCAGATCCGGGTCGAGTGCTGCGATCGCTTCGAGGTCCGGTTCCTTCACGGTGCCCACGTCGGCGTACCTGTCGTCGTCGAAGTCGGCGAGGGCTGCGGGGAGAGCGGCGCCCTTGGTGAGTCCCACGACGCTGTCCTCGGCGCCGAGCGCGCGCAGCGTGTCGAGGGCGCCGAGGTCCAGGACGACGATGCGCTGGGCGGGGCCCTGGAGCGTGGTCTGGCCCTGGGTGTGGGTGATGGTGATGGGGTCCCCGCTCGCGGCGGGCTCGTCGGCGGCCGATTGGCCTGCGCAGGCGGTGAGGGAGAGGAGGATGAGTGCGGAGGCGGCGCCGGTGAGGCGGGTGAGCGGCATATCGAACCTTTGGGTGGTACTGACAGGGGGAGTCGACTAAGGCAACCCTAACTTGTATGAAATTGGCAACGCAACGCTGTCCAAATTCAGTCCCCACGTCGGCGGCGTGGGTGCGGTTGCCGAGGTCGCGGCCCGTCGTCGGAGGGCGACGTGAGCCGGACACGGCTGTCGGTGCCCGTGCATGAGCCGGACACGGCTGTCGGTGCCCGTGCATGAGCCGGACACGGCTGTCGATGAAGCTGATTGAGCCGCATCCAGGGCTCATCTGGCTGAGAACGTTGCCATTGGCCGGATAGCTCGTCGAGTGCCGTGTCCGGCTCATGCCCCCGAACTGAGTGCCGTGTCCGGCTCATGCGCCGCGTCGAGTGCCGTGTCCGGCTCAAGCCCCAGGCGACAGCCGTGTCCGGCTCATTCGGTGGGGCGCGGCGCGCCCGGTAAGCTCGTCCCTCGTGGCACTCACCATCGGGATCGTCGGTCTCCCCAACGCCGGCAAGTCGACCCTGTTCAACGCGCTCACCCGCAACAACGTGCTCGCGGCGAACTACCCATTCGCGACGATCGAGCCCAACGTCGGCGTTGTCGGTGTCCCGGACCCGCGCCTCCCGAAGTTGGCGGAGTTGTTCGGGTCGGAGCGGATCGTGCCCGCGACGGTGAGCTTCGTCGACATCGCCGGCATCGTGAAAGGCGCCTCGCAGGGCGAGGGCATGGGCAACGCCTTCCTCGCCAACATCCGCGAGGCCGACGCGATCTGTCAGGTGACCCGGGTGTTCGACGACGAGGACGTCACGCACGTCGACGGCGAGGTCAATCCGGCCAACGACATCGACACCATCGCCACCGAGCTGATCCTGGCGGACCTCGCCACAGTCGAGAAGGCGCTGCCGCGGGTGGAGAAGGAGGCGCGGATCAAGAAGGAGTCGCAGCCGAGGCTCGCCGCCTACCAGGCCGCCAAGGACGCGCTCGAGCACGGCAAGGGCGTGCGTGCCGCGGGTCTCGACGTGGAGGAACTCCGCGACCTCTTCCTCCTCACGGCCAAGCCCTACCTCTACGTCTTCAACTGCGACCAGGATGAGCTCGGCGACGACGACCTCAAGGGCCGCATGCGGGAGCTGGTGGCGCCGTCGGAGGCGATCTTCCTCGACGCCAAGTTCGAATCCGAGCTGGTCGAGATGGAGGAGGACGAGGCCCGCGAGTTCCTCGCCGAGATGGGCGTCGAGGAGCCGGGCCTCGATGTCCTGGCGCGTGTCGGATTCGACACCCTCGGCCTGCAGAGCTACCTCACGGCCGGCCCGAAGGAGTCGCGAGGCTGGACCATCCCCAAGGGGGCGACGGCGCCCGAGGCGGCCGGGGTGATCCACACCGACTTCCAGAAGGGCTTCATCAAGGCCCAGGTGATCGGCTTCGAGGACCTGATGGCCGCCGGCTCGGAGGCGGCCGCGAAGGCAGCCGGCAAGATGCGCCTCGAGGGCAAGGACTACGTGATGCAGGACGGCGACGTCGTCGAGTTCCGCTTCAACGTGTGACGCCGTACGCCGCATACCCCAGGGACGCCTCAGGTTCGCCGTCAGCGGACGGGGGCGACGCGGCCGACGCAGGTGGGTAACGTTGGCAGATGTAGCCCAGCTGAGGAGACCCCCATGGATCCCACACTCATCGTCCCCGACGATCAGATCTGGGAGGCCATCAAGCGCGAGTGCGCAGAGGCGGCAGCGCACGAGCCGCTGCTCGCCGGCTTCCTGCACACCGTCGTCCTCAGCCAACCGGACCTGGAGGACGCGCTCAGCCTGATCCTGGCCGCGAAGCTGGACAACACCACCCTGCCTGCGCTCAGCCTGCGCGACATCATCCACGACGTGATCCTCGACGACGAGTGCATCCAGCGCGCCATCCGTGCTGATCTGCAGGCCGTCGTCAGCCGCGACCCCGCGTGCCCGGGCTACGCGAACCCGCTGCTCTACTTCAAGGGGTTCCAATCCATCCAGGCCTACCGGGTGGCGCACTTCTACTGGATGCATGACCGCAAGCCGCTGGCGCTCTACCTGCAGAGCCGCATCTCCGAGGTCTTCGCCGTCGACATCCACCCGGGAGCGCGGATCGGCAAGGGCATCATGTTCGACCACGCAACCAGTGTGGTGATCGGCGAGACCGCAGTGGTGGAGGACGACTTCTCGATGCTGCACGAGGTCACGCTCGGTGGATCGGGCAAGGAGGGGGGCGACCGTCACCCCAAGATCGGCCGCGGCGTGATGATCGGCGCCGGGGCGAAGGTCCTGGGCAACATCCGCGTCGGAGAGGGCGCCAAGATCGGCGCCGGATCGGTCGTCCTGCACGAGGTCCCCCCGCACACCACCGTCGCGGGGGTCCCTGCCAAGATCGTCAACATTCCGGCGTGCGCCCTGCCCGCGTTCGAGATGGATCAGAGTATCGACGACCTGGATGATGCGGGCCGACGCGAGGCCGTCCCGCAGGGCCAGTAACCGATCGGCCTCTTTCAGCGAAATAGCTACCGCGCTCCCCACCGCCGGCGATACCGTGAACCATGCGCATCACCGACGTCATCGCCAGCAAGGGCTCCACTGTCATCACCGCCCGCTCTGACCAGAGCGTCGCGGACCTCGTCAAGCTCCTCACCGACAACCGCATCGGCGCCGTCGTCATCACCGACGACGGCCAGAGCGTCACCGGTATCGCCGGGGAACGCGACGTGGTCCGCGCCCTCGCCGAGCGGGGCGCGGCGGCCCTGGACGCCACCATCGGTGAGATCCTCGACCGCGACGTGCACGTCTGCGTGCCCGACGACGATCTCGCGAGCGTCGCGGCAGCCATGACCGAGTTCAGGACGCGGCACATGCCCGTCGTCCAGGAGGGCCACTTCGTGGCCATCGTCAGCATCGGCGACATCGTCAAGAGCCGCATCGATCAGCTGCAGACCGAGCAGGAGCACCTCATCAAGTACGTGCAGAGCTGACCGCCGGCGCGCCAGGCACGGGTCACCCCGCCCGCATGGAGCGACGCATCCACGTGACCGCCGTGGTGCTGCGCGACGCGTCCGGGGCGGTGCTCCTGGTCCGCAAGCGGGGCACGACCATGTGGATGAACCCCGGCGGCAAGCCCGAGCCGGGGGAGTCGCCGGAGGAGTGCGGAGCCCGCGAAGTGAGCGAGGAATTGGGGTTGCACCTGGACCCGGCGCGTCTTGAGCCACTCGGACTCTTCGAGGCGGCCGCCGCCAACGAGCCGGGCCATGTCGTCGTGGCGCACGTGTTCTCCTGGCCTGAGCGCGTCGTCGGGCCGGTGCTGCCCGCTGCGGAGATCGACGCCGTTCGCTGGTCGGACCCACTCCAGGCCGTGGCCCGGACGGACCGCACGCTGGCGCCGCTCTACACCGACGCGATCGCTCCGCTGCTGTGACTCACACCTCGACGCGCAGCGCGATGGTGTGGCTGCCGCCCGCCGGGATGCTCACCGCGTCGCCCTGGACGCAGCCATACTCCACGCACGCGAACCCGCTCCATCCGCCCCCGGCCACCTGAGCGCCACCCGGGCCGGGGTTCCACACCACGACGTTCGCGGCCCCGTCGGCGGACAGCCGCAGGTCGCATGAGCCGTCGCGCAGGATGGTCGCTGGAGCCCCGCGGTACACCCGGTCCACGTGCCGGCCCACCGGCACCGGGGCGTCCTCGACATCGGCGGCCGCATCGACGGCGAAGTCACGGAACGACACGCCCTCAAGCCCCGCGACGACGGCACGGCCGGCGTCCACCGCGAAGTAGGGATGCAGCGCGACATCCGCCACGACGTCGCGCGTGGGGCTGGTCACGGTCAACTCGACCGAGAGCCGCCGTCGCCCGGTTCGCACGTCCAGCCGGTAGTCGAGGTCCGGTGGGTAGAGCTCAGCCCCGGGCAGGTGCGCCACGCCGGGGGACCCGAGGACGAGCACCACCTTGGCGCCTTCGTCGCTCTGTTCCACGAGCTCGGTCTCCCACGTCACCCGCGAGACCAGGCCGTGCGGGAAGGGCACGGCGAATTCGCCAGTGCCCACCCCGAACCAGGGCGCACACACCGGGATGCCGCCGTGCCACATCTCTCCCGGCCGCAGCTGGGCCTCGCGCGCCATCCAGAGCATCTCGCCGCGACCCTCGGGCGCCCAGGACAGCACGCACCCGCCGAGCTCCGAGACCCGGCCGCGACCCCAGGCGCCATGCAGCTCGTGAATGGTCATGCCCGGCACGCTACCCCCGCGACACGCACGCGGCAGCCCAATACGATGTGGCCATGCCGACGATTCGTCCCGCCCAGCCCCGAGACCTGCCGGCCATCACCGAGATCTACAACGAGGCGGGTGTGGGAACCACCGCCTCCTACGCCCTCGAGCCGGTGACGCTGGAGGACCGGCGCGCCTGGTTCCAGCGGCTCACCGGCAGCGACCACCCGGTGCTGGTCCTCGAGGACGACGACCAGGTCATCGGGTTCGCCAGCTACTCGCAGTTCCGCCCCCTGGCCGGCTACGCCCACACGAAAGAGCACAGCGTCTACATCCGCTCCGGCCGCCGCGCCGCCGGCGGGGGCCGCATGCTGATGCTGGCGCTGCTGGACTACGCGCGGGGGCGCGGCGTGCACGTCATGGTGGGAGTGGTCGACGGGGCCAACGAGGAGTCGCTGGCGTTCCACCGGGCGTTGGGCTTCGTCGAGTCCGGGCGCCTCCCGGAGGTGGGGCGCAAGTTCGACCGGTGGCTGGACGTGGTGTTCATGACCCAGGTCCTCGGCGCGCCGGGGCCCGACCGGGCCGGCGCGCCCGGCTCGCACTAGCATGTCGGCATGGCTTTCCACGCTGACGCGACCGACCTCACCCACAAGGAGATCCTGACCTGGGAGGGCTTCGGGGCGGCCCAACGCGAGTTGGCCGGCATGGTGGCGGGGTCCGGATTCCGGCCGGCGATCATCGTCGCCGTGGCCCGCGGCGGCATGCCGGTGGCAGGCGGGCTCACCTACGCGTTGGGCGTCAAACTCACCGACGTGATCAACGTCGAGTTCTACACCGACGTCCACCAGACGCTGCCGGACCCCATCCTCCTCGCGCCGATGCTGGACACCGAATCCATCGCCGGCCGCAGGATCCTCGTCGTCGATGACGTGGCGGACTCCGGACGCACCCTGGGCCTGGTGATCAAGCTGCTGCGCGGCTTCGGCGCCGAGGTGCGCAGCGCGGTGCTCTACGCCAAGTCCGGCACCCTCGTCGAGCCGGACTACGTGTGGAAGCAGACCGACGAGTGGATCGTGTTCCCGTGGTCCGCGGAGCCACCGGTGACGGCAGCGGAGCCCCGCTGAGCATCTGCCCAACCTGGCGGGAAGCCGTGGCAACGGATGGGAACCCAGGCCATCTCACGCAGGGCGCACGATAGTCTTGGCGGCATTCCGGCGCGGCCTCGTGCCACATCTCCAGTAAGGAACAACAACGTGACTCTTGAGTGGACCGAACAGGATTCCCGGGCCGTCGACACCGCCCGTATCCTCGCCGCCGACGCCGTCGAGAAGGTGGGCAACGGGCACCCCGGCACCCCCATCTCCCTTGCCCCTGTGGCCTACCTGCTCTACCAGAAGGTCATGAACACGGACCCGACCGACGACCTGTGGCTGGGTCGCGACCGTTTCGTGCTGTCGGCGGGGCACGCGTCGCTGACCCAGTACACCCAGCTGTACCTCGCGGGCCTGGGGCTCGAGCTGGATGACCTGAAGGCGCTGCGCACCTGGGGCTCCAAGACCCCTGGCCACCCCGAGTACCACCACACGAAGTTCGTCGAATGCACCACCGGCCCGCTGGGCGCCGGCATCTCCAACGCCGTCGGCATGGCCATGGCGGCCCGCCGCGAGCGCGGCCTGTTCGACCCCGAAGCCGCCGTCGGCGAGTCGGTCTTCGACCGCCAGATCTACGTCATCGCCGGTGACGGCTGCCTGCAGGAGGGCATCTCGTCCGAGGCGTCGTCGATTGCCGCCACCCAGAATCTCGGCAACCTCACCCTCATCTACGACGACAACCGCATCACCATCGAGGGTGAGACGGACATCTCGTTCACCGAGGACGTCAACGCCCGCTACGAGGCCTACGGATGGCACGTGCAGAGCGTGGACTGGACCCACGGCGGCACCGAGTACCGCGAGGACATGGACGCCCTCTACGCCGCCATCGAGGCCGCCAAGGCGGTCACCGACAGGCCCAGCTTCATCAAGCTGACCACCGTCATCGGCTGGCCCCTGCCCACCAAGCAGGGCATGCATGCCGTGCACGGCTCGAAGATCGGCGGCGACGAGATCGCCGCGATGAAGGAACTGCTGAACTTCGCCCCTGAGCCGTTCGCGGTGGACCAGGAGATCGTGGACCATGCCCGCGCCAACGCCGCGGAGCGGGGCCGCGCCGCGCGCGCGGCGTGGGACGAGAAGTTCGACGCCTGGGCAGCCGCCAACCCCGAGCGCGTGGCGTTGCTGAAGCGCGCCGCCGCCCGCAAGCTGCCCGAGGACCTGAGCCTGCCGGTGTTCGAGGAGGGCAAGAAGTCCACCCGCGCCGCGTCCGGTGAGGTGCTCTCGGCTCTGGCTTCCCAGCTGCCCGAGCTGTGGGGCGGCTCCGCCGACCTCGCGGGCTCGAACAACACGACGATGAAGGGCGAGCCCAGCTTCCTGCCGGAGGAGCGCGCCACGCACGACTGGCCCGGCCACCCCTACGGTCGCACGCTGCACTTCGGCATCCGCGAGCACGCCATGGGCGGCATCCTCAACGGCATCAACCTCTCCGGCCTCACCCGTGCCTACGGCGGCACGTTCCTGGTGTTCGCGGACTACATGCGCCCGGCCGTGCGGCTCGCCTCGATCATGCAGGTGCCCACCATCTTCGTGTGGAGCCACGACTCCGTCGGCGTAGGCGAGGACGGTCCCACGCACCAGCCCATCGAGCACCTCGCGTCGCTGCGCGCCATCCCCGGCCTCGACGTCGTGCGCCCGTCGGACGCCAACGAGACCGCCGTGGCGTGGGGCGAGATCCTGCGCCGCGCGGACCGCCCGGCCGGCATCATCCTGTCCCGCCAGGACCTGCGCACCATCCCGCGCGGCGAGAAATTCGCCTCCGCCGAGGGGGTCGCCAACGGTGCCTACGTGGTGAGCGAGGCAGACGGCGAGGCCCAGGTCATCCTGCTGGCCTCCGGCTCCGAGGTGGAGCTGGCGCTGGCGTCGCAGGACGCGCTGCAGGCCGAGGGCATCGCCACCCGCGTGGTGTCCGTGCCCTGCCAGGAGTGGTTCGACGAGCAGACGCCTGAGTACAAAGAGTCCGTGCTGCCCGCGGCCGTCACGTCGCGCGTCAGCATCGAGGCCGGCATCGCCATGGGATGGTCGAAGTACCTCGGCGCGAAGGGCGCCTCGGTCAGCATCGAGCACTTCGGTGCCTCGGCATCGGGCAACAAGTGCTTCGAGGAGTTCGGGTTCACGGTGGACAACGTGGTGGCCACCGCGAAGTCGGTCCTCTGAAAGCCACGTCCGCACCGCTCGACGGCGGCGTTCCCTCCCGGGGCGCCGCCGTCGAGCGTCTCCCGGCCCTGCGGTGGTGACATGGCAGGTCCGTATGCTGGGCGCATGGGAATCAAGGATCTCGTGGGCAAGGTCGTCGGCGACACGACGATCGTGCTGGAACTCGACATGGCCCGCGGCGTGCTGGTGACCAAGCCCACCAACCCGATGCAGGCCATTCAGCTGATCAACAGCGCCACGCTCGGGGCGCTACGCCAACACCTCGCAGACGCCGCCGAGGACCCACGGGTCGTGGGGCTCATCGTCCACGCTGTCCCGTCGCAGACACTCCTTGCCCACGTCGAGGAGATCGCGGGTCTCGTGGAGGCCTTCGGGGAGAAGAAGCCGACGATGGCGTGGGCGGAGTCCTTCGGGGAGCTGTCGGGCGGGCTGGCGGCCTACCGGCTCGCGGTCGCGGCAGACGAGATCTGGGTGCAGCCCACGGGCATGCTCAGCATCCACGGCGTCGAGCTCACCATCACCCTGATGCGTGGGCTGTTGGAGAAGATCGGCGTTGAGCCGCAGTTCGGCCAGCGGCACGAGTACAAGACCGCGGCGGACACCTATCAGGCGGACCACGTCACCGAGGCCAACCGCGAGATGATCAAGCGCCTGGGTCAGTCCCTGGTCGACGAGATCGTGGCGTCCATCGCGCGCCGCCGCGGGCTGAGCGCGGAGCAGGTCTGGACCGGCGTCAACGAGGCCCCCGTCACGCCGGAGCGGGCCCACGCGCTCGGACTGATCGACCACATCGGCTACCGCGACGAGGCGTACGCCGCCGCGCTCGGCGCGTGGGGGGCCGAACCGGAGCACCTGCTGTTCGCTCATCGCTATACCTCCAAGCAGGCGCTCAAGCGCAAGCTGCGCCGCGGGCAGCCGAAGGTCGCTGTGGTGACGCTGCGTGGCGCCATCGTGACCGGCCGGGGCCAGCGCTCGCCGTTGGGCGGCGAGCAGGCGGGCGCGGACGTCATCGACGAGCACCTGCGCGCGGCCCTGCACGACGACGACGTGAAGGCGGTGATCTTCGACGTCGAGTCCCCGGGCGGCTCGGCGGTGGCGTCGGACTTCATCCGTCGTTCCGTCCTTCGGCTCCGCGACGCGGGCAAGCCCGTGGTAGCGCAGATGGGGCACTTCGCGGCGTCGGGTGGCTACTACGTGTCGATGCCGGCCAACGAGATCGTCGCCCACGCCGCCACGCTCACCGGCTCCATCGGCGTGCTCGGCGGCAAGATGGTCACGCAGGGGCTCTACGACAAGCTGGGCCTGATTCGCGAGGCCCTCCCGATCGGCGAGAGCGCCGGGTTCCTGTCCGACACCTCGCGGTTCTCCGACGCGGACTGGGAGCGGCTCAACGCCTGGCTGGACCGCGTCTACCTGGACTTCACCACGTTCGCGGCGCAGGACCGGGGCATGGCCTACGACGACCTGGAGGCCCTCGCCCGCGGGCGGGTGTGGACCGGTGCCGACGCCAAGGAGAGAGGCCTGGTGGACCACCTTGGCGGTCGCAGGGTCGCGGTGGGGCGGGCCTGCGCACTGGCGGGCCTCGACCCGGACGCGATCAAGGTCACCCATCAGGGGGATTCCGGGGTGTTGGCGTTGATCAAACCCGCCACGTCCAGCGAGACGGCCGCCGGGGGAGTGGGCCCTTCGGATGCGGAGGCAGTGCTGGCGGCCTTGGCGGGCAGAGCGGGCCTGCACGGCTCCGGCGTGCTCAGCCTGCCGTGGAACCTGCGCGTGCGCTGAGTGGGCATTTGGGCGGCTGGCTCCGCGTTTCGTACGATGGGAGCCGTTGCGCGGCATTTGGCCGCTGAGGGGTGGACGTGAAAAAAGCTACGAAGATCGCGATCGGCGTCGGAGCCGGTGCCATGGTGGTCCTGGGGGGTGGGTACGTCGCCTCCTATTTCATCGCGGGCAACCAGGTGCCGGCCAAGGCCTCCGTCGAGGGGGTCGCGATCGGTGGCATGTCCCCCTCCCAGGCCACCGAGATACTACGCGCTGAGCTCGGCCCGAAGGTCGACGCACCCCTTACGCTGAGCGCGGGACCCATGTCCGTGCCCCTCGAACCGGCAGAGATCGGGTTGTCGGCAGACTTCGACGCCACCGTCCGCGCCGCGGGCGGGGGGTTCAGCTGGAACCCAGTGGAGATCTTCACCACGCTCGCCGGCGGCGAGGAGGTGGCGCTCATCCGCGTCGTCGACGACGCGGCACTGACGGATGCCGTCTCCGCCGTCGCGGACAACTTCACCGTCGAGGGTGTCGACGCCTCACTGGGGTTCGAGAACGGCCGGATCGCGCGGACCGAGGCGGTCGCGGCTCAGGAGATGGACGCCGACGCCACCGCGACGGCTGTGGAGGAGGCATTCCTCGCCGGCCGTGGCAACGTGCAGGCGGTCACCACCGAGCGGGCGCCCGCGGTCACCGACGCCATGGTCGACGAGGCAATCACCACCTACGCGGAGCCCCTGCTCAGCGGCCCGGTCACCCTGACGCACAAGAATGCCTCGATGCAGATCGCACCCGGGTCCCTGGCGGAAGTGACCACGTTCTCCGTGGTCGACGGCGCGCTGCAGCCGCAGATCGACGGGCCGGCGCTGTTCGAGGCCACGGCCGAGGCGCAGGAGGCGCTGGATCTGAACGCGCCGAAGGATGCCAGCTACAGCTTCACCACAGGCACGCCCGTGGTGGTGCCCGCGGTCACCGGCGAGGTGCTGGAGGAGGCCGCGTTCGTGGAGGCCGTCACCGCGGCGGCCACGGCCACCGGGGATGCCCGCACCGTCCCGGTGACCATCACCACCAAGGAGCCGGAGTTCACGACGCAACAGGCGCAGGCCGCCGCGCCCAAGGAGGTCATCGGCGAGTTCACCACGCGCTTCCCGCACGCGGACTACCGCAACACCAACCTCGGCCGCGCCGCATCGTCGGTCAACGGCACGGTGCTGCTCCCCGGGGAGATCTTCTCCCTCAACGACACCCTGGGGCCACGCACCACCGCCAACGGATATGTGGATGGCTACGTCATCAACCAGGGACGCCTCGTCAAGGAGGCGGGCGGCGGGATCTCCCAGGCCGCGACCACCCTCTACAACGCCGGCTTCTTCGCCGGCTTTGAGGACATCGAACACAAGCCGCACA
Organism: Tessaracoccus pujii; assembly: GCF_054483895.1. NCBI lineage: Bacteria > Bacillati > Actinomycetota > Actinomycetes > Propionibacteriales > Propionibacteriaceae > Tessaracoccus > Tessaracoccus pujii. The sequence continues at coordinate 207,936 of NZ_CM137012.1, forward strand.
GCCTCTACTTCGATCGCTACCCCGCAGGCAGGGAGGCCACCATCTACTACGGCGCCCTCGACATGCGCTTCAGGAACGACACCTCGTACCCGGCCATCATCCAGGGCTACGTCAGCAAGTCCAGCCCCGGAGTCCGAGGGAGCATCACCTTCCGCATCTGGTCGCAGCGCACCTACACCAAGGTGGAGTCCACGGAGCTGAGGAAATCGGACTTCTACGCCGGCGAGGAGCGGGTCGTCACGGAGGCGCCGTGCGAGCCTCAGGCGCCCATCCAGGGGTTCACCGTCACGTGGCAGCGGCTCTTCTACCAGGGCTCCGAGGTGGTCAAGCGCGAGGACTACCGCTGGAAGTACAGCGCGGGCGACAAGATCACCTGCGCCGGCTGATCGCCAGCAGCGAAACGACGCGCAGCCCGCGCGTCCGGGCGGCGGGGACCCCGGCCGCGGACGCCACGCTAAGCTGTCCTCGTCCGCCCTTGAAGGAGTGAGAAGTGACGTACATCATCGGTTTGCCCTGTGTTGATCTGAAGGACCGCGCCTGCGTCGAGGAGTGCCCGGTGGATTGCATCTACGAGGGCAATCGCATGCTCTACATCCATCCGGAGGAGTGTGTGGACTGTGGCGCCTGCGAGCCCGTGTGCCCCGTCGAGGCTATCTACTACGAAGACGACGTGCCTGAGGAGCAGGCCCAGTTCTACGACGTCAACGTGCAGTTCTTCGACGAGATCGGCTCGCCCGGTGGCGCCGCGAAGCTCGGCGTGATCAACAAGGATCACCCCTACGTCGAGGCGCTGCCGCCCCAGGCGCAGTGATGGGCCTCGGGGCAAGGCTCCCCGACTTCCCCTGGGACACGCTCCGCGACGCACGGCGCGTCGCGGAGGCGCATCCTGACGGCATCGTCGACCTCTCGGTCGGCACCCCGGTCGATCCCACACCGCAGCTCGCCCGCGACGCTCTGGCCTCGGCGGCGGACGCCCACGGGTATCCGACCGTGTGGGGTGCCCCCGCCACCCGCCGGGCCATCCTGGATTACCTGGAGCGGCGGTGGGCGGCGCTGCCGCTGCCGGACGAGGGCGTGCTGCCTGTCGTGGGCACCAAGGAACTCGTGGGCTGGCTGCCCACCCTGCTGGACCTCGGTCCGTCGGACGCCGTGGTCTTCCCGGTATGCGCCTACCCCACCTACGAGGTGGGCGCGCTGACCGCGGGGGCACGGCCGGTCCCGCTGGATGACCCGGCCGTCCTCCCGGAGGACGCGCGGCTCGTGTGGATCAACTCACCCGCCAATCCCACGGGTCGGATCCTGTCGCTGGAGGAGATGCGCGCGTTCGTGTCCGCGGCCCGCGCTCGTGGCGCGGTGCTGGCCAGCGACGAGTGCTACGGCGAATTCGCCTGGGACGCGGAGCCCACCTCGGTGCTGGATCCACGCGTCAACGACGGCGACGTGACCGGCCTGCTGGCGGTGGGGTCACTGTCCAAGCGGTCCAACGCGGCCGGCTATCGGGCAGGTTTCGCGGCGGGTGACCCGGCCGTCGTCCAACAGCTCGTGGCCGCGCGCAAGCACCTAGGCATGATCGTGCCGGCCCCCATCCAGGCGGCCATGGTCGCGATGCTGGGGGACCAGACCCACGTGGAGGAGCAGCGCGGGCGCTACCTCGCGCGACGGTCGCTGCTCAGACCCGCCCTCGAGTCCGCGGGGTTCTGTATCGAGCACTCCGAGGGGTCCCTCTACCTGTGGGCCACGCGTGACGAGGACAGCCGAGCGAGCGTGGCCTGGCTTGCCGAGCGCGGGATCCTGGCCGCCCCGGGCGACTTCTACGGCGCAGCTGCGGCGAGGCATGTGCGGGTTGCGTTGACGGCCACCGACGAGCGGGTCGCGGCGGCGGCGGCGCGCCTCACCTAGGCCGCCGCCCCCTGGTGGACTCCCGGACCGTGAGTCTCCAGGGGATGTGGATCCGCTCTCCGGGTCCGGTGTAGCCCTCGATGCGCCGGATGAGGATGCGGAGGACCTCCCGCACGAGGATGTCCATGTCCGGGGTGACGGTGGTCAGGCTGGGGGTGGTGTAGCGCCCCTCCACGATGTCGTCGAAGCCGGCTACCGCAACGTCCTCGGGAACACGGGCCCCCGCCTCGGCGCAGGCTCGGAGGGCGCCCACCGCCAGGACGTCGTTGAAGCAGAACACCGCGTCTGGGGGGATGGTCAGCGCGAGGAGTTCGTGCATCGCCGTTCGCCCCGCCTCGCGCGTGTACGCCATCGTGCCCTTGAGGTAGTCAGGATGGACCGTCATGCCCGCGGCGTCCATGGCGGAGGCAAACCCGGATTGTCGAACTGAGCCCGTGGTGACGCCCTGGCTCCGGCCGATCGTCCCGATCCGCTCACGGCCGATATCGATCAGGTGCTGTGTCATCGAGCGTGCGGCGGCCACCGAGTCCACCGCTACGTGGTCCACACCCGCAGGGATGGCCCGCTCACCCAGGAAGACCATGGGCACCTCAGCCTTCATGTTGGCCTCGATCTCGCCGCGATCCAGGCTCATGGGGGAGAAGACGACGCCATCGATCATCCGGGACTGGACACCGCTCAACACGACGCGTTCGACGCCGGGGTCGGCCCGCGTGATGTCGAGGAGCATCATGAAGCCCAACTCCGCCGCCGCCGCGTCGAACTTGGCCGCCAGCTCCGTGAAGTAGGGAATGGCCAGTTCCGGGACGGCGAGCGCGAGGAAACCGCCACGGCCGTACTTGAGGTTGCGGGCAGCGAGGTTGGGCCGGTAGCCGAGCTCGTCAATGGCGGCCTGGACGCGGGAGCGCGTCGACTCACGCACGTTGACCGCGCCGTTGACCACGTTCGACACCGTTTTGAGCGACACCTTCGCCAGGTCCGCCACGTCACGCAGTGTCACCGCCATGTGTGCAGGGTACCGCTGATCGGTCAGGCGAGATTTACTACCGTTGTAAAATTGTGATCTTCGCGGACTTGCGCCGTGGACGGTCGAGGATGCAGACTCAGAATCATAAATTACTCCCGTTGCAAAGGCGCTCAATGGCTGAGTCCCACATCACGATCCATCCCTCCTACCGCGTGGGCCCGCTGAACCGTCGAATCTTCGGCAGCTTCGTCGAGCACATGGGCCGGTGCGTCTACACCGGCATCTACGAACCCGCACACGCCACGGCGGATGAGCACGGATTCCGCCAGGACGTGGCCGAACTCGTCCGCGAGTTGGCGCCCACCGTGATCCGGTACCCCGGCGGCAACTTCGTGTCCAACTACAAGTGGGAGGACGGTGTGGGCCCGAAGGACCAACGGCCCCGTCGCCTCGACCTCGCCTGGCGCTCCATCGAGACCAATCAGGTGGGCACCGACGAGTTCCTCGCCTGGTGTGAGCGTCAAGGGATAGAGCCCATGCTGGCGGTCAACCTCGGCACGCGCGGGCTGGAGGATGCGGTCGAGTACCTGGACTACGTCAACGGCACCGGCACCACCCTGGCCGCTCAGCGCGCCGCCAACGGCCGCGTCGAGCCCTGGGGCGTGAAGGTGTGGTGCCTGGGTAACGAGATGGACGGGCCCTGGCAGATCGGCCACATGACGGCGGCAGACTACGGACGCGCGGCCGAGGAGGTGGGCAGCGCCTTCCGTCGCTTCGACGACACCCTCGAACTGGTGGCGTGCGGCTCCTCCAACCGCATGATCGCGACGTTCGGCGCATGGGAGCGAGAGGTCCTCGAGCGGTCCATCCACGTGGTGGACCATATTTCGGCCCACGCCTACTACGAGCCCGTGGGCGGCGACATGGCGTCGTTCCTCGCCAGTGCGGAGGACATGGACCGGTTCATCCGATCCGTCACCGCAACGGCAGACGCCGTGGCCGCGGCCCACAAGCTGGACAAGAAGATCTCCGTCTCGTTCGACGAGTGGAACGTCTGGTTCCAGGAGCGCTTCGACGGCGAGAACTCCCTCGCGGTCCAGGAGGCGCCGCCGCTGATTCAGGACGTCTACTCGGTCGCCGACGCGGTCGTCGTCGGATCGTTGCTCATCACCCTGATGCGTAACACCGATCGCGTCGCCATGGCCTGCCAGGCGCAGTTGGTCAACATCATCGCGCCCATCCGCACGGAGCCCGATGGCCCGGCGTGGCGCCAGACCATCTTCCACCCCTTCGCGTTGACCAGCCGCTATGCCCGTGGGGAGGTGCTGGACCTCCGCGTGGAATCGCCCATGATCGACACGCCGATCTTCGGTGAGGTGGATCAGATCTGGTCCACGGCCACCCTCGATGCGGCAACGGGCGATCTGGTCCTGTTCTGCGTCAACCGGTCCGAGCGCGACGGTCTCACCACGACGGTTGATCTCAGCGCGTTCGGCGACGTGGACCTCGTCGAGCACATCCTCGTCCACGAGAACGACCACACCCTCACCAACACCGCCGGGAACGAACAGGTGGCCCCCAAACAGGGCGCCAGCTCCCTCCACGATGCCGTTCTCACACTCACCCTCCCCGCAGTGTCCTGGCACTGCGTCCGGCTGTCCGTCCGGTCAGCCTGAACACCTCGAAAGGAACCTTCATGAATTCGATCAGTCGACGTGGACTGCTCGGTGCCGGCCTCGCAGTCGGGGCCACCGCCGGACTCGCAGCCTGTGGCCAGAGCGCCACCACCCCCACCAGCGCGGCCTCTGCCACCGGCGACGGAGGCGCGGCGGGATACGACGGTCCCGCCGTCACCCTCGCCTTCTGGAACGGTTTCACGGGCGGCGACGGTGCCTACATGAAGAAGCTCGTGGACCAGTTCCAGACCGAGCACGAGAACATCGCCGTCACGGTGCAGACGATGCAGTGGGGCGACTACTACACCAAGCTGCCAACCGCGGTGCAGTCCGGCAACGGCCCGGACGTGGCGGTCATGCACGTGGACTCAGTGGCCACCAATGCCGCGCGCAAGGTCATCCAACCGCTCGACGATGTGGCCGCCGCCCTCGAGCTCACGGAGGGCGACTTCGCGCCCGTGCCGTGGCAGGCCGGCGTGTACAAGGACGTGCGTTACGCCATCCCGTTGGACGTGCACCCGCTCGGCTTCTTCTACAACAAGACCGTCATGGAGAGCGCGGGGCTGGACCCCGAGGCGCCACCGATGGATCACGACGCCTACATGGCCGCGCTCGACGCGCTCAAGAGCAAGGGCATCGCCGGTCACTGGGCCTCCCCGTTCAACTTCACCGGCGGCCTGACCTGTCAGTCGCTGGTCTATCAGTTCGGCGGCACCCTCTTCTCCGAGGACGCCTCGACGGCGGCCTGGGGGGAGGACGGTGGCGTCGAGGCGCTCACCTGGTGGCAGAACCTCATCAAGGAGGGCTACTCCAACCCGAAGGTCGGCCAGGACGCGGACTTCATCGCGCTGCAGAACGGCCAGACGGCCTTCAACTGGAACGGGATCTGGTCCATCAACACCCTCGCCGAGAAGAAGGACCTCGACTGGGGCGTCACCGTCCTGCCCAACATCGGTGGCGAGAAGGCCGCCTGGGCCGGTTCCCACCAGTTCGTGCTGCCCACCCAGAAGTCGGGTGACGAGAACAAGGGTCAAGCCTCCCGGGTGTTCCTGAACTGGATCTCGCAGCAGTCGCTCGAGTGGGCGAAGGGCGGACAGATTCCGGCCCGCAACTCCGTGCGCGAGTCGGCCGAGTTCGCCGCGCTCACGTACCAGGCCGAGCTGGCCAAGCAGATCGACGATCTGCGCTTCCCGCCGGCCGTTGCCGGCATCGGAGACGCCATGCTCGAGTTCGAAAAGGCGGTCAACGAGATCACGCTTGGGATGAAGGACGTCGCGACGACGCTGAACGCCTCCGCTGAGCGCGCCAACAAGATCCTCGAGGCGAACGCGAAGAAGTACGTCTGATGTTCACCAGCCCGACCCGCCGGCGCCGAGGTAACGCCGGCGGGTCGCCGCTGACCGCTTACCTCTTCCTGGCGCCCTACCTGCTGCTGTTCGGTGTGTTCGTCGCCCTTCCGGCCCTCTACGGTTTCTGGATGTCGTTGCACGACTGGGACTTCACCCTGGAGGCGCGCCCCTTCGTCGGCCTGTTGAACTACGCGGACCTGTTCGACCCGCTGGCGGTCCAGTTCCAGCCGTTCTGGCGCGGCATGAGCAACACCGCGATCTTCACCCTGGCCAGCGTGCCGTTCCTCGTCACCGTCCCACTCGGACTGGCTGTGCTCCTCAACACCGCATTTCCCGGCCGCACGTTCTTCCGTGCCGTCTACTTCGTCCCGTATGTGCTCGGCGTCGCGGTGATCGGCGTCATGTGGCGCTACCTGCTGGACGGCAACTTCGGCATCGTCAACGCCATCTTCGGGGCCAACATCCAGTGGACGACGGATCAGCCCTGGGCGTGGATGGCGCTCGTGGGCGTGACCGTCTGGTGGACCATGGGCTTCAACGCCATCATCTACATGGTCGGCCTCGGCGACATCCCGCCTTACCTCTACGAAGCTGCGGCGCTCGACGGGGCGGGCCCGTGGCGGCGTTTCATCCACGTGACGGTGCCGGGCCTGCGCCCGGTGCTGATCTTCATCATGGTCACCACCATCCTGGCCAGCGCCAACATGTTCGGGCAGTCCTACCTGATCACCCAGGGTGGCCCGACCGAGTCCACGATGACGGCCATCATGGTCATCACGGGCGTCGGCTTCGGGCAGAACCGCGCTGGACAGGCAGCGGCGATGAGCTACCTGCTGGCCGTCGCACTGGCACTCGTGTCGGTGCTGAACTTCTGGCTCATGCGCGACAAGGACGCCGCGCGTGAGGCGAGGGAACTCAAGCGGCAGCGGAAGCTCGACGTCAAGGAAGGGGCCCACGCATGAAGGCCAGCAAGCGAAACCGCAACCCGTTCTTCTGGCTGGCCCTCCTGCTCCTCTCCGTCGTGTTCGTCGGACCGGTGGTGATGATGATCCTGACGTCGTTCAAGACGAGGATCGAATCGCAGAGCGTGCCTCCGACGATCATGCCGCAGGAGTGGACGATGCGCGCCTACGAGATTCTCTTCGCCGCAGACTCCACCACTCCGGTGCTCCGATGGTTCCTCAACTCGATGGTGGCGGCCACCGGGCACGCGATCCTCGTGGTGACGGTCTGTTCCATGGCCGGCTACGCGCTCGCGAGGCTCACCTTCCCCGGCAAGAACATCATCTTCGCCGTGATCATCTCCACGCTGTTCGTGCCCGGATTCATCTTCCTCATGCCCAACTTCGAGATGATGTCGCGCCTCACCTGGCTCGACTCGTTCCTGGCGCTCATCGTGCCCGGCGCGGCCGGCGCTTTCGGCGTGTTCTTCATGCGGCAGTTCTTCCTCGGGCTCCCGATGGAGCTGGAGGAGTCGGCCCGCATCGACGGGGCGGGGCCTTGGAGGATCTTCCTGAGCATCGTGCTGCCCAACGCCCGCGCCGCAGTGGTCACCCTGCTGGTGATCTCCTTCCTCGCCAACTGGAACGACTTCGTCTGGCCGCTGTACGTGATGTTCTCCACCGAGATGCTCACGATCCCGATCGGGCTTTCGCGGCTCCAGGGTGCCTACACCATCGACTACCCGGTCATCATGGCCGGCGCCACCGTCGCGGCAGTGCCGGTGCTGCTGCTGTACGTGTTCGTGCAGCGTTACATCATCGAGGGCGTCGCGAGCTCGGGGATGAAGTGACCCGCCGTCAGCTGCGCCCGCTCATCGCCGTGATCAGCCTCGTTCTGGTCACGGCATGCAGCCCCCAGGAGGAGCCGTCGTCTCCCTCCGTCACGTCCACCGAAGGAGAGTCGACAGTGTCGCAGCCCACCAATCCGGTCTACCCGCTGGACTTCCCCGATCCACAGGTACTGACCGACGGCGACGGCTATCTGGCCATCGCCACGAACGGCAACGGGATGAACGTGCAGACGATCAGCAGCGACAACCTCGTGGAGTGGGCGCAGGGCCGCGACGCGCTGCCCAGCGTCGCGCCGTGGTCGTCGTCGGGCAAGGTGTGGGCGCCGGAGATCATCGCGTGGCCGGACGACACCTACCGGTTGTACTACACGACGAAGGCGCCGGATCCGGCGTGGCAGTGCGTGAGTGTCGCGACATCGGAGACGCTGGCCGGGCCGTACGTGGACGAGTCCACCGAGCCGCTCATCTGCGAGATCGACGAGGGCGGGTCGATCGATGCGTCACCCTTCGTCGATGAGGACGGCACGGCCTACCTGTACTGGAAGAACGACGGCAACGCCATCGGGGTGGACACCCTGATCAAAGTCGCCCGTCTGAGCGCGGACGGCCTGTCGCTCGACGGCGAGGTGACGGATCTCTTCAAGCAGGACCTGTACTGGGAGGGTCACCTGGTGGAAGGACCGGCGGTGGTCAAGGTCGACGGCGTTTACCACATGTTTTACTCTGCCAACGATTACGGTTCGGACAAGTACGCGGTGGGCCACGCGGTGGCGGATTCGGCGCTCGGGCCGTTCACGAAGGACCCTGAGCCCGTGCTCGCGACCAACGAGGTCGCGGCAGGGCCGGGTCACTGCCAGCTGTTCCTCAAGGACGGCCAGTGGTGGATGGTCTATCACGCCTGGAAGCCGGGCTTCGTGGGCGACTCCCTGGAGGGCCGCAAGATGTGGTTGTCCAAGGTCGCCTTCAATGGTGAGACCGTTGAGGTCGACCCTCCGGCCACGGAGTTGGGCCTTCCCTAGGGGGACCGGTCGCCCTCAGAGACGCGGAACCCCGCCAAGGTCCTTGCGGCCTGGCCCGATGGCTGTTGACAAGCCCGGATTGAGTGCTTAGTGTGTCCATGTCGCCGACACGGAGGAGGTGCATGCAGATGTTTACCGTTTCTGCCGCCCTCGGTCGGCCGCGCGCGTTCGTCGCCCGCTGACCAGGCCTGCGCCGGGGCACCGCCCCTCGTGACGCTTTAGCGTCCCACCCCCTCCGCCCAGACATCTGTTGCGTCGGTCGTCGACGCCCGTCAGGACCCTCATGCATGCAGCACCGCGTGGACGGTACGACTTCCCGCCCGCCATCCCTCCCGATTCGCGCCCTGACGTGCGCTCGCCCAGCCGGTTCCTGTTCTGGCTGATGCGCCAGTACGGCTGGGTCGTCCCTGCCATGACGCTGGCGGCCTCGTCGTGGATGGTGCCCGCAGCGCTCACACCCTGGCTGCTCGGCCGCGCGATCGACGCGGGCGTGGGCCGGAGCGACCCCTCGGCCACCCTCGGCTGGGTGGCGCTGCTGCTGGCCGTGATCGTGGTGGGCGTCTCCGGTGGCATTCTCTTCCACACGTTCGCCGTGCGCATGTGGCTGCTCGGCATCTACGGCGTGCAGCGCCGCGTGTCGCGCCAGTCGGTCCGCCTGGGCCACGTCCTCAACCGGCGTGTCCCGACAGGTGAGGTGCTGAGCGTCTCCTCCTCGGACAGCGACCAGTTCGGCGCCACGATCGACTCCTTCGGGCACGTGATCGCCGCCGCGGTGAGTTTCTGCCTGGCGTCGGCGCTCATGCTGACCACCTCCCCGACGCTCGGTCTGGTCGTGCTCGTCGCGACCCCGGTCCTCCTGTTGGCTTCGACACCCGTGTTGCGCCCCCTGACGCTCGCGCAGTCCGCGGAACGGACTGAGAGCTCGTCGCTGACCTCGTTGGCCAGCGACATCGCCACGGGCCTCCGGATCCTCCGGGGCATCGGCGGGGAGCGGACGTTCGCCCGCAATTATGAGCGGCAGTCCCAGAAGGTCCGCGCGCTCGGGGTGCGGCTCGGCACGTGGCAGGCGATCGTCGAGGCGATCAGCATCCTGCTGTCCGGGCTGCTCCTCGTCGCGCTGGTCTACCTCGGGTCGCGTGCGATGTTCGACGGCACCCTCAGCGTCGGCGAGCTGATCAGCTTCTTCGGCTATGCGCTGTTCCTCACCTCGCCGATGCAGACCTTCTTCGACTTCGCCCAGAAATGGGTTCAGGGCCTGGTGGCCGCGCAGAAGACGCTCTCCTTCCTCGGCGCGGACGTACCGTGGCCCCGCTCTGGGCAGCCACTCTCCGGCCGGCCGGTGCTGCACGACGAGGTGTCCGGCGTCGAGGTGCGACCCGGGCTGATGCTGGGCATCGTGTCGGCCGATCCGGACGCGTCGGCCGCCCTCGCTGACCGGCTCGGCCGCTACCTGCCGGAGGGGTCGCACGAGGCGGACGACGACAAGGATCTCACCGGCCGGGCACTCAAGGCGGCGCGTCGCGCCAGGATCGCGGAGCGCGAGCGGCGTGCGGCGGCAGACGCCGAGTTTGTCGGCCGCACCTGGGGCGTCACCGCCGACGGGGTGGACTACTCGCAGCTGGACATCACCGACCTGCGCCGAACGATCGTCGTCTCGCATACCGGCGCCTCGCTCTTCTCCGGCACACTGCAGACCGCCGTCGATCCCTGGGGCACCCACAGCCGTGAGCAGGCGGAGCGGGTCCTGACCGTCGCGTCCGCCGAGGACATCTACGACGCGCTCCCGGGCGGGTGGCAGGGCCGGATCGACGAGAAGGGCCGGGGCCTGTCCGGCGGTCAGCGGCAGCGAGTCGTGCTGGCGCGTGCGCTGCTCCTGGATCCCGAGATCCTGATCCTGGTCGAGCCGACGTCTGCTGTCGACGCGCACACCGAGGCCCGGATCGCGCAGCGCCTGGCTGACCATCGCCGGGGCCGGACCACTGTCGTCGTCACCGCCTCGCCGTTGCTTCTGCGGCAGTGCGACGACATCTCGGTGCTGGTCGACGGGCGTGAGGCGGCCCGCGGCAGCCACCACGATCTCCGGGACCACCCTGATTACCACCGTGTCATCGCGCGCGGCATGGAGGACGACGATGAGTGAACAGACGCTGACGGCCACGTCGGCCAGCACGTGGCGCAGCGGCGAGCCGGAATCGAGGCTTCAGCAGGGGCTCGACGTGCCCAGCGGCGTCGGCCCGCGCAGGCGTCTGGAGGCGCTGATCAGGCGCCACCACATCCGGACCGCGGCGGCGCGAGCCGTCTACGCGGATGCCCGCGCGCCCGAGCACGGGTTCCCCGTGGCCACCTCCGGCCAGGCGCTGGGCTTCCTCGGGCGGATGCTGCGGGGCCGACGGGCGGCGCTGGCAGGGGCGATCGTGCTCAACGTCGCGGCGGCCGGCGCCGGCCTGGTCGCGCCGTACATGCTCGGCCGGCTGATCGACCAGGTCACCGGCGGACTGCTCGACCTGCCCGGGCTCACCAGCCTCGTGTCGATCATCGCCGGCGTCATCGTCGCGCAGGCGCTGTTGACGTTCGCGGCCCGGCGGGCCTCGGCGGTACTGGGCTACGACCTGCTGGCGGCCGCGCGGGAGGAGGTCGTGCGCATCGTGCTGCGGCTACCGCTCGGCCACGTCGAGTCCTCCGGCTCGGGGGACCTTCTCACCCGCATCACCTCCGACGTGTCGAAGATGGCCACCGCCGCCCGATGGGCCTTCCCGAACCTCATCGTGTCCGTCGTGCTCATCGGCGCGACACTCGTGGCCATGGTGGCCAACTCCTGGCTGTTGACGCTGCCGATGGTGGGTACGGCACTCGTGATGTGGCTGGGTGGTCGCTATTACCTGTCACGGGCGACGGCGGGCTACATCACCGAATCGCGGTCCTACTCGACGATCAACGCCACGACGACCGAGACCGTCGAGGGCGCACGGACGATCGAGGCGCTGGATCTGGGCGGCCTGAGGGTCGCGCAGTTGGACGAGGACACCGAGGTCTCGGCGCAGGCCGAGCGGTACACGATGACCCTGCGCAACATGCTGTTCGCCATGGTCGACTCGTCGTTCCAGCTGCCACTGGTCGGCGTCGTCCTCCTCGGCACGTGGGGCTACGCGGAGGGCTGGGTGAGCATCGGACAGATCACCACGGCGGCGCTGTACGTCTCGCAGCTCCAGGGACCGCTGGACCGCGTCATCATGGTGCTCGATCACCTGCAGCTCGGCATCGTCGCGACGGCGCGCCTCATCGGCGTGGCTCAGCTGGAGGATGACCGGACCCCCGGTGAGGAGCAGCCCCGCGGCGTCAAGCTCACCGGCAACGGCCTGAGATTCGGCTACCGGGCGGGGGTGGACGTCCTGCACGGCGTCGACGTCGACCTGCGGCCGGGGGAGCGGCTGGCCATCGTGGGGCCGTCGGGTTCCGGCAAGTCGACGCTCGGCCGGCTCGTCGCCGGCATCAACCGGCCGCGCGTCGGCGAGGTGACGGTGGGCGGCGTGGACGTCATGGACCTGCCGCTGGACCGGCTCCGCACAGAGGTGGCGCTGGTCACGCAGGAGCATCACGTCTTCGTCGGCTCGGTGCGCGACAATGTGGTGCTCGCGCGGGAGGCCACGGCCTCGGACTTGGAGGTGGAGGAGGCGCTGCGTGCAGTGGATGCGTGGGGCTGGGTGTCGAAGCTGCCCGGCGGGTTGGCCGCCGAGCTCGGCCATGGCAAGACGTCGCTGACGCCGGCGCAGGCCCAGCAGGTGGCGTTGGCGCGGCTGATAGTGGCCGACCCGCACACGCTCGTCCTGGACGAGGCCACCTCCCTGATCGACCCCTCCTCGGCCAGGCACATGGAGGGTTCGATGGCGGCGCTGCTTGACGGCAGGGCGGTCATCGCCATCGCTCACCGCCTCCACACCGCGCATGACGCGGACCGGATCGCGGTGCTCGACGGCGGGCGCATCGTCGAGATCGGGTCCCACCACGAGCTCCTGGAGCTTGACGGGCAGTACGCCGACCTGTGGCGGACGTGGCGGGATTAGCCGAGGGTGAGCACGGCCGTGCCGGTGGGGGCCGGCTCGGAGGCGTCGCGCCAGGCGCCCTCGGCACTGGTCCACTCGCGGTCTCCCACCACCACGGCGGTGAGCCCGCTGGCGTAGGTGTTGGCGACGGCGAGCTGGGCCGCCGCCCACAGCGTGGTCTCGTCGGCGGACGTGAGGATCACGCCGGTGTCCGTCGCAGCCACGGTCACGCCTGATCCGAGGGTGCCGAGGACCCGGTCGAAGACCGTCCTGTCAGGGGTTGGCGAGTCCTCGAAGCTCAGGCAGGCGATGCCCTCAGGCCGCGACCCCCGGAGAGTACCGGCCACGGCCGTCGCCTTGTCCACGTGCTGGCGGTACGCCTCTGGGAACCCGCTGCGCTGGACCTGCTGGGCGACGTCGTTGATGTCGCCGGTCTCCCATCCGCTGAACGTGACCAGCTCCTCGTAGAACCGCGCGGACGAATACCACGGGTCCAGGATCTCCTCCTCGGTGCCCCAGCCGTAGGAGGGGCGCTGTTGGAAGAGGCCGAGGGAGTCGCGGTCGCCGTAGTCCAGGTTGCGCAGGTCCGACTCCTGGTACGCCGTCGCCAGTGCGATCACCGCGGCCCGCTCCGGAAGACCGCGTTCCGCCGACACCGCGACGATGACCGCCGCGTTGCGCGCCTGTTCGGCGGACAGCGTCGTGGTGCCCTGCTCCATCACGACTGTGCACTGCTGCGGGGTGATCCGCTGGTACACGGCCCGGTAGGCCTTCCAGCCGGCGAAGCCGAGGCCCGCGAGCACGGCGAGCGTGACGAGAGCCGCGATGAGGCCTCTGCGCATCAGTTCGCGTGCAGCGCCGCGTTGAGCGCCACCTTCGAGCCCCGACGGTTGCGCGCGATCACCGCGCCGGTCTGGGAGTCGCGCATGAAGAGCAGGTCATCCTGCCCCGACAGCTCGCGCGCCTTGACGACGCTCCCGTCAGGGAGCCGCACTTTCGTGCCCGCCGTGACGTACAGACCGGCCTCCACCACGCAGTCGTGGCCCAGCGAGATGCCCACACCGGAGTTGGCGCCCAGCAGGCAGCGCTCCCCGAGGCGGATGACCTCCTGGCCGCCGCCGGACAGGGTCCCCATGATGGACGCGCCACCGCCCACGTCCGTGCCGTCCCCGACGACGACGCCCGAGGAGATGCGACCCTCCACCATGGACGTGCCCAAGGTGCCGGCATTGAAGTTGACGAAGCCCTCATGCATGACGGTGGTGCCCTCGGCCAGGTGGGCGCCGAGCCGGACGCGGTCAGCGTCGGCGATCCGCACGCCCAGAGGGGTCACGTAGTCCACCATGCGGGGGAACTTGTCCACGCCGTACACGGTGAGCTGTTCGCCGCGGGCGTGCAGCAGCATGCGGACCCGGTTGACGTCGGCCACGCGCACCGGTCCGCGCGTGGTCCACGCGTTGTTGGGCAGGACGCCGAAGATGCCGGTGAGGTTCAGCCCGTGCGGGGGTACGAGGCGCGCGCTCAGGAGGTGGAGGCGCAGGAACGCGTCCTCCACCGACTCCGGGGGCTCGTCGAGGTCGATCTCCACCCTCACCACCCGGGACTCCACCTGGCGGATCTCATCCACCTGCTGGGCCTCCGCCAGCAGCGAGGGCGGCTCGTCGGTGACGGCGGAACCCAGTCGCGGCTCCGGGTACCAGGCATCAAGAACGGCCCCGGTGGTGTGGACGGTGGCCAGGCCCCAGGCCCAGGCGGTGCGGGTCTCGTTGGTCATGCCGGCCAGTCTAGTGGCGGTCGCAGGCGTGCTCCCCTGGTCACGGGCACGTAAGGGTTGTGTGACAGATCGGCGCCGTGTGCGCTCCGGCGCCCCGGACCCAATAGCCTGTGCCCCATGAGTGCGCTGTTCGACGATTACCCGCCGGGGGAGGCCTTCGACGAGATGGTCGGGCCCCAGGGCATCCGGGGCGCGGCGAAGACCGTTGCCGAGGGTCTCGAGCGGCTCGGCATCGACGAACTCCGGGCCCGCTCCGAGTACCTGCGCACCATCTACATCGACCAGGGGGTCACCTTCGACATCGGCGGTGAGGAGCGCCCCTTTCCGCTCGACATCGTGCCGCGCATCCTCCCGGCGGACGAGTTCGCCCACGTCGAGGCCGGCAGCAAGCAGCGCGTCCGGGCGATGGACGCCTTCCTCGACGACATCTACACCGAGGGCCGCTGCTTCGTCGACGCTGTGATCCCCCGCCACGTCGTGGCCTCGTCGCCGCACTTCCACCGCGCCATGGCCGGTTTCACCACCCCCAACGGCGTGCGCGTCCACATCGCGGGCATCGACCTGGTCCGCGGTCACGACGGCGTCTTCCGCGTGCTGGAGGACAACGTGCGCAGCCCCTCGGGGGTGTCCTATGTGATGACCAACCGCCGTGCGATCAACGCCGCGCTGCCGGAGATCGCCGGGAAGCACCGGATCCGCCCGGTGGAGGACTACCCGTCCCAGCTGTTGACGGCCTTGCGCGCGGCGGCACCCTCCAGCATTGCGGACCCCACCGTCGTGGTGCTCACTCCCGGCGTCTACAACCCCGCGTACTTCGAGCACGCCATGCTGGCCCGGATGATGGGCGTCGAGCTGGTCGAGGGCCGCGACCTCGTGGCCCACGGCGGCCACGTCTCGCTGCGCACCACCCGCGGCCTGCGGCCGGTGCACGTCATCTACCGGCGCATCGACGACGAGTTCCTGGACCCCGCGGTGTTCCGCGCCGATTCGCTCATCGGCTGCGCGGGCCTGCTCAACGCCGCCCGCGCCGGCAACGTGACCATCGCCAACGCCGTCGGCAACGGGGTGGCCGACGACAAGCTGGTCTACACCTACATCCCGGATCTCATCCGCTTCTATCTGGGTGAGGAGCCCATCCTGGCCAGCGTCGACACCTGGCGCCTCGAGGAGCCGGACGCCCGCGAGGAGGTGCTGGACCGCCTGGCGGAGCTGGTGGTCAAGCCCGTCGACGGCTCCGGCGGCAAGGGCATCGTCATCGGACCGCGCGCCACGCAGGAGGAACTGGACCGCCTGCGTCGGCTCATCATCAAGGATGCCCGCGGGTGGATCGCGCAGCCCGTGGTGCAGCTGTCCACGGTGCCCACCATGATCGACGGCGAGCTGAGGCCCCGCCACGTCGACCTCCGGCCCTTCGTGGTGAACTCCGGCAGCGACAACATCTTCGTCCTCCCTGGCGGACTCACCCGCGTGGCGCTGCCCGAGGGCGAGCTGATCGTCAACTCGTCCCAGGGGGGCGGCTCCAAGGACACGTGGGTGCTGACCTCCGGCCGTCCGGTGGCACCGGCCATGCCGCCGGTGCCGCCGCCGCGGCCCTCGTCGGTGCCGATGTCCGAGCCGGTGCTCAACCGCGTCATCCGTCACCAGCACGAACAACAGCAGCAGAGCGGGCTGGAGGGGGAGCCATGCTGAGCCGCATCGCCGATTCACTGTTCTGGATCGGCCGCTACCTGGAGCGCGCGGAGGACACCTGCCGCATCGCCGAGGTCCACCTCCACCAGCGCCTCGACGACCCTGGTGCCTATCCGGCGCAGGCCACCCGGGATCTCCTCGTCCTCATGGGACAGGAACCCACGGACGACGATCCGGACGTCCTGCAGGAGTTGTGCTACGACGAGCAGTCACCGGTGAGCTTCCTGGCGGCGCTCGGCAGTGCCCGCGAGTCCGCCCGACGCGCGCGGGAGACGGTGTCGACGGAGGTGTGGGAGTCCATCAACACCACCTGGCTGGCGATGCGCGGTGGGCGCCTGCAGCGGATGCGGCCCGCGTCGATGTTCAAGTTGGTCCGGGAGCGGTGCACAGTCATCTCAGGCCTGGCCCACGGCACGATGAGCCACGACGAGGGCTGGCTCTTCCTCACCCTGGGCCGCAGCATCGAGCGGATCGACATGACGTCGCGGCTGCTGACCACCCCGGCGCTGGTGGGCAACTCGGCCAGGGCGTGGGATCACGTCCTCAGCGGCTGCGGCGCGCATCACGCGTTCGTCCAGCGCTACGGGGCGCTGGCGTCGGACCGTGACGCCGCCGAGTTCCTCATCCTGGACAGGCTGTTCCCGCGGTCGCTGATCTACACGCTCAACACCGCCGTGGACTCGCTGTCGCTGCTGGGCCCCGGCAACCAGCGGATCCGTCCCGACGATCCGGCCACCAGGCTGCTCGGCGCGGCCCGGGCGAACCTGGAATATCTTCCTGCCGAGGAGATCCTGCTGGACCTCACCGAGCAGATGGCCAGGCTGCAGGTGGTCTGCTCCGAGGCCACGCAGGCCATCTCCATCCGCTACTTCGAGGGCTCCTCGGCGGCGGAATGGGTCGGTGGAGCATGGTGAACCACCAACGATGGAGCCTCCGATGAGCCAGTTCCGGATCGTGCACACCACCGGGTACAACTACGGCGGCGGCGCGACAGACTCCTTCAACGAGGCGCGGATGACGCCGCTGACCAGCCGTCGGCAGCTCGTGCTGTCGTCGCGCCTCGACATCACGCCGGTGGCATGGACCCATTCCTACAAGGACTACTGGGGCACCTCCGTCGTGGCGTTCGAGATCCACGAACGGCACTCCGATCTCAAGGTGGTGGCCACCTCCACCGTCGAGATCCACGACGTCCTCAGCGACGCCGAGCCCCTCGGGTGGGCGGGACTGGACAACCCGGACCTCCGGGACCGCTACGTGGAGCTCCTCACCCAGACCGGCTACGTCCGCCCCCATCGCGAGGTGCTGACGATGGCCGCGCATGCGCGCCGGACCGCGGCCACTCCCGGGGAGGCGGTCGTGGAACTGACCAGGCGCCTGCGCGAGCAGGTGGACTACGTGCCCGGCGTGACCCAGGTGCACACGCTGGCCGCCGAGGTGTGGGAGCATCGCGCCGGCGTTTGCCAGGACATCGCGCATCTCACCCTGGGGGCGCTCCGCTCGATCGGGATCCCGGCCCGCTACGTGTCGGGCTACGTGGTGCAGCGGCAGGACCCGGCCATCGGGGAGGCGATGGTGGGGGAGTCGCACGCCTGGATCCAGTACTACGACGGCGAGTGGCTCGGCTTCGACCCCACGAACCAGACGCAGCCGCGCGGCTCGCACGTCGAGGTGGGGTTCGGGCGCGACTACTCCGATGTCGCGCCGCTCAAGGGCATCTACACCGGCTCCGGCGGGTCCGAGATGTTCGTCGCGGTGGAGATGACGCGGCTCACCTGACCGGCAGCAGCTGACATGTTGATGCCCCGACGGCGAACGACTGCGGGAGCGCTGGTCCATCCGGAAAGGCGATGCGGATCTACTAGGCTCGGGACATGAGCCGGCTGACCGCACTGCTGCAGGAGATCATGGACGTCGAGTCCGTGTCCGGAGACGAGCGGCAGTTGGCGGACCTCGTCGAGGCGCGATTGTCTCGGCTGAACCATCTCGAGCTGCACCGCGACGGGGACTGCGTCGTCGCGCGCACCGCACTGGGGCGCGCCGAGCGCGTGGTGATCGCCGGCCATCTCGACACGGTCCCGGTGGCGGGCAACCTGCCGTCGCGGCTGATCGAGCACCCGGACGGCCCACGCGTCTGGGGCAGGGGTGCGTGCGACATGAAGGGCGGGGTCGCGGTGATGCTGGCGCTGGCCGAGGAGCTCGACGAGCCCACCCGCGACATCACGTGGATCTTCTACGACCACGAGGAGGTGGAGGCCGCGGCCAACGGGTTGGGCAGGCTCGCCCGCAACCGTCCGGACCTCGTGCAGGCGGACTTCGCGGTCCTCATGGAGCCGACGAGCGCCCAGATCGAGGGCGGATGCCAGGGCACCATCCGGATCGACCTCACCGTCAGCGGCACGGCGGCCCACAGCGCGCGGGCCTGGATGGGGCACAACGCCATCCACGACCTCGCCCCGGTGCTGGCCACGCTCGCCGCCTACGAGTCCGAGGAGATCGAGGTGGAGGGGCTCGTCTTCCGCGAGGGCCTCAACGCGGTGGGGGTCAGCGGCGGCGTGGCGGGCAACGTGATCCCCCCGTCGGCCACGCTGCAGATCAACTACCGCTTCGCACCGGACAAGACCGTCGACGAGGCACTCGCGCGGCTGCGCGGCTGGTTCCCCGGCCAGCGTCTCGTCGTGGCCGACGCCTCCCCTGCGGCCAGGCCGGGATTGAATCGCCCCGCGGCGAGGCAGTTCGTGGCGGCCATCGGGCAGCCGGCCCGCCCCAAGTACGGGTGGACCGACGTGGCCCGGTTCAGCGAGCTCGGGATCCCCGCGGTCAACTACGGACCGGCGGACCCCTCCGTCGCCCACCGTGACGACGAGTTCTGTCCCGTGGCAGACCTCGACACGTGCGCCGCGGGACTCCGCCGCTGGCTGAGCACAGAAGGAGCATCCTCATGACCCAACCCAAGCGCCGCGCCGGTGCCGTCGAGCTGGGCGGCGCGGAACGCACGCGCCAGCCCATGGCCGACGAGGCCCTGCTCCAACACACGCGGCTGCCCTGGAGCCACCTGGACCCGTGGCGGGTGCTGCGCATCCAGTCGGAGTTCGTCGAGGGCTTCGACGCCCTCAAGGAGCTGCCGCCGGCGGTGAGCGTCTTCGGGTCCGCGCGGACCAGCTCGGATCACCCCATGTACGAGTCGGCGGTCGAGCTGGGGCGGGGGCTGGCGCGCCGAGGCTTCGCCGTCATCACCGGTGGCGGCCCCGGCATCATGGAGGCGGCCAACAAGGGCGCCACCGAGGCGGGCGGGATGTCGGTGGGGCTGGGCATCGAACTGCCCCACGAACAGGGCATGAACGAGTACATCAGCCTCGGGGTCAACTTCAGGTACTTCTTCGCCCGCAAGACGATGTTCCTCAAGTACAGCCAGGGGTTCATCACCATGCCGGGCGGCTTCGGCACCCTGGACGAACTGTTCGAGGCGCTCACGCTCATCCAGACGGGCAAGGTCAAGAACTTCCCCATGGTGCTGTTCGGCGCGTCCCACTGGGAGCCGCTCATGGACTGGATCCGCGACACCGTGGCGGAGCACGGTTTCATCTCGCGCGCCGATCTCAGCCTCGTCACCGTCACCGACGACGTGGAGGAGGCGCTCGACGCCATGGGCACGCCCGGGCAGTTCGAGGGCTGAGCCGTGTGGATCGCGGTCGTCGCCGTCGCCATCGTCACGCTGGGTTTCGCCGCGTTCGCGGGCCTGGGGCGCCTGGGCGAGATGCCCGCCGAGGCGGTCACCGACCGCCCTCGCGGCCGCGTGCCCGTCGGCCCGGTGACCCACGACTTCCTGGCGGAGGCGATCCTGCCGACGGCCTGGTCCGGGTACCGGCGGGATCAGGTGGACCGATACCTGGCCGGGCTCGCCGACGGCACCGCGTCCCCCGCATCCGAGACCGTGTTCGACGTCGTGCGCCGCGGCTACGACATGCAGGTCATCGACGAGCTGCTGCTGCGGGGCGGCTACGAGCGGCCGACGCAGGCGGCGGCCGATGCCCCTGGAGAGGCGGATCAGCCCCCTGACACGGTGTGATGGCAGCCGGTTTCGCGCCCGGATGGGCCGGTGCTTGGTGGGATGCGGAATAATGGGGGCAGGTTCCACAGTTCGAGCAAGAGAATGAGGGTGGCAGATGGCAGCGATGAAGCCCCGCACGGGTGACGGTCCGATGGAGGTCACGAAGGAGGGTCGCGGCATCGTGATGCGCGTTCCCGTCGACGGAGGGGGCCGCCTCGTCGTCGAAATGAACCCCACTGAGGCCACGGCATTGCTCGACGCTCTCAAGGGCGTCGTGGGCTGACCTGTTCTCCCCCGACAACGAGAAGGGCCGCCCGTTTCCGGGCGGCCCTTTCTGCGTCGTCTAGCCCCTGGCGCCGATGGCCCGTTCGTAGACCGCCACCGTCTCCCCTGCGATCCGGGCCCAGGAGAACTCGTCGATGCACCGCTGCCGCCCGGCCAGGCCGAACTCCTTCGCGAGGCCCGGATCCCGCGTGAGCCGGTTGACCTTGGCCGCGAAATCGGACTCGAACGCCTTGACGAACCCGGGGTCCCCGGCCTGGGAGGGGTCGTAGGCCACCAGGAGGCCCGTCTCACCGTCGTTGACCACCTCGGGGATTCCGCCGACGGCGCTGGCCACCACGGGGGTCTCGCAGGCCATGGCCTCCAGGTTCACGATGCCCAACGGCTCGTAGACGGAGGGGCAGGCGAACACGGTGGCGTGGGTGAGGACCTGACGCACGGAGGCGCGCGGCAGCATCTCCTGGACCCAGATGACGGGGGCGCTGCGCTGCGCCTGCAGCTCGGTGAAGGCGGCCTGGAACTCGGCCGCGATCTCCGGGGTGTCCGGCGCACCGGCCAGCAGGACCACCTGCGTGTCCGGATCGAACTCGGTGGCGGCGCGCACCAGATGCACCAGGCCCTTCTGGCGCGTGATCCTCCCCACGAAGACCACTGACGGCCGTCCCAGGTCCACGCCCAGACCGGTCACCACATCGGTGCCGTGATCCGGGCGGAACTCGTCGGTGTCGATGCCGTTCTTGACCACGTGCACCTTCGCCGGATCCAGGTTCGGGTAGCTCTCCAGCACGTCGCGGCGCATGCCCTCACTCACGGAGATGACCGCGTCGGCGGCCTCGTAGGCGGTCTTCTCCGCCCAGGACGAGACACGGTACCCGCCCCCCAGCTGTTCGGCCTTCCACGGACGGTGAGGCTCCAGCGAGTGGGAGGTCACGACGTGCGGGATGCCGCGCATCAGGCCCGCCAGATGACCGGCCATGTTCGCGTACCAGGTGTGGGAGTGCAGGATGTCCACCTCGCCGACGGCGGCTGCCATCGAGAGGTCCGCGCCCAGCACGCGAAGGGCCGGGTTGGCGCCCGGCGGGAAGTCCTCGGCGTGCGCCGTCGCGCCCTCCCTGGGTTCGCCCATGCAGTGCACCTCGACGTCGATCAGCTTGCGCAACTGTGGCACCAGCTGGGCCACGTGGACACCGGCGCCGCCGTAGATCGTCGGGGGGTATTCGCGGGTCAGGAGGGACAGCTTCATGGTCATGACGGCATCGTGTCACAACCGCCCGAGACTCGTGGTGGACATTTGGTGGATTTCCCTGTCGACGGGCTTCATTGGCAATAGGTTCAAGCCATGGTTGCTCACCCTAAAGTCCTGTCCATCGTCCTTGCCGGCGGTGAGGGGAAGCGGCTGATGCCGCTGACCGCGGACCGGGCCAAGCCGGCCGTCCCCTTCGGCGGCAGCTATCGCCTCATCGATTTCGTCCTGTCCAATCTCGCCAACTCCAACCTGCGCCAGATCGCCGTGCTGACGCAGTACAAGTCCCATTCGCTGGACCGCCACATCTCGAAGACGTGGCGCTTCTCCACCATGCTGGGCAACTACGTGGCGCCGGTCCCCGCCCAGCAGCGTCTCGGCCCGCGGTGGTACCAGGGCAGCGCGGACGCCATCTACCAGTCGCTCAACCTGATCCGTGACGCGAACCCGGACTACGTCGTCGTGTTCGGAGCGGACAACATCTACCGCATGGACGTCGAGCAGATGATCGACGCCCACATCGACTCCGGCCTGGGTGCCACGGTCGCGGGCATCCGCGTGCCGCGCAGCGAGGCGTCGGCGTTCGGCATCATCGACGCCGCCGCGGACAAGAAGATCAAGAGCTTCATGGAGAAGCCGGCCGATCCCCCCGGCCTGCCGGGGTCGCCCGACGAGTCGTTCGCGTCCATGGGTAACTACGTGTTCAGCCACCACGCGCTGGTCGAGGCGTTGCGCGCCGACGCGGAGGACCCCACCGCCCGGCACGACATGGGCGGAGACATCATCCCGTGGTTCACCGAGCAGGGCTCTGCTCAGGTCTACGACTTCCAGGACAACGTCGTGCCCGGCGCCACCGAGAAGGACGTCAACTACTGGCGGGATGTGGGGACGATCGACGCGTACCACGAAGCGCACATGGATCTGGTCAGCGTGGAGCCCGAGTTCAACCTGTACAACTACGACTGGCCCATCTGGACGGATCAGATCCAGGCCCCCGGGGCGAAGTTCGTCATCCGTGGGCGTGCTGAGGACTCCATCGTGACCAACGGCTGCATCATCTCCGGCGGAGAGGTGGACCGCACGGTGCTCAGCCCCAACGTGCGCGTGGACAAGTGGGCGCAGGTGTCGGAGTCGGTCCTCATGGATTCCGTGCAGATCGGCAAGAACGCCGTGGTGCGCCGCGCCATCCTGGACAAGCACGTGGTGGTGCCCGACGGCGTGCAGATCGGCGTCGATCCCGAGCACGACAGGGCCCGCGGGTTCGTGGTCTCCGACGGTGGGATCACCATCGTGGGCAAGGACCAGGTGGTCCCGCACGACTGACGCCTGCGTGATGCGGCCCCCACCCGGACGGGGTGGGGGCCGCATCACGTGCGGACATTCAGTCCTTGACCGCCACCAGGAGTCCGTTGCCGACGGGCAGCAGCGCCTGCGTATAGGACTCGCTGGCCGACACGGCGTCGAGTGCCTCGCGGATGATGATGGACTCGTCTGATTCGACGGTGTTGTCCGCGACCTCGTTGTGCCACAACGCGTCGTTGACGATCAGGAGCCCCCCGTGGCGCAGGAGACGCAGCGAGCCGGCCACGTACTCGACGTACTCCAGCTTGTCCCCGTTGATGAAGACGATGTCGTAGGCGCCGTCGCGCAGCTTGGGCATGATCTCGATGGGAGAGCCCGCGATGAGGCGGAACCGTGAGGACGAGAAGCCGCCCGCCGCGAAGAACTTGCGGGCGGGGAGCTGGTTGTCCGCCTCGACGTCGATGGAGGTGACCACCCCCTCATCACCCATGGCCTCCAGGAACGCGAGCCCGGACCCGCCCATCAGCGTGCCGACCTCCACCACCGCCTTGGCCCCGCTGGCGCGGGTGAGGACCTTCAACAGGGCGAGGACGCCGTGGGACACCGGGGTGAGCCCGGCGATGACGGCCTCGTCGCGCGCCTCCGAGATCTCGGCGGTGGGCGGCACGTGGTCCTCGGCGAATTCCCAGCTGGCTGCGGTGGGCGGTTCGAGGTGGCTTGCAGGCGTGTTCACGCGCCCAGCCTACTGGCCAGTAAGATGACGCGCATGAGTCACGTCGTCAACGCCGAGATCGCCGCCACGGTGCTCTCGGTCTCCGTCGAGGCCGGCCAGCAGGTCCGGGCGGAGGACGCGGTCGTCGTACTCGAGACCCTGAAGATGGAGATCCCGGTGCTGGCCGGGGTCCCGGGAACCGTCACGGAGGTCGTCGTCCGTGTGGGCGACGTGGTCCACGAGGACGACCCGCTTGTGATCATCGCGGAGGATTGATGACAGACGACATGCAGCCCGTCTTCGGGCGCGTCCTGACGGCGATGGTCACCCCCTTCACGGCCGACGGGTCCGAGGTGGACTATGCGCAGGTGGCGCGGTTGGCGGCGCACCTCGTCGATGACCTCGGCAACGACGGGCTGGTGGTCAACGGCACCACAGGGGAGTCGCCCACCACCACGGACAAGGAGAAGCGGGCCGTGCTCGATGCGGTGGTCACGGCCGTGGGGGACCGTGCCAGCGTCGTGGCAGGCGTGGGCACCTTCTCCACCGCCCACTCTGTCGAGCTCGCGAAGCAGGCCGCGTCCGTGGGCGTCGACGGCGTGCTGGTGGTGACGCCCTACTATTCGCGTCCCCCGGCGGACGCGCTGGAGGACCACTTCGTCGCGGTGGCAGACGCGACAGACCTGCCGGTGATGCTCTACGACATCCCCCACCGCTCAGGGATCCCGATCCCCGAGGACATGTTGATCCGCCTGGACGCGCACCCGCAGATTCGTGCGGTCAAGGACGCCAAGGCCAACATCGTGTCCTCCTCGGCCGTCCTGTCCCGCACCAACCTGGCGTACTACGCCGGGGACGACGCGTTCACCCTCCCGCTGCTCGCCGTGGGTGGCGTGGGCGTGGTGGGCACTTCGACGCACTTCACGGCGCCGGCGATGCGCGAGATCATCGAACACTTCCTGGCCGGCCGCGTGGAGCAGGCGATCCAGGCAAACAAGTTCGCCCTGCCCGCGTTCCAGGGGGTGTTCGCCACCCAGGGCTGCATGATGGTCAAGGCGACGCTGGCGGCGCGCGGATTCGACGCCGGGCCCTGCCGCGCGCCCATGGGACGGGTGCCAGACGACGTCCTGGCCCGCTACACCTCGCTGCTCACGGACCACGGCTTCGAGGCGTAGGGAACAAAACGGGCCGGTCGGGCGTTGACTCTAGGAGTCACCCCGCCACGTGGGTGGGGTTCACAGGCTCCGCACAGGGAGACCTGTCAGGCTGGATGTCATGGAGAGGCGAGCAATGTTCGGAGGCACCAAGGCGGCCAAGGCCGGCCAGGAGCCCACGTGGACTGCGCCCACCTGGCAGGAACTGGTCCGTGACCACTCCGCTCAGGTCTACCGGCTCGCCTACCGCCTGACCGGAAACCAGCACGACGCGGAGGATCTCACGCAGGATGTCTTCGTCCGCGTGTTCAAGTCCATCCACACCTTCCAGCCCGGCACACTCGACGGCTGGCTCCACCGCATCACCACCAACCTCTTCCTCGATCAGGCCCGGCGTCGCCAGCGGATCCGGATGGATGCGCTCAGCGTGGCACCGGAGCACGTCTGGGGCGCAGCCAGCAGCCCCGCGCAGCTGCACGACGACGCCGAGCTGGACGCGGACGTCTCCGCAGCCCTGCGTTCCCTCAACCCGGAACAGCGGGTCGCGGTGGTGTTGTGCGACATCGAAGGGCTGAGCTACGAGGAGATCGCCACGGTCCTCGACATCAAGCTCGGCACGGTGCGCAGCCGTATCGCCAGGGGCCGGGCCGCGCTGCGCGACTCGTTGGCGCACCGCGCCCCAAGCGAAGGCCGCCACAGGTACCTCGGAGTGTCCTGAGCCGCCGTGCCTCGCTGTGATCGCATCCGTCCGGACCTGTCGGCCTTCGCCGATGGGACCTTGGCGCCCCGACGGTGGGAGCAGGTCAGCTATCACCTCGCCGGGTGCCGGTCCTGCCGCGACGATGTGGCGGCCATCTCCTCGGTCTGCACCACCCTCAGCAGTTGCCGCCGCTCGGCCGCGCCGGACACGTTGGCGGCCAAGCTGGAATCCATCGCCGGTGAGCACGCGGCGGCGCCCCTCTACATGGCCGCCGGTGCGGGGGATCTGCCCTCGGCTCGTCGACGCCGGACCCGCCGGATGGCCCAGTCCAGCGCCGCGTTGCTGGCCGTCATGGTCTCCGTCGTGGTGCTGGCCGTGCTGGTGGCGCCCGAGCCGGTGCGCCTGCTCGACCCCGTGAAGTCCGCCCGCGAGCAGTACTCCATGTCCAGTTCGGCCATCAGCGTGACGGAGGCCGTCGGCGCCGTGCTGCTGGCCCACGAGCGCGGGGCGGACCTCGGGGAGTCCGTCGGCTACGACAGGCGGGCCACTCCTGACGGCGGCAGTGAGCTCGGCGGCGATCACGCTGCCGCCCTCCTGCGCGCCTCCACCGAGACGGACCTCACCCTCACCGGGGTGCAACGGGTCTGGATCTCCGACGGCGCCGGGCGCTACCGCACAGCGG
Organism: Tessaracoccus pujii; assembly: GCF_054483895.1. Lineage (NCBI taxonomy): Bacteria > Bacillati > Actinomycetota > Actinomycetes > Propionibacteriales > Propionibacteriaceae > Tessaracoccus > Tessaracoccus pujii. The sequence continues at coordinate 234,267 of NZ_CM137012.1, forward strand.
ACGTGCGCACCACGAAGGTGGAAGGACAGGGCGCGCAGCTCGAGGTGATGGATGCGCGCGGCGACATGTTCAGCTCCAGCTTCCTGCCGGAGTTCGCCGCCCGCCCCGTCGCCGCCCCCACCCGCTGGACGTTCACGCAGGGGAGGCTGCCGGAGCAGGTGGCCGGCCGTGCCGCCCTCCGGCTCGTCGCGGCGGACGACACGGGCCCGGTGGCGAGCTGGTGGATGGACGCCTCCACAGGGCTCCTACTGTGGGCCGAGCGGTATGACACCGCCGGTGAGGTGACCATCGCCGTCGGATACACCGCCCTGACCCTCGGTGCGGCCCGGTTCCGGGATGATTCGCTGACCCAGCTCATCGCTCTGCAGCCCGCGACCGCCAGCGGCACGGACGGCTGGTGCGTCGGTCTGCCCACCTGCCCGCAGGAGGTGGCCGGGCTCCCGCTGGTGGCGTATTCGTCCTCCGTGCGGCACGGGGCCGCCTCGATGAATCTCGTCTACTCCGACGGCATCGAGACCGCGGTGGTGGGGTGGACGGAGGGCGTCCTGGCCGGCGGCGTCACCTCACGCACGGATCGTGCGTCGGGCCTCCCCACGGTGAGCGTGTGGCAGGCGGGGCCCGCCGTCGTCTCGGTGGCCACCAACGGCACCCAGGGGCTGATCGCCTCCATCTCCGGCCACCTGCCCGCCGAGAAGCCCGCCGAGACGACGCTGCTGGACCGTGCGGCCGCCGGGTTCGCCCGGCTTGCCGGCGTGCGGTGACGCCGCCGAGAGGCGGTACCCTAGCCCTGTGTTCGGCATCGACGCGGTAGACCTGGTCCTCATCCTCGTGCTGGCCGTCGTCATGTTCGGCCCTGAGAGGCTTCCGGAGTATTCGCGGAAAGCGGCGAGGGTGTTTGTGTATTTGCGGGACATCGCCAACAACGCCAAGTCCACGCTGCGCACCGAACTGGGGCCGGACTATGCGGACATAGAGCTGCGCGATCTCCACCCCAAGACCTTCATCGCCAAGCACATGCGCGAAGAGGTGGCCCTCATCGACGACGCCCGCCGCGAGCTGCAGGACGCGCAGGCCTCCCTCAAGCAGTCCACCCGGGACGTGGAGAAGACGGCGGGGGAGGCCATCGAGGCCGTCAAGGAACAGCCTGCGCTGCCGGCTCCCGTGCTCATCTCCCCGTTCGACCCCGAGGCCACCTGACCGGTCAGGTGGACAGCGGCAACCTCGTCCCCAGCAGGCCCCTCCGGCGCGACGCCACCTCGTGGGCCAGCCGCACCATCGCCTGTGCGGCGGGGTGGGCCGGGTGGGTGTCCACGATGGGGCGCCCGGTGTCTCCGCCCGCCAGCAGGGTTTCGTCGAAGGGCACCTGGGCAAGCAGCGGCACCTCGTAGACGAGCCGGTCGGTGAGGGCCTCCGCCACCAGGGTGCCGCCGCCGGAGCCGAACAGCTCCATCCGGTGCGGCTCCGAGCAGTGCGGGCACACCGTCTCCATCCAACTCATGTTCTCCACCACGCCAAGGACCCGCTGTTCCATGATGTGCGCCATGGTGCCGGCGCGCTCGGCCACCTCCGAGGCGGCCGTCTGCGGCGTGGTGACCACGATCACCTCGGAGCTGGGGATCTTCTGCCCCAGGGACATCGCCACGTCGCCCGTGCCGGGCGGCAGGTCGATCAGCAGGTAGTCCAGGTCACCCCAGTACACGTCCGCCAGGAGCTGCGTGAGCGCCCGGTCCAGGATTGGCCCGCGCCACGCCACCACCTGGTCCCGCGACGGCTTCAGCATGCCGATGGAGATCACCTTGAGGCCGCCGATGGAGGGCACGGGCATGATCATGTCGTCGACGACGGTGGGGCGGGCGTCCCCGAGACCCAGGAGGTCCGGGATGGAGTGGCCGTAGATGTCCGCGTCGAGGATGCCGACGGAGCGGCCCTGGGCGGCCAGCGCCAGCGCCAGGTTGACCGTGACGGAGGACTTGCCGACGCCTCCCTTGCCGGAGGCCACGGCGATGACGCGGGTGAGGTTGCCGGGCTGCGCGAACTGGATGACCCGCTCCTTCTGGCCGCCGCGCAGCATGGTGCGCATGGCGCCGCGCTGCTCGTCGTCCATGACGCCCAGGTCGACGGTGACGGAGGTGACTCCGTCCACCGCGGACACCGCGGCCGTCACGCGGGTCGTGATCTCTGAGCGCATGGGGCAGCCCACCACGGTCAGCAGGACGCGCACGTGCACCGCGCCCAGGTCCGACACGCTGACGTCGTCCACCATGCCGAGGTCCGTGATGGGGCGACGGATCTCCGGGTCCTCCACCTCATGGAGGGCGGCGCGGACGTGGGGCAGCAGGGGGTGTTCGGTCACGATGTCCTTGACTTTCAGCGGGTAGGGGGCAGTGCCAGTCTACGGATACCCGAGGAGGGTCTCCCGGTGGGTCAGCGGGACCGCTCGTTGAGAGCGTCGCCGAGGATCACGACGATGGTGGCCATCAGGGCAGGGAGCCACAGGCCGGCCAGGCTCCCGAGCACCACGACGGCGGGCCCCAGAACCAGTGCCACGGTGAGCCGCTCACGGTAGCCCAGCCGGGTGTGGGCGCCGGGGGCGAGCACACCGCGCCACAGTGCCACGTATCCCAGCACGAACAGCGCCGCGACGACCGCGCCCAGCCACCACCCGCCGGCGATCCGCCAGAGTGCCGCGGCGCCCAACACCGTCAGGGCGAGGTGGCCCACCAGGAGGACGACGCCGAACCAGCGCACCTCCGCGGGGCCGGGCCCCGCGATCTCCGCCACGTCGTCGGGATGCGCCTCGGCAGGGCCGCTCACCTGGTGCCCTCAGGGTCCATGACGCCGCGCTCGAGCGTTGCGCGATCGAGGCGGTCCGTCAGGTCCCGCAGCTCGCCGCGCAGCTCGCCGCGGACGAAGTCGCGCGTGGCCAGCTCGCCCAGATGCATGCGGATGGCCGCGATCTCCCGGGCCAGGAAGTCCATGTCCGCCCGGGACTGGGCGGCGATCCGCCGGTCCTCGTCGAGGCTCAGCTTGTCGCGCACCTCCTGGCGGTTCTGCGCCAGCAGGATCAGCGGCGCCGAGTACGAAGCCTGAGTGGAGAAGAAGAGGTTGAGCAGAATGAAGGGATAGGGGTCCCACTTGAGGCCGAACAGGCCCACCATGTTGATGCTCACCCAGATGATGACGAAGACCGTCATGTAGACGAGGAACTTGGCGGTGCCCATGAACCGGGCGAAGCTCTCGGCGAAGCTTCCGAACGTGTCCGAGTCCACCGACAGCTTCGGCAGCCAGCTGCGCCGGCCGGGCTGGGACAGCGGGTTGCGCTCAGCCATGGCTCACCTCGGCGCCCTCGAGGTCCGAGGCCTCCACCTCGTCCATCTGGTCGCCGCGCCAGTCATCGGGCAGCATGTGGTCCAGCACGTCGTCGACGGTGACCGCCCCCACCAGGTGTTGCGCGGCGTTGACCACCGGCGCCACCACCAGGTTGTAGGTGGCGAAGAAGCGGCTCACCTGTGCCAGCGGGTCCCCTGGCGCGAGCGGCTCCAGATCCTGGTCCAGGAGGGTGGCCACCAGCGTCGTGGGTGGCTCGCGGAGGAGGCGCTGGAGGTGCGCGGCGCCCACATAGCGGCCTGTGGGCGTCTCGAGCGGTGGGCGGGTGACGAACACCATGGAGGCCAGGGCGGGCGTCAGTGACTGTTCCCGGGCGTACGCCAGGGCCTGGGCGACGGTGGCGTCCGTGTCCAGGACGATCGGTTCCGGGGTCATCATGCCGCCGGCGGTGAACTCCTCGTAGACGAGGAGGCGGCGCACGTCAGCCGACTCCTCCGGCTCCATCCGCTGCAGCAGCTCCTCGGCCACGTCCGCGGGGAGGTCCCGGAGGAGGTCGGCGGCGTCGTCGGGGTCCATCTCCGCGAGCACGTCCGCGGCGCGCTCCACGTCCAGGGCCGAGATGATGTCGATCTGCTCGTCCTCGGGCAATTCTTCGATGGCCTCGGCCAGCGTCTCGTCGTCCAGCGCGTCGACGACGGCGGCCAGTGACTCCGGCTCCAGGTCGTGGAGTTCCTTGGCCACGTCAGCCGGCTTCATCTCCGAGAACTCGGCGATGAAGTGGGCCGCGGTGCGTCCGCTCGTGAGGATGAGGTCCGGGATCTCGCGCCAGGACACCAGCTGGGGGGCGCTGCGGCTGCCGAAGCCGAACCGCCCGGCACCGGCGGCCGAGCGAAGCGCCACCGTGTCCAGCTCCCACTCGCGGTTGCGCACCATGTGCATGGAAACGTCGAGGATGCGAGTGGGGCCCGAGCGTTCGATGCTGCGGTCGAACAGGTCCCCCGCGACGAGAAGTTCGGCCTCGCGGCGCTGGAACCGACGGGCGTCCACCTGCCCGGTGATGGCCACCTGGTTGGACGTGATGTCATGCACGCGGATCATGGGCACGAAGATGCGCGCGCGGGCGAACAGTTCTGCGACGAACCCCTTCACCCTGGGGGCGCGGCCGTCGGTGCGCAGGTAGCACACCACGTCCTTCACCCGCCCCACCTGATCCCCGGCGGAGTCGACGAGGGGGAGGCCGATGACGCGCGAGATGAAGACCTGCGTATCTTTGGCGACCATAGGCCAAATCTAGCCGTTAGGGACGACGATGACCCACCGCCTCGCACGAGCCCGGCGCACCGTGCTGTCCGTTCCAGCATCCAGCGCGAAGTTCATCGCACGGTCCGTGTCGTTGGGGGCGGACCAGGTGTTCCTCGATCTCGAGGACGGGGTGGCCGCCTCGGCGAAGCAGGAGGCCCGTGACGGCGCCGCGGAGGCGCTGCGCACGCTCACGTGGCTGGCGCCGACGGTGTCGGTGCGGGTCAACGGCTGGGCCACCGCGTGGACGCACCGCGACGTGATCGACGTGGTGGGCGCCGCCGGCGGGCGGCTGGACACCGTGCTCCTGCCCAAGGTCACCTCGCCGGGCCACGTCGAGGCGCTGGACCTCCTCCTCACCCAGCTCGAACGCACCCATGCCCTGCCGGTGGGCAGGATCGGCATCGAGGCGCTCATCGAGGACGCCGTCGCCCTCACCCGCATCGACGAGATCGCCGCCTCCAGCCCACGCCTGGAGGCCCTGCACCTGGGCCCAGGCGACATGATGGCCTCGCTCGGCCTGCCGGCGCTGCAGGTGGGAGTGCTGGCGGAGAGCTACCCCGGTGACCCGCTGCACCACGTCTACGCCAGGATCCTCGTCGCGGCCAGGGCCCGCGGGCTCCAGGTCGTCGACGGCCCCTTCGTCGCGGTGCACGACCTGGACGGTTTCCGGGCGTCGGCGGCGCGCGCGGCCGCCCTCGGCTATGACGGCAAGTGGGTGCTGCACCCCGCCCAGATCGAGGCGGGCAACGATGCGTTCACCCCCACCGAACGGGCGCTCGCTCGTGCCGACGCCATGCTGGCGGCAGCGACTCGGGCGGGGGAGGCGGGCGTGGGGGCGGTCATGTCCGGCGGGGAGATGGTCGACGAGGCGGGCGTAAGCTTGGCGAAGGCCATTGTGGCCCGCGTACGGAGGAGCAGATGACCGAGCCTATGAGCACCAAGCTGATGCAGCTGAACTACCCGCAGCACGTGGCGCAGTTCGGCACCTACGAGGAGGCGCAGGGGGCGGTCGACTTCCTGGCCGACGAGAAGTTCCCCGTCGAGAACCTGCTCATCGTGGGAACCAACCTCAAGCTGCTGGAGCGGGTCACCGGGCGGCGCACCTGGGCGACGGTGCTCGGCGAGGGCGCCCTGTCCGGACTGACCACCGGTCTGTTCGTCGGTGTCATGCTGATGCTGTTCGTCGGCAACGGCAACTTCGCGATGCTCTACGTCGGGCTCGCGATGGGCGTGGCGTTCGGGATCCTGGCCCGGCTCCTCGCGCACTCCCTCACCGGCGGCAAACGCGACTTCAACTCGGCCCGGATCACGGTGGCCACCAGCTACGAGGTGCTGGCCGAGCACAAGGTGGCCCAGCAGGCCCGCGACATGCTGTCCGAGCGCCCCGGCGCCCGCGCCGCCCTGTTCGAGTGAGCGAACCCCTCACCGCGGAGGAGTGGGACCGCCACTACTCCCACCCCGGCTTCGTCTACGGCTACCGCCCCAACGACTTCCTCAAGTCCCAGTCGCGCCTGCTGAGGCCGGCGTCGCGCGTGCTGTGCCTGGGCGACGGCGAGGGCCGCAACGGCGTGTGGCTGGCCGAACGCGGCCACGACGTGGTGAGCCTGGACTTCTCGGCCGTCGGTCTCGGCAAGGCGCGTGGCCTCGCGCAGGAGCGGGGCGTCGCCGTCGAGACGTGGCAGGTGGACCTCGCGGACTGGGTGGAGCATCCGGATCCGGAGCGTTCCTGGGACGCGGTGGTGGCCATCTCCGCCCACCTCCCCTCGGCCCTCCGGCGCCGCGTCGCCCGCACCGCCACCCGGCAGGCCGCCCCCGGTGCGGTGCTGATACTGGAAGCCTTCACCCCGGCCCAGCCCGCCCTCGGCAGCGGCGGGCCCACGGAACCGGACCGCCTGATGACCCGCGGGGACGCCGTCGACGAGTGGGACGGGTGGCGCCCCGACGTGCGGCTGGTGGAGCGTCGGATCTTCGAAGGGATGGCGCACCAGGGCCTGGCCTCAGTGGTGCAGGTCCTGGGCCTGCGGAGCTGAGAGGGCTCGGGTAGGTTGTGCAGCAACAGCTGTGTCAAGGAGACGTGATGGATCTGAACTGGACCACCTACAACCCCACCAGCGCGGCCGAGCGCGTGGTGCTGGTCGGACCCAGCCTGGGGGGTAACGCCGCCCACCAGTGGACCCCCGTCGCGGCCCACCTCATCGACGACGCCCGCATCGTCTTCGTCGACCTGCCCGGCACCGGCCTCGGTGCGGTCTGGGATGACGCGGACGAACCCACCCTCGACACCTTGGCGGCGGGTGTCGCGAAGGTCGCGGCCGAGGTGCGGGCGGAGATCGGTGCCGACGTGCCCGTGTACTTCGCCGGGTTGTCCATCTCGGGCGCCGTCGCGCTGCACGTCGCCCGTGACTACGACAAGACATTCTCCGGCGTCGTGGTGGTGGCTTCGGCGGCCACGGTCGGCGAGCCGGCAAGGTGGCTGGAGCGCGCGGACCAGGTGGAGGCCACCGGCACGCAGCAGCTCGTGGACGAGACCACCAGACGGTGGTTCACGCCGATGTTCCGCGCGCAGCAGCCGGCGGTCGTGAGCGCGGTCATGGAGGGACTCTCGGTGGCCGATGACCACTCCTACGCGCAGCTGTGCCGGGCGTTGGCCGTGCACGACGTGCGCGATGACCTGCCCTACATCACCATCCCGGTGGTCATGGTGGCGGGTGAGCGCGACGCCTCCACCCCGATCGCCAACGTCGAACTGGTGGCGGAGACCGTGCAGCGCGGCGAGCTTCACGTCGTGCCCGAGGCGGCGCACCAGGTGACGGTCGCGCGGCCGGCGGACGTGGCCCGCATCATCCGCGGGCTCGTGTCACGCGGCCAGACGTCGAAGGTGGTCTCCGAGTCCGCGGACTGAGGATCAGCCTCGGCTCCGGGCGAGCCAACGCTCCACGTCGTCGGCCGTCCGGGGGAGGGCCTCGGAGAGGTTGACCGGGTCCGCGTCGGTGATGAGGATGTCGTCCTCGATGCGCACCCCGATGCCCCGGTACTCCTCGGGCACCAGGAGATCGGTGGACTTGAAGTAGATCCCGGGCTCCACCGTGATGACCATGCCGGCGCGCAGCGTGCCCAACCGATACTGCTCGGCGCGGGCGTGCGCGCAGTCGTGCACGTCCAGCCCCAGGTGGTGGCTGGTGCCGTGCACCATCCAGCGGCGGTGGTGTCCGCCCTGCACCTGGATGGATTCGGCGGCGCTGACCGGCAGGATTCCGAGCTCCTCGAAGAACTCCGCCAGGACCGTGACGGCGGCCTTGTGTACATCGGCGAAGAGGGCGCCGTCGCGGCAGGCGGCGATGCCGGCGCTCTGGGCGGCCAGCACTGCCTCGTAGACGCGCCGCTGGGGCGCGGTGAACCGGCCGTTGACCGGCAGCGTGCGGGTCACGTCCGCGGTGTAGAGGCTGTTGACCTCCACCCCCGCGTCGAGCAGGAGGAGGTCGCCGTCGCGGAGTTCGCCGTCGTTGCGGATCCAGTGCAGCGTGTTGGCGTGGTCTCCGCCGGCCGAGATGGTGTCGTAGCCGACGGCGTTGCCCAGGTGGCGCGCGTGCAGCTCGAAGATGCCCTCGACCCATCGCTCCCCGCGCCCGAGCTCGACCGCGCGCGGCAGTTCCCGGGCCACGGCCTCGAAGCCGACGGCGGTGGCGGCGCATGCGCGCCTCAGCTCGGCCACCTCGAACTCGTCCTTGATGAACCTGGCCTCTGAGGCCGCGCGGGCAAGCTCCGCGTCCGCGTCCGCGCCGTCGTCGGTCCGGGCGTCGTCCACGAGCTTGGTGACCGCGGGGTCCGCCTCGCGGATCACCGCCAGCGGTGCCGCCGCCTCGCGGAGCGCCGCCTCGAGGCCGCGGATGTCGCGGCAGGGGAGACCGGTGGCGGCGGACATCTGGTCGAGCGTGTCGCGCCTGCCCACCCACATCTCGCCGTATCGCGGGTCCGCATAGAACTCGCGGTCCGTGCGGGGCGCCGGCGGGCGGAAGAACAGCGTGGGCTCCCCACCGGCCAGTACCAGCACCGCATCCGCCTCCCGGTCCTCGCCGAGGCCGGTGTAGTAGGCGAAGGCGCTGTGGGGACGGAAGCGGTAGTCCGTGTCGTTGGAGCGCTGCTTGAGCGGCCCCGCGGGGATGACGAGGGTGGTGGCGGCCACCTGTTCGGCGAGGCGAGCGCGGCGGGCACGGGCGTACGCGACGGCGGGCAGCGTCTCGGGCAGCGCCTCGGGATAGGGCGCCCAGTCGCTCACGATGAAAGCCTTGAACTCCTCGGAGTACGGGTCCCGCCTGCTCTCGTTGCTGTCTCGCGCCTCGGTCATGGCGCCAACTCTACGTGCCCGCTCAGACCTTGCGGATCATGATGGAGTCCACGGCGTGCGTCTCGTCCTTGGCGAGGATCGCGGTGGCCCGGTCCCGGGTGGGGGCGATGTTGTGGCGCAGGTTGGGGCCGTTGATGGCTTCCCAGATCTGCTCGCCGAACTGCGTGGCCTCCTCGTCGGAGAGGTCGGCGTAGCGCCGGAAGTAGCTGCGCTCGTCGCTGAACGCCGTCTGCCGGAGCGTGAGGAAGCGCTCGATGAACCACTGCCGGATGTGTGCCTCCTCAGCGTCGACGAACACGGAGAAGTCGAAGAAGTCGCTGACCGCCAGGCCCGGGCGCCCGTCCGCCTCCACGCGGGCCGGCTGCAGCACGTTGAGACCCTCGATGATGAGGATGTCGGGGCTCTCGACGGCGATGAACTCGCCAGGGAGGATGTCGTAGCTGAGGTGGCTGTACACCGGCGCCAGAACGCGCGCAGCCCCGGACTTCACTTCGACGATGAACTCGAGCAGCGCTCGACGGTTGTAGGACTCCGGGAATCCCTTTCGCTGCACCAGGCCGCGACGCTCGAGTTCCGCGTTGGGGTAGAGGAAGCCGTCTGTGGTGATGAGGTCCACCTTGGGGTGACCCGGCGCCCGGCTGAGCAGCTCCTGGAGCAGCCGCGACACCGTCGACTTCCCGACGGCGACCGACCCTGCCACCGCGATGACGAACGGCGTCCGTGCCACGTCGAGTCCGAGGAACCCGTTGCTCTGCGCGTACAGCCGCCCCGTGTTCTCCATGTAGAGGTGAAGAAGCTGAGTGAGGGGGAGGTAGACCTCCGAGATGTCGTGCGACGACGTGGGGTCCCCGATGCCGCGGAGCCGCGCCAGCGTGGCCTCGTCGAGGTCGATCTGCGTGGCGTCTGCCAGTGCCGCCCAGGCGTGGCGCTCCAGCGTGACGAACGGTCCGGTCACCGTCACTCCTTCGTGGGGGTTTCTCGGCGGCCATCGTAACAGCGGCCACCCGGCCGTATCGGCCGGTGGGAACCGCCCCCGGGGCAGATGTCAAGAAGTGCGCAATCATCATGTACGGTTTTCGGCGTGTGTGGAATCGTGGGATATGTCGGACATCGTGACGGACTCGACGTGGTGCTGAGCGGCCTGCGCCGCCTGGAGTACCGCGGGTACGACTCGGCGGGCGTGGCCCTGCCGAGCGAGGGCCGCGTCGAGTGGCGCAAGAAGGCGGGCAAGATCGCCAACCTGGAGGCGGCCATCCAGGAGCGGCCGCTGCCCTCGAGCCAGGTGGCCATCGGCCACACCCGGTGGGCCACCCATGGCGCGCCGACGGACCAGAACTCCCACCCGCACGTCGCCGACCGCGTGGCGATCGTGCACAACGGCATCATCGAGAACCACCGCCAGTTGCGCGAGGAACTCCCGGGCGTCGAGTTCTCATCGGAGACCGATTCCGAGGTGGCCGCACACCTGCTGCGCAAGGAGCTCGACGGCGGCGCCGATCTGCTCGACGCCATGCGCACGGTGGTCGCGCGCCTCGAGGGCGCCTTCACCCTGGTGGCCCTCGACGCGCAGGACCCGGACCGCATCGTGGCGGCACGACGCAACTCCCCCCTCGTGGTCGGAGTGGGCGAGGGCGAGTACTTCCTCGCCTCGGACGTCGCCGCCTTCATCGCCTACACGCGCGACGCCGTCGAACTGGGGCAGGACCAGATCGTCGAACTCACCCGCGACGGCGTGACCGTCACCACCTTCGACGGCGCCCCCGCCGAGACGAAGGAGTTCCACGTGGACTGGGACCTCGAGGCCGCCCAGAAACAGGGTTTCGACTGGTTCATGCGCAAGGAGATCTTCGAACAGCCCCGCGCGGTGGCGGACACGCTGCTGGGGCGCCTCAACGAGCGCGGTGAGCTGATTCTCGACGAGATCCGGATCAGCCCCGAGACGCTGCGCCGGATCAACAAGATCGTCATCGTGGCCTGCGGTACCGCGTTCTACGCCGGCCTGGTGGCCAAGTACGCCATCGAGCACTGGACCCGCATCCCCTGCGAGGTGGAGGTGGCCTCCGAGTTCCGCTACCGGGACCCCATCATCGACCCGATGACGCTGGTGGTCACCATCTCCCAGTCCGGCGAGACCGCGGACACGCTGATGGCCATCCGGCACGCCCGGGAACAGGGCGCCAAGGTCATCGCGATCTGCAACACCAACGGCGCCACGATCCCGCGGGAGTCCGACGCCGTGATCTACACCCACGCCGGCCCCGAGATCGGCGTGGCCTCCACCAAGGGCTTCACCACACAGCTGGTGGCCTGCTACCTGCTGGGGCTCTACCTCGCGCAGGTGCGCGGCATGAAATACGGCGACGAGATCGGCGCACTGCTCGCCGAGCTGGAGCGGATGCCCGCTGCCATCCAGGGCATGCTCGACAACCAGCAGCAGGTCCTGGACCTCGCCCGGGAGTTCGTCGACGAGCCGTCGGTGCTGTTCCTCGGCCGCCACGTGGGGTACCCGGTGGCGCTGGAAGGCGCGCTCAAGCTCAAGGAGCTCGCCTACATCCACGCCGAGGGCTTCGCCGCCGGCGAGCTCAAGCACGGGCCCATCGCGCTCATCCGCAAGGACCTGCCTGTGTTCGTGGTGGTGCCGCCGCGCGGCCGCGACCAGCTGCGCGACAAGGTGGTGTCCAACATCGCCGAGGTGCGCGCCCGGGGCGCCAAGACCATCGTGCTCGCCGAGGGCGACGACGAGGAGGCGCGCGCCGCGGCAGCGGTGTTCATCGAGCTGCCCAAGCTGTCTACCCTGTTGCAGCCGGTCGCCGCGATCATCCCCCTGCAGCTGTTCGCCTGCGAGCTTGCCACCCTGCAGGGCCACGACGTGGATCAGCCTCGAAATCTGGCCAAGTCCGTCACCGTCGAGTAGCCCACTGCTCCTAGAGTGGCGCCATGATCGTCGGCATCGGGACAGACCTGTGCGTCATCGAGCGGTTCAGGGACATGCTGGAGCGCCGCCCCGGCCTGGATGAGCGGCTGCTCACCCAGGCCGAGCGGATGCTGTCCATCGAGTCCCAGGCCGCCCGCTTCGCCGCGAAGGAGGCGTTCGCCAAGGCGCTGGGCTCGCCCGGCGGCATGCGCTGGCTGGACTGTGAGGTGATCAAGAACGCCGACGGGGACCCCGCCTTCCTCAGCTCGGGCTCGGTCGCGGCCAGGGTCGAGGCGCTGGGCATCCGGCACATCCACCTCTCGATCAGTCACGACGGGGGCTTCGCCACCGCGATGGTGGTGTGCGAGGCATGAGACCCGTTGTCACGGCCGCCCAGATGCGCTCAGCCGAGGAGCGGGTCTTCGCCGCGGAACCGGGCGTCGACCTCATGGGGCGTGCGGCCGCGGAGGTGGCGCGGGTGGCGGCCGCGGTGGCGGCCGATGGTCCCGTGCTGGTGGTCGCGGGTCCGGGCAACAACGGTGGCGACGGGCTCTATGCGGCCGCGCTGCTGGCCGGGCAGAGGCCGGTGTACCTGTGGCTCGCGTCGGGCTCCGCGCACGACGGCGGTCTCGCGGCGGCCCGCGGCGCCGGCTGTCAGGAGGTGGACGCGGTGGCCGCCGTCGATCTCCTCACCGACTGCGCGCTGGTCGTCGATGCACTCACCGGCCTCGGGTCCCGGGCCGGGCTGCCCCCTGCCGTCGCGACGCTCGCGGTCGCCTGCGAGGCCCTGGGCGTCCCCGTGGTGTCGGTGGACCTGCCCAGCGGGCTCGACGCGGACTCCGGTGCGCTCCACCCCAGTTTCACCGCGGCCCACACCGTCACGTTCGCGGCCCTGAAGCCGTGCCACGTGATGGAGCCGGCGGCGACGCGCTGCGGCCGACTCCACGTCGTGGACATCGGGGTCGAGGTGGCCACGGACACGCTGCGGCAGGCCGAGGCCGCGGACGTGGCCCGGTGGTGGCCGGTGCCTTCGTCGACGTCGGACAAGTACTCCCGCGGCGTGGTGATGATCGATACCGGCTCGGAGCAGTACCAGGGCGCGGCCATCCTCGGCGTCTCCGGTGCCCTGCACGCCGGGGCCGGCATGGTGCGCTACACCGGCCGCGTGGCCTCGGGCCTGATCCTGTCCCGGTTCCCCAGCGTCGTGATCGGGGAGGGGCGCGCCCAGGCCATGGTGGTGGGCTCGGGATGGGGCGACGGCGAGGGCACGGAGGGCCGGGTGGCCAACGCCGGCCTCCACGCGGTGCCGACGGTGGCTGACGCCGACGCGCTCACCTCGCTGCCCAGGGGCCGGCTCGACGGGTGGCTCCTCACGCCGCACGCGGGGGAGCTGGCGCGGATGCTCGGCTGCACGCGGGCCCACGTCGAGACGGAGCCGCTGACCTGCGTGCGGGAGGTGGCCCGCCGCACCGGCGCCGCGGTGCTTCTCAAGGGCGCGACGCAGTATGTCGCGGAGCCGTCGGGGAGGGTGACGGTCGCGGTGGCCGGGCCGGGCTGGACGGCGCAGGCGGGGTCCGGCGACGTGCTCGCCGGGATCTGCGGGGCCCTGCTCGCGGCGGGGTTGCCGGCGTGGAAGGCGGGGGTGGTGGGCGCCAGCGTCCAGGCCCTGACGGCGGCGCGGAACCCGGGGCCGTACACTCCCGAGGAGGTGGCGGCGCAGCTGCCGGCCGTGGTGGCGGAGCTGGTGGGCCGCTGAGGTCAGGCTCCCAGCAGGCCCTCGGCGAGCCACCCGTCGGACTGGAATCCCGGCGGCACGGCGAAGACGGCCGAGCCGATGGCCGTGGTCCACTCGTTGAGCGCGTCCCCCTGATCCAGCATGCGTTGCACGGGGATGAACTGCTCGGCGATGTTGGCCTGGAAGGCCGTGAACAGGAGACCCGACGAGGTGGTCTGCACCCCGTCGACCCACTCCTCGTGGGTGTAGTTGAGGCCGCGGCGCAGCATGGTGCGGCCGGAGTTCTGCGACGGATGAGCCACCCGGGAGTGCGCGTCCGCTGCGATGACGGGCACCCCGTCGACAACGGCACCGAGGTCCGGGGAGTCGTGCTCGGCTTCACCGGTGAGGGGCGCCCCGGTGCTGAGCCGCCGCCCCACGGACTGCTCCTGACGATCCCGCGTGGCGTCATCCCACCGGTCCAGGTCCATCTCTATCCGCCGGATGACCAGCTGGGTGCCTCCGGCGAGCCAGCCGTCGCCGGAGAACACGGCGGCGGTGAGGGCCTCGTCGGTGGGGTTGGCGGTGCCGTCGACCTGACCGAACAGATTCCGGCCCGTGACGCGGCGACCGGCTCCGTCCACCGGACGCCAGGAGCCGTGCTGGGTCCACCGCCGGGTGGCGAACGGTGCGGCGTCGGCGGCGAGCCGGCGGACCGCGTGGGCGACGGTGGTGGCGTCGTCCGCCGAGACCCAGGCGAGCACGTCACCGCCCGTCCAGCGCTCCTGCAGCTTGTCGTGGTCCATCGGCGGGATGTCCTGGAACCCCGCCGGACGCAGCGCCGCGAGGCCGTCGAGCGCGAAGACGCCCGGGCCGAGGCCGACGAGGATGGTGAGGGAGACGCCGGCCTGGGCCAGGTCCGGCGCGAAGTCCCCGGGGGCCGGCCGTCCCGCCATCAGGGCCGCGATGTCAGAGCTCCACACCCGCATGAAGCGGCCGAGGGCGGCGCGGTCCGTCCCGGGCAGGAGGTCGAAGGCCACCAACTCGCCTACGGCCGGCTTGGGCGTGACTATGCCGGCCTGGTGCTCCCCGTGCGCGGAGTGGGTCTGCCCGGAGGCCGACGGCGTGAACGGTTCCACGCCGGCGTCGCCTGACGCCCGGCCTGCTGCCACGCCGGCCGCGCCGCCGAGGGCCGCGGCTCCGGCATAGCCGAACACGCCGCGACGGCTGACCTGGGGGCTGGACATGGCGTGGATTCTACCCCTCGTCGATACCCCCGGAGGGGTACCCCCGGGGGTATCGATTTCCGGGTATGCTCCACCACGTGAAGTGGAAGTTACTCGTCCCAGCCCTCGCCACCGTCGCCGTCGCAGCCTGCTCGCCCGCCGCGCAGAGTGCCACCCCCGGGATCATCGCCGCGGACCCCTGGGTCCGCGCCACGGTCGGCACGGAGATGCCGGAGATGACCGCCCTGTTCGTCAGCCTCACCAACCCGTCGGAGGAGGATCGGATGCTGGTCGCGGCCGACTGCGGAGACGTGGCAGGGAAGGTCGAGCTGCACGAGATGGTCAAGGTGGACGGTCAGATGGTGATGCAGGAGGCCGAAGGTGGGCTTCCCGTCCCCGCCGGCGAGCACCAGCATCTGGCGCCCGGGGGCCCGCACGTCATGCTCATGGGGCTGACGGCCGAGTTGGCCGCCGGCGGCGAAGAGATCGTCTGCACGCTGACCTTCGACGACGAACAGACGATCGAGCTCGTCGCCCCGGTGAAGGAATTCACCGAGGAGCAGGACGCCTACCACACGCACGCGCCCACCGACGAGGGCTGAGCCTCAGGCGACGAGCTGCGAACCGCGGACCGACAGGCCCACGGCCTTGCGGTAGTGGCCCACCAGTTCCGAACAGACCTTGTCCCAGCTGCGGTCCACGGTGGAGCGTCGGGCCGCCTGGCCGAACGCGGCGCGCTTCGCGTCGTCGCCGATGAGGTCCACGACGTGGCCCCGCATCGCCGTGAGGTCTCCCGGGCGGTACAACCACCCCGTGCGGGACTGGTCCACCAGATCGATCGGGCCGCCCCGTCGAGGAGCGATCACGGCGAGGCCTGAGGCTTTCGCCTCCTGGATGGACTGGCAGAACGTCTCCAGCTCCCCGGGGTGCACGAAGAGGTCCAGGCTGGCCAGTGCGGTGGGGAGGTCCTCGCCGGTCAGTTCGCCGAGGAAGGCGGCGCCGGGGAGCGTGGCCTCGAGTTGCGCGCGGAGCGGGCCGTCGCCGATGACCACCAGACGCGTGCCGGGAAGGTCCGCGATCGCGGCTAGGTCCTCGACGCGCTTCTCCGTCGCCAGCCGCCCCATGTAGCCGATCAACCGTTCGCCGTCGGGGGCGTGGCGCGCGCGGAAGGCGGCGCTGCGTTTCCGGGGATCGAACCGCGCCGAGTCCACACCGCGGCCCCAGACGCCGACGCGCGGCACGCCCTGCTCGATCAACTGGTCCCGCGCGAACGTCGACGGCGCGAAGTTCAGCGACGCCAGCGAGTGGACCTGGCGGACGTGATGCCAGAGGAGGGGCTCCAGATGGGGGAAGCCGTAGCGGGCCGCGTATGTGGGGATCTCGGTCTGGTAGATGCCCACCATCGGGATGCCGAGTCTGGCGGCGACGGTGGCCGCCTTGTATCCCACGACGAAGGGTGCGGCCAGATGGATGACGTCCGGGGCGAAGCCGGTGAGGATCCGGCCGATGGTGTGGGCCGGGGTGGTGACCACGCGGACCATGTCGTATCCGGGAAGCCCGACGCTGGTGACGGTCTCGACGGGGAAGCCGCAGTAGTCCTGGGGGGTGCGGTCTCCGGCCTGGGGTGCGATGACCATGGCCTCGTGGCCTGTGGCCCGTAGATGCTCGAGTACGCGCAGCACGGAATTGGTGACCCCGTTGACACTCGGAAGAAAGGATTCCGCGACGATGGCGACTCGCACAGCCCCAATCTTACGTATCGAGATGTCCACGCCCCCACGTCGAGGCGAACGGCCGGTGAACGGTGGGTGACGTTCCCGGGGACGCCGGGAGCCTCGATTCGGAGAATCCGCCGCGACAGCATAGACTCGGGTGGCCCGGTAAGGCGATTAACGCCAGCGTGTGACAGATGAGCGGGCAAATCGAGGGGCCCCGATGTGGGCCCGAGCGGCCCGAATCCAGGGCCCACTACCCCCGCAGAGGACCTACCCATCATGAACGCACCACGCCCGAAAAACCGCTGGTCGGCCGAACAACGCACAGCCAAGGGCCTCAAGGCCCAGCGCCGCGGCCGCTCCGACGCCCCGACGGAGGGCGCTCCCCTCAACCGTAAGCAGCGCCGCGCGCTGGAGTTCGGCGACAAGCCGTACGTGGCCAAGCCCGAGAGCGCCGACGAGCGCCGTGACGACCGGCCCCGGGACGAGCGCCCCGCGGCACGCCGCGACGATCGCCCGGTGCGTGACGACCGCCCCCGCTGGGGAGACCGTGACGACCGCCAGCGTGGCACCGACCGCTACGAGGACCGTCCCCGTCGCTTCGAGGACCGCCCGGTGCGCGACGACCGCCCGGCCCGTGACGACCGCCCCCGCTGGGGAGACCGTGACGACCGCCCCGCGGCTCGCCGTGACGACCGCCCGGCGCGCGACGACCGCCCCGCCCGTGACGACCGCCCCCGCTGGGGAGACCGTGACGACCGCCCCGCGGCTCGCCGTGACGACCGCCCGGCGCGCGACGACCGCCCCGCCCGTGACGACCGCCCCCGCTGGGGAGACCGCGACGACCGTCGCAGCGACAGCCGGGGCGAGCGCCCCAGCGGCTACCGCCGCAGCTCCATGCCCCCGCACGTCGATGTCCGCCGCCCGCACGAGGCGCGCGGCCACGAGGAGCGCCGCGGACACTCCCGGCCGGACACCCGCGCCCCGCGTTCGGATTCCTATGACGCCCCCGACGCGGACCAGATGAGCTGGACCGCCACGACGGCCGAGGCCGTCGAGGGAGACGTGGCGTCGGGCTTCTTCGAGCTCGGCGTCGCCGAGCCGCTCGTGCGGGTCCTGGCGGGCCAGGGGATCACCGCCCCCTTCCCGATCCAGGCCGCGACCATCGGCGACGCCATCGCCGGCCGCGACGTGCTGGGCCGTGGCCGCACCGGCTCGGGCAAGACGCTCGCCTTCGGGCTGGCCATGCTCACGCGCCTCGCCGAGGGCACCTCCGCGGGCTCGCCGCGGGCCATGATCCTCACCCCCACCCGGGAGCTGGCGCTGCAGATCGCCGACGTCCTCTCCCCGCTGGCCGCCGCCATGAAGCTGGACCTCACGCTGGTCGCGGGGGGCATGGCCTACGGTCCGCAGATCCGCGCGTTCGAGCGCGGCGTGGACGTGGTCGTCGCCACCCCCGGCCGCCTGATCGACCTGCTCGAACAGGGCGCCGCCGACCTCAGCCAGGTGCAGATCTCCGTGCTCGACGAGGCGGACCACATGGCTGACCTCGGCTTCACCAAGGAGGTGCGCACGCTCCTCGACGCCACGCCCGAGGGCGGGCAGCGCCTGCTGTTCTCCGCCACCCTGGACGCCGCCGTCGATTCGATCGTGCGGACCTACCTCAACGATCCGGTCACCCACGAGGTGGACTCGAGCCAGGCCTCGGTCACGACGATGGTGCACCGTCCGCTGATCGTGCGCCCGCACCACAAGAACCAGATCACCGCTGAGATCGCCAACCGCGACGGACGCACCGTCCTGTTCGCCCGCACCCAGCTGGGGACGGACCGGATCGCCGGGCAGCTCCGCGAGGCGGGCGTCATGGCCGGATCGCTGCACGGTGGCCTCACCCAGGGCGCGCGGTCGCGCATCCTGACGGCCTTCCGCGAGGGTACGGTCCCCGTCCTGGTCGCCACCGATGTCGCGGCCCGGGGGATCCACGTCGACGACGTGACCCTCGTGCTGCAGGTGGACCCGCCGCACGATTCCAAGGACTACCTCCACCGTGCCGGGCGCACCGCCCGCGCCGGGCAGGAGGGTGTGGTCGCCACCGTGGTCCTGCCGCACCAGCGCAAGATGACCGAGCGCCTGCTCGGCCAGGCCGGCGTGAAGGCCAGGGCGATCGAGGTGGAACCCGGATCCGCCGAACTGCGCGAGGCCACCGGCGCCCGCCCCACGTCGGGCGTGGAGATCGCCGAGGCGGACTACCTCGCACTCATCGCGCCGAAGCAGGCACAGCGTCGCCGTCCCGAGGGTGGCGGCCGTGGTGGCCGTCGCTACGAAGGCGGCCGCGGCCAGCAGCGCGGGGGCCGCAGGGACCGTTGGTGAGGCCGTAGGCTCTGGACCCGTGATGGACACCTCCTCCCTGTCGATCCGGATCGCCGATCCGGGTGACGCCCCGCGGCTGTTGCACGTCATCCATGAGGCGTTCGCGGCGCGTCCCCCGGTGGACCCGCCGGCCGACGCCCTCACCGACGACGTGGCAGACATCGAGCGCGCCCTTACGGACGGCTACGGCGTGGTGGTGGAGCGGGAGGGGCACATCATCGCCGGGCTTCTGGTGGACCTGTCCGACGGCGTGGCCACGCTGAGGCGCGTCTCGGTGCTCCCGTCGGCGAGCGGTCAGGGTGTCGCGCGGTCCCTGGTGGAGGGCGCGCTGACGGTGGCGGCCGATCTCGGCGCGCGTCGCGCCACCCTCTTCGCGCGCGAGGAGTTCCCGCAACTCGTGGACTGGTGGCGCGACCACGGGTTCGACGTCATCGCGCCCGAGCCGCACGGTTTCCGCATGGGCCGGGACCTGCCCGTGGTCGTCGACGTGCCCACGGCCGGTGACATGCACACCCTGGGGCTCCGGCTCGCGGCAGTCCTGCGCAAGGGCGACGTCATTGTCGCCACGGGTGACCTGGGCGCCGGGAAGACCACGCTCGCGCAGGGCATCGGGGCAGGGCTGGACGTGGAGGGGCCCATCATCTCTCCCACGTTCGTGATCTCGCGGGTGCATCGGCCCCGCGGAGAGGGCCCGGGCCTCGTCCACGTCGACGCCTACCGCCTCGGTGATCCCTCCGAGCTGGCGGACATCGACCTGGACGCGACGCTCGCGGACAGCGTCACCCTCGTCGAGTGGGGCCACGGCCTGGCCGAGTGGCTGGCCGACGGCCGCCTGGAGATAGACATCGTCCGGGGCGTGGACTCCGACGAGCGCACCGTGTACCTCACCGGCTTCGGGCCCCGCTGGGCCGGGGCACTCGACGTTCTCAGGGAGATCCCATGACCTGGACCCTCGGTATCGACACCAGCCACGTCGTGGCGGTGGGCCTGGCCCTCGACGGCGAGCCGCACAGCCGCGTCATCGTGGACGACACCCGGGCTCACGCGGAGGCACTCATGCCGTCGGTCCTGGACGCCTGCGAACGCGCCGGCATCACGCTGCGCGATCTCGACGAGGTGGTTGTCGGCATGGGGCCCGGGCCCTTCACGGGGCTGCGCGTGGGCGTGGCGACGGCCTGGACTCTCGCGCATGCAGCGGGCCTGGAGCCCCACGGGGTGTGCTCGCTGGACGTGGTGGCGCGCCAATGGGCGGAGGCGGGCGCTCCGGCGCAGTTCGTGGTCGCGGCCGACGCCCGCCGTAAGGAGCTCTACTGGGCCAGCTACCGCACCGACGGCACCCGCACGTCGGATCCGCAGGTGTCCGCCCCCGAGGCGGTGCCGGCGCTCCCCGTCGCCGGGGCCGTCCCCGAAAGCTTCCGGGCGCTCCTGGACGTCCGGGGCCCCGATGCGCTGGACCCCGCGGTCATGGCCGCGCGGTGGCGGACGCTGCCGGTGGCCGGCGACGAGCCGTTCTACCTGCGTCCCGCGGACGCCACCGTCCCCGGCAAGCCCAAGTCCGCACTGCCGCGCCTGAGGGCCCGCCGATGATCGTCGAGAACGCCACCGCAGCGGACCTACCGGAGATCCTCGAGCTCGAGGCCCACTTCGACCGCCCCTGGTCGGAGGAGTCCTGGCGCCAGGAGGTCACGGGCGGTGGGCGCCTGGTGCTCATCGCCCGCCGCCAGGACGGCGCCACCGTCGGCGTGGCCTCGTTCCAGCTGGTCGACGAGGTCGCGGACCTGCACCGCATCGTCGTGGCACCCGAGCAGCGCCGCCTCGGCTTCGCCCGAGTGATGCTGATGGCAGGCCTGCAGTGGGCCATCGGGCGTGGCGCGCGCCGGATGCTGCTCGAGGTGGACAGCGGCAACGCCGCAGCCATCCAGCTCTATCAGGGCTACGGCTTCGCGGCGGTCGCCACGCGCCCGGACTACTACGGCCCGGGGGCGGATGCGCTCATCCTCGAGCGCCGGCTCGAGGGCGTCGACGCAGACTCGGTTGGCACGTGGGACATGGAGGAGGACAGCGATGACGAGTGAGCCCCTGGTTCTCGGACTCGAATCGTCGTGCGACGAGACCGGAGTCGGGATCGTGCGCGGACGCACGCTGCTGGCCAACGAGGTGGCCAGCTCGGTGGAACTCCACGTACGGTTCGGCGGCGTGGTGCCCGAGGTGGCCAGCCGCGCCCACCTCTCCGCGCTGATCCCCACGCTGGAACGCGCGGCCGCCAAGGCTGACGTGGACCTCTCCGATCTCGACGCCATCGCCGTCACTGCCGGCCCGGGGCTCATGGGTGCTCTGGTCGTGGGCCTCGCCTCCGCCAAGGCCCTGGCGGCGTACCTCGGCAAGCCGCTCTACGGCGTCAATCACCTCGTGGGTCATGTCGCGGTGGACCTGCTGGACCACGGACCCCTGCCCACCCCGTCGCTCGCGCTGCTCGTTTCCGGCGGGCACACCCAGCTGCTGCACGTCGAGGACATCGCCACCCGGATCACCGAGGTGGGCACCACCATCGACGACGCCGCGGGCGAGGCGTACGACAAGGTGGCCCGCCTGCTCGGGCTTCCCTACCCGGGGGGGCCGGTCATCGACAGGGCCGCCCAGGAGGGCGATCCCACCTTCATCCGCTTCCCCCGTGGCCTGACCGCGCGCCACGACATGGAGAAGCACCGCTTCGACTTCTCGTTCTCCGGGCTGAAGACCGCCGTGGCACGGTGGGTCGAGCAGCGCCGCCTCGACGGGGGAGACGTGCCGGTGGCGGACGTGGCCGCCAGCTTCCAGGAGGCCGTGTGTGACGTCCTGACGGCCAAGACCATCGACGCCGCCCAGCACCTGGGGGTGCGCTCGATCCTCATCGGAGGCGGAGTGGCGGCCAATTCCCGGCTCCGCACCCTCCTCGAGCAGCGGGCCGCCGAGGCGGGCATCGAGCTGAGGCGCCCCCGCCCGGCGCTCTGCACGGACAACGGGGCCATGATCGCCGCCGTCGGCAGTGAGGCCGTCCGGGCCGGCCTGCGGCCGTCCGGCCTGGGCATCTCGGCGCACTCGGGGCTCCCCGTGGGCACGGTCGTCGTCTGATTTTGGTGCGCCAGGACACAAGTCGGTAACGATCTGGTGTCAAAGCGGGGTTTGCTCTAGCCGATTTGAACGTGCCTTGGCTATGTTCCTTCAATCACACGGCCCGTCCGGGCCTCTTCCGTCGGTCAACGACTAAGGATCCGCTGATCATTTGGGGCATCCGTCCGGGGGTGGGCTTGACGGTGGCTGTGGGGCCGCCGGTGGGGCCGGTGAGGGCCGGTTGCTTGCCCTCCGGCCCTTGTTCAGGGCCCTTTTCTGCGGTTCTGGGCAGGCTGCCGCCAGGGGCTACCCGGTAGCAGCGGCGGTCTTGAGTCTGGTTTCGATCGTGTTCGCGCGGGCGAGCATCAGCAGGTTCGCCGAGGCCATCGCGACCTGGAGCTGGTTCAGGTTCTTCGCCAGCCCGCGGTAGCGGGTCTTGGACAGCCCGAAGTCCCGCTTCACGATCAGGAACACGTGCTCCACCTTCGCCCGCACCGACGCCTTCCTCGACTCGAGTCGCTGCTCGTGAGGGTGCATCGCTCTCCACGTGCCCTGCCGGGCAGCGACCCGCCACTCGACGTGTGACAGGTGGTCGTCGCCGCGGATCTCGGGGCGTTTCGTCACACCCGAATAGCCGGCGTCGGCGTAGACGACCTGGTCATCCTCGCGCACCAGATGGGTGATCTGGTCCAGGTCGTGCACGTTGGCTGCTGTCGCGGTCACCGAGTGCACTAGACCCGTGCCGGCATCGACCCCGGCGTGGGCCTTCATCCCGAAGTACCACTGGCGCCCCTTCCTGGTCTGATGCATCTCGGGATCCCGGGTGCCGGTGGCGTTCTTCGTCGACGAAGGTGCGGCGATGATCGTGGCATCCACGATGCTCCCGCCACGCATGACCAGACCGTCGGCCTCCAGCCGGGCGTTCAACGCGGAGAACATCGCCTCACCCAGCTGGTGCTCCTCCAGCAGGTGCCGAAAATGCAGCAGGGTCGTGGCGTCAGGGACCTGCCTGGTAGCGAAGTCCACACCCATGAACTTGCGCATCGCGTACGAGTCGTTGATCTGATCTTCCACGCCTTCGTCGGAGAGGTGGAACCACACCTGCAGCAGGTACATCCGCAGCATCGTCTCGAGCGGTATCGGCCGCCTGCCGCGGGTCTTGTTGTAGTAGTGCGGCTCGATCAGCTTGACCCAGTCCGCCCACGGCACCACCGCGTCCATCCGCTTGAGGAACTCCTCCCGCTTCGGGACCCGGCGACGCTGACCGTACTCGACCTCAGACAAACTCGGCTGCAACTCATCCACAACCAGCATTCTACCTAGCCAACACGCCATTCACCGGCCAAACACCCACCGACTGCGCATCCACCGACAAACCAGGCTGGCCCATTAATCAGCGGTTCCCTAAGGAGAAGGAATGAAGTTCCAGGGAACCAAGGTGTCCCTCGGTCTGGTGTTGAGCGGGGCCCTCCTGCTCGGCGCGTGCACCAGCCCAGAACCCACCGAACCTGAAGACACCGCGTCGGGCAGCGCCTCGGCCACGGCCACGACGTCCGCATCCGCATCCGAGGGCACCAACGGCGACGCTGCCGCCGGCTGCCTGCAGGATGTCGGCATCACCGAGACCACCGACGGGGAGGTCCGCTACACCGCGGGCCCCGGCGACTGGAGCGGCTACAACTCCATCACCAACGGCACGTACTCCACGTACAACTCGGTGATCGCCGCCCACATGTTCTCGAGCTTCGTGTACTTCGGTACAGACGCCACGATCTGCGACAACACCGAGTTCGGCACCTACGAGGTCACCTCTGAGGATCCGTTGACGGTGAAGTACACCATCAACGAGGAGGCCGTCTGGTCCGATGGCACGCCCGTCACCATCAACGACTACCTCATGGACTGGGCCGCCCAGAACCCCGAGTTCATCGCCCCCGGCTTCGCCAGCGGCGAGAACGTCGATGCCGCGGCCGTGTTCGACCATGTCTCGACCTCGTTCGCGCAGTACGTCCTCGAAGGCCCGGAGGGTGAGGTGGGTGCCAAGGAGTTCACCGTCACCTACACCGACCCCAACCCGGACTACCGGATCATCATCACTTCCGCGCTTCCCGAGCACGTGATCGCCACGCAGGCCGGCCTGGAGCCCGGCGCCCTGGCGCAGGCCGTCATCGACCGCGACGCCGACACCGTCAAGTCCGCCGCAGAGTTCTGGAACACCGGCTGGATCTTCAACCCGGGCGAGCTGCCCGCGGCCGATCAGATGCCCTCGTCCGGCCCCTACATGGTCAAGGAGGGCAGCTGGCAGGCCGGCAACTCCCTGACGCTGACCGCCAACGAGAACTACTGGGCCACCCAGGCCGCCACGCGCGACCTCGTGTTCCGATTCATCGACGACGCCCAGCAGGTCCAGGCATTGGGCAACAAGGACGTCCAGGTCATCCAGCCCCAGGCCACGGTCGACACCGTCGGCCAGCTCGAGGCGCTCGGCTCCGCCGTCACCATCGAGTCCGGCTCGTCGCTCACGTGGGAGCACCTGGACTTCAACCACCGCGAGAACAACGTCTTCGGCAACCCGGAGTCCGGCATGGCGCTGCGCGAGGCCTTCGCCTACTGCGTGCCGCGCCAGCAGATCGTGGACACGCTCATCAAGCCCATCTCCCCTGAGACCGAGCTGATGAACGCCCGCGAGGTGTTCCCGTTCATGGAGAGCTACGACGAGATCATCGAGGCCTCCTACGACGGCCGCTACGACGCGGTCGACCTCGAGAAGTCGAAGGCCCTCGTGGCCGAGTCCGGCGTGGCCACCCCGATCGACGTGCGGATCGGCTACCGCGCCGGCAACCAGCGCCGCACCGAGACCGTCGCCGCCATCCAGTCGTCCTGCAAGGACGCCGGCTTCAACGTGATCGACTCCAGCGCTGAGGACTTCTTCCAGGTCGCCAACGTCAACGGCGACTACGAGGTTGCGCTCTTCGCCTGGGCCGGCTCCGGCCAGATCACCTCCGGCGAGAACATCTACGCCACCGGCAAGCCGCAGAACACCAACAAGTACAGCAGCGAGGTCGTCGACGCGGCTTGGGCCGAACTGGTCGCCACCCTCGACGAGTCCGTCCACCTCGAGCAGACCAAGGTCATCGAGAAGGAGCTGTGGGACACGCTCCACGGCATCCCGCTGTACGCCCACCCCCTGGTGGTCGCCTACGACTCCACCCTGCAGAACGTGCGCGCCACGGCCACGCAGGATCAGGTGTCGTGGAACGCCCCGCAGTGGATCGCTTCATGATCCTCTCCAGCTGACACTTCGTCAGCTACCCGGTTGGGGCAGGTGACGCTCGCGCCACCTGCCCCACCTCGCGTTCACCGCCCCTTTCATCACAAACCAGCCCTGCCGTAGTATGCGGCGGATGGGTGCCGACGCAGGCACCCGAATCATGCCAGAGGACCGATCTTGCTCAAGTTCATCGCGAAACGCCTGGGGATATCGCTGGCGGTTCTCCTGTTGGGATCACTGCTCCTGTATGTGCTGGTCATCAACTCAGGAGATCCTCTGCAGGACCTGCGGGAGTCCAACGATCCGAACCGCGAGAACCGCATGCGCCAGCGGATCGAAACGATGGGGCTGAACCTGCCGTGGTACGAGCGCTACTTCGACTGGCTGGGAGGCGCGTCGAAGTGCCTCGTGGGGCAGTGCGACCTCGGCGTCGCGCTCAACGGCCAGTCCGTCAATGCGCTGGTCTCCATCGCCGCCGGTTCCACCCTCCGGCTGGTCGTGTTCGCCACCCTGCTGGCGATCGCTGTGGGCGTGATCCTCGGCATCGTCACTGCCATCCGCCAGTACAGCGGATTCGACTACGGCGTCACCCTCTTCGCTTTCGTCGCCTTCTCCCTACCCGTCTTCTGGCTGGGCGTCCTTCTCAAGCACTACGCCGCCATCGAGTTCAACAACTGGATCGTCGACGCGGACCTGAGTTGGCCGGTGATCATCGGCGTGGCTCTGTTGGTGGCGCTCATACTCCAGGCCGCCATGGGCGGCGATCTCAAGCGCCGCCTCATCACCTTCGCGGGCATCGCGGCCGGCGTGGCCGCCATCCTCGTCTACTTCGACGCCGTGACCTGGTTCCGGCGTCCCGCCATCGGCATCCCCGTCTATGTGCTCGCGGTCCTCGGCGCCTCCTCACTGGTGATCATGCTCACATCCGGGTTCCAGAACCACCGGGTCCGCAACGCCGTGGGGGCCACCGCCGGCGTGGCGCTCATCGGCTACATCGCTGTGCGGGGCTTCCTGATGGGTAACGGTTCCCTTTGGGTGCTGCTGCTGTGCTTCGTCGCTGCCATCGTCGCCGGGGTCCTGGCGGGCCAGCTTCTCGGAGGCTTCTCCCGCAGGCAGGCAACCTTCGCGGCCGTCGTCACGGCGCTGCTCTCCTCGCTTCTCGCGGTCAGCGACCTGCTGCTGTCCAACTGGTCCATGTACCTCAGGGAGCAGCCGCGCCCCATCCCGACCATCGGCTCGATGACGCCCAACTACGAGTCCACCTTCTGGATGCATTCGATCGACACGCTCACCCACCTGGTGCTGCCCACTGTGACCCTGACGCTGATCTCGATCGCCTCGTACACGCGTTACACCCGCGCCTCCATGCTCGACGTGCTCAACCAGGACTACATCCGCACCGCACGGTCCAAGGGCATCTCCGAGCGCAAGGTGATCACCCGGCACGCGCTGCGCAACTCGCTGATCCCGCTGGCCACCATCGTCGCGTTCGACTTCGCCGGCCTCATCGGCGGCGCGGTCATCACCGAGACGGTCTTCGGCTGGCAGGGGATGGGCAACCTCTTCCGCACGGGTCTGGCCCAGGTGGACCCGGCACCGGTGATGGCGTTCTACCTCGTCACCGGCACCGCCGCGGTGGTCATGAACATGGCGGCCGACATCGCCTACGCCATCCTCGACCCGCGGATCTCCCGCTAGGAAGCAGGCCAACCATGACTGACACCAACAATCCTGCCCAGCTCGACGAGGTCCACGAGAACGACTACGAGATCGACTCGATGCCCGACGAGATCACCACGACGGACAAGTCGTACTCCCAGGGGCAACTGGTGCTGCGTCGCTTCGTCCGGCACCGCGGGGCGATGATCTCGCTCACCATCCTGGTGTTGATCGTCCTGCTCGCTCTCACGTCGATCGGATTCGGCCCCATCCCCGGATGGTGGCCCAAGAACCACGTCGACCTGTACCCGATCCAGGAGGTGGGCGGGGCTCCCACCCTGAAGCTGTGGCCGTTCTCCATCGGGGAGCACCCCTTCGGGCAGTCCACCATCGGCAAGGACTACTTCGCGCTGGTGATGCTCGGCACGCAGAACTCGCTGACCATCGCCTTCACCGTCGGCATCGGGGCCACGATCATCGGTACGCTCGTGGGTGCGGCGGCCGGCTACTTCCGCGGCATCGCCGAATCCTTCCTCATGCGCGTCACCGATCTGTTCATCATCATCCCCACGTTGGTGCTCGCCGCGGTGCTCGGCCGGATGGCCGGCAACGTGGGCGGGATCTTCGCCCTGGCCGGCATGCTGGCCATCGTCTCCTGGACAGGACTTGCGCGCCTCGTGCGCGGCGAGGTGTTGAGCCTGCGCGAGCGGGAATTCGTGGCCGCGGCCCGCGCCGTCGGCACCTCGCCGTGGCGGATCATCCTGCGCCACATCCTGCCCAACGCTCTGGGCACGATCATCGTCAACGCCACCCTGCTGATCTCGGCGGCCATTCTGGTCGAGACGGCCCTGTCGTTCCTCGGGTTCGGGGTGCGCCCGCCGAACACGTCGCTGGGCCTGCTGATCTCCGAGAACCAGAATGCGCTGAGCACCCGCCCGTGGTTGTTCTGGTGGCCCGGTGTCTTCATCGTCTCCATCGCGCTCTGCGTGAACTTCATCGGAGACGGCCTCCGCGATGCCTTCGATCCCCGCCAGCAGATGGACTGAGGAAGACTGCGATGACCACCACCCCACGTTTCACCGGCGAGAACCCGGTCCTCAAGTTCAGCGATCTGGACGTGCAGTTCCGCACGGAGTTCGGGACCGTGCACGCCGTCAAGGGCATCACGCTCAGCGTGGAGCCCGGCGAGGTGATGGCCCTGGTCGGCGAGTCGGGTTCAGGCAAGTCCGTCACCGCCACCACGGCGCTCGGCCTGCTGCCCAAGACCGCCCGCATCCAGGGCGAGACCCGGGTCACGGACCAGAGCGTCGGCGAGCTGTCCGGCCGCCAGCTGCGCTCCCTACGCGGCAACCGCGTCGCGATGGTCTTCCAGGAGCCGATGACGGCGCTCAACCCGGTGATCAAGATCGGCGAGCAGCTCACCGAATCCATGGAGGTGCACGGCGTGGCCTTCGGCCGCGACGCCTGGAACCGCGCCGTGGACCTGCTCAACGCCGTGGGCATCCCCAACGCCGAGCGGCGCGCCAAGCAGTTCCCGCACGAGCTGTCCGGCGGTATGCGACAGCGCGTGGTCATCGCCATGGCTCTGGCCTGCGACCCCGAGGTGATCATCGCCGACGAGCCCACCACCGCCCTCGACGTCACGGTGCAGGCCGAGATCCTGGACCTTCTGCGCTCGCTCAAGGACAAGCTCAACACCGGCATCCTGCTCATCACGCACAACATGGGCGTGGTGGCGGACATGGCGGACAACGTGGCGGTGATGTTCAAGGGCAACATCGTGGAGCGCGGCCCCGTGGAGGAGGTGCTGCTGCATGCCAAGCACCCGTACACGAAGCGGCTGCTCGCCGCGGTCCCACACCTGGGCGACGGGCACGGGCAGTTCGGCGTGGCGCCCCATCCCGTGAGCCCCACCGCAGATTCGGCGCTGGAGGTCGACGAACTCGTGGTCGAGTATCACCGGGCAGGCAAGAAGGCTTTCCGCGCCGTCGACGGCGTCAGCTTCGACGTGCGCCGGGGCGAGATCGTGGGCCTCGTCGGCGAGTCCGGCTCGGGCAAGTCCACCATCGGACGGGCGCTGCTCGGCCTCATCCCCTCGAAGTCCGGCGAGGTGCGGGTGCTGGGTGAGGACCTCCTGGCCCTCAGGGGACGCGCCCTCAAGGGGCTCCGCAAGCGCATCGGCGTGATCTTCCAGGACCCCGCGGCGTCCCTCAACCCGCGCTTCCCGATCGGCGATGTCGTCGCCGAACCGCTCAGCGTGCACCGCGTGGGCGACGCGAAGTCCCGCGAGGCCCGCGTCCACGAACTCCTCGACGCGGTGCAGCTACCCCGCAGCGTCTACAACCGCTACCCGCACGAGCTCTCGGGCGGCCAGCGTCAGCGGGTGTCCATCGCCCGCGCGCTTGCGCTCAGCCCGGACCTGCTCGTCGCCGACGAGCCCACATCGGCCCTGGACGTCTCGGTGCAGGCCTCGGTGCTGTCGATGTTCACCGAACTCCAGCGCGACTTCGGGTTCGCGTGCCTGTTCATCAGCCACGACCTGGCGGTGATCGACTCGCTGGCGCACCGCGTCGTCGTGATGCAGTACGGCAAGATCGTCGAGAAGGGCACCCGCGAGGAGGTGCTGCTCAACCCGCAGGAGGAGTACACCAAGCGGCTGCTGGCCGCCGCCCCGGTCCCGGACCCCATCGAACAGAGGCAGCGCCGTGAGGCCCGCCACGAGCTGCTGAAGTCGCTCGGCGACGAGGTCGTGGAGCTCGACACCCGAGAGCTCGACTTCGACAACGCCCGCCCGTCCGCCTGAGCATGCCGTACGCGCCCGAGCTCACGACGCTGGGCTACATCGTCAGCCCGGACCGTCGGCGGGTGCTGCTCGTGCACCGGATCGGCCGGTCCGACGATGAGCAGCTGGGCAAGTACAACGGGCTGGGCGGCAAGGTGGAGCGGGACGAGGACATCGCCTCCGCGATGCGGCGCGAGATCCTCGAGGAGGCCGGCGTCGAGGTTACCTCGATGACTCTCCGCGGCACGGTGTCCTGGCCCGGCTTCAACGGGCGCGATGTGTTCGGGTTCGTCTTCCTGGTCACGGGGATCGCGGGGGAGCCCCTGCGATCCAATCCCGAGGGCACGCTCGCGTGGCATGACATCGACACCGTGATGGCGCTGCCCATGTGGGACGGGGACAGGCACTTCCTGCCGCTGGTGTTCGACGAGTCGGTGCCGCAGTTCCATGGCGTGCTGCCCTACGAGGGCGGCCACTCCGTCGGCTGGCGGGTGTCGCGGTGAGCACCGGTCGCGCCGTCGTGCTGGGCTGGCTGCTGCTCCTGCCCTTCGGGCTCGTCGCCCTCGTGCTGCTGGTGCTCGACGTGTTCACCGAGTTGCACACCACGTCGGAGGCGGCGATCTATGCGGCCGCGTTCATCCCGTTCGCGTGGGTGGCCGTGGTCCTCGCGGGGCTCGGGCTGATCCTGGCCGCGCACCGGTGGTGGCGCCTGACGGGGGTGGCGGTGCTGGCCGCGGCCGCCGTCGCGTGGGGCGTGCCGCTGGCGGGGCCGATGATGGCGGCGGCGCAGTCCCAGACCGCGCCCGAGCCGCAGCTGGTGGTGTTCAGCCTCAACACGGCGTACGGGCGGGCGGATGCCCGCCAGATCCGGCTCCTGCTCGACGAGTCGGTGGATGTGTTGGTCTTCCAGGAGTACACGCCGGAGTTCGAGGATGATCTCCGCCGCCAAGGCCTCCTGGACCGTTTCCCGCATCGGATCGGGACGGCACGCGCCGACGCCGGGGGAACGATGCTGCTGTCGCGGCTGCCGCTGACGGAGGTGTCGCGGCTGGACACGGCCTTCGACAACATCCTGGTGTCCCTCGAGGCGGATGGTGCGCGGTGGCTGATCGGGGCGGTGCACACCTCGCCACCGCAGATGGGCGCGCCGCAGTGGGCGCGGTCCGCGGCCAAGGTGACGGGTCTGGCGCTCGAGCACGCGGACGAGCGACTGGTGCTGGTGGGGGACTTCAACGCGATCGACCGGCACCACACCATGCGGGTGCTGACGAAGGGCCCCCTGCGCGACCTGATGGAGGGGTCCCCGGGCCTCGACGCGTGGCGACCCACCTGGCCGGCCCACCCGTGGCTCCCGACGTTCGCGCGGATCGACCACGCCGTGGTCAGCGAGGTGGTGGGCGGGCCCGCCCCCGACGTCGTCAGGATCGAGGGCACCGACCACCTCGGGCTCCTCGTCTCCGTCCATGCCCTGGCATGAGTGAGCGCGACGCGGCGCTGGCCGCCGCGATGCTGGAGCCCGACCCGTCGTCGCTCGGCGCGGCGGGCCGGCTGCGTGCGTCCTTCGGCGCCGAGGTCGCGGCGTGGGCGCTCACCCAGGCGGCGCTCCGGCGCCGGGCGCGGGCCAAGTTCGACCGGGCCGACGAGATGCTGTTCACGCACGACGGCCTGGAGCAGGCGACCCGGGACGCGGTCCGACGCTGGCGCGCGGGGCGTTTCGTGGCCTCCGGCGTCACCGACGTGTGGGACCTCGGCTGCGGGGTCGGCGCGGACGCCATGGCGTTGGCGGAGTCGGGACTGAGGGTGCACGCGGTCGACGCGGACCCTGCCACCGCGGATGTGGCCTCCTGGAACCTCGCACTTGTCGGCGCCGGTCCCGCGGCCGTCGCGCGCGCGGAGGATGTGGTGGTCCCGCCGTCGGCCGGGGTCTTCCTCGACCCGGCCCGCCGCACGGCGCGGGGCCGCACCTGGAACGTGGCGGACTTCACCCCTCCGTGGTCGCTGGTGCTCGAGCACCTGGCCTCTCAGCGATTCGTGGCGGTGAAGCTCGGACCGGGACTGCCGAAGGAGTTGATCCCCACGGGTGTGCGCGCTGCCTGGGTGAGCGACGGCGGGGACGTGGTGGAGGTGTCACTGTGGAACCGGATGGCCGAGGGGCGCTCCGCGGTCCTGCTGGGGCAGGGCGACGCGCTGGAACTCACCGCCGGCGAGGCCGAGGCGCCCGCCGTCGCGCCCCTCGGCGCCTATGTCTACGAGCCCGACGGCGCCGCCATCCGCGCGGGTCTGGTGGGGGAGGCGGTTCCCGGGGCCTGGCTGCTCGATCCCCACGTGGCGTACCTGTCCTCCGACGAGCCCATCCTCACCCCATGGGCCACCCGCTTCGAGGTGCTCGACGTCCTCGACTACTCGGTCAGGGCGCTGCGTGGCTACGTGAGAGAGCGGGGGATCGGGACGCTGGAGATCAAGAAGCGGGCCATCGATGTCGACCCGGCGGCCCTGCGACGGGAGCTGAAGCCGAAGGGGAGTGCTGCGGCCACGATCATCCTGGCCCGCACGGTCGGGGGCACCAAGGCGATCGTCGCCCGCCGGGCGTGAGCCGCGCGCACCGGACTGATCTGGCACTCGGCTTGATTGAGTGCTAAACCCGGGATAACGTAAGAGCTGGCACTCGACAACCTCGGGTGCTAATGGTCGGACGGCACCCGCGACGACGCCCGGCCACCTCACATGACCTATCCGCCGACCTTCGGGTCGGATATGACAGAAAGGTGTTTGACGTGGCAACCACGATCAAGCCTCTCGAGGATCGCATCCTCGTCCAGCCCCTTGAGGCCGTCCAGACCACCGCTTCCGGCCTTGTCATTCCCGACACTGCCAAGGAGAAGCCGCAGGAGGGGAAGGTCATCGCCACCGGCCCCGGCCGCATCGACGACAACGGCAACCGGGTTCCCCTCGATGTCGCCGAGGGCGACGTCGTCATCTTCTCCAAGTACGGCGGCACCGAGGTCAAGTACGACGGCCAGGAGTACCTCCTGCTGAACGCCCGCGACATCCTCGCCGTCGTCAGCAAGTAACGAACGGGGGCGCGCCCCCGTTGACCCCTGGCGGGGGCAAGCCCCCGCTGACCTTCGGCAGGGGTAAGTAACGAACGGGGGCGCGCCCCCGTTGACCCCTGGCGGGGGCAAGCCCCCGCTGACCTTCGGCAGGGGTAAGTAGCGAACGGGGGCAAGCCCCCGTTGACCCCCTCGCGGGGGTGAAGCCTTCGGACTCGACTCACACTAGGATTTCAATGCCAAAGATTCTCTCCTTCAATGAGGAGGCCCGTCGCGCGCTCGAGCGCGGTGTGGACACCCTCGCAAACACCGTCAAGGTCACCCTCGGCCCCAAGGGTCGCTACGTCGTCCTGGACAAGAAGTGGGGCGCCCCGACCATCACCAACGACGGTGTGACCGTCGCCAAGGAGGTCGAGCTCGACGATCCGTACGAGAACCTGGGCGCGCAGCTCGCCAAGGAGGTTGCCACCAAGACCAACGACGTCGCCGGTGACGGCACCACCACCGCCACGGTGCTGGCGCAGGCCATGGTGCACGTCGGCCTCCGCGCCGTGACCGCGGGCGTCAACCCCGTCGGCCTCAAGCGCGGCATCGACAAGGCCGTGGAGGCCGTCGTCGCGCGCCTGCGTGAGAACGCCCGCCCCGTGGACACCACCGCCGACATGGCGTCGGTGGCCACCATCTCCTCGCGTGACGAGCAGATCGGCGACCTGATCGCCGAGGCCTTCGACAAGGTGGGCAAGGACGGCGTCATCACCGTCGACGAGTCCAACACCATGGGCACCGAGCTCGAGTTCACCGAAGGCATGCAGTTCGACAAGGGCTACCTGTCGCCGTACTTCGTGACCGATGCGGACCGTATGGAGGCCATCCTGGATGACCCCTACATCCTCATCCACAGCGGCAAGGTCTCGTCGATGAACGATCTCCTCCCGCTGCTGGAGAAGATCATCGCGGCCAAGGGAACGCTGTTCATCGTGGCCGAGGACGTCGACGGCGAGGCGCTGTCGACGCTCGTGGTCAACAAGATCCGCGGCACCTTCACCTCCGTCGCCGTCAAGGCGCCGGCGTTCGGTGACCGTCGCAAGGCCATGCTCGAGGACATCGCCATCCTCACCGGCGGCCAGGTCGTCGCCCCCGAGGTGGGTCTCAAGCTGGACCAGGTCGGCCTCGAGGTGCTGGGCCGCGCCCGTCGCATCGTCGTCACCAAGGACAACACCACCATCGTCGACGGCGCCGGCGAGCACGCCGAGGTCAGCGGCCGCGTGGCGCAGCTGCAGGCCGAGATGGCCCGCACGGATTCGGACTGGGATCGCGAGAAGCTCCAGGAGCGGGTCGCGAAGCTGGCCGGCGGCGTGTGCGTGATCAAGGTGGGTGCCGCCACCGAGGTGGAGCTCAAGGAGAAGAAGCACCGCATCGAGGATGCGGTGTCGGCCACCCGTGCGGCCATCGAGGAGGGCATCGTCGCCGGTGGCGGCTCGGCCCTCATCCACGCCGGAGCCGTCCTGAAGGACCACCTGGGTCTCACGGGCGACGAGAAGGCGGGCGTCGACGTCGTGGCGAAGTCGCTGGCCGAGCCGCTGCGCTGGATCGCCGAGAACGGCGGCGAAGCGGGCTACGTCATCACGTCGAAGGTTGCCGAGATGGAGCTCAACCACGGCTACAACGCCAGGACCGGCGTGTACCAGAACCTCGTCGAGCACGGTGTCATCGATCCGGTGAAGGTGACGCGATCCGCGCTCGCCAACGCCGCCTCGATCGCTTCGCTCCTGCTCACCACGGAGACGCTCGTGGTGGACAAGCGCGACGACGAGAGCTGAGCCGCTCCCCGCATCACGCGTTGGCCCCGTCCGGTTCGTCCGGGCGGGGCCGACGCGTGTCCTCCTCCTTTGCGGGCGGCGTAGACTGGGCGCGACCTGGCGGCAGAATGAAGGGTGTCAACGCGTGTTCGAGGAACTGACCGGCGCAGGCGTGCCCAATCCGTTCGCGGCCCTGGGCCTCACGTTCGATGACGTGCTGCTCCAGCCCAACCAGTCCGACATCATCCCCTCGCAGGTCAGCACCGGGACCCAGCTCACCCGGCGGATCCGGCTCAACGTTCCCCTGGCGTCGGCCGCCATGGACACCGTCACGGAGTCGCGCATGGCCATCGCCATGGCGCGCGAGGGCGGCATCGGCATCCTGCACCGGAACCTGTCCATCGCGGATCAGGCGCAGATGGTGGACCAGGTGAAGCGCTCCGAGGCGGGCATGGTGAGCAACCCGATCACCGTCAGCCCGCAGGCCACCCTGGCCGAGGTGGACGAGGTGTGCGCCACCTACCGCATCTCGGGGACCCCGGTCGTCGAGGCCGACGGCACGCTGGTGGGCATCATCACCAACCGGGACATGCGCTTCGAGGACAACCCGGGCCGCACGGCGGGCGAGGTGATGACGCGGATGCCGCTGGTCACCGCCCGGGTCGGCGTGTCAGGCGAGGAGGCGCTCGGGCTCCTCGCGAAGCACAAGGTGGAGAAGCTGCCCATCGTCGACGCGCAGGGCAGGCTGCAGGGCCTCATCACGCTGAAGGACTTCGTCAAGGCAGACCAGTATCCCCGGGCGGCCAAGGATTCGCAGGGCAGGCTCCGGGTCGGCGCCGCCGTCGGTTTCTTCGGGGACTCGTGGGACCGCGCCATGGCGCTCGTCGACCAGGGCGTGGACGCCATCATCGTCGACACCGCCCACGGCCACTCCAAGGGAGTCGTGGACATGATCAAGCGTCTCAAGGCCGAGCCGGCCGCGGCGGACGTGGACGTCATCGGCGGCAACGTGGCCACCTACGCCGGGGCGAAGGCGCTCGTCGAGGCGGGCGCGGACGGCGTGAAGGTGGGCGTGGGCCCTGGCTCCATCTGCACCACCCGGATCGTGGCGGGGGTCGGCGTGCCCCAGGTCACCGCCATCTACGACGCGGCGCGCGCGTGCCGTCCGGCCGGCGTTCCCGTGATCGGCGACGGCGGGCTCCAGTACTCCGGCGACATCGCCAAGGCCCTCGTCGCCGGGGCCTCGACGGTGATGCTCGGCTCCCTGCTCGCCGGCTGCGAGGAGAGCCCCGGGGAGCTGGTGTTCATCAACGGCAAGCAGTTCAAGAGCTACCGCGGCATGGGGTCCCTCGGTGCCATGGCCGCCCGTGGACGCAAGGCGTCCTACTCGAAGGACCGCTACTTCCAGGGCGACGTCGCCTCGGACGACAAGCTGATCCCGGAGGGCATCGAGGGCCAGGTGGCCTACCGGGGCCCGTTGGCCGCCGTCGCCTACCAGCTGGTGGGCGGGTTGCGGCAGTCGATGTTCTACTCGGGCGCGGGGACCATCGCCGAACTGCAGGAGCGAGGACGGTTCGTCCGCATCACCTCGGCGGGTCTGCGAGAATCGCACCCGCACGACATCCAGCTCACCGCCGAGGCCCCCAACTACTGGTCGCGCTGAAGAACCTGAGGAGAACCGATCCATGTACGAGCTCGGGCGCAGCAAGCGCGCAAGCCATGCCTACTCGTTCGACGATGTGGCGATCGCACCCACCCGCCGCACGCGCGGCGAGGACGAGGTGGACCTGACGTGGAAGATCGACGCGGTCTCCTTCGACGTGCCCATCGTGGCGGCCCCCATGGACTCGGTGATGTCGCCCACCTCAGCCATCCGGATGGGTGAGCTGGGAGGGCTGGGCGTGCTGAACCTGGAGGGCCTCTGGACCCGCTACGACGATCCCCAGCCCCAGTACGAGCTGATCACGCAGCAGTCGGACCATGTGGTGGCCACCAAGCGACTCCAGGAGATCTACGCCGAGCCGGTGAAGGCCGAACTGATCCGGGACCGCCTGGCTGAGATCCGCGCGGCCGGCGTGCCGGTGGCTGGTTCGCTCTCTCCCGCGCGGACGTTGGAGTTCGCACCGGTGCTGGAGAAGGCGGGCATGGACTTCTTCGTGGTCCGCGGCACCACCGTGTCGGCGGAGCACGTGGGTGGCAGCGACACCCTCAACCTCAAGGACTTCATCTACCGCTTCGACGTGCCGGTGCTGGTCGGCGGGGTGGCCACCTACCGGGCGGCGCTGCATCTCATGCGTTCGGGGGCGGCCGGCGTGCTGGTGGGCTTCGGTGGTGGCGCCACGCACACGACGGCCTCGGTGCTGGGCATCGAGGTGCCGATGGCGTCCGCGGTCGCGGACGTGGCCGAGGCCCGCAGGGACTACCTGGAGGAGTCGGGCGGCCGCTACGTCCACCTCGTCGCCGACGGGGCCGTCGGCCGTTCCGGCGACATCGCCAAGGCCATCGCCTGCGGGGCGGACGCCGTCATGGTGGGGTCCCCGCTCGCTCGCGCCACCGAGGCCCCCGGTCGTGGCTGGCACTGGGGGAGCGAGGCGTGGCACGCGCGGCTCCCGCGCGGCGAGCGCTCGTTCTTCGAGCAGGTCGGCACGCTGGAGGAGGTCGTCCTGGGCCCGTCGAGGGTGCCGGACGGCACGATGAACCTGGCCGGCGGCCTACGCAAGGCGATGGCGCTCACCGGCTACACCGACATCAAGTCCTTCCAGCGGATCGATCTGATCCTCCACTGAGCCCGAGGAGCGCCGATGGACGACGCACTGACAGAGCTGAAGCGCCTGCGCGGCAGCATCGACAACATGGACTCGGCGCTGATCCACCTGCTCGCCGAACGGTTCAAGGTGACCCAGCGCGTCGGTGAGCTGAAGGCGCGCGCCGGATTACCGGCTGCGGATCCGGAGCGCGAGGCCAGGCAGATCACGCGGCTGAGGGCGCTGGCCGTGGACGCGGATCTGGACCCCGAACTGGCGGAGAAGTTCCTCACGTTCATCGTCGCCGAAGTGGTGCGGCACCACGAGAACATCGCCCGGGGGGAGCACTGACACGGCGCGGGTGATCGTCGTCGGTGCTCCCATCAGGATCCCACCCCGACACGCAGGACGACCTCGTCACCGCCATCGACCAGGTCGCGCCATACGGCCGCCGGGATCCGCACGCCGCCCTTCCGGTACCTGCGCGGCACCGGCTCCGTCTCGACCGGTGCGCCGTCAACGAGCACCTCGCCGACGCCGTGCCCTGCGCCCGTGACGTCATACTCCACCCAGAGGCGGTGCCCGCCGAACGGCACCCTCGCCTCGTAGCGCCCCACGGGCAGCACCGGGTCGATCTCCACGCCGTCGCGCCCCATCCGCAACCCGAGGAACCCCTCGGTGACCAGCCGGAGGACGAGCCCCGGCCCGGATGAGTAGACGCGCCAGCCGCCCTCGAAACCGAAGGACGGGTCGGACAGGGCGGCCGCGTTGGCCTCGGCGTCGGACCGGTCCCGGAACACCGCGTCGACGGAGGAGTAGTACGTGTTGGACTGCCGCGGCCGCGCTCCCGGCACCGCCGCGCTCAGCCCGTCGGGGATGATCAGATCGAGCGCCGACCACGCCCGGTCGGCGAGGCCGAGCCGCAGCAGCGCCTCCACCCAGCGGATGTGGGCGTGCATGTACATGAGCCCGATCTCGCGCCCCCAGAACGACGCCGCCTCGGCGCGCAGGAACGTGCGCGTCTCCCCGCCGTGGTAGTCCACCGGCCGGTCGAACAGGTAGATCCCCGTCGGCCCGTCCAGGTGCTCGTCGATGATCCGCAGGTGCTCGCGCACCTCGTCGGGGGTGAGCAGCTCGTCGCCGATCGCGTGGATCATCTGCAGGGACCCGTGGTGCAGCCCGGTGCGCGTATCGCGTGGGTGCACGAGCGGCTCGACGCCCTCCTCGGTGACCACCGCGTACCCGCAGAGTTCGCCGTCGATCAGGAGCGTCTCCCGGATGGCCCGCTCGGTGGCGGCGGCCACCGCGCGCAGGCGGGCGACGAGTTCGCGGTCGTCGCCCTCGATTCCATTGGCGAGCTTCGTGAGTGCCTTGACCTCGAGCTCCGCCGTCCAGGTGGAGACCATCTGCCTCGCCAGCCCGGGGTTCGCGGGCTGGAGGGAGTCGTTCCAGTCACCGTGGCCGTACGCGGGCAGCCGCGGGTCGGCGCTGCGCTCTGCCAGAATGTGTTCGACGGCGCGCCTCACGTGCTCGCGCACCTGACTCGGCGGCCGCAACGCGTCAGGTCCGACCCAGCCGACCGCCTCGTCGAGGATCCCGAGATCGGCGGTCTGCTCGAGGTAGTCGCCGAGCGCCAGCAGTGGCCAGTAGACGACGTCGCCGTGGCTCTCCCGATGGCCGGGGGCTCGGTCGGCGTCGAGGTAGAAGAACCACTGGGGCCAGTCGCCGTCGTCCTGCTGCCCGGCGAACACGGTCAGCAGCACCTCCCGCACGACGTCGAAGCGGTCGGCCGCGACAAGCAGCCCGACGGGGCCCTGGCAGACGTCGCGCGTGCCCCAGGCGCCACCGGTGAACTGCTCCAGCCCGCGGGGCGCCTGGTAGTGGACGAAAGCGTTGTGCATCAGCCACGGCAGGAAGGCGTCGAGGCGCCGGGCGGCGGGGTTCACGCCCACGATCCGCGGCGGCTCCGGTGGTTCGTGCCCGCCGCTCCCGGGCTCGCGGCCGAGCGGGACCGTCAGCTCGAAGCCGGTGGACCCGGCATGTTCGACGGCCGGCCAGTCACCGGGGCGCGCGGCGCCGTCGGCGAACAGCGACGCCGACTCCCCGCCCAGCTCCGCGTCGCCGCTGGCGGAGACCAGCAGGTCGAGCGGGTCGCCGTCGACGTCGACTCTCACCGTCAGCGCCTCCAGGGTGAGCTCCGTCACGACACGGATGGTGCGCCCCTCGATCCGGTACCACCACCTGGCCGACGCCGCGTCGACGGCCCACGCGCTCGGCAGCCCGAGCAGCCGCCACCCCTCGTCGTCCCGGACGAACAGCCGCACGCCGTCGGACTGGAGCAGGCCCAGGTAGCTGCGCCGGATCGACAGCAGGGGCGCGCCCGAGGCGTTTCCGACGGTGAGCTGCGAGGCGAACGAGCCGTTCATCCACACGGTCACCGCGGCGTTCAGGTCCTGCGGCATCGGTCCGGCCGCGGCGCGGATGATGTGCCCGTGGGGGCGGAGCACCGCGATCTCCTTGGCGCGGGCCACGACGTGGGCGCCGTCGGCCGAGCTGTACGACCACACGACGCCACCGTCCCCGCGCTCCACGTTGCCCGCCTCGCCGGCCAGGCGCAGCAGCTCGACCTCGCCGAGCTCCTCGCCGTCGACGATCCTGGCCGGGCTGAACACGGTAGCCACGGCCACCTTCCCGTCACTGGCCTCCGGGGCGTGGTCCGTCCAACCCTCGCCCAGCAGCGGCCGCACCCGCACCGCGTCGGTGTCCGACGAGGCATCCGGATGGTCCGCCAGCACCACGCCGCGGAAACCGACGACGCCCGCCTCGCCGGGCCCGAGCCGCCACATCTCGGTCTGCAGGGCGGCCAGCGTGTGCTCGTGCTGCAACCGCTCGGAGGGGAGGTCCGCGGCGAGGTCGAGCCCCGACCCGGGGATCGCGGGCCGGAGTTGCAGGGCATCGGTGCACCAGCCGACCACCGGACGGGTCGCCCCGAGCGCCAGCCACGGATGCGCGTCGCCGGGCATGTTCTGCCGTACCGCGATGAGGTGACGATCGCCGTCGGCGATGGGCGTGAGGTCCAGGTACTGCGAGACGTAGAACTCGTTGCGCCGCAGCGCCTCCCAGGGTGTGAGGGCGACGTCGACCGTCCAGACCGCGTCGAGCTCGACGGGCGCCTCCCCGAGGTTGACGACGCGCAGCCCCCAGCCGAAGCGCCCACCGCCGGACGGCTGGTCCCACCACAGCTCCCACTCAATGTCGCGGCGCCGTCCCCGCAGCACCACGCCGGC
Source organism: Tessaracoccus pujii (assembly GCF_054483895.1). NCBI lineage: Bacteria > Bacillati > Actinomycetota > Actinomycetes > Propionibacteriales > Propionibacteriaceae > Tessaracoccus > Tessaracoccus pujii. The sequence continues at coordinate 274,862 of NZ_CM137012.1, forward strand.
GTCGGTGCGCGCGACGTCGGCGCCGCCTGCCGGCCCCGTGAGCCCCAGCGCCTCGTGGCCCCCGCCGTCACGCCAGCGCAGCCACACCTGGTGCGGCCCCGGTTCGAGCTCCGAGGCGGGGTACTGGATCAGGCTGAGCTCGCCGGCATCGAGCCGGGCCAGCGCGCCGGCCTCGGTGAACTGCGGTCGTATGGTCAGGTCGGGCACGGGGATCACCTCGGGGAATCGGGGTCGGCGGGCACGGCGGCGCGGTGGCCGGCCGGGAAGAGCGGGTCGGGGTCGCCCGCGACATCCGGCATGGAGGCGCGCACCGCGTCCATGGAGCGTGGGAACCCGATCGGGAGCCGGCCCTCCGGAGGCACCTGACCGGTGACGGCGTGCACCCATGCGGCGTCGCTCACGCCGAACGTGACGGTCAGCGCCGAGGCCACGTCCAGCAGCGGAGCGAGCACCGCGGGGCGGTCGGCCTTGACGTCGATGATGAGGGGGCAGGGCAGGCGGGCGAGGCGGTGCTTCAGCCCGGGCGGGAAGTCGAGGCTGCCCTGGTGGAACGAGGCCTCGAGGAAGAGGTCGTCGCGCGGCTCGAACGGGGCGTCGAGGCGGACGAGCGCCACGTCGGCGTCCTCCGGGCGGTCGACGACGATCAGGCCTCCGCTGATCGCCTCGGGATTGATGCCCTCCAGCCAGACGCGGGTGCCGGGGCGCAGGGGGAGGGTGGGCCTTGACGCTGCTTCGTCGTTCCTCAGGGAGCTGGAATCGGTCCTTCGAGAGGGGGCCTCTTCGCTCCTCACGGACCGTGCGGTCAGCACGACGACCGACCGCGCCTGCGTGCGGAACCCGAGCTCCATCGCCTCCGGCGTGCCGACCAGCCGGTCGGCCGCGTCCTCGTCGACGTACGGGTCGTCGAACAGTCCCAGCTGGAACTTCACGCGGAGCAGCCGCCGGGCTGACTCCTCCAGCCGGGAACGCGAGACGCGTCCCTCCTCGACGAGCGCGACCAGCAGGTCGACGCACTCCTCGCCGCCGAACTGGTCGATGCCCGCGTCGAGGAGCTTGACCATGCGCTGCTCGGGGTTCAGGTGCTCCACGCCCCAGGCGCGTGCGGGCAGCACCTGGTCGCCGACGAGGTTGTCGTTGACGAGCTCCCAGTCGCTCAGGATCACGCCCTGATAGCCGAGGCGCTCGCGCAGCAGGCCGGTGAGGATCTGCTTGTTGTAGCCGAAGCCCACCTCGGCGATCGGCCCCGTCCCGAGGTCGAGTCCCACGGGGCGCCCGTAGTACGGCATGATCGCCGCGGTCCGCGCCGCGATGGCGGCCCTGAAGGGCCGCAGGTGATCGTCGAACCGCCCGCCGGGGTACACCTGGTCGCGGCCGTAGGGGAAGTGGGCGTCCTCGCCGTCGGCCTGCGGCCCGGCGCCGGGGAAATGCTTGGTGGTGGCGCTCACCGACCCGGGCCCGAGCTCGTCGCCCTGCAGCCCGGCGACGGCGGCCTCGGTGAGGCGCGCGACGAGCGCGTGGTCATGCCCGAAGGTTTCCCGCTGGCGCGCCCAGCGGGGCTCGGTGGCGAGATCGGCCGTAGGGTGCAGCGCGGCGCGGATGCCGACGGCGACGTACTCGCGGCGCACGATGTCGGCGAACGTGAGGACCAGGCCGACGTCGCCCAGTGCGGCGAGCCCCATGGGGTCGGGCCACTGGGAGAAGAAGGTCGAGGCCCAGCTCGTGCCCGCGTTCTCGGCGGCACCGTGCCGGGGGTCGGTGGAGATGGTGACAGGGATGGAGTGCGGCGTCTCGCGCGCCAGCTCCTGCAGCCGGTTGGCCCAGGCCGCCGCGTTCCGTGCGCTCGCGAGGGCGTGCACGTTGAGGTGGTTCATCCGCTTCCCGACCACGACGTCCCGGCTCCCGGACTTGGAGATCCGGCCGGGGCCTTCGAGCAGCTGCCCGTCGGTCCCGGCCTCGATCACCGTGTGGAACATGAGCCCGGCCAGTTCCTCCGGCGACAGCCGGGGGAGCAGGTCGTCGACCCTTTCGGTGACGCTCAGCCGCGGGTCCTCGAAGGGGTCGAGGCGGCCGTTGTGGTTGAGGTCACGGAACGTGACGCCGTCGGAGGTGAGGAACTCGGCTCGCGTCATCGTCATTCGCCTGCGTTGAACTCCTCGAGGGCCAGTAGCGGGCGCAGCTGTTGCTCCACCTCGGCGGTGGCGAACCAGCGACGCAACCCGCCGTCGAGCAGCACGTTGCCGAGCGCGCCCATGATCATCGACTGGTCCAGCGACAGGTGGCGCCTCGCCACCTGGCCGCTGCGGACCGCGACGGCGTCGTAGAAACCGCCCGGGCCGTAGGCATCGAAGTCGGCCTGCAGGTTGCGCAGGTTCTGGGCCGCCTCGTCGCGCTCGTACATCATGCCGAGGAACGCGGCGTGCGGGGTGACGACCCCGTCGCCGTAGGTGGTCGGCGGGTTGTCCCAGCGGTAGTCGGTGCGCTCCTGGTCCGAGAAATAGCCCTCGGGGTTCATGCCGAGCGCGTCGACGCCGTACTCGCGGTAGCCGCCGGCCGGGTTCGACGATGGCGAGAAGCCCCAGTAGCCGTACTGGGCGTCGTCGAGGCCGTGTTCACGCTGCGCACGGACGTGCAGCGGGTGGTTGCGGCCCCAACTCCTGGGGCCCCACTCCGCCTCGGGGACGAAGATGTCCGGCATGAGCTCCTCGAACATCGAGCCCCCCCAGCCGGGCACCACCCGGAAGCCGCGATAGGTGTAGGCGCCCTCGTAGACGGGGAACCCCAGGTACTCGCGCCACTCCCCGACGGGCGGCATCTCCGGCCAGTCCCAGTCCGGGGGGAACGTCCGGAACGTGCCGAAGTACGCCACCGGCGGGATCTGGCCGCGGAAGATGCCCAGGTAGTTGACCATCCGCGCCTCGGACACCGCGGTGTCGTAGTGGTGCTGGACGTGGTACCAGAGGTCCGGGCCCTCGCCGATCGTCGGGGGCAGCAGGGCGGTGCCGGGCCGCTCGGGGTTCTCGATCCAGAAGCCGCCGTAGTTGGCGCCGGCCGGGGCCCGGAAGTCCTTGTCGTAGAAGATGTCCCAACGCATGGCGTTGAACAGCTCGAGCGCGACCTTCCGGTTGGACGGGTCGGCCTGGGCGACGACGTAGAGCGCGGCCCCCAGCCAGCCCATGTCCACGCTCGACACGAACGGCACCACGCGGTTGCCGTCCTCCGGCCAGACGCGCAGCACATCGCCGTTGGCCTCGTCGTACCAGTTGAAGTACATGCCGCTGGCGTCGTGGCGCTCCATGCGCTGCAGGGTGCGCAGGGTGCGGCTGATGATGGTGCGGGCCTCGCCGGGATTGATGATGCGCAGGTCGCGAGCGACGATCGTGCTCCACAGCAGGCCGCCGATGTTGGTCGGCGACGTGTAGCCGCTGCGATTGGCGAGGTCGCCGTCGATGTTGTCGGCCACGAGGCCCGTGTCGGGGTCGGTCATGGCGACGAGCGAGTGCCAGGTGTCGCGCGCCCAGGTGAGCAGGGTCCCGTCATGGTCGACGGGGCGGCCGAGGCCGGGATTGGCGAAGGCCTGGGATCCGACCGCCGCGAGGGCGCCGGCGCCGGCGGCGGTGCCGAGCAGAGTTCGTCGTTTCAGGTTGGTCATTTCAGTATTGCTCCTGTCGGAGTGTGGTGGGTCACTTGATTCCGGTGGTGGCGATGCCCTCGATGATGAATCGCTGGAAGAACAGGAAGACCAGCAGGATGGGCAGGACGACGACGCTTGCGCCGGCAAGTAGAAGCCCGTAGTCGGTCTGGTTCTGGCCGGTGGAGACCAGCGCGAGGGCGACGGGCAGCGTGTAGGTCTCTTCTGTCGAGGCGACCACGAGCGGCCAGAGGAAGTTGTTCCACGAGGCGAGGAACGTGAGGATCCCGAGCGTCGCCAGGGCAGGCCCGGCGAGGGGCAGGAACAGGCGGAAGAAGATCCCGAGCTCGCTGGCGCCGTCGAGGCGCCCGGCCTCGAGAATGTCCTTGGGCATGCCCAGGAAGAACTGCCGCATCAGGAACACCCCGAACGGGCCGACCAGGAACGGCAGGAACAGCGCGGGGATGGTGTTGCCCAGGCCCATGTTCACCACGAGCACGAACTGCGGGATGAAGGTGACGAGGCCGGGGATCATCAGCGTCCCGAGCACGGCGGCGAAGATGATCCGTTTGCCCGGGAAGTTCAGGTGCGCGAGCGCGTAGCCGAGCATCGAGCAGAAGATGATGTTGGATCCGGTGACCACGACGGCGACCACCGTGGAGTTGAAGAAGTAGCGGCCGAACGACAACCGGTCGAACAGACGCTCGAAGTTGTTGAGCGTCGGGGCGTCCGGCAGGAAGTTCGGGGGCACGCGCAGCAGTTCGCCCTGCGTCTTCAGGCTGCCGAGGATCATCCAGATGAACGGCATGATGACGATGACGAGCAGGATGCCCAGGATGATGTAGAGCACCCACATCGAGCGTGATCTGGTCATCACTTCTCCCTTGTCACTCGGAATTGGATGAGTGTGACGATGACGATCACGACGAACGTCAGGTACGCCATCGCGCCGGCGACGCCGTAGTTGCCGAACCCGAACTGCATGTAGGTGTACATCGACGCGGAGATCGTGCTGTTGAGCGGGCCTCCGTCGGTCATCACGAACGGCTCCTCGAAGAACTGCAGGTAGCCGATCGTGGTGGTGACCATGACGAACAGCAGGGTCGGGCGGAGGATCGGCAGCGTGATGAACCAGAACCGCTGCCAGGAGTTGGCGCCGTCGATGGCGGCGGCCTCGTGCAGGCTCCACGGCACGGCCTGCAGACCGGCGAGGAAGATGATCATGGCCGTGCCGAAGTTGCGCCAGGTGGCCATGATGATGAGCGACAGCAGCGAGGTGCGGGTGTCGCCCAGCCAGTTGGGGCCGTCGATCCCCACCCACCCGAGCACCGTGTTGACCAGCCCGCTGTCGGGCTGGAGCAGGAACCGCCACACGACGGCGACGGCGACGATGCTCGTGATCACGGGCGTGTAGAAGCCGACCCGGAAGAGACCGCGGAACTTCGTGATGCCCTTGTCCAGGGCCACCGCGAGCGCCAGGGCGACGCCGATGGTGAGCGGGACGCCGACGATGACGAAGACCGCCGTGTTCAGGACCGCCTTCTGGTAGACGGCGTCGCCCAGCGCGCGGGCGTAGTTCTCGAAGCCGACGAAGTTCACCGCGAACGGCGTCCTGATGTCGTTGATCCGGGTGTCGGTGAAGCTCATGAACATCGACTGCAGCACCGGCCACGCCGTGAACACCGAGAACAGGAGGACGAACGGCAGGGCGAGGATCATGCCGGCCCGGGCCTCGCTCGCGCTCCGTCGGGAGCGCTTGCGAGGCTTCAGGTCCGGGCTGGCGGCCACGGTGGACATGGTCAGCCCATACCGATGGAGGTGGCCTCCTGCTGCACCGCGGCCAGGGCTTCGGCTGGATCGGTACCGGTCTTGGTCACCTGCTCCACCTGCGCGTCGAACGAGTCCGCGATCTGCTCCCACGTCTGGATCGACGGCGGGGCGTAGGCGGTCTCGAGCTGCGTGCCGAACTTGGCGAGCTGCTCGTCCGCGGACAGTTCGTCGGAGTCCCATGCGGACTGCACCGACGGGAGGTCGGTGCTGAGCTTGAACCACTCCACCTGCGTCTGCTCCTGGGTCAGGAAGTCGACGAACTTCCACGCCGCGTCGCGGTTGTCCGTGTTCTTGAACACGGCGAGGTTGGAGCCGCCGATGAACGAGGCGCTCATCTCGGCCTCGGGCATCGTCATGACGTCGTACTTGTCGGCGAAGCCCTCGCCGCCGACGTCCTCCACGGCCGCCATCATCCAGGGCCCGGAAATGAACATCGGGACGGCGCCGGAGACGAAGTCGGACTCGGTGGTGCCCTCGGTGGGGGCATCGTTGGCGATGCCGTCGGTGAAGAAGGACTGGTAGTACGCCAGCGCCTCGGCGTTCTCCTCGGTGTCGAAGGTGAACTCGGTGCCGTCCTCGTTGGTGATCTGGCCGCCGTTGGACCAGATCAGGGGCAGTACGGTCTGCCAGGAGCCGGTGCCGCCGGGCTGCAGCGCGATGCCCCAGGTGGCGCCCGCGTCCTGCATCTTCTTCGCCATGTCCTTCAGGCCCTCCCAGTCGGTGGGGGGCTCGGTGATGCCGGCGGCCTCGGCGAGGTCGGTGCGGTAGTAGACGAGGCGGGTCTCGACGTACCACGGGACGGCGTAGGAGACGTCGTCGACGACGGTGGTCTCCTGCGCGCCCTCGAAGAACTTGCTGGCGTCGATGAGGTCAGGCGTGGGGTCGAGCGCGTCGAGGCCGACGAACTCGCCCATCCAGGTGGTGCCGACCTGCGCCACGTCGGGCGCGGTGCCGGCGGCGATGGAGGCGGTGAACTTGTCGTGGGCGGAGTCCCAGGGCACCGGCGTGACCCGGATGTCGACGTCGGGGTTCTCCTGCTTGAACATCTCCACCAGCTGTGGGAGCTTCTCGCCCTCCGCGCCCATGGCCCAGACGTCGAGGCTGCCCGTCGCGGCTCCTTCCGAAACCTCGGGGGCTTCCTCGCTGTCGACGGGGGTGCCGGTGTCGGCGTCGCGTCCACAGGCGCTCAGGCCGGCCACGGCCAGCAGCGCGGTGAGTGTCAGTGCGACACTGCTTCTGATCTTCATGGTCGTTCTCGTTTCCTCTAGTGGATGGGCAGGGGATTGCGCTTGGAGCAGCCACACGACGTGCGGTGCACCAGGGACGTGGGAAGGGCGGTGAGGTCCGGCACCGGTGTTCCCGACAGCAACTTCGTGAGGTGCTCGGCGGCGGTGGCGCCGAGTTCGGCGACGGGCTGGCGGACGGTGGTCAGCCCGGGGCGCAGGTAGCGGGAGACGCGGATGTCGTCCCAGCCGATCACGGAGACCGATCCGGGCACGTCGATGCCGCGCTCCTGCAGTTCGTACACCAGGGCGACGGCGATCTCGTCGTTGCCGCAGACGAGTGCGTCGTACGGCATGCCTGATGCGCTGAGCTCCTGGGCGAGCCGGTGGCCCGACTCCTCGTCGAGCTCGGTCTCGATGGCCGGGGGCACGGGGAGACCCGCTTCGGTGAGGGCCCGGGCGAAGCCGCGGTAGCGGGCAGCGATGTCGGAGCCGTGATCGATGGGCCCGATGAACGCGAAGCGCGTGCGTCCGAGCTCGACGAGGTGGCGGGTGAGCGCGGCCGCCGAGCCCTCGGACTCGGCGTAGATGGCCGGCAGGCCCAGGAGCTGGGTGCGTGCGACGGTGACCGTCGGCTTCCGCTTCGCGACCTCGGCGACGAGGTCGTCGGTGGCGGCGCTGCGGGCCATGAACGCCAGGCCGTCCACCTGCGCCGCGAGCCGGCGCACGGCCGGGCGCTGGTTCGCATCCGGGCCGACGAGGAGCAGGACCGCGGAGCAATCCAACTCGCTGGCGCGCCGCTCGAAGCCTACGGCCAGCTCGGCATAGTAGGTGCCTTTGACGTGGGGGAGGACCATGCCCAGTGAGCGCACCGACGTGCCCGCGAGGCTCTGCGCCGCGGCGCTCGGAAGGTAGTCCAACGACTCCGCCGCCTCCCGGACGCGCACCCGGGTGAGTTCCGAGATGCGGGGGTCGTCGCGGAGGGCGCGCGACACCGTCGAGATGGAGACGCCCGCCTCCTTGGCGACCTCATAGATCGTTGGCACCCGTCCTCCTCGTCGTATGCGCAAGCGCTTGCACAAACGACGTTACGCCTCGGTCAGGGTCATGCGCAAGCGCTTTACCAAACTGTTGTGAAAGGGGACGGTACCGAGAGGGGCCGCGGGCGTCGTCACCCGGGCCTGATGCTCAGCCCCGCACCTCGTCGCGCCAGGAGTGCCGCGGGGTGAACCCCATCTGGTCCTTGGCGGCGCGGTTGCTCAGCAGCGTGCCGTACTCGGAGACCGACTCCGGGACCTCCATCCCCGGATGGATCTGCTCCAGCGCCTCACGCGTGGGAACGTCCAGGATGGTGTCGTCCGCCGCGATGACGAACGCGTGTGCGCCCGACAGGCTGGCATGCAGGGCGTCCTCGCAGGACTGCGCCACGTCGCGCGCATCGATGTAGCCGAACAGGTTCCATCGCCGGGCCTCGGGGTCCTTGGCGAAGGCCGGCTGCTGCCGGTAGTCCTCGACGGTGAAGATGTTGGACAACCGCAGGCCGATGAACGGGATGCCGGCCCACCGCGACACCTGCTCGGCCATGGTCTCCGTCATCACCTTCGACAGCGAATAGGTGGAGTTGGGCAGCGGGTAGTGGTCCTCGTCGACGGGCACGTAGTTGACCTCGTCGAACGGGAGCCCCAGCGTGGTCTCGCTGGAGGCGTAGACGACGCGCTTGAGTCCGAGCTTCCACGCGGCGATGAACACGTTGTTGTTCATCAGCGTGTTGGCGTTGAGAGTGTGCGAATCGGTGTGGATCCAGTCTGCCGGGATGTTGGCGAGGTGGATCACGGCGTCCGCCCCCGCGAGCACGTCCATGGCCTCGCCGAACTGCGTGAGGTCCGCGCGGTAGAACTTCCCGGTGTACCACTCGGGCCGGGCGGCGACGTCGGTGCCGACGATCTCGTGGTTGGTGGCGACGAAGTGGCGGAGGGTGGCCTGGCCGGCTTTGCCCGAGGCCCCGGTGATGACGATACGCATGACCATCAGTCTAGGACGGCCGATGCCGCAGGGGGCGCCCCGTGGAGGGTGCCCCCTGCGGCATCGTCAGGTCACTTCTCCAGCAGGCCCTCGAACAGGACGGTGGACAGGTAGCGCTCGCCGAACGACGGGATGATCACCACGATCGTCTTGCCGGCGCTCTCCGGCCTCGCCGCGACCTCGATGGCCGCGGACAGCGCGGCGCCGGACGACAGGCCCACGAGGAGGCCCTCCTCCTGGGCGGCGCGGCGCGCGAACTCGACGGCCTGGTCGATGTTGCGGGGGAGCACCTCGTCGATGACGGAGCGGTCCAGGATCTCGGGCACGAAGTTGGCGCCGATGCCCTGGATCTTGTGCGGGCCGGGCTGGCCACCCGACAGGATGGGTGACTCCTGCGGCTCCACGGCCACGATCTTCACCTCGGGCTTGCGCTCCTTGAGCACCTGGCCGACGCCGGTGATGGTGCCTCCGGTGCCGACGCCCGCCACCACGATGTCGACGGTGCCGTCGGTGTCGTTCCAGATCTCCTCGGCGGTGGTGGTGCGGTGGATCTCGACGTTGGCGGGGTTCGCGAACTGACGCGCGAGCACCCCGCCACGCTCCGCCGCGATCTCCTCAGCCTTCTCGACGGCGCCGCGCATGCCCTGCGGGCCGGGGGTCAGCACCAGCTCGGCGCCGTAGGCCCTGAGCAGCGCGCGGCGTTCGAGGGACATCGTCTCCGGCATGGTCAACACCACCTTGTAGCCGCGGGCCGCGCCCACCATCGCCAGCGCGATGCCGGTGTTGCCCGAGGTGCCCTCGACGATGGTGCCGCCGGGCTGCAGCTGGCCGGAGGCCTCGGCCGCGTCGATGATGGAGACGCCGATGCGGTCCTTGACCGAGTTGGCCGGGTTGTAGAACTCCAGCTTGGCCAGGACGGTCGCGTTGTCGCCGGCGATGCGGTTGAGCTTCACGAGGGGCGTGCGCCCGATGAGGGCCGTCACGTCAGGGTAAATGTTCATGTCGTCGCCAACCTGTCCCCGGTCCGGGTTATTCCCGGGACGGCGAAACTGATCGGCGGCGACGAGGCAATAGACTCGGGCGCATGACTGCCCAGCACGAGAAGGTTCTCGTCGTCGACTTCGGTGCCCAGTACGCGCAGCTCATTGCGCGCCGCGTCCGCGAAGCCTCCGTCTACTCCGAGATCGTCAGCTCCGCGCTCGACGCCGACGCCATCCTGGCCCGGCGCCCCGCCGCGATCATCCTGTCCGGCGGCCCGTCGTCGGTCTACGAGGAGGGCGCGCCGCAGCTCGACGCCCGGCTCCTCGAGGCCGGCATCCCGGTGCTGGGAATCTGTTACGGGTTCCAGGTGATGGCGCAGGCGCTCGGCGGCACCGTCGCCAAGACGGGGCAGCGCGAGTACGGCCGCACGTCGCTGTCGATCCACGACGGCGGCTGCCTCCTCGGAAGCCTGCCGAACACGCTCAACGTGTGGATGAGTCACGGGGACTCGGTCAGCCGCGCGCCCAAGGGCTTCCGGGTCCTCGCCCGCACCGCGGGCGCGCCGGTCGCGGCGTTCGAGGATCTCACCCGCAAGCTGGCCGGCGTGCAGTGGCACCCCGAGGTCATGCATTCGCAGTGGGGCCAGCAGGTGCTGGAGCACTTCCTGTTCAACATCGCCGGCCTCACCCCGGACTGGACCGCCGAGAACATGGTGACCGAGGCCATCGACGCCGTCCGCGCCACGGTGGGGGACCGGCACGTCCTGTGCGCCCTGTCCGGGGGCGTGGACTCGGCTGTCGCGGCGGCGTTGGTCCAACAGGCCATCGGCTCACAGCTCACGTGCGTCTTCGTCGATCACGGGCTGCTGCGTGAGGGGGAGGCCACGCAGGTCAAGGAGGACTTCGTCGCGGCCACGGGTGTGGACCTCGTGGTGGCCGACGAGCGGGAGCGGTTCCTCGGCGCGCTCGCCGGCGTGACGGATCCGGAGGAGAAGCGCAAGATCATCGGTCGCGAGTTCATCCGCACCTTCGAGGCGACGGCACGGGAACTGGCCGGTGAGCGGGGGATCGACTTCCTCGTCCAGGGCACCCTGTACCCGGACGTGGTGGAGTCCGGTGGCGGCGAGGGCACCGCCAACATCAAGAGCCACCACAATGTCGGGGGTCTGCCCGACGACCTGCAGTTCACCCTGATCGAGCCGCTGCGCCAGATGTTCAAGGACGAGGTGCGCGCCGTGGGTGCGCAGCTCGGCCTTCCGGATGAGATGGTGTGGCGGCACCCGTTCCCGGGTCCCGGCCTGGCCATCCGCATCATCGGCGAGGTGACGGAGGAGCGGCTCACCATCCTCCGCCAGGCAGACGCGATCGCCCGCCACGAGCTGGCGGTGGCGAAGCTCGAGCGGGCGATCTGGCAGTTCCCGGTGGTCCTTCTGGCGGACGTCCGGTCCGTGGGTGTGCAGGGGGACGGCCGCACGTACGGCCATCCCATCGTCCTGCGCCCCGTGGTCTCAGACGACGCCATGACGGCGGACTGGGCACGGCTCCCCTATGAGGTGCTGGAGAAGATCTCCTCCCGGATCACCAACGAGTGCGCGCACATCAACCGCGTGGTGGTGGACATCACGAGCAAGCCGCCGGGCACCATCGAGTGGGAGTGAGCCACGCGGCTCAGATGTCGTACGGCGGCTGCTGAGGGTCGTTGGCCTTGCGGCTGTCCACCCAGGCGCGCGCCTTGTCGAAGCCCTCTTCGGCCAGCGAGCCACCCTCGTCGCGCGGCATGACGGCCCACAGGACGAGGTAGGCCAGGATGCCGCTGCCGCCGAAGACGGCGATGAGGACGAAGGCGATCCGGACGATGGTCACGTCAAGGTTGAGGTAGCGCGCGATGCCGGCGCAGACGCCGCCGATCATGGCGCCGGTACTGGGACGGGTGAGCTTCATGGAAGTTCCTTTCGGGAATTCGTGCGGCCGCGGGAGGAGAGGAGACCGATCGCGCCTGCGGCCACGAGGATGACGGCGAGGATCGGTTGGACAAAGGGCGCCGAGAGGCTCGGCGAGACGATCAGCACGACCCCGAAGCCGACGGCGGCGAGGCCGACGGCCAGGGCGGCCAGATCGAGCGGTGGACGGTTCATCGTGTCTCCTCCAGTGTGACGCGGGAGAGCAGGGCGTCAATGGTGACCGTGAGCTCCAGGGGTTCCGCGCCGGTGCCGTAGACGTTGACGTCACTGAGTAACTCCCCGGAGGTCACCGACAGCGGGCTCCCTGGCAGGAGCACCGTCAGGTCAGAGGCCGCCACCTCGATCCTGATGTGCTCCACACCGGACAGGTCGCTGTCGCGCAGGTCCACCACTCGCTCCTCGCCGATGGCTTCGATGACCATCACTGCCGAGTCGACGGGGGGGACGGCGGTGGGGGCGGCCGCACGCGGTGCGAGCCAACCGGCGGCCACCATCGCGACCACGAGCACCGCCAGTAGCGGGCGCGGCACCCTCCGCCGCCGGGTGGCCACGGCGTGCACGACCACCAGTGCGCCGGCCGCCGCGAGGGCGAGGCCCAGCGCCAGACGGGGGCTACCGAGGAGGACTGCCACGAGGGCACCGGTGGCGATCAGCACCGTGAGGATCCCGGCGCCGGCAAGCCACGCGGGCCTGGCGCGCGGCCCTGGGGCGTGCGCCGCCACGGGGGCGGGGGCATAGAGATCGACGACGGGAAGGAGTTCGGGTCCACGGCCCGCGCCGGCCGCAGCCTGCATCGTCGAACGCCAGTGGGCCACGAGGTCCTCGTCGGATGCGGCGACGGTCCCCTCCTGGCGTCGATCCGACGGCGTGGGCGGGGCCCAGCCGCCGCCGAGCCGGCCGCGCCGAGCCAGGACGAACAGGGCCATCAGGACCACGCCAGGACCCCAGGGCAGTGGCGTCACCTGGCTGATCAGGCTGACCGCGGCCAGCGAGGTGAGGATCACGACGGCCTTCTGGGCCATCGGGCTCCATCGGCCGAACGCGGGAAGCATGGAGTCGATGGGCCGGACTCCGGAGGATCCGCGTGAGAGGACAGTGCCCCACGCGTACAGCGCCACACCGAGGCCGCCGCTCAGCGCGAGCAGCGCGATGGCCACCCTGACCAGCACCACGTCGACGCCCATCCTGGCCGCGACCGCGCGGCAGAGGCCGGACCCGCCGCCGGCCTCCTGGCGCTGCAGCGCGCCGAGGCTCGGATCGAGCCAGCCGAGATCAAGTTCCGTGGACATGCCCCCAGTCTCCCGTGACCGCGGCCCGTCGGATATCGGGTGACCCCCTGAGGGACACCTGAGTTGTGGCTGCGGCAACCCTGGAAAGCATCCCTGGCGCTGGCCTGGTCCGCGCCCGCGTGTCAGGCTGGGGGACATGACAGAGCTGCCGGTCCCGATCGCGCCCGCGCGCGCGCCGCTGCGGCGGCAGGCCGAGGGCAAGGTCATCGCCGGCGTGGCCACCGGCCTGGCGGCCCACCTGGGCGTCAAGGTGTCGCATGTGCGGCTGGGCTTCCTCGTGATGGCGTTGTTCTCCGGCGCCGGGGTGCTCGCCTACGGGGCACTGTGGGTGCTGATGCCCCGGGGCGCGGCCGACGCGGAGCCGACGGGGCTGGCCGCAGCCAGCCGCAGCGGCATGCGCCCACAGCGGGCCGAGGACCTCGCGGCCGCGGACTCGGGCGTCCTCATCGCCGGCGGAATGCTCGTGGTGGGGCTGCTGTGGCTCTTCGTCTCCGGGGGAGTCATCCCCACGGGGCTGTTCTGGCCCATGGTGGTCGGTGGCGTCGGGGTCATCGTGATCTGGCTACAGGTGGATGAGAGGGTGGCGCCGCGGGAGCGGGGCGGGCGAATGGGCCTCTGGACCCGCGTCACGCGCGGAGGTGGGGCCATGAGCGTGGTCAGGCTCGTGGGCGGCCTGGCGCTGGTGGGGGCCGGCACGAGTTGGATCCTCGCCACACAGGTCGGGCTGTCCCAGCTCCCCGGCGTTCTGGGCGCCTCCGGCGTGCTGCTGGCTGGGCTGCTCGTGGTGGCGGCGCCGTGGCTGTATCAGCAGCGCAACCGCCTCCGCCAGGCGGACGCGGAGCGTCTGCGCGCGGAGGCGCGCGCGGACATGGCGGCCCACCTGCACGATTCGGTCCTCCAGACGTTGGCCCTCATCCAGCGGCAGGCCGACGACGCCGCCACTGTGGCTGGTCTGGCCCGGCGGCAGGAGCGGGAGCTGCGCACGTGGCTGTACGGGGAGTCGACGAGGGCCTCGTCGCTGCGGTCGGCCCTGCGGGACCTGGTGGCCGAGGTGGAGGCGGACTTCGCCGTCGACGTGGAACTCGTGTGTGTGGGCGACGCCGAGGTCGACGACCGCGTGGAGGCGCTGATCCTCGCAGTCGGGGAGGCGGTGACCAATGCCGCCAAGCATTCCGGCGCGCCGCGGGTGGACGTCTACGCCGAGGTGGACGCGGGAGGCGTCGAGGTGTTCGTCCGTGACCGCGGCATGGGATTCGACGTCGGTGCGGTTCCTGAGGACCGGAGGGGCGTGCGAGAATCGATCCGGGCCCGCATGGAGCGCTACGGGGGTAGCGCCACCGTCCGTTCCGGGCCGGGGCAGGGCACAGAGGTGAAGATGGAGATCGGGGTATGAGCCAGGACCGCGCAGGTCTCCTGCGGGTGGTGATCGTCGACGACCACGCCATGTTCCGCGCAGGGGTGCGCCACGAGATCGGCCAGCACTGCGAGGTGGTGGGTGAGGGTGAGGACGTGGGCACGGCTGTCGCGGCCATCGTGGGGACGGAGCCGGATGTGGTGCTCCTCGACGTGCACCTTCCCGGTGGCGGCGGCGCCGAGGTGATCAGGCAGGTGCTTCCGCTGAAGCCTCAGGTCAAGTTCCTGGCGCTGTCGGTCTCGGACGCCGCGCAGGACGTCATAGGCGTGATCCGGGCCGGGGCCAGGGGCTATGTGACCAAGTCCATCTCCTCGGACGAACTCCTCGAGGGGATGGCGCGGGTCGCGGCCGGGGATGCCGTGTTCTCGCCGCGGCTCGCCGGATTCGTGCTGGATGCCTTTTCAGGAGCGGTCGATGTGTCCAGCATCGACGAGGAGCTCGACAGGCTGAGCCTCAGGGAACGCGAGGTGATGAAGCTGATCGCCCGTGGCTACTCCTACAAGGAGGTGGCCCGGGAGCTGTTCATCTCGATCAAGACGGTTGAGACGCACGTGTCGTCCGTGTTGCGCAAACTGCAATTGTCCAATCGGCATCAATTGACTAAATGGGCCACCGATCGTCATCTGATCTGAGAGTGGGAAAACGAAAGGGCGGTACCGGAACTCCGGTACCGCCCTTTCGGACAGTGCGTTTCGTGCTACGAGGCTCAGACCTTGTTCTTGGTGACGAAACCGTAGATGACGAGAATGAGGAGCGCGCCCAGGACGGAGAAGATCAGGCCCGACACGGAGAAGATCTCCGAGTACGAGACGTTGAAGATCAGGCCTCCGAGGAAACCGCCCAGGAGGGCGCCGGCGATGCCGAGCAGGATGGTGACGACCCACCCTCCGCCCTGGCGTCCAGGCAGGATCGCCTTAGCGATGGCCCCGCCGATAAGACCGATGACGATGTATGCGATGATTGTTCCCATATGTCCAGCATGCCCTATGTAGGGGGCTATGGACAACCCGGCACGCCGTGTCGTGCGCGCAGTGCGCCATTTTCGGCTGACCCTGGGAGTGGCGCTAGCCTCACCACATGGACATTCTTCGAGATCTGCTGCTCCTCCTACACTTCGTCGGATTCGCCGCATTGTTCGGCGGTGCATTCGTGCAGATCAAGGGCCCCGGCCGCTCGGTGAACGCGGCCATGGTGCACGGCGTGCTCACCCAACTGGTCACCGGGCTGCTGCTCGTCGGGATAGCGGAGATGGGTGACGCTGACGTCAACCAGGTGAAGGTGGGCATCAAGCTGGCCGTCGTCGTGGTCATCGCGGCGCTCGTGTTCGTGAACCGCCGGAAGCGGGCCCTGTCCGACGCCCAGTTCTGGGGCATCTTCGGGCTCACGTTCGTCAACGCGGCCGTCGCGGTATTCGTCTGATCAGAACAGCGGACGCCACGGGCTGAGGAACAGTTCCGTGGCCTTCGCGACGAGGGACCGCTCGCTCCAGCGCTGTTCGCTCACCTCGATGCAGTTGGACTCGTCGGTGAGGAACACCTCCTCCATGTAGGCGGCCACCGCCTCGTCGGTGATCTCCACGTTGACCTCGTAGTTGCCCAACAGGCTGAGCCGGTCGAGGTTCGCGGTGCCGATCGTCGACCACTGGCCGTCGATGGTGGCGGTCTTGGAGTGCACCATGGCGCCCTGGTACAGGAACAGGCGGATCCCCGAGTGCAACAGTTCTGTGTAGAAGCCTCGGGACAACCAGTCCGCCACCACGTGGTTGGAGCGTGCCGGCACGATGATGCGCACGTCCACCCCGCGCCGCACCGCGTCGCGCAGCGCGCCCACCAGGTCGTCGTCGGGGATGAGGTAGGCGTGGGTCAGCCAGATGTGATGGCTCGCACGGTCGATCGCCTCGAGATACATGTTGCGGATCGGGTAGACCTGGATGCGTGGGGTGTTGCGGTGCACGCGGAAGGTTGGCTCCCACTCCCGCTGGGGGTTGTCCTCGATCCGGTCGCGCACCTTGCTGGGGTGCATGTTCCAGAAGTCGATGAACGCGTTCTCCAACTCGGCCACCCCCTCGCCGACGACCCGCGCGTGGGTGTCGCGCCAACCCGTCGCGTACAGGGAGCCGATGTTGTAGCCCCCGATGAAGCCGACCCTGCCGTCGACGGTGAGCAGCTTGCGGTGGTCGCGGCCCCAGCTCCGCGGCGACCACGGCTGGGGGAACGCCGGATGCGGCATCGTGTTGACAGTGTCCGGGATCGCCCGGTAGAAGCTGCGCGGCACGACGAGGTTCGCGAACTCGTCCCAGACCGCGTGCACTCGCACACCACGACGGGCCGCCCGCGCGAGCGCATCGCGGAAGCGCACGCCCTCGGCATCGCCCTTCCAGATGAACGTCTCGAAGTAGATGTGATCCTCGGCCACGTCGATGGCCTCGATCATCGCGTCGTAGACGTGTTCGCCGTAGGTGTAGACCGTGATCTCGTCGCCGTCGACGTGGATGGGCTCGGGCTTCGTGATGGGGAACTTACGCAGCCTGCGCTTCTTCTTCCGCAGTGATTCCACGAGGGTCAGGGCCACCATGGAGAGGATCTGGAGCAGCAGCACGGCCGTGGTGAGGCGGCCGAGGATGGCCCGGCCCCGTGCGAAAGAGTCACGCATGCGCGTCAGCATATCGGCGTGGGGTGGCCGCAGTGCGGACGGTAGTCTTGGCCCCCGACATGAGTGACTCACTGTTTCCCGACCTGTTCGCCGCGTTCCAGCCGGACGAATCGCCGCGCGCGCGCTCCGACGAGGCGCGTCCCGAGCGTCGCGCGTCGGCCCGGACGGTGACCGAGGAACACCTGCTGGAGGGGCTCAACCCGCCTCAGCGGGAGGCGGTGCTGCACGCGGGCTCACCTGTCCTCGTGGTGGCCGGCGCAGGGTCGGGCAAGACCAGGGTGTTGACGCGGCGCATCGCCCATCTGGTGTCTCAGCGAGACGTCCATCCCGGCGCCATCCTGGCGATCACCTTCACCAACAAGGCGGCGGCAGAGATGCGCGAACGTGTGGTGGATCTGGTGGGCAACCGGGCAAAACTGATGTGGGTCTCCACCTTCCACTCGGCCTGCGTCCGGATCCTGCGCCAGGAGATCGACCGCTTCGGGATCACCAAGAGCTTCTCGATCTACGACGACACGGACTCCAAGCGGCTGATGTCGCTGGTATGCCGGGACCAGGAGATCGACCCCAAGCGCTACCCCGTGCGTGCGGTGATGAACGCCGTGAGCACCTTCAAGAACGAACTCATCGATTTCGAGCGCGCGGCGCGGGAGGCGGTCTCCCCGCCGCAGAAGGTGTATGCGGCCGCCTACGCCGATTACCAGTCGCGCCTCGTGGCCGCCAATGCCCTGGACTTTGACGACCTGATCATGACGGCCGTGCACCTGTTCCAGGCGTTCCCGGACGTGCGCGAGAAGTACCGCCGCAGGTTCCGGCACGTCCTGGTCGACGAGTACCAGGACACCAACCATGCGCAGTACGCGCTGGTGCGGGAGCTGTGCGCCGGCGACGTCGGGGGGGTCCTGGCCGGCTCGCCCCTGGTGGAGCCCGCAGAGTTGATGGTGGTGGGGGACTCGGATCAGTCCATCTACGCGTTCCGTGGCGCCACCATCCGCAACATCCTGGACTTCGAGCACGACTTCCCGGGCGCCCGCACCGTGGTGCTGGACCAGAACTACCGTTCCACGCAGAACGTCCTGACGGCCGCCAATGCCGTGATCTCCCGCAACGAGGGCCGCCGGGAGAAGCAGCTCTGGTCCACCCTGGGTGAAGGTGAACTGGTGGTGGGCTGGGTGGCCGACAGCGAGACCGACGAGGCGCAGTTCGTCGCGGACGAGATCGACAGGCTGAGCGACGCGGGTCTCTCCCAGTACGGCGACACGGCGATCTTCTACCGCACCAACGCGCAGTCCCGCGCGTTCGAGGAGGTGTTCATCCGCGTCGGCATGCCGTACAAGGTGGTGGGGGGCGTGCGCTTCTACGAGCGTCGCGAGATCCGCGACGCCATCTCCTACCTGAGGGCACTGGTGAACCCGGCCGACGACGTGTCCGTGCGGCGGATCCTCAACGTGCCCAGGCGCGGCATCGGTGACCGTGCGGTGGCCGCCGTCGGGACGCTGGCGACGGGGGAGCGGATCGGCTTCTTCGACGCCCTGCAGCGGGCGGCCGAGGCGCCGGGCCTCGCCTCGCGCTCAGTGAAGCAGATCCAGAGTTTCGTGGACCTCATGAACCTGCATCGGGCCATGGTGGCCCAGGGCAGACCGGCCGACGAGGTGCTCACGTCGATCCTCAAGGAGTCCGGTTACCTGCCCGAACTGGAGGCGTCCACGGACCCGCAGGACACCACGCGCATCGAGAACCTCATCGAGCTGGTGTCCGTGGCGGCCGAATTCGTCGCGGCGGCCAACACCATCGACCTGGACGACGACGCCGTCGAGTCCGGTCTCGTGGCAGGCATGCCGGAGCCGGACGACTCGCTGCCCGCCTTCCTGGAGCGCATCGCGCTGGTGGCGGACTCGGACCAGGTGCCGGACCACGAGGACGGCAAGGGTGTGGTCACGCTGATGACGCTGCACACCGCCAAGGGCCTGGAGTTCGACACGGTGTTCCTCACGGGCATGGAGGAGGGCATGTTCCCCCACATGAGGGCGTTGACCGACCCGTCCGAGTTGGAGGAGGAGCGGCGCCTGGCCTACGTGGGCATCACCCGGGCGAGGAAGAGGCTCTATCTGAGCCGCTCGCAGGTGCGCGTCATCTTCGGCTCTCCGCAGTACAACCCGCCGTCGCGGTTCTTCGACGAGGTCCCCGCTCACGTGCTCGACTGGCGTCGGACCGCCGCCGCGACCACGACGTGGGCGAGCTCGGCCGCCACGCGCAACCGTCAGACGACGGCGTCGATGCAGAGCTTCGGCTCGGGCAGTGGGGCAGTGCGGACCGTCATGAGCGTGGCCGCCGACGACCGGGTGCTGCACGCCAGCTTCGGCCTGGGCACCGTGATCGCCGTGCACGGCGCAGGGGAGGCCACCAAGGTGGACGTGGACTTCGGTTCCGCCGGGACGAAGAGGCTCAGCCTCAAGCACGCCCCGATGGAGAAGCTGTAGGCCTCAGCCGACGCCGAGGGAGCGCAGGAAGCTCATCGGGTTGGAGGCCGAGTACACGTCTCCGGGGGTCACGCCCGGCTTGTAGTACTCGAGGTGCAGGTGCGCGCCGAACGAGCGGCCCGTGGTGCCTACGTAGCCGATGAGCTGGCCGGGACGCACGGTCTGGCCAGCTCTCACAGCCTTCCGGCTCATGTGGGCGTACAGGGTGGAGCCACCGTTGCTGTGCTGGATGACGACGTTGATGCCCGCCCAGCCGCCGGCGGTGGGGCTGAGCACGACACCGGAGGCGACGGCGTAGATGGGGGTACCGACGGGGGCCGGGAAGTCCTGGCCGGTGTGGTAGCGCGACCAGCTTCCGGTGGCGCCGAAGCCGGCCCCGACGCGGTAGTTGGACTTGACGGGCATCGAGCCGCCCTTGCTGGTCAGGTTCGTCACGTCCTCCGACGTGAGCTTTGCCTTGGCGGCTCCAGCAGCCGCTGCGGCTGCGGCGGCCTTCTTGGCCTCCTCCAGGCGGCGGGCGGCCTCTTCGGCTTCCTTCTTGAGCTTGGCGCTCTGGGCGGCGACCAGCTGCATGTCCTCATCCATGAGGCGCTGGCGCTCTGTCGAGTTGGTCATCCACTCGGCCTGGGTGGCGGACTCGACAGAGGCGCCGAGCTGAGCTGCGCGCGCCTTGGCGTTCTCGTCGGCGACGGCTTCGCTGAGGTTGGAGCGGACGGCTGAGCGGCTGACCTCCTGCGAGCGGTCGGCGAACCCCATCGCGGCTGCCGAGGCGGCCGCGGCCGGTACTGCAGCATCCATGGACTCGCCGGCGGCGTCGACGTCCCCGCCGCGCGAGGTGAAGGCGAAGGCGAACAGCGCGCCCACGGACAGGGTTGCGGCGACGCCCAGCGCGACGATGCGCCGGCTGAAGGCGAAGCTGCGGGGGGAGGTGGAGCGACGGGCGGGGTGGGCATCGATCTCGACGACGTCGTCGATGAGTTCTGCCGCGCGGCGGGCGTGTGCCGCTGTGGTGTCGTCGTTCACCTGGCTCCTCGTGCCTGAATTGCTCCCCTGAAGGCTTCCGAGTCGAAACCTTAACAGTTCTCAGGAATCTCTCAAAATCGGGGTCGGAGTGGTCCGCCGGGCACTTCCCCTCCTCTCATCCGCCAGATAGTCTGGCGGCGTTTGAACGACCCAACCGAAGGACCACCGTGGATCTCCTCGAGTATCAAGCGCGCGACCTGTTCGAACGCTACGGCGTGCCCGTCCTGCCGGGGCGCACCGCCACCACCCCCGAGGAGGCCGTGGCCGCCTACGCCGAGCTGGGATCGGACCTCGTGGTGGTCAAGGCGCAGGTGCGGACAGGAGGCCGCGGCAAGGCCGGCGGGGTGAAACTGGCCCGCGGCGCGGACGCCGTAGCCAGGACGGCCGGCGAAATCCTCGGTCTGGACATCAAGGGACACACCGTGGACACCGTGATGCTCAGCCCCGGCGCGGACATCGCCGAGGAGTTCTACTTCTCCATCCTGCTGGACCGAGCCTCCGGCGGGTTCCTCGCGATGTGCAGCATCGAGGGCGGCATGGACATCGAGACGCTGGCGGTGGAGCGTCCCGAGGCCTTGGTGAAGATGGAACTGGACCCCGTCCAGGGGATCTCGTCGGCGGTGGCTCAGCGGATCGTCTCGGAGGCGGGCTTCCTTCCTGAGGACCACGCCCCAGTCTCGGAAGTCCTGATGCTGCTGTGGCGTGTGTTCAAGGAAGCCGACGCCACCCTCGTGGAGATCAATCCACTCGTCAGGACCGGCGACGGGCGCATCATCGCGCTGGACGCCAAGGTCACCCTGGACAGCAATGCGGACTTCCGGCATCCGGAGCGCGCGCAGTACGAGGAGAGCACAGGGGACGTGGATCTCGAGCGGCAGGCGCGCCTGTTGGACCTCAACTACGTCAAGCTCGACGGCAGCGTCGGCGTCATCGGCAACGGTGCCGGCCTCGTGATGAGCAGCCTCGACGTCGTCGCCGCGGCCGGCGAGGAACTGCCAGGCGCCCCGCGCCCCGCGAACTTCCTCGACATCGGAGGCGGTGCATCGGCCACCGTCATGGCCAACGGCCTGCGCATCATCATGAGCGACCCGCAGGTCAAGAGCGTCTTCGTCAACATCTTCGGTGGCATCACGGCGTGCAGCGACGTGGCCAACGGCATCGTGCACGCCCTGGACATGCTGGGCGACGAAGCCCGCCTGCCCATCGTGGTCCGCCTCGACGGAAACTCGGTGGACGTGGGCAAGGCCATCCTCGCCGAGGCGAATCATCCGTTGATCACCGTCAAGAACACCATGGACGAGGCCGCGCGGGCCGCCGCCCGCTTCGCCGCCGAAGGGAACTGAGGGCCTGATGTCGATCTTCATCAACCACTCGTCGCGCGTCCTGGTGCAGGGCATGACCGGCAAGGAGGGGCGCAAGCACACGCAGCGCATGATCATGTCCGGCACCCGCATCGTCGGTGGCGTGACTCCGGGCAAGGCCGGCGAGGCCGTCCTCTTCGAGGAGGATCCGGTACCGGTGTTCGGGTCCATGGTGGAGGCTGTCGCCGCCACGCACGCGGACGTGTCCGTGGTGTTTGTGCCCCCGCAGTACGCCAAGGCGGCCGTCCTGGAGGCCGTCGAGTCCGAGATCGGCCTCTGTGTCGTGATCACCGAGGGCATCCCCGTTCACGATGCCATCGAGTTCCAGGCGGCGGCCAGGGAGTCCGGCACCCGGATCATCGGCCCCAACTGTCCCGGGCTGATCTCGCCCGGACGGTCCAATGTGGGCATCATCCCCGCCCACATCTCCGGTCCGGGGCGGATCGGGCTGGTGTCGAAGTCCGGCACGCTGACCTATCAGATGATGTACGAACTGCGTGACCACGGGTTCTCCACCGCCGTCGGCATCGGCGGGGACCCCGTGGTCGGCACGCGGCACATCGACGTGCTGCAGGCCTTCGAGGAGGATCCGGAGACGGACCTCATCGTCATGATCGGCGAGATCGGCGGGGACGCCGAGGAGCGCGCGGCCGCCTACATCGCTGACCACATCACCAAGCCGGTGGTGGGGTACGTGGCCGGATTCACGGCGCCCCCCGGCAGGACCATGGGTCACGCGGGCGCCATCATCACCGGCTCGTCCGGCACGGCCGCCGCCAAGAAGGAGGCCATGGAGGCCGCTGGAGTGCTGGTGGGGGAGACGCCCTCACTCACCGCAGCGCTGGCGCGCGACGCCATCGCCCGACTGCGGCACAGCCTGGTCTGACGCGTCCGCCCCGCCGTCAGCCCTGGCTGGCGCGCACCGGGATCCGCAGCGCCAACTCCGCCAGCTGGGAATCGGTGAACCGGTAGGTGTCCGTGATGGTCGCGATGCTGTACGCAACTGTGGGTCCTGCGACGCTGACGATGAGCTGATACGGCACCGGCCGGTCCGCAGTCGCCTGGGTGAGCGCGAAGATCCGCGACGACACCGCCAGGCCCGCCTCACCGGTCCCGGTCACGCCGGGGAGTTCGCTCACTGTGGCGGTGTTGACGCGGTCCTTGCAGGAGGCGATCGCGGTGCCGAGCTTGGCCGCGAAGGCGGAGGCGGCGGCGGCGTCGGCGAAGGTGAAGCGCAGCTCATCGAGGCCGAACGTGCCGGGCGCCTGATCGTCCTGGGTCAGTAGGTAGGTAGCCTGACGACGTTCGGTGGGGCCGGGCTCGGTGGCCAGGGTCATGTTCTCGCACCCCATCCCCGCACTGGTCAGATCCGAAGGCGTGGACGCGGTCCAGCGCCCAGCGCCGGCGCGGATGCGCGGCAGGTCCGCCGGGATGAGCCATCCGAGCGGCTCCACGGGCGGGACCACGGCAGGCGTGGTGGTGGGTGCGGCGGCGCAGGTGGCGCCCTCGAGCTCGCACAGGGTGGCCTGGGGGCGGATCAGCGCCTCGGCCAGCAGATTGGCCTCAACGGCGGTGCTGCGGGCCAGGTCCAGGATCTGGACCGTAGCACCCACCCGGGTCAGCAGCACCGTGTGGAACTGGGCCTGCTCGTTCTCGAAGGCGATGGTGATCTGGAACGCCTCGTCGCCCATCCCCTCGACGGTGCTGGCCCGGGCGATGCGCGCGGGGATCTCGCTGCAGCCGGCGAGGGCTCCGGTCCGGTTGGTGAACACCTGCTGCGCCGCGGCCGGCGAGGCATAGGTCTCGATGCGGTGCAACGCGGCCAGTTGGTCCGCGTCGGAGGTGGCGAGCGTGCGTTGAAGGGAGGAAGTGGGGTTCTGTTCCTCGGCCTCCGTGCTGAGGCACGCCACGCGGCCCTCGTGTTCCGCGGCTTCGGTGCTCGTGTGCGTGATGGCCCACGAGGCCGCGGGGGCGACGCCGGTGAGGTCCTCCCCGGTGAGGAGTTCCTCGACCCCCGCCGCGACCGTCGGGCTCGGGCTCGCCGACGCGCTGGCGCTGGGGGAGGGCGAGGCGCTGGCGGGGTCCGTGGGCTGCGCGCCGCGGGTGATGAAGAAGGCCATGAGACCCACCACTAGGGCCCCGACGAGGCCGCCCAGCAGCCATGTCGTGAGCCCTGTGGGGAGCGGGACCGGTGTGGTGGCCACCGCGGGCCCCTCAGCCTCGACCGGGGTCTGCGAGGACAAGGCGGAGCGACGCGGGGCGGGCCCGGGGCTCTCGGCGAACTCGCCGGCCGAGCGCGGGAAGACCGGGGCGGGGATGGGGGTCTCTCCGAGTGCCGCGGCGCGATCCTCTCCGGAGCCGCGTCGCGGCCGGAAGATGTCGTCGCCTGAGGTATCGTCCATGTCCGGCGGGGGGGAGGTGTCCTCGTCGGAGGGTAGGGCCCTCCGGGGCCGGCGCTGCTCGTCTTCTGACATCGGGTCACCTCCCATCGGTGTTCCACTGCGGGTTTCGTGGGGCCACACTACCGCCGCGGGCAAAGGCGGGCGACGAAGTAGAGGGGGACACGCGCATGGCGAAACGGACGCCGACCCACCGCACGGTCGCGATCGACGTCGACGCCACACAGCCGTCGTCACCCAGGCAGTGGCCCTGGCCGTGGTACGTGCCCGCGGTCCTCGGGCCCGTTGCGGTGCTCCTCGCCGGGTGGCTGGTGCTGAGCGCGCTCGCGGTGCTGGGGTGGCTCACCTCCCCCGACGCGCAGATCGCCGGAGCGCTCGATATCTCGACCAAGGTGCTCGTGTTGGCGCACGGGGCGCCGACCGAGATCGGGGGGATGACCGTCTCCCTGGCCCCCCTCGGCCTCACCGCCGCGCTGGTCTTCCTGGCCCTCCCCGTCGCCTCGCTGGCCGCCAGGCAGGCGGCTCAGGCCCAGGCGCTGCCCGATGACACCGGCCGGATCTGGGCCGATACCGAGGCGATCGTCCTCCGCGTGGGGGGCACCTTCGCCGGTGTGTACGCCTCGGCGGTCATCATCCTCGCCGCGTCGGTCGGCGCCGGCTCATTGCGCGCCGTCGTCGGGGGCCTGGTGGTGGGCACGGTGTCCGGGCTCTGGGGAGCGTCGCGCGGCGTGGGCCACGACCCTTCGGTGGACTGGCCGGAGTGGCTGCGGGCCGTCCCGAAAGCGCTGGGCGGCGCGGTGCTGACGGTGCTCGTCGGCGCGTCCGTGGTCCTGGTCGTGGCACTGGTCCGCGGCCGCGACACCATCACCGCGATCGCCGAGGGCCTCGACGCCGGGCCGGTCGGGATCGTGCTGCTTACGGCCCTGCACCTCCTCTACCTGCCCAACCTCGTGGCGATGGCGGCCTCGTGGATGCTGGGTGCGGGCGTGACCGTCGGCGACGGATCCCTCATCAGTCTCTCCACCACCGACGTCGGGCTCCTGCCGGCCATCCCCGCCTTCGGGCTGGTGCCGGTCGGCTCGGAGGGCTCACCCGTCGCGTTCTGGTGGCTCCTGGTGGGCGTGCTCGCGGGGGCCGTGGCCGCGCTGGCGGTGGCCTGGGCGAGGCCTCGCGCGCGTTTCGATCAGACGGCGCTGGTGGGCGGCCTCTCCGGCGTGACGGCGGGCGCGGCGGTGACCGTCGCGGCTGCCCTCGGCTCGGGGGGCCTGGGGGCGGAGAGACTGGTCGAGGTCGGGGCGCGCGTGGGGGAGCTGGCGATCTTCGCGCCCACCATCCTTGGGCTCTCGGGCATGACGACGGGGTTGATCGTCGGGCTGATCCGACGCCCCCTAGGATGAGCGCGTGACCACCCACGTCGTCGTCCTGCTCTCCGGCTCCGGCACGCTGTGCCAGGCGCTTCTGGACGCCGTCGACGCCGGCGCGGTGGATGCGGAGGTGGTCGCGGTGATCTCGGACCAGCCCGACGCCTACGGCCTGGAGCGGGCCCGTCAGCGCGGCATTCCCGCGCTCGCCCATCCTCTCGCCCGGGGCGCGGACAGGGGTGCGTGGGACGCGGAACTGGCTGAGCTCGTCGGCTCCTTCGACCCGGATCTGGTGGCCTCCGCCGGATTCATGAAGCTGCTCGGCCCGGCGTTCCTGTCACGCTTCGGCGGCCGCACCATCAACACCCACCCGGCCCTCCTGCCCAGCTTCCCCGGCATCCACGGGCCGCGCGACGCGCTGCGGGCCGGTGTCAAGGTCTCCGGGGCCACTGTCATCCTCGTCGACGCCGGGGTGGACACCGGTAGGATCCTGCTGCAGCGCGCGGTCGACGTGCTGCCCGGGGACGATGTGGACTCGCTTCACGAACGCATCAAGGTGGTCGAGCGGCGCCTCCTGGTGGAGGCTGTGGCCGCATGGACGAAGGAGAACCAGTGACCGATCAGATCCCGCTGCGCCGAGCGTTGGTCTCCGTGTACGACAAGACCGGGTTGGTGGACCTGGGTCGTCAGCTTCAGACCGCGGGCCTGGAGATCGTGTCCACAGGCTCCACCGCCCGCACACTGGCGGACGCGGGGGTCGCGGTGACGCCCGTGGAACAGGTCACCGGATTCCCGGAGTGCCTCGACGGCCGCGTCAAGACGCTGCATCCCCACGTGCACGCCGGCATTCTCGCCGATCGACGCCTGGAGACTCACCGCAGCCAGCTCGACGAGCTGGGCGTGGCGCCCTTCGACCTCGTGATCACCAACCTGTACCCCTTCGCCGCGACGGTCGCGTCCGGCGCCTCCGAGGACGAGTGCGTCGAGCAGATCGACATCGGCGGCCCCACCATGGTGCGGGCCGCGGCCAAGAACCACCAGAGCGTCGCGGTGATCACCTCCGCCGAGCAGTACCCGATGCTGCGCGCCGCCCTGGCAGCGGGCGGGTTCACCCTCCAGCAGCGCAAGCAGCTGGCGGCGGCCGCGTTCGTGCACACCGCCACCTACGACGTGGCCGTGGCTTCCTGGATGGGCAACGTGCTGACCGACACCTCCGGCGGCTCGGGCTTCCCGTCCTGGGTGGGCGCCACGTGGCACAAGGTCGCGGACCTGCGTTACGGCGAGAACTCCCACCAGAAGGCGGCGGTCTACCGCAACGGGGACGGCACCGACGGGCTCGCGGACGCCACGCAGCTGCACGGCAAGGAGATGAGCTACAACAATTACGTCGACGCCGACGCCGCGCGCCGCGCGGCCTACGACTTCGCAGACCCCGCCGTCGCCATCATCAAGCACGCCAACCCCTGCGGCATCGCGGTGGGTACGGACGTGGCGGAGGCTCACCGCCTGGCCCACGAGTGCGACCCGGTGTCCGCGTTCGGCGGCGTCATCGCCGCTAACCGGCCGGTGAGCGTGCAGATGGCCAGGCAGGTCGCCGAGGTGTTCACCGAGGTCATCGTCGCGCCCGGCTACGAGGAGGGCGCCGTCGACGTGCTCGCCGCGAAGAAGAACCTGCGCATCCTGCTGGCGCAGGACGCCGACAACTCCGGCATGGGGCTGCGCGAGATCGACGGGGGCCTGCTGCTGCAGCAGGCCGACGCCATCGACGCGCCGGGCGACGCGCCCTCGGCCTGGACGCTCGCCGCGGGGAAACCTGCGGACGAGGCGACCCTGGCCGAGCTCGAGTTCGCGTGGCGGGCCGTGCGCTCCGCCAAGTCCAACGCCATCCTGCTGGCCGCCGGAGGTGCCTCCGTCGGCGTCGGCATGGGCCAGGTCAACCGGGTGGACTCCTGTCACCTGGCCGTCAGCCGGGCCGGTGAGCGGGCCGCGGGGTCGGTGGCGGCCTCCGACGCCTTCTTCCCCTTCGCCGACGGGGTGCAGGTGTTGCTGGACGCGGGAGTGAAGGCCATCGTCCAGCCCGGCGGCTCCGTGCGGGACCAGGAGGTCATCGACGCCGTCGCCGCGGCCGGGGTGACGATGTACTTCACCGGCACCCGCCACTTCTTCCACTGACCACCAGGAGGCCCCAGTGACCGCTCAGAGACTCGACGGTAAGGCCACGGCCGCCGCCATCAAGGCCGAGCTGGCGCAGCGCGTCGCCGTGCTGCGGGGCCGCGGCGTGGTGCCCGGGCTGGCCACGGTGCTGGTGGGCGAGGATCCGGCCAGCCAGAGCTACGTGAAGATGAAGCACCGCGACTGCGAGGAGGTGGGCATCGCCTCCATCCGGGTGCAACTCCCGGCCGACGCCACGGCCGCGCAGCTGGAGGAGGCCATCAGCTCGCTCAACGCCGACGAGGCGGTGACGGGGTACATCGTGCAGCTGCCCATCCCGAAGCATCTGGACGAGAACTGGGCGCTCACCCTCATCGACCCGGACAAGGACGCCGACGGTCTGCATCCCATCAACCTCGGCCGCCTGGTGCTCAACGAGCCGGCCACCCTGCCGTGCACCCCCCGGGGCATCGTCGAACTCCTGCGCAGGCACGGCGTGGAGCTCCGCGGCGCGGAGGTGTGTGTCGTGGGTCGCGGCATCACCGTGGGCCGGCCGCTGGGCCTCATCCTCACCAGACGTAGCGAGAACTCGACGGTGACCCTGTGCCACACCGGCACCAGGGACCTCGCCTCCCACACCCGGGCGGCGGACGTGGTGGTGGCCGCCGCCGGCGTGCCGGGCATGATCACCGCCGACATGATCCGCGAGGGCGCGGTCCTCGTGGATGTGGGCGTCAGCCGGGTCGACGGTCGCACCGTGGGGGACCTCGCGCCCGATGTCTGGGAGAAGGCGTCGTGGGTGACGCCCAATCCTGGCGGGGTCGGCCCCATGACGCGGGCGATGCTGCTCAGCAACGTGGTGGACCGGGCGGAAGCGCTGTATGCCGGATAGGCCGGACAAGCCCGCGGACTCCTACCCGAGCAATCCGTGGCCGTTGCTGGTGGTGCTGTCCGCAGTGAGCGCCGGCGTGGCCTACGCGGCCTTCGGGCACTGGCGCAGGGGGGCTCTGATGATCGGCGGCGCGCTCCTGCTCGGCGCCCTGCTGCGCCTGGCGCTGCCGCGCGGGACGGCCGGGCTTCTCGCCGTGCGTCGGCGATGGATCGACGTGACAGTCATGGCCGCCATCGGCATCGGGATCATCGTGGTGGCGTTCGTCGTGCCACCGTCGTAATGAGCGGCCCGGTTACGATGGTGCCCATGCAGGAGACCGCCACCCTCGAGGACGCCATGCCAGACTCCTTCGAGGGTCCCAGTCCACGCTCGCGCACCATCCTCTTCCTGGAGATGCTGGTCTTCGCCACGCTCAGCCTGATCGCCTCGTTCGTGCTGTCCTACGACGCCATCCTCATCGCGAAGAATCCGGAGGTGGTGCTCAGCTGTTCCATCAACGCCATCTTCGACTGCGTGGCGGTGGGCTCCACCCCGCAGGCCAATGTGTTCGGGTTCCCCAACGCGTTCCTCGGTCTCATCGCCGAGCCGGTCGTGATGACCATCGCGGTCGCGTCCCTGGCGGGCACCCGGTTCCCGCGCTGGTTCATGTTCACCGCCAACGTGGTCTATTTCCTGGGCGTCATCTTCGCCTACTGGCTGCTGTTCCAGTCCACCTTCGTCATCGGCGCGCTGTGCCCCTGGTGCATCCTCGTCACCTTGTCCACCACCTTCGTCTTCACCTCCATGACGCACTGGAACATCCTGGAGGGCAACCTGCTCCTCCCACCTTCGGCGCAGGCGAAGGCGTTGGCTTTCGCGAAGGGCGGCTGGCTGGCGATCACCCTCATGGTGTGGCTCGCAGCCGTCGTGTTCATCGAGATCGCGCACTGGGTGTTCCGCATCATCTGAGTCCCGGCCCCCCCGGCGAGGCGGGTCGCTGCACCGGTAGAGTCAATGCCGTCAGTGGATATTGCACGTCACGAGAGGAAACGAAGTGAGCACTGCTGCTCCCGTCAAGATCGCCGTCACCGGCGCCGCAGGCCAGATCTGTTACAGCCTGTTGTTCCGCATCGCCAGCGGGTCGCTGCTTGGCGACACCCCCATCGAGTTGCGCCTGCTCGAGATCACCCCTGCGCTCAAGGCCCTTGAGGGTGTGGTCATGGAGCTCCAGGACTGCGCGTTCGGCAACCTGGTCAACATCGAGATCGGCGACGATCCCAACAAGGTCTTCGAGGGCGTGAACCTGGCGATGCTCGTGGGCGCCATGCCCCGCAAGGCGGGGATGGAGCGCGGTGACCTGCTGTCGGCCAACGGTGCCATCTTCACGGCCCAGGGGAAGGCGCTCAATTCCGCCGCGGCGGACGACGTCAAGGTCCTCGTCACCGGCAACCCGGCCAACACCAACGCGCTCATCGCGCAGCGCAACGCCCCGGACATCCCCGCCGAGCGCTTCAACGCGCTGACCCGGCTGGACCACAACCGGGCCCTGTCGCAGCTGTCGGCCAAGGTTGGCCGTCCAGTCGATGAGATCACGCACATGACCATCTGGGGCAACCACTCCGCTACGCAGTACCCGGACCTGTTCAACGCCAAGGTCGGCGGCCAGAACGCTGCTGAGCTGGTGGGGGACCAGGAGTGGCTGGAGAACACCTTCATCCCCACTGTCGCGAAGCGCGGAGCGGCGATCATCGAGGCCCGCGGCCTGTCGTCGGCCGCCTCGGCAGCCAACGCCACCGTCGAGCACATGCGCGACTGGGTGCTGGGCACCCCGGAGGGTGACTGGGTGTCCATGGCCGTCCCCTCCGATGGGTCCTACGGTGTCCCCGAGGGCCTCATCTCGTCGTTCCCGTGCACGGTCAAGGACGGCAAGTACGAGATCGTCCAGGGCCTCGAGCTGAACGACTTCTCGCGCGGCAGGATCGACGCCTCGGTCGCCGAGTTGGTCGACGAGCGCAACGCGGTCACCGAACTCGGCCTCATCTGAGTTCAGCCCGGACAGCCGCAGAGGCCCGCCCCATCGTCGGGGCGGGCCTCTGGCGCGTGCGGAGGGGGATCAGTGGTCGATCGCGCCCTCGGCGCCGGCGCCGGTCATGGAGCGGACCTCCATCTCCGCGGCCCGGTCCGCCACCTCCGGTCCGTCGGGCTTGACGACCGAGCCCAGCCAGCCGAGGAAGAAGCCCATCGGAACCGACACGATGGCCGGGCTGTCGATCGGGAACCAGGCGAAGTCGGCGTTCGGGAACATCGACGTGGGCAGGCCGGACACCGCGGGCGAGAACACGATCAGCGTCACTGCCGTGATCAGCCCACCGAAGATCGACCAGACCGCGCCGGCGGTGGAGAACCTCCTCCAGTAGAGGGAGAACAGGATCGAGGGAAGGTTGGCCGAGGCTGCCACCGCGAACGCCAGCGCCACCAGGAACGCCACGTTCTGGCCGTTGGCCACGATGCCGCCCACGATGGCCACCAGTCCGATGGTCACCGATGTGATGCGGGCAACCCGCACCTCCTTGGCGGGGTCGGCCTTGCCGTCCTTGAGCACCGAGTTGTAGATGTCGTGGGCGAAGGACGCGGACGCGGTGATGGTGAGCCCCGCCACGACGGCGAGGATGGTCGCGAAGGCCACCCCCGCGATGACGGCCATCAGCACGGTTCCGCCGAGCTCGTACGCGAGCGCCGGGGCGGCCGCGTTCGCCCCCCCGGGCATCTCCGAGATGGCCTTCGGCCCGACGAGCCACGCGGCCCCGTAGCCCAGCACCATGGTGAACAGGTAGAAGGCGCCGATGAGGCCGATGGCCCAGGTCACCGAGCGGCGGGCCTCGCTTGCAGTGGGGACGGTGTAGAAGCGCATCAGGACGTGTGGGAGGCCCGAGGCGCCCAGCACGAGGGCCAGGCCCATCGAGATGAGTGCCAGGGGATCCTTGTAGCGCTGCATGGGCGCGAGCAGATCGACGGTGGACCCGTCAGCCGCGGACGTCGCGATCGCCTCGCCCAGCAGGGTCGACAGGTTGAATCCGGCGAACGCCAGGACCCAGATGGTCATGGCCCCGGCGCCCAGGATGAGCAGCACCGCCTTGATCATCTGCACCCAGGTGGTGCCCTTCATGCCGCCGATCAGCACGTAGCCGACCATGAGGAGGCCGACGATGGCGATGACGATGTTCTGGCCGAGGGGCGAGGCGATGCCCAGCAGCAGCGACACCAGCGCGCCGGCGCCGGCCATCTGCGCGAGCAGGTAGAAGAACGACACGGCCAGGGTCGAGGTGGCAGCGGCCAGGCGCACCGGCTTCTGCCGCATGCGGAAGCTCAGCACGTCGGCCATCGTGTACTTGCCTGTGTTGCGCAGCGGCTCGGCCACCAGAAGGAGGGCCACCAGCCACGCAACCAGGAAGCCGACGGAGTAGAGCAGGCCGTCGTAGCCGTAGAGGGCCACCGCACCGACGATGCCGAGGAACGAGGCGGCGGACAGGTAGTCACCGGCGATGGCGAAGCCGTTCTGCCGGCCGTCGAACTGGGCGCCTCCGGTGTAGAAGTCGCCCGCCTTCTTCTTTCCGCCGCGGGTCACCCGGATCACCACCGCCATGGTGAACACGACGAACGCGGCGAAGATGGCGATGTTGATGATCGGATTGCCGAGTTGTTGGGTCTCCAGGAGTGTCATCGCGCGCTCGCCTCCAGATCTTCACGAAGTGCCTTGGCCAGGGGGTCCACGTTCTTGACCGAGTGCCGAATGTAGAGCCAGGTGATCAGGAAGGTGCTGACGAACTGGCCGAGGCCGAACAGGATGCCGACGGTGAGGTTGCCGGCCACGCTGGTCATCATCAGGTCCTTGGCGAAGATGGAGCCGAGGACATAGGCGAAGTACCACACCAGGAACACTGCGGTCATCGGGAAGGCGAAGGACCGGAATGTCCGCTTCAGGTGGGCGAACTCCGGCGAGCGCTGGACTCGGTGGAAGTCCTCGGCCGGGATCTCACCGGCTGGGACGTCGGGTGTGCTGTCATGCATGGATGGGCGTCTCCTCTGGTCTGTGCGTCGTTGCATCAGGTTGAGCCACGCGTCGTTGCGCGATCGCAGAGTAACGAGTCAACGGTTCAGGTGCGTCATCGCCCAAAATCACAGCCCGATGGTGACCCGCTAGCATGGCGCCCATGCACCAGCTCGTCGTCACGCTCGACTGCCCAGACCGGCCCGGCATCGTGCACGCGATCACGGGCGGCATCGTCGCGGCTCACGGCAACATCACGGAGCTGCAGCAGTTCTCCTCACCGGACACGGGCCACTTCTTCACCCGGATCGAGGTGCACGGCGCGGACCCGGAGGCGCTCACCGCCGCCGTCTCGTCCGCGGCCGCGGATCTGGGCGCGCGGTTCCGCGTCGACGACGCCGCCAGGCCCGTGCGAACCCTGATCCTGGCGTCCAAGGCGGGGCACGTGGTCAACGACCTGTTGTTCCGGTGGCGCGCGGGGGACCTCCCCATCGAGGTGGTGGGGATCATGGCCAACCACGACGTCCTGGCGCCCATGGCCGAGTTCTTCGGCGTCCCGTTCACGCACAGGGCCGTCACCGCGGAGACGAAACCGCAGTTCGAGCAGGAGGTGCGCCGCCTCGTCGAGGAGGAAGGCGTCGAGCTGGTCGTCCTGGCGCGCTACATGCAGATCCTGAGCCCGGAGCTGTGCACATTCCTTGCGGGCCGGGCGGTCAACATCCACCACTCGTTCCTGCCGGGCTTCAAGGGCGCCAACCCGTACCGGCAGGCGCACACCCGCGGGGTGAAGCTGATCGGTGCCACCGCCCACTTCGTCACCGGAGACCTCGACGAGGGACCCATCATCGAGCAGAACGTGGTGCGCGTGGACCACACCATGGATGTGGCCAAGCTGGTGCGCAAGGGCCAGGCCCAGGAGTCGCAGACCCTGGCCGAGGCGGTGCGGCTCGTCGCCGAGCACCGCGTCCTGGCCGACGGTGACCGCACCGTCATCTTCCGCTGACCGAGGAGCCCAGCCGCGTGCTGACCGACATATCCCTGATCGCCCTCTTCATCATCATCGGGGGCACGTTCGCGGCGGCCGAGATGGCCCTGATCACCCTGCGCGAGAGCCAGGTCAGGCAGTTGGCCGGCAAGGGAAAGCGCGGCCGCGCCATCGAGCGGCTGACGGGCAACCCCAACCGGTTCCTCTCGGCGGTCCAGATCGGTGTCACACTGTCGGGCTTCCTGTCGGCCGCGTTCGGTGGCGCGACCATCGCAGACGCCCTCGCCGTGACCTTCGTCCGGTGGGGTGTGGCCGGGTCGGTGGCCGGCACCCTGTCGCTGGTCCTGGTGACAGTGGTGATCTCCTACTTCTCCATCGTGGTGGGCGAGTTGACCGCCAAACGGCTCGCGATGCAGCGCGCCGAGACGTTCGCCCTCGCCCTGGCGCCCTTGGTGTCCGGGATCGCCACGCTGACCCGCCCCATCATCTGGTTCCTCGGCCTCTCCACCAACGCCCTCGTGCGCATACTGGGTGGCGACCCCAAGCTGTCGCGCGATGCTGTCACCGACGAGGAGATCCGCGCCATGGTGGTGAGCTCGGCCACGCTCGGCAAGGAGGAGCGCCGCATCGTGGACGAGGTCTTCGACGCGGGCGAGCGCTCGTTGCGGGAGGTGATGGTGCCCCGTACCGAGGTGGACTTCCTTCCGGGAGACATGCCCATCGCGCTGGCCTACCGGGAGGTCCGCGGGGCCCCCCACTCCCGCTACCCCGTCACGGACGGCTCACCGGACCGCATCGTCGGGTTCATCCACGTGCGTGACCTCATGGACATCGAGGACACCGCCCGCGACAGCGACGTCGCCACCATCGCCCGCGAGGTTCTGTTCCTCCCGGACACCGTCAAGATCCTCCGCGCGCTCACCGCCATGCGCAGCGCCAGGTCGCACCTGGCCATCGTGCGCGACGAGTACGGCGGCACCGCCGGCATCGTGACGCTCGAGGACCTCATGGAGGAGCTGATCGGGGACATCACGGACGAATACGACGTCCCCGCCGACCCCTCCCTGCGCCAGATCGACGAGATGGACGGTCTCACCACCATCGAGGAGTTCGCGGAGCTCACGGGGTTCGTGATCCCCGAGGGCCCCTACGACACCGTGGCGGGCTTCTTCATGGCGACCCTCGGGGAGCTGCCCAAGCTGGGAGACACCGCCTCGTTCGTCCTGCCTCCGGATCACGGCCACGACGGGCCTCCGGGCAGTTTCGTCCTCGAAGCCACCCAGATGGACGGCCGCCGGGCCGCCTGGTTCGCCCTCAGGCGCGATCCGCTCCCGGACCAGGGGACCGATGCCTGACGACGGGCTGCGGCTCCTCACCGGCCCCCGCGTCGAACCCCTTCTCCGCGCCGCCGTCGAGCATCAGGGCGGCGAACTGCTCACCTGGACCCTCGAGCACGTCGACGCGGCCCCCGAGCACTCCACGACGGCCACGTACCTGGCCACCGTCCGGTGGCCCCACGGGGACCGGACCGAACTCCTCGGGGTCAGCGCCCGCACCGGAGACCTCCTGCCCTCAGACGCCCGGGCCGAGATCTTCGACGACGGACACCGCCGCGTCGCGGTGTGGGTGTATCCGCAGGACCCCGACCTCCTGGGACTTCCGCGCGCAGCCTTCCCCGACAGCATGGCCGAGACCCTCAACGACGGCGGCGTGCTCGCTGGGCCTGTGCGCCCCGATCAGCTCACCCTCACCATGGTGGGCTACCGGCCCCGCCGTCGCGCTGTGGTCAAGGTGGTGGTCTCCGATCCCCGGGAGGTGTTCTACGTCAAGGTGCTGCGGGAGCGGGTCTTCGCCGACATCCACGCCAAGCACGTGATGCTGCGCCGCGCCGGCGTACCCGCGCCGGAGGTGGCGCTGGCCACCGCGGACCACCTCCTCGTCCTCCGTGAACTCCCGGGCACCGCCCTCGCGCGGGCCCTGTTCGAGCCCGGCGATCCATGCACGCCGGAGGAACTCGTCGCGCTCCTGGATGCCATGCCCGCCTCCGTGGCCACGCTGGAGCGCCGTCCCCCCTGGGCGGAGGCCGTGGCGCACTACTCCGCCATGGTGACGGCCACCCTGCCAGAGCTCGAGGAGGAACTCAGCGGGCTGACGTCTCGGATCGCGAGTGGACTCGCAGCGTTCCCGCTCGGCGACGAGCCCACGCACGGCGACTTCCATGAGGGTCAGTTGCGGGTGGCCGACGGCCGCGTCGTGGGCATCCTCGACGTCGACACCATCGGGCCCGGCCGCCGCGCAGACGACCTGGCGTGCCTCATCGGCCACCTGTCCACCATCCAGCGCATGACGGCGCCGCAGGAGGCCAAGGTGCGCGACCTGCTGGCGCGGTGGGTGCCGGTCTTCGATCGACGGGTGGACCCCGTCGAGTTGAGGCTCCGCGCGGCGGCGGTGGTCATCTCCCTGGCCACAGGGCCGTACCGGAGCCAGGAGGTGGACTGGCGGCAGCAGACGGTGGCCATGGTGCGCTCCGCAGGGGCGCTGGTGCGTCAGGTCGCACCGGACTGACCCTTCCCCATTGTTGCGTCTTTATAACGATCAAGTTATTGGTTCGTGGCAGCCCATACGCGGGCTGTAGGGTCGATTTCTGCCTACCCATCATCCGTCAAGGAGGATCCTTCGTGAAGAAGCCCCTGTTGAGCCTCGTGGCGCTGTCCGCGGCGTCGGCTCTCGCTCTGGCCGGCTGCGCCCAGCCGCCGAGCGCCACCACCCAGACCGCTGAGGCCACCGACACCGCTTCGGCATCGGCCAGCGCTTCGGAGTCCGCGGCCTCCTCGGCCCCGGCCGAGAACGCCGATTTCACCGCGTGCATGGTCTCCGACGCGGGTGGTTTCGATGACAAGTCCTTCAACGAGACCGCGTACAACGGCATGATGCGCGCCAAGGATGAGCTCGGCATCCAGACCAAGCAGATCGAGTCGAACGCCGAGGCCGAGTACGCCGGCAACGTGCAGTCGATGATCGACGCCAACTGCAACGTCATCGTCACCGTGGGCTTCGCGCTCGCCAACGCCACCGAGGCCGCGGCCAAGCAGAATCCCGATGTGGACTTCGCCATCGTGGACAACTCGTCCTTCGAGGGCGTGGACAACGCCAAGGGCCTCATCTTCAACACCGCCCAGCCCGCCTTCATGGCCGGCTACCTCGCAGCCGGCATGACCGAGACCGGCACCGTCGGCACCTTCGGTGGCGCCAAGTACCCCACCGTGAGCATCTTCATGGACGGCTTCGCGCAGGGGATCTCCTACTACAACGAGCAGAAGGGCGGAGACGTCACGCTGATCGGCTGGGACGAGGCCAAGCAGGACGGCCAGTTCGTCGGCGGCAACAACCCGTTCGGTGACATCCCGGGCGGCAAGAACACCGCCAGCACCCTGATCGCACAGGGCGCCGACATCATCCTGCCCGTCGCCGGCCCGGCCGGCCTCGGCGCGCTGCAGGCCGCCAAGGAGTCCGCTGGCAAGGTCAACGCCATCTGGGTGGACACCGACGGCTACGAGTCCGCCGCCGAGTTCGGCCCGCAGATCATGACCTCCGTCGAGAAGGGCATGGACGTGGCGGTTTTCGAGGCCATCAAGGCATCCATGGAGGGCACCTTCTCCTCGGATCCCTACGTGGGCACCCTCGAGAACGACGGCGTCTCGCTGGCCCCGTTCCACGACTTCGAGTCCAAGATCTCGGACGAGTTGAAGGCGGAGCTCGAGGCCATCAAGGCCGACATCATCAGCGGCGCGATCACCATCACCTCGCCGAGCCAGCCCAAGTGATTCTGGGCGGCTAGCCGAGCGGTACTGCGGGAGGGGCGCTTCGGCGCCCCTCCCGTCGGTTTCGCAGGTGTCCACACCCCACCCGCTACGCTTTCTGTCACGCCGATGGAGGCGAAGGAGGAGCAGTCAGTGACGACTACCACGCAGCAGGCCCCGGTGCTGTCCCTGCACGGGATCACCAAGCGGTTCGGCTCACTCACCGCCAACGACGCCATCAGCATCGATGCGGTACCGGGACGGATCCACTGCCTGCTGGGCGAGAACGGCGCAGGCAAGTCCACGCTGATGAACATCCTGTTCGGGCTGCTCCAACCCGACGAGGGTGAGATCCGGCTCGGCGACACCCAGCTCAGACTGACCAATCCCAAGCAGGCCATGGCCGCGGGCATCGGCATGGTCCACCAGCACTTCATGCTCATCCCCGTGTTCAGCGTCGCTGAGAACATGGTGCTCGGGCACGAGCCGGGCCGGGCCGGCCTGTTGGACATCGCGGCGGCTCGCGACCTCGTCCGCGAGCTCAGCACCCGCTACAACCTCGACGTCGACCCCGACGCGCTCGTGGAGGACCTCCCCGTCGGCATCCAACAGCGGGTTGAGATCCTCAAGGCGCTCGCCAACGACGCCGCCTATCTCATCTTCGACGAGCCCACCGCTGTCCTCACCCCCCAGGAGATCACCGAGCTGATGGCCGTCATGCGCACCTTGCGCGACGAGGGCCGCGCCATCATCTTCATCACCCACAAGCTGCGCGAAGTCCTCGAGGTGGCAGACGACATCACGGTGATCCGCCGCGGCAGGGTGGTGGGTCGGGCAGAGCCCGGCACTTCCGAGGCCGAGTTGGCCTCGATGATGGTGGGCCGGGCCGTCGATCTCACCGTGCACAAGAAGGCGGCGGAGCCCGGGGCCGAGCGCCTGATCATCGAGGACCTGACCGTGGCCAGCCCGTCGGGGGCGGTCGCCGTCGACGGCCTGTCCCTCACGGTGCGGGGCGGGGAGATCGTGTGCATCGCCGGGGTCCAGGGCAACGGGCAGACCGAGCTCGTGGAGACCCTCCTGGGCACGATGAGGCCGCTCTCCGGGCGCGTCACGCTCGACGGCGTGGACATCACGCACAGCAAACCCGCGGACACCATCAAGGCGGGCCTCGGCTATGTGCCGGAGGACCGGCACCGTCACGGGTTCGTCGGCGAGTTCTCCATCGCGCAGAACCTGGTCCTCAACAACCTCGACGCCCACTCGAAATTCGGCGCACTGGACCTCAAGAAGATCACGGCGAACGCGCACGCCCGGATCAAGGAGTTCGACATCCGGGGAGGCGGCGGCCACGAGCAGGAGGTCAGGTCCCTCTCCGGCGGAAACCAGCAGAAGGTGGTCCTGGCGCGCGAACTGTCGCGGCCCCTGACGCTGCTGATCGCCAGCCAGCCCACGCGCGGCGTCGACGTCGGTGCCATCGAGTTCCTGCACAGCCGGATCGTCGAGGAGCGGGATCGGGGGACAGCGGTGCTGATCGTCTCCACAGAGTTGGACGAGGTCGAATCCCTGGCGGACCGGATCGCCGTGATGTACCGCGGCCGGATCGTCGGCGTCGTCACGCCGGACACCCCCCGTGACGTGCTGGGACTCATGATGGCCGGCATCCCGCACGACGAAGCCGTCGCCACCATCGAGGGAGCCCGAGCATGACCGAAGTCCAGCCCGCCAGGAGGCGTCCCGAGTGGGTGTCGACGCTGATGATCACCCTGGCCTCGCTGGTCCTGGCCTTCCTGGTCAGCTCCGTCGTGATGGTGTTCACGGACGTCGAGATCGCCGCGACATGGGCTTACTTCTTCGCCTCGCCGGGAGACGCGCTGTCGGCCAGCTGGGACAAGGTGGCCTCCACGCTGCACGCCATGTGGATCGGTTCCATGGGCTCCTGGGTGGCCATCACCAACACCACGGCCGAAGCCGCCCCCCTGATCTGCGCAGGCCTCGGCGTCGCCGTCGCGTTCCGCGCCGGCCTGTTCAACATCGGGGCCCAGGGGCAGGCCATGGTCGCGGCCCTCACCGGAGCCTTCGTCGGATTCACGGTCAAGGGTCTACCCCTGGCGATCCACCTTCCCTTCGTCATCGTCGTCGGCCTGTTGGCGGGCGCGGTGTGGGGAGGGATCGTCGGCCTTCTGAAGGCGCGCACCGGCGCCCACGAGGTGATCGTGACCATCATGATGAACTACGTCGCGGTGAACCTGCTGGCGTTCTTCATGCTGCAGAAGGCCTTCCAGGCGCCCGGGCGGGCGGATCCCATCTCCCCGGTACTCGCATGGAC
The DNA here is from genome assembly GCF_054483895.1 of Tessaracoccus pujii. NCBI lineage: Bacteria > Bacillati > Actinomycetota > Actinomycetes > Propionibacteriales > Propionibacteriaceae > Tessaracoccus > Tessaracoccus pujii. The sequence continues at coordinate 314,666 of NZ_CM137012.1, forward strand.
GGCCACCATGCCCCGGATCGACGGCACCCGCCTCCACGTGGGCTTCCTCCTGGCACTGATCGCCGCCATTGCGGTCTGGTGGCTGCTGGAGCGGACGAAGTTCGGCATCCACCTCAAGGCGGTCGGGCTCAATCCCCATGCCGCGGCCACCGCCGGCGCCAGCGTCTCCACCGTGACCGTCCTGACCATGGGCCTGGCCGGCGGGCTCGCGGGCCTCGCGGGCGTTCTGGTGGTCACGGCGCCTGAGCTCCTCACCGGCTTCCCGCCCCAGATGACGGGCACCATCATCGGCACCCTCGGGTTCGACGCCATCACCGTCGCGCTGCTCGGCCGGTCCCGCCCACTCGGCGTGGTGCTCGCCGGCCTGCTGTTCGGCGCCCTGAAGGCGTCGCGGCGCACCATGGTGACGATGGCGGACACCCCCGACAGGCTCACCGACCTCATCCAGGCGTTGATCGTCCTGTTCGTGGCCGCCCCCGCGTTCGTCGTGTGGCTCCTGCCGTTCCTCAGGGAGCGCAAGGTCAAGCACGAATCCGTCCCGACCGTAAAGGTGGCTCACCCGTGAGCGTCGACATCATTCCCACGACGGTGGAGAGGGTCATCGTCGAGTCCCCTGAGAAGCGCGCCCAGCGGATCTCCACCGGCGTGCTCATCACGGTCGTCGGCGTCCTCCTGCTGTGGATGGCGCTCACGGTGGACAAGTCCGGCCGGATCGCCCTCTCGGACGCCTTCGCAGACGTCAAGCTGCCAACCCTCGAGTTGCCGGGCACCGCGACGGTCCTGTTGTGCGCTCTGCTCGTGCTCGGCGCAGGCATCGGCTTCATCTCCGGGCGGCTCAGCCACAGGATCCGCACGGTGGCCGGAGCGCTGGCCGGTGCGGGTGTCCTGGTGGGGTTCATCGTGTGGGCCGCGGCCAGCTCGACCCTGCCGTTCACGCTCACCAGCCAGCTGAACCTGACGCTGGAGTACGCAACGCCGCTGCTCTTCGGTGTGCTGAGCGGGGTGCTCGCCGAGCGCGCGGGCGTCGTCAACATCGCGATCGAGGGAATGTTCCTCACGGCCGCGTTCTCGGCCTCGCTGACGTTCTCGATCACGCAGTCGTTCGTGGCGGCGCTCTTCGCCGCGGCACTCGCCGGCACGCTGATGGCCGGCGTGTTGGCGCTCTTCACCCTCCGATATCTCGTGGACCACGTCATCATCGGCGTGGTGATCAACCTGCTGGCCGCCGGCCTTACCGGATTCATCTACCAGCAGCTCGTCGTCAAGGACATGGCCGCCTTCAGCACAGTGCAGCCCATGCAGATGCTGCGCATCCCAGGCCTCGAATCCATCCCGTTCCTCGGCCCCATCCTGTTCACCCAGAAGCCCTTGACCTACCTCGGTCTGCTGGCCGTGCCCGTGGTGTGGTTCCTGCTGTTCCGCACCATCTGGGGGCTTCGTGTGCGCTCCGTGGGCGAGCATCCGCACGCGGCGGACACCGTCGGCATCAATGTCTTGTGGACCAAGACCTCCGCGGTGCTGCTCGGCGGCCTGTTCGCGGGTCTCGGCGGCGCCTACTTCACGATCGGGTCCGTGGGCGCCTTCCAGGACAACAACCCCACCGCGGGCAACGGCTTCATCGCGCTGGCCGCGGTCATCATGGGGCGATGGAATCCCGTGCTCGCCGCCTTGATGGCGCTGTTCTTCGGCTTCGCCAGAGCGCTCGCGCAGACGACGAAGCTGATGCAGCTGCCCATCCCGAGCGACTTCATCGAAATGCTGCCGTACCTGGCCACCATCATCGCGGTGGCGGGGCTGGTGGGTCGCGTCCGGGCCCCGGCGGCAGACGGTGCGCACTTCGTGAAGACCCACTGATGCCGGTGGACTGGGAGGCGCTGCGCGCCGTGGCCATCGACGTCGCGGGCAGGGCGTACGCGCCGTACTCGCGCTATCGCGTCGGCGCGGCCGCTCTGGTGGACGACGGTCGCGTGGTCAGCGGCTGCAACGTCGAGAACGCGGCCTACGGCGTGACGCTCTGCGCGGAATGCGGCCTGATCTCGGACCTGGTTGCCGGCGGGGGAGGTCGCCTGCTGGCGTTCACCTGCGTCAACGGCGTCGGGGACGTGATCACACCGTGCGGCCGCTGCAGGCAGTTGTTGTACGAGCACGGCGGTCGCGGCCTGGTGATGGAGACGCCCGCTGGCGTCCTCACACTGGCCGACATGCTGCCCCAGGCCTTCGGCCCGGAGGATCTCGACGCCGTCGCGTCGCCGCCATCCTGACTCGACGCTCCGCGTCGCCGTCGCCTCCCTGGCTTGTCGCCGTCGCCCTACGTGAGCGCATGACAAGGGGTCTGTGGGACCGGGTAGCGTGTGCGCCATGCTCGCCATCGACCAACTGCGCCCGCTGCCCAAGGTGGCGCTCCACGATCACCTCGACGGTGGGCTCCGTCCCGAGACCGTGATCGAGCACTGCGCGGCCAATGGACACGAGCTTCCCGCTGCGGAGCCCGACACGCTGCGTCAGTGGTTCTTCGACGCCGCTGATTCCGGGTCACTGGTGCGCTACCTCGAGACCTTCGAGCACACCGTGGCCGCGATGCAGACACCCGAGCAGCTGTCCAGGGTGGCGCACGAATTCGTCGTCGACCAGGCTGCGGACGGAGTGGTCTACGCCGAGGCGCGCTACGCACCGCGGCAGCACCAGCAGCAGGGGCTGTCCCTGGAGGACGTCGTCGAGGCGGTCAGGGATGGGCTTGCCTCAGGGATGGCGGTGGCCTCGGGCGCCGGTCGGCCCATCGTGGCGCGTCAGATGCTCACGTCCATGCGACACACCGAACCCTCCACCGACGTCGCGGACGTGGCGCTGGCCTACCGCGACGACTCGGTCTGCGGCTTCGACATCGCCGGCGCCGAGGACGGCTTCCCACCGTCGAGGTTCGCAGAGGCGTTCCGTCACCTCAAGCAGCACAACATGTTCTTCACCATCCACGCCGGTGAGGCGTACGGGCTCCCGTCCATCTGGGAGGCCGTCCAGGTCTGTGGCGCGGCGCGGCTGGGGCACGGCGTGCGCATCGTGGAGGACATCGAGGTGACCGACGACGGCGCCCGCCTCGGCCGGCTCGCAGCCTATGTGCGCGACGCCCGGATCGCCCTGGAGGTGTCGCCGTCGTCGAACCTGCAGACCGGCATCGCGACGACGCTCGCCCAGCACCCCGTCGACCTCCTGCACCGCCTCGACTTCAATCTCACCGTCAACTGCGACAACCGGCTCATGAGCGCCACCACGATGTCGCGGGAGTTCGCGTTGCTCAGCGACACCTTCGGCTGGACCTTGCACGACGTCGAACGCGTCACCGTCAACGCCATGCGCGCCGCGTTCCTTCCGCACGATGAGCGGGAGCGGATCGTGACCGAGGTCATCGCCCCGGCCTACGCCGCTGCCCGGTGATCGTCGAGGTGCCGGCAGGCGCGGCCCGGGTGAGCCTGCGCCGCGTGAGCGAGGGGGCGGTGGGCGACGTCGTGGGGCACCTTCTTGCCGCCAACGACCAGTGGCTGGTGCTCCTGCCGGAGGACCGTCCCGCGGTGTGGGTTTCGCGGGCGGAAGCAGAGTCGATCCGCACCGTGCCCGAGCGCACGGTGCTGCCGGTGTCGCGTCCCGACGATGTGGAGCGCGCACTCCAGCGAATGCGCCCCGCCGCCAGGCGTGCCCGTCTGGGCGGGTGGTGGCTCACCGACGCGGTGACGCTCGCGATCGGTGACCCGGGTATGCCACTCGATGAGGCCCTGGCGGCCGTGGAGGGCTGGTCGGGCGCGCCTGCCCGCGTCCGCTGTGTCGCGGACGGCCCCGTCGCCGCCTTCGCGGAGATGGACCTGCGGGTGCGCCACACGACCGTCGTCCTCACCGCCGACGCGGACCCTGCCGGGAGGCCCGGCGCGGTGCCGCTGACCCGTGGTTGGGCGCTGGACATCGACTCCACCGACGTGGAGGCGCTCGCCGCCGCCGTCGCGGCGGGATTCACGCAGAGGTACCGGACCGTCACGATGACCCGGCCCTGACCCGGATCCATCGGACGGTGGATGCCCCGCGCGCGACGACCACCGCACCCTCCAGGCAGGATCGAACCATGCTGAATCGACTCTTCACCTCGGCCGCCGCCTGGACGGCCCTCGGAATGGGCTCCGGCCTCTACTGGCGCGAGATGACCAGGTTCACGGACTTCACCGGAGACACCCAGCTGTCCACCGCCCACACGCACGCTCTCGCGTTGGGCACGCTCATGCTGCTCGTCATCCTCGCGCTGGCCAGGGCGTTCTCTCTCCCGGAGAAGCCCACGATGCTGGCGACGCTCCTCTGGAACGTCGGACTGGGGCTCACCTTCGGGGCCATGGTCGTCAAGGGGACCCTGCAGGTGCTGGAGATCCCGATCGCCACCTCGCCGATGTGGGCCGGCATCGGCGGCCTCGGCCACATGGTCATCACGGGCACCTTCGTCTACCTGTTCGTCATCCTGCGCCGAGCCCTCGTCGCCGCACCCGTCCCCGCTACCGTGGGGGCGTGACGACGAGCGAACACCCGCCGACGTGGTCGGCCTCCTGGTGGCTCCGGCTGGGCCAGGCCGTGCTCTTCGCCGGACTCCTCGCCGTGGCCACCGTCCTCGCGCTGGCTGACGGAGCCTCATGGCCGCTCCTGGTCGTCGACGCGGCGGTGCTGGTGGTCTTCGTCGTCGGGCTCGCCCTTCATCCGAGTCTCGGGCCAACCGGCCGCGCGGTCTGGGTGGGTCTTCTCTTCCTCGGCACGGTGTGGCTGATGTGGCTGTCGCCGGACTTCCTCTGGGTGGTCTTCCCACTCTGGATGCTCGCCGGTGCCGTCCTGCCCATCCTCGCGGCGCTGCTCCTCACGGCCGTGACGCTCGCGGTGATCATCACCGTGCTCAGCATGGGCGGCGCCCAGACCGTGGGCGCCGTCCGCGGCCCGATGGTGGGAGCGCTGGTGGCGCTCGGGCTGGCGCGTGGCACGCTCCTCTTCGAGCACGAGGCCTCGGAGCATCGGCGGCTGCTGGCCGAGGTCCTGCGTGCGGAGGACGAGACCGCCCGCGTGCAGCGAGAAGCCGGCGTGCTCGCGGAGCGGCAGCGCCTCGCCCACGACATCCACGACACCCTGGCGCAGGGCTTCTCCTCCATCATCCTGCTGGCACGCGCCGCCCAACGGGAGGCCCACCCGGCGTCGGCGGCGCGGCTCCTCGAGCAGATCGAGAGCACGGCCGCCGACAATCTCGCCGAGTCCCGTCGCGTCGTGTTGGCGCTGGCCCCGGACGAGCCCGGGGCCGGAGGGCTGGCCGCCCCGCTCAACCGGCTGACGGCCGAGGTGGCCGAGGCGCTGGGTGCGGACTGGGCGGTCACCGTCGATCCGGATCTTCCGCGCCTCGCCACTCCCGTCGAGGTGGCGCTCCTGCGCGGGGCCCAGGGGGCGTTGGCGAACGTGCGGACGCACTCCCGCGCCGGACGGATCGGCGTGGAACTGGCCCGGGCCGGTGACGAGGTGCACCTGGACATCGTCGATGACGGTGTGGGTTTCGATCCCGCGCTCCCGGTCGTCGCGGGACCGGACGGCGGTTACGGCCTGCGTGCCCTCCGGGAGCGCTTCACGCGGCTCGGCGGCGGCGTCGACGTCGAGAGCGAGCCCGGTGGGGGTACCGCCGTGTCCCTGAGGCTTCCGCTGTGATCCGGATCCTGATCGTCGACGACCACCCCGTGGTGCGTTCCGGGCTCGAGGCGCTGTTGGGGGGCGCCGCGGGTATCGATGTGGTGGGGGCGGCCGCCTCGGGCGAGGAGGCACTCACCATGGTGGTGGAGACCGCGCCGGACGTGGTGCTGTGCGATCTGCGGCTCGGCCCCGGCCTCGACGGCGTGGGCGTCACGACTGCGCTCCGCTCGCGCCAGGGCGGCCCGGCTGTGCTCATCCTCACCACCTACGACAACGATTCCGACATCGCGCGTGCCGTGCTCGCCGGTGCCGCGGGCTACCTGCTCAAGGATGCGGAGCCCGAGGAGATCATCCGGGGCATCGGTGATGCGGCGCAGGGACGGCTCGTGCTCTCGAGCGACCTCGAAGGCCGCGTGGTGGACCGCATGGCCCAGGGGGTGCCCACGCTCAGCGCACGGGAACTCGACGTGCTCCGGTTGGTTGCCGAAGGCGTGACGAACCGGGGGATCGCCAAGGGCCTGTTCATCTCAGAGGGAACGGTCAAGACCCACCTGGTGCACGCGTTCGCGAAGCTGGGGGCCGAGTCGCGCACCGCCGCGGTCGCGGCCGCGCGCCGGCATGGCCTGCTGCACTGAGGTCAGGCTCCCACGTCGTGCAGGTGGTGCACGAGGTCGTGGGCGAAGTACCTGCCGAGCGAGAGCGTGGTGAACCGCGACCCATTGCTGCGCAGCCCGGTCCACTCCCACTCCGCCCCCTGGGGCTCGGCCCACGCCTTGGCGGCGGCCTGGGCGCGCTCGGCTATGAGGATGCGGGTGGCGTTGGCGTCAGAGAGCCAGTACTCCTCCTCCGCGGCGGCCGCGTCCTGATCCCAGTCCGCGAACTCAGCGCCCGCGCCGTCGCTGTCGAGGATGAGGTGGAGGCGCGCCGTCATCACCTCGAACACGTCGGCCACATGCCGGCCGTACTCGATCACCGACCACGTGGTGGGTTCCGGCCGTGCCTCGGCACCTCGTCGATCTACGGCCTTCTGGAAGCGGGCCGAGGCATCGAGGATCAGGGACGGCAGGTTCTGCGGCGTCACCGTCGTCGCGTCGAACCCGCACTCGGGGCACGGCCGCTCGGTGACCCAGGTCCAGTCCTTGGTGTCCGGAACGGGGGGCTGGGGCGGGATCGGCGACTCGCTCATCGTCCGAGCCTAACCGATCCCGCCCCAGTGCTCGGCTCAGCGGCGGCCCGGCTCGTCGTCCGGCACGGCGCGCGTCACGGACAGCTCGGCCAGGGACACCCAGCGGTCGGCGGGGTTGCCGTAGGTGCTGAGCACACGCAGCCGCACGACCCCTGCCCGTCCGGTCAGCGGGATGACCTGGACGTCGGCGGAGTCCGGAAGGACACCCTCGGCCACCCTGACCAGCGAGTCGACGTCCGAGCCGGCGTGGACCTCGTAGCCGCGGATCCGCCCGTTGGTGCCCGCCTGGCGCGGCAGGAGGGCCAGAGACGCCAGATCCACGGGGTCGCCGCCGACCGCCAGGTCGACATCGAGCGGCAGCGACACGGTGCCGGACCACGGGGTGTGCCACAGCGTGGCCGGGTCGCCGTCGAGCATCCGTCCAGCCTCTTCGCCTTGCTGCGCCTGCACGTCCCCGAGCAGCGTGAGGCTCACCGGTTGGGAGGCGTTCTCGTGGGGCCGCAGCCGGAGCTCCGGCGCGATGCTCCCCGAGGCGGTGCGGTCACCGTCGGTGACCGTCGCCGTGATCCGGTGCGACGCCGGGTCCGCGGTCGCTGGTACCACCATCGACACCTCGACGTCGGCGGACTCGCCTGCCGGCAGGTCCACGGTTGCGGGGGAGACCGCCTTCAGCTCCCAGCCCGTCGGGAGGTGCGGCTCGACGCCGAGCCCGGCGAGGTCGCGGTCCCCGACGTTGGTGAGGGTGTAGGTGAGCGACGTCGTGCCGCGGTGCACCACCGGATCGGCGCCGTTGCCGAGCGTCACGGGCAGTGCGCCGATCCAGTCGAGTGAGATCTGCATGTAGCGCATGGCGTAGCCCGCGCCCTCGTAGAACAGCCCGTAGGTCCCGGGGGCGCTGAGCGGCGTCAGCGTGGAATAGGACATGGCGCCCGGTTCGAACACCTTCGACGCCGACCACGTCTGCCCGTCGTCGAAGGACAGCCGCACGGTGCCGTTCACGCGGCCGGCCGTGCTGGCGGCGTTGGAGAACAGCAGCATCCGCGACCTCGCAGACCCGGCGGGTGCGTCCGGGAAGGCCCGGATGATCGAGGCGTTGTTTCGGGGGTCGATGAGGGTGTGGTCCACGGCCATGTCGCCGTAGGTGACGCCGCCGTCGGCAGAGATCGCGACCTTGCGCGCGAGCGTGGAGTCCGAGGACCGCGAGTTGAGCATCACGTCCCCGTTCGACAGCTCCACCACCTTGTTCTCGTCCATGCCGGAGCCGACGGGGACGCCGGCCCGCCAGGTCAGGCCGTGGTCGTCGGAGTAGACGCTCACCGCTCGCATGACACCGCCGTCGCGCACGGTGTACTGCTGGATCAGGCGGCCGGAATGCGGCCCGTACCGCAGTTGGATGCCTTCGCCGGACGCGGCGAAACGGCTCGTCCAGTCGGGTTCGTCGGTGATGTCGGCCGTGATGACCGCCGGCTCGCTCCAGGTGAGGCCGTTGTCCGTGGACCGCACGACCGCGGCGTGCAGGACGTTACGGTCGTCCGGATCCGTGCCGGCCCGGGACCCGCCCCAGCCCTGGTCGTAGGACTTGACGAAGAAGTTGAAGATGGTGCCGGTCTCCCGGTCGACGACATAGGACGGGTCCGAGTAGCCGTACTTCGGCGCGGCCGTGCGGCCCCCGGCGATGACCGTCAGTGGTCCCCAGGTGGCGCCACCGTCGGTGGAGATGCGCTGCACGATGCTGTTGGCCTGGGGGGCGTCCCCGCATCCGCCGGGGCGGCCGTCCCAGGAGGCCAGCAGCCATCCGTTCGGAGCCTCGGTCAGGGCAGGGATCCGGTGGCACGTGAAGCCGAACGATCCGGCCACTGCCAGGGTCGTCGCGACGCCCTCCCGGAACTCGGGGGCCCCGGGCGCTGTCGTCACCGCGTCGCCCGTGACGACGATGCCGTCCTGCAGGATGACCGTTCCCGCGCGGTCGGCCGTCGCCTGCCAGAGGGTCGTGGGGGTGAAGGAGCCGGCGGCCACATCGTCGGCTGTGACCAGGTGCCATCCTGAGGTGCACGTGGCCGACTGCCCGGGCCGGAGGTCCGCCCACCGGCAGGCGCCGCCGGCGGGGCTCACGGCGACTCCGTCGATGCTGGAGCTCCGCGGGAAGGCCGTGATGGCGACCGGGCCGGTGTTGGTGTACGTGAAGCTGTAGGTCAGGAGCTGGCCCTCGTACACGGGGGCGCCCAGGGTGTCGGTGCGGCTCATCGTCACGGAGAGGTACGCGCCGGGCGTCGGATCGGCGTCGGTGACCGCGATGGCCTTGGTGTGGACGATGCGGCCGGTGGTGCCACCGGTGGCAGGGTCGGTGGTGGTCCAGACGGTCGTGATGTCGGCGCGTCCGGCCGCCGCGTCGTCGGCCGTGACCGTGTAGCTGGGCCGTGGATCGACGGTGCAGTTGTACTTCCCCGTCAGCTGTCCGGGGAGGTTGCGCCAGCTGCACCGCGACGCGTCGGCGACGGTCTCGGAGGTGACGACCACGTTCTGGGTGGCGTCGATCTTCGACTCGAAGCGGTACTGCAGTGAGATGACGTCCCCGGCCGCGTAGGTGGCCCTCGGGCTGATGAGGTCGAGCAGAACTCGACCGGTGGGGCCCTCCGCGACGACGCGCTGGGCCGGGTCCGTGACAGGAGTGGGCTCCTGAGCGCGTGCGGTGGGCATCGTGATGCCGACGAGGGCGAGCACCGCGACCAGCGCGAGCAGCAGAGGATGAGTGGATCTGGACAAGGACATATCTGGACTCCTGGTGGCAACGGCAGTGTTTCCACGACCCATCTCACTGAGAGATTGGATGTCTGACAACCGTTCGGGCAATGGACGTGAGCGATTCGACTAGGCTCGGGCGCGTGATTGTCGCCGCCGCGGATGGCTCCGCCCTGTCGAACCCCGGACCGGCGGGGTGGGCGTGGTACGTCAGCGACGACATCTGGGCGGCCGGCGGTTGGGACCACGGCACCAACAACATGGGCGAGCTCATGGCGGTGCTGGACCTGCTGCGTTCGACGGCGCACCTGGATGAGCCGCTGAGAATCCTGTGCGACTCCCAATACGTCATCAACTCGTTGACGAAGTGGTTGCCGGGATGGAAGCGCAAGGGCTGGAAGAAGGGTGACGGCAAGCCCGTCCTCAACGTCGAGCTCATGAAGGAACTCGATCTGGCCCTCCAGGGAAGATCGGTCCAGTTCGAGTGGGTGAAGGGCCACGCCGGCCACGCCATGAACGAGGCGGCAGACGTTCGGGCCAGGGCCGCGGCCACCGCCTTCCAGCGAGGTGAGCCCGTCGACGCGGGCCCGGGCTTCCCGGCGACGGCACGCCCGGCCGGCCGCAGTGACTTCTCCGTGGGACAGAAGGAGCCGGAGCCGGACCTGTTCTCCCTGGACGCGGAGGCACCCGGTGCGCCCAGGCCAGTGCCGGGTTCCGCCCCGCCGCGCACCAAGGCCGCGCTCATCAGACTCACCCGCGCCGCCGTCGCCGATCCCCCTGCCGCCCCCCTCCACCACGAGTTCGTCGCGCACACCGTCGACGGGACCGTGTCCGCGCGAGCGCCGTGGCCGCCCGGCGACAGCCTCGACCTCCTCGGCGTCGACACCCTGGGCGCAGGGGCCGGGCTGACCCGCTGGCAGGCAGACGGCATCCTGTACGCCGCGCTCTGGTTGGAGCTCCCGGTGGGCTGGCGCCTGCGATTCGCCCAGGCGAGCGGGGTGTCGCCGCGCCGATAGGATGGCGCGCATGAGTCACGTTCTTGCCGCCGTCGCCTGGCCCTACGCCAACGGCCCCCGTCACATCGGACACGTCTCGGGCTTCGGTGTCCCCTCGGATGTGTTCGCACGGTACATGCGGATGGCCGGCCACGACGTGCTCATGGTCTCCGGTTCGGACGAGCACGGCACCGCCATCCAGGTGAAGGCTGACGCCGAAGGTCTCACCCCGCGACAGACGGCCGACAAGTACCACCGGCAGATCGTCGAGGATCTGCAGGGACTCGGCCTGTCCTACGACCTGTACACCCGCACCACGACCCCCAACCACTACCGGGTGGTGCAGGAACTGTTCACCGCTCTGCACGACAACGGCTACGTGACGGCCAAGACGCAGATGGGCGCCATCTCGCCGTCGACCGGACGCACCCTGCCGGACCGGTTCATCGAGGGCACCTGCCCGTTGTGCGGCTACGACAACGCCCGCGGCGACCAGTGCGACCAGTGCGGCAACCAGCTCGACCCCGCGGACCTGATCAACCCGAAGTCGAAGATGAACGGCGAGACGCCGCAGTTCGTCGAGACGGAGCACTTCTTCTTGGACCTGCCCGCCCTGGCGCCGATGTTGGGTCAGTGGATCGACAGCCGTGAGGACTGGCGCCCCAACGTGCTGAAGTTCTCCCACAACCTGCTCGCCGAGATCCGGCCGCGGGCCATCACCCGCGACCTCGACTGGGGCGTCCCCGTGCCGCTCGACGGCTGGCGCGACGCGCCCATGAAGCGGATCTACGTGTGGTTCGACGCCGTCATCGGCTACCTCTCCGCGTCCGTGGAGTGGGCCAGGCGCACCGGGGACCCGGATGCGTGGCGCGCCTTCTGGAACTCACCCGCGGCACGCTCCTACTACTTCATGGGCAAGGACAACATCGTCTTCCACTCCGTGATCTGGCCGGGCATCCTGCTGGGCGCCAACGGTCAGGGCGTGCACGGCGGCACGATCCGCGACACTCTGGGGGAGCTGCAGCTACCCACGGAGGTGGTGAGCTCGGAGTTCATGACCATGAAGGGATCGAAGGTGTCCAGCTCGCGGGGCGCCTCGATCTTCGTCGGCGACTTCCTGGCCGAGTTCGGCCCGGATGCGCTGCGGTACTACATCGCGGTGGCGGGCCCGGAGAACCAGGACACGGACTTCACCTGGGACGAGTTCGTGCGGCGGATCAACTTCGAACTGGCCAACGAGTGGGGCAACCTGGTCAACCGGTCACTGTCCATGGCGCACAAGAACGTCGGGGCCATCCCGGCGGCGGGCGAGCTGACAGAGGCGGATCACGCACTTCTCAGCGGGTCGGCTGCCGCCTTCGAGGTGGTGGGGGAGCACATCGCCGCTCGCCGCTTCAAGGCCGGCATCACGGAGGCCATGCGGATCGTGGGGCTGGCCAACAAGTACCTCTCGGACCAGGAGCCCTGGAAGCTCAAGGAGGACGTGGCCCGCCGCGACACCGTCCTCCACGTCGCGCTCCAGGTGGTCTCGGACTGCAACACGCTCCTGACGCCCTACCTTCCGCACTCGGCGCAGAAGGTGTTCGAGGCGCTCGGCGGCGAGGGGGTGTGGGCGGCGCAGCCGCAGATCGTCGACGTGACGGAGGAGGATCTCACCTATCCCACGCTGCAGGGCGAGTACGGCGCTCAACAGGCCGTCTGGGAGTCTCGTCCGATCGTGGCGGGAACGCCCCTGGCCAAGCCGTCGCCGCTGTTCACCAAGCTGGACGAGGCGCTCGGCTCCACCGGGCCGAGCTGGGCGCCGATCGCAGGCTGATCCTCACCAGGAGCCGCCGCCACCGCCGCCGAAGCCGCCGCCACCGCTGAACCCCGAGAACCCGCTCGAGCCGCCGGTGGACTGGCTCATGCCGTCCATCCGGGCGGCCTGCATGGCGTCCGACATCGAGTGGGTGAGATTGTTCATGGCGCTGGCGAAGTAGTAGCCGTGCATGAGGTCCGCGCCCACGTACCAGCCGGTGTTGGCCTGATAGAGCCCCTGCGCGCCGAGATCCGCGAACAGCTTGGACCAGCGCTCGGCCACGCCGAAGACCATGGCGTAGGGAAGATACTTGCTGAAGATGTCCTCGCCCTCCTCGAACTGCAGCGTGTCCGCCTCGGCCGTGCGGAGGTACAGCTCGAAGCCCTTGGCCTGCGCCAGGTAGGCGGATCCGGTGGCCGTTCGCTTGCGGAACTTGCCCGACATCACGATCAGACCCAGGCCGAACACGGCAAGCGGGATGCCGATGAGACCCCAACCGACGCTGGCCGCGACGAAGGTGACCAGCAGCCCACCGCCGATCATGAGGGCGCCCAGGACGATCGGGACCATCTGCGCCGTCGTTGGGTTGCCCTTGAACCAGCCCTTGCGCACGACGGAGGCGTAGAGGCCGTTGCGGGCCTCAGGCAGCACCTGGGCGAACTTGGCCTTACTCAGCTCTTTCGAGGTGCGCACGCTGCGTCCCTGGAACAGGTCGCGCAGCAGCTTGTCCTCGAACGGCTCCAGCGGGCCGGGAGGGCCGTTGAGCGCTTCGAGTGTGAAGTCCCTCTTCGACTGCGAGTGGATCCGCAGGTACCCGCGCACGGCCAGGTCCACGATGGTGGCGGATACGTCGACGTTGTCCGCCGTCGTATCCATCAGCGTGCCGATCTCGCCGGGCGTCGCCCCCTTGGGTGGGTGGAACTGCACCGTGACCGGGAACTTTCCACTGCTCTGCCCGATCCGCTCCTCCTGCCCCGACAGGGGGGTGAGGCCCGGTGTGAGGCCCAGGTAGACGTCATCACGGGCGTGGCGACGACGCACAGCGATGAGCCCCGCCACGGCGGCGACGAGGCCGGCGCCGGTCACCGCGCCGGTGCCGGGCGTGAGCTCGAACGCGTTGTCCACGGTGACGCGGCGCGCCTTCTCCTGCACCACACCTGGGAAGGTCCCTGCGGGGAAACCGGCCACGACCTGCATCGAGGTCCGGGGGGGCAGCGCGTCCAGGGCGAACGTGGCCGTGTTCCCCGACTGGTCGGCTTCGCAGGGTGTGGTGACGCTCGGGCCGTAGAAGCACGCGACGTCCGCCAGGTCCGCCGGCCCGGTCACGTCGACGGTGATGTTGGAGAATCGGGACTGCCAGGCGGGGCCGATGACGTCCCAGTTGAACTCGTCCAGCCCGCTCTCCGGGTGGTCCGTGGCGATGAGGCCCGTCACGTCGTAGGAGACTCTGTAGTCCTCCGGAGTCGAGTTCCAGATGTTCTCATTGCCGACGCGAAGGCTCAGCATGTCGTTGGAGTTCTCGACGAACACCTCGGTGTTGGCGCCCGTGTCCGAGCTGACCTGGATGCCGGAGTAGTCGAACACGTAGTTCTCGTCCGGGTTGGCGCCGTCCTCCTGCAGCGTGGGCAGCAGGATGTACGGCCCGCGCGCCCGCAGGACGGAGAAGTCCATGGTGAAATCGATGGTGACGCTCGCCACCCCCTCCTCGGCGAGCTGCACATCCACGTCGTAGCGGGTGATGGGGGCCGATTCCTCGGCCGCCGCCGGCATCACCCCAAGCCAGGCGGCCCCGAGGGCCAACAGTAGTGCGAGAAGACCGGAGCGCAGCTTCGTCATACGTCAACTGTATCCATGACACCGAGCGCCGCCGCCATCTCCCTCCGCAGCTCGGCCAGGCGCCCCGCCGCGACCGTGCGCGCAGCCGCGACGTCGGCGGACTCCTCGGGGTCGAGGCGCACTTCCAGGTAGCACTTCAGCTTGGGCTCGGTGCCCGAGGGCCGCGCGACGACGTGCACCCGGTCACCGGTCAGCTCGACGGCGTCGGTGGGGGGCAGTGCCTCCGATCCCTCCGCGAGATCGGTCACCGCGACAGGTGAGCCGAGCAACGTCGCGGGCGGGTTTGCCCGCAGCCGCGCCATGGCGTCGGTGATGAGGGAGAGGTCCGCCACCCGCACGGCCAGCTGCGACGTCGCGGTGAGGCCGTACCGGCGCGCGATGTCGTCCAGCAGGTCCGCCAGCGTCCGGCCGGCGGCCTTGAGGTCCGCGACGATCCGCAGCACCGTGACGGCGGCCGTGATGCCGTCCTTGTCCGGCACCGTCCCGGAGTCCACGCAGTAGCCGATGGCCTCCTCGTAGCCGAAGGCCAGGTCCGGCACGCGTCCGATCCACTTGAAGCCCGTCAGGGTGGTCACATGGGCTCTGCCGGCCGCCTTCGCCATGCGCGCCAGCAGCGTCGAGGACACCACCGAGTTGGCGAACGTGCCGGGCACCCCGCCCGCGATGGCGTCGTGGCCGAGGACGGCGCCCAGCTCGTCGCCGGTGAGCATCCGCCACCCACCGTCGACGACGGCGGCCACCGCGCAGCGGTCCGCATCCGGATCGTTGGCGATCACCACGTCCGCGCCCTCGGACGCTGCGAGCTCCAGCGCCAGGTCGATGGCGCCCTCCTCCTCCGGGTTCGGGAACGCGACCGTGGGGAAGTCCGCGTTGGGCTCGGACTGCTGCGTCACCTCGACGGGGGCGGGTAAACCCGCTGCCTCGGCGACGCGGCGCATGGTCTTGGCCCCGACGCCGTGCAGGGCGGTGTGCACCCACACCAGGTCCCGCGGGGACCCGGCCGGGTAGAGCGCGGCCGCGCGTTCCACGTACGCATCGAGCAGCTCTGCGGTCACGTCGCGGCGGGCATCCGAGCGGGGAAGGGTGGCCCACCCTCCTGCTGCGACGGCAGCGATCTCCGCCGCGATCCCGGCGTCCGCCGGTGGCACGATCTGGGAGCCGTCGCCGAGGTAGACCTTGTAGCCATTGTCCGCGGGCGGGTTGTGGGAGGCGGTGACCACCACCCCGGCGACGCAGCCGAAGTGCTGGATGCCGAAAGCGACCACCGGCGTGGGGATGGGCTCACCGGTCCACATCACCTCGAACCCCGCGCCGGCGAAAACCTCCGCGGTATCCAGCGCGAATTCTTCCGACTTGTGCCGGGCGTCGTGGCCGACGACGACCCGCCCGCCGCTGTGACCGTTGGCGGCGAGCCACGCTGCGAAGCCGGCGGCGGCCTGCGTCACCACCACCCGGTTCATCCGGGCGGGCCCGGGGCCGATGGGGCCGCGGAGACCCGCCGTGCCGAACTCGAGCGGGCCGGCGAAGGCGGCGGCCAGGTCCGCGAGAGCGGCGGCGCGGATGGCGTCGTCGTTGGCCTGGGCGCGCACCACCACCTCGTCGAGCTCAGCGGCCGTCTCAGGGTCCGGGTCCGCGTCGCGCCATGCCTGCGCGATCGTCAACAGCTCGCTCATCACAGCTCCCCGACGATGCCTGAGAGCAGGCGGGCGAGCCGGGGGCCCGCGTCGCGCCCCGCCTGAAGCACCTCCGAGTGATCGAGTGCCGACCCGCTGAGGCCGGCGGCCGCGTTGGTGACCAGGGACAGCCCCAGCACCTCCATGCCCGACTCGCGGGCGGCGATGGTCTCCAGCGTGGTTGACATGCCCACGAGATCTCCGCCGAGCACCCCGGCCATCCGGACCTCCGCCGGGGTCTCGTACTGTGGACCGCTGAACTGCACGTAGACGCCCTCCGGCAGGGCCGGCTCGACGCGCCGGGCCAGATCCCGCAGGCGCCTGGAGTAGGCCTCGGTCATGTCGATGAACGTCGCACCGCGCAGTGGCGTGGCGCCGGTGAGGTTGATGTGGTCCGCGATGAGCACGACGGTGCCCGGCACCCAGGCGGGGTTGAGCCCCCCGCACCCGTTGGTGAGCACCAGCGTCGGGGCGCCCCAGGCCGCCGACGTGCGGATGCCGTGGACCACCGGGTCCACCCCGCGGCCCTCGTAGAGGTGGGTGCGCCCGGTGAACGTGGCGGCCACCTTTCCCGACGACGTGCGCGACAACAGCAGCTGACCCCCGTGGCCGCTGACCACGGGCCTGCTGAAGCCGGGGACCGCGGCAAGCTCGATGCTGCCCAGGGGCTCGCCCAGCTGGTCGGCTCCCGAGGACCACCCGGAACCCAGCACCAGTGCCAGGTCGATGCGGTCCAGGTCGAATCGGGAGCGGAGGAAGTCTGCGGCCTCGGCCGCCAGGTCGAAGGGTTCACTCACCCGGTCCAGCATAGGCGAGCGCCGTTCGGGCCAGCGGCGCTATGGGAAGATGGGGCCGTGACCAAGGTAGTGATCATCGGCGGAGGCCCAGGCGGCTACGAGGCGGCCCTCGTGGGCAATCAGCTCGGCGGGGAGGTCACCCTCATCGAGCGGGACGGGCTCGGGGGAGCCGCCGTCCTCAGCGACTGCGTGCCCTCGAAGACCCTCATCGCCACCGCCGAGATCATGGTGCGCATCGAGAGCGCCCGGCAGCTGGGGCTCCACATCGCCGCCCCCGACGTCAAGGACATCGTCCGGGTGGACCTGGGTGAGGTCAACGAGCGCGTGTTGAAGCTCGCCCGGGCCCAGTCGGCCGACATCGCGCAGCGCCTGCGGCAGGACGGGGTCCATCTCGTCAGCGGCACCGCGCGCCTGGACGGGCCCACCCGCGTCGTCGCCTCCACCGAGTCCGGGGAGCAGGTCTTCGACGCCGACGTCGTGCTCATGGCCACCGGCACCACCCCCCGGGAGCTGCCGGATGCGCAGTGCGACGGGGAGCGGATCCTCAACTGGAAGCAGGTCTACAACCTCACCGAGGTGCCGGAGCGGCTCATCGTCGTGGGTTCCGGCGTCACGGGGGCCGAGTTCGCCTCCGCCTATGACGGCCTCGGCTGCGACGTGGTCCTGGTGTCCTCCCGCAGGCAGGTGCTGCCCGGGCAGGACCAGGACGCGGCTGCAGTGCTGCAACGCGCGTTCGAGCGCCGCGGCATGGAGATCATGAGCGAGTGTCGCGCCTACGCGGCCCGGCGCGACGGTGACGACGTGGTGGTATCGCTCGAGGACGGCCGGGAGGTGCGCGGTTCCCACTGCCTGATGGCGGTGGGGGCCATCCCGAACTCCGCCGGGCTCGGGCTGGAGGAGGCGGGCGTCGCGATGACGCCGTCGGGCCACATCTCGGTGGATCGGGTCTCGCGCACCAGCGTGCGCAACATCTACGCGGCCGGTGATGTGACCGGTGTGTTCGCGCTGGCCTCCGTGGCCGCGATGCAGGGCCGCATCGCCATGTGGCACGCACTGGGCGACGCGGTGACGCCGCTGGACCTTCGGCGCGTGTCGTCGAACGTGTTCACCACCCCGGAGATCGCCACGGTGGGCATCACCCAGGAGCAGGCGGACTCCGGCGAGGTGCGGGTCGCGTCGGTGCTGCTGCCGCTCGCCTCCAACGCGCGCTCCAAGATGCAGGGCTTCACCGACGGTTTCGTCAAGCTGTTCTGCCTGCCCACGACGGGCATCATCATCGGCGGCGTCGTGGTGGCCCCCCGCGCGTCGGAGCTGATCCACGCGGTGTCGATCGCGGTGGCGCAGAAGGTGACCGTGGAGGACTTCAGCCAGGCCTTCACGGTCTACCCGTCGATGTCCGGGTCCATCGCGGAGGCCGCACGCCGCCTGCACAGCCGCGACGGCGCGCTCCTCACGAACTAGTCGTCGAACAGGCCCATCAGCAGGGAGAAGCCGCCGGGGTCGTGGCCGGTCTGGACGCGCGACACGAGGCGTGCGCGATCAAATAGCCCCGGCCCCAAGGCGACCTCACTCCGCGTCGACGATCTCGCAGAGCACCTCACCCGCGCTCACGGCCTGCCCGGCCTCCAGCTTCAGTCCGACGATGACGCCGTCACGGTGCGCGTTGAGCGGCTGCTCCATCTTCATGGCCTCGATGACGGCGATGGTCTCGCCCTCGCCCACCTGCTGACCCTCCTGCACCGACACCTTGACGATGGTGCCCTGCATGGGCGTGACCAGTGCGTTCCCCGACGGGGCCGACACCCTGCTGCCCCCACGATCGCGCTTGGCGGGCTTCTTCACGGCCTTGGACGCCGCCGGACGGGCTCCGAAGCCGCCTGGCAGCTTGACCTCCACGCGCTTGCCGTTGACCTCGACCGTCACGACCTCCGGCTCCGGCAGGTCCTCGGCCTCGCCCAGCACACCGGTGTAGGCGGCGATCTCGCCTGTGAACTCCGTCTCGATCCAGCGTGTGTGCACCGCGAACACGCCGTCCGGCGCGGTGTAGGCGGGCTCGTTCAGCACGGCCTGATGGAACGGGACGACGGTGGGCATGCCCTCGATCTTCAACTCGGCCAGGGCGCGACGCGAGCGGGCCAGGGCCTGATCGCGGTCCGCGCCGGTGATGATCACCTTGGCCACGAGCGAATCGAACGCCCCGGGGACGGTCATGCCCACGTGGTAGCCCTCGTCCACCCGGACGCCCGGGCCCGACGGGGCGTGCCATTTCACCAGCGTGCCAGGGGCGGGCATGAAGTTGCGGCCGGCGTCCTCGGCGTTGATCCGGAACTCGATGGAGTGCCCGATCACCTCCGGGTCCGTGTAGCCCAACTCCTCGCCGGCGGCGATGCGGAACATCTCGCGCACCAGGTCGATGCGGGTGACCTCCTCGGAGACCGGATGCTCCACCTGAAGGCGGGTGTTGACCTCGAGGAACGAGATGGTGCCGTCGAGGCCGACGAGGAACTCGCAGGTGCCGGCCCCGACGTACCCCGCCTCCTTGAGGATGGCCTTGCTCGACTCGTACAGCCGGGTCACCTGGTCCTCGGTGAGGAACGGCGCGGGGGCCTCCTCCACGAGCTTCTGGTGTCGGCGCTGCAGGGAGCAGTCGCGCGTCGACACGACGACGACGTTGCCGTGGCTGTCCGCCAGGCACTGGGTCTCCACGTGCCGGGGCTTGTCCAGGTAGCGCTCGACGAAGCACTCCCCACGACCGAACGCCGTGACCGCCTCGCGGGTGGCGGACTCGAACAGCTCCGGCACCTCCTCCATGGTGCGGGCCACCTTGAGGCCGCGACCGCCGCCGCCGAAGGCGGCTTTGATGGCGATGGGGAGGCCGTGCTCGCGGGCGAAGGTGAGCACCTCGTCGGCGTTGGCCACCGGGTCGGCGGTACCCGGCACCAGCGGCGCCCCCACCTTGTGGGCGATGTGGCGTGCCTTGACCTTGTCCCCGAGCGAATCGATGGCGGCGGGCGGCGGGCCGATCCAGATCAGGCCGGCGTCGATGATCGCCTGGGCGAAGCCTGCGTTCTCGGCGAGAAAGCCGTATCCGGGATGCACGGCGTCCGCGCCGGAGCGCTGAGCCACATCCAGGAGCTTGGGGATGTTGAGGTAGGTGTCCGCTGGGGTGGCACCGTTGAGGGCGAACGCCTCGTCGGCCAGCTTGACGAACAGGGACTCTGAATCGGAATCCGCGTACACCGCAACCGACGCTATGCCCGCGTCCCGGGCGGCTCGGATGACACGGACGGCGATCTCCCCACGATTGGCGATCAGAACCTTCGAGATGGCGACGTTGCCCACTCTGGACCCTCCTGTATTCGGCTTTGACGCGAGTGTATCCGCGCGGCAGGTGCATGGACGCCGCGTCCACAGCCTGTGACACTGGGCCCATGCCGGTTCCGCCCTTCATCGCCCATCTCCGCCGCCACATCGGCACCGCCCAGCTCTGGCTCATGGGCGCCAACGTCGCGGTGCTGCGCGACGGCGAGGTTCTGCTGGTTCGACGGGCCGACACCGGTGAGTGGGCCCTCATCAGCGGCATCGTCGATCCCGGCGAGAACCCGGCCGAGACGGCCGCCCGGGAGGCGCTGGAGGAGGCCGGTGTGCGCATCGAGGTGGAGCGGATGCTGTGGCTGGTGGTCAACGAGCCGCTGACCTACAGCAATGGCGACCGCTGCCAGTACCTGGACCACGGCTTCCGGGCCCGGTGGATCGGCGGCGAGGCGCGGGTGGCCGACGACGAGTCCACGGAGGTGGCCTGGTTCCCGGTCGGCGCGCTTCCCGAGCCGCGACAACCGCGTCTCGAGTCCATGGTGCGCCTCGCCCTGGATGACCCCCGCGACGTGGCGCTGACTCTCTAGTCCACGCCTCGCTGGTCCCGCAACGCCTGGAACCAGGACCGCGGCATGGGCTTGGGGGAGTCCTGCGTGATCGGAGGCATGACGACGGTCTCCTTCGCCGACTCCTCGAGCGCCTTCTCCTGCTCCCACTCGGTGAGCACCTGCTCGACGTATTCCTCCCTCTCCTCGATCGACGGCGCCGTCGTGGTCTCGGGCTCCAGCCGGGTGCGCGGCAGCGCGTAGACGGCGTGCCGCTGCACCCAGCCGATGAGCTCTTCGCGCACGTGGCAGCGCAGATCCCACAGCTCGCCGGACGAGGATGCCGAGACGACGGCGCGGATGCGCACCGGCCCCCCGACGGCGTCGGTGACCTGCAGGTTGACGCTGCGGCCGTCCCAGAGGGCGCTGGCCTGCACGATGCGGGTGAGTTCCACGCGCATCGCCTCCACCGGCACCAGCCAGTCGAGGTCCAGCTCCACGGTGCCCAGCATCTGCGCCTCGCCGCGCGTCCAGTTCTCGAACGCCTTCGTCGTGAAGGCCGTGCTGGGTACGATCCACCGCCTGTCATCCCAGGTGCGCACCACCACGTAGGTGAGGGTGATCTCCTCGACGGTGCCCATCTGCGTGTCGAACACCACCAGGTCCCCCACGCGCAGCGCATCGCTGAAGGCGATCTGCATGCCGGCGAACACATTGGACAGCGACGACTGCGCCGCGAGCCCCGCGACGATGGAGAGCAGGCCCGCGGAGGCGAAGAGGGAGGCCCCGATGGCGCGGAACTGCGGGAAGGTGAACAGGGCCCAGGCGACGGCGCAGATCCACAGCACCGCGATGAGCACCTGGGTGATCACCTGCATCTGCGTGCGGACCCGCCGGAAGTGGGGGGTCCCCTCGTCCGCGCGTGCCCGGGCGACGATCGCGTCCTCCACGGCCTTCATCGCACCCGTGGCCAGATAGGCCCCGGCGAGGATCATGACGATGAGGAACCCCTGCATGAAGACCGGGCGCCACTCGGGGGCGGCGTGCGTGGGCGTCGTCGCGGTGGCCAGCCCCACGCCGATCCCGGCGCCGAGCAGCGTGAGGAAGAGACGCTGGGGCACCTTGAGGCGCCGCGACACGAACCCGAGCCCCGTCCTGCGACGCACGACGAAGCGCATCGCCACCGAGATGATGATCGACAGCACCGCGCCCGCGGTGAACCCGGCCGCGGCGTACGCGGCGAGTGTCAGCAGTTCCATGGGGTCAGCCTACGAGGCGCGGTCTGTGCGGAGGCTGAGCGCGGCCAGGTCACCAGTGGCGGTGAAGGCGCCGTCGTGGCCGGCCGATTCGAACAGCAGCGATCCGTTGGCGTCCGCGGTCACGGTGAAGCCCATGGCGGGCAGCTCGCGGCGCAGGTAGGCGATGATCTCCGGCGCGCCCGGCGAGGTGAGCATGACGGTCACGTTGTTGGGGCTGTCGATCCGCTGCTCGACGGCGGCACCGGCGGGGAGGGAGAACCCGGGGGGAGCGTTGGTGAAGCCGAGATCCGACAGGAGCACGCCGTCGGGCGGCGCCGACGCCACCGCGACGGCAGTGGCCGAGGGCGCGGGGGTGGTGGCCTGGGACGCGGTGCAGCCGGTGAGAGCGAGCGCGCACGCCAGGGCGAGAGCGATCCGGTTCACGCCCGCCACTGTACCCGCAGGGCTCAACGCCACAGGGACTGCCAGGGCACCCCGGCGTCGATCACCATCTGGCGGAACATGGGCAGCGAGACGCCCACCACGTTGTAGGGATCCCCCTCGATCGACGTGACGTACGCGCCACCGCGGCCGTCGATGGTGAAGCCGCCGGCCACGCGCTGGGGCTCCCCGGTGGCGGCGTAGGCCCTGATCTCGTCGTCGGGAAGGTCCGCGAACCGCACCAGGGTCGATCCCACCCGCGTGTAGCGGATGTCCTCGGCGCCGCGCCGCACCGCGACGAAGTGGCCGGTGTGCAGCAGGCCCTCCCGGCCGCGCATCCGCTGCCAGCGTTCGACGGCGGCCTCCTCCGAGCGTGGCTTGCCGTGGGAGCGGCCCTCGAACTCGAGCACCGAGTCGCAGGCGAGCAGCACGAAGTCGCCCTCCAGGTGCGGCAGAACCGCAGTGCCCTTGCACTCGGCCAACCGGCCGGCCAGGGCGGCGGGGACGGGGTCGGCGATCTGCCGCTCGTCGAATCCGGAGACGATCACCTCAGGTTCGAGGCCGGCGCGGCGCAGGACCGTGAGCCGAGCCGGCGACTTCGAGGCGAGGATCAGCCGCATGGTCACATGCGGTGGTAGGTGCGCCACGCGTCGCGCCCCCCGACCAGCGGTGAGCGGACCGTGCGGTAGTAGGACGTCCAGCCGCCCGCCGTGGGGCGTGCGTCAGCCGAATGCAGCTGCTCAGGGCCCGACGAGGCGGTCATCACCGCCACGACGGCGGCGATCTCCTCCTCGGTCAGGTTCGCGCCCCGGAACTCCAGGTGCCCGGTCACAGCGGGATGTTCCCGTGCTTCTTCGGCGGGAGGACCTCGCGCTTGGTCCGGAGCAGCCGCAGCGCGCGGATCACCTGGGCCCGCGTCTCGTGCGGGTAGATGACCTGGTCGATGTAGCCGCGGTCCGCCGCGACGTAGGGGTTGGTGAGCTCGTCGTCGTACTCCTGGACCAGCCGGGCGCGCTCCACCTCCGGGCTCTCCGCGCCAGCGAGCTGCTTCCGGTAGAGGATGCTGACCGCGCCCTGCGCGCCCATGACGGCGATCTGCGCGGTGGGCCAGGCGAGGTTGATGTCGGCACCCAGATGCTTGGACCCCATCACGACGTAGGCGCCCCCGTAGGCCTTTCGCGTGATCACGGTCAGCAGCGGCACGGTGGCCTCCGCGTAGGCGTAGATCAGCTTGGCGCCGCGGCGGATGATGCCCTGGTGTTCCTGGCCGACGCCCGGCAGGAAGCCGGGCACGTCGACGAACGTGAGCACCGGGATGTTGAAGGCGTCACACGTCCGGACGAACCGGGCGGCCTTCTCGGCCGAATCGATGTCCAGGCAGCCCGCGAACACCGTCGGCTGGTTCGCGACGATGCCGATCGAGCGGCCCTCGATGCGGCCGAAGCCCACGATGATCGAGCCGGCGAACAGGGGCATCACCTCGAGGAATTCGTCGTCGTCGAGGACGTTGCGGATGACCTCGCGCATGTCGTAGGGCTGGTTCGCCGCGTCCGGGATGAGGAGGTCCAGCTCGCGGTCGTGGTCCGTGATGGTGAGGTCCGCGTGGTCGTCGTCGAAGACGGGGGCGTCCTCCAGGTTGTTCTGCGGCAGGTAGGTGAGCAGCTCGCGCACGTACTCGATGGCGTCGTTCTCGTCCGCGGCCAGGTAGTGGGCGTTGCCGGACCTGGTGTTGTGGGTGCGGCCGCCGCCGAGTTCCTCCATGGAGACGTCCTCGCCCGTGACGGTCTTGATCACCTCCGGGCCCGTGATGAACATCTGCGAGGTCTTGTCCACCATGATGACGAAGTCCGTCAGCGCCGGGCCGTACACGTGGCCGCCGGCCGCCGCGCCCATGATGAGCGAGATCTGCGGGATCACGCCCGAGGCACGGGTGTTGCGCTTGAAGATCTCGCCGTACAGGGCCAGCGAGACCACACCCTCCTGGATGCGCGCGCCGCCGCCCTCGTTGATGCCGATGATCGGCACTCCCGTCTTGAGCGCAAAGTCCTGGATCTTGACGATCTTCTCGCCGTACACCTGGCCGAGGGCGCCGCCGAAGATGGTCACGTCCTGGCTGAACACGCACACCGGGCGGCCGTGGATGGACCCGGTGCCGGTGATGACGCCGTCGCCGAACGGGCGGCGCGCGTCCATCCCGAAGGCGGTCGTGCGGTGACGTGAGAACTGGTCGAACTCGGCGAAGCTTCCTTCGTCGAGGAGGGCCATGATCCGCTCTCGGGCGGTCATCTTCCCCTTGGCATGCTGCTTCTCCACCGCTTCGGCCGAACCGGCGTGCACGGCTTCGTCGATGCGCACTCCGAGATTGGCGATCCGACCGGCAGTGGTGTGGATGTCGATCTCCATGCCGACACCATAGCGGCGGAACCGGTCAGTCCCGGTGGCCGCTCAGATTGTTGGATGGCTGGGGGTGAATCGCCCCAGGTTTCGTGCCGCTCCCATGTGGGGTGCTGCCCTCGTTGAGGAGGTCGTCTCGTCCCCGCCGGCCCTGTGCCCCCGGGCTACGATGTGGCGGTGACTCCCACCTTCTCCGACGCCGGCCGCATCGTGGCGTTGCTCCCCGCCGCGACACTGTGGCGCTCCGTCGACGTGGTGGAGACCACCGGCTCCACCAACGCGGACCTCGCGGCGCGGGCGCGTGCGGGGGCGACGGAGGGTGCCGTCCTGGTGTCCATGGAACAGACGGCCGGGCGCGGGAGGCTGGACCGCCAGTGGGTGAGCCCGCCGGGGGCGTCGATCTCGATGTCGCTGCTGCTGACCCCTCAGCCGGAGTTCCCACAGTGGGGCTGGCTCTCGCTGCTGGCGGGCATGGCCGTGTCGTCGGCGGTGGCCGAGCTCGCCGACGGCGCGGCGCCGGTGTCGCTGAAGTGGCCCAACGACGTCCTCATCCGCGGCCGCAAGGTCTGCGGCATCCTCTCGGAGCGGATCGAGCACCCGGAGGGGGCGCGTGCCGTCGTCGGCATCGGGATCAACGTGGACCTGTCGGCGGACCAGCTTCCCGTGCCCAACGCGACATCGCTCGCCCTCGAGGGACTCCCGACGGACCAGAACCGCATCGTCGCCGGGGTGCTGAGCCACTTCGAGCGGCTCTACCGGTCCTGGCAGCTGCGGGGCAACCTGCGCGCGGAGTACGAGGCCCGGTGCGCCTCCGTCGGGGCGCAGCTGACCGTCATCCTCGACGGCGACCGCCGCGTCTCAGGGACCGGCAGGGGCGTCGATCAGTGGGGGCGGCTGCAGGTCACCACAGCCACCGGCATCGAGACCTTCGCCGTGGGCGACGTCGTGCACGCGAAGCTGGGCTGATTCGTCGGTGGCGCGTGCCAGACTGGGCGCTATGGCTATCGACAAGGACCAGCTCGGGCGCGACGAGGTGGTCATCGCCTCCATGCACACCCACGTCAAGGCGCTGATCGGCCCCGCGCTGATCCTCATCCTCCTGGGGGCCGGGCTCGGCGTGTCCATCGCGCTGCTGCCGCCCGCGTGGCAGCCGTGGGCCACGTGGGTGGCGATCGCCGTGGCGCTGGTGCTGTTCCTGTTCCTGGTGCTCATCCCGTTCCTGCGCTGGATCACCTCCAGCTACACCATCACGGACCGTCGGATCATCACGAGGCACGGCATCATCAACAAGCTCGGCCACGACCTCCCGCTGCGCCGCATCAACAACGTCAACTACGAGCGCTCGCTGACTGACCGCATGCTGGGCTGCGGCACGCTGATCCTGGAGACGGCGGCCGGCCAGCCCCTGCGGCTGCCCGACGTGCCGGACGTCGAGCGCGTGCACGTGACCATCACGGAGTTGCTGTTCGAGGAGCAGGACGACAGCGACGAGTAGCCGCTTGGGTATGCTGCCCCGGTGACTCGTCGCTACGCAGTGGCCATCGCCGGCGGTGGGCAGCTGGCCCGCATGATGCACCAGGCAGCCATCCCGCTCGGCATCGACGTCCGCCTGCTCGCGGAGGGGCCGGACGTGTCCGCCGCGCAGGTGGTCCGCGGCGCCGTCGTCGGAGACTACCGCAGCCTCGACACGCTGATGTCCTTCACCGACGGCGTCGACGTGCTCACCTTCGACCACGAGCACGTACCCACGCGGCACCTGGCTGAGGTGTCGCGGAAGGTGGCCGTGCGCCCCGGCCCGGACGCGCTGGTGTACGCGCAGGACAAGGCGCTGATGCGCGAGAAGATGGCCGAGCTCGGCGTGGACTGCCCCGCGTTCGCCGTATGCGACACCGTCAACGAGTTGTCCGCCTTCGGCGAGCGGCAGGGCTGGCCCATCATCGCCAAAACCTCCCGCGGCGGCTACGACGGCAAGGGCGTGTGGAAGCTCGACGACGACTCGCAGGCCGAGGCTCCGTTCGACGGGATCGCGCACTCGTCGGCGGGGGAGCGGGTGCGCATCGTGGCGGAGGAGTTCGTCGACTTCGCTCGCGAGCTCTCCGCCATCGTCGTCCGTTCTCCCTCGGGGCAAGTCGTGGCGTACCCGATCAGCGAAACCGTCCAGACCGACGGCATCTGCGTCGAGACCGTCACCCCCGCGCCCGGGCTGGACCCTGACCGCGCGGCCGGGCTGCAGCAGATGGCCATCCGGATCGCCAACGAGCTCGGCGTGGTCGGCGTGCTGGCGGTCGAGTTGATGGAGGCCCGCGACGGCCGGATCGTGGTCAACGAACTGGCCATGCGCCCCCACAACACCGGCCACTGGACCATCGACGGCGCCCGCACCAGCCAGTTCGAGAACCACATCAGGGCCGTGCTCGACCTGCCGCTGGGGTCGCCGGAGCTGCGCGACGACGTGGTGGTCATGACCAACGTCCTCGGCGGCGCCGAGAAGGACCTCACGGGCGCGCTGATGCACGTCTTCGCCCGGGATCGCGAGATCCGCGTGCACCTCTACGGCAAGGAGGTGAAGGCCGGCCGCAAGGTGGGTCACGTCACCGCCCTCGGCACCAGCCTCGACGACGTCCGCCGCCGCGCGCACCACGCCGCCGGCTACCTGATGGGAGACCCGAATGCCTGAACCGCTCGTCTCGATCGTGATGGGGTCGGACTCCGACTGGCCGACGATGTCTGCCGCCGCCGACGCGCTCGCCGAGTTCGGCGTGCCCTTCGAGGCCGACGTCGTCTCGGCGCACCGCATGCCCGACGAGATGGTGGCCTTCGGGCGGGGCGCGCACGAGCGCGGTGTCCGCGTCATCATCGCCGGCGCGGGGGGCGCGGCGCACCTGCCGGGCATGCTTGCCGCTCTCACGCCGCTGCCGGTCATCGGGGTGCCCGTGGCGCTGAAGTACCTCGACGGCATGGACTCGCTGCTGTCCATCGTGCAGATGCCCGCCGGGGTGCCGGTGGCGACGGTGGCCATCGGCAACGCCCGCAACGCCGGCCTGCTCGCCGTGCGGATCCTGGCCGCCTCGGACGAGGCGCTGATCCAGCGCATGCTGGACTTCCAGGAGTCGCTGCGCGACGCCGCCCGGGCCAAAGGCGCGGTCGTCCGCGAGGCGTCCGGCCAGCAGCCGTAAAGGGGGCGAATCCGGGGAGACGGGCCCCGATACCGGCCAGGTCCCGGGATTCCCACTGCGGAGAGGCCAGCTATCGCGATCCCGACTCAATCGGTGCCGTCGGGGTCTTAATGATGTATTGACCTGGGGTTTTGCTGTTCCTACCGTGGAACTATGCCGCGCGACGACGCGCTGGAGAGCCCAAGGAGATCCATGTCAAACTTCGTCAAGGGCACGTTGGTCGAGGCCATCCTCGGCGCCGTGCTGATCACGCTGCTGCTGCTTCCGTTCCAGATCCTGCTCCCGCAGTACGCCGCCTACACGCCGTTCCTCATCGTCCCCATCATCGTGTTCTTCGCGCTGCAGCTGCCCCTCGGCGGGCTCGTACCGATGGTGCTGAGCTTCCTCGCCGGCGTGGTGTGGGGCTTCCTGTTCGCGCTGGTGGCCGGCCCGATGCTGGCGGCCGACCCCGCCTCCGCGCCGCTGGTGCTGGGAGTGGGCATCACGCTGGTGATCTTCCTCATCCTCGCCGTCCACCCGACCGTGCTGGGCAAGACGCCGCTCGCCATGGTGCCGGTGGTCCTGCTCGGCTTCGTCGAGTCGCTCATGGTGATGATGGTGCTCAGCCAGATCGGCGACAACCCCGGAGCCCCCGCCGCGCTGGTTCCCCCCGCGGGGCTCCTGGCGATCGCCGGGTTCTTCGTCTACGGCGCCGTGATGACCGCGATCATGGTGGTGGTCAGCGGGAAGGCGGCCGACGCCGTCGCCGGGCCGGGCTGGAACCCGCGCCGCGGCGCGCCCCAGCAGGCACCGGTGGGCGCCAATCGCTGACGGACCCGCCGTCGAGGTGCCAAGCTGACCGGTATGGATCTGCGGCGCCTCAAGTACTTCGTTGTGCTGGCCGAGGAACGCCACTACGGCCGCGCGGCCGCCCGGCTGTTCCTCGCCCAGCCCGCCCTCTCCCAGCAGATCAAGTCCCTCGAGAGCGAGCTCGGGGTCCAGCTGTTCAACCGCTCCACCCGGCGCGTCGACCTGACGCCCGCGGGGGAGCGGTTGTTCGCGCGGGCCACCGAGATCCTCAGCGTCATCGATGTCACTGTCGACGAGGTGCGCCGCGTCCACGCCGGCGAGGAGGGCACCGTCCGCCTGGCCTTCATCGGCTCGTCGACCTATGAGCTGATGCCGACACTGGCCCGGGCCCTGGCCACCGAGCTGCCGAACCTCCGTCTGGAGCTGCAGGGCGACCTGCTGAGCCCGGAGGTCGAGCGGTCGCTGGTGGAGGGACGCAGCGACATCGGCGTCCTGCGCCCGTTCCCGCGCACCGATGGAGTGGGCTCCAAGGTGCTGCGCCGCGAGCCGCTCGTCGTGGCGGTGCCGGTCAACCATCGGCTCGCCGGCGAGGAGCCCGTTCAGCTGGCGTCCCTGGCGGGCGAGGCCTTCGTCGGCTACCCGCGGAAGGCGTCGGCGACGGGTGACGCGGTTCTCGCGGCGTGCCTGGCGGCCGGCTTCGAGCCGGAGATGCGCTCGGTGGTCCGGGAGACGTCGACGCTGGTGGCGTTCGTCGCCGCCGGGCTCGGGGTCGCGCTGGTGCCCGAGGGCGTGCGCAACGTCCAGATCCCGGGGGTGGTCTACCTGCCGCTCGCCGACGAGCCCGGCCCGACGCTGGACCTGGTGGCGGCGTGGCGCGAGGCGGCGCCGTCGGGCGTGGTCCAGCAGGTGCTCACACGGCTCGAGGCGCTGGTGCGCTGACGGGGGCGCCGGTGGCGTCCACCACCTGTTGCAGCGTCACGCCCGGCGCGAGTTCGACCACCTCGAAGTGGGTGCCGCGGACGTCGAATACGCCCAGATCGGTCACCACGCGCTCGACGATGCCCTGTCCGGTGAGCGGGAGGGCGCATTGCGCCAGCAGCTTGGGCGCGCCCGCCCTGGTGGTGTGGTCCATGACCACCACGACGCGTTTGGCTCCGTGCACGAGGTCCATGGCCCCGCCCATGCCCTTGACCAGGGCGCCGGGGACCATCCAATTGGCGATGTCGCCGTTGCAGGCCACTTCCATGGCGCCCAGCACCGCCACGTCGATGTGGCCGCCGCGGATCATGGCGAAGCTGGTGGCCGAGTCGAAGAACGAGGCACCCGGTTCGACCGTGACGGTCTCCTTGCCGGCGTTGATGAGGTCAGGGTCCACCTCGTCGTCGTACGGGTAGCGGCCCGTGCCGAGGATGCCGTTCTCGGACTGCATCACGATGTGCACGCCCTTGGGCAGGTGGTTGGGGATCAGGGTGGGCAGCCCGATGCCGAGGTTGACGTACTGGCCGTCCGACAGCTCGAGCGCGGCGCGGGCGGCCATCTGTGCGCGGGTCCAGGGCATGGCTCAGGCCTCCAGGTCGGGGCGGACTGTGGTGGTGCGCTTCTCGATCATCTTCGCGACCGCCTGCTCCGGAGTCAGGGCCACGACGCGGGCGACGAAGACGCCGGGCAGGTGCACGTCCTCCGGGTCGATGGCGCCGGCCTCCACCACCCGTTCCGCCTCGACGATGGTCAGCCGCCCAGACATGGCCGCGGGCGGGTTGAAGTTCTGCGCGGCGGCGTGGAAGCGGCAGTTGCCGTGGCGGTCTACGACGGCGGCGCGGATCAGTGCCACGTCCGCGACGATGCCCTCCTCCAACACCATCGGCTGCCCGTTGAACACCCGAACCTCCTTCGGCGGCGACGCCAGCGCGACGGACCCGT
The DNA here is from genome assembly GCF_054483895.1 of Tessaracoccus pujii. NCBI lineage: Bacteria > Bacillati > Actinomycetota > Actinomycetes > Propionibacteriales > Propionibacteriaceae > Tessaracoccus > Tessaracoccus pujii. The sequence goes on from NZ_CM137012.1 coordinate 345,193, forward strand.
CGGGGGCGTAGCGCCAGGGCATCCCGCCGTCGGAGACCAGCGTGCCGACGCCCGACGGCGTGAAGAACGCCCCGATCCCGGCGCCGCCCGCGCGCAGCCGCTCGGCGAGCGTGCCCTGCGGGGTGAGCTCCACCTCCAGCTCGCCGGCGAGGAACTGGCGAGCGAACTCCCGGTTCTCGCCGATGTAGCTGCTGATGGCGCGGCGGATGCGACGGGCCTCGAGCAGCTTGCCCAGGCCGGCGCCGTCGACGCCGAGGTTGTTGCTGACGATCTCGAGGTCCGTCGCGCCCTGCTCCAGCAGCGCGTCGATGAGGATCCAGGGGATGCCGGCGAGCCCGAACCCGCCGACGGCGATGCGGGAGCCGGACGCGATGTCGGCCACCGCCTCCGCGGCCGAGGCCACCACCTTGTCCATCAGGCCACCCGCTCGAACACCGCGGCCAGGCCCTGCCCGCCGCCGATGCACATCGTCTCCAGCGCGTAGCGGCCCCCGGAGCGGCGCAGCTCGTGGGCCATCGTCGCGAGGATCCGCGCCCCCGTGGCGCCGACCGGGTGGCCGAGCGAGATCGCCGACCCGTTGGGGTTGAGCCGCTCGTCGGTGGGGGAGAGCCCCCATTCGGTGAGCACCGCCAGCGCCTGCGCGGCGAAGGCCTCGTTGAGCTCGATGAGGTCCAGGTCCGCCAGGGTCAGGCCCGCCCGGCCGAGCGCGGCGGCCGACGCGGCCACCGGCCCGATGCCCATCCGCTCCGGCTCGACGCCGGCCAGCCCCCAACCCCTGAGCTCGAGCATCGGGGTCAGGCCGCGCCGCTCGGCCTCCTCCATGGTGGTGACGATGCACGCGGCCGCGGCGTCGTTCTGTCCCGACGCGTTGCCGGCGGTCACGGTGGCCTGGGGGTCGGACCCCGCGAGGATCGGGCGCAGCCGGGCCAACGCCTCCATCGTCGTGTCCGGCCGGATGTGCTCGTCGGAGGCGACGGTGGTGACCCCGCCCCGCCGCGACACCTCCACGGGCACGATCTCCGCGTCGAAGAGCCCCGCGGCCTGTGCCGCGGCCGCCTTCCGGTGCGAGGCCAGCGCGAACTCGTCCTGCGCCTCCCGGCTGATGCCGTACTCGCGCCGGAGGTTCTCCGCGGTCTCGATCATGCCGCCGGGGATGGGATGGTCGCGGCCCCCGGCCGTGGCACGGGCGCGGGCAAGGCGGTCGGTCAGCTGCACCCCGTCGCCCTTCACGCCCTGCCTCAGCAGCGCGTAGTGCTCCACACCGCTCATCGACTCGGCGCCGCCGGCGATCACCAGTCGGCTCACGCCCGCCTGGACCTGCATCGCCGCGGTGAGCACCGCCTGCAGCCCGGATCCGCAGCGCCGGTCCACCTGCTGGCCAGGCACACCGACGCCGAGGCCGGCGTCCAGCGCGACGACGCGGCCGAGCGCCGGGAACTCGCCGGAGGGGTTGCAGTTGCCGAGGATGACGTCGTCGACCGAGTTCTCCCCGAGCCCGGCGCGGCGGGCGACCTCGCGCACCGCGACGGTGCCCAGCTCGGCCGCGGACAGGCTCGACAGACCGCCCAGGTAGGCGCCGACGGGCGTGCGGACGGGCTCACAGATCACGATCATGCATTGAGCTTCGCACGCCGTACCCATGCGAAGTCCAATACCTAGATGCGTCGGATTGATAAGCAACCCGGTCAACATTTCCGTTGACCTGACCGCCACCCCACGGGATACAGTTCATCAACGCCACCCACACTGCAGTGGACTGCGGCCCGTCAAGCGGAGACGCGGCTTCCTGGTTCACCTGCACGTCGCTGTCACCCGAACAGCGCTCCGCACCCTCTCCCGACGCCGTCCCCGGCGTCCCCTGACGACGAAAGGTGTGCCATGTCGGCAACCCCCGGAACCGCCAACACGGTGCTCGGCGCCATCCCCGCCGACGAGCTCGGCGTCGTCGCGATGCACGAGGCGCTGCTCTCGGTGCTGCCCGGCGCCCAGTACGCGCCCGACATCACGATCGACCGGGCCGAGATCTTCGACATCCTCGCGGCCCGGCTGACCGAGTTCCGCGCCGCCGGCGGGGGCGCGATCGTCGACAACACGGGCATGTTCCACGGCCGCGACCTCACCCTCTATGAAGCCCTCTCGCGGACCACGGGCGTCCACATCGTCGCATCGACGGGCATGGGCCCCGAGGAGCTGCTCGGGGGCTACTTCCTCACCCCGCAGACCAACCCGCCCACGCCCTGGCCGGCAGACCGGTTCGGCGCGCTGTTCGCGGCCGAGGTCACCGACGGCATGGTGGTGCCTCGGCTCGAGCGCCGGGCCGCCGCGGGCCTGGTCACCACCACCGCCACCCGCGAGGGGATGACGCCCACGGACGAGAGCCTGGCCCGAGGCGCCGCCCGCGCCGCCCGCGACACAGGGGCGGCCGTCTCGTTCCGGTTCGGCCGCGATGCCGCCGCCGAGCTGGCCGTCCTCCTCGACGAGGGGTTGCCCGCCGGGCGGGTGCTCGTCGGTGGCCTGGACCGCAGGGACGCCGTCTCCGCTGGCGCGCCCGCGGAGGTGGCCCGCCTGGGCGCCTTCGTCGGCATCGACCACGTGGGACTCAACGACGACCCGGCCCACCTCACCGACCGCGAACGCGCCGCCCTGGTCGCGGACCTGGTGCGGGCCGGCCACGCGAACCGGATCGTGCTGTCCTGCAACGCCGTCGGCGTCGCCAAGGGCCTGCCCGCCCACGACCTGCCCTACAGCACAGTGCTGACCGCCTTCGTCCCGAGGCTCAGGGACCTGGGCATCGGTGACGACGACCTCCGCACCATCCTCGAGGCCAACCCGCGCGAGCTCCTGACCATCGACGACGACACCAGAGGTGAGTGACATGTCCAGGGTGAACACAGTGCTGGGACCGATCCCGGCGGAGGCGCTCGGTATCGTCGCCGTCCACGAGCACATCGGATACGGCATGCCCGGCAGCGAGCTCGACTCCCGCTGGTGGAAGACGCCCGAGGAGCGCTACGCGGAGACCGTGCCGAAGCTGCGCGCGTTCCACGAGTACGGCGGCGGGACGTTCGTGGACGCCACCGGCATCTGCAACGGCCGCGACATCGACTACTACAAGTCGCTCTCGGCCAAGACCGGCATCAACATCGTGGCCTGCACCGGGTTCGTCGGCGGTGACACGGCGCTGCCCCACTTCGCACGCGCCTCCGTCGAGTACCTGGCGGAGGTGTTCGTCCACGAGATCACCGTCGGCATCGGCGACACGGGCAGCAAGGCAGGCGTGATCAAGGTCGGCGTCAGCCGCGGCGGCCGGATGACGGAGCTGGACAAGCGGATCTACCGCGCCGCGGCCCGCGCCGCGAGGCAGACCGGGGTGCCCGTCCTCACCCACCTCGCCATCGACGCCGAGAACGCGATCGCCATCTTCAACGAGGAGGGCCTTCCCCTGGACCGGGTCCTGTTCGGGCACGCCGACGACGGCGTCAACGCGTCGAAGACCCGCGACACATGGATCGCCGAGCAGGGCGGCCGCGTCGGCTTCGACACCTTCGGATACGAGACGGAACTCGAGGACCCGCCGTTCTGGGCCCGCCCACGCAAGGAGCGCCTCGACCACTTCCTGCGCTTCCTGGCGGCCGGGCACCTGGACCAGGCGATGGCCGGCGTCGACGCCAACTGCAGCCCCCTCGGCTGGCCCGGCGTGAAGGGCCACACCGTCAATTACCTCTTCGAGGACCTCATTCCCGACCTCCGCGACGCAGGCGTCGACGAGGCCACCATCCACACCCTCTTCGTCACCAACCCGGCCGACTTCCTGTCGATCCGCAGCTGACCCACCCCCCACGAAAGCGAGAGAACAATGCAGTCCTCCGACCTCAAGAACCTCAAGATCGCCATCGTCGGCGGCGGCTACGGCGGCGCCGCGGCAGCAAAAGCGCTCAGCCTCCTGGGCGCCCAGGTGGACGTCTACGAGCAGGCGAGCAGCATCCGGGAGGTGGGCGCGGGCATCGGGCTACGCCCCTCAACCATGGACCTGTTCCGCCAGTGGGGCATCTTCGACGCCATCGCCAAGGTGAGCTCCCCCAGTGACTACTTCGAGATCCTCACCGCCGACGGGCACACGATCATGCAGGACTCCTGGCCGGGCATGGACGACTACGAGGTGAAGACCCACACCCACCTCATCCACCGCGGCGACTTCATCGAGGCGCTCGTCGGCGTGCTGCCCGAGGGGATGGTTCACCTCGGCCACAAGCTCGAGTCCATCAAGGACCTGGGCGATCACGCCGAGCTGACCTTCACCAACGGCACCACCGCCACCGCGGACCTGGTCATCGGCGCCGACGGCATCAAGTCCACCGTGCGCACGCAGTTGTTCAGCGACCAGCAGCCGGTCTTCGCCGGCGAGCACGCGTACCGCGTCGTGGTGGACGCCGACGCCGCCCACGGCCTCGTCGTCGACGACAACCTGCGCATGTACCTCGGCCGCGGCACCAAGGTCTACGTCCTCCCGCTGCGCCACCGTGGTCAGCTCTCCTTCGACGTCACCGCGCTGGCCCCGGACAGCACCTGGACGCCCGCGGTGACCCAGGACGACATGCTGCGCACCGTCGAGGGCTTCGACGAGCGCATCGTGGCCACCGTCCGCGACCTCGACTGGGACAAGGTCATCGTCCGCGCCGTCTACGACATCGACCCGGTCGAGAACTGGCACTCCGAGTGCGTCGCGCTGCTCGGCGACGCCGCCCACTCGATGTGCCACCACCAGGGCCAGGGCGCCAACTCGGCCATCATGGACGCAGGCGGTCTCGCCGACGCCCTGCTCCAGGCGGACTCGGTCAAGGAGGCGCTCGAGCTCTACCAGGCCACCCGCAAGCCGGTCACCGACGAGCTGCAGCGGATCTCCCGCCAGGGCTGGAGTGAGGACGAGGTCAACGACGTGTTCCCCGGCCAGAAGCCCGCCACCATGCGCGAGGAGGAGCCCGCCCGATGACGCTCCACCCCAGAATCGCCGAGGTGCTCGCCTCCCTGCCCGCCCCGCCGGAGGGGCCGATCAACCCGGCAGCCATCCGGGCGGGCGAGCAGGCCCAGGTGCCGCCGACGGACCAGCGGCTGCCGCTGCACTCCGTCGACGACCTCGCGGCGGGCGACGTGCCGGTGCGCGTCTACCGCGCCCATGACGGCGATTCGGGCGGGGTGATCGTCTACCTCCACGGCGGCGCGTTCTTCCTCGGCAGCCTGGACACCCACGACCACGTGGCCCGCGAACTGGCCGCGGCCACCGGCTGGACCGTCGTGGCCGCCGGCTACCGGCTGGCGCCCGAGAACCCGTTCCCGGCCGGGCTGGAGGACTGCTACGCCGTGGTGAGGTGGGTCGCCGATCAGCCCTGGAGCGGCGGGCGGCTCGTCGTCGCCGGCGACTCCTCCGGGGCGGGCATGGCGGCAGCCGTCGCCGGCATGGCCGTCGACGACGGTTTCGACCGGATCACCGACCAGGTGCTCTACTACCCGTCGGTGGACCTGGGCTTCGACGAGGATCGCTACCCCTCGCTGAGGGAGAACGCCACCGGCTACGGGCTGGAGACGGCCCTCCTCGAGCCGTTCAACGCGTTCTACGTCGACAGCGGCGCCGACCCGGCCGACCCGCGAGTCTCGCCGATCAGGCGCGAACACCTCGCCGGCCTGCCCAGGGCGCTGATCGTCACCGCCGAGTACGACCCGCTGCGCGACGAGGGTGAGCTGTACGGACGCCGCCTCGCCGAGGCAGGGGTGGAGACGGTCGTGAGCCGCTACGCGGGCGCGAACCACGGCTTCGTGGCCAACTTCTCCTGGATCCCCGAGTTCCACCGGGTGTTCGACGAGACCACCGCGTTCCTGGGGCGGCGGCCATGACGGTCGGTGTCCACCCCCTGGTCTCGCAGTGGGGGCGGTTCAGCCTCTACAGCTTCTTCATCGACGCCCCCGAGCCGGCCATCGTCGACACCGGCATCGCCTCATCCCCGGCCGAGGGCATGGCGCCCGCGCTGGAGGCGCTCGGCCGCCGGATCGAGGACGTGCGCTGGATCCTGCTCACCCACGGCCACATCGACCACGTGGGCGGCGCACGCGCGCTGTGGGAGCTGACCGGTCGCCGCGCGCGGGTGGTCATCCACGAGGCGGACGCCCACCACCTCGACCCGGGGGAGTGGACGCCTGTGCTGGTCCGCGACGGTGACTCCCTTCCGCTGGGTGGTGGCGTCGAGGTGGCGGTGCACAGCATCCCCGGGCACACCGCGGGATCCGCGGCCTACGTGGTCGATCGCGCGGCCTTCGTGGGCGACGCCGTCCAGATCCACGGAGCGGCCAGCGGGTTCCCCGGCTACGGGGACCCGGATGCGTACCGCGCAAGCCTCACCCATCTCCTCACCGAGGTCCGCCCCGAGCGGATGTACCTCGGCCACCCGTACCGGGGCGCCGACGGTGTGGCCCACGGGGTCGAGCTGGACCGCGCGCAGGCCCGTCAGGCACTTCAGGAGAGCATCGACCTCGAGGCACGCATCCGCGAGGTCGCGGTGCGCCATGGGCAACGGCCCGACGAATCGATCTACTCGCCTTTCGCCCCCGTCGCCGATGAACTCGGCTACACGGGCGACCCGACGCTCGAGCCGTCCCCGTTCTTCACCACGCTGCACGGCTACGCGCAGCTGAACAGGAGCCACCCATGACCATGCGCATCCGCAAGCACCTCCGCGCACCCATGCGCGACGGCGTCGAGCTGGCCCTGGACGTGTACGAGGGCGCCGACGAGACCCCGCGCCCGGCCCTGGTGGCGCTCAGCCCCTACGGCAAGGAGCTGCAGGCGCTGGCCCTGACCACGCCGCCGCAGCGGCGACCGTCACCGATGTGGGACGGGTGCATCGAGGCGGGCGACATCGACCGCGTCGTGAGCGCCGGCTACGCCCACGTGATCGGCGACCTGCGCGGCACCGGAGACTCCGGGGGCGAGCACATCGGCAACTACAACGCCGGGGGAGTGTCGCTCGGGCAGGACGCCTACGACGTCATCGAGTGGGTCGCCGCGCAGCCGTGGTGTGACGGCAACGTCGGCATGATCGGCATCTCCTACTTCGGCTCCATGCAGGTGCTGGCCGCCGCCGAGCGGCCCCCGCACCTCAAGGCCATCTTCGTCAGCGGTGGTCACTTCGACTTCTACGAGACCACCTACCACGGGGGCGTGATGTGGTTCATGCCGCGCGCGGCGCGCGAGGGTCGCGGCGGGGACTCGGGCTGGGCGTTCACGGACCGCGTGAAGTCACGGATGCTGGAGACCTACCCGCCCGACGAGATCAGGCGACGCGTGGCGGAGCGGCTCGAGGACCCCGACGTGGCCGCCTGGCCCAACCTGGTCCACGTCCTCAACTACCCCGTCAACCACGAGGCCTGGTTCGACATCGTGATGAACGAGCTCGACGGTGAGTGGTACGAGGAGCGAAACCCCGTCAACCTCGCGGAGTCCATCGACATCCCCGTCTGGCTGCAGATCGACAACGGCCGCGGCTGGACCATCGACGGCACCGTCGAGCTGTTCAACCGGCTCCAGGGCCCCAAGAAGCTCGACATCGGCCCGTACCCGCCCATGCAGTCGCGGCCCTTCGTCGAGGAGCACGACACGATGCTGCGCTGGTACGACCACTGGCTCAAGGGCATCGACACCGGCGTCATGGACGAGCCCCCGGTCACCGTCTTCGTCGAGGGCTCACGCGAACGAGTCACCGGGGAGCAGTGGCCGCCGAAGGACGTCGAGTACCGCAGCCTCTACCTGCGGCCGCGACGCGTGCTGTCGCCCGAGCCCGAGCGGATGTCCGCGCAGCACGCGGCCCCGGACGGCTTCTACCAGGCGCCGCTCAGCGTCACCGACGAGGTGGTGATCCTCGACTGGTCCACGGCCCCCTTCGAGGAGGCGACCGAGATGATCGGCACCGGCGCCGCGCACCTGTTCGTCGAGATCGACCAGCCCGACACCAACCTCATCCTGAGGCTCTGGGACGTGGCGCCCACAGGCAAGCGGCAGATCGTGACCACCGGCTACCTCAAGGCCTCGCACCGGGAACTCGACGAGCGCACCACCGAGGGGAGCCCGCACCACCCGCACACCCGCGCCGTCCCCGTCGAGCCGGGTGCCATCGAGGAGTACGTGGTGCGCCTCTACCCGTTCGCCACCACCTTCCTGCCCGGTCACCGGCTCCGGGTCGAGCTGTCCAACGCCGAGCCGCTCGTCGACGAGCACAACTCGCTGCTGCCCCCCGACGCGTTCCACCTGCCCGTGGGGCGCCCCGTCACCCACAAGATCTACCGCGACGCGGACCACCCGTCGCGACTCGTCCTGCCCTACACGGCGCCCACGAAGGAGTGACCATGCCCAACACCCACCCCACACCGGTCCGGCTCGAGGCCAGGGATGCGCCCAACCAGCCGCCGGTCACGCCTGAGCTGATCGAGCTGTATCAGGGTTTCGAGGAGGAGATGCTGATCCCGCTGTGGTACGAGATCGGTGACCTGATGCCGTTCGCGCCGCAGAGCAAGGCCGCGCCGCATCTGTGGCGGTGGCGGAACCTGATCAGGTTGGCCGAACGGGCCGGTGAGATCGTCGAGGTGGGTCGCGGCGGGGAGCGGCGGGCCATCGCGTTGGCCAACCCGACCCTGGGTGGCCGCCCGTACGCGACGCCGACGTTGTGGGCCGCGATCCAGTATCTGTGCCCGGAGGAGATCGCGCCTTACCACCGGCACACCCAGAACGCGTTCCGGTTCGTCGTGGAGGGCGAGGGTGTGTGGACGGTGGTCAACTCCGATCCGGTGCCGATGCGTCGGGGTGATTTCCTGCCCCAGGGCGGCTGGAACTGGCATGCGCACCAGAACCCGTCGCAGCATTCGATGGCGTGGATCGACGGCCTGGACATCCCGTTCCAGTACGAGATCGAGTCCACGTTCTTCGAGTTCGGTCCGGAGGAGCTCGACGCCATGGAGACCCCCGACGTGTCGCGCGCGGAGATGCTGTGGGGACGCCCCGGGCTGTCGCCGCTGCGGCTCCTGGGCCCTACGCCGAAGTCGCCGCTGCTGGCCTACCGCTGGGAGTACACCGATGCGGCGCTGCGCGACCAGCTGCAGTTGGAGCGGGCCGGGCACGACGTGACGGTGGAGCCCGGTCATGCGGCTGTCCGCTACACCAACCCCACCACCGGCCAGGATGTCCTGCCCACCATCCGCACCGAGATCCACCGCATCGCGGGCGGAGCGGAGACCGCGCCGGTCAAGGAGACCGGGTCCTCGGTGTTCCAGGTGTTCGACGGCGCGGGCACGGTCAGCGTGGGTGACTACACGTGGACCGTGGAGCGCGGTGACATGTTCGTGGTGCCCAGCTGGGTGCCGTTCACCGCGAAGGCCGACGCCGGCCAGGACGGCTCCGACTCGAACGCGCTGGACCTGTTCCGGTTCTGCGACGCCCCCATCTTCGAACGACTCGACCTGGCACGAATGGAGGTGGCCCGATGAGACTGGCCACGCTGCGCACCCCCGAAGGAACCCGTGCCGTCCGGGTCGACGGGGACACGCTCGTCGACCTGGGCGCACCGGACGTGGGCGCTTTCCTCGCCCGGCCCGACTGGGCGGAGGCCGCTGCGGCCGCGACCGGCCCGACGTACCCGGCCGGGGGCGCAGAGTTCGCGACCCTGGTGCCCACCCTGTCGAAGGTGGTGTGCGTGGGCCTCAACTACCGCACCCACATCACCGAGATGGGACGCCCCATCCCCGAATACCCCACCCTGTTCACCAAGTTCAGCGACACCCTCATCGGCGCCACCGACGACATCCACCGCCCCGCCGAGACCGACGAGTTCGACTGGGAGGCCGAACTCACCCTCGTCATCGGCCGGCCGGTGCGCCGCGCCACCGGGGAGGAGGCCGAGGCCGCCATCGCCGGGTTCACCGTGATGAACGACGTCACCTGCCGCGACTGGCAGTTCCGCACCCGCGAGTGGACCCAGGGCAAGAACTGGGACTCCACCACCCCGGTGGGCCCGTACCTGGTGACCCCCGACGAGCTGGGCGGGGTCCGCCCGTCGCTGGCCATTTCCACCACCGTCGACGGCGAGACCATGCAGTCCGACAGCACCGGCGACCTGGTCTTCGACCCCGTCGCGCTCGTGGAGTACGTCTCCACGATGATCCGGCTCAACCCGGGCGACCTCATCGCCACCGGCACCCCCGGCGGCGTCGGGCATGCCCGCAAGCCACCGGTCTACCTGCGGGCCGGGCAGCTGGTCACGTGCACCATCGAGGGCATCGGGTCGGTCAGCAACCGCGTGGTGGCGGGATGACCCGCACGCTGGCGGACGCGCTGCGCTGGGTGGAGGAGGGCACGGCCATCGTCCACAGGGAGGTGGAGTCGATCGGTTCCGAGCCCGACGCCTGGGAGCGCTCCAGTGGGCTGCCCGGCTGGAGCCGCGCCTACCTGCTCAGCCACCTCACCAACAACGCCCACGCGCTGCGCAACCTGGCCCGGTGGGCTCGCACCGGCGTCGAGACCCCGATGTACGCCTCCCCGGAGCAGCGCACCGCCGACATCGTCGCGGGCGCGGCCAAGCACCCGGCCGCCCTGGTCTCGGACTTCAAGGCCGCGGCCGACGCGCTGGCCGCGGACTGGGCCGAGCTGGCGGTGGAGCAGTGGGCCGCCCCGGTGCGCACGGCGCAGGGCCGAACGGTGCCCGCCTCGGAGGCGCCCTGGCTGCGGGCCCGCGAGGTGATGGTGCACGCCGTCGACCTCTCCGCGGGCGTGACGTTCGGCGACCTCCCGGAGGACTTCTGCCTGGCGCTGATCGACGACATCACCGCCAAGCGTTCCACTGCGGAGGGCGAGCCCCCCGCCGTCGCCGGACCGCCCGCCCAGGTGGCCGCCTGGCTCGCCGGCCGCCCGTTCGCTGGTGTGACGGCGGCCGGCGGCGGACCCGCCCCAGACCTCCCGCCCTGGCTCTGACAAGGAGTGACACGCCCCATGAGAAGTGACGTCATCATCATCGGCGGCGGCATCGGCGGCCTCGCCGCCGCCACCGCCCTCAGCCGCCAGGGCCTCACGGTGAAGCTCTACGAGCGGCAGCACGAGTTCGGCGAGGTGGGCGCGGGCATGCAGATCGCCTCCAACTGCACCCGGATCCTGGACGGCCTGGGCCTTCTCGACGAGGCCAAGCGGCTCGGCGTGGTGCCGCGGTGGATGCGGATGCGCGATGCCCTCGACGCCCGGGTCCTGCTGGAGCTGGACCTGGAGCGCGTCGAGGAGCGCTACGGCTTCCCCTACATGGTGATTCACCGCAGCGACCTGCACGGCATCTTCCTCCGTGCCGCGCAGCGCCAGGGCGTCGAGCTGATCGGGGGCCGCAAGTGCGTGGCGTATCAGAACGCCGACGGCGGCGCCCGCGTCACGTTCGCCGACGGCAGCACCGACGAGGCGGACGTGGTGATCGCGGCCGACGGCATCCACTCGGTGGCGCGGCGCAGCATCGTCGACGACGAGCCCGTGAGTTCCTCCTACGTCGCCTATCGGGGGGCGGTGCCGATCCACCTGGCCGAGGCCAACGACATCGACCCCACCGCCGTGCAGGCCTACGTCGGGCCCGGCTGCCACTTCGTCCAGTACGCGCTGCGCGGCGGGGAGATGTTCAACCAGGTGGCGGTCTTCGAGTCGCCCAAGGCGCTGCGCGGCGAGGACGACTGGGGTACCCCGGACGAGCTCGACGCCGCGTTCGCCGGCACCTGCGAGCAGATCCAGAAGGGCCTGCCCCTGATGTGGCGCGACCGCTGGTGGAGGATGTTCGACCGCGACCCGATCATGGATTGGCGTGACGGCCGCATCGTCCTGCTCGGCGACGCCGCCCACCCGCCCCTGCAGTACATGGCGCAGGGCGCCATCATGGCCATCGAGGACGGCTGGGTGATGGGCGAGCACGTCGCCCTCAACAGGGACGGTTCCGGCGAAGTGGCCTGGGACGCCGTGCTGGACGCCTACAACGCGGTGCGGCCCGAGCACTGCAGGCGAATCCTCACCACCGGTCGCGCCTGGGGTGAGCTGTGGCACCTCGGGGGTCGGGAACGCCTGCAGCGCAACGCCGTCTTCGACTCGATCGACCCCCATGACTGGGCCTTCACCGACTGGGTCTGGGGCCCCACTGCCTTGTACCCGGACGACGAACCCGAGATGTTCACCCCGATCCCGATGAAGGGACGGTAGGCCTTCAGCTCTGGTACTTGTCCAGGTCCGAGGTGTCGCCTGAGGCGATCGCGGCGAACACGGCGCTGCTGGCGTCCTCGTCCCACCGGACGACCGAACCGACGCCGTCGACTGTGTCGGTGCCGGCCACAGGGACCGTCATGCTGATGCCGGCTCCGGTGGTGGCGGCCGCGAACCCCAGGCCCACCGCTCCCATGTCCAGCAGCCCGGTGTCCTCGCCACGCGACAGTGACTCGGCGGCAGCCATGTTGAGCCGCCAGTACCGCAGGGGGTTGATGAGGCTCGCGGGCGAAAGCGCCTCCTTCATGATGGCGGCGATCACCTCGCGCTGCCGCTCCACGCGCCCGAGATCGCCCTTCGGGTCCGACTTGCGCATCCGGGAGTAAGCCAGAGCGGTGGTGCCGTCGACCATCTGACAGCCCTGTGACAGGGTGAGGTCGGCGAACGAATCATCGATGTCGAACGTCGGGCACACCTCGATGCCACCCACCGCGTCCACGACCTGGACCACGCCGTCGAAGCCCACCTCGAGGTACCCGTCGACCCGCACCCCGGTGTTCTCCTCGACGGTCGCGACGAGGAGTTGGGGTCCACCGAAGGCATAGGCCGCGTTGATCTTGTTGCGGTTGCGCCCTGGGATGGCCACCAGCGAGTCCCGGGGCAGCGACATCAGGACAGGTTTGGCGGCCACAGGCACGTGGAGGAGCATCATCGTGTCCGCTCGGCCGGCGTCGCCCTCGCGCGCGTCCGACCCGACCAGCAGCACCGTGGTCCCCGGCTGCTCGCCGGGCCGCTCCCCGTCCGGCACCGCGTCGACCTTGGTCGTGACCGACCACGCGTATGCCGGCGTGCCGAGCAGGAATGCCAGCCACAGCGCGACCAGGGCGGCCACGGTGCGGAGCACGGGATGGCGACGACGCCGCGTGCGGACACTGCCGCGGGCAGCCGGCGGAGCGATCGGGGGCGGCGAGGTGGGCACCCGTCCGCTCTGAGCGGAGGACTGGTGCGTCGGATAGGCCTGCGAGGTTTCCGGGGAGAGGATCGCGGTGTGCTCAGGCTCGTCCCGGGGATCCTCGCGGTACAGCCATTGCAGGTCATCGTTCTTCGGCACCAGAGCCTCCTGTTCGACCGACAGGATACCCAGGAACCTCGACAGCGCTGGCGTGGCGAATTTGTGGGGGGCGACCCTCCGGGCGAGACTGGGGCGAGCCACCGATGAGGAGCCCGACGTTGACCCCGACCCGACCCACCGACGCGCAACGCATCCAGTCCCGTCGCGCTTTCGGATTCGTCCTCATGTCGGCCCTGCTGCCGGGATCCGTGCAGATCCTCGCGGGCAGTCGACGGGTCGGGCGTGTCGCGACCCGCGTGTTCGGGGCCGCCGCCCTGCTCGCCGGGTTGGTGCTCGTGGGACTCCTGGTGCTGCGGGGGCCCACCGTGGGCCTCCTGCTCCAGCCCTGGCTGGCCATGACGCTGCGCGCCGCCCTGTGGCTCCTGTTCGTGTTCTGGCTGGTGCTTCTGCTGGACGCCTGGCGGATGGCGCGCCCACTGAGGCTGGAGCGCCGCGCTCGCCTCGCCCTCTCGATCACGGCGTTGGTGACGGTTCTGGCGGTGGCCGCCGTGACCAGCACGGCGACGGAGGCCCTGGTCGCGGCGCGCAACGTCGGGCAGGTGTTCGGCGGAGGTGGGGATTCCCGGCTCAAGAATGGCCGGCTCAACATCCTGCTGCTCGGTTCGGACTCCTCCGAATCCCGCGAGGGGCTTCGGCCGGACTCGATCAACGTGGCGTCCATCGACGCCCGCACCGGCCGGACCATCCTGTTCGGGCTGCCGCGCAATCTCCAGCGCGTTCCCTTCCCCGACTCCTCCCCCCTCGACGAGCTGTACCCCGACGGGTTCGAGTGTGAGGACGGGGCCTGCATGCTCAACGGGATCTGGACCCTCGGCGAGGAGAACGCCGACCTCTACCCGGGGCGTCAGGCGGGGCTGGAGGCCACCAAGGAGGCGGTCGAAGAGACCCTCGGCCTCGAGCTCAACTACTACGTGCTGGTGGACATGCAGGGATTCCAGTCCCTGATCGACGCCATGGGGGGCATCACGCTCGACGTCGGGCGTCGCATCCCCATCGGGGGGGCCAACGGTGTCAAGGTCACCAAGTGGATCGAGCCCGGCGAGGACGTGCTCCTCGACGGATACCACGCGCTGTGGTTCGCCCGTTCGCGGTCGGATTCGAGTGATTACGAGCGAATGCTCCGCCAGAAGTGCGTGATGTCGGCGATGGTCGCGCAACTCGATCCCATGACGCTGGCCACCAAGTTCGTCAGGCTGAGCGAGGCAGGCAAGGATCTGTTGCGCACAGACATCGGGACGGGCGCGATCAACGACCTGGCCGAGTTGGCGCTCCTGGTCCGCGACCAGGGGATCACCTCAGTTGATTTCGTCCCTCCGCTCATCGTGGCGGCGGAGCCGGACTTCGACCTGATCCGCACCCGCGTAGCCGGGCAACTGGCCGACGAGCCGGCGGCTGAGCCGACCAAGTCGCCCGAGGCCACTGCCGGCCCGAGCACCGCGGCCCCGGCATCGTCCAGGCCCGCGGCTCCCGAGACCTCGCCCGGCCCCACGTCGGCCTCCCCCCGTCCACAGGCAACCGATCTGGCACCCGTGTGTACCGTCGGCTAGGTTTGCCCCGGAGGAAGGAGATCCAGTGCAGCCTGTGAGCGTGGTGATGCCACTCCGGGACGAGGAGAAGCATCTTCGCGCCGCCGTGCAGCGCGTGCTGGATCAGCACTACCCGGGTGAGCTTGAGTTGCTTCTCGCGGTGGCGCCCAGCGCGGACCGTACCCGCCACATCGCCGACGAGTTGGCCGCCGCGGACCCGCGCATCGTGGTTCTGGACAACCCCACCGGGTACACGCCCACCGGACTCAACATCGCCATCGATCACGCCCGCCACGACGTGATCGTCCGGGTCGACGGACACGGCGAGCTGAGCCCCGGCTACATCGAGACCGCGGTGCGGCTGCTGGACGAGACGGGGGCCGCGAACGTCGGCGGCCTCATGGACGCGCAGGGCACCTCACCGCTCTCGGAGGCCGTAGCCGCGGCGTACAACTCCCGGGCCGGCCTGGGTGGCGGCGGGTTCCACCTCGAGGACACCCCGGACGGACCGGCGGACACCGTGTTCCTGGGCGTTTTCCGCAAAGCGGCGCTCCAAGCCGTGGGTGGCTATGACGAGTCGCTCCACCGCGCCCAGGACTGGGAACTCAACTACCGTCTGCGGCGCGCGGGCCACCTCGTCTACTTCACCGCGCGGCTGCGGGTGGTCTACCACCCCCGTGACAGCTACCGCGCCCTTGCGCGGCAGTTCTACAGCACCGGACAGTGGCGACGTGAGGTGGCCCGTCGACATCCGGACACGTTGTCCCTGCGGTACCTCGCGGCGCCGCTCGCCGTCATGGGCATCGCCGGCGGACTCGCCGGCGGTGTCGTGGGCCTCGCGGTGCGGAGCCGGGCGCTCAGCGCCCTGTTGCTGGCGCCGGCCGCCTATCTCGCGTTCGTCGCCGCAGCCAGCGGCGCCGTCGGCGGGCTCTCCCCGGCCGCTCGCCTGAGGTTTCCCTTCGTGCTCGCCGTGATGCACCTGTCCTGGGGGGCCGGCTTTGTCCGCGGCCTCCCGCGCTGACATGTCCTCGGCGGAGACGGCCAGCGAACTGCTCCTCCAGGCTCAACGGCTGGCGGACCGGGTCCGGCAGGAGGCCGAGGACGATGTGGCCGGGTCCAGGTCCCAGCTGGCGGAGCTGGCCCGGCAGCGCGACGAGGTGCAGGCGGATCTGGAGTTCGCCAGGCACCGGCTCGAGGAGGCCCGTTCCGACGCTCAGCGGGTGCTGACGGACGCCGCCCACCAGGCCGGCGGCATCACGGAGATGGCCGAGCGCACGGCCGACGAGTTGATCGCAGATGCCCGGTCCGAGGCCGAGGGCGTCGTCGCTGCCGCTGGTCGCGAGGCCGAGGCGCTCCTCGCCGCAGCGCAGGCCGACGCCGGCACGGTCCGCGCCGAGACGGCCCGCTGGCGGGCGTCCGAGGAGGCCGCCCTGGGTCAGGCCCGCGCCGAGGCCGAGGCGGAGTCGGACCGCGTGCTTGCCGCCGCCCGGGCGGAGGCGGAGTCCCTCCGTGCCGAGGCGGAGGCCGAGGCACAGCGGATACGGGCGCAGGCGGGGGCAGAGGGCGAGCAGGCCCACTCGGCCGCCGTCGAGCTCCGGGAGAACGCGGCCCTAGCGGCAGACATGGCGCGCGAACAGGCGGCCGCCCAGGCGGCGCGGCTCATCGACGACGCGGAGAGCCGCGCCGGCGTACAACTGGCCGACGCCGCCGAGCAGCTGGCCTGGGCCCGTGCCACCGTGGCGGCCCTCCTCGACGGGGCGAAGGCGGACATCGCACGCATCACCCGCGACGCCCACCTGACCAACGCGACCCGCGCCCGCGACCTCCGGGCCAAGCTCTCCCGCACCCTCGAGCGTGCGGTGGCCCTGGCGAGGCAGCGCCTCCGCTCGGCAGAGGTGGACGCCGCCGACGTGCGCGCGAGGGCGGACGCCGAGCTTGCGGCCGCGGCCGGGCACGCCACGCGGACCAGGGAGGATGCCGACGCGCGGGCCGCGGACATCCTGGAGCGCGCGCGACGCGAGGCGGAGGCCGTCGTGGGTCGCGCCCAGGAGCGGATCTCCGAGGCCGAGAGCACTGCGACGGCCGTGCGGGAGCGGCTCGCGGCGGATCTGGAGCGCTCGCAGCGCGCGTCGTTCGAGCGGGCCCGGGCCACCCGCGACGAGGCGGTGCGGCTTCTCGCGGACGCCCGGGTCGAGTCCGAGGCCGTGCGCGCGAGCACGCGGGAGACCGTGGAGGCGGCTCGGGCCGAAGTGTCTCGGCTGACGCAGCGCCGCGACACCATCACCTCCCAGCTCAGTAATCTCTCCGGCGTTATCGAAGCCCTCTCCGTACCAGGAACCCCCACCACCAGCGAGGAATCATGACCACACAGAACTTCCGTACCGTGCTCCGCGGCTACGAACCCGCCCAGGTGGACGCGGAGATCGCCACGCTGCAGCAGGCGCTCGACGCCGCCCGCGCCGAGCTGGGTGAGCTCAGCGTCCGGGCGAAGGAGGCCGCCCAGGAGCGCACCGCCGTCGAGGGGCGTCTCGTCGAGGCCCAGAAGCGCGCGGACGAGGCCTCCCGCGTCCAGCAGGCGGCCTCGCGGCCCACGTTCGAGGAACTGGGACAACGGGTGGGGCAGATGCTGGCGCTCGCCGAGGAGGAGGCCGACGACATCCGCCGCTCGGCCCAGGACGAGGCCGCCGTACTGCTCGAGGATGCGGCCCGGCGCGCGCAGGCGATGGTCGCGGAGGCGGATCGCTATGCCGTGGACACGCGCTCCTCTGCCGAGGCCGACGCTGAGGCGAGGTTGACCGGCGCCCAGCGCCGCGCCGACGAGATCCTGGACCACGCGGACCGTGAGGCCGCCACCCGCCGCGAGGAGGCCGAGGCCGTCTACGAGGTTCAGCAGGCCCGCGCGGCCCAGGCGGCCGCGGACTTCGAGAAGACCCTGGCCGAGCGGCGCGACGCGGCCGCCGGGGACTTCGCCGTGGCCATGGGGCAGCGGGAGGATCAGCTGCGAGCCGCCGAGGAGAACCTCAGCGCAGCCGAGACCGAGGCCAAGCGCATCGTCTCCGACGCCACCTCGCAGGCCGAGGCCGTGCGCGCGAAGGCCGAGCGTGAGGCCGAGGAGCTGGTGGGCGAGGCGCAGGCCCGTGCCGAGCGCATCCGCCGCGATTCGGACCGCGAGCTGGCCGCCGTCACCCAGCGGCGCGATTCCATCACCTCGCAGCTGTCCAACGTGCGCCAGATGCTCGCCACCCTCGGCGGAGGAGCCGCTGTGGCTGTGCTCGCCGATCCCGTTGTGGACCCGGCGGAGGAGCAGGCCGCGGAGCTGCCGCAGGAGGACGGCACCGACTGAGCCTCAGGCCAGGACGGCGCGCTCGGCCGCGGCGATCTCCGCGGCCCGCCCGGGTCCCAGGCCCACCGCGACCACCGTCGATCCGCTGCCCAGGACCGGTGACACGAGGGCCTGGGCCACCGTGGCCCAGCCCGCGGGCGGGTCCACCAGCAGCAGGCGGGTGTCCCGGGGGGCCACCTCGGGAGAGGGGCGCCCTGCCCACACCGTCGACTCGCCGAGCGGGGACAGGTCGTGCGCGTCGGGTTGTGCCATCACCTCGCGGTAGTCCAGCGCGTCCTGCGGTGTGACGCGGAAGCCCAGCCCCAGCGGGTGCAGCGAGCAGGCGACGGTGAGCGTCGCCCGGCGAGGGTCGTCGGGCCCCACCACCAACAGGTCCGCGCCCGAGACCCCCGGCACGACGGGGCAGCCCCGTTGCCAGGCCGCGGCCACCCACACCAATGTCACCCAGTGCGCCGGGTGCGTGTCGGCCAGCGCCAGGTCGATCGGCTCGCCATCCTCGTGGCCGAGATCCTCGATCAGGTTGGCGGTCTTGTCCACCCAGTTGGCGAACGTCACCGCCGAGAGCTCGGTGCGCGACCCGTCCCGGCCGTCGTAGTGGGTGAGCAGCGGCTGCGTGCCCTGACGGGCCACGCGCCGGCGGAGGGCGCCGATCAACATGGTGCCGATCCTATTCCGGGCACCGGCACGCCCGATTCGCTAGCCTCCTCGCATGCGTTACGTCGTCATCATGGCCGGTGGCTCCGGCACCCGTCTGTGGCCGTTGTCGCGTCAGGGCCGGCCCAAGCAGCTGCTCGAGTTGCTGGAGGGCACCTCGCTGCTGCGGCTCGCCTACGACCGGCTTGCCGGAGTGGTCCCCCCGGAGGCGATCCTGGTGTGCACGGGCCGCGCCTACGCCGAGGACGTGGCGCGGCAGATCCCCGAGCTCGCCGCGGGCAACATCCTCGGGGAGCCGGAGGGTCGCGACTCGCTCAACGCCGTGGCCTGGTCCGCAGCCGTCGTTGCGGACCGGGACCCGGACGGCGTGGTCGCCATGGTCACGGCGGATCAGGTGATCACGCCCGTGGACGCGTTCCGCAGCAGCCTGACGCTCGCCTTCGACGTGGCGGAGGCCCGCCCGGACGCCCTGGTGACGCTCGGGGTGGTGCCCACGAGCCCTCACACCGGCTACGGCTACCTGCGCCGCGCCCAGGCCCTCGAGGGTTTCCCCGGGGTGCACCGCGTGGCCGAATTCAGGGAGAAGCCCTCGAGGGAGGTGGCCGAGCAGTACCTGGCCACGGGGGAGTACTGGTGGAACGCGGGCATGTTCGTGTGGCGGGCCGCGACACTCCTGTCCCAGCTGGACCAGCTCCTCCCGGACACCGCCGCCAAGGTGCGCGCACTGGTCGCGGAGCCCGACCGCCTGGACGAGATCTTCCCGACGCTGCAGAAGATCTCCGTGGACTACGCCGTGATGGAACCCGTCTCGCAGGGTCGCACCGACGCGGAGGTGGTCAGTGTGGGCCTGGCCATCGAATGGCGCGACGTGGGGGGCTTCGCCTCGCTGGCCGAACTGCTCGCGCACGACGAGCACGGCAACGCCGTCGACGGGCAGAGTGTCACGCTGGACTCGTCGGGGTGCGTGCTGGTCAATGCCGTGGGGCCGCACCACGTCATCGGCACCATAGGGTTGCGCGACTCCCTGGTGGTCGCCACCCCCGCCGCGACACTCGTCGCCCCGCTCTCCGATGCCGAGCGGATCAAGGAGTTGGTGGCCCTCGTCCGGGCACAGGCAGGGGACGAATTCGCCTGATCCGCTTGACCGATCAAAATCACTCGTGTGTAATTCGCTACAACGGGAGGAGGCAGGCGTGAGCGAGAGCATGGATCTCTGGGGCGACGACGACGGTGCCTTCGCATGGCAGGCCGACGCGTTGTGCGCACAGACGGATCCGGAGGCCTTCTTCCCCGAGAAGGGCGGATCCACCCGCGAGGCGAAGCGCGTGTGCCTCAACTGCACCGTCCGCACCGAGTGCCTCGAGTACGCACTCGGTCACGACGAGCGCTTCGGCATCTGGGGCGGGCTGTCCGAGCGTGAGCGGCGTAAGCTCAAGCGCGCAGCCGTCTAGCCCCTGACGGCGCGCTGGAGGACAGTTTGACCGACGAACCGCAGCATGGCCGCCTGGAGGACCTCTGGTCCTGGATCGAGAACGAGGATCCCGCCGGCGAGACCCCGGACATCGACCCTGCCACCGTGACGGCCGTCATGGTGGTGCACAACGCCGCCGAGTGGCTGCCCCGCCAGCTCCTCGCGCTGGCGGGCCTGGATCCGCGGCCGGGCCGCGTCGTGGCCGTGGACGCCGGATCTGCCGATTCTTCGCGCGATCTCCTGCTGCGCGCCACGGCCGAAGGTGTCCTCGACGAGCTCATCGACGGCACCGCGGACGCGCCGTTCGCCGAGTCCGTCGCCCTCGGCGTCGGCGACGCCGTGCCGGACTGGATCTGGCTGCTGCACGACGACGCGGCCCCCCGTCGCGACACCCTGGCCCGACTCCTCGACGGCGCCCGCCAGGCGGACGTGGTGGTGCCCAAGCTGCTGCAGCCCAAGCGGCGCAACTATCCCGACACGCTGTCTGAGGTGGGCCAGGCGATCACGCCTGGAGGGCTGCGTGTACCGCTGGTGGAGGAGGGCGATGTCGATCAGCAACAGACGGAATCGCGCGACGTGCTGGGCGGCTCCACCGCCGGCCTGCTCGTGCGCGGCGACGTGTGGCGCGAGGTCGGCGGGCTCGCTCCGGAGGTGGAGCGGCACCGCGACGGCGTGGAGTTCGGCTGGCGGGCCAACGCCGTCGGTTACCGGGTCCTCGCCTGGCCGGCGGCCGCCCTCGTGCACCGGCACGCCGGGCGTTCCGGTGAGCGCCCCGCGGAACGCCACCCGCACGAGGTGGACCGCCTGGCCGCCCTCCGCGTCGCCGGGTCCCGCGGCGCGTCCCGCGTCGGCGTCGTCCTGGCGTCGCTGGTCCGGGCGCTCGGGTTCATGCTGGCGAAATCGCCCGCGCACGCCGGGGCGGAGGTCGCCGCGATGCGGCGCTACCTGGCCACGGCCGGCCTGACCGCAGCGCTCGCCGCACGAATGCCCGCCGAGGACCTGACCCCCGACGAGTTGCTGCCGAACCGGTTCTGGCCGGTTCGGCATGCCGTGGACAAGCTGGGCTCCGGCGTGGCGGAGAAGTTCCGCGACCTGCGGGAGGCCGACACCACGCTGGATGATCTCACCGGCGACGACTTCGCCGGCGGCACCGTGCAGGGCCGCGTCCTGTCCCCGGTCACGGTGCTGCTGGTGGTGCTCGTGGTCGCGGCCGCAGCGGCCGGTCGCACCCTGCTCGGCCTGGGCGCCGTCTCCGGCGGCGGGCTCCTCCCGGCCCCCGCGTCGATCGGCGCCGCCTGGCAGGGCTATCTGACCGGCGACGCGCCGTGGATGGGCGTCGCGACCCTCGCATCCCTGGCCGGGCTGGGGAGCCCCGGC
Source organism: Tessaracoccus pujii (assembly GCF_054483895.1). NCBI lineage: Bacteria > Bacillati > Actinomycetota > Actinomycetes > Propionibacteriales > Propionibacteriaceae > Tessaracoccus > Tessaracoccus pujii. The sequence goes on from NZ_CM137012.1 coordinate 366,949, forward strand.
TGGTTCGCGTTCCTGGCGTTGCTGGCCACGCCCGCCCTGGCGGGGCTGTCCGCCCTCGCACTGCTGCGCCGCCTGGCGGTGGCCCCCGGTGTCGCGGCAGCGGTCTCGGCAGCCTGGGCGGGCGCGACGATCCTGCTCGGTGTCGTGACCGCGGGCGACGTCAGCGGCATGGTGCTGGCCGTCGTAGCGCCCCTGCTGGCCCGCGCGATGTATGCGGTGGTGCGCAACGAGGCCGCCGGCGCCGAGCGGCTGCGCGCCCCGGCCGGCGCCGCGTTCTGGCTGATCATCGCCTCGCTGGTGTGGCCCGTGCTGCTCGTCGCGCTGACCCTGGCCGGGGTCGTGTGGGCGCTGCGCGCCCGTGATCGGGTCACCGACTCCGCCGTCGTGATCCTGCCCTCGTGGGCGTTCGTGGCGCCGTGGATCCCGCAGCTGTTCGCGCACCCTGGTCGGCTGCTCACCGGCGTGGACCCGCTCGCCTGGCCGGACTTCCCGCCCGCCTCGTTCGCGCTGGTGGTGGGCCGCATCCTGCCCTCCGGTCTTCCCCTGTGGGCCAACGTCGCCTTCTTCGCGCTCCTGGCACTGGTCTCCGTCGCGGCGCTGGCCCGGCTCACCGGGCCGGCCTGGCGGTGGGCCCTCATCGGCATCGCTGCGCCGCTGCTGATCGGCACGCTGCTGTCGCGGCTGGTGGTCACGGTCGACGGGGGGACCGCGCGCGTGCTGCTGTCACCGTGGGCGCTGCTCGTGGTGGCGGCGCTCCTCGCCCCGGTGGTGGCCGCCGAGCGAGCCGGGATCGCCCTCACGCGCTCGGCGCTGGCGCTCGGCCTGAGCGGACTGCTCGCGGCCGGTGTGTGGGGGGTCGTGGGCTTCGCCGGCCCGGTGACCGAACGGGCCTCGGCGCTGCCCGGGTACGTGCGTGACGTCCTGGACTCGAGCCGCGACACCCGGGCCCTCATGATCCAACGGACCACCGACGAGACACTCGGGTGGAACGTGGTGGACTCCCGCCAGCCGCAGTGGGGCACCGGTGAGCGGAACCCGGCGGGCGACTTCTCGGCCGAGTTCCATGCCCTGGTGCAGGCGTTCTCCACCGGCGCGCTCCCGGACGACGTGGCCGGTCAGCTGCGCGGTCTGGGGGTGTCGCACGTGTGGCTGCGCGGTTTCGACCCCGAGCTTCGGGCGCAGCTGGACAACGCCGCCGGCCTCACCAGCGCCGCCGCTGACTCCGACACCGTCGTGTGGACGGTCGTCGGGCTCGTGTCGCGGATCCAGGTAGTCGACGGCGAGGTCGCCGAGCCGCTGCTGCGCGGCACCGTCGAGGCCGGATCCCAGTCGCGCCGCCTCGTCGTGGCGGAGCCGTCCGACGCGCGCTGGGAGGCCACCGTCGACGGGCGTGCGCTGACCCGGATCGACGGCGGCGAACGCCTCACCTTCCAGCTGGGCGCAGAGGCGGGCGAGGTGGTCGTGCGGCCCCGTCCACTGCCCTGGCGGGTCGCGGCGCAACTCGCCGTGGCAGCCATCCTGGCGCTGCTGGCCGCGCCCACGCTGGGCGCCTCCACCGTCGCGCGAAGGGGGCAGGAATGATCCGCAGAGCCGCCATGTCCCTGGCCGCGCTCGCCCTGATCGTGGCAGTAGCCGTCGGCCTGGCGCTCATCAGCCCGCTGCGCAAGCCGCCCACGGACGCGATCGAGCTGCCGCGAAGCACCCGCCTCACCTGCATCCCGGCCGGGTCCGCCCTCATCGGCGGTTCCGGCCCAGTCACGGTCACGGGCCTCGACGGCGCGCAGCGCACGGTGTCCGCGCCGGTGTCCGAGCCGCTGTCCGGGCCGGCGGGGTTGAGCGCGGACGAACGGATCTCCGGCGGCGTCCTGGTCGAGGCGCCACAGCGCGCCCACGCCGCCTGCGCCGTGCCCAGCACGGCCGGCATGGTCCTCGTCCCGGACCCCGCCGCGGTGGAGCTGGTGCTGGTCAACACCGACTCCACCGAGGCGGCAGTGGACCTGACGCTGCTCGGCCCGGACGGCGAAGTCGCGGCGGTGGGCGCCCGCGGCATCGCGCTGGCGCCCGGCGTGAGCCGCAGGGTGGCGCTGTCGGTGCTGGCCCCTGCGGGCCCCGTCGGCGTGGCGTTCACCACCAGCCTGGGCCGGGTGGCCCTGCTGGCAACCGGTGTCGAGGGGCGCCCCACCCAGTTCGCGCCACCCACCACCATCGCCACCGAACACCTGCTCGCCGGCGCCCCCACGGGTGCCACCTCGACGAGGTTGCTGATCAGCAACCCGCACGAGGACCGCGTGGACGTGACGCTGGAGGGCATGGGCCCGGCAGGGCCGTACGTGCCTGCGGTGGCGGAGTCGCTGTCCGTGCCCGCCATGACCACCGTGGCGGTGGACCTCACCCAGCCACTGTCCGGGGAGGCCACCGCGGTGCGCGTCACCGCGCCCGAGGCGGTGGGTGCCTCCCTCGTCACCGGTGCCGGTGGGGCGAAGGCCTCCGTCGTCGCGGCCGAGGCCGGTACTGATCTCGCCGCCCTGGTTCCCGGGGCGGGTCAGCTGCAATTGAGCAACCCTGGCCGCTCAGAGTCCGTCACGGTGGACGTGACGCTGACCCCCGTCGGCGGGGTGGCGGACAGCCGACAGGTGGAGGTGCCGCCCGGCTACACGGTCTCCGTGCCGATCCCGGCGGGGGACCCGGTGGTGGTCTCGGTCAGCGCCACAGGCGACGTGTTGGCCGCCGCCGCGTCCGTAGCCGACGCGGGGACCGTGCTGGTGCCCGTCGGCCCGGCCGCCGACGCGCCGGTGCAGACGCTGCCCGCAGAGCAGCTGCCCGGGCTGCGCTGAACGCGGCGTCAGTCCTCGTCGTCCCAGGGGGCGCCGCCCAGCAGCTCGTCCAGGCTGCGGCCGGTCAGCGTGGAGAGCTGCTCGACGATGGTGCGGTGCACGAGCCGGCGCAGCTGGCTGCGCGACGACGCGCGGTGCTCCAGCGGCCGTTCGAAGATGACGATCTGGGCGGCGCGGCCGCGGCCGGGCTCCAGCGCCGCCGACAGCGGCACGCGGTCCCCGGACCAGGCGACGTTGAGGTGCGGCACTTCCTCCACGCCCACGACGATGCCGTTGAGCGCATCGGGTGCCACCGCTGCGATGTCCGCCATCGCCGAGGTGACGCAGTCGTTGAAGTAGTCCACCCGCGACGGCCGGGTCAGCGGCACCGGCCGCCCCGTCAACGGGTTCGGGGCTGCCAGGGGGCCGCGAATCCCGCGGCCGTGCCGGTCTCGTCTGCGTGGCATGCGGCCACCCTAGCCCTCGTCCGGTACGGTCAGGGCGTGCGCAGATGTTCCCGTACCGCGTGCGTGGCCACCGCCGTCGCCACGCTCACCTACGTCTACGCCGATTCGATGGCCGTCCTCGGGCCCCTTGCGCTCGCCGCAGAGCCGGGCTCCTACGATCTGTGCTCCGTGCACGCCGAGCGGACGAGCGTGCCGAAAGGCTGGGAAGTGATCCGGCTCCCACTGGACGGCCACACGCCCGCGCCGTCGGCCCCCTCGGACGACCTCATGGCGCTGGCGGACGCCGTGCGCGCCATCGGGCTGCGCCACGACGACCCGGTTCCGGACCCGCTTCCCGCGCACGTCACGCCCCAGCCGGGTGCCCGGGGCGGGCACCTCCGGCTGGTCCCCACCGTCGACTGAGCGCGGGCAGGGAAGGCGATACGCTGGCCAGGTGCTAGCACCGCAGATCTTCAAGGCCAACGACATCCGCGGCATCGTCGTGGGGGAGGACCCCGAATGGGACCTCGACGGTGCCCGCGCGCTGGGTGCCGCCTTCGTCGAGCTGATGGGCCCGGTCGAATTCGTCCTCGGCCGCGACATGCGGATACTGGGCCGCGAGCTGTCGCTCGCCTTCGCCGACGGCGCCCGTCGCGCCGGCGCCTCCGTTGTGGATATCGGGCTCAGCTCCACCGATGAGCTGTGGTTCGCCTCGGGCTGGCTCAGCCTCCCCGGCGTCCAGTTCACGGCCAGCCACAATCCGGCCTCCTACAACGGGCTCAAGTTCTGCCTCACCGATGCCAGGCCGGTCCCTGCGGACTTCATGACCAGGCTGCGCGACGCGGCGGCCGGCGTCGAGCTCGGCGCCGAACCCACGGGCGGGTACCGCGAGCTGGACGCGCTCGACGCGTACGCGGACAAGCTCGGGGACCTGGTGCCGGTCACGGGGGAGCGCGAACTCACCGTCGTGGTCGACGCCGGCAACGGCATGGCCGGCCACACGGCCCTCACGGCCCTCGCCGGCCGGGGGCTCGACGTCGTGGGGCTCTACCTCGAGCTCGACGGCACGTTTCCCAATCATCCGGCCAACCCGCTGGAGCCGGAGAACCTCGTCGATGCGCAGGCCGCTGTGCTCGAACACGGCGCGGACCTGGGCCTGGTGTTCGACGGCGACGCGGACCGTTGCTTCATCATCGACGAGCTCGGTGGCGTGGTGGACCCGTCGGTGGTCACCGCGATGATCGCGGTGGCGGAGCTGGCGAAGCACCCTGGCTCGACCATCGTGACCAACACCATCACGTCGTGGTGCGTCGGGGAGGCGGTGGAGGGCCGTGGGGGCCGCGTGGTGCAGTCCACCGTCGGCCACACCTACGTCAAGGCCCTCATGGCTCAGACGGGCGCCGTGTTCGGCGGAGAGCACTCGGCCCACTACTACTTCCGCGACTTCTGGTCTGCGGACACGGGCATGCTCGCCGCCCTGCATGTCGTCGAGCTGGTGCGCCGGGCGGACCGCCCACTGTCCCAGCTGGCCGCCGTCTACGACGGGTACCACCGCTCCGGCGAGCTGAACTCCACCGTCGACGACGCGGACCTGTGCATGGACCGGGTGGCGCGGGAGCTCGAGGGTCGCGGCGAGGCGGACCGGGGCGACGGGCTGACGGTGCGCAACCGGGCCGAGGGATGGTGGATCAACCTGCGGCCCAGCAACACCGAACCGCTGCTGCGCCTCAATGTAGAGTCCCGCGACGAGGCCACCATGCGGGCGCTGCGTGACGAGGTGCTCGGCCTCGTACGGGCCGGGTAGATTCTTTCTTCACAGACTCGAGGAGGTCGACGATGGCAGACAAGACGATGGAGCTCTCGCCCGAATTCATGGCGGTGGCGGCGTGCCCGGCGTGCCACGCGAAGTTCGCCGTGGATTACGACGCGCAGGAGCTGGTGTGCACCAACCAGGCCTGCGGCCTGGCCTACCCGGTGCGCGACGACATCCCGGTGCTCCTGATCGACCAGGCTCGCAGCACGTTGTGAACGGCCAGCTCTTCGACGACTCGCGGCTGGAGGCCCCGGGCCTTGACGCGCATGAGGGCCTGAGGTGGCTGGCAATGACCGGAGCCCGGATCCGCCGCGCGGCGCTCACCGAGCCCGTGGGCCATCTGGAGCGGGCCGACAGGCCGCGCGGCATCCTCGCACTCGGCACGGAGGCGCGCCTGGTACGGGCCGTGCTGGAGGTGGCCTGTCCGGTGCCGTTCATGGCCTGGCCGGGCCCCGGCCTGCCGGCGTGGGTGGGTCCCCTGGACCTCACCGTCGTGCTGGGAGACGACGACACCCCGGAGTGGGTGCTGCAGTGTGCCGTGGAGGCCATGCGGCGCGGCTCCTCGATGATCGTGGCCGCGCCGGAGCATTCGCGTCTGGCGCAGGAGACGGCCTCGCCTGCCACCACCCTGATCCCCACCGTCGAGGCGGACTCGCTGTCGGCGGCCGTGGCAGTCCTGTCGCTGCTGGGTGACCTGGGGCTCGGCCCGTCGGTGCACACCGGTCACGTGGCGGACGCCGCGGACCTGGTGGCGGAGGCGTGCGCGCCCGGCCGGGACCTCTCGGACAATCCCGGCAAGGAGCTGGCGCTCTGCCTGGCGGACACGCTTCCGCTGATCTGGGGCGGTACCGTGCTCGCGGGCCGGGCCTCGCGACGCGTCGCCGAGTCGGTGCGCCGCGCGTGCGGACGCCCGGCCCTCGCCGCCGACGCCGCGGAACTGGACACCCTGCTGTGCGCCGTGAAGCCGCGTGATCCCTTCGCGGACCCCGTCGACGGGCCCACGGACATCCAGCCCTGCCTGGTGCTGCTCGACGACGACAAGCTCACCGACAGGCTCAGCGGGGTCGCGGAGCGGCTGGCGCGGAGGGCGGACTCCGTCGGCGCGCGGGTGGCGCGGGTGTCCTCAGGTGATAAGGACCTGGCGCTGAGCGACGTGGAACGCTACGTCACCCTGCTGCAGCGCGGCCTCTACGGCGCCGCCTACCTTGAGATCGGGCTCGCCGCAGAGTAGGGCCACGGCTGGCAGACTAGGCCGCATGCGCAAGGTCTTCGTCCTCAACGGTCCCAACCTCGGCCGGCTCGGCACCCGCCAGCCGGAGGTCTACGGCGCCACGACCCACGCGGACCTGGCCGAGCACCTCGTCGGTACCGGGCACGGCCTGGGCCTGGAGGTCGAGGTGAGGCAGACCGAACACGAGGGTGAGATGATCGGCTGGCTGCACGAGGCCGCCGATGCCGGCGCTGCCGTGGTGATCAACGCTGGGGCCTGGACGCACTACTCCTACGCCGTCGCCGACGCCGCCGCGCTGGTGCCCAGCTACGTCGAGGTGCACATCTCCAACGTGCACGGCCGCGAGGAGTTCCGGCAGCACAGCGTGTTGTCGGCCAAGGCGCAGGGCATCATCATCGGCTGCGGCGTCGACGGCTACGACCTCGCACTGGCCCACATCGCCGCGTCCGGCAAGACGCCGCCGGCCGGGTAGAGTGGCCGCGTGGATTTTCGCGTAGCTGACCTGTCCCTTGCCGAGTTCGGCCGCAGGGAGATCACCCTCGCCGAGCACGAGATGCCCGGCCTCATGGCCATGCGGGAGCGCTACGGCACCTCCAAGCCGCTGACCGGGGCCAGGATCGCCGGCTCCCTGCACATGACCATCCAGACGGCGGTGCTCATCGAGACCCTCGTGGCCCTCGGCGCCGAGGTGCGCTGGGCGTCGTGCAACATCTTCTCCACCCAGGACCATGCCGCCGCCGCCATCGCCGCCGCCGGCATCCCGGTGTTCGCGTGGAAGGGCGAGACGCTCGAGGAGTACTGGTGGTGCACCCGGCAGATCCTGGCATGGCCGGACGGGGGTCAGCCCAACATGATCCTCGACGACGGCGGCGACGCCACGCTGCTGGTTCACCAGGGTGTCGCGGCTCAGCGCGCCGGGGTCGTGCCCGAGGCGGCCGACGGCGACTCGCACGAGTGGCGCGTCATCCTCGACACGCTGCGCGAAACCCAGGGCGTCGTGGACTGGGAGGCGCTGGCGGCCTCCGTCCAGGGGGTCACCGAGGAGACCACCACGGGCGTGCACCGCCTCTACGAGATGGCCCGCCAGGGCTCGCTGCTCTTCCCGGCGATCAACGTCAACGATTCGGTCACCAAGTCGAAGTTCGACAACAAGTACGGCTGCCGCCATTCGCTCATCGACGGCATCAACCGGGCCACCGACGTGCTGATCGGCGGCAAGGTCGCCGTGGTCTGCGGCTACGGCGACGTGGGCAAGGGCTGCGCGGAGTCGTTGCGCGGCCAGGGCGCCCGCGTCATCGTCACCGAGGTGGACCCCATCTGCGCGCTGCAGGCGGCCATGGACGGCTATCAGGTGGCCGCGCTGGACTCGGTGGTGGACCGCGCGGACATCTTCATCACCGCCACCGGCTGCTGCGATGTCATCACCGCCGACGACATGGCCCGGATGAAGCACCAGGCCATCGTCGGCAACATCGGGCACTTCGACAACGAGATCGACATGGCCGGACTCGAGACCCGGGCCGGCGTCGAGAAGATCGAGATCAAGCCCCAGGTGCATGAGTGGCGCTTCGAGGACGGACACTCGGTCCTCGTGCTCAGTGAGGGACGGCTGCTCAACCTCGGCAACGCCACCGGCCACCCGTCGTTCGTGATGAGCAACTCGTTCACCAACCAGGTGCTCGCCCAGATCGAGCTGTTCACCAGGGCCGATGAGTACCCCGTGGGCGTGCACACGCTGCCGAAGGCACTCGACGAGGAGGTGGCCCGGCTGCACCTGGCCGCCCTCGGCGTCGAACTGTCCACCCTCACGCCCAAGCAGGCCGGCTACCTGGGTGTGGACCCCTCCGGCCCGTACAAGCCGGACAGCTACCGCTACTGAACCTGGCTCATCCGTCCGGGTTCATGGAGTGCCAGACCTCTTTGCACTCCGGGCACACCGGGTACTTCTCGGGGTTCTTGGTGGGCACCCACACCTTCCCGCAGAGCGCGACGACGGGGGTGCCGTTGACCATGGCGGCCACCAGCTTGTCCTTGGGCACGTAGTGGGAGAAGCGGTCCTGGTCGCCGTCCTCGAACGTTTCCGTGCGCTCCTGAGTGACGGTCTGGGATCCGGGGGCGAGCTCAGTCATGCGGCCCATGGTAGTGCTGGTGGAACAATGACGGACGGAGGTGGGGGCATGGCGGGTCCGGGGAGACGGCTGCTCATCGTCGGCATCATGCTGGCGGTGTTCTCGGTGGCATTCCAGTCCATCGGGCTGGCCACGGCCGTCCCCACCATCATGGAGTCCTTCGACGCCTCGCACCTGTACCCGTGGGCGTTCACCACGATGATCTCGGGGATGCTGCTGGCCACCATCATCAGCGGCCGGGTCGCGGACACGCGGGGACCCGCCGCCCCGATGTATGCGGGGTTCGTGCTGTTCGCCGTCGGCCTGCTGCTCGGTTGGTCCGCCGCGTCGGTGTGGATGGTGCTGGCGGCCCGGCTGGTGCAGGGCCTGGGAGCCGGCGCCCTCAACCTCACGCTCGCGGTCACGGTGGCCCACGGATTCGAGCCGCGGGAGCGGCCGCGCGTGATGGCGCTGGTGTCGTTCTGCTGGCTGCTGCCGGCGTTCATCGGACCGCCGTTCGCGGCTTGGCTGACCGGGTACGACTGGCGGCTGGTGTTCGCCACGATGCTGCCGCTGGTGGCCGTGGCGCTGCTGATGACTCTTCCGGGGCTGCGCGGGGTCCAGGCACGCTTCCGGGCAGGTGAGGGCGAGGTGGCGCCCGTCGCGGTCTGGCCCACGGTCGCCGTCACGCTGGGGCCCTCGCTCATCCTGGTGGGCGGCCAGAACCTGGGCTGGTTGAGCGCCGCGTCCGCCGTCGTGGGCGTCGGCGCGCTGCTGTGGGGGCTGCCGCGGATCCTCGCGCCCGGCACCCTGGGCATCGGAGCCGGCATCCCCAGCGTGGTCCTGTCCCGTGCCCTTCAGGCGGGGACGTTCTTCGCCGCCGAGACCATCCTGCTGGTCACCCTGCAACAGTTGCGTGGGCTCAGCCCATTCGAGGTGGGACTGGCGCTCACCGTCGGCAGTGTCGGCTGGTCGGCCGGATCGTGGCTGCAGTCGCAGGCATGGGTGCGCCTGCACCGCGACACCTACGTCACGCTGGGGGCCTCCTTCTCGACGGCGGGCATCGTGGCCATCACCGCGTTCGCCTGGTGGCCGGTGATCCCGCTCTGGGTGGGGTTGGGCGCGTGGATCCTGGGTGGCCTCGGGATGGGCCTGACCATGCCCAGCTCCGCGGTGGCCGTGATGAGCCTGTCGTCGGCGTTCGAGCAGGGGCGCAACCAGTCCTCCATGCAGGTGGCCGAATCCGTGGGCAATTCCGTCATCACGGCCGTGGCGGGGGGACTCTACACAGCGCTGCTGGTGGTGCCGCCGGAGAAGCTCAGCTACTCGGTCGCGCTCGGGGCGCTCAGCGTCGCCTCCGTGGCCGCGATCGTGGTCAGCCGCCGGATCGGGCGCATTCCCAACGAGCTACTCATGGCATCCTTGGACCCATGAGCTACTCCCCGCAGCAGCCGCCCGCAGGGTGGTACCCAGACCCGGCCGGCTCCGACGGCGAGCGCTACTGGGACGGGCTCGCGTGGTCGCAGTCCACTCGGGATCCGCACGTGCCGCCGCCCATGGCCCCTCAGCAGGGCTACGGCGCACCGATGGGCGACCCCCGGTTCCAGCCGCAGTCCGGCCGGCCCTACGCCGGATTCGGCTGGCGCGTGCTGGGTTTCATCATCGACTCCATCCTGCTGGGCATCGTCACCCAGCTCGTCGCGGGTGTCCTGGGACTCACGGTCGCCATCGACACGGCCATGGCCCGCTGGCAGCGCGACGTCATGGTCTACGCGGACAATCCCGTGGGCGAGATCCCCGTCCCGGGAGCGGACCTCTGGACCGCTCTGCTCTACAGCGGCATCGTCGGCGCCGTCCTGATGGCCGCCTACCGCACCGTCCTGTACGGCACCATGAGCGCCACCGTCGGCCAGCTGTTGCTGGGGATGCGGGTGGTCAAGGCCGGCGCACCGGCCGATTCGAAGCTGGACTGGACCACGGCCGCCGTCCGCGGCATCGCCAGCGCCATCCTCTACGAGGTCATCTGGGTGTTCAACGGCCTGTTCGCCGCGTTCACGCGCGAGAAGCAGACTCTGGGTGACATGATCGCCAAGACCCACGTCCTCAAGATCCGCTAGGGCTCTTCATCGTGACTGACCTCAACCACGGCCTGATCCAGCTGGCCGAACGCTTCGGCATAGCCCGGGAGTTCTGGGACTGGAAGGGGCGCCATGTGCCCATTCCCGCCGAGACGATCATCGGCGTCCTGGCCGCGTTCGATGTGGATGCGAGCACCCCCGAGGCCGCGGATGCGTCGCTGACCCGGCTCGAGGACGAGCGCTGGCGCCGCGTGGTGCCCTCGTGCACCGTCCTCGAGGAGGGACAGGGCGCGCACGTGCCCATCCATCTGCCCGCCGGCACCGAGGTGGACGTTCACATCGGCCTCGAATCCGGGGAGACGCGGCGCACCTGGCAGAGCGAGAACGTCGCGCCGGACCGGTGGGTCGACGGCGAGGCCATCGGCGAGGCGTCGTTCTGGGTGGGCGACGACCTGCCCACCGGCTACCACCACATCGTGGCCCGAACGGCTACCGGCGTGCACACGGGCATGCTCATCGTCACGCCATCGGTCGTCGGCTTCCCGGCGGCGATGCGGAACCAGCGGATCTGGGGTTACGGCACGCAGCTGTATTCGGTGACCTCGCGCCAGTCGTGGGGAATCGGGGACCTGGCGGACCTCGCGGACCTCATCACGTGGTCCGGCACCAAGCAGTTCGCCGGTTACGTGCTGATCAACCCCCTGCACGCGGCCCAGCCCGTGCCCCCCATGGAGCCCTCGCCCTACCTCCCGGCCAGCCGCCGCTTCATCAACCCCAGCTACATCCGCCCGGAGGCCATCCCCGAGTACGCCACCCTGGGCCGTGCCGAGCGGCTCCGGATCAAGGCGCTGCGTCGCCAGGCGCAGGCCGCGGCGGACACCTCTGGCATCGTGGACCGCAACGCCATCTGGCCGCTGAAGATCGAGGCGCTGCGTCTCATCCACGAATCGGGCATGCGCTCGGCCCGCCGGATCGCCTACGAGGACTTCCGCCGTCGCGAGGGCATCGGGCTGCGCAACTTCGCGCTCTGGTCCTGCCTGTCGCTCACCCACGGCCAGCTGTGGACGGAATGGCCGGAGGAGCTGCGCCGGCCGTCGTCGCCCGCGGTGGCGGCCTACGCGGAGGAGCACGCAGGGGACGTGGACTTCTTCGAGTGGCTGCAGTGGATCGCACAGACTCAGATCTCCGCCGCCCAGACGGTGGCCGCGGAGGTGAACATGCCGGTGGGCATCGTCACGGATCTCGCCGTCGGCGTGCACCGCCAGGGCGCCGAGACCTGGATGATGCCTGAGGTGTTCGCCTCCGGCATGAGCGTGGGGGCCCCGCCGGACCAGTACAACCAGGCGGGGCAGGACTGGGGTCAGCCCCCGTGGCGCCCGGACAAGCTCGAGGAGCTCGCCTACTCGCCGTTCCGGGCCATGGTGTCGGCCGCGCTGCGGCGGGTGGGCGGCGTACGGATCGACCACATCATCGGCCTCTTCCGGCTGTGGTGGGTGCCGATCGGTGCGGGGCCCACCAACGGGACCTACGTGCGCAACAACCACGAGGCGCTCGTCGGGATCCTGGCGCTGGAGGCGCAGCGGGCCCAGGCACTCATCGTCGGCGAGGACCTCGGCACCGTCGAGCCGTGGGTGCGCGACTATCTGTCCCGCCGGGGCATCCTCGGCACCTCGGTGCTGTGGTTCGAGGCGGGGATGCAGGGCGAGCCGCTGGATGCCCAGTGGTGGCGCCAGTACTGCATGGCCTCGGTCACCACCCACGATCTGCCGCCGACGCTTGGTTACCTCGCTGGGGACCACGTGCGGCTGCGCGACGACCTCGGCCTGCTCACCGAGCCGCTCCAGGAGGAACTCGACGCTGCGCAACGCGAACAGGCCGGCTGGCTGGCCAAGCTCGTCGACGAGGGGCTGCTCGCCGAGGATCAGCGTGATGAGCCCGTCGAGGTGATGCTGGCGCTCCACAAGTTCCTGCTGCGCACCCCGTCGAAGGTGTTGCTCGCGGCGCTCACGGACGCAGTGGGGGAGCGCCGGGCGCAGAACCAGCCGGGCACCGTGGACGAGTACCCAAACTGGCGGGTGCCGCTGGCGGACATGCGTGGCAAGCGGATCTCGCTGGAGGAGATCTTCAAGGCGCCGCTTCCGCGCCGCCTTGCCGCGGTGATGAACGGGCTCGACGAGCAGCCCGAATCCCGCTGGGACCGCTGACGAACGCCGGCGATGGCCACACTCCTGGCCCGGCATCGTGGGCGGCGCTCCTGGGCGAGCGGCCTGTTGCCGCCGCCCGGATCCTAGGCCCCGGGCGGTCCTGACTTGCCAGGTGGACCTGCATCCGCCGCGTCGGCGAGATCACCGGCTTCCGGGTGACCGGATCGAACGTGACTGTCCATTGATCGGCGTCGGCGTTGAATCGTTGGGGCTCGATGACCGCGTGATGATGTGCACAGAGCAGGACCATGTTTCCCAGCGACGTGGGCCCGTCGAGATACCACGGAATCACGTGATGTGCTTCGCACGCCGAATCCGGTGCGGTGCAGTTGGGGAATGCGCAGCCGCCGTCGCGGAGGGACAGTGCCTTGCGGATGCCGGGGTTCACCAGCCGCTTCGTCTGTCCGATGTCCAGGATCTCCGAGGCAGCGCCCAGGACGGCCGGGGTGAGGTCCGCGTCGCAGCAGAGCCGGCGCAGGTCTCCGGGTGCGATCTCCGCACCCGACGCTAGTAAGCCCAATGCCTCCGCGCGACCCCGTAGGTCCGCCTCGCTGATGGTGATCACGATCCGCGGCCGGTCTCCGGCCGCTGTCGGCGCCCCGCGATGCTCGGCCACGATGGTGGTGAACGCGTCGGCCCTGCGTTGGTCGGGCGTGCGGCCCTGATCGGCTGCAGCGTAGCTCCGGAGCAGCTGCGGCCCGGGGCGCAGGGAGCGGACGCCGGCGAGACGGCCCCGCGCCGCTCGTCGATCCGCCTGCACGTACGCCTCCAGGGTGGCGATCAGCGGCGCCGCGTCCACCTCAGGCAGGGAGCCGCGGAACCACACGGAGCCGTCGCCGTCGTCGCCGTAGCTGAACGACCGCTTGGCCCGCGCCCGGCGCGTCTGCGCCTCGATGTCTGCGACCTGCTCCGCCGCGGTGGGCATCAGTTCCGGCGCGACCTCCGCCAGAACGAGCGCCGCCGCCTGCGCCAGCTTGCGGGGCGTGGCGCTGGCAGCGCGCCCGATGAACACTGCCTGCGCCCGCTCCACCTGCTCGGCACTCAACCCGGCCGGGAGTTGCGCCATGCCCTTGCAGATGGCCACCGCATGTCCGGGCGACACGTCGCCCTCGAGAGCCGCCTGCCGGACCTGCGAGTGTGTGGCGAGGTCCCGGGCCTGGAACACCTGCGCGGCGGCCTCCCTCGTGTCACGTTGCTCGCTGACGGCCAGGAAGGACGTCAGCGGAGTGCCTGCGGACTTCATCGACGCCTGGGCCCGGTTGGCCTCGTCAGTGAGGACAAGTGCGAGCGACTCGATCCGCTCGGCGAGCCGCCTGGCCCGCTGCATCAGACGCAGCCTGGCCGTGGGCTCCAGCCCTTCGCGCTCCGCGTGGTCCACCAGCGACAGCGTGGACTCCAGCGCACCGAGCGCCTGGTCCGTGGTGAGCCGTCGTTGAAGCATGAGTCCAGTATAAATAGAACAGGTGTGCGACGCAAGGCGTGGGTGTGAACTGTTGCCGCACTGTGATACTCGCTCTGACAAGGATTGATAGGCGCCTGGGTGTGCCCATCGCCGCCAGCGGGCCGAAGCAGGAGCCGGCCACCCTCGGCCCCGCGGGCAGGAGTTCACGGCCCGGGATCCCGGGCCTGACTCCCTGATTACTCCCCCGCCCACCGGGGACAGCGCACGTCGGAGCGCCCGGTCAGAGGTTCGGCACCAGCGGCGCGGCCTGATACGGGTTGGTGGACTGGTTGCCGGTCTCGTCGAGGATGAGGGTCTCCAGGGCCGGATCGCCCTTCGAGATCCGGTGGGCGCCCACCGGCAGCTCCGCCAGGGACTCGACGTGCCGGCGGCGCGCGTCGTCGAGGGTGGCGCGGTAGACCAGCTCGCCCCCGCGGAACACGGGGACGAGGAGGTCGCGGTCGTTGCCGTCGTTGGCGGGCGGGGTGCCCATCCCGATCACCTCGGACTCGGCCCTGCCGTCGGCCCCGCGGCGGCGCATGGCGAACTTCCGGCCGCCCAGCGTGTTCTTGCCCTTGGACTTCTTCGCCACCGGCGTCATCGGCGCGTTCGGATCGTCCGAGGCGGCGCGCGCCACGAGCTTGTACACGAACCCGCAGGTTGGGTGCCCGGAGCCGGTGACCAGCGCGGTGCCCACGCCGTAGCCGTCCACGGGGGCGCCCTGCAGCGCGGCGATCTGCCATTCGTCGAGGTCCGAGGTGACCATGATCCGGGTGTGGGTGGCGCCGAGGTCGTCGAGGAGATCACGGGCCTCGCGCGCCACCAGCGCCAGGTCGCCGGAGTCCAGCCTGATCGCTCCCAGCCGCCCGCCCGTGAGCTCCACGCCCAGCCGGATGGCGGCGTCGATGTCGTAGGTGTCCACCAGCAGCGTGGTGGCCTCGCCCAGTGTCGCGAGTTGTGCGCGGAAGGCGTCCTCCTCGGTGTCGTGCAGCAGGGTGAAGGAATGCGCCGCGGTGCCGATGGTCGGCACGCCGTAGGTGCGCCCCGCCTCGAGGTTCGACGTGGAGGCGAATCCTGCCACGTACGCGGCCCGGGCAGCGGCCACGGCCGACCACTCCTGCGTGCGCCTCGACCCCATCTCCGCGCACGGCCGGTCGCCGGCCATGGACGTCATCCGCGACGCAGCGGCGGCGATGGCGGAGTCGTGATTGTAGATGGCCAGCAGCACCGTCTCCAGCAGGCACGCCTCGGCGAAGGTGCCCTCGACGGAGAGCACCGGTGAGCCCGGGAAGTAGACCTCGCCCTCGGGGTAGCCCCAGATGTCTCCCGAGAAGTGGTAGTTCGCCAGCCACTCGGCCAGGTTGTCCTGGATGATCCCGCGCTCCAGAAGCCAGCTCAATTCGGCTTCGTCGAAGCGGAAGCGCTCGATGGCCTCGACGGCGCGCCCCAGCCCCGCCACCACGCCGTAGCGACGCCCCTCCGGCAGGCGGCGCGTGAACAGGTCGAAGAGGCTGCGCCGGTTGGCTGTGCCCGCGTTCATCGCGGCCTGCACCATGGTGAGCTCGTAGTGGTCGGTGAGCAGCGCGGTGGTCATGCACGGCACCCTATCCTGGGGCCATGAGCAGTGCAGGCGATGCCGGAGTCGAGGTCCTCGAGGCCCCCACCGAGGCCCCGGGCACGGTGGGCCAGTGGGTGACCATCGTCTGGGACGACCCGGTCAACCTCATGAGCTACGTCACCTACGTGTTCCAGGAGTACTTCAAGTACCCCCTGGAGAAGGCCGAGGAGCTGATGCTGAAGGTGCACCACGACGGGAAGGCGGTGGTCTCCACCGGCAACCGTGAGGCGATGGAGCGCGACGTGCTGGCGATGCAGGGCTACAACCTGTGGGCCTCGATGGAGCAGGCATGACGCTGGAGAACGAGGACATCGTGTGGGCCTTCGACGGCCGCGACGGCCGCGCCGAGGGGCTGCGCAACATGATCGAGCTCTACACCTCCCAGCTGGCCACCCTGCTGCCGGCCGAGAGCGACGACGCGTTCGAGCAGATCGTGGCGGACCTCTCCGACGACCCCACCAACCGCATGCTCGGCAATCCCCGCCTGATCCGGCTGTTCCCGCCCGCGATGCCGGACGCGAAGGGCGCCGACGACTTCTGGCGCGACTCCATCCACAACCAGGCCCGCGCCCGGACGGCGGCCGCGCGCATCGTCGTGGAGGACCTCGAGGGCTGGGACGAGTTCGTGCCGGTGGCGCTGGGGCGCGCCGACGCCTGGGTGAAGGTGCTCGGTGCGGTGCGGCTGTTCTGGTACACGGAACTGGCCGGCCCCGAGCGCCTCGCGGAACCGGACCCCAACGTCGAGGCCAGCGGGCTGCACGACCTCATCGAATGGCTGGGCTACCTGCTGGAGGACCTGCTCGAGTCACGCGCCACCTGCCTGAGGCTGGACGCCAGCCTGGACCCCATGGACTTCGAGCCGGCCGATGAGTGACCTGATCGAGCGGCCCATCGGCGTCTTCGACTCCGGCTTCGGCGGCCTCACCGTGCTGCGTTCCCTCGTGGAGCAGCTGCCCAACGAGGACTTCGTCTACCTGGGCGACACCGCCCGCGCGCCCTACGGCCCCAGATCCATCGCCGAGGTCCGCCGCTTCGCGCTGCAGGGCCTGGACCACCTCGTCGCGCAGGGGGTCAAGGCCCTCGTGATCGCCTGCAACTCCGCCTCGTCGGCCGTGCTGCGCGACGCGCGGGAGCGCTACGACGTGCCCATCACCGAGGTGGTGCTACCCGCCGCCACCCGTGCGGTCGCGGCCACCCGCAACGGTCGCGTGGCGGTGGTGGCCACGGAGTCGACGGTGAACTCGCGCTCCTACGACGACGCCTTCGCCATCGCTCCCCAGATCACCCTCACCGCGCAGGCGTGCCCCCGGTTCGTGGAATTCGTCGAGGCCGGCATCACGGGCGGTGACGAGTTGCTCGACGTGGCCCGTGAATACCTGGAGCCGGTGATCAAGGCGCACGCGGACACGCTGATCCTCGGATGTACGCACTACCCGCTGCTCAGCGGGGTGATCAGCTATGTGCTGGGCACGGGCGTCTCGCTCGTGTCGTCGGCGGAGGCGTGCGCGCAGTCCACCTACGCCCAGCTCACCCAGGCCGGCCTGCTGCACCACCAGCCGCGTGAGGCCGAGCGCAGGTTCCTCACCACAGGAGACGCCTCGGACTTCCAGGGCATCGGGCGGCGCCTGCTGGGCGGGTTCGTCACGAATGTCGAGCACGTGACGATCGACTAAGTTGGGCGCCATGACGTTTCGCCGTGGCGATGGCCGCGCCCCCGATGAACTGCGCGAGGTGCGCATCACCCGCAACTGGCTGGACCACGCGGAGGGGTCGGTGCTCGTGGAGTTCGGCCGCACCCGGGTCCTGATCGCCGCCTCCGTCACCGTCGGCGTGCCCCGGTGGCGGCAGGGCTCCGGCCTGGGCTGGGTCACCGCCGAGTACGCCATGCTGCCCCGGGCCACGCACACCCGGTCGGACAGGGAGTCCGTCAAGGGCAGGCTCGGCGGCCGCACCCATGAGATCTCGCGCCTGATCGGACGCTCGCTGCGCGCCGTCGTCGACTACAAGGCGCTGGGCGAGAACACCATCGTGCTGGACTGCGACGTGCTCCAGGCCGACGGTGGAACCCGCACCGCGGCCATCACCGGCGCCTATGTGGCACTGGCGGACGCCGTCGAGCACCTGCGGCGCCTCGGGGCGCTCAAGGGCGAGCCGCTGAAGGACTCGGTCGCGGCGATCTCCGTGGGGTTCAACGCCAACGGACACGCACTGCTGGATCTCAACTACGACGAGGACTCCGCGGCGGGCACGGACATGAACATCGTCATGACCGGCTCGGGCACGTTCATCGAGGTGCAGGGCACCGCGGAGGGCACGCCGTTCACCCGCGACGAGCTGGGCACGCTCCTGGATCTGGGCACGGCCGGCTGTGCGGAGTTGACCAGCCTGCAGCGCGAGGCACTGGCATGAGGTTGCCCGAGCGGTTGGTGCTGGCCACCAACAACCCGAAGAAGCTCGCCGAGCTGCGCCGCATCCTGGTGAGCGAGGGCGTGCGGGTCGAGGTGCTGGGGCTCGGCGACGTGGCGCGCTACCCCGAGCCGCCGGAGACGGAGCGCACCTTCGAGGGCAACGCGTTCCTCAAGGCCTCGGCCGCCGCCCGGGAGACGGGGCTGATGGCCGTCGCCGACGACTCGGGCCTGGAGGTGGACGAACTCAACGGCATGCCCGGCGTCCGCTCGGCCAGATGGGCCGGGCCGGCGTGCGACGACGAGGACAACAACCAGCTCCTGCTGGCGCAACTCGACGGCGTGCCGGCCGAGCGCCGCACCGCGCGCTTCGTCTGCGCGCTGGCCATGGTGGCGCCCACCGGTGAGCGGAGGGTCTGGCACGGCACGATGCCCGGCCGCATCGCGGAGGCGCCGGACGGGGAGAACGGCTTCGGCTACGACCCCCTGTTCATCCCCGCCGGCCTGGCCGTCTCGTCGGCCGAGCTGACGGCCGAGGAGAAGGACTCGATCAGCCACCGCGGCAACGCCGTGCGCGCCTTCGTCGATTACCTCAAGAGCCTCGAGGCGGAGGGGGCCGCATGAAGCAGTACCTGGACCTGCTGCGCCATGTCACGGACACCGGCGTGGACAAGCCGGACCGCACCGGCACCGGCACCCGGTCCGTGTTCGGTTACCAGATGCGCTTCGATCTGGCCGAGGGCTTCCCGCTGCTCACCACCAAGAAGGTCCACACCCGGTCGGTGTTCGGCGAGCTGCTGTGGTTCCTCCGAGGCAGTACGAACCTGGCCTGGCTGCACGAGAACAAGATCACCATCTGGGACGAATGGGCCGACGCCGACGGCGACCTGGGCCCCATCTACGGCTACCAGTGGCGCTCCTGGCCCACGCCGGACGGTCGCCACATCGACCAGCTGGCGGCCGTCGTCGAGTCCCTTAAGACCAGGCCGGACTCCCGCCGTCACATCGTCTCCGCGTGGAACGTGGCGGACGTGGACGCCATGGCCCTGCCGCCGTGCCACATGATGTTCCAGTTCTACGTGGCGCCGGCGGACGACGGTGGGCCCTCCCTGCTCAGCTGTCAGCTCTACCAGCGCTCGGCGGACGTCTTCCTCGGCGTGCCGTTCAACATCGCCTCCTATGCTCTGCTGACGCACCTCGTCGCGCAGGTGACGGGGCTGCGCGTGGGGGAGTTCGTGCACACGCTGGGCGACGCGCACATCTACTCCAATCACGTGGACCAGGTGGCCGAGCAGCTGACCCGGCAACCGCGGGCACTCCCGAGGCTGCGGCTCAACCCCGAGGTGACCGAGCTGGACGCGTTCACGCTGGCCGACATCGAGGTGGTCGGCTACGACCCGCACCCCGCCATCAAGGCGCCCATCGCCGTGTAGGCGGGCTACCCTAACCCTCATGAGCGAACTGCGGCCCTCCTTCCAGGAGCGGGACCGGTATCTCGAGCTGCTGTCCACGGCGTACGCGGACGGCCGGCTCGACGAGTCCGAGTTCGAGACGCGCAGCAACGCCGTGCTCGCCGCGGTGACCCACCGCGATGCCATGGCCCAGTTCCAGGGCCTGCCGCAGCCCAACATCGTTCCGGTGACGCCGGCGTTTCCGCGCCCCCAACCTGGGCCGCCGCAGGCGTTCCAGCCCTTGCCGGAGGTGTATCGCGGCGTGCCGTCGAGTGACGTGGGCCGCCGCGTCCTGTTGGGCGTCGGGGCGACCGTCGTGGGGCTGGGGGTTCTGGGGGTGATCGGGTTCTCCGGCATGATGATGAGTGAGTCCGTGACGGGGGGTATGAACCCGATGATGCCGGAGCCCGAGTGGGCCGGGGGATCGCTCGAGTTGGACCCGATGTTCTTCGAGGGCTGGGCCGAGACCTCGGCGCTGCTGCTCGATCACGGCCTGGACTCCCTCGTCGAGTTGCGCATCACGGTCGACGAGATCGCCGGCGTCGGGTCGCAGGCCCGGGCGCCCGGCGAGATCACCACCTTCTCCCGTCTGGGCATGGGGCCCATCGAGATGAGCGGATCCACCGTGGCCGGGCCGGTCAACCTCGCGGAGTTGGATCTGGTCAACGGGCTCGTCCCGAAGGCGCTGGAGACGGCTGCGCTCAATCTCACCGGTTCAGTCACTGAGGTGTTGCTGCTGTGGACGGACGCCGGCGATCCCACGGTGCGGGTCACGGCCGTCGACGGCCGTGAGTCCGGGTCGGTCCAGGTCGACGCCGCCGGCGAGACGATCGATGTCCGGCCGATGGAACCGCGATGAGGATCGTCGCGATCGCGGCCGTGGCCGACAACTGGGTGATTGGCTCCGGCGAGGACATGCTGTGGCACATCCCCGAGGACTTCCGCCGCTTCAAGAAGGTGACCACCGGCAACACGGTGATCTTCGGGCGCCGCACGCACGAGCAGATCGGGTTGCTGCCCAACCGTCGGATCATCGTCGTCACCCGCGACCATGGCTGGAGCGACGACGGCGTCGAGGTGGCGCACTCCATCACCGAGGCGCTGGACCTGGCGGCCGAGACCCCGGAGCGGGTGTGTTACGTAGGCGGCGGCGCCCAGGTCTACGAGGCGGCGTGGCCGTACCTCACCGAGCTGGACATCACCCACGTCCACCAGGACCCCGACGGCGGGGCCCGCTTCCCCATGATCTCGCCGCGGGAATGGACCGAGGTCTCCCGCGAGATCAGGCAGGGGTTCGACTTCGCGCAGTACCGGCCCACCCCGGCCGTCGGCTGACGCCCCGATGGCGCGTCGGATCCTGCACCTCGACCTGGACGCCTTCTTCGCCGCAGTCGAGCAGCGCGACAAGCCCAGCCTTCGCGGCAGGCCGGTCGTGGTGGGCGGCGCCGGGCCTCGCGGGGTGGTGGCGACGGCGTCCTACGAGGCGCGCCGCTTCGGGGTGCGTTCCGCGATGTCCGGGGCGGAGGCGCGGAGACGGGCGCCGAACGCCGCGTTCCTGGGCGGGCGGTTCGCGGCCTACCGCGAGTCGTCGAGGATCGTGATGGAGCTCCTGAGGGAGGTGTCGCCGCTGGTGGAGCCCCTCAGCTTCGACGAGGCGTTCGTGGACCTGGCGCCCACAGGGTGGGGCGAGGCTGAGTTGGCTGAGCGCGTGGCCGCGCTGCGTGCCGAGCTGACCGAGCGGACTGAGGGACTGACGGCCTCCGTCGGGGTGGCCACCTCGAAGTTCCTGGCCAAGCTGGCCTCGGAGGCCGCCAAACCCGACGGTGCCCGGATCCTGGACCCCGGGGAGGAGCTCGGCTTCCTGGCGCCCCTCCCGGTGCGGGCCATCCCCGGCGTCGGGCCGGCGACGGAGCAACGCCTGGTGGCCATCGGGGCCTACACCGTCGAGGACCTGCGCGCCGCCGACCCCGCCGAGCTGATCCGCGAGGTGGGGCAGGCCGCAGGCGAAGGGCTGGCCGCGCTGGCGTGGGGCCGTGACGACCGCGTCGTCCACCCGCAGCGCGACCCCAAATCCATCTCGACGGAGGACACGTTCGCCACCGACCTCACGGACCGCACCCAGCTGGAGATGATCCTCCGCCGCGACGCGGCGTCCGTGGCCGGGCGGCTCACCCGCGCCGGCTACTTCGCCCGGACGGTGACGGTCAAGGTGCGGTTCCCGGACTTCACCACCCGCACCGTCGCGCGCAGCCTCGGCGGGGCCACCGACGCCGTCGACGTGATCACCGCCGCGGGGCTCGACCTGCTGGGCGAGGTGGATGTGCGGGCCGGGGTCCGGCTCCTGGGGATCGGGGTGTCCAACTTCGCCACCTCCGCGCAGGAACGGTTGTTCGGCGACGAGGAGGCGGCAGCCTCGGTCACGGAGATCAGCCATGGCGAGGACGTGGGGTTGAGCGGCGTCAGGGGTCGCGGCTTCCATCCCGGGGCGGATGTGGTGCATGACGAGCACGGTCGCGGCTGGGTGTGGGGATCGGGGCTGGGGCGCGTCACGGTGCGGTTCGAGACCCGCCACTCCGGCCCGGGGCCGATCCGGACGTTCGCGCTCGACGACCCGACCCTCCGCCCGGCCGACATCGATCCGCTGCCGCGCGCCGTCCTCGACGACGAGCGCTAGGACTCAGGCCTGGAACGCCCTTCACCAGCCGCGGACCTTCCCATCCCTGCGCGCGGAGGCGCCTCGGTAGGGTTGGCGGCATGGGAGCGCGCATGTTCACCGCCGTCCTTCCGCCCGCCTCATTGGTCGCGGAACTCGGCGCCCTGCTGGAGCCCCGCCGTGACGTGGATCCCACGCTGCGATGGTCGCGGCCGGAGGGCTGGCACCTGACCACGTCGTTCATGGGCGACGTCCCGGCGGACGCCCTGGACCGGCTGGAGGAGAACCTGGCCGGCGTCGCGGCACGGTCGCGGCCTTTCGGGGTGGGCGTCGGGGGCGGGCTGGCGTTCCCGCACGCGGCGAAGGCGAAGGTGCTGGCGCTGGGAGTCCGTGAGGGCCACGACGAGCTGGCCGCGCTGTCGGCGTCGTGCCGTGCCGCCGCGAGCCGGGCAGGGGTGGAGGCCGACGGCGCCCGCTTCGTCGGGCACCTGACCCTGGCGAGGCACGGCCGCGGCGTGGTGGCGGTCCGATGGCTGGAGGTGCTGGATTCCTTTCCCGGTTGGCGTTGGCTTGCTCAGGAGGTATGCCTGGTGGAGTCCCGGGGTTCGGGGGCGCGCTACGGGGTGGTGTCGCGGTTCCCGCTGGGGGAGGCAGGAAGTTGAGCCGGACACGGCTCTCAACGACGTGCGTGGAGCCGGACACGGCTCTCATCGAAGGTGCATGAGCCTGACTCCAGGGTCGACGTCGGCGGCGCCCCTTTTGAGCGTTCAACTCCTCACGAGATCCAGATCCGGCTCATCGCGACGAACGGCAGGGGGCGCCCCGTCGCGCAAGGGCGCAGCTCAGCGATCGAGTGGTCGAGGCGCCGGTGGGTCGCCTAGACTGGACGGGCCCTCCGGGGCGAGCCGAAGTGGTGGAATTGGTAGACACGCAGGACTTAGGATCCTGTGCCTTCGGGCGTGAGGGTTCAAGTCCCTTCTTCGGTACTTCGGGTAATGGCTCTGACTACCCCGGTCATGGACGATCGACGCCGTTCTCGCGTCTCCGTACCCTCCACGTGCGACAACAACGAGATGCGCGGACTTTTGGATGCCCCCGAAGCTTTCGCTGGACTGGTACAACGGCACGAAGCGGGCCTTCGCCGAGGCGCCCGAGGACTGATGCCACCGGT
This sequence comes from Tessaracoccus pujii, assembly GCF_054483895.1. Taxonomy (NCBI): domain Bacteria; kingdom Bacillati; phylum Actinomycetota; class Actinomycetes; order Propionibacteriales; family Propionibacteriaceae; genus Tessaracoccus; species Tessaracoccus pujii. Next base: position 390,381 of record NZ_CM137012.1, read on the forward strand.
GGCCGCGCACCGAGCGAGTCACGGGAAGTCGTTGCGGGCCCGGATGATCAGGTCCACCATGTGCGACCCGCCGCTGGCGCCGTTGGTCGTGGCGCTCTGCCAGCTCTGATCCGCGACCACCCTCGGCCAAGGCTCCCCGTCCCACCACCCGAACATCGGCCCACCGGACTGGCCGGGGATGACGTCGGCCTGGTGCATGATGGCCTGCGCCGTCTCCGGCTGTGAGTCGTGTCCGTTGAGGCTGAAGTCGCCGACGAAGCAGGGACGGCTTCCACCGGCGATGTCCTGCGGGTAGCCGATGTGGCTCCAGTAGGCGCCGCCGTCCCAGGAGTCCGAGTAGGTGCGCGATCCCATCCAGCCCGTGAGGGCTCCCATGGGGCGATCGAGCACCACCACCACGTAGTCGTGGCGCTCCTCGGTTCCCTCGATGGTGGGCCCGAAGACCTGCTCCTGCCAGTAGATGTGGATGCCCCAGGCGGTGCCGAACGGGGTGCTGCCGTCGAAGTAGCTGGGCATGAACTTGATCCAGCCGGCCACGTACGGGTCCGGGTTGGTGGTCCAGCCGATGGCGTGGCTGCAGGTGAGGAGGTGGCGGGGGCCCACCATGGCGCCCGAGGCCCACCCTCCGTTCGAGGTCTCGACCCGGCCGGCCGTGCACCAGGGGAAGCCGGTGTCGCTGAAGTCGTAGCGGTCGTCGGTACCGAAGACGGTGGTGGCCCATTTGGCGTCCGGATCATCCAGGCGCGGGATACGTCCCTTGAGACGACGGCGCAGCCTGCGATCGAGCTTCTCCGGCTTGACCCGCAGATCCAGGTGGTCCGGGAGGAAGCCGGTGACCGCGTCGACGTGCTCGTCCTCGGTCAACAGGGTTCGGCGGCCCGAGAGCCTGGTGCTCTGCACACCGGGGCCGAACGAGTGGACCCCGATGGCCTGGCGAGGTATGGCCAGATCCACGCGGAACGTCTTCTCGCCGGTCAGGGAGACCGACGGTTCCACCACCTCGACCTGCCGCACCTCGGGGATGGGTTCCCGGCCGGTGAGGAAGAGCGTCTCAGTCACCCCCTCGTCGGGGGCTTCGGTCAAGGCCTCACGCGTAGCGACGACTCGGGCGAGGCGGGCATAGGGGATAGGTTCGTTGCTCATGATGGTTTCCCTCCCAGAGGGCCGCCGTCCGGCGGTCTCATGGTGCAGGAGGATCGCGGCCGGCTCCTGATACCCAGGCAGTGCCGCGTCTATCCGACCCAGCGTTCGCCCGTGGCGACGGGACTCAGCCGACCCGCGGACATCGTCGCCAGGGCCTCGGCAACCTCGGCCTCCCGACCGGCGGGCACAGCCAGCGAGATGTGCGCGCCGTCGGTCCACTCGACGCCGTCGACCACCACCGGCGCGCCGGACGGCAGCACCAGCCCGCGCAACTGGTCCTCGATCGAGCCCGCATCCGCGAAGGCGACGTCCACGCGCAGGACCCGGCACAGCCGAACCTCGCGCACGCCGATGGTGTCGACGGCGGCCGCGACCGCGTCCGAGTAGGCCCGCACGAGGCCGCCGGCGCCCAGCTTGACACCCCCGAAGTACCTGGACACCACGGCCACCACGTCAGTGAGCGAATTCTTCTGCAGGACCTGGAGTATCGGCACCCCGGCGGTCCCGGCGGGCTCGCCGTCGTCCGAGCTCCGCGCGGTGCGGGACTCCGGACCCAGCACGAACGCCGAGCAGTGATGCCGGGCCTCGAAGTGGACCGAGCGCCGGTCCTCGACGACGGCGCGGGCGGCATCCTCCGTCGCCACCCTGCGCAGCCGCGTCAGGAACCGCGACCGCCTCACCTCCAGTTCGACGTCGACGCCCCCACCGGAGTCCGCGTCGATGGTGCGGAAAACGGTGTCAGGCACCAAGCTCGCGGCGAAGCTTCGCCACGTGCCCCGTGGCCTTCACGTTGTACTGGGCCAGGCGCACGGTCCCGACCCCGGCGTCGTCGACGTCGATGACGAACGTGGAACGCAGGACGCCCTCGATCTCCTTGCCGTACAGCTTGCGCGGTCCGTAGGCGCCGTACAGATCGTGCACCGTCTTCTCCGGGTCCGCCAGGAGGGTGAAGCCCACCTCCGAGCTCTGCTTGAACTTGGCCAGCCGCTCCACCGGATCGGGCGAGCAGCCGAGGACCGTGTAACCGGCAGCCGTGAAGGCGTCCAGGGCGGACGAGAAATCCACCGCCTGCGTCGTACAGCCAGGGGTCATGGCGGCGGGATAGAAGTAGAGGATCACCGCGCGTCCGGCGTGGTCCGCCAGCGAGACGTCGTCGCCGTCCTGGTTGGGAAGCGTGAAGGCGGGGGCGGTGGAGCCGGTGGTGAGGCGTGCGGTCATGCGCCACATTCTAGGGGCCTCGACCGAGAGGTGGTCTGGTTGACTAGGCTGGGGCTGTCAGTGGAGGAGAACCGCATGTCTAATGGCTCACAGCGATCCGTCGATGAGATCCGCGCCGATGTTGCCGCGGCCCGGGCGAAGCTCGCCCAGGCCACGTCGGACGCCGTGGAGTCCGTCAAGCCCCAGAACATCGCCCGCGCAGGCGTGGAGCAGGTGAAGGGGTTCGCGAAGGCCGAGTTCGACGCGGCCGCCTCCCAGGTCCGCGACGAGGAGGGCGGCTGGCGCACGGACCGGTTGATGGCCATCGGCGGTGCCCTGCTGGGGCTCGTCGTCTTCGCGGTGACGATCAACACCATCGCCAAGCGTCGCACGTCGCTCGAGGCGCGTGCCCGCCGGGCGATCACCCGGTGAGTGGGGGTTCCCCGGCCCTCCGCACCTTCCTGACGTGGCTGGCTGTGGTCGCCACGTTCCTGACCGGTTGCTCCGCCCCGTCGGGGGTTCAATCCTCCACGTCCCTACCGTCGAATCCGGAGACCACGCCGGCCGCGACCCCGGCGGCGGGCGTGAGCCCCTCACCGGCTGCCTCCGCGTCCCCCTCCCCGTCGCCTTCTCCCACGCCGGTCGACGTTCTGCCCGCCGGTGTGGTGAACGTGCTCTTCTTCGGCACCGACTCGCGCGAACCGACGTCCCTGCAGGGCAATGCGGACGCGATCGTGGTGGCGCAGCTGTCGGCGGACCGGCGCTCGATGACGCTGGTCTCGATCGCACGCGACACCTACGTGCCGTACGCCGGGGGCGGGCGCGGCAAGATCAACGGCAGCTTCGCGGCGGGTGGGACGGACAACCTCAGCGGCAGCGTCTCGGCCCTGCTCGGCGGTCTTCCCATCCACTACGCCGTGCAGTCCAATTTCACGGGCTTCATCAACATCACCCGCTGGCTCGGCGGCTTCGAGGTCCAGAACCAGAAGGCGACGAGGGTGATCGTGCAGAGCACCGGCCGGACGGTGGTGTTCCCGTCGGGGCCCCTCGCGCTGGGTGGCACCGACGCGCTGATCTACAGCCGTGAGCGCAAGACGATGCCGCTGGGCGACCTCGACCGCGCCGAGCGGCATCGGGCCGTGCTCACCGGGATGCTCGCGCGGCTGCAGTCGCGCGTCGCCGAGGATCCGGCAGGCTTCCTGGACCTGTTGGCCAACCTGGTGGGCAACGTCAAGGTCACCGGGAGTCTGGACCCGGACAACCTCGGCGGCCTGATCCCCGCCATCCAGGCGGTGGGGGCGGGCGGCGTCGTGTCGCTGATGGTGCCGATCACGGGGTTCGACACGGTGGGCGGCGCCTCGGTCAACAGGGTGGATGAGAGGCGGACGCGGGAACTGGCGGCCGCCTTGAAGGCGGGCGACGTCTCCGGTTACGTGGAGCGCTACGGCACCGGATACGCGCCGACGGGGGGCTGAACTCCCCGTCGGCCACGTAGAGCGCCGCAGGTCAGACCGCGGTCGGCAGCAGTTCGCTGATCAACTGTTCGACGCGGCGGCGGATCTCGTCGCGGATGGGGCGCACTGCGTCGACGCCTTGGCCGGCCGGGTCGTCGAGAGTCCAGTCCTCGTAGCGCTTGCCAGGGTAGAAGGGGCAGGTGTCGCCGCAGCCCATCGTGACCACCACGTCGGAGACCTCGACCGCCTCGGTGGTGAGGATCTTGGGCTGCTCGGCGGAGATGTCGATGCCTTCCTCCGCCATGGCGGCGACGGCGGCGGGGTTGATGCTGTCCGCCGGTGCGGATCCGGCGGAGCGGACCTCGATGCGGCCCTCGCCGAGGTGGCGCAGATAACCGGCGGCCATCTGGGAACGGCCGGCGTTGTGGATGCAGACGAAGAGGACGCTGGGCTTGTCGGTCATGGGGTGCGTGCCTTTCAGGTGGTGGGGATGCCCAGCTCGACGAGCAGGGTGCGGAGCTTGGCTGAGATCTGGTCGCGGATGGGGCCGACGTCGTCGGTGGATTGGCCGGCGGGGTCGGGCAGTTCCCAGTCCAGGTAGCGCTTGCCTGGGTAGATGGGGCAGGCATCGCCGCAGCCCATGGTGACGACGACGTCCGCCGCGCGCACCACGTCGTCGGTCAGCGGCTTCGGGAACTCCTGGCCGACCTCGAGGCCCACCTCGGCGAGCGACTCGATGACGGCAGGGTTGATCTCGGAGGCTGGCAGCGAGCCGGCGGAGCGCACGTGCACGCGCCCCGGCGCCATGGCGGTGAGGAGGGCGGCGGCCATCTGGGAGCGTCCCGCGTTGTGGGTGCACACGAAGAGCACCTCGGGAACCGACTTGGCCAGACTGCCCCGCGACTGCGCCAGCGCCGTCAATCGCTCCTGGGCGAAGCGGACGGCCAGTACCGGTACGAAGGTCTTGATCCTGGCCGTGCGGTAGAGGGTCTGGAAGGACTCGTGCACGTAGCGGTCCACCGTCTCGCGGGCGAAGATGCCCGTGAAGCGGTAGGCGAGTTCGTCGACGCCGCGGTTGAGCACGTGCCCGACGGTGCCGTCGGAGGGCAGTTCGAGGTGGTGCGACTCGCGGACGGCGGGTGTGGGGCCCTTCGCGAACGCCTCGAGGGCCCTGGCCAGGTCGTCGAGCGTGGAGGGTACGACCCGGTAGTAGACCGAGGTGCCCTCCTTGCGGCGGGACAGGAGCCCAGCCTCGTGGAGGACCTTGAGGTGGTGGCTGACGGTGGGCTGGGCGAGGTCGATGGAGCCGATGAAGTCGAAGGCGGACGCCTCTCCGCGCGGGTCTGAGGCGATCGCGGCGACCATGCTCAACCGCGCCGGGTCGGACAGTGCCTTGAGGGTGGTGGTCAGCTCAGCGGCACGCTCGGGGCTGATCGGCGCGCGGGCGGCAGCGCGCTCATGGATTGACATACATCAATACTGATGAGCGTCGATGTACTTGTCAAGGGGTGGGATTGGCGGGCCCGAATATACGACCAATCCGTACCCCGGGCCGTCGGGCGCGCCCCACAGGGAGGTTTGGCGGCGTGTCGTGCACGTCGAGAGCGGGGAGGGCCGCGACGCGACGCCGGATGCGACGGCGGTTCCGGGCAACGCGAAAGGGCCGGATCTGTCGATCCGGCCCTTCGTCCGTGGTACACCGCCAGGGACTTGAACCCTGAACCCGCTGATTAAGAGTCAGCTGCTCTGCCAATTGAGCTAGCGGTGCGCGCGAGGACCAACTGTAGTGGCAACGCTTTGGGGAAGTCCAATCGACGACGAGACTCACACATAGTCCCCGCGTACGTAGGGGCCGTGCCTCACACACTTTTCCCCGCGAACGTGGAGGCTGGCCACGATGGGGTGTGGAGGTTGAGGAGAAGCTGTCGATGGCAGCCCGGTTCGAAGTCACGAAGAAGTACGCCCAGGCCTACGCCGCGGCCCCGAGGAAGGGCAAGAGCGTGATCCTGGACCACGTGGTCGAGGTCACCGGCTGGAACCGTGATCACGCCCGTCAACAGCTGGTCGCCCGGCTGAAACAGGCCCCCGGTCGGGCGGTTGCCACCGTCGCAGTGATCGACCGCCGCAAGACCAAACCGCGGAAGTACTCCTACGATGCGATCAAGGTCCTTCAACTGGTCTGGGCCACTGCCGGGGGCAGCTGCGGCAAGTACCTCGCTGTTGCGATGACCGACTGGCTCGACGCAATGGAAACCGAAGGCTCCCTGGTCTCCGGCCAGGATCGGTACAGCGCTGAGGTCAGAGCCGAACTCGAGTCGATGTCGCCGGCCACGATCGACCGCTACCTGGCCCCTGCCCGAGCCACAGACCCACTCCGCGGGAAGTCCGCCACGAGGCAGGGAAGCCTGCTTCGCAACTCGATCCAGATCCGCAAAGCCGGTGACGAGGTCGAAGCCGAACCCGGGTTCTTCGAGGTCGACACCGTCGCCCACTGCGGCCCCACCCTGCAAGGAGAGTTCGCCCGCAGCGTCAACTTCACCGACATGCACACCGGCTGGACCTTCACCCACGCGATCCGCAACAACGCCCACATCCACATCCGGAGCGCGTTCGACCTGCTCATCGACCAGGTACCGTTCGCCGTGACCGGCATCGACAGCGACAACGGCTCTGAGTTCATCAACCACCAACTCATCGACTGGGCCGGCCAACGCGACGTGTTCTTCACCCGCTCAAGGCCCTACAAGAAGAACGACCAGGCCACCATCGAGTCGAAGAACAACCACCTCGTGCGCCGCTACGGCTTCTACCACCGCTACGACACCCCTACCGAGCTGACGCTGCTCAACCAGCTCTGGACCCTGGTCAACGACCGACTCAACTTCTTCACCCCGACCAAGAAACCCGTCGGCTGGTCCACCGACACCATCGGGCGACGCAAGAGGCTCTACGACCAGCCCCGCTCCCCGTATCAGCGGCTGCTGGCCGCCGGCGTCCTCAGCTCCGCCCAAGAAGCCGAACTCGCCGCCTACAAAGCCACCCTGCAACCCGCCGCGATCGCCCGCGCCATCACCGAGATCCAACACGAACTCACCCGACTCGCCGCCGGGAAAACACGGCGACTCCAAGACCAGATCACCTGGAAAGCACCCACCCCCGGTGTCCTCAAGACCCGAGCCAGCTAACCCGTTACACGGGGAAAACTATGTGAGGCACGGCCCCCCACTATCCGGGGACTTGACAGTGAGGCACCACGATCGAGGATCGATCGAACGCGACATCGCCGCCGCTTCGCCGAGTCGATGTGGCCCGAGGCCTGGAAAATGTAGCCGTGATCGTCTTGACTGGGACGATGAGTGAGGATCTGTACGCAGTGGACAAGACAGCTCAGGAACTGGCCGGCCCCGAGGGCGGTTTCCCCGAACAGGAGCAGCAGCCGCCCGGCCTGACTCCGCCGATGGATCCCTACCCGGACCATGGCGAGGAATCATGGTCGGGTCGCGGCCGGCTGAAGGGGCTCAAGGCTCTGGTGACCGGCGGAGATTCCGGGATCGGACGCGCGGTCGCCATCGCCTACGCGCGCGAAGGGGCGGACGTCGCGATCAACTACCTCGACGAGGAACAGTCGGACGCCGAGGAGACGCGGAAGTGGGTCGAGGAGGCAGGGCGGACCTGTCTCCTGCTCCCGGGCGACCTCACGGAGGAGTCCGTCGCGCGGCAGATGGTCGACGACGCCGCGGCCGGTCTGGGCGGCCTGGACATCGTGGTCAACAACGCCGGCTACCAGTGGGCCCGGCGCGAGAACGGCCTGGCCGACGTCAAGACCGAAGAGATGGACCGCGTCTTCAAGACCAACCTGTACGCCCTGTTCTGGGTGAGCCAGCAGGCGTTGAAGTACCTGGGAGCGGGATCGAGCACCATCAACGTCAGCTCCATCCAGGCCTATGACCCCTCGGAATCCCTCATCGACTACGCGGCCACCAAGGCGGCCATCAACAATTTCACGGTCAACCTGGCCGCCGACGTCGGCCCGAAGGGGATCAGGGTCAACGCCGTCGCCCCCGGCCCGATCTGGACCCCACTCCAGCCCGCCACCAAACCAGGGGAGGGCATGCCCACCTTCGGAGGCAACACCCCGCTCGGTCGTGCGGGGCAGCCGGCGGAGCTGGCGGGAGCGTTCGTGTTCCTGGCCAGCCCGGCAGAGGCGTCGTACGTCAGCGGCACGGTGCTCGGTGTGACCGGCGGCCGACCCGTCTTCTGACCGGGGGCTTACCCGAGCAACTCGAGGACGGCTCGCTCCAGCCCCGCCTGCCGGGCCTGGGGGGAGCCGTATCTGCGTCGAACTGCCTCGCCGATGGTGACGCCGGCATCGTAGGCGTCGATCACCCGCGGATCGATATACGACGTGCGCGCCACCGTCGGCGTGTTGCCGAGGTAGCGGGCCACCTCCGCCACAGCCTCCCGGATGGCCCGCTTCCGGGACGTGACGCTGCCGCCCGGCTCGTCCGATTCGGCCAGCACTGTCGCGGCGATCACAGTGGCGTGCCAGGTGCGAAAATCCTTGGCGGTGACTGCGCCCCCGAACAGATCCCGCAGGTACGAGTTGACCGCCGTGCTGGTGAGATCGCGCCAGGTGTGGTCCACCCGATAGGCGAGCAGGCGTGGGCTCTCGTCGCGTCGGCGCCGGAGCCTGTCCAGCACCGCGACGGCCGCAGGATCGTCCACCTCGACGGTGTGCTCCACGCCGGACTTGCCGACGAACCGGAACACCAGCGTGTCCCCCCGGCGCCGGACGTGGCGCCGCTCCAGCGTCGTGAGCCCGAAGGACCCGTGGGCGTCGCTGTAGGCGTCGTTGCCGATCCGGAAGTAGCCCACGTCGAGCAACCGCACGGCCGTGGCCGCCGCCCGCTCCAGGGGCATGCCTTCGCGGGCGAGGTCGCGCGTGATGCGGCGTCTGGCGGCGGGAAGCTCCGCGGCGGCGGCCGCCACGCGCTGAAACTTCGACCGGTCCCGACGACGCCGCCATTCCGGGTGGTAGAGATACTGGCGGCGCCCCGCGTCGTCGGTTCCGACGGCCTGAAGGTGTCCGTTGGGGTGCGGGCAGATCCATACCTCGCCCCACGCAGGGGGGATGGCCAGGGCCCGGATCCGCTCCAGCTGCTCCGGGCCGAGTGCCCGCCCCTCCGCATCGCGGTAGCTGAACCCGGTGCCGCGACGGCGGCGCGTATACCCGGGAACCCGGGGGTCAGCGCGACGGAGACGCATCATGGGGGAATGCTACGCGTCGCCCGGGCTCCGCCGCGGTCGCGCACCGTTCCCGCCGCCGCCACGGTGATGGGCCTACCATTGAGGTGGCCCTCCGCGGACATCCGCTGCGCTAACAGCGGCCCAGCGGAAGGCACATCCTGGTTTACGCAAACCAGGAGCGCGACACGCTCAACGGAGCTGAGATGCACGTCATCGAGACGACCAAGCTGACCAAGTCCTACGGCCGGGCGCGAGGCATCGTCGACGTCGACATGTCCGTGCGGGAGGGCGAGATCTACGGATTCATCGGGCCGAACGGCGCGGGCAAGTCCACCACGATCAGGACGCTGCTCGGGCTCATCCACCCCACCAGCGGCTCGGCGACGGTGTTCGGCAAGGACATCACCACGTCCGGCCCGGAGATCCGGCAGGAGGTGGGTTACCTGCCGTCCGAAGTGTTCTACTACGACGACATGCGGGTCATCGACCTGCTGAAGTACTCGGCCAGCTTCTATGCCAGGGACCGGGCGGTCACGGACGCGAGGATCCGCGAACTCGCCGAGATGTTCGACCTCGACCTGAAGAAGAAGATCGACGACCTGTCCTACGGCAACAAGAAGAAGGTCGGGATCATCCAGGGGTTGGCGCACGCACCGAAGCTGATCATCCTCGACGAGCCGACCGGAGGGTTGGACCCCCTGATCCAGCAGCAGTTCTTCCACCGGCTGAGGGTGGAGAACGAGAGGGGCGCCACCATCCTCTTCTCCTCGCACATCCTCGGCGAGGTGCAGCGGCTCTGCGACCGGGTGGCCATCATCAAGGACGGCTCGATCATCAAGGTCGAGGAGATCAGGACGCTGCTCGAGAACCAGACCAAGCGTTTCAGGGTCGAGTTGGCCGGTCCGCCTGATCCGGCGCGTTTCGGGATCGACGGCGTGAGCGACCTGGCCGTGACCAACCACTCGGCGAGCTTCCTCTACCGGGGACGCATCAACGACGTGACCAGGATGCTCGCCGAACAGGACCTCGTCGACCTCCTCGTCGAGGAGCCGGACCTGGAGGAGATCTTCCTGCACTACTACCAGCGGGGGGACGAGCGGTGAACGTGTTCGTCCGGGAGCTACGGGCGCACGGCAGGTCGACCATCACCTGGATCGTCTCGCTCAGCGCGATCCTCGTGGCGTTCATGGCCCTGTATCCCGCGTTCACCGCCGACGTCGCCGTGACCCGGGAGGTGTTCGAGCAGTTCCCCGAGATGGTGATGGACGCCCTGAACATCTCACTGGCGAGCTTCTTCACCATCTACGGATTCTTCGGCTACCTGCTCAGCTTCGCGATCCTCGCGGGATCCATCCAGGCGATGAATCTCGGGACGGGGATCATCTCGAAGGAGACCTCCGGGAAGACCGCGGACTTCCTGCTGTCCAAGCCGGTCACCAGGTCCCGGGTGGTGACGGCCAAGTTGGGGGCCGCGCTGACGTTGCTGGTCGTCACCAACCTCGTGTTCGCCTCCGTCGCCTACACCGTCGCGCGAGTCATGTCCGAGGACGAGTTCTCCGCGCGCACCTTCCTCCTCATGGCGTCGACGCTGTTCCTGGTCCAGCTGTTCTTCCTGGCGTTGGGGGCGCTGTTCGCCGTGACGATTCCCCGGATCAAGTCGGTCGTCGCGGTGTCCCTGCCGACGGTCTTCACCTTCTACATCATCGGTGTGGTGGGCGACGTCCTCGGCAACGACGAGGCGAGGTTCATCACACCCTTCAGGTACTACGAGACGGACCACATCATCGCCAGCGGAAACCTGGAGGCCCCCTCGCTGGTCGTCGAGTTCGCGTTCGTCGTCGTCGCGATCTCACTGAGCTATCTGATCTACGTGCGCAAAGACATCCGCGCGGCGGCCTAGGGGGCAGTGATGAACGTCTTTGTGCGTGAGCTGAAGGTGCAGCGGACCGCGCTGATCTTCTGGTCCCTGGGCATGGTGGCCCTCGTCGGTGCCGGCATGGCGAAGTTCGCCGGGTACGAGGAGGCCGGCCAGTCGGTCGAGCAGTTGATGGCCACGCTGCCGAGGGCGGTCTTGGTGGTGTTCGGGATGACCGGTTTCGACCTGTCGACGGCGGAGGGCTTCTACGGCGTGCTGTTCCTGTACGTCGCGGTGATGGGGGCTGTGCATGCCGTCCTCCTGGGCTCCACCCTCGTGTCGAAGGAGGAGCGCGACAGGACCTCGGAGTTCCTCTTCGCCAAGCCGATCCCCCGGGGGAGGGCACTCACCGGCAAGCTGCTCGCCGGCCTCGTCAACGTCGTGGTGCTCAACCTCGTGACCGCGGTGTCGTCGCTCTACTTCGTGGGCTTCTTCGGCGAGGGGCGGTCGTCCAGCGACGAGATCCAGGTGCTGATGGTCGGCCTGCTCTTCCTGCAGCTGATCTTCCTGGCCGTGGGCGCGGTGGTGGCCGGGGTCTCGAAGCGGCCGAAGTCGGCCCCCTCGCGCGCCACGTCGGTGATGTTCCTGACCTTCCTCGTCTTCTACCTGGTCAACCTCAACGAGGACCTCGCCCCCCTCAGGTTCCTCTCGCCGTTCAAGTACTTCGACGCGGCCACTCTGATGGCCGACGGAACCCTCGACCCGGTCTACGTCGTACTGTCGGTGGCCATCATCGTCCTCGCCGTCGCCGGCACCTACCGGTTCTTCGCGCGGCGCGACCTGACGGTGTGATCCAGCCGGCCTCCGGCGGCGGAGACGCAGAAACCCGCCCCGAGCGAGTGCTCGGGGCGGGTTTCCGCCGGGGTGAGTAACGGGACTTGAACCCGCGGCCCCCTGGACCACAACCAGGTGCTCTACCAGCTGAGCTATACCCACCATTCGTCGTGGACCACGAGGGGTCCGGCGACTGAGAAACAATAGCGCACGCCTAGTTGCCCTGTGAAATCACCTCGACGCCGGCGCCGGTGAGCGCACCCCTGTGACGTGCGGCGATGGCCCGCAGTTCCACCGTCGAGGGCCCGGGTGAGGCGACGAAGACCGCCTCCCGGTAGTACCGCAGCTCCTCGATGGACTCCTGAATGTCAGCCAGCGCCCGGTGATTGCCTCCCTTTGCAGGCGCCTGGTAGTGCACCCGGGGGAACCATCGCTTCGCCAGCTCCTTGATGGTGGACACGTCGACGTTGCGGTAGTGCACCCACTGCTCCAACTCCGGCATGTCCCGGGCGAGGAACGCACGGTCCGTTCCGATGGTGTTGCCGGCCAGCGGCGCCTTGCGCCCGACGGGCACGTGCGTGCGGACGTAGTCCATGACCCGTTCGGTGGCCTCCGCCATGGTGACGCCCGTGGGGAGGACGTCGAGCAGGCCGGACTTCGTGTGCATGGCCCGGACGAAGTCGCCCATCTGCGCCAGGTCCGCTTCGGTGGGCCTGATGAGGATGTCGACGCCGTCGCCGAGGACGTTGAGGTCCCCGTCGGTGACCAGCACCGCAACCTCGATCAGGGCGTCGTGGACCAGATCCAGCCCGGTCATCTCGCAGTCGACCCACACCAGTTTCTCGCTCATGGGAGCCAAATCTAGGCCCTCGGGCCAATCCCGTTACACTCAGGTGACCAGCCCCTGTAGCTCAGCGGATAGAGCATCTGACTTCTAATCAGCCGGTCGCAGGTTCGAGTCCTGCCTGGGGCGCCACCCTCACAGTGACCAGTTGGCCAGCTCGATGAAGTCGAAGGTGCCCAGCTCGGGCCTCACCGTCACGGACACCAGGTGGGCCGTCGTCACGTGGAGGCTGCCTAACTCGGGTGCGCCCTCCAGGCGTGCCCGGAGGGCGTCGTCGGGCACGTCGCCCGTGGCGTAGGCCAGTGTCACGTGCGGCGCATACGGCCTGTCCGGCATCGTCCCGCCGAACGTCGACAGCGCGGCCCGGCGCACGCCGTCGACCAGCGCGTCCCACCCGGGCGTCGCCTCGGCCACACATTCGACGGCGACGTCGTGGACCCGCGGTGGCCCGACGAGCAGCTCGAACGCGGGCACTGACGCGAGTTCCGCGCTCATCGCGCCGCCGAACCGCGTGAGGTCGGCCATCGAGAGGTCGTCGAACTGCGCCAGGCGGTTGACCGTGAAGTGCAGCCACGCGCGCGGCATCGGGGGAAGGTGGTCGACCCCGTCGAGGCGGGCCTGCAGATCCCCGATGCGGTCGGCCACATCGTCGTCGGGCAGGACGTAGACGTGCAGGGAGCCGTCGTTGCGGTCCCAGGGCGTCATGGAGGCGAAGAAGCTCTTCATGGGCTCACCGTAACGGCATCCGCACAGACCGGAAGGTGCGGCCGGGTACGCTAAGCGCCATCATGGCTACCACGGAGATCGCCCACCGGCAGCGCCGGCTCAACGGGCTGCCCGTGCCCGACGCGCGGCCGTGGTTCCGCCGCATGATCGCCAGCCCGTTGTTCTGGATGACTGTGGTCCTGATCCCCGCCTACGTCTACTTCATCTACGCGCAGTACTGGATGCTCGCCCCCGCGCAGACGTTCGAGGACGGCACCGAGACGCTCGGTATCACCGACGAGGCCTTCCGGAAGGCGGCCTTCTGGGCCATGTGGACGGCCCTGGCCTACTCGGCGCTGTTCATCTGGCTGGACCGGTTCCGGGGATCCTCACCGGTGGTGTGGATCCTGACGTTCCTCTGGGGCGCCGCCGCCTCCACCTGGGTCTCCATCCACGTCAACTCGTGGGCCGCGGAGATGATGTCCACCACGCAGGCCAACTCGGACACCGGATCACGCGCCGCCGTCTTCTCGGCACCCTTCATCGAGGAACTGGCCAAGGCCACCATTCTGGTGGTGCTGGTGCTGTTCTGGCGCCGTCGGATGGTGTCGCGGCTCAGCATGGTGGCGCTCGCCGGCCTCTCGGCCGTGGGTTTCGCCTTCGTCGAGAACATCATCTACTACTCGCGCGTGTGGATGCAGGCCACCCATGACATCACGATCGCCAACCCCGACGAGACCATGATCGAGCTGGTGATGCTCCGGGGGGTCTACACCTCCTTCGGTCACCCCCTCTTCACGCTGATGACCGCATCCGGGCTGGTCATCGGGCTCGGGGCCCGCAGCAGAATCGTGCGGGTCCTGGCGCCGGTGGGCGGGTTCCTCCTGGCCAGCGCCGGGCACATGCTGTTCAACGGGCTGGCCTCCACCAACCCGATGGACCAACTGCAGCGCGCCTGGTACCTCGCCCTCGGCCTCGTCGGGGTGATCGTCATCTCGCTGATCGTCAGCGTCGTGGGCAACGGTCAGCTGATCCGGGCCCGCCTCACCGACTACCAGCGCGCCGGGTGGCTCACCGAGCGCGACGTCGCCGTCTTCGGCGGCCCCCTCAAGCGCACCAGGCTGCTGTGGTTCGCCATGTTCCGCGGCCCGCGGGTCTGGTGGCACACCGCGACCCTCGTGCGCCGGGTCACCGAACTGGCCTACCTCCGCAACGCCATGACCCGCGGCCTCGTCGACGCCGCAGGGGACCAGCGGGCACGGGACCTCGTGCACGAGATCGACGTCCTGCGTGCCAAGGCCCTCACGGACACCGCCGGGCTGCGCCTCATCGAGCGTCGGCGACGGCGCCCGCAACCCCCGCCACCGCTGCCCGCCGGCACCGCGCGCGGTCCACTCGCGTCGCACTACCCGCCACCCCAGTCGCCTGGACCCGCCGGCGTGGGCGGGAACTGGCCGCGATGAGCCCCGACGCCCTCGCCAGGGCCTTTCAGCAGCTCGACGACGCGCTCGCCGCGGCGCAGTACCCGCTCCCCCTCGAGGGGGCCGACGAGCTGCGCGCGCTCACCGTCTCCCTCGGCCACCAGGTGCGCGACTACCTCCTCCCACGCGCCGCCCGCCTCGACGCGCCGCTGCTGGCCGTCGTGGGAGGGTCGACGGGGGCCGGCAAGTCCACCCTGGTGAACTCGCTGCTGCGCGCATCCGTGACCCGTCCGGGCGTGCTGCGGCCCACCACCAAATCCCCGGTGCTGGTGTGTCACCCCGACGACGAGGCGTGGTTCCGTTCGGACAACGTGCTGCCTGGCCTGGTCCGCACGGACTCCCAGCTGCACGACTCGCGCGCGCTCCACATCGTCGCGTTCCCGGACCTGCCGCCGGGCCTGGCGCTCCTCGACGCCCCGGACATCGACTCGGTCGACGATGCCAACCGCAGCCTCGCCCGCCAGCTGCTGCTGGCCGCGGACCTGTGGCTGTTCGTCACCTCGGCCGCCCGCTACGCCGACGCCGTGCCGTGGGACTACCTGGCCGCCGCGGCCCAGCGCAACACCGTCGTCGGCGTGGTGGTCAACCGTTGCCCACCCGGGGCCCTCGACGAGGTGGCCGGGCATCTCGCGCAGATGCTGGCGGAGCGTGGGCTCGCGTCCGCCAGGCTGTTCGCCGTCGTGGAGCGGGCACTTCCGCACGACGGCATGCTCCCGGCCGGGGATGTGTCGGGCATCCGGCACTGGCTCGAATCGCTGGCCGACCAGGCAGAAGCCCGCTCCCAGGTGGCGGTGCAGACGCTGGCCGGCTCGGTGCGCTCCATCGACCGGCAGTTGATGGAACTCGGCGACGGCATGGCCCGCCAGGACGCCGCCGTCGGCGAACTGCGTGAGCAGGCCGCGCGGGCATATCGGGACGCCGCCGCGGACGTCAGCCGGGCTGCCGGAGACGGCACCATGCTGCGCGGGGAGATCCTCGCCCGCTGGCAGGACCTGGTGGGCACCGGCGAGTTCATGCGGTCCGTGGAGCAACGCATCGGCGCGCTCCGCGACCGGATCACCGGGTGGTTCAGCGGCGATCAGAGGGTGGAGGCCGTGGAGGTGGCCATCTCCGACAGCCTCGCCGCCGTCGTCAAGGACGCGGGCGAGCAGGCGGCCGAGGCCACGGCTGTCGCGTGGTCGCACACCCGGTGGGGCCGCGACATCATCTCCGCCGAGCCGTCGCTGGCCTCGGCATCCGAGGGGTTCGACGCGGACGCCGCGGCCGCCATCCGCGCGTGGCAGTCCGACGTGCTGCGGCTCGTGGAGGAGCAGGGTCGCGGCAGGCGGATGCGGGCGAGGTTCCTGGCGCTCGGCACCAACGCCGTCGGCGCGGCCCTCATCATCTACGTCTTCACGCTCACCGGAGGTCTCACCGGAGCCGAGGTGGGCATCGCCGGCGGCGCCTCGGTGCTGGCGCAGCGCCTCCTCGAGGCCGTCTTCGGCGAGGATGCCGTCCGGAAGCTGGCCGAACAGGCACGGCGCGAGCTGGAGGCCAGGGTCGACGGGGTGCTGGCCGGAGAGCTGGCCCGCTACACCGGAGTGCTCGACTCGCTGGCCGTGGAGCCCTCGGCAGCATCAGGGCTCGAGGCCGCGCGCGCGGCGCTGCGCACGGCGGCGCGGGACGCCTTCGACGACCTGACGCGCCCGGTGGGGATGGACTGATGGCCTCGGTCGCCACGCAACTCGACGCGCTCCGCGAAGTCCTGGACCTGGTGGCCGGGCGGGTCCCGGCAGAGGTCGAGCAGCGCACCCGAACAGTGTTGGGACGGGCCACCGAGCGGCTGGCGGCCGGGGAGCAGACGGTGGTGGCGTTGGCGGGCGCGACCGGCTCAGGCAAGTCCTCCCTGTTCAACGCGCTCAGCGGAACCCGGCTGGCCGAGCAGGGACCGCGCCGCCCCACGACGTCCACCACACTCGCGGCCAGCTTCGCCGCCACCAACATCGCACTGCTGGACTTCCTCGGCGTGGCACGACGGCACGAGGTCGCGCCACCGGAGCCGCGCATGGCGGATCTGGTGCTGCTGGACCTGCCGGACCACGACTCCACCGCGTCGTCGCATCGCCAGGAGGTGGACCGGATGGTTGGGGTGGTGGACCAGTTCGTCTGGGTGCTCGACCCCCAGAAGTACGCCGACGCGGCCATCCACCGCAACTACCTGCAGCCGTTGGCCAAGCATCGCGCCGTGATCACCGTCGTGCTCAACCAGGCGGACCGGCTCACCGCGCCGCAGCTGCAGGAGTGCATGGCCCACATCCGTCGGCTCCTCGTCGACGACGGGCTGGCAGACGTGCCGCTGCTGTCCACCAGCGCGGTGACGGGTGCCGGCATCGCAGAGTTGCGCGAGCACCTGTCCCGTGTGGCCGCGGGCAAGCGTTCGGCGGCGGCCCGGCTGGCCGCCGACGTGAGGGTCGCGGCGGGGGAGCTCGACGAGGCCGTCGGGCGGGGACGTGTGGCCGCGGCCGACAAGGGCACCATCAGCCGCCTCACCGCGCACCTGTCGGTCGCCGCCGGGGTGCCTGTGGTGGTCGAGGCCGTGCGCGGCTCGGTGCGCCACCGGGGCCAGCTGGCCACGGGGTGGCCGCTCGTCAAGTGGCTCGGGACGCTGCGTCCTGACCCGCTCAAGCGGCTGCGTCTGGGCGCCCCGCCCGAGCGGAACCAGCTCGAGGGTCCGTCCCTGACGCGCAGCTCCCTGCCCGCCCGCTCGGCCGCGGCGGGAGCGCAACAGTCCTCCGGACTGCGTGCGGTCGCGGCGGAGCTGGGAGAAGGCATGCCGACGGTGTGGCAGGAGGCGATCTTCCGTGCCGTCCGTAGCAACGAGCACACGCTGGCCGATCAACTGGACCGCGCCGTCGTCGGCACGGACCTGAAGGTGGCCCGGACACCCGTGTGGTGGCAGCTCATGCGGGTCCTGCAGTGGCTGCTGATCGGCGCCGTGGTGGTGGGGCTCGGCTGGCTCACCGTCAACGTGGTGCTCGGCTATTTCGGCCTCGGACAGCTCACGACCATGCCCGTCGGCCCGGCGGACGGGCCACAGGTGCCGCTGCCCACCCTGCTCGCGCTGGGGGGTGTCGCGGCGGGGATTCTGCTCTCCGGAGGCTCCCAGCTGGCCATCGGCGTCTCCGCCGACCGCTCGGCCAGGAGGGCCAGGAAGGCCCTCGACGCTTCGGTCGCGGCGGTGGCCCGGGCGCTGGTGCTCGCCCCCGCCGAGGGCGAGGTACAGCGCTACGCCGCCGCGCGCGCCGCCCTCGACCGCCTGCGCTGACCGCGCCCCCGTCGAATCGGGTCTGTCGGCGAATGCTGGCATACTGGCCTGCGGTCAATTCGAAAGGTCCCACGTGGCTGAGTTCATCTACACCATGCACAACGTCCGCAAGGCGGTGGGCGACAAGGTGATCCTCGACAACGTCACCCTGTCCTTCTACCCCGGCGCGAAGATCGGCGTCGTCGGCCCCAACGGCGCGGGCAAGTCCACCCTCCTGAAGCTGATGGCCGGCATGGACCGCCCCAACAACGGAGACGCGCAGCTCTCCAAGGGCTCCTCGGTCGGCATCCTGCTGCAGGAGCCGCCCCTCACCGAGGGGAAGACTGTCCAGGAGAACGTGGAGGAGGCGGTCGCGGAGATCAAGTCGAAGATGAACCGCTTCGAGGCCATCGGCATGGAGATGGCCGAGCCGGATGCGGACTTCGACGCGCTGCTGGCCGAGATGGGAGATCTGCAGACCTTCCTTGACGCGCACGAGGCGTGGGACATCGACGCCCGCCTGGACCAGGCGATGGATGCGCTGCAGTGCCCTCCGCCGGACGCGATCGTCGACGTGCTCTCGGGTGGTGAGCGCCGCCGCGTGGCGCTCTGCAAGCTGCTGCTCCAGCAGCCGGACCTGCTGCTCCTCGACGAGCCCACCAACCACCTCGACGCCGAATCCGTCAACTGGCTGGAGGGTCACCTCAAGGCATACCCGGGCGCCGTGCTGGCGGTCACGCACGACCGTTACTTCCTGGACAACGTGGCCCAGTGGATCTGCGAGGTGGACCGCGGCAAGCTCCACCCCTACGAGGGCAACTACTCCACCTACCTGGACACCAAGCGCCAGCGGCTCCAGATCGAGGGCAAGAAGGACGCCAAGCGCGCCAAGATCCTCGAGAAGGAACTCGAGTGGGTCCGCTCCTCGCCCAAGGCCCGTCAGGCCAAGAGCAAGGCGCGTCTTCAGCGGTACGAGGAGATGGCTGCCGAGGCGGAGCGCGATCGCAAGCTCGACACCGGGGAGATCAACATCCCTCCGGGTCCGCGCCTGGGCGCGATCGTGCTCGAGGTGAAGAAGCTCACCAAGGGCTTCGGGGATCGGGTCCTGATCAAGGATCTGTCCTTCACACTGCCGCGCGCCGGCATCGTCGGCATCATCGGCCCCAACGGCGTCGGTAAGACGACGCTGTTCAAGACCATCACAGGCCAGGAGGAGCCCGATTCGGGCGTCGTGAAGATCGGCGAGACGGTCTCCTTCAGCTACGTGGATCAGAACCGCTCCGGCATCGCGCCGGAGGACAACGTCTGGCAGGTGGTCTCGGACGGGCTCGACTTCATCAAGGTGGCCAACTTCGAGGTGCCCTCACGGGCCTACGTCGCCTCCTTCGGCTTCAAGGGGCCGGACCAGCAGAAGAAGGCCGGCGTGCTCTCCGGCGGCGAGCGCAACCGGCTCAACCTGGCGCTGACGCTCAAGCAGGGCGGCAACGTGCTGCTGCTCGACGAGCCCACCAACGACCTGGACGTGGAGACGCTGTCCAGCCTCGAGGACGCGCTGCTGGACTTCCCGGGCTGCGCCGTCGTGATCTCCCACGACCGCTGGTTCCTGGACCGCGTCGCCACCCACATGCTCGCCTGGGAGGGCGAGGACGAGGACGGCACCCCGCGGTGGTTCTGGTTCGAGGGCAACTTCGCGGACTACGAGGAGAACAAGATCGAGCGGCTCGGTCCGGAGGCGGCCCGCCCGCATCGCTCGAAGCACCGTCGGCTCACACGCTGACCCGCACACGCAAGCGCTCCCCGGTCTCGACCGGGGAGCGCTGCCGTGTGGGGCTACTTGACCAGAAGCTCGAGCACCTCCGGCATCGACTTGGCGAAGGAGCACTGAATGGCGTCGTTGTCGGGAAGCACGGAGCAGTTGTTGTCCATGCCCTCGAACGTGGTGAGGAGCCACACCACGCGCTCACCGGCCTGCATGACCAGGGTGTCGTTGAAGACGCCGACCTCCTCGCCCTCCTTGACGGCCATGCCGAAGAAATAGGCGGCCCGGGCGGGCTCCTCCTCCACGGTGGACCCGTCGAACGGCAACTGGGTGTCCTCGGCGCTGCTGACCCGGTCCCAACCTTCGGCCCGCATCTGGTCCTCACAGTCCCGGGCCGCGTCGGCAAGGAGGTCGTAACCCTTGGAAGCCGCCTCGGCGTCGTCGTAGCCGAACACGACCGCGACGGCTGGCGTCTCACCGGCGACGCCGTACTCACGTGTGAGGATGGTGCTCGGGTCGCCGTACGTGCCCGGATCACACAGGCCCTTTCCGGTGCGACCGATGCCCTCGTACTCGTCGAGCACGCCCACCACTGACGCGTCGTAGGGGAACATCATCTCGACGGTGGGCACGTTGGCCCAGGTGGGCTGCGCCGGCGCCGCTGGGGCGGAGGGTGACGGCGCGCTCGTCGGGCTGGGCGAGGAGCTGGGGTCCGGGCTGGACGTCGGCGTCGGGCTGTTGGCCCAGTCCGGCTGGTTGGCGCCGCGGAGAATCGGCGTGGCGGCCCACACTCCGGCGCCGAGGCTGGCGACGACGCCGACTGCGGCGACGGACAGACCGACTCGCCGGGTGGTGCGGCGCCGATCGCCGCGTCGACGGACTTCATGAGCTGGGAGCATGGGGGCCTCCTTTGCCGTGGCCGCGAGATCGTCCAGTTGGGGGAAGTGCTCAGGCATGACGGACCTCCAGATCGGTGGTGAGTAGGCGGGCGAGGGTCTGCCGTCCGCGAGCGAGACGGGCCTTGACGGTCCCCGTGGGGGAGCCGACCTCCTGTGCGATCTCGCCGACGGTGAGGTCGCACAGGTGGTAGAGCACGATGGCTCGACGCTGAGCGTCAGGAAGCTGGGCAAGTGCCCGGTCGATGGCCACCCTGTCGGGGCCGGGTTCGACGGAGCGCTCAGGTTCCAGCGCCCGGTCGGGTTGGCGGAAGGCTCGGCGCGCCTTGCGCCAGCGGCTCACCGCCAGGCGGTATGCGGTGGTGCGGACCCAGGCCTCCGGGCTGCGGGACGCATCGAGGTCGCTGCGATGGTCCCAGGCCCGGATGAAGGCCTCCTGAACGCAGTCCTGCGCTTCGGCCATGTTGCCGCACATCGCGTAGACCTGACCGACCAGCTTGGTGTACGAGTTCGTATAGAACCGGTCGAACTGGGTTTCGTCCACGTGCCTCTCCCTCCTTTTCGGCGTTGTGGTGTGTCTCGCCCTGTCTACGCCTCGGCGGAGGGTGCCGGTTGCATGCGGCGTCGGCGCGTCGTCTCAGTGGGTGGCGAGCAGTTCCGCCAGCGACATCGAGGACCGGCCCGCGAGCGAGGTCAGCTGGGTCTGGCAGCTGAAGCCGTCGGCCAGCACGATCGCCTCCGGATGGGCCTCCACGGCGGGGCCGAGATCGTGCTCGAACACTTTCACGCTGATGTCGTGGTGGCCGCGTTCGACGCCGAAGTTGCCGGCCAACCCGCAGCATCCGCCCACGGCGATGAGCGTGGCGCCCGTGGACTCCAGGAGCGCCCTGTCCTTCGCCCACCCGATCACGGAGGCGTGATGACAGTGCGGCTGGGCGACGAGGGTGTGGCCGCTGAGGTCGGGCGCCACGAAGTCGGGGTCCGTGGACAGGAACTCGGCGAGCGTGAGTACCTTCCCCTCGAGCGCGCGGACGTTGCTGTCATGGGGGAGCAGTTCGGGGGCGTCGCTGCGCCACACCGCGGTGCATGACGGCTCGACGCCGACGATGGGCACGCCGTCGCGCACGTACGGGGCGAGGACGGAGGCCGCGTTGGTCAGCTGGCGGCGTGCGCCGTCGAGCTGGCCGGTGGAGATCCACGTCAGGCCGCAGCAGGCGTTCTCGTCGAGCACCTCGGGCTCGTAGCCGAGGCGCACCAGCACCTGCGCCATGGCGGCGAAGGAGGTGGACTCGAAGCAGTCGGAGAACGAGTCCACCCAGATGAGGACGCGACCCTTGGAGCCGGGAAGGGCCGGGGCGTCGCGGAAGCGGGCCCGGGCGCTCTTCGAGGCGAAGCGGGGGATGTCGCGGCGGACGTCGACCCCCGCGCCCCAGCGCAGCAGGCGGCCCAGCACCGGGGCCCTGCCCACCACGTTGATGAGGCCCCCCAGCCCGGGGACGGAGGTGATGAGCCGCCCCCAGCGCGGAAGCCAGCCCAGTGCGTAGTGGTTGCGGGGCCGCAGCCTGCCCTTGAACCGCTCGTGCGTGACGCGCGCCTTGTAGGCGGCCATGTCGATGCCCGTGGGGCAGTCGCGCGCGCAGCCCTTGCAGGACAGGCAGAGGTCCAGCGCAGCGTGCACCTCGGGCGAGTGCCAACCCCGGGTGATCAGTGAGCCGTTGACCATCTCCTGCAGCGCGCGGGCACGGCCCCGGGTGGAGTCCTTCTCGTTGCGGGTGGCCTGGAAGCTGGGGCACATCACACCCCCTGAGGTCGTCATGTCGGCCAGGCACTTGCCGACGCCGCTGCACTGGTGCACCTGCTCGACGAAGTCGGCGTCCGACAGCGAGAGGGGTGAGCGGCTCGCCGCGACCATCCGCAGGTTCGCCTCGACAGGGGCGGGGTCGACCAGCACGCCGGGGTTGAGCAGGTTGCGGGGGTCGAAGATGTGTTTGACGCCGGCGAACAGGTCCAGGGCGGCGGGGGAGTACATGTGCGGCAGCAGGGCGGACCGCGCCCGGCCGTCGCCGTGCTCGCCGGACATCGAGCCGCCGAAGCCGGCCACCAGCTGCGCGGCCTCCTCGACGAAGGCGCGGTACCGCGCCGCGCCTTCGGGCTCGGTGAGCGGGAAGTCGATGCGGCAGTGGACGCAGCCGTCGCCGAAGTGGCCGTACGGCAGGCCGTGGAGGCCGAACTTCCCCAGCAGCGCGTCGAACGCCCGCAGGTAGTCGCCGAGGTGCTGCGGCGGCACGGCCGCGTCTTCCCAGCCTCCGTAGGCGGGCTTGGCCAGGCTGACGCCGGCCAGGCCCGCGCCGTCGGCTCGGATCTTCCACAGCCGGGCGGCGAGGGCAGGGTCGTCCACCACCCATCCTTCGCCCGCGCTCGCGGCTGCCGCCAGGTCCTCCGCGCGGACGCGGACCTCGGCGGCGTTGTCGCCGACCACCTCGAGGAACATCCAGCCGTCACCGGCGGGGAGCGCGGGGACCGAGGCCGCGCCGAACTTCGCCACCACGACGTCGACGATCCGACGGTCCAGTCCCTCGCAGGCGGTGGGCCGGAAGCGCAGCAGGTTGGCGATGTCGTCGCCCGCGTCAGCCATCGTGGGATAGCCGAGCGCCACCATCAGACGCTCGGGGGCGTCGGCGACGAGCTGCACGGTGGCGCGCACGATGATCCCGAGGGTCCCCTCGGTGCCGGCGAAGAACTTCGCCAGGTCGAACTTCCGCTCCGGGAGCAGGTGCTCCAGCGAGTAACCGGAGACCTGTCGCGTGAACCGGCCGAACTCGGTGCGGATGGTGCCCAGGTTGGCCGCGACCAGGGCGCGCAGTTCCGGCACGTCGTCGACGCCGAGCGTGAGGAGTTCCCCGGTGCCCGTGACGATGTCCAGCGAGACCACGTTGTCCGCCATCCGGCCGTACCCGAGGGCGCGGGGGCCGCAGGCGTTGTTGCCGATCATGCCGCCGACGGTGCACCGGTTGGAGGTGGACGGATCGGGCCCCAGCCGGAGCCCGTACGGCCGCGCCGCGATCTGTAGCTGGTCCTGCACCACGCCCGGATCGATCACCGCGGTGCGGGTCACCGGATCGATGGAGTGGATGCGGTTCAGGTGCCTGGACACGTCGATCACGAGCCCGGGGCCGACGGCGTTGCCCGCGCAGGACGTCCCCGCTCCCCGGGCGGTGACGGGTGTGCCGCTGTCCAGCGCGGCCCGCACCAGGGCGACCAGTTCATCCGGAGTGCGCGGATGGGCCACGGCCTCCGGCGCGACGCGGTAGAGCGAGGAGTCGCTGGAGTACAGGGCCCGGGTGAGCGTGGAGGTGTCGACGATCTCCGCGAGTTCCCCGAGGCGGTCGATCAGGAGTGCATGGGGCGCGGAGGTGGTGGTCACCCGGACTAGTCTGCCACCGCCAGGACGGCAGTCATCGCGCGCCCAAGGGCAAGATAGTCCTCGGGATCGATCGCGTCGACGAAGACCCGGCGCACGGAATCCACGTGCGCGGGGGCGGCGCGCTTGAGCAGGTCGTACCCGGTCTCGGTCATGACCGCCTGGACACCGCGACCATCGGCCACACACGACGTCCGGGTCACATACCCGGCCTGCTCCATCCGCTTGATGGTGTGCGTGAGGCGCGAGCGAGAGTGGCCGACGGAGGCCGCCAGCTCGCCCATCCGGATGGTATGGTCCGGACTCTCGGAGAGCCGGACGAGCAACTCGTACTCGGCCAGGCTGAGGCCGAAGTCGCCTAGGGCCTCGTCGAGGTAGTCGTCGATGTGCGTCTTGGCCAGCAGATAGCTCCGCCAGACGCGCTGCTGGCTCTCGGTGAGCCACCCGTTCACTGGTTCGGACATGCCCCCATCATAGCAAATGCTTTAGCTTTCAAGTAAATTGGGCGGAGTTACCCCTCCCGCGCGACGCGTCGTCACCAGTAGGCTGGTTGAAACGCGAAAGGGGTACCACCGGTGGGTATTCGAGAAGACATCCTGGCCCAGGCAGCAGACAGCGTCGGTCATCAGTTCAGGCGAAGGGTCCGCGCGACGCCGGACAAGCTGGCCTTCATGTATCCCGAGGGCGCGGCTGAGGGTCCGACGTCGTGGACGAAGCTCTCATGGCGGGAGACCAGCGACGTGGTGGACCGGCTCGCCGCCGGCCTCCTGTCGCGCGGCCTGCAGTACGAGGAGCGGGTGGCCATCTGCTCGAGCACGCGAGTCGAGTGGATCCTCACGGACCTCGCCATCGCGCTGGCCGCGGGCGCCACCACGACGGTGTATCCAAACACACAGCCCGGCGACGTGCACTTCATCGTCAAGGACTCCGGCTCGGTGATCTTCGTGGCTGAGGACGCCAAGCAGGTGGCCAAGCTCACGGACTCGGCCGAGTTCAACGATCAGGTGCACACCATCGTCGTGTTCGACACCACCGGGCTCACGCTCGATGACCGGATCATCTCCTTCGAGCACCTCAAGCAGGCAGGTGAGCGCTACCTGGAGGAGCATCCCACCGCCGTCGATGACGCCATCGCCAAGACCAGCCGGGATTCGCTCTCCACCCTCATCTACACCTCCGGTACCACCGGACAACCCAAAGGCGTGCGGCTCAACCACCTGTCCTGGGTGTACCAGGGCGCGGCGACGAAATACCTGGACATCATCGGTCCCGATGAGCTGCAGTACCTGTGGCTGCCGCTCAGCCATGTGTTCGGCAAGGCGCTGATCGCCGTCCAGCTCGACTACGGCTTCGCCTCCGCGGTCGACGGACGCATCGACAAGATCGTCGAGAACCTCGGGATCGTGAAGCCTTCGTTCATGTGCGGCGCCCCCCGCATCTTCGAGAAGGTGCGCGCGGCCGTCATGACCGGGTCCACCGGCCTCAAGGGGAAGATCGCGCGCTGGGCCTTCCACGTGGGCTACCAGTCCATCGACGACAGGCTGGCGGGCCGCCCCCTCACCGGAGCGCTCGCGCTCAAGTACAAGGTGGCGGACAAGCTGGTCTTCTCCAAGCTCAAGGAGAAGCTGGGCGGCAACATCAAGTTCATGATCTCCGGCGCCGCCAAGCTCTCACCGCAGGTCCAGCAGTGGTTCTACGGGGCGGGCATCCTCATCGTGGAGGGCTACGGCGCCACGGAGACCAGCGCCATCGCGGGCGTCGACCTCCCGAGGGATCCGCATTTCGGCACCGTCGGACCCGTCCTTCCCGGCATCGAGACCAAGTTCGCCGAGGACGGCGAGCTCCTGCTGCGCGGCCCGATCATCACCCCCGGGTACCACAACCTTCCCGAGGAGACGGCGGAAGCGCTGGACGCGGACGGCTGGTATCACACCGGCGACATCGCCGAGATGACACCGACCGGCCACATCAAGATCACAGACCGCAAGAAGGACCTGTTCAAGACGTCGGGCGGCAAGTTCGTCGCGCCGCAGAAGGTCGAGAGCGCCATCCAGGCCAACATCCCCTACGTGGCGCAGTCGGTGGCCATCGGGGAGGGGCGCAAGTATGTCTCCGCTCTGTTGGTGCTGGATCCCGTCATGCTCGCCAAGTGGGCGGACAAGCGCGGCCTGTCGTCGTTGAGTTACGCAGAACTCACGCAGCGCCCCGAGATCAAGGCATCGATCGGGCGCTGGATGGAGCGGGTCAACTCCAAGCTCGAGCGGTGGGAGACGGTCAAGCAGTTCGCCATCCTCGATCATGAGCTGACGGTCGACAACGCGGGCGTCACGCCCAACATGAAGATCCGCCGCTCCATCGTGACGGAGAAGTACTCGGACCTCGTGGAGTCCATGTATCCCCAGGAAGACTGAGTGTTCCACGTCCGCTGCCCCCTGCGCTGGTCAGACCTCGACGCGCAGGGGCATGTCAACAACGCCATCATCGTGGATTACCTGCAGGAGGCCCGCGTGGCCTTCCTGCGCAGCGGCCCGGCGTCGGACCTGCTCGACGCCGGGGTGGTGGTGGTCGGTCACGAGGTGGAGTACCGGCGGGCCATCGACTACTCCGACGACGGGGTGGACGTCCAGCTCGGCGTGGCTGGGCTAGGTGCGGCTCGGATCGTCGTGTCCTACGAGCTGCGTCAGGCGGGGGAGCTGGCCGTCGCGGCGCGGACGCTGCTGTGCCCGTTCGACTTCGACGCTCAGGCGCCCACGCGGATCCCGGCGCCGTACCGGGCCTTCTTCGAGGCGCACCGGGTGGAGGCGGAGCCCCTTCGGGAGCTGACCGCGCCGCCCCTGGAGGGGCGTGGCACGGCCGTGCCGCTGCGGGTGCGCTGGTCGGACCTGGACTCCTACGGCCATGTCAACAACGCCAAGGTCTTCGACTACCTGCAACAGGCACGCATCACCGCCACCACGTCATGGGATCCGACGATGGCGCGCGCCGGGTCGTCGGGGAGCCGCCACCTGTGGCTGGTGGCCCGCCAGGACGTCGACTACGTGGCCCAGATGGACCACCGGATGGAGCCGTACGAGGTCCGCGTGGCTCCCGTGGCGCTCGGGTCGTCGTCGATCACACTGGCCGCGGAGATCGTGGACCCTGCCGACGGCACCCTGTTCGTGCGAGGGCGCACCATCCTGGTCTGCGCGGATCTCGACGGCAGGAAGACCCCGCTCGATGACGGAACGAGAGGCCGCCTGGAGCGCCACCTCGTCCCTCCCGCCGACTGACGATCGTCGAGCCGGACACGGCTCTTGCGGGGCTCGGTTGAGCCGGACACGGCTTTCGGCGGAGGGCCTCGAGCCGGATCTGGGGCTCAACTCCGAAGTGGCCCTGATTGAACGATCCAAGCCTCGCGACATCCAGATCCGGCTCAACGCCGTGGGCAGCAAGGGCTGGACACGAACCCCGAGATCCTCTAGGGTGTGAACGTTCACATTGGTTCGAGTGCCATCGCCGGCTGACTTGGGCCGAAGAGAGATCCCCTCAAGGAGAACCCATGGAAAGCCCCTTCGTCGGCAAGGAGATCTGGTTCCTCACCGGATCGCAGGACCTCTACGGACCCGAGACCCTGGAGCAGGTCACCGCGCAGTCCCAGGAGGTCGCGGCACTGCTCGACGGCGCCGAGGGCATCCCGGTGTCGATCGTGCACCGCCCCACGCTGAAGGACCGCGACGCCATCCGCGCCGAGATGCTGGCCGCCAACGCCGACCCCAACTGCATAGGCGTGATCACCTGGATGCACACCTTCTCCCCGGCGAAGATGTGGATCCTCGGCCTGGCCGCCCTGGACAAGCCGATGCTGCACCTCCACACCCAGGCCTCGATGGGCCTGCCGTGGGACACCATCGACATGGACTACATGAACCTCAACCAGTCCGCGCACGGGGACCGCGAGTTCGCCTACATCGCCTCCAGGCTCGGCAAGGCCCGCCGCACCGTCGTCGGGCACGCCTCCACCGAACCTGTGCAGGCAAAGATCGGCACTTGGGCGCGCGCGGCCGCAGGCTGGGCCTCGCTCCACAACACCAAGCTGGCACGCTTCGGCGACAACATGCGCAACGTGGCGGTCACCGAGGGTGACAAGACCGAGGCCGAGCTGCGGCTCGGGGTCTCCGTCAACACCTGGGGCGTCAACGACCTCGTCGCGGCCGTGGACGCGGTCTCCGATGAGGCCATCGACGCCCTCGTGGACCAGTACGAAGAGCTCTACGACGTCGTGCCCGAGCTCCGCAAGGGCGGCGACCGTCACGAGGCGCTGCGCTACGGGGCCCGCCAGGAGCTCGGCATGCGCAGCTTCCTCGAGGCCGGCAAGTTCGGCGCCTTCACCACCAACTTCGAGGACCTGGGCGGGCTCAAGCAGCTCCCGGGCCTGGCGGTGCAGCGCCTAATGGCCGACGGCTACGGCTTCGGCGCCGAGGGCGACTGGAAGACCGCCATCCTGGTGCGGCTGGCCAAGGTGATGGGCTACGGCCTCCCCGGCGGCGCATCGCTGATGGAGGACTACTGCTACGAAATGACCCCCGGCAAGGAGAAGATCCTCGGGGCCCACATGCTCGAGGTCTGCCCGTCGTTGACCACGGCCAAGCCCAAGCTGGAGATCCACCCGCTGGGCATCGGTGGCCGTGAAGACCCTGTGCGCCTCGTCTTCGACGCGGACCAGGGCCCGGCCCTCGTCGTGGCCATGGCGGACATGCGCGAGCGGTTCCGCCTGACCATGAACATGGTCACCAACGTGGCGCCCGACGCCCCGCTGCCCAACCTGCCTGTGGCCCGGGCCGTCTGGGAGCCGGCGCCGGACTTCGCCACGTCGGCCGAGTGCTGGCTGATCTCCGGCGCCGCGCACCACACGGCCATGTCCACCGCCACCACCCGTGAGATGTGGGAGGACTTCGCCGAGATCGCGGGCATGGAGCTCGCGATCATCGACGAGCACACCACCGCCCGCGGCTTCGCGCAGGAGCGCCGCCTTGAGCAGGTCTACCACCGGCTCACCCAGGGCGTCTGAGCCCACCTCCCGTGGGGGTCGGGCCGTTGGCCGGCCCCCCGGGATGATGGCCGTGGCCCGACTGGCCGGTGTGTCCCACCAGACGGTGTCGCGGGTCATCAACTCTCCGGACACGGTGCGCCCCGAGACGAGGCAGCGCGTCGAGGAGGCCATCCGGGAGCTCGGGTACGTCCGCAATCTGGCCGCTCGCTCGCTGATCACGCAGCAGACGGCCCTGCTGGGGGTGGCCTGGACCGGCGCCGGCTACTTCGGGCCCTCCAGCACAGTGGCCGGCATCGAGGTCGCGGCCAGGGCCGCCGGCTACGCCACGCTGGTGGCGGCCCTCGAGAACCCTGACGACGACGAGGTGGCGCAGGTGTTCAAGGGCTTTCGGGATCGTGGTGTGGAGGGCATTGCCATCGTCGCCCCGCATGAGCGGATGGCGAGGCTCGCCCGCGAGCACAGCACCGGCATCCCGACCGTGCTCGTGGCAGACACCTCACCGGACGACGGCTGCCACGTGGTGACGGTTGATCAGCGCCTCGGCGGCCGGTTGGCGACCTCCCACCTCATTGAGCGCGGCTGCCACCGCGTCGCGCACATATCCGGTCCCTTGGACTGGTTCGACGCTCGGGAGAGGGTTTCCGGATGGCGCGACGCCCTCGTGGAAGCAGGGCTGCCCGTGCCCGAGGTGATCGTGGGGGACTGGTCCGCCGAGTCCGGATATGCCGCCGCCCAGCGGATGCTGGCTGACGGCGACCTTGCCGATGCCGTGTTCTGCGGCAACGACGCCACCGCCCTGGGTCTGATGGCGGGACTGCGGGATGCCGGGATAGACGTGCCTGGCCAGGTGAGCGTGGTGGGGTACGACGATTCGATCGGCGCGGCCTACTTCGCGCCGCCGCTCACCACGGTGGCGCAGCCCTTCACCGAGTTGGGCGGCGCGTGCCTGGAGGTGCTGGTAGCGGCCATCAACGGAGGTGCTCCGGCGCGCACGCAGCTGGCCCCGCGGCTGCGCGTGCGCCGGAGCGTCCGCTGACCACTAGTTGGCAGGCACCGCCCAGACGGCGGTGGAGCCCGAGGTCAGGCCGCTCAGCGTGGTCACCCACTCCTGGCTCGCCTCGTCCCACTGGCGGAAGGTCTCGGCGGACACCTCCTCGCCGTCGAGGGTGATGGTCAGCCGGGTGTCGCCCTCGAGCTCCCACGCGCCTCTCCTGGCGCCCGCGACCGCGCCGTCGTCGGTCAGAGTGATCTCCTCGGGCTCGCTCAGCCTCGGGCCGATGGTGCGGGGGCCGTGGTCCACCAGCGTGTACCTGCCGGGTAGGTCCTCGGCCTGGGGATCGCGGTCCGGTTCCCCGGCGTAGCGCAGCGGGGCGATCACCGGCCATCCGTCGGCATCCTTGGCCCACTCGTGCACGCGCACCTGGTGGGCCTCTCCACGGCCGGGGAAGCGGGTGTGGAATGTGATCAGGCGTCGCCCGTCCTCGTCGATGAAGGGCGAGCTGCCACCGGGAGACACATAGCCCAGCGCGGGCATGCCGTCGGTGGCGGGGGCCAGCACGTGGTTGCCCATGAGCTTGATCGCGGACCCGGCGATAGTCACGTCGTCGAACAGGGGCAACGTGGGATCGGACTTCACCTCCGCCATGTCGCGACCCTCGGCGTCGACGAACGGGCCGTCGGGGTTCTCGGAGCGGGCCACTCGGATGTTGTACCCGCCGCCGGCGTCGAGGCCGCCGTAGGTGACGAACAGGTAGTAGTAACCCGTCTCCTCGTCGTAGACCATGGCGGGGCCCTCGATCCGGGAGTGGTTGCCGCCCCACAGGTGCTTGCCGTACCCCTGGTCGGGGAACGGGAAGCCGGTCGCGGGGTCGAGCTCCAGGATGAACAGGCCGCCGGAGAAGCTGCCGTAGACCATCCACAGCCTGCCGTCGGCGTCGTAGAACACGTCCGGGTCGATGACGTTGGGATGGACGCGGGCGTCGAACGGGGTGCCGTCCTCGCTCTCGCCGGCCATACCGGACTTGAGGATGAGGCCCAGATCCTCGTAGGGCCCCGTGACTTCGTCGGCCACCGCGATCCCCATCGCAGACAGCGGGGAGTCACCGCGACACGCGTCGTAGTAGAGGTGGAACCGTCCGTCGGCGAGCTGGATGATGTCGGGTGCCCACAGCGTGTCGGTCTCGGCCCACTCCAGGGCTTCGGAGAGCTCCCGGGTGACGTCCTCGAACAGCGGGTTCTCGGGGTTCACGCCCTCGGCCACCTGGGTCCAGCTGATCAGGTCCGGGCTGGATGCGGCCTGCAGGTGGGAGCCGATCACGTAGTGCGTGCCGTCGACTTCGATGTGGTCGGGGTCGTGCACGGTGGCGTCGGCGAACTCGGGCGCGGTGCCCCCGGCCTGACACCCCGTCAGGCCGAGGACAACGGCGAGGGCGAGCCCTGCGAGACGGGTCGGCACCTCAGCCCAGCGTCAGGGTGAGGGTGACGAAGCTGTGCGGGGGGAGTTCGACTTCCAGCACGCCGTCGACGGGGGTGCCGACTGGGAGATCGGCGGGGGCGACGGCCTCTGGTGTGGTGGCGGTGTTGTGCTCCGCGATGGCGCTGGCGGTGAGGATCCTTCCGCTCACGCGGGCCACGGTGCGGCCGCGTAGGTCGAGGCGGAGGGTCCGGGGGGTTTCGAGGTCGAGGTTGGACAGTGAGATCAGGGCCGTGCCGTCTTTCGTGCTGGCGGAGGCGGACACGAGCGGCACGGTGCTGGGGCCGACCTGGCGGGTGGGCAGCGGTTCGCCGGTCCAGGCGATGGTGAGGGTGTCGGCGTCGTGGTGGCCTTTGTTCATCTCGAACACGTGGTAGGTGGGCGTTTTGATGAGGGTGTCGCCGTCGGTGAGGAGGACGGCCTGGAGCACGTTGACGGTCTGGGCGATGTTGGCCATGACGAGCCGGTCGGCGTGGCGGTGGAAGGAGTCGAAGTGCACCGAGGCGACGAGGGCGTCGCGCATGGTGTTCTGCTGGTAGAGGAAGCCGGGGTTGGTGCCGGGTTCGACGGCGAACCAGGTGCCCCATTCGTCGAGGACCAGCCCGATGCGCTTGGTGGGGTCGTAGACGTCCATGACGTTGCCGTGGCGGGTGAGGAGTTCGTCGATTCGCCATGCTGCTGCCATGGTGGCGTAGTAGGTGTCGGTGTCGAAGTCGGTGGCGGACTTTTTGTCGTCGAAGCCGGTGGGCATTGTGTAGTAGTGCAGGGAGATGGCGTCGAAGAAGTGGCGGGGGTTGCAGCCGCAGCCGAGGTCGCCGAGGGTTTTCATGAGTGTTTCGGTCCAGTGGTAGTCGTCGACGTTGGCGCCGCCGGCGATCTTGTAGAGCGTGTTGCCGTCGTGGTCGCGGCAGTAGGTGGAGTATTGGCGGGCGAGGTCGGTGTAGTACTCGGCGCGCATGTTGCCGCCGCAGCCCCAGGATTCGTTGCCGATGCCGAAGTATGTGACCTTCCACGGCTCGTCGCGACCGTTCTGTCGGCGGAGCTCGGACATGGGTGCGGCGCCGGAGCGGGTGAGGTATTCGATCCAGTCGGCCATCTCGCGGACGGTGCCGGAGCCGACGTTGCCGCAGATGTAGGGCTCGGTGCCGAGCTGGTCGACGAGGTCCATGAATTCGTGGGTGCCGAAGGAGTTGTCTTCGACGACGTTGCCCCAGTGGGTGTTGACCACGGAGGGGCGGTCTTCGCGAGGGCCGACGCCGTCTTGCCAGTGGTATTCGTCGGCGAAGCAGCCTCCGGGCCAACGGAGGTTGGGGATGTCGATGCCCTTCAGCGCCTCGACGACGTCGGTGCGGATGCCGCGGACGTTGGGGATGGGGGAGTCCTCTCCGACGAAGATGCCGCCGTAGATGCAGTGGCCGAGGTGCTCGGCGAAGTGGCCGTAGACGTGCCGGGAGATGGCCGGCCCGGTGACGTCGAGGTTGATGACAGCTGTCAGGTCAGTGCTCATGCTGGTCGTGTTCCTTGTCTCAGTGGGCCAGCCGGACCATCGCCCACGACGTGGGGGGCAGGTCCAGGGTCAGGGTGGTGCCGGTCACGGCGGCGGATTCGAGGGGGCGGGGGGCGACGGTGGTGTCGTCCTCCGGGCTGGCCTGCCACAGCGGGTCGGCGTGGTTGAGAACCACGGCGTCCGCGATGGTGGCGCCGGCGGGCACCTCGCAGGCGACACTCACGGTGTCGGTGGCGTGGCGGTTGACGAGGAACACTGCGCCCTCGGTCTCTGCCCAGGTGGCGACGGCGTCGACGGCCTGCACCCGGCCGAACTCCACGCTGTCGATGGTGGGGCCGTCGATGACGACCCGCAGCACCTCGCCCTGGGCGTACTTCGAGGTCAGCGCGAATGGGTGGAAGATGGTCTGCTTCCAGACCGGGCCACCGGGCTCGGCCATGATCGGCGCGATCACGTTCACCAGCTGGGCCTGGCTGGCGGACCATACCCGATCCGTGTGGCGCAGCAGCGAGATCAGCAGGTTGCCGACCACCACCGCGTCGGCCACGCTGTAGTGATCCTCCAACAGCCGCGGCGCCACGGGCCAATCGTCACCGGTGGGGGGCTTCGACGGGGTGCGGTCCTGGTACCAGACGTTCCACTCGTCGAACGAGATGCCGATGGTCTTCTCGCTCTTGCGGGCGGTGGCGACGGCGTCGGCGGTGGCCGCGACCGAGGCGATGAACCGGTCCATGTCCTCGGCGGAGACCAGGAACTCCTGCAAGCCGGCGTCCCTGACCCAGTAGTAGGCATGCGCCGACACCATGTCCACCTGATCCCACGCCTCGGTGAGCACGGTGCGCTCCCACTCTCCGAACGTCGGCATCGACCGGCCCGACGAGCCACAGGCCACCATCTCCAGGCCAGGGTCGATCATCCGCATCGCGCGGGCTGTCTCGGTGGCCAGCCTCGCGTACTCCTCGGCGGTCTTGTGACCGATCTGCCACGGGCCGTCCATCTCGTTGCCCAGGCACCACATCCTGACCCGGTACGGCTCCTCGGCGCCGTTGGCGCGGCGCTGGTCGGCGAAGTGGGAGCCTCCGGGCACGTTGCAGTACTCCAGCAGGTCCAGCGCCTCCTGGACACCACGGGTGCCGAGGTTGACCGCCATCATCGGCTCGATCCCGGCCTTCGCCGCCCAGGCCATGAACTCGTCGGTGCCGAACGTGTTCGGGTCCGTGGAGTGCCAGGCCAGGTCCAGGCGGGCGGGGCGCTCGTCGACCGGCCCGACGCCGTCCTCCCAGCGGTAGCCGGAGACGAAGTTGCCGCCCGGGTAGCGCACCGTCGAGACGCCGAGTTCGCGAACCAGGTCCAGGACATCGCCGCGGAAGCCCTGCTCGTCCGCGGTCGGGTGGCCGGGCTCGAAAATGCCGGTGTAGACACAGCGCCCGAGGTGCTCGACGAACGAGCCGAACGTGCGTCGGCGAACCGGTCCCACGGTGTAGGCGGGGTTGATGACGAGGCGTGCAACGCTCATGGGGACGGCTCCTTCGCCGGTCAGGTCATTTCATCGATGTAATACATGATGACACGACCCGATCGAGGCGGTCAAGACGCATTAACCAGTGATCCTCTCGTGCCCGCACGGCGTTGGGGGAGGCGGGCATCGACAGCACGGCCATCGATTACCCTGCGTCAGGGGAGTGCCGGCGCCGATTGGCGAAGGATGAGTTCGTATTCTGCGTAGATGCGCTGAATGGGGCGACGGGACTCGGGGGAGACGCTGGATTCCGCGATCCGCTGCTGCAGAAGTTCCACCGCTCGCGAGGCGATCTCGGCTCGGCCAGGCGCGATCGTGGTCAGGGTCGGGCGGGTGTATGCGGCATCCTCGATGTCGTCGAAACCGACGACTGCCACCTCTGCGGGCACGTCCACCCGATGGGAACTCAGGCTGTGGAGGACGCCCATCGCCAATGCGTCGTTGAGCGCGAAGACGGCGTCGAAGGGTTCGCCGCTGGCGAGGAGAGAATCCATGGCCTGCGCGCCAGTGTTGCGGTGCCACTCCTGTGCCACGCACAGCAGCTTCTCGTCGACGGGGACGCCCGCCTCCTGCATCGCCGCGCGGTAGCCCTGTTCGCGGAGGGCGGCGGAACCGACGACTTCTCCAGGGTGCGTCCCCACCACCGCTATGCGGCGATGCCCCGTGGCGAGGAGATGCCGTGTGGCAGCCTTGGCCGCCTCGACGTTGCTCATGGTGATGTGGTCGTTCGTGGAGCCGAATACCCGTTCGCCCAGAAGTACCAGCGGGAAGTCGACCCTGAACTGGTGGATGTCGTCCTGGCCCAACGCGAGGGGGGAGAAGATCAGCCCGTCGGTCATGAAGCGTCGCTGGCCGTGGAGGACATCGATCTCGCGGTCCCGGTCTGCGTTGGTCTGTTCGATCAGGACGCGCAGTCCCAGCTTCTCCGCCTCCACGATCACGGAGTCGGCGAGCTCGGCGAAGTACGGCAGCTTCAGCTCCGGGAGGGCCAGCCCGATCAGCCCGGTCTTGCCCTTGCGGAGGTTTCGGGCGGTGATGTTGAGTTCGTAGCCCAACTTGTCGATGGCCTGCTCGACCTTCTTGCGGGTCGAGGCGCTGACGTGTGGGTGTGCATTGACGACGTTGGAGACGGTCTTGGCAGACACGCCCGCGAGCCGAGCGACATCCTGCATTGTCGCTGCCATGAGCAACCCCTTCGCGAGCCGGCTGTTTACATCGATGATCATCCCACACTGCGGGCCGGCCCGCACAGATGGATCAGAGCACCGGTTGGCAGATGGGGCACCACCAGATGACGCGCTCCTGACCTGCCCGGGGATCGGCCACCGACGTCGCCCCACCCAATGTGCCGGCTTCGATGGCGGTGCCACACCGTCGGCAGGGGCGGCCCCTGCGCCCGAACACGTAGCTCGTGTGCCCCGGCCGGTGGTCGCCGGTGAACGTGCGCACGGGGCTGTCGAGGTTGCTCCTCATGACGAGCCCCGCCAGGTCGACGGCGGCCGCCGCGTCCGTGGACCGTACCGGTGTGGCCGGATGGATCCCGCGGAGGAAGCAGATCTCCGCGCGGTACTCGTTGCCGACGCCGGCGAGGACGCGCTGGTCAATAAGCGCCTCGCCGATCGTGCGCTCAGGGGCCCGGCAGACGCGACGGAGGGCCTCGTCGCGGCCTGAGGGCTGCCAGCGGCCGGCCGTCAGCCAGTCATCGGCCAGGGGATCAGGCCCCAGGTGGCCCATGCGCGCGTCGAACTCGTCGGCCGGCCACAGTTCGACGAGGCCCAGATCGTGGCCGACGAGCTCGATGTCGCCGGTGACCCGCACCACAAGACGCGCAGTGTGGGAAGGCAGGCTCCACCTCTGACCGACGGGGTGGAGACGCCAGGTGCCCTCCATCCGCAGGTGCGTGTGCAGGATCCGCTCGTCGCATCGCCAGAACAGGTGCTTGCCGTGGGCCCACACGCGCGTGATCGTCGCGCCGGTGAGGCTGGCTGTCGCGAGCCGCGGGACCCGGAACTGGCTGTAGTCGATCCTCCGTCCCACCAGCGGTTGGAGGCGTCGCGAGAGCCGCCAGACGGAGTCTCCCTCAGGCACCGCGCGCCTCGAGGACGATGCCCTTGGGGGAGATCTTGCCACCGGCCTCCCGGAGCGCGGCCTCCAGGCCGGAGGCGCCGACGCGGTGTCCGTCGATCTCCTCGATGCGCAGCCGCTCCATGCGGCCCTCGGCGATGGCGCCGAGTAGCGCGCGCGCCACCAGGCGGGCGCGGTCCGGGCGGGTCTCCGCGTCGGCGAAGAGCGTCAAGGTGCGTCCGCCCCGGGTCAGATGGGCCAGGCACACGCCGTCGGCCAACACCACGAGAGCCCCCGCCGCCCGAGCCGGGCGGGCCGTCGGATGATCGGGCCAGGGCAGGATGCTGCCGTAGGGGTTCGCCGGATCCAGGGCGGCCAGGACGATGGCGCCCGGATCCTCGACGCCCGAGGGCCAGTCGGTGCGGTCCGGAGAGTCCGCGAACGTCCTGACCTGTTCGATCACGTCGCGTGTGGTGAACTGGGCGCCGCCGAGGCCCTCGACGACGTAGCCGCGCACCACCTTCCCGGCCACCTCCAGTTCCGCCAGCAGCCGATAGGCCGCCGCGAACCCGCCGGGCGTGCCGTCGGCGGTGACGCCGCCGCGGGTGACGACGCCGTGGCGCTCGAGCCAGGACGAGGCCGTGGCCAGCGCAGCGTCACCGGGGGCGAGCTCGGGATCGCGGACGCGGTACCAGCGGCCCGTCCCGGTGGGCGGCGTGAGCGTGCCTCCACCATCGAGGAGCGCGCGGGTGGGCCTGGGCAGACGGGCCCTGCGCCGGGGCGAGGGGCGTCTCGCCTTGTGCGCCCCTCGCGTGGTGCCGCCGACCCGTGCCCTGACCGGGGACATCGAGGCGGGCGCCGCCACGCCCTGTTCCACGGCTCGCCACAGGGCGTCGGCCAGGTCCGCGGACGCGCCGTCGGGATGCGACGCGCGGAGGGCCGCGAACGTTCCGTCGCCGTCGGCGAGGCGTTGCGCCAGGATGACTGTGTCCTCATCGGGCGGCGCGTCGGGCCGTGCGATGAGGTCCAGGTCCGACGCCGGGACCAGCGCGATGAGGGGGTCGTTCGGGCCGGCCGAGCCGCGGCCGCGGACGACCACCTCGGACTCCGCCAGGAGCGCGTCGAGGTGGGCGGGGGAGTAGCCCCTGAGCCTGGCGGGCAGGATTTGCGTCTCCCAGGCGCTAGCCGGAAGGGCGACGCCAGCGAGTCTCTGCAGGGCCATCAGCACCTCGTCGGGGCCGGAGGGCGGCCGGTCGTCCACCTGGTGGATGGCGGCCAGGAACCTGGCGTAGCCGGTGCGGGAGACGGGCTGCAGCTCGGCCCGGGCCCTGGCCAGGCTGCGGGCGCGAAGCCGGCGGAGGACCTCCGGGTCCACATACTCGGCGTCGGTGATGCCAGGGGTGAACCGCCCCACCGTGAGCCTCCGCGCGCCGGACTCGCGATCCAGCACCAGGCCCACCGTGGCCGGGCCGAGGCCGAGCGCCCGGGCTACCTCCTCTGCGGTGAATGGGCCGTGTGTTCTGGCGAAGCGGGCCACGAGCTGGGTGAGGGGGTCGCGGCCCGGGGCGACCGCCGGCGCGGAGTAGCCCGCCGGGAGGGGGATGCCGAGAGCGTCGCGGAGTAGCGCGAGGTCTGAGGCGGCCACCAGGTGCGGCTCGCCTGCCAGCCGCACCACCGCGACCCTGGTGCCCAGCGAGGCCACGGCGTCGTCGATGTCCGCGAGGCTGGTCCGCTCGACGAGGGCCGACCACGGGATGGGCCCGAGCAGTCGGGGCAGCTCGGCCAGGTCGTCGGGCGTGGTGGCTCGGCGGGTCGGCGCGGTGTGTTGGAGCTCGGCCACCACGTCGGCGACGACGTCCGGGTCCAGCAGGTCGCGGAGATCCAGGGTGCCGAGCGCGGCGGCGAGCAGCTCGGGATCCATGGACAGCATGGCGGCGCGGCGCTCGGCCAGGGGGGTGTCGCCGTCGTAGAGGAACGCACCGGAATAGCGGAAGAGGAGTGTCGCGGCGAAGGGGCTGGGCTGCTCGGTGACCACCTCCACGAGCCTCACCCCGCCGGCGCGGATGGCGCGGGTCAGGGCGACGAGCCCGGGCAGGTCGTAGACGTCCTGCGTCACCTCGCGCACCGTCTCGATGATGATGGGGAAGCGGGGGTGGTGGCGGGCCACCTCAAGGAGTTGCGCGGCGCGCTGGCGCTGCTGCCACAGCGGCGCCCGGCGGCCCGGGGTGCGCCGGGGCAGCAGCAGGGCACGTGCGGCGCACTCTCTGAAGCGCCCGGCGAACAGGGCCGTGCCGCCCACCTGGCTGGTGACGATCTCGGCCACGTCGTCGGCCTCCGCGACGAGCAGCTCCGGGAGCCTGTCGACGGCGTCGCAGTCCGGGAGCCTCAGGACGATGCCGTCGTCGGAGGCCACCGGTTGCACGTCGACACCGGCCGCCCGCGACAGCGACTCCGCCATCACCAGGGACCACGCGCCCAGCAGCCGGCGCCCCAACGGGGAGTGCACGACGACCCGCCAGTCGCCCAGCTCGTCGCGGAACCGCTCGATCACCACCGTCGACTCGTCCGGCAGCGCCCCTGTCGCAGCCCGCTGCTCGGCGATGTAGGTGGCGAGGTTCGTGCGGGTGTGGGAGTCCACGTAGGGCCGGTCCAGCCGGTCCGTGGCGCGGGCCACCTCGCGGTGCAGCATGCCGATCTGGCGCCCGAGTTCCGCCGGGCGCCCCTCGTCGTCGCCACGCCAGAAGGGAAGCCGGCCCGTCCTGCCGGGCGCAGGGGTGACTCTCACCTGGTCACGGGTGATCTCCTCGATCCGCCACGCGGAGGCGCCGAGGGTGAACACGTCGCCGACGCGGGATTCGTGCACCATCTCCTCATCCAACTCGCCGACGCGGCGGGCGCCGGCCTCGTCGCCCACCAGGAACACGCCGAACATGCCGCGGTCCGGGATGGTGCCGCCGGAGGTGGCGGCCAGGCGGAGCGCGCCCGGGCGGGGGTAGAGGCGGCCGTCGTCGCCGTGGATCAGCCTCGCCCTCAGCTCGCCGAAGTCCGCCGACGGGTAGGCGCCGGTGAGCAGTTCGACGACGGAGTCCAGCAGCGAGCGGTCCAGGCGGGCGTAGGGATGCGCGCGGGTCACGGTGGCGAACCAGGCGTCGAGGTCGAGGCCGGTCTCACCTGCGGCGGCCGTGGCCGCAACGGTCTGCTGCGCCAGCACGTCGAGCGGGTGGCGCGGGACGGTCAGCTCCTCGATCTGCCCGGCCAGCATCCGCTCGGTGGTGACGACAGCCGGCGCGAGGTCTCCACGGTGCAGGGGGTAGACCTCGCCCGATGACACGGCCCCCACCATGTGCCCGGCACGCCCGATCCGCTGTAGCGCGCTCGCCACCGACGGTGGCGCGCCCACCTGGATCACGCGGTCCACCGCCCCCATGTCGATGCCCAGCTCCAGCGAACTGGTGGCCACCACGCAGCGCAACTCGCCCGACTTCAGCGCGGCCTCGATCTCGGCTCGCGCCTCCTTGCTCACCGAGCCGTGGTGGGCCCGCGCGATCACCAGGGGTGCCCCGCGGACGGTGTCCACGGGGGCCATCACCTGGGCCGGGGGCTTGTCCGGCTTGTCGGGCAGCGTCTCGGGGGCGTGCTCGGCGGCCCACAACTCGTTGAGCCGACCGGTCAGCCGCTCGGCCACCCTCCGTGAGTTGGTGAAGACCAGCGTCGAGCGGCCTGCGCTGACGGTCTCGTAGACCTCCTGTTCGATGTGTGGCCACACCGACGACGTGGGCGGGGCGTCCACCGCGAGGGTGTCGGTGCCGGGGCCGCCGAGCAGCGGATCCGTGGGCTGCGGCGCGTTCGGCGGTGGGCCCGGGTCAGTGATGTCCTCGACGGGCAGCCGCACCTGGACGTCCCACTCCTTGTGGGAAGGGGGTGCGACGACGGAGACCGTGCGGTCGCCGCCCAGGAACGCCGCCACCCGCTCAATGGGCCGCACGGTGGCGGACAGGGCCACGCGCTGCACGTCGTGCCCCACCAGAGCATCGAGGCGCTCCAGGCTGAGCGCCAGGTGGCTGCCGCGCTTGGTGCCCGCCACGGCGTGGATCTCGTCGACGATGATCGTCTCGACGCCGGTGAGGGTGGCTCGCGCCGAACTGGTGAGCATGAGATAGAGCGACTCGGGCGTCGTGATGAGGATGTCCGGCGGCCGCCGCACCAGGGCGGCGCGTTCGCGGGAGGAGGTGTCGCCGCTGCGGACGCCGACGCTGATGTCCGGAAACGGCATGCCCAGGCGTTCGGCGGTGAGCCGGATTCCGGTGAGCGGGGCGCGGAGGTTGCGCTCCACGTCGACCCCCAGCGCCTTGAGCGGCGACACGTAGACGACGGTGGTGCCGGGCGTCCGCGGCCGTGAAGCCAACCGGTCCAGCGCCCAGAGGAACGCCGCCAGCGTCTTGCCCGACCCGGTCGGCGCGACGACGAGCGCGTGCTCCCCGCGGGCGATCGTCGCCCAGGCCTCCGCCTGCACCGCCGTCGGCCCGGCGAACACGCCCTCGAACCACCCGCGCGTGGGCGCGGAGAACAGGTCGAGGGGCTCCGTCATGCCGGCAAGTCTGCCACCGCCCGCCGACACTCCAGCGTCGGTTCTAGCCGGGACTGCCCGGTCAGAACCGACGCTGGAGCGGGGGGGTGTTGTCCATCTGATCCAGGTGTTGTCCGTGTGGGCGTGCACCGGCCTGGTCCTCGTCCGGGCCGGACACACTCGCCTGCATGCGCCGCGCCCAGCAGCTGTCCCCAGGGCTCATTAGGGTGGCCGCGGACCAGGCCGGTGCTCTGACCGCGCAGCAGGTGCTCGGCGACGGGGTCACCCGCCATGGGTTGGCGCGCCTGAGCAGGGGCTGGACGAGGGTCGCCGACGGCCTGTACATCACCAGGGACGCGACCTGGGAGACGGCGGCCTGGTCAGGTCTACTGAGGGGCGGCGTGAGCGCCACCCTGAGCGGCGCCGCAAGCGCGTATCTGCACGGCGTCCTTCGCGACGCACCGTCGGAGTTGGAGGTGTGGGCGCCGGCGCACCGCGACGACATCACAGTGGGCGCCTACCAAGTGCGCTTCAGGCGGGGCCTGCGCACGCCACGAGGGCACTTCCGGCGCTCCTGCGTGGAAGAGGCGATCCTGGACCTGGCGAATCGGTCCGACGAGGACTCGACGGTGGCCGCCCTGACCGCCGCCTTGGCGCGGGGTAAGTCGGTCCCGTCGAAGATCGTCGCCGCCCTGGATGCCCGAAGTCGCACGCGGCACTCCGCGCTCATCCGCGAACTCTGTGGCTCGGCTGCTGACGGAATCGAGAGCGCTTTGGAGTGGCGGTTCCACCGGCGGGTGCTCGTGCCGCACGGATTGCCGATTCCAGAACGCCAGGTCAAGAAGGCGGCGGGTCGGACGGACACGCTCTACGTGGAGGAGTCGATGATCGTGGAACTCGACGGCATGCGGGATCACCGCGACTGGTCCAAGGACATGATGCGCGACAACGAGCACGCAATCAGCGAGGACCTGCTCACGCTCCGCTACGGCTGGGGCGCCGTGGTCCAGTCGGCGTGCACCGTCGCGCGCCAGGTC
Organism: Tessaracoccus pujii; assembly: GCF_054483895.1. Taxonomy (NCBI): domain Bacteria; kingdom Bacillati; phylum Actinomycetota; class Actinomycetes; order Propionibacteriales; family Propionibacteriaceae; genus Tessaracoccus; species Tessaracoccus pujii. Next base: position 432,696 of record NZ_CM137012.1, read on the forward strand.
GGCGCGGCACTCGCTGCCCGTGGCTGGACCGGAACGGTGGGTGCATGCGCGAGGTGCCCCGCGGAGGAACCCAGTGTCGGTTCTAGCCGGGTCTGACCGGTCAGAACCGACGCTGGAACCTGTCAGTTGCGTAGGCGGCCTCCGCTTCGGCACCAGCGGCCGACGAAGGGACTTCCGTCCCCGTCGACACCCCGGACGAGCCCATCTGGCAAAATCGACTGCAACCCGGCACCAAGTCGATTGGATCCGTCATGCGCCTCACGACCACGCTCTGGTTTGCTACCGAGGCGGAGCGCGCGGCCACGCGCTACGTCGAGATCTTCGGCGGGATGCCGCCCCGTGTGCAGCTGGGGCCGGACGGTGCTGTGCTGATGGTGGATTTCACCGTCCTCGGGTGCCACTTCACCGCCATGAACGGCGCCCGGGTCGCGCCCAGCGAGGCCATCTCGTTCCAGGTCCCCTGTGACACGCAGGAACAGATCGACACCTTCTCCGACGCCCTGATCGGCGAGTCCGGCGAGCAACAGGCCTGCGGGTGGCTGCGCGACGAGTTCGGCGTGTCCTGGCAGATCCTCCCGGCCGAGCTCCCCACGCTCATGGCGGATCCCGAATGGGGCGGGCACGTGAGGCGCGAACTCCTCACCATGCGACGGATCGAACTCCGCAGGTTGCTGGCCGCCGGCCACGTCGAGTGACCGTCAGCGCGTAGGCCCTCCGAGGATTCCGCGGCCTCCGATCACTTCGATGACCTCGTCATCCAGCACCACCTCGACGGCGTCGCCGTCGTAGGGCATGGCGGCCGTGATCGCGGGCGTGCAGAGGCGAAGCTCCCCGTCGACTGCCTCCAGGCGCACGCCCTCGGCGGGTTCGAGCAGCCCCTCCGGCATCCACGTGAAGCGCTCTGCCGTCCCCGGAGAGGCGTGACGGCCAAGGTCCGGATGCGGGGTCGCAATGAGCCGGCCGTCCACCACGCTCAGCACATAGGGGATCGACAGGCAGCCAGTCCAGCCGTCGCCACTTACCTCACGCATCCACGACATCATGCAGGGCCGCCCTTCGGCGTCGCGGAAGACGGTGGGCGCGTAGTAGGTGCCGTAGCTGAGGCGACCCCAGGACCGGGCGGTGAAACGCCCGCCGCTGAAGTCTCCCAGCGCGTAGCCGGCGTAGTGCAGCTCTCCGTTCTCCCACACCGAGGTGAGCATCACCCAGGTGCCGTCCACCTCGATCACCTGCGGGCACTCCCACAGGGCGCCCATCCAGGCGCCGTCGGTCTCGTCCTTGTGGCGGCTGAGCGCCACGCCGTCGTAGGTCCAGGTCTCGCCGTCGGTTGAGACATACCCGTGCATCATGGCGTGCCCCGACGCGGAATCCGAGCCCACCATCATGCGCCAGAGATCGCCGTCGCGCAGGACGAAGGGGTCGCGGAAGTCCTTGATGCCGAGGCCCTCCGGCTTCTCCGCGACGACCGGGCCCTTGGCCCAGGCGCGCAACCCGTCATCGAGCGGCCGAGCGGTGCGGATCACGGCCCACCCCAGCACGGGTTCGCGGGCCGAGGTGTAGTAGGCGATCGGGCCGCGTTCGTCCACGACGATGCACCCCGTCCAGACGCCCTCGTCTCCGTCTCCCGGCTCCAGGGCCGAGCCCACATAACTCAGGCTGACGAGGTCCTCGCCGACGGCGTGTCCCCAGTGAATGCCCTTGTCCCATGCAGTCGACGACGGTGCGTGTTGGTGGAACAGGTGGTAGCCGTCCGGCCGGTGGACGATCCCGTGCGGGTCGTTCAACCAGCCGCCGGGGGAGCGGTAGTGGAACCTCATACGCCGAGCCTAGAGCGAACGGCGGGGCGTCGTGCCGCGACCGCCCGTCAAGCCCTCCGGAAGGTCTCCCGCCCGCGCAGGAACGTGGCCTCGACGGGGTCCGGGAGGTCGCGCCCGTGGTACGGGTTGTTGCGGCTCAAGGACGCGGAGGCGTTGCGATCCACCGTCGAACGCCGCGCAGGGTCCACCAGCACCACGTTGGCGGGCTCGCCCACGGCGAGGGGCCGCCCCTGACCGGCGAGCCGCGCGATCCGGGCGGGGGCATGGCTCATGCGCTCGGCTACCGACGCCCAGTCCATCCGGCCGGTCAGCACCATCGTCTCCATCACTGCGGACAGTGCCTGCTCGAGTCCGAGCATGCCCGGCTTGGCGTCGATGAACGCGTGGTCCTTGTCCTGGGGCGCGTGCGGGGCATGGTCGGTGCCCACCACGTCGATGGTGCCGTCGGCCAACGCCGCGCGCAGGGCCTCGATGTGCTCCGACGTGCGCAGCGGGGGATTGACCTTGTAGACGGTGTCGTAGTTCACCAACTCCTCGGTGCCGAGCAGCAGGTGGTGCGGGGTCACCTCGGCGGTGACGTCGATGCCGCGCGCCTTCGCCCAGCGCACCACGTCGACGCCCTCGGCGCTGGTGACGTGGCACACGTGCAGCCGCGACCCCGTCGCCTCGGCGAGCATCGCGTCGCGGGCGATGATCGTGGCCTCGGCCACGGGCGGCCAGCCACCCAGCCCGAGGCGTCCGGACAGCTCGCCCTCGTGGCAGCACGCACCCGGCCCGGCGAGGTTGGAGTCCTGCGAGTGCTGGGCGATCACCCCACCGAACGGCTTGACCCACTCCAGCGCCCGCCGCATCAGCGCAGCGTTCTGGACGCACATGCCGTCGTCGGAGAACACGGTGACCCGGGCTCGGGAGCGGTTCATCAGGCCGAGCTCGGCCAGTTCCTCGCCGCGGAGGCCCTTCGAGATGGCCCCGATGACCGCCACGTCCACCAGCCCCGCCGCGACACCGAGGCCGTGCACGTGCTCGGCCCGTTCGGCGGTGTCGGTGACCGGGGTGAGGTTGGCCATGGCCAGGACGGCGGTGAACCCGCCGCGGGCGGCGGCCCGCGAGCCGCTCAGCACGGTCTCCGTGTCCTCCCGACCCGGCTCCCGCAGGTGCGTGTGCACGTCGACCAGGCCGGGCAGCGCCAGCAGGCCGTCGCAGTCGACGACGGTGGCCTCCCGGGGCGCTGAGTCGACGAAGACTCCGTCCTGCATGACGAGGTCGCTGCGGGTGCCGTCGGGGAGCTGTACCCCACGGAGCACGGTTGCCGTCATCTCTGTTCCTCTCCTGCGAGCAGGTGGTAGAGCACGCTCATCCGCACCGCGACCCCGGACGAGACCTGGTCGAGGATGATGGAGCGCGCCGAGTCGGCTGCTGCCGACGAGATCTCCAGGCCGCGGTTCATCGGTCCGGGGTGCGCGATACAGGCGGTGTCCTTGAGCATGGCCAGCCGACGCGGCGTGAGGCCGTAGCCGTCGATGTACTCGCGTTCCGAGGGGAAGAATCCGCCGCTCATGCGCTCCCGCTGCACGCGCAGCATCATCACCACGTCCGCCTCCGCCAACACCGGGTCGAGCTCGTGGCTGACGTCCACGCCCCACGTCTCCACGCCGGGCGGCAGCAGGGTGGGCGGCGCGACCAGCACGACGGAGGCGCCGAGCTTGGCCATCAGCAGCACGTTGGAGCGCACCACGCGCGAGTGGAGCAGGTCGCCGGTGATCGCGACGCGCTTGCCGGCGAGCTCGCCCAGGCCGTGCCCGGCCAGATGCCGCCGCATCGCGTGGGCGTCCAGCAGCGCCTGGGTGGGGTGCTCGTGCATGCCGTCGCCGGCGTTGATCATCGAGGCCCGTACCCAGCCGGCGGCCTGGCGCACGGCCCCGGACCCGGCGTGGCGCATGATGATCGCGTCGACGCCCATCGCGTCGAGGGTGAGGAGCGTGTCGCGCATCGACTCGCCCTTGGACACCGACGAGCCCTTCGCCGAGACGTTGATCGCGTCCGCCGAGAGCCACTTCGCGGCCAGCTCGAACGACGAGCGGGTTCGGGTGGAGTCCTCGAAGAAGAGATTGACGACGGTGCGACCGCGCAGTGCCGGCAGCTTCTTGATGGGCCGGCTCTGCACGTCGTGCATCTCCTCGGCCAGCTCCAGGATGGAGGTGATCTCCTCGACGCTGAGGTCGGCGATGCTGAGCAGGTGCTTCACGGGGCCGTCCGTTCGATCGTGACCAGGTCTTCGCCGTCCAATTCCCGCACGGCCACGCGCACCCGCTCGTCCCGCGCGGTGGGCAGGTGCTTGCCCACGACGTCGGCCTGGATGGGCAGCTCCCGATGCCCCCGGTCGACGAGCGTGACCAGTTGGATGGCGCGGGGGCGTCCGAGGTCCGCCAAGGCGTGCAGCGCGGCCTGGACGGTCCGGCCGGAGTAGAGCACGTCGTCGACGAGCACCACCACCTTGCCGTCGACGCTCTCCGGCAGAACGGTGCGCCCCACCGGCCGGGTGGGCTGGGCGCGCAGGTCGTCGCGGTACATGGTGATGTCGAGCCTGCCGACGGGCAGGTGGTGCCCCTGCTGCTCCGCGACCGCCGCGATCCGCTCGGCCAACGGAGCGCCGCGGGTGAGGATCCCGAGGAGGAGCACGCCGTCGCCTCCGTGGTTGCGCTCGAGGATCTCGTGGGTCATGCGGGTCAACGCGTAAGCCATCTCGTCTGCGGTCAGCACCGTCCGTGGGGCTCGTTCCATCGCACCTCCTGGTCCGTGGGAAATCTACCGCACGGGTGCCGGGGCGCGGCGGGAGGTCTGTCCGCAGTAGGTGCCATCGGATACAGTGCCCCCATGATTCTGCTCCCCCTTGAGGTCCTCCCGGGCTGGCCCCAGCCGGAGCCCGCGTCGGATCTGACCCTGCTCATGCTGACCGTCATCGGCCCTCTGGCCTTCGGGGCGGTCGTCGCGCTGCTCGCCTTCGGGCCGAAGCTCGCCCGCCGACAGCGCGAGGAACAGGCCCGCACCGAGCTGGAGCCGGTCCGCAAGGCCTGATCCCCCTGGAGGCGTCAGTGAGCCGCGAGGCTTCTGGCCTGCGCGCGGAGCGCCCGCTTGGCCTCGTCGAGGCGCTCAGTCACCGCGCGCCTGACCTGCTCGCTGGGCTCGTTGTCGGCGAGCCAGGCCTCGATGGTGGCCACCAGATCCTCGTCGGCCAGCGGCGTGGGGAACAGCCAGCGCAGGGCCGTGCCGATGGTCGCGTAGCCGCGATCCGCCCAGGTGCCTTCGCGGCGTGAGATCTTGCCCAGCAGGTCCAGGTAGGCAGCGGGGTAGGGCTCGAGCACCTCCTCCTGGCCGTAGCGCCAGAACCCCATGCACAGGGCGCGATGGGTCTCGTTGGGGATCGACGGGTCGTCAGTGGCGCGGGTCCAGGCCTCGATCTTCGCCTCGACGGTGGGCAGGGACGCCCCGGCGCCTGCGGCCTGCTCGGCCCCCGCGGACGTCTTGTCTCGCTCTAGCTCGGCGGCGATCTCGACCTCGCCGATGGCGCCCAGCTTGGCCAGCGCCGCCGTGATGGCCCAGCGCATCCCCGTGTCGATGGCCAGGCCCTCGGGCACCTCCTCCCCGACGAGCCAGCCCTTGAGCAGATCAACGCCCTCGGCCGCCCGGATGCTGGCGATGAGCGCCTTGGCGATGAGCACCTGCTCGTCGGAACCGGCGGCGCTGCCCTTGAGCAGGCGGGCCAGCCCGGCGACGAGCTTGATGTTGGCCTCGGCGCGCAGCTCGGGTGCGGTGAACGCCAGGGAGGCCGTGACCGCCTGACCCAGCAGCGTGGACACGGCCGCCATGTCCCGCTCGGTCGGGAGCCCCGCCAGCGCCAACTGCACGTAGTCCTGGGCCCGCAGTTCGGCGTCGCGCGTCATCTCCCAGAACGACGTGAACGCGACCGCGCGCGCCAGGGGATCCCTCAGGTCGCCGATGTGAGCCACCAACACGCGTGAGGACTCCGCGTCGAGGCGCACCTTGGCGTAGGTGAGGTCGCCGTCGTTGAGCAGCACCACGTCGCCCCGCTCGGCACCGACCAGCTCAGGCAGGTCCGTGCTCTCACCGTCGACGTCGACCTCGCGGTAGTGCCGGCGCGTGAGAGAACCGTCGTCATCGAGCGAGTAGAGGCCGATGCCGAGGCGGTGGGTGCGCAGCGTGGGCCACCCCGGGTGGGCGGTCTGCTGCACCGCGAACCGCGTGAACCGGCCTTCGTCGTCGACGTCGAAGTCCGGTGCCAGCGTGTTGACCCCCGAGGTCTCCAGCCACTGGGCCGAGAACCAGGACAGGTCGCGTCCGGAGGCGGCCTCCAACTCGTCCAGCAGATCCGAGAGCTCGGTGTTGCCGTAGGCGTGCTTGCGGAAGTACTGGGTCACGCCGGCGAGGAATGCGTCGCTGCCCACGAGCGAGACGAGCAGCTTCAGCACGGAGGCGCCCTTGGCGTAGGTGATGCCGTCGAAGTTCTGCTCCACCTTCTCCAGGTCCGACATGTCCGCCGCGATGGGGTGCGTGGTGGACAGCTGGTCCTGCAGGTAGGCCCAGGCCTTGCGCTCGTTGCTGAACGAGGCCCACGGGTCCGCGCCGGTGTCGAAGGCCTTCGCGATCTCGTTGTTGGCGAAGTGCGAGGCCCATTCGGCGAACGACTCGTTCAGCCAGAGGTCGTCCCACCAGCGCATGGTCACCAGGTCGCCGAACCACATGTGCGCCAGCTCGTGCAGGATCGTGTTGTCGCGGGCGTCGAGCTCGCGGCTGGTCACCCGGGACCGGAAGAGGTACTCGTCGCGGAACGTGACGCAGCCCGCGTTCTCCATGGCGCCGGCGTTGAATTCGGGCACGAAGATCTGGTCGTAGGTGCCGAACGGGTAGGCAACCCCGAACGCGTTCTCGAACACCTCGAACCCGCGCTGCGTGGTGGTGAGGATCCGGTCGACATCCAGATACTGCGCCAGCGACTGCCGGCAGGCGACGGAGGCGGGCACCTCACCGGCTGCGGAGGCGATCACGCCGCGCTGCACGTGGAACTCGCCCGCCACCAACGCGGTGATGTAGGTGGAGATCCGCGGCGTGGGTGCGTGCTCGAACCGGCCGAACCCGTCGCCGATATCGGAGGGTGCCACGCTGGGCGCGTTGGTGAACACCAGCCACTCGCTGGGGGCGAGCACGGTGAGCTGGAAGGTGGCCTTCTGGTCCGGCTGCTCGGCGGTGGCGTACATGCGCCGCGCGTCGGCCGCCTCGAACTGGGTGTAGAGGTAGGTCCGGCCGTCGGCAGGGTCGACGAAGCGGTGCAGGCCCTCGCCCGTGTTGGAGTACCGGCACACGGCGACGATCCGGATCTCGTGGGGTCCCTCCGTGAGCGGAGGCAGCGGCAGGCGGTAGCCGTCGAACGCCGAGGCGTCGAAGGGCACGCCGTCCAACGACGCCTCGCGGACCTCCTCGGCGATGAGGTCCAGGTGCGTCTCCCCGCCGTGGGCGGCCAGTGAGAGCTCGGTGGTGGAGACGAAGCTCCTCTCCGGCTCCCCGACCTCTCGGCCGGTGAGGTCGACGGTGACCCGGTACGCCACTGTCGAGATGACCCGCGACCGGGCGGTCGCTTCGTCGCGAGTGATGTTCGCCGTGGCCATGGAGTGCTCCTAGTGATGGTTCTGCGACGCCGCATCGGCGCCTCACTGCGCCTCATTGTTCTATGCAACCGGTCGCAGGGGTGGGATTTCCGCCCCGAATGTGCCGTGGAAGCGTCGTGGGCGTGTGGAACGATGGGGCTCATGAGCGAGCACGTCGGGGCCGAATCGGGGGTGACCTCCCCTGCGTTGCGGCGCCGGTGGACGGAGCTCAACACTCTCCTGGCCGAGGCTCAGGACGCCTACTACGGGGCCGATTCCCCCACCATGTCGGACGCGGAGTACGACGAGGCGATGCGGGACCTGGCCGCCCTCGAAGTCGAGCATCCGTCTCTGGTGACACCCGACTCCGTCACCCAACGGGTCGGGGCGGCGCAGGTGACGGACTTCGCACCCGTGCAGCACCGCCGTCGGCTGATGTCGCTGGACAACGTGTTCTCGGACGAGGAACTCACCGCCTGGCTCGCCCGCACACCTGCCGAGCAGTACCTGTGCGAGCTCAAGATCGATGGCCTGGCCGTCAACCTGCTGTACCTCGACGGGAGGCTCACGGTCGCGGCCACCCGCGGCGACGGGCGGGTGGGGGAGGACGTGACTCCCAACGTCGTCACCATCAGCGGCGTCCCGCAACGCCTCACCGGAGACGTGCCGGCAGTCCTGGAGGTGCGCGGCGAGGTGTTCTTCCCCGTCTCCGGCTTCGAGGAGCTGAACGCGAGCCTGGTGGAGGCGGGTAAGCCCCCCTTCGCGAATCCACGCAACGCGGCGGCCGGCTCGCTGCGGCAGAAGAACCCGGCCGTGTCGGCGTCGCGGCCGCTGCGCATGCTGGTCCACGGCATCGGCGCCGTCGAGGGCATCGAGTTCACGCACCAGAGTCAGGCGTACGCCCGTCTGGGGGAGTGGGGGTTGCCCGTGCCGGACACCTTCACCGTCGTGTCCTCCCCGCGCGAGGTCGCGGCGTTCGTGCGCCACCATGGCGAGCACCGCCATGACCTGAGCCATGAGATCGACGGCATCGTCGTCAAGGTGGACAACCTCGCCGAGCAGGATCGGCTGGGCGCCACGTCGCGCGCGCCCCGCTGGGCGATCGCGTACAAGTTTCCGCCGGAGGAGGTCACCACGAAGCTGCTGGACATCCGCGTCAACGTGGGCCGCACGGGTCGGGTCACGCCGTACGGGGTGATGGAACCGGTGTTCGTCAGCGGGTCGACGGTGGAGATGGCCACGCTGCACAACGCGTTCGAGGTGGAGCGCAAGGGCGTGCTCATCGGCGACACGGTGGTCCTGCGGAAGGCGGGGGACGTGATCCCCGAGATCGTGGCCCCCGTCGTCGCGCTCCGCGACGGCACCCAGCGGCCGTTCGTCATGCCGTCTCTCTGCCCGTCCTGCGGGACCGAGTTGCGCCCGGAGAAGGAGACGGACAAGGACATTCGCTGCCCCAACTCGCGGAGCTGCCCGAGCCAGCTACGGGAGCGGCTGTTCGCGCTCGCCTCGCGGGGAGCCTTCGACATCGAGGCCCTGGGCTGGGAGGGCGCCGGAGAGCTCCTCGCCACCGGCCTGCTCACCGACGAGGGCGCGCTGTTCACGCTCACCGCTGAGGACCTCCTGCGCACGGACCTGTACACCCGGGCGGGCCGCGACGCGCGCGTGCTGTCGGCGCAGGGGGAGAAGCTGCTGGCGAACCTTGAGGCCGTGAAGTCCCAGCCACTGTGGAGGGTGATCGTCGCGCTGTCCATCCGTCACGTGGGGCCCACGGCCGCGCGATCGCTGGCGGCCCGGTTCGGATCCATGGAGGCCATCCGCGCGGCGTCCCTCGACGAGCTCGCGTCGGCGGACGGCGTGGGGCGGGTGATCGCGGAGTCCATTACCGCCTGGTTCGGCGTGGACTGGCACCGGGACATCGTCGAGGCCTGGGCCGCGTCCGGCGTCCGGATGGCCGACGAGGTGGACGAGTCTGCGCCGCGCACGCTGGAGGGACTCACCGTGGTCGTCACCGGCACGCTGCAGGGATTCTCGCGCGACGAGGCGAAGGAGGCCATCCTCAGCCGCGGCGGCAAGGCCGCCGGCTCCGTCAGCAAGAACACGGATTTCGTCGTGATCGGGGACAACGCGGGATCCAAGGCGGCGAAGGCGGAGCAGTTGGGCGTGCGGATCCTCGACGAGTCCGGCTTCATGGCCCTCCTGCGGGAAGGTCCCGCCGGGGTGGAATAGTTGCCCCATGCGAGTCCACATTGCCACCGACCATGCTGCGTTCGAGCTGAAGAACTACCTCGTGGAGCGCCTGCGCGCCGACGGCCACGACGTCGTCGACCACGGCGCACACACCTACGAGGCGCTCGACGACTACCCGCCGCTGATCATCCCGTGCGCGGAGGCGGTGGTCGCGGAGCCGGGTTCCCTGGGGATCGTGCTCGGCGGCTCCGGCAACGGTGAGCAGATCGCCGCCAACAAGGTGAAGGGCATCAGGGCCGCGCTCGCCAACAATGTGGAACTGGCTCGCCTCACCCGCGAGCACAACGACGCCAACGTCATCGCCCTGGGTGGCCGGATGCAGAGCCTCGAGGCGGGCTACGAGATCGTCGCCACCTTCCTGGCCACGGCGTTCAGCGGCGACGAGCGCCACCAGCGTCGGATCGACCAGCTGGCGGAGTACGAGGCTCGCTGATCTCCGGCTCGGCGTCGCGGCGTGGGCGCGAGAGGAGCCGTACCCTCAGGGCGCGGTGGCGGTCCACCAGGCCCGAGATCCCGTCGCGGCCGAACTCGCGGCGGCCCTGCTCCTCGCTCATGGGGCCATGCTAGACCCGGGTTAGGCTGGGGCGATGCCCGAGGGTCACGTCATCCACCGACTCGCCGGCGCCCTGACCGACACGTTCGGCGGCCGGCCGGTGTCCGTGTCGTCGCCGCAGGGTCGCTTCGACGCGGCAGGCCTCGACGGCGCGGTGCTGGATCGAGGTGAGGCGGTGGGCAAACATCTGTTCATCGACTTCGCCACCGGCGATGTCGTCCACATTCACCTCGGGCTGATCGGCAAGCTGCAGCTCGAACCCCTCGCCTCGCCGCGGGGGCAGGTGCGCCTGCGCATCGACGACGGCGTCACCGCCGCCGACCTCCGCGGGCCGCAGTGGTGCCGCACCATCACCCCCGCCGAACGCGAGGCCGTGGTGGAGGCGAGCGGGCCCGACCCGCTGCGCGCCGACGCGGACCCCGCCAAGGGCTACGCCAGGCTGCGTCGCTCCGGCAAGTCGATCGCCGCGCTCCTCATGGATCAGCGCGTTGCCGCCGGCGTGGGCAACATCTTCCGGGCGGAGGTGCTGTACCGGCACCGCCTCGATCCCACCGTGCCCGGCACCCGGATCGACGAGCGCACCTGGCTCACCCTGTGGGCAGATCTGGTGGGGCTCATGGAGTACGCGGTCGAGCACGGCCGCATCGACACCGTTCGGGACCAGCATGGCCCGGACGCCCAGGGCCGCGACCCCCGGGTGGACCGGCACGGGGGCGAGGTCTACGTCTACCGTCGCGCCGGCCAGCCGTGCCTGGTGTGCGGCGGCGAGATCCGCACGGTTGTCCTGGAGGGCCGGAATCTCTATTGGTGCCCTCGGTGTCAACGCCGACGAACGGCTGTCCCGCAGCACTAGTCTCAGGCCATGGACTGGAGCACTTACGCGGCCGTGCTGTTCGACCTCGACGGGGTCATCACCCCCACCGCGGAGGTCCACGTGCACGCGTGGGACGAGATGTTCAACAGCTTCCTGGCCGGTGTTCCCGGGCAGGCCCCGTACACCCAGTCCGACTACTACACCTACGTCGACGGGAAGCCGCGCTACGACGGGGTGCGGGACTTCCTCGCGTCGCGGGGCATCACACTGCCGGAGGGAACCCCCGACGACGACCCGGCCCTGGAGACCGTGTGCGGGTTGGGGAATCGGAAGAACGAGGCCTTCAACAGGGTCCTCGACCGCGACGGCGTGTCCGCCTACCCAGGATCGGTGCGGCTGATCGAGCAACTCGCGGCGAGCCATCACCGGATGGCGGTCGTGTCGTCGTCGAACAACGCCAGAGCCGTGCTGACCGGCGCCGGGCTGATCGGCTACTTCCCCGTCATCGTCGACGGCAACCTCGCCCGCGAGGAGTCGCTGCCGGGCAAGCCGGCGCCGGACACCTTCGTCCGCGCGGCGGCACTGCTGGGCGCGCTGGCCAGCGAGTCGGTGGTGGTCGAGGACGCCATCTCGGGGGTCGCGGCGGGGGCCGCGGGCCACTTCGGGCTGGTGATCGGCGTGGACCGGGGCGTGGGGGCGGACGCGCTGCTGGATGCCGGCGCCCATCTCGTGGTGACGGATCTCGGAACGTTGGTGACCAGATGATCCGCGAGATCGCGGCGGATCCGCTCAACCGGATGCGTTTCCCGGTGGATGAGTGGCGGCTCGTCGAGGTTGAGCCGGGCACAGACGACGTCGGCACCACGGAGACCCTGTTCGCCGTCGGCAACGGCTACCTCGGTATGCGTGGGAATCCTGAGGAAGGCCGGCCTGGCTATGCGCACGGCACCTTCATCAACGGCTTCCACGAGAGCTGGCCGATCAAGCACGCCGAGGAGGCCTTCGGGTTCGCGCACACCGGCCAGACCATCGTCAACGTGCCGGACACGAAGCTGATGAAGATCTACGTCGACGATGAGCCGCTGGTCCTGTCCGTGGCGGACCTCGACGGCTACGAGCGGACGTTGGACTTCCGCACTGGGCGGCTCACCCGGACAGTGATCTGGCGCACACCCGCCGGGAAGCGGGTGCGGATCCGCAGTTCGCGCATGGTCTCCTTCACCGACCGTCACCTCGCGCTGCTGGAGATCGAGGTGACCATCCTGTCCGGGGGAGAAGCACCTGTGGTGATCAGCTCGCTCACCGTCAACAGGCAGGACGGCTACACCGACTACCGGAGGCCCGACGCGGACACGGAGGGCTGGGACCCGCGGCGGACGTCGTCGTTCACGGCCCGCGTGCTGATCCCGGAGCTGCGCTGGGACCGTGGCGAGCGCATGGTGATGGCGTACCGGACCAGCCGTTCCGGCATGGGCATCGCCGTGGGGACGGACCACCACGTCGACACGGAGAACCCCGTCGAATCCATCTCCTCCACCGAAGACGACGTGGGACAGCAGGTCTTCAGGTTCAAGGCCGCCGAGGGAGTCCCCATCCGGGTGCGGAAGGCCGTGGCGTACCACACGTCCCGTGGGGTGCCGGCCAAGGAACTCTCGGATCGCTGCCGGCGGACGCTGGACCGCGTCCGTGACAACGGATTCGAGCACTACTACGACGTGCAGCGCCAGTGGCTCGACGAGTTCTGGCTCAACTCCGACGTCGTGGTGGAGGGTCATCCGCACATTCAGCAGGCCGTGCGGTGGTGCCTGTTCCAGCTGGCGCAGGCCGCTGCCCGCAGCGACCAGATGGGGATCGCCGCGAAGGGGGTGACGGGATCGGGCTACGAGGGGCACTACTTCTGGGACACGGAGGTCTACATGGTGCCGTTCCTCATCTACACCGCCCCCGGGATGGCCCGCAACGCGCTGCGGTTCCGCGTGAACCTGTTGCCGCAGGCCCGTGAGCGTGCGGCCGTCATGTCCCAGCGCGGCGCGCTCTTCCCGTGGCGCACCATCACAGGTGAGGAGGCATCCGCCTACTACGCGGCCGGCACCGCGCAGTACCACATCGACGCGGACGTGGCGTTCGCCTTCACCAAGTACCGCGAGCTCACCGGTGACACGGAGTTCATGTACCGGGACGGGGCTGCCGTCCTGGTGGAGACCGCACGGCTGTGGGCGGATCTGGGCTTCTGGCGGGGTGAGGCCGACGGCAGCCAGCGCTTCCACATCCACGGCGTCACCGGGCCGGACGAATACACCGCGGTGGTGAACAACAACATGTTCACCAACGTCATGGCCAGGGCCAACCTGAGGTCCGCGGCGGCGCTGATGCGTGAGATGGAGGCCGCCGATCAGCGCGCCTATCGTCGCGTCATGGAGGCACTCAGGCTGGATCCGGCCGAGATCGATGAGTGGGAGGCATGCGCCGAGGGCATGGTGGTGCCCTTCGACGAGACCTTCGGCATCCACCCGCAGGACGAGAAGTTCCTCTCCTCGGAGCTGTGGGATCTGGAGAACACGCCCGAGACCAAGCGCCCGCTGCTGCTCAACTATCACCCGCTCGTCATCTACCGGTTCCAGGTGCTGAAGCAGGCCGACGTGGTGCTTGCGCTGTTCCTGCAGGGGGACCAGTTCACCGCCGAGGAGAAGAGGGCCGACTTCGAATACTACGACCCGATCACCACGGGGGACTCGACGCTGTCCGGTGTGGTGCAGTCGGTCATCGCGGCCGAGGTGGGCTACCAGGACATGGCCATGCAGTACTTCCTGTCCGGACTCTACGTGGACCTCGCGGACCTCCACTCCAATGCCCGCGACGGCGTGCACATCGCCTCGACGGGCGGGGTGTGGAATGCCCTGATCTACGGTTTCGCCGGGCTACGGGACCACAACGGGCTGGTGTCGTTCGATCCACGCCTCCCCGAGGCATGGCCGTCGCTCACCTTCCCGCTGCGGGTGCGCGGGTCCCGGCTGCGGGTGCGCCTCCGCGCGGAATCCATCTCGTTCGAGGTGGAGGAGGGCGGCCCAGTCGAGGTCAGCGTCCGCACCGACCACGTGACCGTGCACCCGGGAACCCGCACCACCGTCGCCCTGGACGGTCAGGGGCCTCGGCTACCATCGCTCGAAGGCAGCCATCCGGTGCTGGGCGCCAACCGCGAGGACGGGTCGGTGGTCCGGGCAGTCGTGCCGGAATCCCACCCGCAGGAAGTGACGAGTTCAGACTGATGACAGCAGAGGTGACCGGCGCGGTGCGCGAGACCTTCGAATCGCGCACCAGCGCTCGCGGCTTCGAGTTGCTCGGCGAGGGCCGGCTGTCTTCTCTGGCTGTGGACTTCCTCGAGGGGTGGGGCCATCCCCGGGCCAGCGCGGACTCCGTCGGCGTGGACGTCGAGCACGAGGCGGGGGTCGTCGCGAGCGTGCGGGTGCGCTCCGGTCAGCGCCTGCGGCTCGAGATCTCTCTGGAATCCACCTCTTCGGACGTGCTGACGGTGCCCGGGCCCGTCCTGCGCGTCCGGGGCCTGCACGAGCCGGTCTCCTGGATGGCCGGCGCCTCAGGGGAGATCGCGCTCCGCTCACCCGCGGGGCCAGGGCTGATCACGCAACGACGGGGCCTGTGCTCGCCGTCGGCCGCCGTGGGCGTGAGCTACCCCCTGGAGGAGTCCGTGATGCTGCGCCCGCGGCAGGTACTGTCCGCAGCCTGGACCTACGAGGCGATGCCGGGAGAGGAGCTCGAGGTGCCGGGGGAGGCCTCCTGGCTCCCGTGGTCGAGGCATGTCCCGCTCGGCCAGGGAGTCGAATTCAGCGCACCGGACGGCACGGTCAGTGTCCCCGACGGTGTGCGCCTGGAGGAGAACGACGGCGAGTTCAGTGTGTTCCCTCCGCCCGGGCTCACCCGCGTGGGGGTGTGGGGGGCCGGTGGCCTCACCACCGTCGAGGTGGGGGCGTGGCGGGACCTGGCCATCCTGCGCGGCGAACTGATGACGAATGCGCCGCGCACCGACGTGTGGGCCTACGTCGCGGTGCGTCACATGCTGGATGCCTGGGCCTCAGACGACCTGCTCGACGCCGTGGACCGGGTGGTGGGGCAGTATCAGGAGCAGCCCACCGCGTGGATCGCTTGCGCGGCGGCGCTGGCCGGCCCGCTCGGGCTCCCCCTCGAAAGCGAGGCGTCGGTATCGGCAGCGGCGGCCTTGTCCCGGGCGTCGCGGCTCGACGGCGTCCTCCTCGCCCTGCACGGCCTCGTCCCGATCGAGCTGGCCTCGGGCTCGTGGCCGATCGGTGACTTCGACGACCTCGGCCGCCAGGCCTTCGCCGCCACCGGCTTCGGCCGGATCAGCACGGACCCGCGGCCGTTGCGCGGCGTCGACGTGGCGTTGGCGAAGCTGTATGCCGCTGGGCTGGGGGAGACCGAGCGCGGTATCCGGTTGGCGGCCTACGCCCAGGCGGCGGAGAACCGGCTGCTGTGCCAACTCTCCGCCCAGCCGTCGGTCATCGATGTGGCCTGGTTGTCCGTATGAGGCTCAACCGTCCAGACGCGCCAGCTGGTCCTCGAGGTTGAAGACCTCCTCGAGCAGGACGAAGCCCTCGTCGGGCGCGACGTCGAGGTCGACGAAGAAATCACCCATCTCCGCCTGCCACCGCGCGTTCACCTCGGTGCGGGCCATCGCCGCCTGGGCCCCGCCCAGGTCATCGGACTCCACGTAGCCGATCAGCAGCCCGTCGGGCCGGAGGAACAGCGAGTAGTTGTGCCAGCCCGAGTCCTTGAGGGCCCGCAGCATGTCCGGCCACACCGCCGCGTGCCGGGCCGCGTACTCCTCGAGGCGGTCGGGCTTGACGTGCAGTTCGAAACAGTAGCGGCGACGCTCAGACATGACGGTGCTCCACTCCCATGAGCGACGCGACGGCGCGCACAGCCGCCGATTGGTGTCCCACACACAGGGCCCAGTGATGGCCGACGCCGGACTGGCTCCAATCGTCGACCCATCTGCCGGGATCACGGCCGAAGTCGACACGCGAGGTGGTGTTGCCGATCCTCAGCAGCGGCCCGTCGACGACGCTCCCCTCAGACGTCGTGAACACGTAGCTGCCGTCGCGGTTCTGCCCCAGTCCCAGCAGGGTAACCGGTCCATGAGCTACGTCGAACTCAACAGAGACGCCCCAGCCGCGCTTGCCGTGATAAACGCCGAGTCCGCGGAGAAGAGGCTTGCGCGCGGAGATCGCGAGGTGTGCTGGTCCGTCGTGACCCATCTCCACCACATTGTCGATGTAGTTGAGGGCCTGAATCTCGGTGAAGGAGCCACCGGCGCCGAGCGCCTCAGCTGTCAGCATCGCGATGGAGGTGCGCAGCTCGTACTCTCCAGCGGCCGGGATGCCGCGAGCCGTGAGGAGAGAGGCGCCGAGGATCATCCCGGCCGCCAGCCGCTCATGGTACTCACCGGCCAGCCCTCGGTGGTAGTAGGCAAGGGAGTCGAGGTCGAAGTCCGCCACCAAGGAGTCCAGGCCGACTGAGACCCTGGCGCCCCAGGCGAAGTCCTCATCGTTGACTGAATCCGCCAGCGTAAAGATGTCTCGGGCCAGGTCCATCCGCTCGGCCACCTGCGTGTCGCTGACCTCGTTGACCCGCTCGCGGAGGTCATCGAATTCCAGCACTTCGACGTGAGAGCCGAACGTGGTGGAGACGGTGGTGAGGTCGGTGGACACGTCGAGCATGCCCGGGTAGACATGGCCCAGCAGGCCGTGCCGGGCGCGGCGCAGGCGTGATCGCGCTCCGGCAGCCTTGACCCACTGCAGGATCCGGTCCCATGCGTCGTCCTGGCGCAGCCATCCGGTGACCGAGCGGAACTCGATGCCCGCGCGGCGGAACACATTGGCCACCTCGGGGACCGGGCACTGGCCGCAGTAGGCCAGCCAGTCGCCGGTGTCGAAGGTGTCGTGGTCCATCCGCTCGCTGGGCTGGAGGTCGATGCAGAGTACGGGTGCGTTGACGCGTTGAGCGATGGGCAGAACCATCGACGACGTGAGGTAGGTGGTGAGGTAGATGACCACAAGGTCGCAGTCGGCCACGCGCAGCTGCTCCGCGGCCTTCACCGAATCCTGGGCATCGGACACGAAACCGGCGTCGATCACCTCGGCGTCGAGTTCCTCGAACCGGGACGCTACGTGGGCCACGCATTCCTGAAGTTGTGGAAGCAGGCGGGGAAACTGCTCCCAGTAGGCGCCGAGGCCGCCACTGACGAGGCCGATGCGCATGGCCGGCCTGGTATGCAGCGGGAGAGAAGCGAGGGACATGGGGGGTTCCTTTCAGGACCTGAAAAGGTGGTCGGCCGGCCGCCGATGCAGATGCAACGTGCGGCCGGCCGACCAGGGGACTCAGAAGTCGTACTCGTCGATGTTCTCGGCGTTGAAGCGCACCGGGGGCCCGACGATCACGACGCCGTTCTCGCCGACCTCGCGCTCGCCCATCTCGCCTGCGGTGAACGTGTCGCCCGTCTCGCCCGTCATGGTGCCGTCCGCAAGGGCCAAACCGGCGTAAGCGGCCACGTATCCGAGCTGTGCCGGATCCCAGAGCGCGAACTCGGAGACGGTCCCGTCCTTGACGAAGGAGCGCATCTCGTTCGGTAGGCCGAGGCCGGTCAGGAAGACCTTGCCCTTGTACTCAGAGGTGGACAGGTAGCGCGCGGTGGCTGCGATGCCGACCGTGGTGGGGGAGATGATCCCCTTTAGGTTGGGGTACGCCTGCATGAGACCTTGGGCCTCCTGGAACGACTTGGTGTCGTCGTCGTCGCCGTAGACCTTGGTCACCAACTCGATGTCCGCGTACTCGGGATTGGAGGCGAGCTCCTCCTCCATGAACTTGATCCACTCGTTCTGGTTCGTGGCGTTGGCCGTGGCGGACAGGACAGCGATCTCGCCGGCGCCGCCGATCTGCTCGGCGATCATCTCAACCTGGATCTTGGCCACGTCCTCGGCCACGACCTGGCTGATGAAGACGTCGCGGCAGTCGGGGTTGGCGTCGGAGTCGAACGCCACGATCTTGGCGCCGCCGGTGCGGGCCTCCTGCAGGGCGGGGCAGACGGCATCGGGATCGTTCGCGGCGATCACGATGACGTTGGTTCCGGCCTGCGTCTCGGCGTTGATGAACGACACCTGGCTCGAAGCGGACGCGTCGAGCGGGCCGACGACGTTGGCCTCGGCGAAGCCGGCCTCCTCGGCGCCCGCCTCGCCGCCACCGAGCACGACGTCGGTGTACGGGTTGTTGAGCTGCTTGGGGATGAAGGTGATGGAGAGGTCACCGGCGGGGGCAGGCGCGGCCGACGATGTGGTGTCACTGTCGGTCGTCCCGGAGGCCGTCGGCGTGGTCGCCGTGTCGCCGCCACAGGCGGTGAGCGCCAGCGACATCGCTGCCACGACGGAACCGAGCTTCAGCGCGAGGCTGAGGGGCTTTCTGGTCATTGTGGATTCCTTTCAGGCGCCGACGGCGCCAGTGGTGAGGGTGGGACTGACGTCCCGGTTGCGACGGCGTCGATGCCGCCAAGAGCTCCAGGAGGCACCGATCGACGGGGCCACGACGGAGGTGATGAGAAGGAGGCCGGTGATGGTGACGAGCACCACCTCAGGTATCCGGTTGAGGCGGAGGGCGTAGTTGATGGTGCCCACGATGAGGACGCCCATGACGGATCCCCAGATGGAGCCCTTTCCGCCGAACACCGACACGCCACCGAGGACTACAGCGGCGATGACGGCCAGCTCCAGGCCGGTGGCGTTGTCGCTGCGCGCGCTTGAGTAGCGCAGCGTCCAGAAGATGCCCGCCATGGCCGCGACCATTCCAGAGGCCAGCAGGGAGGTGAAGCGGCTCCGTCGGGTGTTGATACCGACGAAGCGAGCAGCCTCGAGGCTATTGCCGAGCGCGAACAGCCCCCGTCCAAAGGGCGTCATGTGCAGCGCCACGGCGAAGGCGACGATGAGAACGCCGACGGGGATCATGACCTGCGGGATGCCGGTGTTCCCGATGACTCCGGTCACGTACTGGGTGGCCTCGGCTGGGAACCTCGCCACGGCCCGGTCTCCGATGACCACCAGGGCGAGCCCCCGGAACAAGGCCAGAGTGCCGATGGTGACGGCCAGCGCCGGAAGCCCGATGTAGGCGGTGACGAGGCCGTTGAAGGCGCCGCAGGCGGCGCCGACGACGAGGCAGATGACCATGGCCAGCCCGAAACTCATGCCGCCGTCGTAGAGGACGCCGAGGACGGCGCTGGAGAGGCCGGCGACGCTGGCCACCGACAGGTCGATGTCGCCGTTGATCATCACCAGGGTCATGGGCATGGCCATGAGCAGGATGGCGACGACGTCGAGCAGCATGAAGGTGGCCGTGCGGGGCTGTGCGAACCGTGGCACCATGACTGAGGCGGTGATCAGGATGACCACGAGGATGTAGGTCATGAGCGCGTCGCGGCCCAGGAGGAAGCGCGACATACCCAGCGGGCGGCGAGGAGACCGGACGGGTGCGGAGGATTCGATCTCGGTCATGCGGCTGCCTTCCGGAGCTTCCCGGCGCGACGCATCGCGGCCAGGCGGTCGATGAGGATGGACACCAGGATCAGGCCACCGACGACCGCCTGCTGCCAGAACTTGTCCACGCCGACGGCGGTGAGGGCTCCGGTCATGGTGGTGAGGAGCAGGGCGCCGATGGCCGCACCCGCGGCCGTGCCCACCCCGCCCACGATCGCGACGCCGCCGACGACCGCAGCTGCCACCACCTCGAGTTCCATGCCGGTGCCTGTGGTGGCGCCGACGGAGTTGAAGCGGCTGGCGTACAGGACCCCCGCCAAGCCGACGAGGGCGCCGTTGGCGAGGAACGCGGAGAACACGCGCAGGCCTACAGGAATGCCGAACACCACGGCCGCGGCTGGGTCTGAGCCGATGGCGTAGAGGTCGCGGCCGGAGCGCGAATACCGCTGGAAGAGGGTCACGAAGATGATCACGACGATGGCGATGAGCGTGATGAACGGGATACCTACGAGCGTGGAGACGCTGAGGTTCCCGAAGTCCGCAGGGCGGTCACCGGCGAAGTACTGGGTGGATCCCGCCCACCAGTTATTGATGCCGCGGAAGACGTAGAGGGTGCCCAGGGTGATCACCATCGCCGGCACCCTGGCGGTGGTGACGAGCAGCCCGTTGATCGAGCCGAGCAGCGCCCCGAAGGCGATGCCGGCGAGGAAGACCGCCACGATCGGGATTTCAGGGACCGTCGCGAAGAGGGTGCCGGTGAGGAAGGCGGTGAGGCCGAGCGTCGATCCGACGGACAGATCCACGCTCTTGGTGGTGATGATGAGCGACTGGCCCGCCGCCAGGATCATCATGATGGTGGCGTTGAGCAGGAGATCCTTCAGGCCCTGGGGTGCCAGGAACCGGGGATTGGACATCCAGGTAAAGAACACCAGGAGAATGAGCGCGAGGGTGACCGGGAACTCGCGCATGCCGATGAGGTTCCTCAGGGGCGAGGTGCGCGCCCGGCGGACCGGCGCCGTGGTGGTGACGGTGGTGGTGCTCATGCTGCGGCCGCCTTTGCGTGGTCGGTGGCTGCTGCCATGACGAGTTCGGGTGTGGCCTCGTCGCGGGAGAACTCGCCGGTGACGGCGCCCTCGCACATGACGACGACGCGGTCGGCCATGCCGAGGATCTCTGGCAATTCCGACGAGATCATGAGGATGGCGATGCCATCCGCGGCCAACTGGGACAGCAGGCGGTGCACCTCTGCCTTCGTGCCCACGTCGATGCCACGGGTGGGCTCGTCGACGATGAGGAGCCGGGGCTCGCGGGCCAGCCACTTGGCCAGCACCACCTTCTGTTGGTTTCCGCCTGACAGCGTGGAGACGGAATGCTGCGGGGTGGCCGACTTCACCTGGAGCTTCCTGGTCCATTCCGCCGCGGCCTCCGCCTCACGGCGGGCAGAGATCAACCCGAAGCGGGAGAGTTCGTCTCGCAGGGTCAGCGTCGTGTTGCGGAGCACGGAGAGGTTCATCACGAGCCCTTGCTTGCGACGGTCTTCAGGCACGAACCCCATGCCCGCCTTCATCGCCGCGCTGGGGTCACCCAGGCGCAGCGGCTTACCGAGCAGGGTGACGGATCCGCTGTCCACGGGGTCCACGCCCATGATGGCGCGGGCCACCTCGGAGCGACCCGCACCGACCAGCCCCGCGAGGCC
Source organism: Tessaracoccus pujii (assembly GCF_054483895.1). Lineage (NCBI taxonomy): Bacteria > Bacillati > Actinomycetota > Actinomycetes > Propionibacteriales > Propionibacteriaceae > Tessaracoccus > Tessaracoccus pujii. Next base: position 454,032 of record NZ_CM137012.1, read on the forward strand.
GACGATCTCGCCGGAGCGCACCTCGAACGACACGTTGCGGAAGACACCATCGCGGTTGAGCTTGTCCACGGTCAGGACAGCTTCGCCGACCTTCGAGGGGATCTTCGGGAAGAGCTGATCGATCTCTCGGCCCACCATGTCGCGGACGACCTGCGCCGGCGTGGTCTCCGAAATCATCCGGGTGGTCACGTATCGGCCGTCGCGCATGACCGTGATCCGGTCGCAGAGGGCAAAGACCTCCTCGGTGCGGTGCGAGATGAACATGAGCGCAGCGCCCTTGTCACGGATGGAGCGGGCGACGGTGAACAGCCTCTCCACCTCGTGGCCGCTGAGCGCCGCCGTCGGCTCGTCCATGATGAGGACCTTCGCGTCCATCGAAATCGCCTTAGCGATCTCGATGATCTGCTGGTCGGCGATCGAGAGGCCCTCCGCCGACCGTGCCGGGTCTATCGGTACGCCGAGTTCGGCGAAGAGCTTGGCGGCCTCGTCGCGCATGGCCCGGTGGTCGATCATGCCGAAGCGGCCTCGCGGTTGGCGCCCGACGAAGATGTTCTCAGCGACCGTGAGATCAGGGAACAGGGTGGGCTCCTGGTAGATCACCGAGACCCCAGCTGCCTTGCTGTCAGCGACGGAGCCGAACGAGACCCGGCTCCCGTTGAGCAGGAACTCCCCGCTGTCCCGGTGGTAGAGCCCTGCCAGCACCTTGACGATGGTCGACTTCCCAGCTCCGTTCTCGCCGGAGAGTGCGTGGATCTCACCTGCGTAGAGGTCGATGCTGCCGTCCGCAAGGGCGACGACTGGCCCGAATGTCTTCACCGCGTGCTGCAGCGAGACTACGGGTAGGGGTGAATCCGACACCGCTGAACCTCTCCATCGAGGGGAATAAGCCCGGCACGCACTGTCGGGTTGAAACGATCAAATCATGCTCGTCGAAGATGTGTCAAGCGTTGCGTGGTGACGTTGCCAAATCGTGACAATTCAGTTGTTGGCCATCGCCCTCCCGACCTCTGCGGCTTCGGTTGGCTCTGGGTCGGGCTCGCAGCTCATGTTCTGGGGGCGCAGACTGGGCGAGTGCGAGGGAGGCCGCTCGGCGCCGCAATATGTTCCGAATGTCGGCCACGACGGCCACTCGCTCAACTCGCCAGGGGCGGGCCCATGCGCGATCGCACGTCCGGAAATCGCACCCGCTAGGGTGCTGAAGATGACCGCTCCCGCCGCACATCTGGCCGATGACCGGTACAGGTGTCTTCGTCGTCAGCGCAGGAGCGCTCCATGAGTGCTGACGCCGTGTATCTGGTGGCCGGGATGGCGCTGTTCGTCGCGGTCCTGGCGCCCGTGCTCGTGCGGTCGATTGCGCTGTCGGCGCCGTTGGTGCTGCTCGTTCTCGGGATGCTGATCGGCCTGATGCCCCTTCCCGAGGAATGGTCGCTTGACCCGGTCGCCGGCCGGAGGGTGATCGAGCACGTCACCGAGGTGGCTGTGCTGGTGGCACTCATGGGAGTGGGTCTGGCCCTCGACCGGCCGCTGAGTCGTCGCGCGTGGCGGTCCTGGTCGCCCACCTGGCGGCTCCTGCTCGTGGCCATGCCTTTGACGATCGGGGCGGTGTTCCTGCTCGGCTGGGGGATGCTCGGCGTGGCCGCCCCCATGGCGTTGCTGCTGGGCGCCTGCCTTGCGCCGACGGACCCTGTCCTCGCCGGCGACGTCCAGGTGGACGGTCCGAGCACAGGCGGGTCGGCGGATGAGGCAGAGCCCGACGAACGCGACGAGGTGAAATTCTCGCTCACGTCGGAGGCCGGTCTCAATGACGGACTTGCCTTCCCCTTCGTGTACGCCGCCGTGTATCTCGCCTCCCGCGGTCCGGTGGCTGAGTGGGGTGGCGCGTGGCTCGCCTGGGACTTCATCGGCCGGATCACCCTGGGCGTCGTGGTGGGGGTGCTCGTGGGCTGGGGCGTGGGGCGTTTGGCATTCCGGGCCGCCGACCATCGGTTCCGCGTCGCGGAGCGAGGCGAACCCCTGCTGGCGGTCGCCGCCCTCGTGCTGGCCTACGGCGCCGCGGAGGTGGTCGGGGGGTACGGATTCCTGGGTGTCTTCGCGTGCGGCCTGGCGCTGCGCAGCGTGGAACGCCACCACGACCACCATCGCGCCATGCACCAGGTCATCGGCTACCTCGAGCGGCTGCTCATCCTCGTCATCCTGCTCTTCCTCGGCATGGCGCTCACCCGCTCGCTGTTGTCGGGTCTCGACTGGCGTGGGGGCGTCGTGGCGGTGGCCCTGGTGTTCGTCATCCGGCCGGTTGCCGCGTGGCTCTCGCTCGCGGTGGCGGCCCGCGACACCTCGCTGCCCGGGGGGCTGCTGCCCAGGGAGCGTGCCGTCGCGGCGTTCTTCGGTGTCCGTGGCATCGGGTCGCTGTACTACCTGGCCTACGCCGGTGGGCTGGTGGCGCTGACCGACGAGTCATGGCTCTGGTCCACTGTGGCCTTCACCATCCTGCTGTCCGTGGTGGTCCACGGCATGAGCTCCACCCCCGCCCTGCGGAGGCTTGCCGAACGACGGCCCGGGGCGGCCGGCTGACGGGTTCGTGACGCCAAGGTAGGCTCGGTGGGCACCAGTGTCCGTCGTCTGTTGCGGGGCGGTGTCCGCTGGGGGCCCGTGTGGCGTCCGGCGGGCAGCCCCAAGGTGAATCACCTGTCGTGAAAGGCTCCAGCCGTGCAGAACCCGTCTGATCTCTACCGCTTCGAGACCGACGCAGGCCGCAACGAGCCGCGTTCCGGCCTGCTCCTGGTGGCCCTTGGGGGCTTCATCGACGCCGGGCAGGTCCAGCGTGTCCTCAGTGAGCATCTCATCGGCACGGGCAATGCTGAGGTCATCGCCTCCTTCGACATCGACCGGCTCTATGACTACCGGGGCCGGCGCCCGGTGATGATCTTCGACACCAACCGGTGGGCGGAGTACGAGGCTCCCTCGATGGTGCTGCGGCGGCTCACCGACCGTGACGGGCACAGCTACCACCTCCTTGCCGGATCGGAGCCGGACTTCCAGTGGGAGCGCGTGGTCGCGGCCATCCGTGAGCTCGTCGTCGCACTGGGGGTGACGCTGGTGGTGACCGTGCACGGCGTGCCGATGGGCGTGCCGCACACCAGGCCGGTGGGCATGACGGCCCACGCCACGGACGCCGCCCTCATCGGCGAGGCGCATTCACCCTTCGGCCGGGTGCAGGTACCGGCGTCGATCGGCGCGCTCCTCGAACTTCGTCTGGGGGAGTCCGGGCACAAGGCGGCCGGTTTCGCCATTCACGTCCCGCACTACCTCGCCGCTTCCGAGTTCGCCGAGGGGGCCCTCGCGGCGCTCAACGCCATCGTCGACCTGACGGGGCTCAACCTGCCCAACGACGGCCTCGTCGCCAAGGCCGAAGTCAACCGGCGCGCCATCGCCTCCGAGGTGGAGGGCAACGATGAGATCGCCGCGGTGGTAGCCGCCTTGGAGCAGCAGTACGACGCGTTCGTCCAGGGACAGCACCTTCCGAACCTGTGGGCCTCCGAAGCCTCCCGGATCCCGTCGGCCGACCAGCTGGGTGCGGAGTTCGAGGACTTCCTCCGCACGGTCTCCGACGATGACGACAGCGACGATCGCGGCAACTAGCCTCTGGCCAGGGGGTTCATGGTCGGGGCGACAGGACTCGAAACTGTCTGATGCCCCTTGGCTGATTCTCCGCTGTCTAGGTGTTTTATCGCTCTGACTAGGGCTGGTGCCTTAGTCGCGCCCGATGTGTTTGTGACACATTCGGACTCCGCTAGACTCAGATTAACACAGCTAGGGATGCACAGGGGATGCAAACCGCGGAAGACAGGATGCGTGGATGGTGGCCCAGAGAAGTAACGTCGTGCAGCTCCGTAGGGATGCAGAGCCCACGGCGAAGCCGAAGCCCGAGGCGCGCCGCCGCCGATCGTTCGGGAAGATCCTCAAGCAGCGCTCTGGACGGTTCCAAGCTTCCTACGTGGCCGAGGGGGAGCGACACCTAGCCCCGGTGACGTTCGACACGAAGACCGATGCGGCCGCCTGGCTCGACATGAGACACGCCGAGCTGCTCGAACACCGATGGAAGCCACCGGCCCCGCCCAAGCCCGAGGAGACAACGCTGAGGGAGTACGCCGACCGATGGTTGGACACCCGCCGCAACCGGATGGGCGACCCCCTCAAGCCCAGGACGAAGGCGCTCTATCGCGGCCTGCTCGACGGCGTGATCCTGCCCGAGTTTGGCGACTACGCGTTACCGGCCATCACCCCGGACATGATCGACGACTGGCACGAGAACCTGCTACCCGACGCACCAACCCGGCGCGCCCATGCCTACACGCTGTTGCACGGCATCATGAAGTCAGCCGCCACGAGCCGCCGCCGGCTCATCGACTCCAACCCCTGCCAGGTGCAGCACGCGACGAAGGTGGACCGCGCCGGCATCACGGTTCCCGCCGCCGCGGCCGAGCTTGAGGCCATCGCCGACGCCATGCCGGAGCGGTTCCGGCTGGCCGTGCTCATCGCGGGATGGGCCGGCCTGCGGTTCGGGGAGCTGACCGAGCTGCGCCGCCGCGACCTCGACGTAACGGGGAAGCGCCCCGTGCTGCGCGTATCTCGCGCTGTTGTGTGGCTCAAGGGGAAGACGATCGTGCAGACTCCGAAGTCTGCCGCCGGCGTCCGGATTCTGAACCTACCCGCGAGCATGCGCGCCGATATCGTCGAGCACCTGGACAAGTTCACCGGCCCCGAGCTGGACGCGCTGCTGTTCCCGGCGCTGAGCGGGGGACACCTCAACTCGTCGTCGCTGATGAAGCCCTACAGGAAAGCACGTGCCGTCGCCGGCCGGCCTGATCTGCGCTGGCATGACCTCAGGCACACTCACGGCACGTTGGCCGCCAGAGCGGGCGCCAACCTGGCCGAGAACATGGCACGTCAGGGCCACAGCACCGCGGCCGCGAGCCTGCGATACCAGCACGCCGCCGCCGCCCGAGATGAAGAGATCACAGACAACCTCGACAGGATGCGCAAGCAGGCCCGCAAGAAGCGATCCAAGAGACAGTACTCAGACGACCCCGACGCCGAGACGGCCCGCAGACTGTCCGACCTGGCGAAGGGCACGCACTAGACCTATCCGGTCTGGATTTGACTTGAATGACATGGTTGTGATTCACTTTCAACAGAGTTAGAGAAGATCGACAGCTAGCCCCACGCTACGGGACGAGCTGAGACGGGGCCCCTGGAGGGCCAGCCTCAGCGAAGAAATGCATCCCGAGCCCGTAGAGCAAGGCGAGCGGCGAGACTGTTCAGGCAGTTGATGGACAGCCCCCGGGCGGGAAGCCGAGCAGCGACACCGAGAAGAATCGGTGACGTGTGCTCGGCCTTCGTGTTTCCTGAGGGAGAACACCGATGCCCACCACAGCATCCCAGCCCAACCCGGGCGGCCCCATTTGGGTCGCGCTGGCGCCCGCCGCCGAGCGTGTCAGCTTGTGCGAGCGCACATTGCGCCGCGCCATGGCCAACGGAGAGCTGACCGGCTACAGGTTCGGCAAGGCCCTACGCGTGAAGCTCTCCGAGCTCGACGCGTGGGCCGAGTCCAAGGCCATGCCCAACGCCCGCACGACCGGCACGGGCCGCCGGCGGTGAGCACCACAACGCAAGAGCGCCCCGGGCGGGTACCCGAGGCGGCTCACAAGTCGTTCAGCGGCGACACCCACAGTCTACGCGACAACGGCCCCGTGTGCCTGGCGCCGGCCGTCGTCGACGAGCTGACCCGGCCCGCCGTCCGCAGCGTGCAAGAGGCCATCACCTACGCCCAACCCTGCACCTGGACCCGCCGCGCCGAGCAGCTCGAGAACGCCCGGCCGCGACCGGGTGAGTTCCACGGGCAGGCCACCCGGGAGGACCTCGCAGAGCGGTATGCCCGGCTCACCGAGCAGGCCGCAGCGTGCCGCGAGCATGCCGAGCTGCTGCGCCGGTACCCCACCCCGATCGGTGAGGACCTGGCCGCGCTCGTCGTCGCCTTCATCGGCGGTGATCCCCGGTGAGCGAGTACCCCGAGGATCTCGACCCCCGCGTCGACATGGACGCCCCGACGCGCTACAGCTTCCGGCCCGGTTCGATCATCCTCGACGAGGCCGGGCGCCCGCCGGCCTGGTGGGGATACGGCGACGACATCCTAGGCGCGTGCGGTGAGTCGCTCATCATCGCGGGCCCGATGGGGCTGGGGAAGTCGACCATAGGCCAACAGGTAGCCCTAGGCCGATGCGGCTTCCCGGAGTACTCGGAGTTGTTCGGCCTGCCCATCACGCCCGGCCGCGGGCGCGTCCTGTATCTCGCCATGGACCGGCCCCGCCAGATTGCCCGCTCAATGCGTCGCATGGTCGGGGAAGCATGGCGGGCCGAGCTCGACGAGCGCCTAGCAGTCTGGACCGGGCCCCCGCCGTATGACATGGCAAAGCACCCGAGCATCCTCACCCGCCTGGCCCTCGACGCCGGCGCCGATACCGTGATCCTCGACAGCCTCAAGGACGCCGCCGTAGGGCTCACCGACGACGAGACAGGCGCCGGATACAACCGGGCCCGCCAGACCGCCCTAGAGGCCGGTATCGAGCTGGTGGAGTTGCACCACGTCCGCAAGCTAGGCGGAGGGCTGACCCGCGACAAACCCACCGTGGATGATATCTACGGCTCGACCTGGATCACCGCCGGCGCCGGCTCGGTGCTACTGCTGCACGGCAACCCCGGTGATGCCCTGGTGAAGCTGTTCCACGTCAAGCAACCACTAGCGGAGGTGGGCCCGCTGACGATCCTGCACGACCACGACAGCGGCCGCTCAACCATCGCGGATCAGATCGACCTTGCCGCCATCGCCAAGGCCCGGGGAACCCTGTCCGCCCTCGATGCCGCCGGCGCCATGTTCGACACCGAGAAGCCAACCCCCGCCGAGCGACAGAAGGCCCGGCGCAAGCTCGACACGCTCACCCGTGGCGGGCTGCTCATCGTCGTCGACGAGGGCGACAGGGCCACTGCACGGCCGACGCTTTGGGGGCCCGCATGAACCTTCACGCGACCTTCACGCACCCCATTTCACGTGAACCCTTCACGGCACCCCCGAACCTTCACGCCCGGCGCACTGGTGAGCGTAAACCGACCTTCACGGATACCTTTACGCCCTTCACGCGCACTGACCTTCACGCCCGCACCCCCCTTTATAGAGGGGGGCGGGTGGGTCTAGACCCCATCCAAACCACTCTCAAGGCCCCTCGATGAGCCGCAACGCTGCCGCCATGGCCGCCCACCGCCTACTCGGTGACCGACTCCACGAGCTGACCGACGAGGGGGTGCGCGTGCCCTGTCATGGTTCGTTGCTGCCGATCTCCGAGGACCTCGATGAACGTGAGTTTGTCCTGTTGGCCTGGTGCCCGTCCTGCCCGGCCCTCGATGCCTGCCGCGCCGCCGGCGCCTATGAGCAGCACGGCGTTTGGGGTGGCCGAGACGTGACCCCGCAACCCAAGACCTCGACCCGCACCACCACCACCACCACCTCGAAGGAGAAGAACCGATGACCTCGACCACCTCGACCGCGACCCCGGCCGGTATCCCACACGCGACCCACTGCCGCCGCCCGGTGCCACTGATGCGCCTGAGTTGGAAACGAACGCCCGAGTTCTGGTGCAACTCGTGCGGGAGGACCGCCCCGGCCCCTGATGCCCGCCGCACCCCTGGCCAGGAGACAGGCCGATGAGCGCGCACGCTTTCCGCCATCGTCCGGCGTGCACCACCGGCGACACCCGGGTGAACAAGTTCGTTGGGAAGTTCGGTGACCCCATGCTGTTCTGCCGTGAGTGCGCCGCAGTCGGCACAGCGGCCGCCCACACCGCACCCCCGGCGCGGGTGCACGCCGCCCGGCCCGAGGCCCCCGTCACGCCCTCAGCGCCGCGCCTTGACCCGATGGCGCGCCAGGTATGTGGGACCCACCCGGAACAGCCTGTTGACGGCCGTGGCCGCGGTTGTCTGCTCTGCGCGGAGGCCGCCCGCTGGCCCCGCGTCCGGTCCGAGCAGGTAGACCCCTGGTGAGCGTCTACCGCATGCCGCCCGGTGCCGTGCTGCTGACCGGCCCGGCCCTCGACGCGTGCCGGTATGCCGTCGGGGTGGCACAGGACGCCCGCCGCCGCAACGGCCTGCCGCCCTCGACCAAACTCGCCCAGCTAGCCGAGGCCCTGACCGCAGCGGGACACACGGACACCGCCGAGGATGCCGACGTGCAACCTGATGCCATGACCACCGCCGAGGCCGCCGCCCAGCTCGGATGCTCCGAGCGCACCGCCCGCCGCATGGCCCCCGCGCTAGGGGGTCGCAACATCGGCGGCCGCTGGCTCGTCGACCGGCTGGCAGTAGCCGAACACCTGGAAGGAACCCGCCCATGATCGACCCCGCCCGCCGCATTGTCGACGACTACGTGAGCGCCCTCGACCCCGACGAGATGCGCGACTTTGCCCGGCGCCTGTTCGCTGACGAGGACGCCCCCGATGCCGGCCCGGCGCCCATCACCGACGAGGACCGGCGCCGCGGTGACATCGTGCCCGACGCCGCCCGGATCCCGGACCGCACCGACCCCACAGCCGATATGCGTGGATTCACCCGCGCATTGTTCGGCATCCACGACTGACCATCACCCCACCCGAGGAGTACCGCAATGACCTACCGCCAGACCGCCGCCCGAGTCGCCATCATCCGCGCCCAGTCAGAGAAGCTAGGCGCCGTCCTGCCCGGGGAGTTCGCCGAGGGAGTCGCACGACTGGCCGACCTCTACGCCCCGCCCGCCGAGCACTCACCCGCCGCCCTGGCCGCTGCCATCGTTGCCGCCGGCGCTGCCAGCCGTGACCCGTTCACCGACGAGAACGTGATGCTGGAGCTCACCCGCCGCGAACACGGCGCCATGGTGGCCGGCGTCCTCGACGAGGCCCGCGCCGCCGCCCTAGAGCAGCTCATCACCGAGCAGGCCCCCGCCATCCTCAGCGCGTGGGCGCCCCTCGTGGCCGAGTTGGGCGACACCATCGCGGCCGCCGTCGAGGCCATGCCCGGCGCCAAGTTCACCAAGGCCAACGAGTCGTACACCGCTGGCACCAACCCCGACAAGCTGCGCCAGTGGGGTGAGGCCTACGCCGCCGTGCACACCCTCGACGCCATCGGCAGCACCACCGGCCAACTACTCAGCGCCGGCCCCAACCGCGCACTGATCGGCGCACCCATGACCGGGGAGCAGCTCAACGACGTGACCGCCGATGGCCACCGCGGCGACCTCTACGGCCCGGCCCTCATCGGCCTGCCCCTCGACCTGGCCACCACCCGCGACGAGTACCAACAGCGCGTCGACGCCATCACCCACGGCGCCATGCTGGCCGAACAGGCATACGCCGATGCCAAGCGCCGCCCCAGTCTGCTGCCTGCCTGAGCCGTGGCGCCCTGGTCCTACTCCTGCCAGTGGCGCCACACCCGTGGCCCGCGTCCGGTGTCCCTCGTCAGGGCTGGACGCGGGCCGCACCCTATCCCGCCGCGTGACCCCCACCCCACCCTCCCCTCCCCCCACCACCGCGCCGCCACTCTCGACATAGGCGACTCTCGCGCACGTCACCTGGATGAACCGCCCTATTTCGACCCCACAACACCCGAGGAAGGGACCATGACCGCACCACGCACCCCGCCCGGACTCCGCGCCGGCGGGCAACGACTCTGGCGCTCCATCGTCGAGGACTACGAACTAGGCCAACATGAGCTAGCCGTCCTCGTCGAGGCCTGCCACACCGTCGACGCCTGCCACGCACTAGAGGCCATCGTCACCGCCGAGGGAGTCGTGCACGACTCACCACAAGGCAAGCGCGCCCATCCCGCCCTCGTCGAGGCCCGCCAGCAACGCCTAGCCCTGGCCAAACTTGTCGCGTCGCTGCGCATCCCCCTCGACGATCAACAGGCCGCCGGACGGCAACCGCAACAGCGCGTCGGCATCCGCCCCGTGTCGCTGGCCGCTGGTGGCCGAGGATGAGGCCCCGCCGCCGCAGCACCGCCGGCGACCTGCCCGCGCACCTGGCCGAGTTCACCGAGGCCGATTGGCCCGGCGTCGACTGGCGCGCCCGCTTCGATGCCTGGAAAGCTGCGCAGGACCGGCACACCGTCGAGCATGGATGGCCCGCCGGCCCCCTGGACCGCCTCTATCGCCGCTCACTGGCCCGCAGCCGCCACTACGGCACCCCCGCACACCTGGGAGTTACGGACTGGTTCGGCCTGCCCGCCGAGCGCACCCGCCACAGCCGACGCAAGTAGCCCCCGCGCCCGCCTGCCAGCCCCACAGCCACCTCGACGCACACCGGACACCCCCACGGCACCGAGGCCCGCAGAACGGCACACACCGAGCAGACGGCGAACCTCGCTGCACCGATCCGGCGCGAGCTTGTCGGCCGGCTGACCGAGGCAGGGATGAGTAACCGAGCTATTGCGGCCGTCGTGGGAGTTAGCGAGCCGACCGCCCGCCGCGATGTTCAACAGGTGCGTCACGATGACGCACCTGAGCGCATCGACTACGTGACTGGCGAAGTACTGGACGCCCCCGCGCCGAAGGTCACGGGGCTGGACATGCAGAACGGGCCGACCCCTCAGGGAGTCGACCCGCCCGCACTGGTGCCGGTGACGGCCTACCGACTGGCGAAGTACCGCCGATCCGTGGCCCCGGTGCTCATCGTTGCCCGCCCTCGTCGGAGCCCGGCGCCGCCAGCGACAGCAGCGGCACGCCCAGCGCATCGGCCACCATCCCCAGCTCATCGAGCTTGAACGGCTTCCACCCCTGCCACAGCGCCGCCGCGCGCGCTCTGGTGCACCCGAGGAACATCTGCAGGTGGCCCACGTCCAACCCATCGGCCACCATGACCCGCTGGACCTCAGCGGCGACGCTCTCCGCGTAGCCCATGGCCCCGAGCTTGCCGTGCGAGTCAATGAGCCGTTGCACACCGGCCGCGATGGCCTGACGTTCGTCGGCAGTCAGCCACGACGGCAACCGGACCTCGAGCACGTCGCCACGGTCTAGGACCTCGGCCCCGGCGCTCATCGTGCCACCGCCTCGACCTCGACGCGGAAAGCGGATTCAGCCTCGACCGCCTGGCCGATGGCGAACAGCAGCGAGTCGAGCCGCATCCGGCCCTCGTCGTCGACGGGGAGCCGATCGGCCACCGCCTGCAACGCGTCGCGGTAGTCAACCGCCACCATGGCCACCACGTCACGGCGCCGATTCAGGCAATCGAGCGTGCCCAGCTCCGCCGCGCTCATCGTGCCACCGCCTCAGCGGCAAGCTGATCCTCAGCGGCCGCGACGAGATCCGAGAGGCTGACCTCAGCCGCCCGCGCCGCGCTCAGCAGCTCAGCGACCGGCGACGACTCATCGAAGCGCCGGCCCGTCATGCTTGCCAGCTCATCGAGAACCATCCGCAGCAGGCGCTCAGCGCCCACGAGGCCGACGAGGGCCGAGCCCATCGCCCGGCGCGGCGTAGCAGAGAACAGCGGATTGCCGCCGGCGTCCTGGTGATCGGCGCCCAGTGGTGAGCTACCGAGGGAGTTGGTTGGTGTGGTCATGGTGCCGCGCACCCCTTCCGGGTAGAGCGGGGAACCAGCCAAGGATGCACGGGGGATGCATCGCCCCCTGCTGCCCTGGTGAATCGGGTTTGACTAGGCCAAACGCTGGTCGGGGCGACAGGACTCGAACCTGCGGTCTCCTGCTCCCAAAGCAGGCGCGCTAGCCACTACGCTACGCCCCGTTGAAGACCGGCGCCCCTGCAGAAACAACGTCTGACAAGGGCCTCAGCACCTCGAGCGGATGACGGGAATCGAACCCGCGTAGCTAGTTTGGAAGACTAGGGCTCTACCATTGAGCTACATCCGCAGAACCGTCGGCGAGTCTATCAGCCGAGCAGGCGATGGCGCGATCCGCCGCCTGAGGGGCGCGCCGGTCAGGCCTGGCCGACGAACTCCCGGATGGCGTCCAGTTCGCGCTCGGTCTGCGCGCGACCCGCCTGGAACACCGATCGCAGCACTGGCACCCGCCGCTCGGAGTTTCGGATGCGCATCGAGTCCGGGAAGACCAGGTAGGCGCGACCCTCGCGCTCCAGCCGCAGCAGGTCGTCGCGCGTCCGGTTGTAGTTGGCGGGGCGCTCCCGCACGGCGCGGGCCACGGCCGGGTAGCGGCGGAACAGCGCCTTGAAAGCCGTCGGGAATCGGGCCGGGCCCTTGCGATACGCCCGCTCCCGCGTCGTCACCACGAGGAACTTCCCGTAGCCGTCCGCCTCGGCCGCGTCGGTGGCGAAGCCCCCCGTGGGGCCGAGCGCGCCGTCGCAGTAGTCCACGCCGTCGATGGTGGTCAGCGGCATGAGCAACGGCATGGTCGACGACGCCCGCACACGCTTCATCAGTGAGGGCATGTCCGCCAGGTCGTCGCGGCCCCAGTAGACCATCTCGCCGTCGTCGCAACGGAAGCCGCCGATCCGGACCTGGGCCGGGTTTCGGGTGAATGCCTCGAAGTCCAACGGCAGAACCTGGTGGGGCATCGACGTCTGTTCGTAGATCCACTCGGCGTTGAACACGCCCTTGCCCTGCGCCCAGGTGCGCCAGTCGCCGAACTCCGGCTCCGCCGCGAAGTCCACGAACGAGCGTTCAGCGCGGGCCGCGTCGCGCGCCACGTAGTTGACGGTGCAGCTCGACCCGGCGGAGATCCCACCCACCCAGTCGCAGTGGATGCCGGCCTCCAGCAGGGCGGCCAGGACGCCCGAGGAAAATGCCGCCCGCATCCCGCCACCCTCGAAGACGAGGGCGGTGTCGGTCACGGTGCTGGTCATCACGACGACCCACTCTACGGGGCGATTGGTCGGCTGGACATTGACCGATAGACTCACCTCCGATCAATCCAAACCTCAGGAGTCCTTTCGTGCCTAGCACCGTTGAGAAGCTGAGCCCGACGCGGGTCAAGCTCACCGTCGAGATCCCGTTCGCCGATCTCAAGCCCCACCTCGATCAGGCCTACCAGGGGATCGCCGAACAGGTCAACATCCCCGGTTTCCGCAAGGGCAAGGTGCCCGCCACGGTCATCGATCAGCGCTTCGGGCGCGGTGTGGTGCTGCAGGAGGCCATCAACGAGGCAATCCCGTCGGCATACAACGCCGCCATTGAGGAGCACAAGGTCGTGCCGATGGCGCAGCCCGAGGTCGAGGTGACCAAGCTGGAGGACAAGGAACTCGTCGAGTTCACGGCTGAGGTCGACGTCCGCCCGGAGGTCACGTTGCCGGACTTCGCGGCCGTCACCGCCACCGTGGAGAACCCCGCCAGTGTCGACGAGCTGGTCGAGGAGCGCATCGAGCTGCTCCGCGAGCGCTTCGCCACCACCAGCGAGGTGGATCGTGCTGCCGCCGAGGGCGACGTGCTGACCATCGATCTCGTGGCCTCGCAGGGCGGCGAGCCGCTCCCCGAAGCCACCGCCGAGGGCCTGACCTACAAGGTGGGCCAGGAGCGCAACATGCTCGATGGCCTCGACGAGGCCGTCACCGGCCTCAAAGCCGGCGAGTCGAAGATCTTCACCTCCACCCTGGTCGGCGGCGAGTTCCGCGGCCAGGACGCGGAGATCGAGGTCACCGTGGTGAAGGTCTCGCAGCAGGATCTGCCCGAGGTCGACGACGAGTTCGCCCAGCTCATCTCCGAGTTCGACACGGTCGAGGAGATGAAGGAGGACCTGCGCAAGGGGGCCGAGCAGCAGGTGAAGGCCGATCAGTTGGCCGACGCCCGTGACAAGGTCCTGGAGGCCGTCCTCGAGCAGATCGAGTTCGACCTGCCCGATTCCGTCCTGGCCAAGGAGCTTGAGGCCCGACGCAACGAGGTGCAGCGTCAGCTGGCCGGCGGCGGACTGTCCGTCGAGGACTACCTCGCCAACTCCGAGGACGAGGAGGCCAAGGACGCCGACGAGTTCTGGGCCATGATCGACAAGCGCTCCGAGCAGGCCCTCAAGGCGCAGGTCGTGCTGGATGTCTACGCTGACACCAACACCATCGACGTGTCCCAGCAGGACCTCACCGAGCTCATCTTCCGCAAGGCTCAGCAGAACAACTCGAGCCCGCAGGACGAGATCAACCACATGATGGAGCACAACCACATGCCCGAGTGGATGCAGGAGATCCGCCGCGGCAAGGCGCTCGCCGCCATCTGCGCGAGCGCCAAGGTCACCGACGAGGCGGGCAACCCCGTCGACACCACGCTGGCGGTCGACGCCATCGAGGCGGCCGAGGAAGTCATCGCCGAGGAAGAGGCCGAAGAGGCCGAGGTCGACGCGAACTGACGTCGGCCCACCAGCCACGAGATCGCCGCGGGAACCCCTCCCGCGGCGATCTCGCTGTCTGCGGCGGGGGTCGGCAGCAGATGCCTCCGGCGAACAGGGACCGCGGCGCTTGGGTCCCGCCGGATTGCCGGTAGGTTAGGGGGGTGACTGAGACTCGAAACGACATCCGAATGGCCGGGCCCGCGGGCGCCGGCCTCGGCATGACCGACAACGTGTATTCGTCCCTCCTGGCCAACCGGATCATCTTCCTCGGTTCGGAGGTGCGCGACGAGAACGCCAACGCCATCTGTGCGCAGATGCTGCTGCTGAACGCGGAGGACCCGCACAAGGACATCTACCTGTACATCAACTCGCCGGGCGGGTCGGTGGACTCCGGCATGGCCATCTTCGACACCATGCAGTGGATCTCCAACGACGTGGCCACCGTCGCCATGGGCCTGGCGGCCTCGATGGGCCAGTTCCTCCTCTCCGCCGGTACGCGCGGTAAGCGGTTCGCCCTGCCCCACAGCCGGATCATGATGCATCAGCCCTCAGGTGGCCTGGGTGGCACCGCTTCGGACATCCGCATCCAGGCCGAGCAGTCGCTGCACATCAAGCGCACGATGGCCGGCCTCATCGCCCAGCACACGGGCCAGACCGTGGACCAGATCGAAGCAGATTCGGACCGGGACCGGTGGTTCACCGCCGAGCAGGCGCTCGACTACGGCTTCATCGACCACGTTTACGAGCGTGCATCCCAGATCAAGTCGGAGGCTCCGAACCAGTGATGACCAACCTGCCCCAGGGCGTCGCCCCCACCGGAGCGACGATGAACTACTACATCCCCCAGTGGGAAGAGCGCACCAGCTACGGCATGCGCCGCGTGGACCCCTACACGAAGCTGTTCGAGGACCGCATCATCTTCCTCGGCACACCCATCAACGACGAGGTCGCCAACGCTGTCATGGCGCAGCTGCTGTGCCTGCAGTCGATGGATCCGGAGCGTCAGATCTCGATCTACATCAACTCGCCCGGCGGCTCGTTCACGGCCCTGACCGCCATCTACGACACGATGCGCTACATCAAGCCGGACATCCAGACAGTGTGCCTGGGCCAGGCCGCCTCGGCCGCCGCCGTGCTGCTCGCCGCCGGCACGAAGGGCAAGCGCCTGGCACTGCCCAACTCGCGCATCCTCATCCATCAGCCGGCCACCGAGGGCGGCTACGGGCAATCGTCGGACCTGGAGATCCAGGCCCGGGAGATCCTGCGCATCCGCGCGCTCATGGAGCAGATGCTGGCCACCGACACCGGCCAGGACCTGGCCAAGGTGAGCAAGGACATCGAGCGCGACAAGTACCTCACCGCCCCCGAGGCAGTGGAGTACGGCATCGTCGACGACATCCTGCCGTCGCTGAAGAACGCCACCTGAGAGCAGGTGCAGACGGGGCCCGGTGGGCGTTGACCCTCCGGGCCCCGGCCCATCGACGGCGCTTGGAGTGTCGCCGGTGGGGGCGCCCCCTCCCGGGTAGGGTGGGGGAATCAGACAACTACCGCACATCTACGAGCGAGGGAGGTGGACGACGTGGCACGCATCGGCGAGTCGAGTGACCTGTTCAAGTGCAACTTCTGCGGGAAGAGCCAGAAGCAGGTGAAGAAGCTCATCGCTGGTCCCGGCGTCTACATCTGTGACGAGTGCATCGGGCTCTGCAACGAGATCATCGAGGAGGAGTTCCCGGAGCCCGCAGACAGTGGCGTGGTGACGGAACTGCCGAAACCCCGCGAGATCCGTGACTTCCTGGACACCTACGTCATCGGCCAGGACGGCGCCAAGAAGGCGTTGTCGGTGGCCGTCTACAACCACTACAAGCGCATCCAGGCGCAGCACGAGACGCACGGTCGGCGCGCCGAGCACGACGAGGTGGAGGTGGGCAAGTCCAACATCCTGCTCATCGGGCCCACGGGCTGCGGCAAGACCTATCTCGCGCAGACGATGGCCAAGATGCTCAACGTCCCCTTCGCCATGGCGGACGCCACCGCGCTGACGGAGGCAGGTTACGTCGGCGAGGACGTCGAGAACATCCTGCTCAAGCTGATCCAGGCGGCGGATTTCGACATCGCCAAGGCGGAGACCGGCATCATCTACATCGACGAGATCGACAAGGTGGCCCGCAAGTCGGAGAATCCCTCCATCACGCGCGATGTGTCGGGCGAGGGCGTGCAGCAGGCCCTCCTGAAGATCCTCGAGGGCACCGTCGCCTCCGTCCCGCCGCAGGGGGGCCGCAAGCACCCGCACCAGGACTTCCTCCAGATCGACACCACCAAGGTGCTCTTCATCGTCGGCGGGGCCTTCGCCGGCCTCGACGACATCATCAACTCGCGCATCGGCAAACGTCCGCTCGGGTTCAACAACTCCGCAGACGCCAGGACGCCCGACACTGATCCGTTCGCGTCGGTCCGCCCGGAGGACCTGCACAAGTTCGGGCTGATCCCGGAGTTCATCGGCCGCCTCCCCATGATCACCTCCGTCTCTCCGCTGGACCAGGAAGCGTTGGTGCGGATCCTGGTCGAGCCGAGGAACGCGCTCGTGCGCCAGTTCCAGAAGCTTTTCGAGCTCGACGGCGTGCAGTTGGAGTTCACCGACGAGGCCATCGAGGGTATCGCGGACCTCGCCCTCGCGCGCGGCACGGGGGCCCGTGGCCTGCGTGCCATCCTGGAGGAACTGCTCCTGGACGTCATGTTCGACGTGCCGTCGGAGGAGGATGTGGCCCAGGTGCTTGTCACGCGGGACGCGGTCGACGGCGTAGCGCCGCCCACCATGGTGCCCCGCGCCAAGTTGGCCCGCCGTCGGGATCTGTCGGCCTGACCCCAGCCCTGGCGGGGTCCGGCATGATCTGAGGATGCTGCTGCACGACCTCGTCGTCACCTCCGCCAATGTGGCCGCCACCCGTTCGCGGCTGGAGAAACGGCGGCATCTGGCCGATGCCCTGAGAGCGGCCGCCATGGACGAGGTGGAGGTGGTGGCGTCCTTCCTCTCCGGGCGGATTCGGCAGCGCCGCACGGGCGTCGGCTGGCGTGGTCTCGCGGAGTTGCCCGAGCCGGCCTCCGAACCGTCCCTCACGCCTGTCGAGGTGGACGCCACCCTGGAGTTGGTGGCGCAGTTGTCCGGTCCAGGGTCGCAGGGGCAGCGGTCTCGGGCTGTCACCGAGCTGTTCCAGCGCGCCACTGCGGCGGAACAGACGATGCTGCGCGGGCTCATCTCGGGCGAACTGCGCCAGGGCGCACTCGATTCCCTCCTCCTCGACGCGATCGCCGAGGCGGCGTCGGTTCCGCCGGGCCTGGTGCGTCGGGCCGCCATGTTCTCCGCGCCGACGGGGCCGGTGGCGGCTGCCGCGATGCAGGGCGGGGAGCGTGCGCTGGCCGCCTTCGGGCTGGTCGTCGGCCGTCCGGTGCGACCCATGCTGGCCGCGTCGGCCGCGGACCTCGCCGCCGCCTTCACAGCTGTGTCCAGCGACGTCGCGATCGACGGGAAGATCGACGGGATCCGCATCCAGGTCCACCGGGACGGCGACGACGTGGTGGTCTACACCCGGTCATTGGACGACATCACCCCACGCCTCCCGGAGGTGGTCGAGCTGGCGCTGGGGCTGGATGTCCAGCGCGTGGTCCTGGACGGCGAGGCGGTGGCACTGGGCGCGGACGGCAGGCCGAGGCCCTTCCAGGAGACCGGAGCCCGCGCCATGAGCCGCGACGTCACGACCCTCCGAAGCGCCGTGCCCCTCACTCCGCTGTTCTTCGACATTCTGCACCTCGATGGCCGGGATCTCATCGACGAGCCGGCTCGGCGCCGGTTCACCGTGCTCGAGGCAGTGGTCCCGGAGATGGCGAGGGCGCCGCGCCTGATAACCAGCGAACCGGCCGCGGCGGAGGCCTTCTTCGCCCAGATGCTGACGCTGGGGCACGAGGGGATCGTGGTCAAGGACCTCGCGGCCCCCTACGACGCCGGTCGCCGCGGCAGCGCGTGGATCAAGGTCAAGCCCCGCCACACGCTTGACCTCGTCGTACTCGCCGTCGAGTGGGGGAGCGGGCGGCGGCAAGGTTTCCTCTCGAACATCCACCTGGGCGCGCGCGACGGCAGCGGCGGCTTCACGATGCTGGGTAAGACGTTCAAAGGCATGACCGACGAGATGCTGGCGTGGCAGACGGCACGGTTCCTGGAACTGAGCACGGGCAGGGACGGTCACGTGGTCCACCTGAGGCCTGAGCAGGTCGTGGAGGTGGCCTTCGACGGGGTGCAGCGGTCCAGCCGATACCCCGGCGGTGTGGCGCTGAGATTTGCCCGCGTCCTGCGTTATCGCGACGACAAGACGGCCGAGGAGGCCGACACCCTGGACGCGGTCAGGGCTCTGGCCCAGGCGGTATCGTGGGCACGGTGACCGACGGCTACCTGCGCTACCCCCACCTGCACCGCGACGACGTGGTTCTCGTCGCCGACGACGACCTCTGGTTGGGCTCCCTGGGTGGTGGTCGCGCCTCCCGGATCACCCTGGGTGAGGAGACTCCGCGCACTCCCCGGTTCTCCCCGGACGGCTCGCGCGTGGCGTTCACCGCCACCACCAACGGCGGGTGGGACGCCTACGTCGTCGACCTCGACGGCGGCACCCGGCGCCTCACGTGGCTGAGCGGCCGCCCGATGCTGGTGTCCGGCTGGCTGGACGACGAGCACATCCTGCTGTGCTCCCAGCACGAGGGATTCCACCGCGTGGACTCGTCGATGTACTCGCTCGCTCTGGACGGCACCCTGACCCGCCTCCCGTGGGGGCTGGCCACCTCGGCCGCGATGCACCGGAAGGGGCGCGTGGCGATCGCGTCGGCGAACTTCCGCGACCCGTCCGGCTGGAAGCGCTACCGCGGCGGGATGGCCGCACGGCTGTACGTCTCCCCCAACGGCCAGGATGACTGGAAGCGCCTTCTGCCCGACGTGGAGGCCGGCCTGTTCTGGCCGTCGTGGGTGGGTGACCGCCTGATGTTCACCTCAGATCTCGGCGAAGGCCCCGACGTTCAGGCGCAGGTCTGGTCCGTCAACGCAAGCGGTAAGGATCTGCGCCAGCACACCCGGCACACCTCGGAGGAGGGCTACGTCCGCGACGCCACCACCGACGGGCAGGCAGTGGTGTACCACGCGCGCGGACGGCTGCACTACCTCGCCTCGCTGAAGGCGGAGCCCCAGATGCTCGACATCCTCGTACCGGTCGGCCGGCCGCAGCCGATGCCGATCTCGCCCACGGAGAGGCTCGAGGCGATCGCGCCCGACCACGGTGGTGACTCCTCGCTGGTCGAGTGGCGGGGGGCGGCCTACCTGCTCACGCACCGTGGGGGGCCGGCCCGCGCAGTTGCGGAAACCCCCGGTGCACGGCTGCGCGAGCCGCACTTCCTTGCCCAGACCGGGCGGGGAGTATGGGTGACCGATGAGTCCGGCGAGGACGCGCTGGAGATCCGCCAACTGGACGGATACGGCGCGCCGCGGCGGGTCGCCGCCGGCCGGCTCGGGCGGGTCATGGCGATGCAGCCCAACCACGACGGCAGCAAGGTGGCCGTGGGAAGCCACGACGGGACGGTCTACCTGGTGGACGTAGGTCGCGGATCCGTGAAGAAAGTCGGCAGGTCGCCCGTCGGTGAACCCACCGGCCTGACGTGGTCGCCGGACGGCCGATACCTCGTGTGGCGCAACGCCGTGGCCAACGAGGGTCTCCAGGGCCAACTCGTCGGCCACGACCTCGTCAACGACGAGGGGTTCACGCTCACCCGCGGCCAGTTCAACGACTTCTCCCCGACGTTCACGCCAGACGGCAAGTACCTGTGTTTCCTGTCCAGCCGCACCATCGACCCGACCTACGACGAGCTGGGTTTCGACCTCGCCTTCACCAACTCGACCCGCCCCTGGCTGGTGCCGCTGAGCGCCACCGAGCCCGCACCGTTCGGGCCGTCGGCGGACGGGTGGCCCATCAGCGAGCCGGATGACAAGGACGAGGACAAGAAGGACGAGCGGAAGAGCGGGGACAAGAAGGACGACGGGGCGGAGGAAGCCTCGCCGGCCGTGGTCTTCGACCTCGACGGCGCCGAGGACCGGATGGTCCCGCTGCCCGTCCCGTCTGCACGCTACGCCTCGCTCCAGGCGGCCAAGGACGGCCTGGTGTGGGTCGCGCTCAGGTCCACCGGTGAACTGGGCGCCGCCAGGGCGGGGGTCGAGGGGGAGGTCAAGGACCACATCGAGCACTTCTCGTTCAAGACCCGCAAGCTGAGCGTGGTCGTCGACGGGTGCGACGGGGCCGCGATCAGCGGCGACGGCGAGCGGCTCGTGGTGCGCAACGGCGACGAGATCTGGGTGCAGCAGGCGGACCACGAGCCCGACGGGGACGACGCCAAGATTCCGGTGGACCTGAGCCGCCTCCGTCGCGAGGTGGACCCGCGGTCCGAGTGGCGCCAGATGTTCGAGGAGAACGCGCGCCTCATGCGCGACCACTTCTGGCGTGAGGACTTCGACGGCACGGACTGGGCCGCGGCCGTCGCACGGTACCGGCCGCTGCTTGACCGGATCACGACGCACGACGAGCTGGTCGACGTCCTGTGGGAGACGGTGGGGGAGCTCAACACCTCTCACGCCTACATCGACCCACCGTCGCCGCACCACGAAGGCCTCCACGTCGCGTTTCTGGGCGCTGAGTACACGCGCAACGCGAAGGGCGAGGTGGTCATCTCCCGCATCCTCCCGGGCGAGACATCGGACCCGTCCGCGCGCTCGCCGCTGCGTGCCGCCGGGGTCGCGGCGAGTCCCGGTGATGTGATCGCCGCCGTGGACGGCCGATCCACGGCGGATGTCACGGACATCGGCGCCCTGCTGCAGGGGGCTGCGGACAAGGTGGTCGAGTTGACGCTGGTCCAGGGTCGCCAGCGGCGGCGGGTCGCGGTGGTGCCCACCTCCAGCGAGGCGCCCATGCGGTACCACGAGTGGGTTGCGGGCCGGGTCGCCTACACGCGCGAGCGGTCTGGCGGGCGCGTCGGCTACGTGCACGTCCCGGACATGGTGGCGCGCGGCTGGGCCGAGTTCCACCGCCTCATCGACGCGGCCATGCGCTGCGAGGCCGTCGTGGTCGATGTCCGCTTCAACGCGGGCGGCCACACGTCCGAACTGGTGATCGAGCGGCTGTCGCGGCGGGCCGTGGGCTGGAACGGCGCGCGGCACCACGACGACGTGACCACCTACCCCAGCCAGGCCGCGCGCGGACCGGTGGTGTTCCTCACCAACGCCTACGCGGGCTCCGACGGCGACATCGTGACCGCCGCCGCCCAGGAGCTGGGCCTCGGCCCGGTGGTGGGGGAGCGCAGCTGGGGCGGGGTGGTCGGCATCGACGGCCGGTTCTCCCTGGTGGACGGCACCGAGGTGACGCAGCCGCGATACTGGATCGCGTTCGACCGGTACGGCTTCGGCCTTGAGAACCACGGGGTGGATCCGGACATCGTCGTCGAGATGGGTCCGGCCGAGTGGGAGTCGCAGGCCGACGAGCAGCTTGACCGCGCCGTCGACGAGGCCCTCCGGCGGCTGGGCGAGCGCCCGGCATCGGTGCCCCCCAAGCTCGGTGCGGCACGCTTCGGGCGTAGGGAGTGACCGTGGGGCCGGGGAGCAACTGGTCGGGCAACGTCCTCTACCGGGCCCAGCGGGTCGCGGAGCCCACCTCTATCGCCGAGCTGCAGGACCTGGTCAAGTCCGAGGAGCGGGTCCGCGTCGTCGGCTCACGGCACTGCTTCAACGACATCGCGGACACCGATGGCGTCCAGGTCTCGTTGGGGCTGGTGGAGACGGCTGCCCCGCTGCGCATCGGGGAGGGCACGTTCCGGGTGCCGGCCTGGCTGCGCTACGGCGACCTCATCCCGGCATTGCGGGCTGAGAACGTGTCCCTGGCCAACCTGGCGTCCCTGCCCCACATCTCGGTGGCTGGGGCGGTCCAGACCGGCACTCACGGCTCCGGGGATGCGGTCGGGTCGCTGGCCACGCAGGTCTCGGCACTGGAGTTCGTGTCGGGCGAAGGTGAACTGGTGAGGCTTGAGCGCGGAGGCGAGGACTTCGACGGCGCCGTCGTCGGGCTCGGGGCGCTCGGGGTGCTCACGCACGTTGAACTGGACGTCTCCCCAGCGCGGGAGATCGCGCAGAGCGTCTTCGAGGGCGTGCGTCTGGACGCAGTGCTGGCTGACCTCGGTGCCGTCACCGGCGCCGGCGAGAGCGTGAGCATGTTCACCACATGGCAGGAGCCGGAGACCATCACGCAGGTGTGGGTGAAGTCCGCCGGGGCCCCAGGCGCCGGCGCCATCGTCGCCGCAGGTGGCCGGCCGGCCGAGGCCCCGCGACACCCCATCCTCGGCATCGATCCCGAGCCCTGCACGCCTCAGATGGGGGTGTTCGGGCCGTGGTACGACAGGCTGCCCCACTTCCGGCTCGAGTTCACCCCGTCGGTGGGTGCCGAGCTGCAGTCTGAGTACCTGGTGCCGCGGGAGGACGCGGTCGCGGCGATCGAGGCGGTGGCCGGGCTCGCGTCGAGGATCGCGCCGCTGCTGTTCGTGTGCGAGATCCGCACGATGGCCGCGGACCCGCTGTGGCTGTCGCCGGCCTTCGGGACCGATACGGTGGGGCTCCACTTCACATGGAAGCCGGACGAGGCGGCGGTGCGCGCGCTCCTGCCCGACCTGGAGGCGACGCTCCCCGGGACCGCGCGACCGCACTGGGGCAAGGTGTTTACCATGCCCGGCGGCGATGTGTCCGCCCGTTACCCGCGCTGGGCGGACTTCGCCGAGCTGCGTGGCCGGATGGACCCGGCCCGCCGCTTCGCCAACGACTACCTGGCGCGGTTGGGCCTCTAGGTCCGGGGCCCCGACTGTGCCTCGGCCAGCTCCACCTCGACGCTCAGCGGGGCATCCGCCTGGGTCCACGTGACCTCGCCGATGAGCCTGCCCACCGCGCGGAGGTCCGCCTCGATGGTGCGCAGACGCGCCACCACGGCCGCGGGACCGGTGAAAGCCGCCCGCGACACTTCGGCCTTCATCGAGACCTTCGCCGTCGATTTGGCGCCACGGATGGCGATGAGCGCCGTGGCCACGTCCGCCAGTAGGGCGGGGTCGCCGGAGGGAAGCTCGTCGACAGTGGGCCAACCCGCGAGGTGGACCGAAGCGCCGTGCGTCCAGCGCCACACCTCTTCCGTGACGAACGGCAGGATGGGGGCGAACAGCCGCAGCTGGACGTCGAGCGCCAGAGCCAGCGCGGCCTGCGCGGAAGCCTGCTCGTCGGGCGACTGGGCGCCGTAGGCGCGCTCCTTGACCAGCTCCAGGTAGTCGTCGCAGAAGGACCAGAAGAAGGACTCCGTGGCCTCGAGTGCCCCGGTGTAGTCGAACTCGTCGAACGCCTTCGTCGCGGTCTCCACCACGCTCCGCAGGCCGGCCAGCATCGCCAGGTCGACGGGGTTCGTCACGGCTTGGAGACCGCCTGGGTTCTCGGCCATCGTGAGCACGAACTTGCCCGCATTGAGGATCTTCATCGCCAGGCGACGACCCACCTTCATCTGGGTCTCGTCGAAGGGCGAGTCCATCCCGGGGCGCGCCATCGCGGCGCGCCACCGCACGGCGTCCGAGCCGTACTTGTCCAGGATGTCGGTGGGCAGCACGACGTTGCCCTTGGATTTGCTCATCTTCTTGCGGTCCGGGTCAACCACGAAGCCCGAGATGGTGGCGCGCTTCCACGGCAGGGAGCCGTTCTCGAAGTGGGCCCTCACCACGCGGCTGAACAGCCAGGTCCGGATGATGTCGTGGGCCTGCGGGGCCACGTCCATCGGGAAGGTCAATGCGAAGAGTTCGTCGTCGCGCTCCCAGCCGGTGGCCAGATGGGGAGTGAGCGACGACGTAGCCCAGGTGTCCATCACGTCCGGGTCCGCCATGAATCCGCCAGGCTGATCCCGCTGCTCGGCGGTGAACCCAGGCGGGCAGTCGGTGACCGGATCGATCGGCAGTGAGGCCTCGTCGGCCACGATGGGCGCCTCATAGTCGGGTTCGCCGTCGGCGTCCAGGCGGTACCAGACGGGGAACGGCACCCCGAAGAAGCGCTGGCGGGAGATCAGCCAGTCGCCGTTGAGTCCGCCCACCCAGTTCTCGTAGCGGTGCGCCATGTACTCGGGGGTGAACTGGAGTTCGCGGCCGCGTGCCAGCATGGCCTGTTTGATGTCCTCGTCGCGCCCGCCGTTGCGGATGTACCACTGGCGGGTGGCCACGATCTCGAGCGGCTTGTCGCCCTTGTCGTAGAAGTTGGTCATGCGCGTGGTCGGCTTGGGGTCGCCGTCGAGGTCGCCGCTCTCGCGCAGCATCGCGACGGTGGCCTCGCGGGCCGAGAACGCCGTCTTGCCGGCGATCGCCTCGAATGCGTCGCGGTTGACGATCCACTCGGGGATCTCACCCTGGATCCGGCCGTCGCGGCCGATCACCGTGCGGGTGGGGAGATTGAGCTCGCGCCACCACGTGACGTCTGTGAGGTCGCCGAAGGTGCAGCACATGGCGATGCCGGCGCCCTTGTCCGGCTCGGCGGCCTCGTGCGCCAGGACCGGGATCTCCACCCCGAACAGGGGAGAGGTGACCGTAGTACCGAACAAGGACTGGTACCGCTCGTCGTCCGGGTGCGCGATGAGCGCGCACACCGAGGCCAGCAGCTCGGGGCGGGTGGTTTCGATGTGCACGGGATCGCCTCCCGTGCGGTGGAACGCCACGCGGTGGTACGCGCCCGGGTACTCGCGCGCCTCAAGCTCGGCCTGCGCGACGGCGGTGTGGAAGGTGACGTCCCAGAGGGTGGGGGCGTAGCTGAG
This sequence comes from Tessaracoccus pujii, assembly GCF_054483895.1. Classification (NCBI taxonomy): domain Bacteria; kingdom Bacillati; phylum Actinomycetota; class Actinomycetes; order Propionibacteriales; family Propionibacteriaceae; genus Tessaracoccus; species Tessaracoccus pujii. The sequence goes on from NZ_CM137012.1 coordinate 479,279, forward strand.
GTAGGCCTCGCCGCGGGCGTGGTTGCGGAGGAAGGCCTTCTGGGCGACGGCCTGCGAGTCCGCGGAGATGGTGGTGTAGAGCGTGGACCAGTCCACCGACAGCCCGAGCTGCTTCCACAGGCCCTCGAACGCCAGCTCGTCGACGGCGGTAAGTTCGTGGCACAGCTCGATGAAATTGGCCCGGCTGATGGGCACCTGCCGCTTGGGATCCGGCTTCGCCGGAGGCTGGAAGCCGGCGTCGTAGGGGATCGACGGATCGCACCGCACGCCGTAGAAGTTCTGCACGCGCCGCTCGGTGGGAAGCCCGTTGTCGTCCCAGCCCATGGGGTAGAAGACGTGCTTGCCCCGCATCCGCTGGTAGCGCGCGACCGTGTCGGTGTGGGTGTAGCTGAACACGTGGCCCACGTGCAGTGATCCGGACACCGTCGGCGGGGGAGTGTCGATGCTGAACACCTGGTCGCGGCTCTCCGGCCGGCGGAACGCGTACGTACCCTCCTCAGCCCATACCTGTCCCCACGTGCTCTCGAGGCCTTCGAGGACAGGCTTGTCTGGGAGGGCGCGATTGGACGCGTTCGAATCCGTCATGTGCCCGATCTTAATGGCCCCGCCCCGGTGGCCCCGACGGCGTCAGCTGTCGGTCTGCTGGCCGCCGGCCTCGTAGGCGGCCCCGATGGCCTCCATCATGCTGTCCGCAGTGGGCTGGATGAGGACGCTCTTCGACTCGGAGTCGTAGAACTCCAGCACCTGGCCGCTCACCAGGAAGGTGGGCGTCGCGCCGATCCGATCGTCGTTGAACTTCTGGTTGGCCTCGTCGGTGAAGTCGTTGTAGGCCCGGGTGTCGTACAGCTGCTGGTACCGGGTGAGGTCCTCGCCCTCGATGCCCGCGAGCGCCGGGAAGTCCACGCGGAGCTGCTGCTCGGTGAAGCCTGTCCCCTCGGTGGCGGGATGGTTGGCGTAGACCACGCGGTGGAAGGCGTCGAAGGCTCCCACCTCGTCAGCCGCGGCGGCGGCCAGAGCGGCGCGCTTCGAGGAGTCGTTGCGCAACCCCGCGTCCAGGAAGAAGGCCGTGCGGATCTCGGCGGTGATCTCACCGTCGGCCACCAGTTGCTCGATGACGGGTCCGTAGCTCTCCTCGCGCGCCGCGCACGCGGGGCACTGGAAGTCCTCCCACACCACCAGATGGGGAGTACCCTCCTGGGGTGCCTTGGCCGCCAGCAGGATGCCCAGGGAATCCGTGGCGTTCGGCGGCGTCAGCTGCTCCTCCGCCACGGTCGTGGTGCGGCCCAGCGCCTGGACGATCACGATCGCGAGCACCGCGACGACCGTCACCGCGACGAGGACGGCGCCGACGGTGAGGATGCGGCGGGTGCGCTTGTTGCGTTCCTCCAGCTCCTGTTGCTGGCGCAGGGCGGCGCGCTTGCTCAGCGACGAGTTGTTGGCCATATCGGATACTCCTGGGTGGGCGACGTGACGGGCCGGACGTCCGACAAAGCAGGCGACTGGACCGGGCTCATCCTATCCATGGAGGGCAAGGAGCCTCGAAGGCTGGGGAGGGTGGGGACCCGGCACTAGGCTGGGGCCACCATGACCGACACCACGCACGCACAGCTCTCCGCAGCACTCACCAGCCGCTGGCCCGAGCACCGGGTGGCGCCCAGCCTCAGCCGGATCTCGGCGCTCATGCACCTCCTGGGTGACCCGCAGCTCTCCTTCCCGGTGATCCAGGTGGCGGGCACCAACGGTAAGGGCAGCACCGCGATCATGATCGAGACGCTCCTGCGGTCCGCGGGGCTGCGCACGGGCAGGTTCGCCAGCCCACACCTGAGCGATGTCCGGGAGCGGATCAGCGTCGACGGCGAGCAGCTGACCGAGGAGCGTTTCGACGAGGTCTGGCGCGACGTCGAGCCCTACGTCGCGATGGTCGACGAGCAGCGTCTCGACGGCGTGGCGATGACGTTCTTCGAGGTCATCACGGGCATGGCATACGCGGCCTTCGCCGACGCGCCCGTGGACGTCGCCGTCGTCGAGGTCGGGTTGGGCGGCACGTGGGACGCGACGAGCGTGGCGAACCCGGTGGTCGCGGTGGTGGCGCCCATCGGCATGGACCACATGCACATCCTCGGCTCCACGCTGGCCGAGATCGCAGGTGAGAAGGCGGGCATCATCAAGCACGGCTCGACGGCGGTGCTCGCCGGCCAGGAGCCGGAGGCTGCACGGGTACTGCTGGAGCGGGCCATCGAGGTGGGCTCCCCGGTCAAGGTCGAGGGGCCGGACTTCGGACTGCTGGAGCGCAGCCTGGCCGTCGGGGGGCAGGTGCTGCGTCTCGAGACGGCCTCGGGCGCCCTCGGTGACGTGTTCCTCCCGCTGTACGGCGAGCACATGGCCCGCAATGCCGCCCTGGCGGTGGCCGCCGTCGAAGCGTTCCTCGGCGGGCAGCCGCTCAGCGCTGAGGTCATCGTCGAGGGGCTCGGCGCCGTCGAGGCCCCGGCGCGGTTGGAACTGGTGCGCACCTCGCCGCCGATCGTCGTCGACACCGCCCATAACCCCCCCGCGGCGCGCGTCACCATCGACGCGACGGCCGAAGCGTTCACGTTCGAGCCGCTGATCGGCGTCGTGGCCATGATGCAGGACAAGAACGCAGACGAGGTCCTGGAGATCTTCGCCGAGCACATGGATCAGGTGGTGATCACCCAGGTGTCGTCATCACCGCGGGCCCGCCCCGTCGACGACCTCGCCGACCTCGCGGAGACCGTGTGGTCGACGCATCAGGTGCACCGGGCGGCAACCATGGCCGAGGCCCTGGATCTGGCCGTGATGCTCGCGGACACCGCAGGCACGCAGGCCGGGGTCCTGGTGGCCGGGTCGGTCATCGCCGCGGGTGAGGCGCGCGACCTGCTGCGGGCGGGGGCCACCTCGTGATTCTGGATCCCACCAACCCGCTGCGGTCGGCGGCCATGTCGGTGCTCGTGTTCGAGATCGTCGTGGTGTGGCTGGCCTTCATCGGCATGATCCAGGTCTCCGGGGTCAACCTGTGGGTGGCGGCCGCATGGTGCACCGTGACCACGCTGCTCTGCCTCGCCGCCGCAGCCGGGCTGCGCCGGCGCTGGGGCTACCTCGTGGGGTGGGTGGCGCAGGTGGTGCTCATCGGGCTCGGCCTCCTGACCCCCTGGATGTACGCGATGGGTATCATCTTCGCTCTGATCTGGGTGACCTGCATGGTGCTGGGCAAGCGCCTCGAGGCGGTCCAGGAAAGAAGGGACAACGCATGAGCGAACAGACGTTCGTCATCATCAAGCCCGACGCGGTCGCGGCCGGCCACGTCGGCGCCATCGTGTCGCGCTACGAGGACGCCGGGCTGCGGCTGGCCGCCATGGAGTTCCGCCACATCGACCCGGAGTTCGCCGACCGGCACTACGCGGAGCACGTGGAGCGGGAGTACTACCCGCCCTTGCGCGATTTCATGACCGAGGGCCCGCTGATCGCGATGGTGCTCAGCGGCGAGGACGCCGTCGCGCGCGTCCGCTCCCTGCACGGGGCGACCGATCCCGCGAAGGCGGAGCCGGGCACGGTCCGGGCGGACTTCGCCGAGTCCACGCGGCGCAACGCCGTGCACGCCTCGGACTCGCCCGAATCGGCCGCCCACGAGATCGCGCTCTGGTTCGGCGAGGGATAGGCCAAACGCCCACCCGCGGATATCCTTGGCTGCGCCATGACTACACTCTCCGCGCTGCCCGCGCACTCCCTCTTCAGCCGGCTGGAGCCGTTGCTCGCCCAGGTGAGCAAGCCCATCCAGTACGTCGGCGGTGAGCACAACTCCGTCGTCAAGGACTGGGATGCGGTGGACGTGCGCTGGTGTCTGTCCTACCCGGACGCCTACGAAGTGGGCCAGCCCAACCAGGGCGTGGCCATCCTCTACGAGATCCTCAACGAGCGCAGCTGGATCCTCGCCGAGCGCACCTATTCCGTGTGGCCGGACATGGAGCAGGTGATGCGCCAGGCCGGCGTCCCTCAGTTCACGCTCGACGCGCACCGCCCCGTCGGCCTCTTCGACGTGCTGGGTGTGTCCTTCTCGACCGAACTCGGCTACACCAACCTCCTCACCATCATCGACCTCGCCGGCATGCCCCTGCACGCGGCGGAACGCGGCGAGGGGGATCCACTCGTGATCGCCGGCGGTCACGCGGCCTTCAACCCGGAGCCCGTCGCGGACTTCATCGACGTCGCCGTCCTCGGCGACGGTGAGGAGGCCTCGCTGCTCATCTCGGACATCATCCGGGAATGGAAGCAGGACGGCCGCGACGGAGGGCGCGACGGGTTGCTGCTGCGCCTCGCCGCGACCGGCGCGTTCTACGTGCCGAAGTTCTACGACGTGGACTACCTCGACGACGGCCGCATCCAGCGCATCGCGCCCAACCGCGACGGCGTCCCGTTCCAGGTGCGCAAGCACACGTTGATGAACCTCGACGAATGGCCCTACCCCAAGCACCCCATCGTGCCCATGGCCGAGACCGTGCACGAGCGCTACTCGGTGGAGATCTTCCGCGGCTGCACGCGAGGGTGCCGGTTCTGCCAGGCGGGCATGATCACCCGCCCCGTGCGGGAGCGCTCGATCGAGACCATCGGCGCCATGGTCGAGAGCGGGCTGCGGGCCACCGGCCTCGAGGAGATCGGGCTGCTGTCGCTGTCGTCGGCGGACCACTCTGAGATCGCCCAGGTCACCAAGCAGCTTGCGGACCGCTATGAGGGGTCCAACGTCTCGCTCTCCCTCCCGTCGACCCGCGTGGACGCCTTCAACATCGACCTCGCCAACGAGCTGAGCCGCAACGGCCGCCGCTCGGGACTGACGTTCGCCCCTGAGGGCGGCTCCGAGCGCATGCGCAAGGTGATCAACAAGATGGTCACCGAGGACGACCTCATCGCCACGGTCGCGGCGGCGTTCTCGTCCGGGTGGCGTCAGGTGAAGCTGTACTTCATGTGCGGGCTGCCCACGGAGACCGATGAGGACGTGCTGGCCATCGCGGACCTGGCGCGCAGGGTGATCGAGACGGGTCGAAAGGCGTCCGGCACCCGGGACATCCGCTGCACCGTCTCCATCGGGGGGTTCGTGCCCAAGCCCCACACGCCGTTCCAATGGGCTGCGCAGGCGAGCGCCGAGACCATCGACCACCGCCTCCAGCTGCTGCGCGACACGATCCGCCAGGACCGCAACTACGGCAAGGCCATCGGCATGCGCTACCACGACGGCAAACCGGGAGTCATCGAGGGCCTGCTGTCGCGCGGGGACCGTCGCGTCGGCCGGGTCATCGAGCGGGTCTGGCGCGAGGGCGGCAAGTTCGACGGTTGGAGCGAACACTTCAGCTACGAGCGGTGGACGGCTGCCGCCACGGAGGAGTTGGGTGCGTTCGGCGTGGACCTGGACTGGTTCACCACACGCGAGCGGGGATACGAGGAGGTCCTGCCCTGGGACCACCTCGACGCCGGCCTGGACCGGGACTGGCTGTGGGAGGACTGGCAGGACGCGCTCGACGAGCGCGAGGTGGAGGACTGCCGCTGGACGCCGTGCTTCGATTGCGGCGTCTGTCCCCAGATGGACACGGAAATCCAGATCGGCCCCACGGGGAAGGTGCTCCTCCCGCTCTCGGTGGCCAAGCCCGCGCTGTCGTGAGGGCGGTCCAGAACCGCTAGGCTGCGGATCCGTGGACAGCGCGCGCAGAATCGGGTTCGACCGCGAGAAGTATCTCGCCCTTCAGTCTCAGCACATCGACGAGCGGCGCAAGCGCTTCGGCGGCAAGCTCTACCTCGAGTTCGGCGGCAAGCTCTTCGACGATCACCACGCCGCCCGCGTGCTACCGGGATTCACGCCTGACAACAAGATCGCCATGCTGGAGACCCTCCAGGACGAGGTGGAGGTGGTGATCGTCGTGAGCGCCCTCGATCTCGCCCGCAACAAGGTCCGCGCCGATCTGGGCATCCCGTACGAATCAGACGTGCTCCGGCTCATCGACGAGTTCCGGTCCTACGGATTGTTCGTGGGCAGCGTCGTCATCACGCAGATGAGCGACGAGCACCGCCAGGGGAGGGCGTTCAAGCGCAAGCTGGAACGGCTCGGGCTCAAGGTGTACCGCCATCACCCGATCAAGGGGTATCCCAACGACGTGCCGCTCATCGTCAGCGACAACGGCTACGGTCGAAACGACTACATCGAGACCAGCCGGGACCTCGTCGTCGTCACCGCACCCGGTCCCGGCAGCGGCAAGATGGCCACCTGCCTGTCGCAGCTGTATCACGACCACAAGCGCGGGATCCCCTCCGGCTACGCCAAGTTCGAGACGTTCCCGATCTGGAACCTTCCGCTCGACCACCCCGTCAACCTCGCCTACGAGGCGGCGACGGCGGACCTCGACGACGTCAACATGATCGATCCGTTCCACCTGGACGCCTACGGCGAACAGGTGGTCAACTACAACCGCGACGTCGAGATCTTTCCCGTCCTCAAGCTGCTGTTCGAGCGCCTGACAGGCAGCTCGCCGTACCAGTCGCCGACGGACATGGGTGTCAACATGGCGGGCCACTGCATCTCCGACGACGAGGTCTGTCGTGACGCGTCGAAGCAGGAGGTCATCCGGCGCTTCTACAAGGCGCAGGTGCACGAGCGGAGCGACGAGTTGGAGCCCACGCTCTCAGACCGCATCGCCCTGACGATGAGCAAGCTCGGCATCGCCGTCGAGGACCGGCCCGTCGTGGGACCCGCACTGGAGACGGAGCGGCGCACCAAGGGGCCGGCGGCGGCCCTGCAACTGCCCGACGGGTCCATCGTCACCGGCAAGACGTCTGCGCTCCTGGGCAGCTCCTCGGCTCTGCTGCTCAACGCGCTCAAGACGCTGGCGGGCCTTCCGGATGACGTGCACCTCCTCGCCCCCGAGACCATCGGTCCGATCCAGACCCTCAAGACGCAGCACCTCGGCAGCGCCAACCCGCGCCTGCACACCGACGAGGTGCTGATCGCGTTGTCGGTGGGCGCCACCCACGACGAGAACGCCCGGCTCGCGCTGGCTGAGCTGCCGCACCTGCGTGGCTGCGACGTCCACACCACCGTGATCCTCGGGCCCGTCGACGAGGCCATCTTCCGCAACCTCGGCGTCAACGTCACCAGCGAACCGGTCTTCCAGAGCAAGAAGCTGTATCGGAAGCGCTGAGCAGAGCCGCCCGGGGGGACTCGTCTACACTTCCGCGCGTGGGACAACGACAACCGCCTGTCCAGCAGGCTCCGCCGGCGCAGAAGCTGCGTCTCCGCTACGCCAAGCGTGGGCCGGGGCGCTTCACATCGCACCGGGACTTCGGGCGGGCGTTGGAGCGCGCGCTCAGGCGCGCTGAGATCCCCATGGCCTACTCGTCGGGCTTCTCACCCCATCCGCGCATCTCCTACGCCAACGCGGCACCCACGTCGGCGGCGTCGGAGGCGGAGTACGTCGAGCTCGGCCTGAGTGAGGTCTGCAACCCGGTGAGGGTGATGGAGGTGCTCAACGAGGTCCTGCCGCACGGTTTCGTGGTACTCGATACGGCCGAGGCCCTCAAGGCGCCCCTGGGGGATCTCCTGGAGGCCTCCGAGTGGGTCATCACGCTTGCCGGGGCCGCGCCCGGCCTGCTGGACGCCGTCTCGGCCGAGCTCTTAGGGCGGGGCGAGTACGTCGTCGAGCGCATGACCAAGAACGGCCTCCGGGCGTTCGACGTCCGCGCCGCCATCGTGAGCCTTCGGGCGTCCGACGACGAGACGCTCCTGCTGTTGTCGCGTCATCTGACACCGCTGGTGCGACCCGACGACGTCGTCACAGCGCTCCGTCGGCTGGACGCGCGCGTGCCCGCGCAGGCGCTGCTCAACCGTCTCGCGCAGGGTCCCCTGAGGGATGGGGAGATCGGCGATCCGCTGCGCTGATCGTGTCGCGATGCGCACACGGGTGGGGCCGTGTGCGAGAATAACGATCAGGTCACGGCACCGCCGGTGCCACCCGGGAGCAGCGAGGCTGCACCGCGGCAATTCTGCCGCGACTGCTCGCACTGCCCTGGATGACCTCAGTCTTAGTGCACAGCACGTCTGTGCCAGTCCGCGCAGATGCGCGTAAGGAGCCCCATGCTCGACACCGAGAACGACGGCCAGAGCGTCGCCGAGGTCACCAGCTCGCCAGCCCCTGTCCGGCGCCGCCGCGCTGCCGGTCGCCCGGCAGGCGCTCCGCAGGACGCAGCCGCGGACACCGCCGGCCGCACGCCCGTCGCGGAGGCCGCCCCAGCCACCGAGGCTCCCGCCGACCTCACGCCCAAGCGCCGACGAGTGAGCGCCAAGCAGGACGCCACCGCGGACGCTGAGGCGGCTCCGAGCCGTCGTCGCCGCACGAAGCCGGTGGAGGTGCCGGCCGACGCGCCCGGTCCTGAGCCCACTGTCGCCCCGGAACCGCAGGCCCAGGAGGCCCTCGTGCAGGTCGCCGAGCAGACCGCGGGCGAAGTGGCCCCCGCCAAGCCGGTCCGGCGCCGCGCCACCCGCCGCACGGCGCCCCCCGAGTCGGCGGTCACCCCGCAGAGCGCCGCACCCGCCGTCGAGCCCTCTGAAGCGCACCAGGCGCTGCAGCAGGGTCAAAACGCCGCGGCCTCTGAAGTCGTGGCAGAGGTCACCGCGCAGCCGGTTGTCGAGGCCAGGGCCGTCGCCGAGCCGGCTGTTGAGGCCACCGCCGCCGCTGAGCCCGTCGCCGAGATCGCACCGGCTCCCAGCCGCCGTCGCCGCGCGTCACGCCCGGCGGCCCCGCCCGCACCCGTCACGGCCCCTGCCGCCACACCGGCTGTGCCGGTCGAGACGGCGCCCGAAGCTCAGCCCGAGGAGACGGCCACCGTCGAGACGGAGCCCCTGAGCGTCCCGGAGCCGACACCGGCGGCAACCCAGAACGTTGCGGCCCCCGCTGAGGAGGCGCCGCGCGGTCGTCGCCGCCGCGCCACCCGCCCACCGGCTGCGCCGATGGCTGTCGCCGGGGACGAGGACGCCATCGGCGCCGCGCTCCGTGCCGCCGGTGAGGTGGCCGAGGCCAGGAAGGCCGTGCTGTCGGATCCCTTCCTGACCGCCGCCGCCCGCGACCAGCAGCTGGCCGCGCTCGCCGGAGCGATCGCCGGTGCAGCCGATGCGGAGGAGCCGGACGCCGAGGCAACGGGCTCTGAGGACATCGCCGAGGAGCCCACTGACGAACCCGATGTCGATGAGGCCGACGAGTCCACGGAGGAGGAATCCGACGTCGACGCCGCCGACGATGACGACGATGACCGCCCGTCCCGCCGTCGTCGCCGCCGCGGTGGCCGTCGTCGCCGCCGCGGCAGCTCCCGGGACGAGTCCGACGAGTCCGAGGAATCCGGGCCGGAAGGCGACGACGCTGAGGATGTGGAGGGCGAACCCACCGGCGACGAACCAACCGCCGACGAGGTCACCGACGGCACCGCCGAGGCTGAAGGCGTCGAGTCCGACGACAACGGCACCACGCGTCGCCGTCGTCGTCGTCGTCGTGGAGAGCGGTCAGACACCGCCACCTCATCATCCGACGACGAGGTCACGGGCATCGAAGGCTCCACCCGCATGGAGGCCAAGCGGCAGCGTCGCAAGGAGTCCCGCGCCGCGGGTCGTCGACGCGCCCCCATCCTGAGTGAGGCGGAGTTCCTGACCCGCCGGGAATCGGTGGACCGACAGCTGGTCATCCGGCAGGCCGAGGACTACACGCAACTCGTGGTGGTGGAGGACAACATCCTTGTCGAGCACTACGTGGACAAGGCCTCGGCCACCTCGCTGATCGGCAACATCTACCTCGGCCGGGTGCAGAACGTGCTGCCCAGCATGGAGGCCGCCTTCATCGATATCGGCAGGGGCCGCAACGCCGTGCTCTACGCCGGCGAGGTGGACTGGGCCCTCTTCGGGGTGACAGGGGAGAACCGCAAGGTCGAGAACGTCCTGAAGTCGGGTCAGAGTGTCCTGGTCCAGGTGACGAAGGATCCGGTGGGCGCCAAGGGTTCCCGCCTCACGAGCCACATCTCGCTGCCCGGCCGCTACATCGTCTACTCGCCCGGGGGTCACCTGTCGGGTATCTCCCGGAAGCTTCCGGACACCGAGCGGACGCGCCTGCGCACCATCCTGGGCACCCTCATCTCCGACGACGAGTCCGTCATTGTGCGGACGGCCGCCGAGGGAGCCAGCGAAGAGGAACTGGTCCGCGACGTCAACCGGTTGAAGGCCCAGTGGGAGGTCATCGAGAAGAAGTCGAAGCAGGGCAGCGCGCCGCAGGCCCTGTACGCGGAACCGGATCTCACGCTGCGCATCGTCCGAGACCTGTTCACCGAGGATTTCGGTCGGCTCGTGGTCCAGGGCAACGGGGGTCCGGACGACGCGTACGACGCGATCGCGGCCTACGTGGGCCACGTCGCCCCGCACCTGGCCGAGCGCCTGGTCCGGTTCGAGCCCACCGACGACCGCGACGTGTTCGCGCAGTACAAGATCGACGAGCAGATCGCCAAGGCGCTGGATCGGAAGGTCTTCCTGCCCTCCGGCGGGTCGCTGGTGATCGACCGAACCGAGGCGATGACGGTCGTCGACGTCAACACCGGCAAGTTCACCGGTTCGGGCGGCAACCTTGAGGCCACCGTCACCAGCAACAACCTGGAGGCGGCAGAGGAGATCGTGCGTCAGCTGAGGCTGAGGGACATCGGCGGCATCATCGTCATCGACTTCATCGACATGGTGCTCCCCAGCAACCGCGAACTTCTCCTACGCCGCCTCGTCGAGTGCCTGGGACGTGACCGCACCCGCCACCAGGTGGCGGAGGTGACCAGCCTCGGCCTCGTCCAGCTGACCCGCAAGCGGATCGGCACCGGGCTGCAGGAGGCGTTCACCGAGCAGTGCGAGCACTGCCAGGGTGCGGGGTACGTCCGTTTCGAGGAGCCGGTCGAATCGCAGGCTCCCTCCGACGGTGGAGAGCGCAAGTCGTCACGGCGGCGCAGCAGGAAGTAACGGCCATTTGGCCAATCCCACGCGGGCGGGTTAACATTGTGCGGTTGCCTGCTCGCGTGGGCACCTACCTCAGATCGAACCAGGCTGTGGCCTGGGCACAGACAACAAGGAGATTCCAGTGGCCGCCACGTGTGACATTTGCGCCAAGGGACCCGGCTTCGGTCACAACGTGCCTTGGTCGAAGAAGAAGACCAACCGCCGCTGGAACCCGAACATCCAGCGCGTCCGCGCCACCATCAACGGTGCGCCGAAGCGCGTGAACGTGTGCACCTCCTGCATCAAGGCAGGCAAGGTCTCGCGCTAGTTCGCATCCCTGTCGCTCCCAGCCGGCGGTCCGTTCACGGGCCGCCGGCTGAGTCGTCTGGGCCCGGCGTCTGCGGGCCGCCTGTCGGTGGGGGCCGGTAGGGTCTGATCCATGTCATCCTGGCGCACCCCCATCTACCGTGAGCTGGGCCGCCGGCTCGTGGACGTGGTCGGCGGGAAGACAGCCGCCGAGTTCGAGCGCCTCGGCCTGGTCACCGTCGACGACCTTGTCCGGCACGTCCCCAGGCGCTACATCTCCGGGACGGAGATGTCTGACTTCAGCACGCTCAAGGTGGGTGAGGACGTCGCGGTCATCGCGCAGGTGGTCCGGTCCGAGCAGATCCACACCGGCAGCACGGGTCGAGTCCAGGCCGTTCTGAGTGACGGTCACGGTTCCCTGTCCGTGGCGTTCTTCGCCAGGAAGGCGCGGGTCCTGGAGTACTGGCACCGGCAACTGGCCCCCGGGCGGCGGGGGATCTTCGTCGGACGGGTCGGGGTGTTCAACTCCATGCTGCAGCTCGCGCACCCGGACTTCGTGATGCTGGACGGTGCCCGGCTTTCGGGCGGCTCCGCTGAGAAGAAGGCGATGGAACGCAGCGTCCAGCGCGCCACCATGATCGGCCTGTACCCCGCCAGCGCCAAGGTGCCCACGTGGGTCATCGCGGAGTCGGTGCAGTTGGTTCTCCCCACGCTGAGCGGGGACACCCTGCCCCCCTGGGTGGTCGAGGAGGCCGGAGTCCTGCCGTTCGTCGAGGCGCTTACAGCGGTCCACGAGCCCGTCGAGGTGCGCCAGGCGGAGGTCGGCCAGGCGCGGCTCCGCTTCGACGAGGCCTTCGGCATCCAACTGGCCATGGCGGCGCGGCGGCGAGAGGCGGCCGGCCAGGAGGCCACCCCCCGTCCGCGGCGGAGCGGCGGGCTTCTCGAAGCGTTCGACGAGCGGCTCCCGTTCACGCTCACCGCCGGCCAGCGGGCCATCGGCGAGACGGTCTTCGGGGAGCTGGCAGATTCCTCTCCCATGCATCGGCTGCTCCAGGGCGAGGTGGGGTCCGGTAAGACATTGGTGGCGTTGCGCGCGATGCTGGCCGTCGTGGACGCCGGGGGACAGGCGGTCCTTCTGGCGCCCACCGAGGTGCTCGCAAACCAGCACTATCAGAGCATCGCCGGGCTGCTCGGGGACCTGGGGCAGGGCCGCCAGCTCGGTGCGCATCAGGAGGCCACCGGCGTGGTGCTGCTCACGGGCAGCCGCTCCGCCGCCGCCAAGCGCGGCGCCCTCGCCCGCATCGCGACGGGGGAGGCGGGCATCGTCATCGGCACGCATGCGCTCCTCAGTGACCCGGTCACCTTCTCCGACCTCGGTCTCGTCGTCGTCGACGAGCAGCACCGCTTCGGTGTGGAGCAGCGCGCGGCCCTCGCGGCCAAGGCGGAGCGCAAGCCGCACGCACTCGTCATGACGGCCACGCCCATCCCGCGGTCCATCGCCATGACAGTCTTCGGTGATCTCGAGGTCAGCGAGCTGCGAGAACTCCCCGCCGGTCGTTCCTCGGTGCAGACCGTGTTCGTGGACACCACGAGGAATCCGCATTGGGTCGCCCGCGCCTGGGAACGGATCCGGGAAGAGGTGGCCGCGGGCCGGCAGGCCTTCGTCGTGTGCCCGGCCATCACGGCGAAGGAGGCCGCCGTCGGCGACGGGAGGATGATGGCCGCGGTCGAGGAGCTCGCACCCCAGCTCGCCAGAGGTCCCCTGGCAGGGCTCCGCCTCGGCGTCGTCCACGGCCGGCAGCCTGCGGCTGACCGCGATGCCGCCATGGCGGCCTTTACCGAGGGGCGGCTCGACGTCATCGTCAGCACCACCGTGATCGAGGTCGGGGTGGATGTTCCCAACGCGTCGGTGATGGTGGTGATGGACGCGGACCGCTTCGGTCTGTCACAGCTCCACCAGCTCCGCGGCAGGATCGGCCGTGGGCGGCACGCCGGCATCTGTCTACTCCTGGCTGCGGTGGGGGAGAACGAGGACGCGCAGGCTCGTCTCCGGGCACTGACCTCCTCGACGGACGGATTCGAGCTGGCGGAGCTGGACCTGCGGCTGCGGCGAGAGGGGGACGTGCTGGGCGCGGCCCAGTCCGGGGGCGGCTCCCTCAAGCTGCTGCGGGCCCTGGATGATGCCGACGTGATCCAGTCCGCCAAACTCCTCGCAGAGCGTGTGCTTGCGGACCCCCGCGCGGCAGCTGATCCGCTCCTGGCAGACCTCATGACCAAGGCGGACGCCCTCGCTGCGGGCGAATGGATGGAGAAGTCGTGAGCCGCATTATCGCCGGCAGCGCGAAGGGTCACCGCCTCGCCACGCCCAGGGGCGCCAGGACGAGGCCCACGACGGACCGCACCCGTGAGGCTCTCTTCTCCGCGTTGGCCAGCTGGTTCGGGACAGCGGAGGAGGAGGCCTCCCGACACCTCGCCGGGCTCGCCGTGCTGGACCTGTTCGCCGGCTCGGGGGCTGTGGGACTCGAAGCCGCCAGCAGGGGCGCGGACCCGGTGGTGCTGGTGGAGCACGACCGACCCACGGCCAGGCTCATCCAGGGCAACGCCAAGACCAGCAGGCTCACCGTCGAGGTGCGTGCGGTGAAGGCGGAGGCGGTGGCGGCCGCCCCCGGGGGCAGCTTCGACCTGATCTTCCTGGACCCCCCCTACGACCTCCCCACGGACACGGTGGAGTCGTTGCTTGCCACACTGGTCGAGACCGCGCTGGCGGACCGGGGGCTGGTGGTGGTGGAGCGCTCGGGTCGGGACCGCCCACCCGTCTGGCCGGAGAGGTTCACAGACACCTGGCATCGCCGCTACGGTGAGACGACGCTCCACTTCGGAGCCGTGGACTAGGAGCTTCATGGCCGTCTTGTGCCCCGGATCGTTCGATCCCATCACGGTGGGCCACCTGGACATCATCCGGCGCGCGCACGCGATGTTCGGCGAGGTGGTGGTGGCCATCGGCAACAATTCCACGAAGAGCTATCTCTTCAGCTTCGACGAGCGGGTCGCCCTGGTCCGCGGGGCCACAGCGGACCTGGACCACATCACGGTGGAACCCATGGAGGGCCTGCTGGTGGACTTCTGCCGCAGCCGCGGCATCCCGGCGGTTGTCAAGGGCCTCCGGTTCGGGGCGGACTTCGATTTCGAACTGCAGATGGCGCACATGAACCACGCCATGGGCCCGGTGGAGACCATTCTTCTGCCCGCTGCCCGCAGCCATGTGACCCTCTCGTCGACCATCATCCGCCAGGTGGTCCTGCTGGGCGGTGATGTGTCGGCCTATGTGCCGGGCAACGTGGTGACGGCCATCGAGGAGCGACGGCGCGCCGAACGCACCTGAGCGCCTCGCCCATTTGGGAAATCGTCGGGGCCTCGGTAATGTTGGCGGTCGGTCATGACGAGGTCATGGGACGGTCAGACGAAGGGAATCCGACGTGTCACCCGTGCATCCCCACCCGGATCGCCGCTCGCCGCTCGTTTTCGAGATGCACGAGCTGTCGCGACGGGCCGGGACGATGAGACAGGTGTCCACGACGGTACCAGCGCCTGCGGACCTTGGCACCGAAGTGATCGGGGTACCACAGGACACCGATATAGAGCTGGATCTCCGGTTCGAAGCGGTCACCGAAGGCATCCTGGTGACGGGTACGGCAACCGTGGAACTCCACGGCCAGTGCTCCCGTTGCCTGGAGAACATCAAGGAGCAGACCTCCTTCGATGTGCAGGAGCTCTACTTCTATCCCGGCAACGAGATGGACGAGGACGAGAGTCTCATCATTGATGACACGATCGATCTCGAAGTGGCCCTGCGTGACGCCGTGGTACTCGAGTTGCCGTTCACGCCCCTGTGCGAGGAAGATTGCCTGGGCCTCTGCCCCGAATGCGGAGTCCCTCTCAACGACAATCCCGAGCACGGCCACGGTGAGCAGATTGATCCCAGATGGGAGAAGCTGACCGGGCTTGGCGGGGACACACCCAGCTGAGCAGATTTTCGAGAAGTTCCTGACAGAGGAGAAGACCGTGGCCGTTCCGAAGCGGAAGATGTCGCGCAGCAACACCCGTTCGCGCCGTGCGCAGTGGAAGACGACCGTCGTCCCCACCGTCGTGTGCGCGAACCCGGCATGCCGCGAGCCGCACCTGCAGCACACCGCATGCGCTGCCTGCGGCCAGTACGGACCCCGCGGCCAGCGCCGCCAGGTCCTCGAGGCCTGAGTTACACCCGTTCCCGCTGAGCGCGGGGCGTCCCCCGCACCGGCGGGACGGTGTCCTGAGGAGACCGCTCGCGCGGGGGTCACGTCAGGATGAGCAGGCTGCAGGACCAGCTGAAGGAGCTGGGCGTCGAAGTGGACGCCCAGCTTTTCGAGTTGTCCTTCACCCATCGCAGCTACGCCTATGAACATGGCGGCATCGAGTCCAACGAGCGGCTGGAATTCCTCGGCGACGCGGTGCTGCAGATCGTCGTCACGGAGCACATCTTCCGGACCTACCCTGAGCTCCCGGAGGGGCAACTGGCCAAACTGCGGTCCCGCGTCGTCAGCGCGGTAGCGCTGGCAGACGTGGCCCGCACGCTGGATCTGGGAGACCACCTCCTTCTCGGGAAGGGCGAGGTCTCGACCAGGGGCCGGGAGAAGACCTCCATCCTCGCGGACACGATGGAGGCGGTCATCGGCGCCGTGTTCATCTCCGCCGGTCCCGATGCAGCTGAGAGGTTCGTCCACCGGAACCTCGACCAGCGCATCGAGGATGCCGAGCGGAGCCGGGATTACGCGGACCACAAGACCTCCCTGCAGGAGATCTGCTCGCATCGCGGTTGGCCGTTGCCCCGCTACGAGATCACTGGCGAGGGTCCGGACCACCAGCGGACCTTCAGTGCCGTGGTCGTGGTGGACGAGCGGCCCCTGGGCCGAGGCGTGGCCCCAAGCAAGAAGCTTGCCGAGCAGATCGCCGCACGCGAGGCGTGCGAGGTGCTCACTGGTGCCTGAACTGCCCGAAGTGGAGGTCGTCAGGCTCGGCCTCAGCACGCACGCGGCGGGCCGTCGAATCGAGCAGGTCACCGTGCTGCATCCACGGCCCGTGCGCAGCCATCCCGCCGGCCCTGAGGCCCTCGTCGCGGACCTCACGGGCCGCCGGATCGACGCAGTGCGCCGTCGGGGCAAGTACCTGTGGTGGGTGCTCGGCGACGACGCGCTGGTGGTACATCTGGGCATGAGCGGTCAGTTCAGGGTAGACGTGCCCGGTGCGCAGCTGGCCCCGCACACCAGGCTGCTGTTCCGTCTCGACGACGGCAGCGAGCTGAGGTTCATCGATCAACGGATGTTCGGTGGTCTCGACTGGCGGCCAGGTGCGGCCGCGTGCCCGGTGCCGCATGTCGCGCTCGATCCGTTCGACCCGGACTTCGACGAGAAAGCCGTGGCGGCCCGCCTCCGCACCAGGCGGACGGGCATCAAACGGGCCCTCCTGGACCAACGGCTGATCTCGGGCATCGGCAACATCTACGCAGATGAGTCGCTGTGGCGTGTCAGGCTGCACTTCGAGCACCCCACGGACCAGCTCTCCGGCGCGAAGGCACTGGGCGTCCTGAGGGCGGCCCGCACGGTCATGGTCGAGGCTCTGGCCGAGGGCGGCACCTCCTTCGACGCGCTGTATGTCAACGTCAACGGCCGGTCCGGCTACTTCTCCCGCTCTCTGGCCGCCTACGGACGCGAGGACCAGCCGTGTCCACGCTGCGCCACGCCCATCGCGCGGCGCCCGTTCATGAACCGCAGCAGCTACTTTTGTCCGAGGTGCCAGCCGGCACGGAAGGAGCGCGGGTGATCAGGTCAATAGTCGAGCGCTATCGCAATTCCATCGGGCAGTTTCTGCGGTTCGGCACCGTCGGCGGACTCGGGGTGGTGGTCAACATGGCGGCCATCTGGGTTCAGCGCCACGGGCTGCCTCTCATCTGGCCGGGCGCGGCGCACGGCGGCGGGGCGTGGTGGGCCATTCCCGGCACCGAGTTCAACATCCGGTGGTATCACGTCATGAGCATGGTGGCGTTCATGGTGGCGAACCTGGTCAACTTCCAGCTCAACCGACGATGGACGTTCGTGTCCCACCGCCACTCCGGCTGGTGGCGGGAGTACTGGCCGTTCCTCACCGTCGGGCTGGTCGCGCAGGGCATCGGCATGGTCCTCCTGACGCTGTTGATGTGGGAACAGTCGCCGCTGGCGCTGCCCAGCGACGTGTTCGACAACTCCAGCGGGTTGCGCACCAAGCTCTACTGGGCGCAGCTGATCATGATCATCTTCACCATTCCGGTGAGCTTCCTGCTCAACAAGTTCTGGACCTTCCGCTCCATCCGGACCGCCAGGCCACCGGTCCAGGCAGCCTAGACCTGGCATGTACCTCAAGCAGCTCACCCTTCGCGGCTTCAAGTCCTTCGCCTCGGCCACCACGCTGGTGTTCGAGCCGGGAATCACGTGCGTCGTCGGTCCCAACGGGTCGGGCAAGTCCAACGTCGTCGACGCGTTGAGCTGGGTCATGGGCGAACAGGGCGCCAAGACCCTGCGCGGGGGAAAGATGGAGGACGTCATCTTCGCCGGCACCACCAAGCGGGCACCGCTGGGGCGCGCGGAGGTGGAACTGACCATCGACAACTCCGATGGGGCGCTCCCCATCGAGTACGCCGAGGTGACCATCACCCGCACGATGTTTCGCAGCGGCGGCTCGGAGTACGCCATCAACGGCACGGCCGCCCGGCTGCTCGACGTGCAGGAACTGCTGAGCGATTCAGGGATCGGGCGTGAGATGCACGTCATCGTGGGGCAGGGGCAGCTCGACGCCATCCTGCAGGCCACGCCCGAGTCCAGGCGCGGCTTCATCGAGGAGGCCGCCGGGGTCCTCAAGCACCGCAAGCGCAAGGAGAAGGCGCTGCGGAAGTTGGAGGCCACCAAAGCGAACCTCGAGCGCCTCAGTGACCTCGTGGCCGAGCTGCAGCGTCAGCTCAAGCCGTTGGGCCGTCAGGCGCAGGCGGCTCGGAAGGCCGCCGTCGTCCAGGCAGAACTGCGCGACGCCAAGGCCCGGCTGCTGGCGGACGACCTCTCCGCCGCACAGGCGCAGTTGGCGGCGGAGCTGGCCGACGAGGCGGCGGCCGCCGAGGCACGTGCCAGAGCCGAAGAGGCGGTTGCCGCCGCGCTCGAGGCGGAGGAAACGGCCGAGCGGCGGCTCCGGGAGGCCGCGGCGGAGTTCGACGCCGCGCAGGAGCAGTGGTACGCGCTCGCCGGCCTACGGGAGCGGATCACCACGACGGTGTCGATCGCGGCCGAACGCATGCGCGCAGGCGAGAATCAGCCGGCCCTCGACGTCGGTCGACGAGACCCCGAGGCGCTGGAGGCGGAGGCAGCCGAATTCCGTGCACGGGAGGAGGCGCTGATGGCCGACGTGGAGAATGCCCGAGGGCTGCTCGTCGACGCCTCGCTGAGACGCACGGGCGCGGAGCAGCAGCACGCCGCCGCAGAGCAGGCCTACAGCGCCGCGCTGCGCGCCATCGCGGACCGCCGCGAGGGCCTGGCCAAGCTGAACGGACGCGTCAACGCGATCACGTCCCGGCTGGACGCGTCCCAGGAAGAGGTGCAGCGGCTCATCGCCCGGCGTGACGAGGCCCTCGCCCGCGCTGAGGAGGCGTCGCGGAAGTATCACCACGCGGAGGCCTCGCTCGCCGGCCTCGGCGCGTCCGAATCAGATCTGGACCAGGGGTTTGAGCGCGCGGCCGAGGCGGTCCAGGAGCTCGAAATGCAGGCTGAGGCGCTCCGGAAGGAGGACGCCGAGATCGGGCGACGTCGCGCGGCGCTGGACGCACGCGTCGAGGCGCTTCGGCTCATGACACAACGACGGGACGGATCCGCAGACCTTCTCGAGGCCGGCCACGACGACGTGATCGGCCGGTTGAGCGATCTCCTCGACGTCGATCCGGGGTGGGAGGCCGCGGTCGCCGCGGCGCTGCGCGGTATGGCGGAGGCCATCGTCGTTCAAGGGCTCGACGGCGCGGTGGCGGCGTCGAGGTTCCTCTCGGACCAGGAACTGGGACGCGCGCCTCTCATCGTGGCTGGGGCGCCGCGCCACGGCGGACACCCCACGGTGGGTATTGCGTTGCAGGGCCTCGTGCGGGCCCCCGACCACTTGGCGGGAGCCCTCGACCGGCTTCTCGGGTCAGCCGTCGCCGTCGAGACCCACGAGGAGGCTGCCGCGGTGGTGTCCGAGCACGCCCATGTGGTCGCGGTCACCCGCTCAGGGGACCTGTTCTCGTCCTGGCTCGTCGAGGGTGGCTCCACCGCTGCGCCCTCGCTGCTCGAGGTGCAGGCCCAACTGGCGGAGACGGAGCGGGCGCTGACGGAATGCGGCCACGAGGCGGACCGGATCCGCTTCGCCGTGGAGCAGCTCCAGGCCAGGCTGGAGGATGCCAGGCGGCACGAGAGCGCCGCACTGGCTGAGCTGCACACCTCCGACGCGCACCTGGCTGCGGTGGCGGAACAACTCAACTCCCACAGGCAGGGGCAATCCACGGCGCTCAGGGAGGCTGAGCGGCTCGCGGAGGCGATCACGGCGGCCCAGGCCGCGCGCTCACGGGACGAGCAGCAGCGGCAGGAGCTCACAGCCCGGCTGGAGGCGGCCTCAGCCGAAGGGGATGTGGCCGAGCCGGATCCGGCCGAGCGCGACGACAAGGCCGCCGCGGCGAGGCAGGCCAGGCAGGCGGAGATGGACGCCAGATTGGCGATGCGGACGGCCGAGGAGCAGGTCAAAGCCATCGCCGGCAGGTCGGAAGCACTGGCCCGCGCAGCCCAGCACGAGCGGCAGTCTCTGGCGAAGGCCAAGGCACGCGCGGATCACGTGCGGCGCGAGGCGGAGGTGGCACGCGTGGTCCACGAGGCGGCCCTGGCGTTGACCGTGGAGGTTGAGCGCGCCAGGCGCCGCGCCGCGACCTCACGGGACTCCGCGGAGGCCTCGCGTCGCCAGGCCGAGTCGGGCACCACCCAGGCCCGACACGCAGCCAAGGCCGCGGCCGCCCGTCTGGACGAGGTGGTCCGGGGCGCACACCGCGACGAGATGGTGCGCATCGAGCACCGGATGCGCGTCGAACACCTCGTGGACAGGGCGCTCGCCGAACTGGGGCTTGAGCCGGGGCAATTGGTGGGGGAGTACGGACCGGACAACCCGGTGCCCGTGCTGACCCGCCCGGACGGCACAGCGCTCACTGATGACGACGACCAGCCGGAGCCACTGTCCTATGACAGGGCGCAACAGACAGCACGGTTGCGCGCGGCAGAGCGCAACCTGGCGGTGCTGGGCCGGGTCAATCCGTTGGCGCTGGAGGAGTTCGATGCCATGACGGCCCGCCACCAGTTCCTGGCGGAGCAGCTGGATGATCTCAGACAGACCCGGATCGACCTGCTCGACATCGTGGGGGAGGTGGACCGCCGCGTGCAGGAGGTCTTCGAGTCGGCCTACCGCGACGTCGAGAAGAGCTTCGAAGACGTCTTCGGCCGGCTCTTCCCCGGGGGGGAGGGCCGCCTGGTCCTCACGGATCCGGGGGACTGGTTGACCACTGGCGTTGACGTCGAGGCCAGGCCGGCCGGTAAGCACGTCAAGCGGCTCTCCCTGCTATCGGGCGGAGAGCGCTCGCTCGTAGCGGTCGCGTTCCTGGTGGCGCTGTTCATCGCGCGCCCCAGCCCCTTCTACATCCTCGACGAGGTGGAGGCGGCGCTCGACGACGCCAACCTCGGCCGGCTCCTGGCAATCTACGAGGAGCTGCGGGCTTCCTCTCAGCTCCTGATCATCACGCACCAGAAGCGCACCATGGAGATCGCGGACTCGCTGTACGGCGTCACCATGCGAGGCGATGGGATATCGACCGTCGTGTCGCAGAGGCTGCACGAGCGATGACGCGCACACTGGGATGGTCGCCCGTGGGCGGCGCGCCGACCGATTAACCGGCCCCGCCGGGCGTTCGGCATGATGGAGGTCACTTCCCCAGTCCTCCCGAAAGGAGTCTCCAGTGAGTTTTGCCGTGTTCGCAGTCCTGCTGATCCTCGTTCTCGCCGTCGCGCTCCTCATCGTCGTCGCCGTGTCCGCCGGACGCTTCGAGGTCAAGGACGCCAGGTTCGGCCGCGCGATCGACGAGGCCAACCGCCATCTCAACGGCAACGGTGCGGTGCCGAAGTTCCTCGAGAGGCTCGACAACCGCGCCGGCTGAACCCCTGGCTAGGATGAGCCCGTGGATTGGTTCTTCTGGGTCATCATTGCGATCATCGGTCTGTCGATGCTCATCGGCGGCATCGTCGTCGCGCTGGATCGTCGGCGGCAACTGGAGCATGAGCATCGCCCAGAGCTGACGTCCGAGCATGAGCCGGACGTCGTCGGCGTCCCAGGCCTTCGGACCGGGCCGGATGCCGCACAGGAGGCGATGCCCGCCCCCCGCGTCCCCGGGGAGGCCCCCGCAACGCAGTACTCCGCGCCGTCGGCCACAGCGCTCGATCATCCAGAGGCAGCGGCGTCGCGGTGGGCGCGCCTGCGCCGTCGACTGTCGAGCAGCAACAATGCGCTCGCGCGCGCCCTGGCTGACCTGCTCTCCGTGGACCGGATCGACGCCGACACCTGGGACGACTTCGAGGCCACCCTCATCACCTCGGACCTTGGCGTGGGCCCAGCGACCGAACTGACCGAGGCGCTCCGCCGTCGCCTCGCGCTGGACGGCGTGGCGGACCCGACGCACGCCAAGCAGGTCCTGCACGACGAGCTACTCAACCTCGTCGATCCGTCCTTGGACCGTTCCCTCAACCTCACGCCGACTGTCGATGGAGATCCGGCCGTGGTGCTGGTGGTCGGCGTCAACGGCACCGGAAAGACCACCACCGTCGGCAAACTGGCCCGCGTGCTGGTGTCCGAGGGGCGCTCCGTGGTACTCGGTGCGGCGGACACGTTCCGAGCCGCGGCCGCCGAGCAGCTCTCCACGTGGGGTGAGCGTGTCGGCGTGACCACCGTCCGGGGCGAGGAGGGTGCGGACCCGGCCTCCGTCGCATTCGATGCGGTGGCGACCGGAGCAGACAGCGGGGCCGATGTGGTGATCGTGGACACCGCTGGGCGCCTCCACACCAAGACCGGACTGATGGACGAACTCGGCAAGGTCAAGCGCGTCATCGAGAAACGGGCGGCCGTCACCGAAGTCCTTCTCGTGCTCGACGCGACCACCGGGCAGAACGGCATGACGCAGGCGCGGATCTTCTCCGAGGTCGTGGACGTCACCGGCATCGTGCTGACCAAGCTCGACGGGTCCGCGAAGGGCGGAATCGTGGTGCAGGTGCAGCGCGAGCTGGGTGTGCCCGTCAAGCTGGTCGGGCTCGGCGAGGGAGTTGACGACCTTGCTCCCTTCGACGCCGACAGCTTCGTCACGGGGATCCTCGGCGACTGACCGCGACCTAACTTTCGACCAGTTTCTCGCGCGGGTGAGCAGAACCTAACGAACGTTCATGGCGGCGGGCGCCGCCCCCGGCAAGGATCGGGACATGATCGAAGCGGTGAATCTGACGAAGACCTGCGGACGTCGGGCCCTGGTCCAGGACGTCAGCTTCCGCGTCGAACCCGGGTCCGTCACAGCGCTGGTGGGCCCTGTAGGTTCCGGCAAGTCCACCGTCGTGCGCATGTTCCTTGGCCAGGAGCGTCCCTCGACAGGCTCCGCGCTGATCAACGGCCGCCCTTACAGCTCGCTCGAGCGGCCACTCAACACCGTCGGATCACTGCCGGGTGGACGATGGGCCTTCTCCGGTCGCTCGGCCAGGCAGCATCTCCGGGCGGTGGCAGCGGCCAGCGCGGCCAACGCAGACCGCGTGGACCGGGTTCTGGAGATGGTGGGGCTCGGCTCGGCCGCAGACCATCGCGTGCGGTTGTTTCCGGCTGGCCCCCGCCGACGGTTGGCCATGGCGGCCGCCGTCCTGGGAGACCCGGACCACTACGTCTTCGACGACCCCTTCCGCGGCCTGGGCCCTGAGGACGCGCGATGGATGCGTCAGGTCCTCCGCCGCCTGGCGGCGCACGGCAAGACGGTTCTGGTGGCCGGCGAGTCGCTCACGGAGATGGCAGAGGCCGCAGACAACCTCCTGGTCCTGGGCTCCGGGCGGCTGATCGCGGACACCTCGGTGGAGGACTTCATCGTCGAGCGTGGCAAGCCCTCCGTCCGTCTCAGGGCTGAGCGACAGGCGGAACTCTACGACGTGCTGGTGGGCATGGGGGCCTCCGTCACACCCCGGATCTCGGATCGGGGTGTGACGCTCATGGTGCGAGGGCTGACCCTGCAGCAGGTGGCGGACACCGCTGTGAGCTTCGGCATCATGGAGCTCGCAGAGGAGGACACGGCGATGGAGCGGGCCCTCCTGGAAGTGACCGGGATGAGCGTTCCCAGGGTCGCCACGCTTGTCCGCGGGGGGCTGCGCTAGAAGCGGCCGAGGCAACGCCTCGCAGCGGTCCTCAACGTCCGGTGATCGGGTCCATCACCGAGGGATCCACCACGCCGAGCTGAATCGCTCTCACGAGGATCTGAGTGCGCGACTTGAGCCCCATCTTCTCCCCGATGTGGGAGAGGTACTGCTTGACCGTGCCCTCTGAGACGAACATCTTCGCGCCGATCTGCTGGTTGGTCAGACCCTCGGCCAGCCACCGGAGGAGTTCCTTCTCCCGGGGGGCGAGCCCCGGATCCGGCAACGCAGTGCGGCTCACGTCGGGTGTATCCCTCATGGTGGACACGAGTTCCTTGCGTACGGCGGCGGACAGGGGCATCTCGCCCGCGACGGCCTGCTCGATGCCCGCCAGAATCGCTGGGCCTCCCGCGTCCTTGAGCAGATACCCGGAGGCGCCGGCGCGCAGCGCCGCGACGATGTACTCGCGGGTGCCGAAGGTGGTGAGTGCGACGATGCAGGCCTTGGGCCACTCCCTGCAGATGTCGCGGGTGGCGTCCACCCCCGACTTCACCGGCATCTGCAGATCCATCAAGACCACGTCCGGCCTGAGCCTGCGGTAGGCGTCGACGGCCTCCCTGCCGTCGCGCGACTCGCCGACCACCTGGTGACCCGCCTGCCGGGCGAAGAAGATACGATAGGCCTCACGGACCATGGGGTCGTCGTCAACCACCAGGATGCGGCGAGTAGTGCTCATTGCATCACCCTACCTGCGTCCGGTTTGGACACTCCGGCAGCGTCTTCTCGGAGAAATTGTTTGGCCATTAGTCAATACCGACCGAAGTGGGGGGTGAGGTTGGATTGGCGTGCACACGTCTGCAGAAAAGGACACCCCATGAAGCTCCGCACCTTGGTCGCCGGCCTGGTCCTCGCCATCGCCATCACTCCCGCCGCAGCAGCCGCCCCCAAGGGCGATAGCGCCCCGCAGCGTCTCGGCGGCGGCACCGAGGCCGTCAGCACGGAGTTCTACTGCTCGCTCATCCCGTGGTTCCCCCTCTGCCACCCACGCTGACCTGAAGGTGTGGTAATCCTCTGGTCTGGACGCAAGCCGTCTGGGCCAGAGGTTCTGTGTTTCATGGCTAGCGGATCGGAACCCGACCAAGAGTGAACAGTCCTGTGGGCGAGTCAGGAAGCCTCATCAAGGCTTCCCGTTACGTGCTGGCCGCGGCCGTCACCTTCGGGGCGCTCGGCAATCTGCTGGATTGGCAGCGAGCGGGCTGGCACAGCCCCATATCCCTATCGGCGCAGATCGCTGAGGCGCTAGCGTGCGTCATCCTCCTGTGGCGGCCCAGGGCCGGCCTCGCGTTGGCCTTGGTCCCGATGGGGCTGACGCTCGGCTTCGGAGCGATGGAAGCCGATCTCCTCATTCCGATCCTGGTTCCCGCTGCCTTCATCGCGGTCGCCCGGCGTGCGGAGAGCGTGGCCGTAGTCATGATCGTCCTGGCCTACGCCGCACTGCGCAGCGCCCAGGCGGATTCCTGGAGCCTCATCGTGGCGTATGTCGCACTCATTCTTCTTGGGACGCTCGGTGGGCTCGGGCTGCGCGTCTTGATGGTGGCCCGGCAGCGCGGGCAGGGGCGCGTGCAGGTCATGGAGGACGATGCATCAAGAATCCGCACGGAGGAGCGGGCCCGGCTCGCCTCGGAGTTGCGGTCACTCGTGACGGTGCGCCTGGCGGACAGCAGCGCCGTTCTGGCCTCCGCCAGGCGCGAGACTGCGCCAGAGGCGATGCGGGCCGCTGTCGCGAAGGTCAACGAGTCGTGCCTCGGCGCGCTCGTGGAGGTTCGGGCCCTTGTGGGCATGCTCCGCGAGGATCCGACCGCGGACGGGATTGACGAGTCCCTCACCGGCCCCGCCGCGACCGCGACCGTGACGGCGCTGAGGCAGCGCCTTGAGGACTCTGGCGTGCGGGCATCCATCACCCTCCCGGGAGAGGTGGACGCGATGTCGCGCGTGACACAGACCACGGTCACCAAGGTGATGGAGGAGATCGTCGATTCGGTGCTCCTGGACGACGCGGCCGGCGCCGAAGTGGGCGTCAGGGTGGATCGCCGGCGTGGCTGGGTGAGCCTGGATGCCGACTATCCAGCGGCATCCGTGGCGCACACCCCGCACGACCATCGCATGGACCGGCTCCGGCAGCGTGCCGAGGCGCTGGGCGGCGGCCTCAGCATGGTCCGCGCCGGCGCCACGCGTCACGTCCGGCTGGATCTTCCTCCCGCGTTCGACCCGACCCTAGATCGGGGTCAGTCGAAGCGGACCGGGTGGCGGCGCTGGCTCACGTGGGGGACGCTGCGTGGCGCGCTCACCATGGCGATGACGCTGGGGGCACTGAGCGTGGGTTCGGAGATGCCCCTGGAACTTGGGGAGGGACGCGTCCCATGGGAAGTGGTCTGGGAGACATCGGGCTTCGTGGCGGCGGGGCTTCTCCTGTGGTGGCCGATGGTGGGAACGCCGGCAGCCACCGCCGCAGTGATCGGCATGCTCCACACCGCACACTCGGACGATCTGGCTCTCGCGGCCGTCCTGGTGGTGGCCTCGTGGCAGGCCGCGCGCGTCAACCAACGCTGGGTGGCCGTGGCCCTCGGCTCGACGTCCTCGCTGGCAGTCCTCGTGGCCATCGCCGCCGACATGGGTGCAGCCCACGAACGGGCACTGGTCGCGACAGTGGTGTTGACGGCGTTGCCTGCGCTGATCGCGGCCCGCCACTTCATCGTCACGCGCCGGAGGCACCTCGAGGAGATGGACGGCCTGCGCCGCACGGCCGAGGGCATCCGTACCGAGGAACGGAACCTCCTGGCCCGCGAGTTGCACGACGTGGTGGCTCACCACCTCTCCGTGGCCGCGCTCCAGTCGATGGCCTACGGCGACAGCGACGATGTGGGGGAGTTGCGGACGGCTCTTGACCGGATGGAGCGCTCGACCAAGGGTGCCGAGGAGGAGATGGATCTCCTCAGCCGCATCATGGCCGGCGCCGGGGACGACGACAGTGGTGGGGCACTCGTCCGGCCCTCCACCGTGGTCGGGGTTCTCGCCGAGACGCTCCGCGACAATGGCTTCCGCGTGTCCGTCACCGTCGACCCGTCGTCCGACCAGCTCCCCGCGCCCACACTGCGGACGCTCACCCGCGTCATGCAGGAAGGGGTCACCAACATCCTGCGCTACGGACGGCGCGACGGGACCTGTGCCCTCTCCCTGGAGGTGTTGGGGCCGAGGGTCACGCTGCGGATCGCCAACGCGATGCCGGTCCGCCGCCGCTCCTCGGTGCTGTCACTCGGCTACGGGCTGGCGGGCATCCGGGAGCGGGTCGACCTCCTGGGGGGACAGTTCTCCGCCACCGCTGAGGGCGACACCTGGGTGCTGAGCGTGGTCCTGCCCACCGGAGCCGACTAGGCGGGTACCGCGACAGCCGCGACCAGCGCATCGGCGGTGGCCTTGGCGTCCCCGAACAGCATGGCGGTGTTCTCGTGGAAGAACAGCGGGTTCTCGACGCCGGAATAGCCGGCGCTCATCGACCGCTTGAACACCACCACCTGACGCGCCTCCCAGACATGCAGCACGGGCATGCCGGAGATGGGTAGGCCGGGCTCCATCGCGGCGGGGTTGACGGTGTCGTTGGCGCCGATGACCAGCACCACGTCAGTGCGCGGGAAGTCGTCGTTGATCTCGTCCATCTCCAGGACGATGTCGTAAGGGACCTTCGCCTCGGCCAGCAGCACGTTCATGTGTCCGGGGAGGCGACCGGCCACGGGGTGGATGGCGAAGCGGACCGTCTTGCCCTGCGCGATGAGGCGCCGGGTGAGCTCGGCTACGGGGTGCTGCGCCTGCGCCACGGCCATGCCGTAGCCGGGGGCGATGATGACCGAGTCCGCATCCCTCAGCCAGCCGGCCACCTCCTCGGCGTCGGCGCTGATGGCCCGGCGCGGGTTGCCGTCGGCGTCGAGGAGCGCCACCTGGGTTCCCGTCGAGTCCGCGGTGCCGAAACCCCCGAGCAGGACGTTGGTGATTGAGCGGTTCATACCGCGGGCCATGACGATGGACAGGATGATGCCGGACATCCCGACGATGGTGCCGGCCACGACGAGCAGTTCGGAGCCGATGGCGAACCCGGAGAGGGCACCGGCCCAGCCGGAGAACGAGTTGAGGAAGCTGACCACCACAGGCATGTCCGCGCCTCCGATGGCCATGACCATGAGAATGCCGAAGACGTATCCGAGCGCCAGGGTGAGGAGGAGGGCCCAGAGGTTCGGAGTGACCAGGTGCCAGGCCAGGGAGCCGATCACGCCGGCCGCGAGCGCGGCCATGACGACGGGGCGCGCCGGAACCATGACCGGTTTCGAGGTGATCCTTCCACCGAGCTTCCCCCAGGCGATGACGGAGCCGGAGAAGGTGAGCGCGCCCACGAAGACCGCGAGCCACACGACGACGCCGTGGACGATCTGATCTGCCAACGCCGGGTATCGCTCGACGCCGAGCGCGGAGTTGATGCCGACCAGCGCCGAGGCCTGGCCGCCGAAGGCGTTGAACAGCGCGACGAGGCCGGGGAGCCCGGTCATGGCCACCCGTGCCGAATAGGGCAGGCCGATGGCGAAGGCGATCAGCACCGCGACGACGAGCAGGATGAAGCCGGTGGTGTTCCAGGCCGAGGTGAACGTGTGGACGATCGTGGCGGCGACGGCGAGCGTCATGCCGACGATGCCGTAGGCGTTCCCGCTGCGGGCGGTGTCCTGCCGGCCCAGGCCGACGATACCGAGCACGAAGAGGAGGGCGGCCGCGATGTAGGCCCCATAGACGATGGTGGTGAGCATGACCGATCAACTCCTCTGGAACATGGCGAGCATGCGGTGGGTGATGGCGAAGCCGCCGACGCAGTTGACGCCGGCCAGCACGATGGCCAGGAACGCGAGCAACTGCACGTGCAGTTGGTCTGACGTCAGCTGCGTGATGGCGCCGACGATGGTGATGCCCGAGACGGCGTTCGAGACGCTCATCAGGGGGGTGTACAGAGCGGGCTGCACGCCCCAGATGATGTAGTAGCCGACTACGCAGGCCAACCCGAACACCAGGATGCTGGAGAGGAAGCCGCCCGGGAGGACGAGCGTGAGCGTGAGCCAGGCCGCCACCAGAATCAGCACCATCCGGAACCGCGCCCACTGGTTCGGAGGCTCGGGCGTCGCAGCGAAGGCCGGCACGATCGCAGGTCTGGGAGCGGCCGCCGGCGCGACGGAGACCTCGATGGGAGGCGGCGGGAAGGTGACCTCCCCGTCGTGCGCCACCGTCATCTGGCGGTGGACCTCGTCGGAGAAGTCGAGGGAGATCTGACCGTCCTTGGCGGGGGTCAGCAGCTTCATCAGGTTGACGACGTTGGTGCCGTAGAGCTGGGACGCCTGCCCGGGCAGGCGGCTCGCCAGGTCCGTGTAGCCGACGATGTGGACCCCGTTGTCCGTCACGTAGGACTCGCCGGGGCGTGTGAGTTCGCAGTTGCCACCGCCGCTCGCCGCCAGGTCCACGATGACGCTGCCCGGCCGCATCGAGGAGACCATGGCGGAGGTGATCAGTTTCGGTGACGGGCGGCCCGGGATGGCGGCCGTGGTGATGATGATGTCCACCGTGCGGGCCTGCTCCGCGTAGAGCTCGGCGGCGCGCGCCGCATAGTCCGCCGTCGTGGCCTTCGCGTAGCCATCGGAGGAGACCCCCTGGTCGTCGTCGGCCACCTTCAGGAAGGTGGCTCCCATGGACTCCACCTGCTCGGCCGTCTCGGGACGCACATCCGTGGCCGTCACCTCCGCGCCCAGGCTGCCGGCCGTGCCGATCGCGGACAGACCCGCCACGCCGGTGCCGATGACGAACACCTTCGCGGGGGCCACTTTGCCGGCCGCGGTGACCTGGCCCGCGAAGAAGCGGCCGAACTCGTGTCCTGCCTCGATGACCGCGCGGTAGCCGGCAATGTTGGCCATGGAGCTGAGCGCATCCAGGGACTGGGCGCGCGAAATCCGCGGCACCATATCCATCGACAGGGCGGTGACTCCCCGCTCTGCGAGAGCCTCGATCAGCTCGGTGCCGGTGCGGGGGTGCAGGAAGCCGATGACCAGCTGTCCCGCACGCAGCCGCGACAGCTGGGCAGGCGACGGTTCGCCCACCATGGCGACCACGTCCGCCGCCCAGGCCTCGGAGCCGTCGACGACGGTGGCCCCCGCCTCGGCGAACGCCGCGTCGGGCAGCGCCGCGAGCGTGCCGGCCCCCGACTCGATCACCACGTCGTGGCCGAGCTTCAGCAGGGTGGCCACCGTGACGGGGGTGGCGGCCACCCGGGTCCCGGGGGATTCGTTGGGGATGCCGATCTTCATGGGCGCGTCCTTTCACCGGATGCGTGTGCACTCCTGCAGGAGCCTAACGGTCCTGCGGCCCGCTGTCCGGTGGGGGGGTGCTCCCGTGCGTGGGAGCGCGTCAGGGCCGCGCCTCGGTATCCTGGTGCGGTTCAGTCATCTGCGAAGGGCTCAAACTAGTGTTCGACACGCTGCAAGACCGGCTGTCGTCGGTGTTCAAGGGGCTGCGCTCCAAGGGCAGGCTCACCGAGGCGGACATCGACGCGACCATGCGCGAGATCCGCATCGCCCTGCTCGAAGCCGACGTGAACCTGGGCGTGGTCAAGGAGTTCGTGGCCGCCGTCAAGGGCCGTGCGCTGGAAGCCGAGCTCTCCAAGGCCCTGAACCCGTCACAGCAGATCATCAAGTTCGTCAACGAGGAACTCGTCACCATCCTCGGTGGCGAGACCAGGGCCATCCGGTACGCGAAGCGGCCTCCGACGGTCATCATGCTCGCCGGCCTGCAGGGAGCGGGCAAGACCACACTGGCCGGAAAGCTCGCGCACTGGCTCAAGAGCGAGCGGCACGCGCCGCTCCTGGTGGCCGCAGACCTGCAGCGTCCCAACGCCGTCAACCAGCTGCAGATCGTGGGCCAGCGCGCCGGTGTGCACGTCTTCGCGCCCGAACCCGGCAATGGCGTGGGGAACCCGGTCGAGGTGGCGCGCCGGGCCATCGCCCACGCCGAGGCCAAGCTCTACGACGTCGTCATCGTCGACACTGCCGGCCGGCTCGGCATCGACCAGGAGCTGATGCGGCAGGCGGCGGACATCAAGGCCGCCGTGGGACCGCACGAGACGTTGTTCGTGGTGGACGCCATGATCGGTCAGGACGCCGTCAACACGGCCAAGGCCTTCGACGAGGGCGTGGGCGTGGACGGCGTGGTACTCACCAAACTCGACGGTGACGCCCGCGGTGGCGCGGCGCTCTCCATCGTGCGGGTCATCGGTAAGCCCATCATGTTCGCCTCGAGCGGCGAGGGCCTCACCGATTTCGACATGTTCCACCCGGACCGGATGGCCTCGCGCATCCTCGGCATGGGCGACGTCCTCACCCTCATCGAGCAGGCGGAGAAGACCTTCGACGCGGAGGAGTCCCGGGCCGCAGCCGAGAAGCTGATGGGGAGGAACAAGTTCGGGCTCCAGGACTTCCTCTCACAGATGCAGCAGCTCCGTAAGATGGGACCCATGTCGAAGATCCTCGGCATGCTGCCGGGGGCAGGACAGTTCAAGCAGGCCATCAACGAGATCGACGAGAAGGAGATCGATCGCATCGAGGCCATCATCTACTCGATGACCCCCCGGGAACGCGACGACGTGGCCATCCTGAACGGGTCCCGGCGGGCGCGCATCGCCAAGGGGGCGGGGGTTCAGGTGGCCGAGGTCAACAAGCTGGTGAACCGGTTCGTCGAGGCCCGCAAGATGATGGAGGCGATGGCCGGCGGAGGCCTGCCCGGAATGGGCGGCATGCCCGGCGCCCCCGCCGTGGGGGCCGGCCGCAAGGCTCAGCAGAAGAAGCAGCAGCAGAAGAAGCAGCAGCGGCGTGGCCCCAAGGGTGTCCGGCCGCAGCCCGCGCAGCAGCGACCCGCGCAGGCTGAGATCCCGCAGTCCTTGGACGAGTTCCAGCTGCCCCCGGAGCTGCAGAAGATGTTCAACGAGAACAAGCCGAAGTTCTAGTCAGTCACATCCGAGGAGCCGTCATGACGTCAGCGCTGCACCTGCAAGGCGTCTTCCTGCCCGACGCCGAGGCCCGGGAGATGTGGATCAGCGACGGAATGCTGACGTCCGAGCCGGTGGCCGGCGCCCTCACCGTTGCGACCAACGCCTGGGTGATCCCGGGTCTGGTGGACGCGCACTGCCACATCGGCCTCGGCCCCCGGGGAGCAGTCAGCGCGGACGCTGCACGCGGGCAGGCCCGCGCGGACCTGGCGGCGGGGACCATGCTCATCCGGGACGCCGGTTCCCCGTCGGACACCCGGTGGGTGCAGGCTACGCCGGAGCTACCCCGCCTCATCCGTTCCGGGCGCCACGTGGCGCGCCCGCTGCGCTACATCCGCTACCTCGGCGTCGAGGTGGAACCCGAGCACCTCGTCGAGCAGGTGCGGCACGAGGCCCGTGACGGCGACGGATGGGTCAAGCTCGTGGGGGACTGGATCGACAGGGAAGTGGGTGACCTGGCACCGCTGTGGCCGGCCGACGTCGCCGCGGCGGCAATCGCGGCGGCGCACGAGGAGGGGGTGCGCGTCACGGCCCACTGTTTCGGTGAGCAGGCGGTCCACGAGCTCGTGGCAGGGGGGATCGACTGCATCGAGCACGGCACGG
Organism: Tessaracoccus pujii; assembly: GCF_054483895.1. Taxonomy (NCBI): domain Bacteria; kingdom Bacillati; phylum Actinomycetota; class Actinomycetes; order Propionibacteriales; family Propionibacteriaceae; genus Tessaracoccus; species Tessaracoccus pujii. Next base: position 511,797 of record NZ_CM137012.1, read on the forward strand.
GTCTCTCGGACGAGGGAATCTCCCAGATGGCCGAGCGGGGGACGGCGTTGGTGCCCACCATGATCAACCTGGACAACTTCCCCATGTACGCCACACCGGCACGGGAGAAGTTCCCCCGCTACTACTCCCACATGATGGACCTCTACGCTCGGCGGAAGCAGACCATCGGAGCCGCCATCGAGGCCGGGGTGCCCGTCTTCGCGGGCACCGACGCCGGCTCCGTCGTGGAGCACGGCAGGATCCGTGACGAGGTAGACGCGCTCGCCGAACTGGCGGGCACCGAGTACGCGCTCGGTGCCGCCAGCTGGCGCGCCCGGCAATGGCTGGGGGCGGACTGTCTGACAGCCGGATCCAGCGCGGATCTCATCGTGCTGGATGCGGACCCGCGCGAGGACCTCTCCACACTCCGGCGCCCCTTGGCGATGGTGCTCCGCGGCAGGGTGGTCCGCTGAGTCGGTACCCTGGCGGGGACTCAAGGAGGCCCACTGTGACCGACCCCACCCCGTCCTTCCCGCCGCCCAGCGTGGAACACCGATCACCAGATCTGCCCTCCGCGCCCCTGCCCCCGACCCCCTTCCCGCACGCCGGCGTGACTCATAAGCGGGGCAGCGGCTTCGGCCGCGGTTTCGGGATCGGCAGCGGTATCGGTCTGGGCCTGGGAGCCGCGTCGCTGCTGCTGGCTCTCGTCCTGGGCGGCATGGCGCTGGTCGGCTCACTGACCCTGGTGTCGACGGCGGGCGGCACCGCCACCACCCAACTGGCCACCATCTGGGGCGGCGGCAGCCAGTCCTTGAGGGCCATCCCGATCACCGGCCCCATCCTGGCGGACGCCTCCGACGGCGCGCTCCTGTCGGTGGGGTCCTACGGCTACGAGATCGCCACCCAGATCGACGGACTCACGGCCGACGACGCGGGGGGCCTGGTGCTGCTGGTCAACACGCCCGGCGGGAGCATCGGCGGCTCCAGGGCCATCAGCGACGCCGTGGTCCGGTACCAGGAGCGCACGGGCCAGAAGGTCCTGGTACATGTCAGTTCCATGTCTGCCTCCGGAGGCGTGTACGCCACCGCGCCCGCGGATGAGATCATCGCGGGCCACGGCGCGCTGGTGGGGTCCATCGGCGTCATCTTCGGCCCGTTCGACCAGTACTCGGGGGTCGTCGCCACGAGTGGCACGCTCTTCGAGTCCGGCGTCACCACCACCGGTGGCATCACCCGGGAGTACCTCTCGCAGGGCGAGGGTAAGGACTTCGGCAACCCGTACCGGCCGATCACCGCCGGGGAACGCGCCGTGTACACCGTTGGACTCGCCAACGAGTACGACAACTTCATCGGCCACGTGGCCGAGCATCGAGACATTCCCGAGGCGACCATCCGCTCAGAGATCGGGGCGCACCTCTACGACGGGTCCAGGGCAGAGGCCCACGGGCTGATCGACGGGGTACTGGGCCGCGACGAGTTCTTCCGTCATGCCGCTGAGGCCGCCGGGCTCGACCCGGACGACACGCGGGTCGAGGCGGTCCGTCAGCCGAGCGCCTGGGAGGCCTTTCTGGGAGTGCAGCGGCCCTTCGGTGTGGCGCCCGCGGTCCACGGATCGCAGGGGGTGGCGCCCGTGCTGAGCCCGGTCTTCTGCCGGGCCACCCAGCCCTTGGCGTACTCCGGGGACCTCTCGGCCGTCTGCGGCTGAGGGTCAGCCCCAGCCCAGCGAATGAAGCGAGGCCTCGTCGATCCCGTGGTAGTGGCCCAGTTCATGGAGCAGCGTGACCCAGATCTCCTCGTAGAGCTCGTCCTCCGTCGCGCACATCCGGCCCAGGGGTCCACTGAACAGCACGATCCGGTCCGGCAGCTGCCCGTAGCCGTACTGGTCCCGCTCGGTCAGGGCTGTCCCCTCGTACCAGCCGAGTGAGTCCGAGCCGTCCTCCGGCTCGTCCTCGATGACGAACATGAGGTTGTCGAGCCCGGTGACCAGCTGCTCGGGCAGCGCAGCGAGGGCCTCCTCGACGAGGGCCTCGAACCCGGATTCTGAGATGTCCACGGGCCCGATGCTACGTCGGCGTCTCGCACGGATTGGCCGTCGCCGGTGGATCTGGCAGAATGTCTGATGCACCTCTTTGCCCGGGCCCTCTCATCCGAGCCTCGAGGTCCCTCAGGTTTGTGCGCGGCGTGCCCCACACGTCGCGTGCGTCCATCCACATCGTCTGCCCGGCAGACACTTTCATCACAGGAGAACCACACCCGTGGCAACCAAGATTCGCCTCAAGCGGCTCGGCAAGATCCGCTCGCCCCACTACCGCATCATCGTCATCGACTCGCGCGCCAAGCGGGAGGGCAAGGCCATCGAGGAGATCGGCCTCTACCACCCGAAGAACGATCCCTCGGTGATCCGCGTCGACTCCGAGCGCGCCCAGTACTGGCTGTCCGTGGGCGCCCAGCCCACCGAGGCCGTCGTCGCCATCTTCAAGCGCAGTGGTGACTGGCAGAAGTTCAGCGGCGACACGACGCCCTCGGGCATCGATCCGCAGCCGGAGCGCCGTGACCGTGAGGCCGAGTTCGCCAAGGCCCTCGCCGAGGACAGCGGCGCGACAGCGCCGGCGATCTCCAAGGCGAAGAAGAAGGCTGACGAGGCCGCCGCCAAGGCTGCGACCGCGCCCGCTGCGGCGGCGTCCGAGCCCGAGGCCGCGGCCAACGAGGCCGAGGCTCCTGCAGAAGAGGCCTGATCGTGCTCGCGGAAGCCCTTGAGCACCTCGTCGCCGGAATCGTGTCGAACCCCGACGACGTGTCGGTCAAGGACAAGGACCTGCGGCGCGGGCGCCTCCTCGAGGTGCGGGTGCACCCAGAGGACGTCGGCAAGGTGATCGGCCGCCAAGGTCGCACTGCGCAGGCTCTGCGCACCGTGGTCGCGGCGTTGGCCGGCAAGGAGAGCGTCCGGGTGGACTTCGTGGACGTGGACCGTCCCCGTCGCCCCTGACACACCAGCACAAACGATGCCCCGGTAACCCCAACGGGTCCGGGGCATCGCCGTCCCCGCGTGGCGGGACAACAGCGAAGGAGTACCGGTGAGTGACCTGGTGGACGTGACTGTCGGCAGGATCGGCCGTCCGCACGGCTTGAGGGGCGACGTGTTCATCGACCTGCGCACGGACGAGCCGGCGCGCCGGTTCACGGTGGGCACGAGGCTGCAGCTGGGGGAGAAGGGCCAGAGCATCGAGATCGCGACGGTGACCTGGAACAGGGGGCGGTTGATCCTGTCGTTCGTGGGGTACCCGGACCGCACTGCCGTCGAGCCCCTCATCGGCCAGTGGTTGGGGGCTCGCGTTCCCGCCGAGGAGCGTCCCAGTGAGACCGAGGAGTACTTCGATCGGCAGCTGGTGGGGCTGAGCGTCCTCGATCACGCGGGCGTCCGGGTGGGCAGCGTCGAGGAGGTGCTGCACCTGCCGGCCCAGGACGTCCTGCGCATCACCCTCGCCGACGAGGAGGAACGTCTGGTGCCGTTCGTAACCGCGCTGGTGCCCGTGGTGGATCTCCAGGTGGGGCACGTGCAACTGGCTGATGTCGAGGGTCTGCTGGAGGACCTCGAATGAGGATCGACATCGTGACGATCTTCCCGGACTACTTCGCGCCGCTGGCGCTCAGCCTGGTGGGCAAGGCCGTGTCCACCGGCACCGTGGCCCTCGCGGTGCACGACCTGAGGGACTGGACGCACGACCGTCACCGCACCACGGACGACACGCCCTACGGAGGTGGCGCGGGAATGGTGATGAAGCCCGAGCCGTGGGGGGAGGCGCTGGACGCGCTCGAGGAGGCGTCATCAAGTCCGATGACGGTGGTCGTCCCGACTCCCGCGGGCGTGCCGTTCACCCAGGCCCTGGCCTACGAACTCGCGGAGCGGGAGCGGCTCGTCTTCGCGTGTGGGCGCTACGAGGGCATCGATCAACGAGTGATCGATCACTGCTCGCAACGCTATGAGCTCGTGGAGGTCTCCCTCGGTGATTACGTGCTCAACGGGGGGGAGGTGGCCACGCTGGCGATCATCGAGGCCGTTGTGCGGCTCCTTCCCGGCGTGCTGGGCAATCCGGCCTCACTCGTCGAGGAATCCCACTCGGCCGGGCACGGCAACCTGCTGGAGTATCCGAGCTACACCAAGCCCCCGGTCTGGCGCGGTAGGGCGGTGCCGGAGGTGCTGCTGAGCGGCAACCACGCGCTGATCGATCGGTGGCGGCACGAGCAGGCGCTGGCGCGCACGCTCGAGCGTCGGCCGGACCTGATCCCAGACGAGTTTTCGTAACGGAACAGGCCCGTAAATGGCCTAGCGAAACGCGTCTCGGATAACATCACCCCGGCGCCCGTAGGGGTGCTGCGTTGGCTAGAGTGACGGCGTGGCAACAACTCTCACCATCCATCAACGGGCGATGCGTAGCACGGTCATCAAGAAGGTCGTCATGGCAGTGACAGGCCTGATCATGATCGCGTTCCTGCTCGTGCACATGTACGGCAACTTGAAGATGTTCCTCGGTCCCGAGGCCTTCGACCATTACGCCGACTGGCTGAAGGGGAACACCGATGACGGTGGCATCCTCTACCCCCTCCTTCCGGCCGGTTGGTTCATCTGGATCTTCAGGTTCGCCCTCGTCGCCTCCGTGATCCTGCACATCTGGTCTGCAGTGACTCTCTCGGCGGAGACGCTCAAGAACCGCGGTAGCAAGTACGTCAAGTCCCAGAAGAAGGTGCAGACCTACTCGTCGCGCACCATGCGCTGGGGCGGCATCATTGTCGCGGCCTTCATCATCTTCCACCTGATCCAGTTCACCATCATCCCCGGATCCTTCGGCGGCAACGCCGACGAGCCGCACTCGATGGTCCTGGCCAGCTTCAGCCAGTGGTGGATGGTCGCGCTGTACGCCGTCTGCATGGTGCTCATCACGATGCACGTCCGGCACGGCTTCTGGAGCGCGTTCACAACCCTCGGCAGCAACACCAGCGCCCAGTCGCGCACGGTGCTCAATGTGCTGGCCATCGTCGTGTCCGTCGCCCTGTTCGTCGGCTTCATGATCATGCCCCTGGCCGTCCTCTTTGGAGTTGGTATCTGATGACTGCAACCAGCACGACCCCCGGCCTCGCCAGTGAGTACTGGGCTGAAGGCGCCGATATCGCCGACACCAAGGCTCCCCGCGGAGTCGAGATCGACAAGGTCTGGAAGTCGCGTCAGTTCCAGGCCCGCCTGGTCAACCCGGCCAACCGTCGCAAGCTCAGCGTCATCATCGTGGGCACCGGGCTCGCCGGTGGTGCCGCGGCGGCGACGCTCGGCGAGGCAGGCTACAACGTCCTGAACTTCTGCTACCAGGACAGCCCCCGTCGCGCCCACTCCATCGCGGCCCAGGGTGGCATCAACGCCGCCAAGAACTACCGCAATGACAACGACTCCACGCACCGGCTGTTCTACGACACGGTCAAGGGTGGCGATTACCGCGCCCGCGAGACGAACGTCTACCGCCTTGCGGAAGTGTCGGCCAACATCATCGACCAGTGCGTTGCCCAGGGCGTCCCGTTCGCCCGCGAGTACGGCGGTCTGCTGGACACCCGCTCCTTCGGCGGCGTCCAGGTCCAGCGCACCTTCTACGCCAGAGGTCAGACCGGCCAGCAGTTGCTGATCGGGGTCTACCAGCAACTGGAGCGTCAGATCGCCGCGGGCACCGTGAAGATGTACGCGCGCCACGAAATGGTCGAGATCATCGTCGTCGACGGCCGCGCCCGCGGCATCGTGACCCGCAACATGATCAACGGCAAGGTCGAGACCTGGACCGCTGATGCGGTGGTGCTCGCCACGGGCGGTTACGGCAACGTCTTCTTCCTGTCGACCAATGCCATGGGCTGCAACGTCACGGCCACCTGGCGCGCGCACCGCAAGGGCGCACACTTCGCCAACCCCTGCTACACGCAGATCCACCCCACCTGCATCCCGGTGCACGGGGATACCCAGTCGAAGCTGACGCTCATGTCCGAGTCGCTGCGCAACGACGGCCGCATCTGGGTGCCCAAGCGGGCCGAGGACTGCGCCAAGGATCCGCGCCAGATCGCCGAGGAGGATCGCGACTACTACCTGGAGCGCATCTACCCCTCGTTCGGCAACCTGGTGCCGCGCGACATCGCGTCGCGTCAGGCGAAGAACATGTGCGACGAGGGCCGCGGCGTCGGCCCGGCGGTCACCGAGCGTGACTCCTCCGGAGTCGAGCGTCAGGTGCGTCGCGGCGTCTACCTGGACTTCTCGGATGCCATCAACCGCATGGGTCAGAAGACCGTGGAGAACAAGTACGGCAACCTGTTCGACATGTACGCGCAGATCACGGGCGAGAACCCCTACGAGGTGCCCATGCGCATCTACCCGGCGGTCCACTACACGATGGGCGGCCTCTGGGTGGACTATGACCTGCAGTCGTCGATCACCGGGCTCTACGTCACGGGTGAGGCGAACTTCTCCGATCACGGAGCGAACCGCCTCGGCGCATCGGCGCTCATGCAGGGTCTGGCAGACGGCTATTTCGTTCTGCCGAACACGATCAACGACTACCTCGCCGACGCTCCGTTCGAGAAGATCTCCGAGGATCACCCCGCCGTCGTCGAGGCACGCGATGCCGCGACCGCCCGCATCACGACGCTGCTCTCCATCCAGGGCACGAGGTCGGTCGACTCCTATCACAAGGAACTCGGCAACATCATGTGGGAGTACTGCGGCATGTACCGCACGGAGGAGGGGCTCACCAAGGCCATCGGGCTCATCCGTGAGCTCAAGGCCGACTACTGGAAGAACGTCCGGGTGACCGGCGTGAACGAGGACTTCAACCAGGCTCTCGAACGCGCAGGCCGCGTGGCGGACTTCTTCGAACTCGGTGAACTCATGTGCATCGACGCACTCCACCGACGAGAGTCGTGTGGCGGTCACTTCCGCGCCGAATCCCAGACCGAAGAGGGCGAGGCGCTGCGAAACGACGACGAGTACCTCTACGTCGGCGCGTGGGAGTGGGGTGGCGAGAGCGGCAAGCCCGTACTGCACCGCGAGCCGCTGATCTACAAGGCAATCGAACTGAAGCAACGGAGTTACAAGTGAAACTCAAGCTACGTATCTGGCGTCAGGCCGGCCCCGATGCAGCCGGTCGGATGGTCGAGTACGATCTGGACGGCGTGTCGGACGACATGTCCTTCCTGGAGATGCTTGACCTGCTCAACGAGAACCTCACGCAACGCAACGAGGAGCCGGTGGCGTTTGACCACGACTGCCGCGAAGGTATCTGCGGCATGTGTGGCGTGGTCATCAACGGCGTCGCCCACGGCGCGCCCGAGGGTATCCGGACCACCACCTGCCAGCTGCACATGCGTTCGTTCGCAGACGGCGCCACGATCGACATCGAGCCCTGGCGGGCTGGTTCGTTCCCGGTGCTCAAGGACCTGGCCGTCGATCGCACGGCGTTCGACCGGATCATCCAGGCCGGCGGCTTCATCTCGTCGAACACCGGCTCCGCTCCTGACGCACACGCCATGCCGGCCCCCAAGCGGGAGTCGGACGTCGCGTTCGACAACGCCACCTGTATCGGGTGCGGCGCGTGTGTCGCGGCGTGCCCCAACAGCTCCGCCATGCTCTTCACGGCCGCGAAGATCACCCACCTGGCCATGCTCCCGCAGGGGCAGCCAGAGCGGTACCGTCGCGTCAAGTCCATGGTGGCGCAGCACGACGAAGAGGGATTCGGTAACTGCACCAACATCGGCGAGTGCGCCGCGGTGTGCCCGAAGGGGATCCCGCTGGAGTCGATCTCGCAGTTGAACCGCGACCTCATCGCCGCGATGTTCAAGAAGGACGGGAAGTGAGCTTGTAGGTGCCCGTCGGGCAAGGCAAGCCAGGGTGAGTGGGGACGCGCCGGGAGGCGAGTCCGCATCGAAACCAACGGGAGGCCCCGGGGAGTTGACCCCCGGGGCCTCCCGCATTTCGCGGCGGTGTGTCCCTCTGCCATAATGACTAGTCGTTGCCCACACCTGGGCAACCCGGATTCGCCGCAGCTCCTGCCACTGGGGGACTGTCTGTGGCTGTCCGGCCAGAACAACCCGCGGTGACCTGTGGCACTGACGGAAGGGTTTGACCATGACCAACCTGCTGATCCAGGAATTCAACAAGGCGTCCCTGCGCGACGACATCCCGGACTTCCGCGCCGGTGACTCCGTCAAGGTGCACGTGAAGGTCGTCGAGGGCACCCGCTCCCGCGTCCAGGTGTTCGCCGGCGTCGTCATCGCGCGTAACGCGGGCGATGTGCAGGCCGCATTCACCGTTCGCAAGGTGAGCTTCGGCGTCGGCGTCGAGCGCACCTTCCCCCTGCACAGCCCGATCATCGAGAAGATCGAGGTGGAGCGTCGCGGAGACGTGCGCCGCGCCAAGCTGTACTACCTGCGCGGTCTTCGCGGCAAGGCAGCCAAGATCAAGGAGAAGCGTTTCTGAGCGCAGGCTCGATGACGTCGAACCGCCGGTGGCCGTGGCCACCGGCGGTTCGTGCATGCAGGGGCCCGAGGCGCGCGCGGTATGCTCTGGGGAGCGCCGCCAACCCGCCCCGAAGGACTGATCCTGTGGAATCCACTGCCGACCCGCTCGATGAAGCTCGGCCGGCGTCGCCCAGCCTGGGCTCGAAAGTGCTGGGATGGCTCACGGAGGGCGTGCTCATCCTGGTGGGGGCCGTCGTCATCGCCACGCTCCTGCGCACGTTCGTGGGCCAGATGTTCGTCATCCCGTCGGGTTCCATGGAGAACACCCTGCAGGTCAACGACCGGGTCCTGGTGGCGAAGTTCGGCGGGTTCGAGCGCGGCGACGTGGTGGTGTTCGAGGATCCCGGCAGCTGGCTGGCGGCCAGCGCGCCGTCGACCAACCCGGCGAAGATCGCCCTGGAGTTCGTGGGAGTGCTTCCCAACTCGGGCACTGAGCACCTCATCAAGCGCGTGATCGGGATGCCCGGGGATCACGTCCGGAGCACGGACGACGGCAAGATCGAGGTCAACGGATCGGTCCTGGAGGAGAGCTCCTACCTGTACAGCGAGAACGGGATTCAGGTCGCCCCGGTGACGGTGCCCTTCGACATCGTCGTACCGGCGGAGAGCCTCTTCGTCATGGGAGACCACCGCAACGCGTCGGCCGACTCACGGTGCCGGCTCGCCGAGGTGTCGCAGAACCCGGGTGAGAGCGCCTTCGTCCCCACCGAGAACGTGGTCGGTGCTGCAGTGGCGATCGTCGCGCCCCTGGACCGGCTGGCCACCTTCACCCTTCCGGTGACCTTCGCGAAGGTCCCGGCGGCCGTTGACCCGGCCCCTGCCCAGGCGGAACTGATTCACGTGGAGCCCGGCTGCTGATGATCCGGCTCGGTCGAGGGACGTACAGCTACGAGCGGGCGCTGGTCCGGGCTGGGCTCGGACCGGTGGCGGGGGCCGACGAGGCAGGTCGGGGCGCGTGCGCGGGTCCGCTGGTGGCCGCTGCCGTCATCCTGGACCCGGATCGCCCCATTGCCGGGCTCGATGATTCGAAAGCGTTGACGGAAGCGGCGAGGGATCGGCTCCACGACGAGATCATGCGTCGCGCCACCGCGGTGGCCGTCGCCATCGTGGAGGCCGACGAGTGTGACCGCCTGGGGATGCATCAGGCAGATCTGCACGGGCTGCGCCGGGCAGTCGGCCGGCTCGACGTCGCACCCAATTTCGTCATCACGGACGGATTCGCTGTCGACGGGCTCGGGGTCCCCGGCCTGGCGGTGTGGAAGGGCGACAAGGTGGCTGCGTGCGTCAGTGCCGCCTCCATCGTCGCGAAGGTCACCCGGGACCGCATCATGGTGGCCCACGACTCAGCCTTTCCGGCTTACCACTTCGCGATCCACAAGGGTTATTGCACCTCGCTCCATCAATCTGCGCTGGACGAGCACGGGCCGTCCGCCATCCACCGGTGGTGCTTCGACAACGTGGCGCGAACGGCTAGAGTTGGGGGACGATGAGCGCCGAGGACCTTGAACAATACGAGAGCAAGCTTGAGCTCGACCTGTACCGCGAGTACAAGGACGTGGTGGGCATCTTCACCTATGCGGTGGAGACCGAGCGGCGCTTCTACCTCTGCAACGTCGTGGACCTGAAGGTGCGTACCGAGGGCGGAGACGTCTACTACGAGGTGTCCATGGGCGACGCGTGGGTGTGGGACATGTACCGTCCGGCACGGTTCGTGAAGTCGGCCAAGGTGCTGACCTTCCGCGATGTGTCCATCGAGGAGATAGCCCACTCGGATCTTCAGGTGCCTGAGAACCAGTGATCCCGCTGCCTGTGGACAACGGTAAGTAGGAGCCGCGCCGTCCGATCATGGGATCGGAGGTGGTGGCGATGGAAAGCCCTACACAGGCTCTCGGTAGGCGAGGCGAGGACAAGGCCGTCGAGTATCTGGTGGCCCGCGGTTGGCGGGTCCTGGCGCGCAACTGGCGGTGTCGCGAGGGCGAGATCGATATCGTGGCGGCCGAACCGGACGGACGCACTCTGGTGGTGGTGGAGGTCAAGTCCCGCTCGGGAACCGGGTTCGGCGCCCCTCTGGAGACCATCACCTACCGGAAGGCGTGCAGGCTGCGTCGCCTGGCCGCCCTGTACGTCAGGGAGTCCGGTCTTCACCCGAGCGTGATCCGGGTGGACGCGGTCGGGGTGCTGTGGCCCCGCGGCGGCCAGTGCGAGTACACCTATGCGCGCGGGATCGACGAATGGTAGGCCGGCACGTCTGGTCGGTGGCGCTCTCCGGGATCAACGGGTTCCCCGTCGAGGTGGAGGCGGCCAAGGGCGGGGGGCTGCCGCGGGTTCAGCTCGTGGGTCTGCCTGACGCCGCGCTCAGTGAGGCCAAGGCCCGCGTCAGGGCTGCGGTGCTTGCCACAGGTCTGTCCTGGCCACCCGGCCTCGTCACCATCAACCTGTCGCCGGCCGGTCTGCCCAAGGCCGGCACGCACTACGACGTGGCCATCGCGGTGGCTGCGTTGATCGCCGAGGGCCAGATGGAGCTGGTCTCGGACACCCGCACCGTGCTGGTGGGCGAGCTGAGCCTGGACGGCCGCATCCGGAAGGTGCGCGGGGTGCTCCCTGCCATGCTGGCCGCCTCGAAGGCGGGGTTCGAGCGTGCCATCGTCCCCGCGGGCCAGCAGACCGAGGCCTCGCTCGTGTCAGGTCTGACGGTGTGGGGGGCTGGACGTCTCGCTGAGGTGGTAGACCTGCTGGAGGGCAAGCCCGTCACCAACCCCACTGAGGCAGCCCCCGCATCCTCCGAGCCGTTCGACGGTCCGGCCGGCTTCACTCCGGATCTCGCGGATGTGGTCGGTCATGAGGACGGCAAGTTCGCCTTGGAGGTGGCGGCCGCTGGGCGGCACCACCTGTTTCTCCACGGCTCACCAGGGGTGGGGAAAACCATGCTGGCCTCGCGGCTGCCCTCCATCCTCCCGGACCTGGATGAGGGTGAGGCGGTGGAGGTGTCTGCCATCCACTCGCTGGCGGGCAGGGAGCTGACCGGGCTGATTGTCCGGCCCCCCTACGCGGATCCCCACCACTCGGTCACCCCGGTCGCGCTGGTCGGCGGGGGCACGTCCGAGGTCAGGCCCGGAGCCATCTCGCTGGCGCATGCTGGAGATTCGGAATTGTTACCTGGGTCCGGTGGCCGGGCACCCAGTAGGTAACCGCTTGGGTGTCCGTCCCACCCCGGACCTCGGACCCCATAACACCTACGTGGAAGGACCCCACAATGGCAGACCAGGAGACCAGCCCGCTGGCTGATCTTGAACTCGCAATGCGTGGCGCAGCCGATGCGCTTCGTGAGGTTGAGGACACCGCAGTTCAGCAGGTGCAGATCCGTAATGCGCGGGCTGCACTGCACGACGACGTCCAGACCATGGACGTGGACCGTCTCGTCGAGAAGTTCCCCGCACTGAAGGAAGGGCGCTGACATGAAGGTCACTGAGTACTTCTCGGACGCCAACCGCAACGCGCAGTACCTCGCCGAGCTCAACCAGGAGATCGAGCGCAAGAAGGAACGCCAGCGCGAGAAGGAACAGCTCGATGAACTCCGGCGCGAGGTCGAGAGCTTGAAGGAACAGCTGCGCGGATCGAAGGAGGAGGGCTGACATGGATGATCTGATCACGCACGCAGCGCGCCAGGCTCAGGCATCGGCACTGGCCGAGAAGGTCAACGCCATGTTCCCCACTGCCGAGGAGGAGCGTGAGGCTGAGGCTGGCCTCATCCGAGAGCAGACGGCCGCCCGCCTGGCCGAGTTGCACAAGGCCATCAAGACGCAAACCGACGCAGCGGTGGCCTGCATCCAAGAGATGTGGGACTTCACCGATGAGATCGCCGACGGTGGGGGAGACGCCGACGCGGCATCCATCAAGCGTCGCACGACGGAGCTTCGCACGAAGTACGAACAGCTCCAGTCCGCCGTGGGTGAGCTGGTCGCTGAGTACAACCGAACTAGGGAGCGTGGCAACGCCCCGGCCGCGGCACGTGACGACATGCTCCGCCGCTTCCCGATGCTCGATAAGGGTGGCGCGTTCGTGCCCGAGCCTGGCACGTCGCTGGAGGAGACTCCCGCGACCGAACCCCCTCTGCTTCCCCCGAGCGGTCAACCCACGCGTCGGAGGCGCATGGACCCGAACACGCCCAGCGTTGACGGGCTGGTCGCCAAGTACCCCGCATTGAAGAGGTGATCCCCCGTGGGTGTTCATCCTCACAAGGGACGGGAACGTGTCACGCACAGTGAGGCCTTCTGGGCTGACCCGAACCACGGCCACCTCACGCGCTGTCTGGCGACCCAACGTGACGGAACCCGCTGCAGGGCCGAGGCCATCGCCGGTGGGAACGTGTGCACCCTGCACGGTGGTGAAGCCGGGCAAGTTCGCCGCAAGGCCGCTGAGCGCGTTGTTCGCTCGGCAGAGGCGGCCGTGGACCGGATCATCGACTTCATCAACGACGCGGATGTCCCCGCTGGGATTCGTCTGAAGGCTGCCCAAGACATCGCTGATCGCGCTGGTCTGGCAGCAACCCAGATGCACCGGATCGTCACGGACCAGAGCGACCCGATGGAGCAACTGTTCCGTGACTTGCTCGCTGATCCCGACGCGCTGGAGGACAGCACCGACCTGATCATCGAAGGGTCGATCGTTGAGGAGGAGCCGCAGCCCGCGCTGCCGGCTCCGCTGACCGAGGAAGAGGAGAAGGTCAACATGTCCAGCGCCCCGCCCGCGTGGCTCAATCGCGCCATGAGGGACCGCAGAAGCTGATCTGAGACACTCCAACCGGCCGGCCTGGCAACCAACCAGGTCGGCCGGTTCATGTGCTGTCGAAGTGGCCTGTCATGGCCGCTTTGGGAACTGTGGCACAATCGCCGGGTGACCCCTCGGAAACTCTGGAGCGCTGAGATCTGCGCTGGTGCTGGTGGCCAAGCGTTGGGATTGGAGCAAGCCGGGTTCGAGCACCGGGTGTGCGTCGAGTGGGAACATCTGCCCTGTGAGACCCTCCGCCTCAACCGCCCGGAGTGGCACGTTGTCGAGGCCGACCTGCGCGAGTGGGATGGCCACATCTACCGGGGCAAGGTGGACCTCTTCGCCGGTGGCGTGCCATGCCCTCCGTACTCTGTCGCCTCGAAGCAACTGGGGGAGGACGACGAGCGCAACCTATTTCCGCGCGCCCTCGAACTGGTCGCCCAGATCGAACCGAAGGCCGTGATGCTTGAGAACGTGCGCGGCCTGCTTGACCCCAAGTTCTCGGGTGTCCGTGACAGCATCGATGAGACTCTGCGCTCTATGGGGTACAACCCGCGCTGGCAGCTGCTTAACGCCTCGCACTATGGGGTCTCCCAGCTGCGTCCGCGCGTCATCTTGGTGGCCATGCGTGACCCGTGGGATCAGTACTTTGCCTGGCCCGCTCCGAACATGGAGGACCCCATCACCGTCGGTGAGTTGCTGCGCGACGACATGGCGGTTGCGGGCTGGGAAGGTGCCGATGCATGGGCCCAGGGGGCAGATGGGATCGCCCCAACACTCGTTGGTGGTTCCACCAAACACGGTGGCCCCGACCTCGGTCCCACCCGTGCCCGCGCCGCGTGGAAGAAGCTCGGTGTCAACGGTGGGTCGCTGGCTCCCGAGCCGCCAGAGCCTGGCTTCGTTGGTCTCCCGCGTCTCACCGTCGACATGGCCGCACGCGTGCAAGGTTTCCCACGCGAATGGCGCTTTGCTGGGGCCAAGACGGCCGCATACCGCCAAGTCGGCAACGCTCTGCCTCCGCCCGTGGCTCGTGCTGTGGGACTGAAGATCGCCGCTGCTATCCGCCGAGGGGACAAGGATGTCTGACGCGCTCCTGACCGAAGCTCGACGCCGGTTCCATGAGTCCCTTGTGGCAGAGGGGGCGCTGGCGATCAGCCCTGATGGTGTCGCGTCGAACGCGGACAAAGACCAGTACTCCAGCCGGACAATCGCGCTCTCCATTGCACGTGCACTCGACGCACCCGAAGGTGTGAAGCTTCCTGGGCAAAGTGCCGGGAGTAGGTTTGAGGGCTGCGTGAAGGAGTTCCTGCGTGACACCTTCCCCCACATGCAGTCCATCCGTCCCGGCAAGTGGGACGTGAGGGACGTAGGTGGTTCTCGCCGTGAGTATCACTTGGCGCGCTATGAGCCCTACCTGCACCTCGACGAACTCGCCAACGCGATCAAGAGGGACCGAACCCTTGAGAGCGTGTTGGGCAACAACTACTCTGTGTCGCCCGACGTAGTCATCACGCGCGAACCTGAACCGGACGACACGATCAACCGTGATGAGGTTGTGGTCGATGACGGGTCTGGGAACCTGTCCATCGTGCGCGCCGTGAACAATCCGCACCCGATTGTGCACGCCGTCATCTCGTGCAAGTGGACGCTTCGCTCGGATCGCGCCCAGAACGCGCGGTCGGAAGCCCTGAACGTGATCCGCAACCGCAAGGGTCGCACTCCGCATGTGGTGGTCGTCACTGGGGAACCGACACCCTCGCGCCTCGCATCGCTGGCACTGGGTACTGGCGACCTCGACATGGTCTATCACATGGCGCTACCTGAGTTGATCACCGCAGTTGAGGACCTCGGCAATGACGAAGCAAGCGCCATGCTTGAGACCCTCATAAACGGGAAGCGCCTGCGCGATATCTCCGATCTGCCGCTGGACCTGGCCGTCTGAGCGCTCTTGACCTTGGCCGCCGACCCGTGTAGCGTCTGTGGCAGACAAACGGACTAGACCCTCTGGGGTGTGGTCCGTTTGTGCGTTCCCGCTCCTGGCGGTCTAGCCATGACTGAAAGGAGTGTCCAGACATGGATGAAATCGCGAGCCCTTGGAGTGGATCGGTTCCGCGCGGACTGGTGATTCCCGAGTTCGACCCCGGAAACGTTGACGAGTGGGCGCACGTGGTCGAGATTTGGCACGAGGCATTCCCGCAGTTCCTCGGGGCGCGGGTGAAGATCGAGGTCGAGCTCGACAACGAAGGCATCATGCAGTTCGACACTGCCTTTGAGTAGGCCGCCTAGTCCATCGTGCCCGGGCCTGATCGTGTCGGTCGGGCCCGGGGCGCTGCTCCTGGGAGGTGGGCACCGCCTAGCCGTACCAGCTGCGGATCGTCTCTGTGAGGTCCTCGCCTGCGACCGTGTAGGTCTGGTCGGTTGGCGCGTGGAGGAGCTTCAGAACGTCACGAGCCACCACCGGCGGCGCGTCCACCGTGGCCAACTCGCGCGCCGTCATCAGCGCCGCACGGTTGAGGAACACCGCCAGCCGGTCCGGCTCCTGCCACACGATGTAACCGCCGTCCGCCAGTGGTGTGACCTCTGCGGCGTGGTCGTACTCCGGCTGCCGGTAGCCCGGTGGCGTGTAGACCGCATCGGCTGGTTGCTCACGAAATGGCATGGCTGACACCTCTTGCCGTCCACTCTGCCGCATGGCGTGGCTGCATGTTGGGCCGCGCGTTGAGCCACGCCGCGATATCGGCAGTGGGGTGGCCCCCGGCCCGTAGGGTTCGGATCGCCTCGATGACGCCTTGCTCGCGTTCGTCTGGCCCGTTCTTGGTCCACCCGAACCTGTAGCTTCCGCTGCCTTTGCCTCCGCGTGCCTGCTTGGCCGCGCGCCCAGATGCCAGACGTAGCGCGATGAGACTGCGCTCGTACTCCGCGAACGCGCCGAGTATCTGCCGCATCATCTTCCGGCTGGGATCGTTGGGGTCGTCGAGGAGGTCGTTCTCGCTCGCAACGGCAGAGAGGAGCCTTCCCCCGGCTTGGTGTAGCTCCCGGATCAGCATCTCCTGGAGGACCACATCACGTGCGAGCCGGTCCAACCGGGCCACGAGGATGGCCTCTGCGCCCCCGTTCCGGACTTCCGCGAGTGCCTGTGCCAGCATCGGCCGGTCAGCCCTACTGCCTGAGACCCCTTCCTCACTGAGGAGGTGGACCACCTCGTGGTGGTGCTGGGCTGCGTAGCTGCGGCACGCCGCCTCCTGTACCGCTAGGCCGTTGCCTTGCTCCGCCTGGGTGGTGGTGGATACCCGTAGGTAGATGATCACTTGCACGATGGCTCCGTTACTGTGCGTGGGTGGATGTTGTGGCCCTCGTCGTCGCTGTCGCTGCCCTAGCCGTCGCGTTCTGGGCTCTTGCCCTGGCCCGCGTGGCCGTCGAGCGTCGGAGGGGGGACCGATGATGCTGTTGGAGGTGGGGAGTGTGGCTGATTGGGTCGCCGCCGTCGCAGCCGGGCTGTCCGCGGTGCTCGCCGTCATTGCGCTGGTGATCGCCGCACGTAGCAACGTGACTGCCCGAGGGGCCGCCGATGCCGCGAAGCGCTCCGCCGATGCAGCCGAAAGGGCCAACGAGCGCGCGATGCTTCGCGAGGAGGAGTTCCACCACGTCAACTGGACGGTGAGATGGCAACACGTGCCAACGGCAGGGGAGGTCGAGCCCGATCGGCTCCCCGACCTCCTCGTGAAGAACGACGGCCCAGACGTGGCCTTCGATGTCAAAGTGCTGTTTCGTGTCGGAGGGTCCTGGACCGGCATGGTGAGGTTGGGAGACATCAGCCCTGGCGACGCGCAACCCTTCTTCCCCAACACCAACGGGATCAAGCTGGTCAGTCCAGCCTCGGAGTATGAGGGGTTCCTGCCACCACCCGATAAGCCCGCGCCTCCCCGTGACGTTCGCCCCTTCCCATCCCATGAGTGGGACCTTGGTGAGGACCCACACGAGCTGTTCAGGCGCATGAAGGAGGGTGAGATCGTCCTGGTCCTGCGTTGGCACTCCGCTATGGGGCGCCCTCGGCAGCGCACCTATACTTTCAACCCCTTCGAGACTGTCGATGGGGAGGACGGTCTGGGCTTCTGGTACCCGTACTTCGTCACCGAGGACATCCCTGCACAGTGACGATCTGAGCACGCCTGAATCGGGACCGGGACAAATCCCCAGCCCCGATCCCCGCGGCCGTCTGGTCGTCATCTACGGCGTCCCGGAGCTGGTCTAGGCCGCATCGCTGGGGCAGAGGGAACAGCTTGGATCAGCCTGGTCCTTGTGTTCCGCGTGCGCCTGGGCCGTCGCGACGATCTCGCGGACCTTGGGCATGAGGTAGCTGGTCGGTCCCTCGTAGCCCAGCGCCTGGAGGATCTCCTTGCACTGCTTGCGCGTGAGGGGCTTGGGGTCGGCCTCGGTCTCGGCCTCGCCGCACATGGGGCAGGAGGGGGAGGGCTTGCCCTCGTGCGCACCGTCCTGGTGCTCGTTCTCCAGCATCGCAACCTCGTTGCACTCCTGGCAGAGGTGGTCACCAGCCTTGCGCTGGGCTGCCGTTAGCCGCTTGCCGCACTGGGTGCATGTCGTGGTGGTGGTCATCGCCGTCGTCCTTTCGTCAATCGTACGGTAGTTCGATTGCAACAGGACTCGATGCATGTGTCAATCCGTGCTTATTGATAAGCATGGTCGCGACGACAGATGGCCTCTAGACGCGTCGAGTCTGACGACTGGTGGTAGTCCCCAGCCCGTGAATGCCGTGCCGTCTGGTGGCATCTGATCACGTGAGGCAGAGGGGGTTACGGCGTGGCCTGGAAAGTTTGGAGCGTCTGGTACGAACGAGTGTTAGGCAACCCCACCATCTCAGGCGCGCATGTATAGGGTCTGGACCACTTTCTGGTCCAAGTCTCCGATCTCGTGAAAATGCTGGACCAGATTTTTGGTCCATTCGCAAACTCTGGCTAGAAAAAAACCTCTATAGGGCTTTTGTTTGTCATTTCGACTGGTCCATCTGGTCCACAGCAGTAAATACCGTTGTCAACCCGGGTTTGAGCTGGACCAGTTTCTGGACCACGTGGACCAGATGGACCAGATTTTCTACGAGAGAAGGGACCCACTCCCGTGAGAATGGGTCCCCGTCTCCGTCGCTACCGCGAGATTGCACGCAACTCTAGAAAGTTTGCACCTGGACCAAATTTCTGGTCCAGCACCTCCTACGGCCTCCAGTCGTGCCCCAACGTGAGGCTCCAGTCCCGATAGCCCCACGGCCGGGTACCGTCACCGAGCCGTTCCCTGACGCGTTCACCGAGGCGCCCGTCCATCCTGTTGAGGAACGTGGTCTTGCCCATGGGACGGCCCCCGTCGCCAACCCACACGCGATAGTCCGCGTAGAGGCTGGCAACGTCGAGGAAGGCACCCGTGGTGCTCTTCAGGCGCTCCTCGACGTACTGGCCAATGTCGTCCTGCTCGCTCCGGTAGCTGTTCGTCTTGGCGCGCACGACGTCCGGCACCTGGAGACCGTCCTGCTGCCACTTGAGGGCACCTTCGACCATCCACTTGAGGATGCCCGGCCCCTCGTTCTCGATGAACGAGTCCGCCAGCCCCCGACGTTGATCCTGAGGCTCGACCCTGGCATCCCACGGCACCAGCAAGACGCGCCGCCACATCGCATGGCTGTCGTCCGTGATGGTCGGCCTGTGGTTCACCGCGAACCAGATCTTGTGGGTAGGGACAAACGTGAAGAAGTCTTGATAGAGCCTCCTCGCCGTGATCGCGTCCTCACCCGTCAACTGCTTAACGGTCCGCTCGTCGAGCCTCGCACCCTCCCTGGTCTCGCTGGCCACCACGAACCGCTTGCCGTGAAGGTCTGCCACGCCAGTCGTGGACGCCCCACCGCGCTTGGTCGTGAGGAGGTCCGGCTCCGCGTGGAGTGCGTAGTCACCTAACACGCCCTCCATGACGGAAAGGAAGGTCGACTTGCCGTTGGCGCCGCCACCGTGGAGGAGGAACAGCACCTGCTCGCCCGTGTCTCCGGTGATGGTGTAACCCACGGCCCGCTGGAGGAACTCCACCAGCTCTGGACGGTCGCACATCGCCCACGACAACCACGCCTCCCAGCCCGGTGCGCTTGCCGAAGGGTCGTAGGCCGTCTGCGTGATCTTCGACAGCAAGTCGTCCCGCCGATGCTCGCGCTGTGCTCCCGTTGTCAGTTCGACCGTCCCGCTAGGGGTGTTGAGCGTCCACGCGTCGACGTCGAACTCGTTGAGCTTGACGCCGATCTTCGGATCGGCCAACCCCAGCGCCGGCATGGACTTGATCCTCCCCGCGCTGAGAGACATGGTGGCGTGTTTCAGTGCCGCCTTGCGCGCCTCGTCACCCTGGATCGTCACCGCCCGCTCGCCTAGGGACCGGGCCGTTTCGCGCGCCAGCGCCAGCACCCGCGTGTCCGCCTTTGGAGCCCACCTACTGCCATCCCACGCCATCCAGATTTCCGCGTCGGTGGCGTACCGGATGACGTCGTGGTGCTGGTCCACGAACAGTGACGCGTTGCCGTCGTCCGTGGGGGAGTACTGCTGGTCAGCGTCGGAGTGGTCCATCTTGAACGCCTGCTCGACCTTCGCCAAAGCCTCGACCCTGGGGAATGGAGGGGTGCAACTCTCCGCGGCCTTGAGTGCAAGAGTTTCGACCGCTGCCCGATCGTCCCCCAACTGCCGACGCCACCGACAGCACAACCTGAACAGCTCGTTGTCCCGCTGCCCTTCCGGAATCCCATTCAGCAGTGCGTCGCCCGTCTTGGGCAACGACCCATGGGGCGTGCTCGCCTTGTCGTCGAGCTTGCCCGTGGGGAACTCCGGCACCGACTGGGCACGGTCGAACCGATGCCACGTGTAGGCCCTGCCCGAGACGTGCCTGGAGCCCGCCATGAGCACGTAGCCGTTGGTGGCCTGGATATCGATGCCGGGTCGCCAGTTCGTCCTCTTGGTGACGCTTCGCACGACCTGTTGGGCCTTGCCCTCCGAGGTCGCGACCCACTCACGCGGCGCGTCGTAGTAGAGGTGCCACCCGCCGCCACCGGTCGCCACCACGAGCGGAGTCTCCGGGAGGTCACTGACCGCGTCCAACGTTCCGCCGTTCCGCGGGTCGATGTCGACCACCACGCCCGTGGTGGGGACCACCCCGAGGTTGACCGCGTTGGGCCACTTCTCCAGCCATTGACTGATGGTGTCGATATCGCTGGTGGCCCCGTTCATCCAGTCGCGAATCCGAGGGTGCTTCCCCGCCGCGCGGCATGCCGTGTCGCCGCACGTGCACGAACCGCTACCCGTGATGCTGTGGCACGGAATGACCTTCCATCCCAGGTCCAAGACCGACTGGATAGAATCGATATTGCTCCTATATGTACCGGTGGCCCCAGCTTCCCACCCCCGAGCTGGGGCCATCTTCATGTCCTCACTCATCGGTGAACACCCCCTTGAAGCACGCGCTGCACAGCGTCGCGCGCATGAGGACATTCATGGGAACATCGAGGGGCCGCACATATACCGGGTAGGACGATTCACCCTGCTGAAGGCAGAGGGGGCACGTCGTCACTGGCGCAATAACCCAGCTGGTAGGCGCGTAGGTGTCCTTGCCGTACTCGAGGGCGATGGGCCAGTTCCAATTGTCCCGGCTGGTGTCGAGCTTCGGCCGGATGTGCTTGTACTCGGAAAGGAACCGGTCACGGCTCCGGATGAAAGCCGACCGGGCCTTTCCGTGACGCAGTGTCACGACGGCGGAGTGGTCCTTGTAGGTCACGTCAAGCTTCATGCCATCCTCCTGAACATCAGTCGGTAGCAGTGCTTGCACAGACCCATGAAGATGGGAACGCGCACCGTCGCGTCGATGACGAAAGTCCCCACCGCGTGCGTGACGTGGGGCACCCGACAGCGGCCGCACAGATACGCGTCACCCAGACCCTCGTCCGACGCGCTCTTGACTGCGCGGCGCGCACCGACCTCAACCGGCACGAGAAGGTCGGTCCCGCTGACGACTGCCATCGTGCGGTTGAGAACCTTGAGACCCCACCGCTCGACAACCTCCAGCGCCCCATTGAGGAAGACGCCGTAGGCGGCCATGAGGGCCTGCTCCATCTGCTGGTCCTGGGCCGTGGGGTTCTCGCCGAGGTCGATGAGACCGCTCCGGAGAATGAAGCCGAGATCGGACATTTCATGGAACGTAGCTGCGACCTTCACCGCGTGGCTCCCTTCTTGAGGACCGCCACGATGGCGTCGGTGTTGCCGCTGATGTGCGTCTGCACGCTGGAGCGCTCGCAGTCCCGCTTGAGGATTTCGCGCTCGATGGGGGTGAGGGTCCAGATCACTTCTCGGCCCTCGCGTTTCTCGCGTAGGGCCTGGCCAGCATCTGTGCTGAGAACAACATCTCGACGGGCACATTGAGAAGCTTCGGGAGACGCGCCCGAAGGTCCGGTGATGGGGAGACACGTCCATAGCACGCACTGATGAAGTGGTACCTGGGGATGTCCATTTCTGCCGCTGCACGATTCAACGTCCAGCGCTGTTCCTTGAGGTGCCTGAGCACCGGTTGAGGCCATGAAGTCTTGGCCACGACGACTCCTTATGAGGAATCATCTCCGCTGCGTATTGAGCCGTACCACTTCCTGAGGAGATGTGATTCAGGGGCCATGCCACTCAACACTCAATTGTGGAGGGGGCTTCTCCGGCCTACTGGCTGCCCAACTGCGCATATGGCGACTTCAACAACCATTGTATCCCAGCAGGCCGCGGACCTTGCAAGTTTCTTAGTAGCGGTAGTGGATCTCCACCCGCGCCGGATCGAACTTGTTCGACCCGTGGAGCGTCGCGCGCTGGACAACGACGCGCTCAGCAACCGCAGTGATGAGGGCGCGTCTCCACACGACGTCGTTCTCCTCGTAGGCGCGTCGAAGGTCGTCCGCCGTCGTGGGTAGCTGGCTGATGAACCGATCCCCGGTTGCCTCCATCACTTGGCGCTGGCCGTCGCGCACCACCGCTTGAAGGTGTGCCTGGGTCTGGAGGAACGTCTGACGGTCCATCAACTTCTGAACGTAGTAGTCATCGGCCAACTCCCGAAGGCTTCGCTCAGCGTCATCTATCGTCTTCTGCGCCAGCTCCAACGCGGCGTGCTGGTCGTTGGCTTCGGCCAATGCGGAGAGAACGGCCGATCCCGGTTCGGTCAGCCGCGCCATGATCTGCCGCGCGACGTGCTCGTCCAGCCACTCGGCCTTGATCCTGAGGAAGTGGCGTCCGTCCGTCCGTGCGCCGTGCCTGTTACCCGAGACACACGCGTAGGTGTCCTGGGTCGCCCACACTGGCCGTGGATCGCCTTGTCTCGTGTGCCACAGCAACTCGCCAGCCGCGTCCTTGGCCTGGACCCTCTGCCCCTTCACAATCAGCGGCCGTGGCCTGGAGTAGAGAGCTTCTCCGCAGTCGCCGCACCGCGCGAACCCCGACAGCAGCAACTTCCTCCCAAGGGTCGCGCCGTTGGTCTGGCGCTTGGGGTCCCTGAGAAGGCGCGTCAACCTGTCATGGGTGGCCCTGTCGATGATGGGGTCCCACTGTGAGCCGACCGCCACGACCTCGCCGTGGTGTGTACGTAGCCCCGCGATGTGGGCACTAAGGAGGAGCCTTCGAACGCCGAGGAGGTTCCACCGGTCGCCCTGACTGGGCTTTACGGCAGTGGGGTCGCCCGCTTGGAGCCTGTCGTTGAGTTCGGTCACGATGCTTCGGATGCTCGCGCCCAACAGCACCCGGTCGGCCATCCAACGGATGACCTCTGCCTCACGCTCGTTGATGACCTCACGCACGACGCGCCCGTCCTCTTTGATGAGGTCGTAGCCGAAGTGTCTGCGTCCGTTCCTCTTCCCTTTGCGCGCATCGCGCGCTGCCGCGATCTTCTGACGCTCACCCTTGAGCTGGGATTCGTTCCTCGCGACCGAAGACATGATCGAGACCTGGAACTGACCAGCGGCGGTCCCCAGATCCATGTCACCGCCGAGGACTGTAGAGAGCACGACACCCGCATCGGCACCGATCTTGGAGAACCTTGCTGTGTCCTCCAAAGAGCGCATGATTCGATCCACATGTCGCACGACCACGTACCTAACGCTGCCTTTCGCTACGAGCTCCAGCATGCGTTCGAATCCGGGCCGTCGCTTACCGCTATAGGCACTGATGTCGTTGTCCTCGCAGACCTCAACGACGTGCCACCCGCGGCGCTCAGCCATCTCTAGACACATTTCGCGCTGGCTCTTCACGCCGACACCTTCGCCCGTTGAGTCCTGTGAGAGGCGAACGTAGATCACGGCGTCTTGTGGCTGGTCCGTCTTCATGGTTGATACTATCAAACCAGGCAACTATTTCGGATCGCCTGGTCACCGCGGTGTGCTGTTCCTCGACGAGTCGCCGGATTTCGGAGTAAAGCTGGATGCGCTTCGCACCCCGCTCGAGAGCGGTGCCATCACTGTGAGTAGGGCGCGTCATACCACCACGTTCCCCGCCCGGTTCCAGTTGGTGATGGCGGCCAATCCATGTCCGTGCGGCATGCACGGCGTGGCGGGAATGGAGTGCAGATGTGATGCGCTGCGGGTGCGCAAGTACCAGGAGCGGATGAGCGGTCCCATCCTGGACAGGATCGATATCAAGCACCAGATGGCAGCGATCAACCGGGTGCTGTTGGAGGTGGACGGCGGCGTGGGGGAGTCCAGCGCCACAGTGCTCGAGCGCGTGGTGGAGGCCCGAGAACGCCAGCGGCGTCGCCTCCGCGGCACGCCGTGGGTTACCAACGGTGAGGTGCCCGGCTCCTACCTGCGCCAGCAGTTGAGCCTCCCGGCAGACCTCGGGGTCCTCAACACCGCTCTTCAGCGGGGTGCGATCAGCGCCCGCGGCGTGGACAAGGTGATCCGGCTGGCCTGGACGCTGGCGGATCTCGCGGGGAGGGACACGGTCAGTGGCAGGGAGCTGAGAGCGGCCCTGCACCTGCGCCAGGGCGACGAACGGAAGGGGGCGGCGTGACGACGACAGAGCGGCAGGCCCGCATGGGCCTCTGCGCCTTGGCTGCCATGGGCTCGCCGCCGCTCGTCCAGGCGGTGGGAGAGTTCGGCGCCGTGGAG
The DNA here is from genome assembly GCF_054483895.1 of Tessaracoccus pujii. Lineage (NCBI taxonomy): Bacteria > Bacillati > Actinomycetota > Actinomycetes > Propionibacteriales > Propionibacteriaceae > Tessaracoccus > Tessaracoccus pujii. Next base: position 536,239 of record NZ_CM137012.1, read on the forward strand.
GTGTGGCGCGGACTCGTGGCGCAGCCGGATGCAGGACCGTTGTCCCGACGGGCCGCCGTGGTGGACCTGGGGGAAGTGGCACGGGCAACCGAGGCTTGCGGGGCCCGGTTCATCACGCCGTCGGACGATGAGTGGCCGGGATCACTGCAGGATCTCGAGGGCGTGGCGGTCGGCGGTCAGACGGGGCCGCCACTGGGGTTGTGGGTGCGTGGAGACGCCCTGACATCCATGCCGGGTGGCGTCGCGGTAGTGGGGGCCAGGGCGTGCACCTCCTACGGTGAACAGGCGGCTGTCACGCTGGCGGCGGACCTCGCAGTGGGTGGGCGGATCGTCATCTCGGGGCTGGCGTTCGGGATCGACGCCGCGGCCCACCGGGGGACCCTCGGCGTGCGTGGGCGCACGATCGCGGTGGTGGCCAGCGGGCTGGATGATCCATACCCCACTGCCAATGCGCGGCTCGCGGAGGCGGCCTCGGCGAGCGGCGCGGTGGTCTCAGAACTGCCCCCCGCGTACCGGCCCACCCGGTACGCCTTCCTGGCGCGCAACCGTTTGATCGCGGCATTGGCGGAGGGTGTCGTGGTGGTCGAGGCCTCGAACCGGTCCGGGGCCAAGAACACAGCGTCCTGGGCCATGGCGCTGGGGCGCCACGTGATGGCTGTTCCAGGGCCCATCACGTCGTCCCTGTCGGCCACACCGAATCGGCTCATCCGGGATGGGGAAGCTGTGCTGGTGAGCTCGGCCCAGGAGGTGGAGGCGCTGCTCGCCCCCGTCGGCACGGTTCCGGAGCCGTCAGGCAGGGGCTCGGCGCGGCCGATCGACCATCTGGCGCCGGCTCTGCGGGAGCTGCGCGAGGCCGTCCGCTCGAGGGAGGAGGTGACGGCGGCCGAGTTGGCGGCGCGCACCGGTCAGACCATGGTGGACGCCCTGGCGAACGCGGCGGAGTTGGTGGAGTCGGGGTGGCTGGCCGAGGGGGATGGCGGCACCTTCCGGCTCCCTGGGCGCGCCGCCTAGCGTCCCACCGGTGCAGTCAGGGGCAGGGAGGCGTCGGTCTGCCGTGGGACGGCGTCCTCGGCATCCGGGCGGGTCGCTCCGGGGACCACGCGTGCCATGCCGGAGGCCCGCCGCAGGACGATCAGCACCGGACGCCCGAGGATGATCAGGGCCAGTGCAGTGGAGACGGCACGCCCTGTGTCCCAGCCGCCCGTGGAGGTGAGGAGGGTGAACCACCCGAATCTCGCAAGGTTGTCACCGACCGGTGCGCCGGGAAGGTAGTCCAGGCTGCCGGCGGTGCCGCCGTCGATGCCGGTGATGAACGGCCAGAACCACATGTTCATGAGCGCCCCGTAGGCGTAGGCGGAGATCACGCCCACCACGGTCAACATCAGGATTTCAGTTCTGCCGTGGACGCGCTTCGGCAGGAGACCCGCAGCCAGCCCCACCCAGGCAGCACACAACATCTGGAACGGCAGCCACGGGCCCACCCCAGCTGTGAGGAGCGCGGAGGCGAACATCGAGGTGAAGCCCAGAAGGTATCCGAATCCGGGTCCGAAGGCCCTCCCCGCCAGCAGCAGCAGGAAGAACACCGACTCCACCCCGGCGGTACCCACCCCGAGCGCCGGCCTGATCGCCGCGTTCATCGCCGAGAGGACCCCCAGGATCGCCAACGACTTCGCGTCGAGGCCCCCCTCGCTCATCTGCGCGATGACCAGGAGCAGCACCACGGGGAGGATCGCGGCGAACACGAACGGTGCGTCGCCAGAGTGCTGTGGGGCGACGCCGATCGCAGGGATCAACAACGGCCAGAACAGGGCGAAGAGCCCGAGAAGCGACGAGGTCAGGATCAGGGCCCATGTCCGCCATCCCAGGAGCACTCCGATGACGGGCGCGGGGATTCGCAGGGTGGAATCGTCACCTCGCATCGAGGTACTCCTGAACAGTCAGGACGGGTGTGGGGTTGGCCACCTTGGCCACCTGGGTGGCCAGGAGGGCCGAGCCTGCCAGCACGTCACGGGTGGACCCGTCGGAGACCACCTCGCCCTCCGCCATCACCACCACACGCGTGCACGTCTGGGCCACCATCTCCACGTCGTGGGTGGCGATGAGCACTGCGCGCCCCTCCTCCGCCATCGCTCCGACGATGCCGCTCAGAACCTCCTTGGCAGCGTAATCCAGGCCCCTGGTCGGCTCGTCGAGCAGGACCACGTGCGGATTGCCGGCGAGCTCCACGGCCAGGACGACGGCGAGCTTCTGCCCTTCCGACAGGTCGCGTGGGTGGGACGCAGCGTCGATCCCGGGCACAAGCCGGTTCAGGAGGCCGAGAGTGGTGCCCTGGGCGAGATCCGCGGCGGCGTCGCCGGCGGAGCACTCCTCCCGGACTGTGGTGAGGTAGAGCAGGTCGGTCGGCGTCTGAGGAACCAGTGCAACGGTGACACCCTCGGACCCCGTCACGCGACCTGCGTCGCGGCGCCCAGCGCCGTGCAGGGCCCACAGCAGGCTCGATTTGCCGCAGCCGTTGCGCCCCATGAGCGCGGTGACCTCGCCGGAGTGCAGAGTCAGATCCACTCCCGCCACAGCCACGAGGTCGGCGTAGCGCACCACGATTCCGCGACCGGCGAGCACCGGGCGCCCCGGGTCCGGCGGGGCGGGAAGCTCCGGGGGACGTTCGATCCACGCCCGCCGCTGTTCGGCGCCGGCCCTCCTGGCCTCCCGGATGGTCAGCGGCAGGGGAGTCCACCCCACCCGGACACCCAGCTGGACCAGCGGCGGCCGGATGGGGGCGGTGGCGAGCACCTCGCGGGTGGATCCGTGCCTGATGACGTCGCCGACGAGGAGGACGCTGTCCGAGAACTCGATGACCCGCTCCATGCGATGCTCTGCCATGACCACGGTGGTGCCGAGGTCCCGCACGAGTCTGCTGATGATCGCGAGCACCTCCTCGGCCGCGATGGGATCGAGCGCGGAGGTGGGTTCGTCCAGCACGAGGACCTTGGGGGAGCTGGCCAGGACGCTGCCGATCGCGACGCGCTGCTGCTGACCGCCGGAGAGGGTGCGCAGCGCGCGGTCGCGCAGGTCGGCGATGCCCAGCAGGTCCAGCGTCTCCTCGACACGCCGTCGCATGTCGGCTGGTGCGAAGCCGAGCTGTTCCATGGAATAGGCGACCTCGTCCTCGACGGTGTCGGTGACGAAGCCGGCCAGGGGATCCTGCCCCACGTAGCCCACCGTCGTGGCGAGTTCCCTGGGCTGGAGGAGGCTGGTGTCACGGCCGTCGATCCTGACGACGCCGGTGCGGACTCCTCCGGTGAAGCGGGGGACCAGGTTGTTGATGCAGCCCAGCAGCGTGGACTTGCCGCTGCCGGTTGGGCCGACCACGAGGCACAACTCGCCCTCGTCGATGCGGAAGGAGGCGTCGCGGAGCCGCAGGGCGTCGCTGGCGGCGTAGCGGAAGGAGACGTTGTCGAATCGGATCATGCCGGGGTCCTCAGGGCGACGGGCCGGGGCGCCGCGACCGCGGGCAGCGCGGCCAGCGCTAGGGCCGCGGCCAGAAGGGGGGTCAGTGTGGGCCATGACAGCGGGGCGATGGTGGGGTAGAGCACCGACTCGCCGCCAGTGCCGCCGACCCACCAGAGCGCACCGGCCGCCCCGACCCCGCAGGCCGCGACGAGGCTCTCCTGGCGCGTCCACCGGATGGGCCGGTACTGGGTCCGGTGCACGAGGGCTCCCGAGATGCGCATGGCTGCCACGGCGGATGCGAGGCCCGCCCCCAGCAGCGCCGTCGACACCAGCGGCAGCCCGAGCACAGTGTGGTCAGGGGAGCGGGCCAGGAAGCGGAATGACCAGAGGGCCAGCAGCACCATGGCCAGCGACCCGAGGCCGAAGGAGAGCCGCCGATCCTGCCGTGACGCGACCCCGGTGCGCCCGAAGCCGCGCACGTCCATCGACGCGGCGAGGGAGAGGGATCGCTCAAGGGCATCGGAGAGCACCGGCACGATGATGGTCTCGACGGCTCGGAGTTTCCCCCGCCGTGACCGGGACCTTGGGCCGCGGCGGAGCTTGCGGGCCCGGAGGACGCGCTGCAGGGACTCGCCCAGCTGTGGGAGGGCGCTCACCGCGACGACCATCACCGTGCCCAGTTCGTAGAACGCGCCGGGCAGGCTGGCGAGCAGTTTCTTCGGATTGGCCAGAGCGTGGGCCGCCCCGATGCACACGATGATGGCGGCCAGCCTCAAGCCGTCGTAGAGCCCCGCGAGCAGCGACTCCAAGGACACCGGGCCCAACAACCGGATCCCCTGCACCCAGGACGGCAGTGGCACCACGGGCAGGGTGAACAGGACGGTGGGGCCGTCGCCGCCGCCGAAGAAGATCCGGAAGACAACCCGGAGCGCGACGATGAACGCAGCCAGCCACAGGTACAGCGAGAAGGACGCCGCCCACGGGCTGGACCCCCTGGTCGACAGCGTCACGAGGCACACCGCGGCGATGATGCCCGCCAGGAGGAGGGGGTTGGTCGTCATCGACGCGGCCGCCGCAAGCGCCAGCGCGTAGCCCCACCAGGCGAACGGGTGGAGCTGACGCGGAAGCGCGCGAAGTTGCATCACTGTCCGCGGCGACGCCACCACACCACGCCGCCGATGACGGCGAGCGCCACCACGGCGCCGGCGCCCAGGAGCGTGCCGGTCGGCACGCCGGAGCCGGGCTGATCCTCATCCGAGACGTCCTCAGCCGCCTCGGGTGTGGCCGTGGCATCGGAGGCCACGGCCTCGGAGGCGGTGGGCTCGGCGGACCCGGATGCCCCGGCGTCGGCCGACTCCTCCAACGGGTCGACCAGCGGGGCCTCCTGCGGCTCGTTGTAGTCCTCGAGCAGTCGCCAGCCGATGACCTGGCCCGCCTCAGGCGCCATCTCCGCGATTCCCACCTGCGAGAATTCCCACTCGCCGAGGTCACCGTCGGCGGGGGTGGCGGTCCACAGGCTCCACCACTGGGGATCCTTGCTGGTGACGCCGTCGATGGTGGTCACGTAGGACCCCTGATCCGCGGCGAGGCCGGTGGTGACCATGGCCTCGGTGCCGGTGGCGAACTCCGTGGCGCAGGCTCCGGTGACGACGTCGTCGTGCTCGACGTGGACCCACACGTTTCCGGCCTCCACGCATTCGATGGCGGCCGGGTCGGCGGCTGCAGGCTGCGCGATGGCGGCTAGCCCGAGTGCGACAAGGGCGGCGACGGGGAGCGCCACGCGGCGCACGGTGATGGGGGGCATGTGGACCTCTATCCATTGGTCCGTCGGCCAAAGGTTCTCCGCTGGTCGCGACGGAAGTTCTATCCTTCTGCGTTGGTCAGCGGTCCGACTCCCCTGGTAGTGGGATCACGGTTGCGCGACAGTTCCGGGATCGCACCGGATTCGACTGCCAACGGCGACACACTACCTCACCGGTAGGCTGGCCGAATCCCCTACTTCAAGGAGTACGCATGCTGCCCGACGCCGTGGTCTTCGACATGGATGGGACCCTGACCGACACTGAGGCCACCTGGGATGTCGTGCGACGCGGGCTCGCCGCGGAAGCCGGGCTCCCGTGGCCCGACGGTGCCACTCAGGCGATGATGGGTATGAGCACGGGCGAATGGAGCGCCTTCCTCGTTGACACGGTCGGCCTGCCCATGACGCCGGAGGAGGCTGCGCGGAGCACGGTGGAGGCCATGGCGGCCCACTACCGCTCCGGCATCACCCTGCTGCCCGGGGCGGTGGACGCCGTTCGGCGCATGGCGGTGCGGTACCCGGTGGCGATCGCCAGTTCCTCGCCCAGGCTCCTCATCGACACGGCCGTTGAGGTCATGGGGTTGCGGGAGGTCCTGGCGGCCACCGTGTCCACCGAGGAGGTTGAGCGCGGTAAGCCCGCGCCAGACGGATACCTCCGCGCCTGTGAGTTGGTGGGGGCCGATCCGCGCAACACCATCGCAGTGGAGGACGCGCCCAACGGCCTGCTCTCGGCGTTGGCCGCCGGGATGGTGGTGGTGGCGGTTCCCCCGCACTTCCACCCGCCGTCGGCAGAACTCCTCGCCCGGACGACCGTCATCGACACCCTCGACGACCTTACCCACGAGCTCGTCGGCCGCCTCAGCCCAGCCTCCAGGTGACCTGACGGCCCAAGGTGCCGCTGAGACCTGCCGCGGCGCCGGGGCGGCTCGAGGCCGTCAGCTGCGCCTGCATGGCGGAGATCCTGTCCCGGATACCGAGCCGCTGTGCTGCCAGAGCATTGGTGGGCTCGTCGATGAACTTCGTCATGGCCGCCACAGCCGCGGAGTGGTGGGCGGCATCGGTTGCGCACTGGGACTCCAGGCGGTCCCGGTACCAGTCCGACGCCAGCACCTCGTCCCGGTCGAACAGGCGACGGAAGTGCGCGTCGTGGAGGGTCATGCCGTCGGACATGCCGGTGGCCATGATCTCCAGGAGGGCCTTCACGGGAGGCACGGCCAGTCCGATGGTGCCGTCGTCGAGGTAGGACTGGGCCACTCGCTTGTGTGTGGTCACGATCGTGCGCACCGACGCCACGTAGGCCTCCACGTCCTGCAGTTCGGGCTGCAGCATGTTCTCCGAGAACACCACGTGGGGATGCATGAAGATCCGGCCGAAGTACTTCGACTGGAACTTCGACGTCATGCGGTAGCCGAGCCGGCTCGCCTCGATGAGCTCCCCGTCGTGCTCGAAATCCGGGACCCGCTCGAGGGCGCCCTCCGCGATCAGCGAGGCCGCGTCGCGCTCGTTCGGCGTCATGCGGGAGAACACTTCCGGGACCAGCAGCGAGATGTCGTGGTCCACCCGTACGTTGGGCCCGATCACGCCGGCGCTCGAGAGCCAGCCGTCGTACCCGGTGAGCGCGAAGGACAGGAAGGCTGCGTTGAGATCGATCACCGAGGGCAACGCATTGAACGGCCCCTTCGTCATCGCCCCTTCGGAGCCGGCACCGGTGGTCGACGGCGACTTGCCCGTCATCGAGGAGATGAACTCCATGAGCAACTCGGGCAGTTCCATGTAGTGCAGCGGGGCGTAGGAGCACAGCGGTGGCACCCCGTCCTCGGCCGCGTTGTTCCGCCGCCCGGCGGCCACGACGTCCACCGGCAGCCTCAGCGGCGCCTGCATGGGAAGCCGGCGGTTGAGCCGCGACACCATCTCCGCCATGGCCGTCTGGCGGGGGTGGGAGACGTCGGTGCGGACCTGGAGGTACCGGGGATTCTTCGAGCGTGCACCGTTGATGACGCGCGGGTGGGCCGATGAGACGAAGTAGCCGGGTATGTCCCGGCCCCCCTTCGCCACGCGCCGGATCAGCTTCTGGATGGGCTTCGAGAAGCTGGAGAACGCGATGGCGTCGTCGACCAGTTCCCGAGCATCGTCGGTGGTCATCGGCTCGAAGTTGCTGAGGAAGGCGCCGCCGGCGATGTCGTGCTCCGCCTGCTTGTCGTACCCGCGGTGGATGGCGTCGTCCGGGCGTTGGAAGAGCAACTGCTCGCAGTTGGTGACGTACTTGCGCGACAGGCCGTCGACGCGTCCGGCCACGACTCCGGGCACCACGATGCTGGCGGTGATGTCGTCCTCCGTCTGGACCTTCGCCGCCGGATGGAAATCGTGGCGGAGACCGAACAGCCGCCACGAACCGTCGGGCGCGAAACCGACGCGCAGCATGTTGACGGTGATCTTGTCCCCGTCGAGGCGGAGCGCGTGGCCGGCGCGCCCGTTGATCCGCCCCACCGAGAAGTGAGACGCCCACTCGTTGCCCCATTCCGGCCGGTAGAAGCGCTTGACGACGAACACCAGTTCCTTGATGTGGTGGGGGATGGCATCGACCCAGGCGTTGTACTCCTCCGTGTAGTCCGGGCTGGGGGTGAGAAGCTTGATCACGCTGCCCACGGACCGGGCGTCGGACAGGAGGGGGCGCAGGTCTCCCACCGACGGGTCGCGGAAGCGGCGCGAGAAGTCATGGTCCACGATGGCGCCCACCTGGGCCATGTCGTCGACGAAGTCGGAGATGTAGGCGTTGCCGAACACGAAGGCGTCGGTGATGGACTTGGAGATCTCGGACTTGCCGCCGCCCGAGACGGTGGCCGGCTTGTGGCACGACGTCGCGACTGGGGAGGTCCCCAGCAGGGTCCACTGATCCCCGTCCGCTTCGATGTGGGCCAGCTCCACCACGTAGCCGTCCGGGCTGACGTAGTAGGTCTCTGCGCGCAACGCGATGGTGTGCGGGTCGCCGTCCACCACCCAGGAAATGGTGCTGTCACGCAGGGAGAACGTGGACAGTTCCGGCACGAGCACGATGTGGCGCTGCTCGAGGTCCAGCGCGTGCCCCTCCGGCTGCAGTGCGAAGCGCCCGGGGTCCCTGGCGATGACGTCTGCCAGGCGGTAGGCCGGGTCGCCGTATGTGTGGGTGTAGGTCTGACCGAGGTTGTAGCGCGGGAAGGTGATCGCGCCCCCGGAGTGCTCCTCCTCCACGAGCCCCAGAAGGTTGGCCGAGTAGCTGATCTGGGCCTTGACCTCCTTCTTGCAGTACCCGAAGTAGTTGTCGGCGATCACGGTCACGATGACGCCGCGCTCATCCCGCGCGCACGCCTTGAACGCCGATCCGTTGTTGTAGCGCTCATTCTCGTCGCGCCAACACATGCCGTCGCGGCGCTGGCGTTCCGAGGCGTCATCGTGGTGGGGGAGACCGAGCTCCTTCTTCGTGAGCCGCGTCAGGTGGGGGGCGAGGACCACCAGCCCGGTGTGCCCGGTCCACCCCTCGGGGTCCAGGGAGGCGTCGTTCTCGGGGAGGTACGGGTCGCCGCCGTTGCCGAAGATCCCCTCGACGAAGTCCAGGTTCGCCATGAGGGTGGCAGGGGCGATGAACCGGGTCTCCATGCGACGCTCCCGCGTGTAGCCGGGGACCGCCGGTACGACGATGGGGCGGAGCAGCAGCGAGGCCCAGCACTTCGGGCGTTCGGCGTGCCCGGAGGTGTAGGGCAGCACCATGGCGTCCTCCGGCGGCAGGAACGCCTGCTCCAGCAGCCGACCGAACACAGCACGGGGGACGGCGACCTTGTCGTCCTGGATGGGCAGCCCACCCTCCGCGATGTGGAACACCCCCTGGGTGGTGCGCCGGTCGTTGGCCGGGTTGTGCAGCACGCCGTTGACCAGGCGGAAGCTCGTGAGGAGCTCGGACGAGAAGGTGTCGCCGTCGACGGGAAGCGACATCTCGCGCGCCAGCCCGGGCTGGTCGAGTACCAGGGTCTGGCGAGGCAGGCACGGCCGGGCGCCGGTGCCCTCGAGGTAGCTGTCGAGGAAACTCTGGATGCGCGTGTCCACGGCGGGCAGCCTGTGCGCGAGGCGTCGGTTCAGCTCACGCTGCCTGGCCAGGATGGGGCGCACCAGATCCACCGCGCGCCCCGCTGCGCCCTCGGAGGGCAGCGGCAGCCCGAGCAGACCGAGGCGAAGGTTGATAGCTGCTGTGTCCGCGAAAGTGGCCATGATTCACTATGGACGCAGCCCTCCGCGGCGCAAAGCGGGGGTGCCACCTAGCGGAACGTTCCAGCCGTTTAGGATGCGGCCGCCCGGTGGACGTTGTCGACCGCCGCGACCACCCTGTCGTTGAGCGGTGCCAGGTGCGCGAAATCCTTCGGCGGCTCGCCCCGGTAGAGGGGGCGCACGCAGGTCAGCTCCTCGTACAGGTCCTCCTTGGTGAAGGTGGCGCGCCGCGCGAGCATGCGCAGGCCTCCGCGGGACTCGCGCAGGTCGTGCAGCCGCCCGCGCCACCCCGGATTGGACAGTGGCGCGTCGTCGGTGTCCATGGCGTCGATCAGGGCCTCGAGCGCCTCGATGAGCTCACTCAATGGGGCCTGCACCGTCTCGGTGCTGAACGGCGACAGGATGACGGGGCCGTCGTCGTCGCCGGCGTCTCGTCGGAGCAGCTTGTCGAGAAAGCCCATCATGACCATCCTTTCGTCGTCGATCCCCCCACGGTAGCGCGCGGCCCACGTGGGGGTTGAGCGGATCAGCCGAAGCGGGTCTCGCTCTCCGCGTTGGGGACCTGCCCCAGTGCGTCCCCGGTCAACTCTGCGGCCGTGGGGTGGTGGGTCACTGCGCCGACGTCGGGGTCCAGGACGGTATGCCCCGGGCTGGGATCCGGGTGGAGGATGTCCTGGCTGGGGTACACCTCCGGGTCGTAGACCTCGTCGTCGCGTTCGGTGTGCGTCATCGCAACTCCTTCCCTGGTCGCCGACGCTACTCCCAACGTCTGCGGCGCGGGGACGTTTCCGCCCACCGGCCGGGGGGGAGTGTCACACTGGAGTCAAGGACAGGGCGACGACGCCCGACGGCTCGGCGCCCGCTCCTGCTCTCGTCATGAGGAGGATGGAATGAACGAGCAGCAGTACTCGAAGATGGGTGGCGCGCCGGGGTTCGTGGCTGCGCTGGATCAGAGCGGTGGGAGCACCCCCAGGACGCTCCAGCGCTATGGCATCGACCAGTGGGCCGACGATGCGGAGATGTTCGACCGTGTCCACGAGATGAGGGCCCGCATCATGACCAGTCCGAGCTTCGACGGGGAGCGGATCCTCGCCACGATCCTGTTCCAGAAGACGATGGACAGGGACGTCGACGGCCGCCCCACGCCGGACTACCTGTGGGCGGTCAAGGGCATCGTCCCGATCCTGAAGGTGGACCGCGGGCTGGAAGCCGAGGTCGACGGGGCGCAGTTGATGAAGGAGATCGACGGACTGGACGAACTCCTGGCGGACGCAGCCGGCAAGGGAATCTTCGGGACCAAGATGCGTTCGGTCATCACGGCTCCCGGGGCGGGCGCCGAAGCGGCAGTCGCGCAGCAGCTGTATCTGGGGCGGCGAATCCTGGCGGCAGGGCTCGTCCCGATCCTGGAGCCTGAGGTGGACATCACGTCGGCCCACAAGGAGGAGGCGGAGCGGCACGTCCACGATCTCCTCGGCGCCGGCCTGGACGACCTTCCGGAGGGGGACCGGGTGATGTTGAAGCTGACGCTGCCCGAGCACGACGGTCTCTACACCGACCTGGTCGCCCATCCCCGGGTGCTGCGGGTGTTCGCGCTCTCCGGCGGTTATTCCCGCGCGGAGGCCACCGAGAGGCTGTCGCGGCAGCCGGGCGTGGTGGCGAGTTTCGCACGGGCGCTCATGGAAGGGCTGAGGGTGGACCAGAACGACGACGAGTTCAATGAGACGCTGGAGCGGTCCATCGACGAGATCTACACCGCCTCGATGGCCTGAAGCTGGTGGGGCCCCGGGGAGTTCTGAGCCGACTCCTCAGGCGTTTCCGGCGTCCCTGGGCTCCTGCCGACTGGGTGTAGGCGCGTGACTGGGTTACAGTTGCCGGCATTGTCTGCCGAACCTGACCGCGGAGGAGTCACCTGATGGAGCAGGTCGTCACGCGTCCGTCCGTCGCGATCGTCGGCCGCGGCCGCCTCGGTAGTGCACTCGCCGGAGCGCTGGCTTCGGTGGGCTGGCCGATTGACGAGCCGTACGGCCGTGGTGCGGACCCTCGCCATGCTGACGTCGTGGTGCTGTGCGTGCCTGACCGCGAGATCGAGGTGGCCGCTGCCGCCCTCACCCGTCGCGACGGTCTCCTGGTGGGCCACTGTTCCGGTGCCGTCACGCTGGACGCGCTCGTCCCCCACGAGGCGTTCGGTCTGCACCCGCTGATGACCGTGCCCCGCGGTGTGGCCCCGCGGTTCGGCGGCGCCACAGCCGCGGTCGCGGGCACCACCCCACGCGCTCTGGGCACGGCGATCCTGCTGGCCGAATCCCTGGACATGGTCCCGGTCGAGGTCCGCGACGTCGACCGCGCGGCCTACCATGCGGCCGCATCGGTGGCCTCCAACTTCCTCGTGGTCCTGGAGGATCTTGCCGAACGAGTCGCCGCCTCGGCAGGAGTGTCCCGAGAACGGCTGGTGCCCCTGGTCCGTGCAGCCGTGGACAACTGGGCGGAGATGGGCGCGGATGCACTCACAGGACCGGTCGCCCGCGGTGATCGGGAGACCGTGGCCAGGCAACGAGCTGCCATCGCCGAGAGGTGCGGCACAGACCTGGGGCTGTTCGACGCACTGGTGGCCGCGACACACCGACTCTCCGAGAGGGGGACCTCATCATGAGGACGGTGCGCACTGTGGGCGGGCTCCGTGAGGCGCTGGCGGGGGAGTCTGGGCGCGTCGGGTTCGTCCCCACGATGGGCGCCCTCCACGACGGACACCTGACCCTGATGCGGGCAGCCCGAGCCCAGTGCGACGTCGTCGTGGCATCGGCCTTCGTCAACCCCACCCAGTTCAATGACGTGCGTGACCTGGACGCCTACCCGCGTGACGAGGCCCGCGACGCCGCGCTGGCGTCCGGCGCGGGCGTCGATCTCCTCTTTCTCCCCGACGTCGACGAGATGTACCCACCCGGTTTCGCCACGACTGTGACCGTCGGCGGCGTCAGCGAGCCGTTCGAGGGAGCGCGACGCGGCCCGGCGCACTTCGCGGGTGTGGCGACCGTCGTCGCGAAGCTCCTCATCGCCGTCGCCCCGGACGTGGCCTACTTCGGTCAGAAGGATGCGCAACAGGTCGCCGTCGTGAAGCGCCTCGTCACGGACCTGGGACTTCCGGTTCGAATCGAGGTGTGCCCCACCGTGCGCGAGCCCGACGGCCTGGCCATGTCCAGCCGCAACACGAGGCTGAGCGCGGGGGATCGCTCGCGTGCGCTGGCGCTGTCGGCGGGGCTGCGGGCCGCGGCCGCGGCGGCGGCTGAGGGCGCGGGGGCCCGGGCCGCCGAGGACCAGGGGCGCGCGGAGATGCTGGACCTGGGCGTCGAGCCCGAGTATTTCGCCCTCGTGGACCCCGACACCTTCGCGCTCGCCAGCGACCTCACCCGCACGAGCCTCGCCGTCGTCGCCGCGCATGTGGGCGAGGTAAGACTGATCGACAACCTGCCCATCCAGCCCGTGACCGCCCCCCAGGAGGCCCACTGATGTTGCGCACCATGCTGAAGTCCAAGATTCACCGTGCCACGGTGACAGACGCCGATCTGCATTACGTCGGATCGATCACCATCGATGCGGACCTGCTCGAGGCTGCCGACATCGTCGAGCACGAGCAGGTCAGCGTCGTCAACGTCGACAACGGGGCCCGTTTCGAGACCTACACCATCGCCGGAGAGCGCGGCACGGGGCAGATGAAGGTCAACGGGGCGGCCGCGCGGCTCGTGCACCGCGGAGACACGATCATCGTCATTTCCTACGCCCAGTACGATCGCGCCGAAATGGCCGCCTACGAGCCGGTCGTGGTCCACGTGCAGAAGGGCAGCAACGCCATCATCGACATCGACGCAGAGGTCGCGACTCTGCTCACCAACGGCCGCTGAGGCTGGCGATGTCGGCCCGCCCCGGCCCTTCGACCGGCCCGACGGTGACTGCCCGGGTGACGCCCGCAGGTCTGTCCGAGTTGAAACGCGCCCATCGGAGGATCGTGATGGTGACGGCCTACGACTATCCCGGTGGGCAGGCGGCGGAAGCCGCCGGCGTCGACGTCGTGCTGGTGGGTGACTCCGGCGCGATGACGGTCCTGGGATACCCGGACACCAACGAGGTCAGCGTCGACGAGATGCTGATGCTCGCGTCGGCGGTGCGGCGGGGGCTCCACACCCCCCTGCTCGTGGGAGATCTGCCCTTCGGCTCCTATGAGGCCAGCGACGCCCTGGCGGTGGCGACGGCGCGACGCTTCGCCGATGAGGCAGGATGCGACGCCGTCAAGCTCGAGGGCGGGGGACCGGAGTCGGTGGCGCGCGTCCGGGCCATCGTCGCGGCCGGAATCCCCGTGATGGGGCACGTCGGGCTCACGCCGCAGACTGCCGCCGGCCTGGGTGGGTTCAAGGCCCAGGGCCGAACCGCCGAATCGGCGCGGCGGATTGCCGGTGAATCCGTGGCGTTGCAGGAGGCCGGGTGTTTCGCGATCGTCTTCGAGGCCATCCCGGCGGCGCTGACGGAGGCGATCACGCCGCTGATGGACGTGGTCACCATCGGGATCGGGGCAGGTCCCGCGACCGACGGACAGGTCCTGGTGTTTCACGACCTCCTCGGGCTCACGTCGGGCGGTTCCGCACGTTTCGTCAAGCGCTACGCGGATCTCGGCACGCAGACGGTCGATGGGCTGCGTCGCTTCGCCGAGGAGGTCCGCGATGGCACCTACCCGGGTCCCGAACACTGTTACGGCATCAGCGGCGCCGAGCTGGAGCGGTTCCACGCCTCCCGGTGACCCGGGGAACTGACGTGTGACGGGCGACTGCTCAGATCACGCGGACGGAGAGGACGCCCTCGATCTCCGCGATCTGGTCCGCCAGCGTGTCTGGCACCGTGCCCTCGACGTCGATCACCGTGTAGGCCAACTCGCCACGTGACTTGTTCAACAGGTCGGCGATGTTGAGCCCCGCGTCGGCCAGCACCGTCGAGATGCGTCCGACCATGTTGGGTACGTTCGCGTTCGCGATGACCACGCGCCGCGTCGACGGCGAGCTGGCGAGGACGGCATCGGGGAAGTTGACCGAGTTGGTGATGTCGCCGTTCTCGAGGAAGGCGCGAAGCTGCGCGGCCGCCATCACCGCGCAGTTGTCCTCGGCCTCGCCCGTGGATGCCCCGAGGTGGGGTGTGGCGACGACCGCGGGGTGGCTGGTGAGCAGCGGGGAGGGGAAGTCGCAGACGTAGCCGCGCAGCTTGTGCCGGTCGAGGGCGTCGACGACGGCCTCCTCGTCGACGATCGCGGCACGGGAGAAGTTGAGCAGCAGCGCCTTCGGCTTCATGAGGGCCAGGCGGTCGGCGTTGAGCAGACCGCGAGTCCCGGCCACCAGCGGGATGTGCAGCGACACGGCGTCGGAGCGTTTCAGCACGTCCTCGATCGTGGTGGCCTGCTCGACGGTGGCGGAGAGCTTCCAGGCGTGGCCGACGGTGATCTGGGGGTCGTAGCCCATGACGCGCATGCCCAGCGCCGCCGCCGCGTTGGCCACCTGGACGCCGATGGCGCCCAGCCCGATCACGCCGAGCACCCGTCCGGGGAGCTCGAAGCCGACGAAGGCCTTCTTGCCCTTCTCGACCGCCTCCTCGATCTCCTCGGCCGAGCCCTCGAGGGAGCGGCTGAACTCCACCGCCTGCACGATGTTTCGGGCACCCACCAACAAGCCGGCCAGGACGAGCTCCTTGACCGCGTTCGCGTTCGCGCCCGGGGTGTTGAAGACGGGGATGCCCCGGGCACTCAGGGCCGCAACGGGAACATTGTTGGTCCCGGCGCCTGCCCGGGCGACCGCGAGCACGGATGCCGGGATCTCCCTGGTGTGCAGCGAGGCGGAACGGAGGAGGAGCGCGTCCGGCTCGGACAGGTCGGACGCCACGACGTAGGACTCTGTTGGAAGCTGCGCCAGCCCGTGGGCGCTGATGGCGTTGAGGGTCTGGACCCGGTAGACCACGATCAGGCGTTCCGGCGCTCGTAGTCCGCCATGAAGCTGATCAGAGCATCGACGCCCTCCATCGGCATGGCGTTGTAGATGGACGCCCGCATGCCGCCGACACTGCGGTGACCGGCAAGGTTGGTGAGCCCGATCTCGGCCGCCTCGGCCACGAATGCCTTGTCCCCCTCGGGTTTCGAGGTGACGAACGGGACGTTCATCCAGGAGCGGGAGTCCACGGCCACGGGGTTGGAGTAGAACTCAGACGCGTCGATGAAGGAGTACAGCTTCGCCGCCTTGGCCGAGTTCCGCGCGGCCATGGCCTCCAGTCCGCCGAGGGACTGCACCCACTCGAGGATGAGGCCCAGCAGGTAGACGCTGAAGGTGGGCGGGGTGTTGAGCATCGAGTCGCTGGCAGCCATCTGCGCGTAGTCGAAGATGGACGGGGTGGCGGGGCGGGCATGGCCGACGAGGTCGTCGCGGACGATGACGACGCACAGCCCGGCGGGGCCCATGTTCTTCTGCGCGCCGGCGAAGATGAGGCCGAACCTCTCGACGTCGATCGGACGCGAGAGGATCGTGGAGCTCAGATCCGCGACGAGCGGGACGGCTCCGGCATCCGGCACATAGGAGTACTCGACGCCCCCGATCGTCTCGTTGGGCGTGTAGTAGAGGTACGCCGCGTCAGGGTTGACGTCGTAGGTACCGGCGGCGGGCGTGGTGGTGTAGTTCGACGCGGCTTCGTCGGCGAGGACGTCGACGACAAGTCCCTGCCGCTTCGCCTCGGAGATGGCCTTCTTCGTCCACTGCCCAGTGTGGAGGACGTTGATCAGGTCACCGGGGGCGGTCAGGTTCATCGGGATGCCGGCGAACTGCCCCATCGCCCCACCCTGCAGGAAGAGGACGCGATAGTTGTCCGGGACGCCCATCACCTCACGCATACGGGCTTCCGCGGCGGCCGCGCAGGCGACGAAGTCCTTGCCGCGGTGGCTGACCTCCAGCACCGACATGCCGGAGCCGAGCCAGTCGGTGAACTCGGATTTGGCCCGCTCGAGGACGGCGAGCGGGAGCATGGCAGGACCGGCGGAGAAGTTGTAGACGCGCACGGCCCCAGTCTGGCAGCGTCCGTCGACGGCGACGCACCGGGTCCACCGATATCGGGGGGCACCCGGCATGCGTGTGCCGCGAGGCAGTAGGTTCTGCCGCGTGACCAACTATTCCCAGGCGGACGAGGCAGGCTACTTCGGACGATTCGGCGGTGCGTACCTCCCGCCCCACCTCGTGGAGCCCATCGCGGAAGTCAAGGCGGCCTACGCCGAGGCAAGCGCCGACCCCGCGTTCATGGAGGAGTACGCCCACCTCCTCAAGGCCTACGTCGGACGCCCGTCCCTGTTGCACTTCGCGGAGAACCTCACCGCGCATCTGGGCGGCGCGAAGGTCTACCTCAAGCGTGAGGATCTCAACCACACGGGATCACACAAGATCAACCACTGCCTCGGCGAGGCGCTGCTGGCCCGCCGCATGGGCAAGAGGAAGCTGATCGCCGAGACCGGCGCGGGTCAACATGGTGTCGCGCTCGCCACGGCGGCAGCCCTGCTGGGCCTCGAATGCGAGATCCACATGGGCGCGATCGACGTCGCCAAGCAGCATCCCAACGTGGTGCGCATGGAGCTTCTCGGAGCCAAGGTGGTGGAGGTCACCGAGGGCGGTGCCTCCCTGAAGGAGGCCGTCGACTCCGCCTTCGCCACGTACGCCCGGGACTTCAAGGACACGTTCTTCGGGATCGGCTCGGTGGTCGGCCCGGACCCGTACCCGTCGATGGTGCGCGACTTCCAGTCCATCGTCGGGCGCGAGGCCCGTGCCCAGATTCGTGAGGCCGAGGGGCGCCTGCCCGATGCCATCACCGCGTGCGTGGGCGGGGGCTCGAACGCGCTCGGTCTGTTCACGGCCTTCCTCGACGACGAGGACGTGCGGCTCTACGGCGTCGAACCGGCGGGCCGCGGGGTGGAGGTGCTGGGCGAACACGCCGCCACCATGAGCACGGGCACCGACGGCATCCTGCACGGCATGGCCACCAAGGTGATCCAGACGCCTGAGGGCGAACCCGCCCCCGTGCACTCCATCGCGTCGGGTCTGGACTATCCGGGCGTCGGCCCGCAGCACGCCTTCCTGCAGGAGTCGGGCCGGGTCACGTACGTGTCCGCCACCGACGCCGAGTGCCTGGACGCCTTCCAGCTGCTGTGCCGCACGGAGGGAATCATCCCCGCGCTGGAGAGCTCGCACGCCGTGGCGCACGCCATGCGGCTGGCGCCGTCCCTGCCGAAGGACGCGATCGTGTTGGTCAACCTGTCGGGACGCGGTGACAAGGACGTGGACTACGTCGCCGAGGTGCTGGCCTCCCGCTGACCGGGCAGGCATGCTCATCCCAGCAGGAGCAGGATCGTGGGCATCACCACGATCGCGACGAGGATCGTCATGCTGGTGAAGAAGGCGCTCGTCTCGACGTCGAGCCCCGCCTCCTCCGAGAACGCAACCACCATCGAGGCGACCGGCGCGAAGAGCAGCATGACGAGCACGATTCTGATGTCGCGGGCGAGGGGCAGGGCGTACCAGACCCCCAGCGCGAGGAGGATCGCGAACGTGTAGCGCATCGCCAGGTACTTGACGGCGCGGGTGAGCCTGCTGCGGTGCAGCCGGATTTCGAGCCCGACTCCGATCATCAGCATGGCGAGGAAAGGGTTCGCAGCGCCGACAGTGCTGGTGAACACGATGATCGGGTCCGGCAGCGTGATGTGGGCCAGTCGCATCACCACTAGTACCAGGTAGGTCACGAAGATCGGCGAGCTGAAGACGATCTTGAGAAAGGACCTGACGGTAGTCTTCTTCGACTGGTCGACCAGGCTCATGCCCCATCCGTACCCAACCCCGGCGGAGCCGAGCGAGTTGCCGACGTCGAACATGGCCGTGTACACCATGGCGGGCGAGCCCATGAAGCCCGAGATGTAGGGCATCGAGAAGGCACCGATGTTGTAGGTCCCGGAGTGGAAGATCCCGAAGGCCTTGGCGCTGGGACCGTTGCGGCGGTTCAGCCAGTATCCGGCAGCCTGTTGTCCGGCGTTGACGACGAAGCCGATCACCACCAGCAACAGCAGTGCGGGAAGGATGGTGTAGGAGTTGAAGCTGGTCGCCAGTGCGCAGGGCAGGGTGATCCGCAGGACGATCTTGGAGAAGATCCCGAAGTCGGAGGCCTTCACCCAGCCCAGCCGTTTGATCCCGTACCCGATCGCCACGATCGCCACCAGGGACAGCGCCCGGATCAGGATCTCGACCACGAACCTTCTCCTCTCATGCGGCGAGGAGATTCTTTCAGCATCCGGTGGACCCGGTGTCGCGGGGGTCTCACTCCTTGTGGTTGCCGGGGGCGCCGGGGAAGGTCTGGCAGGGATGGGTTCGCCATCGAGTCGCCGGCGCGGCACGCTGGGCGCATGACCGTTGAGACCCGCCCGATGCGCATCGTGTTCCATTCGCCCCGGATCCCGAACAACACGGGGGCGACGATGCGGCTCGCGGCAGTCACCGGTGCGGAACTGCATCTGGTGCGCCCTCTCGGGTTCGACATGGACGACGCCAAGCTGCGCCGCGCCGGGGTCGACTATCGCGACAAGGCCGCCACGTTCGTCCACGAGTCACTCGAGGATGCCTTCAGGGTCCTGCTGCCAGCCCGGGTGTTCGCCTTCACCGCCCACGCCGACGCTGCCTACACCGACGTCGCTTATCAGCCGGGCGACGTCCTACTCTTCGGCCCCGAGCCCACCGGCCTCGCTGCCGAGGTGCTGGCCGATCCTCGCGTCACCGCGCGGGTGCGGATCCCGATGCGGCCCGGGATGCGATCGTTGAACCTCGCGAACGCGGCGGCCATCGCCGTGTACGAGGCGTGGCGCCAACTCGGACACCCCGGGGCAGGCGGAGGCCCGGGAACACCTCACCAGCCAAGGGGATAGCCGTCTGCGCGCGGCTCGGAGCCGGCGACGAGGACGCTGCCGACGTCCTTCGGATCAAGGCGCCAGATGGCCTGACCGCGGCCGAAGATGGCCGCGTGCTGCGCCACCACCGCGTCGTGCCCGCGGTTGCGCAGGTTCGAAACGGCATCGGTGCCGGCGGACTTCTCGACCTGGACCGAGCCTGTGGCCGGGTCCCAGAACCACCGCGGGCGACCGAGCGCCGTCTGGGGATCGTCCCGGCCGTCGACGGTGTGGAGCACCAGTTGCACGTGCCCTTGGGCCTGCATGTCGCCGCCCATGACCCCGAAGGGCCCGACGGGGTCCCCGCCGCGGGTGAGGAACCCGGGAATGATCGTGTGGAAGGGACGCTTTCCCGGCGCGAGCTCGTTGGGGTGTCCGGGGCGCAGGGAGAAGCCTGCGCCGCGATTCTGCAGCGAGATCCCTGTGCCGGGGACGACGACCTGCGCACCGAAGCCGTGGAAGTTGCTCTGGATGAAGCTCACCATCATCCCGTCGCCGTCCGCGGCGCAGAGATAGACCGTGTCAGAGCCTCGAGGATCCAGGGCGGCAGGCGAGGTGGCGCGGTCCCCGATGCCGGCGCGGCGCCGGGCGGTGTGGGTGGGTGACAGCAGGGCGTCGACAGGTACCTCGACGACGGCGGGATCGCCGACCAGTGCGTGGGTATCGGTCAGGGCGGACTTGACTGCCTCGATCTGCCGGTGCCAGTCGGCCGCCTCAGCAGGGCTGAAGCCGTCGAGCACGTTGAGCGCCATGAGCGCGGCGATGCCCTGCCCGTTGGGTGGCGCCTCCCAGACCTCGTGGTCGCGGTATCTGGCGCTGATCGGCTCTACCCACTCGCTCCTGTGCTGAGCCAGATCCGACGGCGACAGACCGCCGCCACTTGCGCGGGCGAAGGCCACGATGCGGGCGGCGAGGTCCCCGGCGTAGAAGTCCTCGCCGCGGCTGGCGGCGATAGCGGTGAGGGTTGCCGCCATCTCGGGGCTGCGCCAGACCTCGCCCACCGAGGGCGCGCGTCCATCCGGCGCGAACAGAGGCGCAAAGCCGGCAGCGCTGGGCTCGTGCCGCCGGGCGAGGGCCGCGGCCACGCCCCGCTGCCAGCCCCACGCGACGACGCCGGAGACCGCGAACCCTCCCGCAGCCAGGGCGATGGCCGGCTCCAGCACTGCGGCGAACGGCAGGCGCCCGAACCGGCCGTGCAGGTCGGCCCATGCGCGCACCGCGCCCGGGACGGTGACGGCCTCCCACCCCAGTGACGGCATCGTCGTCCGGCCCTGGGCCCGGAGGCGTGCGGCGGAGGCGGTCGAGGGCGCCCGGCCCGACCCGTTGAGGGCGTGCAGGCGGCCACCGTCCCAGACCAGAGCGAATGCGTCCGAGCCGAGGCCGTTGCTGCACGGCTCCACGACGGGCAGGCATGCGGCCATCGTCACTGCGGCGTCGACCGCGTTGCCCCCCGCTCGCAGGGTCGCGAGGCCGGCTTCGGCGGCAAGCGGCTGCGAGGTGGCGACGGCGCCGCGGCGAGCGAACAGGGGCTGGCGTTGGCCAGGTTGCGCAAGGGGTGCCAGGCGCATCGGCGGCCTTTCGTAGCGTGGTGGGGTGCTTGAGTCCCGACATTAGCCGAACCTTGACCCCTGGCAGCTCAAGGTATATACCTAGCACTGCAGGGTGTTGCTCGTCGAGAGGACGCACATGCGCATCGGGAAGGACCTTGTCGCCGCCTCGGCGACGCCCCTCGTCCTTGGGATACTCGCCGAGGGGGAGTCGCACGGTTACGCGATCCTCAAGCGGATCCAGGAGGTCTCGGGCGGAAGGCTCGAGTGGAGCGATGGCATGCTCTATCCCCTCCTGCACCGGCTCGAGCGGCTCGGTCACCTCGAGTCCGCCTGGTGCCTGTCGCCGGAAGGACGACGACGCAAGGAGTACCGCATCACCGCCCGTGGCGTGGACGTCCTGGCGGAACAACGTCGGCAATGGGCGGCGGTCACCGAGGCCATGGAGGCTGTGTGGACCGGGCTCACGACGCCTGCGCTGACCGCCGGCAACCGACCCGCCTGGCAGGGCTGAGCCATGACGAACGCCAGCGGAGCCGACCTCCACGGCCTGGAGGATCAGATCGGTCAATGGCGCGCCTGGGTCCTGCGCCGCGGGGCGGCGATCGCGCCCGATATCGACGAACTGGAGGACCACCTCCGCGGCCAGGTCGGCGAACTGACCAGTGCCGGGTTGACCGCGGACGAGGCATTCCTGGTCGCCGTCAAGCGGATGGGCTCCCTCGACGTGCTGTCACGGGAGTTCGCCCGGGAGCATTCCGACCGGTTGTGGAAGCAACTCGTCCTGGGCGGTGAGGGGACCGAGGGGCTCACGCGACGGATGGTGGTGGGCCTCCTCTTCGCCGTCGCCGCCGCGCTCGCAGTCAAACTCCCCGCACTGCTCGGCATCGAAGTGGGGGAGGGGACGTGGTACGTCCGCAACCTCGCCTTCCTCGTGCTGCCCTTCCTCGCCGGGTGGTTCGTCTGGAGCCGACGATCAGGGGCCGCAGTGCTCGCCGCGGTCGTCGCGCTGTTCGTGGCTTTTGCCGTCGTCGCGAACATCTTCCCGTTCGAGGACAGCGCACCCACACCTGCCACGGAGGCACTACTGGCGGTCCACCTGCCCGTGCTGCTGTGGTTCGTCGTCGGGCTCTCTTATACGGGGAAGCGGTGGCGACTCTCCCAGGCCCGCATGGATGTCGTCCGCTTCACGGGGGAGATGGCGATCTATTTCGCGCTGATGGCCCTAGGGGGCGGGGTGCTGGTGGGGCTGTCGATCGGGGTCTTCTCCGCCATAGGTCTCGACGTCGAGGACGCGGTGGCGACGTGGCTGCTCCCGATGGGAGCCGCAGGCGCCGTGATCGTGGCGGCGCTGCTGGTCGAGGCCAAGCAGGCCGTCGTGGAGAACATGGCTCCGGTGCTGACGAAGCTCTTCACGCCACTGTTCACGGTGCTGCTCCTGGCCTTTCTGGCGGCGATGGTGTGGACCCGGAACCTCGTGGATGTGGAGCGCGAGGTGCTCATCATCTTCGACCTGTTGCTGGTCGTCGTGCTCGCCCTGGTGCTGTACTCGATGTCCGCGCGGGAACCCACCGCCCGGCCGGGAGCCTTCGACCGGCTGCAACTCGTGCTTGTCGGCAGTGCCCTGGCGGTGGACCTCGTGGGCCTGGCCGCCATGGTCAGCCGGATCGCGATCTACGGCCCCAGCCCCAACAAGGTGGCCGCCCTGGGGCTCAATCTGCTGCTGCTGGTCAATCTGGCCTGGCTCGGATGGCTTCTGCTCGACTTCGTTCGCGGACGGCGTCCCTATGCAGGGCTCGAGCGGTGGCAGATGGCGTATCTCCCCGTCTACGCAATGTGGGCGGCCGTCGTGGTCTGCGTGTTCCCGCCTGTCTTCGGGTTCGCATAGCGTCCTGCCGTGATCGCGTGATGCGGCGGCAAGGCGTCATCTAGGAACGGTCCTCATCGGCGCCGTCGGCGCGTCGGGCGCGGGGCCGGTGCGGTGAGCGCAGGCGGCGCAGCGTCAGAGCGGTATCCATGGCTGCGTGGGCGGCCTCGTAGCCTTTGTCTTCAACCGAGTCTGCGAGTCCGGCCCGTGCGAGTGCCTGTTCCTCGGTGTCGCAGGTGAGGACGCCGAAGCCCACGGGGGTGGCGTGATCGAGTGCAACCCGGGTGAGTCCGTCGGTGGCGGCGGAGCACACGAAGTCGAAGTGCGGGGTGCCGCCGCGGATGACGACGCCGAGGGCGACGACGGCGTCGTGGGTGCGGGCCAGCGCATCGGCGGCGACGGGTAGTTCGAAGCTGCCGGGTACGCGCACCACCGTCGGCTCGGTGCCGGCCTCGGCGCAAGCACGGAGCGAGCCGGCGAGGAGGCCGTCCATCACCTCCTTGTGCCAGCTGGCCGCGACGATGGCGACGGTGAGGCGGCTGGCGTCGACGCCGGGAGTTTCGGGTGCGCCGTGTCTGCTCATGAAAGTGCTCTCTTCTACTTGGTCGGGAGGCCGGGGATGAGGTGTCCCATGCGGTCGCGTTTGGTGGTGAGGTAGGAGAGGTTGTGTGCCCCTGGTGGTACGACGAGCGAAACCCGTCCGGCGACGTCGGTGCCCAGCTCCTGGAGTGCGGTGACCTTGGCGGGGTTGTTGGTCATGAGTCGTACGGCTTCTACGCCGAGGTCGCGGATGATCTGCGCGGCCACAGTGTAGCGGCGGGCGTCGACGGGGAGCCCGAGGTCGGTGTTGGCGTCCACGGTGTCCCGGCCGGTCTCCTGGAGGGCGTAGGCGTTGATCTTGGCCACCAACCCGATGCCGCGACCCTCGTGGCCCCGCAGGTAGACGAGCAGGCCGCGACCTTCTGCCGCGATGCGCTCCAGTGCCAGGTCCAGCTGAGGTCCGCAGTCGCAGCGGCTGCTGCCGAACACGTCACCCGTGAGGCATTCGGAATGCACGCGGGTCAGGACGGGGTCCGGGCCGGTGATCTCGCCGAGCGCCAGGGCCACTTGTTCCTCGCCGTCGAGGGTGCTGCGGTAGCCGAAGGCTCGAAAGTCGCCGTGTCGGGTGGGGAGAACCGCCTCGGTGACGCGCTCGACGAACTGCTCGGTGCGTTCGCGGTGGGCGGCGAGGTCGTCGATGGAGATCATCGCCAGGCCGTGTTCGTCGGCGAAGTCGCGGAGCTGCTGGCCGCGCTTCATGGTGCCGTCGTCGTTGACGATCTCCACGAGAACGCCGACGGGCTGCAACCCGGCGAGCCTGGCCAGGTCGACGGCGGCCTCGGTGTGTCCGCGGCGGGCCAGCACTCCGCCCTCGCGGTAGCGCAGCGGGAATACGTGTCCAGGGCGGGTGAGGTCCGTGGGCTGGGTGGTGGGGTCGGCCAGGACCCGGGTGGTGTGGGCGCGGTCGGCGGCGCTGATGCCGGTGGACACGCCGTGCCGCGCGTCGACGGTGACGGTGAACGCGGTGCGGTACTGGTCGTCGTTGTCGCGGGTCATCAGCGGAATCTGCATGCGGTCCAGCAGGTCGCCGGGCATGGGGGCGCAGATCACGCCACTGGAGTGCCTGATGGTGAAGGCCATCATCTCGGGCGTGGCCTTCTCGGCGGCGAAGATGAGGTCGCCCTCGTTCTCGCGGGACTCGTCGTCGACGACCACCACGGCCCTGCCGGCGGCGATGTCAGCGATCGCCCGCTCGATGGTGTCGAGTTGGATGCTCATCGGGTCACCAGGCGCTCGACGTACTTGGCGATGATGTCGACCTCGAGGTTGACCTCGTCGCCGACCTCTCGAAGGCCCAGCGTGGTGCGGGTCAGGGTCTCCGGGATCAGGCCGACGGTGAACGTCTCGGCGTCGTCGTCGACCGAGATCACCGTGAGGCTGGTGCCGTCCACGGCGATGGATCCCTTGGCGACGACGTAGCGTGCCAGCGCTCTGGGCAGCGAGAACGTGACGGTGTCCCAGTGTTCGCTGGGCACGCGGTCCACGACATGCCCGGTGCCGTCGACGTGTCCCTGGACGATGTGGCCGCCGAGCCGCGCGGTCGCGGTGAGGGAGCGTTCGAGGTTGACAGGGCTGCCTGCGGAGAGGGACCCGAGGGAGGTCTTGTCGAGGGTTTCCTGCATGAGGTCGGCCGTGAAAGCGGCACCGTCGAGGGTGACGACGGTCAGGCAGCAGCCGTTGACCGCGATCGAGTCACCCGGCGCCGAGTCGCTCGTGACCATGGGGCCGTCGATGGTCAGGCGCAGCGCATCCGGGTAGGGCTCGAGGGCCACCACGTGCCCCAGTTCTTCGACGATTCCAGTGAACATCAGCATTCTCTTTCAAGGGGGGTTGGAGGGATCGGGCGTAGGGTGAGCCGCAGATTGGGTGGGTCGCCAGTCTCGAGCGGCGGCAGGGTGGTGGCGTCGACGAGGGTCAGGTGCACTGCGTCGCCGATGCTGGATATGCCGAGGCCGCCGATCACGGGGCTGCCGGCTCCCAGAAGCTTGGGTGCCACATAGGCCACCACTTCGTCGATCAGGCCCTCGCGGAGGAACGCGGCCGCCAGGGTCGGTCCGCCCTCGAGGAGCGCATGCCGGCGTTGCCGGCGGTGCAGCTCTGCCAGCGCGGCTCGTGGGTCGCGGGTGCGCAGGTGCAGCGTCTCGGCCGCGTCGTCGAACACCCGGCTCCCCGGGCGAAGATCCCGCAGCCCCATGACCAATCGCAGCGGTTGGGTCCCGACCAGGGCGCCGTCGCGGTCGCGGACCGTGAGGTGAGGGTCGTCCACGGCCACGGTGCCGGTCCCGGCGACGATGGCGTCGCACCGGGCGCGAAGCCCGTGCGCGTCCGCACGTGCCGCGCCTGAGGACACCCAGCGCGAGCTGCCATCGTCGGCCGCGGTGCGCCCGTCGAGCGTCGCGGCGAACTTCCACGTCACGTACGGTCGGCCCTGGGTGACGGCGAAGGTCCAGTGGTGGTTCACCTCGGCCGCGTCGTCAGCGAGGAGGCCGCCCTCGACGTCGACGCCCGCGTCACGAAGCCGCCTGCCCCCGCCGGCGGCCTCCGGGTTGGGATCGGCCTGCGCGAAGACCACCCGCCGCACCCCGGCCGCGATCAGTGCCTCGGCGCACGGTCCCGTCCTGCCCCAGTGATTGCACGGCTCCAGCGTGACGACCGCCGTCGCACCCTCAGCAAGGTCGCCTGCTGCGGTGAGCGCGTCGATCTCTGCGTGCGGCGTGCCCGCTCCGCGGTGGTGCCCCTCGGCGATGCGACGCCCCTCGGGCGAGATCAGCACGCAGCCCACGCGCGGGTTCGGTCCGAGCGGGGCGTCGTCGGCGACGGCCAGATCGAGGGCGCGCAGCATGGCGGCCAGTTCTGCCGGTGATTCAGTCACGGCGCCCCACATCCCATTTCGGGCGCGCTCGGGGGCACACGATCAGGCGGCAGATAGGCTGCCGCCGACCGTAGCGTGCGCTTCCCATCCGGACTTTGACCGTCGGTCCAGGAGTTTCACCTGGTCAACCGGCCAAACAGGTTGGCCGGGTCGCGGACTATCACCGCCGGTGCGGAATTTCACCGCCCCCAGAGCACGCATACGTGTATCTGAGGCCAAGAATGCATCCGCGATCCCCGGCAGTCAATTCCGGGCTGTCGACCGCGGCGCACAGTACCGGCTATGTACCGCCAACGCCGTGAACAACTTCTGTGCTGAGATCGAGATCGTCGGCTGAACACGACCTGCTCCTTGGTCTGACGGGTCTTCTGCCTGACCTCCCGGGGCCCGCTCGGCGTCGCCGTGCAGCTGCGACGCCGAGGCCGGTTGTGGCGGCCGTGCCAAGTGCAGCTGATCGCGAGAACGCACTCTTCCGCCGCGCGGACGGACCAGTGGAGTGTTGACCCAGCGGTGGTTGCCGCCGCGGTGGCCAAGCCACTGTGCCGGGGGCATCCAAGGTCCGCGGAGGCGGGACGCGAGTGCGGCGGTCCACGCTCAGGAGGCAGACCAGCGGGTGCCACTGGGGGCACGTAACCGCGCCTTCAGGTTCGGTACCTGGCGGCCCTGTCCGCGGAGGCGTGCCGGTAGTGGGGGTGGCCTGTGACCGGGTTGAGCGTGGGTAGCTGCACTGGGGCCCCGCCTCCGCGGCCGGGGATCGGGTTGTACACCCGTGCCGGCGGCCAGGGCTTCGACGGGAGGTGCGGCGGCTCGCGCGTGACGGGGGCGCGCGTCGGCACGGGTCTGAACGTGCTCGACGTAACTACATTTCAAGGGTTCGGGTGCCCAGTTCGCAGTAATCCACTGGATGATTGTCGTCTCGGACACATTCCCACGGGAGAGGACCGGCTACTTCAGAAGGCGCAGATCTGCCGCGCCGCATCAGGCACCCTGTGGCTGCCTGATGCGACCTCGTCCTTGACCAAACCTTGTCCGAGTCCTGTTCTTTGCTTTACCCGACCAGTTGAGACTAGGCAGTGGGGCCACGCGCGCACGCCGCGCCGTCTGGTGACCGTTTCGACGATGGGAGTGGGCCGTGTGGTCTGAAGAGTTCTCGATATTTGGTGTGGGGATCCCGGTCTACGGGCTGAGCAAGGCACTGGCGCTGCTGGTCGGCGCGTGGCTGGTGGGTCGCGCATTCATGCGGATCGGCTACGACGATAACCTTGCGCACGCGGTCGGGCGGTGACAGCCGTGGACAGCACGACCGCCGAGGCAGAGGCCGGTGCGGCAGGGGGCCGTCGGGGGTTCTGGGGTGCGCTGTGGGCCGGGACCCGGGCCACCGTGGGCGCGTTGATGGGGCTGGCGCCGCATGTGATGCACCACATCGGGTTCCTGGCGGGGGCCGCGCTCCTGACCGGCGTCCTCGGTAACACCGTGCTCTACGTGGTGGGGTTGGCGTTGAGCATCCCGCTGCTGCGACGGCTCCGTCGCCGGTTCGGCACCTGGAAGGCGCCTGCGATGGGGATGGCGGTGTTCACTGGGCTGTTTGCCCTGTCCGCGTTCGTGATCGGGCCGTTGTTCAACCCAGCCGCCACCAGCGACTCAGACAACACCCCCGGCCCCGAACCGGCAGCCTCCGCCAGCGCGTCCGGCTCCGAAGAACACGAAGGGCATCACAGCGCCTCACCCACCCGATGACACCCGTCCGGCCACAGCGGCTGGACGGGCGCCTGCTTCGTGCTCTCGAGTGCGCGGGTCAGAGGTTGGTGAGCATGTCCTCCATCTCGGTGATCTCGGCCCGCTGGTCGGCGATGATCTTCTCGGCCAGGGCGACCGCGTCGGGATTCTGGCCCTCGGCCACCTGCTGCTCGGACATTCCGATGGCGCCCTCGTGGTGGGCGATCATGGCCTCGAGGAACGCCTGATCGAACTCTGTACCCGAGAGGCCGTCGAGCTGGCCCATCATCTCTTCCTGGCTCATGCCGTTCATGTCCATGCCGCCCATGTCCATGCCGCCATGGTCACCGGGGGAGATGTCCTCACCCCAGGCGCTCAGCCAGGAGGTCATCTCGTCGATCTCCGGGCCCTGGGCCTCGGCGATCCGCTCGGCCAGTGCCACCACCTCGGGGGTCTCGGCGCGCTCGATCGCCAGCTGCGACATTTCGATGGCGCCCTCGTGATGGATGATCATCATCTGCGCGAACGTGGTGTCCTGGTCGTTGTGGTCGCCCGCGACCTCCGACGAGGCGCTGGCGGACGCGGATTCGGTGGCCGTGGGGGAGGTGGTCGCTGCAGGGGGGGTGGTGCTCTGGTTTCCGCAGGCCGCCAGGGTGGCCGTCAGGACCAGCCCCGCCAACGTGGCGGTGATCCGCTTCGTGGGTGACATGTGTTCTTGCTCCGTTCCTGGCCGACGGGGGTCGCCGGTCCTTGATGTCGAGGCTACGTACCGTCAGCTGACGGTCCAACCCGTGGAGGGTCAAGAATCGGTCAAGACACTCTCCGATGCTCGCGCGGTGGCGAGGGGGAGGCTGAGGGTGAAGGTCGAGCCGTGCCCGAGGCCCGGGCTGGTGACCGTCAATGAGCCGCCGTGGGCCAGGGCGAGGCTGCGCGCGATGGTCAGCCCGATCCCGGACCCGCCCGCATCGCGGGCCCGGGCCGTGTCGGCGCGGTAGAACCGTTCGAACACCTTCGAGAGCTGCTCCGCAGCGAGACCGTCGCCGGTGTCGGTGACCATCATCACCACCTCACTCTTGGATTCGCGTGCGCTGATGCGCACCATCCCACCGGCGGGCGTGTGCCGCAGAGCGTTGTCGAGCAGGTTGCCCAGAATCTGACCCACCCGCTGCGGATCCGCTACGACGAACCCTGAGTCAGAGTCCGCGGACAACACAACGCCCTTGTCCGCATATCTGGTCGCGACCGAGGCCACCGCGGTCTCGATGAGGTCCCACACCGGCTGCGCCTGGGTGTCGAGGGTGAATCGGCCCTCCTCGGCGCGCGACACGTCGTCGAGGTCTGCGGCGATCTTCTTGAGCCGGGCGGCCTGCAGGGTGAGCAGTTGTTGGCTCTCCCGGTCCCAGGGGACCACGTCGTCGATGACGGCCTCCAGCTCAGCGGTCAGCGTGGCCAGGGGGGTGCGGAGCTCGTGCGCCACGTCCGAGAGAAGCCGACGTCGGCTGGTTTCGGTCGAGTCCAGGCGGCTGGCCATGCCGTTGAATGCTTCAGCAACGGCGTGGAATTCGGGACTTGTCGCGGTCTCGGGGACGCGAGCGGTGTAATCGCCCGCCTCCAGCAGTGCGGCGGCCGCTGTCAGTTGCTCCAGGGGCCGGCGCAACCGTATGGTCTCCAGCCAGGTCAGGCCGATGGCCAGAGCCAGCGCCACAACCAGCCCGATACCCAACGATCTGACGCCGGCGTCCAGGAACGCCTGTTCCACGTGCCCCATCTCGGCGATGCCGCCCGCCTGGCCGAGTTGTTCCAGGTGTTCGTGAAACAGGGAGGGGCCGACCACCACAGCGACCAGTGCGGCCGTGATCACGCCGACAGTCACCACGAGCGCCTGTGTGAGGAAGGTGCGGGTGCCCCATCGCATCCGGCCGACGGAGCCGCGCAGTTGCATCATCGCCCTGGTCCCATCCGATATCCGACGCCGCGGACCGTGAGGATGTAGCGCGGCTCGGCGGGTGGGTCGTCGAGCTTCTTGCGCAGGTTCGCCACGTGGACATCGACGACGTGATCGTCACCGACCCAGCCCGGCCCCCACACCGCGTCGATGATCTGCCGCCGGCTGAGCGCCACGTTCGGCCGTGCCGACAGTGCGTCGAGGATGTCGAACTCGGTGCGGGTCAAACCCACCGGCTCGCCGTTGATCCACACATCACGGCCCTCCGCATCCACCCGCAACACTCCGAACTCGCGCGGCGCTGCCGGCTGTGTGCCGTGGGCCTGGCGGCGCGGCCGCCTCAGCACGGTGTTGACCCGGGCGACGAGCTCGCGGGGGCTGAACGGCTTGGTCAGGTAGTCATCGGCGCCCACCGACAGGCCGATCAGCTTGTCAACCTCGTCGGCCCGGGCGGTCAGCATCAGGATGTAGCAGTCGGAGAACAACCGGATCTGGCGGCACACCTCGATGCCGTCGATCCCCGGGAGACCCAGATCAAGAATGATGACGTCGGGATCCAGCTCCTGGGCCGAGCGGACCCCCTCGGGTCCGGTGTAGGCCAATGCGGTGTCGAAACCTGCCCTATTGAGGTAGGAGGCGACGATCCCCGCCAGCGGGCGCTCGTCGTCAATCACCAACACACTCGACCTACGGGGCTCAGCCATACCGCCATTATTGACACACCACGCCCGCCGGCCCACCTCCCTCGCAGGGTTGGGCGACTCTTCTTGGCCGAACCTTGACCCGGGATGAACCGTTCCCTGATCTGGAGGGGTCACGCTGGGATCGTGAATGACATCCTGGCGTCAGCGCCGCCGAGCGCTCCGATCGAGGTGGTGGACGTCACCTTGGTGACCACCCCCGCGTGCCACTTCTGTGACGACGCCCACGAGCGCCTCGATGCCCTCGACCGCGCCGGCCTGCTTCGCCTCGCGACGGTGCCGGCTGAGTCTCCGGAGGGTCAGGCGCTGATCGCCGAGCACCGTCCGGGGATGTTTCCCTTGACGCTGGTGGCGGGACGCTACTTCCACGACGGGCGGATCCCGCGGGGCAAACTCGCGCGGCTCGTCGACCACCTGGGTGCCCGCTGATGGGCGCCGATCTCCTCGGCGCCGGCGGAATCCTGGCAGCGTTCCTCGCCGGCGGCGTCGCGCTGTTCGCGCCGTGCTGCATCGTGTTCCTCGCGCCCAGCTACCTGGCCGCCGCCGCGAAGAACCGCCGCTGGCGCCTGATCCCGCTGACCTTCGTGTTCGCCGCCGGCTTGGCGGCGGTCCTGGTTCCGATCACCATGGGCGTCAGCCTGGTCGCCGGCGCCATCGCCAAGTACCACGTCGTCCTTTACTGGGCCGGCGGGCTGCTGATGATCGGACTCGGGCTGCTCGCACTGTCGGGGGCGATGTGGTCGATGCCATCGTTCCTCCGTGCCCCGGACACCGCCCGCGGGGACACCGCCACCTTCTTCAGCCTCGGAGTGTTCTCCGGCATCGCCTCAAGCTGCTGCGCGCCGGTCCTGGCCGGGGTGATGACACTGTCGGCGCTGTCCGGATCACCAGTCGGCGGGCTGGTGCTCGGTGTGGCCTATGTGTTCGGAATGGTGATCCCGCTGTTCGTGATGGCACTGATGTGGGACAAGCGACCCGAGCGGATGCGCAGCCTCCGTGCGAAGCCGATCCGCATCAACCTGGGCCGTTTCACGCTGGCCACCAACACAGTCAACCTGCTGGTCGCGGTCGGGTTCGTGATCATGGGCATCCTGGTGATCGGTCAGGCCGGCGCCACCGAGATGACCGGCGCCGACGCCCCGCTGTTCGGCATGGGTGCCTGGCTCTCCGAGGTCTTCGCGTGGCTGATCGCGATCACCGCCCCCATCCCCGAAGTCGTCCTCGGCCTGGCGCTGCTTGCCCTGGCGGCCGTGTTCGTCGTGGCCACCCTCCGCGACCGTCGACGCGCCGAACCCGCGCCCGCAGCCCACGACTGCTGCGACACCGAACCCACAGCCGGCGCTGCGCCTGAGGACACCGGCGCAGCCACCGTCCCTTCCCAGGAGCCCCGATGACCCCCACCGCCACCCCGGCAGCCTCCCGTCGCGAGCAACTCAAAGCCCGCCAGCAGGCCGAAACGCAGCGCGACAAGAAGCGGCGCACCGTGATTCGGATCCTGGGCGGAGCAGTGACGCTGATCGTGCTGGCAGTCGTCGGCTACGGACTGTGGACAGCCATCCCCGAGCAGGGTGACACCCAGCGACTCGCCCCAGACTTCACGCTCACCACCACCGCCGGCACTTCGGTGACACTCAGCGACCTGCGCCCCAACCCGGTGCTCATCTACTTCAACGAAGGCGCCGGCTGCGCATCCTGCACCATGCAGATGGCCGAGATCGAGAAGAACCCCGGCTTCGCTGAGGCAGGCATCGAGGTCCTGCCGATCGTCATGAATACCGCTGAGCAGATCCTGCCCGACATGCAGCAGTTCGGAGTCACCACCCCGTACCTCCTCGACGACGGCACCGTGTCAAAGGCCTACGACGTCCTCGACAAGGGCATGCACCCTGGAATGCCCGGTCACGGCTTCGTCCTCATCGACGGCGACGGCGTCCAACGCTGGTACGGCAACTATCCCTCCATGTGGCTCGACCCCCAGGAACTCCTCGACGAGATCACCACGCGATTGCGGTGAAGTCATGGTGAATCCCCGCCAGGCTGGGCCTGGCGGGGATAGCGTGACGAGCGGGCCGATCGCGCCGGTCAGGAGGAGTGGTGGGCCCCCATGCCGGAGAACCCCTGATGCATGCCGGGGTTCATGGTCCCGTCCAGACCCATCTCTGACTGGGTCATCATCCGGACGTGGCCCGCGAACTCGCGTCCGGTGAAGTCAGCAGCTCCGGCGGGGACAGCGGTCATCGCGGCGACTAATGCGGCGACGGCGGCGAGGGCGGCGATCCTTCGCTTCGTGATCATGGTGGTCTCCTTCGTTCGGGGGCGGCCGTTCGGCCGATGAAACCACTCTCCCTCACCGAGGTATGGATTTGACGCACGATCCC
The DNA here is from genome assembly GCF_054483895.1 of Tessaracoccus pujii. Taxonomy (NCBI): domain Bacteria; kingdom Bacillati; phylum Actinomycetota; class Actinomycetes; order Propionibacteriales; family Propionibacteriaceae; genus Tessaracoccus; species Tessaracoccus pujii. Next base: position 569,340 of record NZ_CM137012.1, read on the forward strand.
CTTCGCTTCGGTCAAGAAGTTGACGACCGGCCATCGGCTAGGTGCAGATTCGCCCTCGAAGCCTCGCCAACCACACCTACGAACATGGGAGACGGCCAGGATCAGGGGGTCGGGGCTGCCAGGTCCTGGTAGTGGGCCCAGCGCTCGTCGGTGTCTTGTTGCATCTCGGTGAGGAGGTGCTCGCTGCGGGCGGGGTCGGTGCGCTGCAGCCGGGAGAATCTGCTTTGCGCCAGGGCGAACTCCCGGACGGGCCGGGTGGGTGATTTGGAGTCGAGGGAGAAGGCTGCGGGCCGCTCGGGTGTTGCGGGGCGGGATCGGTACAGGGGCCAGTGACCGCTGGTGACGGCTGCTTTCTGGTGGTGCAGGGACTGGGCCATCTCGATGCCGTGTTCGATGCAGCTGGCGTAGGCGATGACCAGTGAGACTCCCGGCCATCGTTGTGCCTCCTGCAGGGCTCGCACCGTTTGGATTTCGTTGCCGCCGAGGGCCACTTGTGCGACGTAGACGTCGCGGTAGGTCAGGGCGAATCGACCGAGGTCCTTCTTCTGGGTGCCCTTGCCTCCTGAGGCGAACTTTGCGATCGCACCCCGTGGGGTCGCCTTGGACGCTTGTCCGCCGGTGTTGGAGTACACCTCGGTGTCCAGCACGAGGATGTTGACGTTGCGTCCGGAGGCCAGGACGTGATCCAGGCCGCCGAATCCGATGTCGTGTGCCCAGCCGTCGCCTCCGATGATCCACACCGTGCGGTCGACGAGTTCGTCGGCCAAGGTCAGCAGGCGTGCCAGGTCGGATCCGTCGACGGGCGCGAGGTCGTTGATCCGGGTCTTGAGGCGCGAGATGTTGCGCCGTAGCCGCGACAGGTCCTCGCCGTCGGAGTCGGCGTCGAGGATGCTGGCTGCGAGATCGGTTCCCAGGGCGTCGCTGTTCTGCGCCAGCAGCTTCCGGGCCTGCTGGTGCTGATGGTCGGCGGCGAGGCGGATCCCGAGCCCGAATTCGGCGTTGTCTTCGAACAGGGAATTCGCCCAAGCGGGGCCGCGTCCGCAGGCATCGGTCGACCAGGGGGTGGTGGGCAGGTTTCCTCCGAAGATGGAGGAGCAGCCGGTGGCATTGGCGAGGATCAGCCGGTCGCCGGTCAGTTGGCTGAGAAGCTTGAGGTAGGGCGTCTCACCGCATCCTGAGCAGGCACCGGAGAACGTGAACAGGGGTTCCAGCAGCTGGGAGCCTTTGACGGTGTCGGTCTTCAGTGCGGAGCGGGGTGGCTGGGGGAGGTCCTCGACGGCGGCGAAATGCTCCTGGTCGAAGTTGAGGCGGTCACCGATGGGCTCCATCAGCAGCGCCTTGTGGGCGGGGTTGACCTTGTCTGCCACCGGGCACGCCTCGACGCACAGGCCGCAGGCGGTGCAGTCCAAGGGGGAGATCGCCAGGGTGAGGCGGTGCCCCGGGAGTTCGCGAGAACTGAACTTGGTGAAGGGGAACTGCTGCGGGAGTGACTGGGTCCCTGACGGGTCGAACACTGCCATGCGGATGGCGGCGTGGGGGCACACGATGGTGCACTTCCCGCAGCCGGTGCACAGGTCGGCGTCCCAGACCGGTGCCTCGCTTGCGAGGCCGCGCTTCTCCCACCTGGCGGTGTTGGTGGGGAACATCCCGTCAACCGGCAGGGCGCTGACGGGCAGCAGGTCGCCGTCGCCGTCAAGCATGGGGCCCGTGACCTCGCGAACGAACCTCGGCGCGTGCCCCGGCAGCGGCGCCATCCGCCGCACCGCGCCCTCGACCTGGACGGGGATGGTCACCTGCTGCAGGCCGCCGAGGGCGGCCAGGATGGCGGACACGTTGTGGGCGACGACATCGCTGCCCTTGGATCCGTAGGCCTGACGCGCCGACGCGCAGAGGATCTCCTCGACGTCTGCGTCGGGCAGCAGGTCGACCAGCGCGAAGAAGCATGTCTGCATGACGGTGTTGATGCGGCCGGCAAGGTGGTTCTCGCGGGCGATCCGGTAGGCGTCGACCACGTAGACGCTCAGGTCGCGATCGATGATGTCCTGCTGGACCTCCCGGGGCAGGTGGGACCAGACCTTGTCAGCCGGATGAGGCGAGTTCAGGAGGACGGTTGCGCCTCGTCGGGCGGTGTCGAGGACCCGTCGTCGGGTCAGCAACGGGAACTGGTGGACGGCAATGAAGTCGGCCCGGTCGATCAGATAGGTCGATCGGATCGGATCCGGACCGAAGCGCAGGTGCGAGACGGTGATCGAGCCCGCCTTCTTCGAGTCGTAGACGAAATACCCCTGCGTGTGCAGATCGGTGTGTTTCCCGACGATCTTCACCGCCGCCTTGTTCGCCCCGACCGTCCCGTCAGAGCCCAAGCCGTAGAACACGGCCTGCAACGGCGCCTTGGGAACCGTGAACGACGGGTCGGGCTGGACAGACAGACCGGTCACGTCGTCGACGATCCCGACGGTGACGTGCCGCCGTGGCGTGGCGCGTAGAAGTTCGTCGAAGAGGCCCTTGGCCATGGCCGGGTTGAACTCCTTGCCCCCGAGGCCGTAGCGGCCGCCCGTGACCGAGATGTCGCCGCGACCCCCTTCGGCGAGCGCGGCGAGGACGTCGGTGTACAACGGCTCGCCGACGGCTCCAGGCTCTTTCGTGCGGTCCAGCACCATCACCTGTCGCGCCGTCGCGGGGAGCGCCTCCAGGAGCTGGGCGGCGGGGAAGGGCCGGTACAGCCGGATGGTGCACACGCCGACTTTCTCCCCCCGGGCGAGCAGCTCTTCCGCTGTTTCGGTGGCGGCGCCGACCCCGGAGCCCATGAGCACCAGGATCCGCTCCGCATCCGGTGCACCGGTGTAGTCCACGAGCCGATATCGGCGACCCGTTCTGCCCGCCAGATCGTCAAAGAGCGCCTGAACGGTCTCCGGGAGGGCGTCGTGGAAGCGGTTCGCGGCCTCGCGGGCCTGGAAGAACACGTCCGGGTTCTGCGCGGTGCCGCGGATGGTGGGGGCGTCCGGGCTGAGCCCGCTGGCGCGGTGGGCAGACACGGCGCCCTCGTCGACGAGGCCGCGCACATCCTCCCTTGCCAGGAGGTTGATGCGGTCGATCTGGTGGGAGGTTCGGAAGCCGTCGAAGAAGTGGAGGAACGGCACTCTGCTGGTCAGGGTGGCAGCGTGGGCCACGGCGGCGAAGTCGTGTGCCTCCTGCACCGATGACGCGCAGAGCATGGCCCAGCCGGTGCCGCGCGCCGCCATGACGTCGCTGTGGTCACCGAAGATCGACAGGGCGTGGGTGGCCAGCGTGCGGGCCGCGACGTGAATCACCGCCGGTGTCAGCTCGCCGGCGATCTTGTACATGTTGGGCAGCATCAGCAGCAGCCCCTGGCTGGCCGTGAACGTGGTGGCCAGCGTCCCCTTGAGGATCGCCCCGTGCAGGGCGCCGGCAGCGCCCGCCTCGGATTGCATCTGCACCACCTCAGGCACGGCACCCCACAGGTTTTCTCGCCCGGCCGCAGACCAGGTGTCGGCCAGCTCGCCCATCGTGGAAGCCGGCGTGATCGGGTAGATCGCCACCACGTCGGAGAGGAGGTGGGCGATCTGCGCGGCGGCTTCGTTTCCGTCGACGCACGCGGTCTGCGGGGCAGTCGTCATGGTGTCCTCCTGGGGGCTGGTCTGTGGTTGAGATGGTCTCAGGTGTCGGTGCGGGTCCAGACGGCGCCCCTCACATTCGATGAGCCATCGGGAGGAGGAACAAGACGATGTTGACCAGGCCGAGGAACCCCACGAGGGCAGCCATCGGCACGAAGGTGCTGGTCCGGCGCTTCGCCGTCTGGTAGCGGCGGCGGGTGATGCGCCACGCGGTGTACAGGGAACCGGCGATGCCCAACGCCAGCAGGGCGAACTGCAGGATCTGGATGGTGAGGTTGCTGGCCAGCGCCGGCGACTCGGCGCCGTAGGTGGTTCCGAACAGCGCCGCGACCGTGGTGATCACCGATCCGCCCTCGGCCAGGAGGTGGAACAGGTTGTGGGAGATGTGGCCGGCGACGTCGAGCGGGATCAGGGCGTAGCCGAACCGGGCGAAGTTCTTCATCGTGGTCTCGAGATTGCGGCCCGCTGCCAGACGAGACGCACCAATGAGCAGCCCGACCGGCAGGCTGACCGCGACGGCGAATGCGACGGTGAAGATCAGCGCGTAGTTGGTGATGCCGGTCGTGGCCTCCAGCCACGCCAGCGCCGTATTCCACACTTCCAGCATCGTGACGTTCTGCACGATCACGATGCCCATGATGGCCATCGCGAGGAACGACTCCTCGACGGAGGGCTTGTTGATGAACCACAGCTCGCTGGTCGGCTTCCGCAGCCGCACCTGGATGGCGTCATTGGGGCACGCCTTGATGCAGTTGGCGCACAGGTTGCAGTTGGCGTTGGTGTCCATCGTCCGGGGGAAGGTGAACAGCGGGCAGCCCGCGACCTTCTCGTTGCCGTTGTAGCACGCGGCCCGCGCCTTGCAGGTGCGGCAGATGTCTGCGTCGGCGCGAAGCTCCACCATGCCGGTGCGGGCGTAGTTGCCCGCCAAACCGCCGAGAAAGCACAGGTAGCGGCAGAAGGTACGGCGCTGGAACAGCGCACCGGAGACGATCACGGCACTGGTGAGGAGCAGCAACAGCACACCTGAGCCCCACGGCGACTCCACGATGCCCCACACATGATCTGCCCACGTGATCAGCAGGAAGGATGCGTCGATGATCCAGATGCCGTACCTCTTCAGGAAGGCCGGGACCGGCTGGTTCACCCCCACCAACTTCTGGACCTGATCCGACAGCCACCCGAATGGGCACACCGCGCACCAGAACCTGCCCAGCAGGACGAACACGATCGGGATCAGCGGCCACCACAGCACCCACATCAAAGCGGTGCCGGCGTTGTCGTGGGCAGAGTCGGGGCCCACCAGCAACTGGTACGCGACCAGGCCGAACACCATTGCTACAGGGACTTGGATGATGCCGGGGTACAGCCGGCTCCGCAGCATCCGGGCCACCCACGGGACGCTCATCAGGTTCCGACCCGCCGGCGGGGGAGTGAGGTCCGGCTTCTCGTCCAGGTCGAGGAAGACCGGACCCGGCCTGTCCCCGGGCTTTCCTCCGGGCCCTTCGAGTGTCGGCAGAGTGGGAGTGGTCATCAGGATTCCTTCGCGACGGTGTGGGTGTCGGTGGTCAGTGCCGCGGCGCGCGCTTCACGACGTCGCTTGTGGTCGGGGGCGCTCCTGCGGCGCAACAGGGCCGCGTACAGCATGACCGCGCCGTTGAACACGCCGAAGCCGCCCAACACAAGAGCCCGAGGCCGGTCCATAGGAGGTTCCTCGCTGTGTTCCTCCGCGCCGCTGCCATGCTCCTCAGCCGCGGTCTCCTCCCCTGCTGCCGGCGCCTGCTCGCCGGCCGAGGCGTTGTGGCCCTCCCCATGCACAGAGTCCTCAGCGGGGGCCGGGGCCGGTTCCGGCTCGGGTGACGACGTCACGGGTGCGGAGGCCGCGGGGGGTGCGCTCTCTTCGACTGCCGGCCCGTGCTCGTGGCCCGGAGGCCGGTCACTGCTGCCAGTAGTGGGTTGGCTGCTGGAGGTCGCGGCAGGGCTCGGAGGTTCGGTCGCCGAGTTCGCCACCGCCGGCGGTGAGAGACTGACCATCGTCCACACGACGACAACAGCGGCTGGGGCGACGCTCAGTATGCGGCTCATTCGGGAACTCCTCGGTATGGAATGACCGCCTTATCGTGACTGACCGCCCATGACCGAGATCACCAGAACCCCGGTTCTGCAGAGCATCTTGAGAAGACCTTGACCAAGTCTGTACGCGGCCGCCGACCATCCCCGCCGAAGTGCCCCCGACCTGCTGGCTCACGGTCGGCGGGGGCCCCCAACGCCAGGATGATCCGACGGACGAGGATGAGGGCTGCGCACCTGGATTGGTCAGTGCTCCGCGTGGTTGCCCTCGGCCTCGGTGGCGTAGTCGGGGATGCTGATGCTGATGGTGGCGGGTCCGGGTGTCGGCGGCTGGGGACTGTAGCTGATGCCGTTGGGCTTGTCGCCGACAGGCACAGTCGCGACCGTCTCGTCGGTCGACAGGTCGATCACGGAGACGGTGTCGTCGAAGAGGTTGGTCACCCAGGCTCGCTGCCCGGTCGGCTCGATGACGACCCCGTGCGGGCCGGATCCTGCGGGGACGGTCGCCTGCACCGTCATGGATGCGGGGTCGATCACCGAGACCGTGCTACCCGGGGCGTCCTCGGTTCCCTGGTCGGCCGACAGCAGCCGCGTCCCGTCCGCGGTCAGGTACAGCTGGACCGGGGGCGCCGGAACCGCCACCGATCCTGTGACCCTCTGCTCCACGAGGTCAACCTTCACCACGGAACTGGACCCGACCAGGCTGACGAAGGCGTACCGCCCGTCGGGCGCCACGGCAACCTGCGGAGGCGAATCGCCGACCGGGATCGTCGCGGTGACCTCATACGTGCTGGTGTCCACGACGTCGACGGTGCCCGCGGTGGTGTTGGCCACGACCACCGCCGAACCATCCGGGGTAGGACGCAGTCCATGCGGCCCCGCGCTGAGGCCGACGACGGCCCGGAGTTCCAGCGTCGCCGCGTCGTAGACGCTGAGCGTGTCATCTCCCGCGTTGGTGACAAGGACCTGTTCACCGTCGGGACTGACGACAACGTGCGCAGGGCTCGCTCCGGTAGGGGCGGTGCCCACCAGCTTGTAGGTGGCGGCATCGAGTCCCACAAGGGCGTTGGCCTGACCGCTGACGGCCCAGACCGTGGCCCCATCCGGGCTCACCTGAACATTGTGAGGGCTCTCGATTCCGCTCACCGTCGTCACCAGGGCCCCGGTGGCGGCGTCGATGGCCGACAGGGAGTCACCGTCCTCGTTGGCGACCCAGACCGTGCCCCTTATCTCCGTCGGCTCCTGAGACTCGTTGTCCTCTCCGGTGGCGGCGGTGCTCTCGGCGCCCTGCGTCGCGCCGGTGCTGCTCGACGGCGCAGCCGAACTTGTCCCGGGGGCAGTCTGCCCACAGGCCGTGAACGTCAGGGCGGTCGTCACCAGGACGGCGAGGAACAGGGGGCGGCGTAGACCGCCGGGGCGAGCTGGCACGGGGATTCTCCTAGTGATTTGTAGAAATGTGGGACCACTATGACGCGCCAGTCGTGTGCGTTCGATGCTCATCGGGTCAAGATTCCGTCAAGCTCGGCGCCGGCGACATCGCCCATCAGACCGGCCTCGCCCGGGGGCCCTTGAAGTCTGATACACAAGGACTCTGAGCAGACAAGGCGGTACCACAATGCGCGTGCAGTTGTTGTACTTCGACGGCTGCCCGAACTGGCGGCTCCTTGAGCAGCGCCTCGATGACCTGGCCATCGAAGCGGGCATCGAGGTCGAGCGGGTCCTGATTGAGACCGACGAAGAGGCCCGTAGCATGGGCTTCCATGGCTCGCCGAGCCTTCTCTTGGACGGGCGTGACCCCTTCGCGCCGGAGGGCGCCCCTGTGGGCTTGACGTGTCGTGTCTATTCCGCCTCGTCGGGGCTTGAGGGATCGCCAAGCGTCTCCCAGTTGCGTGAGGTTCTTGGGCTGCCCGCGCTCTAGCCGGCTCCCTGCGACGAGCCCGAATCCGAACCCCAGTGCCGCGGAGACGGTCCCCCAGTGCCGCCCCCCACGCTCACCCCATCCACGGGCCACCGCCGCTACCGCCACGTTACCGCGCAGCGGGCTCCTGCCACCTCCAGGGACCGAACCACATCTCGCGGAAACGTGCCGGTAGTGGGACCCTCTAGTCTCCCCCCTGAGCGTGGACCCCCGCACTGGCGTCCCGTCACCGCGGACACGTTGGATGCCAACAACGCACATCACCACCGCAGCGAAGAGGTGCTCGGTCTCGCGTACCGATCGCCAGCGGCCTGCCAGGGTTGCTGCGGTGACTCTGAACTTGTGGCCCTTAAGCGCGCTGCGGCCGATCTTCTCTGCGGCCTTCTTGTGTAGCCGAACCTCATGGCATGTCCGCCGTCGTGCGAATCCGTGCCATGAACGTGCTGAAGATTGGCGCACACTGACGGAGGGTGGCGAGGCAAGAAATAGCAAAACCCCCAGTCAGCGGGCGTTTCGCCTTGCCGACTGGGGGATACCAGATGTGTCCGAGAGAGGACTTGAACCTCCACGCCCTTTACGGGCACTAGCACCTCAAGCTAGCGCGTCTACCAATTCCGCCACCCGGACGAGTGACACCCCCGAGGGGGAGCGACAAGGAACTCTAGCAGGTAGGCGCCCGGGTAGCGCAAATCCCCCTAGGGTGGGCGTATCGAGGAGGAGCCCATGGTCGTCAACGCAACGTTCGAGATCGAGATCGCCCCGGAAGAGGGGCTTCTGCCCGGTACCCGGCGATTCGAGTTCGCCAAAGTGTGGAGCGGGGAAGCGGAAGGAGCCAGCCGCGGATTCATGCTGTCGGCCGGCAACCCAGCGGAGGGCACCGCCGGCTACGTGGCTCTGGAGGTGTTCGAGGGGCGCATCGGCGGGCGCAGCGGCACCGTCGCCTTCCAGCAGTTCGGCACCATGCGCGACGGCACCCAGGAGGTCCGCTACGAAGTGGTCCCCGGCTCAGGAACGGAGGACCTGGCGGGATGCGTCGGTTCGCTCACCCTGGAGATCGATGCTGAGGGTGTCCATCACGTGGCGTTCGACATCGCCTGAGCCTCAGCGGTAGGCGTTCGGCCCTCCGGACACGTCGTCGAGCGCCGACACGATGGGTGCGACAAGCTCCTTCTCCTCGGTGTCCAGGAGTTCCGCCAGCTGCTCCGACGTTCTGGGGCCCACGAGCGCGGCCGCCACCTGGGGTGCATCGCGCACCCACAGCAGGGCCACCTGCGCGGGGGTCATGCCGAGACCCTGCGCGGCGTGGGCCACGGCATCGACGATCGCGGCGGACCTCGGCTGGAGGTACGGTTCCAGGAACCAACCGAAGTGGTCCGAGGCGGCCCGGGAGTCCCGGGGCAGGCGGCCGTCTCGGTACTTGCCCGTCAGCGCGCCGCGGCCGAGCCCGGACCAGGCCAGGATCCCCAGGTCGTGATGCCGGGCCGCGCCGACCACCTCGACCTCGGCGCGGCGGGCGAGGAGCGAGTATTCCACCTGAACACTCGAGAGGGGGGTGCGCCCGCGATCCGCCTCCTGCCAGGTGGCCGCCGTCGCGGTCTGCCACCCGACGAAGTTCGACACTCCGACGTAGCGCGCCATGCCCCGGTTCACGGCCGAATCCAGCGCGGACAGGGTCTCGTCGATCCGGGCGTCACCCCAGGCGTGGACCTGCCAGATGTCCACGTGGTCGGTGTTGAGCCGGCGGAGCGACTGCTCCAGGTCGCTGAGCAGGGCGCCGCGAGACGTGTCGATGGAGCGCTTGCCGTCCCGGATGACGAATCCGGCCTTCGTGGCGATGACCAGCGCCTCGCGGGGCAGGCCTGCAGACAGTGACTTGCCGATCATCTTCTCCGCGACACCCGCGCCGTAGGCCGGGGCCGTGTCCACCAGGTTGCCGCCGCCGTCGACGAAGTCCGCAAGGAGGTCGCGGGCGGCCGGCCAGTCCACGTCCCGGCCCCACGCCATCGTGCCGAGCCCGAGGCGCGACACGTGGAGGCCGGAGGCGCCGAGCGGTCGCAGGTGCATGCGCTCGACCCTACGCGTCGAGGACGCCGGTGAGAATCAGCACGGCGACGACGGCAGCCAGGATGAGGCGATACACCACGAAGATGCGGAAGTTGTGGGTGGAGATGTAGCGCAGGAGCCAGGCGATGACCGCGTACCCGATGAAGAACGCCAGGACCGTAGCCGCGACCGTCGGGCCCCACGCCGTGGCCTGGTCGCCTCCGATGTCCTTCAGCTTGTACAGCCCGGAGCCGAAGACGGCGGGGATGGCCAGCAGGAACGCGTAGCGCGTGGCCGCCTCCCGCGTGTAGCCGAGGAAGAGTCCGCCCGAGATGGTGGCACCTGAGCGCGACACTCCCGGGATCAGCGCTGCTGCCTGGAACAGGCCGAACAGGACGCCGTCGCGCCAGGTCAGCTGCCGCAACTCGCGGGTGTTGTCCGTCGCCATCCGGTCCGCGACGGCCAGGATCAACGCGACACCGGCGAGCATCGCCACGGTGATCCACAGGTTCCGCAGCGTGGAGTCGATGGCGTCCTGGAACAGCAGGCCGAGGACGACGATGGGCACGGAGCCGAGGATGACCAGCCACCCCATACGGGCGTCGGGATCCGACCTCTCGACGGTGCCGCGGAGGCTCCCGAGCCAGGCTGTGATGATCCGCCAGATGTCCTTGCGGAAGTAGACGAGGACGGCCGTCTCGGTGCCCAGCTGGGTGACCGCGGTGAACGCGGCCCCCGGGTCCCGCCCGTCGAAGAGGAGTTGGCCGACGATGGACACGTGCGCGCTGGAGGAGATGGGCAGGAACTCCGTCAGGCCCTGCACCACGCCCAATACGATCGCCTCGAACCAGTCCACGTCCACACCCTTCGTCAATGCCGGGCGCCACTGTACCGCTGGGCCCCCGCGGGGGCCGACTAGGCTGAAGCCCATGACAAAGGTGGTCCTGGTGCGGCACGCGAGATCGACGGCCAACGCCGACGGCGTGCTGGCGGGCCGCATGCCGGGGGTGGTGCTCGACGACGTGGGCCGCCGGCAGGCCCGGGCGCTGGGAGAGATGCTCGCCGGCGTGGTTGTGGCGGCGGCCTACACCTCACCCATCCAGCGCTGCAGGGAGACCGCAGCCCTGGCGGGGTTCCCGGAGGCAGCTGTGCTCGACGGGATGAGCGAGTGCGACTACGGCGTGTGGACGGGCGCGAAGCTGGCCGCGCTCCAGGGTGAGGCGCTGTGGACGGACATCCAGGCCGCTCCGTCGACGGTGTCGTTCCCGGGCGGCGAGTCGATGCTCGAGATGTTCGACCGGACCACGGCGGCCGTCGCGGGGGTGGCCGCGGCCCATGGCCAGGCGGCCACGGTGCTGATCTTCTCCCACGGCGACCCCATCAAGGCGGTCCTGGCCCACGCCTTCGGGATGGGCCTGGACGACTTCCAGCGCGTGCACGTCGGCCCCGCCGGCGTCAGCGTCGTCGAGTACGGGGGAGAACGGCCCATGGTGCTGGGCGTCAACCTCGGGGCCGACATCGGGTCGCTGCTCGCGACGACCGTCGCCCCCGTCGTCGGCGGCGGAGACGTCGCTCCACCGCCCCCGGTGCGGGATTAGGCTGGCGGCATGCTGCTGGAGTTCGATCACCCGGATCGCTGCGTCGTGGGCACGGTTGGCCAACCTGGCAACCGGTTGTTCCTCATCCAGGTGGCTCAGGGCCACCGCATCGCGGCCGTCGCGGTGGAGAAACAGCAGGCGCTGCTCCTGGGGATGCGCGTGGGTGAGGTGCTCGATCAACTCGCCGAACTCGGTCACGACGTGCCGGACCGGCAGCCGCCGGCGGACCGGGGCCCCCTGGACGCTCCGGTCACCGTGTCCTTCCGGGCGGCTGCCATCGGTCTGGCCTGGGACCAGGAGCGGCAGCGTCTCGTGCTGGAACTGTTTTCCGACGAGGTCGATGACGAGGGGGAGAACTCCCTGCTGCAGATCCTGATGACCCCGGCCATGGCCCGGGAGTTCGCGGCGCGCGCCGAGACGGTGGTCGCCTCGGGCCGCCCTGCGTGCCCGGCATGCGGCCAACCCCTGGATCCGGCCGGTCACATCTGCCCGCGCGCCAACGGGTATCGGGGCCCGCTGTTCCCATGACAGGACCCGTGGGGGACCTGCGCGTGGTGGGGCGGCTGGTGGACGCCTCGAACGGGACCTTCCTCGGACTCGACGCCGAAGGCCGCCGATGGGTGTACAAGCCGGTGGCGGGGGAGGCGCCGCTGTGGGACTTTCCGACCGGCACCCTCGGTCGCCGCGAGGTGGCGGCCTACGCCCTCTCGCGAGAGCTCGGCGTGGACCTCGTCCCGCTGACGGTATGGATCGACGGGCCGCTGGGCGAGGGCTCCGCGCAGGAGTGGGTCGACGGCGACGTCACGGACCTCATCGACCTCCTGGCCCCGGAGGAGCTCACTGAGGCATGGCTGCCGATCCTCAGCGCGGTCACGGAGGAGAACACGCCGGTGGTCCTCGCCCACCGCGACGATCCCCGGCTGAGGCGGGTGGCGGTCTTCGACGCGCTCCTCAACAACGCCGACCGCAAGGCCAGCCATCTCCTGGCCCGCGGTGACGAGTTGGCCGGCGTGGACCACGGCGTGAGCCTGCATGTGGACGACAAGCTGCGCACCGTCCTGTGGGGGTGGGCGGGGGACCCCCTGACCCGGACGGAGCTGGACCTTCTGGCGCGGACCGCCGCGTTGAACGCCCCCCTGGCGCCCGGGCTGGCCGACGAGGAGTGGGAGGCGCTCACCGCGCGAGCGGAGGATCTGATAGCGCTGGGCACCATGCCGGTGCCCGGCGGTCGGTGGCCGGGCATCCCCTGGCCCCCGCTTTAGCCCTCAACCAACACGCTAAGTTGGTGCCCATGTATGCGTGGGCCCCAGTCGCCGTTCCCAGCCTTCCGACATCGGCTGATGTCCCGGAGAGGCTCAGCCTCTTCGACACCGCCACCCAGAAGCTGATGGCCGTGGGTCCCGTCGACGGCGCCGCGAGGATGTATGTCTGCGGCATCACGCCCTACGACGCCACGCACCTGGGCCACGCGAACACCTACGTGACCTTCGACCTGGTCAATCGCGTCTGGCGGGACCTCGGGCTCACCGTGGACTACACCCAGAACGTCACCGACGTCGACGATCCGCTCCTGGAGCGGGCCGCCGCCACCGGGCAGGAGTGGGAGGAACTCGCCGAGGACCAGATCGAGCTGTTCCGCAGCGACATGCAGGACCTGAGGGTCGTGCCTCCCGGCAACTACATCGGCGCCGTCGAATCCATTTCGTGCGTGATCGAGCTCATCGAACAGCTCCTGCCCAGTGGTCTCGTGTACCAGGTCGAGGACGAGCAGCACCCGGACTGGTACTTCAACACCGCGGCCGCTGAGGGCTTCGGTGGTGTCAGCAACCTCGACGAGGCCCGCATGATCGAGCTCTTCGCCCAGAACGGAGGGGACCCGGAGCGCCCCGGCAAGCGGCATCCTCTGGACTGCCTCGTGTGGCGGTTCGCGCGCCCGGACGAGCCGAACTGGACGTCGTCGCTGGGCGCCGGCCGGCCCGGTTGGCACATCGAGTGCACCGCCATCGCCATGCGCTTTCTCGGCCCCCATTTCGACCTGCAGGGCGGCGGCTCGGACCTGATCTTCCCGCACCATGAGATGTGTGCGGCCGAGGCCGTCGCGGCCGCGCATGAGCCCATGGCTGAGGCCTTCGTGCACTCCGGCATGGTGGGGCTCAACGGGGAGAAGATGAGCAAGTCCAAGGGCAACCTCGAACTCGTCAGCAGGCTGCGTCACAGCGGGGCCGATCCCATGGCCATCCGGCTGGCGTTGCTCAACCACCACTACCGCACCAATTGGGACTGGACCCCCGACCAGCTCGTCGCCGCCACCGCCCGGCTCCAGACCTGGCGTGGCGTGCTCAACAACGGCACCGCGCTTCCGGCGGACGAGACCATCGCGGCCATGCGCACCGCCCTCCGCACGGACCTCGACGCCCCGGCCGCGCTCCGGGCTGTCGACACCTGGGTGGCCGGCAGCCTCGCCGTCGAGAGTGACGACACCGGATCCGTGGCGCAGATGGCCACCGCCATCGACGCGCTCCTGGGCATCCGGCTGTAAGACGGTAGGCTGCGCCCCGTGAAGTCCTTCGACGAACTCTTCGAGCAGCTCACCCAGACTGCCGCCACCCGCCCCGAAGGGTCCGGGACCGTGGCCCGGCTGGACGCGGGGATCCATGCGATCGGCAAGAAGGTGGTCGAGGAGGCCGCCGAGGTGTGGATGGCCGCCGAGTACGAGTCGCAGGAACAGGCCGCCGAGGAGATCAGCCAGCTGCTCTACCACCTCCAGGTGCTGATGCTGGCGCTGGACCTGGACCTCGACGACATCTACCGCTACCTCTGACACCTCTGACGAAGGCACCTCGTGAGCACTGATCGCCTCCTGCGCATCGCCGTCCCCAACAAGGGCGCCCTGGCCGAACCCGCTGCCGCCATGCTGCGCGCTGCCGGCTACCGCCAACGTACCGACGCCAAGGACCTCACCCTGATCGACGCGGACCACGGCGTCGAGTTCTACTATCTGCGCCCCCGTGACATCGCGGTCTACATCGGCCGTGGTGACCTCGACGTGGGCATCACCGGGCGCGACATGCTGCTGGATTCGGCCGCCGCGGCCACCGAGATGATGCCGCTGGGATTCGGCGGCTCGCGCTTCAGGTTCGCGGCCCCCGCCGGCTCCTCCATGACGGTCGCGGACATCGAGGGCAAGCGGGTGGCCACGTCCTACCCAGGGCTGCTGCAGGCCTACCTGGACGAGCAGGGCGTCGCCGCGGAGATGGTCAAGCTCGACGGTGCCGTGGAGTCGGCGATCCGGCTCGGGGTCGCCGATGTGGTGGCCGACGTGGTGGACACCGGCACGACGCTCAAGCGCGCCGGCCTCGAGTTGTTCGGTGACTCCATCTGTGACTCGGAGGCGGTCCTGATTCGGCGGGCCGACGGCGTGCTGCCGCCCGGCGTCGACGGGCTGGAGACCCGGCTTACGTCGGTGCTGGTGGCGCAGAACTACCTGATGATGGATTACAACGTGGCGCAGGAGGACCTTGCCCGGACGACGGAACTGGCCCCCGGCGTCGAGGGTCCCACCGTCTCCGCCCTCGCCAAGGACGGATGGTGCGCCGTGCGGGCTCTCGTCCCGCGGGAGGGCGCCCACCTGCTCATGGACCGCCTCTACGACGCCGGGGCTCGCGGCATCCTGCTGACCGAGCTCGTGGCCTGCCGGCTGTGAGCGAGCGGCCGCTCCCGAACCGGTTGTCCTACACCAGCCCGCCTGCTCTGATGACCGGGGTGGTGCTGTCCATCGTGCTGATGGCTTCGGCCCTGTTCGGGTGGTGGGCGCTCGGCAAGGAGGTCCGGGACCGCGTGACCTGGGCGCAGGCGGGCACGTTGCTGTTCTTCGTCCTGTTGATGGTGGGCATCATGTTGTCCATCGGCTATTCCCGCCTCTGGGCCAACGAGGACGGTGTCACCGTGCGCAACGGGCCGTTCGTGCGTCGCTACCGGGTGGAGGACATCGCGGGCGTGCGTCTGCGCCCCGGGGACGCGTGGTCCTCACTCCTGATCAAGGGGACGGGGGAGGTGAGGAGGCGGCCGGTGCTGGCCATCCAATTCCTGGAGGGCGCCGAGGGTCAGCGCAAGGTGGTCGAGCTGCGGCGGTGGCTCGTCGACAGGGGCGCCACGAGCCGGGACGTCGATCCGGAACACCTCGACGGCTGAGCCGGCTCACATGATGCCGCGCTTGCGCAGCAGTGCCTCGATCTCCGCGTCCTCAGGGTCGACGCCCTTCTCGGCAGCCCGCTTCGCCGGGGCCGTCGTCTTCGGGTCCGCGCCGGGCGTGACCGCGGGACGGGTGGCGGGCCCGGGGGTCCGCGCGGCCGGAGCCGCCTGTGCGGCGCGACTGGTCTTGGGCAGGAAGGCGCCGATGACCAGCAGCAGCACCCCGCCCAGGAACAGGCCCAGGCCCCAGCTGGTGACCACGGTCCACGGGGTTCGCATCAGCCAGTCGATCAGGGCCACGACGGCGTCCGCCAGGAGTTGGGTCACGCCGGTGAGGTAGAGCCCCACGGGGATCAGGGCCAGGCCCAGTCCCATCACGGCAGGACGCGCCCGCCGCGACCGTGCGGTCATCCCCGCGGCGACGGCGAGGATCACGATGGTCAGCGCGATGGTCACGAGCAGCGTCAGTGGCATGCCTCCCAGTCTGGCACAGAGCGTGGACGCGTCCACGGGCGATACGCTCAGGTGCATGCCCCAGTTGCGCTCCCTCGCCCAACCCAACGCCCGCTTCGCCGGCGACGACGGCGCCGCCGACCCGTTGGTGAGGGGCGCCATCGCGCGGGCAACGGGGCACGAGGGATACGCCCGCGCGCTGGTGGCGCTGTGCGCCAGCCGCCTCCTCCTGCCCGTGGTGGCATCGGGGGATGAGACCGAGGGCCCGGACCCGGACCGGCATGCGGAGATGGCGGCGGTCACCCTCGACGACGGCACTATGAGCTACCTTCTCGCCTTCACCGGATACGACTCGCTGCGCGCGTGGCGGCCCGACGCGCGTCCAGTGCCCTGCCTGCTCGACGAACTCAGTGCCACCGTCGTCCCCGCTGGGGCGAGCTGCCTCCTCATCGACATAGCGGGGCCGGTGCCGTTCACCGTCGACGGCGAGGCTCTGGAGAGCTTGGCGGCGGGCAACGCCCTCGTCGAACTGGCCGACGGCGGCTTCGCCTGGGCCCGACCGGCCTAGTGAGAGCCCGATTGGAGTTTCGCCCCGGCGCGGCGTAGGATGCTTGAGTTATCCGGCGGCCTCGGCTGCCGCGTCAAGTGGAGTTGTCACTCCCACCCGAAGCCGCCCCTGGTGGCCGGGTCGCCCAGGGCGAGCGGTTGTTCCGCGCGCCCGGCATCTGTGGCCTCCGCCTGCGCGGGGGCCTTTTTTCGTCCGGAGTACCTGACACATCTCACACTGGAGGACCCATCAGCACTGAACCGCGGATCAATGATCGCATCCGAGTACCCGAAGTCCGGCTCGTCGGCCCCAAGGGCGAGCAGGTAGGCATCGTGCGCGTCGAGGACGCCCTGCGTCTGGCGGCCGAGAACGATCTGGATCTCGTCGAAGTGGCGCCGATGGCCCGTCCCCCCGTCGCCAAGTTGATGGACTACGGCAAGTTCAAGTTCGAGGCGGCGCAGAAGGAACGCGACGCCCGGCGGAACCAGTCGAACGTGAGCACCAAGGAGATGAAGCTCCGGCTCAAGATCGACCAGCACGACTATGAGACGAAGAAGGGCCACGTCGTCCGCTTCCTCAAGGCCGGTGACAAGGTCAAGATCACCATCATGTTCCGCGGGCGCGAGCAGTCACGGCCGGAACTGGGCATGGAGCTGCTCAAGCGCCTCGCCGCGGACGTGACCGAATTCGGCTATGTGGAGTCCTCGCCCAAGCAGGACGGCCGCAACATGATCATGGTGCTCGGACCGACGAAGAAGAAGACCGAGGCGAAGGTGGAACTGGCTGCGGACCGCGACCGCCGCATGGCCGAGCGCCTGGAGCACGCGGAGCAGGAGCGCCAGGCCGAGGCACAGCTGCGCGCCCAGGCCACAGCTGCGCCGGCGCCGAAGAAGAAGCGCGGACCCGCAGACAACATGGACCCGGACATCGATCTCTGACGAGATCGAGTACAACAGAAAGCGAGCATGACGATATGCCGAAGATGAAGACGCACTCCGGTGCGAAGAAGCGTTTCAAGACCACGGGCACCGGCAAGCTGCTGCGCCGCCAGGCCAACCTCGGGCACCTCAACGAGCACAAGTCCTCGAGGCGTACCCGTCGCCTGGGCAGCGTGGAGTCCGTCGCGGCGCCCGACGTCAAGAAGATGCGCAAGCTGCTCGGCAAGCACAAGGGTCGCTGACCGTACCGCCCCCGGCGGTCCGCCGTCACCCCCACCCAGACCACCCGTCGGCTGTGCCGACCACACCCAAGGAGAACCCCCATGGCACGCGTGAAGCGTTCTGTGAATGCGCACAAGAAGCGCCGTGAAGTCCTCGAGCTCGCCTCCGGCTACCGCGGCCAGCGCTCCCGTCTCTACCGCAAGGCCAAGGAGCAGCTGCTCCACTCGGCCACCTACGCCTACCGCGACCGTCGCGCCAAGAAGGGCGATTTCCGCAGGCTCTGGATCCAGCGGATCAATGCCGCGGTCCGCGCCGAGGGCATGACCTACAACCGCTTCATCAACGGCCTCAAGGCCGCTGGCGTCGAGGTGGATCGCAAGATCCTGGCCGAGCTGGCCGTCAACGACACCGCCACGTTCAACGCCCTGGTCGCTGTCGCCAAGGACAACCAGCCCGCCGCGGCCTGAGGGCCGTCTCAGTGACGATGGAACCGAACGCCGCCCCTGGCCTGCCCGCCTCGGTGCTGCGTTCGGTTCGTCGTCTCACGCAGCGCCGGGGCCGTGACGTCGCGGCGCTGTTTCTCGTGGAGGGCCGCCAGGCCGTCCGTGAGGCGCTCGCTGCGCCGGACCTTGTGGTGGAGGTCATCGTCGACGACCCGATCCGGCACGCCGACCTCCTGGCGGGTGTCGAGGTGCCGGTGTGGCGGGCGGACGAGCACCAGATGCGCCAACTGAGCGACACGGTCACCCCGCAGGGGATCGTCGCGGTGTGCAGACAGCTGGACTACGGATGGGACGTCCTCGACGGTGCACGCCTCGTCGTGATCTGCGCGCAGGTCAGGGATCCGGGCAATGCCGGCACCGTCATCAGGTGCGCCGACGCGTTCGGCGCTGACGCCGTCATCCTCACGGCCGGGAGCGTGGAGATCTACAACCCCAAGACCGTGCGCTCCACGGTGGGCAGCTTGTTCCACATGCCCATCCTCACCGGTGTACCCCTCGCGGAGGCCGTGGCTCGCGTCAAGCGCCACGGCATGCGGGTCCTCGCCGCCGACGGTGACGGGGTCCCCCTGGACCTGAAGGCCGCGGCGGGGGAACTCAGCGGGCCGGTGGCGTGGATCATGGGAAACGAGGCCTGGGGCCTGCCCGAGGAAGACGCCCGGTTGGCGGATGAGGTCGTCGCCGTGCCAATGTGGGGCAGAGCGGAGAGCCTCAACCTCTCCAGCGCGGCCGCGGTGTGCCTGTACGCCACCGCCTCAGCGCAACGTCGAACCGCCGAAGGAGGACCCGACGATGTCCGGGCCCAATGACAACTTTGATCCCAAGCAGGTCGCTGCCCTGGCGCCCGAGGCCGTCAGCGCCTCGGTGGAGGCCGCGCTGTCCGCGATCGCCGCGGCCAGCACCACCGCCGAGCTCAAGCAGGCACGGCTGGAGCACGCAGGGGACGCATCGCCGCTGGCTCTGGCCAACCGGGAGATCGGCGCCCTCCCCCCGCACGCACGCAAGGACGCCGGCCAGCGGATCGGTCAGGCCCGCGGGATCGTGGCCAAGGCGCTCGCCGAGCGCCAGGAGAGCCTCACCGCGGTGGAACTCGATGCCGCGCTGGCAGGGGAGCGCCTGGACATGAGCCTGCCCGTCGCGCTGGCCCCGCAGGGGGCCCTCCACCCCGTCACCGCCCTCATCGACGAGATGATCGACGTGTTCGTCGCCATGGGCTGGGAGGTGGCCGACGGACCCGAGCTCGAGGCGGAGTGGTACAACTTCGACGCCCTCAACCTGGCGCCGGATCATCCGGCCCGGGCGCTGCAGGACACGCTGTGGGTGGATCCGCCGGCTGCCGGCCGGCTGTTGCGCACCCAGACCTCGCCGGTGCAGGTGCGCTCCCTCCTGGAGCGGGGCGTTCCGCTGTACCTGATCAGCCCCGGCAAGGTGTTCCGCGCGGACGAGTACGACGCCACCCACCTGCCCGTCTTCCATCAGCTGGAGGGCCTGGTCGTGGACAAGGGCATCTCGATGGCGGACCTGCGGGGGACGCTGGACCACCTCGCGCGTGCCATGTTCGGCGACGTGCGGACCCGCATGCGGCCGCACTACTTCCCGTTCACCGAGCCCAGCGCTGAGGTGGACCTGCAGTGCTTCGTCTGCCACGGCGCCTCCGTCGGCAACCCCGACCGCCCGTGCCGGACCTGCAGGTCCGAGGGGTGGATCGAGTGGGGCGGCTGCGGCGTCGTCAACCCGCGCGTGCTCAAGGCCTGCGGCATCGACACCGACGTGTACTCCGGCTTCGCGTTCGGCATGGGCGTGGACCGCACCGTCATGTTCCGCACCGGCGCCCCCGACCTGCGAGATTTCGTGGAGGGCGACATCCGCTTCAGCCGTTCCATCCTGGGAGGAGCACGATGAAGGCACCGATCTCGTGGCTGCGTGACCTCGTCACGCTTCCCGCCGGCGTCACCACGGCCCACGTCGCAGACCAGTTCACCGCGGTGGGCCTGACGGTGGAGCACATCGAGTCCACCGGGTCCCCGGTCAGCGGTCCGTTGACGGTGGGGCGCGTCCTCAGCTACGTCGACGAGCCGCAGAAGAACGGCAAGACCATCAGGTACTGCCGGGTGGACGTCGGCCCGCACAACGACGCCGCCGCCGACGGGGTACCCGCCAGCCGCGGCATCGTCTGCGGTGCCCACAACTTCGCCGAGGGTGACCTCGTGGTGGTGGCCCTGCCAGGCACCGTCCTTCCCGGCAACTTCGAGATCGCTGCCCGCAAGACCTACGGCCACGTGTCCGACGGCATGATCTGCTCCCAGCTCGAGCTGGGCCTCGGCGAGGACCACGACGGCATCATCGTGCTGCGACAGGGGTCTGCGCACCCCGGCGACGACGCTGCGTCCGTGCTCTGGACCCCCGACGAGGTGCTGGACCTCGAGGTCACCCCGGACCTCAGCTACTGCCTGTCGATGCGTGGCCTGGCCCGCGAGGCCGCCATCGCCAACGGCGTCTCCTTCGACGATCCCTACCGCCACCACCTCCCGCCCCATCAGAACGGTGGACACCCCGTCGTCCTGGAGGACGAGAGGTGCTCGGCGTTCACCGCCCTCACCGTCGACGGCATCGACCCGGCCGCGCCCACCCCAGGGTGGATGGCGGATCGGCTGCGCGCCTGCGGCGTGCGGTCGATCTCGCTGGCGGTGGATGTGACCAACTACGTGATGCTCGAATCGGGCCAGCCGCTGCACGCCTACGACGCCGCCACACTCTCGGGCCCCATCCGGGTGCGGGCGGCGCTGGCCGGCGAACGCCTGCGGACCCTGGACGGGCAGGAGCGTGAACTCAACACCGACGACCTGCTCATCACCGACGATTCCGGCCCTGTCGGCCTGGCCGGCGTGATGGGCGGCGAAGCCACCGAGGTGTCCGCCTCCACCACCGCGATCGTGTTGGAGGCGGCGCACTTCGATCCGGCATCGGTGTCGCGCACCTTCCGCCGCCACGGATTGCCGTCGGAGGCGTCCAAGCGGTTCGAGCGCGGGGTGGACCCGCAGGTGTCCTACGCGGCGGCCCGACGCGCAGCCGCGCTTCTCACCACGCACGGAGGCGGCGCCGTCACCGCGGAGACCGTCGTCGGATCCGCGCCCGCGCCGCACCGGGTCTCGCTGCGGGCGGGGCTCATCCCGGCCGTGCTCGGGACGCGCGTGGACCAGGAGGAGAGCGTGCGCCTTCTCACGGCCAGCGGTGTGGCAGTCACGGCGCTGGGGGACTCCCTCACCCTCGAGGTGCCCAGCTGGCGCGGCGACCTCGCGGACCCCTACGACATCGTCGAAGAGGTGGGCCGCCACATCGGCTACGACCGCATCGGCCTCACCGTGCCGGTCCCGCCGGTCAGCCGGGGCCTTTCGCCGCGCTTCCGTCACCGTCGGGCCGCACTGCGGGCCGCGGCCGCCGTCGGCTTCACCGAGGTGCTCTCCCTGCCGTTCGCCTCCGTCGAGGACCTGGACCAGCTCCAGATCCCGGCCGAGGATCCGCGCCGCCATCTCATTCGCCTCGCGAACCCCCTGTCGGAGACGCACCCCTTCCTTCGCACCACGCTGCTGCCGGGGCTGTTCGCCGCCATCGCGCGCAACACGTCCCGCAGCCTGACGGACCTGGCCCTGTTCGAGCAGGGCAAGGCCTACTTCGACGGCGGCGAGGACTGGGCCCCGCGCCCCGGTGTGGCACACCGCCCGTCCGAGGACGAGATCTCGGCCATCGATGCTGCCATCCCCGCGCAGCCGCACACCGTGGCTGCCGTCGTCACGGGCAACTGGTTGCCTGCCGGATGGGCTGGCCCGGCGGTCGCGGCGGACTGGACCCACGTCGTCGCCCTTGCCGAGGCGGTCGCGGCGGCGGTCGGCGTGCGGCTGTCCCGCCGCAACGTCGCCATGGCGCCCTGGCATCCGGGACGCTGCGCCGAGTTGTCGATCAACGGGATCGTGCTGGGCCACGCCGGTGAGCTGCACCCTGCCGTCGTACGCTCGCTGCGCCTGCCCGAGCGCACCGCGGCCGTCGAGTTCAACCTCGATCTGCTGCTGGCCCAGGCCGCAGACGGCGGCAGTATCGGGGCACTGTCGCCGTTCCCGCTCGCCAAGGAGGACGTGGCGCTGATCGTGGACCGCGACGTCGCCGCCGCCGACGTGGAGGCCGCTCTGGCCGAGGGCGCCGGTGACCTGCTGGAGTCCATCTCGCTCTTCGACGTGTACACCGGTGATCAGGCCGGCGAGGGCCGGAAGTCGCTGGCGTTCGCGCTGCGGTTCCGGGCAGACCGGACGCTCACCGACGCTGACGCGGCGGCAGCCAGGCAGGCGGCGGTCGCGGTCGCGGTAGAGCGGTTCGGGGCGGTACAGCGGGCCTGACGCTCCCGCGGCGGTCGCCGTCGGCGATGCACGTGCCTCCGGGGGCCGAGTAGGCTGCGGGGGTGCAGATCACCCGAGTCGACGTGCCCGCCGCGCCGGAGGATCCGACCTTCTGGATCTACGAGGTCGACACGCGCCTGTGGGCCGGCGTCGTGCGTGACCTGTTCGGCGACGATGACCTGACGCACTCGGTCCGGCGGAGGTGGGCCGAAGGCACCCGGCCCACCTATACGCGGCCTGTGCCGTTCGCCGCCCTCGACGACGACGGGGTCCCCTTGGGTGTGGCCTTCCTGGACCTGCCTCAGCGCGACAACCGGCACGTGGGGTTCCTCAGCCTGATCGTCGAGCCGGCACATCGCGGGCGGGGCGTCGGGACCGCGCTGTTCAACGCCGCGGTGGCGGAGGCGCGCGCCGACGGACGCGACACGATCCAGGCATGGACGTGGGAACCGGCCCGCCCAGGTGGCACACGACGGTTGTCCGCCGCGGAGGGCGACGGTGCGATCGATCCCGACGCCCCGCCGGCCGCGTTCCTGCTCGGCCAGGGCTTCCGGCTGGTCCAGGTGGAGACGATCTCGGCCCTGACCCTGCCGGAGCAGGGACTGCTCGACGGCGACGCGGCCGCCGCGCGCGCCGGCACCTCCCGCGAGTACGACCTGGTGCAGTGGACGGAATTCACCCCGCCCCAGTGGCGCGACGATCTCGCCGAACTGATGGTCGCCATGAGCACCGATGTCCCGACGGGTGACGCCGCGCTTGAGCCCGAGGTGGTCGATGCGGCCCGCGTCCTCGACGGCGAGCAGGCGTTGGCCCGGGGCGGGTGCGCCTCTCTCCACACGGCGGTGCGCCACGTATCGAGCGGACGTCTTGTCGGGTTCACGCGCCTCATCCACGAAGAGGGAAGGCCGGTCGTGGACCAGTGGGAGACGCTGATCCTGCGCCAGCACCGTGGGAAGGGGCTGGGCTGGTTCGCGAAGACCCACAGCCACGCCGCGGTGCGCGCCCACTGGCCCGAGGCGCGTCGGCTGATCACCGGCAACGCGTCCGAGAACCGCTTCATGCTGGCCATCAACAGGCGCCTCGGCTACCGTCCGGTCGCCGCGTCGGGGTGGTTCGAGCTGCGCGGTCAGGGCTGACGCCCGTGGCCTTGTCGCGCCGTGCCATCGTCGCCGCCGCACTCCGCATCCTGGACCAGTACGGCCTGGGTGACCTCTCCATGCGCAGGGTCGCCGACGCGTTGGGGGTCCAGGCGGGGGCGCTGTATTACCACGTCCCCAACAAGCAGTCGCTGTTGGCGGCCGTCGCGGACCACATCCTGGCCACGGCGCGACGGCCCGACGACGACGTCGGCCTGACCGAGTGGCTGACCGGCTGGGCCGGAGACCTGCGCGGGGCACTGCTCGCCCACCGCGACGCCGCGGAACTCGTCGCCTCCGCGCACGCCCTGGGTCTCGGTGCGGTGGATCCCTGCGCCGCCGGCCGCAGCCGTCTCGCCGCGGCCGGCGTGGCAGAGCCGGCGGCGAGCATGGCGGCCCTCCTGCACTTCGTGCTGGGCCATGTGACGGAGGAGCAGACTCAGGCCCAGATGCATCAGCTGGGTTTGGTCGCCCACGTCGACGCGTCCGAGGCCGAGCGCGACTTCGCGTGGGGCCTGTCGCTGTTCACCACCGGGGTGGCGGCCCTCCCCGCGAGCCGATGACGGCGCCGAGCGCCCGTGCCGTCCTGGTCTCGCTCGTCGGGCCCGTGTACGCGCCGACGCTCGCGCAGTCCGTGGGCCTGAGCGCCACTCTGCCGGTCATCCCCCTCATCGCCCTCGCGTTGGGCTTCTCCGTGCCCGCCGCGGCCACCCTCACGATGATCACCGGCATCGTCGGGGTCCTCGGGCCCATTCCGCTCGGCACGCTGATGACGGTCGTGGGGGAGCGGCGGGCCATGATCGTCACCGGGATCGCCGTCGTCCTCACGCAGGCGGCCACGCTGGTTCTGGTGGAGCACGCCAGATCCGGTGGCTCCACTCCGTGGCACCAGGCCGGCTTCGTGGCCTCGCTCGTGGTGTCCTCCGTGGCACGAGAGGTGTGGATCATCGGCCGTCAGGCCTATCTCGGCACCGCCCTCCCGCCCGAGCTGAGGGCGCGCGGCATGAGCACCTTCGGCGGAATGATGCGCATCGGGATGGTGATCGGCCCGCTGATCGGAGCCGGGATCATCGCCGTCGGTACGGAGGGCTGGGTGATCGCGCTGGACGCCCTGGCGATGGCGGTGGCCACCGTCCTGGTGGCCGTCACCATGCTGCCCGGAGAGCACGCCACCGCCCGGCCGACGGTGCGTCAGGCCGCCGGCAGGCTGCCCGTGGTCCCGTCGCCGCACGCGCCCCATCGCACGGCCGGCGTCACCATGGTGCTGGCCGGGTTGGCGACGGTGCCACTGACCATGTCGCGGATCTCCCGGCCGCTCATCCTCCCCCTCCTGGGCGCCACGCTGGGGCTGCGCGGTGAGGAGATCTCGCTGGTGTTCGCGGTGGCGGCGGTGGTGGAGATCGTGATGTTCATCCCCGCCGGGACGCTGATGGACCGGTATGGGCGCACCGCGGTCCTCGTCCCGTGCCTGCTGTTCTCGGGGGCGGGGTATCTCCTTCTCGTGGTACTCACGGCCTCGGTCGCGGACGGATCCGGCGCCGCGGCGTTCTGGGCGTTGGCCGCCTCCGCGTCTCTTGTGGCGTTCGGCAACGGCTTCGGCGCCGGGATCGTGATGACCCTCGGCGTGGACCTCTCCCCCGAGGTGCACCGCACCCGTCACCTGGCCAGGTGGAACACCATCAACGGGACGGGGCGGCTCGTCGCCCCGGCAGTGGTGGCGCTGGTGACCCTGGTGTGGCCGATCACCGCGGCGGGCGCGGTCGTCGGCCTCACCTGCTGGGCCGGGGCCGCGTGGGCATGGCGCCTGATCCCCGGGATCACACCGAGGTCAGCTTCCGGACCTGCTCGTCGAACTCGGCCTCGATCTCCGGATGAGGTCGGTAGGTCGCCAATGACACCAGGACCGCGGCCGCCAGGTTGAGCAGGAATCCGGGCAGGATCTCGTAGACGTCGAAGATGCCGCCGTCCAGGGTTCCCCAGATGCCGACGGTGACCGCGCCGACGACCATGCCGGCCAGCGCTCCCCACGAGCTCAGCCGTCGCCAGTAGAGGCTCAGCAGCACGATGGGGCCGAACGCCGCACCGAATCCGGCCCAGGCGAACGCCACCAGGGCGAGGATGGTGTCGTTCTGCTCCCAGGCCATGGCCGCGGCGATGACAGACACCGTCAGCACCGCTACGCGGCTGAGCAGCACCCCGCGCTTCTGGGCCAGTTCGTGCCGGGCGAACCCGTGATAGAGGTCCTCGACGAGCGCGGAGGCCGTGACGAGGAGCTGGGAGGAGATGGTGGACATGATCGCCGCCAGGATGGCCGCCAGCATGAAACCCGCGATGAGTGGGTGGAACAGCAGCTGGCCGAGGGCGATGAAGACCGTTTCCTGATCCGGCAGTATGCCCTCGTCGCGCTTGAACTGGGCGATGCCCACCAGGGCGGTCGCGGCCGCACCGAAACACGACACGAGCATCCAGCCGATGCCGATGCGCCGACCCGCCACGGCGTCCTGAGGCGTGCGGAGCGCCATGAAGCGCACGATGATGTGTGGCTGACCGAAGTAGCCGAGCCCCCACGCCGCAGACGACACCACCCCCATCACCGTGGTCGTCGCGCCCCAGAGGGCGAACGCGTCCGCGTCGAGCGCCACGACGGCGTCGTACAACGCGAAGGGGCCGCCCAGGTGGATGATCCCCGCCAGGGGGACCGCGACCAGCGCGGCCAGCATCATCAGGCCTTGCACCATATCGGTGTACGACACGGCCAGGAACCCGCCCACCAGCGTGTAGAGCACCACGATCGCGGCCACCAGGACCATGCCGAGGCGGTAATCCATGCCGAAGGAGGCGTTGAAGAACTTGCCACCGGCCACCATGCCGCTGGAGACGTAGAAGGTGAAGAACACCAGGATGATCACCCCGGCGGTGACCCGCAGCGCCTTCGTGGTGTCCCGGAGGCGGTTACCGAAGAAGCTGGGGATGGTGATGGCGTCGCCCGACACCTCGGTGTAGGTCCGCAGCCGTGGGGCGACGAACTTCCAGTTCAGCCAGGCCCCCACGGTGAGGCCGATGGCGATCCAGAACTCGACCATGCCGGAGAGGTACAGCGCGCCGGGCAGGCCCATGAGGAGCCAGCCGGACATGTCGGAGGCGCCGGCTGACAGCGCCGCGGCCACCGGCCCGAGCCGGCGGCCGGCCAGCATGTAGTCGTTGAGGTCGCTGGTGCGGTAGTACGCCCAGACTCCGATGGCGATCATCGCGGCGAAGTACACGACCATGGCGATGCCCTGGTAGGTCTGTGGTGTCATGGCGTCTCCCTTTCGACCGCGTCAACCTATCGCGATGACCCTCGTTCCCGGCGGCCGCGCTCAGTTAGCGGGCGGCGCCGTGGCTCGGCCGCGGCGGGCGGCGGCCACGAGGAGGCCCAGCACGCCGAGGGCCAGGAGGGCCCAGCCCACGGTGGCGGCCGGCTGGGTCCACGCCATCAGGCTCGACGCCGTGCCCTCCACCAGGCGCGCACCCACCACCGCCGCGACCGTGTCACCCGACGGGGCCGCGACGTCGGCGACGAGGCCGCGCCCCAGCGCCAGGCCGACCAGGCCCGCGCCGACCGCCAGGATCCACGCGACCCACCGGCCCCGCCGCGAGCCGACGAGCAGCCCCACCAGCGCGAGGGCCGCCGCCGCGACGTAGAACCACTCCCAGTGGCCGGCCACGGCCAGGGCGTCGGCCGCGTACCTCGCCTGGACCGTGGCGGGGCGGCCCAGGGCGAGCCGCACGTCCTCAGGCAGCTCGAGTTGGGCCACGTAGGGCTGGAGCGGCCTGGGCGTCAGATCCACCAGCCGGGCTTCGCCCAACTCGACGAAGGGCTCGAGGTGGAGCCACAGTGTGGGGGCGTCGGCCCCTTCCGTGCGCATCCGGTCCAGCCCAGCCACGAACTCCGCCCTGGACCGGTCGATGGACACGTGCCAGGCCTGGGTGACCCCCTCGTCGCTGAGCGCGGACTCGACAGCTTCGCCGATCAGCGTCTCAACCTGGGATCTCACGCCCGGCAGCCGGCCGATGAGTGGTGGCATTTCCTGCGTGGCGGCGGTGTTGAGTTCACCGGCGATGGCCTCACCCACGCGGTCGTCCGTGGACAGCGGTGCCACGATCTCGCGCATCGGCCCCGGCGTCCGCGCGGCCTGGTCCAGCCACTGGGCGCCGAGCCCGCCGAAGGCGGCACCGACGGCGGCCAGGAGCAGTACGAGCGCCAGCGTCGTTCGGACGACTCCGGTCACGGGCGCCTCCTCTCCGGTAGGGGGCCAAGATTATCCGGACCGGGGTGGAATATGTATCGAACCCGTGGAATACTCAAGCCCATGACGTATTCAGTGGCTGTGGCGGGGTGCACGGGCTACGCGGGCGGCGAGTTGCTCCGCCTGCTGCTCCAGCACCCGGAGATGGAGATCGGCGCTCTCACCGGTAACTCCAGCGTGGGGGACCGTCTCGGTTCCCACCAGCCGCACCTGTTCCCTCTCGCGGACCGCGTCGTCGAGGCCACAACTGCCGCGGTGCTCGGCGGGCACGACGTGGTGGTCCTGGCGCTGCCCCACGGGGCTTCCGCCGCGATCGCCGCGCAGCTGGCAGACGACGTGGTGGTCGTCGACGCCGGGGCGGACTTCCGGCTCACTGATGCCGCGGCCTGGGAGCGCTACTACGGATCCCCCCACGCGGGGACCTGGCCCTACGGGTTGCCCGAGCTGCCGGGCCAGCGGGAGAAGCTGAAGGGGGCGCGCCGGATCGCGGTCCCCGGGTGCTACCCGACGGCGTCGACGCTGGCGCTGCTGCCGGCCGTCGCGCTCGGGCTGGTGGATCCTGGGCAGATCGTCATCGTCGCGGCCAGCGGCACGTCCGGGGCTGGTAAGTCGTTGAAGCCGCACCTCCTCGCGTCTGAGGTGATGGGCAACATGAGCCCCTACGGCGTGGGAGGGGTCCATCGCCACACCCCGGAGATCGTGCAGAACCTCGGCCTTGTCGCGTCGGCCCGGGTGAACGTCTCGTTCACCCCACTGCTCGTGCCCATGCCGCGCGGCATCCTCGCCACCTGCTCAGCTCCGGTGACCGCGGGTGTCACCACGGAGGCGGCCCAGCGGGCCTACCGCGACTTCTACGCTGGGGAACCGTTCATCGAGGTGCTACCCGCCGGCGTGTGGCCCCAGACGTCGGCGGTCGCGGGATCCAACCGTGTCTCGATGCAGGTGGTGGTCGACGAGGGCGCCGGCCGCCTGATCGCCATCTCCGCACTCGACAACCTCACCAAGGGCACCGCCGGCGGTGCCATCCAGTCCATGAACCTAGCCCTCGGCCTGCCGGAGGGCCTGGGGCTCTCCGCCGTCGGCGTCGCACCCTGAGAGGAATGACCATGACCAGCGCAGAACCTTCACCGAGGTTTCCCTCGGTGGCCGGAGTGACCCTCCCGGCGGGCTTCCTCGCCGCCGGCGTGACGGCCGGCCTGAAGGCGAGCGGCCGCCCGGACATCGCCGTCGTGGTCAACACCGGCCCGAGCATGGCCGCCGCCGCCGTGTTCACGTCGAACCGCGTGGTCGCGGCTCCGGTGAAGTGGTCGAGGCAGGCGGTGGCCGACGGCCAGGTGCAGGCCGTGGTGCTCAACTCCGGCGGCGCCAACGCCTGCACAGGGCCAGAAGGTTTGGCCGATTCCGCGGCCACGGCATCGAGGGTCGCGGCGGCGCTCGGCCTCATCACGGACAACGTGGCGGTCTGTTCAACCGGGCTGATCGGCGTGCGGCTCCCCATGGACCTGCTCCTGCCCGGCGTCGAGGACGCGTGCCGGCACCTCAGCGCGGACGGGGGAGGCGCAGCCGCGACGGCCATCATGACGACGGACTCGGTGCCCAAGCAGGCGGGGGTCACCGTCGGGCCGTGGTCGATCGGCGGGATGGCGAAGGGGGCCGGCATGCTCGCCCCGGGCCTGGCAACGATGCTGGTCGTCCTCACCACCGACGCCGTACTCGACGCTACCGCCCTCGACGCGGCGCTGCGCGAGGCCACGAGGCTGAGTTTCGACCGAGCGGACTCCGACGGCTGCATGTCCACCAACGACACGGTGATCCTCATGGCCAGCGGTGCCTCCGGTGAGGTGCCGGAGCAGGCCGTGTTCCAGGGCGCGCTCACCGCGCTGTGCCAGGACCTCGCCCGCCAGCTGATCGCGGACGCGGAGGGTGCCGCCCACGAGATCGCGATCGAGGTGGCGGGGGCGGCGTCGGAGCGCGACGCGGAGTCCGTGGGTCGCGAGATCGCCAGGTCCAACCTCTTCAAGTGCGCGGTCTTCGGCGGCGACCCCAACTGGGGCCGCGTGCTCTCCGCCATCGGCGTGACCGACGCCGAGTTCGACCCTGACCGGCTGGACGTGTCCTTCAACGGCGTCATGGTCTGCCGGGGCGGCCAGATCGGCGACGACCGCACCCTGGTGGATCTGGGCGGCCGCCACGTGCACGTGCTGGTCGACCTCCACGCCGGAGACGCGGGCGCCACCATCCTCACCAACGACCTCACCTACGACTACGTCAGGGAGAACGCGGAGTACTCCTCCTGACCGCAGTGCCGCACCCCTCCTAACCACCGCTTCCAGGGATCGACCATGATGACCAAGACCCGCATCCAGCAGCAGCCGGAACTCATCGCCAAGGCAGGCACTCTGATCGAGGCCCTGCCCTGGCTCGCCGAATACGCCGGCCAGACCGTCGTGATCAAGTACGGCGGCAACGCCATGACCGACGACGCGCTGAAGCGGGCCTTCGCCGAGGACATCGTGTTCCTGCGCCGCGTGGGCGTGAGGCCGGTCGTGGTGCACGGGGGCGGGCCTCAGATCTCGTCCATGCTCAAGCGGCTCGACATCGCCTCGGAGTTCCGCGGGGGGCTGCGGGTGACGTCGCCGGAGGCCATGGACGTGGTGCGCATGGTCCTGGTCGGCCAGGTGGGTCGCGAGCTGGTCAACCTCATCAACCAGCACGGTGCGTTCGCCGTCGGGATGTCCGGGGAGGACGGCGGGTTGTTCACGGCCAAGCGTCGCGGCCTCGTCGTCGACGACGAGGAGATCGATCTGGGCCTGGTCGGTGACGTCGAATCGGTGGACCCGGCTGCCATCCTCGACCTCATCGCCGCCGGCAGGATCCCCGTCGTCGCGACGGTGGCGCCAGACGGCGAGGGCCAGGTGCACAACGTCAACGGCGACACCGCGGCGGCGGCGCTGGCGGTCGCGCTCGGCGCCAAACGGCTGGTGATGCTCACCAATGTGGCCGGCGTCTACGCCAACTACCCCGACGAGGAGTCCGTGATCACGCAGATCACCACCGACGAGGTGCGCGACATGTTGCCCGGGCTCGATTCCGGAATGATCCCGAAGATGGAGGCCTGCGTGCACGCGGTGGAGGGCGGCGTCACGTCCGCGACGGTCATCGACGGCCGCATCCCGCACTGCCTGCTGCTGGAGATCTTCACCGACGAGGGCGTGGGCACCATGGTCACCAACGAGGGAGCAGTCGCATGAACCAGTCAGAGGTCGCGGCCCGGTACGCCGCCGTCATGATGAACGCGTTCGGCCCGCCCAAGCGTGTCTTCGAGCGGGGCGAGGGGGTGCACCTCTACGACGCCGACGGCATGCGCTACACCGATCTCCTGTCCGGCCTGGCGGTCAACGCGCTCGGCCACAACCATCCGGGCGTGACGGCAGCCGTCACCGGGCAGCTCGGGCGCCTGGGGCACGTGTCCAACTTCTTCGCCAGCGAGCAGCAGGTCCGCCTCGCGGAGCGGTTGGCGGCCTTCACCGGAGCGCCGGAGACGAGGGTCTTCTTCACCAACTCGGGCACCGAGGCCAACGAGGCGGCCTTCAAACTGACGCGCCTCACCGGCCGCACCAGGCTGGTGGCGATGGAGGGGTCCTTCCACGGGCGCACCATGGGCGCCCTCGCGCTCACGCACAACCCCAGGTATCGGGAGCCCTTCGAGCCGCTGCCTGGTGAGGTGACCTTCGTCCCCTTCGGCGACGCGGAGGCGCTCCGGGCCGCGGTCGACGACCGGACGGCGGCCGTGATCGTCGAGGCGGTGCAGGGGGAGAACGGTGTGGTGCCGGCGCCCGAGGGCTTCCTCACCGCCGTCCGCCGGATCACCGCGGACGCCGGAGCGCTGCTGTGGATCGACGAGGTCCAGACCGGCCTCGGGCGCTGCGGCGAGTATCTCGCCCATCGCGCCGACGGCGTG
The DNA here is from genome assembly GCF_054483895.1 of Tessaracoccus pujii. Taxonomy (NCBI): domain Bacteria; kingdom Bacillati; phylum Actinomycetota; class Actinomycetes; order Propionibacteriales; family Propionibacteriaceae; genus Tessaracoccus; species Tessaracoccus pujii. The sequence goes on from NZ_CM137012.1 coordinate 601,226, forward strand.
GTTGCGGACCTGATCACGCTGGCCAAGGGGCTGGGCAACGGATTCCCGATCGGTGCCTGCCTCGCCACCGGCCCCGCCGCGACACTCCTGCAGCCGGGTCAGCACGGCACCACCTTCGGCGGTAACCCGGTGGCGTCGGCGGCCGGAAACGCTGTGCTCGATGCTCTGGCCGGCGGAGTGCTGGACAACGCCCGGGCCACCGGGCGCTGGCTCCGGGAGGCCGTGCTGGGGCTGCGGCATCCGTTGGTCACGGGAGTGCGGGGCCGCGGACTGCTCCTGGGTGTGACGCTGTCGCGGGAGGTCGCGGCGTCGGTGGCCGATGCTGCGCTGGACGCCGGCTTCATCATCAACGCGCCCCGGCCCGGGGTATTGCGCCTGGCCCCGCCGCTGATCGCCACCCCGGCAGATCTGGAGGGATTCGTCGCGGCACTGCCCGCCCTCCTCGATCCTCATGTCTGATGTCACCAGGGCGGGGCGGCTGGCCACCCTGCGGCAGCTGTTGGGGGAGGCCCGATACGCTTCGCAGGCGGACCTGATCGAGGCGTTGAGCGGGGAGGGGATCACCGTGAGTCAACCCACCTTGTCCAAGGATCTCCTGACGCTCGGTGCGGTCCGGCAGCGGGCCACGGACGGCTCGCTCGTGTACGCGACGGGCACGGACGAGGCGCACGGCACCACCATGGACAAGCTCGCGCGGCTCTGCGCGGAGATGCTTCAGTCGCTGCGTTCGGCGGGCAACCAGATCGTGCTCAAGGTGCCGCCAGGGGCCGCGCAGTATTTCGCGGCCAGCCTGGACGCCGCCGCTCTGGGCGGCGTGATGGGTACGATCGCGGGCGACGACACCATCCTCGTCATCGCCGTCGACGAGGCGGCCGCGGACGACGTGGTGCTGCGGATCTCCGAGATGACCAAGACCGGACGACCAGGAACAGGAGTGCGCGATGAGCACTGATCAGGGACGGCTCTGGGGCGGACGGTTCGCCGGGGGCCCGAGCGAGGCCATGTTCGCGCTCAGCAAGTCCACGCAGTTCGACTGGAGGCTCGCCCTGCACGATGTGGCGGGCTCCCGCGCACACGCCAAGGCGCTCGCGGCGGCAGGGCTCCTCAACGACGAGCAGGCCGCGGCGATGGACGCCGGCCTGGCGGAGCTGGCGCGCCGGGTGGAATCGGGCGAGTTCGTCGCCGCCGACACCGACGAGGACGTCCACGGCGCGCTGGAGCGGGGTCTGAAGGGCATCGTCGGGGCCGAGCTGGGTGGCCGGCTGCGGGCGGGGCGCTCGCGCAACGACCAGATCGCCACGCTGATTCGCAGCTACCTGCGCGAGGAGATCCGCCTGATCGCCCAGGACGTCAACGGGGTCGTCGACGCGCTGGCCGCGCAGGCAGAGCGGCACCTCGGTGTCGTGATGCCGGGGCGGACCCACCTGCAGTCGGCGCAACCGATCCTCCTCAGTCATCATCTTCTGGCCCACGCCTGGCCGCTGATGCGCGACATCGACCGCCTGCGTGACCTCGATCGGCGCCTGGCCGTCAGCCCTTACGGCTCCGCGGCGCTTGCGGGCACGTCGCTCGGGCTGGACCCGGAGTTGGTGGCACGCGAGCTGGGGTTCGCGTCCTCGGTCGCCAACTCCATCGACGGCACCGCGTCGCGGGACCTCATCGCGGAGGCCGCCTTCGTGCTGGCGCAGATCGGGGTCGACCTCTCCCGGCTGTCCGAGGACGTGATCCTCTGGTGCACGGCGGAGTTCGGTTTCGCCACTCTGCACGACGCGTGGTCCACCGGAAGCTCGATCATGCCGCAGAAGAAGAACCCGGACGTCGCGGAACTGGCCCGGGGTAAGGCCGGCCGCCTGATCGGCAACCTCACTGGCCTGCTCGCCACCCTCAAGGGCCTCCCGCTGGCGTACAACCGGGACCTGCAGGAGGACAAGGAACCCATCTTCGACGGCATCGACCAGTTGCACGTCCTGCTGCCCGCCGTGGCCGGCATGGTGGACACGTTGACGTTCCATGCCGGGCGGATGACGGAGGTCGCGCCGCGGGGCTTCTCCCTGGCCACTGACATCGCCGACCATCTGGTGCGCGCCCACGTGCCGTTCGCCGTGGCGCACGAGGTGGCGGGGGAGGCCGTGCGGTACTGCGAGTCGCGCTCACTCACGCTGCAGGATCTGACGGTGGAGGACCTGCCCGCCATCTCTCCGGTGCTCGATGCCTCGGTCCTGGACGTGTTGACGGTGGAGGGCTCCGTCGCCTCCCGCGACGGCAGGGGCGGCACGGCGCCGTCGCGGGTGCGTGAGCAGACCCGCGAACTGCGAGCGGCCCAGGCCGCGCTGGCTGAGTTCGTCGCCGGCTGAGACGGGCAGACCGGTGCCCCGCCTCGGCGTCGAGGAACTGCTCGCGGTCCTGCTGGACGCGGGCTCGCGCCGAACCTGGGACGTCCCCGTCGTCGATCCACCACGCGTCGAGTCGTACCGTGCGGACCTCGACGCGGCCCGCGCCGCCACCGGCCGGGACGAGTCGGTGGTCACGTGCGAGGGCAGGCTGCGTGGGCGGCGCGTCGCCGTGGTCGCCGGGGACCCGGCCTTCCTCGGCGGCTCGATCGGGGTGTCGGCAGGGGAACGGCTGACTGCGGGCATCGAGCGGGCGACGCGTGAGCGGCTCCCCATCCTGGCGCTCCCGGTGGGCGGGGGGACGCGCATGCAGGAGGGCACGGTGGCGTTCCTGCAGATGGTCAAGATCACCGGCGCGGTCATGGCACACAAGGACGTGTGCCTGCCCTACCTCGTCTACCTGCGTCACCCCACGATGGGCGGGGTGTTCGCGTCCTGGGGATCGCTGGGGCACGTCACGCTGGCGGAGCCCGGGGCCCTGGTCGGGTTCCTCGGCCCTCGTGTGTATGAGGCGCTATACGGGGAACCGTTCCCCGCCGGCGTCCAGCTGTCGGAGAATCTGGCGGAGCGGGGCGTCATCGACGCCGTGTGCGCGCCCGGGGAGGTGGCGGGCGTCCTCGACAGGCTGCTGCGGGTGATGGAGCAGGGGCCGCCCCCGGCTCGGGTGCCCGATCCGCCGGCGGTCGACCTGCCGGATGTGCCGGCGTGGGAGTCGGTGCTGCGGACGCGCCGACCGGACCGACCGGGTCTGCGTGACCTGCTGGCGCTCGCGGCCGGGGACGTGACGATGCTGAACGGCACCGGCGACGGAGAGTCCCACCCGGGATCGGTGCTCGCGCTCGCCAGGTGGGGTGAGGCGCCGTGTGTCGTCGTGGGGCAGGACCGCCACGACCAGGGCCGGCCGCTGGATCCGGCCGCGCTGCGGGAGGTGCGACGGGGGATCCGCCTGGCGCGCGAATTGAACCTGCCTCTGGTCAGCGTCATCGACACGCCGGGTGCGGCCCTCTCCAAGGAGGCCGAGGAGCGGGGGCTCGCCTCCGAGATCGCGCGCACGCTCAGCGAACTGCTCACGCTGCCCACCCCGACGGTGAGCCTGCTCATGGGCCAGGGCACCGGTGGCATAGCCCTGGCGCTCACGCCGGCCGACAGGGTGGTGGCCAGCGAGCACGCGTGGCTGGCGCCGCTGCCTCCGGAGGGTGCGGCCGCGATCGTGCACCGGGACACTGCGCGGGCGCCCGAGATGGCAGCTGCGCAGGGCGTTCGGGCGCGCGACCTCATGGCCGCGGGCATCGTCGACAGGGTGGTGCCCGAGCCCGACGACCCGGCCGCGGACAGGGCGCAGTTCTGCCGGCGGTTGGGAGCCGCGCTCCACGACGAGGTGCTGCGGGTCATCGCGCGGCCGGGCGACGAGCGTCGCGCCGCACGGCAGAGGCGGTATCGCACCCTGGGGATATGCTGACGGGCGTGAACGCACTCCTCGACGATCTTCGCTGGCGTGGCCTCGTGGCCCACTCGACGGATCCGGAGGCGCTCGCCGCGCATCTGGATGCTGGGGCTGTGAAGTTCTACGTGGGATTCGATCCCACGGCGCAGAGCGTCCACACGGGCAACCTCGTCCAGCTGCTGCTAGCCCGCCGCCTGCAGGATGCCGGCCACCATCCCTACATGCTGGTGGGCGGCGCCACGGGCCTCATCGGTGACCCGAAGGAGTCAGGGGAGCGGGTGATGAACTCGACCGAGGTGGTGGCCGGCTGGGTGGAGCGGATCCGGGCCCAGGTGGAGCGATTCGTCTCCTTCGACGGCTCCAACGCCGCCACCATGGTCAACAACTTCGACTGGACGAGCCAGATGTCGGTGCTGGACTTCCTGCGCGACGTGGGCAGGCACTTTCCGGTCAACCGCATGCTCGCGCGAGACGTGGTGGCTCGACGGCTGGAGTCCGGCATCTCGTACACGGAGTTCTCCTACGTCCTCCTCCAGTCCATGGACTACCGAGAGCTGCACCGCAGGTACGGCGTGACACTGCAGACCGGCGGCTCGGATCAGTGGGGAAACCTGACGGCGGGCGTCGAGTTGATCCGACGGAGCGACCAGGGCCGTGTGCATGCCATGGCCACCCCTCTGCTGACCAAGGCGGACGGCACCAAGTTCGGGAAGACGGAGTCCGGGACGGTGTGGCTGGACGGCACGCTCACCTCGCCGTACGCGTTCCATCAGTTCTTCCTCAACGCCGAGGATTCGAAGGTCATCGACTACCTGAAGGTGTTCTCCTTCCGGGGCAGGGAGGAGATCGAGGCGCTGGAGCGGGCCACTGCGGAGGAGCCGTTCAAGCGCGCGGCGCAGCGTGCGCTGGCGGACGACGTGACGGACCTCGTGCACGGCGTCGCTGAGCGTGAGGCTGCGGTCCGCGCCGCGGCCGCGCTGTTCGGCCGCGGCAGGCTCGAGGAGTTGGCGCCCTCGACGTTGGAGGCGGTACTCGGGGACGTCGGTGGCCAACCTATCCATGGGGACTGCAGTGTGGTCGACGCCATGGCCCTGTCGGGGGTCGTCGAGTCCAAGGGCGCCGCGCGCCGTGCCATCGCGGAGGGCGGCGCCTACCTCAACAACGAGAAGATCCTGGACCCCGAGTTGCTGCTCACGGCGGACCTCCTGCTCCACGGCCGGTTCGCGATCCTCCGGCGCGGTCGCAGGACCGTGGGCGGCGTGTTCGTCGCGTGAGTCACTGACGCTCCGTCAGGCCCTCCACGCCCAGCGAGCGCACCGTCTCCCTGGTCCGCGCCGCGGAGGCGAGCATCTCGGCTTTCAAGGGCGTCCCGGCCTTGAGCGCGTCGGGGATGAGGTGGACCCGGGCCGGCGTCGATCCGGCCATCCGCGTGATGAACGTCGGGGCGAACTCAGCTCCGGTGGCCTCGAAGCCCCCGTCGCTTCGCTCGGTGAACGTCACTTGGGCCATGTAGCCGTCGTAGGAGCGTGGCTTGGCCGGTCCGCTCGACGCGATGAGGTTGCCAGCGCCGTAGATGACCCAGGTGTCGTTGACGCGGTCGATTGGCTGGACCACGTGAGCGTGCTGACCGAAGACCAGATCCACGTGCGGTGAGGCCGTCACCGTCTCTGCGAACGCCCGCTGCTGCTCGTTGATGCTGCTGGAGTACTCGTCGCCGGCGTGCATGTGGACGGCGACGATGTCCGCGCCGGCCTCGCGGGCGCGCTCGGCCTGCGCGACCGCGAGCTCCGCGTTCAACAGTTCCACGGACCACGGTTTGTCCTTGGCCTTGGCGATGCCGTTGAGCCCGTAGGTCTGGCTGATCACGGCCACGCGCACTCCGGATTCCGTGGTGTAGATCACGGGTGTGGTGGCGTCTTCCTGTGTCGGGTACGAACCGGCGGTGAGGATGCCGGCTGCGCGGTGCACCTCGACAGTGCGCACCAGCCCGTCCCAGCCCGCATCCATGGTGTGGTTCGACGCCGTGGTGCAGAGGTCCCACCCCACCTCTCTGATGGCGGGAGCGATCTCCTGGGGGGCGGCGAACATCGGGTAGTTGCGGTAGGGGCCGTCCTCCTCGGCGAACGGCACCTCCGAGTGACAGATAGCCATGTCCGCAGCGGCGACGTAGGGCTGGAGCGAAGCGAGTTGCGGAAAGAAGTCGAAACGGGGCTCGCCGGTCACCCGCGCGTCCAGCACGGCGCTGTCCCACAGGGAGTTGTGCCAGAGCAGGTCGCCGCTGACGTTGATCGTCACGGACCGCGCCGGTGACGGGCTGGGGGAGGGATCGGCACTGGCCGGGGGCCGCGACGACGACGGCGCCGAGGTGGCCGCTGCCGAGCTGGTGGTCGGAAGGGGCGTGGCGGTGGGTGGCAGTCCCACGGGCGCGCACGCGGGAACAGCGACTACGAGAGCCGCGAGGAGCGCGGGGCCGACAGAACGAGTGCGCATGGCGCCAGGCTACGTGCTGACGAGAGGCGGCGTGGAGCCACGCCTCCCCCTGATTTGCGCCCTCCAAACGGCCTGTGTATTGTTCATCAAGCTTCGACGGTGCACCGGACGACAGGACGGACCCGAAGCCACCACCCATCTCAGAACTGCGGGCGAGTGTGCGTTCAGCAAGAACCCGCTCAAGGCCCGGACTACGAGTGCGGCCCGGACCAGCCGAGTTGATCGGCCGGAGCGAGTCGGGTAGTGTTCACCAGGCTGCCTCGGCAGTCTCTGACAACTCAACAGCGATCGGCCCCAAGTCAGACGGTTTGACAGGGGCGAGCACAGGTGAGTAATGTAGGTCGAGCCGCGAAAGCGGTGGTCCTAGACAAATCCCCTAGTCAATAGGGGATTGAGTCACTCACGATCCGCTCGAACCAGTCAGGTTGATTTGACAGGCCGAACGCAAGAGAGTAAAGTTGGACGAGCCGCCTAGCGGCAAACAACTGAACTGAGAAGCCCGCCGATTTGACTAGCGGAACACTTCAAAGTAAAGTTAAGCGAGTTGCCCCAAGCGGAAGTCGAAAGACAGAAGCGCGGGACGCACCCGAAACTTGAGAACTCAACAGCGTGCTTAAAGTCAATGCCAAATACATGCACATTGCAGGGCTTGCTCTGCAATTGCGAACCCGTCACGTGATTTCGGTCACGTACGGATTCCTTTGAAGTTGAAATATAGATAGATCCAGCAATGGAAATCTGTCAGTTTCAAACTAAAGTTAAGTTGACGGTTAAACAGGCCTCGGCCTGCACCGATAAATTTCAACGGAGAGTTTGATCCTGGCTCAGGACGAACGCTGGCGGCGTGCTTAACACATGCAAGTCGAACGGTAAGGCCCCTTCGGGGGTACACGAGTGGCGAACGGGTGAGTAACACGTGAGTAACCTGCCCTTGACATCGGGATAACACCTGGAAACAGGTGCTAATACCGGATACGAACCTCCTCGGCATCGAGGAAGTTGGAAAGCTCCGGCGGTCAAGGATGGACTCGCGGCCTATCAGCTTGTTGGTGAGGTAATGGCTCACCAAGGCTCCGACGGGTAGCCGGCCTGAGAGGGCGACCGGCCACATTGGGACTGAGATACGGCCCAAACTCCTACGGGAGGCAGCAGTGGGGAATATTGCACAATGGGCGAAAGCCTGATGCAGCAACGCCGCGTGCGGGATGACGGCCTTCGGGTTGTAAACCGCTTTCAGCAGGGACGAAGCGCAAGTGACGGTACCTGCAGAAGAAGCACCGGCTAACTACGTGCCAGCAGCCGCGGTGATACGTAGGGTGCGAGCGTTGTCCGGATTTATTGGGCGTAAAGAGCTTGTAGGCGGTTTGTCACGTCGGGAGTGAAAACTCAGGGCTCAACCCTGAGCCTGCTTCCGATACGGGCAGACTTGAGGAAGGTAGGGGAGAATGGAATTCCTGGTGAAGCGGTGGAATGCGTAGATATCAGGAGGAACACCAGTGGCGAAGGCGGTTCTCTGGACCTTTCCTGACGCTGAGAAGCGAAAGCGTGGGGAGCAAACAGGCTTAGATACCCTGGTAGTCCACGCCGTAAACGGTGGGTACTAGGTGTGGGGGACATTCCACGTTCTCCGTGCCGCAGCTAACGCATTAAGTACCCCGCCTGGGGAGTACGGCCGCAAGGCTAAAACTCAAAGGAATTGACGGGGCCCCGCACAAGCGGCGGAGCATGCGGATTAATTCGATGCAACGCGAAGAACCTTACCTGGGTTTGACATATGCCGGAAACATCTAGAAATAGGTGCCCCTTTATGGTCGGTTTACAGGTGGTGCATGGCTGTCGTCAGCTCGTGTCGTGAGATGTTGGGTTAAGTCCCGCAACGAGCGCAACCCTCGTCCTATGTTGCCAGCGGATAATGCCGGGGACTCATAGGAGACCGCCGGGGTCAACTCGGAGGAAGGTGGGGATGACGTCAAGTCATCATGCCCCTTATGTCCAGGGCTTCACGCATGCTACAATGGCCGGTACAAAGGGCTGCAAACCTGCAAGGGTGAGCGAATCCCAAAAAGCCGGTCTCAGTTCGGATTGGGGTCTGCAACTCGACCCCATGAAGTCGGAGTCGCTAGTAATCGCAGATCAGCAACGCTGCGGTGAATACGTTCCCGGGGCTTGTACACACCGCCCGTCAAGTCATGAAAGTCGGTAACACCCGAAGCCGGTGGCCTAACCCTTGTGGAGGGAGCCGTCGAAGGTGGGACCGGTAATTAGGACTAAGTCGTAACAAGGTAGCCGTACCGGAAGGTGCGGCTGGATCACCTCCTTTCTAAGGAGCCTCAGACAGGGTCGCCTAGCGTCCCTGTCCAATGTCTGGTTCCGAAGCATACGTCTTCGGCCAGGCAGGCACCGGAATGTGGAACATTGACCATTAAGTCGAACGAAGTCGATCTGTCAGTACAACCTGAGTAATCAGGAGTGGAAAGTCAGCCGGCGGAGTGAGACCTGAGCACGCTGTTGGGTCCTGAAGGGTCGGTTGCGAAAGCAACGCCTTCAACGCGGACCAGCGCCGAAAGGTATCGTCATGATACCGGACTGCCTGGGCCCGCCCGTATCTTGAGAACTTCACAGTGGACGCGAGCATCTTTGTAGAATGTAACAAGCTACTAAGTGCGATCGGTGGATGCCTTGGCACCAAGAGCCGAAGAAGGACGTTGTAACCTGCGATAAGCCTCGGGGAGCTGGTAAACGAGCTTTGATCCGAGGATTTCCGAATAGGGAAACCTTGAAATACCGGAGTCATGTCCGGCAACCTCTGCCTGAACACATAGGGCAGTTGGAGGGAACGCGGGGAAGTGAAACATCTCAGTACCCGCAGGAAGAGAAAACAACCGTGATTCCGTGAGTAGTGGCGAGCGAAAGCGGAAGAGGCCAAACCTCAATTGTGTGATAGCTGACAGGCGTTGCAATTGGGGTGTAGTGGGGCCGTTCAGACTGTGCTGTCAAGCAGTCAGAGAGTAAGAAATGATTAACGAAGTCGAAGTGTGCTGCGAAGGCCACAGCAAAGAAGGTAACACTCCTGTAGACGTAAGTTATTCACTCTCGAGCGTAACCCCAAGTAATGCGGAACCCCTGAAATTCCGCATGAATCTGGCGGGACCATCCGCTAAGCCTAAATACTCCTTGGTGACCGATAGCGGACAAGTACCGTGAGGGAAAGGTGAAAAGTACCCCGGGAGGGGAGTGAAATAGTACCTGAAACCGATCGCATACAATCCGTCGGAGCCTGCAAGGGTGACGGCGTGCCTTTTGAAGAATGAGCCTGCGAGTTAGTGGTACGTGGCGAGGTTAACCCGTGTGGGGAAGCCGTAGCGAAAGCAAGTCCTAATAGGGCGATATAGTCGCGTGCTCTAGACCCGAAGCGGAGTGATCTATCCATGGCCAGGGTGAAGCGACGGTAAGACGTCGTGGAGGCCCGAACTCACTTGGGTTGAAAACCGAGGAGATGAGCTGTGGATAGGGGTGAAAGGCCAATCAAACTCCGTGATAGCTGGTTCTCCCCGAAATGCATTTAGGTGCAGCGTCGCATGTTTCTTACCGGAGGTAGAGCACTGAATAGTCTAGGGGGCCCACAAGCTTACCGAAATTAGTCAAACTCCGAATGCCGGTAAGTTAGAGTGCGGCAGTGAGACTGTGGGGGATAAGCTTCATAGTCGAGAGGGAAACAGCCCAGATCATCAGCTAAGGCCCCTAAGCGATAACTAAGTGGAAAAGGATGTGGAGTCGCGGAGACAACCAGGAGGTTGGCTTGGAAGCAGCCACCCTTGAAAGAGTGCGTAATAGCTCACTGGTCAAGTGATTCTGCGCCGACAATTTAGCGGGGCTCAAGTTATCCGCCGAAGCTATGGCATTCGTACACATAACCGTAAGGTTGTACGGATGGGTAGGGGAGCGTCGTGTGCACAGTGAAGCGGCGGGGTAACCCAGCCGTGGAGAGCACACGAGTGAGAATGCAGGCATGAGTAGCGAAAGACGGGTGAGAAACCCGTCCGCCGAATATCCAAGGGTTCCAGGGTCAAGCTAATCTGCCCTGGGTAAGTCGGGACCTAAGGCGAGGCCGACAGGCGTAGTCGATGGACAACGGGTTGATATTCCCGTACCGGCGAAATATCGCCAATGCCGAGGCGAGTAATGCTAAGCACGCAAGGTCAGCGGAGGTCTTCGGACCGAGGCTGACTGAGTCTGCGACCCAAACTTGTATTAGGCAAGCTGCGGAGGGACGCAGGAAGGTAGCTCTTCTCGGGTTTGGATATCCCCGGGCTAAGTGCGTAGGGCGAAACGTAGGCAAATCCGCGTTTCATTAAGCCTGAGACATGATGGGTCGGTTACTTTGGTAACCGTAAGAGTGATCCTATGCTGCCTAGAAAAGCTTCGTGAGCGAGATATTAGCCGCCCGTACCCCAAACCGACACAGGTGGATAGGTAGAGAATACTAAGGCGATCGAGATAACCATGGTGAAGGAACTCGGCAAAATACCCCCGTAACTTCGGAATAAGGGGGACCTAAGACGTATTAGAATTTACTTCGAAAGCGTCGAGGGTCGCAGAGACCAGGCCCAAGCGACTGTTTACTAAAAACACAGGTCCGTGCTAAGTCGTAAGACGATGTATACGGACTGACTCCTGCCCGGTGCTGGAAGGTTAAGGGGAAGGGTTAGCTTCGGCGAAGCCTTGAACTTAAGCCCCAGTAAACGGCGGTGGTAACTATAACCATCCTAAGGTAGCGAAATTCCTTGTCGGGTAAGTTCCGACCTGCACGAATGGAGTAACGATTTGGGCGCTGTCTCCACCATGGACTCGGCGAAATTGCACTACGAGTAAAGATGCTCGTTACGCGCAGCAGGACGGAAAGACCCCGGGACCTTCACTATAGTTTGGTATTGGTGATCGGTGTGACTTGTGTAGGATAGGTGGGAGACTTTGAAGCTTGGACGCCAGTTCAGGTGGAGTCATCGTTGAAATACCACTCTGGTCACTCTGGTTATCTAACCTAGGTCCATTATCTGGATCAGGGACAGTGCCTGATGGGTAGTTTGACTGGGGCGGTCGCCTCCTAAAAGGTAACGGAGGCGCCCAAAGGTTCCCTCAGCCTGGTTGGCAATCAGGTTTCGAGTGTAAGTGCACAAGGGAGCTTGACTGCGAGAGAGACATCTCGAGCAGGGACGAAAGTCGGGACTAGTGATCTTCTGGTGGCACATGGAAGCGCCAGGACTCAACGGATAAAAGGTACCCCGGGGATAACAGGCTGATCTTGCCCGAGCGTCCATAGCGACGGCATGGTTTGGCACCTCGATGTCGGCTCGTCGCATCCTGGGGCTGGAGTCGGTCCCAAGGGTTGGGCTGTTCGCCCATTAAAGCGGCACGCGAGCTGGGTTTAGAACGTCGTGAGACAGTTCGGTCCCTATCCGCTGCGCGCGTAGGAGTCTTGAGAAGAGCTGTCCTTAGTACGAGAGGACCGGGACGGACTAACCTCTGGTGTGCCAGTTGTTCTACCAAGAGCACGGCTGGTTGGCTACGTTGGGAAGTGATAACCGCTGAAAGCATCTAAGCGGGAAGCACGCTTCAAGATGAGGGCTCCCACAGAATAATCTGGTAAGGCCCCCTATAGACCATGGGGTGATAGGTCGGATGTGGAAGTGCAGTAATGCACGGAGCTGACCGATACTAATAGGCCGAGGGCTTGTTCCCTACAAAGATGCTACGCGTCCACTGTGAGGTTCCCGAGATACGGTCGGGACCTTGATAACTCAATAACATGAGAGCTCGAGAAACCGACACTATTTCCATAGTGTTTCGGTGGTCATAGCGAGAGGGAAACACCCGGTCCCATCCCGAACCCGGAAGTTAAGCCTCTCAGCGCCGATGGTACTGCAAGGGGGACCTTGTGGGAGACTAGGACGCCGCCGGACTTATAAAAACCCCCCGACTTCGGTCGGGGGGTTTTTTGTTTTCCCCTGGGCTCCCGACGCCGCGTGCGGCGTCCTGGCAGGCAGGAGCGCCAGAATTGGGTGGAATGGCTCGATCCTGGGAAGATGGACCCATGTCTAGTGATAACTCCACACCGAACGACGATCGTCAAGGCCCGCAGGAGGGCCGGCCCCGTGGTCAGGGCGATCGTTCGGGCCGGCCTGAGCGCTCATCGGGAGACCGACGCGGCTCGGGAGGCGGAGGAAGATCAGAGGGTCAACGCTCCTCGTGGGGCAATCGTGATGATCGTGGCTCGCGTCCGCAGGGTGACCGTCCGCAGTACGGGAACCGGGATGATCGCGGGTCGCGTCCGCAGGGCGACCGTCCGCAGTACGGGAACCGGGATGATCGCGGGTCGCGTCCGCAGGGCGACCGTCCGCAGTACGGGAACCGTGACGACCGCGGGTCACGTCCCCAGGGCGACCGTCCCCAGTACGGGAACCGTGACGACCGCGGGTCACGTCCCCAGGGCGACCGTCCCCAGTACGGGAACCGTGACGACCGCGGGTCACGTCCCCAGGGCGACCGTCCCCAGTACGGGAACCGTGACGACCGCGGGTCACGTCCCCAGGGCGACCGTCCCCAGTACGGGAACCGTGACGACCGTGGCTCGCGTCCGCAGGGTGACCGTCCCCAGTACGGGAACCGTGACGACCGTGGCTCGCGTCCGCAGGGTGACCGCCCGCAGTACGGAAACCGTGACGACCGCGGCTCACGCCCCCAATGGGGCAACCGTGACGACCGCGGCTCCCGTCCGCAGGGCGACCGCCCCCAGTACGGAAACCGTGACGACCGCGGCTCACGTCCGCAGGGTGACCGCCCCCAATGGGGCAACCGTGACGACCGCGGCTCACGCCCCCAGGGCGACCGCCCCCAATGGGGCAACCGTGACGACCGCGGCTCACGCCCCCAGGGCGACCGCCCCCAATACGGAAACCGCGACGATCGCGGCTCGCATCCCCAGGGCGACCGCCCTCAGCGTGGTAACCGGGACGAGGAGTACCGCCCGCGTCCCGGGACTGCCGCGCAGCCTGACGAGCCGGAGACCCCCCGGGAGTTCGTGGAGTCTGAGCTGCCGGTCGGCGTGCGTGCCGAGCTGAAGGGGCTGCCCAAGGATCTCGCCGACATCGTCGGAGCACACATCTGGGCGGCCGGTCAGCTGGTGGATCTCGACCCGCAGTTGGCGTTCCGGCATGCGGAGGCCGCACGCCGTCGAGCCGGCCGTCTTCCGATCGTCAGGGAGGCCGCGGCCGAGACCGCGTACGCCGCCGGTGAGTACGGCATCGCTCTGCGTGAATTCCGGGCGATCCGCCGCATGTCCGGGGGAGATGAACTCATCCCGGTCATCGCCGACTGTGAGCGCGCCTTGGGGAGGCCCCGCGACGCACTGGAGATCCTGAACGAACTCGACCCCCGCACCAAGGACATCTGGTTGCGCATCGAATGCCTGCTCGTGGAGGCCGGTGTCCGCGATGACCTCGGTCAGCGTCCCGAGGCCCTGCGACTCCTCCAGGCGGCGATCAGTCGCAAGGTTGGGCCACCGTTCGGTCAGGCCCGGTTGCGGTACGCCTACGCGAATCTGCTCGAGGAGGATGGCGACCTCGACGGCGCCCGACAGTGGTTCACCTCGGCGGCCGCCCTGGACCAGAACACGGAGCTGGACACGGCGGACCGGATCGCGAACCTCGATGGTGTCGTGCTCCCGGACTTCACGCCGGACGAAGACGAGGACGAAGACGAAGACGAGCCCTCAGATGGCGACGTTGACGATGACGACGACGCACAGGACAGCGAAGAGCCGGACTCCGATGATGAGGGCGCTGAGGTTTCCGACGCTGAGGACATCGCGAATGAGGATGACTCCGACGATCAGGGGGACTCAGAGGACTCTGACGAAGACGTCGCCGACCCCTCGGATGAGAACGACACCGAGGAGGTGCTCCCTGACGACCAGGCGGAGGACGAGGTGCTCCCCGACGACGAGGCGGAGGACGACGAACCGGACTACGACGAGCTCGCCCCCGATGCTGTGCCCGCGCCTGCTCCCTCTGATGACGAGGAGCGCGCAGCGGAGGGACGGACGGATGATTCCCAGGTCGAGACCGACGTCGAGGAGGAACAGGACTGATGCACGCATTGGCCTCTCAGTATGACGCTGCGCTGTTCGATCTCGACGGGGTGATCTATCTCGGTCCCTACGCCGTCGACGGGGTGGCCGAGGCTCTGGATGAATTGAGGTCCAGAGGCACACGCCTGGGCTTCGTCACCAACAACGCGGCCCGCACTCCGGCCACGGTCGCGTCGCACCTCACAGAGCTGGGCATCCACGCCACCGAGGAGGACGTGGTCAACTCCACCCAGGCCACCCTCCGGATGCTGGCCGCTGACCTGCCTGCCGGGGCCCGGATTCTCGCCGTGGGGACCGACGCGTTGGCCGAGCAGCTGACCGCCGCGGGCTTCGTCGTGGTGACGTCCCTGGAGGATGCACCCGACGCCGTGGTCCAGGGATACAACCCCACCATCGAGTGGGCGCGGCTGGAGGAAGCGGCCCTGGCGGTTCAGCGGGGCGCGGCCTGGTACGCCACCAACCCTGATCTCACCCGGCCGTCGGACCGGGGGATCGTTCCGGGCCTGGGGTCACAGTTGGCGGTGGTGCGCGTCTGCGTGAACGTGGAGCCCAAGATCGCGGGCAAGCCTTTCCGGCCACTTCTGGACGAGACGGTCCTGCGGATCGGCGCTAAGCGCCCCATCTTCGTGGGTGACCGGACCGACACGGACATCCTCGGCGCCAACACCGTGTCGATGGACTCGCTGTTCGTCTTCACGGGCGCCCACGGCAAGGCCGATCTCGCCGAGGCTCCGCCGGACTACCGGCCCACCTACATCGGATTCGACGCCGCTGCGCTGTTGGAACCGCCCCGCGAGGCCGAGCTGCGCCGGCAACGATTCGTGTGCGGGTATCAGGAGATCGACCTCATCGACGGGTCCGGCTATCTGTCGACCCGGCCGGTCACCCGGGACGAGCAACTCGACGCGCTGTGGGCGGCACTGCAGGCCAAGTGGCGTTTCGGCGTGGACATCTCCGCGGTGCTCAACTCGCTCGACACCCTGCGATGACCGCCTCGCCGTCCCCTCACCACTTCGTGGCCCCGCACGTGCGGCGGATGGCATTGGTCGAGGAGGTCATGGCCGGCCTCGAGGGGCTCGACGACCTCCCATTGGACGAACAGACCGCGCGGCTGGGTGAGGCGCAGGCCATCCTGGCGGGCGTTCTGAACAACGACCCGGGGGTGGTCCAGCCCGGTATTCCCGGAGTGGGTCGGTGAGACTGGACCTCGCGCTGGTGGAGCGCGGCCTCGCCCGCTCGCGCTCCCACGCCTCGGCCCTCGTCGGCGAGGGCCGGGTGAGCATCAACGGCGTGACGGCGTCCAAACCATCCGTCGGCGTGGGCCCTGAGGATGTGGTGGAGGCGGAGACCGACCAGTGGGTCTCGCGTGCTGCCCACAAGCTGTTGGGCGCGCTGGAGGCTTCCCGGGTAGAGGTGCGGGGCCGGGTGCTCGACGCGGGCGCATCGACGGGTGGATTCACCCAGGTGTGCCTGGAGCGTGGCGCCGACGTGGTGTATGCCGTCGACGTGGGCCACGACCAACTGGCGCCGATCCTTCGCCGCGACCCCCGCGTCCGCGTCCACGAGGGCCTCAACCTCCGGTACCTGAGCCTCGACGACGTGGACGGCGATCCCGTGGACCTGATCGTCGGCGACGTGTCGTTCATCTCGCTGCGCCTCCTGCTGCCCACACTTCTCCCGGTGCTGCATCCCGAGGGGGCGGCGCTGCTGCTTGTGAAGCCACAGTTCGAGGTGGGGCGCGAAGCACTGGGGCACGGGGGCGTGGTCCGCGACGACCGGCAGCGGAGGCGCGCCGTCGACGACGTGGCACGCACCGCCGGTGAGCTCGGATGGGTGGAGCGGTGGCGGGGGGCCAGCGACCTGCCGGGAGCAGCAGGAAACGTGGAGTACTTCGTGCACCTCACTCGGTAGGGTGGGTGCGTGATGCAACGAACTGTGGCGGTGCTCGTCCACCCCGAACGAGACGAGGCGATCGACAAGGCCGCCCAGTTCATCACGGACCTGCACGCCATGGGCTTTGCCTTCCTGGTGTTCCCCAGCGATCTGGATCGCGTCAGCGCCCGGGTGCCGGAAGCCCGGATCCATGCCCTGGACGGCACGCCGGCGGAACTCGCCGTGGTGTTCGGTGGTGACGGCACCATCCTCCGAGCGGCGGAATGGGCGCTGCCGATGGGCGTGCCGCTGCTCGGGGTCAACCTGGGTCACGTCGGCTTCCTGGCGGAGTTGGAACCCTCGGACATCCACGCGCTGCCGGGCGTCGTGGCCAACCGGCTCTACCTCGTCGAGGAGCGGATCGCGCTGCAGGTCGAGGTGTGCGATGCGGACGGCACCATCACCTGGTCCTCGCAGGCCGTCAACGAGGTGTCCTTGGAGAAGCTGGCGCGCGAACGCATGCTCAACGTCTTGGTCAGCGTCGACGAGCGACCCTTGTCGCGGTGGGGCTGCGACGGTGTGCTGGTCTCAACGCCCACGGGCTCGACGGCCTACGCCTTCTCCGCCGGTGGGCCGGTGGTGTGGCCGGACGTCCGGGCCATGCTGGTGGTGCCGCTGGCTGCGCACGCCCTGTTCAACCGCCCCATGGTGCTGAGCCCTTCGTCGGTGGTCAAGCTCGAGCTGCCGGAGGGTTCGGCCCCTCTCGGCATGCTGTGGTGCGACGGCCGGCGCAGCCACGATCTCGCGCCGGGGGAGTGGGTCAGCGTGCGTTCCCACCGGCATCCGGTGCGCATCGCACGCATGGGCGAGCAGCCGTTCACCACCCGCCTGGTGAAGAAGTTCGCGCTGCCCATCGACGGGTGGCGCAAGAGGAGCGACCGCTGATGCTGTCGGCGTTGCGGCTGACGGCTTTCGGGGTGGTCGACGAGGCGCATCTGGAGCTGGGGCCGGGCCTGACCGCGCTGACCGGTGAGACGGGCGCGGGCAAGACGATGGTGGTGGCCGGGCTGGGCCACCTGCTGGGTGTGCGGGCTGACGCCGGGATCGTCCGGCGGGGGAGGGACCGCGCCGTCGTCGAGGGCCGCTGGCAGCTCCCCCCGCACCTCGTCGAACGCGTGCACGAACTCGGCGGCGAATCCGACGACGGGGAGGTGGTGACGCTGCGGCAGGTCACGGCTCAGGGCAGGTCACGGGCCGTCGTGGGCGGCGCGGGGGTCCCGGTGGCGGCCCTGGCCGAGCTGATCAGCGAGACGGCCACCATCCACGGGCAGTCCGGGCAGATGCGGCTGTCGACGCCCGAGCGGCAGCGGGAAATGCTCGACGCGCAGGCCCGGCCGGCCGAGCTGCAGCGCTACCGCGACGCCTACGTGGAGCGCCGCGCGGCCGCGGCGGAGCTGGGGCACCTCGAGGCGGAGGCCATGTCACGCGCCCGGGAGGCGGACATGCTGCGCTTCGGCCTGGCCGAGATCACGGCAGTGGCCCCCTACTCGGGCGAGGACCACGAGCTGGCGGCCGAACAGGTGCGCCTCATGGACCTCGACGACCTGCGCAGGCTCGCCACGGCCGCGCAGGAGGGCCTGAGCGGCTCGGAGGCCGACTTCGACGCGCCCAACGCCGTGGGGCTCGTCGGCGAGGCGCGCAAGGCGCTGGTCCAGCTGGCGGAGCGCGACGACCAGGCCACGGCACTCGCCGCGCGGGCCCACGAGCTGGGCATGCTGGCCAACGACCTGGCCGCCGAGGTGGCCGGATATCTCGACGACCTCGTGGCGGACCCGCTCAGGCTTGAGGCGGTGGGGGAGCGGCGCTCTCAGCTGGCGGGCCTCACCCGCAAGTACGGTGCCACCGTCGAGGAGGTGCTCCGGTGGGCCGAGGAGGCGGCGGTGCGCCTCACCCAACTGGTGGGCAGCGACGAGCGGATCACGGAGCTGCGTGGCCGCATCTCGGATCTCGACGCCGGCCTGGCGGCGGACGCCGCCGTCATCTCCTCCGCTCGCCGGGAGGCGGCCGTCTCGCTGGCCGCCCGGGTCAGGGAGGAGCTGGCCGCGCTGGCGATGCCCCACGCCGAACTGCGGTTCGAGATCACCCCCGTCCCCCTGGGCCCGCACGGCGGGGATCGCGTTGAGCTGCTGTTCTCGGCCAACCCCGGCTCCGCGCCCGCGCCGTTGGGCAAGGTCGCCTCGGGCGGCGAACTGTCGCGGGTCCGATTGGCGCTCGAGGTGGTCCTGGCCGGCGGCACGGAGGGGCAGACCTTCGTGTTCGACGAGGTGGACGCCGGTGTCGGTGGCGCAGTGGGCCTGGAGATCGGCCGCAGGCTGCAGCGCCTGGCGGAGCGATCGCAGGTCATCGTCGTCACCCACCTCGCACAGGTGGCGGCGTTCGCCGACGCCCATTTCGTCGTGCACAAGGCCTCCGACGGGCAGGTGACCACATCCGGCGTGCGCCGCCTGGGTCATGAGGAGCGGGCCGCGGAACTCGCGCGCATGATGGGAGGCGAGTCGTCGTCGGCGAAGGGCCTCGACCATGCCGCCGAGCTGCTCCACAGGGCGTCGGCGGACCGGCCGGCCCGATGACGGTGTTACGTTTTCGTTTCGCCCACGGCGCGGCGAGGACTCCGGCGCGTCGAGTCCATACGCTGGAGTTCCGTGGATAACTCGAAGATCACCAAGCACGTGTTCGTCACCGGCGGGGTCGTTTCCTCGCTCGGCAAGGGACTCACGGCCTCCAGCCTCGGCAACCTGCTCATCTCCCGCGGGCTACGGGTTACGATGCAGAAACTGGACCCCTATCTCAACGTGGACCCAGGCACCATGAACCCCTTCCAGCACGGGGAGGTGTTCGTCACGGAGGACGGCGCCGAGACAGACCTCGACATCGGCCACTACGAGCGGTTCCTCGACGTGAATCTCTCCGGGGATGCCAACGTCACCACCGGCAAGGTGTACTCCACGGTGATCGCCAAGGAGCGCCGGGGCGACTACCTCGGGGACACCGTCCAGGTCATCCCGCACATCACCGGCGAGATCCGCGACCGCATGATGGCCATGGAGGCCGAAGGCGTCGACGTGGTGATCCACGAGATCGGCGGCACGGTCGGAGACATCGAGTCACTGCCGTTCCTCGAGGCGGCCCGCCAGGTGCGTCACGAGATCGGCCGGGGGAACGTGTTCTTCCTCCACGTGTCCCTGGTGCCCTACATCAAGCCGTCGGGGGAGATGAAGACCAAGCCGACGCAGCACTCCGTCGCGGCGCTGCGCCAGGTGGGCATCCAGCCGGACGCCATCGTGTGTCGTGCGGAGCGTCCCATCTCCGAGCCCCTCAAGCGCAAGATCGCGCTCATGTGCGACGTCGACGAGGAGGCTGTGGTCAGCTGCCCCGATGCCCCCAGCATCTACGCGATCCCCAGGGTGCTGCACGGCGAAGGGCTCGACGCCTACGTGGTGCGGCGACTCAACCTCAGCTTCCGCGATGTGAACTGGCGGGCGTGGGACGACCTGCTCGGCCGTGTGGAGCATCCCGTGCGGCACCTCACCGTGGCCCTCGTGGGCAAGTACATCGACCTGCCCGACGCCTACCTGTCGGTGTCCGAGGCGCTTCGCGCCGCCGGGTTCGCGCACCGGGCCAGCATCGAGCTGCGCTGGATCCGGTCCGATGACTGCGACACCCCGGAGGGCGCCGCCCACCAGCTGGCCGGCGTCGACGCGGTCTGCGTGCCGGGCGGCTTTGGCATCCGCGGGGTGGAGGGCAAGCTGGGGGCGCTCACCCACGCGCGGGAACACGGCATTCCCACGCTCGGGCTCTGCCTCGGGCTCCAGTGCATGGTCATCGAGGCCGCCCGCTCCCTCGCCGGCATCCGCGACGCCGCCTCAAGCGAGTTCGACCCCCACACCACCCACCCGGTCATCGCGACGATGGCGGAGCAGGTCAGCATCGTCGACGGCGGGGGAGACCTGGGCGGCACGATGCGGCTGGGCTCCTATCCCGCCGTCCTCGCCGAGGGCAGCCAGGTGGCCCGCGCCTACGGTCGACTGAGGGTCGACGAGCGGCACCGGCACCGCTACGAGGTCAACAACGCCTATCGCGGGCAGCTGGAGGAGGCTGGGCTGATGGTGTCGGGAACTTCGCCGGACGGACGGCTGGTGGAGTTCGTCGAGCTGCCGGTCGAGGTCCATCCGTATTACGTCGGGACTCAGGCCCACCCGGAGCTGAAGTCGCGGCCCACCCGGCCCCACCCGCTGTTCTCCGGACTGATCGCCGCAGCCCTGGCCCGACAGGAGACCGCAGCCGATGCGCACCGATGAGCAGATGAGCTGGCCGGTGCGTTCCCGCACCGTGCTGGGCGAGGGCCGGGTGTCGGCGTTCGTGGACGAGGAGGTGACCACGCCCTCAGGTGAGGTGATCGATCGGCAGTACCTCACGCATCCAGGCGCGGTGGCCGTCGTCGCCTGGCGCGAAGACACCGACGAGATCGCGGTGCTGCGCCAGTACCGCCATCCCGTGCGGATGGAGCTGGTGGAGATCCCGGCCGGCCTGCTGGACCTCGACGGCGAGGAGTGGGTGGTCGCGGCCCAACGCGAACTCGCGGAGGAGGCCGAACTGCAGGCCACCAGGTGGGACGTGCTGGTGGACATGTGCACCACACCGGGGGCCTGTGAGGAGTCGCTGAGAATCTTCCTGGCCCGCGACCTGTCGCCCGCCGAGCGCCCGGACGGTTTCGTCCTCGAGGGTGAAGAGGCGCACATGACGTGGGAGTGGGCACCACGGGCGCAGCTCGTCGACGCGGTGCTGGCAGGCGGGTGCCAGAGCCCCACGCTCGTCGCCGGCGTGCTCGCACTCGAGGTCGCCCGCCTTGACGGCCGCCTGACCGGGCTGCGCGCCCCGGACGCCCCGTGGCCGATTCGGGGCTGAGCCCGCTCGCCGAGGTTGTGTCGGACTACCTCAACCACGTCCGCGCCGAGCGCGGGCTGGCGGTGAACACGGTCGCGGCGTACCGACGTGACCTCGCCCGTTACGTCGCCTTCCTCGAGGGTCGCGGCATACGCCGGATCGACGAGGTCACGCCAGTGGAGGTCACCGAATATGTGCGGGATCTGAGCTCCACCCAGGCGCGGTCGTCCGTGGCCCGACACGTCGTCAGTATCCGCATGCTGCACCAGTTCGCGGCGGAGGAGGGTCTTGCCGCCGTCGACCCGGCCGCAGAGGTGTCGCCGCCGACACTGCAGCAGCGGCTGCCCAAGGCCCTCACGGTCGACGAGGTGACCAGGATTCTGGAGGCGCCGGACAGGGACGAGGTGGTGGGCCTGCGCGACGCGGCGCTGTTGGAGCTCCTGTACGGCACGGGCGCCCGAGTGTCCGAGATCTGCGGCCTCGACGTCGACGAGGCCTCCGCGGCCCTCGCGGCGCCCGAGGCCGCGCTGAAACTGCTGGGCAAGGGCGGCAAGCAGCGGGTGGTGCCGGTGGGTTCCTACGCGACGGCGGCGCTGGAGGCATATCTGGTCCGGTCCAGGCCCGCCCTGGCGGCGATGGCCACCCGGCACGATCCGGCGCTGCTGCTCAATCAACGGGGCAGGCGGCTCAGCCGCCAGTCCGCCTGGGCGATCCTGCGGCGGGCCGCGGAGCAGGCGGGGATCGCGGTGGAGGTGTCGCCGCACTCGCTCCGGCACTCGTTCGCAACCCACCTCCTCGACGGAGGCGCGGACCTGCGCGTGGTGCAGGAACTTCTCGGGCACGCCTCGGTGGCCACCACCCAGATCTACACCCTCGTCACCATCGAGCACCTGCGCGAGGTGCACGCCGCGGCTCACCCGCGCGCCCGGTGACGTCAAAGGCCGGACCACCTCATACGTGGTCCGGCCTCGTGGCCCAGCACACGGCAGCCAAGGCAACTTTGTCAGCGCGACACGCCGACAAAGAGGATTCCCCGATGAATTTCGGGCCAACACCTGGCAAACGGCGGAGATCGGGTGGCAGAATCGGTCCTACGCGATCCTGCAAGGGAGAGCGGAGGAAGGATCGGTTCATCTTCCACTGGCTGCGGGCTTGCCTGCGGCACCCCACCAAGGCGAGGTCGGGGAGAGGAAGCGCGGATGTCCTTCCAGGTGCGCGGAGTCGCCGCCGTGCATCACACAGGTGGCCTGACCAACTCATACTTGGTCAGGCCACCGCCTTGTCACCGGCCTTGTGCGCCAGCTTCGATGCCGCTGTCCGCCGCGGCGCGACCACGGGGCATACTAGGGTGGTTCGGACGCGAGACGAGGAGGCCGACAGGTGGCGGATGACGGGCTGTTCGAGGAACCGGTACCCGGTGCGCCCGAGGGCCCCGGCGCGGTGACCCTGCTGGGGACGGGGCCGCTCGGCCCCACCGGCCGGCCGTTGCCGGACTTTCCCGAACCCGGGCCGGTGCCTCCGGGGAGGAAGCACGCCACCATCGTGTCGATGTGCAACCAGAAGGGCGGGGTGGGCAAGACCACCACGACCATCAATCTGGGGGCCGCGCTGGCCGAGGTGGGCCGCAAGGTGCTCCTCGTGGACTTCGACCCGCAGGGCTCGCTCTCCGTGGGGCTGGGGGTCAACGCCCACACCCTCGACCTGTCCATCTACAACCTTCTCCTCACCCGCGGCATCGACGCCATGGACGTCATCACCGGCACCGGCGTCGACGGGCTGGACATCCTCCCCAGCAACATCGACCTGTCGGCGGCGGAGGTTCAGCTGGTCAGCGAGGTGGCCCGCGAACAGACACTGCTGCGCGTGCTGTCCAAGCTGAGGCCGCACTACGACTTCATCCTCATCGACTGCGCGCCCAGCCTCGGCCTGCTCACCATCAACGCGCTCACGGCCAGCGACTACGTGATCATGCCGCTGGAGTGCGAGTTCTTCGCCCTCCGCGGGATCGCGCTACTGACAGACACGATCTCCAAGGTGCAGGACCGCCTCAACCCGGACCTGCAGTTGCTCGGCATCCTCGGCACCATGTACGACGCCCGCACCCTGCACGGCCGCGAGGTCCTGGAGCGAGTGGTGCAGGCCTTCGGCGACGACGTGTTCCACACCGTCATCCGGCGCACCATCAAATTCCCGGAAACCACCGTCGCGGGCGAGCCCATCACCACGTATGCCTCCGCGTCGCCCGGTGCGGATGCCTATCGCCAGCTGGCCCGGGAGGTGCTGCTGAGATGTCAGGACCAGTAGGACGTCGCGCGACGCTGCCTGGCGCCTCCGAGCTGTTCCGCCCCACCCGGGAGCCTGTCGTCGTCGAACCGTCGCGGCAGACCTCCCCGCCGGAGCCGGCCGAGGAAGGCGCGGCCCCCGCGGCCAGCGGCAGGGTCAAGCACGACCAGAAGATCACCGTGTACTTCAGCGACGCCGAGCTCATCGCCTTGGAGGACGCCAACCTCGAGTTGCGCCGCGCCCACGGCATCCGGGTGGACCGTGGCCGGATCGTGCGGCTGGCGGTGTCCCGCGCCATCGCGGACCTGACCGCCAACGGGGCAGACAGCTTCCTCGTGAGCGATCTCACGGACCAGTGAGCCGCGCCAAGGCCTCGGAGCGCCACGACGGCGTGGCGGGGTTCGAGGTGCACCTGGCCAACTTCGAAGGTCCGTTCGACCTTCTCCTGCAGCTGATCTCGCGTCACGAACTCGACGTCACCGAGGTGTCCCTGTCCCGGGTGACGGACGAGTTCATCGCCTACGTCAAGGTGGGCGGCCAGGTCTGGGACCTGGAGAAGACCAGCGCCTTCCTCGTCGTCGCCTCGACGCTGCTGGACCTCAAGGCGGCGCGGCTCCTGCCGGGGGGTGAGGTCACAGACCACGAGGACATCGCCGCGCTCGAGGCGAGGGACCTGCTGTTCGCGCGGTTGCTGCAGTACCGGGCCTTCAAGTCGCTGGCCGCATGGCTGGCCGAGACCATGACTGCCGCCGAGACCACACACTGGCGGCCGGGCGGACTGGAGGACCAGTTCCGTGCCGTCATGCCCGAGGTGGAGCTGCCGCTCACGCCTGACGATGTCGCGCGGCTGGCGGCAGGCGCCATGGCCCCCCGGCCAGCGCCCGTGGTGGAGCTGTCACACCTGCACGGCTCCACCGTCAGCGTGACAGAGCAGGCCGCCCTCGTCGCTGACCGTCTGCGTCGCGACGGAGCGGTCTCGTTCCGCTCCCTCGTCGCCGGCTGCGACCGGCTCACCCTCGTGGTCCGCTTCCTGGCGGTGCTCGAGCTTTTCCGCGCCCAACAGGTCACACTGGACCAGATGGCGCCCCTGGGTGAGTTGACCGTCCGCTGGACCGCGGGGGATCAGCGCACGGCCGAGGTTACCGACGACTACGGACCCCAACCGGAATTGGAGCAGGAATGAGCCTGACCGGCGCCCTGGAGGCGATGCTGCTGATGGCCACCGAGCCGGTGGGCACCGACGAGTTGGCGGCGGCCCTGGGCGTGCCGTCGGCCGAAGTGGAGTCGGCGTTGGAGAGTGTCGCGCGCTTCTACGAGTCCCACGAGCGGGGAATCAGGCTGCGGGCCGTCGCCGGGGGGTGGAGGTTCGGCACGGATCCCCAGGTGTCCGAGGTGATCGAGGCCTGGCTGGTCTCTGACCAGCGCTCCCGCCTCACCCAGGCCGCCCTCGAGACGCTGTCGGTGATCGCCTACCTGCAGCCCGTCTCCCGCGGCCGGATCGCGGCGGTGCGCGGGGTCAATGTCGACGGGGTGGTCAGGACGTTGGCGGTCCGCGGGCTGATCCGCGAGGAGGGGGCGGACCCCGTCACCGGGGCCATGACGTTCGTCACCACGCCCCTGTTCCTGCAGAAACTGGGCCTGCGGTCACTGAAGGAACTGCCAGACTTGGCGCCGTTGTTGCCGGACGCCGTAGCCTTGGAGGCTGAGCTCGGTCAGCTGGCCGCCGCCGAGGCGGCCACGGTCGGGCAGGAGAAGGAGAGCAGCGATGGCTGACGAGATCGAGGGCATCCGGTTGCAGAAGGTGCTGGCAGCGGCGGGGGTGGGGTCCCGGCGCGCCAGCGAGATCCTCATCGAGGAGGGTCGGGTCGAGGTCAACGGCCAGGTGGTCACGGAACAGGGCCGGCGGGTCAACCCCGACACGGACCACATCCGCGTCGACGGCTCCCGCATCCCGCCGCCGCGGCACCACCTGTACATGGTGCTGAACAAGCCCCTCGGGGTGGTCTCGACCATGGAGGACCCGGAGGGGCGCCCCACGCTCAGCGACTACCTGCCCCGCACGAAGGAGCGCCTGTTCCACGTCGGGCGGCTCGACGTGGACACCGAGGGACTGATCGTCCTCACCAACGACGGCGACTTCGCCCATCGGCTGGCCCACCCCAGCTACAAGGTGCCCAAGACCTACACCGTGCAGGCGGCCGGGGTGATGGACAACCGGATCATCCGGCGGCTCGAAAAGGGCGTCACCCTCGAGGACGGGCCCGTGCGGCCGGACAAGGTCAAGCTGATCTCCCGCGGACAGGACCGCACCCTGCTGGCGATCACGCTGCACGAGGGCCGAAACAGGGTGGTGCGCCGCATGATGGACACCGTCGGCCACCCCGTCGACAGGCTTGCCCGCACGGAGATCGGGCCCATCCGCCTCGGCAACCTTCGCGTGGGGGACTCCCGCGAGCTGACACGCGAGGAGTTGGGCGCGCTGCTCGACCTGGTGGGGATGTGAGCGGTTTGGGCGCTTGCGTTAGCATTCCGGCGTGACTTTCTCCGCCCGCTCGCTGCGCCGCGCCGTCCTGGCCATCGGCGCCGCATCCCTGATCGCCCTGACCGCCTGCGCAGACCCGGAGGCCTCGAGTTCGCCGTCCGCGCCGGCGCCGTCCGCGTCCGCCAGCGCCTCGCCCAGCGTGAGCGCCAGCGCATCCGCGAGCGCCGCTGCGTCCGTCACCCCGTCGGCTGACCTGAGCCTCATCGAGGTCAGCGACGACGACACTCCGGTGGTCACCGTGCCGGCACCGTGGGGGATCACCTCCACCCAGTCGTCGGTGCTGCGTCCGGGCGGCGCCCAGCAGCTGACGGACACCTCGATCGTCACCCTCAACTACGTCGGCGTCAACGGCACCTCCGGGGAGATCTTCGACAGCTCCTACGAGCGCGGGGAGCCCGCCACGTTCTCACTCGACGGCGTGGTGGCCGGCTTCCAGGAAGGGCTCGTGGGCCAGGCCGTCGGGTCCCGCGTGCTGATCGCGATGCCCAGCGAGGACGGCTATCCCGAGGGCACCCAGGACGGCAGCATCGCTGCCGGCGACTCGATCGTGTTCGTGGTGGACATCCTGTCGGCCAACTTCGACGACGTGACAGGCGAGGAGGTGGCCCCCGCCGCCGGCCTGCCCGCCGTGACGATGACCGACGGCAAGCCCGAGGTCGCGGTGCCTGCCGGAGCGGCGGCCCCGACGGAGCTCGTCGTGCAGCCGCTCGTCAAGGGCCCCGGCGCCGCCATCACCGAGGCCTCCACCATCCAGGTGCGCTACCGGGCATGGACCTACGACGGCGCGCTGTGGCAGGACGCGTGGCAGCCGCAGGAGGGTCCCCTGGCCAATCTCATCGCCGGCTGGACCGAGGGGCTGGCGGGCCAGACCGGAGGCTCCCGCGTCATGCTGGTGGTGCCGCCGGCCAAGGCCTATCCGGACGGTGTGCCGCAGGCCACCCCCCCGCTGGCACCCGGGCAGACGCTTATCTACGTCATCGACGTCCTCAACGTGCAGGGCTGAGCGGCCGGAGCGCCGCGTCGCTCCACACCGCACCCTGGAAGAAGCGCTGGTCGCCTGGCATGGCCGCCAGCGCTTCTCGCGTTGTGCGGCAGGGGCCCAGCCCGAGCGACGCCGCCAACTCCGCGAACACGTCCGCCGCGTCGTGAAGCGGTAGCAGGTCCGCGAGCGAGACCGCGCCGTCGCGCTTGGCCAGCCGCTGTCCCTCCCCGTTGAGGACCAGTCCGACGTGCGCGTAGGTGGCGGGCCGCCCGCCGAGCTGCTCGGTCAGCCACGCCTGGCGGGGTGCGGAGCTCACCAGATCAGCACCCCTCGTGATGTGGGTGACCCCCGAGGCGATGTCGTCGACCACCGACGCCAGGTTGTAGGCGTACTGCCCGTCGTTGCGGACCAGCACGAAGTCGTCCACCGTCCCGGTGACCCGGCCGGCCCACCTGTCCTCGACGGTGAAGGCCGCCCCTGCGGAGTCGACGCGGAGCGCGGGTGGGCGGCCGGCGCGTCGCTCCGCTCGCTGGGCGGTGGTGAGCCTGCGGCACGTGCCGGGGTAGGAGCGGTAGCCGTCGTGCGGCGCCGACGACGCCTCGGCGATCTCCCGACGGGTGCAGAAGCACTCGTAGGTGGGCAGCCCTGACAGCGCGTCGCGGTACAGGTCGAGGCGCTCCGACTGGCGCAGCACCGGGCCGTCCCAGTCGAGCCCCAGGCGGCGCAGGTCGTCGAGCTGCCGCGCCTCGATCCCGTCGGCGGCCCGGACCCGCTCCTGGTCGAGGTCCTCGACGCGCAGCAGCCACGAGCCGCGCGCGTGCCGCGCCAGGAGCCACCCTGCCAGGGCGGTGCGCAGGTTGCCCAGGTGCAGATCTGAGGTGGGGCTGGGGGCGTAGCGGTCGACGTGGGGCACGGGCACCATGCTGCCAGCTGTGTGGCGGGTCGCGGCTGTCTGGGCCGGGGGGCCGATAGCCTGGAAGCGGAGGTGTCATGTCGGCGAGGAAGTCGGAGCGGTTGCTCAACCTGCTGATCGCGTTGCTCAGCACGCGTCGGTACCTGACCAAGCACGAGCTGCGCGAGATGGTCGAGGGCTATCGCGGCGGCTCGATCGGAGGCTTCGAGAGGCAGTTCGAGCGGGACAAGGATGAGCTTCGCGGCCTCGGCGTGCCGATCGAGACTGGCTCCAACGACCCGGACTCCGACGAGGAGAACGGGTACCGCATCCTGCGCAGCGAGTTCGAACTCCCGCCGCTGTCCTTCACCCCCGAGGAGCTCGCCGCTCTCGGGGTGGCCGGGCAGGTGTGGCAGGACTCCGTGGCGGCGGATCACACCGCGCAGGCGTTCGAGGCACTGCATGCCGGCGGCGCCGCGCCGGATCCCGCCCTGGTTCCCACCATCGCCCCGCGCGTCGAGGTGCACGATCCCAATTTCGATGTCGTCTACGAGGCCGTGCTCTCACGCACCGTGGTGGGGTTCGGCTACCGGGGGGAGTCACGGTTGTTGCAGCCGTGGAAGCTGATCCAGCGGCGCGGCCAGTGGTACGTCTTCGGGTTCGACCCGCAGCGGCAGGACGATCGCTTCTTCAAGCTCAGCCGTCTCACGGCGCCTGCCCAGCCCGTGGGCCGGCCCGGGGCGTTCGTGGTGCCGGAGGACGCCGACGAGCGGGCCGCACGCCTGGAGCCCTCGTTCGAGGCCACGGCCGTCGTCGCGCTGCGGGACGAGGCGGCGCACGCCTGGCAGTCGGTGGAGCCGGTCGACTGGCCCGGAGACATCCCCAGCGGTTTCTCCGCGCACCGCGTGCGCCTGAACAGCGAGGCGGCCATCGTCGACGAGGTGGCGGCCTCCGGGCCGGACGCCGTGCTCCTCGAACCGGAGAGGCTGCGGGACATGGTCATCCAACGGTTGAGGGCGGTGGCGTCGTGAAGTCGGAGGAGCAGTTGGGCAGGATGCTGCGGATGGTGCCCTACCTGTCCGCCCATCAGGGGGTCACCGCGACGGAGGTGGCCAGGGTCTTCGGGACCACGCCCGGCCAGGTGGTCAAGGATCTCGAGGTGCTGCAGTTCTGTGGGCTGCCGGGTGGCTACTACGACGACCTGTTCGACGTCGACATCGAGAGCGCGCGGGAGGACGGGCACATCTTCTTCCGCAACGCCGACGTGCTCGGCCGGCCCCTCAGGCTCAGGCCCGCGGAGGCGGCAGGGTTGCTTGCGGCGCTGCGGGTCGTGGTGGAGGTGGCCGCGGACTCCGCCGCGGCGCGGTCCGCTCTGGCCAAGCTCGAGGCCGCGGTCGGCGGTGAGGTCCGCGGCGTGAGCGTCGCCGTCGCCCCCTCGGACCCGGGGCATCGCGCGGCGCTGGCGGCAGCGATCGCCGGGCGCCTCGCCGTCCGGCTCACCTACCGTACGCCCGGCCGAGCTGGCACCTCGGAGGCCGTCGTCGAACCTGCACGGCTGCGCTTCGTCGACGGCTACAGCTACGTGGATGCGTGGAGCAGGCCGCGGGATGCGTGGCGCTCCTTCCGGCTGGACCGGGTTGAGGCCGTCGACGAGCTCGGGGAGCCCGCCCCTGACCGGGGTGATCCCCCGTCCTCCTGGTTCGGGGACGCGGCGGCACAGCTCACGCTCACCCTGGCGCCGTCGGCCCGGTGGGTGGCGGAGTACTACCCCACCACATCCGTGGTCGACGAGGGGGAGCGGCTCACGGTCACCTTCCCGGTGGCCTCCCTCCAGTGGGCGGTCGCGCTGCTGCTGCGGCTGGGCCCACAGGTGCTCTCGGTCTCCGACGCCACCGTGCTCGACGCCGCGCGGAGACGGGCCTCGGCGGCATTGGAGCTGTACGGCGACTCGGTCGGGTAGCATCTGCCCCGTGATCTGGGTTGCGGTGGTGGGCGGAATCGCCCTGCTGGGGCTGGCGGCTCTGGCCGCGTACGCCGTCACGCTCAAGCACAAGGCCGACGACGTGATGGCCGAGGTGGCCGTCGTCGCCGAGCGCGCCGCCGAGATGAGCGATCTCATCGGCCAGGTGCGGTTAGCCCACCACGTGCGCGACTAGACTGGTCCGTAACCCCGCAGTGGCGCGCCGCTGCAGACGAAAGGTTCTCGCTATGCCAACGCTGCTCTTCGCCCTCGGTGGGATGGAATGGGTCATCATCCTGATCGTGGCCCTGCTGTTGTTCGGCGGATCCCGGCTGGCCGGCCTGGGCAAGGGCGTCGGACGCTCAATCCGTGAGTTCAAGGAAGAGGTCAAGGTCGTGGAGCCCAAAGGCTCGACGGACGAGGTGGTCGATGCGGAGATCGTCCAGCCCGAGATCGACCGCAAGAACAACCCCGAGCACTGACCGTGGCCTCCGCGCCCACTGAACCGGCGATGAAGAAGCCGAGCCGGTTGGCGTGGCTGCGGCCCCCGCGTGGGGGCCCCGGCGGCACCATGTCGCTGACGGATCATCTGCGGGAGTTGCGCTACCGCGTCACCGTCGCCGCGCTGGCCATTGCGCTCGGAGCGGTGGCATGCATCTTCTTCTACCGTGAACTCATCGAAGTGATCATGGCGCCCTACTACAGCGCTGTCGCCGAGTTGAAGGCCACGCGGCCGGACGCCCAGACCCTCATCGTCAACGACGGGGTGGTGGCTCCGTTCACTCTGGCGGTCATCGCCTGCATGGCGGGTGGCATCGCCCTCACCAGCCCCATCTGGCTGTACCAGCTCTGGGCTTTCGTGGCCCCCGGGCTGGTGTCCAAGGAGAAGAAGTACGCCTTCGGATTCCTGGGAGCTGCCGTGCCGCTCTTCCTCGGCGGCTCGGCCCTGGGCTACTTCGTGTGGCCGAAGGGCATCAGCGTGCTGCTGAGTTTCACGCCCGAGGACATGAACATCGTCAACCTGCTGGAGATGAGCAGCTTCCTCGGGATGGAGCTCAAGGTCGTCCTGGTGTTCGGACTGTCCTTCCTGCTGCCAGTGGTCCTGGTGGGGCTCAACCTCGCGGGCGTCGTGCGGGGCTACCAGTTGAAGCGTGTCCGCAAGTTCGTGCTGTTCGGCAGCGTGGTGTTCGCGGCCATCGCCACACCGTCGACGGACCCGTTCTCGATGCTGGCTCTGGCCGTGCCGCTGTCGGTGATGTTCTTCATCGCCGAGATCATCTGCCGGGTCTGGGACGGCAGGCGCGGCATCACCGAGGAGACCGCAGCCGAGTTCGCCGTGGACCTGGAGGACGGCAAGTGAGCCACGAGCTCGCCAAGCGGCGGCTCGTGACCGTCGTGTGCAACGAGCGCTCGGGTGGAGGCCGTGCAGGGCGCGCCCTGCCGAAGGTCATCCGGCGGCTCCACGACGGGCTGCCCGGCTCGGAGCTGCACGTGGTGATGTCGACCTCCTACGAGCAGGCCCGAGACCTGACCCGCACGGCCGCGCTCGAGGCCAGACCGGGCGACGTTGTGGCAGTCATGGGCGGTGACGGCATGGCCCACCTCGGTCTCAACGCGTGCGCGGACACCGACGCCACCTTGGCCATCATTCCGGCCGGCACCGGCAACGACTTCGCCCGGGGCGCCGGCGTTCCCGGCTCGATCAAGGAGGCCACCGAGGCTCTGGTGCACGGCACCACGCGCACGATGGACCTGTCCCTGCTCACCAATTCCGCTGGTTCCCGGTACGTCGGTGCGGTCGTCTCCAGCGGCTACGACGCCCGGGTCAACCGCGCCACCAACGACATCCACCTCCGGTTCGGGCCACTCAGCTACGGCTACATCGCCCTGCGCGAGTTGGCGCACTTCTCGCCGCTCAGGTACCGGCTGGTGATCGACGGCACTCCCCGCGCGGTGGAGGCCATGCTGGTGGCCGTCTGCAACACCGGCGTGTTCGGCGGAGGCATGCAGATCTCTCCGGACGCCGACCCCGCGGACGGGCTCCTGGATGTCACCATCATCCACAAGGCGTCACGCGGGAAACTGCTGCGGCTGCTGCCCCTCACCTACACGGGCGGCTTCGTCTCCTCACCGGTGGTGGAGAGGTTCCAGGCACGCACCGTCGAGGTGGACGGGGCAGGGCTGTTCCTCATGGGCGACGGCGAGGAGATGGGCGAGGTGCCGGCCACCGTCGAGTGCCGCCCCGGGGTGCTGCGCCTCATCGTCGCCTGACCAGGGCGCACGGCACGCTGCTAGGTTGGGTGGGTGAGCACTGACGCCCTGCCCGACGAGGTGCGCGAGTTCGCCGCCCTCTACCCGTTCGGCCTGGACGAGTACCAGCTCGACGGGTGCCGCGAGCTGGCCCTGGGCCGTGGGGTTCTGGTGGCCGCCCCGACGGGGGCGGGCAAGACCGTGGTGGGTGAGTTCGCCGTGCACCTGGCCATCGCCGAGTCGCGCAAGTGCTTCTACACCACGCCCATCAAGGCGCTCTCCAATCAGAAGTACCACGACCTCGTGGACCGCTACGGACCGGAGAGGGTCGGCCTGCTGACCGGCGACACGTCCGTCAACGGCGACGCCCAGATCGTCGTGATGACCACCGAGGTGCTGCGCAACATGATCTACGCGGCATCCCCGACGCTGGGCAACCTCGGTTTCGTAGTCATGGACGAGGTGCATTACCTCGCGGACCGATTCCGCGGACCCGTGTGGGAGGAGGTCATCCTCGGGCTGGCCGAATCGGTGCAGATCGTGGCGTTGTCGGCCACCGTGAGCAACGTCGAGGATTTCGGCGAATGGCTGCGCACCGTGCGCGGCGAGTTCTCCATCGTGGTCTCCGAGCGCAGACCCGTCCCGCTGTACCAACACGTCCTGGTGGGGCGGCGCCTCATCGACCTGTTCGACGGTGTGGCGCCGACGGCCTCCGAGCTCCCGGCAGAGCGCCTGGCCAGGGTGAACCGCGAACTCCTCCAGGTGAGCAGGTCCGAGGCCACCCGCGTGCGCGACGACTCCCGGCGCCCCCGGGGGCGCAGCGGCAGAGGCAAGTCCGTGCTGGGTCAGGGATCGGGCCAGTACGGGGGGGCCACCCATCCGAAGTTCGCCGGGCGCCCCACCAGCCGCGGCGAGGTGGCGATCGCGCTCGAGCGGGCGTCCCTGCTTCCGGCGATCTACTTCATCTTCTCCCGCGTGGGCTGCGACGCGGCCGTGCGGCAGGTCTACGACGCCGGCATCATGCTGACCGACAGGGCGGAGGCCGGCCTCCTGGGAATCATCGCGGACCGCCACGTGGCGGGTCTCAGCGCCGAGGACCTGGAGGCGCTGCGCTACGAGGAGTTCCGCGAGGCGCTCACCGCCGGGGTCGCGGCGCACCATGCGGGCCAGCTGCCCGCGTTCAAGGCCATCGTCGAGGAGGCCTTCATCACCGGGGCCCTCAAGGTGGTCTTCGCCACCGAAACCCTCGCCCTGGGCATCAACATGCCGGCCCGGACCGTGGTGCTGGAGAAGCTGGTCAAGTACAACGGCGAGAGTCACGCGGACATCACCCCTGGGGAGTACACGCAGCTCACCGGGCGCGCGGGGCGTCGCGGCATCGACGTGGAGGGTCACGCCGTCGTCCTGTGGCAGCCCGGCATGGACCCGCGGGCGGTGGCCGGCCTGGCTTCGCGCCGCACCTACCCGCTGAAATCCAGCTTCGCCCCCACCTACAACATGGCCGTCAACCTCATGGCCACGCTGGGACGCGAGCGGGCGCGGGACCTGCTCAACCAGTCCTTCGCCCAGTTCCAGACGGACAAGTCGGTGGTCACGGCAGCGCGCGTCGGTCGGCAGCTCCAGGCGGACCTGGACCGCGCGGCGGTCGCGCTCGAATGCCACCTGGGCGACTTCATGAGCTACGCGCGCATCAGGGACGAGATCTCTCGGCTCGAGGCCTCCTCGTCCAAGTCGCGCCGGGTAGAGCAGAGCGAGGTCGCGGCGGAGAGCCTCACCACCCTCCTGCCCGGCGACATCGTCCACGTGCCCGGGCAGGGGTGGTCGGTGGTGCTGCGCGTGGGCCAGAAGGCCCACCGCGACGCCGAACCATGGGCGCAGATCATCTCGGGGGACCACACCGTGCTGAAGCTGCAGCCGCACGACCTCACCGGCCCGATCAGCCCCGTGGGACGGGTTCGGGTGCCACGCGACTTCTCGGTGCGGGACCGCAAGGACCGCCGCTCGCTGCTGTCGGCGATGTCGGCCAAGGTGGAGGCGCTGGATCCTGATGTGCCCGTCAGGGCGCAGCGCAGCGACGACGCGGTGGAGCGGGAGATCAGGCAGCTCCGGGCGGACCTCCGGGCCCATCCATGCCACGAGTGCCCGGAGCGCGAGCTGCACGCCGTGGAGGCCGCACGGGTGCTGCGCCTCGAGCGCGAGGCGACGCGTGCGGAGGCCGAGGTGAGTGGCCGGGCCAACTCGCTGGCGCGGCAGTTCGACCGTGTGACCGCGGTGCTGGAAGACCTGGGCTACCTCGACGGCGATGAGCTGACCGATGCCGGCCGCATGCTGCGCCGGATCTACAACGAGCTGGACCTGGTGGCCGCCGAGTGCGTCCGCCGCGACATCTTCGCCGGGCTCACGCCCCCGCAGCTGGCCGCGGTGCTGTCCACGTTGCTGTACGAGTCGCGGCCCACGCGGGACGCGGCGCCGCCGCGGATGCCGGACGCCGCGTCGGAGCGGGCCCAGTCCGAGCTGCGCACGGTCTGGCGCGAGGTGGGCCTGTTGGAGCGCCAGCACCAGCGCGACCGCGGGCGCGAGCCGGACATCGGGTTCGCCGAGGCGGCGTGGCGGTGGGCCAGCGGACAGGACCTGGCGAAGGTCCTCCGGCACACGAGCCTCTCGGCGGGTGACTTCGTGCGGTGGGTGCGCCAGGTGATCGACCTTGCCGGGCAGCTGGCCACGGCCACGGGCCCAGGCGATCTGCGCCGGACGTGTCACGAGGCGGCGGACGCGATGCGCCGCGGCGTGGTGGCGGCCGACCTGACGGAGGATTAGGTTAGGCGCATGGCCGTAGCCCTGCGCGTGATTCCCTGCCTCGACGTTCACGACGGCAGGGTGGTCAAGGGCGTCAACTTCCGGCACCTGCGGGATGCGGGCGACCCTGTCGAGTTGGCCGCGCGCTATTCGGCGGCCGGGGCCGATGAGTTGACGTTCCTGGACATCTCCGCGTCGTCGGACGGGCGCGCGACCACCCGCGACATGGTGGCGCGGTGCGCCGAGACCGTGTTCATCCCTCTGACGGTGGGCGGTGGGGTCCGCGAGGTCGCGGACGTGGATCTGCTTCTCCGCAGCGGGGCGGACAAGGTGGGCATCAACACCGGTGCGCTGGCGCGTCCGGGCGTGATCGACGAGATCTCGCGGACCTTCGGAGACCAGGTGCTTGTGCTCTCCCTGGACGCGCGCCGCGAGGAGGGCATGCCGTCGGGCTTCGGGGTCACCACGCATGGGGGCCGGCGCTCCGCCGGCGTGGACGCCATCGCCTGGGCGAAGGAGGCCTGTGGGCGGGGGGTGGGGGAGATCCTCCTCAACTCCATGGACGCCGACGGAACCACGGACGGGTTCGACATCGAGATGATCCGGGCCGTGCGGGCGGTGGTCGACGTGCCGCTCATCGCCTCCGGGGGGGCCGGGACGGTGGAGCACTTCGTCGCCGCGGCGGAGGCCGGCGCCGACGCCGTGCTCGCTGCCAGCGTCTTCCACTACGCCACGCTCACGATCGACGAGGTCAAGGCGGGCCTGCGCGCGGCGGGCTTCGAGGTGAGATGAGAGAGGGAAGCATGGACTGCCTGTTCTGCGCCATCGTCGCGGGGGAGATCCCGGCGCGGATGATCTACGAGGACGATGCGGCGATCGCCTTCCTCGACATTCAGCCCTGGCAGGAGGGACACGCGCTGGTGGTGCCGCGCCGCCACACCGTCGACGCCCTCTCCGACGATGCGGTCCTCGCCGAGATCGGACCGGCCGTGGCGCGCGTGGGCAGGCTCCTGAAGGAGCGCCTCGGGGCGGATGCGTGCAACATCCTCTCCAACGCCGGGCCGGTGTCCGGGCAGGAGGTGCTGCACACCCACGTGCACGTACTACCGCGGTACGCGGACAATCCCGGTATCGGCGGGATGCGGGGCCCTGTTGCCTCCGACCTCGACGCGGTGTGGGCGACGGTGACCCGGAGGGGGTAACACCCGCTGCGCGTCTTAATACCACCCCCCCCGTTGGGGTCAAGAGAGGCTGTACTAGATTGACGTCTGTCATCGGGACGCCGACGCGTCCCCCACAGATACAGAAGGGGACCTCACATGAAGGCCACCAAGATCGCCGGGATCGTCTCGATCGTCGCCGGCATCGTCATGATTGTTGCCGGCGCCCTCACCTGGGGCACCGTCAGCTCGCAGCTCGCCGCCGAGAACATCACGGTGCCCGGCGACTCCACGTTCATGGGCGGCGCCTACGCGGGCAAGACCGTCTCCGGTCCGGTCACCGCGTATGCGCAGGCGGAGATCATCAACGTCCACTCCCTCGCCGGCGCCGACGGCAAGACCTACGCCGAGCTCGGCGCCCTGGCCCGGGAAGCCAAGGAGGCCGGTGACACCGAGGCAGCCGAGGCCTACACCGCTCAGAAAACCAGAGCCATGAACGGTTCCTTCCTCCGCGCGTCGCTGTTCACCTCCGTCGTGTCCTACGGCGTGGCCGCACTGGTCATCGGGCTGGGCTTCCTCTTCGCCGTCATCGGCTGGGCCCTGACCACCATCCGCACCGTCGAGGGTCGCCCCGTCACCGAGTGACCTTGTCGACCCCGTGAGACGGCGGCCCGGACATGCGTCCGGGTCGCCGTCTTACATTGTGGAAGACCCGCCGGGATCGCTTGACAGGGTGCCGATCACGGGCAAAGGTGTACCCATGCCCATGAGCTGGCTCGTCGTAATTCCCTAAGCGCTTCACGTCACCACAGACCGAAGCGCTCCCTCGTGTGCCCGATACGGGCGGCGGGGGTTTTTTCTTGGGATGACCCAGGCGAGCAATCACGGAAGGGAGAGGCAATGACGCAGAAGGACGGTCAAGTCATGACGGGGGCGCAGGCGCTCGTCGAATCGCTGGAACGGATGGGTGTCGACGTAGCTTTCGGCATTCCGGGCGGCGCCATTCTTCCCCTCTACGACCCCCTCTTCGATTCGACGATCCGCCACATCCTGGTGCGCCACGAGCAGGGCGGCGGCCACGCCGCCGAGGGGTACGCCATGAGCTCCGGCCGGGTGGGCGTGTGCATCGCGACGTCCGGCCCAGGCGCCACCAACCTGGTCACGCCCATCGCCAACGCGTACATGGACTCCACGCCGCTGGTGGCGATCACCGGCCAGGTGAACAGCCACTCCATCGGTACCGACGCCTTCCAGGAGGCCGATATCCGCGGCATCACGATGCCGATCACGAAGCACAGCTTCCTGATCAAGCGAGTCGCGGACATCCCGCTGGCCATCCAGGAGGCGTTCCACATCGCGGCCACCGGCCGTCCTGGACCGGTCCTGGTGGACATCGCCAAGGACGCCCTCGCCGGATCGGGCCCGTTCGTGTGGCCTCAGGAGTTGGACCTTCCCGGTTACCGTCCCACGGTCAAGCCGCACTCCCGCCAGGTCAGGGCCGCTGCGAAGATGATCTCGGAGTCGAAGCGGCCGGTGCTCTACGTGGGCGGCGGCGTCGCGCTCGCGAAGGCCGCCCCCGAACTGGCGGAATTCGTCGAGAGGACCCGCATCCCCGTCGTCACCACCCTCATGGCCCGCGGCCAGTTCCCGGACAGCCACGAGCTGAACATGGGAATGCCGGGCATGCACGGCACGGTCGCGGCGGTGGGGGCGCTCCAGAAGTCGGACCTGCTCATCGCGCTCGGAACCCGCTTCGACGACCGCGTCACCGGCAAGCTGGACAGTTTCGCCCCGCACGCCAAGGTCATCCACGCCGACGTGGATCCCGCCGAGATCGGGAAGAACAAGGCCGTCGACGTCCCGATCGTCGGAGACGTCAGGGAGACCCTCAAGGAACTCAACGAGGCCATCCAGGCGTACCCGGCCCCTGAGGCGGACGCCTGGCGTCACCGCCTCGCCACCATGAAGGCTCGCTACCAGCCCCGTTGGGACGAGGCGCCCGACGGCCGGCTGTCCCCGCAGGAGGTGATCCAGCGGATCGGTCAACTGAGCCCGTCGGACACCATCTACGTCTCCGGCGTGGGCCAGCACCAGATGTGGTGCGCGCACTTCCTACCGCACGAGAAGCCGGGCACCTGGATCAACTCCGGCGGAGCCGGAACCATGGGATTCTGCGTGCCCGCCGCCATGGGCGCCAAGGTGGCCAACCCGGACACGACGGTGTGGGGCATCGACGGGGACGGCTGCTTCCAGATGACCAACCAGGAGCTCGTCACCTGCGCGCTCAACAACATCCCGATCAAGATCGCCATCATCAACAACAACGCGCTCGGCATGGTGCGCCAGTGGCAGTCGCTGTTCTACGAGGGCCGGTATTCCAACACGGACCTGTCGACGGACTCCCTGCCCAACTTCCCGAAGCTCGCTGAGGCGATGGGATGCGTGGGTCTGCGGGCCACCAACGAGGTGGAGATGGAAGCCGCGATCCAGCAGGCGCTGGAGATCAACGACCGCCCGGTCGTCGTCGAATTCGTGGTCCACAAGGACGCGATGGTGTGGCCGATGGTGCCCGCCGGTGTCAGCAACGATGAGATCCGCGTGGCCCGCGACATGGCCCCCGAGTGGGAAGAGGAAGTGCTGTGAAGAACCACACCCTGAGCATCCTGGTGTCCAACCGCCCAGGCGTGCTGACCCGGATAGCTGCGCTCTTCTCGCGTCGCGGGTTCAACATCCAGTCACTCGCGGTCGGGCCCACCGAGCGCGAGGAGGTGTCGCGGATGACGGTGGTGGCGCAGGTCGAGGACGACGCCACCCTCGAGCAGATCGTCAAGCAGCTGAACAAGCTCATCGAGGTGCGCA
This sequence comes from Tessaracoccus pujii, assembly GCF_054483895.1. NCBI lineage: Bacteria > Bacillati > Actinomycetota > Actinomycetes > Propionibacteriales > Propionibacteriaceae > Tessaracoccus > Tessaracoccus pujii. The sequence goes on from NZ_CM137012.1 coordinate 640,236, forward strand.
AGGTCCTCGAGCTGGGTACCTCGGCCGTGCGTCGCGAGATGATGCTGGTCAAGGTCCGGGCGGACGTCACCTCCCGCAGCCAGGTCATCGACGTGGTCAGCCTGTTCCGCGGCAAGGCCGTGGACGTGTCGGCCGAATCGATCACGGTCGAGGCCACGGGCAGCGACGAGAAGCTCGCCGCCCTCCTCGAGATGCTCGCGCCGCACGGGATCATCGAGCTGGTGCAGTCCGGACAGGTGGCGCTCACCCGGGGCGCCCGGAGCATGTCAGAACACAAAGCGAAGTAACACAGCACTCAAAAGGAGAACCCATGGCAGAAATGTTCTACGACAACGACGCCGACCTGTCGATCATCCAGGGTCGCCACGTCGCCGTCATCGGCTACGGCTCGCAGGGCCACGCCCACGCGCTCAGCCTGCGTGACTCGGGCGTCGACGTGCGCGTGGGGCTGCGCCCCGGCTCGCCGTCGGCCGCGAAGGCCGAGGCCGAAGGCCTGCGGGTTCTCCCGGTGGGCGAGGCCGTCGAGGAGGCGGACCTCATCATGATCCTGGCCCCTGACCAGGTCCAGCGCACCGTGTACAAGGAGGAGATCGAGCCGCACCTGACCAAGGGCGACGCGCTGTTCTTCGCCCACGGCTTCAACATCCGCTTCGGCTACATCACCCCGCCGGAGGGCGTGGACGTGTGCATGGTGGCCCCCAAGGGCCCGGGGCACCTGGTGCGCCGCGAGTACGCCAACGGTCGCGGCGTGCCGGCGATCATCGCCGTCGAGAAGGACGAGACCGGCAACGCCTGGCCCCTGGCACTCAGCTACGCCAAGGCCATCGGCGCCCTCCGCGCCGGCGGGATCAAGACCACCTTCACCGAGGAGACCGAGACCGACCTCTTCGGCGAGCAGGCCGTGCTGTGCGGCGGCGCCTCCGCCCTGGTGCAGGCGGGCTTCGAGACCCTGGTGGAGGCCGGCTACCAGCCTGAGGTGGCCTACTTCGAGTGCCTGCACGAGCTGAAGCTCATCGTGGACCTCATGTACGAGGGCGGCATCGCCAAGCAGCGCTGGAGCGTCTCCGACACCGCCGAGTACGGCGACTACGTCTCCGGTCCGCGCGTCATCGACGCCCGGGTCAAGGAGAACATGAAAGCTGTCCTGACCGACATCCAGAACGGGACCTTCGCCAAGCGGTTCATCGACGATCAGGACGCCGGGGCTCCGGAGTTCAAGGCGCTGCGGGCCAAGGGCGAGGCGCACCCCATCGAGGAGACCGGACGCGAACTGCGTGGGCTGATGAGCTGGGTCAAGACCGACGACACCGACTACGTCGAGGGCTCCGCCGCCCGCTGATCTAGCACGAAAGAGGGGCCCGTGACCACGGTCACGGGCCCCTCTTGTTGCGCGGCACCCACTAAAACAACACGATCCCACAAATATCTGTGGTGTTTACTTGACTTTGGGTTGGTTTGCCTTCAGGATTGCCACGTGGGTCAGCGCCCACCCGGCTGCGCATCGAAGCGTCGACCGGCCGATCACGGGAGAAGATGATGACCGCTCTTCCTGACGCACGCGTCAACAAGAACTTGGAGGGTCCCGGCCTGCGGGCAGGGATCCAGAAATTCGGTGGCTACCTGGCCGGCATGATCATGCCGAACATCGGTGCGTTCATCGCCTGGGGCCTGATCACGGCTCTGTTCATCGAGACGGGCTGGCTGCCGAATGCCACCCTGGCGGGCCTCGTCGGCCCCATGTTGTACTTCCTTCTGCCGATCCTCATCGGCCACACGGGTGGCCGGATGGTGCACGGCCAGCGCGGCGCGGTGATCGGCGCCATCGCGACCGCCGGTGTGATCATCGGCGGTATCACCGAGTTCGCCACGCTCAGCGGCACGCCGATGTTCCTCGGCGCGATGATCATGGGCCCCGCCGCGGCCTACGCGCTCCGCGTGTTCGACCGCGCCATCGAGGGCAAGGTGCGCCCCGGATTCGAGATGGTGGTGGACAACTTCTCGCTCGGCATCATCGGGATGCTGCTCGCGCTGCTCGGGACCCTCGGCGTGGGCCCCGTGGTGGCCGCCATCGTGACCGTGCTGTCGGCCGGCGTGAACTGGCTGGTCGCCGCGAACCTGCTGCCGCTGGCGTCGCTCTTCGTCGAACCCGGCAAGGTGCTGTTCCTCAACAACGCGATCAACCACGGCATCTTCACACCGCTCGCGGCCATGGATGTCCAGACCGCCGGCCAGTCCATCCTCTACATGGTCGAGTCGAATCCCGGCGCCGGCCTGGGTCTGCTGACCGCCTTCATGCTCTTCGGCCCCAGGTCGCTGCGCGCCTCCACGTCAGGCGCCATCGTGATCCACTTCCTCGGCGGCATCCACGAGATCTACTTCCCCTACATCCTGATGCGCCCGGTGATGCTGCTGGCCATGATCGCGGGCTCCATGTCCGGCCTGTTCGTCGCCACCACCCTCAACGCGGGGCTGGTCGCCCCGCCGTCGCCCGGCTCCATCCTGGCCTACTTCGCCGTGACACCTCCCGGCGGGCACCTCCCGATGATCCTCACCGTGCTCACCGCGGCTGTGGTGTCGTTCCTGGTGGCCTCCGCGTTGCTGAAGTTCGGCCGGGGCTCCGACGACACCGTCGAGGCCGCGGAGGCGGCACTGGCGTCCTCCGGCGCCCTCGGCGACGGCGTGAGCATCCTCGGTTCCGCCGTCCGCAAGGTGGTCATCGCGTGTGACGCGGGCATGGGCTCCTCGGTCATGGTGGCGAGCCAGATGCGCAAGCGCCTGTCCCCCTACGGCGTCGAGGTGATCCACACGCCGGTCGATCAGATCCCCACCGACGCTCAGGTGGTGCTGACGCACGAGGGCCTCGCGGACCGGGCCGCCAAGCGCGTCCCCGGCACCGTCGTCGTCCCCTTCGCCTCCTACCTCGGCGACCCGGCCTTCGATCGTGTCGAGCTCGCGATCCGCGAGGGACGCACCCTCACCGCGACCGGCGTCGGCGAACCGGAGGGGGAGCCCATCTCGTCAGCCGCACCCGCCGCCACCACAGCGACGCTCGCCCGCCCCAGGAAGCGGCTCGCTCCCGGCCTCCTGCCGCGACAGAACGTGCGCCTCGGCCTCTCCGCCGCCGGCAAGGACGATGCCATCCGCCAGGCCGGGCAGGTCCTGGTGGCCTGCGGTGCTGCCGATCCGGCCTACGTGGACGGCATGCTCGCCCGCGAGCTGCAGACCACGACCTTCCTCGGCCAGGGCGTCGCGATCCCGCACGGCACCAACGAGGCACGCGCCCACATCAGGTCGGCGGCGCTAGGGTTCCTCCAGTACCCCGAGGGCGTCGACTGGGACGGCCACGTCGTCAACGTCGTCATCCCCATCGCCTCCAACAGCGACGAGCACGTCTCGCTCCTCGCCGCACTGGCCACCACGCTGGCGGACAAGGCCCGCGCCGAGCGGCTCCGCGCTGCCACCACCGTCGACGAGGTCCTGAGCCTCCTGACCCCCGAGGACTGAACCGATGAAAGCACTGCGATTCCACGCCCCCGGAGACGTCCGGCTCGAGGATGTTCCCGAGCCCGACTGTGGCCCGGAAGAGGTCAAGATCCGGGTCCGCAACTGCTCCACCTGCGGCACCGACGTCAAGATCCGCGCCAACGGGCACGTCAACATCACCCGCGTCACCACGATGGGCCATGAGATCGCGGGCGAGGTGGTGGAGGTGGGGGAGCAGTCGCTGGGCGGCTTCGCCGTCGGGGACCGCGTCCAGGTGATCGCCGCCGTGCCGTGCGGCGACTGCCACGAGTGCCGCAAGGGCTGGATGGCCGTGTGCCAGAATCAGACCTCCGTGGGCTACCAGTACGACGGGGGGTTCGCCGAGTACATGATCGTTCCCCGCGAGGTACTCCGGGTCGATGGGCTCAACCGCATCCCGGAGGGCGTCGGTTTCGACGAGGCCTCCGCGGTCGAGCCGTTCGCCTGCGCCATCAACGCGCAGGAACAGCTCGGCATCGAGGAGGGGGACTTCGTCGTGGTGTTCGGCGCCGGACCCATCGGCTGCATGCACATCCGCATCGCGCGGGGGGTGCACAAGGTGGGCACGATCGTCCTGGTCGACATCAACGCCGAACGCCTCGCCATGTCGGCCGAGGCCGTGCAGCCGGACGCGACGATCGACGCGTCCAGTACCGACGTCGTCGCCGAAGTCATGCGGATGACCGACGGGCGCGGCGCGGACGTGGTGATCACGGCCACCCCGGCCAACGTGAACCAGGAGCAGGCGATCGCCATGGCCGCCCGTAACGGCCGGATCTCCTTCTTCGGCGGCCTGCCGAAGACGGATCCCACCATCACGTGCGACAGCAACCTGGTGCACTACCGCCAGCTGCACATCCACGGTGCCAACGGCTCTGCGCCGAGGCATCACCGGGATGCGCTCGCGTACATCGCCTCTGGTCAGATCCCGGTGAAGGACCTGATCACGCGACGCGTCGCGCTCACCGACGCGCTCACGGCCTTCGACATCGTCGCCCGCGGCGAGGCGATCAAGGTCACCGTCGAGCCCTGACCGCACTGCGGCCGACGCGAAGGGGCCGGGCACCGTCTGGTGCCCGGCCCCTTCGCGTGGTGGCTCGCTCAGCCGAGCAGCGACAGCGCGAGGTCCTTCGCGTCGCGCGCGTTGCGGCTGGCCACCACGCGTAGCGCCGCGTCCCGGCACTGATCTGCGGTCACCCGGCCCAACTGCACCCCCACCGACGGGATCGCCGTCGCGGCCATCGACAGCGAGGACACGCCAAGTCCGACGAGGACGCAGGCGAGCAGCGGATCGGCGGCGGCCTCGCCGCAGACCCCGACGGGCTTTCCGGCCGACACCCCGGCTTCGGCCGCCAGCTGGATCAGGCGCAGCACTGCGGGCTGCCACGGATCGGTGAGGAGGGCCAGGGAGCTCGACATCCGGTCCGCGGCCAGCGCGTACTGGGTGAGGTCGTTGGTGCCGATGGAGAAGAAGTCCACCTCGGCGAGGAACTGCTCGGCCAGGAGGGCCACCGACGGCACCTCGACCATGATGCCGGGCTTGAGGCCACGGGTGCGGCACTGGGCCGCGAACTCGAACGCCTCGTCGACGGTGGCCACCATGGGTGCCATCACCCACGCTTCCGCCACGCCTGCGTCGTCCGCGGCGAGCGCGATGGCGTCGAGCTGGCGCTCGATCAGTCCCGGATTCGTCCAGCCCAGCCGGATGCCGCGCACCCCGAGCGCGGGGTTGGCCTCGTCGTCGTGGTTCGCGAACGGCACGGGCTTGTCCGAGCCGGCGTCCAGGGTGCGGACCACCACCTTGCGGCCGCTGAAGGCGGCGAACACCTCGCCGTAGATCCGGGCCTGCTCCTGGATGCTGGGCTCGGTCTGCGCGGTGAGGAAACACAGCTCCGTGCGGAACAGTCCCACGCCCTCAGCCTCCGACCTGGCCGAGACCCGCGCGGCGGCACCGTCCTGCACGTTGGCCAGCAGTGTGACGCGTGCGCCCTCCGCTGTCCGCGCGGGGCCGCGCCAGGAGCGGATCTCGGCGCGCAGCTGACGGTCACGGCGCATGCGCTCCGCGGCCGCGTCGGCGTCGGGATGCATCGTGATGATGCCGGTCGTGCCGTCGACGAGCAGGGGTGTGCCCTCCTCGACAGTGTCCAGCGCGGCGGCGGCCACGATGCACGGGATCCCCAGCTGCCGGGCGATGATCGCCGTGTGGCTGGTGGGCCCGCCGAGCCGGGTGACGAGCGCCGTGATCAGTGCCGGATCCAGTCCCGCGGTATCGGCGGGGGCCAGATCGTCGGCGCACAGCACCACCGGCGCCGACGGTGTCGGGATGCCCGGCTCGGGGAGGCCAAGCAGCTCGGCCACGACGCGGTTACGGATGTCGCGGAGGTCGGTGGCGCGCTCGGCCATGAGACCGCCGAGCTGGAGGAGCTGGGCGACGAAGCCCTCGAGCGCCGTGGCCGCCGCCGATTCGGCGGGTGTTCCGGCGGCGATGAGCTTCTTGGCGGCGCGAAGCCAGCCGCGATCCTTGGCCAGGCCCGCCGTCGCGGCGAGGACCTCAGCCGCGACACCGGTGGCGAGCGTCGCGCGCTCCTCGTAGCGTGCCGCCACCGCTGAGGCGGCGGCGGCGAACCGCAGCTCCTCCGGGGCGCGGTCCTGCTCTTCGATCTGAGGGCGCGCCGGGGGTGTGGCGACGGCAGGGCGCGTCCAGGCGGCTGGCGCGTAGGCGACACCGGCGACGACACCGGTGCCCCGAAGGGATATCGATTCCATGTTTCCTCCACAATGAGGGGTGTTGTACGACTATCGTCGCCTCCAAACGGCACGAAGTCAACATAAACACAGGTCCGATGATGTTGGATCGGCTTGGACTGGAGCCCGCGGGCTCCCATGGGTGGAGGGGTTCGCATGTACGCGGAGGAGCGGCAGCACGAGATCGTCACGTTGGCCAGGGGATTGGGCAGGGTTGCGGTGACCGAACTCGCCGTCCGGTTCGCCGTGACGCCGGAGACGATCAGGCGCGATCTCGACGCGTTGGCCACGCGTGGACTGTTGAGCCGGGTCCACGGCGGCGCGGTGCCGGCGGACAAGCTGTGGCTGACGGAGGCACCAGTGGGGCAACGCGAGGCCACGTCGCAGGACGAGAAGCTCGCGATCGCGGCCCACGCGGTGACGATGCTGCCGCGCCGCGATCAACTCACGGTGCTGCTCGATGCGGGCACGACCACGGCGAGGGTGGGGGCGCTCCTGCCGGAGTGGGTCTCCACGGTGGTCACCAACTCGGTGCCGACGGCCTCGGCGTTGGCCGATCGCGCGGGTGTGGAGGTGCTGCTGCTCGGGGGTCAGGTCCGGGGGCTCACGCAGGCCACCGTCGGCGCCGAGGCGCAGGCCATGCTGGCGCGCTTGCGGGTGGACGTCGCGTTCCTCGGGACGAACGGCTTCTCGGTGGACCACGGTTTCTCGACACCGGACCCGGCCGAGGCCGCGATCAAGAGCGCGATGATGAGTGCTGCACGGGAGGTCTACGTGCTGGCCGACGCCACCAAGTTCGGAGCCGACTACCTGGTGCAGTTCGCCGCTCTCGGGGACGTGGACGCCCTCGTCACGGATGACCGATTGGCTGAAGCCTCCAGGAGTGCCCTGGAGGCGGCTGACCTGCGCGTCGTCGTCGCCCCCTGAGAATGTGGGTTTATGTCGGTTTCCCTTGCTTTGCTTCCGGAAGTGGCGTATAAACGTCTACAAGCGAAGCCTCAAGGGAGCGGACATGGTCGACAACGTCGCACGCAGAGTGGTCACCTTCACGGCCAACCCCAGCATCGACAGGACGCTCACCCTCGACCGGCCGTTGGAGCGGGGGCAGGTCCTCCGCGCGAGCGGCGTCACGGAACAGGCCGCCGGCAAGGGGGTGAACGTGGCGCGCGTGGTCAGTTCGGCCGGGTTGCCCGTCACGGTGGTCGCGGCCGCCCTGGACCGGGGTTTCCGGGCGCTGGCGGAACGCGCTGAGCGGCCCCTGACCGTTCTGGGCCAGATGCTCGACGACGGCCGCCGCGTGCGGATGAACACCACCGTCACCGAACCCGACGGCACCACCACCAAGCTCAACGAGCCCGGCCCCGCGCTGACCGACGCGCAGCTCGAGGTGGCCGCTGACATGCTGGTCGACGTCGCCCAGGGCGCGGCATGGGTGACACTGGCCGGCTCTCTGCCCCCCGGCGTCCCGGACGACTGGTACGCGCGCCTGGTCGGCCGCCTGGCCGGTCTGGGGTGCCGTATCGCGGTCGACACGTCGGGTCCTGCGCTCGATGCCCTCCTCGCCGCACCGTCGGTGAACCTCGACCTCATCAAGCCCAACGCCGAGGAACTGGCCCAGCTCACCGGCGGCGACCCGGCAGCGCTCGAAGACGCCGCGGACAGGGGCGATGTGAGCGGCGTCGTCGCGGCCGCCCGGCGCCTCCATGAGCGCGGCATCCGCGCCGTCCTCGTCACCCTCGGTGGCGCCGGGGCCGTGCTCGTCACCGGCGAGGGGGCCTGGTTCGCCCAAGCGCCGCGCATCGACGTGCGCAGCACCGTCGGGGCAGGGGACTCGGCGGTCGCGGGATACATCCTCGCGGAGGTTGCCGGAGCGGACCCCGCTCATCGCCTCGCCTCCTCCGTCGCCTACGGCTCCGCGGCGGCGGAGCTGCCCGGCACGACGCTGCCGACGCCGGCAGACGTGACGGCCCACCAGATCGACGTCGTCGCACTCAGCTGACCGGCCGAGCCGCACACGCACCACACAGGAAGACACCACCATGGCATCCATCACAGTCACCGTCGGCTCCTCCGTCGGCCTCCACGCCCGTCCGGCGGCGATCGTCGCCGAGGCGGCCGGCGCCTACGACGACGACATCACCCTCCGGATCGCGGGCACCCCCGAGGACGAGGGCGTCGACGCAGCGTCGAGCCTCATGATCATGACGCTGGGGGCCTCCGCGGGCGCTCAGGTCACCGTCGAGTCCGATAACGCGGAGGCCGTCGCGGCGCTCGGGGCGTTGATCGAGCAGGATCTCGACGCCTGACACTCGCGAGCACGGCGAGGGCCAGGCGACGAGGGCAGGCCTCGTGCTGGGTGTCGTCAGGCCAGGCGGGCCGCGATCCGATCGCCGGTCTCCGTGGTACGCGACCTGGAGGCACCGCGCTCGGTGATGTCCGCACTGACCGCGTCGTCGATCCGCTGTGCCAGCTCGGGCCTGCCGAGGTGGTCCAGCAGGAGCGCCATCGAGGAGATGGCCGCCGTCGGATCGGCGATTCCCTGGCCCGCGATGTCCGGGGCCGAGCCGTGCACCGGCTCGAACATCGACGGGTACTCGCCGGTGGGGTTGATGTTGGCCGACGCCGCGAGCCCGATGCCGCCGGTGACCGCGGCCGCGAGATCGGTGACGATGTCGCCGAAGAGGTTGTCGGTGACGATGACGTCGAACTGGCTCGGGTCCACCACCATGGCGATCATCGCCGCGTCGATGTGCAGGTAGCGGCGCTCCACGTCCGGGAACTCCTGGCCCACCTCGGTGAAGATGCGGTTCCACAGGCTGCCGGCGTTGACCAGCACGTTGTGCTTGTGCAGCAGGGTGAGCTGGCCGCGGCGGGCCTTGGCGCGGCGGTAGGCGTCGCGAACCACGCGCTCCACGCCGTAGGCGGTGTTGACGGAGACCTCCGTGGCCAGTTCGTGCGGTGTGCCGACGCGCACGGCGCCGCCGTTGCCGCAGTAGAGCCCCTCGGTGCCCTCGCGCACCACCACGAAGTCGACGGTCTTGCCCTCGACGATCCGGGGCGCCAACGGCGTGGGCACGCCGGGGTACAGCTTCGAGGGGCGCAGGTTGATCGCGTGGTCGAACGCGAAGCGCAGCTTCAGCAACAGGCCCCGCTCCAGTAGGCCGCTCGGGATCGCCTTCGAACCAGGCGCGGCGCCCACGGCGCCCAGCACGATGGCGTCGACGCCCTTCAACTCCTCCAGCACCGAGTCCGGGAGCACCTCACCGGTGCGCTGCCAGCGCTCGGCGCCCAGGTCGTAGTGGACGAAGCTGAAGGCGTCTGCGCCCGCGACGGCGGTGAGCGCCTTGAGGGCCTCGGCGGTCACCTCGGGGCCGATGCCGTCGCCGCCGATGACGGCGATGGTGCTGGTGTGAGTCATGGCAGGACCCTACGGCGTCGCCGATTTGTCAGGGTAGGGGTGAGGGGTGCCCGTCCACTGGCTGAGACAGGGCGGGTCCGTCCGCTCGGGGTATCCTTCGCTCTGACTGACCACCCTTGGGAGAGATCAATGCCGATGCTGCCGACCCGCCCGGCCGAGTTCCACGTCTTCGACACCTCACTGCGCGACGGCGCGCAGCAGGAGGGGCTTCACCTCACGGTGCCGGACAAGCTGAAGATCGCCGGCTACCTCGACGAGCTGGGCGTCACCTTCATCGAGGGCGGCTGGCCCGGCGCCAACCCCAACGACACGGAGTTCTTCGTCCGCGCGAAGGAGCTCAACCTCCAGCGTTCCCAGTTGGTGGCCTTCGGCGCCACCCGCAAGGCGGGCGCCAAGGCGTCGGAGGACGCCCTGGCACAGGCGCTGGTGGACGCCGGCACCGAGGTCATCTGCATCGTCGCGAAGTCGCATGACGAGCACGTGTTCCGCGCGCTGCGCACCACGCTCGAGGAGAACCTCGCGATGGTCACCGACACCGTGCAGTACCTGCGCTCGCAGGGCAAGCGGGTGTTCGTGGACTGTGAGCACTTCTTCGACGGCTACCGCGCCAACCCCGAGTACGCCATCCAGGTGGTGCAGACCGCCCACGACGCCGGCGCCGAGGTGGTGGTGCTGTGCGACACCAACGGCGGCATGCTGCCCAGCTGGATGGGTGAGGTGATCGAGGCAGCCGCCGCCACCGGTGCGAAGCTCGGCGTGCACTGCCACAACGACACCGCGTGCGCCGTCGCCAACACCCTGGCCGCCGTCGAGGCCGGCGTGATGCACGTCCAGGGCACCTTCAACGGCTACGGCGAGCGCACCGGCAACGCGGACCTCTCCGCGCTCATCCCCAACCTGCAGCTCAAGTACGGGTGGGACATCCTGCCCCCGGAGCAGCTCGGGGACCTGACGCGCGTGGCGCACGCCATTGCGTTGGTGGCGCACCAGCCGCTGCTCGGGCGCCAGCCCTACGTCGGCCACTCCAGCTTCGCGCACAAGGCGGGGCTGCACGCCTCGGCGATCAAGGTGGACGAGAACCTCTACCAGCACATCGACCCGGCCCTCGTCGGCAACGACATGCGCATGCTGATCTCGGACATGGCGGGCCGCGCGAACATCCAGATCAAGGGCGAGCAGTTGGGCTTCGACCTCGCGGACCGCGAGCTCGCCGCGTCCATCACCGCGCGGGTCAAGTCGCGCGAGGCCGAGGGGTATTCCTACGAGTCGGCGGACGCGTCGTTCGAGATGCTGTTGCGCGACGAGCTGGGCATCCTGGAGCTCCCGTTCCAGGTCCAGTCGTGGCGCGTCTTCACCGAGGAGCGCGACGGAATCAACATTTCCGAGGCCACGGTCAAGCTCACCGCCAAGGGGGAGCGGCACATGGTGGTGGGGGAGGGCAACGGCCCCGTCAACGCCCTCGACGGCGCCCTGCGACAGGCCCTCGCGGCACCGTTCCCGGAGGTTGCCGAGTTCGAGCTGACGGATTACCGCGTGCGGATCCTGGACGAGGGACACGGCACCGACGCCTCCGTGCGCACGCTCATCGACACGTCGTACAACGGCTCGACCTGGACGACGGTGGGTGTGGGCACCAACGTCATCGAGGCCTCGTGGGAGGCGCTGATGGACTCCCTGGCCTACGGCATCCTCACGCACGTGGCGGCCGAGTAGCCTCCACTAGCCTCCCTCTTTCATGAGGCGGCTTGAGAGCTGTCAGCTGGGCTGTCGGAGCCCGATTTGAACACTGGGCCGGTTGAGGGCGTGACTGTTGGCCGGCTGACGCTGCCGGGCGGCGGTTCTCCAGGTTTCCTCGGGTAGTGGCGGTCGGTTGGGGTCAGGCTGGTGGGATCGCGGCGATCCGGGCGAACGCGGCCACGAGGTGCTCAACCCAGGGCCAGCTCTTCGGGAGGCGCAGCCGTCGCCGCCGGGCGCCGTGGACCAGTCGGGCCGGGACGTGCAGCAGCCGATACCTGAGTGCCTTGGGTTCGGCCTTGGCGAGGTCACCGTCGAGGGCCAGCATCTTGAACCAGGCGACCAGGTCGGCGGCGATCATCGTCAGGGTCAGCCAGGTCTGGTTGATGCTGAACTCGCGCGACGGGAAACGTCCCAAGCCCGAGTCCTTGGCGTGACGGATCCGGTCCTCAACCCGGGCATGCGCCCGATGCCGGGCCTCAAGGAACTGCAACTGCCCCGCGGCTGTGTTGGTGGCAAACGCTTGATACCGCCACCCGTCGGCCTCTTCAAACAGCGACAACTGCGCCCCCGGATGCGGGCGTTCCCGGCGCAGGATCACCCGCATCCCCGCCGGCCAACCATCGAGATTGAGCAGTCCTGTGACCTCGGCGACCTCCCCGCCCTCTCGAACCTCACCATCGGCCTTCAGCGCCGGAGACCATGACCCGACCGGCAACTGCGTGATCGCATCGCGCACGTTCTCGCCGATGGTGAACCCCACGCTGTAGTGCAAGATCCGGCCTCTGACTTGGCCTTGCGCATGGAGCCAGTCCAGCAACTGGTGGGAGGCGCCGGCCCCGTCACAGCGGATCAACAGGTTGCGGCGATACGGCATCGGGATCTGGGTGATCGCCTCGCCCAGGACCTGAATGTGATCCACGGCGGTGTTCGACCCCGCCCGACCGGTTCGCAGCGCGGCGGCGAGGAACTCGTGCGTGTTGTCGCACCACACACCGATCGGGTGATACCCGAAGGTTCGTTTGAACGTCGGCGACGCGAGTTCCTTCTCCGAATGCGTGACCACGATCGTGGCATCGACATCCAACACCACGGTGCTGCCGAGATCGGTGCCAGCGACCCGAGAGGCCGGAACTCCGCCAGCGCCTGTCAGCTGGGCCCAGACGTGGCGCCGGACACGGGCCCGGGCCGTGGCGATCTTCCTACGCCTGGCGTCCGTGACCTCATCCAGCGCCCGCCACACCGTCGGAGCTGAGGCGACCGGCCCCAGCACTTGGGATTGGTGACGCAGGACGTCGATGTCGGAGATCGCCTCACCGCCGTCGGCGAGCAGCACCGCGACATCGGTCAGCACCTGGCCGCGGTCATGGACCGAGGGGACGAAACCGCGCCTGGCCATCGCTGTCGAGAGACCACCGGTCAGCCCGACCCGGTCAGCCAACAAGCGAAGCCCGATGCTGCCTGCGTGGGCGACCACCCCGGTCCCGTCACCTGTGACTGACAACCCCGACGACCACGCAGTATCCTTCACTTGCCGAGTGCCTTCCGCTATGGGTCTTTTGAGCTTCGCAACTCCAAGTATCCCGTAGTCAGAAGGCACTCTGGCTCATTTACGGCACAGGTCGCCCACACGCCATGAACGATCGAGGCTAGGCTTGGGGCCATGCGCATCGCACGTTTCGTCAAGGATGGCCAGGACCCCGCCTACGGGATCATCGAACTCGCCGTGGACGGGGGGGACCATCCCGACACCATCGCGGCGCTCACCGGTGACCCCCTGGCCGGCGTCGCGGTCAACTACACCGGTGAGCGCCACGACCTCGACGAGGTCCGCCTGCTCGCGCCCGTGATCCCGCGCAGCAAGATCGTCGGCGTCGGGAGGAACTACGCCGATCACGCCAAGGAGATGGGCGGCGAGGTGCCGGAGGCGCCGCTGCTGTTCTTCAAGCCCAACACCTCCGTGATCGGCCCCGACGAGACCATCCTCCGCCCGGCCGGCTGCGAGAACCTCCACTACGAGGGTGAGCTGGCCATCGTCATCGGGCGCATCTGCAAGCAGGTGCCGCCGGAGCGGGTGCCCGAGGTGATCTTCGGCTACACCATCGCCAACGACGTGACCGCCCGCGACTGGCAGGGCACCGACGGCCAGTGGGCCCGGGCCAAGGGGTCGGACACGTTCCTGCCGCTCGGGCCGTGGATGAACACCCACCTCACCATCGAGGAGGCCGAGCACCTGACGCTGGAGACCCGCCTGGGCGACGAGGTGCGCCAGCAGGGCTCCACGTCCCAGATGGTGCGCGGCATCGTCGAGCTGGTCACCTACATCTCCTCGTTCACGACGCTGTTGCCGGGTGACCTCATCCTGACGGGCACGCCGGCCGGTGTCGGGTCGATGGTGCCGGGAGACGTGGTGAGCGTCGAGATCGACGGCCTGGGCGTCCTGAGCAACCCCGTCGCCGACGCGTGACCCAGCCGCCGCAGCTGGCGCTGTTCGGCGAGCCGCTGGACCCGCCGTCGGGGCTGTCGTATCCGCTGGCACTCCGGCGGCCGGGGTTCTCGACGTTCACCGACGTGTTCGGGGGCCTGCTGGCCTTCAGCGCGTTCGCGCTGGTGGTGCCGCTGGTGTCCGCGCTGGTGCTCCGCGTCGGCTTCCTGATGCGCGGCGGGGGCGACTTCGCGCAGTACTCGGCCGCGGCGTCGGCGTATGAGCTGCCCGAGGGGCCGGCGGCAGGTCACCTGGCGCTGGCCGCCCTGATCCCGGTGACGATCCTCCTGGTGCGCTACGTGCACGGCGTGCGGCCTCGGTGGCTGGCCTCCGTCCAGCCGGGAATGCGGTGGCGGTACCTGGCCATGTCGCTGGTGGTGGCCGCCGTGGTGCTCAACGCGGTGCTGTGGGCCTCGTTCGCCACCGGGGAGATGCCGGTCTTCCACGGGGGCCAGGAGGGCTGGGTGGCGTTCGCGGTCATGGTGGCGCTTACGGCGCCGCTGCAGGTGGCCGCCGAGGAGGTCTTCTTCCGGGGGTATCTGCTGCAGGTGATCGGCTCGGCCACAGGCCGGGCGTGGGCCGGCGTCGTCGGATCCGCGCTGGTGTTCGCGCTGCTGCACGGGGTGCAGAATCCTGCTCTGTTCGCTCACCGGCTGGCGTTCGGGCTGGTTGCCGGGGCGTTGGTGGTGGTCACCGGGGGGCTGGAGGCGGGGATCGCGGCGCACGTGGTCAACAATGTCGCGGCGTACGGATACGCGATCTTCACCTCATCGGTGGCGGAGTTGCGGGGCGTGACGTCGATCACCTGGGCGGAGGCGGCGTGGAACGTCGCGGGGTTCGCGGTGTTCGGGGTCGCGGCGTGGTGGCTGGGCCGCCGACTCCGGGTCGCGACGGTCACCCCCTGACTCCACCGTCGTACTCGTTCACGCCGTCGCCGTCTGCCATCCGTGCCTGGCGATGAGCATGGCTTGGCTCGGCGTGGGGGTGCGTTGAGCCGATAGATGGGTTCGCGGTGTGGCCCACACCTGGCTTGAGCGTGAGACCCTTGGCGAACCCATCCATCGGCTCAACACGAAGTCCCGCCGCGGCCCTTTAGGGAGTTGAGGGTGATCGGAGTGGGGTCAGAGTGGGCGCAGCTGAAGAAGTCCGAGGGTTGTCTCCACCAGGCTGGGCAGGCTCTTCTCCGTGAAGTGGGCGACGAGCCACCCAGCCTTGATGAGGGCGAGGTCGCGGGCGCGATCTGCATGGAAAGCCTCCGGTGAGCTGTGGAACGCGTAGCCGTCAAACTCCAGAGCGATCTTTCGCTCGCGGAAGCCGGCGTCGACGTAGTACTTGCGCCCGCCGATGAAGACGGGCAGGTTCGCGCGCCACCCCGTGATGCCAGCAGCGCGAAGCGCGGCGTGTGCCGACAACTCGAGCGCAGACCAGGGCGAGTCAGCGGACTGCTCGAGGAGGTCGCGGCGAAGCTTGTTGCCGCGACGGCGCGGCGTGAGTGACAGCGCGTGCTTCATCTGCTTCAGGGTGCATGCACTACGCCGAAGGGCCTGCTGAATCGGCTCCGCACCCAGGTCCGGGATGAGATCCAGCACGGTCAGCGCTGGCACGGTGCACAGCACGCCGTCGCGCCTGGTCAGGAGTTGCTTGGGGATGAGGCGCTCTTCCACTTCCATTCCGTAGCCGGGGCGGATCGCGCGGCGGCAGGCGAGTTCGAGCGTGGGCTTCTGGTCGATCTCCGGCCAGAAGGTGAGTGCGGCGGCGCTGCGCCGGACCAGGGCGATGTCGTCTCCGTAGGCCTTCACCGCGCGAAGCCGCCCCGCAGTTGTCGTGCTGGCACCCAGGCTCCCGTAGACACCCGGGAGGAGCCGTTCGAGTTGGCCGCGGAAGGCGGAGGAGTTCAGCGCGCGTGCCTTGTGTGGGGCGAGCCGGGCCGTGACCACGCCGTCGGCGACTCCCCGGATGATCTCGGGATCCATGTGACCAGTCTCCGCAGCGCCCGGGCCGCAGCCAAGGGCCCGGGCCGCGCCTGTGGATAACTCAGCAGCAACGGGGGCGTGGCTGCGGATTGGGGGGGAGTTGAACCGATGGATGGGTTCGAGAAGGGGGCCACGCTCAACGCACGTGTGGGGACGGCCGCGAACCCATCCATCGGCTCAACTCACTACCCGAGCCCAGCTCACAGCGACGGCGGCGAGGGGCCGGCCGCGGCGGGCTACGCGGGACGCTTGCCCCACGGCGGCCGGCGGAGCGACGTGGGGAGTCGGTTTGCGGGGCGGTGAAGCCCTGGTGTAGGGTTCATCTTCGTGCTCGGGTGACCGGGCGCACAGGGGTATGGGGTAATTGGCAGCCCGCCGGATTCTGGTTCCGTCAGTCTAGGTTCGAGTCCTAGTACCCCTGCGGAAGGTGTTAAACTCCTTCTCGCTAGGGCCCCGTTGTGTAGCGGCCTAGCACGCCGCCCTCTCAAGGCGGTAGCGCGGGTTCGAATCCCGTCGGGGCTACCAGATGGAAAGTCCCCCAGTCGGAAACGGCTGGGGGACTTCGTCGTTCTCGGCCGCTGCCGCTACTCGGGTGCCCCGCTGCGTCGCAGCACTTCACTGAGCCGCTCCGCCGCGGCGAGCACCGCTGGGGCGTGGAGGCGGCCGGGGGAGCGGGTCAGCCGCTCGATGGGGCCGGAGACGGACACCGCCGCAATCAGCTTGCCCGACGGCGCCAGCACGGGGGCCGACACGGACGCTACGCCCGCCTCCCGCTCGGCCACGGACTGGGCCCAGCCGCGCCGTCGCACCCCCTGCAGGGTGGACATGGTGAACGACGCGCCCTCCAGCAGCTTCTCCAGCTTGTCCGGCTCCTCCCACGCCAGGAGCACCTGCGCCGCGGAGCCGGCCGTCATCGGCAGCTGGGAACCCACGGGCACGGTGTCGCGGAGCCCGGTGGGCCGTTCGACGGAGGCCACGCAGATGCGGGTGTCGCCTTGGCGCCGGAACATCTGGACCGACTCGCCGGTGATGTCGCGCAGCCTGGTGAGGATGGGGCCGGCGGTGGACAGCAGGGGATCCTCGCCCGCGGATTCCGCGAGCTCGATCAGGCGTGGCCCCAGCACGAAACGCCCCTGAAGGTCCCGTCCGACGAGGCGGTGATGTTCGAGTGCCACCGCGAGCCGGTGGGCCGTCGGGCGCGCCAGCCCGGTGGCCGTGACCAGGCCCGCGAGGGTCAGGGGATTGCGCTCGAGCGCCGCCAGTACCGAGGCGGCCTTGTCGAGCACGCCAACTCCACTTGTGTCGTCCATATGGTGAGATTATCAATCCACTATGTGGACACGCAACCCGGCGGGCCTGAATGCATCGGACATACTTGGGCCCAGAATTTCTGCACGCTGTTCGCCTGAGAAGAGGAACCATGGGCAAGACCCTGAGCGAAAAGGTCTGGGACGCACACGTCGTCCGCGCGGTGGAGGGGGAGCCTGACCTGCTCTACATCGACCTGCACCTCGTCCATGAGGTGACGAGCCCGCAGGCGTTCGACGGGCTGCGCCTGGCCGGCCGCCCCGTCCGCCGCCCGGACCTCACCCTGGCCACCGAGGACCACAACACGCCCACCCTCAACATCAACCTGCCGATCGCAGACCCGGTGTCGCGCACGCAGGTGGACACGCTGCGCAAGAACGCGGCCGAGTTCGGCATCCGCATCCACTCGCTGGGTGACCGCGACCAGGGCGTCGTGCACATCATCGGCCCCCAGCTGGGGGTCACCCAGCCGGGCATGACCATCGTCTGCGGCGACTCGCACACCTCCACCCACGGCGCGTTCGGCGCGCTGGCCTTCGGCATCGGCACCTCCGAGGTGGAGCACGTGCTGGCCACCCAGACGCTGCCGCAGAAGAAGCCCAAGACCATGGCGGTCAACATCAACGGCGAGCTGCCCGACGGCGTCACCGCCAAGGACGTCGTGCTGGCGCTCATCGCCAAGGTGGGCACCGGCGGCGGCCAGGGCTACATCGTCGAGTACCGCGGCTCCACCGTCGAGGCGCTCTCGATGGAGGGCCGCATGACGATTTGCAACATGTCGATCGAGTGGGGCGCCAAGGCGGGCATGATGGCCCCCGACGAGACCACGTTCGCCTACCTCAAGGGCCGCCCGCACGCGCCCGAGGGCGAGGACTGGGACGCCGCCGTCGAGTACTGGAAGACGCTGCGCACCGACGACGACGCCACCTTCGACGTCGAGGTGGACATCGACGCCACCCTGCTCTCACCCTTCGTCACATGGGGTACCAACCCCGGCCACGGCGTGCCGCTGGCCGGCGTGGTGCCGGCGCCTGAGGACTTCGAGTCCGAGGTGGAGCAGGCCACCGCCAAGCGCGCGCTGGAGTACATGGCGCTGACCCCCGGCACGGCGATGCGCGACATCACCGTCGACACCGTGTTCCTGGGCTCCTGCACCAACGGCCGGATCGAGGACCTGCGCCTGGCCGCATCCATCCTGGAGGGCCAGCACATCGCCGACGGCGTGCGCATGCTCGTGGTGCCCGGCTCGGCCCGGGTGCGCCTGCAGGCCGAGTCCGAGGGCCTGGACAAGATCTTCCTGGACTTCGGGGCCGAGTGGCGTGCCGCCGGCTGCTCGATGTGCCTGGGCATGAACCCGGACCAGCTGGCGCCGGGGGAGCGGGCGGCGTCGACGTCGAACCGCAACTTCGAGGGCCGCCAGGGCAAGGGTGGCCGCACTCACCTGGTGTCGCCGCCAGTTGCCGCCGCCACCGCCATCGTCGGCCACCTGGCCGCTCCCGCCGACCTGATTGGACGCTGATCATGGAACCCTTCGTCAACCACACCGGCGTGGCCGTCCCGCTGCGCCGCTCCAACGTCGACACCGACCAGATCATCCCGGCGGTGTACCTCAAGCGGATCACCCGCACCGGCTTCGAGGACGGGCTGTTCGCCGCCTGGCGCAACGACCCCGAGTTCGTGCTCAACAAGGAGCCGTTCAAGACCGGCACCATCCTGATCCCCGGCCCCGACTTCGGCACCGGCTCGTCGCGCGAGCACGCGGTGTGGGCGCTGCAGAACTACGGCTTCAAGGTGGTCGTCGGCAGCCGCTTCGGCGACATCTTCCGCTCCAACTCCGGCAAGGCCGGCCTGCTGGTGGCGCAGATCTCCGAAGCCGACGTGGACCGGCTCTGGGACGCCATCGACGCGGACCCGAACGTGCCCACCACGGTGGACCTCCCGAGCCAGACGATCACCCGCGGCGACGTGGTGGTGAGCTTCGAGATGGACGAGTACACCAAGCACCGCCTCCTCAACGGCCTCGACGACATCTCGCTGACCCTGATGCAGGCGGACTCGATCTCCGCCTACGAGGCGACGCGGCCGTCGTTCAAGCCGAAGACGCTGCCGGTGCGGACGGCCGACACGGTCGCCTGAGCCCGAGCTGAGGCGACTGTGTCGCCGACCTCTGCAACTTTCTTCCTGGAGAGCGGCATCTGTGAATATTCGCAGATGCCGCTCTCTGCGTAGGACGATGCAGGTCACGTCCGGCCGCGCAGGCAGGGTGGTGGGTCATCGGCCGCCCATGGGACGCGCGTCGTCAATGGGGCGAGGGGACGTCCCTGCACTTCGACTGTGACCTCCCCTGACGGTGCGCTGAATACCCGCGATGACGCGTCGGCCCCGCGCCGCTTCGACCGCTTCGGCCGCGGGATGTACGGCGCGTTCCTGCTGTGGGGATGGTTGCTCTACGCGTTCGGCGCGGTGATCCGGCTCCTGGGTGCGGAGGCCGCTTCGGTGCGGCCGAGATCGGGCTGCAACATGGTCATCGCGGCCGCGCAGCGCCTGGCTGGGCGCTGCGCGCCTCTCTGCCTCGGCGGCATCTCACTGACGCTGCAGGTGCGCTTGAGCGGCCCGCAACCCGACGCTGCCGTGTGTTGCAGGCCGATGGCTCTGCCGGTGAGTACACCGTCGCGTGCCCTTGGCCGACGTGGTGTCGGCCTCGCCTCAGCAACTTTCTACCTATAGAGCGGCTTCTGCGTATATGCACAGATACCGCTGTATGCGTAGGAAGTTGCAGGTCACCCCCGGCGCTGGTGACGACCACACCGTGCCAGTCGCCGTCGAGGATCATCCTGAGCAGCCACGCGCCGGGCATTGTGAGAAATTCTTACGAGATTCTTCTGATATGGGCCTTGCGCAGGTGCCGCAAGAAGCGTGTAATGGTGGGTACGCAGAAGCCATCGGAAGCCGAACCCACAGAGAAGAGCCACGATGGAACAAGCGGTCGAGTGGTTTCCAGATGCATTGCCGACGATCATCGCCGACGCCCGCCGAGACGGACGGGTAGGTCTCAGAGCCACACGAGTCCGGGAGCCGTCCTCCCCCGAACCATTTGCGAAGGCCGAGCGTTGATTCAATGCTCGGCCTTCGTGCTGTCCACGGTGGGAGGGCAGGTCCGCGCACTGGGCCCCGTTCACGGCGCACACCACGAAGTCGCCGTTGCGGGCACTCACCACCGCCGCCTGCCCGCTGTCTGGCTGGTTCCCTACTTCAGCCCCATGTTCACTGCCCTGGCGGGGTGGCCGGGGGTGGGCCCGCGCTAGACCAGGGGGTGCGCGGCCGAGGCTGGCTCTCGCCATCGAGGGTGAGGTCGAGTCGCTCGGTGAAGAAGGCGATGAGGTTCCGAACAGGTTCCCCGTCGTGGAGCGGATCCTCGTAGGACCACGCAATGTCAGGCAACAGGGTGTCCCCGACCCGGGCGGACCAGTACGACGCGCGACCCTTATAGGCGCAGATGGTGCGCGTCTCGGAAGGCTCGAGGAGATTCATCGCGACGTCCTCGCGCGGAACGTAGAAGCGCGGCGGAAGGTGTGTCTCCAAGAGCAGGATGGGCCGGTTGGTGGAGGCGAGGCTGATGCCGGCGTGTGCGATGTGCACGCGGCGGCTCGAACGAAGGCAGTCGATCC
Source organism: Tessaracoccus pujii (assembly GCF_054483895.1). Taxonomy (NCBI): domain Bacteria; kingdom Bacillati; phylum Actinomycetota; class Actinomycetes; order Propionibacteriales; family Propionibacteriaceae; genus Tessaracoccus; species Tessaracoccus pujii. The sequence continues at coordinate 661,089 of NZ_CM137012.1, forward strand.
GGTCGAAGGGGTCGTGCGGGTGACCCATGACAGGCTCGTCCTCTTCGTACCACTGGGTGAATGCGTTCCAGTCCAGGACGACGTACCCGGCCAGGTCCGGATCGTCAGGCCTGAAGGCCGCAGCTGTCAGGCTGGCGTGGGGCGTCTGGATCGTCAGGGGAGTGCCAGGCGCCGTGTGCGCGGTGAACGGGGTGTTCGGATCGACGACGGGTGGGCCGTCCTCCAGCGACACCGGCCGCTCGAGCGCTCCCATGGTCTCCACCGCGACGAGGTGCCCGACGACGTCATCCTCAGGAACGGCGTACGACCCCACCGCACGCCGCGGCTCCCAGACCAGGAGGGCCCGGCGGGTGTCGACGACGGTCTGGGCCCCGACGGTGGCTCGGATCCACTTCCGGACCGGATGGATGCGCAGGTCTCCGATCGCGCTCCACCACAACTGACTCATCCGCGTCGCCATGACACCAGTTTCCACCCAGCCCCCGCTGTGAGCTCAGAACATGCCGTTGGCGTTCGCCGAATGGTCGGGCACCACCTGCAGCACGTCCCAATGCTCGACGACCTTTCCGTTCGCGTCGAGGCGGAAGATGTCGATCCCGGCGTAGTCGTGGTCGCCCGGCCAGGTCTGGCGGCAGTGCAGCACGACGTAGTCGTCCTCGGCGATCGCACGAACGAACTCGACCCTCTTGCCGGGGTATTGGGCGCCCATCCGCTCGAAGTACTCGACGAAGGCCTCCTTGCCGTCGCCGACATGGGGATTGTGTTGGGTGTAGGTGTCGCCGGCGTAGCGCTGGATCGCCTCGGCCGGCCGGCACTGGTTGAACATGAGGTCGTAGAACTCCTGCACGTTCCGCTTGTTGATCTGCTCGCGCTCGTATCCAGACACCTGCGCACCCTTCATTGATCGGCTATCAGTGGCAACTCGGTGGCTCTCGGCATATTCCGCGAGCCCACGACGCCGACGATGTCGGCGCCGCTCACCTACGCCGACCACCGGCCCGCGAGGCGGGTCTGGTGTCGAGGTCTCTACACTGCGACAGTGACCTCCCCAGACGATGTGTCGACCCCTCGCGACGACCCGTCTGCGCCGGCCCGGTTCGACGGTTTCAGCGTCGGTCTCTACGGGGCTTTCGTGCTGTGGGGCTGGCTGCTCTACACGTTCGGCCCGGTGATCCAGATTCTGGGCGGCGAGCTGGGCTTCAGCGCGGCGGAAATCGGTCTGCATGGGACCGCGCTGGCGATCGGGACGGCGCTGGCGGGCGGGGTCCTGGCCCCCGTCGTCCAGGCGCTCGGCCGACGCGGGGCCCTCCTGCTCGGGGCGGGCCTGGTCGCGGCCGGCGCTGTTGGGTTGACGGTGCTGTCGTCCCTGCCTGAGACGATGACCGCGGCGGTGGTGCTCGCCCTCGGAGGCAACATGGCCATCGCGGCGGCCCAGGCCGGGCTCGTCCTCTATCACTGGCTCAAGCCGGCGGACGCCGTCACCACCGCTAACGGGCTGGGGACGCTGGTGGGTCTACTGGGCCCCGTGGCGATCGGCGCCGGTGTGGCGGCGGGGTTCGGCTGGCGCCCCGTGGTCCTGGTGACGGTGCCGATGAGTGTGGTCATGGCCGTCGTCTGGCTGCGGATGCCGGCGTCGCGTGCGATGACGCCACGTGGTCAGTCCGGGCCGACCAGTGCCGATCCTCCTCGCGGCGCCGAGAGGATTGGGGTCCTGGGGCGTTCATTGGACCAGCTGCCCGCCGCTGGCTGGTGGTTCCTGCTGGCCATGCTGATGGGGGTGGCCATCGAGAACGCCACAACGTTCTGGGCGCTCCCTCTGATGACCGAGCGCACCGGCGCGGGGACGGCCGTGGCCGCGGCCGCGGTGGCCGCCTTCATCGGGGGCATGGCGACCTCGCGGCTGATCTCGTGGTGGTTCACGGCCCGTTACCCACCGAGCCGGCTCGTGGTTGTGGCCTTCGGCGTCACCGCCGTCGGCTGGCTGGCGCTGTGGCTGGCCACGGTGCCGCCGGTTGCGATCCTGGGGCTTGCGGTGTCGGGGATGGGCTGCGGCCTGCTGTACCCCTTTGCGTCCAGCATCATGCTCTCCACCGCGCGCGGGTCCAAGGATGCAGCCCAAGGGCTGGTCATGGTGGCGCTCGGCGTCGCCGTCGGCGTGGTGCCGTTCATACTCGGCGTGCTCGCCGACGCCGCGGGCGTGCACACCGCGTTCCTGCTCATTCCCGCTCTGGCGGCGATGGGGGCGGCTGCGGCCTGGCTCGGTGCGTTGAAGCTCTCACCGGCGACAGCGCCGATCGTGACCACCAGCTGATCGCGACCGCGCCGGCGAGTCCCAGGGACCGGATCCTGCGCAGCGGCGAAGTGATCGACACCGCGCAGTACTCGATCACCGACGGCGACTGGCCCGCCGTCCGCGCCCCGGGGACGGGGTGGCGCCGGTGACGGCCCCCCAGAACGCTGCCAGCGCAGCCGGGTCTCTGGCTTCGATATCGATGGCGCCGATGGAGATCAGGGATGGCTCAGGGTGTCGACACTAGGCGGTCCAACCGAGCAGGGCTTCGCCGAGCGAGACTCCACCCACCAGGAGACCAAGCGCCAGAACGGGCACCACCAGCACCCACAACGGGTGCCGGCGCACGAGGGAAATGGCGACGACCAGGAGCACCACCCAGAGGATGAGGAAGCCAACCAGCCAAGGTGCGGGCGTGACGAGCCCCGCCGCCACATAGAAGTAGCCCACAACGACATGAAGCACGATCCCAAGGATCCCCAGCGCGCGCTTCCAGCCGGATCGGGCTGGCAGCGCGGGGGACGATTGACTCATCCTTCAACGCTACTCTCAGTCAGCGCGAGAGGACAGGGCGGCCGCGGTGCGGGAGGCCCACGAGGGCGGGGTGCCTGATCGTCGACGGCGTCCCTAGCCGAGCGCGACCGCTCCCGCGAGGCCGATGGCGCCGATGAGGAGGGTCGCGGCGGCGCCCAGCACCAGCGGTGTGCGTCCGACCGTCGCCAGGGCCCGCAGGTCCACGCCGAGCCCGAGCGCGAACATCGCCGCGGCCAGCAGCAGCTGCTGAACGTGCCCCAGGCCCGCGAGCGCAGGCTCCGGGATCAGCCCCGTCGTCCGCGCGGCCATCGCGACCAGGAAGCCGACGACGAACACCGGTACCACCGGCGGCAGCCGCACATCCCGCGCCCCACCGCCGGGCAGCGCACGGACGCGCCGTCGCTCCCGGACGGCGAGCACCCCCATCACCGGGGCCAGCAGCGCCACCCGGGCCAGTTTGACCGTGACCGCCACAGCCAGGGCTTCGGCCCCGACCAGGCCCGCGGCCGCCACCACCTGGGCCACCTCGTGCGTGGAGGCGCCGATCCACAGTCCCGCGGCGGTCGGCGTCAGGCCGAGGAGGACGACGAGGAGAGGCAGCGCCACGATCATCCCGGTGCCGAACACCACCACCAGCGCCACGGCCGTGGCCACCTCCTCCTCGTCGGCGTCGGTCACCCCCTCGGCGGCCGCGACCGCCGCGGCGCCGCAGATCGAGAACCCCGCGGCCACCAGCAGCGACTGCTCGGCGCCCAGCCCGAGGCGTCGCCCCAGCCAGGCGGTCGCGGCGAAGGTGACGCCGACCGCCGTCGCGACGAGGGCCAGGGTTGCGGGCCCGAGCCCGGCCACCGTCACCAGCGACACCTGCAGCCCCAGCAGCACGATCCCAACCCGCAGCAGTTGCCGGCCGGCCACCGCGACACCCGGGGCCCACCCCGCCGTCGTGCCGCGCGCCGACCGCCAGGCCACGCCGGCGAGGATCGCCACCAGCAGCGGGCTGGCGAGCGGCACCACGCAGCCCACAGCGACCGACGCGACGGCGGCCACCAGGCAGGCGGCAAGGCCGGGGGCGACGGTGCGGAGGGAGTTCACCCCTCTACGGTGCGCCGTCGGGAACCCGTGACGGTAACCCGATCGGGACAGCAACCCATATGATCGCGATATGACCGCCATAACGCCCGACGAGCCCGGCCTCCCTGCCCTGCGGCTGCTGGTCGCCGTCGCCGAGCAGGGGTCGCTGGGCGCCGCCGCCCGGGAGATCGGCATGGCGCAATCCAACGCGAGCCGCGCCCTGGCCGGGCTGGAGCGACGGCTCGGGTTCGCCGTCGTGCGGCGCAGCGCCGCCGGCTCCGACGTCACTCCCGAGGGGGCGCTGGTGGTGGGCTGGGCGCGGGAGGTGGTCGAGGCCATGGACCGGCTGATGGCGGGCGCCGGCGCGGTGACGGCCACCGCCGGGGGAGCGGTGACGGTGGCGGCGAGCATGACGATCGCGGAGTACCTCGCGCCCGTGTGGCTGGCGGCGCTGCGGCGCAGCCACCCTGAGGCCGCCGTCTCCCTGGAGATCCTCAACTCCGACGCGGTGATCGAGGCGGTGCGGCACGCGCGGGTGGCCGTCGGGTTCATCGAGTCGCCGGATGTGCCTGAGGATGTGTCCAGCCGGCTGGTGGGCCGCGACCGCCTCGTCGTGATCATCCCTCCCGAGCATGCGTGGGCCGAGCGTCGCGGTGCCGTGACGCTGGAGGAGCTGGCCGGCACAGCACTCGTCGAACGGGAGCCCGGCTCAGGGACGCGTCGCTTCCTCGACCGGGCCGCCGCGTCCGCAGGTGTGGCAGCGCGGGCCACCCCAGTGGCGCAGTTGTCGAGCAACGCCGCCATCGTCGCCGCCGTGGCCGCAGGGCTGGGCCCGGCCGTGTTGAGCAACCACGCCGTCCGCGGTGCGCTCATGGACGGCCGGGTGCTCGCTGTCCCCGTCGAGGGTGGATCCATCGAGCGGGAACTGCGCGCCGTGTGGATGGGTGGGCCGGCCCCTCGGGGTGTCGCCGGCCGGCTGGTCGACGTGGCCGCGTCAACGCAGACCTCCTAGCGCCCCGCGGAGCCGTGCGAACGCTCACGCACCTTCTGCCCTGGCCGTCATGAGTCACCCGCGACCCTCGCGTCCTCACAGCTGCAAGTCAGCCCCGCCCACTTCCGAGAAGGAGGCGGAAGTCCTGCATTTCCATGGGGCTCACCATCCTGTCAGGCGCGGTACTCGTCGTCGATGACGTGCTCGAGCCAGGTGACGACCTCGCCCTGGTCGTCGGCCTCGTGGATGGCGACATGCGCCATGAACCGGTCGGCGGTGGCGCCGTGCCAATGCTCCTCGTTCGGCTCGATGTAGACCACGTCGCCGGGGCGGATCTCCTGCACCTCGCCGCCACGCCGGGCGACGAACCCGATGCCGTCGGTGACGTAGAGGGTCTGTCCCTTCGGGTGCTTGTGCCAGGCCGTCCTCGCGCCCGGGGTGAACCTCACGTGCGCCGAGCCGACGGCGGACTGCTCGTCCGGGGTGCGGATGGCGTCGAGGAACACGGTGCCGGTGAACCAGTCCGCCGGTCCTTGCGTTGTCTGGCCGCCGCTGTGGGTGAACTTCATGGGGTGGCTTCCTTTCGTGTGTCAGGGTTCTGGACCAGCCGGAGCAGTGAGCCGTCGGGGTCGAGCAGGGCGCCGATCCTCATGCCGGATGGCTCAAGTCTGGGCCCGTGCACGCGCGGCCAGCCCATCGTCGACTCGGGAATGCCGGCGGTCCGGCACTCGGCATGGAAGGCGTCCACGTCGTCCAGGCGGAGGCACGCTCCGAAGGACGACGTCGCCGGATCCAGATCCGCGTGAGGGAAGAACTCGAGAGTGACCCCGCCTCGCTGAAGCATCAGCCAGCCCGAGTCCTGGAAGGCGACCGAGAACCCGAGCCGTGAGTAGAACGTGACCGTCGCGGCGAAGCTGCGCGACGGGAGGTTCGGCGTGGCGTGGTCGACCATCCTCGGACCCTAACACTCGGCTGGTGCGCTCAGTCGGTGGTAGGGCGCGCTCCGCGGTGGCGTGATTCCTTGTAGGTGTCCACTCCCTGCGGAGCTGAGCCATAGCCCGTCGCTGCGTTGGTGGGCAACGAGTCGTCCGCGTTGGGCGGCCGCTCGGATCGCGACGAGGCTGAGGTCGGCGTCGACGAGGGCCGCAATGGGGACGAGCTTCGCGGGCCCGGCCACGTTGGGAATCCACCTCGCGCAGGACCAGGGTGTTGCCTTCCAAGGCTGTGGAGTGGTGGGCTTCCAGGTGCCAGATGTCGGTCCACGCGTACGCGGACTCCTCGGGAGAGGGGAGCCCTCCGAGTCTGGTGCGTAGCTCGGCAAGTTGGCTGTCGAGCCGGGCATGGACCGTGGCCCGGGAAGGGCGTCCTCGGGCCATCGTCTCTCCTGACTTTGTTCACTCGAATGAACAGCAAAATGAACTAAACAAAGTCGAGCCTCCAGGCACCTTGTTCAGCGGTTGCCGCGGCGAATAGAACTAAACGTTCTCGTGGTCGGCGACGTTCGGTATCAAGCCGTGCCGTCGGAGCAGTCGAGCGCGTAGCGAATAAGTACCGGGTCAGTGGCTCGTCGACGAGCGGCGAAGATCGTATGTGGACAGCGGCTCCGGTCCCGCCATCACTCGGCGGGTGACCTGCAGGATCGCGTCCTCGTTGGGGTCCACGCGCCATCGGACGAGAGAGATGGAGCCGTTCTCGATCTCCAGTGCGGTGATGTGCGACGGGTAGACGCAGCTGCCGGAGTTGAAGTAGGGCATCTGGTTGGCGCGCGGGAACTTCTCGCGGTGGGTGTGGCCGCAGATCAGTGCGATGCCGTTGTTGCGGATCCACTTCACGTAGTTGCGCTCCACCTTGTGCCGCTTGTCGGAGTTGGCCACGGGGCTCGTGGGGCTGTGGAACCCGAACGCGTGCGCATACCTCCAGAACGCGCGCATCATGAACCGGCTGAACCTCCAGGCCTGGTCGTTGGGGAAGTCGCCCTGGTGCCCGTGCACGAGCAGGATGTCCTGCCCGGTCTTCCGGTGCCGGAACACGACCGCCTCCACCGCCTCCAATCCGTGGAAGAACGGCTCGATCTCGCCGGTCACCGCGTCCTTCGCGGTCCACAGGTGCTCACGGACGTACCCGGGCTCTCTCAAGACCAGGTCATGGTTGCCCCACATCCGGATCAGTCTGCCCGCGTGGTGGAACTGGAGCAGCTGCTCCCACACGGCGCGGTTGGCCCTGATGATGTGCTTGTAGTCGTGCTCCCAGAGCTCGTCGCCGTCGCCGGCCTCCACGTAGGTGAAGCCGTTCTTCCAGTAGTAGTTCATCGCGGCCGTGAACGAGTTCTTGTTCTTGAGGAACTCGTCGGACTTGGAGCCGTCCCCGCGATGGCAGTCGCTCATGATGACGTAGCGGGAGGTGTCGTCGATGAGCTCGACGCGGGCGTCCCTGTAGGCCTCCGTCAGCCGTGTCATCGTCTTCACAGCAATCACCGCCATGCTCGGTCGTGTGCCTCCGATCATAGGTCGGTGGCGACGGGGGCGTCCGCCAATCGCCGAGGTGGCTGCGAGCCGCGACTCCTGGACTCCCGCGCCCCCCACGATGAGTAGCACCGACACCTTCGCACCCGGCAACGTCAGACCAGACCGCAACGCGCAGGGCCTCGGCCGCTGGTGGAGGCCGGCGGCCCGCGTCGCGTCGGGTCAACCGGTGGGCGCGCTTCGGGCGGCCTTCATGAAGCGGCGCTGGTAGCTGACCACCAGGCTCGCGGAGGCGAAGCGGGCGAGGTAGCGGGGCTCCGCAGTGACCACCACCTGCCCGGTCATGTCGGTGAACTCCGGTTCGGTGAGCAGGCGGTCAATGTCGGGGTACATCGAATCGCCCTCCATCGAGCAGATGATCAGCCTGGTCTCAGGCAGGTTGGCAGCGCGCAGCACCCGCAGGTTGTGTCGGACACAGTCCAGGCCGTCGGAGCCCTCAGGCTCGCGGTAGCGGCGGTAACGGACGAGCCACTCGGCGCGTTCCCGCACCGTCGACAGTTCGAACCCGTCGTCCCCCTCGGCGAGCATGTCGCTGGCGATCATGTAGTCGCGGAGCTGCTCCAGTATCGACTCGTCGCCGGAGTTGGAGTGCTCCTCCAGCAGGGCCGCCATCCGCTGCGTCTGAATCAGCCGGTGGCGCACGAAGGAATTGATGAACGCCGGCTTCGCCTGCAAGGCGAGCAGGGCCTGATGGGGTTCGAACATGAGCGTGAAGTTCACCCGGAAGCCGTGGTCGCGGAGCCTGAGCGCCAGATCGTGACCTAGGAAGGCATCCCTGGTAGCGGGCTCCCACCAGCGCTGGGTGAGCCTCGTCGAACCACCCAGAAGTTGCTCGACGTTGGCCCCGTTGACCGGGCCGGTGTGCGGGACCTTGATGACCACCCGCCAGCGTGACAGGACCTCCCGCATCGCCTCGGCCTCCGCCAACACCCGTTCGAAATCGGGATCGAAGGGATTGTTCAGCTCCACGCTGATGTCGGCGCCGGGGCCGAGGATCCTGCCGAGTTCGCCCATCACCTCGTCGCGCGTGTGGAACTTGTGTCCGACGTTGGCCGATTCGTTGTTGATGAACAGGTCGTAGATGATGCCGGGGTTGCAGGTGAGGTTGGCCACCAGAGGGGCGATCGGCGCCAGCTCGTAGGGGTTGGCCGTGTCGGCGGAGAGCAGGACCTTCGTCGGGCGCGGGACGCCGTCGACGTCTCGCGAGATGTCGCGGACCAGGTCCGCCCGCAGGACGCCGGCGGCGTGCCGCTCCAACTCCACCCGGAAGCCTGCGGGCGTGTGTCCAGCGGGGGTCCCGAAGTGGTCCACCACGGCCCGGAACTCGTCGGTGACGCCCACGTGATTGACCGTGCCGGCGAGTTCGCGGTACAGCGCCGCATCGATGGGCATGCGCGCCACGCGTGCGACGTACTCATCCTCCCCCCGCACCGGAGGTGCCCCCAGCGCCTCCAGCGTCGACCTCAGTGATGGCCTCCCGATGGCCGGGGCAGTCATGGTGGTGCTCCTGTTCTGTGAGGAGATGGCGACGTCGGGACGCCCGTTCCTCGCGTGGCTGCCTTGCTGGGCAGCCCGCGAGGAACGAGCGGCGGGTAGAGGCGCTGAGCCGAGGGGATCAGAAGATGCGGTTCACAATCTCCGCTGGTGCCTCGAGCAGGCGCTCGATCTCATCGTCGAGCTTCACCAGGGTGATCGATGCGCCGGCCATCTCCAGCGAGGTGCAGTACTCGCCGACGTAGCTGCGGGCAATGGTCAAGCCCTTGGCCTGGAGCTTCTCCGCGGCGATGCCGTAGAGCAGGTACAGCTCGCTGATCGGGGTGCCGCCCAGGCCGTTGACCATCAACGCGACGCGGTCGCCGGACTCGTAGGGCAGGTCGGGCACGATCGCATCCAGCATCTCCTCGACGATCTCATCGGCAGAGACCATCTTCGCGCGACGACGGCCCGGCTCGCCGTGGATGCCGACGCCGAGTTCCATCTCGTCGTCTCCGAGCTGGAAGAGCGGCTCACCCTTGGCCGGCGGGGTGCACGCGGTGAGCGCCACGCCCATGGTGCGTGCCACGGAGTTGACCTTCTCGCCGATCGCCTTGACCTCGGCCAGGCTCGCGCCCTCCTCGGCCAGCGCGCCGCACGCCTTCATGACGAAGAAGTTGCCGGCCACGCCGCGGCGTCCGACGGTGTAGAGCGAGTCCTGCACGGCGACGTCGTCGTCGATGAACAGGGTGTCGCAGGTCACGCCGTCGGCCTCGGCCATTTCCTGGGCCATCTCGAACGCCATCCGGTCACCGGTGTAGTTGTTGACCAGCAGCAGGACGCCCTTGTCAGAGGCGACGAGCTTGGCGGTCTCGTAGACGTAGTCCGCCGGTGGGGCGGAGAACACGTCACCGGGGCACGCGGCGTCGAGCATTCCCTTGCCCACCACCATCACGTGTGCGGGCTCGTGGCCGGAGCCGGAGCCCTGGACGATGCTGACCTTGTTGTTGTTGGGCGCATCAGCGCGCATGATCAGGTTGTACTCGGGTACGTACTTGATCGTGTCCGGGTTGGCGAGCGCGATTCCCTTGAGCATCTCGGGAACGAACTGCTTCGGATCGTTGACGAACTTCTTCATTGTCTCCCCTTTGCTGGTGGCTGCTGGTGGTGGTGTGGGTTCTGGGTCAGTCGGTGGGCCAGGTGTCGGCGAGCCGCTCGGCGAGGACGGCGATAGCCATCGCCCCCGCATCCACCGATCCGATGCTGCGTTCGCCGGTGTAGCTGGCGCGGCCACGGCGGGCCTGCAGTTGCGCGGTGGCCTCGGCCTCGCGTCGTGCGGTGTCGGCGAAGGCTCGCATCGCCGCGGCGGCCGTGGACCCCTTCTCGATCTCGGCCTCCAACGTGTCGATCGCGGGGCACAGAGCGTCGAGGAGGGTCTTCTCCCCGAGCTCGGCGTGGCCTCTGGCCTTGATCCCTTCGACGGCGGCGCGCAGCCCGCGCACCACGTCGGCGGCGGTGAACTCGTCGGAGCCCTTGAGTGCGCTTCCCATCCGGAGGAAGGCGGTACCCCAGATCGGCCCGGAGGTGCCCCCGACACGCGCCGAGAATGCCATCGCGACCTTGGTGATGAGCACTCCGGGGTCGGTGCGGTCGAACTCGTCCCACTTCTCCAGGACGATCTCGAATCCGCGGGCCAGTGAGTAGCCGAAGTCGCCGTCGCCGACGACCGCGTCCAGTTCACCGAAGTACTTCTCGTTCTCACAGATGGCTTCCGCGAGTGTGTGGACGACGCGTTCGACGTCGGCGATGTTTCCCGGCATTGCTACTCCTTCTCGGTGGTGGGGATGAGGCGGACGATGTCGGAGAGCTCGACGATGCGCCCCCCGAGATCGCCCGCCAAGTCGGTGGAGGGGACCGGGTTACCCGGATCCCCAAGGTGCTCCACCACGCGGACCGCTCCGGTGAAGTCGTCGTTGTGGGTGTAGGTGCTGACGGTGACCAACGTGGTGAGGCCGGCGGCGAGGGCCGACGCGCAGCCGATGCCGCTGTCCTCGACCACCAGGCAGTCGGCCGGGTCAAGCCCCAGGTCATCGAGGACCTTCAGGTAGATGTCCGGCGCCGGCTTCTTGTGAGCGACGATGTCGCCGGCAAAGACGTGACACTTCGCAGCTGCCTCCGCGCCGACGGCGTGCTCCAGCACGGCACGCACCGACGGCTCCGCGGAGGTGGAGGCGACGGCGACCGTCCAGCCCTCGGCGAGGGCTTCCGTGATGATGCGGTGGATCCCGGGCCGGGCGGGCAGCTCACCCGCGCGCGCCCGTTCCTGGAAGAGGGCCGACTTGCGCTTGTGGAGCTGACCGATCAGCTCAGCGCGGGCCTCCTCGTCAGCGCGGCCGTGTTCCGCGGCGAACTCGGGGGTGATCTCGCTGGCCATGCGTTCCTTGCCGCCGCCGATCTCGAGGAGTTCGCCGTAACGCTCCTGGGACCAGGTGATCGGGAGGCCGAACTCCCGGAAGGTCTGGTTGAACGCGGGTAGGTGGCCGTCGCGCTCGGTGTCGGCGAGCACGCCGTCGCAGTCGAAGATGAGGGCGGTCATCGCTCAGGCCTTCCCTGCGCTTCCGAAGATGGTGGCCATGTCGATGGCGAGCCTGCGCATGGCGTCGGCCTGCACGTCGAACAGCTTGACGGGTTCCCACTTGTCCTTGCTCTCGCACTCCTTCAGGTACTCCAGGCCGGACTTCATGAAGGCCTGCTTCAGAGCGGTGGAGATGTTCACCTTCGCGCACCCGCGCGCGATCATCTCCCGGAACTGATCATCGGAGAGCCCGCTGCCGCCGTGCAGCGCGATCGGCACCGGGTGGGCTTCGACGATGGCGCTGACGCGTTCGAAGTCCAGGACCGGGGCCGTCTTGTAGGCGCCGTGCGCATTCCCCAGCGCGGGCGCGAACACGTCCACGCCCGTCGCCTCGAGGTAGCGCAACTGCACGTCAAGGGTCTGACGTTCGCTGGGGGCGTCGCTGCCGAGCCCGTCCTCGACGCCCATGATGGCCTCGATCTCGCCTTCGACGGCGGCCCCGTGGCGCCGCGCCTCGGCCACCACCTCGATCGTCTGGCGCTGGTTCTCCTCCACCGGCAACTCGTGCGCGTCGAACAGCACCGCGTCCCAGCCCGTCTCCAGGCACTCGGTGATCACCGCGCGGTCCGGGCAGTGGTCCAGGTGCAGCGCCACCGGGATGTCGATGTTCCTGGTCAGCGACTCCCAGATCGCGAACAACACCGGCGCGCCGACCTGTTTGACCGTCTTGACCGACGTCTGCACGATCAGCGGGGAACGCGCTTCCACCGCACCGGCCAGCACGCTGGCCATGCTCAGCTCGTTGAACACGTTGATGGCGGGCACGCCGTAGCGCTCCTTGAAGGCCGGCGCGAGGATCTCCGGTAGAGGAGTGGTGGGCATCGTTGCTCCTGGGTAGAACCTGCGGTCCTTCCACCCTAGGCAGCGGCGCGGCTAGGCGATATGGGGAATTCCCCCACCCCTGTATGGGGGGCCTGGTGGGGTCAGGCCTGCACCAGCAGCTCGGTGCGGCTGTGCACGCCGTTCTTGCGCAGCACCGAACCGACGTGTTTCTCCACGGTCTTCACCGAGATCTGCAGCCGAGTGGCGATCTGCTTGTCCGCGAGACCTTCGCGCAGCAACTCCAACATCTCGTGCTCCCGCGCGGTCAGGTGGTTGGGCCTCGCCGGAGTGGGCCGCTGGTCCAGTTGCTCGAGGATGCCGCTGAACACCAGCACGTCGCCCTGCGCGGCGGCCACGACGGCCCTGCCCAGCGCGGTGCCGTCCGCGTCGCGAGGCACTATGCACTTCACCCCGACGGCGCTGAACTCGCGCATTGCCTGGTCTCCGTCGTCGTCGAGCAGCACCACCACCGGAAGTTCGGGGTCCACCTGGCGCAGCTCCGTGATCAGCCCCGCGCCGTCGGTGCGGCAGACACGGCTCCCGGCCAGCACGACGTCGGGTGCCAGCAACCTCACCGCATCCGCCGCGGCGCGGGACTCGGCGATCTCCGCCACCACTTGAACACCGGGCTCGCCGAGGTCCAGAAGCCGCACGACCCCGGCCCGGAGCGCCGGCTGGTCATGGACCACCACCACCCGCAACCTGGCGGCATCGGCTACCTCGGGGGTGGCGCGGTAGGGCAGGTCCGCCCGGACGCGGGTGCCCCAGCCGGGCGTCGAGTCCAGGTGCACGCGCCCGCCCATCTGGGTGGCCCGGGAGGCCAGCCCGGACAGGCCCATGCCGGTGGCGCTGCGGTCATTGAGGTCGAACCCCCGGCCGTCGTCCTCGACGATCACGGCCACTCCCTCGCTCAGGTAGACCAGCCCGAGCCGGACGGTGCGCGCATCGGCGTGCTGGGCGACGTTGGTGAGGCTCTCCTTGACGATCCGCACCAGCTGAGTGGCCACCTCCGGGCGCAGCGGCTGCGGGTCGCCGAAGGTGCGGAACGACGTCGCCACCCCGGCGATAGCCTCGGTCCACTCCAGCTCCAGCGCCAACGCCTCCTCGACCGAGCGGCCGTCGAACGAATCCGGCAGCCCCCAGACCGCGCGCCGACCGTCGCGCAGCACCCACTCCACCTCTCGCCGCACCGCCTTCAGGGCGGCGCCCACCGGTTGATCCGCGAGGGCCAGCTCTTCCGCGTGGGCCAATTCCAGCAGCACCGTGGCGAGCCCGCGCCCGAGGGCGTCGTGGACGTCGAGCATCGAGCGCTCCCGCTCGGCCCACACCGCGGCCGCCTTCGCGCGGTCCGCCGCCTCGGCGTGCAGCCGGGCATTGGCCATGGCGATGGCCGCGTGGGTGGCGAAGCGTTGCAGGAGCTGCGCGTCGGCTTCGCCGAAGCAGTGCTCAGCATCTGGGGCGAAGACGACGAGGGAGCCGAGCAGGTCCGATTTGAGGCGGATGGGGACGCCGATCACCGCCCTGGTGTACAGCGGGCTGTCGGGGGAGACGTGGCCCCCGGGTACGTCGGCGTAGTGGCGGAAGATGATCGGCCGTCCCGCGCGAGCGACGGCGCCCGTCACGCCCTCGTCGAGCGGGAACACCCGCCCCGCCTGGCATCCCGCCTGCATGTCGATCTGCTTGCGGTAGGTGTGGGTGTGCGGCTCCACAAGGCAGAGGGAGCCGCTCTCACATCCCAACAGCGTGACCGAACTGCGCAGGATGAGTTCCAGCAGTGGCTCCAGCCGGAACTCGCCCGCCAGGTCGTTGGCGACGCGGCTGAGGGTATCCAGCGACGCAAGGTCACGCTGCTCCGGCTGCCTCATTGCGCTCCTGGTGATCAGGGGATCGTCTCAGTCTACGCGGGCACGCTGCGCGTAGGGGCGTTCGCCAACCGGTCCTCAATCGTGGAGGCGAAATCTGTCGTCGCATGACACCAGTCGTCCGAGAGGTCGCGGCATGCCGGGCTACCCGTAGTGGTAGCGGCAAGCGGCGTGCTCAGTGGCTCGCCGACGGTAGACGCAGCTGCCGGAGTTGAAGTAGGGCATGTCGGTGGGGCGCGCGCACTTCTCCCCCTGGGCCGGATGGTAGTTTCGTCATACACTATTGCGCATGAGTGACGAGCAGATCCAGAAGTGGGCCGACGAGGCTGAGCGCGGCTACGACGTCGATCAGCTCAAGCGACGCGGGCGAGGTCGCCCTGGGCGGGGAGCGGAGCCAATGCAGGTTGTCGCGGTCAGACTGACGAGCGAGGAACTGGAGGCCTTGGATGCTGCTGCTGCCAAGAGTCACATGACTCGGTCCGAGGCCATCCGCTTTGCGCTCACCCACTTCGCCGCGTGAAGGTCCACACGAGCCCTCTGAAGCACGGAGTCTCGGCGGAGGACGCAGTCCAGGCGGCAGAGTGGGCACTATGGATTGAGCCGCTTGCCGACGACGAACCTCCCTACCGAGAGCTCCGGTTGGGGTTCGATACCCGTGCGCGCCTGCTCGAGACGGTTGTCCTCGTCCTCGTTGGCGGTGACGAGTTGGTCATCCATGCGATGCCTGCCAGGAAGCAGTACCTCGACCTCCTGCCCTAGATCGCCGACCGTCAGGCATCTCACGTGGGTGACGCCCAGACTCCTGGACTCCCGCGACCAACGTGACCAGCCCAGCCGATAGGCTCCATCTCACGATGAGTAGCACCGACACCTTCGCACCCGGCAACGTCGTCGTGGTGCGCGACGAGGACTGGCTGATCACCTCGGTGGACGAGTCGTCCGACGGACCCGTCCTCAACGCCCAGGGCCTCTCCGACCTGGTCCGCGGCCAGGACGCCGTCTTCTACCCTTCGCTGGACCAGATCAGGCTCAACGACCCCCGCGACACTCAAGTCCGCGCCGACGACTCACCCAAGTACCGACGCTCCCGCCTCTGGGTGGAGTCCACGCTCCGCAAGACCGCCGTCCCCCTCAGCGACGACTCGCTCACCGTCTCGCCCCGCATGCTCGCCCGGCAGCTCGGCTACCAGCACAAGGCCGTCGCCAAGGCCCTCGACCCCGCGACGCTGCGGCCCCGCATCCTCCTGGCCGACGCCGTCGGCCTCGGCAAGACGCTCGAGATCGGCATGATCCTCTCCGAACTCATCCGCCGCAGCCGAGGCGAACGCGCCCTCGCCTGGCACACCGCCCGAGCCCAGGTCAGCTAGAGCCCGGAGCAGTAGCCATGCCCGAATCAGATCCCCTCGGCTCCGAGTCTCCCTTTTCGCGCGCCGAGACAGCTGCCGCTTCCTCTGAGCCAAGGGTCGCTTTGGGCAGCGATACCAGGATCGAGATTCTCAGCTTCGCTCCCGACGGTGTGGGCGGATGGAAGGACATGCAGGGGCGTCACCGGAATTGGCCTGTCGTCTACACTCTCAACAACAACAAGAACGTGTATGTGGGCGAGTCGCTCAACGCTGTGGGGCGTCTCAACCAGCATCTAGAGTCCGAAGCCAAGCGCGGCCTCGAGGTGGCTCGGGTCGTAATCGACGACACATTTAACAAGTCCGCTTGCTTGGATCTTGAGTCTTTTCTCATCCGTATGTTTTCCGGTGACGGCCGCTATGAGGTCCTCAACAGGAACGACGGGGTCACGAATGCCGAATACTACCAACGAGACCGGTACCAATCCAAGTTCAGTGAGATTTTCACACGACTGCGCCAACATGGACTCTTCAACAAGAGCATTCCGGAGATCCAGAATTCGGACCTTTTCAAGCTTTCGCCATTCAAGGCACTCAACCAGGATCAGGCCGCGGTGATCGAGGATCTTGTCGAGGGGCTGTTCTATGACATGGCCAAGCAGAAGGGAAGTGTGTCGGTCGTAGAGGGAGGCCCGGGGACTGGCAAGACGATCGTCGCCATCTACCTCATCAAGCTGCTCGTAGACATCCGCGACGGAAACGATCAAGACAATCCCGACGCCGAGTCTGTCTTCAGCGACTTCTTCACGCCAGGACATCCCGAAATGCTCGCCGGAGCTCGCATAGGACTCGTTGTGCCCCAGCAGTCCCTGCGGCAGTCCATCAGGCGTGTCTTCGACAAGACGCCCGGTCTCTCGGGAGACATGGTGCTCACGCCCTACGATGTCGCCAGCGATGCGCGTGACTACGACATCTTGGTCGTGGATGAGACACACCGCCTCACGCAGTATGGGGCCCAAGCGATGGGTACGCTGACCAAAAGGTTTGGTGAGAACAGCATGAGACTTGCTCTCGGACACGAGGACTGGAAGCAACTCACGCAGATCGACTGGGTGATGCGGAGAAGCCGGCACAAGATCTTCCTGCTGGACCAGGGACAGGGCGTCCGTCCCATAGATGTGACGGCCGCATCCCTTGATCGGCTGCGAGGTATCGCCCGCGCAGAGCAGCGTGGCTACCGCCTCCTGTCGCAGATGCGGGTTCAGGCGGGTGATGACTACGTGCAGTATGTCCGCGAGGTGATGTCGGGGCGCGACCCAGCCCCACTGCGCGGCTTCGGGGACTACGATCTACGCTTCTACGACAGCTTCGTCGCGATGCGAAATGACATCATCGCTCGCGACCGTGAGCGCGGTCTGGCGAGGCTCGTGGCCGGATATGCTTGGCCGTGGGTGTCGCGCACTAAGCAACGCCTGGGTGGCGATGAGATATTTGACATCGAGATAGATGCCGTGCGGTTGTGCTGGAACAGGACGCCAACTGATTGGATAAGCAGCCGAACCTCTATTGAAGAGGTCGGATCGATACACACGGTCCAAGGATACGACCTCAACTATGCAGGTGTGATCATCGGCAAAGACCTGCGGTACGACCTTCAAGACAGGTCGATTGTCTTCGACCGAGCGAACTACTTCGACTCGAAGGGGAAGGCCCTCAATAACAATTTGCTTGGCAGGAAGTTCACGGATGCAGATATCGCTGAGATGGTCAGAAATATCTACGTGGTCCTGCTGACTCGGGGAATCCTGGGAACATATATCTACGTGTGCGACGACGCGTTGCGTGGTTACCTACGAACCTACTTCGCCAGTAGTTGACTGAAGGAATCCTTGGAATGACTGGAACTGATTCGATCACCACCCTGACAGATGCGATTCGCGATTTTGCACGAGAGAGAAACTGGGAGCAGTTCCACGATCCGAAGTCACTAATACTGGCACTCGTCGGGGAGGTCGGGGAATTGGCCGAGCTTTTTCAGTGGGTGCCTGCGGATGAAGCAGCGTCACGATTCGCTGAACCAGCGCGGAATATAAGAGCTGCGGAGGAACTCAGTGATGTGTTGATTTATCTCCTGCGACTCGCTGACGTCCTTGGTGTCGATCTTGCTGATGCGGCGGTTGCGAAGCTGGAGAGCGCCGGACGACGTTATGCTCCTAGCGAGTTCTCAGGGATCGCGCCAGACAAGCAATGAAGCCGCGCCACGTCAGAAGCAACGCAAGGCCAATAGGCCGGCCGCGCTCGGTGGGCGGCCAAGCGGTCTATCCTCTGCTGTCGCGTCGCAGTGAATACCGTCAGCAGCCAGCAGGCGGAGTCATCATCCTCGAAACTCTTGTGGGAAGGCACTGTTCCTCGCGACCAGCGGAGATGTGTTGGTGCGCGTCGTGCGAGTGTCTCTGCCCACGGCTTTGCATGATGATCGCAATGCTAACTCGCGCAGAGGGTCTGCAGTTCAGTCTGTGAGGCCTGCCAGGCAGACGTGGCGTCAGTGAACTCGCTCATGGCGCCCATGTCCTGATCCACGTACGCCTTCTCCATGGCGTCCCGCAGCGTCGCGAGATCGTCGCGGACGGCGATTGCGGCAGCCTTGACCTCCGGGTTGGTCACCGTGTCAGCGACCGAGCGATAGGCATCTACCAGGGTGGACCACGAGTCGACAGCACTCTGGGGATCACCGGTGCCCACTGACGCGATCTCTGACAGTTTCTCTCCGGCCTCCGCAATCGGCTCAGCCATGCTCATGCATGCCTCGGCGACTGACTGCTCCGTGCCAGTGTCCGCATCTGAGCTGGTCGCGGGTGCCGCGCTGGCTGCCGCCGTCGTCGTCGGCGCGTCGTCCGGTGTGGTGGAGGCGGTGTCGGCTGGGCTCCCGGAGCAGGCTGTCATGGCGAGGGAGGCCACCATGGCGACGACAGAGGAGAGGATGCTGCGGTTCATGGGCTTCCTTTCGTCAGGAGGAATGCCCCGTTGAGGGGCCCTGACCGGAGCATAACTCTCTCGTGGATCAATACGGGGGTGGGTGGCGAGGCACCGGAGGACCACGAGCATCGATCCCCATGCCTCGTTGCTGACGCTGACGGCGGAGCTGGACTTCGCCGCGGACCTGGTCGGGTCCTGGGTGGCTGGCGGTGAGGTGGTGGCGTACAGCTGGGCGCCGTCGCCGCTGCTGCCCGCCTCCGCCTGAGCGCACGGATCTGCCCTTCCGGGGAAGTCAGACAGCCTGAAGCGGTTCGATCCGGTCGAGGGCGTTGCCGAGGTGGTCCTTCTCGACCTCGAGGTCGAAGCGGGTCTGGAGGTTGAGCCAGAACCTGTCGGTGGTGCTGAAGTAGCGAGCCAGCCGGAGCGCTGTGTCGGCGGTGATCCGACGCTTGCCGTGCACGATCTCGTTGATCCGACGTGGGGGTACGCCGATCGCGACGGCCAGCCGATTCTGGCTGATCTGTAGCGGCTCCAGGAACTCGTCCATCAGGATCTCGCCCGGGTGGATCGGCGGGATCGTTGTTGCTGATGTCATGGGTGGCACCTCCTCAGTGGTGGTCGACGATTTCGACGTCAGTTCGGTTGCCGGGTCCCTGAAGGATCTGATCACGCCTCCACTATAACGCGACGCGTCATAGCTGGCGCCCGGCGTTGGATGTGGGGCGGGTGGGGCCCCCGCGCTGGGACGTGCGTGGGGACCCCATGCACTCGCGGTCAGGTCAGGCGCCGAAGGCAGCGCGACCCTGTGTGGCGGAGGCCCCCAGATCGCTCTTGGGGAGGGCGTGGCCGGCGGTGACTGCCGTAGCCCATGCCCGGGTGGAAGCCACGGCGGCGAAGTTGGAGTGCAGGAGCACGAGCAGGGTCTCGTGGAGCTGTTCCGCGGAGACCTGGCCGGCCTCGTTGGCCAAGTGGATGGCACCGGTGGCGTCGGAGAGGATCTCTGCCGCCAGGCCGAGCCCCTCGGCGCCCACGACCGTGGCGATGTCGCAGTTGTTGGTCATGTAGCCGACGATCGTGATGGTGTCGACCTCACGTGCGGCCAACCACTGGGCGACGTCGGTGCCGGCGAAGACACTGCCCTTGTCCTTGCTGACGCGCTTCCAGGACGGGTTCAGGCGCTCCTCGATCTCCGGGTGCAGCGACCAGCTGTCGCTGCCGGCGGCGAAGACGGGTGCACCCTGCGGCAGCTCGTGCTGCACGACGACAACGGGCAGTTCCTGCTGCTGTGCAACCTCGAGGGCGGCCACGATGTTGGCGAGCGTCTGGTCGCGCGGCGGGGCCTGGATCTGGAGGATCCCGGTGAAGTACTCCTGCTGGACGTCGACGACGATGAGTGCTCGGCGGGGGGCGGTCATGGTTTTCTCCTTGTGCTGGCGGAACTGACGCAATCCAGCATCGTGCCGCGCAGCGGCTATCGTGAGTGGCGCGAAAGACGTTCTTCGATGGAATCAGGCCAATCATGCGCATTGCCGTTCATGCCTTCGACGGCATCACGATGTTCCACCTGGCTGCGCCGTTGTTGGTCTTCGGTGAGGTCGGCCGTCAGAGCCTGGCCGCTGGGTGGGATCCCGTCGTGTGGACCGGGGATGGCCGCGGCATCCGGACCGCCGAAGGGCCCCGCATCGAGGACGTCAGGGGCCCCGACGCGGTGGCGGACGCGGACCTGGTGGTCCTGCCGTCCTGGCCCGCCGATCTGCCCCTGACCGACGCGCCGCTGGCGGCCAGGATCCGCGCCGCACACGCACGCGGAAGCCGGATCGCCGGCCTGTGCCTGGGGGCCTTCCCTGTGGTGGACAGCGGCCTGCTCGACGGACGCGAGGCCGTGACCCACTGGGGGTCAGCGGGGGAGCTCGCACGCCGTCGCCCCGCCGTGAAAGTCCAGCCCGCCGCGCTCTACGTCGACCACGGGGACGTCCTCACCTCGGCCGGCACCGCGTCGGCCATCGACGCCTGCCTGCACATTGTCCGGTCCCACTTGGGCTCCGCCGCCGCAGCGACGGTCGCCCGCAACCTCGTCGTCGCACCGCACCGCGACGGGGACCAAGCCCAGTACATCGATCGCCCGATGCCCCAGCACGGCGGCGTGGGGCATCTCGGACCGACCATCGACTGGGCACTGGCCCACCTCGACCACGAGCTCGCGGTCGACGACCTCGCGGCCCACGCGCGCATGAGCCGCCGCAACTTCACCCGACGGTTCGCCGAGGCCACCGGCACCACTCCCGCGCGCTGGGTCCTGGCCCGCCGCCTCGACGAGGCCCGGCGCCTCCTGGAGACGACGGCCTGGCCCGTCACGCGCATCGCCGCCGCCTGTGGCTTCACCAGCGCCGTGACGTTCAGGCAGAACTTCACCGCCACTTACGCGACCACGCCCACCTCCTATCGCCAGCGATTCTCAGCTTCCTCGAAGTGACGCGCTTCCGACCGTGGAGAACCGCATAGCATCGCTGCATCACAAGGGACGAGGTGTGCGATGAAGGTGGTGGACCGGGTAGCCGCGGCCCTGGCCCGCGGAGTGCGGGGGTGGATGGCCATAGGTGCAGTGGTGGTGTTCGCGGTGTTCACCGCCATGGTGCTGCCAGCCCAGGCAGAGGCCGGGGCTTTCTACACGGTCCGCTACCCAGCCCCGGACACATCCCTGTGGTACTCCGCGGACGACCTGTACGCAGCGGCCGAGGCGTGGGGGCCGGATGGTCGAGCGGCCTACGTCCACGCGCGCGTCACGTTCGACGTCATCTGGCCGCTGGTGTACGGGGCGTTCCTGGTGACGACGCTCGCCTGGGTCTGGGCGCGTGGGGCAGCTCCCGAGAGTCGGTGGCGAGGGGTGGCCCTGCTTCCGGTCGTCGCGGTGGCGCTGGATTATGCCGAAAACATCTGCACCGCGACGGTGATGGCACGCTATCCGGCGCGGACGCCGCTGTTGCCCGACCTGGCGCCCTTCTTCACCGCCGGCAAGTGGCTGGCCCTATCGGCGAGCTTCATGCTGCTGGCGATCGGCGTTGTCATCGCCATCGCAGCGCGGTTCCGCCGACGTAGTTCGCGCCCGCCCCGGTCGGAGTTCGGGTGAGGCGTCCAGAATGCGGTCGTGACCGATCGTCACTCGCCGGTTCCAAGGAACGCGATCGAGTCGAACACGACGCGTGCCTCTTTCGCCAGCGCCGGATTGATTGCCTCGTCGGGTAGGCCCAGCACGATCACGGCCCACTCGCCGTTCAGGTTGACCGCTCGGTAGGTGGCGCGCTCGCCCCCTTCGTAGCCCGATCCGGTGCAGTCCTGCGCGGAATCCGAGTAGATGCATAACTTGCCGCCGTCGCAGTCGGCCATGTCGACGTCTTCGTGGACTGGCCGCCGGCCTTCAGCAGCGACCTGCAGCCACGCGGCTATCCACCGCGGTAGTCAGTGGTGGTGACCGGTATCCGGAGGTCATAGGCCGCACATCCCAGCACGGTCCGCGGCAGCGGGACTCTAGTCCTGGCGTTCACGCTCGGCGGTAGACCAGAGGGTGCCGCTGTGGGCAGGTTTCCGCGCCGCGTGGTTCGGTACCTAAGACTGGCTCAGGGCCCGTGCGCGGCAACGCGCCCGTAGTGGCGGTGGCCTGTGACCCGGTTGAGCGTGGGGGGCTGCACTGGGGGCCCGTCTCCGCGGTGCAGGGCGGGTCTCAGGTGATGGTCGATCCAGGGCCTACTCAGCCTGCGCGCTGAGCGTCGTCAGCCGAGCGACGAGTCGCCGCATCGTGGGAATCCCGCGGCAGGTGACCGGGACGCCGATCAGCCGGGTCAGTACCGGTCCGGCGGAGACTCCTGCGCCGGTGGCACTCGTGACCGCGTGCCGGCAGGTGAGTGCGTGCACGACGAGCTCGCCGGTACGAGCGCGTTCGAGGTGAGGCAGCACGAGCACCGGGAGCCGGGGGGCGTCGAAGAGGGCGACCTCCCCTGCGGTCAGGCCGGGGTCAATCTGTCCGACGGTGTCGATAAGCAAGGCAGCGGAGCGGACGACGACGAGGTCGGCATAGCCGGTGGCTGTGGTGAGGCGGGTCACGACGGACTCCGCGAGTGCTGCTGGTTCATCACCGGTGAAGATCACGGTGCCGTTGGTCTGGAAGTTCACGGCGCTGGTCGCGCCGGCGGCTGCGAATGCGTCAAGGAGCTCGGAGTTGCGCGGTGATCGGCTCCGCGACTGGCCGAGGTTCATGTTCCGGAAGAACGCCACCTGGATGTCCACGTGCCCGATCGTCTCATGCGGGCACCGGTCGAACATCCGCTAATGGCGCTGACATTGTGGCCGTGGACAGAGCCAGCGCGACGTAGGAACCGGGTTGTGTGTCAAGCTGTCGGCGTGCCTGTGCTCACCTCCACCCAGTCACTTCAGGCGTGCCCGCACCGCGTGCTGGTGGCGGGGACGTCCGGATCGGGGAAGACGACCTTGGCGTTTCGAATCGCACGTCAGCTGGGCATCCCGCACGTCGAGATCGATGCGCTCTATCACGGTCCGAACTGGACTCCTCGGGAGTCGTTTCTGGCCGATGTGTCTGCGCTCGTGGCGGAGGATGAGTGGGTGACCGAATGGCAGTACAGCAGTGCCCGCGCCGCCCTCGCTGCCCGAGCCGATCTGGTGGTCTGGCTCGACTTGCCTGTCGCCACAGTGATGCGTCAGGTCACGGTGAGGACGCTGCGTCGACAGCTGCGACGCGAGGTGCTCTGGAACGGCAATCGTGAACCGTCGCTATGGACCGCGTTCACCAAGCCCGACCACATCATCCGCTGGGCGTGGAAGACCCGTCGTCGGACAGCCGAGCGAATCGTCGCTCTGATGGGCCAACGCCCCGAACTGCCCGTTGTCCGACTGCAGTCGCACCGGGAGGTGCGCGCATGGCTCGCGGGGCCGCTCGCGGCGTCGTCGCGCTGACGCAGCGGCGTACCGCCTCCAAGCACCTTGAGTCAAACGTCGGCTGCTCCAGCGCGTACTGCTGTTCGAGTCACCCCCGGGCTCGAGGGAACGCCTCGTGGAGTTCCCACTGCAGGTCGGCGATCTGGGCCTCATCCAAGGGTCCGGGCTCGGTCAACATCGCCTTGAGCTTCTTGGGCCACACCACCGCCACGTCGTTGATGGCGAACGAGCCTCCGATGAGCGGCCAGTCCGCATCGACGAAACACAGAACGCCACGCACCGGCACCTCGGGGTGATCGGCCAGCGCCGCCCGGACCAGAGCGACCTGCTTCTGCATCCCCGTCACCAGGGCGCTGCGATCACGACCCCCGACCATTAGCGACTCGACCCGAGGCCGGAGGAGGCCGCCCTCGACCCGAAGCGCTGGCCGGGCGTTGCGGTACCGCTTGGCGTCCACCACCACGATGCCGGTGGGGCAGACCACCAGGTGGTCGATGTTTGCCCGAGTGCGCGGGATCCGTCGGTCATGCAAAGACGCGCAGCGAGTGCCCTGCCATGGAGGCCAGCATCTCGCTGAGCATCCGTTCGCCCTCCGCGCCGACGGACCAGGCACGGATGGACTGTGGATCGTCGAATACGGCGAGTAGGAAGCGGCCCATGCGCGGATGGTTGTTGAGGACGCGCTCGCGGCGGGCATCGTGGCGCCGTCGGTACTCTGCCGCCGCGGAAGCCCCTCCGTGCCCGTCGACAACTCCCAGGTTTGGGGGACCCTCGGCGTCCACCGGCTGAGCTGCCGGGTCGGGCGAAGTCTCCCGGGCTGGCGAGTCGGCATTTGCATCGTGAGCGAGCGGTCCCGTCCGGCCGATTGGAGGATGCACGCATGTCACGCACGTCACAGTCTTACTGTCGCGGTGGTAGTCCGCGATGACGCTGGCGCTCAACGACGTGCCGCAGAGCGCGCAGCAGCCTGCGTACCGCAGCCGCATCCGCTTGACGTCCATGACGGCCCCCGAATCTCCCTCCATGGCGATCAACGTATCGCTCAGCGGCGAGCAGGTCGCGGTGTGCTCACTGCTCTACTCTCGGGCCCTGGGGTGACTGGAAGGTCCTTGCCTGCGTCCGGCGGCGCCTTCGTCGTGTTGCGCACGACCAGGTGGGGTTGCACCACAACCTCTCGGGGCGGCTTCCCGTGAATCTGCTCGATGGCCAACTCCACGGCTCTTGCGGCCTGCTCGTGGGTGTCCTGCGAGATGGTGGTGAGCTGCACGTGGGTCCTGCGCGACAGCCTGGAATCGTCGTAGCCCATGAGCGAAATGTCGTCGGGGACCCGCAGCCCCGAGCGGACCGCGTACTCAAGCGCGCCCGCCGCGCACCGGTCGTTGAACGCGAGGACGGCGGTGGGTGGGATCGGCCGCGACAGCAACTCTTCTAGCCCCTGCGCGCCGTCCTCCTCCGTGGGGCCGCCCGGCACCACGTCGATGTGCGCGGCCAGGCCGAGGTGCTGCATCGACTTCCGATAGCTGGCGCGGCGATCCGCGCTGCCAGGCGCTCGTGCGCCGTCGATGTGCGCGATGCGCACATGCCCGAGCTCGGCCATGTGCTTGACGGCGAGCCGCATGCCTGCCCGGTCGTCGCCGCGGATGATGCCCATGGTTGGCGTCTTGAGCCGGCGGGCGACTGTCACCACAGGGAGCGTCTCGGCGATGGCCAAGAGATGCTCGGCGTCTGGTTGCAGGCTGAGCACGATCAGTGCCTCGCATCGTTCACGAATCAGTGACTCGACGGCTCTGACCTCGTCCCTCGACGGCGAGACAGCCGACAGGGCGACGTCGTAGCCGCGCTCTGCGGCTGCGAGATAGAGCTGCTCCACGACATCGCCGTGGAACGGGTGCTGCAGTTCGAACGCGATGCCGATCAGCTTCGACGACTTCTGGCGCAGCTTGCGCGCCCGCTCATCAGGGACGTACCCCATCTCTCGGGCGATTCGCTTGACGCGTTCGCGTGTGGCGTCGCTCGCGCCGGGTGCGTCTCGCATGACCATGGAGACCAGGGGCCGTGACACACCCGCAGCCTTGGCCACATCTCCCATGGTGGGCCGATGACCGCCGGAGGGCCGGGCTGCGTCGAGGGCGGAGCCCAGGGGCGTTTCGTTCACGACATCCTCCTTCCCGGCTAACGGAGCAGCGTCTGTGCTGCACGGACAATCTATCGGCACTCGGTCCACGAGACTCCGAAAGATGTTCGGACAAATTCTTGACTCTCGGTTGCGACTGTGCCAATCTAGCACGTGTAAGTAGCACGTGTTAGCCAAGGGAGACTGCACACCATGACCACTGACAACGAAGTCACGACAACCGAAGACCCGTGGGCTGTGAGGGTGGCCCTGCTCGGGGCCGGTCGCATCGGCGCCAGCCACGCCGAGCTTCTCGCCCACCGGGTACCCGGCGTCGAACTCGCCGCCATCTACGACCCCGTCGAGGGTGCCGCGGCTCGGCTCGCGACCGCCCTGCGGGTCCCCGTCGCCACCCAGAACGTCAACGACATCTGGGACAACCCCGGCATCGACGCCGTCGTCATCGCGGCCCCGGCCCGCTCGCATACTGAGCTCGTCGTCGCTGCCGCCCAGGCGGGCAAGCACGTCTTCGTGGAGAAGCCGATGGCCGTGACGCTCGAGGACGCGGACCGGGCGATCGCCGCCGCTGAACAGGCCGGGGTGGTTCTTCAGGTGGGCTTCAACCGCCGCTTCGCACCCGCCTTCGCCGCTGCGCGGGCCGCCGTCGACGCCGGCCGGATCGGGACGCCGCAGCTGCTGCGCTCCCTCACCCGGGATCCCGGCCCCTTCACGGGGGACCCGACGAGGATCCCCCAGTGGACCATCTTCTTCGAGACTCTGATCCACGACTTCGACACCCTGTGCTGGCTCAACCCCGGTGCTGCGCCGGTCCGCGTGACGGCCCTGGCCGACGCCCTTGTGCGGCCCGACGCCAAGGAGCTCGGCCACCTGGACACTGCCGTGGTCACCATCGAGTTCGACAACGCCGCCATCGCGGTGGCGGAGGCCAACTTCTCAGCCCTGTACGGCTACGACGTCCGCGGCGAGGTGTTCGGCTCCGCCGGCATGTGCACCGCCGGTGACGTGCGCACCACCAACATGACCGCCTACACCGCCGACGGCATCTCCGTCGACACCTCCAGGATGGACTCCGACCTGCTGCGCGATGCCTACCTTGGAGAGTTCGAGGCGTTCGCCGAGGCTGTTCGGAGCGGCGGGCCGTCGCCGGTGCCGGGCGCTGCGGCACGCGTGGCGCTGGGTATCGCCCTGGCCGCGATCAAGAGCGTTGAGGAGAAGCGGGCCGTGCTCGTCGAGGAGGTCGAGCGATGAGCTACCGCCTGGCCGCCAGCGCCGAGATGATCTACCTGGATCTGCCGTTCCTCGAGCGCGTCAAGCGTATCGACGAGCGCGGTCTGCTGGTCGAGATCTGGGACTGGTCCAACAAGGACATCGATGCCCTCGCGAAGAGCGGGGCCACCATCGTGTCGATGACGGGCTACCTGACCGGAACGCTGACCGACGACGACGGCATCGAGCAATTCCTTGCCACCGCCGAGAAGTCTGTCGAAGTGGCCAAGCGCCTGGGCTGCCCGAGCCTCAACGTGCATGGCACCGGCCTCGGCGAGGGCGGGCTCCCCGTCAAGCCGGTCCAGGTGGTCACGCCCACCATGTGGCTGCGGGCGGCGGACACGCTGCGTCGCCTCGCGGACCTCGGGGCACGCCACGACAAGGTCTTCACCCTGGAGAACCTCAATCTCCCCGTCGACCATCCAGGCACCCCCTTCGCGCTGGCGGCCGACACCCGCGCCCTCGTGGCAGCCGTCGACTCCCCGCACCTGCGCATGAACCTGGACCTCTATCACGCGCAGATCGGCGAGGGGAACCTCGTCGAGCTGGTGAGGGAGTGCCAGCCGTGGATCGGCGAGATCCAGGTGGCCGACGTGCCGGGGCGCTGTGAGCCCGGGACCGGTGAGATCCGCTACGAGGCCGTCGCGGCGGCCCTCAAGGCCATCGGATACGACGGGGTCGTCGCCATGGAGGCGTTCGCCAAGAGCGACTCAGACGCAGCCCTCGACGCCTTCCAGGCCGCATTCGCCTGAGCGGATGTGCGGCGGCCGCTGCAAGCTGAATATCGAGATGGGTCGAGCCGCCGGGCTGGCGGCCCACAGAGGTGACCGCCGCACCCCCGCCCCAGAAGGGGCCCACGGCCGGGCAACGACGCCAGGCGCAGCACACACCGGGCACTCCACCGCCTCAGGGCGGTGGAGGCGCCGAACCACGGCCCCCAGTATTCAGCGGGGCATCCACACAGCAAGGAGGCTGATGATGACGAACCTCATGACAGAGGTGAGGGCGGTCCCGCCCACCGGGCCAGGCGAGATCCTGCTCGAGGCACGGGGGGTTGGCAAGGTGTTTCCCGGTGTCCGGGCCCTGCACAACGTCGATTTCACCCTGCGCGGCGGTGAGGTTCACGCCCTGGTGGGCGAGAACGGCGCCGGCAAGTCGACCATGATGAAGATCTTCGCAGGCCTGTATCAGCCGGATTCCGGCGAGATCCGGCTCCGCGGGGAGAAGGTGACCCTGCCCACGCCGCTGTCCGCGCACCACTCGGGCATCAGCGTCATCCACCAGGAGTTCTTCCTGATGAACCACCTCACTGTGGCGCAGAACATCTTCATCGGCCGTGAGCCGAAGCTGCCCGGTGGAGTGATCAACGACGACCGTGCCCTCAACCGGAGGGCCGCCGAGCTGTTGGACCGGCTCGGCGTCGACATCGACCCGAAGGTCCCCGTCGGGCTGCTGACCGTGGCCCAGCAGCAGATGGTCGAGATTGCCAAGGCTCTGTCGTTCAACTCCTCCATCCTGATCATGGACGAGCCCACCGCGGCCCTGACCGACGCCGAAGTGGAGACGCTGTTCCGCATCATCGACAACTTCATCACCCCGTCGACCGCGGTTGTCTACATTTCCCACCGCATGGAGGAGATCCGCCGGCTCGCCACGCAGGTCACGGTGCTCCGCGATGGTGAGCTCGTCGGCACCAGGCCGGCGGCCGAGCTCACCATCCACGAGATCATCCAGCTGATGGTGGGCCGCACGATCGCCACGGACATCCGACCCAGCCCGCGGACCCCCACTGCCCCGGTCCTGGAGGTGGAGCACCTGTCCACGGCCGAGCTGTTGAAGGACGTCAGCTTCACCCTGGAGAAGGGTGAGATCCTCGGCTTCGCCGGGCTCATGGGCGCTGGCCGCACCGAGACGGCCCGTGCGCTCATCGGCGCCGACCGCAAGACGGCCGGAACCGTGAAGATCAACGGGCGGGTCGCCCGCATCGGTCACCCTGGCGACGCGGTGCGCCTAGGCATCGGCTACCTCTCGGAGGACCGCAAGCGGTACGGGCTGATCCTCCAGCAGAGCGTCGCCGCCAACACCGTCCTGGCGTCCATCGGCAAGTTCAGCCGGTTCGGCCTGCTGCAGGACGGAGCCATGCGCAAGGCGGGGGAGAAGTGGGCGGCCGCCCTGTCGACGAAGACCCCCACCGTCCGCCAACTGGTGCGCAACCTCTCCGGTGGCAACCAGCAGAAGGTGGTCCTCGCCAAGTGGCTGCTCAGGGACTGCGACGTCCTCATCTTCGACGAGCCCACGCGCGGGATCGACGTGGGCGCCAAGCAGGAGATCTACGAGCTGCTCGACCGCCTGACCAAGCAGGAGGGCAAGTCGATCATCATGATCTCCTCCGAGATGGAGGAAGTCCTGCGCATGTCAGACCGCGTCGTCGTCATGTGCGACGGACGCATCACCGGCGTCCTCACCAACGCCGAGGCCACCCAGGAAAAGATCATGGAGCTGGCCACGCGATTCAACCCGACCCAACACCAGATTGAGGCGTGAGCCATGAGCATCGACACCACCCTTCCCACAGTCCCCACCGCCACCACCGCAGCACCGAAGTGGGCGGTTCCCGACAGATACAAGGTGTTCATCCAGCAGGGCATGGTGCTGCTCGTCGTGGTGGGGCTGGGCGTGTTCTTCACGATCATGCAGCCCAACTTCGCCAGCTGGGCGAACATCTCCTCCCTGCTGCTGGCCTCCGTCGTCACCGGCGTCCAGGCGATCGGGCTGTGCTTCGTCATCGCCACCGGCGGCATCGACCTCACACCAGGCCTCGGCATGGCGTTCACCTCCGTCATCACCGCCCTCCTCATCGCTGAGAGCGGGCTGCAGCTGCCCATGTGGGCGGGCATTCTCGGTGGTCTGGCTGCCGGCGCACTTCTGGGCCTCATCAACGGCTCGTTGGTGGCCTACGTGAAGATGCAGCCGATGATCGCCACGCTGGCCATGATGATGGTGTGCGCCGGGGCCGCCCTGGTGCTGGCCGATGGCAAGACCGTCTCGCTGCGCTCCGTGGAGGGCTACGACCAGATCGCCATGGGCCAGGCCATCCCCGGCATCCCCAACGGTGTGGTGATCCTGATCCTGCTGGCCATCGTTGCCGGCGTGGTCATGAACAAGACCGTGGTGGGCAGGTACGCGCTCTCCATCGGCTCCAACAAGGAGGCCACGCGCATCTCGGGCGTCAACACCAAGCGCTACGAGGTGCTGGCGTACGTGATCTGCGGCGTCTTCACCGGCATCTCCGGCGTGCTGATGTCGTCGCGCCTCTCCGCAGCCCAGCCCACGCTGGGGCAGGGCTACGAGATGTACGCGATCGCCGCGGCCGTCATCGGCGGCACCTCGCTGCGTGGTGGACGCGCATCCATCTTCGGCGCTGTGATCGGCGCCGTCACCATCCAGACCATCTTCAACGGACTCACCGTCATGGGCGTCCCCGACCAATGGCAGAAGGTGGTCCTCGGCGTCGTCGTCCTCATCGCCGTCATCGTCGACATCATGCGCCGCGGCGGCAAAGAAGAGTGACCCATCCCCCCCATCGTGATCGGACAAGCGCCGATCCCGGAAACTCACCGTCCCTCAGGGACATCAAGAAGGAGAACTTCAATGAAGAAGCTGTTCACGTACTGCGCGGCCACCGCGCTCATGGCGACCGCCCTGGCCGGATGCGCCGACTCCACCGCATCCACTGGCGTGGCCGACTCGGGCGAAGCCAAGATCCGCATCTCGATCGTCGGCAAGGGCATCTCGGACTTCGGAACGCTGATCAAGAACGGGGCACTGGCCGCCGGCGAGGAATTCGGCGCTGACGTGACGTGGAACGCCCCCGACACCGAAAGCGAAGGCGACCGCCAGCTCAACATGCTGCAGACCGCCGTCAACGACAAGGTCGACGGCATCGGGTTCGCCCCCCAGGACGGGGCCCAGGACGGCGCTCCAACTATTCTCGAACAGGCTGAGGAGGCCGGCATTCCGATCGCCGTCTACGACACGCCTCTGTCGTCGTCTGAACTCCCGATCGTGACGATCGCGTCGGACAACACCGCGATCGGCGCCCTGGCGGCCGAGGAGACCGCAGCCCTCATCGGCAACAAGGGCAAGGTCGCTCTCGTCGTCAACGGCGTCGTCGGCACGGCAGCCCTCCGTCGCGACGGATTCGTCGAGTGGATGGAGGCCAACGCACCCGACATCGAGATCGTCGACATCCAGAACGGGGAGGCGGATCCGGCAAAGGCCCGCGACAAGGCCCAGGGCATCCTTCAGGCGAACCCGGACCTGGACGCACTCGTCGGCACCGGTGAGTACCCCACCATCGCGATCGCCGATCAGGTCGCCGCCATGGGCATGGACACCAGGGTGGTCGGAGTGGACTCGAATCCGGACGTCCTCACTCTCATCGCTGAGGGGAAGATCGACGGTGTGGTGACGCAGAACCCCTACAACATGGGCTACCAGACGGTGAAGTCACTCATCGAGGCCATCGAAGGAACCACGCCGTCGTCGGACAAGATCGTGTCTCCTTCGGCCTGGGTCACCGCGGAGAACATGGACGACCCGGAGATCAAGCAGATCACCGGCTGACCCGAATCCACCCCGCGTGAGGCCCGGCCAGAGTCAGCTCAGGACGGGCCTCACGCCATCCGAGAGGCGGTCCGTCGTGAGTGTCGCGTCGAATCATTCGAACCAAGTGCTCCGGATCCAGCCGCTCGAGGTTCCGGTATCGCTGGACCGGGAGAGCCCCATCCCTCTCTACCAACAGCTCTACGACCAGCTGGCCGCCGCCATCCTCGACGGCAGGCTGAGCCCCGGGGAACGGGTCGAGGCCGAGCTGTCCATGGCCGAACGCCTGGGCCTGTCCAGGCTCACCATCCGCCGCACCCTGGCCGAGCTCGTCAACCACGGCCTGCTGCTCAGGGGACGGGGGCTGGGCACCGTCGTGGCCCATCGTGAGCAGGAGCGCCCCGGGGGGCTGACCAGCCTCCACAGCGACCTCACGGCCGCCGGACACACCCCGACCACCACGCTGCTGGCCATGCACTACCCCGTCACGCGCGCCGACATAGCTCGGCGCATGGGGATGGGAAGCAAGACTCCGCTGCTCTACCTCGAGCGGCTCCGGCTTGCCGACGGCGCCCCGCTCGCCATCCTCCGCAACTGGCTGCCGCCGTCGAGTTCCTCGATGAGGTTCCTGGACCTGGAGAACCAGGGCCTGTACGCCTCGCTGCAACGCCATGGGATCGAACCGCACGTGGCGACCCAGACGATCGGGTCCCGGCACCCCACTCCGGTCGAGCGCGACCTGTTGAACATCGGCGCACTGGACCCGGTGCTGACCCTGATGCGGATGAGCGTCGACAGGATCGGCCGCGCCGTCGAATGCGGGGAACACACGTACCGGGCGGACCGCCACGAGTTCGACCTGACCGTTTGGGCTGGGCAAGGCGACGGCGGGTCCGGCCGGCCTGATGAGGGTCCACTTCGGGGGCCGTTCCGAAAGCCGCTCTGACTAGAGTCGTAGCCCTGACGTTCGACGTGTACAACCGCGCTCTCTCCGACTCGTCAGAGGGCGACGATGTCGACGAGATCCTCGAGCCCTGCGAAGTCCTCGATGTTGCGGGTGTAGAGGCGAGCGTCGTGGGCATGTGCGGTGGCTGCGATGAGCAGGTCCATCACCCGTCTGCGTGGTTGGCGGCCGGCATCGACGACGGCCGCCGCGAGTCGGCCATAGCTGACCGCTACTGCTTCGTCGACCGGCAGTGCGTCGAAATGTGTCTGCAGGATGCTGAGGCGGCGGAGTCGTTCAGCGCGAATGCCAGCTGTCTTGGCGACGAGCACGCCGAACTGCAACTCGGCCAGTGTGATCGTGCTGATGGCGAGAACGCCAGGGATGGGCGCAATAGCGCCGGCAATGATCACGCTGGTGTCGAGGATGCCTCGGTCGGGCGAATCGTTCTTGCCGTTCACCGGTGGGCCCAGGGGTCGCGCAGGTCGCCGTCGAGAAGTTCCCGATCCTGCTCCCAGTCACTGTCAGTGCCGCGGAACAGTTCGGCGATGTCGCTCCAGGATCGCCACTGTGTGGCGTGTGCTGGGACGAGCCGGGCGCTGGGCCGGCCGGACACCGTGATGGTGATCTCTTCGCCGGTCTGGACGCGGCGTACCAGGTCGGACGCGTCTTGGCGGAGTTCCCGCAAGCCCACTCTCGTCATGGAACCAGGGTAGCACTTGTGCTACTTCCGGGCGGTGGGCAGCCCGAAGCGTTCGCGGCGCGGCTCCGGGAGGTCCTGGACGCACAGGCCCGCTGACTGCGCCGACACCATGGGCTACTTTGCGGCGAAGCCTCCGTTGCTGTGCAGCAACTGCCCGGTGAGCCAGCCCCCAGCAGGGGAGAGCAGGAACCCCACGAAGTCGGCGGTATCCTGCGGCGTGCCCAGGCGGCCTGCCGGTGTCTGCCGGGTGAGGAGGTCGCGCAGCTCGTCGTCCATCCATCCGGTGTCGATGGGGCCGGGGTTGAGGGCGTTCGCGGAGATCCCGCGGTCGGCGAGCTCGATGGCCGCGGCGATGACGACGCGGTCAAGGGCGCCCTTGCTTGAGCCGTAGGGCAGATTGTGGGCGGTGTGGTCGCTGGTCAACGCGACGACGCGTCCGGCCCGGGCGGCGCGGACCTGCTCGGGGAGCTGCTCGGCGAACGCCTTGATGAGGAGCCACGACGCCCGGGCGTTGACCGCGTAGTGCCGGTCCCAGCTCGCGACGCTCGTGTCGAGGATGGAGGAGTCGACACTCTCGGTGTGGGAGAGCATGAGGGCGGTCAGGTCGTCGCGGCGGTTGGCCGCGGTGATGAGGTGAGCGGGCACGTCCGGGTCGGCCAGGTCCGCCGGCAGCAGGTCGACGGTGGCGCCGGCCGCACGGCAACGTTCGGCGATGTCGTGCGGGTCCTGGGGGTCGTGCTCGAGTCCGACGCGGTCGTCGTAGTCGGAGAGGTATCCCAGCGCGAGGTCCCAGCCCTGCTCGGCGAGGTGCAGCGCGATGCCGGCCCCGATCCCTCGCGCCCGGCCGACACCGGTCACCAGTACTGTGCCCTTGGCCATGTGGCCCACCCCTCCGACCCTGTACGACGTCTGTGCCATTCCATTATCACCGGGCCCCTGGTGAACCGCGATGACCGGCTCTTGTGCCCGTTCTCGGAAGGCGGGTAGAGGGCAATGGCAAGTCGCGCCCGTGCGTCGACTGCGATGGGGGACTCGTAGCCTGGTCCTGATATAGTAGAAACGTCAACTACTTTAAGGATCGAATCCCTGATGACTCCGCTGGCTGCCTCCGAGCACCTCACCGCCGACCGCATCTTCACCGACATGCACACCGCATACCGGTTCACCTCCGAGCCGGTCACCGACGAGGAGTTGGCCCGTGTGTACGACTTGGCGAAGTACACGCCGACAGCGATGAACAGCCAGCCTCTGCGGGTGACGTTCGTGCGGTCGGCGGAGGCCAAGGAGCGGCTGCTGCCGTTGATCGCCGAAGGGAATCGGGCCAAGTCGGCCTCGGCGCCCGTGGTGGCGATCCTTGCCGCGGACACCGACTTCCACGAGCACCTGGCCCTCGTCGCGCCGCAGCACTCGGGCGCCCGGGAGCGCTTCGCTGCGAACGTCGATCAGCGGCATGCCATGGCGGTGAACAACGCGTGGCTTCAGGCGGGCGGCTTCATCCTCGCCGTGCGCGCGGCCGGCCTCGACGCGGGACCCATGGGTGGGGTGGACCTCGCCGGCATCGATCGGGCGTTCTTCGCGGGCTCGTCTCTTCGCGCGATCATGGTGGTCAACATCGGCCACGCGGCCGAGGACGGAACCTATCCCCGCAACCCTCGGCTGACCTTTGACCAGGCGGTTGCTCTGGCCTGAGCCCCTGGCTCGGCCCGCGACGCACCCATTCGCGACTCCCGTCGGTGGTAGCGGGTGCCACGTTGTTGTCGGCGCAGTTGGACGCGTTGATGCCGGCAGGGCGGGGCAACGTGCCTAGCCAACGGCGTTTTGCTGTGTCCCTTCCATTATCGGTTGGTTGAGCCGGATCCGTTGCAGTCGGAGGAGTCGCAGTGGCGGGTGCACCTCGACGAGGTGACTGGGTTGCCGTGGTTCACCCCGCCGCGTCACATCGATCCTGCCCGCCGGCCGAGGCGGCATCAACGCCACCGGCTCCAGCAACTCGCACCCCGTGTCGGGGCACCACTCTGCCCACATGATCCCGACCCCCAGGCTGGGATGATCCGGACGCCCGCGGCGCCCGCGACAAGTACGCGGAGCACAGCCTCGACGAGCTGATCGAGCGCAGCGCCGCCATCTGGGCGCGCGCCGGCTAGCCGGCGGTTGCATTCTCAAGGTGGGCTTGGCGCAGCGCGTCGAGACGGGCCTGTCTCTCCTCGCCAGTGTCTCCGAGGTTGGGTGCAAAGCGACTGGTGGTGCGGTCGATGCGGGCGCCCAGGTGGCCGAGCTCCACCAGGAGCGGCACCGTCGACAGCCCGAGCTCGGTGAGGGAGTAGCGGCCCTGCTTGCCGCGCGCAACCGCCGTCTTGGTCAGGAACCCCGATGCGACCAGGTCGGCCAGTCGCCGCGACAGTACGGGGGCGCTGATGCCCTCGCCGCTGCCAGTGAGCAGGTCCCGGAACGAGCGACGGTCGTGCACGGCGATGTCGCGCAGGATCAGCAGGCTCCACTGGTCGCCAAGCATCTCGAGGCTGCGGTTGATGGGGCAGTCCGAGCGTGGATCGGGGATCATCGCACCTCCAGTTCAGTAGTTGCGTTCTGTTATCAGTGAGTCTACGCTGTCGAAGTAGTAACAAACAAGAACTACTTGGTTCGCAACGAGGAGCAGATCGTGAAGGCATTCGTCCTGGAGAAGTACGGCGCGCCCATGCGGGAGGTGTCGATCCCAGTGCCTGCTCCGGGCCCCCGGCAGGCGCTGGTGCGGATGGTTGCATCGGGCGTCAACCATGCGGACGAGCGGACCCGTGCGGGGGAGTTCAAGGCCGTGTTCCGGCTCGCGCTGCCCCAGGTGATGGGTGGGGAACTGTCCGGTGAGGTGGTCGCGGTCGGTGAGCAGGTGACGGAGGTCACCGTCGGGGACGAGGTCTACGCCTATACCGGCGTGATCGCGATGGGCACGTTCGCTGAGGTTGTTGCCGTCGATGTCGACGCCTTGGCCCCGAAGCCGGCGTCCACTGATCTGGTTGAGGCGGCGTCGCTGCCGGTGGTGGCGTTGACCGCCTGGCAGGCTCTGGTCGAGATCGGGCACCTGCAGCCTGGACAGCGGGTGCTGGTGCACGGCGGATCCGGCGGTGTCGGATCGGTGGCTATCCAACTGGCCAAGCACCTCGGCGCAACCGTGATCACCACCGCCTCGGCGGGCAATGCCGGGTTCGTGCGCGAACTGGGCGCTGATGAGGTGATCGACTACCGCACCGAAGACTTTGTCGCCCGCCTCGCGGGCAACCCCGTGGACCTCGTCCTGGACACCCAGGGCGGCGACACCACCGCCAAGTCGCTTCGGGTGCTGCGCCCCGGCGGCACCGTCATCGGGATCGCCGGCACCCCCGATCCCCACCTGGCCGACCAAGCCGGCGCGGGCAAGCTCGTCAAGCTGGTCCTGGCCGCCTTGAGCCTGCCGCTTCGCCGACGGGCCAGGAAACTCGGCGTCTCCTACCGCTTCCTGTTCATCCGGCCGGACGGCCAGGCGCTGCGCACGATCGCCGGCATGGTCGACGAGGGCGTCCTGCGGCCCATCGTCGACCGCGTCCTGCCGTTCGACGAGACACCCGAGGCGCTGAGGCAGGTCCTGGCGGGCGGAACCAGAGGGAAGGTCGTCGTCACGACCCGGCTCTGATGGGCGCTGGGCGGTCAGGCTGCCGTCGTCTGAAGTTGCGGCGCCCTTCCTCCGCGATCGGCACGCCAGGCGCCAGACTGGGGGCATGTCTCGTTTGTCGCTTGAACAGATCTGGCCACCGTTCGCGCTCGGGATCACTGCCGGGGACCTTCAGCTCACCGTCGTCCGCGAGGGTGATCTGCCAGAGCTCCTTGAACTCGTCCTGGACGGCGTCCATGACCCAACACAGATGCCGTTCCTGTTCCCGTGGACAGACGCACCGGCAGACGAGTTGCCCGCCAACTACGTGCGCTACTTCGGGCGCACTCTGGCCGGGCAGTCACGCGAGACCATCAGCCTTCAGCTGGTGGTCCGACGGTCGGGCCGGGTAGTCGGGATCCAGGCGCTCGAAGGACAGGGTTTTCCGGTGACCCGGACTCTGGAAACCGGTTCGTGGCTCGGCCGCCGCTTCCATGGCCAAGGCATCGGCACCCGGATGCGTCAGGCTGTGTGCGCCGTCGCGTTCGACCACCTCGGGGCTGAGCACATCACGTCCTCCGCCTTCCTCGACAACCCGGCGTCCCTGGCCGTCAGTCGCAAGGTGGGCTACCGGCCCAACGGGCGCCAGTGGGTGTCGCGGCGCGGGAAGGCCGCCGAGCAGGAACGGCTGCTGCTCACGCCCAGCACCTTCGTCCGTGGAGACCCGGTCCACGTCGATGGCGCCGCTGAACTCAGGGTCTTCCTGGACCTCGCGTGACCTGGCGGAACCCGTCGCCGCCGCCCGTCATCCTGCTTGGGGAGGCAGGCCATCAGAACGGCAAAGGCTGAACGACCCCGATCCACGCGGTCACGGCGCAGTTCGCGACGACCGTGAGCCAGTACGCAGTCCGAAACGGCTGCTTGCGGGTCTTGTGACGCAGCGCATGCCTGGCAACAAGCGCGCCGGGCCAGCCGCCGATCAGCGACACGAGATGGAGGGTCGATTCCGGGACCCTGCGCTCACCGCGGACGGCTGCCAACTTGTCGAACCGATACATGAAATAGGCGACGGCGCTCAGAAGAAGTAGAACGCCCGGAGCCACACGCGGCAGCACATCAATGACCGCGAGGACACCCACACCCCCGATGAACAGCGTCGCCACAATCATGGCGGCGACTGATCCCTGCGGCAGCGGTGCGTTCTGGGGCTACCCCTTGGGGGAGACGCGGCCGGTAGAGTTCAGGCCCACAGGGCGATCACCACTGGAGGCGCGAGATGTCCCTGACGAGAGTGCACAACCAGGTGCCCGTCGTTCTGGGCCGCGGCGTCCGCCTCTGGGACGGGTTGGAGGGACTGGAGGAGTCCTTCGACATCGAGGCCGTCTCCTCACCCAGCGGGGTCACCCATCTCACGTTCACGCGCAGGGTCGACGCGTAGAAGGCGCGGCGTCGGCTGCATCACGTGCGGCTCTCCATGACGAGGAAGAGGAAGCTGATGAATCGCCTCGTTCCGGAGGGCGGCAGGAGTTCCTGGGGGGTGTCGTCGGCCACGGCCGGTTCATGGAGCGAGGCGATGCGCAGCCCGGACGCGTTGACTGCCTGATAGATGTCGTCGAGCGTGCGATGCCACATGAACAGGCTCGCCTCACGGCCGGCGAACGTGTGCGTGAACTCGTACTGCTCGATCCCGAAATACCTGTTCTCAGTCATGGCGAAGGCGAGAGGATGATTGACCGAGGCCACCAACCTTCCTCCAGGCCGAAGCACCCGTCGGATCTCGGACAGCGGGGGCACCCAGTCCCGCAGGTAGTGCAGCACCAGGGATGCGCACGCCACGTCGAAGCTGTCGTCGTCGTAGGGGAGGGGATCCGCCAGGTCCGCCACCCGCAGGTCGACGGCGTCTCCCAGCCTCCTGCGGGCGATCTCGACCATCGCTGCGCTCTGGTCGAACCCCGACACCCGAGCGCCGCGCTGCACGAACTTCTCCGATAATGGGCCTGCGCCGCAGCCGATGTCGAGCACATCCCTGTCGGCCACGTCCCCGGCGAGGTCCAGCATGGCCGGGCGCTCGTAGTAGGCGTTGAGGAGACTGCGCTCGTTCTCCTCGTTGTAGTGCGCGGCGAAGGCGTCATAGTCGGTCTGCATCGGTTCAGGCTCCAGTCTGATCGTCTGCGTCGAGCGTAACGCGCAAACGCGGCCGTCAGGCCGGTGTTGGCCCCACCTTCGGGGGCCTTCAGTGACTCATCTGCCGATTGGCTCGGAAGGTTCGGCGGCGCCATGCTGACGGTCAATCGGCGCCACCGGGAGCACTTCTGGGGATCGAGACGTCACACTTGGATGCCGCCGAGCACTGCCCGCACGAGGGACTCGGCCTATGACTGTGTGGCCGGTCGTGAGGTCGCGACGGCCGCAGCAGGGTGGTTCTCATGCGTGCGCCCCAGCCTGCGGAGTCGTCGCAGGAGGGGCCGGGTCAGCCCTCGGCGCGGCCGTTGAGCCAGGCGACCATGGCCGGGTCGCGGTGGTCGAAGAACAGCGAGGCGCCGGTGTCGAGCGCCGCGATCGCCTGCATCTGCTCGTCGGTGAGGTCGAAGCCGAAGATGTCGAGGTTCTGCGCCATCCGTTCCGGCCGGACCGACTTGGGGATCACCACCACCTCGCGTTGCACCAGCCACCGCAGCACAAC
This sequence comes from Tessaracoccus pujii, assembly GCF_054483895.1. Classification (NCBI taxonomy): domain Bacteria; kingdom Bacillati; phylum Actinomycetota; class Actinomycetes; order Propionibacteriales; family Propionibacteriaceae; genus Tessaracoccus; species Tessaracoccus pujii. The sequence continues at coordinate 700,511 of NZ_CM137012.1, forward strand.
CTGCGCGACCGACTTGCCGTGGGCGTCGCCGATCTCGGCCAGGGTCGGGTTGGTGAACAGATCGTTCCTGCCTTCCGCGAACGGGCCCCAGGACTCGATCTGCACGCCGCGTTCGCGCATCAGCTCCTGGTCGGCGAACCGGGCATGGAAGGGGTGGGTCTCCACCTGATTGACGGCCGGGGCGATCTCGTTGCGCTCGATCAGGTCGACGAGCCGGTCGCCGTGGAAGTTCGACACCCCGATGGCGCGGATGGCGCCCTCGCGGTTCAGGTCCTGCATGGCGCGCCAGGCGCTGTAGTAGTCGCCGTAGGGCTGGTGAATCAGGTACAGGTCCAGCCGGTCGAGGCCGAGGCGTCGCATGGAGGCGTCGAAGGCGCGCTTGACGACGTCCTCGCCGGGCTTGGCCTGGATCCACAGCTTCGTGGTCACGAACAGGTCATCGCGGGCCAGGCCGCTGGCCTTGATGGCGAGGCCGACCGCCTCCTCGTTGCCGTACGAGGCCGCGGTGTCGAGGTGCCGGTAGCCGGCGGCGAGGGCCTCCTCGACGATCTGCTGTGTCTGCTCCGCGGGGATCTGGAAGACGCCGAAGCCGATGATCGGCATCTGCACGCCGTTGTTCAGGGTCACGGTCGGGATGGGTGTGGTGGTCAAGGTTCGCCTCTTCGTTTGCGGTGTGTATCCCATCAAACCCGACGTTCGCCGCGCCTGGGAGTGCCTGCTGGAACGGGTACCGGGAGAGCACCCCTCACTTGGCGGAGTCAGATTGTGACGGGGGATTCTGAGGCCGGGCTCAGGCTCGCGGCGAGGAAATCGTCGACCACATCGGCGAGGTCGTCGGTGAAGAACGACGGCCACACGCCGTGGCCGCCACCCTCGACCACCACGAGCTGGACCCGCTGACCGGCCTCGGAAAGGGCCCGTGCGTACTCGACGCTCTGCCCAACCGGGACCACGTCGTCGTCAGTACCGTGGACCAGCAGCACGGGACTCAGGACGCGGCCAGGCGTCAGGTAGTGCGCGGGGCTGGCGGTGCGCGCCAGGTCTGGCACCTCGCTTGGACTGCGTCCACCGAACAGGAGGCGGACCGCCTCGTCGTTCCCGATCTGCTCAAGATCGGTCGGCGCGTAGAACGCCACGGCGGCGCGCACGTCTGCCGGATCAGCGTCCGGGGCGTCATCGAGCTCGGGAATGCCGACCGTCGCGTGGACCAGCAGTGCCACGTGGCCACCCGAGGAGTCGCCGGAGATGGCGAGACGGTGCGGATCGATCGCGTACGCGTCGGCGTTGCGTCGAAGCCAACGCACCGCGGCCTTGGCGTCGTGCACTTGAGCCGGATGAACGGCCACGCGGGAGGGTCGGTACTCGACGAGGGCAACCACATATCCGCGCTCGGCGAACCGGCTCCAGAAGGCGATGGCGCTGCCCATGGGTTGGTCCCGCCATCCGGAGCCCTGGACGAAGACCACGCACGGATAGCGGCGCGCGAAGGCTGCCTCCCAGCCCAGCAGCGCAGCGTCACCGCTGGGCTGGATGATGTGCAGACGCAGATCGCGGTCCGCGCGCGAGGCGTATGTCACATCGAGATGCACGTAGACGTTGGTGCGGTCGGGTGCCGCCTGGATCACTCGGGTACCGGCAGGCCAAGGTGCGCTCACCCACTCATCCCACCACAACGGGCGGCTCACCATCGCGCGGCCGGCGCAGCACGCGCGGGCGTCCCTGTCCCGGCACCTCAACCCGGGTGTTGGGCGTCGTGTTGTCCTCAGTCACGTTGGCGAGGCTTGACCGACCTAAAGGTGGAGGTGCAGCCTGAGCGCCTCGTCGAGCTCGGCCATGAGGTGCAGGGGGACTCGTCCGATCGCAGGACCGAGCCTCTCGATCGAGACGGATCGCACCTGCTCAGCCTGCGCCTTGGAGTCGATGCTCGTTCCCGTGTCATCGGCCGGCAGTAGCACCTGGAATGGATACACGCGAGCGATGTTGCTTGTCAGGGGGACAACGGTGACGACTCCGCGGCCCAGTCGTGCGGCGACGGCGTTGGCGTGGTCATTGCTCACCACAACGGAGGGTCGGCGCTTGTTGGCCTCACCCGCCCAGGCCGGGTCGAGGTCCGTGAGACGGATCTCACCGCGCAGCATCGGTCAACCCGTCCGACGATGCGGGCTCCCAGTCCCGCGCGTCGCCCGACTCCTCCCATTCGCGCCATGCGGCTGCGTAGGCCTCTTCGAGTTCCTGGTCGCCCAACAACCTGATCGCCTGCTGGATAGCAGCGGAGCGTGACTTCAATCCAGCCCTCACGCTGTACTTGTCGAGGGCGGCGACGTCGTCCGCGGAGAGGCTGATACTCAACTTGACTTGCGTCATGCTACCACGGTAGCACTATTGGTAGCTTCGCCCTCAGGCCGGCACGTAGCTCAGTCGGAGGATGTCGTCGTCCATGCGGTCGGCACTCAGCAGGCGTAGCGGAGGACGAGGGCCGGCGAAGTACGGATCGCCGTGACCCAGCACGACGGGGTGGAGGTAGATCCGGTACTCGTCGATGAGGCCCAGACCGGTCAGGGCGTTCGCCAGGCGGGGGCCGGCGACGGCGATCTCGCCGTCGTACTCGGACTTCAGGCGGCGTACGGCGCTCTCCAGGTCCCCGTCGATGAGCTTGGCGTTGGGGCCCACCGAGGTCAATGTGTGGGAGGCGACCCACTTGGGCTGGATTCTGTAGGCCGTGGCGAAGTCTCGTTCGTCATCGTTCCAGGAAGGGTCGTCCTCGTCCCAGTAGCTCATGATCTCGTAGATGCGCCGGCCGTAGATCGAGGCGGCCTGGGTCCTCGCCTCCTCGATGAAGTGGCGGAAGAGGGCGGGGGCGGGTGCGAACGCCTCGTGGTCGACGTAGCCGTCCAGCGACTGGTTCATCCCGAAGACAAGCTTGCCCATGCTCGGATCCTTCCCTGGTGTGCCCCTGTGGCGTCCACACCACAACTATGGCTGGGCATCGGTGCGCGGAACAGACCCACCTTCATCCACCTGCCGAGTGGGATGCGGCTGAGGCTGGCTGCATGGCAGCATCAGCGCATGATCACCCTGAGGTCCGTCGTGCTGTTCGTCCTCGCCGCCGTCGCTGAGATCGGCGGCGCGTGGCTGATCTGGCAAGGAGTCCGGGAACACAAGGGCTGGGTGTGGATGGGGGCCGGGGTGGTCGCCCTCGGCCTGTACGGCTTCGTTGCGACCCTCCAACCCGACGCGAACTTCGGCCGCATCCTCGCCGCGTACGGCGGGGTGTTCGTCGCCGGTTCTCTGGCCTGGGGAATGGTGGTCGACGGGTTCCGGCCAGACCGCTACGACGTTACGGGGGCGCTCGTGTGCCTCTTGGGAGTGGCCGTCATCATGTACGCGCCAAGGGCCGCCTGACTCGGGTCACCCGCCGGCGGGGCGCGTAGCGGTCACCGCGAACGCTGGGTGGCGGCCTCGATGGCTGCGGCAGCGTGGTCGACGTCGGCAAGGCTGGTCCAGCGGCCCAGGGAGAGCCGGATCGCGCTCAGCGCGCGGCCGGTCTCGATCCCCATTGCGCTGAGGACCGGCGACGGCGTGTCGTGCCCGGCGTGACACGCCGAGCCGGCGGAGGCCGCGATCCCCGTCGCCTCGCTGAGCACGGTGAGGGCTCGGGCGTCGTCGAGGCTGACGTTGAGCGTGTTCGGGAGCCGTGTGGTGGGGTGCCCGTTGAGCTGAACGCGGCCCGGGAGGAGCTGCTCGAGCGCGCGCTGGAGGTGGTCGCGGAGACCGGTGAGGCGTTCGGTCTCGCCGTCGCCGAGGGCCCGGCCCGCGAGGAGTGCGGCGTGCCCGAGTCCGGCGATGTAGGCGACGTTCTCAGTCCCGGCACGCAGGCCTCCCTCCTGTCCGCCACCGCCGACGAGGGGACGCAGCCTGACGCCGTCGCGGACCCACAGCGCGGCCACGCCCTTGGGGGCGTACATCTTGTGGCCGACGACGGTGAGGAGGTCGACGCCCAGCTCCTTGACGTCGATACGCACCTTGCCCGCCGACTGCGCGGCGTCGCTGTGGACCAGGACCCCGCGTGCGTGGGCCACGCGGGCGATGTCTGCGACCGGCTGGATGGTGCCGGTCTCGTTGTTGGCGTGCATGACGGTGACCAGCACGGTGGCCTCGGTGATCGCGGCGGCGACGGCCTCGGGGTCGACGAGCCCGTGCCCGTCGACCCCGAGGATGGTCACATCGGCGTCGTGGAGCTCCGCGAGGTCGGCGCAGGCCGCGAGCACGGCGGGGTGCTCGGTGGCCTGGGTGATGACGTGCGGGCGCTGACCCGGGCGTCGGTTGGCCAGGACAGCGCCCTTGATGGCCATGGCGTCGGCCTCAGAGCCGCTCCCGGTGAACACCATCCGGCCGTGGCGCCCGCCGATGAGGTCGCTGACCTGCGCCCGTGCCACCTCGACCGCCGCACGTGCGGCCTGGCCGTAGGCGTGGCTGCTCGACGGGTTGCCGAATTCCCGGGACAGAAACGGCAGCATGACCTCGAGCACGTCCGGGTCGATGGGCGTGGTGCCGTTGTAGTCCAGGTAGACCGGGCGGCCCTCCGTGGCCGGGTGGACTGTGTTCATGGTTCTAGAACACCAGCACCTTGTCGGCCGCGAGGGTGTTGTCGGTGAGTTCCTCCATCGTGGAACGACGGGCGCCGTCGACCAGCATCTCGGTGGTGATGCCGCGGGCATCCATGCAGGTGCCGCAGCACAGGATCTCGCCGCCGTTGCGGGTGAGCGAACCCAGCATTCGGTCCAGCTTGTAGTACCCGTCGGGGGTCTTCTGACCCGCCATGGCGGCGGTCACGCCGTCACCCATGAGGAAGACGGTGGTGTCGACGCCGTCGCGCTTGGCCATGGAGGCGGCCAGCCGGATGGCGTTGTAGGTGGAGTCCAGCCCGTAGGCCGAGCCGTTGATGATGATGAGGGCCTTCATGGTGTCCTTTGAGGTCGGAGATATTCAAGGATCCGCTTGAATACGGAGGCTAGCAGGTCTGGCCCCGAGTTGCTCTACTATTCGCAGGAATCGTTGAGGAGGTGGGTAGATGGACGGTCGCGAGTTCAAGGACGAGGTGTTCGGCCACTTCGCCCGCATGGGGGCCGCCTTCGGGCACGCGAAGCGCGTCGAGATCATCGACGTGCTCTCGCAGGGGGAGCGCAACGTCGAATCACTGGCAGAGCAGATCTCCGCGAGCGTGGCCAACACGTCGCGCCACCTGCAGATCCTGTCGGCCGCCGGTCTGGTGTCGCGGCGGGTCGAGGGCACCGCACGGGTCTATCGGCTCGCCGATCCTGGTGTCGACACCGCCTACCGCACCCTGGTCTCACTGGCCGAGGACCGCGTGGCGGAGGTCGCCTCCCTGAGCGAGGCCTTCTTCAACGCCGCCGACGGCACGCGCCCCGTCGCGTTCGACGAGTTCGAGACGCTCTCCCGGTCCGGCGACGTGGTCCTCGTCGACGTCCGGCCCGCCAGCGAGTTCGCCACCGGCCACGTCGACGGCGCCCTCAACATTCCGCTGGCCGACCTGTCCGCGCGGATGTCCGAGTTGCCTGACGACGCCACCGTCGTGGCCTACTGTCGCGGCCCGTACTGCGTCATGGCCGCCACCGCCGTGACCCGGCTTCGCGAGGGTGGACGGGCCGCCGTGCGGCTGGAGGGCGGCTACCCCCAGTGGCGGGACGCTGGGCTCCCTGTTCGCTAGGGGTAGGTGTCGCCGTCGACATACATCCACCGGCCGGCACGGCGTTCGAACCGCGACCGCTCGCGCAGGCTGCCGCGGCGTCTGCCGTCCTGGAAGCGGGCCGCGAACTCGACGATCCCCTCGCGGTCGTGTTCGTCGCCGTCTACCACCTCGAGGATCTCCAGCCCCGTCCAGGTGGATGATCCGTCAAGGGTGATCCCCTCCGGCCGCGTGCGGGGATGCCAGGTGCGCCACAGGTAGAGCTCGAGCCCCAGCGCGAACGCCGAATACCGCGAGCGCATGAGGGCCTCCGCTGTAGGCGCCTCCGCCCGGCCGTGATGGAATGGTCCGCAGCACCGCGCGTATGGTCCGCTCCCACAGGGGCACTGATCCGGATCTGTCATCGTGGTTCCCTCCGTCGGGCGACGCTAGCACCAGGCGGCTCGGCTGACCGGCTGGGCGGACCTGGGCCCACGTCGCGGCAGATCTGGGACCGGGCAGCCTGAGCACCTCGTCGAGATGCTCGACGACGTGGCGGACTTTCGTGACCCGCACCCGCCGGGCGTCCTGAGCCGCGACCCTCAGTGATGCATGTCTCGCGAATCGGCTTCACCCCGCAGGGTGGTGGATCGGGTGGGCGCTAGGCCACGAGATCCTCCAGTAGTCTCATGCAGAAGAAGCTATGCAAGATTTCGCTGCAAAGGTGCCTCTGCGTCATGTGCGAGCGCAAGACCCATTCCCGTCCCGCGACGGCCCGGCAGATCAAGGCGTTTCCGCACCCCTGCGCCTGCAGCTCGCTGCCGGGGCGCTCCGCCGATGGAGAGGCCCGATGACCGACCAGGCCCCGACGGCAGGTCAGCCCGCGCCCACCCGTCGCATCGTCCGCGCCGGCGAGGCCGACGGGCCCCGCGTCGAGCGCGAGGGCACGCTGTGGCGGATCAGGTCACTCGGCGCGGCACAGCAGGTGCTCCGCGCCCGCCACGCCACCACCCAGGCCGGATTCACCGCCGAGGCCATCCCCAAGGGGCGCCTCACGCACCACCCCATCCTCATGTCGGACGGGCCGATGCACGACGAGCAGCGCAAGAAGGTTGCCCGCTTCTTCGCCCCGGTGGTGGTCACCAGGCGCTACGAGACGCAGATGGAGGAGTGTGCGGACAGGCTTCTCGACGAGGCGGGCCCGGAGATCACGCTCGACGAGCTCGCGCTCCACTACACAGTCGAGGTGACGGCCGAGGTGGTGGGGCTCACGGCGGCGCCACCGAAGAAGATGGCCAAACGGCTGGTGAGTTTCTTCAACCAGCCGCCGTTCGATATCACCAAGCCCGGCCTGGGACGCACCAACCTGCAGTGGGCGAAGGCGGCCTTCAACGGGCTGCTGCCCATCGCGCGCTTCCATCTCAGGGACGCCCGACCCGCCATCCGCGCGCGACGACGCGAGCCGCAGGACGACATCATCAGCCACCTCATCGCCGAGGGCTACTCCGACGTCGAGATCCTCATCGAGTGCGTCACCTACGGCACGGCCGGCATGGTGACCACGCGCGAGTTCATCTGCATGGCCGCCCTGCACCTGCTCAACCACGAGCCGTTGCGCGAGCGCTACCTGGCGGCCGGGCGCGCCGAGCGCCACGCCATCCTCAACGAGATCATCCGCCTCGAGCCCGTCGTCGGACACCTCTACCGGCGGGTGCAGGAGGAGATCGAGGTCACCGACCGCGGCCAGGCCTGCACCATGGCGCCCGGGGACCTGGTGGACATCCACGTGCGCCACGCCAACGCGGACCCCGACGCGGTGGGCGAGGACCCGCTCAGCCTGTGCCCGGGCCGCAGCACCGCCACCGGCGTCAACGAGGCAGGGCTCAGCTTCGGCGACGGCGCCCACAAGTGCCCCGGTCAGCCGCTGGCCATCCTGGAGTCCGACGTGCTCCTCACCCGCCTGCTCCGACGCGACCCCCGCATCCTGCGGGAGCCCGAAGTGGGCTGGGACGACCTCATCGCCGGATATTTCCTGCGCGGCTTCCGCGTGCGTGTCGACGGCTGAGGGCGGCCACCTGTCATGATGACCCAATGACGACACCGGTCACCGTCGAGAAGCCCTGGCGCCGCCCGCTGCGCGAGGTCAACCATGAGCCCGCACCGTGGGTCTACCACCTGATCGGCCGCCTCGCGCGGGCCGGCGTGCCGCTCTTCGCACGCCAGAAGTGGGGTGGGCAGGAGCACATCCCGCGCAGTGGAGCCGTCATCATCGTGGCCAACCACATCTCCAACTTCGACCCCATCATCCTGGGCAAGTACCTCATTTGGAGCGGCCGGTGGCCGCGGTTCCTGGGCAAGTCCGACATCTTCAAGACGCCGGTGCTGGGCTGGGTGGCCCGGCAGTGCGAACAGATCCCCGTCTACCGCAACACCTACCGGGCGGGGGACTCGCTCACCTACGCGGCCGAGGCGCTGGACAAGGGCAAGGCCGTGGCGATCTACCCGGAGGGCACCATCACGGGGGACCCGGACGCCTGGCCGATGACCGGGCGCCGCGGCGCCGCCAGGCTCGCCCTGACCTCGGGCGCCACCGTCGTCCCCGTCGCGCAGGTGGGGGCCAATCACATCCTCGGCCAGAAGAAGATCGAACTGGGCCGCATCTTCGGCCGCCGCAAGGACGTGGCGATCACCGCCGGCCCACCCATCGATCTGAGCCGCTACATGGGCATGAAGCCCACGCCGGACGTCCTCGACGCGGTCACCGACGAGATCCTCGACGTGCTGACCGGCATGGTGGGAACGCTGCGCGGAGAGACGCCCCCGGAGGACCGCTACGACATCAGGGTGCGCAGGCGCGTGCCGAAGAAGCCCCGGCCCGCCCAGTAGACTCGCGCACGCATCATCCCTAGGAGGACCCGTGAGCGAACGCATCCGCGTTGCCCTGATCTTCGGCGGCCAGTCATCGGAGCACGGCATCTCGTGCCTGACCGCCGCCAGCGTGCTCAACGCCATCGACCGCGCTCGCTTCGACGTGGTGGGCGTGGGTATCAGCAGGACGGGCCGCTGGACGCAGGTGCCCCTGGAGGTCATCGCGGGCTACCAGATCGCCGACGGCCAGGTCCCCGAGGTGCGGGACCCGGACCACGATGCCGTGTGGATGGTGGGTGAGCACGGCTGCGAGGTGGCCACCCGCACCGGTGAGAAGCTGGTGGACATCAACGGCGTCGACGTCGCGTTCGCGCTGCTGCACGGACCCTTCGGCGAGGACGGCACCATCCAGGGCATGTTCGAGCTCATGGGCATCAGGTACGTGGGCAGCGGAGTCACGGCGTCGGCCGTCGGCATGGACAAGCACTTCATGAAGGTGGCGTTCGAAGCGGCCGGGCTGCCGGTGTGGCCGTACGTGGCCGCGTCCGGGCACCGCCTCCGGCACGACAGGGCGGCAGTGATCCGAGAGATCAACGAGAAGCTGCGCTACCCGCTGTTCGTGAAGCCCGCCCGCGGCGGCTCGTCGCTCGGCATCGTCCGCGTCACGGACCCGGCGCACCTCGACGCCGCGATCGACGAGGCCCAGCGCTTCGACCCCAAGCTCGTGGTGGAGCAGGGCTTCGTGGGGGCGCGGGAGCTCGAGGTCGCGGTATTGGGCAACCCGGACTCCCCGGAGGGCTGCGACGCCTCTGGCGTCGGCGAGATCCGGGTCCAGGCCGACGACGGCTTCTACGACTTCGAGGCCAAGTACATCGACGAGGCCGGGGCGGCCCTCGACGCCTCGGCGGACGTCACCCCGGAGCTCGCCACCCGGCTTCAGGAACTGGCGCGCCGGGCCTACGCAGCCGTCGACGCCGAGGCCCTGGTGCGCGCGGACTTCTTCGTCACCGACGAGGGGGAGTGGATCAATGAAGTCAACACCATGCCGGGCTTCACCCGGATCTCCATGTACCCCACGCTATGGCAGGAGGCCGGCATGACCTACCCCGAGTTGGTGGGCCGGCTCATCGACCTGGCGCTCACGCGCCCGGTGGGGCTGCGCTGACGTGGCGGGAGAGTTCGAGCTCATCGAACGGATCACGGCAGACCTCGACGTCGGCGACGACGTGGTGCTCTCGGTAGGCGACGACGCCGCGGTCCTGGCGCTGTCTGGCCACGTGGTGGTCACCACCGACATGCTGATCGAGAACGTGCACTTCAGGCGGCAGTGGTCGCCCCCCCGGGCGGTGGGCCGCAAGGCGGTGGCGGTCAACATCTCCGACGTGGAGGCCATGGGCGCGCGCCCCAGCGCCATCGTGGTGGCGCTCGGCTTCCCGAAGGATCTGGATCAGCAGTGGGTGGTCGAGTTCGAGGCGGGCGCCAAGGACGAGTGCGCCAGGGCGGGCGTGAGCCTGGTGGGCGGGGACCTGTCGTCGTCGGCCCACATCGCCATCGCCGTGACGGCCCTCGGGGACCTGGGTGGCAGGGTCGCGGTGACCAGGGCAGGGGCGCGCCCGGGCGACGTCGTCGCGGTCTGCGGACGCCTCGGCTGGGCGGGCGCGGGCCTGGCGGTGCTGCAGCGCGGCTTCGGGTCACCCAAGGAACTGGTGGCGGAGCAGCTGACGCCCAGCGTGCCCTACGGCCAAGGCGTGGTGGCCGCGCGCGCCGGTGCCACCGCCATGCTGGACGTCTCGGACGGGCTCCTGGCGGACCTCGGCCACATCGCGGATCAGAGCGGAGTGCTCATCGACGTCGACACGTCCCGGATCGAGGTCCCCGACGCCATCGCCCGGGTGGCCGCCGCCACCGGAAAGCCCGCGCTGGGCTACATCCTGGCCGGCGGGGAGGACCACGCCCTCGCCGCGACCTTCCCGGCGGGCGCACGCCTGCCGGACGGCTGGTACCGGGTCGGTGAGGTGCGCGAGGGGCACGGAATTCTCGTCGACGGCGCCCCCTTCGACGGCGCCATGGGCTGGGACCACTTCGCCTGACGGGCGGATCGCAGAACGGCCGGGCCAAATACGGGCCATCCGCCCGCCCTGGGATAAGTTGGGCCCATGGCGTCCCGCGGTTCTTCCCCCACGCGGAGCGCCAGCACGAAGTCGACATCGTCGGCCACTGCTGCGCGTTCCAGCAAGACAACGGCTACCAAGAGGCCGGCCTCCCCGTCGAGGTCCGGCACGTCGTCGCGCCGTCCCGCAGCCGCCAAGGCGGCGCCCGCGAGGAGACCGGGCGGCTTCGGCCGGGCCGTGAGCGGCCTGCTCCGCGGTATCGGATCCGCGTTTCGCGGCCTGGCGGCCGGCGTCGGCTGGGTGGCGCGCAGCTTCGGCGGCGCGGCCCAGGAGGTGGATCCCAAGCTCCGCCGCGACGGGTGGGGCCTGCTGCTGCTGGCCCTCGGCATCGTCGTGGCCGCGCGATTCTGGTTCGTCTTGCCCGGGACGGTCGGCGAGGCACTCGATGCCGGCATCTCCACCGTCTTCGGATCGGTCTCCGTCGTCATCCCCGCAGTCCTGCTCTACGGCGCGTGGCGGGTGCTGCGCCACCCGCGTGACGTCGACGCGGCCCCGCGCACCGGGCTCGGCTGGGTGCTCATCACCGTGGGTGCCCTCGGCCTCATCCACATCAGCAAGGACATGCCCGCCCCCAGCGACATGGCTGCTCTGCGGGAGGCAGGCGGCATCATCGGTCACGTGGCCTCAAGCGTCCTGGTGGACCTGCTGACGGTCTGGGTGACCGTGCCGATCCTCACCCTGGTCACTTTGTTCGGCATCGTGGTGGTCATCGGGCGCCCCCTGCACGAACTGGCGGCCGGGGCGAAGGGCCTGCTGGGCGCGCTCGTCGAGCCCGACGGTGGCGCGCCGTCGAGGCAGCCCAGGCTGAAGCTCGGCGTCGACGTGCCCTACGACACCCCGATCATCGAGGACCCGGTGGACGACGTGTCCGAGGCCTACGACGTGGACGCCGCCGACGACTATCTGCTGCCCGCGGCCCCCCAGCCCGAGCGCGCCCCCGGCAAGCCCAAGGGCGAGAAGTCCCGCGAGCTCGACCCGCCGCCGCACACCCCCCCGCCAGTCAGGGCCGAGCAGCTGCAGCTGAGCGGAGACGTGGTCTACACGCTGCCGGACGACGGCACCCTCGCGGTGGGGTCGAAGCCCAAGGCGCGCACCGAGGCATCGGACAAGGTGGTGCGCCAACTCGGCGACGTGTTGCGCGAGTTCGAGATCGACGCCCGCGTCACCGGCTACACCCGCGGCCCCACCGTCACCCGCTACGAGGTGGAGCTCGGCTCGGCCATCAAGGTGAGCAAGGTCACGGGCCTGGCGGACAACATCGCCTACGCGGTGGGCTCCAACGAAATTCGCATCCTCACCCCCATCCCGGGCAAGTCCGCCATCGGCATCGAGATCCCCAACCTGGACAAGGAGGTGGTCTCCCTCGGCGACGTGCTGCGCTCCCCGAAGGCCAAGAACGACCACCACCCCCTCACGGTCGCGCTCGGCAAGGACGTCGAAGGCGGCTTCGTCGTGGCCAACATGGCCAAGATGCCGCACCTCCTCGTGGCCGGCGCAACCGGCTCCGGCAAGTCCAGCTTCATCAACTCGCTCATCACCTCCATCATGATGCGGGCCACGCCGGACGAGGTGCGCCTCCTGCTGGTGGACCCCAAGCGCGTGGAGCTCAACCACTACGAGGGCATCCCCCACCTCGTCACGCCCATCATCACCAACCCCAAGAAGGCCGCCGAGGCGCTCGCCTGGGCGGTGCGGGAGATGGATCTCCGCTACGACGACCTCGCGGCCTTCGGCTTCCGGCACGTCGACGACTTCAACAAGGCCGTGCGGGCCGGGCAGGTGAAGCTGCCCGAGGGCTCCGAACGTGTCCTGGCGCCCTACCCCTACCTGCTGATCGTCGTCGACGAGCTCGCCGACCTCATGATGGTGGCGCCGCGGGACGTGGAGGAGTCGGTGGTGCGGATCACCCAGCTGGCGCGCGCCGCCGGCATCCACCTGGTCCTCGCCACGCAGCGCCCGTCCACGGACGTGGTCACCGGCCTGATCAAGGCCAACGTGCCGTCCCGGCTGGCGTTCGCCACGTCGTCGATGACGGACTCCCGGGTCATCCTGGACCAGCCCGGCGCGGAGAAGCTCGTCGGCAAGGGCGACGGGCTCTTCCTTCCGATGGGCGCCGGCAAACCGATCCGCGTCCAGGGCGCCTGGGTCAACGAATCCGAGATCCGCGACGTGGTGACGTTCGTCTCCACGCAGCTGCAGCCCAACTACCGCGACGACGTCACGGTGGCCGGCGGGGGCGAGAAGAAGGTGGTCGACGACATCGGCGACGACCTGGACCTCGTGCTCGACGCGTGCCGCCTCGTCGTGGAGCTGCAGCTCGGCTCCACCTCCATGTTGCAGCGCAAGCTGCGTGTGGGCTTCGCCAAGGCCGGGCGGCTCATGGACATCCTGGAGAGCAGGGGTGTGGTCGGCCCCTCAGAGGGCTCCAAGGCGCGCGACGTGCTGGTCAAGCCCGAGGACCTGGACGAGGTATTGGCCAATCTCGCCGCTGCGTAGGGATAATGGGCGGGACATGACTGCCACACACTCCGTCCACATCGCCTCCCTCGGATGCGCCCGCAACGACGTCGACTCCGAGGAGCTCGCCGCCCGGCTCGAGGTGGGGGGGTTCGTCCTCGTCGACGACCCGGAGGCCGCGGAGACGGTGGTGGTCAACACCTGCGGGTTCGTCGAGCAGGCCAAGCAGGACTCCATCAACACGCTGCTGGAGGCGGCCGAGCTCAAGGGCGGTGGCACCGTCCGCTCCGTCGTCGCGGTGGGCTGCATGGCCGAGCGGTACGGCGTCCAACTGGCCGACGAGCTGCCCGAGGCGGACGCCGTCCTCGGGTTCGACGACTACGCCGACATCGCGGACCGGCTGCGTGGCATCCTCGACGGCGAGCGCCACATCTCTCACGTGCCGCGGGACCGCCGCACGCTGCTGCCGCTCACCCCGTCGGCCCGGCCGGCCGCCTCGGGTGGGGTCGCGGTCCCCGGGCACGCACCGCTGCCCGACGGCGTGGCGCCGTCGACCGGACCCCGCACGCTGCGGCGCCGCCTGGCCGGGGGACCCTCGGCGTCGCTGAAGATCGCCTCCGGCTGCGACCGTCGCTGCGCGTTCTGCGCCATCCCCGCGTTTCGCGGGAGCTACCTCTCCCGCCCCGCCGACGAGCTCGAGGCCGAGGCGCGGTGGCTCGTCGAACAGGGCGTCAAGGAAATCTTCCTCGTGTCGGAGAACACCTCCTCCTACGGCAAGGACCTGGGCGCTGAGCAGCGGCTCGAGTCACTGTTGTCGCGGCTGTCGCGGGTTGACGGGCTGGAGTGGATCCGGGTGTCCTACCTGCAGCCGGCAGAGATCCGGCCGGGGATGCTGGAGGCCATGCTGACCACGGACAAGGTGGTGCCGTACTTCGACCTCAGCTTCCAGCACGCGTCGCGCTCCGTACTGCGGGCCATGCGACGGTTCGGGGACCCGGACAGCTTCCTGGACCTCATCGGCCGCATCCGGGCGCACGCGCCGGCGGCCGGGATCCGCAGCAACGTGATCGCCGGGTTCCCCGGCGAGACGCAGGCGGACGTCGAGACCCTGCGCAGCTTCATCATCGACGCGAACCTGGACGTCATGGGCGTGTTCGGCTACTCCGACGAAGAGGGCACCGAGGGCGTCACCCTCGCGGACCATCTACCGGAGGACGAGATCGAGGCCAGACGGGCGATGTTGGCTGATCTCGCCCTGGAAGTCTGCGAGGCGCGCGCCGCGGACCGCATCGGTGAGGATATCGTCGTACTTGTGGAGAGCGTCGACGACGAGATCGTCGGCCGCGCGATGCACCAGGGCCCCGAGACCGACGGTGTGGTCACGCTCGATCATGACGCGTCTGTCGGTGATCTTGTGGCCGCGCGGGTGGTCGACTCGGCCGGAATCGATCTGATCGCGGAGGCGAAGTGAGCGAACCCAAGCGGGCCCTCGACAGGCCCAGCAACTTCAACGTGCCCAATGTCCTGACCGTGATCCGGATCCTGCTCGTCCCGGTGTACGTGGTGGTGCTGTTCGTCGCCCCGGCGGACTCCGGCTGGCGGCTGGCCGCGACGGCGATCTTCGTCGTGGCGATGCTGACGGACCTGGCAGACGGCTACATCGCCCGGAGATTCAACCTCATCACGGACTTCGGGAAGCTGTGGGACCCCGTCGCGGACAAGGCGCTCACGGGGGCGGCCTTCGTCTCGCTCAGCGTCCTGGACGGATTCTCCGGCCAGGTGGGCCTTCCGTGGTTCTTCACCATCATCATCCTCGTGCGCGAGTGGGGCATCACCTGGGTGCGGGCCGCCATCGCCAAGTACGGGATCATGGCCGCCAACAAGGGGGGCAAGGCGAAGACCCTCACCCAGACCGTGGCGCTCATCGCGTTCAGCCTCGGGTTGCAGTTCCTCCCCGGCGCGGTGCAGGTGGCGGCCTGGATCGTGATGTGGGCGGCGCTGATCCTCACCGTCGTGACCGGCGCCGACTACCTGCGACATGCCTGGAACATCCGGCGCCAGGCGAGGGCGGGCCAGGTAGGCTGACGGGACGTAACGGACGAGGAGGAGCCGCGATGACGCTGGCCGCCGATGTGATCAAGAAGATGACCCACCGCTCGGTGACGCTCGCCACGGCAGAGTCCCTCACCGGCGGGGGCATCGGTGCCGCCCTGACCTCCGTGCCCGGGGCATCGGCGGTGTACCGCGGTGGCCTCATCACCTATGCCCGTGACCTCAAGACCCGCCTCGCGGGGGTGGACCCCCAGCTGATCGACTCGGAGGGGGTCGTCAACGAACTCACCGCCCTCCAGATGGCCGTCGGGGCCAAGGCGCGGTGCGATTCCGACTGGGCGGTGGCCACCACGGGAGTGGCCGGGCCCACCGAGACCGACGGCGCCAAGGTGGGCACCGTCTGGTTCGCGGTGGTCGGGCCGCGGGTGGGCATGTCGCCCGCACCCCAGTACACCGAGCTCAGGCAGTTCGAGGGAGATCGGGAGGCGGTGCGCGCGGCTGCCGTCGAGCACGCCTTCGAGATGCTGCTGCGAGTTCTGTGAATTGTCCTGATTCGGGAACAAACGGCTACCAGTAACGGTTGACACCACCGAGGGCGGGCATACAGTTCGCCGGTTGGGTAGGTAGCCGTGAAGACGATTCTGATTCGCAAGGTGATGGGCGAGACGCTCCGGGAGTCCCGGATGTCTGCGGGCATGACCCTGCGTGAGGTCTCGATGGCCAGCATGGTCTCACTGGGGTACCTCTCCGAGATCGAACGAGGCCACAAGGAGGCCTCCAGCGAGGTGCTGTTCGCCATCGCCTCGGCCCTTGACTTGTCGCTGTCCGAGTTGATGATCGCGATCAGCGGGAAGCTGGCGGCGCTCGAGGCGCAGCGGATGCCGCGCGTGGCGGTGGCTGCCTGACCTGATCCCCGTCGGACGGCCCTGGCCGCTCAGCGGCTGGGCGGGCCGTCCACGACATGAACCTCGACGCCGGCGTCGCGGATGTGCTGCAGTTCGGCCTCCGGGGCGCCGGCGTCGGTGACGAGTGCGTGGATCTCGGAGATGTCGGCCATCTTGGCCAGGGTGGTGTGCCCGATCTTCGTGGAGTCGACGGCCACCACGACGCGTTCTGCGCGCTCGATCATCGCGTAGTTGGTGCGCGCCTCGATCTCGTCGTGCGTGGTGAGGCCGCCCGTGGCGCTCACCCCGTCGGCGCCCACCACGGCGGTGCCCACGTTGACCAGCTTCATGGTGGACTCGGCCAGGGAACCCACCAACTCCAGGGAACTCGGCCTGAGCACGCCTCCCGCGATGAGCACGCGCGCCTGCCCCTGCTCGGCGGCCTCCAGCCCGATGCTGATCGAGTTGGTGATGATCGTCAGGTCGCGGCGGTGGTGGAGGGCGCGCAGCACCTCGGCGGTGGTGGTGCCGCCGGTCAGCCCGATGGCGTGGCGCCCCTCGGGAATCAGGGCGGCGACGGCGAGCGCGATGCGCCGCTTGGCGTCCTGATTGCGCCCGTCCCGGAGCCGCACGGGCAGCTCCCTGCCGGTGACCGGACGCGCCCCGCCGTGCGTCCGCTCAAGTAGCCCCTGGGCCGCGAGCAGCGCGACGTCGCGCCGGATGGTGGCGGCCGAGGCGCCGAGGGACTGCGCAAGCTGGGAGAGCGGGAGAGGGCCGCGCTCGCTCAACATGGCCAGGAGCGCGACCATGCGATCCGCGCGCCCGTGGGAGGGCATGCCGGGCAGGTTCATTTTCTGGGGACTCCTTCGTCCGGTGGGTGAGCGATGTGCTCAGCCACTTGAGCGAGTCTACAAGGTTCGCTCACGCCCCGTGCGGTGCGTGGACCGGTTGCGTTCCGGGGTACCGTGGCGCTGTGCGTGAGGTCGAGCTGTGGCAGAGGATGGGCACCGTGCTGCCCGGAGGCTATGCGCCCGTCTGGGCGGACCAGGTGGTGCTGGCGGATCTCGGCGGACGCACCGTGCGCGAGGCGCTGGGCGCCGGCATGCCGTGTAAACGGATCTGGCGCGCAGTGTGGGCGCAACTCGAGCTTCCCGACGCTTACCGCTGAGCGTGTCGCGGTGCAATAGAACGCCTGTTCGCCTAGACTTGTGCGCAGCAGTTCTCCACAGGTGCCGCCACGGATGAGAAACCGTCAGTGGGGTTTCCTACAGTGATCCTGACACCACCACTGGCCGTTCGCGGTCCACTCCCGAGAGGAACATTTCATGGCCGTTGCGGACCGCAATAAGGCACTCGAGGCAGCCCTCGCCCAAATTGAGAAGGCCCATGGCAAGGGCTCCGTCATGCGCCTGGGTGAAGACAACCGTCAACCCATCGACGTGATTCCCACGGGCTCGGTCGCGCTGGACGTGGCCCTCGGCATCGGCGGCCTGCCCCGCGGGCGCGTCGTCGAGATCTACGGCCCGGAGTCGAGCGGCAAGACCACCGTGGCCCTGCACGCCATCGCCAACGCGCAACGCGAGGGCGGCATCTGCGCCTTCATCGACGCCGAGCATGCCCTGGATCCTGACTACGCGCAGCGGTTGGGCGTCAATACCGACGAGTTGCTGGTCTCCCAGCCGGACAACGGGGAGCAGGCCCTGGAGATCGCGGACACGCTGGTGCGCTCCGGCGCTCTGGCCCTCGTCGTCATCGACTCGGTGGCCGCGTTGACGCCCCGCGCGGAGATCGAGGGCGAGATGGGTGATTCGCACGTGGGGCTGCAGGCCCGCCTCATGTCGCAGGCGCTTCGCAAGATGACCGGCGCCCTGAAGACCACCAACACCACCGCGATCTTCATCAACCAGCTCCGCGAGAAGATCGGCGTGATGTTCGGCAGCCCGGAGACCACCACGGGCGGCCGGGCGTTGAAGTTCTACTCCTCCATCCGCCTCGACGTCCGTCGCATCGAGACACTGAAGGACGGCACGGAGATGGTGGGTAACCGCACCCGCGTGAAGGTGGTCAAGAACAAGGTGGCCCCGCCCTTCAAGCAGGCGGAATTCGACATCATCTACGGCGAGGGCATCTCCCGCGAAGGAAGCCTCATCGACATGGGTGTGGAGGCGGGCGTGATCCGGAAGGCCGGCGCCTGGTTCACCTACGAGGCGGACCAGCTGGGCCAGGGCAAGGAGAATGCCCGGACCTTCCTCAAGAACCACCCGGACGTGGCCGCAGAGATCGAGCGGCGCATCCGCCTGCATCTGGGCGTGGACAAGGAAGCGGTGCCGGAGGGGGTCAACCCGGAGACCGGTGAAGTTGACTTCTGACCCGTCTGCGGAGCGCGCCACCCAGGTGGAGGTGGCCCGCAAGATCGCTCTTGATCAGCTGGCGGTGCGTCAGCGTTCCGCCCATGAGTTGCGCGCGGCCATGGCCAAGCGCAACGTTCCGGAGGAGGTGGCCGACGAGATCCTCGAACGCTTCTCCGACGTCGGCCTCGTCGACGACGCAGCCTTCGCTGCCGCCCTCACCGCGTCACGTTCCGGCTTCGGGTTGCGGGGGAGAAGGAGAATCCAGCAGGAACTCTCGTCCAAGGGCATCGACCGTGAGACGGCCGAGGAGGCGCTGTCGGGCCTGAGCCGCGAGGACGAGCGGGAGGCCGCGCTCACCCTCGCGAAGCGGCGGATGCGCTCCCTGTCAGGGCTGGATCCGGTCGTCGGCAAGCGTCGCCTGTTCGGCGTGCTCGCCAGGCGTGGGTTTGCCAGCGGTGTGGTGGTCTCCGTCGTCGAGGAGGTCTTCGCAGACCATCCGGAACCGGACGCCGGCGATGAGCGTTGATCGTGCCAACTGTTGAGTTTTCCACAGGTCAGGCATAGGCTCGGGTCAAGGTTTTCGGACCCCGCATGAATCTCGCCGGTGACCCCGGCGAACCTGAACTGACATTCCACGGCGGCTCTGCCGCCGATTGACACCATCCGTGGATGGCGCTGGCGCCCTCCACGTCTTGCCGTCCTGTCTGGACGGTCGTGTCCGCCTGCAGCTCGTGCGGTGTCCGCAGACCACTGGTTTGTCTAGTGTGAAGGAGGCGCCGTGCCCCAGCTCGGTTGGATCATCGCAGGGCTTCTCCTGGTCGGCGTCCTGGTTCTGATGTGGCTCCTGTGGCGCGTCTCGCAGCAGTCCAAGGACGAGCGGGACTCCTGGGAGCTGCGTTCCCGCGCCGACATGGCGTCCATTCGGGAGTCCGCCCAGGTGGCGGCGAACTCGATCCGCGAGGACGCCGAACGCCTCCTGGCTCAGGCACAGGACCGTGCCCGCGAGGCCATGGAGGATGTCGAGCGCCGACGGGCCGAGATGGAGGCATCTCTGGTGGCTCAACGCACGGAGCTCCGCGAGGCCCGAGCGGCGCAGGAGCGCCGGGAATCCAGGCTGCATGAGCGTGAGGATCGCGTGTCGGCGGACGCCGAGGGTCTGGAGGCCCGCTCGCAGCGGATGGAGGCGCAGCGCGCCCAGCTCCGTGAGCACCGCGAACAGCTCCGGGCCGAGCGCGAGCAGGTCGACGCCGAGCTGGAACGCGTCGCCGGGCTGTCGGTGGCTGAGGCCCGGGCGGAGGTCGTCGCGGAGGCGGAGCGTCAGGCGAAGCTGACCGCCACGTCGCTCGCCCGCGACATCGAGGCCACGGCCAAGCGTGAGGCGGACAGGCTGGCCCGAACCATCATCGTCACCGCCATCCAGCGGGTGGCATCGGAGCAGACCAGCGAGTCGGTGGTCTCCACTGTGGACCTCCCCAGCGACGACATGAAGGGCCGGATCATCGGCCGCGAGGGGCGCAACATCCGGGCCTTCGAACAGATCACGGGTGTCAACGTCCTCATCGACGACACCCCCGAATCGGTGCTGTTGAGCAGCTTCGACCCGGTGCGCAGGGAGACGGCGCGCCTCACGCTGACCGATCTGGTGGCGGATGGCCGCATCCATCCGGCGCGCATCGAGGAGGTGTTCGAGCGCAGCCAACGCCGGATCCATGAGCGGATCGAGCGGGAGGCGGAGGACGCGCTCGCCGAGGTGGGGATCGTCGACCTGCACCCGGACCTCATCCCCGTGCTCGGCTCGCTGGCGTACCGGACGTCCTACGGACAGAACGTGCTGCGCCATCTGGTGGAGTGCGCCCACCTGGCCGGCGTGATGGCGGCGGAGTTGGGCCTGGATGTGGCCACGTGCAAGCGTGCCGCCTTCCTGCACGACATCGGCAAGGCGATCACCCACGAGGTGGAGGGCCCGCACGCGCTGATCGGGGCCGATCTGCTGCGCAAGCACGGTGAGCACGAGGACATCGTCCACGCCGTCGAGGCGCACCACAACGAGGTGGAGCCCCGCACCGTCGAGGCGGTTCTCACCCAGGCGGCGGACGCCATCTCCGGGTCGCGGCCCGGCGCGCGGCGGGAGTCGCTCGAGGCCTACGTGGAGCGCATGGAGAACCTCGAGGGCATCGCGATGGCCCATGAGGGCGTCATGCGCGCCTACGCCATGCAGGCGGGGCGCGAGGTGCGCATCATGGTGGCGCCGGACCACGTCGACGACGCAGGCGCGCACGCTCTGGCACGCGACATCGCCTCAGAAGTGGAGCACAACCTCAGCTACCCCGGCCAGATCCGGATCACCGTGGTGCGCGAGTCGCGCGCCACGGAGACCGCCCACTGATCAGCTGACCCGGAAACCCCACACGGAACGCGACGAACCGCCGGGCTCCAGGACGATGAGGCCGTCGTGGGTGGGGCCCTCGTTGAACGCGTCGGGCCCGCACGTCATCGGCTCCACGGCCAGGGCGATCCGCTCCGGGTGGGTGAACACCTGGCCCCAGGGGAGGGTCTCGTCGGCCCACAGGGTGACCGTGCGGCCACGGGACGTCAGGGTCAACTCCCACGGCCCGGCCGCTCCGGCCAGCGCCGTGTCGAACTCCGTGTCCCCGATGACCCTCGTCCGACGGAAGTCGTGCCGGGGTGTGACCTCTGCGATCTCGACCGGCAGGAGCCTCTCGGGATCGACCAGCAGTTCCTGGGCGAAGGGCAGGGTCAGCTCTGCCGTGGCCAGGTCGGCCGCCACGTAGGGGTGGGCGCCGTAGCCGTAGGGCGCGCTGGTGCCGCCTACGTTGGTGACCTCGACGGTGATCGTGAGCCCGTCGTCGCCGAGGCGGTGCCCGATGCTGGCCTCGAGCACGGCGTTCCAGCCGCGCTGCGGGTAGTAGCGGGCCGTGAGCACCACCTCGTCCTCCGTGTGCCGCACGACCTGCCAGGGCTTCCCCTCGTCCAGGCCGTGGAGGGCGGTGTGCCGCGGGACCTCCGTGATGGGGAGCTGGTAGGCGGTTCCCTGGAAGGTGTAGCGGCCGTCGCGGATGCGGTTGGGCCAGGGCAGGAGCTGACGCCCCATCGACCCCGTCGGCGGCTCGTCCTCAGCGAAGGTGTGCAGCACTTCCTGGCCGTCGAAGGTCAGGCTGCGTAGCGTCGCGCCGACCTCGGTGACGACGGCGCCGTAGCGTCCGTGCGCGATGGGGAACTGGGTGCCGGTGGGGTTGATCGTCATGGGTGCGAGCCTACGCCCAGCTGAGGATTCGGCGCCCCCCAGGAGGCCCATTACCATGGTGGGACCATGCCAGACCCACGCACCTATCACGTCATCACCTACGGCTGTCAGATGAACGTCCACGACTCGGAGCGCATCAGCGGCCTGCTCGAAGAGGCCGGCCTGTCGCGCGCTGCGGCCGAGGCGGACGCGGGCCTGGGGGCGGGCGCTGATGTGGTGGTGTTCAACACCTGTGCGGTCCGGGAGAACGCCGACAACCGGCTGTACGGCAACCTCGGCCACATGGCCAGTGTCAAGGCGCGGCACCCGGGGCTCCAGATCGCCGTCGGCGGGTGCATGGCGCAGAAGGACCGCGAGCTGATCCTGCGGAAGGCGCCCTGGGTGGACGTGGTGTTCGGCACACACAACGTGGGCGCGCTGCCGACGCTGCTGGAGCGCGCCCGCGTCGAGCGCGAGGCGCAGATCGAGATCAAAGAGGCACTGGAGACGTTCCCCAGCAACCTGCCCAGCCGGCGCGAGTCGCCGTACTCGGCATGGGTGTCGGTGTCTGTGGGCTGCAACAACACGTGCACGTTCTGCATCGTCCCTGCGCTGCGGGGCAAGGAGGCCGACCGGCGCCCCGGCGACATCCTCGCCGAGATCGAGATGCTCGTCTCCCAGGGCGTGCAGGAGATCACGCTGCTCGGTCAGAACGTCAACGCCTACGGCGTGGAATTCGGCGACAGGCACGCGTTCGCGACGCTGCTGCGCGCGTGCGGGGGAGTCGAGGGCCTTGAGCGGGTGCGGTTCACATCCCCCCACCCCAAGGACTTCACCGACGACGTCATCGAGGCCATGGCCGAGACTCACAACGTGATGCCCCAACTGCACATGCCGCTGCAGTCCGGCTCTGATCGGGTGCTGCGCGCCATGCGGCGCTCGTACCGCTCAGACCGCTTCCTGGGCATCCTGGACCGGGTGCGCCAGGTGATGCCCGAGGCGGCCATCACCACCGACATCATCGTCGGGTTCCCCGGCGAGACGGAGGAGGACTTCCTGGCCACCATGGACGTCGTGCGCCGTGCCCGGTTCTCCGCGGCGTTCACGTTCCAGTACTCCATCCGGCCCGGCACGCCCGCGGCCACCATGCCGGACCAGGTGCCCAAGGCCGTCACGCAGGAGCGCTATGAGCGCCTCGTCGAACTCGTCAACGAAACGTCCTGGGAGGAGAACCGGCGCTTCGCGGGCCGGGAGGTGGAGGTCATGTTCGCCACCGGCGAGGGCCGCAAGGACGCCGAGACCAACAGGATGAGCGGGCGGGCCAGGGACAACCGCCTCGTGCACGTGGCGGTGCCGGCGGACCCGGGGGCCCGGCCACGACCAGGAGACATCGCGATGGTGAGGGTCACCCACGCCGCGCCGCACCACCTCAACTCGGACGAACTCCCCACGCGGCTGCGTCGGACTCGCGGCGGTGACGCGTGGGAGGCCGCCACCACGCAGCCCGGGCCCGTGGGTGTGGGGCTCGGCATGCCCGCCATGGGGCAGCCGGCGCCCCTCGAGGTGAGCGCCGGCTGCCCCTGACGCGATTACTGCTGGGTGGCCCGCTGAGCCGGCGGATCCTGGTCCCCCGTCACGCTGTCGAGCCGGTCGTTGGCGAAGTCCTGCGCCTGATCCACGTGCGCGGCGTACTTGCCGCCGGTCTTCTCGTCGAGGATGTCGCCGGACTGGTCGATGCCCGCCTCGATGGTGTCCTCGTGCTGCTTGGCGAGATCGCCGATGTTGTCGAACAGTCCCATGATTGAACTCCTTCTGTCGTTGACCGCTCCATCATGCCCGGCCTCCCGCGCATGTGCCGGGAACGCGGGGTGGCACACTGGCGGAGTGTCGCTCCCGCTCATCGTGCTCGTCGGTCCCACGGCGACGGGGAAGTCCCGCCTCGCCGTCGAGCTCGCGGTCGAGCTCATCGCCTCCGGGCGTTCGGCGGAGGTGGTCAACGCGGACTCGATGCTGGTCTACCGCGGCATGGACATCGGCACCGCCAAGCCCACGGCGGAGGAACGGGCGGGCGTTCCCCACCACCTCCTCGACATCGCCGACGTCACCGAGCGGGCGTCCGTCGCCGACTTCCAGGTGCTGGCGCGAGAGCTGATCGCGGAGCTGCGGGGTCGCGGCGTGATTCCCATCGTGGTGGGCGGTTCCGCGCTCTACGTGCGCGCCATCATCGACCACTTCGACTTCCCAGGCTCCGACGACGAGGTCAGGGCCAGGTGGGAAGCGGAGTTGGAGCGCGTCGGCCCGCTGGAGCTCCACCGGCGCCTGGCAGAGCTCGCGCCCGACTCCGCGGCCAAGATCGAACCGGGCAACGGCCGCCGGACCGTTCGGGCGCTGGAGGTGGCCGAGCTCACGGGAGGCCACCGTCCGAACCTGCCCGAGTGGACCTACGAACTGACGGACGTGTACCAGTTCGGGTTGACGCTGGAACGGTCCCAGCTCGACGCACGCATCGATCAACGCGTCGATGACATGTGGGCTCAGGGCCTCGTCGACGAGGTGCGCCACCTCCTGACACTGGGGCTGCGCGACGGCGTGACCGCGCTGCGCGCCATCGGTTACCGACAGGTGGTCGACCACCTCGACGGGTTGTGCACGGAGGACGAGGCGCGAGCCGCGGTCAAGCGGTCGACCCGCAGGTACTTCCGCAAGCAGATGGGCTGGTACCGCCGCGATCCGCGCATCACATGGCTCGACGCAACGGACCGGACCAACGTGGCACGAGTCTTAGCGGGGCTAGGATTGACCCACCACTCTGGAGGAGGCAAGGATGCGCCGGTTCAGCTTCCATAAGGGGCACGGCACCAAGAACGACTTCATCGTGCTCGATGACTCCTACGGCATGCACGACATGAATCCGCAATTCATCCAGGCAGTGTGCGACAGGCACTCCGGCATCGGGGCCGACGGTGTGATCCGCGTGGTGCGCGCGGGCAGCGTGCGGGAGTGGGACGGTGAGCCGACGCTGTGGTTCATGGACTACTACAACGCCGACGGCTCGGTCGCGGAGATGTGCGGCAACGGGCTGAGGGTGTTCGCCCGGCATCTGATCAACGAACAACTGGTGGATTCCGGCTCCTTCGACGTGGCCACGAGAGCTGGCGTCAAGCACGTGGACGTGGCTCGCCACGGTCTAATCGGCACAGACATCGGCCAGGTCACGGTCACCGACGAGCAGGTCACCATCGTCCACGAGGGGAGTGAGTGGCCGGCCACCAAGGTGGACGTCGGCAATCCTCACGCCGTGGTCTTCGTCGAGGAGCAGGTCCTCGACGAGCTCGAGCTGCACCATGCGCCCGCATGGGATCCGGCCGAGGCGTATCCGGCGGGCGTCAACGTGGAGTTCGTCCACATCGACGGACCAGGCCGGCTGCGCATGCGGGTCCACGAGCGCGGGGTGGGGGAGACGATGAGCTGCGGGACGGGCGTGGTGGCTGCGGCCGCCGCCTACCGGGACCGCAGCGGGCACACCGGCACCACCGTCGTCACGGTGCCCGGCGGCGAGCTGTCCGTCGAGCTGACCGGAGACAGGGCGCGGCTCACGGGTCCCGCCGTCATCATCGGTCGCGGCGAGTTCTGGATCTGAGCCCCATCCTCCGGCTCCGGTTTTTCCACAGGCTTAGCACCGCGGCTTGGCTGGCTGCGCGTCGGCTGGGAGAATGGCTGAACGATGAATGACGAATTCCTGGACCAGCAGCCCGATCTCGACGACGGCGAACAGGAGGACCTGGCGGCCAGGCACTCCCTGCGGCGCGTCGACGGCCTGCGCACCGAGCTCGAGGACGTCACCGAGGTCGAGTACAGGCAGCTTCGCCTTGAGCGCGTAGTGCTCGTGAGCGTCTGGACGTCCGGCTCGCAGGAGGACGCGGACAACGCCATGGCCGAGCTGCGGCTCCTCGCCGAGACCGCCGGCTCCGAGGTGCTGGCGGAACTGGTGCAGCGGCGCAGCCACCCGGATCCTGCCACCTACATCGGAAGTGGCAAGGTGGAGGAGGTCCTGGAACTGGTGCGCGCCACCGGGGCGGACACGGTGATCTGCGACGGAGAGCTCGAGCCGGCGCAGCTACGCAACCTGGAAGACCGCGTGAAGGTCAAGGTGGTGGACCGGACCGCGCTCATCCTGGACATCTTCGCCCAGCACGCCAAGAGCGCCGAGGGCAAGGCCCAGGTGGAGATGGCGCAGCTGCAGTACCTCAAGCAGCGTCTGCGCGGATGGGGCGGCAATCTGTCGCGTCAGGCCGGCGGTCGGGCCGCGGGCGGGGCCGGTATCGGCGGCCGTGGTCCTGGCGAGACGAAGATCGAGACGGACCGCAGACGGATCCGCACCCGCATCTCCATCCTGAGGCGCAGGCTGCGGGACATGGACGCCACCCGCGAGGGCAAGCGCGCGGAGCGCCGGCGCAACCAGGTGCCGTCGGTGGCCATCGTGGGCTACACCAACGCCGGTAAGTCGTCGCTGCTCAACCGCCTCACCGGGGCGGGCGTGCTCGTCGAGGACTCCTTGTTCGCGACGTTGGATCCCACCACGCGGCGCACCGAGACCTCCGACGGCAGGGTTTTCACGCTCACGGACACGGTGGGCTTCGTCCGGCACCTGCCCCACGATCTGGTGGAGGCATTCCGGTCCACCCTCGAGGAGTCGGCACAGGCGGATCTACTCCTTCACGTGGTGGACGCCTCGGACCCCGACCCGGAGGGCCAGATCGCGGCGGTGCGGACCGTCCTGGGGGAGATCGGTGCCACGCAGGTGCCGGAGCTGCTGGTGCTGAACAAGGCAGACGCGGCGGACGAGGCCGCCATCCTCGCGTTGCGCGCCAACCATCCCGACGCCCTGGTGGTGTCCGCCCGCACCGGCCGCGGCTTCGACGAGCTTCGCGCCGTGGTGGACGAGCGGCTTCCCCGCCCGGAGATCCCGCTCACCGTGCTCGTCCCCTACGGTCGCGGTGACCTGGTGGACAAGGTACACAAGACCGCCGTGATCGATTCCCTGGAGCACACCGGCGAGGGCACCCTCATCACCGCCCGGGTCCGCGGTGACCTCGCCGACGAGCTGGCGGCCTTCGTCCGTGAGTGATCACTCCAGCATCCTGGCGGCCGCCGTCGGCGAGATCCACGGCCAGGCCCGCCCGGGGCAGGAGGCCATGGCGGACGCGGTCGCGGCATCGCTGGAGACCGGTGTCCACCTTCTTGTGCAGGCCGGCACCGGCACCGGTAAATCGCTGGGATACCTCGCTCCCGCGCTGGCGCGCTGTGTGGGCTCGGATCAGCGCATCGTCGTGGCCACCGCCACGCTCGCGCTGCAGGCGCAGCTGGCCACCAAGGACATCCCCACCGCTCTGGACGCGGTGGAGGAGGTCACCGGGACCCGTCCCAAGGCAGCCATCCTCAAGGGCCGCACCAACTACGCCTGCCTGTATCGGGCCCGTTCGGGCGGCCGCCCGGAGCAGGACTCGCTCGTCGGCAGCGCCGCGCTGGCTGAGGCCATCGCCCCCGGCGACGAAACCTCCAAGCTGGGTGCGGAGGTCCTCGCGCTCCGGGAGTGGGTGGAGGAGGAGGCGGAGCGGAAGGGTCTGGCAGATCGCGACGATGCGCCATCGCACACCGCACGAGGATGGGCGCAGGTCTCCATCCCCACCCGCGAGTGCCTGGGCGTCGCCACCTGTCCGTTCGGGTCCGAGTGCTTCGTCGAGGCCTCCCGCGAGGAGGCCCGCGGCGCGCAGCTGGTGGTCACCAACCACGCGCTCCTGGCCATCAACGCCATGCACGGCGGCACCGCCCTCCCGGAACACTCAGCCGTCATCATCGACGAGGCGCACGAGTTGGTGAGCCGCATCACCACGGCGGCCACGGACGAACTCACCCCGGGCATTGTCGAGCGCACGGCCCGCCGCGCGCTGGCCTGGCTCGACGACGACCTCGGAGTGGATTTCCTGGACCAGGCGGACGTGCTGCGCGAGGCTCTTGCGGAGTCGGAGCTCACCCGCATCACGGCAGGCTCAGCGCCGCTGGCCTATGCCGCGGCTCAACTGCGCGACGTCGCCCGCAAGGTGGTGAGTGCCCTCGGCAAGGTCACCGACGACCCGGAACGGATCCAGGCGTCCTCCGCGGTGAAGGAGATCTTCGACGTCGCCGAGCGGATCGCGAAGCTGTCCGAGGCGGACGTGGTCTGGGTGAGTGAATCCGACATTCTCGGCCGCGCCGCGTATGTGGCGCCGCTGAACGTGGCCGGGCTGCTGCGCAACCAGGTGTTCGCCGAGACCACCACGGTGCTCACCTCGGCCACACTGGAGCTCGGCGGCTCGTTCGAGGCCGCAGCCAGCTCCATGGGGCTCAACTACAACGACAGGCTCACGGGGGACGCGGAGCCGGACGACGAGTTCGCATGGCGTGGGGTGGACGTCGGATCACCGTTCGACTACTCCAGGCAGGGGATCCTCTACGTGGCCAGGCGGCTTCCGCCCCCCGGCCGGGACGGCATGAACCCAGAGACCCTGGCCGAGATCGCCCAGCTCATGTGGGCGGCCGGCGGCCGCACGCTGGGGCTCTTCGCCTCGCGTCGCGCCGCGGAACAGGCCGCTGAATACTGTCGCCGGGAGCTGCCGGACCTCACGCTCTTGTGCCAGGGGGAGGCCCAGCTGTCCGAGCTGACACGCACCTTCATCGCGGATCCCGCCACTTCGCTGTTCGGCACCATGTCACTGTGGCAGGGCGTGGATGTGCCGGGGGAGACGTGCCAGCTGGTCATCATCGACAAGCTCCCTTTCCCGCGTCCGGACGATCCGCTTATGCAGGCTCGGAAGAAGGCCGTCGACGACGCGGGCGGCAACGGATTCATGCGGGTGGCCGCGTCGCACGCGGCTCTCCTGCTGGCGCAGGGCGCCGGGCGGCTGATCCGCCGGACCGAGGATCGCGGCGTCGTGGCTGTGCTGGACCCGAGACTCGTCACGAAGCGCTACGGCGAGTTCCTCAAGTCCTCGCTTCCGGACTTCTGGATGACCACCGACGGCGATGTGGCGGTGCAGGCACTGCGCCGCCTCAGGGGTGCTGACTAGCGCACCACTAGAGCTTGCGAAGGACCGCCACGACCTTGCCCATGATGGTGGCGTGGGTGCCGTCGATGGGTGAGTAGTCGGGGTTGTGCGGGAGCAGCCACACCTTTCCGTCCTTGCGCTTGAAGGTCTTGACCGTGGCCTCGTCGTCCAGCAGCGCGGCCACGATGTCTCCGTTGTGGGCGTCCGACTGCTGGCGCACCACCACCCAGTCGCCGTTGCAGATGGCGGCGTCGATCATCGAATCCCCACGCACCTCCAGCAGGAAGACCTGGTCGTCTCCCACGAGCTGGCGCGGAAGCGCGAACACGTCCTCCACCTGCTCCTGGGCCAGGATGGGCCCACCGGCGGCGATGCGGCCGATCAGCGGGGCCGCGACGGACCTGGGCGCCTCGTCGAACGCCTGCGCCGAATCCATGCCCTCCTCACCCGGCATGGTGACCACCACAGCTCGGGGGCGGTTCGGGTCCCGGCGGAGGAATCCCTTCTCCTCCAGGACCTTGAGCTGGTAGGTGACGCTGGATGTGGAGGCCAGGCCGGCCCGCGTCGCCACTTCGCGGATGCTGGGCGGATATCCGAGTTCTTCGATGGATTGCTTCACCACGCGCAGAATGGCCAACTGGCGCGTGGTGAGGCCGTGCGCGTCCTCCGGACCGTCAGGGAACGAGGCCATGGTCCCGAGCTCGGCCTCGATGGAAGCGTTGGTGGGGCGGCCCCGTCGAGGGCGTTTCGTCTCTTCAACCATGGAACAAGATTAGCCGGTCCGCGAACGTGTGTTCGAAATCAACGTGGCGTGTCGCGCACTGTGGAGAAATTGTCAGTGGGTGCCGATGGACTACGTGTGTCGCCTACCGCGACACGCCAGGGTCGAACGGGTGTTTCATTCCGGAGGCGAAGGCGCTAGAGTTTATTTAGAACAAGCGTTCTACGGAGGAGAGAGGTTGTCATGACCGCTTCACGCGCACTGAGCTTCCGGGTTGTCGACGCCGGCGCCCGTCGGGTCGTCACGGTCTCGCCCGCTGGTCGGCCGGAGCTCGGAGGGCCGCTGGCTCGCCCGTCCCGCCCCGTCTCGCCCGGACGGGTCGGCGGCGTCGCCTCCTGCAGAGTCACCCGCCCAGTCCTACCCTTTCTCGCGCTGAAGGTGGTGGCTGTCGGGTTGCTGGCGTCCGTGGGTGCGGCCGTCTCTGCGGCCCAGTTTGTGGACATGTCGCAGGAGCCGGCCACCCGCTACGTGGCGGGGGATCCGGCCTGGGCGCACGTCGCCGCTCCCTGAAGACCGACTTGACGTGCATCGGCGATTCGCCCTTGAACATGGAGGCCCCCAGATCTAGGCTGTCCCTACATCTAGTAGTTACAGCGGTGTCTTTCCCCCATAAGTTGTGGTCCCGGCCATAGCGTGGCAAGGTTGGCCCTCCGCTGTTCACCAGGGAAGGCCCGCCGGTCATGCACTGCCCGTTCTGCCGCAACGAAGACACCAAGGTGTCTGACTCGCGCGCCACCGAGGACGGGTCCGCCATTCGCCGACGGAGGATGTGCCCTGTCTGCGAACGGAAGTTCACCACCGTCGAGCAGATCGTCCTCACCGTGGTGAAGCGTTCCGGAGTGGTGGAGTCCTTCACCAGGGACAAGGTCATCAAGGGCGTGTCCAAGGCATGCAAGGGTCGTCCCGTCACAGCCGCTCAACTGGCGGCGCTCGCCCAGCGGGTCGAGGAATCATTGAGGGCCTCAGGCCAGGCGGAGATCGCCGCCGAGCAGATCGGTGTGGCCATCCTCGGTCCACTCGAGGAGCTGGATTCGGTCGCCTACCTGCGGTTCGCCAGCGTGTACAAGAACTACGACTCGGTGGACGATTTCCAGCGCGAGATCGATCTGCTCCGGCTCAGCTCCGCCGAGAAGGAGCTCAGCCGTGAGTCCGCGGCCATCGGGGTCGCGTCGGCCCAGCAACCGCTCATCAGCTAGAGCATCAGCACAATAACCAGGAATAGATCGAGGGGAAGAACCATGACCGCGACAGCAGCACGCGCCACGCGAACGAAGGGCGCCGCACAGGGGAAGGGGCTCGTCATCGAGCGCGTCTTCACCAAGCAGGGGGTTCATCCCTACGACGAGGTGGAATGGGATCGCCGTGACGTCATCCAGACCAACTGGAAGACCGGCGTGAACGTCTTCGAGCAGCGTGGCGTCGAGTTCCCGGCGTCGTGGAGCGTCAACGCCTCTACCATCGTCACCACGAAGTACTTCCGCGGCGCGCTCGGCACCCCCCAGCGCGAGGACAGCCTCCGCACCCTGATCGACCGTGTCGTCAAGAGCTACGCGAAGGCCGGCCTGGACTACTCATACTTCGCCTCGGAGCAGGATGCGGAGATTTTCGAGCACGAGCTCACCTGGATGCTGATGAACCAGTTCTTCTCCTTCAACTCCCCGGTCTGGTTCAACGTCGGCACCCCCTCGCCGCAGCAGGTCAGCGCATGCTTCATCCTCAGTGTCGATGACTCGATGGACTCGATCCTCAACTGGTACAAGGAGGAGGGTTTCATCTTCAAGGGCGGCTCGGGTGCCGGCCTCAACCTGTCCCGGATCCGCTCGTCGAAGGAACTCCTGAGCTCCGGCGGCACCGCCTCCGGGCCCGTGTCCTTCATGCGGGGCGCCGATGCGTCCGCCGGCACCATCAAGTCGGGCGGCGCCACCCGTCGCGCGGCCAAGATGGTGGTCCTGGACGTCGACCACCCGGACATCGTGGAATTCGTGGAGACGAAGGCGCGTGAGGAGGACAAGATCCGCGCCCTGCGCGACGCCGGCTTCGACATGGACCTCGGCGGCAAGGACATCACCTCGGTGCAGTACCAGAACGCCAACAACTCGGTGAGAGTCACCGACGAGTTCATGGAGGCGGTGGAGGCGGGCAGCGCGTTCGGCCTGCGCTCGCGCACCGACGGCTCTGTCATCGAGGAGGTGGACGCCAACGAGCTCTTCCGCAAGATCTCCACCGCGGCGTGGGAGTGCGCTGACCCGGGCATCCAGTACCACGACACCATCAACGACTGGCACACCAACCCCGTCACGGGTCCCATCACGGCGTCGAACCCCTGCTCGGAGTACATGAGCCTGGACAACTCCTCGTGCAACCTGGCCTCGCTGAACCTGCTCAAGTTCCTCAAGGCCGACGGCACCTTCGACGCGGAGCTGTTCGTCAAGGCCGTCGAGCTGATCATCACCGCGATGGACATCTCGATCTGTTTCGCGGACTTCCCGACCGAGTCGATCGGCGAGACCACGCGCAACTTCCGCCAGCTGGGCATCGGCTACGCCAACCTCGGCGCGCTGCTCATGGCCATGGGCAAGGGCTACGACACCGAGGGCGGCCGCTCCACCGCGGCGGCCATCACCTCGATCATGACCGGCGCGTCCTACCGCCGCTCCGCTGAACTCGCGGCGATCGTCGGCACCTACAACGGGTACGCCGTCAACGCGGAGGCCCACCAGCGGGTGATGCGCAAGCACCAGGCCGCCAACGACGACCTCCGCGTGCTCCAGGAGGACCGTCCACTCCACACCGTCGCCACCCGCGAGTGGGATCGCGTGGTCACTCTGGGGGCCACGAACGGCTTCCGCAACGCCCAGGCGTCGGTGCTCGCCCCCACCGGCACCATCGGCTTCATGATGGACTGCGACACCACGGGCGTGGAGCCCGACTTCTCCCTGGTGAAGTTCAAGAAGCTCGTCGGCGGCGGATCCATGCAGATCGTCAACCAGACCATCCCGCGCGCGCTGAAGCGGCTCGGGTACAGCTCGGAGGAGATCGACGGCATCGTCGAGTTCATCGGCGTCAATGGGCACGTCATCGGCGCACCCGGCCTGGCCGCGGAACATTACGAGGTCTTCGACACCGCCATGGGCGCCCGCTCCATCAAGCCGATGGGCCACGTCCGGATGATGGCCGCGGTCCAGCCGTTCCTCTCCGGTGCCATCTCCAAGACGGTGAACCTGCCGGAGACCGCCACGGTCGAGGAGATCGAGGACGTCTACCTCCAAGGGTGGAAGCTCGGCCTCAAAGCGCTGGCGGTCTACCGCGACAACTGCAAGGTGGGCCAGCCGCTCTCCGAGGGCAACGGGGAGGCCAAGGAGGAGAAGAAGGCAGAGCCTGAGGTGCGGATCGAGTACCGTCCCAAGCGGCAGCGGCTCCCGAAGTCCCGCGCCTCGCGTACCACCAGTTTCTCCGTCAGCGGCGCTGAGGGCTACATGACCTCCAGCGCCTACGAGGACGGCGGCATCGGTGAGGTGTTCCTCAAGCTGGGCAAGCAGGGATCGACCCTCGCGGGCGTCATGGACGCCTTCTCCATCGCAGTGTCCATCGGCCTGCAGTACGGCGTGCCGCTGGAGAGTTTCGTGCAGAAGTTCACCAACCTGAAGTTCGAGCCCGCGGGCATGACCGATGACCCGGACATCCGGATCGCTCAGTCCTTCATGGACTACATCTTCCGACGCCTTGCACTGGACTACCTGACGTTCGACGATCGGGCCGAACTGGGTATCTACACCGCCTCGGAGCGGGCCCGCTACGTCGAGACCGGCTCCTACCTCTCGGAGGAGGACGAGGCGGCGATGCCGGAGGCGGTATCCCTCCGCAACGACGCCGGCGACAACTTCAAGGTCGACGGGGCCCGTCAGCCCTCGCTGATCGACGCGCCGTCGCCGTCGCACTTCGGCACCGCACAGACCACGGCGGAGTTGATGGAGTCGCTCACGGGCCGTGAGGTCGACGCGCCCCTGTGCATGACCTGCGGCACGAAGATGCGGCCCAGCGGGTCCTGCTACGTGTGCGAGGGGTGCGGCTCCACCAGCGGCTGCAGCTGACCGCACCGGCTGAGCTCCAGATGGGCCAGGCAGACGTTGACGCGTCGGCCTGGCCCATCTGGGATATCGTTCTGCCAGCGTCCAGCGGGGGCGCCCACAGAGAGGACACGAACTGTGAACAGGCTGAAGGTCAAGGCTCGTGTGCATCGGCTCTGGGCCGCCGTCGTGGCGCTCCTGGTGGTCGGCTTCCTGGCGGCACCCGCCGCGCTGGCTGAGCCCACGCCGGACCCGTCGCTGGTGGGCAGGACGTTCGCGATCGCCACGGACACGACGTTCGCGCCGTTCGAGTTCCGTGACACCGGCGGTGAACTGACCGGCATCGACATGGATCTCATCCGTGAAGTCGCCCGGCGAGGTGGGTTCACCGTCGACATCAAGTCCGTGGGCTTCGATGCCGCCCTGCAGTCGCTGCAGTCCGGACAGGTGGCCGGGGTGATCGCCGGCATGACCATCACCGACGTCCGCAAGGAGACGTTCGACTTCTCCGATCCGTACTTCGAATCCGGCATCCAGATGGCTGTCAAGGCTGACTCGGCCATCACGTCGTACGAGGATCTGCGCGGGCAGACCGTCGTGGCCAAGACCGGAGCGGAGGGGCTGAGGTTCGCTGAGTCGATCGCGGACCAGTACGGCTTCGCCGTGAAGGCCCTGCCGCAGGCGGACACGATGTACTCCGAGGTGAACTCCGGTAACGCGGCCGCCGTCTTCGACGACTACCCGGTGCTCGCCTACGGCATCAAGCAGGGCAACGGACTCAAGACTGTCACCGCCAAGGAGCCGGGCGGGTCCTACGGCTTCGCGGTGAGCAAGGGCCAGAATGGCGCTCTGTTGGCTGCGTTCAACGCCCAACTGGCCGCCATGAAGGAGGACGGCAGTTACCAGAAGATCCTCGACAGGTACCTGGACGCCGGGTCGACGGGTGGACAGCCGGTGTCGAGCATCGATCCCGCGGTGGCCGGCAAGACGTACTCGATCGCCACCGACACCACGTTCGCGCCGTTTGAGTTCCGCGACGCCAACGGCGAACTCACCGGCATCGACATCGACCTCATCACCGCCATCGCAGAACGAAAGGGTTTCACGGTCGACATCAAGTCGGTGGGCTTCGACGCGGCGCTCCAGGCCCTACAGTCGAACCAGGTGGCCGGCGTGATCGCCGGGATGTCCATCACCGACAAGCGCAAGGAGATCTTCGACTTCTCCGATCCGTACTTCGATTCCGGCATCCAGATGGCCGTGAAGGACGACTCGCCGATCACGTCGTACGAAGACCTCGATGGGCAGATCGTGGTGGCCAAGACGGGTGCAGAGGGCCTGGCCTTCGCCGAGTCGATCAAGGATCAGTACGGGTTCTCGGTCAAGGCACTGCCTCAGGCGGACACGATGTACTCCGAGGTCAACTCCGGCAACGCCGCAGCGGTCTTCGACGACTATCCGGTCCTCGCCTACGGCATCAAGCAGGGCAACGGACTCAAGGCCGTGACGCCCAAGGAGCCCGGGGGTCAGTACGGTTTCGCCGTCAACAAGGGTCAGAACCCCGAGCTGCTCGCGGCGTTCAACGCGGGCCTGGCCGAGATGAAGGCCGACGGCTCCTACCAGGCGCTGCTCGACACCTATCTCGAGGCCCCCACCGGCGCTGAACGCCAGGGCTTCTTCGACCTCCTGGCGTCGGCCCTCCCGGCGTTGAGCAAGGGCATGGTGATGACCATTGCGGCCACGGCACTCTCGCTGGTGTTCGCGTTGATCCTCGGTCTGGTCCTGGGATTCTTCAAGGTGGGTGGCAACCCCGTCCTCAACGTCATCGCGAGCATCTACGTGGACGTGTTCCGTGGGACCCCGCTGCTGGTGCAGGCGTTCTTCATCTACTTCGGCCTGCCCACGCTGACCGGGGTGAGGCTCGATGTCCTGACCGCCGGCATCCTCACGTTGGCGCTCAATGCCGGCGCCTACATGACCGAGATCGTGCGCGGTGGCATCCAGTCGGTGGACCCGGGCCAGCTCGAGGCCGCCCGGTCGCTGGGTCTGCCGTGGATGAAGTCCATGCAGATGGTGGTGGTTCCGCAGGCCGTGAAGATCATGACGCCGTCGTTCATCAACCAGTTCGTCATCACCTTGAAGGACACCTCTCTGCTGGCCGTTCTCGGTCTCGCCGAGCTCACGTACCAGGGCCAGCAGATCATCGCCAACAACTTCAGGTCCGCTGAAATCTGGCTGATCGTGGGCGCGTTGTACCTCATCGTCATCAAGGCCCTCACCATGCTCTCCAATGCCGTCGACCGGAGGTTCAACAAGTGAGCACGCAACCCAGTGGCCAGACGCTCCTCGAGGTCCAGGACCTGCGCAAGTCGTTCGGGCACCTCGAGGTGCTCAAGGGCCTCGACGTCGCGATCCGCGAGGGGGAGGTGGTCACGGTCATCGGGCCCTCCGGGTCCGGCAAGTCCACCTTCCTGCGCTGCCTCAACAAGCTCGAGGAGCCCACGAGCGGGCGCATCATCTTCGAAGGCCAGGACCTGACGGATCCGAAGACGGACATCGACGTTGTGCGTCAGCGCATCGGGATGGTGTTCCAGCACTTCAACCTGTTTCCCCACATGACCGTTGCCGAGAACATCATGCTGGCCCCGGTGCAGCTGAAGAAGATGTCGCGATCCGAGGCCCGCGACGCTGCCCTCGAGCTCCTCAACCGCGTCCAGCTCGCGGACAAGGTGGACGCCCGGCCCGCCCAGCTGTCCGGCGGCCAGAAGCAGCGCGTGGCGATCGCCCGGGCATTGGCGATGAAGCCCGACGTGATGCTGTTCGACGAGGCCACCAGCGCCCTGGACCCCGAAATGGTGGGTGAGGTGCTGGCCGTCATCAGGACCCTGGCGGGTGAGGGGATGACCATGGTGATCGTCACGCACGAGATGGGATTCGCGCGGGAGGTGTGCGATCGGGTGCTGTTCATGGCCGATGGCACCGTCGTGGAGCAGGGACCGCCCGCCGAGTTGTTCGGTTCACCGCGGGAGGATCGCACGAAGGACTTCCTGAGCAAGATCCTCTAGCGGCTCAGCAGGTGCGAGGAGGCACGAGATGATCTCAGTGACAACCGCGGAGCGGTTGGCCCAGGCCGGTGTGGTGTGGCATCCGGGTGAGGGTGACCGCTTCGTCGTGCGTGCCATGGACCTGGAGGACGAGGTCTTCACCCTCGCCAACATGGTGGTGGAGGCGCGGGATCACCCCACCGGGACGCTGCTGGCGTTCAACGGCACCACCGAATGGGCGCTGGACTCCGTGCCGGCGGAGAAGGCGCTGTGGCTCCCGCGCGAGGAACAGCTGCGCGAGCTGCTCGGCGGCACCTTCCGCTCGCTAGGCAGGTCCCAGACCGGTGAGTTCGCCGTCGTGATCGAGATCCCCAGCCAGCCGGCGCGTTCCTTCATCGCCGAGGATGCGGCCGAGGCCTACGCCGCCGCGCTGCTCGCCCTCATCAGCGCCGCGCGGTAGCCCGGTCCCGGCTCATCGTTTCCCCACGGAAGCCGTGTCAGGCTCAACCCCCCTCCCCAGCCAGGACAGCGGCGGCATAGGCTGGTGACGTGATTCCTCCGGTGGTTGACCAGACCTGGCTCGCGGCGCATCCCGACGCGGTCGTCGCGGACGTGCGGCACTACCTCGACGGGCGATCCGGCGCCGACGCCTATGCGGCCGGTCACCTTCCCGGCGCGGTGTTCGTGCCGATGGACGACGTCCTGGCCGACCCACCGTCGCCCGCCCGCGGCCGGCACCCACTGCCTGATCACGACACCTTCGCCGAGGGTATGAGCCACCTCGGCATCGGTGAGCGCGACACCGTCGTGGCCTACGACGACGCAGGAGGCGCCATGGCCGGGCGCCTCGTGTGGTTGCTGCGCATCCTCGGCCGGGACGCGGCCCTTCTCGACGGCGGGATCCAGGCCTGGGACGGTGAGCTCACCACAGAGGTGCGGCGCCGGCCCCGTGCCGAGTTCCCGCCCGCCTCCTGGCCCGACGCCGCGCTCGCCGACATCGAAGAGGCGGCAGCGGGCGAGTTCGTGATCGACGCCCGCAGCGAGGAGCGCTTCCGCGGCGAGAACGAGCCGATCGACCCCAAGGCCGGCCATATCCCGGGAGCGCGCAACTATCCGCTGCCAGGCAATCTCACCGAGGACGGGCGGTTCAGGACGCCGGAGGCGCTGCGGGAGCGGTTCGCGGGGGTCGACGACGCCTCGCGCGTCATCTCCTACTGCGGGTCCGGGATCACCGCCTGCCACAACCTGATCGCCCTCGAGTACGCCGGGCTCGGGCGGGGTCGGTTGTATCCCGGGTCCTGGTCGCAATACAGCCACACCTCCAGACCCGTCGCGACGGGGGAGTAGGGCTCGGACGGCCACGGGCGAGGAGACGGCCGGCGGGTATCCTGGCCGGGTACGTCGCTAGCCCTTGGAGGTTCCCCATGCCGGCACTCCGGTCCCGCACCACCACCCACGGCCGAAACATGGCGGGCGCCCGCGCCCTCTGGCGCGCCACGGGCATCACGGACTCGGACTGGGGCAAGCCGATCATCGCCGTGGCCAACTCGTTCACGCAGTTCGTGCCCGGCCACGTGCATCTCCGTGACATGGGCAAGCTCGTCTCCGAGTCCATCGCCGAGGCCGGCGGCATCGGCCGCGAGTTCAACACCATCGCCGTGGACGACGGCATCGCGATGGGTCACGGCGGCATGCTCTACTCGCTGCCCAGCCGTGAGCTGATCGCCGACTCGGTGGAATACATGGTCAACGCGCACTGCGCGGATGCGCTGGTGTGCATCTCCAACTGCGACAAGATCACCCCCGGCATGTTCCTGGCCGCCCTCCGGCTGAACATCCCGGCCGTCTTCGTCTCCGGCGGACCCATGGAGGCCGGCAAGGCGGTGGTGAAGGAGGGCGGGGTCGTGACCTCGCTGGACCTGGTCGACGCCATGGTCTCGGCGGTGGATCCATCCGTCACCGACGACGAGCTGGGCCGGATCGAGGCCAACGCGTGCCCCACGTGCGGCTCCTGCTCGGGCATGTTCACCGCCAACTCCATGAACTGTCTCCTCGAGGCGGTGGGGCTGGCGCTCCCGGGCAACGGCTCGACGCTGGCCACGGCGTCGGCCCGCAAGGGCCTGTTCCAGGAGGCCGGCCGGCTCGTCGTCGAGCTGTGCCGCCGCTGGTACGACGAGGAGGACGCGTCCGTCCTCCCGCTCTCCATCGCGACCAAGGCAGCGTTCTCCAACGCCATGAAGCTCGACGTGGCGATGGGCGGCTCGACCAACACCGTCCTCCACCTGCTCGCCGCCGCCCAGGAGGCCGGCGTGGACTTCACCATGGACGACATCGACGCCATCTCCCGCATCACCCCGTGCCTGGCCAAGGTGGCGCCCAACTCCCCGAAGTACTACATGGAGGACGTTCACCGGGCCGGAGGCGTCCCCGCGATCCTCGGTGAGCTGTACCGCGGCGGCAAGCTCGACGACGCCGTCTCGACCGTCCACTCCCGCACGATGCAG
Source organism: Tessaracoccus pujii (assembly GCF_054483895.1). Taxonomy (NCBI): domain Bacteria; kingdom Bacillati; phylum Actinomycetota; class Actinomycetes; order Propionibacteriales; family Propionibacteriaceae; genus Tessaracoccus; species Tessaracoccus pujii. The sequence continues at coordinate 739,705 of NZ_CM137012.1, forward strand.
GAGTGGCTCGACGACTGGGACATCCGCAGCGGCAAGGCCCGCCCAGAGGCCGTCGAGCTGTTCCACGCCGCTCCCGGCGGCGTTCGCACCACCGAAGCCTTCTCGTCGACCAACCGCTGGGACACGCTTGACACCGATGCCGAGGGCGGCTGCATCCGCTCCGTGGAGCACCCGTACACCCTCGACGGTGGCCTCGCCGTGCTCAGCGGCAACCTCGCGCCCGACGGCGCCATCGTCAAGACCGCCGGCGTGCCGGAGGCCCAGTGGGAGTTCACTGGGCGTGCCGTGGTCACGGAGTCGCAGGACGACGCGGTGGAGGCCATCCTCGGCAAGCGGATCCAGCCCGGCGACATCGTCGTGGTGCGCTACGAGGGCCCCAAGGGCGGCCCCGGCATGCAGGAGATGCTGTACCCCACCTCCTACCTCAAGGCGCTGGGCCTCGGCCCGCAGTGCGCACTGATCACCGACGGACGCTTCTCGGGCGGCTCCTCGGGGCTGTCCATCGGGCACGTGTCGCCGGAGGCTGCCTCCGGCGGCGCGATCGGGCTCATCGAGGACGGGGACACCATCACCATCTCCATCCCCAACCGCTCCCTGACGCTCAACGTGGACGACGACACCCTCGCGGCTCGGCGCGCCGCGCGGGACGCCGCCGGGTGGGCGCCGAAGAACCGCGTGCGCGAGGTGTCGACCGCCCTGAAGATCTTCGGGATGCTGGCGCAGTCCGCGGACAAGGGCGCGGCCCGCAAGCTGTCCTGAGGGTTCGGGAGGGCTACAGCCAGCCCTTGAGCTTGAACACTGTGTACATCCCCACCCCGGTGACCAGCATCAGCACAAGGGCGAAGGGGTAGCCCCACACCCAGTCGAGTTCGGGCATGTAGGCGAAATTCATGCCGTAGGTGCCCGTGACCAGACTGGGCACGAACAGGACGCCGGCCCACGCGGCGATCCGCCGGGTCTCCTCCGCCTGCTTCAAGCTGGAGGCGGTCATGTTGCTGATCTCCTCGTTCTGTCGCTGCGCCTGGAGCGAGATGTTGAGGTCCAGGGTGCCCTTGAGCGTCTCGCGGAGGATGTCGACCCGCTCGATCATGGCGATGGCGTGGTCCTCGATGTCGCGCAGCTCCTGGCGGCGGCGCTCCCCGGCGGAGGCGAACACCCGGTCACCCCGCACTCCCTCGATGATCTGTTTGAGGGGCCGCACGGCCCGCTGGAAGTCGATCACCTCGCGGGAGAGCTGATAGATGCGCCGCGACACCCGGGAACTCCCGGTGAACACCTGCGTCTCGATCTCGTCGATGTCGTTCTCGATGCCCATCGCGACGGGGGTGTAGTCGTCGACGATGCCGTCGAGCAGCCGCAGCAGGACCACGCTGGGCCCCTTCGCCAGAACCGTCGGCGTTGACTCCAGCTGCTGCCGCACGCGGGTGAGGTCCGGGGTCTCCGAGTGGCGCACGGTCACCACGAACCTGTCGCCGACGAAGGCGTGCACCTCGCCGAAGTCCACCGTCTCGCTGCGATCGACGTAGTGGGCGGCGCGCAGCACGAGGAACAGCACGTCCTCGTATCGCTCGAACTTGGGCCGCTGGTGGGCGGTGATCGTGTCCTCGACGGCGAGGGGACTGAGCCGGAACTCCTCGGCCAGGAGGGCCATGTCCGAGTGCCTCGGGCGGTACAGCCCGATCCAGGCGAAGCCGTCCGGCTGCTGGTCGAGGAGCCGGAAGGCCTCCTCGAACGTCTCCGGGGTGGCGACCCGCCTGCCGTCGGCGTAGATGCCCGCGTCCACGATGGAGGTGACACGAGCAGGGACGGTGCTCGGTGTGGGGGCAGGTTCCGTGGAGGGAGCCTCGGCGGAGGCGGGCAGTGTGGGCTTGAGCCGCAGCGAACGCAGCAGCCGGTCTGCGCGGCGCTGATCCGCCATGGGTGCCTCCTTGGGCAGGTACGGGCGGCAGCCTACTCCGCGGGGACGGGTTCCGGTGACGGATCGCGGCGGGCGACGGCCCAGAGGATGCCCGCCGCGGCCAGCGCCAGGAGGGCGACGGTGAGAAGCGGCGAACGGTCCCACAGGGCGAGCACCGCGACCCACCCGATGAACCCCACAGTGCCGTACATGAAGGCCCACATGAGGCAGCCGACGGCCACGGCCGGAAGGTAGCGGCGTAGCGGCATCCGCGCCACTCCCGCAGCCAGATTCACCATGGTCTGGATCCCGATGGTGAGGAACGAGAGCGAGACCGCCGGCGCGCCCCATCTGGTCAGCCAACGCGCTCCGGTGGCGTAGTGCCGCGATGCCAGAAGCCGCTCCCACCGGGTGCGACGGGCACCCGCGGCCAGCGCCCGCCCGAGCCAGTAGGCGCCGTTGGCGCGCAGCATGACGATGACGAACAGTGCCGACACCACGACAACGAACGGCGCGTCCCAGGAAGTGGGATCGAACATGGCGCTCCAAGGTGCTGCGGGCGGGCCGCCAGCTTAGCGGCTTCAGTGCAGCAGCGCCCCGGCCGCGACGATGACGGGGACGCTCAGCAGCGTGGACCACAGCGTCGTCGCCTGCACCAGGCGGAGCCCCACCTGATAGCGGACGGAGTGCACGAACACCACCTGCGCCGTCGGCAGCGCGGCCAGCACGACGGCGGCGCGCAGCGGGGTGCCGGTGAGGCCGATCGCGAGGGCGATGAGTAGCGCCAGCGCCGGCACGACGAACGACTTCGTCACGATCGCCGCCACGATGCGCCGCGACAATCGGCGGGGCAGGGGGCTGGAGTGCAGCGACATGCCGAACGCCAGGAGCATCGCGGGGATCGCGAGGTCTGCCAGGAGGGTGAGTGGCGCCCACAGCGCCGTCGGGGCCTGCCAGCCGCTGAGGTTGACCGCCAGGCCGATGAGGCCGCCGATGACGAGCGGGTGGGTGGCGAAGCTGCGCACGACAGAGCGTCCGCGCCCCGCCGTCGACGACTCCAGGACCGCGACGGCGCTCGGCTGCAGGATCAGCACCTGCAGCAGCATCGCCGGGGCCGCCCAGGCGGCGTCGCCCAGGACGAAGGCCGCGATGGGCATCCCGAGATTGCCGGCGTTGACGTAGCTCGTGGCCAGGTAGCCGATGGCGGCCTCGGCGCGGCCCGTCCGCCACCGCCGGGCCATGAGCAGCGCGAACGTCGACCCGGCCAGCACGCAGGCCCCACCGAAGGCCACGACGTGCCAGCCGACGAGCAGCCGCACGTCCGCGCCGGCGACCGCCACCAGGACCAGCGCGGGCTGGCCGACGTAGAAGGCCACGTCGCCCAGCGCACGCTGCGCCGACCGGCCCACCAGCCGCGCGCGGGCGAGGACGAAGCCGACGGCCACCACCAGACCGATCGTGCTGAACCCCTCGAGCGCCTCCCACATGCCGCCCAGCCTAGGGTTTGCGGGGTGGCCTGCAGCCCAGCGGGGTTTGCTAGGTTGATCCGCGAGGAGGTACTCCAGTGGCCGACTACCGCGATTTCGACTTCGACGCCACCCAGCGGCATGCCTGGGAGGAGTTCACCCTCCGCCTGGGCGAGGTGCTGTCCGTCATGGACGGGACAGAGGACCTCACCATCTCCGTGGCTGATCCGGACGCCGCGGCGCTGCGTCCCGGCCTCAGGTTTTCCATGGTGGCGCCGCTGGTGGTGGCGGGCTACGTGCTGGGTTCCGACGCCGGGCAGCCCACTCCCGAGGAGGCGGAGGCGCTGCGGGGCCTCGGGTGGACCGAGGGCGACGGGGTGCTGCGCTTCCACGCCGAGGTGGACCAGGAGGCGTCGTCGACGCTGGCCGAACTCGCCACCAGCACCCTGACGGGCGTCTTCGGGGTCCTGCACCCCGTATTCCTCCATCCGGATCAGCTGGCCGAGATCCTGCAGGGAGAGGCGCCGTGGGCGCCACTGACGCCGCGGAAGCTCTCGCGCGAGGAGACCGCCGTCATGCCTGGCTCCCGCGCCGAGCTGGACTCGCTGGTCGACGACGAACTGCGCCGGCTGTACCGCCACCCCACGCTGCGCAACGAGCTGGGCGACGTCGCCATCCGCGTGGGCTCCACGATGGTGTTCCTGCGGTCCACCCCGGACGGCGCCGAGTTGGTGCTGTTCTCGGCCCTGGTGCACGACGTCATCGGCAGGTCCCGCGCCTGCGAGGTGCTTAACGACCTCAACGTGGAATCGCGATATGGCCGGTTCGCCCTCCACCGCGACCGCGTCTTCGTGCAGTTGTCGGTGGCGGCGCAGCCGTTCGTGCCGGCGCACCTGCACCAGGCACTGTTCGCGCTCAGCCAGATCGCCGACGGCATCGACGACGAGCTCGCCACCAAGCTCGGCGGCCGCACCACGTTCTGACCTCCCCGGACGCCGCGCGAGCACTACAGTGGAGGCATGACCACCGAGCCTCAGCCCGTGACCTATTTCTCTCGGCTCGACGCCGACGAATGCTGGGCGCTCCTCACCGAGGCCGTCGTGGGACGCGTCGCGTGGATGGCCCCGGACGGCATCGCCGTCGTGCCGGTCAACTTCCGTGTGGTGGACGGCGCCATCGTGTTCCACACGTCCCCGCAGTCGTTCCTCGCGGGGCTCACCCAGCGCACCGATGTCGCGTTCCAGGTGGACGAGATCGATCAGGAGACCGCCACAGGTTGGTCCGTGCTCGTGCGCGGGATCAGCGGCCCGGCGGATGCGGACGTGGCCAGCAGCAGCTGGCTCGAAGGCAACAGGCCGGTGGGGCTGGCCGTGACCGCGAGCACCATCGCCGGGCGCGTCGTTTCCGGCGTCATCCAACAGTGAGGAGTCCAGACATGAGCGAACGCACCACACCCCTGGTGGTCGTCGGCGTCGACGGCAGCGACGACGGCCTCCGCGCCGTCCGCTTCGGCACGGGCACAGTGCTGCGCTACGGCGGCGAGCTTCTCCTGGTCAACGCCGTCGACGACACCCTCATGGCGGGCGCGTGGGGCGTGGTCTACGACCCCGAGGTGCTCCAGTCCGCCGGTGTCACCGCCAACGAACAGGCCAAGGACGTGGCCCTGGGGATGGGCCTCACGGAGGACCGGATCAAGACCGAGGTGGTGATGGGCTCCCCAGGCGGCGTCATGGCCCGCCTCAGCGAGATCGCGAGCCTCGTGGTGGTCGGCCGGCGCGCCGCCACCGGCCTGGAGCGCATGTTCGTGGGCTCCACGTCGGTGGCCGTGGTGGCCAATGCCGCCTGCCCCGTCGTCGTCATCTCCGCGGCCGCCCACCCCGACCCCGTCGGGCAGAAGGGTGTGGTGGGGGTGGGCCTCACCACCAGCCCTGGGTCCGAGCAGATTCTTGAGGCCGGATTCCTCCAGGCCGAGCGGCTGGGCGCCCGTCTCGAGATCGTCCACGCCATTCAGCCCCCGGTGGGTCTGTTCGCGAAGCGGCTCAGCCCCTCAGACCTCGACCAGCAGGTGCGGTTCGCCAAGGGCGGTATCGAGGCCATCGCAGCCACCGTGGCGGCCCGCCATCCCGGCGTGGAGTACGAGGTGCTGGTGGCCGCGGACACCCCCATCAACGAACTGGTCAGCCGCAGTGCCGGCTACGACCTCCTGGTGCTGGGCGTGGGGCAGTCCCACATTCCCGGCTTCAGCCTCGGCGGCCTGATGCGTGGCCTGATGGCCCACGCGGAGTGCCCGCTGTTCATCACTCGATGAGCCCGGACCCTTCCACGCGTCCCCCCGACGTCGAGGTCGTCGCCTCCCTGCCCATCGCGGCGGAGGCGGAGCGCATCGCGGGCCTGATCCGCGACCACCAGGTGGTGGTGGTGGCCGGGGAGACCGGCTCGGGCAAGACCACGCAGCTGCCCAAGATCTGCCTCCTGGCGGGCCGGGAGCGCATCGCGCACACCCAGCCGCGACGCATCGCGGCCCGCACCGTCGCGCAGCGCATCGCGGAGGAGTGCGGCGTCGAGCTGGGCGCGTTCGTCGGCTACCAGGTGCGTTTCACGCGCAAGGTCACGGCCCAGACCCGGATCAAGGTGATGACGGACGGCATCCTGCTCTCCGAGCTCACCCACGACCGACTGCTCAGCCGCTACGACACGATCATCATCGACGAGGCCCACGAACGCAGCCTCAACATCGACTTCCTCCTCGGCTACCTCAAGCAACTGCTGCCGCAGCGGCCCGAACTGCGCATCATCGTCACCTCCGCCACCATCGACACCGCCCGCTTCTCGGAGCACTTCGACGGCGCACCCGTCGTCGAAGTGTCGGGGCGCACCTTCCCGGTGGAGACCCGCTACCGCCCCCTGGGAGAGGACCAGGACGAGATCGACGGCATCGCCGGCGCGGTGGAGGAGATCGTCACGGAGTCCTCCACCGGCGACATCCTCGTCTTCCTCAGCGGTGAACGCGAGATCCGCGACGCGGCCGAGGCCATCGACAAGCTCAAGACCGGCCTCGACGTGCTGCCGTTGTACGCCCGGCTCTCCTCAGCCGAGCAGCAGCGCGTGTTCCAGCCGCACAGCGGCCGACGGGTGGTGCTCGCCACGAACGTGGCGGAGACCTCGATCACCGTGCCCGGGATCCGCTACGTGGTGGACGTGGGCACGGCCCGCATCTCGCGCTACTCCGCGCGCACCAAGGTGCAACGGCTGCCCATCGAGCCGGTGTCCCAGGCCTCGGCGAACCAGCGGGCGGGGCGCTGCGGCCGCCTCGGCCCCGGCATCGCCGTGCGCCTCTACAGCGAGGAGGACTTCGACTCCCGCCCGCTGTATTCCGAGCCCGAGATCCTGCGCACCAACCTGGCCACCGTCATCCTCCTCATGGCGCAGGCCGGGCTCGGTGACGTGGAGTCCTTCCCCTTCGTCGAGGCGCCCGTGATCTCACAGATCAACGACGGCGTCCGAGTGCTGACCGAGCTCGGCGCCCTGCATCCCCGCAAGCGCCATGACCACGTCCGGCTCACCCGCACCGGCCGCATGCTGGCCAGGCTGCCGGTGGACCCGCGGCTCGGCCGGATGCTGATCGAAGGCGCACGCCGCAAGACGCTCGGCACGGTGCTGGTGCTGGTGGCCGGACTCACGGTGCCCGACATCCGCGAACGGCCCACCGAGTTCCAGGCGAAGGCCGACGAGCTGCACCGCAGGTTCTGGGGCACGGACGTCCCGGCCGCGGTGGAACCCGACGGCGCGCCGCTGCGCCACACCGCACACACGGGCACCCGGCAGGAGAAGGCGGCCAGAACCAGCCTCGAGGGTGGAGACTTCGAGGTGCTGCTCAACGTCTGGACCTACCTGCGAAGGCGCCGTCGGGAGCTGTCCGGCAACGCTTTCCGGCGCATGTGCCGCGAGGAGTACCTCAACTTCGTCCGGTTCCGCGAGTGGGAGGACCTCGTCTCCCAGCTGCGCGAGGCGGTCAAGGAGCTGGACCTCGACGCCACCGGCGACGCACCGATGCCCGAGGTGCTGACCTGCCTGCTGACGGGGCTCCTGTCCAACGTCGGTCTCGCAGAGCAGGAGAAGACGAAGGGCCAGCCCGGGAGGCGGCGTCCCCTCACGCTGTACCAGGGGGCGCGCGGCGCCCGGTTCGCGATCCAGCCCGGGTCGTCGCTGGCGCGCTCCACGCCGCCTCTGGTGGTGGCCTTCGAGTTGGTGGAGACCTCTCAGCTGTGGGCCCGCACCGTGGCCGAGGTGCGGCCGGAGTGGATCGAGCAGGTCGGCGGCCACGTGCTGACGCGCACGCTGTCCGAGCCGCGCTGGTCGGGTCGCTCCGGGACCGTCGTGGCAAGCGAGACCGTCAGCCTGTTCGGCGTCCCCATCATCGCCGGCCGGCGCACCAACTACGCCGCGACCCACCCCGTCGAGGCCCGCGAGATCTTCCTGCGCAGCGCGCTCGTGGAGGGGGACTGGGAGACCAGGCAGCGCCTCGTCGTGGCCAACCGGGCCGTGCTCGACGAGGCCATGAAGATGACCGACCGGATGCGCCGGCCGGATCTCCTCATCTCCGACGACGCGCTGTACGCCTTCTACGACGAGCGCATCCCGGCGGACGTGGTCTCGGCCGCCACCCTCGACGCGTGGCTGCGCTCCATCCCTGAGGAGCAGTGGCCCAGGCTGATGATCGACGACGCCGTCGTCGACGCCAGGCAGCTGCGGCCCTCGGACTTCCCGGACCGGTGGCGGGCCGGGCCGCACACACTGCCGATCCACTATGTCTTCGACCCGGGATCCGGCAGCGACGGCGTGACCATCACGGTCCGGCTGGAACTCCTCAACCAACTCGACGGCGCCCGCTTCAGCTGGCAGGTCCCCGGTCTGCGCCGCGAACTCGCCACCGAGCTCATCCGCTCGCTGCCCAAGGCGCTGCGCACCAGCTTCGTCCCGGCCCCGGACTACGCCGCGCGGGCGCTGGCCTGGCTCGAGGGTCGCGGCGAGGTCGGCGAGGGCAGCTTTCCCGAGGCGCTCGCGCGGGCACTCACGGCGCTGACCGGCGTCGTCGTCGGGCCGGACAGCTTCGCCCCGACGACGATCGGCGGCCACCTCCGTCCCACCTTCGTCGTCGTCGACAACGGACGAGAAGTGGCACGCGGAGACGACCTGGACATGTTGGCGGTGACCCTCGCCCCCAGGGTCGCGGCGAAGCTCACCGCCTCCGCGGGAGACCTGGTGAGTTCCGGTCAGCGGAGCTGGACCTTCGGCACCGTCCCGCGGGAGAGCGCCGTCGCCAAGGGCGTGCTGGGCTACCCCGCGCTCGTGGACGAGGGCAGGACGGTGGGCGTGCAGGTGCTGGACTCGCCGCAGAAGGCCGCCCGCTCCCACACGCTCGGGGTCCGCAGGCTCCTCACGCTGACCAACCCGGATCCGACGAAGTGGGTGGTGGGGCACCTCGGCCGGCACGAGAAGCTCTCGCTGGCGGACTCGGCGTACCCGAGCGTGCCGGAGCTTCTGGCCGACGCCTGGCTCAAGGCGGGGGAGCAGCTCGCCGCCGAGCAGGGCCCGATCGTGGACGTTCGCTCGGAGGCCGACTACGCGAGGGTCGCGCTGGCGGTCCGGCAGGAGTGCCCCGGGCGCACCCGGCAGGTGGTGTCCATCGCCGCCCAGGCCCTGGCCTCCGTCACGCAGGCCCGGCTTCTCCTCGCGGGATTCGCCGCCGCCAGCCCGGTGCGCCGCGACGTCAGCGCCCAGCTCGACAACCTCTTCTTCGCGCGGTTCATCTCGGCCACCCCCGACCCGTGGCTGACGCACCTTCCCCGGTACGCCGAGGCCGCCGTCGCGCGGCTGCAGGCCGCCGCCTCCCAGCCCGAGCGTGACGCCCGTCTCCAGGCGGAGATCGACGACGTGGAGGATGCGTACGCCGAGCTGACCGACGCGCAGCCGCCAGGGCCGCTGCCGCCCGAGGTGGAGGAAATCGCCTTCCTCCTCGAGGAGTTTCGGGTCAGCCTGTTCGCGCAACAGCTGCGCACAGCGGTGCCGATCTCGGCCAAGCGCATCAGGCAGGCGATCCGTCAGGCCCGTTGAGTGGCACGATGGTCCTCGTGCCCAAGGACGTTACGGAACTGATCGCGTTGTTCGACCTGCACGCCACCGGTGAGAACCGGTTCCGCGGGCCGCACCCCACCACGCTGCTGCAGCGCCTCTTCGGCGGTCAGGTGCTCGGTCAGACCCTCGTCGCGGCCGCGCGGACCGTGCCCGCGGACCGGGTGGTCCACTCGCTCAACGCCTACTTCCTGCGCCCCGGGGCCATCGATCAGCCCCTTGACTTCGAGGTGGAGGTGATGCGCGACGGCGCCACCTTCAGCAACCGTCGAGTGGTCACCAGGCAGGGGGGCTCGGTGATCTTCCAGATGACCGCCTCGTTCCAGCAACCGGAAGAGGGGCTCACCCATTCCGTGGCGCCACCGGTCGACGTGTCGGTGCCGGAGTCCTGCCCATCGCTGCACGACGTGCTGGAGCGGCGCTTCGGGGCCAGCGTTCGGCTGGTCGCGGAGTGGGACGCGCTGGACGTGCGGCTTGCGGCGCGACCGGAGATGGTCGACGGTGGCGGCAGCATGCGGGCCTGGGTACGCACGAGGGAGCCCATGCCCGACGACCCGCTGCTGCACGCGGCGGTGCTGGCCTACCTGTCGGACATCACGCTGCTCAGCGTCTCGACGGTGCCCCACCCCGTGGAGTTCCTGTCACCGTCGATGCAGGCCGCGTCCATCGACCACGCCATGTGGTTCCACCGCCCGGTGCGCGTGGACCAGTGGCTGCTCTACGACATGACGTCGCCGTCGGCCTCACACGCGCGTGGTTTCGCCATGGGCAGGCTGTTCCAGGGCGGCGTGGCGGTGGCGTCGTGCGCGCAGGAGGGGCTCATCCGCGTCTTGTCGTGACACCGCCCCGGACACAGACCGCGGCCCGCTTCCCGGGGGAGGGGGAGCGGGCCGCGGTGCTCAGGGGACGCAGCGGGTGGTCAGGCGGCGAGCCCTTGACCGGCGCGCAGCGTGGCGAGCGCCTGCCGCTCGATCTGGCGCACCCGCTCCGCCGTGATGCCCCAGTGCACACCGATGTCGGCGAGCTTGGCCTGGCGGCCGTCGAGGAGGCCGTAGCGGCGACGCACCACGTCCTGGGAGCGCTCGTCCAGGCCCGCCAGCATCCCCTCGAGCCGCGCGCGCTCCTCCGCGTCCAGGACCATCTCATCCGGCCCGGGCGAGGTCTCGCGTGCGATGAGGTCGCCCAGTGCGGTGTCCCCGTCCGCCTCGACGGGTGCGTCGAGCGAGACGTGGTCCCTGGAGTAGCGGATGAGATCCACGATCTTGCTCTCCTCGATGCCGAGCTCGTCGGCGATCTCGGAGAGTTCCGGATCCCGGCCCAGCTGACGCTCCAGGTTGCGGCGCACCGCGGAGACCTGGTTGACCTGCTCGGCGACGTGCACCGGGAGGCGGACGATGCGTGCCTGCTGGGCGATACCGCGCGAGATCGCCTGCCGCACCCACCATGTGGCGTAGGTGGAGAACTTGAAACCCTTGGCGTAGTCGAACTTCTCGACCGCGCGGATGAGACCGGTGTTGCCTTCCTGGACGAGGTCCAGCATGGGCATCTGGGCGCGCCCGTACTTGCGGGCGACGGACACCACGAGGCGCAGGTTGGCCTGGATGAAGCGCTGCATGGCCCGCTCGCCGTCTGCGGCGACCTCCTGCAGTTCCTCGTCGGTGGCCGGCACCGCCGACTCGATCTCGCCGTCGAGGATCTTGCGGGCGTAGAGCCCGGCTTCGATCGCCCGCGCCAACTCCACCTCGTCGAGGGCGTTGAGCAGCGGCGTCTTGGCGATGGCGTCGAGGTACAGCCCCACCGCGTCCTTGCCGTCGATGCCGTCATTGGTTCGTGTACGCACAGTAGTGTTCATATCTCTGGCAACCTTTCGTACTCGTCATCTCCAACAACGCATGGGGTGCGAAAAGGGTTCCCGCGCGCGGGCAGCCGGTTGAGAATTGCGACCCAGATCGTACGGGACGACCCTGACGGGTGTTCGTTTGAGTGGTCGCCCGGCGCGTGCAAGAATGGGGGGCGCGTCACCCTTGACTAAGGCGGGGCGACGCACGCGCTGAAACCAGTAGATGCCCGCGAGAGGACCAATGTGACGCAGGACGCTGAAGGAACCGGCAAGCCGACACGAACCCGCCGGGCAGCCGTTCGCACCCGCGCCGCGCAGCCGGCCGCCGCCGGCGAATCCACTGTCAAAGCCGCCCCGCGCACGCGGGCCAAGGCAGCCGCCAAGGCGGAAGTGCCCACCGTCGCCCAGGCATCCACCGGCGAAGTCGAAGTCCAGTTCAAGCGCGAGGGGGACGACGTGGTCCTCACTGTTGGCGGGAAGAAGCGTTCCCTCGACGAGGTTGACGACTCCTCATTCAACGAAGCCAGCGAGGCGCCGCTGGTGAAGCAGCTCGTCGAGGAGGAGGGCTTCGCGCTCTCTGATTCCGACGACGCCGACGAGCCGGAGCAGCAGGTCGTCTCCGCCGGGGCCACGGCTGACCCGGTCAAGGACTACCTCAAGCAGATCGGCAAGGTGGCGCTGCTCAACGCCGTCCAGGAGGTGGAGCTGGCCAAGCGGATCGAGGCCGGCCTCTTCGCCGACGAGCGCATCCACACCACGGACAAGCTCAAGCAGGACGAGCGCGAGGACCTGGAGTGGATCGCCGAAGACGGGCGCCGAGCCAAGAACCACCTCCTCGAGGCCAACCTGCGCCTCGTGGTCTCGCTCGCGAAGCGCTACACCGGCCGCGGCATGCTGTTCCTGGACCTCATCCAGGAGGGCAACCTGGGCCTCATCCGCGCGGTGGAGAAGTTCGATTACACCAAGGGCTACAAGTTCTCCACCTACGCCACCTGGTGGATCAAGCAGGCCATCACGCGCGCCATGGCGGACCAGGCCCGCACCATCCGCATCCCGGTGCACATGGTGGAGGTCATCAACAAGCTGGCCCGCGTGCAGCGCCAGATGCTGCAGGACCTGGGACGTGAGCCCACCCCTGAGGAGCTCGCCGTCGAGCTGGACATGACGCCGGAGAAGGTCGTCGAGGTCCAGAAGTACGGCCGCGAGCCCATCTCGCTGCACACCCCGCTGGGCGAGGACGGCGATTCCGAGTTCGGTGACCTGATCGAGGACTCAGAGGCCGTCGTCCCCGCGGACGCGGTCAACTTCACGCTCCTGCAGGAGCAGCTCAACGACGTGCTGGACACGCTCAGCGAGCGCGAGGCGGGTGTGGTGTCGATGCGATTCGGCCTCACGGATGGTCAACCGAAGACCCTTGACGAGATCGGCAAGGTCTACGGGGTCACGCGCGAGCGCATCCGGCAGATCGAGTCCAAGACCATGTCGAAGCTGCGCCACCCGTCGCGCTCCCAGGTCCTCCGGGATTATCTGGACTGACGGAATCTCGCCTGACTCGCCGCTAATCGAGTTGACTAGGGATATTGGCCGAATCTGTGGAGTTCTTCCCCTAGTCTAGGGGCGCACAGCGCTCTAGTCAAGGATATTGGGCTAGACTGACGGCATGCCGAAACGCCCAGCACCTGCCGTAGACCTGGCCGAAATGCTCGCCTCATGGGAGCTTGCCCTCCGCGCTGAACGCAAGTCGCCGCAGACTGTGAAGTCCTACGGTGACGGCGTTCGCGCGTTCCTCCGGTGGTGCGAGGACAACGATCAGGTTCCCGAGCTGACGCGCGTGCGCCTGCGAAGCTTCGTCGACGCCCTCCTGGCCGACGGCGCGAGACCAGCCACCGCCGTGTCCCGACACCTGGCCGTGCGCCGGTTCTCCGCCTGGCTGGCCGACGAGGGGGAGACCGACGTCGACCAGCTCCTAGGCATCAAGGCGCCGAAGCTGGACAAAGAAGTGGTGGAACCCCTCAGCGACGACCAGCTCCGCGCGCTGCTCAACGCCTGCCGCGGCACCGAGATGCGCGACAAGCGCGACGAAGCCATCCTCCGTCTGATGTTCACCACCGCGATGCGCGCCGGCGAAGTGGTGGCCCTCCAGATCGAAGACCTCAACCTGACCAAGGACCCGCCGCACATCATCGTGCGCCGCGGGAAGGGCGGGAAGGGTCGCGTTGTCCCGCTGGCCCCGGAGGTTGCCCTGGCGATCGACCGTTACCGCCGACTCCGCCGGTCCCATCGTCTCGCCACCACAAGCGCCTTGTGGCTCGGTGACCGCGGGAAGGCGTTCAGCTATGACGCCCTGCACAAGACGCTGAGGATGCGCGCGGACCGCGCCGGCGTCGACGGGTTCCACCCGCACCTCCTGCGCCACACAGGCGCCCATAGGTGGCTGGAGAAGGGCGGTTCTGAGGGTGGCCTCATGGCGATGGCTGGATGGAGTACGCCCGACATGCTCCAGCGCTACACCCGAGCCCGCGCCGAGGAGCGCGCGGTGACCGAGGCCCGATCGCTCAACCTGGGGGAGCTGTGATGAGAGTCGAGAAGACGATTCGCTGCCCGCGCGATGGAAGGGCCATGGCGCGCGTTGTGGTGGCCGACGGTCTGCGCCGCCTCGAGATCGTCGGAGGCCGCGACGGACATCCGCAAGGACTCCGCGCGGAGCTGCTCGACGCCCGCCAGCAATGGGAGGAGAGCGGTAGCGACGAGTTCGGCGAGACCATCACCCGCCGCCTCGATACCGAGCTGTCAGACCCGCACGCAGACATGCCTGCCCGAAGCATCGAGATCCCTCGCGACCTCGACAGGGCAGCTCACGCCGCCACCATGGAGCCCTTCAGCACCGCCGTTGTCTGTCCTCGCTGTCACACACCCGCCGCTGTCTCGATCGTTCGGACGGCTGGCAGGTGGGACGCTGTGCTAACCTAGTCAGCACTGAGCCCGTTGTGATCGGCGACGAACCAAGTTCGTGAGTATGGGCCACTCGCGAGAGAACTCCCCTGGAGGGATTCCTCGCTATGGCTGCCGATGCCGAAAGGAAGCTTCGAGCTTCCATCGCCGCCCATGATTCGTGGGCGAAGACCGATGACCGAACCGCACGAACGGCCCCTGCGCGCGCCGCGCTGGATGCTCGATTCCTGGCCGAGGCCGGCGGGGATCCCCGCAAGGCCACCCATCTTCGCAAGGCGTACTACGCGCGTCTTGCCCTGAAATCGGCCCAAGCCCGCCGTGCCCGCTCAATGCTGGCCGAGGCCGAGGCTGCCGATGCGGAGCTCGCTGAGCTCGACTCAGTCGGCGGTGGCCGATGACCTGCACTATTGCGAAATGCCGCCCGGTTGGTGGCCCGGACGGCATCGAAGAGTTTCGCGGCTCTGTCTCAAGCTTACCTCAGAACGTCGCCGACGGCCTGACGCAGTACGCCGTCCGCATGCTCGAGGACGCCATCACCGAGGCCATGCCCTGGCACTGGATCCGCCGCGCCGAGGACCTAGACAACGCACGGCCGCGTGCTGGTGAGTTCCACGGGCAGGCCACCCGGGAGGACCTGGCAGAACGGCACGCACGGCTCACCGAGCAGGCCGCAGCGGCACGCGAGCACGCGGAGCTACTCCGCCGGTACCCCACGCCGATCGGCGCCGATCTAGAGGCCCTCGTCGTCGCCATCATCGAGGGGGTGGCCGCGTGACGAGCTACATCGACGCCACGCGCCTGGCTGACGTTGAGCCGCCGTTCGATCCGTTCGTGGATGAGACGTTCCGCGTTCCTGTTCCTGACGTACCCCCTATGTCGGCAGGAACGGGAACGGGAACGCCCCTCGCTGAGATTCCTCCTGACGTTCCCGGAACGTTCCCGGATGACGTGGACGACAAGCCCGGGCTGTTCTTCGATATCGCCGCAATGATGGCCGGCGGCGCCCCGGCTCGACCCCGGCCGCGATGGGTTCACCGGACAGACAGCATGGCGTTGTTCTACGCCGGTCAGGTCAACCTTGTGTTCGGTGACCCGGAGAGCGGGAAAAGCTGGCTCGTGTTGTGTGGCGTGGCCGAGTCGTTGGCCGACGGTGGGCGCGCGGTCGTGATCGACCTTGACCACAACGGCCCGGAGGCTACCGTTCAGCGCCTGCTCGACCTGCGCGTGGACTCCGACGTTCTGAGCGACCCTGACCGGTTCAGGTACGTGGAACCCGACGACGGCGCGCACCTGCTCGCCGTGATCCGTGCGTGCGTCGCGTGGCGGCCGGACGTCGCCATGGTTGATTCCGTCGGGGAGCTGCTGCCGATCTTCGGGTACAGCTCGAACAGCCCCGACGACTTCACTGCCGCGCACGCGAAGGTACTCAAGCCGCTGGCACGGGCGGGTGCGTGCGTCGTCGCAGTCGACCACCTGGCCAAGAACCGGGAGAGTCGCGAGCAGGGCCCCACCGGGACAGCGGCGAAGGCCCGTGCGGTCGGGGGTTCCTCGATCCGCGTGGAGGTTGTCGACGCGTTCGCCCCCGGCCGGGGTGGCAAGGCGCGGCTGACCCTGCGCAAGGACCGGCATGGAAGCCTGCGCGCGGCTTGCCCATCCGAGCGCGGCGAACCCTACGCCGGCCTGTTTCACCTGGAAGCCCTCGACAGCGGGAAACTGCGCTGGTACGTCTACTCACCCGAGCAGGCCCCAGAGTCAGCCGCGAGGCCCACGGAGGGCCCGACGAGCCGGGGAGCCATGACGATGGCCGAGGCCCTCGACAAGCTCGACGAGCTGCCCGAGGCAGACCGACCACGCGCCACCGTGAAGGCGATTCAACAGGCGCTCGGATGCTCCAACAGCCTGGCCAGTGACGTGGCGAAGGCACTCAGGGAACGGCCCGTTCCCGTTCCCGTTCCTGAACACATAGGGGGTACGTCAGGAACGGGAACGGGAACGCCGGCGCGCGAGGCCGGACGGTGAGCCGCCGCAAGGCCCGCCGGATCCAGTTCGATGCCGCACTAGATGCGCTCTCCGGTGGTTCGCCGGATAGGCAGATCAAACCGTCGGAACCGTCGGAACCGTCGGAACCATCGGAAACCGAGCACTCCGACGGTTCAACACAGGGCCAGATCAAACCGTCGGAACCGTCGGAACCGTCGGAACCGTCGGAACCATCGGAAACCGAGCACTCCGACGGTTCAACACAGGGCCAGATCAAACCGTCGGAACCGTCGGAACCGTCGGAACCGTCGGAAGACGACAGGCCCGCCTGCCCCGTATGCGGAGGTCCCAACAGCTCAGAGCGGGATCTCATGGGTTACGAGTGCCTCGACTGCCATTACGGGGTGAACCAGTGAGCCGCCGCAACACTGCCGCAGTGGCCGCCCACCGCCTACTCGGTGACCGACTCCAAGAGCTGACACGCGACGGGCGCCAGGTGCCGTGCCACGGTTCGTTGCTGCCGATCTCCGAGGACCCAGACGAACGTGAGTTTGTCACGTTGGCCTGGTGCCCGTCCTGCCCGGCCCTCGACGCCTGCCACGCGGCCGGCGCCTACGAAACGCACGGAGTCTGGGGAGTCGACCGGACGCCCCTGGCCAAGACCTCGACCACCACGATGAAGGAGAAGAAACGATGAGGTCCACCAACGCCACGCAGTGGCCCACCCATCGCAGGAAGGCCCGTGCCGCTCGACGAGCCCGCACCGCCGCCGGATGCGGAAGGACCATGGCCCTCGACGCCGAGGGGGTGGCCCGATGATTACCAGCGGATTCCGTCACCGCGACACTTGCCCGCAGGACGTGCCCGTCCGGGGATTCATGGGCAAGCAGGGTGACCCGATGCGCCGGTGCCCTACCTGCCACGCCATCGGCACCGCGACGGCCGTCGCCAGCCGCGTGGAGTCGCCGCCGGCCCTGGCCCAGCGGCCGCCTGAGGCCCCGCCCGAGCCCTTGCCGATGTTCCCCCGGTATGTGTGCGGGGAGCACCCAGAGAAGTACGTCGACGGCCGCGGCCGAGGGTGCCCCGAGTGCTCACGCCTGGCCCGACGCCCCCGCCGCCGGTGAGCGTCTACCGCCTGCCGCCCGGTGCCGTGCTGCTCACCGGCCCGGCCCTCGAAGCATGCCGTTACGCCGTCGCCGTGGCACAGCGGGCCCGGGCCCGGAACGCTCTGCCGCCGTCGCGCCAGCTCGCCCAGCTAGCCGAGGCCCTGGCCGCAGCGGGACACACGGACGCCGCCGAGGATGCCGACGTGCAACCTGATGCCATGACCACCCATGAAGCCGCCGCCCAGCTCGGATGCTCCGAGCGCACCGCGCGACGCCTGGCGCCCCAGCTCGGTGGCCGGCTCACCGGCGGCCGATGGCTACTCGACCGGGTAGCCGTGACCGAACACCTCGAAGGAGTGAACCCGTGACCTACGACCGCGCCGCGCTCGACCTCGTCGGGACCATGACCGACGCCGAGCTCGTCGACTTCATCCGCCAGGCCCGCCAGCCCATGACGGTCCGCGACCAACTCACCGTGCAGAACCAGAAGCTGAGCGCCCTGCTCTCCGCCGTCGACCAAGACGGCAACCTCACCCAGGAGAACCGACTGTGACCGACACCGCCACCATCGACGAGACCACCACCGCCCTTGATCCGGGCGTGGTGCTCGACTACGCCAACATGACCGAGGACCAGCTCCGAGGAGCCGGCCCAGACCTGCCACCCGAGAACCAGCTCCGCGCCGAGCTGGCCGAGCCTGCCCGTAACCGGTGGGGCGCCTACCCGGCCCCCGTGGAGGACCTGCCCCTACCCATGTGCCGGGCCCTGTGGCGATGGGACCGCATCACGGACATGGCCGCCGCTGCTGCTGCCCGCGCCACGGCACTACGCGCCGACACCGCCCGCGACCTCGACGCCCGCCGTACCGACCTGACCGCCAGCCTCGACGGCAACCCCACCACCGCCGCGGCGGACCTCAACCGGGACCGAGAAGCCCTCGACGCCGCCGCCGCTGACCTGGCCCGCCTCGCTGAGATTGTCGGCGACAACGCCCGGACGAACCTCTACTACCTCGACGGCAGCGCCGACACCGCCGTCGGTCTGGCCGACTGGTTGCGCACCCTCGTAGGCCGCGACGTGGCCCGCTACCTCGACGCCCTCGACCGCGCCAACCGGCAGCGCGCCGAAATCCTGGCCCGCGTCCGCCGCCTGCAAGGCTGGTGGGTGGGCGCGGCCCGGACCTCCGGCGGCAGCGTCAACGCCCGGCCCCTGCCCGAGCTGGTGACCATGACCGCCGACGACCTCGCAACCGTCCACCTCGACCAGGTGCGCAACGTCACCGGCGTGACCCTCGACCTCGCCCAGGTCAACGCGGCCGAGCGTCGGACCCTGGCCCCCTACGCGGTCCGGTAGCGCCCGCATCCCTGAGACTGGCCGGCCGCCGGTGCTTTTCTGGTTGGGCACCCGGCGGGCCGGCCCCCTCGACGACACGAGAGGAACACGACCGATGAGCAAGACCCCCACCGCCCCGGCCGGACTCGGAGCCGCCGGCCGGAAGCTCTGGCGCTCCGTCACCGACGACTTCGAGGGCGCCGAGCATGAAACCGCCATCCTCGAGGAAGCGTGCCGGACCCGTGACCTGGTGGCCACACTCCGCGATCAGATCGAAACCGATGGGCTGATGCTGCCCAGCTCCCAGGGCATGCGCCTACATCCTGCCGTGGCCGAGGTCAGACAGCAGCGCCTGACCCTGGCCCGCCTGCTCGCAACCCTCAGCGTCCCCGCCCTCGACGAGGACGAGCTACCGCCCGCGCGTGGCGTGCGTGGCGTGTACCAGCGCGGTGCCGCGTGAGACGCCGCCACCCTGCCGAGGACACCAACCCGATGCCGCTCAACCTCCGCCGCTTCCGTGCTGAAGAGTGGCCCGGGGACACCGAGCTGCGCCAGTGGTACGCCCACCGCGCCGCGCTGCTCGCATGGGCCAACGCCCACCCCGACGTGGACACCGAGCAGTGGACCGAGCCTTGGCCCGCCATCGGCCACGCCTATGACCCCGACCTGATCTAGGTGAACCATGAGACGACGACGCGCCGAGGCCGACGACCACAACCCCGTGCCCGAGAAGCTGCGCCGCTTCCGCACCGGTGAGTGGCCCGGCGCTCGACCCATCCAACAGTGGGACAACTACGCCGCAGCGCTCGACCAGTGGCACGCCGAGCATCCCGACGTGGACATCTGGCAGTGGACCGAGACACCCGGAGACATCGAGTGGAACCCCGACCTCGACGAGTACTAGCCGGGGTGGGGCAGACCGAGCGTCGGACCCTGGCCCCCACCCCGTGACCCCCGCCACGGGCCCCCTATGCGGGACTGTGCCTCGCTCTCTCTGAGGTCTCAACCAACGGGCCCTTGAACCGGCCCCTTTCGTCATGCTGGCCCGCCTGACAGCCCCACGGCCCCCTCGACGCACACCGGGCACCCCCACAGCACCGAGGCCCGCAGAACGGCACACAGCACCGCCCACGCGATCACCGCCCGTAACGGCTACCGGACACGCAGCACGTGGTGCGCGATGCACCACCTGAGCCCAACGCTGCCTCCACCGCGCCCGTCCGTGCGGACCTGGCCAAGGTGCGTGAATATCACGCACCTGATCCCGACGAGCGCATCAACCCGCTGACCGGCGAAGTGCTGGACGCCACCTTTTGAGCCCCCAGACGGACCTGCACCCAGCTTCTGCATCCGTGGACGCGGAAGTTGAAACGGCCGACCCCCGTAGGAATCGGCCCGCCCGTCGTTCGGCGGTCAGTGGCCCTCGTTGCCCCAGTACCGCCGCGCCCACGCCTTGTACATCGAGTCGCACACCCGGCACGCGTCAGGCGCGTTGTCGGTCACCACCGAGCCATCGGAGAGCAGAGACGCCGTCACGGTCAGTGGGCTGTCCAGCGGGACCCATGCGCGGCGGCACAACGCGAGCGCTTCGCCCAACCCCATCGCTCTGGCCGCGTCGCCATCCGCGATCCAGTACAGGTGTGCCTTCCGCCTGCCCTTCCCCGGCGTCGGCTTCAGAACGGTGCTCTGGGCATCCGCCGGCCGGACGTTGAACCGCGTCGCGCTCATCGCCCCAGCACCGCCTCAACCTGCTCCGCGATGAACCGCCGCACTTCCTCGACGATGGCCTGTCGCTCGTCGTCGGTGAGCCACGAGGGCAACCGGACCTCTAGCACCTGGCCGTGGTCCAGCACCTCGACCCCCGCGCTCATCGTGCCGCCGCCGCACACTCGGCACGGAACGCGTCCTGCGCCTCGATGGCCTTGTCGATGGCGTGGAGCAGCAGCTCCAGCCGGGCGCGTGACATGCTCTCATAGGGCAGTTGCTCCGCGGCTGCACCGAGCTCGTCGCGCCGCTCAATCGCCAGCATGGAGACGACCGACTGCCAGCTCTGCAGGTGCGCCAGCGTGCCCACGGGCGCGGACTCCGGCGTTGTGTAGATGATGGCGCTCATCGTGCCACCGCCTCAGCGGCAAGCTGATCCTCAGCGGCCGCGACGAGGGCCGAGAAGTCGACCTCAGCCGCACGCGCCGCGCTCAGCAGCTCAGCGACCGGCGACGACAGATCGAAGCGCCGGCCCGTGATGCTTGCCAGCTCATCGAGGACGATCCTCAGCAGGCGCTCAGCGCCCACGAGGCCGACGAGGGCCGAGCCTGCCGCCCGGCGCGGTGTGGCGACGAACAGCGGATTGCCGCCGTTGTCCTGGTGATCGGCGCCCAGTGGTGAGCTGCCGAGGGAGTTGGTTGTGGTGGTGGACATTGCGACCCCTTCAGTCGGTGATATTTCACCCCACAGCGGTAGTCGACCTAGTGCCTAACAAACTGGATTGCATAGCGTTCAAGCGTTCCTAATCCGGGACTACCTCGACTGACCGTCGCGCTCGCGGGCCAGGCCCACGAAGTTGCGCAGCATGCCGTGGACGGCGTGCGTGATCGTCGACGATTCCGCCAGGGCCACCAGATCCTCGGTGTCGGCCGGGTCGAAGTAGCCGGCGTCGCGGTAGATGCGGATGCGGGCCGCCAGCCCGGCGGAGTCCAGTTCGGGGTGGAACTGGGTGGCGTAGACGCGCTTCCCCAGGCGGAAAGCCTGCACCGGGCAGGTCACTCCCGTGGCCAGGAGCGCGGCTCCCGGGGCCAGGATCCGGCAGCCCTCCTTGTGGGCGGTGAACGCGTGGAACTGATCCGGCACGCCGTCGAAGATGGGATCCGCGCGGCCCTCGTCGGTGAGTGTGGCGGTGACCACTCCCACGTCCTCGCCGACGCTGCGGTCCACCACCCCGCCCATCCGGCCGGCCAGCGCTCCCACCCCGTAGCAGAGGCCGAAGAAGGGGAAGTCGCGCTCCACCACCTCGGTGATGATCCGGTCCAGGTCCGCCTCCACCCGCACCTGCAGGGCGGACTTGTGCGTGTCGCTGGAGTTGAAGGGCCCCCCACCGAGGAACACGCCCGAGTACGAGTCGAGGTCGACCACCGGCGCGGGAGCGGCCTCGACGCGCACCTGCACCACGTCGTCCGCGGCGAGGCCCGCAAGCCGCGCCACGGCCTCCAGCTCGCCCGCCGCCGCGTCGTCCTCGGGCCGCGTGCTGAGCAGAAGGAAGGGTTTCACCTGGACTCCTTGAACGATGGCTGACCGGCGCGGAGCTCCGCGGCGATGGCCCGGGTGACCGCCACGGGGTCCCCGTCGTGGGCGCCCGCCACGCGCCGCTGCCGAAGGTAGCTCGGACCCAGCCGCACGAGGTCCTCGACGTGGGCCAGGCTCTCCGCGCACCCCAGCTCCTCGGCGATGGGCGTGAGCTCCACCACCCAGCGGAGGATGCCGTCGCTGACGTGGATGAGGTATTCGTCCTTGCGGGGAGTGATGATGTCCGCGGAGAGCCCGTAGCGCGCCGCCCGCCACTTGTTCTCCCGCATGAACCAGAAGGGTAGGCGGTGGATGGGCTCGTTCAGGGCCAACGCCCGTGACATCCGCTCGACGAGGCACTGGTTGAAGGCGGTCAACGCACCGATCTCCATCAACGTGGGCACCGAGTCCATCGTGCGGTTCTCCACCGTCCCCCACGTCGAGGGCCGCACGTCCCACCGGATCTCCGAGGGGTTCTGGATCAACCCGACCCCCTCGAGCTGCGACGCGTAGCGCTCCAGCTCCGCCCAATCGCTCATGTGATAGGGCAGGCCGTTGGTGGGTAGCTGCTGGAAGATCATCGTGCGCTGCGAGGCGAACCTGGTGTCCTCCCCGATCCAGAACGGCGACGAGGCCGACAACGCGATGAAGTACGGCGCGAACCGGGCCATGCCGTAGACGATCGGCAACGCCTTGTCGCGGTGGTCGATGCCGGTGTGGATGTGGAGGCCGTTGATGGCCATCTGTTGACCCCACCACCCGTTGCGCTCCGTGACGCGGCGGTACTGCGGCTTGTCGCCGGGAAGCTGGCGGGCCGGATCACCGAAAGGGTGGGCCCCCGCGCCGAGCAGCGTGAAACCCCGCGGCTCGAGGAGCGCCAGGGCGCGCTCCAGGTGCCCGCGCATCTCCTTCACCGCAGACGGCACGGTGGCGTGCACGCCGGAGACGATCTCGATCATGCTGGTCAGGTACTCGGAGCGGATGGGGCCGTTGACCGGATCGTCGACCCGGGACAGCACCACGTCGGCCGCCGGCACCTGCTCCATGGTGTGCGCGTCGACGACGGCGAGCTCCCACTCGATCCCGATCGTCGACTGCCTGGACTGACCGAACTTGATCCTCATGAGGTCCCTCCGTCGGTGGCGTGGTCGCGGCGACACTGAGAAGTCTGGCACCTCGCCGATCCCGGTGGCGCGTGTCGGATGGGTATCTGGACACCCGGCCGCAGGGCATTAGGCTGGGCCACCGAGGAAAGAGGTGCCCCCATGTCGCTGTTCGATCGTGTCCAGCTCGCCCCCGCAGACCCCATTCTCGGACTCACCGAGGCTTTCGTGGCCGACCAGCGGCCGGGGAAGGTGAACCTGGGCGTCGGCGTCTACCTGGACGAGGACGGCAGAATTCCGCTGCTCGGCTGTGTCAGCACGGCGGAGCAGCGGCTCGCTGCCGAGTCCAAGCCGAAGGGCTACCTCGGCATCGACGGCCTGCCTGCCTACCGCGAGGCCGTGCGGTCACTGGTGTTCGGCGCTGACGCGGAGGTGCTGGCCGAGGGTCGCGTCGTCACGGTTCAGACGCTCGGCGGCACCGGCGGGCTGAAGGTGGGGGCGGACCTCCTCAAGCAGATCGAGCCCTCGGCCACCGTGATGATCTCCTCACCCAGCTGGGAGAACCACCGCGCGCTGTTCACCAGGGCCGGGTTCGCGGTGAAGGACTACCGCTACTACGAGCCGGCGCTGCAGGGCATCGACGTCGACGGCATGCTGGCGGACCTCGGCCAGGCGGATGCCGGCACCATCGTGGTCCTCCACGCGTGCTGCCACAACCCCACGGGCTACGACCTCAGCCCGGACCAGTGGGACAGGGTCATCGAGGTGTTGCGCGAACGTGACCTCATGCCGTTCCTGGACATGGCTTACCAAGGCTTCGGGTTCGGCATCGAGGAGGACGGGGCGGTGGTGGCGAAGTTCGTCGCCTCCGGCCTGGAGTTCTTCATCGCCACCTCCTTCTCCAAGTCGTTCAGCCTCTACGGAGAGCGCATCGGCTCGCTGTCGGTGGTCACCTCGACGGCGGACGCGGCGCGGCGGGTCCTGTCCCAGCTCAAGGTTTGCATCCGCACCAACTACTCCAACCCGTCGACGCACGGCGCGGCCCTGGTCACCGCGGTGCTGTCGGATCCGGATCTGCGGCGCGGATGGGAGCAGGAGCTGGCCGCGATGCGTGACCGGATCAAGCAGCTACGCCGTGGCCTGGTGGCCGCTCTGGAGGCGAGGGGGGTCCAGGACATGGGCTTCATCGCGCAGCAGATGGGCATGTTCAGCTACTCCGGCCTCACCAAGCCGCAGATGGTGGCGCTGCGGGCGGACCACGGGATCTACGGCACCGACGCGGGGCGCATGTGCGTGGCCGCCCTGAACAACGACAACCTCGTCCATGTGGCAGAGGCCATCGCGGAGGTGCGGACCGCCGGGTGAGGGGTCAGCGCCGGCCGAGCCCGCTCGCCCGGCGCACCGGGGTGGAGATGGCCTCTGCCAGCGTGTCCCACGTGCCGTAGATCCGGACCGTGTCCTGGGCGCGCGTCACCGCCGTGTAGAGCAACTCCCGGGTCAGCAGCGCTGATCCGGCCGGGGGCAGCACCACGGACACTGCCCCGAACTGGCTGCCCTGGGACTTGTGGATGGTCATGGCGTGCAGATCCGCGGCGTCGTCCAGCAGCCACGGCGACACCCACAGCGGGCGGTTGGGCAGGTCCACGACCGCCATGAGCTCACCGTCGCCGGGACGCCGCACAACGACCGCGGTGTCACCGTTGTTGTAGAGATCCGTGTTGCGCTGGATGAGGAGGGGCTGGCCCGCGTAGGGCCGGGACTCGAAGCCGTATCCGTCGATCTGACTGGACAGCCAGGCCCGTACGGTCCGGGCCCAATGGCCGGCGCCGAACGGGCCCTCGCGGTGCCCGCAGAGAATCCGGTGGGCGTTCATCGCCAGCCCGGCGCCCTGCCCGTCACCGGACAGGGCGTGATCCACCACGGCCCGGGCCGCCGGCAGCACATCATCGCGCAGGCTGGGCAACGAGGCCGGGTCCGGCGTGCCGTCGAAGTTCACCAGGTGCAGCACGGATGATGCCTCCAGCAGGCCCCTGGCCGTCTCCGCATCCCCGGCGAGGATGGCCTGGGCCAGCAGGTTGATCTCCTGGTTGGAGCGGAAGTTGGTGAGCAGCCGCACCAGCCGGCCTCCTGGTGCGGTGACGAGATCCGCCGCCTGTTCGATGTCGGCGAGCACCGCGCCCGCCTCCACCGACCGGAGCTGGTGTGGGTCACCCAGCAGGATGAGCCTGGTGGTGGGATCCAGCGCCGCCATGAGCGCCCCCATCATCTCCAAGGACACCATGGAGGTTTCGTCGACCACCACGACGTCGAACGGGAGGGGGTTGGCCGGCCCATGCTCCAGCCTGCTGGTACGCGGCCGGGCCCCGAGGAGCTTGTGGAGCGTACCGCCCCACAGCTCCGACCCGGGAGGGATCCTGCCGGCCACAGCCGACTGCAGCCGGGCGGCGGCCTTCCCGGTGGGGGCGGCCAGGGCGATCCTCGGCCCCGCCGGGGCGAGGGCCGTGAGGATCCGGGCCACGATGGTGGTCTTGCCGGTGCCGGGGCCACCGGTGATGACGGTGGTGGAATGGCTCAGGGCGGCGGCCACGGCAGCCTCCTGGTGGGTGTCGGCGGTGTCCACCGGCGAGGGCGGCGGGGCCGCCGGCCCGGGTGCGGGCATCAGGGCGCTGCGGCGGCGGAGGTGCACGGCCAGACCTCGCTCCTGACGCCAGTAGCGATCAAGGTAGAGCAGTGTGCCCTCCAACCTGAAGGGCTTACCGGGGTCCTCGGGCCCGGCCACGGCAGGCGATAGCGCGATGCGTTGCAGCCACCCCTCCGGCTCCGGCCAGTCCAGGGCGGCCCATGCCTCGTCGTCGAGTCCGTCGTCGAGGTCCGTCTCGGGGAGCAGATCCTTCGCGGCGGTGTGGAGGTCCACGCACACGGAGCCCAGCCGCAGCTCACGCGCGGCGATGGCGAAGGCGAGCTGAACCTCCGGGTCCGCCTCACCGGCGAGCGAGCCCAGCCGGCGGGCGACGTGAAAGTCGATGGGGCGCAGCATTCCCGCCTCGCAGAAGTGACGCAGCACCCCCGTGGCGGCGATCGGGATCTCAGGCATGGTGGCCTTCCAGCAGGTCTGAAACGGCCTCGACGAGGGGCGCCGGTGGGTGCCAGGCCATCACGCCGCACGCCGTGCCGGCCACCACGGGGGTGTCCGGCCCGGCCATCCCGCGCACGAAGAGGTAGCCCACGCCGCCCAGGTGCGCGGACGCCGAGTATCCCGGAAGCCGGGTGGAGAGGTACCGGTGGAGGGCCACGCAGTAGAGCATGGCCTGCAGGGGATAGTGCGCCTGCATCATGGCCTCCGCCATGGCCGGCACGATGTAGTGCCCGACGGTGACCCCCGTCTCACCGGCCGGTGCGAGACGGTTGGTCTTGTAGTCCACCACCAGGAAGCGCCCGTCATCGAGCTGCAGCACGGCGTCGATGGACCCGGTCAGGAAGCCGTTGAGCACGGCGTCGGCCGCCTCCGAGGCCGCCAGCCGCGCCGGGTACTCGGCGAGCGGGTCCGACGCGGGCAGGTGCGCGGCCATGAGCGCGGCGAGTTGGGCCAGCGTGACGGCCGCCCCGCGGTCCGCCAGGGGCAGATCGAAATCCAGCTCGGGAAGGCGGCGCGCCAGGGGGATGTCGGTAAGGGCGTTGGCGGTGAGGGGGAGCAGCGGCGTGGTGCAGACCGCCACCAGTGCCGACGCCAGGACGGCTCCACGCTCCGGGTCGAGGCCGTGCTGCGGAGCCAGCTCGTCCATCACCTCCTGCGCATGAGGCGCCAACCTCCCGGGTGTCCAGTCCAGGAGCTCGAGGGCCTCGTGTACCAGCGTGCCGAATGCGGGTCCGGCCGGGAGCGCGGTCATCGGTGAGGGGGCGTCCAGCGCCGGGTCCGACGCTGCCGGAGGGGCGACGTCGACCTCCGCGGCCTCGTCCGACAGCAGGTGAGCCGGCGCCTGCTCGTGGAGGCTCTGGGTGAGACCGGAATAGGAGGTCCGGCGCCACGTGGTGTCGATGGAACGACTCAGGGTCGCCAGCCGCAGGGCCGGCTCCTCGCGCGCGATCACGGGGCGTTGGAGCTCCTGCCTGTCCGAGATGGGTGAGCGGTGCACCCACAGCACGGGCGCCGCCGTCGCACCGTTCGAGCGGCGGTCCAGCCGATCCAGCAGCAGTGCCATGGGCCGCTTCGCGACGGAGGGCGCGCGCTCGGGGGCGACGTGCCAGGCGACGCTCAGGTGCCGTGCCCGGGTCAGGCCCACGTAGAGCAGCCGGAGCTCCTCGGCCAGGTTCTGGGCGTCGAGATCCTGCGCCAGCTCGTCGCGCCAGTCCGGCGCGGGGCCGACGTAGAGATGGCGACGCCCGCCGGTAACGATGCTGAACGGCTTCTTTCGCGAAGCCTGGACGCCCTCTGTCTCCGGGAGGAGCACAAGCGGAAACTCCAGCCCCTTGGCGGCGTGGATGGTCATGACGCGGATGGCCTGCTCATCGCCGGCCACCCGGATGGCGTCACCGCCCTCCTCCGGCAGAAGCGGCCGTTCGCACAGCGCGATGAGGGCGCTGAGCGTCGACTCGCCGCTCCCGTCCAGCAGCTCTGCGATGTGGGCGAGATCCGCCAGGTGCCGCTCGCCGTCCCGCTCTCCCAGGACCCTGGCGTCGAGATGCTCGCTGGTGCGGAGCGCGGTGAACACCCCGGCCACCCCGCTGTCAGCGAAGCGGCGGGCCAGCGCGCGGACCAGCACGCTCACCCGGGCGGGCTCGACGCTGCCGTCCGTGAGCATGTCCGCCAGGTCCGAGCCGATGAGGGAGGTGAGGGCCGCCAGGCGGATGGTGGCCTGCGTCGGCTCCGCCATGGCGCGCAGGAGGGTGGCCCACTCCGCGGCGGCCGGCTGCTCCCACACGGACTGGCTTCCGGTGAGGACCGCCGGATAGCCGGCGGCCTCCAGGACGGTGCGCAGCTGATGTGCCCGCGCGCCCCGACGAACCAGCACCGCGATGTCCGACAGCTCCACCGCGCGGGTTCCCCCGGCACCGTCCGGGAGACGCGCCAGCTCGAGGAGCCTGCTGATGGTGAGCACGAGGTCCTCGTCGATGGCGGCGGCGGGTGAACGGCCGTCCAGCCGGCCGGCCTTGCCTTCGCGGATCCAGAGCCTCGCCTGCCCCGCCAGGCCGCTCATCCGGGAACCGTGCTGGGAGCCCACCGGCAGCACCGTGACCGAGGCGTCGCCCAGTGGTGCGGCGCCGAACAGCTCGACGACCCCGTCCACCAGTGGCCGGTCCGACCGCCGGTTACAGGTGAGGGTGTGCACCGTGGCGGCCCCCTTCGCTGCAAGGTAGCTCTGGAGGTCTGCGCCGCGGAAGGCGTAGATGGACTGCTTGGGATCCCCGATGAGCACGGTGGGTGTGCCACCGGAGACGAAGGCCCGGTCCAGGATGGCCCACTGGTCCGGATCCGTGTCCTGGAACTCGTCGACCAGCACCACCGCGAAGCGACGGTGCAGGGCGTCCGCGACCGCGGGCCCGGTGCCGGGGCTCTCGAGGAGCGCGCGGAGCCGGCCGACGATGTCGTTGTAGGTGCACAGGCCCTGGACGGTCTTGCGGTGGCTGTAGATCTGGCGCACCCGCGTCGCGAACTCGACGTGTGGCCCGGCCGAGGGCGCCAGGGGAAGGGTGGTCTCGCAGGCGGCTCTGCCGATCTGCAGCGCCTCCTTGGGCGTCACGGCGGGGGAGCTGTCGGTGAGGTAGCGCTGCAGGTAGGCGTCCGTGGTGCACTGGGTCATGAGCTCCGCCGGGTCCGGCCCCACAGCCTCGGACGGATCCCAGTCACCGAGGATGCCCAGCTCGGAGAGCATCGCCTGGCAGAAGGAGTGGGTGGTGAGGACGGTGGCCTCGTTGAACCGGGCGACGGCCTCCGCGAGCCGGTCCCGGTGCACGGCCGCGTCCGTCCCGGCCAGGAGCGCGGAGACCTCGTCGTGCGGATCCGGCAGCGCGTGGCCCGCCAGGACGGCGTCGAGGGCCGCGATGGTCTGGGTGAGCCGCCCGAAGATGCGCGCCCGCAGCTCGCTGGCGGCGTGGCGGCCGAACGTGACCAGAAGCAACCGGCTGACGTCCAGGCCCTCCTCGGCGATGTATCTCGCTGTGAGCGCCGCGATGGTGTAGGTCTTCCCGGTGCCGGCGCTGGCCTCCAGCAGGGTGCTGCCCGTGGGGAGGGGGCCGGCGAGATCGAAGGGCGACGGTGCGGTCATCGGAAACCTCCGAGCATCGGGGTGTAGAGCGCGAGCGCCCACTGTTCGAAGGCCGACCCGCGCGGCGGGCCCGGGTCCTCGGGCAGCGGCGCGTCGGTGAACAGTTCCGCGACGTCCGAATCGTAGAACAGCTGCCACGCCCGACCGGGCCAGCTCCACTTGGGGTGGTAGCTCCGGAAGCTTCCGGTCCATGCTGCGCGGTCCGCCCCCCCGTGCAGTTCGTCCTGCGCGTAGGCGATCGCCGCGGCCGCCGGCACGGGTAGGAGCCGCCTCTGCCCCAGCACGTACGCGCGGACGACGAGCTCCAGCACGGCCCGGGCCTGTGCCACGTCCTCCGTGGCCAGCGTGCGGGACTCCGGCACGACGGTCCCGTTGTAGCCGGGCCGGATCAGCCGGTGGACGCGGGAGACGGCCGGCCCGCCACCGGAGGCTGCCAACGCCAGGGACTCCAGCCACGGACCGATGAGCTTGTCCTCGCCCGAACTCGCGGTGAGCGCCACCGCCACCCCGCCGCGGGTGCGGATCTCATCCACCAGAGCCACCTCACCCAGGCCGTCGAGGCAGAGGCGGAGGTGCACCTGATGGCTTGCCAGCTCCGCGTTCCAGTCCGGTTCGGCGGCGCGCCAGAGCTCCTCGGCGTCTGCGCGGGCCTGGGCGAAACCCAGGCGGCCGATGGCCAGCGGCGGGTGCTGTTCACGCTGCCGGAAGGCCTCCTCGGCCGCCCGCCCGTCCGTGCCGGCCTTCCACGACTCCAGGAGGTCGTCGATGATGGCCCACCGGCTCAGTCCCTTGGTCTCCAGATCGATCTCGTCTGTGAGCTGGGCGTCCTGGTACTGGGTGATGCCGGCGGCCGACTGCAGGAAGCTCTTGGCCGGATCCGCCAGGAACCTCGACAGCTGCGCGAGCGTCACCGGCCCCGGGATCGATGCGACGGGGAGGGTGCGCGCAGCGAGCCGACGCCTGGCGTGGCGTCCGAGGAGAGAGCTTCGGCGTCGCCGCGCCAGGACGCCGGCGAGGGCTGGGGCGTCGAAGCTGGGCGCCGTGCCCTCGAAGTTGGACTCGGAGGATGCGATGGGCGGGTGGGTCACGGCCCGGTGGCTCCCGCCGAGCTGATCCAGCAGCCAGCTCAGAGCCACGGGGACGGGCATCTCGTCGTTGGTGCGCTGCGAGCGCCGCTGGCGCACGATGAGCACCCGCTCGGCGGAGCGGGCGTGGGTGAGGAGCTGCTCGAGCCGGCGGGCTCGCGGGTCCGGTGCCAGGTCTCCGAGGGCGATGCTGTCCGGCGGCAGCCCCACGCGCCCGGGCACCACGTCGTCGGTGACGCCCAGCAGCGCGACCAGGCGGAACTCCACGTGCATGAGTTCACCGAGCCCCACCACCATGAGTGAGCCGTTGCCTGCGGCGGCCCGGGTGCGCCGCGTGGAGGCGGCCTCCTCCAGCATGAGGGCGAACTCGTGGCGGGTGAGGAGGGTCTCGTCGGTGCGGTGGTCCGAGGCGAGCCGGGCGAGCGTCCGCGCCGTCACGGTGAGCTGCCAATCCTCGGTGCGCGGAAGTCCCACAAGGGTCTCCATCGCCTCGCGGCAGCGGCCCACCCACGAGGCGATGGTGGCCGGGGAATCAGTGACCGCGACGAGCCTGCGCAGCCTGGAGACGATCTCGCACAGTGCGCCGACGGTGTCCATGTCCGAGGCAGAGACGGCATCGGCGCCCGACAGGCCGACGCCGGCCTCGTGGCCGGGGGCGACGGCGAGGCCGACGAGCAGCCGGTCAAGGCCCCGCAGCCAGGTGTTCTGCCCCACCTCCGGCAGGCCGAACGCCGCCCGGTGCGTGAGGTCCATGCCCCACCGGATGCCTGCGCCGCTGACCAGCTCCGTGACGGCGGCGCGATCCGTGAGCCGCCAGCGATGCGCGATGGCAGGCCGGAGCAGGAGCTCGACGACGGCGCTGGCGGTGGCGCGGGACTCGCCCAGCCGCAGGAGCTCCACGAGGAGCTCCACCAGACCCACCGAGGGGGCTGACTCGACCCGCTGCACACGGAGCGTCCGCCCGGGATGCGTGGTGGGATCCCCTGGGGCGAACGCGGCATCCAGGAGGTCCGCGTAGCGTTCCGGCTGCGGACAGACGATCGCCACGTGGCGCGGCTCGAGGGTGGGGTCCTTCGCGAAGGCGCGGGTGAGTTCGTCGCGCAGCACCTCCACCTGCCGGGCCTCGCCGTGGGACTCGTGGATCTCCACCTCGGGCGCCGGGTCCGTGGCGCCCGGCAGGTCCACGATCCGCGTGGCGAGGGCCTGAGCCCAGACAGCGCCTGGGGAGCCCGAGATCTGCAGCGCGGTGACGCCGACGCCGGCAGCCAGGGCGTCGAAGACCCCGGCCTGCGGGACGGTGACGTGGTCCACGGCGAGGACCACTGTGGGGGTGGGGTCCGTGGCGGCGGCCTCGGTGATGGCCGCGAGGATGTGCAGCGGATCCACCTCCAGGCTGGCGGTGGCGGCCCGCAACAGGGGCGGCTGCCACGCGGTGGCCTCGGGGAGGGGGTGCCCGTCCGCGCCGTCGCCGGCTCCCTCCATCCAGGCGCCGATCACCTCCGGTGCCACGTCGACGTAGCCGCGCAGGAGCCGGGCGAGCCTGATGGCGGTGGCGCGGCGGCGCCCTGGGCGCCCGGCGTCCGCCTCCAATGCGGCCGCGAGGAGCGGATGGTCCTGGGCCACCTCGTCCAAGGCGCCCCAGACCGCGAGATCCAGCGGTGAACCGAGCCACCGCGCCCGATCCTGCGCGACGCCCGCCCGCTCGGCCAGCTCGCGCAGGAGAGCGGCCGGCGTCACGTACGCGATCCCGGCGGAGATCCCGAGGCGGGCGGCCACGCCCTGCCCGGCGAGCCGGCCCGTCTCCCGGGACGCCACCACCACCCTTGCCCGGTCGAACGGGCCGAGGCCCAGCGCCTGCAGGTGCGCGGCCGCATGGTCCACCAGAGGGCCCCATCGGGTACCCCGAACCAGCGTCAGCGCCATGAGCCCCAGACTCCTCTCCACGTCGCCAGCAACCATACTGGCGGGCACCGACACTTCGTCGGGGCCGGCCGTGCGAGTAGGAACTGTCGGCGGCGGCGTCCACAATGGGCGGGTGAGTGACCCCATCCTGGATGCCCTGGACCCCGAGCAGCGCCGCGTCGCCACGCTCCTCGAGTCGCCCGTGGTCGTGCTCGCGGGGGCCGGCACGGGCAAGACCCGTGCCATCACGCACCGCATCGCGTACGCCGTCAGCCAGGGCCGGTACCAGCCCGGTGCCACCCTGGCGGTCACCTTCACCACACGCGCCGCGGGGGAGATGCGGGCCCGCCTCTCCGCCCTCGGGGTACGTGGCGCGCAGGCCCGGACGATCCACTCCGCGGCGCTGCGGCAGTGCCAGTTCTTCTGGCCGCACGCCTACGGTGTGGAGTTCCCCCGGGTCGCGGAGAACACCTACGGCCTGGTCGCGCGCGCCGCCCATCAGGTGCTCGGGAAGTCCGAATCGGCGCTGGTGCGGGACCTGGACAGCGAGATCTCCTGGGCCAAGACCAGCAATGTCTCGGCCAGCCGCTACCCGGAGGTGGCGGGAGCCCGCTCGGTGGCCGGGGCCTCGGCGGCGCAGGTCTCGGCGGTGATGACGATCTACGAGAAGCAGAAGACCGGCGAGGGCAGCGTGGACTTCAACGACATCCTGATGTGCAACGCGGTGCTGCTCACCGAGCATCCGGAGATCGCGACAACCATCCGGCAGACGTACCGGCACTTCGTTGTCGACGAGTATCAGGACGTCTCGGCGCTGCAGCACCGCCTCATCACCCTCTGGGTGGACGGCCGCCAGGACGTGTGCGTGGTGGGGGATCCCAACCAGGCCATCCACTCCTTCGCCGGAGCGGACGCCTCGTATCTTCGCGGCTTCGCCACCGCTGTCGACGGCGCAGAGACGGTGCGCCTGTTCCGCAACTACCGCTCGACGCCGGAGGTGCTGTCGTCGGCGAACAAGGTGCTCCGGGTCCGGGCCGGGGGGCCGGGAGCCCTCACGCCCACGAAGGCCTCCGGTCCCAGGCCGACTTTCGCCGGCTACCCGGACGAGGCGGCGGAGGCCTCGGCCGTCGCGGACTGGTTGCGGGACGTGCACGCCCGCGGGTCCCGGTGGTCCGAGTTGGCGGTCCTGTACCGGATCAACGCCCAGTCACCCTCACTTGAAGCCGCCCTCAGCGAGCGGGGCATCCCGTACTCCGTGCGGGGCACTGAGAAGTTCTACGACAGGGCCGAGGTCCGTCAGGCCATGCTGGAGTTCGGCCGCCACACCGAGCGGGCGGCGGACTCCCCAGCGGTGGACACCATGGAGGCGGTGCTGACCGGCCTCGGATGGCGGACGGAGGCGCCGTCGGGTCAGGGTCGGCAGCGGGAACGCTGGGAATCCCTCACGGCGCTGCGAACCATGGTGGCCGAGGAGGCCGCCAAGCATGACACATGGCCCGCTGAGCGCGCCACGGAATGGTTGCGGGAGCGCGCCTCGTGGCAGTCGGCTCCCGTGGCGGATGCGGTGACGCTGACCACTCTTCACGGCGCCAAGGGCCTGGAGTGGGATGGGGTGGCCATCGTCGGGGTGCGCGAGGGCATGATCCCCTTCGTCCTCAGCCAGGAGGAGCCGGCGCTGTCCGAGGAGCGTCGGCTGCTCTACGTCGGCTTCACCCGAGCCAAGAAGGAGCTGCGCGTGAGCTGGGCGGCCGGCCGGGGGAGCGCCACGCGCTCCCGGTTCATCGCGGACCAGGTCTCCGGACCCGCCACGGTCAGCAGGGCGCCGAAGCAGAGGACCACCTCGGTACGTTCCCGCACCTGCAGAGTCTGTGGATCCCAGCTGCACACCCCGGCGGAGCGGAAGCTCAGCCGGCACGAGGGATGCGAGGTCAACTACGACGAAGGCCTGTTCGAGGCGCTCCGCGCGTGGCGCAAGCTGACCGCCGAGGAGGCGTCCGTGCCCGCCTTCGTGGTGTTCACCGACGCCACGCTGCAGGCCATCGCCGAGGCCGCGCCCTCCTCCGAGGGGGAGCTGCTGCGGCTGCCGGGGATCGGGAAGGTGAAGGCGGAGCGTTACGGCGGAGGGGCCCTGGAGGTCATCCGGGGGCATCAGGGCTGAGCGCATCCCGCCGCCCGGCAGTCCGGCAGCCGCTGCCAGCCCACGAGACTGAGCCCGGGCCGGCCGAGCTGCCAGGCCCAGCTCAACGCCACCAGGTCCGTGCTCCCGCGGACGATGGCGTGCGCCTGGAGGGCCGCCCAAGAACTCGCCCAGCTGACCAGTGCCCGGTGGGCGCCGGGCGCCTGAGGCCCACTCCGGTGGGCGAGGCAGGCGGGGCAGGGACCGAGCCCGGGCGACACGAAGGGGCCCACCGCGGCCGCGGCGGCGTCCCACGCCACGTGCAGCGCACCGGTTCCGGCCGCGTACGCTTCCGCCTCGAGCGGCAGCTGGGCGCCCGGTGGGGAGGCGAAGACGATGAGCCGCGCGTCGAGCGTCACCCCAGGGTTCCGCAGGGCATCCTCAGGGGCGACCGGAACGGGCCGCAGGTGCGCGCGGCGCAGGGCGACGGAGAGGGGGTGGATGGCTTGCGGCGCACCCACCACCGAAACGAGGGGATCGGACACGTCACCAGCCTCATGGTCGAGACGATCCTCAGCCAGTCCGGGCCGGGTCACGACGACACCTGGGGTGAAGCGGACAACATCGTCCCGGGAGTGGACAACACAATGGGGCGGTGCCGATGGCGACCGCCCCATTGGAAGCCCGCATGGGGGCCAGTGGTGACCTTGCTCAGGCCTTGCCGAGGATGCGGTTGAGGTTCGTGCCGCACTCGGGGCACTTGCCCTTGGCCATCTTGGTGCCCTTGGCATTAACGACGACCTCGCCCTTGGCGTCGCGCTTCTCCTTGCACTTGACGCAGTAGAAGGAGCCTTCCCAGATCTCCGTAGCCATGTTTTCCTCCTTGTTGGGGTGGCTGCCCAAATCGGCAGCCGCGGTTTCACTCTAGGCGCAGCCCGGTGCACTCACAACGAGACACTCCGGCTGAACGCGTGGAGTCCCGGCCGCTCGATCCGCCTTCCCCTGCGTAACGAGCCACCGGGACTCACGCGCCCCAGTTAAGCGCTCCGGGCGCTGCCGCGTCAAGAACCGCTGGAAGGGATCAGGCCCCGGGGCCCTCGAGCAGCCTGCGCAGTTCCCTGTCCATGGCATCCTCGACGGGCTCCACGGGCGCCACCCCCGTGGCGAAGGACAAGGGGTCGGCGAGGTGGGCTGCGGTGGGAAGCATGTCCGGGTGGTCCCAGACGGCGTCGCGACCCTCGAGCCCGCGGTGGTGCTCCACGGCGGCCCAGAGGTTCTTGGCGTCCCGCACCAGCCTGGGCCGCAGGTCCAGCCCCAGCAGCTCGGCGAACACTCCCGTGACGGGCGTGTTGGAGGCGCGGCGGCGGTGCATGACCTCCTCCAACTGTGCGGCGTTGGGCATCCAGGGGCCCGCCGCCCTGGCCACGACGTGGTCCACCCAGCCCTCCACCAGCGCCAGCAGCACTTCGAGCCGGTGCAGGATCTCCACCTGGGTGGGGGTGCTGGCCGGCTGGAAGAACGACCCGCGCACGGATTCGCCGACCGCGACGACATCTTCGATGGAGAGGTTCTGCAGGTTCTCGGGCTGGAACTGGCTCGCGATGGAGTCGAAGTCGATGCTGATCTCGCGGGCGAAGTGCGCCAGTAGCGCGCTCAGCTGCGGAGACAGCCATCCGACGTGGTGGAACAGGCGTTGCCGCGCGGCCTCACGGAGCAGGAGGAACAGCGTCACGTCACGCTCGCTGGCGTCGAGGTCTGCCGTGAAAGCGGCCACGTTGGCGGGGATGAGCACCACGTCCGGTGAGCCGAGCAGGTTGAACCCGATCTCGGTGCCGGTGAGGATGTCGCCTGCCACCTTCGCCAACTCGCGCTTGAGCCTGTCGCGGTAGATCAGGGACGCCGACTGCTTCATCATGGGCGCGAGGAAGGCCCCCATGGGCTCCATCTCCTTGCCGGCGTCGTCGACGGTGCCGCGCTTGAGTGCCTCGGCGAGTCCGTCGATGATGGGTTCGATCACAGCGCGCCAGCCGGGGCCCGTCTCGTCCAGCCAGGCGCCGCGGGTGAGGCCGCGGGCCGGGCGGCCCGTCTCGGGGAAGGACGTCTGCGGTGTCAGCCACGCCTGGGCGAGGCGCTCGGTGTCCGCGATGAGGGTCTTCTCCTCAGGACGCAGCTCGGGGTCCGACCCCGCCGGCGAGGCCAGCTGCCTGGCGGCCGTCAGTGTGGTGCGCCACGCGGCGTCCGGGTCCCGGTCCGCGTTGGTCAGCCCGAACATGGCGCCGCCGCCGGATTGTTGAAGACGCTGGACGTGGGCGAGCAACTCGTCGAGGTTGAGCTGGTCGGCGTCGCCGAAACCCATCTGTTCGAGCATCTTGCGCAACTGCTCGAAGTCGAAGGATCCGAACGGGTCAGGGTTGGACATCAAGTGACCTCCTCCTGGTCCATTCTTCCGCATGGAGCAAGCGCCGCGCGAC
This sequence comes from Tessaracoccus pujii, assembly GCF_054483895.1. Classification (NCBI taxonomy): domain Bacteria; kingdom Bacillati; phylum Actinomycetota; class Actinomycetes; order Propionibacteriales; family Propionibacteriaceae; genus Tessaracoccus; species Tessaracoccus pujii. The sequence continues at coordinate 776,629 of NZ_CM137012.1, forward strand.
GGCTTGCCGCCCCTTGCTAGGGTGATCTGGTAGCTGCAGGAGGGAGTGTCGGTGTCGCGCAACGCTGTGGCGATCGTGTCCTCGCTCCTGTTCGTGGCCCTGGCGGCGCTGCTGGTGGTGCTGCCCGTGCCTTATGTCGCCTGGCGGCCCGGCCAGACCATCGACGTCCTCGGCTCCGCGGAGGACGTCCCCGTCATCGAGGTGTCCGGGCTTCCGACGTTCGAGACGGACGGCAGCCTGCTCATGACGACGGTGTCCACCACCCGGGCGGACTCCTCCCTGAGCCTGCCCGAGGCCGTGTTCGTCTACCTCTCCAACGACTCCGACGCCATGCCGCGCGAGGTCATCTACCCTCCGGGCAAGACCACGGACCAGGTGCGCAACGAAGCCGTGGCCATGATGGACAAGTCCAGGATCAACGCGACGGTGGCCGCGCTCCGCGCCGCCGGCGTCGCCGTGACGGAGCTGCCGCGCGTTGAGAGCGTTGTGCTCTCCGGACCCAGCGCGGACCGGCTCGAGCCAGGTGACCTGCTCACGGCCGTCGACGACATCGCCATGAAGACCCGCGAGGACGTGATCGCTCAGGTCGGGACGCACGCGGTGGGCGACGTCATCGTCTTCACGGTGCTGCGCGACGGGCAGGAGGTCACCGTCAGCGTCACCGCCAGTGCCAGCCCCACGGACTCCCGCCGCGCCGTCGTCGGCGTCAGCCTGGACACGGGCTACCGGTACTCGCCGCAGATCCAGTTCGGCGTGGACCAGTCCGTCACCGGCCCGAGCGCAGGCTTGGTGTTCGCCCTGGGCCTTTACGAGCGCATCACCGAGGGCCACCTGATCAACGACGCCGTGGTGGCGGGCACCGGCGAGATCGATCCGAACGGCCGTGTGACGAAGATCGGCGCCGTGCGCGAGAAGATCAAGGGTGCGGAGCGGGACGGCGGCACCGTCTTCCTCGTGCCCGAGGGGAACTGCGCGGATGTGGGCAACCTGGACACCGACGTGCTGCTGGTGACCGTGAGCACGCTCAAGGACGCCATCGCGGCGCTCCAACTCATCAACGAAGGAAACACCGCGGAGGTGCCCACCTGTGGCTGACTCGTCCAAGCTCATCGCCTGCCTCATGGATGTGGAACGCCATGTATCCACCTCGGGGTGGGACCAGCCGGCGCGGCTGTTCGCCCTCGTCACCACCCAGACGCTGCTGGAGGTGGAGCCCCAGCTGCGGGGGCGGGTCCCCGAGGGCTCTGACGATGCGCTGACGGCCATCGAGCAGGAGGACTTCCAGGCCACGGACAACGTGGTCAAGCGCCTGTCGAGTATCTTCTGGCCGGACACCGTCGAGGGCTGCGCGCTGGCGATGGAACGCGCCTTCCTCGCCCCGGAGCATGAGGGCGAACTGCCCGATGATGCGGAGGAGGCCGCAGCGTTCGTGGCCGCCCATCCGGAGAAGACCGATGTGCGGATCGTGGTGGGCGTCCTGCGCGACGGGACCCGCCACGGGCTCGCCCGCCTCGTGACCAATCCAGAGGACCTCCTCGGCGCGGAGGACCTCGTCCCCGGGCTCACGGAGGCCCTCGTCGACACGTTCAGGAGTGAACAAGCGTGACCGCTCATCCCTTGGATCCCGATGCCCCCGCGGGCCGCGGCCCCCTCCTGTGGACCATCCTGATCGTCGGCGCGCTGGCGCTGGCGGGCGTCATCTCGGCCCGGGTGGTCACGGACTACCTGTGGTTCCGCAGCTTCAACTTCCAGACGGTGTTCACGACGCAGTTGGCCGCACGCGTCGGCCTGCTCGTCGTGTTCGGCCTGCTCCTGGCCGCCGTCGTGTTCTTCAGCCAGGTGATCGCCTACCGGCTGCGCCCGAAGGTGCGCCGGGCCAACCTGGACTCGGAGTTCCTGATCCAGCTGCGCGACGCTCTGGACCGCAGATCGAAGATGTTGATGGCCGTGCCCGCCGTGGTGCTGGGCATCCTGGGCGGCATGACGGCGTCGGGGATGACGGACACGTTCCTGGCCTGGTGGCACGCCACCGATTTCGGGTGGGACGACCCGTACTTCGGGCTGGACGCGGGCTACTACGTGTTCACTCAGCCGTGGCTGAGGTTCGTCGTCGGCTATCTGCTCTTCGCGCTGATCGCCGGAGCGTTCGCCGCGGGTGCCGTGCACTTCATGACGGGTGCGTTGAACTCCTCTGCCATGCGCGGCCGCGGCAACTCGGCCGCCGGTGTGGGGGCGCAGCGCCACCTGTCCATCATGCTCGGCATCATCATGCTGCTCATCGCGGCCAACGCCGTGCTGGACAGGTTCGGCCTCAGCCTCGTGGCCAACAAGAATTTCACGGGCCTCGGCTACACGGATTTCACCACCCGGGTGCCCGTGGCCGCGATCATCGCCATGATCTGCGTGATCGTGGCCGTTCTCGCCTTCGTCAACGCCTGGCTGCTGCGTTGGAGCATCCCGGGCGCGGGCATCGCGCTGCTGGTGGTGTCCTCGCTGCTCCTGTCCATGCTCTACCCGTGGATCGTGCAGAGCTTCGAGGTGACTCCCGACGAGGCGGAGAAGGAACGTCCCTACATCGCCAACAACATCGACGCCACGCGCTTCGCGTACGGCATCGAGGACGTGGAGATCGAGGACTACGAGGCCACCACGCTGGCCGGCGCGGGGCAGCTGCGGCAGGATGCGGAGGCGCTCCCGGCCATCAGGCTGATCGACCCCACCGTCGTTCCGGCGGCCTTCGAGCAGCTCCAGCAGGTGCGCGGCTACTACACGTTCCCCGACACCCTGGACATCGACCGCTACGTCATCGGGGGCAAGGCCACTGACTCCGTGGTGGCGGTGCGTGAGCTGGACCTCAATTCGGTCGAGTCCGGTGACACGTGGAACAACCGCCGCACCGTCTACACCCACGGCTACGGCATGGTGGCGGCCTACGGTAACCAGCGCAAGGCCAACGGCGAGCCCGTGTTCTTCTCCGGGGGCATCCCCACCGTCGGCACGCTGCCGGAGCACGAGCCCCGCATCTACTTCGGCGAGGCCACCAACTACTACGTCGTCGTCGGTGCGCCGGAGGGTCTGGATCCCGTCGAGCTGGACACCCCGTCGGGCGGCGAGGGACGCACCGAATCCCTGTATACCTACACGGGGGACGGCGGCGTGCCGATCGGGAACCCGCTGGTGCGCACGGCCTTCGCCATCCGCTTCGGCGACATCAACCTGATGCTCTCGGACCGGGTCAACGACGAGTCGCGGATCCTGCACGACCGGATTCCGGTTCAGCGCGTGCAGGAGGCGGCGCCGTGGCTGACGGTGGATTCGGATCCGTTCCCCAGCGTCGTCGACGGCCGCATCGTGTGGATCATCGACGCCTACACCACCACCGACAACTTCCCCAACTCGATGCGCAGCGACTGGACGCAGTCCATCTCCGATTCGCGCACCTCGGCCGACCGGCTGCTCATGGGCCAGCAGGTCAACTACGTCCGCAACTCGGTCAAGGCCACTGTCGACGCCTACGACGGCACCGTCACGCTCTACGAGTGGGACGAGGAAGACCCCATCCTCAAGACGTGGGAGAAGGTGTATCCGGGGGTCATCACACCGAAGGACCAGATCTCCCAGGAGCTGCTGGAGCACCTGCGCTACCCGCAGGACCTGTTCAAGGCGCAGCGGGAGATCCTCGGCCGGTACCACACCACCAGCGCCAACACCTGGTACCGCCAGACGGACATCTGGCAGGTCCCCAACGACCCGGTGCGCGCCGGCCAGCAGGGGCTGAAGGAGCCGCCGTACTTCCTCACCATCCGGTGGCCGAACGACGAGGCTCCCCACTTCGCCAACACCACCGTGTTCGTGCCGAAGGACCGCGAGAACCTCAGCGTGTACATGTCCGTCAACGCGGATGCCACCACGGAGGACTACGGGCGCATGAGGGTGCTGAAGCTCTCGGATGCCGAACAGATCGCCGGCCCCGGCCAGACGTACAACTTCATCGCGACCAATCCACTGGTCGCGGACAAGCTGCTGCCGTTCAACAGGCAGGGCGCGTCGGCGGCGGCCATCTACGGCAACCTGCTGACGCTGCCGTTGGGTGGCGGGCTGCTGTACGTGCAGCCCATCTTCACGCAGACCACGGGGACCACGGGCGCCTACCCGGCGCTGCGCTTCATCGTGGTGCGATTCGGTGAGCAGATCGGCATCGGCGAGACGCTGCAGTCGGCGCTGGACCAGGTGTTCCAGGGCGACGCGGGCGCCGATACCGGCGAGCAGCCGGTCGACGAGCCGGCGATCGACCCGGGCGAGCCGTCGTCGCCGGAGGACGCACAGGTGCGGGCGCGCAACTTCCTCAACGAGGCGCAGGCGTTGTTCGCCTCGGCGGACCAGGCGTTGCGCGACGGCGACCTGGCGGTCTTCCAGGCGAAGATGAGGGCCGCCGAGGCGAAGATCGAGGAGGCCGCCGACGCGCTGGGCTGATCGGCCTCAGCCGCGCAGATCCACGATCTCGGCGTCCAGGCCGATGGCCGCCAGAGCCGGCACCAGGGCGTCCGCGTCCCCCGCGATCGCGACTGTGGTGCCCGAGGGTGTCACCTCCGCGCGGAAGGCCGCCGTCGACTCCTCGGCGGTCACGACCGCCAGGTCGGCGTAGTGGTCGTTGAGATAGCCGGGCCGCAGGCCCGCGGCGGCCAGAGCTGAGGCCTGGTCCACGATGTCGGCGGACGTCTCGTTGGCGAGCGGGGCCACACCGATCAGGTAGCGCCGGGCGTCGTCGATCTCCTCGGCGCTGAACGGTTCACGCACGGCCAGACCGTCGAGGAGGCGGGCGACGGAGTCCGCCGCGACCTCCGTGCGGACGCTTCCCCCCACGGTGAAGAGTCCCTCGTCCGTGCCGGGGGAGAAGCCGCCCCCGATGCCGTAGGTGTAGCCGAGGCGCTCCCGCAGCTCAAGGTTGAGCCGGCTGGCGAATGCGCCCACCAGCGCGTGGCCGGCCAGGCGCAGCGGCGCCCAGCGGGGATCCTGCCGGGTGACGCTCCGGCGACCCATGACCACCGTGGCCTGCACGGCGTCCGGCTGGTCCACCACGACGATGCGTGGCGCCTGTGAGGGCGCGGGCGCGACGGGGACCTGCTGGCCACCGGCGGCGGCCCAGGACCCCAGCGCCGTGATGGCTTCGGCCGAGGTGAAGTCTCCGGCGATGATGAGGGTGGCGCCTGCTGGCGAGAAGTGCGCGGCGTGCCACAGCCGGGCGTGCTCGGGGGTGATGGCCGTGAGGGTCGTCGGGGTTCCGGCGGCCGGCCGGCCGTCTCGATGCTCCGGGCCGAACAGCTCGCGCCGCAGCGCCAGCCGGGCCGCGGACGACGGTGAGGCGAGTTTCGACTCGTAGTCGGCCACCTGTGCCTCCACGTGGTGGGCCACGTCGCGCTCCGCGAAGGCGGGCTCGCTGAGCACCTCCGTGAACAACGGCAGCACCCGGGCGAGCCTGCGCGAGGGTGCCTGGCCGCCCAGGGTGGTGTAGCGCTGGCGGGCCGTGCCGTGCAGGGTGGCGCCCTGGTCCTCCAGGAGCTCCCCGATGGCACCGTCCGGGTGCGTGCGGGTGCCCTCGTCGATGGCGTGGAGCGCCACCGTCGCGACCCCCTCCAGGTTCCGCGGCTCGGCGGTCAGGGGGGCGGGCAGGACCACCTCGAAGGTGGCGATGTGCTGCCCCGGCAGGTGGAAGTGCCACACGGTCATCCCCGAGTCCAAGGTGGTGATGGTGGGGGTGGGGAACTGCCAGGGCAGGCCGAGGGTGACGTCTGGGCGGTTCATCGGGAGGCCTCCGCGGCGTAGTGGAGATGGTGGGCCGACGGGGGCGCGAGCCAGCGCCCGGCCGCGGCCGCGATGTCGGCGCCGGTGAGCGCCACGACGTCGGCGAGATGGGTGTTGACGTCCTCGGGTGAGCCGTGGATGAGCCAGGCCTCGTTGATCGCGTCCGCGCGTCCGCCGGTGGTGGCCAGGTCCCAGAGCCAGTCCCGCTCGTACTGGGCGACGGCGCGGGCGAGCTCCTCGTCAGTGGGGCCCTCGGCGGCGAACCTGGCCACCTCGTCGTTGATGGCACGGGACAGCTGGCCCAGGCTCACGCCCTCGGCGGGGCGGCCGAGCAGCGCCGCGATGGACGGCGCGGAGCGGTGCGTCAGGGACGCGCTGTGCACCTCGTGGGCCACGTCGCCGTGCCGGACGAGGGCGCGGTGCAGGCGGGACGTGTGTCCCTCGGCGAGCACCGACAGCGCGAGGTCGATGGCGGGCTGGTCGACGTGCGCCGCCGGTGGGGTGGCCCAGGAGAGGTAGGCCAGGGAGTGGGGCACGTGGCGCGTGACCTCCACCGTCGAGGGTTCTCCCCGAGACGGGTCGGTGACGTCGGCCCGTCGGGCGGCGGCCCTGCTGGGCAGGCGGCCGAAGTGCTTCTCCGCCAGCTCGATCCCTTCGGCGGCGGTGAGGGGGCCACACAGCACCAGGCGCACGTTGGCCGGCCGGTACCAGGCGTCGAAGAACTCGGCCACGTCCGCCAGGGAGGCGGCGTCGAGGTCCGCCATGGACCCGATGGTGAGGTGCCCGTACGGATGCTCGGCCGGGAAGTGCTGTGCGGTCAGCAGCTCCAGGAGGTCGCCGTAGGGCTGGTTGTCGTAGCGCTGCCGCTTCTCCTCCTTGACCACCTGCCGCTGGGCCTCGAAATTGGCCGGCGTGATGGCGAGGGACGCGAACCGGTCCGCCTCCAGCCACAGCGCAAGGTCCAGGGCGCCTCGTGGAACCGTCTCGAAGTAGTTGGTGCGGTCCGTGGAGGTGGTGGCGTTGACCGTGCCGCCCAGGGACTCGACGGTGGACATGTGCTCGCCGCTGGCCACGTTGGCCGATCCCTGGAACATGAGGTGCTCGAAGAGGTGCGCGAATCCGGTCTTGCCGGGGCTCTCATCCGCCGAGCCCACCTCCACCCACAGGTTCACCGCGACCCCGGGAGCTCCGGGATCCGGTGCGACGACGACCTGAAGGCCGTTGTCGAGGCGGGCTTGGGTGAGCTCGTACTGCAGGGCGGCCTCGGTCATGCGCGCAAGGCTAGCCCACGGCGTCGGGCCGGCCAGGCGCTCAATGGAGGGCGCCGTCGGCTGGGCCGACGGTCCATTCGTGGAAGCGCACGACCAGCCCCGCCCTCGTCGGCGCGCATGTGAACGGGCCGGCCGCCGCGCGGGCGTCGCGCGGGAAGGGAGCCACCCGTACCAGCAGCAGTTCCTCGCCGTCGAGGCCGGCGCGTACCGTCAGGGCGTCACCCGAGCGGGAGACGCGCACCCTCACCCGCCGGTCGTGCCACGCGTCCATCGGGGCGGTCGACCAGTCCGAGACCGGGTTGGTCACGACGGCGCCGAGCTGTGGGTGGCCGTCGGCGAACTCGACGCCGGCCTTGACCCAGCAGTCCGCGGCGGCCATTACGAAGAGGCCGGCCTGGTCGAACTGCTCCGCGTAGTCCGCGGTGAACACGACCTCCATGGCGGTGTCCTGCCGGAAGGGGGCGACGAGGGCGTGCTCGTTGTCGTGGATGAAGCCGTAGGAGGTGACCCGCCAGGCGTCGGATCCCTGCACCGCGGCCACCACCAGGTCGGTGCCGTCCTCGCGCGAGTCCGCGGGGGGTGTGGTCCAGGTCCCGGAAGCCCAGGCCAGCTCGGTTTTCTCCATGGACGTCACGGTAGCGGCGCGCGGGCGTCGCCGGAGCGGAGTAGGTTTTGTTGCATGAAGTATCGCTATCTGGGTAACTCGGGCCTGAAGATCACCGAGCTGACGTACGGCAACTGGCTGACCCACGGCTCGCAGGTGGAGGCGGACACCGCCACGGCCTGCGTGCGCGCCGCGCTGGAGCACGGCATCACGTCGTTCGACACCGCAGACGTCTATGCCAACACGGCGGCCGAGGTGGTGCTCGGCGAGGCGTTGAAGGGTGAGCGCCGCGAATCGCTGGAGATTTTCACGAAGGTCTACTGGCCGGTGGGTCCGAAGGGGCCCAACGACACGGGGCTGTCCCGCAAGCACATCATGGAGGGCATCAACGGCTCCCTCGAACGCCTGCAGACGGACTACGTGGATCTCTACCAGGCTCACCGCTACGACGTGGAGACGCCGTTGGAGGAGACGATGGTGGCCTTCGCCGATGTCGTCCGCCAGGGCAAGGCGCTCTACATCGGTGTGTCCGAGTGGCCGGCGGACAAGATCCGTGAGGCGGCCCGGTTCGCCAAGGAACTCAAGATCCCGTTCGTGTCCAACCAGCCGCAGTACTCGATGCTGTGGCGGGTCATCGAGGACGAGGTGGTGCCCGCGTCGCAGGAGGTGGGCGTCTCGCAGATCGTGTGGTCGCCCATCGCGCAGGGCGTGCTGACCGGCAAGTACCTGCCCGGCCAGCCGGCGCCGGAGGGTTCGCGGGCCACCGACACCAAGGGCGGCCAGAGCATGATCAGTCGTTGGATGCGCGACGACGTCCTCACCCGGGTGCAGGGCCTCAAGCCGATCGCCGACGAGCTGGGCCTCAGCATGGCGCAGATGGCGGTGGCGTGGGTGCTGCAGAACGACAACGTGGCGGCTGCCATCATCGGCGCCTCCCGCCCCGAGCAGATCGCCGAGAACGTCAAGGCAAGCGGGGTGGAGATCCCCGACGAGCTGATGACGCGGATCGACGACGTGCTGGGTGACCTCGTCGAGCGTGACCCGGCCAAGACGTCCGTCCCCGAGGCGCGGCCGGCCTGACTTCCGCCCCCGCGTCGCTCGCGATTCGTGGTGCCTCACTGTCAAGTCCCCGGATAGTGGGGGGCCGTGCCTCACATAGTTTTCCCCGTGTAACGGGTTAGCTGGCTCGGGTCTTGAGGACACCGGGGGTGGGTGCTTTCCAGGTGATCTGGTCTTGGAGTCGCCGTGTTTTCCCGGCGGCGAGTCGGGTGAGTTCGTGTTGGATCTCGGTGATGGCGCGGGCGATCGCGGCGGGTTGCAGGGTGGCTTTGTAGGCGGCGAGTTCGGCTTCTTGGGCGGAGCTGAGGACGCCGGCGGCCAGCAGCCGCTGATACGGGGAGCGGGGCTGGTCGTAGAGCCTCTTGCGTCGCCCGATGGTGTCGGTGGACCAGCCGACGGGTTTCTTGGTCGGGGTGAAGAAGTTGAGTCGGTCGTTGACCAGGGTCCAGAGCTGGTTGAGCAGCGTCAGCTCGGTAGGGGTGTCGTAGCGGTGGTAGAAGCCGTAGCGGCGCACGAGGTGGTTGTTCTTCGACTCGATGGTGGCCTGGTCGTTCTTCTTGTAGGGCCTTGAGCGGGTGAAGAACACGTCGCGTTGGCCGGCCCAGTCGATGAGTTGGTGGTTGATGAACTCAGAGCCGTTGTCGCTGTCGATGCCGGTCACGGCGAACGGTACCTGGTCGATGAGCAGGTCGAACGCGCTCCGGATGTGGATGTGGGCGTTGTTGCGGATCGCGTGGGTGAAGGTCCAGCCGGTGTGCATGTCGGTGAAGTTGACGCTGCGGGCGAACTCTCCTTGCAGGGTGGGGCCGCAGTGGGCGACGGTGTCGACCTCGAAGAACCCGGGTTCGGCTTCGACCTCGTCACCGGCTTTGCGGATCTGGATCGAGTTGCGAAGCAGGCTTCCCTGCCTCGTGGCGGACTTCCCGCGGAGTGGGTCTGTGGCTCGGGCAGGGGCCAGGTAGCGGTCGATCGTGGCCGGCGACATCGACTCGAGTTCGGCTCTGACCTCAGCGCTGTACCGATCCTGGCCGGAGACCAGGGAGCCTTCGGTTTCCATTGCGTCGAGCCAGTCGGTCATCGCAACAGCGAGGTACTTGCCGCAGCTGCCCCCGGCAGTGGCCCAGACCAGTTGAAGGACCTTGATCGCATCGTAGGAGTACTTCCGCGGTTTGGTCTTGCGGCGGTCGATCACTGCGACGGTGGCAACCGCCCGACCGGGGGCCTGTTTCAGCCGGGCGACCAGCTGTTGACGGGCGTGATCACGGTTCCAGCCGGTGACCTCGACCACGTGGTCCAGGATCACGCTCTTGCCCTTCCTCGGGGCCGCGGCGTAGGCCTGGGCGTACTTCTTCGTGACTTCGAACCGGGCTGCCATCGACAGCTTCTCCTCAACCTCCACACCCCATCGTGGCCAGCCTCCACGTTCGCGGGGAAAAGTGTGTGAGGCACGGCCCCTACGTACGCGGGGACTATGTGTGAGTCTCGTCGCGATTTGGTTTGTCCGCAGACATTGACCTATAGTTGGTCGAGCGACGCGGGGTGGAGCAGCTCGGTAGCTCGCTGGGCTCATAACCCAGAGGTCACAGGTTCAAATCCTGTCCCCGCTACCACAACAAGGATCCGGATCGGCCATCAGGCCGGTCCGGATCCTTCGTCCCCCCGGAGCGCACCATGGATCGGGCCTCGCGGTTGAGGGCACTGGTCACCTCGCAGGCATCGTTCCCGGCCGGGTGCATCGCCCTACCTGCCGGAGGTCACCGAACCCTGACGCCGACCGCCCTCCACGCGTAGGCTGGAACGAAGCCGATACAAGGAGGATCACATGGATCTGTTGACCCGTTCGGACATCCAGTCGCTCGCCGTCTCGGAGGTTGACGGCATGCACGTCTCCCTTCTCATGCCGACGCACCGCTACGGCAGCGGCGTCCAAGCCGATCAGGTGCAGTGGAAGAACCTCGTCAGTGGCATGGAAGCCCTTCTCCTGCAGGAGATGCGTCGCCCGGACGTCGACGCACTGCTAGCTCCGGCCCGCGAACTGCAGGGCGACGGCCTGGCCTGGCAGTCCATGGGCGACGGTCTGGCGATGTTCATCAAACCCGGCCAGCACCGGATGGTCCGCATCCCGGCGTCGCTTCCCACGCTCGCCACGGCAGGCGACCGCTTCGTCACGGGCCCGCTGATGCGGCTGCTGTCCGGCGACGCCCACTTCCTGCTGCTCGCCATCAGCCAGGGCCACGTGCGCCTCATGGACGGCAGCCGGCACACGGTGCGCCAGATCGAACTCGACGATGTGCCCACCCAGATCTCCGACGTGGTGGAGCCCGAGGGTCCACGATCCGATGCCATGGCGCGCTCGCTCAGCGGGGGCCGCGGAGGGCGCTCCGTGTTCTACGGACACGGGGCCGGCGACGACGACGCCAAGAAGGACGACCTGATGCGTTTCCTCCGCGAGATGGCCGCGGGCCTGCACGACGTGCTGGCCGGCCAGACCGCGCCGCTGGTGCTCGTTGGGTTGGAGCAGAACGTAGCCGCCTACCGCGAGGTCAACACCTACGCCAATGTGCTCGACGAGGCCGTCCTGCGCAACCCCGACGACCTGTCGGGTGACGAGCTGCACCAGCTGGCGTGGCCCATCGTCGAGGCGCGGCTGCGCGCCGAGCGCAGCGCCACCATCGCCCGCTACCACGACATGAGCGGAGGGGAGCGGGTCTCCGACAGCCTCGAGCTGATCAGCGATGCCGCAGCCCAGGGCCGCGTGGACACGCTGTTCATGCACACCAACCCCTGGTGCTGGGAACGGGTGGCGGGGAGCGAGGTGCCGGTGGTGCGGCTCGGCCAGGACGACCGCTTCGCAGACTGCGAGACGGAGGACAAGGCGGCGGCGGACACTCTCGCCTTCGGGGGCATGGTGCACGCCACGTCCCAGGAAGTGTCGGAGGGCGCCGAGGTCGCGGCCATCCTGCGCTTCTGATCACTGCCCTGGGGTGTACTGCCAGTGCCTGGTCCGACAGGCACTGTTGCGGTACGTAGCGCGCCCGTAGCCTGAGGAACACCCCTGACCTCATCTAGGAGAAACGCATGTTGACACGCACTCTGGGCACCGGCCTGACGGTGTCCGCCCTCGGTCTCGGCTGCATGGGCATGAGCCAGAGCTTCCCGCCGTTCCCGCCGCACGACGACATGGTCACGATGCTGCGCACCGCCGTGGACCGCGGAGTGACGTTCTTCGACACCGCCCAGGTGTACGGGCCGTTCACCAACGAGGAGCTCGTCGGCGAGGCCCTGGAGCCTGTGAGGGACCAGGTGTCGATCGCCACGAAGTTCGGCTTCGAGCTGTCCACGGGGCAGGTGACCGGCCTCGACAGCCGGCCGGACACGATTCGTCGCTCGGTCGACGACTCGCTCGCCCGGCTCCGCACGGATCACATCGACCTGCTGTACCAGCACCGCGTGGATCCTGATGTTCCCATGGAGGACGTGGCCGGGGCGGTGAAGGAGCTCATCGAGGCGGGAAAGGTGCTCCACTTCGGGCTGTCCGAGGCCGGCGCCGCCAACATACGTCGCGCGCACGCCGTCCAGCCCGTGACGGCGCTGCAGAGCGAGTACTCGCTGTGGTGGAGGGAGCCGGAGGACTCGGTGCTGCCGACGCTGCGGGAGCTCGGCATCGGCTTCGTCCCGTTCAGCCCGCTGGGTAAGGGGTTCCTCACCGGCGCGATCAGCGACGACAAGGAGTTCGAGGCGGGTGACTTCCGCAACTCCATCCCGCGCTTCACGGACCCGGAGGCCCGACACGCCAACCGCGCCTTCGTCGAGCTGCTCGGCAGGATCGCGGAACGGCACGGGGCCACCCCCGCGCAGGTGGCGTTGGCGTGGATCCTCGCACAGGGCGACTTCATCGTGCCCATCCCAGGCACCACGAAGCTGCACCGGCTGGAGGAGAACATCGCCGCCACCGAGCTGGCGTTGAGCGACGACGACTTCAGTGAGATCGCCGGCGCCCAGCTCAGCGCCGTGGGGGACCGCTACTCGGAGGCCCAGCAGCGCCAGATCGACCGGTGAACCTGCGAATACACCAGACGCTACGCGAGCATGCGGCTGCCGCTGGGCGTGACCTCGTGTCGGTAGCCCGATGGAACTCGCGATCCAGGCCGAGCAGGATGGCCTTCTTCAACCGCACCGACGGCACGTACTGGTCCTCGGGCGGCATGTCGGGCAGGTCGATCACCGGCTGCACCGTCACGTCCAGGCCGGTCAACAGCTCGGCGAGCAGGGCGGTGGTGATGTGGCCGGCCTTCTCGACCCGCGCCACCCCGCTCAGATCTCCGACGGCGTCGGTGTGAATGTGGACGGCGAGCTCATCCGCCGCGGCATGCGGGAGGGTCGGCCAGGCCTCCGGCGGGTGTCAGATCGGTAACGATTCCTCCGGATTCGTTGACACCCCTTTCCGCAGGGTTGGACCATGGCGGCTACCTTGAACGATCAACGGAGGCCCGATGAAGAAGCCGACGCTCGCCAGCCTGGCGGCGGAGCTCAAAGTTTCGCGCCAGACGATCTCGAACGTCCTCAACTTCCCGGAGCGCGTCCGCGCCGAGACCAGAGCCCGCGTCCAGGACGCCATCGAAGCCTCCGGGTACCGCCCCTCGGCGGCCGCGCGCGCCCTGCGCAACCAGCGCGCCATGACGCTCGGGCTCAGGCTCAGCAACCCCCGCAACGGCATCTCCGGCTCGTTCATGGGGGACTTCGCCCGCGAGCTGATCACCGCCGCTGACCGGCGCGGCTACCGCGTCGTGGTGTTCCCGGCCACGTCGAACGAGGAGGAGATCGACACGCTCGTCGAGCTGCGCCGTACTCTCGCCATCGACGGGTGCGTCATCACCGACACATGGCCCGACGACGACCGCCCCGCCCGCCTGGCCGAGGCCGGGGTGCCGTTCTCGGCATTCGGACGGCCCTGGACCGGGCCGGACCACGGCCTGTGGGTCGACGTCGACGGCAGGGTCGGGGCCGCTGCCGCCGCACGCTTCCTCCGCCGCACCGGCCACGAGCACATCGGTTTCCTCGGCTGGTCGGACGGGTCGCCCGTGGGCGCGGATCGGCGCGCGGGCTGGCAGCAGGCGCTGGGCCTCACCGATGACGAGGCGGCGAGGCTCACCGTCGATGGGGAGGACACGGTCGCGGCTGGGGAACTTGGCATGGCGGAGCTGCTTGCCCGCGGAGCAACGGGGGCGGTGTGTGCGTCGGACAGCCTGGCGCTCGGCGCCTTCACCGCGGACAAGTCGGTGGCGCGAGGCGACGTGGTGGGCTTCGACGATACCCCCGTGGCCAGGGCCATCCGTCTGCCGAGCGTCCGGCAGCCGGTCGACGAGGTGGCCAGGATCGCGCTCGAGATGGTGTTGGCGCAGCTCACCAAGGCCGCGCCCCACGCAGGTGGCGGAGTGCTCGTGCACCCGATCGTCGAGACGCGGGAGGCCTGACAGGTCGACGGGCCGCTCAGTCCATGTCGGGCACCGCGTCGCGCGCGTCGGTGTAGTCCTCGCCGCAGAGCTCCATCAGGTCCACCAGCATGGACCTGACCTGCGCCAGCACCACCGTCGACGACAGTCTCGGCAGGATCGGCATGTGCGCCGAGCGCTCCGCGAGGGCACGCAGGTCCGCCAGCTTCGCCGTCGGCCTGCGCCGGGCGAACAGCTCTGCCGCACACTCGTCGGTCACCTGCGCGAACTCTGTCAGCAGCGTCAGGTACTCCTCGGGAACCTTCTCGTTCCGGTAGGTCGCGACCGCACCCCGCCGCGCCAGGACGCGCAGATTCCGGATCAGCCGGTCCAGTGGGACCACGAGATCGGAGATCTGCAACGCCTCGTCGCGGTGGCGGCGCAGGAACGGCGAGGACCGCACGACGGCGATGCCCTCCGACGCCGCCGTCAGCAGCGAGGACAGCTCGTCCTCCGTGGATCGCGCGCGCTCCAGGATCTGCTCGGCCGCGTCGACGTCACACGTACGCAGCGCGCCCACCATGGCGCGAACCGTCAGCGCCGCCTCGTGCAGGACCTTCGCGGCGATCATCCGGGGCCGGTCGATGGGGGTGGTGGGCGCCACCGTCGCGAAGAGCAGCGCCACCGCGCACCCCACCAAAGCGTCCTGCCACCGCGCGACCCCCGTGTCCGCGCCGGGCAGCACCGTCAGGACCGCGGCCGCCTGCACCGCCGCCTGCGTCACCATCAAGGTGCGGGCACCCATCCACGTGGTGATGGACATGGCGATGGCCACCACGAGCACGATCTGCCACGCCCCCGTGCCGAAGAAGTGCACGAACACGTCACCCAGGAACACCCCGACGGTGACCCCGACGGCCACCTCCGCCACGCGCCCCAGCCGCTGGCCGAACGAGAACCCCAGGCAGATGATCGCCGCGACCGTGGCCAGGAACGGCGCCTCATGCCCCAGCACATACCGCGCGATCCACCACGACGCTCCGGCCGCCAGCGAAATCTGCAGGATCATGAACAGCCGCGAGCGCCACCTCCCGACGCGCCGCTGCTGGGAGCGCCAGCCGCGCCGCGCGGTGCGCTCCGAGAGGTCGAACGCCCGGATCGACGCCCGCTGCAACGCCCTGCCAGTGCCGTGCCACGAGAAGCCGTGCCGGTGATCCTCTGTCATGGCGCCCATCCTGCCCAATCACGGCCGATTACGCCCCTCGTGAAGTGAAGGGAAAGGCGGAGGGTGCCGACGGGTACACTGAGCGGGCCGTTGACCGTTGCCGGAAGGGAACCGAAGAACATGCGCCGAGCCCGCACCCTGGGGATCGTGATGGTCCTCCTTCTGTCGGTGGCGTTGGGTGCGTGCACGCGCCCCCCGGCTGAGGGCGAGGAAACGCGAACGCTCAACATCGGTGCCACGGGGGAGCCCGCCGGCCTGGACATGATCACCGTCTCCGGCGCCGGCACCCCCTTCGTGCTGCTGTACAACGTGTACGAGACGCTCGTGAAGCTCGACGGCGAGGGCACCATCCGCCCGCTGCTGGCCTCCGAGTGGGTCGCCTCTGCGGACAACACGGTCTACACCTTCACCATCGATTCGGGCGCCCGCTTCTCGTCCGGCACGGACGTCACCGCGGAGGCCGTCGTCGAGAGCTTCGAACGCAACCGCGGCGCGGAAGCCACGGACCAGATCTCGGGCAAGTGGGCGGTCGTGGACACCATCGAGGCTGTGAACGAGAACACCGTCGAGGTCACCCTCACCCAGCCGTCGAACCAGTGGCTCTACGAGATGACCGGTCCCGCCGGCATCGTCACGGACCCCACCGGCGCCGCCAATCTCGACACCCAGCCCGCCGGCTCCGGACCTTTCCAGTTCGTGCAGTGGGAAGAGGGCTCCTTCGTCGAGCTGCGGGCGGACACCGGCTACTGGGCCACCCCCAGCCGGTTCGAATCGGTCTTCTTCCGCTACTACGCGGACCCCAACGCGATGAACACCGCCATGCTGGCCGGCCAGCTGGACATCGTGTCCAACCTGACTGTCCCGCAGGCCATCGAGCAGTTCGCCGACGAGGAGCGCTTCACCGTCCACGAGGGCACCACGGACGGGGAGGTGGTGCTCGGCTTCAACCATCGCACTGCCGCCCTGCAGGACCTCAGGGTGCGCCAGGCGATCAACCACGCCATCGACCGCGAGGCCCTCATCGACGCCGCGTGGGGCGGCAAGGGCACCCTGATCGGCTCCATGGTGCCGCCCACGGATCCCTGGTACGAGGACCTTGCCGACACCTACCCCTATGACCCGGACAAGGCTCGGGAGCTGCTCACGGAGGCCGGCCTGGCCGCCGGGCTCACCCTGAGGCTGCGCGTGCCCAACCTGCCCTACGGCCCGCCCGCCGGCCGGTTCATCGCGGCCCAGCTCAAGGAGGTGGGCATCGACGTCCAGCTCGACGAGCTCGAGTTCCCGGCCCGCTGGCTCGATCTGGTCTACACCCAGTACGACTACGACATGACCATCGTGGCCCACGTGGAGCCGCGCGACCTCGGGGCCTTCGCCAACCCCGAGTACTACTGGGGCTACGACAACCCGCGGTTCCAGCGTCTCGTCACGGAGGCAGACGCGGGCACCCCTGCCGAGCAGGTAGAGAAGCTGCAGGAAGCGGCCCGGATCCTGGCCGACGACGCGGCCGCGGACTGGCTGTTCCTGCTGCCCAACATCGTCATCACCACCCCCGAGATCTCCGGCATCCAGGCCAACCAGATCAGCCTCGCCTTCGATCTCACCACGATCGCCGCCAGGGGCTGACCCCCGTGGCCCTGCGCCGGGTGGGCGCGCGGGTGGGTTGGCTGCTCGCCAGCCTCCTGCTGGCATCCCTGCTGATCTTCGCGGCCACCAACGCACTCCCTGGCGACATCGCCCAGGTGATCCTCGGCACGAACGCCTCGCCTGGCGAGGCGGCGCGGCTGCGCGCGGAACTCGGGCTGGACCGGCCGTTCCTCACGCGCTACCTCGAGTGGCTGTGGGACGCGGTCCGGTTCGACTTCGGCGAGTCCTACCTCAGCCGCCGGCCCATCGCGCCCCTGATCGCGTCGCGGCTGGAGGTCTCGGTCTGGCTGATCCTGTTCGGGATGATCGCCGCCATCGTCATCGCGCTCCCGGTGGGGGCCTACGCGGCCGTGCGGCGCCGCCACCTCGACGGCGTGGCCGTGTCCGCCCTCTCGCAAGTGGGCCTTGCGGTGCCCGCGTTCTGGGCCGGCATCTGGCTGGTGGTCCTCTTCGCCGTCCAGCTGCGCTGGCTGCCCGCCGGCGGATACGTGTCCTACTGGGAGTCCGTGGGCGAGTGGATCCGGCACCTCATCCTGCCCGTGACGTCGCTGGCCATCGTGCAGGCCAGCGTCATATCGCGCTACGTGCGCAGCTCGGTGCTCGAGGTGCTCCATGAGGACTACTTCCGCACCGCCCGCGCCGTGGGATGGTCCCGCACCGGGGCACTGTGGCGCCATGGGCTGCGTAACACCGCCATCTCCCTGCTCACCGTCATCGGGCTGCAGCTCGCCACCCTCCTCGTCGGTGCCATCATCATCGAGCAGGTGTTCGCGCTCCCCGGACTGGGCTCGTCGCTGCTGCTGGCGGTGTCCCAGCGCGACCTCGGCGTGGTCCAGGCCATCGTGCTGCTGCTGGTGTGGGCGGTGCTGGCCATCAACTTCATCGTGGACATCGCCTACCAGGTGATCGACCCGCGCCTGCGCCGCAGCGGGGAGGCGCGATGAAGCGCGGCACCCTCTACGTGGGCGCGACCCTCATCGGGCTGGTGGTACTCATGGCGCTCGTCGGGGCCTTCTGGACCCCGTTCCCGCCGGACGCCGTCGTCTCCAGCGGGCTCCAGCCGCCCGGCTGGCCCTACCTGCTCGGGACAGACGGGCTCGGCGGCGACATCGCGTCGCGGGTGCTCAGCGGAGCCCGGATCATCCTGCTGGTGGGTATCGCCTCCGTGGCCGTGGCCGCCGGCATAGGGGTGCCGCTCGGCATCCTCGCCGGCATGGTGCGCGGCTGGGCCGGGGAGATCCCCGCGCGCCTCGCAGACATCCTCTACGGCTTCCCCGCCCTTCTGCTGGCCATCCTGTTCGCCGCCGCCCTCGGCGGCTCCACGTGGACGGCCATGATGGCCATCTCGCTGGCCTCCATCCCCGCGTTCGTGCGGATCTCGCGCGCCGCCACGCTGCAGGTGATGAGCCAGGGCTACGTGGAGGCGGCCCGCCTCAGTGGCATCCCGTACCTGGCCGTCGCATGGCGCCACGTCCTGCCCAACATCGCGCCTGTCGTCGGCGTCCAGGTGTCCGTCAGCATCGGCATCGCCATCCTCGCCGAAGCGGGGCTGTCCTACCTCGGGCTCGGCTCCGGCCCGGACTCGCCCACCTGGGGCCGGATGCTGCGCGAGGCGCAGGGCCACATCTTCAGCGACCCGCAGCTGGCGCTGTGGCCGGGGCTGGCCATCGCCGTGGCCACCATGGGGTTCAACCTGCTCGGCGACGGTCTCCGCGACCTCCTCGACCCGCGGCTGAGGGAGATCCGATGAGCTACCTCAAGGTCACGGACCTGCACGTCTCCTTCGGCCGGCGCCAGAAGCCGGCCCTGCGCGGGATCAGCTTCACCGTCGACGAGCGCGAGCGCCTGGGCATCATCGGCCAGTCCGGCTCCGGCAAGTCGGTCACCGCCCTCGCCATCATGGGCCTGCTGCCCGCGCACGCCCAGGTGACGGGCAGCATCCGGCTCGGCGGCCGCGAACTCGTCGGCCTCCCCGAGCGGGACCTGCAGAAGCTGCGCGGCGACGAGGTGTCCATGATCTTCCAGGAGCCCATGACCGCGCTGGACCCCACGATGAAGGTGGGGAGGCAGGTGGGCGAGGTGGTGGCGCTGCACCACATCGAGCGGCGCGGCACCATCCGCGACGAGGTCCTCACCTGGCTCGGGCGCGTCGGTATCTCGGAGCCCGAGCGGATCGCCGACTCCTACCCGCACGAACTCTCCGGCGGTCAGCGGCAGCGCGCGCTCATCGCGATGGCCCTGGCCAACCGGCCAGGCCTGGTGCTGTGCGACGAGCCCACCACCGCCCTCGACGTGCTCGTCCAGCGTCAGATCCTGGAACTCCTGGCCGTGCAGCTGGCGGACAGGGCGGCGGTGTTCGTCTCGCACGACCTCGCGGTGGTGCGGCAGGTGTGCCAGAGGGTCGCGGTGATGCTCGAAGGCGAGATCGTCGAGCAGGGCGCCATCGACGAGGTCATCGCACACCCCCGGCATCCCTACACGCAAGGGCTCATCGCGTCCGCCCGGATCGACCGGGTGCCGGTCGGGCAGCTGCTGCCCAGTGTCGCGGACTACTACCCGGGGGTCTCCGCATGAGCCTCGTCGAACTGCGCGACGCCGAGGTCACCTTCCGCCGGGCAGGCAGGCCGTTCGTCGCCCTGCACGGCGTGGACCTGGTGGTGGAGCATGGCGAGCGACTCGGCATCGTCGGCGGATCCGGCTCCGGCAAGACGACCATGGCGCGGCTGATGCTGGGGCTGCAACCCCCGTCGCGGGGGGACGTCCTGTTCGACGGCCGCTCCATCGTCGGGCTGCCCGAGAAGCGTCGCGGCTTCCTCCGGGCTTCGGCGTCCATGGTGTTCCAGGACCCCAACTCCTCCCTCAACCCGCGGATGCGGCTGCAGGACATCGTCGCGGAGCCGCTGCGCTCACCGGTGCTGCGGGGTCGCGGCGACATCCCCGAACCCACCCGCGAGGTCATCGCGGGAGCGCTGCACGGCGTGGGCCTGGCGGAGGAGATGCTGGACCGGTTCCCGCACCAACTCTCGGGCGGGCAAAGGCAGCGCGTGGCGATCGCCCGCGCGCTCATCAGCGACCCGTCGCTCCTCGTGGCCGACGAACCGGTCTCCGCGCTGGACGTCTCGGTGCGCGCGCAGGTGCTCAACCTGTTGAGCGGCGAGGTGCAGGAGCGGTCGCTGGCTCTGGTGCTGGTGTCGCACGATCTGGCCATCGTGCGTCACATGTGCGAGCGGGTGGTGGTGGTCAACGCCGGCCGCATCGTCGAGGAGGGCGACGTGGCCGCTGTACTCGGCTCACCGCAGCACCCGTACACCAACGCCCTCGTCGAGGCCACCCTCAGCCTCTGACCCGGGCACCGTACGCCGCTAGCGGACGCGTGCGGGCGCCGCCGTCGCGCAGCCGTAGAATGTCGCCTCGTGAAGGCACTGCTACTTGAGAACATCCACGCCGATGCCGTGAAGGCCCTCGAGGCCAAGGGCTACGAGGTCGACACCCGGGCGGGTGCGCTGGCAGAACGGGACCTCATGGCCGCGTTGGAGGGTGTCGACTATCTCGGCATCCGCTCGCGCACCCACGTGACGCGCCGCGTTCTCGATTCGGCGCCGCAGCTCAGCGCCATCGGCGCCTTCTGCATCGGCACCAACCAGATCGATCTCGATGCGGCCACGGACCACGGCGTCGCGGTGTTCAACGCCCCCTACTCCAACACCCGCTCCGTGGTGGAGCTGGCCATCGCCGAGATCATCTCCATGGCCCGCCGCCTGACGGACCGTAACCGCGACATGCACGCCGGCATCTGGGACAAGTCCGCCATCGGCTCGCACGAGGTGCGCGGCCGCACGCTGGGCATCATCGGCTACGGCAACATCGGCTCGCAGCTGTCCATCGTCGCGGAGGCGCTCGGCATGCGTGTGCTCTACTACGATCTGGTGGACCGCCTGGCGCTCGGCAACGCCCGCCGCGTGGACTCGCTCGAGGAGTTGCTGGCGCAGTCCGAGACCGTGTCGCTGCACGTCGACGGCCGGGCCGAGAACAAGGGCCTGTTCGGCGCCGAGCAGTTCGCGATGATGCGCCCGAGGTCCCTGTTCCTCAATCTGTGCCGCGGCGGCGTCGTGGATCTCGACGCCCTCTACGACAACCTCGTCTCCGGCCACATCGCAGGCGCCGCCATCGACGTTTTCCCGTCGGAGCCCAAGGCCAAGGACGAGCCGTTCGTGTCGAGGCTGCAGGGTCTCAGCAACGTGATCCTCACCCCCCACGTCGGCGGCTCGACGCAGGAGGCGCAGGTGGACATCGGCCGCTTCGTCGCCGGCAAGCTGCACGACTACGAGACCCTCGGCTCGACGTCGATGAGCGTGAACCTGCCCGAGGTGCCCGCGGGCCCCACCACCACCGCCCGGATCGTGCACCTGCACCACAACGTGCCCGGTGTGCTGGCGAGGCTCAACCAGTTGTTCGCCTCGCATTCGATGAACATCGGCTCCCAGACGCTGGCCACGCGCGGCCCGCTCGGCTATGTGGTCACCGACGTGCAGGGCGAGAAGTACGACGGTCTACTCGCCGAGCTCGAGTCCCTCGACGAGACGGTCCGCGTCCGCGTTCTCTAGGCGGTGGGGGAGCGGAGGTAGTCCAGGACGGCCTCGTGGAGGAGGCCGTTGGTGGCCACCGCCCCGGGGCCGTTGACGCCGTCGGCACCGTCGAGGTTGGTGAACCTGCCGCCCGCCTCGCGGACGATCACGTCCAGGGCGGCCATGTCGTAGAGGGCGAGGTCCGGTTCGCACGCCACGTCCACGCTGCCCTCCGCCACCAGCATGTAGCTCCAGAAGTCGCCGTAGGCTCGGGTGCGCCACGAGTCGCGCATCAGGTTGATGAACCCCTGCCCCCGGTCCGTCTCGACCCATTCCGCGATGTCCGAGTAGGACAGCGACGAATCCGCCAGGTCCGCCACGCGGCTGACCCGCAGCTCAGTGGCGCTGAGGATCGAGCGGCCCGTGTAGGCGCCGCCACCCGTGCTGGCCCACCAGCGGCGGCTGAGGGCGGGCGCCGAGACCACCGACGCCGCGATCCGCCCGTCCACCTCGAGGGCGATCAGCGTGGCCCACACCGGCACGCCCCGAAGGTAGTTCTTGGTGCCGTCGATCGGGTCGATGATCCACCGCCGTGACGACTCCCCGGTGTCGCTGAACTCCTCGCCGTGCACGGCGTCCCGCGGGCGGGTTCGCGCCAACGTGCGCCTGATCGCTTCCTCGACCGCGGTGTCCGCCTCGGTGACAGGGGTGTTGTCCGGCTTGCTGCTGAAGCGCAGGTCCTGCGCCTTGAACCTGTTCATCGACAACGAGTCCGCGTCGTCTGCCATGAGGTGCGCCAGGCGCAGATCGTCGGTGAGGTCCTTCGAGACAGCCATGGTCACCAACCTACCGGGTCGGCGCCGCGGTTCCGGCGAAGGCCCGGCCCATGCGGCGGAACGACGCCAGCCTCTCGGGCGCGAGCTTCCCCTCGGCGACGGCGTCGTCCAGCGCGCATTCGATGACGCCGGTGTCGTGCCGGCAACCGCGCGGACACCCTTCCGCCAGCTCCAGCAGGTCCGGGAACGCCCCCAGGATGGAGGTGGTCTGCACGTGGCTGATCCCGAAGGAGCGCACGCCCGGAGTGTCGACGATCCAGCCGCCGCCCGGCAGTTCCATCGCGATCGCCGAGGTGGAGGTGTGCCGACCCTTGCCGGTGAGCTCGCTCACCTCCGCGACGGCGCGGCCAGCGCCCGGGATGAGCCGGTTGACCAGCGTGGACTTGCCCACGCCCGAGTGACCGACGAACACCGTCACCCTGTCCTTCAGCGCCTCCCGGATGTGGGTGAGGTCCGCCTCCGGGTCCGTGACCAGGATGGGCACACCGAGCGGCTCGTAGGCGATGCGGAGCTCCTCCGGGCTGGCCAGATCAGCCTTGGTGAGGCACAGCACCGGGTCGATCCGCGCGTCGAACGCCGCCACCAGGATGCGGTCGATCATTCCCACCCTGGGGGGCGGGTCGGCCAGGGCCGTGACGATGAAGAGCTGGTTCGCGTTGGCCACGATCGGACGCTCGAATGTGTCCGCGTCGTCGGCGGACCGGCGCAGCACCGTCGAGCGCTCCAGCACCTCGACGATGCGCGACAGCGTGCCCTCCTGGCCGGTGCTGTCGCCATCCAGGCGCACGCGATCTCCGACGAGCACCCCACCCTTGCGGTCGATCAGCCGCCCCCGCACCGCCGTCACGTCCTGGCCGTCCAGCGTGCACCGGTAGCGGCCGCGATCCACGGAGATGACGCGCGCCACAGGCAGAGCCGAGTAGTCCGGGCGCTCCTTCGTGCGGGGCCGGGTCCGACGCCGTGGGCGGTCGAATCCGCTGTGGTCATCCTCGCGCAGGGACTTCACGGGCGCCTCATGGGCCGACGAGCCCGCGCCAGTCCCGGGCGAAGTGCGGCATGGTCTTGGACACGCACTCCAGATCCGTCACCGCGATCCCGCGTACCCGCAACGCCAGCAGCGCCGCGAAATGCACCATGCGGTGATCGGCGTAGGTGTGCAGGACCGCGGGCCTGAGATCCCCGCCCCCGACGATGCGCAGCCCGTCCTCGGTCTCCTCGGCCTCGGCACCGAGGCGGCGCAGCTCGGTCACGAGCGCCGCCAGACGATCCGTCTCGTGCCCGCGGATGTGGGCCACCCCCCGGACGGTGGTCACCCCCTCGGCCAGCGCCCCCAGGGCGGCCACCACCGGCGTCAGCTCGGAGGCCGTCGTCAGGTCCACGTCGATCCCCGCCAGCGAGCCCGGGCCGGAGACCGAGACGCGGTCCGGGGAGTGCTCGACGGTGGCGCCCATGGCCTGGATCACGTCGAGGAACAGCGCCCCAGGTTGGAGGCTGCGGGCCGGCCAGCCGGGAACCGTCACCCGGCCGCCCGTGACGGCAGCCGCGGCGAGGAAGACGGCCGCGTTGGTGAGGTCCGGCTCGATGGTGTGGCTGCGGGCCGCGATGCGCCCGGGCGACACCTGCCACGTGCGGTCGTCGAGCTCCGCCACCTGGACCCCGACGTCGCGCAGCATGGCGGCGGTCATGGCGATGTGGGGACGCGAGGGGAGCCGTTGCCCGGTGTGCCGAAGGGTCAGGCCACGAGGGAGCCTGGCGCCGACGAGCAGGAGACCCGAGATGAACTGGCTGGAGCCTGACGCATCGATGTTGGCGGTGCCGTGTGCCTCACGGGGCGGGGTGACCGTGAAGGGAAGCGCCTCGCCGGAGACCTGTGCGCCGAGTTGGCGCATGCCGTCGATCAGCGGCGCCATCGGCCGCTCGCTCGCGTGGGGATCCCCCGTGAAGGACGACGGG
Organism: Tessaracoccus pujii; assembly: GCF_054483895.1. Classification (NCBI taxonomy): domain Bacteria; kingdom Bacillati; phylum Actinomycetota; class Actinomycetes; order Propionibacteriales; family Propionibacteriaceae; genus Tessaracoccus; species Tessaracoccus pujii. The sequence goes on from NZ_CM137012.1 coordinate 801,020, forward strand.
CCGTCTGCCAGCATCGCCAGGGGAGGAACAAAGCGCATGACCGTGCCCGCCAGACCGCAGTCGATGGAGGGCGCTCCGCTGAAGCGCTCGGGCGGCGTCACCACGACGCTGTCCCCGCGCTCGACCACCTGCACCCCGAGCGCTCTCAACGCGCCGATCATCAGCGCCGAGTCGCGCGATTCCAGGGCGCCGGTGAGGGTGCTGGGAGCGTCGGCGAGCGCGGCGATGACGAGCGCCCGGTTGGTCTCCGACTTCGAGCCGGGCACGACCACCTCGCCCCTGACGGGCGCCTGTGTGAACGGGAGCGGACTCGTCATCAGCTGACGGTTGCCTCGATCTTCCTGGTGAACGCCTTGGCCGACCTGCGCGCCTTCTTCGACAGCTGCCGGGCCTGCTTCTCGGCACGGGCGGCGGCCCGGTGGGCGGACCGGCTCACGTCGTCACCGATGGCCGCGGCCTTCTTCTCCGTCACCTTGGCGGCGTGATCCGCGCGCCACGACAGGCTGGGCCGGCCCTCGGTGTCCTGGGCCGCGAGCACAGCGGCGCCCAGCAGGGCCGCATTGCGCAGCACCTCGGGGCGCGAGGCGTCCTTGGCCACGGAGGAGGCTCCCTTGTCCGGCAGGGCGATGGCGAGATTGAGTACCGAGGCCTTGGCGAGCAGCAGCGCGCCGAGGCGCCTGCCGATGCCGGTGGCGTACATGGCGCCGCCGACGATCTGCGCGACACCCGAGATGCGCACCCACGTCTCGGCGTTCTCGGGGACATACGAGGCGATATCCGCGGGGACGACGCGCTGCAGGAGCGGGGACACCGCTGAGGTGAAGCGCTCCGCGTCGGGCGCGCTCTCGGCGGGCTTGGTGACAGCCTTGACGCCCTCCGCGATGAAGTAGCTGGCGAACAGACTCCGGGCAACGAACCGCAACAGACTCATGTCGTTACACTACTAGGCTTTGTGCATGTGCGGACGATACGCAGCCACCGCGAACCCTGACGAACTGGTGGAGGAGTTCGAGATCTCCTTCGTGGCCGACGAGATGGCCGAGGTGGCGCGCCCCCGTTTCAACATCGCCCCCACGGACCTCGTTCCAGGCGTCCTCGAGCGCGCATCGGGCGACGACGGTGTCACGCGGAAGCTGGTGCCGCTGCGGTGGGGCCTGGTCCCCAGCTGGGCGAAGGTCCCCGGTTCGACCATGATCAACGCCCGCGTCGAGACCCTCACCGAGAAGCCCGCCTACCGCAAGGCCGCCGCGGCCCGCCGCTGCCTGCTGCCCGCCGTCGGCTACTACGAGTGGCGCGCCGAGACGCCGGAGGGCGCCCCCAGGCCCGTCAAGCAGCCCTACTTCCTGTACCCGCAGACGGGGCTGTTCGTGATGGCCGGACTCTACGAGTTCTGGAAGGGTCCCGAAGGCTGGCTGTCGTCCACGACCATCATCACCACGGAGGCCACCGACGAACTCGGCTGGGTGCACGACCGGATGCCGATGACCGTGCCGCGCGACGCCTGGGACGAGTGGCTGGACCCGGGCCTGACGAACGCGACGGTGGCTGTGGCGCTGCTGCGGACACCCATCTCCCTGGGGCATCGGCGGGTTTCGCGCGCCGTGAACTCGGTGCGCAACGACGGACCGCAACTGATCGAACGGGAATAGACCCCCGGGGGTGTGTGTTGTCACGGGCATGAAGCCCGCCGCGCCAGCCCGCCTCCTGCACAGCGATTCGTCCGCTGCGCTGGCCTGCGCAGAGGCGATCGTGGACCAGGCGCTATTCTCTGTCCTGATGGACAGCGAGCTTGCCGCGGCCGAGGGGGCCGCCGAGATCCTCGACGCCGATGCGGAGGCGTTCGAGGAGGAAGCGCTGAGCCATCTGGACCGTCTCTTCGCCGCCGCCCTGCGGATGACCCGCAACCCCGCCGACGCGGAGGACGTGGTGCAGGAGACCTACGCCAAGGCGTTCGCGTCGCGGCACACGTTCACCCCCGGCACCAACCTCAAGGCCTGGCTGTACCGGATTCTCACCAACACCTACATCAACGCCTACCGCAAGGCGCAGCGGTCCCCGAAGTCCAGCGGCGACGAGGAGGTCTCGGACTGGCAGCTCGCCCGGGCCGCCTCACACGACTCGGCGGGCCTGCGCAGCGCTGAGATGGAGGCACTGGACCAGACGCCGGACGGCATCGTCGCCCAGGCCGTGGCCCAGCTCCCGGAGAACTTCCGGATGGCGGTGCTCCTCAGCGACGTGGAGGGATTCTCCTACAAGGAGATCGCCGAGATCATGGGCACCCCGATCGGCACGGTGATGAGCCGGCTCAACCGCGGCCGCGCGCAGCTGCGTGATCTTCTGGCCGAGTACGCGCGGGACAACGGCATCGGACGACGGAGCGGGGGACGGTGATGGCAGATCCCGACATGTACTCCCACGAGCACGACGAGATGGACGAGTGTGTACAGGCCCTGTCCCAGGTGCACTCGTTCCTGCACAACGAACTCCTGGAGCGCGACGCCGATCTCATCCGGCTCCACCTGCACGCCTGTGAGCGATGTATGGAGAACTTCGAGATCGAATCCACCATCACGGAGATGATCCAGCGCAGCCAGCCGACGGCACCGGCGCCGTCCACCCTCACCGCGCGGATCCAGACGCTGCGCGTGATGCACCGTCTCTGAAAGCCCCCCCGCATGCAACAGCCCCCGCAGAGAACCGCGGGGGCTGATTTGGCGTGGGCCTCGGTCAGGTGTTGGGACGCTTGCCGTGGTTGGCCTTGTTCTTGCGGCGAGCGCGACGCTTGCGTCCGGTCTTGCCCATGAGGATCTCCTTGTAGTTCAGTAGCTGCAGGACACCACATTGTGCCAGATCGACCCCCGCGCATGCTAAAGCCCATCCATGGCAAGCTGGGCCCGTGATGCGAGACCTCGGAAAGCTGACCGACGACGAGTGGTTGGACGCGTTCGTCACCCAGTGGCACCTCCTGGCTGACCTCAGCTTTTCCGACCTTGTGCTGTGGAAGCCGCTCACGGAGGAGGGCGACGTGTTCGCCTGCACCGCCCAGGTGCGCCCGGTGACGGGGCCGACGGCGCTGGAGGAGGACATCGTCGGCGAGCTGATCGAGTACGAGCCGGACCATCAGGTGACGGTGGCGTTCATGACCCACGCCATCGCCGAGACCAGCGACAACGAGATCGGCGCGGGCATCCCGGTGGACGTCTGGGCCATCCCCGTCCTGCGCCACGAGCGGCCGATCGCGGTCATCGAGCGGCACACCAACCAGATGGGGATGCGCGCCACGGGCGCGCTGGAGGAGAACTTCATCGAGGCCGCCGAGATCCTCACGCAGATGCTGATGCGCGGCGAGTTCCCGCTGGTGACGCCGTCGGACAAGGCGCTCGCCCCGCGTGCCGCCGACGGGGTGCTGCGGGTGCAGCCGGACGGCGTGATCTCGTATGCCAGCCCCAACGCCATCACCGGCTTCCGGCGGCTCGGCGCCGTCGGCGACATCGAGGGAGAGCACTTCCGCGACCTCACCAGGCAGCTGCGCACCGGCGTCGAGTCCATGGGGCAGACCGTCGACGCGGACCTCAACGGCCGGCTCACCCTGGAGTTCGACGTCGAGGCCCGCAACGCGTCCATGCGGTTCGTGCTGCTACCGCTGTGGCTGGAATACTCGTCGGCCGGCATGCTCGTGCTCTGCCGCGACACCACGGACCTCCGTCGCCGCGACCGCATGCTGGTCACCAAGGACGCCACCATCAGGGAGATCCACCACCGGGTGAAGAACAACCTGCAGACGGTCGCGGCGCTGCTACGGATGCAGTCGCGGCGCTTGTCGTCACCGGAGGGCAAGGAGGCCCTTCGTGACGCCACCCGGCGCGTGTCGTCGATCGCGATGGTGCACGAGACGCTGAGCTACAGCCTCGGCGAGGCCGTGGCCTTCGACGAGGTGTGCGACAAGATCCTGGACATGGTGGGGGATCTGGCCGCGTCCCACGGCACGGTGAAGGCGCGGCGCCGCGGGACCTTCGGGGTGATCCCGGCGGACATGGCCACCTCGTTGTCGATGGTGATCACCGAGCTGTGCCAGAACGCCGTCGAGCACGGCATGGACAGTTCCTCCGGCAACGTCGAGGTGCTGCCCGAGCGCGACGGGGACCTGCTCACCATCCGCATCGTCGACGCTGGGCACGGCCTGCCGGAGGACTTCCGGTTGGGCAACCAGACCTCGCTGGGCCTGGCGATCATCTCCACGCTCATCAAGGACCTGCGCGGGACGCTGACCATCGAGAACCGGGCCGACGCCCAGGGCGCCGTCGCCACCATCGCGCTGCCCGTGCCGCCTGTGGTGATCTGACGGCCGCGGTGCGCGCCTGAGTCAACGCAGCGGCACGAAGCTGAAGCGGCCCTTCGCCTGCCTGCGGGAGAGGGCGCCGTCAGCGGCGCGGTCCACGACCACCATGACGTGATCCGCGGGGATGACCATACGCCCACCGGGGGCGAGCTGATCCTCGAGGCCACCGGGGACGGCGCCGCCGTCGGCCGACACCAGGATGCGGTCGAAGGGGGCCGCCTCCGGCCACCCGAGAACGCCGTCGGCTCCCAGCTCGATGCGTACCCACGGCCAGCGCCCCGCCAGGTTCTCCCGGCCCATCGCCACCAGGGCAGGCACGATGTCCACACCGATCACCTCACCCGCCGGCCCGACGAGTTCCCCCAGCAGCGCGGTGGTCCAGCCCGAGCCGCTGCCCACGTCCAGCACGCGGTGCCCGGGGGCGACGTCCAGCAGGTCCAGCATGTAGGCCACCGTGGAGGGCTGCGAGTTCGTGGCGCCGTGACCGATGGACAGCGGGTAGTCGCCTGCCGCGTCGTAGCGCAGATCGGGGGGGAGGAACTGGACGCGCGGGACGGCGTCGAATGCAGCCTGAACCCTGATGGTCATGGGTCCAGTGTGCCGCGCCCGCTCAGGAGTTGCGCAACCGCGAGCGTGCCGCACGGCGCTTGATGGCGCGCCGCTCGTCCTCGCTCAGGCCGCCCCACACGCCATGGTCCTGGCCCGCCTCGAGGGCCCAGGACAGACACTGCTCACGCACGACGCACCGCAGGCAGATCTTCTTCGCTTCTTCGATCTGCTGCAGAGCGGGGCCCGTGTTTCCGACTGGAAAGAACAACTCGGGATCCTCCGTGAGGCAGGCGGCCTTATGGCGCCAATCCATAGTGGGGGCTCCTTCGTGTGGGGACAGGTCGAGGCAAGAATAGCCAGCAAGCTCAAGAAGGCTACTCCCGCGCTCCACCTTAGGCAATCAGGGCGCGTGGCGCGGGATCCACGCCCAAGGTTGACCCCAACTTTGCGTGAGAACTCCGCGTGCGGCAGGCTCGGGGGGTGCAAGCCGTCCTGCGTCGTCCCCTTCTCGCCATCTGCGTGGTGCTGACCGCCCTGACAGGCCTGGCCGGCATCGGGCTCGGAGCCGCGACACTCGTGGCCAACTCGAGGCTCTTCGGCGTCGGCGTCGCGGCGGTGCTGGTCGCCTACGGGGCCGGTCTGGTGCTGATCGCCTGGCTGGTCGTCCGGCGCGTGTCCTGGGCGCTGGGGCTCGTGGTGGCGTCGTCCCTGCTGCACCTCATGGTGGTGGGCAGCTTCCTGACCACGACGGACAGGGCGCAGTTCATCGGCAGCCTGATCGTGGCGCCGTTCGTGCTCGCGACGGTGGTCACCGCCGTCCTGGCCGTGGGCCGACGCGAGCTCGAACGCCTGGGCTGAGCGAACTCAGGCCTCGATCAACCGACCCGCGCCGGGGGCTGGGGTGGCGGAGAACCATTCCGGGGCCCCGTAGCCGGCTTCGGCGAACTCCGCCGCGATGGACCGGCCGATGCCGTCCGACTCCCCGGCGCGGGTGAGCGCGATGATGCAGCCGCCGAACCCGCCACCCGTCATGCGGGCGCCCAGGGCCCCGGCGCGGCGGGCAGCCTCCACGGCGAGGTCGACGGTGGGGGCAGTGATCTCGTAGTCGTCGCGCATCGAGGTGTGGGAGGCGTCGAGCAGGGGAGCCAGACCGACGAGGTCGCCGGCCTTGGCCAGCTCGAAGGCGTGCAGCACCCGCTCGTTCTCCGTCACCACGTGACGGACGCGACGGCGCAGCGTGTCGTCGTCCAGGCGGGCCAGGGCGTCGTCGAGGTCCGTGACGTCCCGCAGGGCGGGGACGCCGAGAATGGCGCACGCCTCCTCGCAGGAGGCGCGGCGCGCTCCGTACTCGCCGTCGACGTGGCTGTGGGGGGTCTTGGTGTCCAGCACCAGGATCTCGTAGCCCTGGTCCGCCATCGGCAGCGGCACCTGCTGCGTCTCGAGGGTGCGGCAGTCCAGGAACAGGCCCGAATCCTCTTCGCACAGGGTGCTGGCGGCCTGGTCCAGCAGCCCGGTGGGGGCGCCGACGTAGCTGTTCTCGGCCACGCGGGCCAGCTTGGCCCTGTCGATCTTGGCGATCTCGAGGCCGTAGAGGTCCGCCAGCGCCGCGACGGTGGCGCATTCGATGGCTGCCGAGCTCGACAGGCCCGCGCCCAGCGGCACGTCGGAGGTCATCACGAGCGTGGCTCCGCCGACGGGGTGGCCTGCCTCGCGCAGCGCCCACGCGACGCCGGCCAGGTAGGACGCCCACCCGTCGGTGCTGGGTTTCAGGTCCGCCAGCGCGACGTCCACCTCGTCGTCGAGTTCCAACGACACCATGACGAGACGCTCGTCGTCGCGACGGCCGGCGGCGATGACGGCCTTGCGCTCCAAGGCGAACGGCAGTACGAAGCCGTCGTTGTAGTCCGTGTGCTCCCCGATGAGGTTCACCCGCCCGGGCGCGAACCACAGGCCCTCCGGCTCGGCACCGGTCAGGTGCCGGTAGCGCCCGGTGAGCGCGTCAAGATCGAGCATCAGTCGTCCTCCTCGTCGTCGAGCCTGGCCAGCCAGGAGGCGAGCCGCTCCACCGGAGTCTCGAACTCCGGGTTCAGATCCACAAATGTGCGCAGCTGTTCGGCGAGCCATTCGAAGGTGATCTCCTCGTGGCCGCGCCGGTCGACGAGCTCCTCGAGCCCACGGTCGGTGAAGTACACCGGCTCAGCCTAGCGCCGCGTCGAGGAGCGCTTCCTCCTGGGTCTTGTGGACCTTGAGCGACCCGACCGACGGCGCTGACGACCACTCCCGCGTGACCCGCGTCATGCGCAGGTCGTACTCGGGGAAGTGGCGCTTGACGTCCGCGGGCAGGTGCGCGGAGAGGAACGGCCACCCGCCCTGGTTCTCCGGCTCGTCCTGCACGAAGCGGACGTCGGTGACGTGGGCGTACCGCTTGAGCACCGCGGCCAGTTCCTCGCTGGGGAGCGGGTACAACCGCTCCAGCGAGACGATGGCAACCTTGCCCGCCAGGCCCCGCTTGTCGCGGCTGGCCACCAGGTCCCACCGCACCTTGCCGGAGCAGAGGATGAGGCGATCCACCGTGGCCGGGTCCTCGACGGTGGGGTCGTCGAGCACCGGATGCCATGCCCCGGAGGTGAAGTCCTCCGGGGTGGAGGTGGCCAGCTTGTTGCGCAGCATGGACTTCGGCGTGGCGATCACCACTGGGCGGTGGAAGTTGACATAGGCGTGCTGCCGCAGCAGGTGGAAGTAGCTGGCCGGGGTGGACGGCTGGCACACGGCCAGCGCGTTCTCGGCGCAGAGCTGCAGCCACCGCTCGAGGCGGGCCGAGCTGTGATCCGGACCCTGCCCCTCGAAGCCGTGGGGGAGGAGCAGCACCACGCCGGACTTCTGGGTCCACTTGGCGTTGCCCGAGGCCACGAACTCGTCGGAGATGATCTGGGCACCGTTGACGAAGTCACCGAACTGCGCCTCCCACATCACCAGGGCGTCCGGCCGGGCCACCGAGTAGCCGTACTCGAAGCCCAGCGCCGCGTACTCGCTGAGCAGGGAGTCGAACACGTCGAAGGTGCCCTGGTCCTCCGTGAGGTGCTTGAGCGGCACCCATGCCTCGTTGGTCACCCGGTCCACGATCGCGGCGAACCGCTGCGAGAAGGTGCCCCGCCGCGAGTCCTGGCCGGCCAGCCGCACGGGGCGACGCTCCATGAGCAGGGAGCCGATGGCGATCATCTCCGCGGTGGCCCAGTCGATGGGGCCTTCCAGGATGGCCTGGGCGCGGCGCTCCAGCTGGGGCATCACCTTGGGGTGCACCATGAACCCGTCCGGGAACTGGGTGTGCACGTCGGCGATGGTCTTCAGCATCTCCTGCGTGATCTCGGTGAGGCGCGCATCCGGCTTGGTGGGGTAGTACGGCACCTTGCGGTAGTCGTCGTCCGCCTCGGTGCTCTCGCGGACCTCGCGGAACACGTTCTCCAGCCGCGACCGGAACCGGTTCATCACGTCTTCGGCGTCCGCCATCGAGATGTCGCCACGGCCGATCAGCGATTCGGTGTACAGGCGCCTCGTCGAGCGCTTCTGCTCGATGAGGTCGTACATGTTGGGCTGGGTGAAGCTGGGGTCGTCGCCCTCGTTGTGCCCGCGCCGGCGGTAGGAGATGAGGTCGATGACGACATCCTTGTGGTACTTCTGCCGGTAGTCGAAGGCCACGCGGGCCGCCCGGATGCAGGAGTCCGGGTCGTCGCCGTTGACGTGCAGCACAGGTGCGGAGATGGACTTGGCCACGTCCGTGCAGTAGGTGGAGCTGCGTGACTCCGTGGGCGCGGTGGTGAAGCCCACCTGGTTGTTGACCACCACGTGGATGGTGCCGCCGGTCTTGTAGCCGCGCAGCTGGCTCATCTGCAGGGTCTCGAACACCACTCCCTGGCCGGAGAAGGACGCGTCGCCGTGCAGGGTGAGGGGGAGCACGGGGTAGTCGTCCGCCCCGAGGGTGTCCTGTTTGGCCCGCGCAATGCCCTGAAGCACCGGGTTGACGGCCTCCAGGTGAGAGGGATTCGCGGCCACCGACGCCTTGATGGTGGCGCCGTTGGACGCCACGAACGTGCCCTCAGCACCCAGGTGGTACTTGACGTCGCCGGTGCCGCTGCGGTCCACCTGCCCGTCGAACTCCTTGAAGATGGAGGCATACTTCTTGCCCACCACGTTGGCCAGCACGTTGAGCCGGCCGCGGTGCGGCATGCCGATGCACACCTCGTCGAGGGAGTCGTGGGCGGCGCGCTGCGCGATCTCGTCGAGCAGCACGATGAGGGACTCCCCGCCCTCCAGCGAGAAGCGCTTCTGGCCCACGAACTTCGTCTGGAGGAAGGTCTCGAAGACCTCGGCCTCGTTGAGCTTGTCCAGGGCGTGCATGTGCTCCTCGTGCGTGAGCGGCTGGTGCGGCCGCTCCATCCGCTGCTGGAACCACTCCCGCTGGCGCGGGTCCGCGATGTGCATGTACTCCACGCCGACGGTGCGCGTGTAGGAGTCCTGCAGGATGCCGACGATGTCGCGCAGGGGGAGGTACACCCGCTCCTTCCCGCCGAAGGTGCCGACGGCGAACTCGCGGTCCAGGTCCCAGATGGACAGGCCGTGTGCCTCCAGCCGCAGGTCCTCGTGCGATCGCTGGCGGTACTCCAGGGGATCGGTGTCCGCCACGAGGTGGCCGAAGGTGCGGTACGCGTTGACCAGCTCCAGCACGCGGGCCGTCTTGCTCACCTGCGAATCGCGGTGGGCCGACACATCGGGCGACCAGCGCAGCGGCTCGTAGGGGATGCGCAGCGCCTCGTAGATCTCGTCGTAGAAGCGGTCCTGCCCGAGCAGCAGCTCGTGCATCTTCTTGAGGAACTCGCCGGAGGTGGCGCCCTGGATGACCCGGTGGTCGTACGTGCTGGTCAGCGTGGTGACCTTCGACACGCCCAGATCCGTCATCCGGGAGGGGCTCATGCCCTGGAACTCAGCGGGGTAGTCGATGTTGCCGACGCCGAGGATGACGCCCTGCCCCGTCATGAGGCGGGGGACCGAGTGGTTGGTGCCGATGCCGCCGGGGTTGGTGAGCGACGCGGTGGTGCCTGCGAAGTCGCTGACCTGGAGCTCGCCGTCGCGGGTCTTCTTGACCACGGACTCATAGGCGGACCAGAACTGGAAGAAGTTGAGGTTCTCGCAACCCTTGATGTTGGGCACCAGCAGCTGGCGGGTCTCGCCCTTGCGGATGTCGATGGCGATGCCCAGGTTGATCGACGGGTTCTCGATCAGGTTGGGCTTGCCGTCGATGATGTCGTAGGCGTTGTTCATGGACGGCATGGCCGCCAGCGCCTTCACCATCGCGTAGCCGATCAGGTGCGTGAAGGAGACCTTGCCGCCCTTGGAGGTGCGCAGGAAGTTGTTGATCACCGTGCGCTGGTCGATGACCAGCTTCATCGGCACGGAGCGCACCGAGGTGGCGGTGGGGACCGTCAGCGAGGTCTCCATGTTCTTCGCCGTGCGCATCGGCGCGCCGCGCAGGACGGTGTACTTCGGTGCCACGACCGACGGGGCGGGGCGCAGAGCCGGGTTGGGGGCGTTGGCCGACAACGTGGACCCGGTGCCCGGGTTGGCCGGGGCGTCGCCGCCCTTGCGCACGCGCTCCACCTGGCTCTTGGTCGACTTCGGGGCGTCGGGCGTCGTGGTCTCCGCCCTGGCTGCGGCTGGTTTCGGTGCGGACGGCTCCGCAGCCGCCGGTCTCGCTGGTGCCGGCTTCGCCTGCGGCGGAGGGGTGGGTTCCGGCGCGCTGGCCGGCGGCGGTGCCGCCGGGGCATCGTCGGTGGCGAAGAGTTCCCGCCACTCCTCAGCGACGGACTGTGGGTCCTCCTCGTACGCCTCCCGCATCTCGTCGATGAGCCAAGAATTAGCCCCGAAGGCGTCAAGTGAGTCAGGTGCTGACATGTGTGAGTGGCGGAGGCCACGATCCCCTCTGTGAGTCCTGGTGGCCGCAGACGTCTGCGGCTGCTCTTGGTGGCAGCTTACCCACATCACCGACGAGGTGCCGCCGACAGTCCGGGGCCCCGGCTCGCCAGGACGGTCAGGCCGAACGCGTAAGCGGTCAGGGCGACAAGCGCCATGTTGCGTAGCAGCAGCACGGATGTCTCGGGCCCGGACCCCAGGGGGATGGCCATGATGCCGTAGGCGCCCCAGGGGTAGGTGAGTTGGGTGAGCAGGCCCACTGCGATGAGGGACCCGGCGAGCACGATGAGGTGGCTGCGCAGCCATGCGCTCGTCTTGGCCACGAGCAGCGCGGCCACCGGACCGCCCAGCCACAGGACGTACTGCGGGGACAGGGTCTTGTTGGCGATCACGGTGGCAAGCACGATCGTCAGGATCGCCAGGAGGATGGCTTCGTGGAGACGCTCGTCATCGTCATGCAGGCGGCGCATGAGGCGGTAGCTGAGGAAGACCGCGGCGAGCAGTGAGAGCACCGTCAGCACCGTGGACACCGTGAGCAGCCCGCCGACGTAGGGTCCCTGCAATTCCAGCGCGTTGTAGGGCGACAGGAAGATGTTCCACGACGGATTGTCCGTGAAGGTGCGCAGGAACATCAGGGGTGACGCCGGTACGGACTCGATCTGCAGCCCGCGCTGCCCCTGCCAGGTCAGGGGGGAGGCGGACCGGGTCCATCCGCTGGTGACGAGCGAGGCGACGGCCAGCCCGAACCCCACCACGGCGAAACCGATCACTCTGCCCCGGGCCCGCGTGGAGCGCCAGGGGTGCGGCGAGAGCATGGGCCCGATGAGGAGCGCCGGCCACAGCTTGATGGCCGCGCCCAGGCCCACCAGGCCGCCGGCGAGCTTCGGGAACCTGGTCACGAACAGGCACGCCCAGGCGACGAGGGCGGCGGGAATGAGATCGAAGCGGTACCAGACGATCGGCCCCTGGACGCCGGTGAACAGGATCCAGAAGAGCGCGCCGGCGGCGTTGGAGCGGCGGTACAGGGTGATCGCCACGGCGGCGTCGAGGAGCACGAAGACGGCCACGTAGACGGCGGTCCACGTCTGCCAACCGCCGCCGAGCCGGTAGATGCCCTGCAGGATCCACACGGCAGGCACCGGGTACTCGGCCATCACGCCGGGTTCCCCTTCGTCGAGGCGGAAGAGGTGGTAGCCGTAGTAGGACACGTCGTTGGCCACGAAGGCGACCTGCTCCAGGCCCAGGATGAGGAAGGACACGGATCGCGTGAGGACAAACAGCGCGATGAGGCCAACGGCAGCGGGCCAGCGCGTGGGGGTGTCGGCAGCCGCCGTGAACCTGGTGTGGGTCATCGTCGGTCTCCTGCCAGCCGGCGCGAAGCGCCCCCGCGAGGATTCGAACCTCGGCTCCCGCCTCCGGAGGGCGGTGCTCTATCCCCTGAGCTACGGGGGCTGGACCCGGAAAGGTTAGCACCTCCCCGGGGACACCGTGATCCCCCGCTACGGTGGCCTGGTGCGCACGATCCTGTCCGCCGTCCTGGCCGTTGTTCTCCTCACCGCCTGCGTGGCGCGCCCCGAGCCCGCCCCCGCGGAGATGCGGCAGAGCCCTCCGCCGTGGGACGCGCCGCGCGACGCCGTGTCCTACATTCGCGCGGCAGGTCTGCCCGAGCAGCCGCTGGGCACCGACACCGACCCGTGGGTGCTCACGCTCGTCGTCACCGTCGAGGGTGAGCGGGTGGACATCCCCGCCTTCATCGGGGCGGACCGGCTGCGGGCCGTCCAGGCCCCGGTGCACACCCACGACCCGGGCGGCGAGGTGTGGCTGGAGGGCGACGGCAACCCTGAGATCACCCTGGGGGAATTCTTCACGCTCTGGGGCGTCCGGTTCGATGACGAGTGCCTCGGAGCAGTCTGCGGCGGGGTGAGGGTGACCGCCGACGGGGTCGAGGTGCCGGACCCGACCTCGCTCGTGCTGCGGGGCCTGGAGAGCGTCAGCGTCTCGGCCTGACGGCGCCGATGGCGCCGGGGCGCGGCGCTCTGGCAGGCTTGCGGCATGACGCACATGCACATCGCCGGGTCGATCCACGCGGACGCGGCGCACGGCGGGCCCCAGTGGCTCGACGTGCCCGCGGATCTCAACGCGCTCGACCTCAAGCTCTGGCCGCGCGGCACCTACCGCGACGACCAGGGCCGCATCGTCGTCGCCGGGCTCCCGCTCACCGAGATCGCCCACGAGCACGGCACCCCCGCCTACGTCATCGACGAGACGGACTTCCGGTCCCGCGCCGCGGACTTCCGCACCGCGTTCCCCGGCTGGGACGTCTACTACGCGGGCAAGGCGCTGCTGACCCGCACCGTCGCGCGGTGGGCCGCGGAGGAGGGCCTCAACCTCGACGTCACCACCATGGGCGAGATGCGCATCGCGTTGGCCGGAGGCATGCCCGCGGCCCGGCTCGGGCTGCACGGAAACAACAAGTCCGACGAGGAGATCGTGTTCGCGCTCGAGCAGGGCGTGGGCCGGATCATCGTGGACTCCTTCGACGAGATCGCCCGGCTCGAGCGCGCGTGCGCCGACGGCGGCCACCGCGCCCGCGTCATGGTGCGCGTCACCACCGGCGTCGAGGCCCACACGCACGAATACATCGCCACCGCCCACGAGGACCAGAAGTTCGGCCTGTCCATCACCGGCGGGCAGGCCCTCACCGCGCTGGTGCGCTGCCACAGCTCGCAGTACCTGGACCTGGCCGGCATCCACAGCCACATAGGCTCGCAGATCTTCGACACCCACGGCTTCGAGGTGGCGATCCGGCGCACCATGCGGCTGGCGTCGCAGTTCCGCACGGCCACCGGCGTCGAACTCGCGGAGCTGGACCTCGGCGGCGGCTTCGGCATCGCCTACACCTCCGCGGACACCCCGACGGCCACCTCGGACATCGCCGCGGCGTTCGAGGAGATGATCGAGCACGAGTGTCGCGGCTTCGGCCTCAAGCGTCCGCACCTGTCCATCGAGCCCGGCCGCGCCATCTGCGGTCCGGCCGGCGTGGCCATCTACCGCGTGGGCACCGTCAAGATCGTGGACCTGGAGGCCAACAGATCCCGCGTCTACGTCAGCGTCGACGGCGGGATGAGCGACAACATCCGCCCCGCCCTCTACGCCGCCGAGTACTCCGCCGCGATCGCCAACCGCAACTCGACGGCGGAGCCGGTCCTGAGCCGGGTGGTCGGGAAGCACTGCGAGGGCGGCGACATCCTGATCCGCGACGTATTCCTCCCGGCCGACGTGGCCATCGGCGATCTGATCGCCGTGCCCGGCTCGGGCGCCTACGCGCGCAGTATGGCCAGTAACTACAATCAGATCCCGAAGCCGCCCGTGCTCTCCGCCAAGGACGGCGTCACCCGTGTGATGCTGCGCCGCGAGACTCTGGAGGACCTGATGAGATTGGACGTGGGAGAGTGAGCAAGCCGCTCAAGGTGGCGCTGCTGGGCGCCGGTGTGGTGGGGTCGCAGGTGGCCCGCATCATCCTCAACGAGGGCGCCACGCTGGAGTCACGCATCGGGCGCCGGCTGGAACTGGTCGGCGTCGGCGTACGGCGCGCGGACACGCCGCGCCCGGGCATCGACCCCGCGCTGCTCACCACGGACCTGGAGGCGCTGGTGGCGCGCACGGACCTGGACATCGTCATCGAACTGATCGGCGGCATCGAACCCGCGCGGAGCCTCCTGCTCACGGCCATCGCCAACGGCGCCTCCGTCGTGTCGGCGAACAAAGCGCTCCTCGCGGACGACCTCGGTGAGCTGTCGCGGGCCGCGGACGCCAAGGGCGTGGACCTGTACTACGAGGCTGCCGTGGCTGGCGCCATTCCCATCGTCCGACCGCTCCGCGAGTCCCTCGTGGGCGACGACATCACGGCCGTGATGGGCATCGTCAACGGCACCACCAACTACATCCTGGACAAGATGGTCACCGACGGGAGCACCTTCGACGAGGCGCTCGCCGAGGCCCAGCAGCTGGGCTACGCGGAGGCGGATCCCACCGCGGACGTCGAGGGTCACGACGCGGCCGCCAAGGCAGCCATCCTCGCCGGGCTCGCCTTCCACACGGAGGTCAAGCGCGACGAGGTGTTCTGCGAGGGCATCACGGGGGTCACCGCCGGAGACATCGCCGCGGCCGAGCAGATGGGCTGCACCATCAAGCTGCTCGCCATCGCCAAGCTCACCGACGACGGCAGGGTGATCGTCAAGGTCCACCCCGCCATGGTGGCCAACAAGCACCCGCTGGCGTCGGTCTCCGGCGCCTACAACGCCATCTTCGTCAACTCCCGTGACGCCGGTGAGCTGATGTTCCTCGGCCAGGGGGCCGGCGGGTCGCCCACCGCGAGCGCCGTCATGGGCGACGTGGTGACCGTGGCGCGCAACCGGCACCGCGGCACCGCGAGCCATCAGGGATCCAGCGCGCTCAACCGCGTGGTGGCCCCCATCGGCGAGTCGCAGGCGCAGTTCTACGTCAGCTTCGACGTGGTGGACCGCCCGGGTGTCCTGGCCAAGTGCGCGGCCATCTTCGGCGAGCACGGCGTGTCCCTGCGGGTCGTGCAGCAGAGCTATCGCGAGGGCGGAGCGGCGGAGGCGGACTTCGCGGCCAGGCTGGGCGTGATGACCCACCTCACCAGGGAGAGCGACCTCGCGCTGGTCACCGAGGAGCTGCGACGGGCGGAGTTCGTGGGCTCCGAGGTTCGCGTCATGCGCGTCGAGGGCTTCTGACCCATGCGCCAGCTCACGGTCCGGGTCCCGGCCACCACCGCAAACCTGGGCTCGGGGTTCGACTGCGTCGGCATGGCGTTCGACTGGTACGACGAGCTCACCCTCGACCTGCTCGACGAACCGGGCCTCGACGTGGTGGTGACGGGTGAGGGCGCCGGCGACGTCGCGCTGGACGAGCGGCACCTCGTCGTCTCCTCGCTCCTCGACGGCCTGGCCGCCTTCGGCGCGAGCCGTCCCCCCGGCATGCGGCTGACCTGCCGCAACACTATTCCGCATTCCCGCGGGCTCGGCTCGTCCGCGGCGGCCATCGTCGCCGGCCTGACGCTGGCGTGGGGTGTCGCGCGGCCGGGGGAGCCCGTGGACCGAGCGTCAGTGACCAGGATGGCCACGCAGGCCGAGGGGCACCCGGACAACGCCGGCGCGGCCGTGTGGGGCGGCGCCATTCTCGCGTGGGCGCGCGAGGGCAAGGTGTCGTTGGTCCAGCTGCCGCTGCCGGTCGGGTTCCAGGCGGTGGCGTTCGTGCCGGATTTCGAGTGCCGCACCGACGAGGCCCGCAGGGTGCTCCCCGCGACGGTGGCCCGCACGGACGCCGTCGCGCAGGCGATCGCCGCGGCCGCGTTGCCGCTCGCGCTGACGCTGCGCCCGGACCTGCTGCTCGACGCGACCGCGGACCGGTTGCACCAGCGCTACCGCGCGGACCTGATGCGCCCGGCCTACGATCTGATGTCCCGCCTCCGCGACGCGGGCGTGCCGGCGGCCATCTCGGGGGCCGGGCCCACGGTGATCGCCGTCGGCCTCCCGGAGCAGCTGGCCGGGGTGGGTGCGGTGACCACCGACGGGTTCGCGATCCACGCGCTGCGCCCCGCCGGCGGTGTGGAACTCCTGGCCCGATGATGGCCATTCTTTGGCCGTGACCCGAACAGTTGCTAATGTGGTGACTGGTTTACCCCGAGGCGCCGCCGTGGCGATCCATTACACACCGGCTTTCTGGCGCTCAGTACTCCATCACTTATGACGCCGTCGGGCGCGCTACGTCAGCTGCCCCCACGGCTCCATGGAAGGAACTTTTCGTTGAGCCAATCCACTGACCTCTCCACCATGAAGCTGGTCGAGCTCAAATCCGTCGCCAGCAGCATGGGCATCAAGGGGGTCTCCGCGATGCGCAAGGGAGACCTGGTCAACGCCATCCAGGGCGGCAGCGCGCCGCAGGCTCAGACCCAGGCCCCGCCGTCGGCCTCCGGCGGCGAGCAGCCCGCCCGGCGCCAGCGCCGTCCCCGGCAGGAGGCGGCCGATCAGGCCCAGTCCGCGCCGCAGGCCCAGCCCCAGCCAGAGCCCCAGGCGCAGTCCGGGCAGCAGGTCCAGTCGGAGCAGCAGCCGCAGCGCGACGACGCAACCCGCGATCAGCAGGAGGGCGGCCGCAACAACCGTCGCCGCCGCAATCGCGAGCGTGGCCCGCTCCCGGAGACCATCAACGAGGTGGGCGAACTGCTGGAGGCCGCGATGGGCGGTGGCTCCAGGCCCGCAGCCACCACGACGGCCGCCCCGGCCGCCGCGGCCCCCTCGACCTCGGTGAGCATCGACCCCGGCACCTACGACGACGACCAGGGCAGCGGACGGCGCAGCCGCCGTCGGCGTAACAACCGCGACCGCCCGGAGCGTCAGGACCGCCAGAACCGCCGCCCCGTCCGCGGCGGCCAGGGCATGGAGCGCATGGAGGCCGAGCCGGTGGTCGGCGAGGGCGACGTGCTCGCCAACATCTCCGGCATCGTCGACATTCAGGACAACTACGCCTTCGTGCGCACCACGGGCTACCTGCCAGGGTCCACGGACGCCTACCTGTCCATGTCCACCGTCCGCCGCTACGGCGTGCGCCGCGGCGACGTCATCACGGGCGCCATCCGCACCCAGCGGGAGGGGGAGCGCAAGGAGAAGTACAGCCCGCTCGTCCGGCTGGACACGGTCAACGGCGAGGATCCCGAGAAGGCCAAGGGGCGCCCCGAGTTCGCCAAGCTCACCCCCCTGTACCCGCAGGAGCGCCTCCGCCTCGAGACGGTCCAGACCAACATCACGGGACGGATCATCGATCTGGTCTCGCCCATCGGCAAGGGCCAGCGCGGGCTGATCGTGTCGCCTCCGAAGGCCGGCAAGACGATGATCATGCAGACCATCGCCAACGCCATCGCGGCCAACAACCCCGAGGTGCACCTCATGGTGGTCCTCGTGGACGAGCGCCCCGAGGAGGTCACGGACTTCCAGCGCACCGTCTCCGGTGAGGTGATCGCCTCGACGTTCGACCGCCCCGCCGAGGACCACACCATGATCTCGGAGCTGGCCATCGAGCGGGCCAAGCGGCTGGTCGAGCTCGGCCACGACGTCGTCGTGCTCCTCGACGGGATCACCCGCCTGGGTCGTGCCTACAACCTGGCTGCACCCGCGTCGGGACGCATCCTGTCCGGTGGCGTGGACTCCGCGGCGCTGTACCCCCCGAAGAAGTTCTTCGGCGCCGCCCGCAACATCGAGAACGGCGGTTCGCTGACCATCCTCGCCACGGCGCTCATCGAGACCGGCTCCAAGATGGACGAGGTGATCTTCGAGGAGTTCAAGGGCACCGGCAACATGGAGCTGCGCCTGCGCCGCGAACTCGCGGACAAGCGGATCTTCCCGGCCATCGACGTGGACGCCTCCGGCACCCGCCGCGAGGACCTGCTGCTGGGCCGCGACGAGCTCAACATCATCTGGAAGCTGCGCCGCGCGTTGTCCGGCCTGGACGACCAGCAGGCACTGGAGACGCTCAAGTCCCGGATGACCAAGACGGGCAGCAACCACGAGTTCCTGCTCAGCGTCATGAAGACCACGCCCGCGTCGGACGGCTGACCCGCGGACTTGGAATTGGTGGGCCGGCGAGGCACAATTGGGGGTCGCGCCGGTTCACGCACTCTCCAGGTCCATCCGGACCAGCGACCCGGCCACTGAAACGAGGAGTTCCACCATGAAGCAGGGCATCCACCCTGAATACGTTGACACCCAGGTGCACTGCACCTGCGGCAACGCTTTCACCACCCGCAGCACCAGCAAGAAGCCGATGAGCGCGGACGTGTGCGCCGAGTGCCACCCGTTCTACACCGGCAAGCAGAAGATCCTCGACACCGGTGGCCGCGTGGCCCGCTTCGAGAAGCGCTACGCCAAGAAGCCCTAGCTTCGCACTCGGGCGTCGGGACGGGTATCCACCCGCCCGGCGCCCGTTTCGTTTGCCGCCACCCAAGGGAGCACCGCCATGTTCGACAACGCCCAACCCCTCGTCGACGAGTTCCGGGACCTGGAGCGGCAGCTGTCGGACCCGGACCTGCACGCGGACCTGGCCCGGTCCCGGAAGGTGGGACGGCGCTACTCGGCGCTCAAGCCCATCGTCGAGGGCATGGACCACTACCGGCGTCTCCTGGAGGACCGGGGGGCGGCGGCGGAACTGGCCGCGGACGAGCCGTCGTTCGCCGACGAGGTGGCGGACCTGGACGCCCAGCTCGAGGTGGCCACCGCCCGGCTCAGCAAGCTCCTTGCCCCGCGTGACCCCAACGACGACGCAGACGCGCTGCTGGAGATCAAGTCCGGGGAGGGTGGCGACGAATCGGCGCTGTTCGCCGCGGACCTGCTGAAGATGTACTCGAAGTACGCCGAGCAGACCGGGTGGAAGATCGAGGTGCTGGACTCCCAGGAGACGGACCTCGGCGGCTACAAGTCCGTCACAGTGGCCGTCAAGGGGACGGCCGCGCTGGAGTTCGGCCCCTACGGCCGGCTCAAGTTCGAGGGCGGCGTGCACCGCGTCCAGCGGGTGCCGGTCACCGAGTCCCAGGGCCGCATCCACACCTCCGCCGCCGGAGTGCTCGTGATGCCGGACGTGGAGGCCGACGAGGTCGAGATCAACGACGACGATCTCCGCATCGACGTGTTCCGCTCCTCCGGTCCCGGCGGGCAGGGCGTCAACACCACGGACTCGGCCGTGCGCATCACGCACCTGCCCACGAACACCGTCGTGTCGTGCCAGAACGAGAGATCGCAGCTGCAGAACCGCGACTCGGCGATGCGCATGCTGCGCGCCCGCCTGACGGCGCTGGCGGAGGCCCAGGCCGCGTCGGCCGCGTCCCAGGCCCGCAAGTCGCAGGTGCGCACGGTCGACAGGTCAGAGCGGATCCGCACCTACAACTACCCGGAGAACCGGATCACGGACCACCGCATCGGATACAAGGCGCACAACCTGGACCAGGTCCTCGAGGGCGCCCTCACCCCGCTGCTGGACGCCCTCGCGGAGCAGGACCTCGCCGAGCGCCTCTCCGGGGTGGGCGGGTGAGCGAGGCCGCCTTCGAGGTGGCGGGCCGACTGGCCAGGGCGGGATCGCCCAGCCCCGGGCCGGAGGCGCGCCAGATCGTCGCCCACGTCCTCGGTGTCGAGCCGTCGCAGCTCATCCTGGTCGACGGCGTCACGCCGGCCCAGCGCGCGGCCATCGACGACATGGCGCGGCGCCGGGCCTCGGGCATCCCGCTGCAGCACCTCACGGGGGTGGCGCACTTCCGCCACGAGACGCTCAAGGTGGGCCCAGGGGTGTTCATCCCGCGGCCGGAGACCGAGGAGATGGTGGGCTGGGCCCTCGCGCGCCTCGGCGAGCGGGGCGTGGGCCGGCGACGCGTCGTGGAGCTGTGCGCCGGATCCGGCGCCATCACCGCGGCGATCGGCCACGAGTTGGGTGGGGTGGAGCTGCACGCCGTGGAGCTGTCAGGCGAGGCCCTGCCGTACCTGACCCGCAACCTCGCCGGGCTGGTCGTGGACGTGGTGCACGGCGACATGGCCGGCGCCTTCACCCACCTCGACGGCACCGTCGACCTGGTCATCGCCAACCCCCCCTACATCCCCGAGTCCCATCGGGGACTCCTGCCCAGCGACGTCGTCGACCACGACCCTGGGATGGCGCTGTTCTCCGGGGCGGAGGGACTCGACGCGCTGCGCGTGGTCGTGAGGGTCGCGGCTCGGCTGCTGCGCCCGGGCGGGCTGCTGGCCACCGAACACGACGAGAGCCACGCGGCCGCCGTCGTCGCGCTCGTGACCTCCGCGGGCTTCGCCGATGTGGTGTCGCGGCCGGACCTCACCGGGCGCCCCCGGTTCGTCACGGGCGTGCGGCTCCCGACTAGTGGCAGGATTGCCCCGTGACGACAGCGTTCAACCTCAACACCCACAGGGAGGCCGGCCTCACGGAGGCCGTGACCGCCGTCCGCGCCGGGCAGTGCATCGTGCTGCCCACGGACACCGTCTACGGGATCGGCGCGGACGCCTTCGACGCCGCTGCGGTGCAGGGGCTGCTGGACGCCAAGGAGCGCGGCCGGGACATGCCCCCACCCGTGCTGATCGCGGAGCCGTCGATGCTGCGCGCCATCGCCGAGGAGGTGCCCGCTGCCGCGGCGGCGCTGGCCAAGGCGTTCTGGCCGGGGGCCCTCACCCTCATCCTCAAGGCCCAGTCCCGCTCCGGCATGTCGCTGGGCGAGACGAAGGGCACGGTGGCGGTCCGGGTCCCGGACCACGACGACGCCCGCGCCCTCCTGCGGCGCACCGGCCCGCTGGCGGTGAGCTCCGCCAATGTCTCAGGTCAGCCGGCAGCGCTAACCTGTGACGAGGCGGTGGCGCAGCTGGGAGACCGGGTCGCGGTCTACCTCGACGGCGGAGCGGCCGGAGGCGGAGTGGCCTCCACCATCGTGGACTTCGCCTCCGCACCGGAGGGCCGGGTCCTCCGCCTCGGCGCTATTCCCCTCGACGCGCTGCGCGAGGTGGCCCCGGAGATCGAAGCCCGGGGCTAGGCCGCGGATGCGCGAATACCTGCTGGTACTGCTGGTCGCCGCCGGCACGACGTATCTCCTCGCCGGCCCGGCCAGGAGCGTCGCGGTGCGCACCGGGGCTCTGGCTCGGGTCCGCAGCCGTGACGTGCACACCCAGCCCATCCCCTACTTCGGTGGCGTGGCCATGTTCGGGGGGCTGGCCGTGGCGTTCCTGCTGGCCCTGCAGATGCCGTTCCTGGGCCGCTACACCACCGTCGAGCACGACGCCTGGGCCGTGCTCTGGGCCGGGCTGGTGATCTGCGTCATCGGGGTTCTCGACGACATGTACGACCTGCCGGCCATGGTCAAGCTCGGCGGGCAGGTGCTCGCGGCGGGCGTCGCGGTGCTGCAGGGCGTGCGGATCTACTGGATCCCGCTGCCCACCAGCATCATCGCGCTCGACGACGCCAGCAGCATCCTCATCACCGTGTTCTTCATCGCCCTGTGCGTCAACGCCGTCAACTTCGTCGACGGCCTCGACGGGCTGGCCGCGGGCATCGTCGCCATCGGCTCCGGGGCGTTCTTCAGCTACACCTACGTGCTGGCCTACGAGCAGGAGCTGGTGCGCGCCACCACAGCCAGCCTCATCACGGTGGCCACCTGTGGCATCGCCATGGGCTTCCTGCTGCACAACTTCCATCCGGCGAAGATGTTCATGGGAGATTCCGGGGCCATGCTGCTGGGGCTCCTCATGGCCATGAGCGCCATCTCGTTCACGGGCCAACTGGATCCGGGCGCCACGGACCACCGCGACGGCAACCTGTTGCCGGCGCTGCTGCCGATCCTGCTTCCGCTCGCGGTCCTCGCTCTTCCGCTGCTGGACCTGGGCCTCGCCTGGATCCGCCGGACCTGGAACGGGCAGCACGTGTTCCATCCGGACAAGCAGCATCTGCACCACCGGCTCCTGGCCCGTGGTCACTCGCACTGGGGCGCGGTCCTGCTCATGTACGGCTGGACGGCCGTGGTCTCGGTGGGGCTGGTCGTCATGGCGCTGTCCAGTTGGCCGCACACCGGATGGGTGGTGGGCCTGGCTCTACTGCTGGTCCTGGGGCTGACGGTGCGGCCGGTGCGCCACGCGCCCTCGTCGCTAGGACCGGATCCAGACGTCGTCGACGGGGCGGGCCGTGGCTGAGCGCAGGCTGACGCCCGCCACGCGCCGCGCCCGGCAGATGATGCTGGGCGGCCTGGTCGGGGGCCACCTCGTCGGCGGCCTCATCATCCTGGCCGCCGCTCTGGCCGGTGGCGGAGGTGCCGTCCTCACCGCCGTGCTCGGGTTCGCCGCCGTCGTCATCTTCTACTCCGTTGGGCAGGCCATCGAAGTCGTGGCCTCGGAACTGGCCGACTTCCAGGGCATGGCGCTGGTGCTGGTCAGCTACGCCGTGCGCGTGGTGGGGATCGCGGCGGGGCTGTGGTTCATTCTCGGGCATCCGGCGGTGGCGCCGCTGGTCAGCGACGGCTGGCTCCTCCTCAGCGTCGCCGGGACGGTGCTGGCCTGGGTCACCGGCGTGGTGCTCGTGGCGTCGCGGCAGCGGGTCCCCATCTACGACACGGAATACCACCCCCCGGGTGAGGGCTGAGGGTCAGACAGAATATGATTCGCCGTCCCATTTCCGCTAGGCTCACACACGACATGGGCAACTCACCGTCAGAGAACGCGCCAGAAGGACCTGGGAGGCGCTCCGACGACGGCATGCTCGTGCTCAGCTATCTGCTCAGTGGGATCATCTTCTACGGTGGCCTCGGCTGGGTGGGGGACTACTTCCTGAACACCTCATGGATGTTGCCCCTGGGCCTGATCCTGGGCCTGGTGACCAGCATCTACATCATCATCAAGCGATACGGGAGCGGTACGTGACACTTGGACTACTTCCGATGGAGATCGACGGCGGTAGCGAATACCACCCCCCGGGCACGGAAGATTTCCTCTGGTACTCCGTCTGGCCGGGTGTGCTGCCCGACTGGGTGAACCGGCCGCTGGTGCAGGCGGTGATCGGCGCGGCCCTGGTGATGCTTCTCTGGTGGCTCGCCTCCCGCAACCTCAAGGTCAAGCCGTCCAAGGCGCAGTTCTTCGGTGAGTACGTCTACGAGTTCGTGCGCAACGGCATCGCCCGGGACATCCTCCACCACGACTTCAAGAAGTTCCTGCCCTACCTGCTCGCACTGTTCTCCTTCATCCTGGTCAACAACTGGTTCGGTGAGCTGTTCGTCTTCATGTACCCCACGTTCTCCAACGTCGGATACGCCTACGGCCTGGCCATTCTCTCGTGGCTCGTCTACGTCGGCGCCGGATTCGCCAAGTGGGGTTTCGGCGGCTTCCTCAAGAAGTCCCTCATCCCCGACGGCGTCCCCGGCTACCTGCTCGTCCTGGTCATTCCGCTCGAGTTCCTGGCCACGTTCATCACGCGCCCGATCACGCTGGCGCTGCGTCTGTTCGCCAACCTGTTCGCCGGCCACCTCGTGGTCATGGTGTTCGTGGTGGGAGGCGGCTACCTGATCTCGCAGGCGGACAACCTGTTCTACAACGTCGCCGGAGCCGTCTCGCTGGCGTTCAGCCTCATCATCCTCTGCCTGGAGCTGTTCATCGGCGCCCTGCAGGCCTATATCTTCACGGTCCTCACCGCCCAGTACGTGTCCACCTCGATCGCCGAGGCGCACTAAGTCAATCCGACTCCTTAGAAACAAGCCCGTTCTAAGAAGCCATCCGAAAGGAAAACAATGTCCCTCCTCGAAATCTCCGGCTCGCTGAACATGATCGGCTACGCGATCGCGACGATCGCCCCGGCCCTCGGCGTCGCCTGGATCTTCGCGTCGGTCATCAACGGCACCGCCCGTCAGCCCGAGGCCCGCGGCGCCATGATGGGCACCGCCTTCATCGGCTTCGCCGTCGTTGAAGCGCTCGCCATCATCGCCATCGCCCTCGCCTTCGTCCTCTGAGCAGCATCATGACCCCCTTCACCGGGGCGCTTCTCGAGATCGACCTGGGGCCGCTGATGCCCCACTATCTCTCGGAGATCGTCGTCGGCATCCTGTTGATGCTGCTGATCTACGCTCTCATGCGCAAGGCTGTGGTTCCGGCCTTCGAGAAGATGTACGAGGAGCGCTCGAACAAGATTGAGGGCGGCATGCAGCGTGCGGCACTGGCGGAAGCCAAGGCCGAGGCTGCGCTCGCCGAGTACAGCGACCAACTGGCCGCTGCCCGCGAAGAGGCCGCGCGCATCCGCGAGGATGCCAAGAACCAGTCGGCCACGATCGTGGCCGAGGCCCGCGACAACGCCGCCAAGGAATCCCACCGGATCCTCGAGGCCGGGCGCGCGCAGCTGGAGGCCGAGCGCTCGCAGGTCATGCAGGATCTGCGTGGCGAGGTCGGCGGCATGGCCACCGTCCTGGCGGGCAAGATCGTCGGCGAGTCCCTGAGCGACGACGAGCTCGCGATGCGGACCGTGGACCGGTTCCTGGCTGAGCTCGAGTCGGCAGGTCAGGCCCGATGAGGGCCCGCGACGCTGCACCCGCCGGGCTCGACGGCGCCGTGGACTCCATCGTCACCGATGCCACGACCGCCAGCGAGCTGTTCGCCGTCGTCGACCTGATCGACGGCCAACCGATGCTGCGTCGTTCCCTCTCAGACCCCTCCGCCTCGGTCGAGGACCGGTTGGGCCTGGCCGCCAGGCTGTTCCGGGGGCGGGTCTCCGAGGCCACGCTCACGGTGATCACGGAGGCCGTCAAGGCCTCGTGGAAAACTGGGGCGGACATGGTGGCGGGCCTCGAGAGGCAGGGCATCCGGCTGTCGCTCCAGCACGCCCACCGCGCCGGCGTCATCGACGAGGTGGCGGATCAGCTGCACTCCCTGACCTCCGCCATCGACGGGAACAGGGAACTGGCCGCCACGCTGCGCAACCAGACCTACCCGGTCGCGGCCAAGCAGGAGCTCGTGGACACGCTGATCGCGGGCAAGGTGGCACCTGCCACCCGCACACTCGCCGCACGCGCCGTCCGCGCCCGCCGTCGCAACATCGCCCAGACGGTGGACACGATCCTCGAGATGGCCGCGGAGGTCTCGGGCGAGAAGATCGCCCGTGTCACCGTGGCCCGTCCGCTCGACGAGGCCCGCATCGCACGCCTGAAGGCGGCGCTGGAGGCCCAGATCGGCCGTACGGTCTCTCTGCAGATCGACGTGGACCCCTCCGTCCTCGGCGGCATGAATGTCGCCATCGACGATGACGTCATCGAATCCACCGTTGCCGCTCGGCTGGACCACGCCCGCCGGCAACTCTCCACCCTGTAGACGAAAGTAGAAACGCAATGGCTGAACTGACCATCAGTCCGGACGACATCCGCAGTGCGCTGGACGACTTCGTCCAGTCTTACCAGCCCCAGGCTGCCTCACGGACCGAGGTGGGCACCGTCGTGACCTCCGGTGACGGCATCGCCCGTGTCGAGGGCCTGCCCTCGGCGATGGCCAATGAGCTGTTGCGATTCGAGAACGGCACCCTGGGCATCGCCCTCAACCTGGACGAGCGCGAGATCGGCGTCGTCGTCCTCGGGGACTCGGAGGGCATCGACGAGGGCTCGATGGTGCACGGCACCGGCGACGTGCTCTCGGTCCCGGTCGGAGACGGCTACCTCGGCCGCGTCGTGGACGCCATGGGCAATCCCATCGACGGCCTCGGTGAGATCAGCGGCATCGAGGGACGCCGCGCTCTCGAGCTGCAGGCCGCCGGCGTCATGGACCGCCAGGAGGTGCGGGAGCCGCTGCAGACCGGCCTGAAGGCCATCGACGCGATGATCCCCATCGGCCGCGGCCAGCGCCAGCTGATCATCGGCGACCGCAAGACGGGCAAGACCGCCATCGCGATCGACACGATCATCAACCAGAAGGCCAACTGGGCCTCCGGCGACAAGAAGAAGCAGGTGCGCTGCATCTACGTCGCCATCGGCCAGAAGGGCTCCACCATCGCCGAGGTGCGCAGCACGCTGGAGGCGGCCGGCGCCCTGGAGTACACCACCATCGTGCACTCCCCGGCCTCGGACCCGGCGGGCTTCAAGTACATCGCCCCCTACTCCGGGTCGGCCATCGGCCAGCACTGGATGTACGCGGGCAACCACGTTCTCATCGTGTTCGACGACCTCACCAAGCAGGCCGAGGCGTACCGCGCCATGTCTCTGCTGCTGCGCCGGCCCCCGGGCCGCGAGGCGTACCCCGGTGACGTCTTCTACCTCCACTCCCGCCTGCTGGAGCGCTGCGCCAAGCTCTCCAACGAGCTCGGCGGCGGGTCGATGACCGGCCTTCCGATCATCGAGACGAAGGCCAACGACGTGTCGGCCTACATCCCCACCAACGTCATCTCCATCACCGACGGCCAGATCTTCCTGCAGTCGGACCTGTTCAACGCCAACCAGCGCCCGGCGGTCGACGTCGGCGTGTCGGTCTCCCGCGTGGGCGGCGCCGCGCAGGTCAAGGCGATGAAGGCGGTGTCCGGGTCGCTGAAGATCAACCTCGCGCAGTACCGGGACATGCAGGCGTTCGCGATGTTCGCCTCGGATCTCGACGCCGCGAGCCGTCGTCAGCTGGATCGGGGTGCGCGTCTCACGGAGCTGCTGCGTCAGGGCCAGTACGCGCCCTACCCCGTCGAGGATCAGATCGTGTCCGTCTGGGCGGGTATCGAGGGCCACTTCGATGACGTCCCGGTCGACGATGTGCTGCGCTTCGAGCAGGAGTTCCTGGACTACCTGCGTCACAACTCCACCGTGTTGCAGTCCATTGCCGACACCTTCCTGTTCGGCGACGACCTCAAGGCCCCGACCCTGACGGCCCTGGCCGATTTCAAGCGCGTGTTCCGCACGTCCGAGGGCAAGCTGCTCGTCGGCCGCGAGGAGCACAAGCCGCTCGAGGACCAGGAGATCGGCCAGGAGACGATCGTCCGCCAGAAGCGGGGCTGATCCATGGCTAGCAGTCTGCGGGAGCTTCGCGAGCGCCGGAAGTCGGTGAGCACGACGAAGAAGATCACCCGTGCCATGGAACTGATCGCTGCGTCGCGGATCATCAAGGCCCAGCAGGCGGCCCGCTCGGCGGCGCCCTACGCTCGTGAACTGACCCGGGCCGTCTCGGCCCTGGCCAGCGCCCACGACCTGGAGCATCCCCTCCTGGTGGACGTGGAGGAGCCGCAGCGTTCGGCCATCCTGCTGATCACCTCTGACCGGGGCCTTGCGGGCGCCTATTCGGCCAACGTCATCAAGGCGGCCGAGCAGCTCCACACGAAGCTGAAGGGCGAGGGCCAGGACGTGGCCATGTACATCACGGGCCAGAAGGGCGTGGCGTACTACGAGTTCCGGAAGCGGCCCATCCAGCAGAGCTGGACGGGTTTCTCGGACCGGCCCAGCTACGCCGAGGCGCGGGAGATCTCCGACGTGTTGCTGAAGAAGTTCCTTCAGCCCACCGAGGAGGGCGGGGTGGACCAGCTCCACGTCGTCAACACGCGTTTCGTGTCCATGCTGACGCAGACGGCCGTGGCTCGCCGCCTCCTCCCGCTCGTCGTCGAGGACGCCCCCACGGATCCGGATCCGGATCCGGACCCGGAGGAGCTCAACCCGTTCTTCCGTTTCGAGCCGGACATCTCCACCGTGCTGGACTCGCTGCTGCCGCTGTTTGTGGCCAACCGCATCCACAGCGCGCTGCTGCAGTCGGCTGCCTCGGAGCTGGCCAGCCGTCAGCGGGCGATGAAATCGGCCACGGACAACGCACAGTCGCTCATCGAGGAACTCACCCGCGAGGCGAACCAGGCCCGACAGGCCGAGATCACCCAAGAAATCACTGAAATCGTCGGTGGCGCCTCGGCGCTGTCCGAGTAGCCGTCAAACGAATGAGGAACTAATGACTGCCACTGTTAGCGAGACGCAGCCGGCCACCACCGGTGGCGTCGGTCGAGTTGCCCGCGTCATCGGCCCCGTCGTGGACGTCGAGTTCGCGGCGGACCAGATCCCCGGCATCGGCAACGCCCTGCTCGTCGAGACGGAGGTGATGGGCGAACGGCGCACCATGACCATGGAGACCGCCCTGCACATCGGCGACAACCTGGTGCGCGCCATCGCGCTCAAGCCCACCGACGGCATGCGCCGCGGCGCCGAGGTGCGCGACACCGGTGCCCCCATCACGGTGCCGGTCGGCGACGTCACCAAGGGCCACGTGTGGAATGTGACCGGCGACGTGCTCAACGTTGATCCCTCCACCGTCGAGATCACGGAACGGTGGCCCATCCACCGCGCCGCGCCGAAGTTCGACGCCCTCGAGCCCCGCACCGAGATGCTGGAGACCGGCATCAAGGTGCTGGACCTCCTCACCCCCTACGTCAAGGGCGGCAAGATCGGGCTGTTCGGCGGCGCCGGTGTGGGCAAGACGGTCCTGATCCAGGAGATGATCTACCGCATTGCGCACAACTTCGGTGGCACCTCGGTGTTCGCCGGTGTGGGCGAGCGGACCCGTGAGGGCAACGACCTCATCAACGAGATGGAGGAGGCCGGCGTCCTCAAGGACACCGCGCTGGTGTTCGGCCAGATGGACGAGCCCCCGGGCACCCGTCTCCGCGTCGCCCTCTCGGCGCTGACCATGGCCGAGTACTTCCGCGACGTGCAGAACCAGGACGTGCTGCTCTTCATCGACAACATCTTCCGGTTCACCCAGGCGGGCTCCGAGGTGTCCACCCTGCTCGGCCGGATGCCGTCCGCGGTGGGCTATCAGCCCACCCTGGCGGACGAGATGGGGCAGTTGCAGGAGCGGATCACCTCCACCAAGGGTCACTCGATCACGTCGATGCAGGCCATCTACGTGCCCGCTGATGACTACACCGACCCGGCGCCGGCCACCACCTTCGCACACCTGGACGCCACGACGGAGCTGTCGCGTGAGATCGCCTCCCGCGGCCTCTACCCGGCCGTGGATCCGCTGACGTCGTCGAGCCGCATCCTGTCGCCGCAGTACATCGGCCAGGAGCACTACGACACCGCGGTGCGCGTGAAGCAGATCCTGCAGCGCAACAAGGAGCTCCAGGACATCATCGCCATCCTCGGCATCGACGAGCTGTCCGAAGAGGACAAGATCATGGTGAACCGCGCGCGTCGTCTGCAGCAGTTCCTCTCGCAGAACACCTACATGGCTGAGAAGTTCACCAACATCCCCGGCTCCACGGTCCCGCTGGCCGACACCATCGAGGCGTTCCAGATGATCACCCGCGGCGACGTGGATCACATCTCGGAGCAGGCGTTCTTCAACGTGGGCGGCATGGACGACGTGATGGCCAACTGGTCGAAGATCCAGAAGGAAAACTGATCGTGTCCCGACCCCCGCTCCACGTCGAGGTCGTCGCGGCGGACCGGCTGGTCTGGTCCGGCACGGCCATCAACATCATCGCGCGCACTGTAGAGGGCGACGTCGGCATCCTGCCCGGCCACGAGCCACTGATGGCGGTCCTGGTGCCGTGCGTCGTCGAGATCGTGACGGCAGACGGCCGCAGCGAGGCACTGGCGGTCGACGGCGGCTACATCTCCGTCGCCAACGGCCGGGTCTCCGTCCTGAGCCAGAGCGCGACGCTCGGTCACGAGGTGGGCCTCGAGGAGGCGCGCCGTGAGGCGTCCACGCTCGAGACCAAGGCCATGCATGGCGACGCGAACGATGACGAGCTGCATCACCTGCGCATCCTGCAGGCACAGATCCGGGCCGGTGAACGGGCCACGACCTAGCACGACGAACCGCTCAGGGCGGCTCTCCTTCATGGGGGAGCTGCCCTGAGTCGCATAATGGCTCAGGAGCCCAGGAGGGAGTGACCGGCAGATGGTGTGGCAGTTCGCGGTGACGACCCTGGTGGTGGTCGGTCTCCTACTGCTGCCCTTCGTGCTGCTCTACCTGCGCCGCCGGTGGCTCACGGGCCAAGGTGGCCTGTTCGACTGCGCGCGGCGGGTGCGCGACGATGCTCCCGGTGTGGGCTGGGTGCTCGGCATGGCCCGCTTCAGGGGCGAGAGCCTGGAGTGGTTCCGCTCGTTCTCGCTCGGGCTCTCCCCGCACCTCGTTCTGCAGCGGGCCAGCACCACCTACCTGCACCAGCGCTCGCCGGAGGGCATCGAATCGATCGCGCTGTTCGACAACTCGCTCATCGTCACGGTGAAGGACCGCGTGACCGGGCGCGTCCACACGCTGGCGATGGCCAGCGACGAGGTGCTGGCCCTGATGAGCTGGCTGGAGTCGGCGCCGCCCGGGAGCCACTACATCCCCAGCAGCGCCGACTCGCCGCGCTAGTTCGACGCGCGGCCAGGCTTGACCCGGTCCGTCCCCGGTACCCACAGGATCTCGCCGTCGGTGCCGTTGGCTGAGCGGGACATGATGAACAGCAGGTCCGAGAGCCGGTTGAGGTAGGTGATGGCCAGCACGTTGACGCCGCCCTCGGGATCCGTGCCGTGGGCCTCCACGCAGCGCCACGCGGCCCGCTCGGCCCGCCGCGTCACGGTGCGGGCCACGTGCAGCTGGGCGCCCGCATGCGTGCCCCCGGGGAGGATGAAGCTGCGCAGCACGGGCAACGTCTCCTGGAGTTCGTCACAGAAGCCCTCAAGCCGGTCCACGGATGCCTGCTCGATGCGGAGCGGTGGCCAGGCGGGAGACGGGTTCAGGGGCGTCGAGAGGTCCGCCCCCACGTCGAACAGTTCGTTGCGGATCAGGGCTAGCATCTCCACCAGCCGCTCCGGCAGCCCTCCGACGGCCACGGCCACCCCGATGACGGAGTTGGCCTCGTCGACGTGACCGTACGCCTCCACGCGGAGGTCCGTCTTCGGCACCTCCGAGTTGTCGGAGAGCCGGGTGGTGCCGGCGTCGCCGGTGCGGGTGTAGATCTTGGAGAGTGTGACCATGCGCCCAATCTATGCCAAGCTGTCCTGCGTGCGCACACGACCCCTGACGCTCGTGACCGTCGCGGCGATGGTTGCCCTCGGCGGCTGCCAGAACGCCAACGAGTCCAACACCGGCCCCGTCGAGGCGGCCAGCGGAGTGACTTGTGAGTACCCCTCCGACGGCCAGCCGGCCCGCCCCGTCGACCCGCCGCCCAGCGGCAACGTGTCCGATCAGGGCACGGTCGGGGTGACGCTGCACATGACCGCCGGTGACGTGAACCTGACGCTGGACCGGGCCACTGCGCCCTGCACGGTCAACTCCTTCGTCTCCCTCGCGGAGCAGGGATACTTCGACGACACCGCCTGCCATCGCCTGGTGGACTACGGCATCTTCATCCTGCAGTGCGGTGACCCCACGGCCACCGGCACGGGTGGCCCCGGCTACACCATTCCTGATGAGCTCGTGCCGCCGCCCACGTATCCGGCGGGCACCGTGGCCATGGCCAAGCGGCAGCCGCCGGACACGGGGGGCTCGCAGTTCTTCCTGGTCTGGGCGGACACGCCGCTGCCGCCCGAGTACACCGTGTTCGCCTCGATGGATCAGGCCGGCCTGGACGTGGTGGCGGGCATCGCGGCGCAGGGCGTCGACGGGGGGGACCTGACCTCGCCGATCGCGGAGGCGCGGATCTCCTCGGTCACGCTCGGCTGATCCGGGGTCAGCGGCCGTCGGTGAGGAAGTGGCGGGCCACCGTCACGAATCCGTCCGGGTCGTCTGAGTGGACCCAGTGCCCGGCGCGCTTCAGCGTGAGCTGCAGCACCCGCGGGAAGAGTCGCCGCATGGGCTCGAGGTGCTCCGGCAGCACGTAGGGGGAACGTCCTCCGTTGACCCACAGGACCGGGCCGTCGAAGGTGCCCTCGATGGGGGGCCAGCCGCCCACGGCGTGGAGGGAATCGCCCAGCAGGTCCAGGTTGGCCTGCCAGGACCAGTGCGCGCCCTTTCGCCTGAGGTTCTGCAGGAGGAACCGGCGTACGACGTCCGAGGGGATGAGCTCGCGGAGCTCGTCGTCGGCTTCGGTTCGGCTGCGGACCGTGTCCAGGTCCAGCGTGCGCAGGGCCGCCACCAGGTTGACGAACTGGGCCGCCGCGACGTTGCGGGCCGGCGAGATGTCCAGGACCATCATTCGGTCCACCAGTTCGCGGCGGCGCAGCGCCAGCCGCATCGCGATCTTGCCGCCCAACGAGTGCCCGATCAGCGCCACGGGACCTTGGAACCGGGACTCGAGCCAGCCGGCCACCACGTCCGCCTGGCCGTCCAGGGAGAACTCCTCGGTCCAGGACGAGCGGCCGTGGTTGGGCAGGTCGACGAGGTGGCAGGTGGCCACGTCCCCGAGGCGGGCCGCGACGGTGCCGAAGTTCTTCCCCTGACCGAACAGCCCGTGGAGGAACACGGCCTCCACGGGGCCCGAGCCGACGACCATCTCGTGCAGGGTCATCGGAAGGACGTCCAGCAGTGCGTGTGCCAATGCCGTCGGACCTCCAGCCCGGAATCGGCGCCCAGCGGAGGCGTGTCAGGCCACGCCACGATGTGCGCCACACCCACCGGGATCCGCTGCTGGCAGCCGGGGCAACGGTAGTCCTTGGTGGCCCGTTGGGCGGACACGTCGCGTGCGATGTAGTCCGTCCCCGCCTTCCTGACCCGGCGCTGCGCCCCGCCCGCCAACAGTGGCCGGGGGGCGCGCAGGTGCTTGGAGGGGCGCCTGGCCACTAGAAGAGCCGCTCGTCCGAGTTGTCCAGGCCGCGCAGGGCGTCGTAGTCGATGAGGCGGCAGTCGATGCCGCGGTCCGTGGCCAATGTCCGGGCCTGCGGCTTGATCTGCTGCCCGGCGAAGATGCCCCGCACCGGAGCCAGGTGGGGGTCGCGGTTCATCAGGTCCAGGTAGCGGGTGAGCTGCTCCACACCGTCGATCTCCCCGCGGCGCTTGACCTCCACGGCCACATAGCCGCCCGCCTCGTCGCGCAGCAGCAGGTCGACGGGGCCGATGGGGGTGAGGTACTCGCGCTGGATGAGGGTCAGCCCCCGGCCGAGGGTGGCCGGGTGCTCGGCCAGGAGGGCCTGGAGGTGGGCCTCCACGCCGTCCTTCTGCAGGCCGGGGTCCACACCCAGGTCGTGGGCGGAATCGTGCAGCACCTCCGCCAGCGAGATGCGCAGCGTGTCTCCGTCCCGGGCCCGCACCTGCCACACCTCGGTGACGCCGAGCGCGTCGACGGCCTCGGCATCCGGGTGGTCGACGGTGATGGTGCAGGGCGGGCTCATCCAGTTGAGGGGCTTGTACGCCCTGTCATCGGCGTGCACCGACACGGACCCGTCGGCCTTGACCAGGATCAACCGGGTGGCCATCGGAAGGTGGGCCGTCAGCCTGCCGACGTAATCCACCTGACACTTCGCTACCACCAAACGCACTGGGCCAACATACCGTGGTCTCAGGCGGCGTCCAGCGCCGGCTGAGCGATCTCACGGTAGAGCAGCAGCATCGCGGCCGTCGTCGGGATGGCTATCACGGCCCCGATCACCCCGAAGAGCATGCCTCCGATGATGGCGGACAGGACCACCAGCGCGCCTGGCACCTTGACGGTGCGCTTCAACACGGTGGGGTAGAGGACGTAGGCGTCGAACTGCTGGTAGATGAGGAAGTAGATGATGGTGGCGATGCCGATCGCGGGGTCCACGGCGAACGCCACGATGGCCACGGATGCCATCGCCAGCGACGAGCCCACCAGGGGGATGAAGCAGAACAGGGCCACGACGAAGGCCAGCGCCAGCGAGTAGCTGCCCAGCCCGGCGAGGTTCATGAACACGAAGGCGCAGACGGAGGCCACGGACACGATGACGAACATGCCGGTGATGTAGCCGGAGACACCGCGGAAGATCTCGTCGGCGAGATACCTCGTGCGGGCCCGCCGGCTCCTGGGTGAGAAGGCGTAGAGGGTTTCCTTGATGGTGGGAAGCGAGGCCAGGAAGTAGATGGTGAGCACCAGGGTGACGATCACGGAGAACACCAGGTTGGCCACCAGCCTGCCCGCCCCCCACAGGCCACCGAAGAGGTTGTTGAGCAGTGCGCCCGAGGAGAAGAACTCCGTGATGGTGGCGGTGATGCCGTACTGCTCCTCCCAGGCGGCGATCTGCGGGTGCCGGGCGAGGTTCTGCAGGAGTCCGGGCATGTTGCGGGTGAGCGTTGCGGTCTGTTGGGTCAGGACCGGCACCAGGGCGGTGACGCCGAGTGCGATGACCGCCAGGAGGCCGATGGTGACGATCGTCACGGCCAGGGGGCGCGGCACCCGGCGCCGGGTCAGGAACTCGACGGCCGGGCTGAGGCCGAGGGCCAGGAACAGGGCCATCACCACGAGGATCAGGACGCTCTGCACCGTGATGACCGCCTGGGCCAGAGCAACCGCCACCAGGACTCCGAGGGCACCCATGAAGCCGAACACGAACGGCGAGGGCCACGGGGAACGGTCCTGCGGATCCAGCGGAGACGGCGGCACCGGGATGACGACGGGCTCGGGGGTGGGGGTGAGGATGCTGCGGGCGCCGCGGGCGACGGACCGGGCGCCGCGCAGGAGAAGGTGACGACGCCTGGGGCTGCGAGCGGGAGCCGGGGCCGGCTCCTGGAGTTCGTCGGGGGGTTCGGTCACTGGGGCGCGTCATCCTTCCGGATCACGGTGGTGATGTCGTCCTCGAAGCGGCTGGACTCCTCGGCGAGCGCCCGGAGGTTGCTCAGCTGGGCGAGCGCCGTCGTGCGGCGGCCCTCCAGCGCGGCGATCTCCCGCTCGAGCTGCTCCTTGCGCCAGGCGGTCTTCTCCTCCAGCGCCGTCTCGGCCTCCTGTGCCCGGGCACGCATCGTGGCGATGGTCTCCTCGCTCTGGCGCGTGGCCGCGAGGCGGATCTCCTCCGCCGACGCCACCGCCTGCGCCCGGATCCGCTGCGCCTCGTCGCGGGCCTCCGCCGCACGCGCGGCCGCGTCCGAGGATTCCTTGTCCGCCTGCGCCAGCCGCTCCACGACGGCCTTCTCGGATTCCCGCGCGGTGGCGGAGGCGGCGGCGAGCGTCTCCTCCGCGGAGCGCTCAGCGGCGAGGCGGATCTCGCCGGCGGCGCGTGCCGCCTCCTGGGCGCGGCGGGCTCCCTCGATCTTGGCCGATTCGAGCAGCGACGTGGCCTGCAGCTGGGCGGCCTCGACCAGCGACGTGGCCTTCATCCGCGCGTCGGCGACGATGAGGTCCGCGTCTCGCCGGGCCATCTCCAGCGCCGACTTCCCCGCGTCCGCCTGCTGTTGGCGCAGCTCACGCAGGCCGGCCAGGCCGGTGAGCCGCACGTCGTCCGCCTCCTGCTGGGCCGATTCGCGAAGGGTGGCCGCGGTTCGGCGGGCCTCGGCCTTGATCCGCTCGGCCTCCTTCTGCGCCTGCGTGACGATCTCCCCGGCCTGGGCTTCGGCGGACCGGAGGAGCCCGGTGGCGTGGGCGCCCAACCTGGTGAAGTCCGTGGTGCCCTGCTCGGCCTTGATGAAAGCGATCTCCCGGGTGCGTTCGCGCACCTGCATCTTCAACTGGCTGACCCTGGTCTCGACCTCGCGGACGTAGGTGTCCACGGCGTGCTTGTCGTAGCCGAGCATGGAGTGCGGGAAACTCCCTGCTGCCGTGGCTCGGTCGTCGAACAGGTTGAGACCGGTCTCTTCGGTGTCGGAGTCACTGCCTGGTGCGGACACCACCACATCCTCTCGTCGACGGGGCTGTCAGGTCCGAGCGTAGTCGCTCGCACAGACAACGGAGGGCAGGGTGCGCGCACCCTGCCCTCCGTTGTCGCGGCCGGACTCAGTGCCCGGCGGGCTCCTTCGGCAGCTCGACGAGCTCCAGCAGCACGCCGCGGGCGTCCTTGGGGTGCACGAAGTTGATCCGGGAGCCGCCGGTGCCGCGCTTGGGCTCCGGGTAGAGCAGGCGCAGGCCGCGCTCGCGCAGCACCGCCGAGACGTGGTCCAGATCGGCGACGCGGTAGGCCAGCTGCTGGATGCCCTGGCCGTTCTTGGCGATGAACCTGCCGATGGCCGAATCCTCGCGCAGCGGTGCCAGAAGCTGGATCTTGGCGTTCTCCTCGCCCTGCTCGCCGGTGCCCATCATGGCCTCCTCGACGCCCTGCTCCTCGTTGACCTCGCGGTGGAGTTCGCGCCACCCGAAGGCCTCGGTGTGGAACTTGACGGCCTCATCGAGGTCCGGGACGGCCAGGCCGACGTGATCGATGCAGATGAAGAGATCTGAGTTGTCCATGGGCGCCAGTTTTCCACACCGCGGGCCATGGGAGACCGTCGGGGTCTCCCAAGATGGGGCGCCGTCGGCGCGTCGGAGGCGGTACCGCGGCGGGATGCTGCAGACTGACAGCCGACGCGAGGAGGACGCCGTGATTGGTTGGCTGAAGAAGGCCCTGTTGGTGCTGGTGGCCGCATTCGTGCTGTTCTACCTGTTCACGCGCCCGGAGGACGCCGCCCAGGCGGTTCGCACCTTCTTCGGGGCCTTCGAGGCGATCGGACGGTTCTTCACCTCCCTGGCCGCCTGAGGTGACCTTCTTCCGGAGCCTCGTGGAGCCCGATGTGCAGGGGCACCTCCTGGTGGAGGAGGGGGAGGTGATCATCGACGAGGTCCGCAAGCACTGGGCGGCCACCTTCTGGTGGTACGCCCTGGCCGCCCTCGGCATCCCGCTCCTCGTCGCCGCCCTCGGCGCGCGGGACCTCTGGCTCATCCCGGTCGTCCTGGGGGCTTCGGCTCTGGCCGTGGGCCTGTGGAAGGTGCACGTGGCGCACATGGACCGCTTCGTCATCACCAACATGCGGGTGTTCCGCGTCCACGGCGTGTTCGACCGGTCGCTGGCCACCATGCCGATGACACGGATCCTCGACATCTCGATGTACCGCTCCCTGGTGGGCCAGGTGCTGGGGTACGGCCACTTCGTCTTCGAGTCCGCTGCCCAGGGGCAAGGGCTGCGCGAGATCCGCTACGTGGGGGACCCAGACCGCCGCGACCTCACCATCCAGCGCGTGATCCAGCGCTCCGGCCTGCGGCAGACCATGCGGATGGACCCGGTCTCCCTAGACAGCCCCAATGAGGCCGACGGGATCTGACCGGGCCCACCCGCTTTCGTCAGCCGGCGAGCGCCTGATCGACGAGGACCTTGGCCTCGGCCTGCATGGCCGCCAGGTGCTCGGCGCTCTTGAGGGACTCGGCGTAGATCTTGTACTTGTCCTCGGTGCCTGACGGGCGGGCGGCGAACCAGCCGCTCGGGGTGGTCACCTTGATTCCGCCGATGGCAGCGTTGTTGCCGGGCGCGTGCGACAGCACCGCGGTGATCTCCTCGCCGGCCAGGTCGGTGACCGTCACGTCCGCCGCGCCCAGGTTGCCCAGGCGGGCCTTCTGCTCCCGGCTCGCGTCCGCGTCGACCCGCGCGTAGTAGGAGCGGCCGAACTCTGCCTCCAACTCGGCGTAGTGCTCCGAGGGGCTCTTGCCGGTGACCGCGATGATCTCGGAGGCGAGCAGGGCGAGCAGGAGCCCGTCCTTGTCCGTGGTCCAGGTGGAGCCGTCCATGGCCAGGAACGACGCGCCGGCCGACTCCTCGCCGCCGAATCCGATGGAGCCGTCGGTGAGGCCGGGGACGAACCACTTGAATCCCACGGGCACCTCGACCAGCCGGCGCCCGAGCTTGGCGGCCACCTTGTCGATGATCGACGACGACACCAGCGTCTTGCCGATGCCCGCGTCGGCCGACCACCCGGGGCGGTGGGCGAACAGGTAGTTGATCGCCACGGCCAGGTAGGCGTTGGGGTTCATCAGCCCGGCGTCGGGCGTGACGATGCCGTGCCGGTCCGAGTCCGCGTCGTTGCCGGTGGCGACGGTGAACCGGTCGCGCTGGTTGACCAGGGAGGCCATGGCGTTGGGCGAGGAGCAGTCCATGCGGATCTTGCCGTCGGTGTCCAGCGTCATGAAGCTCCACCGCGGGTCCACCGTGGGGTTGACCACCGTGATCGGTAGACCGAGCTCGGCCAGGTGCTCCCAGTACTGCACCGACGCACCGCCCATGGGATCCGCGCCGTGGACGAGCCCGGAGGCCTTGATGGCGTCGAAGTCCAGCGCGGTGGACAGCTCCTGGCAGTAGGGCGTGCGGTAGTCGTAGCGGTTGACCTCTGCCGACTCGTAGCGGCTCCGCCGGATCTCCGACGGGGTGGCCATGAGCTCATTGGCGCGCGCGGCGATGACCTTGGTGGCGTCCGAATCGGCCGGCCCGCCGTTGGGCGGGTTGTACTTGAAGCCGCCGTCGCGGGGCGGGTTGTGCGACGGGGTGACGACGATGCCGTCGGCCAGCGCGGTGTGCTCGCGGTTGTAGCGGATGATGGCCCGCGACACGGCAGGGGTGGGTGTGTACTCGTCCTCCCGCTCGGCGCAGATCTCGACGCCGTTGGCGCTCAGCACCTCGATGGCCGTCTTCCACGCCGGCAGCGAGAGAGCGTGGGTGTCCTTGCCGATGAACAGGGGACCCGTGGTGCCCTGCGCCGCGCGGTACTCGACGATGGCCTGCGTGGTGGCCGCGATGTGGAGATCCTGGAACGCGGTGTCCAGCGAGGACCCACGGTGCCCGGACGTGCCGAACACCACCATCTCGTCGGGGTTGGTGGGGTCCGGGGTGCGGTCGTAGTAGGCGGCGAGAAGTTCGTCGACGTTGATCAGATCCTGGTCCTGGGCCGGCTGCCCGGCGCGCTCATGTGCCATGGGCTCATCGTAGTGGCGCGGCACCCGGACGTCCGGGGCTCAGAACAAGACGCTGGCCAGCCGCCGCCGCGCCTTCAGGACTGCCGGCTCGGCTCGCCCGGCCACCTCGAACAGCTCCAGGAGCCGCACGCGGATGGCGTCGCGGTCCTCGGGCCCGGACTGGGCCGCCAGGCCCAGTAGACGCTCGAACGCCTCGTCGTAGCGGCCGTTGATGACCTCCAGGTCCGCGGCGTCCAGCTGGGCCGCCAGGTCGTCGGGGTGCGACTCGGCGCGCTGGGTGATCTGAGCAGGGTCGAACGTGGTGCTGCGGTCCAGGAGCGCCGACTGCGCGCGCCCGGCCAACACCTCGGCGTCGCCCGGGGTCTCCTTGAGCAGCGCGTCGAACTCGCGCACCGCGGCGGCGAAGTCTCCGGCCTCGAGCGCCGCATCGGCCTTGGCGAAGCGCGGGTTGGCGGCGGGCTCGGCCGCCGCGGCGCCGGCCGGGTTGGCCCCCGACGTGGGCTGCGCCCGGCCCGTCATGCCGTTGGCCACGGCGAGCTGCGCGATCTGGTCCAGGATCGCGGAGATCTCCTCACGCGTCTTGGTGCCCTGGAACAGCGGTGCCATCTGGCCGCCGATCACCGCGACGACGGTGGGCACCGCCTGGATCTGGAGGGCCTGCGCGAGGCGGGGCTCGGCGTCGACGTCGACCCGCCCCAGCTGGAAGCGGCCACCGGCGGCGTTGACCAGATCCACCAGCGCGGCGGTGACCCCCTGCCCCGCCGGGTCCCGGGGGGAGTGGAACTCGAGGATGACGGGATGCTGCGCCGAGCGTGCCGCCAACCCCTGGAAGTCCGCCTCCGTCACCGTCACCACGTAGCCGCCGCCGGTGGCCACGGGCTGGGAAAGGGAGGAGAGATCCACGGCGCCGGGGCGCGAGAAGTTCACATCAGTCATGGTGCCCATCTTGGCCGCACACCAGCCCCGGTTCAACCGCGGACGACCACCGCCCCCGGGCCGCGACCCTGGGGCCCGCGCCACGAGGCCAGGATCTCGCCGCTCACGGGCACCGGCGCGGTGCCCCGGGTGGCGATGATCCGCACGTCGCCGCGGTGCAG
Organism: Tessaracoccus pujii; assembly: GCF_054483895.1. NCBI lineage: Bacteria > Bacillati > Actinomycetota > Actinomycetes > Propionibacteriales > Propionibacteriaceae > Tessaracoccus > Tessaracoccus pujii. The sequence continues at coordinate 841,250 of NZ_CM137012.1, forward strand.
CGCGACGGTGTCCGCGTCGAGCACCTCGACGCGGGTGGTCCCCAGGCCCGGCGAGCGGAGCGCGGGTTCGCTGCGGCGCAGCTCGATCAGCCGGCGGTACCAGGCGAGCATCCGGGCGTGGGGCTCGTCGCCGCGCTCCTCCCACCGCAGCACGGCCGAGCGCCACGTGGCCTCGGCCTGCGGATCCGGCGTGGGTGCGCTCCAGCCGGTGGCCTTGAACTCGCGGGCGCGGCCCACGGTCACGAACGGTCCGAGGTCCGGTCCGAGGTGGCTGAAGTAGGGAAACGGCGTGGAGGCCGCCCACTCCTCGCCCATGAACAGCATCGGCGTGTACGGGGCCAGCAGGTAGAGGGCGGCCGCGGCCGCCTGCAGGTCCACCGACGCGTGCGCGGCGAACCGGTCACCCACGGCGCGGTTGCCCACCTGGTCGTGGTTCTGCAGGGACACCACGAAGGAGTGCCCGTCGTAGTGCGGGCTGTCCGGGTCCACCGGGGCGCCCCAGTCCTGCCCGCGGAAGGTCGAGAGGGTGCCGTCGTGGACGAAGACCCGGCTCAGCGCCTTGGCCAGGACGTCCGCGGCGCCGAAGTCCACGTAGTAGCCCTGCGTCTCGCCGGAGAAGAAGCTGTGCAGCGCGTGGTGCACGTCGTCGGCCCACTGCGCGTCCATGCCCCTGGCCCCGGGCATCGAGCCGACCGGGGAGACCATGGCCGGTTGGTTGAGGTTCGACTCGGCGATGAGGGTCAGCTCGCGGCCCACCTCCTGGGACCAGCGGTCCGCGTGCTGCGCCAGCTCCGCCAGGAAGTGCAGGTCCGAGTCGTCGCGCAAGGCGTGCACGGCGTCGAGGCGCAGGCCGTCCGCCCCGACGTCGACCAGCCAGTGCCGGGCCGACCCGAGGAGGAAGCGGCGCACCTCGTCGCTGCCGGGGCCGTCGAGGTTCACCGCGTCGCCCCACGGCGTGGAGTGGCGGTCCGTGAGATAGGGGCCGAACTGTCCGAGGTAGTTGCCCTCCGGCCCGAAGTGGTTGTGCACCACGTCGATCAGCACGCCCAGGCCTCGCTCGTGGCACGCGTCGACGAGCCGCACCAGCCCGGCGATCCCGCCGTACGCCTCGTGCGCGGCGTAGAGCGCCACGCCGTCGTAGCCCCAGCCCCGCTCGCCGGGGAAGGCGGCCACGGGCATCAGCTCGACGGCGTCGACGCCCAGCTCGACGACGTGGTCCAGGCGCCCGATGGCGCCGTCGAAGGTGCCGGCTTCGCTGAATGTGCCCACGTGCAGCTCGTAGAGCACACCCCCGCGGAGGGTTCGGCCCTGCCACGTCGTCCGCCGGTTCAGGAGGGACGGGTCGACAACGGCGGCGCTCCCATGGACGCCGTCGGGCAGTGACAGGGCGCGGGGGTCCGGCAGCGGATCCCCGCCGTCCAGGCGGAACGCGTACCTGTCGCCGTGGGTGAGCTCCGCGGTGGCCGTGAACCAGCCGTCGCCCCTGGCGGCCATCGGCTGGTCGCCTCGCAGAGTGACCAGGTCCACGCGCGTGGCCCGCGGGGCCCACACCTGCGGCCTCATCGGGCCACCAGGAGGGCGACCGGGAGCGTGGCCAGCACCTCGGCCACGGCGGTGGAGCCGCCGGCGAACTCGCGCCCGGTGAGGGCGTCGACGAACGCAACCTCAGGCAGGATCACCTGGTGCTCGCCCCAGCCGCCGCGCTCGGCCAGCAGGGCCGGGAGCCGGGTGGCGACGGCCACCGCGCGCACGCCCCCGTCGCTGGTGCCGCGCGCGAACGCGACGGCGTGGCCGCTGGTGCTCGGCACCGGCGCGTACGTGGCGTGCTCCCCCCGGAACGCGTCCGGGAACTCGCGCCGGACACGCAGGGCGCGGCTGGTGACCAGCAGCTTCTCCGCGTCCAGGCTCTGCTGCGTGGAGGAGTCCACGGCGGCCAACAGGTCCGCACGGGCGGTGAAGTCCACCGGGCGCCGGTTGTCGGGATCCACCAGCGACAGGTCCACCACCTCGCAGCCCTGATAGACGTCCGGGACACCCGGCATGGCCAGCTGGATGAGTTTGGTGCCCAGCACCACGCAGCGGACGGAGTCCGCGACCGTCGCGGTGAAGGCGTCCAACGCGGCGCCGCAGCGCTCGTCGGTCAGCGCGGTGTGGGCGAGCCCCAGCACGGCCTCCTCGTAGGCCGAGTCGGGAGCCGCCCACGTGGTGTGCGCCTTGGCCTCGCGCATCGCCTTGGTGAGGTACCCGTCGAGGCGCTCGGCGGTGATCGGAGCCGCCCCCGCCGCGGTGCCGGCCAGCCGCCAGGTGGCGGCGACCGTCTGCCACAGCAGGAGCTCGGTGGCGCCGTCGACGGCGGTGCGCTGCATCTCGGTGGCGGCGCGCAGCTCCGCCACGCAGGCCTCCCATGACTTGGCGTGCTCGAGCGTCGCCGCCAGCCGCGCCCGCACGTCCTCGGAGCGCTTCGTGTCGTGGGTGGACAGGGTGGTCATGGTGGAGGGCCAGGTGGCGCTCATCTGTTCGCAGAAGCTGTGGAACCCGTCGACGGAGACGCCTACCAGCGTGGGCTCGCTGCCCACCTCGTTGACCCCCACGAACCGGTTCCAGCGGTAGAACGCGGTGTCCTCCTTGGACTTGGCCATCACGGGGCCGCAGGTCTGCGCGAAGCGGATCATGAACTCGGCGCGCAGCTCCGCGAAGCCCTGATCCTCCTCGGGCAGCTCGGTGGTCACCGTCGTGGCGCCCACGGGTGGCAGGTCCTCGGAACCGCCGGGCTCCCCGGGGCGGATGTCGCCGCAGGCCAACGCGACGACGAGGTCCAGGGTGGCCTGCTCGTCCGCGGTCAGATCCGGCCGGGCGCGGTCCGCGGCCTCGTCGATCACCGCGCGCTCCTCCGAGGAGGCCGGCAGGCCGGGTTCCACGTAGGCGCGGTAGCGGTCCATGTTGACCAGCAGCGCCGTGATGGCGTGCTCGAGCTCCCGCCGCGTGTGGTCGCGCAGGGCCACGTCGGATTCACAGATGGCCACCGCGATTGACACCAGGCGGTTCACCTCGGCGAACAGCATGGTGCGCACCACCTCGTCCTTGGCCTGCTGCAGCGTCGCGCCGAACCAGCCCTCCGCGCCGGCGACGCGCTCCCACAGCTCGTTGAGCCGTGGAAGCTGACCGGGGTCGTGGAACAGGCCGGCAACCCGCAGGAGTGCGTCATAGCCGGTGGTGCCGGCGCAGCGCGAGCCCGCGGGCAGCGTCTCGTGCGGCTCGAGGATCTTCTCCACCACCACCCAGCAGCCACCGGTGGCGCGCTGCAGCTTCTGCAGGTAGCCGCGTGGTGTGGCGAGGCCGTCGGGGTGGTCGATCCGGAAGCCGTCGATGAGGCCCTCGTCGAACAACCGGATGAGGAGGGCGTGGCTGGCATCGAAGACGTCCTGGTCCTCGACGCGGATCGCGGCCAGGGTGTCGACGTCGAAGAATCGTCGGTAGTTGAGCTCCTCGTTGCCCACCTTCCAGTACGCCAGGCGGTACCACTGCTGATCCAGCAGCTCGCGCAGCGGGAGCCCCTCGGTGCCGGGCCGGATGGGGAACACGTGGTCGTGGTAGGCCACCACCGGCTGCGGGCGGCCGTCGATCTCACGCTCCGCCAGGGCGATGGTGCCCTCGGCCAGCTCGTCACCGATCCGACGCCCGAGGACGGGCATGAGGATGGCGCGGTCGCGGCTGAGGTCGATGTCGAACCAGCCGGCGTGCGCGGACTGGGGGCCGGAGCGGAGCACGTCCCACAGGGCCCGGTTCAGCCACAGCGGGGTCGGCACCGCCATGTGGTTGGGCACCACATCCACCACCAGGCCGAGCCCGTGTTCCTTCGCCGCCGTCGCCAGGCGCCGGAAGCCGTCCTCGCCGCCGCACTCCTCGGAGAGGCGGCTGTGGTCCACCACGTCGTAGCCGTGGACCGAGCCGGGAGCCGCCTGGAGGATGGGTGAGCAGAAGAGGTGGCTCACCCCCAGCGTCGCGAGGTAGGGCACCTGCGCGGCGGCGTCGGCGAAAGTGAAACCGGCGTTGAGCTGCAGCCGGTACGTGGACACGGGAAGTTCAGGCACGTCGTCCACCCTAAGCGGTGGTCAGGGAGAGCGTCGACCCCGAGCGGCGCCGCGTCGGAGGATCTTGACGGCCTCCTCGAACGCCAGGACGGTCGCACCCGCGGTGAGAGCGAGTGCCCAGTGCTGCCACCCCAGGGCCACCGTTCCGAACGCGTGCTGGAGGAACGGCACGTAGACCACCAGCACCTGGGCGAGCGCGGCCGCGCCCAGCGACAGCCACAGCCAGCCGTTGGTGAAGAGGTGATCGAAGGCGCTGAGGAGATCGGAGCGGCTGTTGAGCGCGTTGAACAGCTGCATGGCCACCAGCGCCGTGAAGGCGGTCGTGCGCGCGGTGGCCAGCTGGGTCCGGGCAGGGGCGAGATGTTCCAGGCCGCCGATCAGGCCACCGGGGAGGGTGAGGTCGAACACCACCAGGCTGAGCACGCCCATCAGCGCGCCGATGAAGACGATGCGCTGCCACATGTGCGCGTCGATGATGCGGTCGTCGTGGCGCCGCGGCGGGCGGGCCATCACGTCGTCGATCTCCGGGTCCACGCCCATGGCCAGCGCCGGGCCGGAATCGGTGACCAGGTTGATCCACAGGATCTGCGTGGCGAGCAGCGGCACGACGGTGGCCGCGGGATCGGCAGGATCCGCCAGGCCGATGAACATGCCCAGCGTCACACCGAGGAACACGGTGGCGATCTCGCCCATGTTGGAACTCAGCAGATAGCGCATGAACTTGCGGATGTTGTCGAAGATCACCCGGCCCTGGCGCACCGCGGCCACGATCGTGGCGTAGTTGTCGTCGCCGAGAATCATCTTCCCGGCCTCCTTGGTGACCTCGGTGCCGGTGATGCCCATCGCCACGCCGATGTCGGCGGACTTCAGGGCGGGGGCGTCGTTGACGCCGTCGCCGGTCATCGCCACGATGTGCCGGTCCGCCTGGAGGGCGTCGACCACCTGGAGCTTGTGCTCCGGGGCCACGCGGGCGTAGACGCGGGCGTGCCGGGTCGCGGCGGCGAGGTCCCCGGCCTCGATGAGGTCCAACTGTTCCCCGGTGACCACCACCGGCTGGTGGCCCTCCTCGGCGATCCCCAGGTCCGCCGCGATGCGGGCGGCCGTGACCGGATGGTCTCCGGTGATCATCACCGTGCGGATGCCGGCCCGGTGGGCTTCGGCGATGGCGGCCGCGGCCTCGCTGCGGGGCGGGTCGATGATGCCGACGATGCCGCCGAACGTGAGGTCGCGCTCGGCGTCCTCGTCGAAGGTGTGGTGCTCGGAGGGGTCCGCGTCGCGCCAGGCCACCGCCAGCGTGCGGTAGCCCTGGCCGCTCAGCTCCACGACGGCGTCAGCGAGCTCCACGCGCCGGGCCTCGGTCAGCGGAACCGCGTCGCCGCCCACCTGTTCGGCGGTGCAGCGCTCCACCAGCACGTCGGGGGCGCCCTTGGCGAAGACCAGGTGCCTGGGGCGATGCGTGGGGTGGCTGGTGAGGACCGACATCATCTTCCGCTCGGAGCTGAACGGCACCTGCGCGGTGCGGGTGTAGCCCTCCGTCGGCTCACCCCCGGTGAGCTTGCGGGCCGCGACGAGGAACGCGGCCTCCGTGGGGTCGCCCTGGATCTGCCAGGCGTCGTCCACCAGGGCCAGCTGCGCGTCGTTGGCCACCGACCCGCCCAGGAGGACGCGGCGGGCCTCGGCGAGGGCAGTGTCGCGGCTTCCGTGGACGGTCACCTCACCCTCGGGCGCGTAGCCGGTACCGCCCAGCACCACTCGCCCGGAGGCGGTGACGATCTCGCGCAGCGTCATCTCATTGCGGGTGAGGGTGCCGGTCTTGTCCGAGCAGATCACCGAGACCGACCCGAGGGTCTCCACGGAATGGAGATCCTTCATGACGGCGTTGCGGCGGGCCATGGCCTGCACGCCGATGGCGAGGACGAGCGAGAGGATGGCGGGGAGTCCCTCGGGGACGGCGGCCACGGCGAGAGAGACGCCCATGAGGAGAATGTCGACCGCGCCGTCGAGGGTGTCGACACGGTTGACCAGTGCGGTGGTCACCATCACGATCACGGCGATGGCCACCACGAGGAGGCCGAGCGTCGTGGAGATCTTCGCGATCTCCACCTGCAGCGGCGAGGGTTCGGCCTCGGTCTCGTCGAGCAGGGTGGCGATCCGGCCCATCTCGGTGGCCATGCCCGTGGTGGTGACGACGGCGCGGCCGACCCCGTGGGCCACGGCGGTGCCCTTGAACACCATGTTGGCGCGGTCGCCGACGAGGGTGGCCTCCTCCAGCGCGGCCGGCGACTTCTCCGCCGCCTCCGACTCGCCGGTGAGGGAGGCCTCCTGGACCCGCAGCGACGACGCGGTGAGCAGCCGCGCGTCGGCGCCGACGGCGTCGCCCTCGGCGAGGACAAGCACGTCGCCGGGGACCAGCTCGGCGGAGGGGACGACGGTGAGGAGGCCGTCGCGCAGAACGGTGGAGCGGGTGGCGGTCATGTCCGCCAACGCGGCGACGGCACGCTCGGCCCGGTTCTCCTGCACGTACCCGATGACGGCGTTGGCCAGCACGATGACCGCGATCACCAGCGCGTCGACCGGCACACCGGTGGCGCCCTCCACCGCCCACGCGACCACGGAGATGACGATGGCGGCGAGGAGCAGGTAGATGAGCGGATCGGCGAACTGTCGCACGAGCCGTCGCCACGCCGGCTCCGGGGGAGTGGAGCGCAGCTCGTTGCGGCCGTAGAGGTCCTGCCGTGCCGCCACCTCGCCGGCGCTGAGGCCCGAGGCGGGGTCGACGCCCAGTGCGAGCGTCACTTCGTCAGCAGGGAGAAGTGTCACGTCGCGCACAGCGTCGGCCATGTGTCCATTGTGTCCCTCCGCCTACCCCCGCCGCTGACTCATGTCGGGGCGGCGGGAACTTCGGCAGGGGTCAGGGGAGGGGGGCCACCGGGTGGCCGTTCTCGGTCAAGCCGCGGTAGCCGGCCAGCATCAAGGCGATCCGGCGGGCTGAGAGCTCCGTGACGTGCAGGGCGACGCCCTCCGGCTCCACCCAGTGGATGGCGCGGATCTCGCGGTCGTCGGTGCCCAGCTCCGCCGCGACCTCCGGGCCCAGCGTCCCGCCGTCGAAGATGAACTCCACCGCGTCGGACCAGCCGAGATAGGGCGGCATCCAGTCCACCAGCAGCGGTTGCCCGAAGGTGACCTCGATGCCCAGCTCCTCCAGGGTCTCGCGCTCCCCTCCGGCGCGCGGCGCCTCGAACGGCTCGACGATGCCGCCGGGCAGTTCCCAGTCCTCCTTGTAGGAGGTCTCCAGCAGCAGCACGCGGCCCTGCTGGTCGCGGAACAGGGCATGCGCGATGACGCGCTTGGTGGGCAGGATCGAATCCAGCACACCGGAGAAGCCGTGCGGGCCGTACACGGTGTCGACGGCGAGGCGCGAGTAGATGAGGATGTCGCGGAACACGCCGGGCTCCGCTTCCACGGCCGCCCTCAGGCGTCCCTCCAGCCGGAAGCCGCAGCGGTGCAGCGCCACCCGGGCGGCGGTGTCCCACTCGGGCAGCTCCACCTGGAGCCGGCGGAGGTCGTGGGCGAGGATGGCGTCGTCGGAGGCCAGCGACAGCGCACGCTGCAGCGTGTCGACGTCGACCTCCTGCTCAGCCCAGCGCAGCGTACCCACGCCGCCGGCGATGTCCACGGACACCTTGAAGTCGCTCACCCGGCCGACCGTACCCGGTGCCCGCCACGGCCACCACCCCGGGTGACCGCAGCGGACTGCGACGGGCTGTTATGCGTTCGTGGCGTCCTCGCCCTGGACCGGTGCCGGGCGCACGGCGGCCTTGGCCTCACGGCGCAGCCAGACGGAGCCGAGCGGCGGGACGGTGACGAGCGCGCGGGCCGGGAAGTGGCCCCAGGGTTCTTCGTGGGCGGTCACCTCACCGAGGTTGCCGAACTCGCCGGACCCGTCGTAGACGGGAGCGTCGGTGTTGAGGATCTCCTCCCACGCACCGGCCTCCGGGAGGCCGATCTCGTAGTCGATCAGCGGCTCGGGGGAGAAGTTCGTCACGCACGCGATGTGGTTGTAGTCCTCGTCGTGGCGCACCCATGCGATGGTGTTGCGGCCCGCGTCGTCGGCGTTGATCCAGCTGAATCCCTTGGGTGAGTTGTCCAGCTCGAACAGTGGGCGGTTGGCGCGGTAGATGTGGTTGAGGTCGCGGAAGAGCCGCTGCAGGCCGCCGTGGCCCCACAGCTCGGTGACCCACCACTCGAGGGACACCGACTCACTGAACTCCGGCCGCTGCCCGAACTCGCAGCCCATGAAGACCAGCTGCTTGCCTGGGAAGCTCCACATGAACGAGTAGTAGGCGCGCAGCGTGGCGAACTTGCGCCAGTCGTCCTGCGGGACCTTGTTGATCATGGAGCCCTTGCCGTGGACCACCTCGTCGTGGCTGATGGGCAGCATGAAGTTCTCGGAGTAGGCGTAGACCATGCCGAAGGTGAGGAGGTTGTGCTCGTACTGGCGGTACACCGGGTCCAGCTGCAGGTACCGCAGCGTGTCGTTCATCCAGCCCATGTTCCACTTGAAGCCGAAGCCGAGGCCGCCCTCGTGGACGGGCTTGGTGACGCCGGCGAAGCTGGTGGACTCCTCGGCGATCATCAGCACGCCCGGCTCACGCTCGTACAGGTGGCGGTTGCAGTAGCTGAGGAAGTCGATGGCGTCGAGGTTCTCGCGGCCGCCGTACTGGTTGGGCACCCATTGACCGTCCTCGCGGGAGTAGTCCAGGTACAGCATGGAGGCGACGGCGTCCACGCGCAGGCCGTCGATGTGGAACTCCTGGATCCAGTACAGCGCGTTGGACACGAGGAAGCTCTTCACCTCGTTGCGTCCGTAGTTGAAGATGTAGGTGCCCCAGTCCTGGTGCTCGCCCTGACGGGGATCCGCGTGCTCGTAGAGCGCGGTGCCGTCGAAGCGGCCCAGTGCCCAGTCGTCCTTGGGGAAGTGCCCGGGCACCCAGTCCATGATGACGCCGATGCCTGCCTGGTGCAGCCTGTCGACGAGGTAGCGCAGGTCGTCGGGCTTGCCGAAGCGCGACGTGGGGGAGAAGTACCCGGAGATCTGGTAGCCCCAGCTGGGCTCGAAGGGGTGCTCAGCCAGCGGCATGAACTCGACGTGGGTGTAGCCCTGCCACTTGACGTAGCTGACCAGCTCCTCCGCCAGATCCAGGTAGCTCTTGCCCTTGCGCCAGCCGCCCAGGTGCACCTCGTAGACGCTCATCGGCTCCGCGTGGGCCTTCGAGGCGCGGCGCTTGGCCAGCCACTCGTCGTCCGACCAGGCGTACTTCGACTCGTAGACGATCGACGCGTTCGCCGGCGCCTGCTCGCTGAACCTGGCCATGGGGTCGACCTTCTCGATCCACTGGCCGTCCTGCGTCTCGATGCGGTACTTGTACAGCGTGCCTTCGCCGAGGCCCTCGATGAACGTGCCCCAGACGCCCGAGCCGGGGATCAGCTCCAGGGCGTCGCCGGTCCACCAGTTGAAGTTTCCGATGACCTGCACGGACTTCGCGTTGGGTGCCCAGACGGCGAATCGGACGCCCGTGACGCTGCCGCGCTCCTCGTCGTCCACCGTGACCACGGTGCTGCCGAGGCGCTTCCACAGCTCGGTGTCGCCACCGCTGTGAAACCCTTCGAAGTCCCAGCCGGTCAGTCCACCGAAGCGGTCGTGCGCCATTTTCTTGACTCCTTCGAAGCGATGTCTGTGCGCGCCAATCTAGCGTGCCGGGGGCCGCTGCGGGTGCGGACGGCCCAGTGCGGGGGATCCCGCCATCAGGGTTACGGGATCGTTATCAACGTGGCCAGGTGCTGCAGCGGCACCGACAGCAGGTGCGGACGGAAGCGCGCCTCGTAGACGGCTTCGTAGCCCGCCTTGTCCGTCTCGTACGCCGCCAGGACCGGGTCCTCCGCGTGCGGATCGAGCCCGTAGCCGCTCAGGAACGCCTCGCGGCACCCGGCCAGCCACTGCGCCGACGCGCCGCCCGCAGCCTGGGCGTAGGCGAAGGAGCGCAGCATGCCGGCCACGTCCCGCAGCGGCGAATCCGGGAGGCGCCGCTCCGCCATGGTCTTGAGGGGTTCCCCCTCGAAGTCCACGTAGCGCCACCGGCCCTCACTGAGCAGCACCTGCCCGAGGTGGCAGTCGCCGTGCACGCGCTGCGCGGGGAGGCGAGCGTCGGAGATGGCGGCGAAGGCCGCGTCGGCGGCCTCCCGGTAGGGGGCCACCTCGGGCACCTCGTCGGCCACGGCGGCGAAGCGTGCGCGGCAGTCCGCTGCCAGTTGCGCGCCGTCGACGGTGCCCGTCGCCAGGCGCTGCGCAAGCACCGTGTGCACGGTGGCGAGCGCCTCCCCCAACGCGCGGGCGTGGTCGGTGAAGTCGCGGCCTTCTCCGGCGTACTCGCAGGCCAGCACGTAACCGTCGGTCGGCTGCGGCAGCGCCTCGAGGAACACGGCAAGATCCGTGCCGTCCCAGGTCCAGGCGCCGTACAGCTCGGCGACCACCCCGGTGCCCGCCAGTGCGGCGTGCAGTTCGACGTCCACGGAGCGCCCCGGCTCCAGGCGGCGGAACACCTTGACCAGCAGCTGGTCGCCGAAGAACACCGACGTGTTGGACTGCTCCCCGGCGTAGCGACGGGCGGTCAGGTTGTTGGCCACCGCCCGGTACCGCTCGAATCCGGGGGCCTCGTCATACAGGGCCCGCAACAGCACGCCGCCCTCGTCGCACGCGTCGATGGGGGCGCCGTCGCGGTAGAGGAGCGGCACGTGGAAGCGCTCGCGGTGCCCGTCGTCGAACTCCACCACGAGCAGCGCGGGGCGCAGCGTCGGACCGGCCCAGGGACCCAGCTCGACGTCCACCGGACGCCCGCCGCGGCCCGAGAACCAACGCGACGACACCGCCAGGTCCCACAGCTGCTGCAGGAGTGCGGAGTCCTCCGAGGTCACTGAGCCACCACGTGGAAGATGTGCGCGGGTTTGCCGGGCCACAGCTGCACCCAGGAACGCTCGCCCCAGACGTACTCCTCGCCGGTCAGCTCGTCGACCACGCGGATGTTCTCCCGGCCCTCCACGCCCAGGGCGGCGAAGTCCAGCATCACGTCCGAGGACACCGTGTTGTCCGGGTCCAGGGAGCACACCACCAGCACGGTGTCCGCGCCGTCGTTCTTGGAGAAGACGATCACCTGATCGTGCGGGGCGTGGTGGAAGTGGATGTCGCGCAGCTGCTGCAGAGACGGGTGCGCCTCGCGGATCTCGTTGAGCTTGCCGAGCAGCAGGTTGAGGTTGGGCTGGGCGGTGAAGTCGCGTGGCCGGTACTCGTACTTCTCGGAGTTGAGGTACTCCTCCCTGCCCGGGGCCAGCGCCTCGTGCTCGAACAGCTCGAAGCCGGAGTAGATGCCCCACGTGGGCGCGAGTGTCGCGGCGAGGATGGCGCGGATGGAGAACGCCGCCGGGTTGCCGGACTGCAGGTGGAACGGGTTGATGTCCGGGGTGGTGACGAAGAAGTTGGGTCGGTAGAACGACGCCATCTCCTGCGACAGCTCGGTGAGGTACTCGGTGAGCTCCCACTTCTGGGTGCGCCACGTGAAGTAGGTGTAGCTCTGCTGGAAGCCCACCTTCCCGAGGGCCGCCATCATCTGCGGCTTGGTGAACGCCTCGGCCAGGAAGATGACCTCAGGGTTGGTCTCGTGCACCTTCGACATCAGCCAGTCCCAGAACTCGACCGGCTTGGTGTGCGGGTTGTCGATGCGGAAGATCGAGACGCCGTGGTCGATCCAGAACCGCACGATCCGCAGCACCTCGTGGTAGATGCCCACGGGGTCGTTGTCGAAGTTGATCGGGTAGATGTCCTGGTACTTCTTCGGGGGGTTCTCCGCGTAGGCGATGGTGCCGTCGAGACGCGTGGTGAACCACTCCGGGTGCTCCACCACCCACGGGTGGTCCGGCGAGGCCTGCAGCGCGAAGTCCAGTGCCACCTCCAGCCCCAGCGAACGGGCCTTGGAGACGAAGGCGTCGAAGTCCTCGAAGTCGCCCAGATCAGGGTGGATGGCGTCGTGGCCGCCGTCGGGCGAGCCGATGGCCCACGGCGAGCCCGGGTCCTCCGGGCCAGGCTCCAGGCTGTTGTTCTTGCCCTTGCGGAACGCGGTGCCGATGGGGTGGATGGGCGGCAGGTACACCACGTGGAAGCCCATCGCGGCGGCGGCCTCGAGGCGCTCGTGCGAGGAGTTGAACGTGCCGGAGTGCCAGTGCCCGTCGTCGTCCACCCAGGCGCCCTGCGAGCGGGGGAAGAACTCGTACCACGAGGAGTACAGCGCCCGGCGGCGCTCCACGCGGATGGGGAACTCGGCCGTGGGGGAGACGAATTCGCGCGGGCCGAAGCGGGCCATGGCACGCGTGATGGGGGCCGAGGTGATGAGCTCCAGGACCTCCTCGACGTCCGTGTACCCGGTCAGGGTCTCCGCGGCGCCGCGCAACAGGCTGGCCGCGCCCGGGACGCGCATGGCCTCCGCCTGCTGGGCGGAGCGGGTCAGAAGCTCGCGCCCCTCCATGCACACCAGGTCCACGTCCATGGCGACGGGGAGCTTCGCCTCGGCGTTGTGCCGCCACGTGCCCCACGGGTCGCTCCAGCCCTCGACGCGGAAGGTCCAGTCGCCCTCGGCGGCCATCCGAACGTAGGCCTGCCAGATGTCGAGGCCCTGTGGGTCGACCTGCTTCATGTCGACGCGGCGCTGCGTGCCACCCGGCGAGGTGAGGATGACGGAGGCGTTCACCGCGTCATGGCCCTCCCGGAACACGTTGGCCTGGATGAGGATGCGTTCGTGAACCACGGCCTTGACCGGATACACACCGCCTTCGATGGTGGGGGTCACGCCGGTCACCGGGATGCGGCCGAAGCCGCCGTCGGTCCGAACGATGCGCTTGAGGGTCATGGCTGGGATATCCGCACTCACGGGCGTCAGCCTAGCCGGACCGCCCCCAGGCCGCACCGTTCAGGACAGCAGGTCCAGCGACGACGGCTCGGCCTCGGCCTGCAGCGCCAGCAGCTCGCGGGCGCTCATGGGCACCTGCACCCGCATCACGACGACGGACCGCGCCGGCATGGTCAGCTCCGCCAGGGCCGGGAGGACGCCGTCGGGCACCTCGTCGGCATCCGCGCTGTGCCACACCACCTCGTAGCCGTAGCCCCAGGGGATGGTGGGGAGCGTGAGCGGCAGGGGTTCGGCGGACGAGTTGAACCAGGTGAGGAACGCCTCCGTCTCGTTGGAGACGTACATGCCCAACAGCCGGCGAGCACCGTCGTGCCAGGCGTCGTGGCTCATCTCGCCGAACTGGCCGTCCATCCACGTGAGGTCCACGCGCTGCAGGTTCTCGCCGTCGTCGTTGATGATCTCGGTGTGGTACGCGAAGTCCACCGGCCGCAGGACCGTGTGGGACTGTCGCAGCTTGATCAGCGCCGCGATCCGGCTCTGCACCTCGAGCCACTCGAACGGGATGTCCCAGCTCACCCAGGACAGAGGCGAGTCCTGGCAGTAGGCGTTGTTGTTGCCCTTCTGCGTGCGGCCGAACTCGTCGCCTGCCGTGATCATCGGGGTGCCGGCGGCCAGCAGCTGGGTGGCCATCAGGTTGAGCACCTGGCGGCGGCGCAGCGCGTTGATCCCGGGGTCCTCCGTCTCACCCTCCCAGCCGTGGTTCCAGGAGCGGTTGTTGTCCGAGCCGTCGCGGTTGGCCTCGCCGTTGTCCAGGTTGTGCTTGACGTCGTAGCTCACCAGGTCACGCATCGTGAACCCGTCGTGGGCGGTGACGAAGTTGATGCTGGACTGCGGCGAGCGGCCGGGCTCGTCGAAGATGTCCGGCGATCCCGCGAGCCGGGTGGCCAGCTCCTGAACGCCGTGCACGGCGCCGCGCCAGTAGTCGCGGATGTGGTCGCGGAAGCGGTCGTTCCACTCGTACCAGCCGGGACCCCAGGCGCCCACCTGGTAGCCGTACGGGCCGATGTCCCACGGCTCGGTGATCATCTTGACGCCGGTGAACGCGTGATCCGCGGCCACCAGAGCCTTGAACGCGTGGTTGTGGTCCACGTGGTGGTGCTCGTCGCGGATCATCGTGGTGGCCAGGTCGAAGCGGAAGCCGTCCACCCCCATCTCGGTGACCCAGTAGCGCATCGAGTCCAGCACCAGCTGCAGCACCATCGGGTGCGAGGTGTTGACCGAGTTGCCGCAGCCGGTGACGTCGTAGTCGTCGCGGCGGTCGTTGGTGAGGCGGTAGTAGGCGTCGTGGTCCAGGCCGCGCATCGACAGCGTGGGGCCCTCGTGGCCGCCCTCTCCGGTGTGGTTGTACACCACGTCGAGGATTACCTCGATGCCCGCCTCGTGCAGGGCGGAGACCATCTGCTTGAAGTCCGCCACCTGGTTGCCGACGGTGCCGCGGGTGGCGTAGTAGGCGTGCGGGGCGAAGAAGCCCAGCGTGTTGTAGCCCCAGAAGTTGCGCAGGCCCTTCGTCGCGACGAAGGGCTCGGACACGAAGTGGTGCACCGGCAGCAGCTCGACGGCCGTGATCCCCAGGCCGGTGAGGTACTCGATGACGGAGGGGTCCGCCAGCGCCAGGTAGGAGCCACGCAGGTGCTCGGGCACCTGGGGGTGGAGCTTGGTGAAGCCGCGCAGGTGCGCCTCGTAGATGATGGTCTCCGACATGGGCCGCCGGCGCGCGATGGGCGTGGGCGGCGGGGTGTCGGCCACGACGACGCTGAGCGGGACGGCACCGAACGAATCCGACGGCGAGATGGAGAACGGGTTGCCGGGGATGTGATCCAGGATGGGGCCGCGGAAGTCCACGCCTCCGCTGATGGCGCGGGCGTAGGGATCCAGCAGGAGGCGGGCCGGGTTGAAGCGGCTGCCCGAGGACGGGTCCCACGGGCCGTGTACGCGGTAACCGTAGTGCTGCTCGGCGTCGACGCGCGGCACCTCGACGGTCCAGATCCCGTGCTCGTCGCGCGTCATGTCGATGTTGTGCTGCTGGTTGAGCGGATCGATGAGCGCCAGTTCGACCCCGGAGGCGCGTGGGGCCCAGAGGCCGAAGCGGACGCCATGGGGGGTGATGCGTGCGCCGAGGGCGCTCGTATCAGGCGTGGTGGGTGGGGTCATCGTCAGCTTCCGCGGGGTTCACAGGGGGCAGCGCCCTATTGTGCCACTTTCTGGACCAAAACCCCACTTCGCTGGGGGGTTTGCCGAGGGTGCGGCGTGGCTAGCATGGACGCTGCGCCCGCCGTCGCCGGGGCGCCTGAATGCAGAAGAGGTCCGTTGTGGAGTCCGCCTATCTCGACCACGCCGCCACCACGCCGTTGCGACCGCAGGCCCTGGACGCGTTCGTCTCGGCTGCGGGTGTGCACGGCAACGCGTCGTCGCTGCATCGGCCGGGGCAGCGGGCCCGGGCTCGGCTGGAGGAGGCGCGGGAGGAACTCGCCGCGGCCGTGGGGGCCCACCCGACAGAGGTCATCTTCACCTCAGGCGGCTCGGAGGCGGACACGATCGCGGTGGTGGGGGGCTGGGAGGCGGGTCGGTCGCGGGGACGGTCGCGGTGCCTGGTGTCGGCCGTGGAGCATCCGGCGGTGCTCGGTGCCGTGAAGCGGGGGGCGGAGGTGCTCCCGGTGACCGGCGAGGGCGTCGTGTCCCTGGATGCCGCTTCGGCAATGCTGGATGCCGCGGTTGCGGTGGTGTCCGTCATGGCGGTGAACAACGAGACGGGCGTTCTTCAGCCGGTGTCTGCCGTCGCGGAACTGGCGGCGGCTGTGGGGGCGTGGACGCACTCCGACGCGGTGCAGGCGTTGGGGCACGTGCCGGTGGACTTCTCGTCGAGTGGCCTGGATCTGATGAGCCTGTCGGCGCACAAGATCGGCGGGCCGGTGGGCATCGGCGCGCTGCTGGCGCGGCGCTCGGTGGTACCCGCGGCGGTCGGTCTGGGGGGAGGGCAGGAGCGCGATGTGAGGTCCGGTACCCAGCCGGTGGCGCTGGCGGCGGCGTTCGCGCGGGCGGCGAGTGTCGCGGTGGGGGAGTTGGGGGCTGAAGTGTCGCGGCTTTCGGCGCTGCGTGATCGCGTGGCGGAGGCATGCGTCTTGGCTGGTGGTCGGGTGAACAGTCGGCCTGACGGGGCGCCGCACATCGTCAATGCGACGTTCGACGGGGTGCGGGCGGATGACCTGTTGTTCCTGCTGGACCAGCGAGGCGTGCACGCGTCCGTGGGGAGCGCGTGCCGCGCGGGGGTGCACCAGCCGAGCGAGGTGCTGCTGGCGATGGGGCGGACGGCCGACGAGGCGACGCAGTCGTTGCGGTTCTCTCTGGGCTGGACCACGACGACATCCGACATCTCACGGCTGGTGGAGGTCCTCCCGGAGGCCTTGAGCGTCGCCCGCTCCGCATTCTGACCCCTTGCTCGCTCCCTGAGGAGGCCGGCGTCGCGAAGCGACCGGCGGCTGTCTCGAAGGGTCGTGACGAAACCCGCCCGCTCACTGGACCCAGTGGTGGGTGCCGGGAGCCATGACACGAGGCACGGGCGGCCCGTGCCCACCGTCGGCCTGATCGCGGCGCGTTGCACCCGGTGCGAGTAGTTGAGGCCGCCCGTGCCTCGTGTCATGTCTCCCGGCACTCGTAGTCCTATGGCACGGCTGGCTTCGGGTGCGTGCCGTCAGAGCGGCCCTGGCACGAGTCTGCTCAGGCGGGTTCCTTCTGCTGCCACCAGGGCTGGGCATCCCTGCGCGCAGCCGCCCTGCCGCCCCCCACCCTCCGCAGCTCGCTGACGAGAGCCCGCAGAGCAACGCGGGTGGTCCCTTCCCGATCCCTGAGGAGAGTCGCCCGCGGAGCGGCGCGGCTCGTCTCGAAGGGTCGTGACGCACCACTCGCGCAGACCTGCCCTGCGGTGGCGCCAGTGAGCGGGCTGCGTGGGCCGCTGGGGACGGTGCGCAGCGCCCGGCGTCGAGCTGGAGGTCTACGCTGCCCTCCATGGACCCAGCCGATCAGCGCATCCGCAACCTCGCCGTCGGTCTGCCCGTCCGTGACGGGTGCGTCCTTGTGCAGGAGTTCGATGGCAGCCAGGGTGAGCGCCCCTTCGTGCGCGCCATCGGTGGGGGAATCGAGTTCGGTGAGCGAGCCGCCGACGCCCTGAGGCGTGAGTTCCTGGAGGAGCTGGGAGTGGTGGTCACTGGGGAGTCGCTACTCACCGTTACGGAAAACATCTTCAGCTTTCTCGGCCGGGCTGGACACGAGGTGGTTCACATCTTCGCAGTGGAGTGTCCGGGCCTCGAGGCGTGGCCGCTCGATGCTCGGGTAAAAGTGATCGACGATGAGAGCGTCGTCGCCTGGCATCGGCTGGACGCCCTCGGCGAGGCCGGCCTACCGTTCTATCCAGACGGCGCGCTGGACGCCGCGCGGTCCCTTTAGGGGATGGGCGACGCGCGCGCAGGGTGCTCAACACGCCTTCACGCCTTTCGGCCGCGGTGCCGGTAGCGCGCAGGGACGCTCAGGTGGCGAGGGTGAGCAGGGACAAGGGCGGGGTTCGGTCCGGCAGCAGATCCCATGCCGGGTCGTCGCGGGGTGGGTCATCTCCACGGAGTAGAACGGGTGGGGCAGGTCCGCGGGCTGGGCGGGGAGCCGAGATCCTGGTGGTGCCCTGGGAGGTGACGAGGTACTCGTAGCCGGCAGGAGAGCGCCAATGGAACTGGCCCGGCTCCGGCTGGGTGAGCCGCCAACCGCCGTGGGTCTTCGCGCGATGGGTGAAACGACAGAGCGGCCCGAGGTTGTCCGGCGACGTCTGGCCGCGAGGTCCGCCGTCGACGAAGGGCCGGGTGTGGTCCGCGTCGCAGCCGCGCGCAATCCGGGTGCCGAAGGGAAAGACATCCACCGGATTCCGCACCTCCATGGCCAGGCGCATGAGGCCCGTGGGGTTGTAGTGGTCCACGGCGGGGATCGAGTTGGGGTCCAGGACGGGGCGCACGATTACGCGGGAATCGGCAAGCAGTTCCCGGAGACGATCGGTGGGGAGACAGCCCCAGCGATCGACGCGGGCGATGCCGGTGGCCGAACCGTCGGGCAACAATTCCAGACCGGGAGTGGGGTCTCCGGTGAGCCAAGGATCCGAGCCGGTGATGTGGACGAACAACTGATGGGTGGGCAGGATGTCCTGCCCGAAAGTGCGTCGGGCGAGTTCCCCGACCGCCGCGGCGCGGCGGGTTTGGAGATCTGCCTTGGCGAGGGCTTCCGTGGAGAGGTCTGCCAGGAGCGGGTGTGCCGGATCGAGGTGGGCAGGCATCGCCTTGGCGATCTCATTGATGGCCTGATCAAATGCGAGTGCGTCGGCCGGGGCGAGGCGTCCCCAGATCTCGATGTGACCGTCCCGGATCTGGTTGAGCACGACCTTTCGCTCGGTGCGATGCCGGGCTTCGGCGTCAGCAGCGGTCTGGGGATCCGCGGCAAGGATCCAGCCATCGAGATTCCGCAGGACCCGGGCCCAAGGCATCAGTGCCAGGGCGTGCGCGAGCTTGCGGTCCAGCAGCGCGACGGCGGCGGCGCTGAGGTGCTGGGCCCGGCCGGCTGCGTCGGCTGCCTGCCACCAGCGCACCCGCCCGGCGAGCACCGCCTCCCAGAGAGCGGGGTGGCGGTGGCGCACATTGAGTACGTCTGCGATTCGACCCATCGCCGACAGCGGGGAGAGGCCCAGGAGCGCACCGATTTCCAACGAGAGGAACTCGCCGATGCTGGGGGTGCCGTCCGCGCCGGGCTGGATCAGGTCCTCCATTCCGACCTGGACTGCGTCGTCGTCGATGCGGTACACGTCCATGAGGTGCGCGATGGCGATCACCTCGGCGATCTCCGCTGCGATGAGGTGCCGGTGGGCGTGGTCGAGCGCGGCATATCCCTCGGCCACCGTGACCGGGACCAGGGGGGCAGGCGCGCTTTCAAGCATGACCCAAGATTATCGACCACACAGACCATTTCCAGCCGAGGATCGTAGGCTGTGGATAAGTCCGACGGGCTCGCTCGGTAGAGTGGAGCATTGCCGAGCAGAGGAGCCAGAAGTGCGGGTGTTGGTGGCCATGTCGGGCGGGGTGGACTCCGCCGTCGCCGCCGCGCGCCTCGTCGCCGCCGGGCATGACGTGACAGGGGTGCACCTCGCGCTCTCCAAGAACCCCGCGTCCTACAGGTCCGGCGCACGCGGCTGCTGTTCGTTGGAGGATTCGCACGATGCCAGGCGGGTGGCGGACAAGCTGGACATCCCGTTCTACGTGTGGGACTTCGCCGAGGAGTTCCATGAGGCCGTCGTCGACGACTTCATCGCCGAGTACCGCGCCGGCCGCACGCCGAATCCCTGCTTGCGCTGCAACGAGAAGATCAAGTTCGCGGCAGTGCTGGATCGCGGCGTGGCTCTGGGATTCGACGCCGTGGCCACCGGTCACTACGCCGACCTGCGGCGCCACGACGACGGTACGGTCTCGCTGCACCGCGCGGCGGATGCGGCCAAGGACCAGTCCTACGTGCTGGGGATGCTCACGCAGGAGCAACTCGCCCGGTGCCTGTTCCCCCTCAACGACGTAGAGAAGCCGGTGGTGCGCGCCGAGGCGCAGGCACTCGGGTTGGGTGTGGCGAAGAAGCCCGATAGCCACGACATCTGCTTCATCGCCGACGGTGACACGCAGGGATTCCTCGGCCGATACCTCGACGATGCACCGGGTCCGATCGTCGACGCCCAAGGGGCGCTGCTGGGGGAGCACCGGGGGACGCACCGCTACACCGTCGGGCAACGCAAGGGACTGGACCTGCGGGTTCCGGCGCCGTCGGGGGAGCCCCGCTACGTGCTGCGCATCGAGCCGGTGGCCAACACCGTCGTGGTGGGCGCCAGGGAGGACCTGGCGGTCACGCACCTCAGCGGCATCCGTGCCACATGGACCGGGCAACCCGTTCGGGGGCCATGGCGGGGGCAGGCGCAGTACCGGGCACACGGCGTGCCGCAGGACGCGACGATCTCGGCCACCGACGGAGGGCTCACGGTGCGCCTGGACGAACCTGGGCACGGCGTCGCGCCCGGACAGACCGTCGTCGTGTACGACGGCGACCGCGTGGTGGGCAGCGCCGTGATCGCCGAGGCACTCAGATGCTGATCACCGCCGCGGGCTCCCTGCCTGGCACCGATTTCCGCGGCGCGCTGAGCGCCATGGCGCAGGCGCTGCCGGAGGTGTTGCCGCTGCCGGAACTGCCGGGCCGCGGGGTCGGGTCGGACATGATCGGGCGGGCGCTGGGGCTCGTCTCCGGTCTCGGGTTCGACATGCAGCCTGCCGGATGGCGGCTCTCGCCGCACTCAGGTGCCGAGCATCGCGCGGCCCGCGCCCAGTGGCGACGCGACCTCGACGACACCGAGGAACTCCTTCAGGGGTTCGACGGTGTGCTCAAGGTGGCCGTCGCGGGGCCATGGACGCTCGCGTCCTCCGTCGAGCGACCCATGGGGGACCGTCTCCTCGCCGACCACGGGGCCCGGCGCGAACTGGCGCAGGCCTTGGTGGAGGGGGTGGCGGGACTGCGGGCGGAAGTGTCGCGGCGGGTTCCGGGCGCCACGCTGTGGCTGCAGGTGGACGAGCCTTCGATGATGGCGGTGGCGGAGGGGCGCGTGCCCACGGCGAGCGGATTCTCCCGGCATCGGCGGGTGGACCCGCCCGGAATCGTGGAGACACTCCGTCCGCTGGCCGACGGCGCGTGGCTGCACTGCTGTGCGCCGGGCCGCTGGCTGGACCTGGCGCGGCGAGCGGGTTTCGCCGGGGTCTCCGTGGATGCTGCCTTGGTGGATCTGGATGAGTTGGCTCAGTGGCGCGACGAGGGTCGCGGGTTGATCCTCGGGGTCGTCGACACGGCGCGCGCGCTGCAGAGCACCGACGACCTCGTCCGCGCCGCGCTCAAGGTGCTGCGAGCGATCCGGGTGGACTCGTTCGATGGGTTGCTCCTCGGCACTGCGTGCGGGATGGGCGGGTGGCGGCGTGAGGACGTGGTCCCGCAGTTGGAGTCGCTGCGGAAGGCCGCTGAGCTGGTGGAGGAGTCGCTTACGCGGGGCTGACTCTCGAAGCTCGCCTAAGCTGGGACCGTGCGCATCTTCTCCGACCTCAACCTCAACGGTGACACCCCCGTGCGGGCGCAGGTGGGTCGCGGCTCCTGGGGGCCGACGGGGGTGCCCAGTACGAGGTGGAAGAAGATTCAGCGCATCCTGATCCCGTTCGTCGTGGTCGCCATCGCGGTTGGGCTCTTCTTCCTTGGCCGGATGTTCTACCTGATTCTCACCGGGGCGTGAGGGTCGGCCGTCACCAGCCGAGGAGGTTGGCGGCAGCGGGGGCGACGAGGACGCCCAGCACCATGAAGGGTCCGAAGGCTATCTCCGCATCCCGCTTGATTCTCCTGGTGGCGAGCAGGAGGCCGCTGATCACTGCCATGAGGATGAATGCGGCTCCCAACCCGAGGAGCGCTGTCCCTAGTCCGAACCAGCCGAGTGCGGCCCCGGTGGTGAGTCCCAGCTTCACGTCACCCAGGCCGAATCCGTCGGGGTTGATGTAGGCCAGCGCGAAGAGCACTGCGGCGGTCAGCAGTGAGCCGAGCACCGCCTCGCCAAGCCGCCGCCACTCCCCGGAAGCGGACATTGAGGGAAGGAAAAGTGCGAAGAAGAGCGGCACGGGAGCGAGAGTGATCAGATCTGGCAGGCGGTGCTCTGCCAGATCGACCGCTATGCCTGTGCCCCAGGCGATGGCGGCCACTGTGAACGGCAATGCCTCCCAACCCGTGGTGGATACCAGGGCCCAGAGCTGAACCAGTGCGGCCGCGGCTCCGGCCCACCACCACTTCGCGGCGCGAGAGAGCTGTCGGGTGAGGAACGCGGCTAAGACCGCAGCGATGAAGACGCCCGCTGCTGCGAGAAGTGGGCTCATCCTCCGAGTGCTGGGAACAGCGTTTCCATCATGGAGATCACCGCCGGACCCAGAATGGCGATGAAGATGACGGGGAGGATGCAGAGGATGAGAGGGAAGACCACCTTGACCGGAATCTCCATGGCCTTGCGTTCGGCTCTCTGGCGTCTGGCGATTCGCATCTCGTCGGCTTGTGCGTTGAGCACGTCGGCCAAAGGGATTCCGTAGGATTCAGCTTGAATGACCGTGCGGACGAAGCGTCGCAATGGGACAGAGCCCGTCCGCTGAGCCAGGTCCTCATACGCGTTGCGCCTGGTCTGTCCAACTTGGATGTCCTGCATAGTGCGGACCAACTCCTGCGCCAACACTCCAGTACCGTTGCGGGCCACGCGCAGCATCGCCGCATCGAAGCCCAACCCAGCCTGAACGGCGATGCTCATCTGGTCCAGGGTGTCAGCGAGTTCGAGGTCGATCTGCTCGCGTCGCTTCTGATAAGTGTTCAGCAGAAGCAGATCGGGAAGGAAGAAGGTTCCAATCGTGAGCGCGATCCCGAAGAGCAGGACGAGGGAAGACCGTCCTCCCATCCACAGAAGAAACATGAGCACCGCAACCAGGACAGTGCCCAGCACCTTGATGGACAACAGCTGGTCGACCGTCCAGCCCCCGGGGAACCCAGCCTTGGCGAGTGCCTGCTCCAGCCTGCCCCTCCTCGTCGGGGAATCGATGAGCTGAGCGACCCGCAGGTTGCCCTGCTGAGTCCGGGGAGTGGCTCCTCGCGTTGCGGTTCCGCGCTGAAGATTCTCGAGCGCGCGGGACCTCACCTGGTCCGGTCCCGCGGCGAGCAACCAGACAAGTGCGCCTAGCCCGGTGGCGAAGGCGACTATTGCCAGCGTCAGTGATGTCATGGGTGAATTCAGAACTTGATCTGGACGGTCTTGTGTAGCCAGAAACTGCCGACGGTCAGCAGAACCCCGGCAGCGCCCAGCATCAGCCAGCCAACTGGATGGGTGAACAGGAGTGACAGGTAGGTGGGGTTCATGAACATCAGGAGCCCAACAATCACGAAGGGCAGCGCTACGAGGATGATCGCGGACAGTCGACCCTCTGCGCTGAGCGACGCCACTTGGCGCCGGAGTTGGGCCCGCTCCCGGATGGTGTGTGCAACACCGTCGAGGACGTCGGCCAGGTTTCCCCCCACCTCCCTGTTGATGGCCACAGCCTGCGCAATCCACGCGAAATCATCGCTGCGCATCCGAGTGGCCGTCTGATTCATGGCCTCCCACAGGGGCCTTCCCACCCGGAGCTCGTTGGTGATCCGGGTGAACTCCTCAGCCGTTGGTGACGCGGCTTCTCGCCCGACGGTTGCCATCGCCTGGGTGAATGAGTATCCAGACCGCAAGCTGCCACCCAGCATCTGAGCCGTCTCATCCAACTGAAGCGAAAAGGCCGTTCTCCTGCGCTCCGTCTTGATGTAGATCACGCCGACGACCGCCAGCGGGATGACGAGTACGAGGAAGAGGCCGAGGAACGGGCGGCCTAGGACCAACCCAAGGGCCAGCACCACGATTTCGGCGCACAGCACGAGCACCACCATCTGGGCCGCCGGCATCCGGATCCCGGCGACATCCAGCCGCTCTGCCAGGGACAGGCTTCGGGAGGCGAGGATCCGGTCAACCCCTCGGGTGGCGGCGTCGGCCACCCCGGCAAATGCTGTGCGTCGGGTGGCAGCAGTAGGCCTGCGGCGGTGCAGCGGCACCTCGCGTGCATTGGGGCGTAACAGCAACCACATCAGGATGGCGAAGGCGATGCCCGCGAGGATGGAGGCTATCGAGAGCAGGGAGGGCATGTGGATCAGCGCATCCGGATGTCTGCGCCGAACACGCGCGGGGACAGGGCGATCCCGAGGTCAGCGAAACGATCGGTGAACTGAGGGCGGACGCCGGTGGGCACGACATGCCCGAGGAAGCGCCCGTCGCGGTCGACTCCGGCAGAGTAGTCAAAGAGGAATACATCCTGCATGGTCACCGTCGGGCCCTCCATACCGTGAACCTCGGTGACCGCGACGATGCGTCGGGTGCCGTCGCGGAGACGCCCGAGTTGGATGATGAGGTCGATGGAGCTGGCCACCTGCTCGCGAATGGCACGAAGCGGAAGCTCCATTCCGGCCATCAATACCAGGGTCTCCAGGCGCGAGAGGGCATCGCGGGGTGAGTTCGCGTGGATGGTGGAGAGCGATCCGTCGTGGCCGGTGTTCATGGCCTGAAGCATGTCCAGGGCTTCAGCCCCGCGGACCTCGCCGACAATGATGCGGTCCGGCCTCATGCGCAGGGCGTTGCGGACAAGGTCCCGGATCGAAATCTCGCCCTTTCCCTCGATGTTCGGTGGACGCGACTCGAGCCGCACGATGTGCTCCTGTTGAAGCTGAAGCTCCACCGCGTCCTCGATGGAGATGATGCGCTCCCCTTGGGGAATGAACGATGACACCACGTTGAGCAGGGTCGTCTTGCCGGTGCCGGTGCCACCGGAGATGATGATGTTGAGCCGTGCCTTCACACAAGCCGACAAGAGCTCCGCGATCTCAGGCGACATGGTGCCCAGGCGGATCAGGTCCGGAACGGTCAGCGCGTCGTGGCTGAACTTGCGGATCGTCAAGGTGGAGCCGCTGAACGCCAGGGGGGGAATGATGGCGTTGACACGTGAGCCATCTTCCAGGCGCGCGTCCACCAGCGGTGACGCCTCATCGATGCGACGGCCAATCTTGCCGACGATGCGGTCGATGATCTGACGCAGATGCGTCTCGTCCCGAAACGTCACGTCTGAGCGGTAGAGGCGCCCTCCATGCTCGACGTAGACATTGTGCGGACCGTTCACCATCACCTCGGTCACCGACGGATCTGCCAGCAGGCCCTGGATGGGTCCGAGTCCGAGCACATCGGATTGGACCTCCTCGATCAGGCGCCTACGCTCCACGCCCGTCATCGCCAGATTCTGACCCTCGATCACCGCGGTCAGTTCCTGCTGCACCAACTGCTGTAGTTGCTCGTCGGTGAGTGATGAGTCGGCCAGACGCGTGCCCAAACGCTCGTAGAGAGTGGTGGTTGTCTTCTCCTTGAGCGCCCGCATGGCGTCTTGCGCGGGCGACCCTGGATTCGCGCGGGCTGCCAGGGATGCCGCCGGCACCGCCTCACGCTGAGCCCGAGCGGTCGGCAGGGGTGGGGTGCCTACTGGCACCTGCACCTGGTGTGGCGTCGAGGCCACCGATGGCGAACCTTTGGTGGGCGGAAGTGGAGCGGCCTGCGGTTGCGGGACTGCGGTGGTGGCGCCCGGCGCATCTGGCGGCGTCACATCGCCGCGTGCGGCCCTCAGTCGGTCAGCGAGCCCCATCTGCAGGGCCCTTCGCCTTGCCGCCGAAGAGGCGGCCCTTCGAGTTCTCAGGCGCAGTCTTCGCGATGCGATCGACGAGTGTCGCCAACTGCCGCGTCAGCGGGTCCCTGCCCCCGCTCTGCAACAAAGGGATTCCCTGATTGACGGAGATGGGGACGACCTTGGAGGTGGGCAGCGCGACGTCGACCCGCGCGTTGATGGTGGCTTCCACGTCAGCGACAGTGATCCCGCGGGAGTTGTCGGCGAAGTTGAGGACGACGTGACGCGACTCAAGCAGCAGCGCCAGTTGGCTCAGGGTCTCGATCTCCTTGCGGAGCCCCCTGACGCCAGGCACATCAAGCCCGGTGACCAGCACCAGTTCACCGGTCTGATCCAAGGCGGCCAGAGTGTGCTCGGACAATCCAGGCGAGGTATCGACGACGACGTACGCGAACGACTGGGCAAGAGTTCGGAGCAGCGCGGTCACATCGTCCACCGTGACCGAGTCAGCAGCTGCCGGGGACTCAGATCCGGGGACGACCCAGAGGCCGCTCTCGTGCCGCGTGAGGTATGTCTTCAGCGCAAGTGCGTCACCGCTCACAGCGGGACGCACGGTATCGGGAAGCGAATATGTCGGATTCAGGTTCAGCGCGCTGGCCACATCCCCGAAGTGGAGATCCAGGTCCACGAGCACGACGGTCTCCGGAAACCGCTGCGCCAATCCCACCGCAATGTTCGTGGCGACGGTCGTTTTGCCAACCCCGCCCTTGGGGGAGGCGATGGTGACGATCAGCCCGCTCTTGACCGGCTGGGCCCGCGCAGACACAGCAACACGCCTATTGCGAGCGATGATGTCGCGGAACTCCACGGCCTGTGCGTCGGGCGCAATCATGTCCTTGACCCCGGCTCGCATCGCAGGCAGGGCCAGTCCCGTCGGGTCGGAGGTGACCAGAACGACAGCAAGTCCGAAGCGCTCCTTCGCCCAGTGCGCGACGGCTAGTGCGCCCTGCGGATCCTGGTCAGCCTCGAGGAGAACGAGTTCGGGAGCAGGAGTCGCACCCATAGTGCGTGCCAGCGCATCCGGATCCCGGAGTTCTCCGCCCACCAGGCTCGTGACCTGGCCGCCGGTGGCAATGGTGACCTGGTCGACCACGTACGGGGCGCGCGCGACGAGAAGAATGGCGCTCATGAGGCCACGTTCTCGAGCGTGACCTGCTTCGTGCCCTCGACCAGTGAGGTTTCGCGCTCGAGAGTCAGCCACATGGACGCATGCTCGGCCACCCACACGATGCGCTCGGCATCAATCGCTGTAACGGCGAACGTGATGAACTGCGAACCGTCCGGAGGAGCGTTCTCCCCTGCCTCCTCGTCCGGCTGAAGACCCTGCACGCGAGCGACCAACGCTCGATGAAGAATTGTCTCTGTGCTGGCCGGTTCACCGGTCGACATCACAACGCCGACGGTGTCGCCCGCCTTCAGCCGCCCTCCGATCACCCGCTCCGGCGAGAGAACGACCGTGACCTGGACAAAGTTTGGGGGCAAGACAACTTGATCATTCGTTAGATCCTCGACGGCCACGAAGCGCTCGGGAAGCAACTGCTCTCCAGGATATAGCGTGGTCGAGGTGACTAAATCGGCGATAGTCGTTACGTCGGTCAAGGCGCCCGAGGCGACAGACAAGGCCGGCAAGTCTCTCACCTCAACATTCGTGCCAAGGCCGGCCGCCGAGCCGACGGGGATCTGCTCAGTGACCACGAGAACGCTCGTGGGCTGCAATTTGTCGAGCGCACGTTGATCGGCGCCTCGGACGTACGAGGCAACAAGAACGCCTCCCACCAGGGTGAGTAGCGCAGCGACGATGGCAGCGAACACGCGTCGATTCATGGGCAAGATCTCGAATCTGTAGGCCGGGCTTATCCGGTCAGTTGGACAGCCTGCGACCCATTGTCGCTGCCGCCAATGAAGGCATCGAGAGAGACGCGAGCTAGGAAGGTTCCCGTGATGAAGGGCCCCAACTCCGGCTTACCCGGAGGGGGGTTCGGGTTGCAGCTGACACCATCCGGTCCGAACCAAGGCCGCTTGCTATTGTCGATCAGACAATAACTCTCAACCCGAATGTGCGCGAATGCGACAAGTCTGAAGTACCCGCTGTCCCCTTGCGCTGCAGCATGCTCATACAACGGAAGAAGCACCTCTTCGCCCACGAGGTCGTCCAGAACATCGTCACAGCCATACAGCTTGTCTGATGTTGGACCGGAGACTCCTGTGTCGCCCGGAACCATTCCCAGGACGGATGACACTTCGCAGTCTCCGCCCTTGGCTACATCCAGCCAGCCAAAGCCGCCAGGAATGATGTGTGGCCCCGAGGTATCGGCTGGGCAACCATCGTCATCGGTATTCGGAGCCTCTGTCTTGTCGTTCCTATTGCTGAGGACGTAGAGTGTGACGTCCTCCCCCGAATCAAGCCACTTCTTGGTGACCACGCAGTCAGAAGCAGTCAACGGTAGAACGAACGCCTCAGTGATTCCACCCCACGACGCAGTTGCGGATGCGCTCATCGCAGAACTGTTCTGGCCGATGACGGGAGCGAACCAATGCTGTCGCTCGGAGGCCAAAGCAACAGTGACGGACTTTTCTGTCTCCGTGATGGTGTATTCAATAGAAACCACCTCCACCTCGGTGGCGATAGCATCCCTTTTGTTCCCGAAGGCGAGAGTTTCAGCTTCGGTCCATTCTGAAGATGAAACGTCCACCGACTTGCCCGATACGCAATTGGCCGCCTCCGCGCAACTCTGCGCCAACGCCAAAGCAGCAGCGTCGGCCCCGTTCTGGAGTTCCTTGCGATCCATCCACAGGGCTCCTAGGTCAACGGCCAAGGCGGTAAAACCGATTAGCACCACCATGAGAGTGGCTACCATGACAGCGACCGCCCCGCGTTGCGTCCTCAACCTCCGCATCGCATCTCTCCAATCCCCTCTGCCTTCATCTTGGAACCGGTGAAGAATCCGGTTAGAGAGTCATAGTCGTATGCAACTGCGACGGTGATTGCTTGTCCAGGCTGGCATAAACCTTCCCCGTCGAGTGCAGCGGGGTGCGCGACCGCAGAGGCGGGGTGGTCCGTGAATGTCGTGTTTGCAAAGGTGGCTGCAGCTACAATCTCTCCGTCTTCAGCCACCCTGGAGATCGCAGCTGCTCTCGCGCCCTCTCGCGCGGCTCCGGCCGCTGCAGCATTCAGGAAGAAGTAATAGCCGAATTCAAGGATGCCGAGTAGAAGCACCAAGAGAACGGGGAGGACAAGGGCGAACTCCACAGCAGCGGCACCGGTGCTTCCGCCACGAGTTCGGTTGTCTTCCCCGTTCAGATGCACTGGAGGGCTCAGTTGAGTAGACGAGAGCTCAGGCCGGAATCGTCTGCGGAATCTTCAGGCCGACAGCGTCGAACATCGCGTCGAGATTCGTTCCGATGAGCGCAACAGCCGCGATGATCACAACTGCAATCAGGGCGACCATGATGCCGTACTCGACGGCGGTGGCGCCCTTGGTCTTGTCGGCGAAGCGACGGCCGACCACGTGGAGGAGCGCGGAGAGGTGAGAGAACAGTGCAACCATGGCGGTTGCCCCCTTTCAAGGAGAAGTCAAGGGGAAAATCCAGGTCCCCTGAGGAGGACAAACGCTTGTTCCCCCCGTCGGTTAACCTCGATCGTTCATGGCGTGTGGGCGACCTGTGCCGTAAATGAGCCAGAGTGCCTTCTGACTACGGGATACTTGGAGTTGCGAAGCTCAAAAGACCCATAGCGGAAGGCACTCGGCAAGTGAAGGATACTGCGTGGTCGTCGGGGTTGTCAGTCACAGGTGACGGGACCGGGGTGGTCGCCCACGCAGGCAGCATCGGGCTTCGCTTGTTGGCTGACCGGGTCGGGCTGACCGGTGGTCTCTCGACAGCGATGGCCAGGCGCGGTTTCGTCCCCTCGGTCCATGACCGCGGCCAGGTGCTGACCGATGTCGCGGTGCTGCTCGCCGACGGCGGTGAGGCGATCTCCGACATCGACGTCCTGCGTCACCAATCCCAAGTGCTGGGGCCGGTCGCCTCAGCTCCGACGGTGTGGCGGGCGCTGGATGAGGTCACGGACGCCAGGCGTAGGAAGATCGCCACGGCCCGGGCCCGTGTCCGGCGCCACGTCTGGGCCCAGCTGACAGGCGCTGGCGGAGTTCCGGCCTCTCGGGTCGCTGGCACCGATCTCGGCAGCACCGTGGTGTTGGATGTCGATGCCACGATCGTGGTCACGCATTCGGAGAAGGAACTCGCGTCGCCGACGTTCAAACGAACCTTCGGGTATCACCCGATCGGTGTGTGGTGCGACAACACGCACGAGTTCCTCGCCGCCGCGCTGCGAACCGGTCGGGCGGGGTCGAACACCGCCGTGGATCACATTCAGGTCCTGGGCGAGGCGATCACCCAGATCCCGATGCCGTATCGCCGCAACCTGTTGATCCGCTGTGACGGGGCCGGCGCCTCCCACCAGTTGCTGGACTGGCTCCATGCGCAAGGCCAAGTCAGAGGCCGGATCTTGCACTACAGCGTGGGGTTCACCATCGGCGAGAACGTGCGCGATGCGATCACGCAGTTGCCGGTCGGGTCATGGTCTCCGGCGCTGAAGGCCGATGGTGAGGTTCGAGAGGGCGGGGAGGTCGCCGAGGTCACAGGACTGCTCAATCTCGATGGTTGGCCGGCGGGGATGCGGGTGATCCTGCGCCGGGAACGCCCGCATCCGGGGGCGCAGTTGTCGCTGTTTGAAGAGGCCGACGGGTGGCGGTATCAAGCGTTTGCCACCAACACAGCCGCGGGGCAGTTGCAGTTCCTTGAGGCCCGGCATCGGGCGCATGCCCGGGTTGAGGACCGGATCCGTCACGCCAAGGACTCGGGCTTGGGACGTTTCCCGTCGCGCGAGTTCAGCATCAACCAGACCTGGCTGACCCTGACGATGATCGCCGCCGACCTGGTCGCCTGGTTCAAGATGCTGGCCCTCGACGGTGACCTCGCCAAGGCCGAACCCAAGGCACTCAGGTATCGGCTGCTGCACGTCCCGGCCCGACTGGTCCACGGCGCCCGGCGGCGACGGCTGCGCCTCCCGAAGAGCTGGCCCTGGGTTGAGCACCTCGTGGCCGCGTTCGCCCGGATCGCCGCGATCCCACCAGCCTGACCCCAACCGACCGCCACTACCCGAGGAAACCTGGAGAACCGCCGCCCGGCAGCGTCAGCCGGCCAACAGTCACGCCCTCAACCGGCCCAGTGTTCAAATCGGGCTCCGACAGCCCAGCTGACAGCTCTCAAGCCGCCTCATGAAAGAGGGAGGTTAAAGTAGTGGTCGGGGTGACCCCCCGTCAATGTACAATCCACGCGCGTAGCGCCGTGGGACGGGTCAGTCAAGTTCGGGGGACATGTGAAGGGGCTCAGAGCGACACTCGCGGTGCTAGTCAGCCTACTATATACCGTAGTAGGAGGCCTGTCGGCGGCCGCTGACGAGCAACTCGACACCCTCGCCGCGACACTCGGCATCCAGGACCAAGCCACAGACTTCATCCTCGTGGTTGACACCTCCGTCTCCATGAAGGACGACGGCCGCTGGGGCCGCGCCCGGGAGGCGCTCAGCGGACTGTTCGAGTCACTCACCCCAGACGACCACGTCACCCTCATCACCTTCGACGACGGCGCCCAGACCGTCTTCGAAGGAACAGACCCCAACCCCGCGACACTCCTCGCCACGCTCCCTGACACGCCCGAGGGCACGCAGACCGACATCGGCGCAGCCATCGACGAGGGCGTCGAGGCCCTCACCCGCGATGGCGCCTCCGACGTGGCCGCATTCGTGCTGCTCACCGACGGCGAGCTCGACGCGGCGGAGGGCTCCAGCTATGAGACCCCCGACGCCCCGGCCTGGGACGCGCTGCGAAGTTCCGCAGCCGCCGCGACCACGGGCCGCCAGGTGGGGGCCTTCGCCCTCTCGCTGGGCCCGAAGTCCGACGCCGGCCTCCTGGCCCAGGTGTTCCCCGACGCCGACGTGGCCACCCCTGGGGACATCGTCGGCTTCCTCTCAGGCCTCTCCGAGGAGATCAAGCGGTTCCGCGTCGGCGAGGTCCTCGCCCCGGATCTCGAGCAGCCCGTCACCGTGGCTGTCTCCGAGCCGCAGATCACCGACGCCCGGGCCACCTTCACCGCGACCTGGACCTCCACGGCCACCCACCTGCCCACGACGGTGGCCGCCGTCCAGCTGACGCCGGGCGTCGACGGCGCCGCCGTCGGCATGGAACCCGCGACCCTCGAGCTCGCACCCGGACAGACTCAGACGAGCACCGTCACGCTCACGCTGCCCCCGGGCACGGACGCCGCCGTCGCCCTCGCCGCGACAGTCACGTCCCCCTGGCAGCCGCAGCTCGCCCAGCTCGGGCTCGCCCAGACGTTCCAGGCCACATCGCAGCCCGTGACCCTCACCACGGCCGCCGCCTCGCAGGCTGAGTCCAGCGCCACGGCGGCTCCCACCGGCGGCCCCGTCGACGAGGGTCAGCCCGCACCGAGCCTCCTGGGCGCCCTTCCGTCGTGGGCGCTTGCCGCCGCCGCGGGCGTCCTCGCCGCCGTCGTCCTCCTGGCCCTCATCGCCGGCGCGATCCGCAGGCGCATGCCCCAGCTCGACGGTTCCCTGGCCCTCATCACGCCCCAGGGGGATGTGGCCGACGAGTTCCTCGTCACCGGAACCTCCACCAGGGCCGACCGCAGCGGGCTCACCGTCAAGGCCACACCCGCCAAGGGGGAGGCCATCCGCCTCAACGGCCACCTCGGCAAGGAGCGATTCGCCGCGACCCTCACAGACGGACAACAGCTAAAACTCCCCGACGGCCGAACCCTCCGCTACACCACGGAGCGCTCACGGATGCTCGAGATGATCAACGCCGGCGGCGCTGGGGCCCGCCGCCCGGAGCCTGACGGCCCCACGCACCCGTAACCCGCCGGGTCCTAAGATGGGGCGAGCCGCCGCCGCGGCACCCGTCGACTGAAGGAGCACCGTGGGTATCACCGCCGACGACGTGGCCCGGTTGGGCAGCCTCGCCCGCATCCAGCTCACCGAGCAGGAATGCGCGGAGCTGGCCCCCGAGCTCAACGTCATCCTCGAGTCCGTCCGCCGCGTCTCCGAGGTGGCCGGCGCGGACGTGCCCATGGCCACCCACGCCATGCCGCTGACCAATGTGTTCCGTGACGACGTGGTCACCGCGTCGCTCACGCAGGACCAGGCGCTCTCCGGTGCCCCCGACAGCGAGGACGGCCGCTTCCGCGTGCCCCAGATCCTGGGGGAGGAGTGAGCATGAACCCCCTCCTCGCCAAGCCCGCCCACGAGCTGGCCGCCCTCATGGCCGACGGCGCCCTCACCTCCGAGGACCTGACCGGCGCCTGCCTCGAGCGGATCGCGGAGCTCAACGGCGCCCTCAACGTCTTCCTCTCCATCGACGCCGAGAACGCGCTGAACCAGGCCAGAGCCATCGACGCCCGCCGCGCGGCAGGGGAGGTGCTCGGCCCGCTGGCCGGCATCCCCATCGGCGTCAAGGACAACTTCTGCACCACCGACCACCCCACCACCTGCGGTTCCCGCATGTTGGAGGGGTGGGTGCCGCCCTACGACGCCACCGTCGTGACGCGCCTCCGCGACGCCGGGCTGGTCATCGTCGGCAAGACCAACATGGACGAGTTCGCCATGGGCTCGTCGACGGAGACCTCCTACTTCGGCCCCACCCGCAATCCCTGGGACACCGAGCGCATCCCCGGCGGCTCCGGCGGCGGCTCGGCCGCGGCCGTGGCGTCGTTCATGGTGCCGCTCGCCGTGGGCTCGGACACCGGCGGCTCCATCCGCCAGCCGGGCTCCGTGACCGGGACCGTCGGCGTGAAGCCCACCTACGGCGGAGTGTCGCGCTACGGCCTGGTGGCCATGGCCTCCAGCCTGGACCAGCCCGGCCCCTGCGCCCGCACCGCCCTCGACGCCGCTCTCCTGCAGCAGGTGATCGGCGGCTACGACGCCCACGATTCGGCCTCCATCGACCAGCCCGTGGGCGACCTCGCCGGCGCCGCCACGGCCCCCGACCTCAACGGCGTGCGCGTCGGCGTGGTGAAGGAGCTCGGCGGCGAGGGCTACGAGCAGGGCGTCCTGGACCGCTTCGCGGAGGCCGTCGACCTCCTCCGCGAGGCCGGCGCCGAGGTGGTGGAGGTGTCCTGCCCCGCCTTCAGCTACGCGCTGCCCGCCTACTACCTCATCCAGCCCGCCGAGCTCTCCAGCAACCTCGCACGCTTCGACGGCATGCGCTACGGCCTGCGCGTCGGCGACGACGGCACCCGCTCCGCCGAAGAGGTGATGAACATCTCCCGGGACGCCGGCTTCGGCAAGGAGGCCAAGCGCCGCATCATCATCGGTACCTATGCCCTCTCGGCCGGCTACTACGACGCCTACTACGGCTCCGCGCAGCGCGTCCGCACCCTCATTCAACAGGACTTCGACAAGGCCTTCGAGGCCTGTGACGTCCTCGTCTCGCCCACCACGCCCACGGTCGCTTTCAAGATCGGCGAGCGCATGGCGGACCCCATGAGCATGTACATGGCGGACCTCTGCACCATCCCGTCGAACATGGCGGGCAACGCCTCGGCGTCGTTCCCCATCGGCCTGAGCGACGGGCTCCCCGTCGGCCTGCAGGTGATGGCCCCTCCCATGGAGGATCCGCGGCTGTACCGCGTGGGCGGCGTCGTCGAGCGGGCGCTCGAAGCCACGTGGGGCGCGCCTCTCCTGACGACAATGACCGACGGCCAGAAGGCGGTGTCCGCATGAGCGACACGGTGGACTACGACGACCTCCTCACCCGCTACGAGCCCGTCCTCGGGCTCGAGGTGCACGTGGAGCTCAACACCAACTCCAAGATGTTTTGCGGCTGCACCGTCGAGTTCGGCGGCGAGCCCAACACCCAGGTCTGCCCGGTGTGCCTCGGCCTGCCCGGCTCGCTGCCGGTGATCAACGGCAAGGCGGTGGAGTCCGCCATCCGGATCGGCCTGGCGCTCAACTGCCAGATCGCTGACTGGTGCCGGATGGCCAGGAAGAACTACTTCTACCCGGACATGACCAAGAACTTCCAGACCTCCCAGTACGACGAGCCGATCGCGTTCGACGGCTACGTGGACCTCGAGCTCGACGGCCGGACCTATCGGGTGGAGATCGAGCGCGCCCACATGGAGGAGGACGCCGGCAAGGCCCTCCACATGGGCGGCGCCACCGGCCGCATCCACGGCGCCAGCCACTCGCTGATCGACTACAACCGCGCCGGCGTGCCCCTCATCGAGATCGTCACCCGGCCCGTGAGGGGCGCCGGGGACAAGGCGCCGGAGGTGGCGAAGGCCTACGTGTCCTACCTGCGCGACCTGCTGCGGGCCCTCGGCGTCTCGGACGTGCGCATGGAGCAGGGGTCCCTGCGTTGCGACGCCAACATCTCGCTCATGCCCATCGGTGCCCAGGTGCTCGGCACCCGCACCGAGACGAAGAACGTCAACTCGCTGCGCTCGGTCGAGCGGGCCATCCGCTACGAGATGACCCGCCAGGCGGCCATCCTCGACGGTGGGGGCCGCGTGAAGCAGGAGACGCGCCACTTCCACGAGGCCACCGGCACCACGTCGCCGGGCCGCTCGAAGGAGGAGGCGGAGGACTACCGCTACTTCGCCGAGCCGGACCTCATGCCCATCGCGCCATCGCGCGAGTGGGTGGAGGAGCTGCGCGCCACGCTCCCAGAGCGGCCGTCCGAGCACCGCCGTCGGCTCCAGGATCAATGGGGCTTCAGCGACATCGACTTCGGCAGCATCGTCTCGTCCGGCGCGCTGTCGCTCGTCGAGGCGACGGTGGCTGCCGGCGCCTCGCCCGGCGCGGCGCGCAAGTGGTGGGTCACGGAGCTGGCGCGGCGCGCCAACGAGGCCGGCGTCGAGCTTGAGGAGCTCTCCATCACCCCGGCCCAGGTGGCCGCGGTGCAGGGGCTGGTGGACGACGGCAAGGTCAACGACAAGCTGGCCCGGCAGGTGATCGAGGGCGTGCTGGCGGGGGAGGGCGAGCCGTCCGACGTCGTTGCGGCGCGTGGGCTTGCCGTGGTGTCCGACGAGGGCGAGCTGAGCGCCGCCGTCGACCTGGTGATCGCGGCGAACGCGGATGTCGCGGCGAAGATCCGCGACGGCAAGGTCCAGGCCGCCGGTGCCCTCATCGGCCAGGTCATGAAGGCGATGCGCGGCCAGGCCGACGCGGCCAAGGTCCGCGACCTGATCCTGTCGAAGCTGTCCTGAGGAGGACCGATGTACCTGTTCCACGCCTACGTCACTGTCGCGGCCGGAGCTGAGGACGAGTTCGCCGAGGCGTGCGTCGTCAACAGCCGCGCGTCGCTGCAGGAGCCGGGATGCCTGAGGTTCGACGTGCTCCAGCAGGCCGACGACCCCACCCGGTTCACCCTGGTCGAGGCCTACCGCACCGAGGACGACCTGGCCGCACACAAGACGACCGACCACTACAAGGCGTGGGCCGAGGTGGCGAACCGGGTGCAGGTGGAGCCGCGTTCGAAGACTGTGTTCACCGTCGTCGCCGGCTGACCTCCGGGTCCCTGCTCACCGACCCGGAGGGGGCTGCTCAGCCCGCCCGGGTCAGCCCAGTGCGGCCCAGGTGGCTGGGCCCACGACGCCGTCGGCGGCCAGGCCCTGGCTTCGCTGGAAGCTGCGCACCTGGGATTCGGTCCCCGGGCCGAACTGGCCGTCGACCGTGAGCACGTAGCCGAAGTCCGTCAGGCGCTTCTGCAGGTACTGCACGTGCTCGCCGCGGTCGCCGCGGCGCAGCGTCGGGCGGGCCTGCGTGCCCTGGCCGCCGCCGCCCTGGTTGCTCGGTTCGCCGCCCCAACCACCGCTGGAGCCGCCCTGGTTGCTCGGTTCGCCCTGGTTGCCGCCCGTGGGCTCGTTCCATCCACCG
Organism: Tessaracoccus pujii; assembly: GCF_054483895.1. Lineage (NCBI taxonomy): Bacteria > Bacillati > Actinomycetota > Actinomycetes > Propionibacteriales > Propionibacteriaceae > Tessaracoccus > Tessaracoccus pujii. The sequence goes on from NZ_CM137012.1 coordinate 877,671, forward strand.
TTCCACCCGCCGGACCCGCCGCCGCCCCAAGAGCCGGAGCCGCCGCCCGAACCTCCTCCCGTGGAGGTGCCGCCGCCGGTCCCGCCGCCGGACGAGCCTCCCCCCTCCAGCGCGGCCCACGTCTGCGGGCCCACCACGCCGTCGGCAGTCAGGCCGTTCCGCGACTGGAACGCGCGCACGGCGTTGGCCGTGGCGGGTCCGAAGCGCCCGTCGATGCTCAGCCACGCGCCGCCGTCGACCAGTTTCTGCTGCAGGTAGCGGACATCCTCGCCGCTGTCGCCCTGGCGCAGCGTCCGGCGGGTGGTGCCCGTCTGGCCACCACCCTGGCCACCGCCCCAGCCTCCTGGGTCGACCGGGACGGAGAGCGGCGGCGCCGTGATCGTGAACGGCCTCTGCGCCTGGAACGAGGCGCTCACGTTGCCCACCGTGTAGTAGTTGGGCACCTGGTCCATGGGCATCCGCCGCACGATGGTGCTGTGGAAGGCGCGGTAGTCGCCGCTGAACGACCCGTTTCCCCAGACCCCCAACAGCGCCTCGGTGAACAGGCCGTTGACGTCGCCGTCGCTGGAGAGCTGGTTGTCCTGGCAGCCGGAGATGAGGATCACCTCCGCCGCGATGTCGGTGCTGCGCGTGTGCCCGGCCACGGCCTGCGCGGCGCTGTAGACGTCCCGGCGCCGCACCGCGTCCGCCGCCGCGACACTGGGTGCCAACGCCCGCGGGCGCAGCTTCGTGAGGTGCACGTCCTCCGGCCAGTACTCCTGGCCGAGCGGGTTGCGCACCAGCGCCTCGCGGGTGGCGATGGCCAGGATGCTGCGCGCCACGGTGCCGGAGTGGCACGAGTCCGAGGTGACGACGATCCGCACGCGGGCCGGGAACTGCGCCCACATGCGGTGCAGTTCGTCGTCGAGCACCTGGCGGTCGTAGAGGCACCAGGTCTCGTCGAGCCGGTCCTCCTCGTCGCCGTTGGTGTCGCCGATCTGGCCGCCGTGGCCGGAGAAGGTGATCAGCGCGATGTCCCCGGCGACGGTGGCGCGGGCCATGTCGCCGAGCGCGGACAGCAGCGCCGACGACGTGGCGGCCCCGTCGAGCATCGTGCGGGTGCGGAACCCCTGCCCACCGGCGAGGCGTTCCATGTCGTTGGCGTCGTTGACGCAGCCGGCGAGCACGGCGGGCGCCGGGATGTAGCTGGAGGTGTCTACCACGTTGAGTCCGACGTGGAGCGAGTAACCGGTCATGGGAGTGTCCTTTCGTCAAGCGCTGTGGCTCAGGGCTGCGGTACGGGTGTGGGAATGGGGACGAGAACGCCGCGGGTGCGCACCGGCCAGTCGACCGGTGGAGCTGCGGTGCGGGTGCCGTCCGAGGCCACCGCGGTGACGGTGAAGATCACGGCGGGGTCGGTGGCGTAGGTGGTCAGCGGGAGCACGAACTGACGCTCGGCCTGCCGCTGGGTGCGGGTCAGGGTGATGGGGTCCGCGGCGGCGCCGAGGAACGTGGCCTCGATCTCCAGCCCCGCCATCTGGGCCAGGTCCCCGGTGGCGACGAACGTGACGCCCAGGTGAAGATCCTCGATGTAGCTGCGGGTCTCGTCCAGGCTCTCCATGCCGGGTTCGACGGAGTGGTCCAGCGCCAGCTCGCCAGTCGTTCCAGGTGACAGCGACACGGTGGCCTCCTGCCCGGGCGCGAGGAGCAGCGACGGTGAGGCCACGACGGCGCCGTCGGCGACCACCCGGTTCACCGATACGCGCCGGTCAAGCCGGTTGGCCAGCCGCACCTCGTCGCCTATCCGCTCCGCGGTCACCGGCCCCCCGGCCGGCCCGACGACGCGGCTCAGGTCGAGCCGCAGCGTGCTGACCGCGGAATCTCCACCCGGGATGGCGTACCGGGCCGACCCGACGAGCCCGCCGCGCCGCAGCAGGGTTCGGAGGGTGAGCAGGCCGGGGATGTCGGTGGTGAGCATGAAGGTGAACCCGGTGTCGATCAGCACGCAGTCCACGCGGTCCGAGCCCGGCACCGCCCAGCTGATCTCGGGCGCGACGCCCGCCTGCCACGGCCCGACGAGCTCCACCGGCCGGCCCAGCCGCTGGCGCAGCTCACCGGCAAGGAGCGAGAAGTCCGCCGCGTCAGGCTCGGGCTCCAGCGCCGCCGCCAGCACGCAGCGGATGTTGGCCGGGTTCTCCACGTCGATGGTGGAGGTGAGCAGCAGCGTGGGCTCGTACGCCCGCTCCGGGTCGTCTGCCGGGTAGCGGCCGACGGCGTAGTTCTCGGGGATGACCAGGAACCTGCCGGGCTGGGTCAGCGAGCGGAAGACCCTGACCCCGGCGGTGCTGACCGGCTCCGGCTGCCACGGCCGGTACTGCGTCTCGCCCAGGCGCAGCGCGGGCCGGCATCCGACGGCCTCCCATCCGTCGCCGCCGCGCTGCCGGTACAGCTGCGGGTGGTCGGCGCACGCTAGCAGCGCGGGGAGCCTCGTGGTGGCGGTGGCGCTCACCTTCACGTGCTTGACGACGCCTAGCTGGGTCAGGTCGAACTTCTCGAGGGCGATCGCCGGCGTCAGGCGGATCTGCGCCTTGGCCATGGCCAGCAGTTGCGTGGCCGCGATCGGGCGGGTGGCGTCATCGCCTCGCCTCAGCGCCATGATCTTCGGGGCGGTGAGACGATCGACAGTCAGCATGGACTGCGTCCGCTCGGTCCGCCAGCCGCTGTGTGCCAGGCCCACCTCGACGACGGCGGGTTCCGCCTGGAACCCAGGGGTTGACAGCGCCCCGTAGGCGAGGCGGGCCCAGTTGTTCTGCAGCACGAACGTGGCCGTGATCCTCGAGCCGTCCTCGCCCAGCACTCCGGTGACCTGAACCGAGTTCGCGGTGACCAGCTCGGTGCGTGCGGCGCCGTGGTCATCGCGGAAGGGCAGATGCAGCCCGATCTGGGGCACGCAGGGCACTGGCTTCAGGGTGGGCCGTCCCGCGCTCTCCCAGGGTGCGAGGGTGGCGGCGGAGGGCCGGGCGAGCAGGGTCACCACGACGGTGGCCTCCAGCGCGGGGGAGCCGTCGGCCTGGTGACCCACCTGGACCAGATCGAACCGGAAGGGCGAGGAGTCAGGGTCCTGTCCCGGGGATGGGACGTCGAGCAGGATCTCGGGGAGGTACCAGCGGTTGTCGCCCTGCCGGTCAGCCAGCAGCGGCCTGCCGTCCAGCACCGGCCCCGTCTCCTGGGGCGCCAGCGGCGTGGCCAGCACCAGACTCTCGGCCAGCAGCGGCCGGATCACCGCGGCCTGCGGGCGGATGGCCTGCATCAGGGGGACCGCCTCGTTCCGGCGCAGTGTCAGCAGCTCCCGGCCCGGGCCCCGGGTGCGAGCGGTGGAGCGGGCCGGAAAGACGTCGCGCACGGTGCCGCCCTCGGCGGTCACCAGGTGCACGATCCGGTCCGGGTTCTCCGCCATGAGCGGAGTGATCAGCTCGGCGACCGGCCGCCGCCACTGGCCGGCGAGGTCGTCGGTGCGGCGGGCGCGGATCACCAGGTCCGGCCCTCCGCCTCGCCCGGCCAGGGCGGTGAGCAGGCTTCGGGCCTCATCACCGGTCAGGGTCGTGGCCAGCGCCGCCGTGCCGAACGGTCCCCGGGACTCGGCGCGAACGGGCTCGGCCCCGTCCAGGCTGAACTCCACCCAGGCCAGGTCCTCGAGCTCGCAGTGCAGTTCGACGGCGAGGGTGGCGGTGACGACGAGGTCCGCTATGGCCTCGTGCGGCGCCGGGGTGCGGCTGAGCAGGAAGGTCACTGAGCACGACGGCGCCCCCGATGGGTCCCGTCTGACCGCGGCGATGCTGGCCATGACCGCATCCTCAGAGCGGGTAGGACAGGAAGGTGGCCGGTGTCCCGCGCGCCTCGCGGGACTCGGGGGCCGCCTGGGGCTGGGCGTCGGCCTCGGGGGCCGCCTCGGGCTGGGCGTCGGCCTCGGGGGCCTCGTCCGCCACCGCCGCGAGCGCGTAGACCTGGTCGTCGGCGGCAAGCTCCCGGCTCGACGGCGCGGCCAGCTCGCGGAGCCTGCGGACCCGATCCTCGGTCAGCGAGCGCGTGACCACGCCCTCGGCGTCCGGCGGGGGCACGTCCACGATCAGGGGACCGTTGCCGTTGGCGTTGACCCACGGCCCCGTCCAGCTCTGCCCCTTGCGGAAAAGGGTGCCCTTGACGGTGGCGGAGACCTGATAGCGGTAGTAGGGCAACATCTCGGGATCACCGGAGAAGATGGTCCAGCTGCGGTCCGCGTCGACGTCCTCGAATCCCCACCGGAACCGCACCGGCGCCAGGCCGAGCGGCCGGTACTCCCGGTCCGTGGCCTCCATCACCACCTCGACGGTCTGCGAGCGGTCCTCCAGCATCACGCCCAGGCCGATGGGACCCACCGCGATCCGGCCGGCGTTGTCCGCGCGAACCTCCAGCGTGGTGTCGTTGAGCAGGGTGCCGTTGGGTTCGGGATCCAGGTCGATCACGTTGCGCTCGATCTGCACCCGGTGGTACGGGTTGAGCGCCTCGCTGGGCGGCTCGGCCAGGTGCACCTTGCGCTTGACGTAGGTGAGGTCCGGCGTCCAGCCGGCCGGCGGGTTGCTGACATCGCCGGCCACCTTCTTGGCGGTCTGGAACTTCCACGTGGGGTCGTTGCCGTCGCTGCCGGAGAAGCTGTGGCCCTGCCAGTTCAGCTCGCCGCCGGTGTTGGGGTATCCGATCTGCACCGACAGGAACTGCACGGTGCGGTCCTCCCAACTCGCCACGGGGCGCACCACGCGGGCGAGGCGCTGCGGCCAGTCGTCGAGGTAGACGGTGAGGAAGTACTTGCGCTCCGCCTCCGGATCCGCCTTGATCTCATCGGCCATGCCGGCCAGGGAGCTGGAGATGGTGTGGTCCTGCAGGTAGGCGAACTGCCGGGTCTCTTCGTAGTGCAGGTCCAGGTGGCTCTCGTCGCGGCGGTACTTCAGCGACAGCCCCACGCCCCAGGGCGAGAAGAACGAGCCGCCGGAGGAGGCCTGCGCGGCCTCCACGTCCGGCTGAGGTTGATCGAAGATGGTCTTCTGTGCCATCTCCATGAACTTGTTGAACACCAGATCCGAACGCTCATCCATCTTCCGTGCGATCTCGTCGGCGCCGGGCAACGTGGTGTCCACCTTGACGTCGACCTTGATCGTGCCGGACTTGCGCATGTTGTTGAACTCGGCCTGCGCGTCCACCTTGGCCCACAGGTAGCGGCCCGACGCGGCGGCCGAGAAGTGCGTGAACACCGAGTCCCAGTTGCCGTCGATCTTGATGGTGCACACCGGGGACCAGACCTTCAGCTTGAAGTTCTGGATGACGATGAGCGGGCTGGCGGTGCCGTGGAAGGCGGCCCAGGCGATGTTGGCCGGGTAGACGCCCAGCAGGCCGGAGAAGGCGTGCGTGCCCGTGGGGTCGATCGAGCCGCTGCCCTGGCCCTGCATCATGGAGTACCACGGGTCCAGGTTGTTGTCGGTGGCCGGGGTGTCGCCGGGCTCCGGGTCGCGGGTGAGCGCCCGGTTGGCGGGCATGCCGACGGTGCGGAAGCCGCGCGGCCGGGCGCCGCGGGTGGGCTGGTCGGCCGTCGGAAAGCCGGTGGGTGTGGGAGCCATGTTGGACACGCTGGTGGTCGTCTGCGCGATCACCGCGGGGCGGAACATCGGTGGCTTGCGGGCGTTCTTGATGCCCCAGAACACGTCGGTGCTGTCGACCATCTGGGCGGTGATGGCGGCCTCGGCCTGCCGCCTGGTCTGCTCCGGCAGCGCGCCGGTGACGGAGAAGGTGAGGATGCCGCCGGCCACGTCCCCGCCCCCGCCGATCACGCCCTCGCCGCCGGTGCCCGAGAACCGCACCAGGTTGAACAGGTAATCGCCCTTGTCCGGCCCCTCCTTGCGGGCCATCCGGATGCGGTTGGGGATGTAGTAGAAGACCGGGGCCTCGCCTTGGGCGATCAGCTCGTGGTTGTTGACGTCGGGCAGGTAGAGCACGTCGTACCCGTCCTTGGTGATGGGTTGGGTGCCGCCGGCGTAGGTGGGACCCATTGCCTGAACCATGGTTGCGCCTTTCCTAGTCAGTCTCGATGCGCAGTGCACCGTCGATGAGACAGGAGGGCCAACGGCGCACTGTGATACGTCGCGACTCCGGTCAGACGGTGGCGCGCCACGGGGCGCCGAAGCACACGAAGGCGCCCGCGCTCGGGTGGGAGTGCGTGGCGCTGGCGAGCGCCGTCGCTGCGTCGGCCCCGCCGCAGAGCTCGGCGTGGTAGGCGGCCATCACGGCGGCCGCCAACTCGTCGCCGATGGGGGCGACGGGGGCGATGACGCAGACGGCGCCCGCGGACAGGAGGGTCGCGGTGAGGCCGAGGGGCTGGTCGCCGGGCCGGTGCGTGGCGCGCCCCACCTCACACGCCGACAGCACCACGTGGCTGGCCCGCAGCGCGATGTCCTCCAGCTCGTGGGCGAACACCGGCCCGTCGGCGAGCAGGAGGCTGGAGAACTGAGGGTTGTCGCCACGGTGCTCGCCGTGCGCCGCCACGTGCACCACGTCGTCGGCGGCCAGCGCCTCGGGGAATCCCACGGCCCGCACCAACGGCCAGCAGCCCGAGATGGCGTCCGCCTCCTGGGCCGCGAACGGCAGCGCCGGCCCGATCAGCACGCTCACCCGCGGGCGGTGCACCACCCTGCCGGAGGCCGCCCAGCTGGAGGCCGTGGGCGCGACGGTGACCGGACGGCCTCGCAGCTGCGGCAGCGCCAGCCACGGCACGCCGGCCAGCACGCGGGTGGGGACCACGACGAGCTGGCCGGGCAGGTCCTCCAGCGGCGCCGCGACCTGGCCGCCGAGTTCGGCCAGGCGGGCGTCCAGGGACGCCGCGACCGCGCCCGCCAGCGGGTGGGCCGGATGCAGGTTCGCCTGGGCGGTGAGGTCCGCCCGCGCGGCCTCCACCAGCTCCGCGGCGCGCTCGGCCGAGCCCAGGGACAGCACGACATCCGGGCCCTCGCCCAGCACCACAGCCATCACCGTGTCGCCCCTCCGGACGGTGACCACCAGGCTGCAGCCGTGCGCGCGTGCCGCGCGGCGCAGGGCCGCCGCGGTCAGTGTGGTGGCGGTGGGCGGCAGGTCGGTGACCGCGCCCCAGGTGAGGGAGCGGAGTTCGCGCTCGCCCGCGACGATGGCCCGCGTGTCATCCTCGACGCTGGGCCCCGCGGGATCGAACTCGGCGCGCAGCCGCCGCAGTTCTGTGGCTGCCTCCCGGACGCGGGGGTCCGCCGCCGGGCTGACCCGCGGCTGGGGCCGGGTGGCGGCGCGCCACCTCTCGGCGGCCTCGACGAGCGCGCTGGGCCCGCGGGGCGCGGCCAGTTCCAGGTCCAACGCCGCGGCCGCCTCCCCGTGGAGCGCGGATGCGGTGCGGAGGTCCAGGCTGGCCAGGCCGAGCTGCGAGTGGACCAGCGTGGCGTTGGCCCGCCTCAGCACCCGGCGCGCCTCGTCGGCGTCGCCACGCCGGGCGGCGGCGGTAGCCAGCGCCACCAGCCCGGCCAGCCGCAGCGAGACGACGGGTGAGCGCGAGAGCCACGCCACGTCGGGGGTGAGATCCGCGACGTCGGCGTCCCTGGCCGACGGGGCCCGCATCCCGGCCGCCGCCGCCTGCGCGGCCGTCAGCCTGTCGCCCACCTCGAGGGACGCCTCCCACAGCGCCCGGGCCGCCGCGATCCGGGGCCGGGCCATGAGTTGGAGCAGCACCGCCCGGCGGTGCCAGCCGTCGGCGCCGCGGCGCCGGAAGACGCGGGCCGCGGCACGGCTGCGCTCCAGCGCCTCGTCGGGGTGTCCCAGCAGCAGTGCGCAGCGGGCGAGATCCAGGTCCACCTCAGCCGTCTGCTGGGCGCCCGGACGGCCCTCGCGGGCCATCAGCAGGAGTTCGTGGGCGTCGTCGATGAGGCCGGCCTCCACCAGCGCCCTCGCCCGGTCCTGGCGGGCCACGGAGCGATCCAGGTCCACGTCGAGGGCCTCGGCGTCATGCATCTCCCGCAGCGCGGCGGGCAGGTCGCCGCGCAGGAACCGGACCCAGCCCAGGTTGTGCCGCGCCATGAACGACACGGGGCGGACGCCGAGCTCGTCCGCCAGGTCCGCGGCCAGCGAGAGGTCCGCGGCGGCCTCGTCGAAGCGCCGCAACTCGGAGGCGATGGTGCCGCGGTTGAGCAGCAGCCTCATCCGGTCCGGCGCGGCCAGGGAGTCCGGGTCGATGCCGCGCAGGGCGCGCCAGGCGGCCGGGCGGTCACCGGAGCGGGCGAGCAGGCTGCCAGCCTGGACCTCCGCGGTGCGCGCCACGTGCGGCAACCCGCGAGCGCGGGCCTCCGCCGCGGCCGCGCTGAGCGCCTCCAGCGCCGGCGCGCAGCCCTGCTCCTCGAACGTGATCCACGCCCTCGAGATCCGGATCCGCAGCCCCAGCTCCACATCGGAGGACGGGCATGCGCCCGCGGCCCGGCTCAGGAGCGCACTCGCCTCAGCCGTGCGGTGCTCCGCGAGCGCCGCACGGGCCCGTTCATAGAGCTCCGGTGCGGAATCGATCACCTACACCTCGATCGTAGGCGTGACCACGGGGCGCTGGTCGGGGCGGTTGGGTTGGATGAGGAAGCGCAGCGGGCCGTGGGGGACCAACGGCCAGACCAGGCGCCCGGTGGCGTCGGAGACGCGGACATCGACGGTGTCCGACGTGCGGGCCTCGACCGTGACGCCGCCTCCGGTGACCCAGCCGTCCACCCGGACCCCACCGTCGACCTCGCTCAGCACCACCATGAGGCTGAGGGTAGAGGCCGTGAAGGTGACGGTGTCGGTCACCGCCGGGTCCAGGCCCCGGGCCGCCAGCAGCGGCCGGCCGTCCAGGGCGGCCAGCTCGGCGTTCATCAGCGCCAGCGACAGCGCGAACGTGAGGCGTTCCATCATGCCGATGGGCAGCGGGTCCAGCTCGGCCTGCGCGGTGGCGAGGGCGCCGAAGAGGGCGACGTCGTCCGCGTCGAGGGGCTGAAGGGCGTCGTTGGTGGTCATGCGGTGCTCCAGGAGGGATCGTCGGCGAGCGCGCGGCGCAGCGTGGCCAGGCACCGTCCCCGGGTGGGGCCGATGGAGCCGACCGGCATGCCGAGCGCGGCCGAAATGGTGGCGTAATCAGGTGCGGCGGCATACGCGATGACGCGCAGCAGCGCCTGGCAGCGGGGGCTGAGCTGCCTGACGTGGGCCCAGAGGCGGCGGCTGAGGTCGTGGTTCTCGGCCACCGCATCAGGCGTGGGGGCGCGCGCCGCCACGGCGTCGCTCAGCTCGGCCGTGGCGGGCACGCGCGCCGCGCGCCAGGCCTCCCGCTTCGTCGTGGTCAGGAGCCACGCGAAGACGGCCTGGGGCTCGACGATGGTCGACGCTTTGCTCACGAGCGCGAGCCACGCCGTCTGCACCACATCCTCCGCCTGCGCAGGGGTGAGGCCCGAGGACCGGGCCACCGCCCACAGTGGCGGGGTGAGGAGGGCCACGAGTTCGCCCAACCGGGCAGTGTCTCCTTCGCGGAAAGCGACGAACGCTTCGGCGGCGGATGTGGCCAGCGACGCCGTCACGGCGCCCGACCGGCCGGGGCCAGGGACGTCGCGGGTCTGGAAGGCCGCCGGGCCGAGCCGTAGTAGGGCATGGGCACGTAGTAGGGCATCGGCACGTAGTAGGGCATGGGGACGTAGTAGGGCTGCGGCGCGAACGTCCCGCGATGGGGAGCGCGGCGCGCAGGGGCGTGAGCATCGAGGATGCAGCGCGGTGAGGGTGACATGGGGCACCTCCGGGGATCGGACCTCAGGACTTCACCGGTAAAGAGCGAGCCGTCGCGTCCCTGATACCTCATCTTCCACCGCGGACCGAGCAGACGCGAGCCGCCTTCCGGTCAGAGGACCGAGACGGCGTCCCGCCAGGCCTCGATGGCGTCCGGCTCACCTCCCACCGCGACGTCCGCGTCACGCCCGCTGAGCAGCAGCACCAGCTCCGACGGCAGCCCGGAGAGATGGATGGGGCGGTTGCCCTGCCCGAGGGCACTTTGTTGCGCGGTGTCCGTGCGGGTGATCAGCACGCGCCCGCCGTAGGCCACCTGCGCCTTGCGGGCAAGCAACTTCGCCACCGGCCACAACTCCTGCTGCTCCGCGGCGGTGAGCTCCTGGCCGCCGTCGTTGGCGCGCAGCACGTCCTCGTGGTGGATGAACAGCTCGCTGGTGTTGACCAGCTTGTCCAGCGGCCGCATGATCCAACCCGGGCGGGCCACGGCGTCGACCACCGCCGGGTAGCCGAGGCGGTGCAGTTCCTCGGTCTGGATCCGCTCGGTGCGCCCGGCCAACTGCGGCACCGCGATGCCCGGCAGCGCGTCGAGGCGGTGCTCGCGCACGTAGAGGTGCGCGGCGAGGTCCTGGGTCTGCCACCCCCCGCATCGGGTGGGGGCGAAGGGGCCGAGGTCACGCAGGAGGTCGACGAGGGCGGCGCGCTGGCGCTGGGCGAAGGTCATGGCCCCCAGCTTAGGCAGGGCAGAATGTCACCCATGACTGCCACCATCGCGTACAACTCCGACGGACTCGTGCCCGCCGTCGCCCAGGACGCCGAGACGGGGGAGGTGCTCATGCTGGCGTGGATGGACGCCGAGGCGTTGCGCCGCACCCTCACCACCGGCCGGGCGACGTACTGGTCGAGGTCGCGGCAGGAGTACTGGGTCAAGGGGGAGACCTCGGGTCACACGCAGGAGGTGGTGGACGTCGCCCTGGACTGTGACGGCGACACGCTGCTGCTGCGCGTCCACCAGGTCGGGGCCGCCTGCCACACCGGCAACCGGACGTGCTTCTTCACCCCCCTCACGGCTGGGGAGCTCTGATGAGGATCACCCCGTCGCTGGAGGAGTTCACCGAACTCGCCCTGGACCGCCGGGTGATCAGTGTGTACGCCAAGCTGCTGGCGGACGACGTCACCCCGGTGGGTGTGTACCAGGCGCTGTGCGGCGCCCGCGAGGGCACCTTCCTGCTGGAGTCCGCCGAGGCGGGCGTGTGGTCGCGGTACTCCTTCATCGGGGTCCGCACCGCCGCCACCCTCACGGAGCAGGACGGCAAGGCGCACTGGATCGGGCACCACCTCGTCGGCGTCGGAGACGGCGACCCGCTGGAGGTGCTGCGCGCCACCCTGCTCGAGCTGGCCACCCCCATCGTCGAGGGCCTGCCGCCCTTCCACGCGGGCATGGTGGGCTACCTCGGCTACGACGTGGTCCGCCGACTCGAGCGGCTGCCGGACAGCACCGTCGACGACCTCCAGCTGCCGGAGCTGGTGATGATGCTCACCAGCGAGGTGGCGGTGCTGGACCACCACACGGGAGACCTGTGGCTGATCGCCAACGCCATCAACTTCGACGGCACCGACGAGGGCGTGGAGCGGGCGTACTACGGGGCGGTCGCGGCCGTGGAGGACATGGCGGAGAAGGTGCGCGCCCCCCGGCCGTCGTTGGCCGCGCAGGAGGGCGCGCCGGTGACGCCCGAGATCCGTCGCCAGCGCACGTCCGCCGAGTACATGGCCATGGTGGAGGAGGCCAAGGAGGAGATCCGCGCCGGGGAGGCGTTCCAGATCGTGGTGTCCCAACGCTTCGACGTCGCCGTCACCTCCGACGCGCTGGAGGTGTACCGGGCGCTGCGGCTCACCAACCCCAGCCCCTACCTGTACCTGCTGCGACTGCCCGGCTTCGACGTCGTCGGATCCAGCCCGGAGGCGTTGGTGACCGTGCAGGACGGCCTGGTCACCACGCGCCCCATCGCCGGCTCGCGGCCCCGCGGCGCGACGCCGGAGGACGACCGCAGACTGGGCGAGGAGCTCCTGGCGGACCCCAAGGAGAAGGCCGAACACCTCATGCTGGTGGACCTGGGCCGCAACGACCTCGGCCGGATCTGCAAGCCCGGCAGCGTCACGGTGCACGAGTTCATGAACATCCACCGCTACAGCCACATCATGCACCTCGAGGCCGCCGTCTCAGGGCGCCTGTCGCCTGGCCGCAGCGCGCTGGACGCGGTGCTGGCCTGCTTTCCCGCCGGCACCCTCTCGGGCGCCCCGAAGGTCCGTGCCATGGAGATCATCGACAGGCTGGAGGTGTCGCGGCGGGGGTTGTACGGCGGGGTCGTCGGGTACTTCGACTTCGCGGGCAACTCGGATGTCGCCATCGCCATCCGCACCGCGGTGCTCTCCGACGGCGTGGCCCACGTGCAGGCCGGTGCGGGCATCGTCGCGGATTCGGTGCCGGAGACCGAGGACGCCGAGTGCCGGCACAAGGCGCAGGCCGTGATCACGGCGCTGGCGCGTGCCGAGGCGATGGGCACCGCGTGACGCGACGGTGGCCGGTGACGCTGCTGGCACTGGCCGGTGCGCTGACCGCGGGCTTCTCGGCGCAGGCCGGCGGCAGCGCGGTGGCCTCCCTGGCCTGGGCGGTGGCCGCCGGGCTGGGCCTGTCGCTGATGCTGCGAGGCGTGCCGCTCCGGGTCCTCGGGACCTCCTTGGTGGTGCTCGCCGTGGCCTCCGCCGGGTGGGCGGGTCAGGCCGGGCAGTGGGTGGCGCTCGTCGGGTTCCTGGTGGCGCTGGTGGGTCTGCTGGCCATGGCCTGGTGGGGGCCCGGCTGGGTGGCGCGCCCGCGGACCGCCGGGGAGCACCCCGTCGATCTCTGGAAGGCGATGGACGAGGGCGCGGACCCGACAGGTGAACAGGACGTGCACCGCGCGGGGCCCGCAGGGTAGTCTCGCCACGAGCACGAGTAGCGACGAAAGGCCCGGCAATGGCGCGTACCCCGCAGTACTACCACCACGGCAAGAGCCCCATGGCCTGGACCGCCGCGGGCATCGCCGCCCTCGGGTTCATCATCGCGGCAGCCGGATCGCTGATGGGTCCCAATTGGGCGCTCGTCATCGCCGGTGGAGTGATCGTCCTCATCGCCGGCGTGGTCGCCATGGTCATGAAGGCCATGGGCTACGGGCAGCCGTGACCGTCCTCGACGACATCATCGCCGGAGTCCGGCTGGATCTTGAAGACCGGAGGGCGCGCGTCCCCTTCGCGGACGTGATGCGCGAGGCCGAGCTGGCCGCGCCCGCGCTGGACCCCATGCCGCGGTTCCGGGCGCCCGAGCTCGCCGTGATCGCCGAGGTGAAGCGGTCCTCGCCCTCCAAGGGCGCGCTGGCGGACATCTCGGACCCGGCGGCGCTCGCCGCGTCGTACGAGGCCGGGGGCGCGGCCGCCATCTCCGTGCTCACCGAACGACGGCGGTTCAGCGGGTCCCTGGCGGACCTGGACGCCGTGCGCGCCGCCGTCGGCATCCCCGTGCTGCGCAAGGACTTCATGGTGGAGGAGTACCAGTTCCTCGAGGCCCGCGCGCACGGCGCGGACCTGGTGCTGCTCATCGTCGCGGCGCTCACGGACGCGCAGCTCACCCGCTTCGGCGCCCTGACCGCAGACCTGGGCATGACCCCGCTGGTCGAGACGCACACCGTCGACGAGGTGGACCGGGCGCTGGCGCTCGGGTTCGAGCTGATCGGCGTCAACAACCGCAACCTCAAGACCCTCGACGTGGACCTGGCCACCTTCGGCGCGCTGTCGGCGCACATCGGGGGCGGGCCGGTGCGGGTGGCCGAATCCGGCATCCTCCGCCCGGACGATGCCGCGACGGTCGCGGCGCAGGGCGCCGACGTCATCCTCGTCGGCGAGGCCCTGGTCCGGCACGGGGACCCCAGCCGAGCCATCGCAGACTTCATGACCGCCGCAGAAAGGTCTCCCGCATGAACATGCCAGACGAGAAGGGCCACTTCGGGCGCTACGGCGGCCGCTTCGTCCCCGAGGCGCTGCAGGCCGCGCTGACTGAGCTCACCGTCGCGTTCGAGGACGCTCAGGCGGACCCGGCGTACCGGGCCGAGCTGGCCCGGCTGCAGCGCGACTACTCCGGCCGCCCCACGCCCATCACGGTGGCGGACAACTTCTCGAAGTTGTGCGGCAACGCCCGGATCCTGCTCAAGCGCGAGGACCTCAACCACACCGGAGCGCACAAGATCAACAATGTGCTCGGGCAGGCGCTGCTCACCAAGCGGATGGGCAAGACGCGCGTCATCGCCGAGACCGGCGCGGGGCAGCACGGCGTGGCGACGGCGACGGCGGCGGCGTTGCTGGGGCTCGAGTGTCGCGTCTACATGGGCGAGGTGGACACCAGGCGCCAGGCGCTGAACGTGGCGCGCATGCAGCTGCTGGGCGCTGAGGTGTTCGCGGTCGCGGCCGGCTCCCGCACGCTCAAGGACGCCATGAACGAGGCCATGCGCGACTGGGTCACCACCGTCGACACCACGCACTACCTCATCGGCACCGTCGGCGGCCCCCACCCGTTCCCGTACCTGGTGCGCGAGTTGCAGCGGGTCATCTCCACCGAGGCTCGCCGGCAGATGCTTGAGGACCACGGCGCACTGCCGGACTATGTCGCGGCGTGCGTGGGTGGCGGCTCCAACGCCATCGGCATGTTCTACGACTTCATCCCCGACGAGTCCGTGAAGCTCTACGGCTTCGAGGCCGAAGGGGAGGGCGTGGCGACGGGGCGGCATGCGGCCACGATCGTCGCGGGGTCGCTGGGCGTGCTGCACGGCGCCCGCACAATGGTGCTGCAGGACGAGGACGGGCAGACCATCGAGTCGCACTCCATCTCCGCGGGCCTGGACTATCCCGGCGTCGGCCCCGAGCACGCCTGGCTGGCGGAGACCGGACGCGCCGTCTACGAGGGCGTCACCGACGACGAGGCCATGGACGCCTTCAAGCAGCTCAGCCGCACCGAGGGCATCATCCCGGCCATCGAGACGGCGCACGCGCTGGCCGGCGCCCGACGCCTCGGCCTGCGGATCGCGGCCGAGGACCCGTCGGCGCGGCCCTCCATCCTGGTGTGCCTGTCGGGTCGCGGTGACAAGGACGTGGCCACCGCCGTCGAATACTTCGGCCTGACCGGCGTGCCGGACCAGACCGTGGGGGGAATGGAATGAGCCAGTTCACGGACCCGGCGCGGTTGGGGATCTCCGGCCGGGTCGTCGCGAGGGCGCTCGACACGGGGCGCCCGGCGCTGGTGGGGTATCTGCCGGTCGGGTACCCGAGTGTCGCGGATTCGATCCTGGCGGTCAGGGCCATCACCGAGGGCACCGAGGGTCGCGGCGTGGACATCGTCGAGATCGGCATCCCGTACTCGGACCCGCTCATGGACGGGCTGGTCATCCAGCAGGCCACCGCCAAAGCCCGCGCGCGCGGCGTGCGAACGAAGGACGCCTTCCTCGCAGTGGAGGCTGTGGCGCAGACCACAGCCACGCCCATGGTGATGACGTACTGGAACCTCATCGAGGCCTACGGGCCGGACGCGTTCGCCCGGGACCTGGCAGCCGCCGGCGGCGCCGGCGTGATCACCCCGGACCTGCCGCCGGACGACTGCCCGGAGTGGTTCGACGCCACCGACGCCCACGGCCTGGACCGGGTGTTCCTCATCGCGCCGTCGTCGACGGAGGAGCGGATCGCCCTCACCATGGCCTCCTGTCGCGGCTGGGTCTACGCCTCCAGCGTCATGGGCGTCACGGGAGCCCGGGCCGCCACCTCGGACGCCGCCCCGGTGATCACCGCCCGGGCCCGCGCCGTCGACCCGGGGCTCCCGGTGGGCATCGGTCTCGGCGTGTCCAACGGGGATCAGGCGGCCGAGGTGGGTCGGTACGCGGACCTGGTCATCGTCGGCTCGGCCCTGCTCAAGTGCCTGGACTCCGACGGCCTGGAGCTGCAGACGGACCTGGCCCGTCTGCGCCGGCTGACCGACGAGCTGGCCGAGGGCGTGGAGCGGGCGCGCCGGTGATCGGTCGGCGGTCCGTGCTCGGCCTGGGCGCGCTCGGCCTGGTGGCGGGATGCTCACCCGCCGACGACGGGCCGGTGGCCAGCGTCAACGCCGGGCAAGGGGAGTGGCATGGCACGTCGCTGGCCGACGGCGGGAACCCGCTGCCGGATGTGACGCTCACGGACCAGTTTGGTCAGCCCTACAACCTGGCCACCGGTCCCACCACCACAGCGGTGGCGCTGTTCTTCGGCTACACCAACTGTCCTGACGTGTGCCCCGGCATCATGGCGGACATGGCCACGGCCAGGCGCCGGCTGCCTGAGGACCTCGTCGACGACATCACCCTCATCGTGGTCACCACGGACCCGGCGCGCGACACCCCCGAGGTGCTGAAGACCTACCTGTCCCGCGTCGACGACTCGTTCGTGGGGCTCACCGGCAGCCTCGACGACATCAAGTCAGCGGCGCTCAGCCTGGGCATCGACATCGCCGACGGCAAGCAGCTGCCGTCCGGCGGCTACGAGGTGGACCACGGCACCTACGTGCTTGGCTTCGGCGAGGACCGGCTGCTGCGCGTGGTGTGGAACGGGTTGTCCGCCGGCGAATTGAAGGACGACTTCCAGCGGCTCATCGCCGGCTGACGCGCGGTGTCGCGGCTTCCCGTCTCGTCGGGTTCTGGCCGGTAGCGGGGTTGAGCCGGACACGGCTCCTGCGGAGGCTGCATGAGCCGGACACGGCTCTCGGTCAAGGGCCACGAGCCTGACACGGCATTCAACACGAGGCTGAGCCGATGTCAGCGCTGCCATCCCCATGAGAGCCAGATCAGGCTCATCGAGTGTCGGCGAGAGCCGTGTCCGGCTCAACTCCCCACCGCAGAACCGGCCGACGCCGAGCGCGACACCGGCATGGGTCGGAGTAGCCTGGCGGCACGACCGACGAGGAGACACCGATGGGCCTGATGGAACACGCGATCTGGTGGCAGGTCTACCCCCTGGGGGCGACGGGCGCTCCCATCCGTGGGGAGCACGGTGAGCCGGCCCACCGGCTCACGCGGCTGGAGGCGTGGCTGGACTACCTCGTCGAGCTCGGCTGCAACGGGCTCCTGCTCGGACCGGTCTTCGAGTCCGTCTCCCACGGCTACGACACCCTGGACCACTTCCGCATCGACCCCCGGCTCGGCGACGACGCGGACTTCGACCGGCTCATCGCCGAGGGCCGCGCCCGGGGCATCCACCTCATGCTCGACGGCGTGTTCAACCACGTGGCCCGCGAGCACCGCCTCGTCACCGAGCGGCCCGAGCTGATCCGCCACCGAGACGGCCACCCCCAGGGCTGGGAGGGACACGAGTCCCTCGTTGAGCTCGACCACGACAACCCCGCCGTCCTGGATCTGGTGTCCGACGCGATGCTGCACTGGCTGCGCCGAGGCATCGCCGGGTGGCGCCTCGATGTGGCCTACGCCGTGCCCACCCGCTTCTGGCGCGACGTCGCGGCCCGCGTCCGCGCCGAGTTCCCCGACGCCGTGCTCCTGGGTGAGGTCATTCACGGTGACTACGCGGGCTTCATCCGCGAGTCCACGCTGTCCTCGGTGACCCAGTACGAGCTCTGGAAGGCGGTCTGGAGCTCCTTCAAGGACGCCAACCTCTGGGAACTGGCCCACGCCCTCGAGCGTCACGCGGGGTTCTGCGGCGAGTTCCTGCCGCAGATCTTCGTGGGCAACCACGACGTCACCCGGATCGCCACGATCCTCGGCGCCCCGCGGGCCGCGCTCGCCGCGACCGTGCTGATGACATTGCCCGGCATGCCCAGCATCTACTACGGGGACGAGCAGGGCTTCACCGGCACCAAGACCGAGGCGTGGCACGGCGACGACGAGGTTCGCCCGCCGCTGCCGGCCTCGCCGGCGGAGTTGTCGCCGCTGGGGGAGAGCATGCACCGCACCTACCAGTCGGCCATCGCGTTCCGTCGCCGCCACCCCTGGCTGGCGGGCTCGTCGGTAGAGGTGCTCCAGCGCGACAACACCGCCCTCACCTATCGCTGCCACGGGGGCGCCGAGGAGGCCGAATTCCGTCTGGACCTCGCGGCGGCGTCGCTCACGGTCAGGCAGGGCGACGCGGTGACCGTCCTCGCGTGATGTTTCGAGCAGGTAACAATCTATTTACGCTCGTTCGCGGGGCCTGATATCGGTTTGCCCGCGGAATGCCGCCCGCATACTGTTTCCACGCTACGGCCCGGCCGCAGCGTGTCCTGGAAGTGACCGAGGAGGACCAGCAGATGGCTCAGAGCGTGTTCCCGCACCGCGAGAAGGTGGGTCTGTACGACCCCTCCTACGAGCACGACGCCTGCGGTGTGGCCTTCGTCGCCCATCTCGACGGCGTGCCCCGGCACCAGATCGTCTCGCAGGGTCTTGAGGCGCTGCGCAACCTGGACCACCGTGGGGCCACCGGCGCGGACGAGGCCGCCGGTGACGGCGCTGGCATCCTGATCCAGGTTCCGGACCGCTTCCTCAGGGGTGTCGTCGACGCGCTGCTCCCGGACGCCGGGGAGTACGCCGTCGGCATGGCCTTCCTCCCCGTCGACGACCAGGCCCGGGCCGAGGCCAAGGCGGCCATCGAGGCCCTCGCCGACGAGGTCGAGCTGGACGTCATCGCGTGGCGCGAGGTGCCCGTCGAGACCGCCACGCTCTCGCCGATCTCCATCGGGGCCATGCCGCACTTCGAACACCTCGTCGTGGCCGGCCGCGAGGGCCAGGAAGGCATCGAGCTGGACCGCGCCACCTACGTGCTGCGCCGCCGCGTCCAGCACGAGGTGGGCGTGTATTTCGCGTCGCTCTCCTCGCGCACGCTGGTCTACAAGGGCATGCTCACCACCGCCCAGCTGGAGGAGGTGTTCCCGGAGCTGCACGACGAGCGGATCGAATCGGCGCTGGCCCTGGTCCACTCACGATTCTCCACCAACACGTTCCCCGCGTGGGAGCTGGCGCACCCCTACCGGATGATCGCCCACAACGGCGAGATCAACACCGTGCGCGGCAACCGCAACTGGATGCGGGCCCGCGAGGCACTGCTCACGTCGGACAAGTTCCCCGGCAACCTGGAGAAGCTCTTCCCGATCTGCACCCCCGACGGCTCGGACTCGGCGTCGTTCGACGAGGTGCTGGAGTTGCTGCACCTCGGCGGCCGCTCGCTGCCCCACGCGGTGCTCATGATGATCCCGGAGGCCTGGGAGGGCCACGCGGAGATGGATCCCGAGCGTCGCGCGTTCTACGAGTACCACTCGATGATCATGGAGCCCTGGGACGGCCCCGCCTGCATGACCTTCACCGACGGCACCATCATCGGCGGCTGCCTGGACCGCAACGGCCTGCGCCCCGGGCGCTTCTGGGAGACCGCCGACGGCCTGGTGGTGTTCGCCTCCGAGGCCGGTGTCCTTCCCATCGAGGCCGGTGACGTGGTGCGCAAGGGACGGCTCCAGCCGGGCCGCATGCTGCTGCTGGACCTGGAGAAGCACACCATCGAATCCGACGAGGCGGTCAAGGGCGCGCTTGCCGCTGAGCACCCCTACGGCCAGTGGGTGTCCGAGAACAAGATCGAGCTCGACCAGCTCCCCAGCCGCGCGCACATCGTCCACTCGCACGCCTCCGTGATCCGCAGGCAGCAGGTGTTCGGCTACACCGAGGAGGAGCTGCGGCTCATCATCGCGCCGATGGCCAACGCCGGAGCCGAGCCGATCGGCTCGATGGGCACCGACTCCCCGATCGCGGTCCTCAGCAGCAGGCCCCGGCTGATCTTCGACTACTTCAAGCAGCTGTTCGCGCAGGTGACCAATCCGCCGCTCGACGCCATCCGCGAGGAGCTCGTCACGTCGCTGACCACCAAGATCGGCCCCGAGCGCAACCTCCTCGAGCCCACGCCCGAGGCTGCGCGCCAGATCACCATGAACCGGCCCATCCTGGACTCGGAGCAGCTGGCCAAGATCGTGCGCCTCAACCAGGACGGTGAGCTGCCCGGCTACGGCACCCACGTGGTCCGCGGCCTCTACAAGGTGGCCGGCGGGGGCCGCGCCCTGGAGAAGAAGATCGACGAGATCTGCCAGGAGGTCTCCGCGGCGATCCGCGGCGGCGCCCGCGCGATCGTGCTGTCGGACCGGCACTCCACCGCCCAGCTGGCGCCCATCCCGTCGTTGCTCCTGACCGCGGCCGTGCACCACCACCTGGTGAGGGAGAAGACCCGCACGCAGGTGGGCCTCGTCGTGGAGGCCGGCGACGTCCGCGAGGTGCACCACATGGCGCTGCTCATCGGCTTCGGCGCCGCCGCCATCAACCCGTACCTGGTGTTCGAGACCGCCGAGGACCTGGCACGGCGCGAGATGTACGTCGACGTGTCGCCGGAGAAGGCCATCGCCAACGTCGCCAAGGCGCTGTCGAAGGGCGTGCTCAAGGTGATGAGCAAGATGGGCGTGTCCACCATCGCCTCCTACACCGGCGCGCAGATCTTCGAATGCGTCGGCCTCAGCCAGGACGTCGTGGACCGCTACTTCACCGGCACCACCAGCCGCCTGGGCGGCCTCGGGCTGGGCGAGCTGGCCGACGAGATCAAGGCGCGCCACACCACGGCCTACCCCAGCGACGGCATCCCCCTGGCGCACCGAAACCTGCTGGTGGGCGGCGAGTACCAGTGGCGCCGCGAGGGCGAGCCGCACCTCTTCGACCCGGAGACGGTCTTCCGCCTCCAGCACGCCACCTCCACCGGCGACTACGCGATGTTCAAGCGCTACACCTCGCTGGTCGACGACAACTCGTCGCGCATCATGACGCTGCGCTCCCTCATGGGCTTCAAGCCGGCGCAGCCGATCAGCATCGACGAGGTGGAATCGGTCGAGAGCATCGTCCAGCGGTTCTCCACGGGCGCGATGAGCTACGGCTCCATCTCCATGGAGGCGCATCAGACGCTCGCCGTGGCGATGAACCGCATCGGCGCCAAGTCCAACACCGGCGAGGGAGGCGAGGACCCGGAGCGGCTGCACGACCCGTCGCGCCGTTCCGCCATCAAGCAGGTGGCCTCCGGCCGCTTCGGCGTCACGTCGGAATACCTCACCTACGCCGATGACATCCAGATCAAGATGGCGCAGGGCGCCAAGCCGGGCGAGGGCGGGCAGCTGCCCGGCCCCAAGGTGTATCCGTGGGTGGCGAAGACGCGCCACTCGACGCCCGGCGTGGGCCTCATCTCCCCGCCGCCCCACCACGACATCTACTCCATCGAGGACCTCAAGCAGCTGATCCACGACCTGAAGTGCGCCAACCCGTCGGCGCGGGTGCACGTCAAGCTGGTCTCCGAGATCGGCGTCGGGACGGTCGCGGCGGGCGTCAGCAAGGCCAAGGCCGACGTGGTGCTGATCTCGGGCCACGACGGTGGCACGGGCGCGGCGCCGCTCACCTCGGTCAAGCACGCCGGCGCCCCGTGGGAACTGGGCCTGGCCGAGACGCAGCAGACGCTGCTGCTCAACGGCCTCAGGGACCGGATCGTCGTGCAGTGCGACGGACAGCTCAAGACGGGGCGCGACGTCATCGTCGCCGCCCTCCTGGGCGCCGAGGAGTTCGGCTTCGCCACGGCCCCGCTGGTGGTCTCCGGCTGCATCATGATGCGCGTGTGCCACAAGGACACCTGTCCGGTGGGCGTCGCGACGCAGAATCCCGAGCTGCGCGGCAAGTTCCACGGCGACCCGGACCACGTGGTCAACTTCTTCATGTTCATGGCCCAGGAGGTCCGCGAGCTGCTGGCCCAGCTGGGCCTGCGCTCCATCGAGGAGGCGGTCGGCCGCGTGGACCTGCTCGACGTGGGCAAGGCGGTGGGCCACTGGAAGACCCACGGGCTCAATCTTGGCCCCGTCCTGGCGGAGATCGACGTGCCCGAAGGCACCCCCCGGCACTGCACCACCACGCAGGACCACGGCCTCGACGCCAAGCTGGACGTGGAGCTGATCCGCCTCGCGGAGCCCGCGCTGAGCCGCGGCGAGCAGGTGCGCCACTCGCTCACCGTGCGCAACGTGGACCGCACCGTCGGCACGATGCTCGGGCATGAGGTCACCAAGGCCACGGACGGGCGCGGACTGGACGCCGGCACCATCGAGTTCACGCTCACCGGCACCGGTGGGCAGAGCTTCGGCGCCTTCCTTCCCCGCGGCATCACCCTGCGCCTCATCGGCGACTCGAACGACTACTTCGGCAAGGGGCTCTCGGGCGGCCGGCTCGTCGTCACCCCGCCGTCGGAGTCGAGCTTCGACCCGGCCGAGCAGATCGTGGCCGGCAACGTCATCGGCTACGGCGCCACCTCGGGGGCCATGTTCCTCCGAGGACTCGTGGGCGAGCGGTTCTGCGTGCGCAACTCCGGGGCCACCGCCGTCGTCGAGGGCGTGGGAGACCACGGCTGCGAGTACATGACCGGCGGCGAGGTCCTCGTCCTCGGCCCCACCGGGCGCAACTTCGCCGCGGGCATGTCCGGCGGCGTGGCGTGGGTGCTGGACCTCCACCCGCTGCGTCTCAACACCGAACTGGCGGACCCCGTCGACCCCACGGACGCCGACATCGCCCGCATCCGGGCCCTCCTGGGCGAGCACCGGGCCGAAACCGGATCGCTGGTGGCCGACGAACTCCTGCAGCTCGGCGACGAGGACCTGCGGCTGCGGTTCACCAAGGTCCAGCCCCGCGATTTCGCCCGCATCATGGCCGTCCAGGCCCAGTCCGTCGCCGACGGGCTCACCGTCGAGGAAACCACCACACTGATGATGGAGGCCGCTCATGGCTGATCCCAAAGGATTCATGACCACTCCCCGCCAGGTGGCGGATCGCCGCCCGGTGGAGGAGCGCGTGCACGACTGGAAGGAGGTCTACCCGGGCAGCCCAGGCCGGGCCCTCCTGCCGATCATCTCGGCCCAGGCCGGGCGCTGCATGGACTGCGGCATCCCGTTCTGCCACAACGGCTGCCCGCTGGGCAACCTCATCCCTGAATGGAACGACCTCGTCTGGCGCGACGAGTGGCAGGCCGCGCTGGACCGGCTGCACGCCACCAACAACTTCCCGGAGTTCACCGGACGCCTGTGCCCGGCGCCGTGCGAGACCGCCTGTGTGGTGGCCATCAACATGGACCCGGTGACCATCAAGAACGTCGAGGTGGCCATCATCGACAAGGCGTGGGAGGACTCCCGCGTCGTGCCGCAACAGCCCGAGTGGCACACCGCCAAGACGGTGGCCGTGGTCGGCTCCGGCCCCGCGGGCCTCGCGGCGGCCCAGCAGCTCACACGGGCCGGACACACCGTCGTGGTCTACGAGCGGGCCGACGCCATCGGCGGCCTGCTGCGCTACGGCATCCCCGAGTTCAAGATGGAGAAGGCCGTCCTCAACCGCCGGCTCAAGCAGATGGTGCTGGAGGGCACCCAGTTCAAGACCGGCGTCGAGATCGGCGTCGACCTCACCGGCCGCGAGCTTCTGGAACGCTACGAGGCGGTGGTGCTGGCCATCGGTTCGACGGTGCCGCGCGACCTCCCCGTCCCGGGGCGCGAGCTGGCCGGGATCCATCAGGCCATGGAGTTCCTTCCCCAGGCCAACCGGCGCGCGCTGGGCGAGGACGTGCCGGACCAGATCACCGCCGAGGGCAGGGACGTGGTCATCATCGGCGGCGGCGACACCGGCGCCGACTGCCTCGGCACCTCCATCCGGCAGGGCGCGCGCTCCATCACGCAGCTGGAGATCATGCCCACACCCCCCGAGACCCGTCCGCACGGACAGCCGTGGCCCACCTACCCGATGACGTTCAAGATCACCTCCGCCCACGAGGAGGGCGGCGACCGGGTCTACGCCGTGTCCACCAACCGCTTCGTCGGCGACGACGCGGGCCGGGTGGCGGGGCTGGACATCGTCGAGGTGCGCTTCGAGGCGGGCCGGTTCGTGCCCCTCGAGGGCACCGAGCGCCACGTGCCGGCCCAGCTGGTCCTGCTGGCGATGGGCTTCAGCGGACCGGAGCAGACCGGTCTGGTCGAGGAGCTCGGTCTGGCCCTCGACCCGCGCGGCAACATCGTGCGCGACGAGCTGTACCGCACCAACGTGGACAACGTGTTCGTGTGCGGCGACGCCGGGCGTGGGCAGTCGTTGATCGTGTGGGCCATCGCGGAGGGACGGTCCTGCGCGCAGGGCGTCGACGCGCAGCTCAGTGGCACCTCGAAGCTGCCGCGGCCCATCGGCCCGGAGGCCCGCCAGCTGCTGGTCTGATGGCTAGAGTCTGCTCATGAAGACACTCTTCGCCGAGTTCACCGCGTTGCCCGGGCACGAGGACCGCGTGGCCGAGCTGATGGCCGGCCTCACGGACAAGGTGCGCGCCGAACCTGGCAACGTGCAGTTCCTCCCGTTCACCAGGGAGGAGCACCCGCGTCGCTGGTTCGTGTTCGAGCAGTACCGCGACGACGCCGCGTTCCAGGCCCACATCACGGCGGAGTACGGCGCGCAGTTCAACGCGGAGCTCGTCCACCACATCGCCGAGGACGCCTCCCAGCTCACCTGGCTGAACCAACCCGCCCACAGCTGAACCCTGCCCGCGGCAGAGTAGCCTGCTGACTGTGCTGGACCTGCTCGCCTCGTCGCCCCTGCTGACCATCATGCTGGTGGTGGCGGTGGGCGCCGCCGTCGGGATCATCCCGTTCGGTCCGCTGAAGCTGGGCGCCGCCGGTGCGCTGTTCGTGGGGCTGGCGCTGGGTGCCCTTGACCCGGCCCTCGGCGACGGCCTCGCACTGGTCTCCACGCTGGGGTTGGCGCTCTTCGTCTACGCCGTCGGCATCGCGGCCGGGGAGACGTTCTTCGCGGATCTCAGACGCCAGCTGCCCCTCATGGTCATGGGTGTCGCGGTGCTCGGCGCCGTCACCGCGCTGGCGGTGCTCATCGGCTCCTGGCTGGGCCTGGGCACCGGCATGATCGCCGGCCTGCTGGCCGGCGCGCTGACGTCCACCCCGGCGCTGGCGGCCGCGACCTCGGCCACCGGGAGCCCCGACGCGGCCGTCGGCTACGCCCTCGGCTATCCGGTCGGCGTCGTCCTGGCCATCCTCGTGGTGGCTCTGGTGGTGGGCCGCCGTTGGCCCGCGACGAACGACCCCACGCCGGCCTCGGCCGACGGCATCGTGGCCGAGTCCGTGCACGTCAAGCGGGCCACCGCGCAGCGCGGGGTGCCCGGCTGGGCCGACGAGACCATCAAGATGAGCTACCTCGTGCGCGACGCGCGCACCCGCGTGCTCGCCCCCGGCGAGGACCTGCAGGCCGGGGACCAGGTGCTCGTCGTGGGTTCACCGGCCGCCGTGGAGGAAGCCATCGGATACCTCGGCCACCGGTTGAGCCGTGAACTGACGGATGACCGGGGCGCCGTCGACTTCACGCGCCTGGTGGTGTCCTCGCCGGCGGTGGCGGGCAGGAGCGTGGCGCAGCTCAACCTTCCCAGCCGCTTCGGCGCGGTGCTCACCCGGGTGCGACGCGGCGACACCGACCTGCTGGCCCGCGACGACCTCGTCCTGCAACTCGGCGACAGGGTGCTGGCGGTGGCCCCTCAGGAGGAGCTCGACGACCTGTCGGCGTTCCTCGGCGACTCGGAGCGACGCGTCGCGGAGGTGGACGCGTTGGCGCTGGGCCTGGGGCTGGTGGCCGGTCTGCTGGTCGGCGCCGTCAGCGTGCCGTTGCCCGGAGACGCCGCGTTCTCGCTCGGCTCCGCGGCCGGGCCGCTGCTCGTGGGCATGGTACTCGGCGCCACCCACCGCACCGGTCCGCTGATCTGGGCCATGCCGTTGACGGTCAATCTCACCATCCGGCAGCTTGGCCTGCTGCTCTTCCTCGCCAGCGTCGGGCTGGCCTCCGGCCCCCTGTTCGCCGAGCAGGCGCTCACCGCCACGGGCCTGCGCGCCGGGCTGCTGGCGGCCATCATCGTGGCCGTCTCGGCGGTGCTGTTCCTCGCCGGGTCCCGGCTGCTGGGACTCAGCGCACCCCGGGCCGCCGGGGGGTTCGCGGGTTACGTCGGGCAGCCGGCGATCCTGTCGTTCGCGAGTTCGCGGGTCAGCGACGGGCGGATCGACGCCGGATACGCCGCCCTGTTCGCGCTGGGTATCGTCGCCAAGATCGTCGCCGTGCAGGTCCTGGGGGTTGTGGCGTGAGCCACCGGCCGCGCCGCGCCGCGACCATCGTCGACGGCGGGTATGGTGGGGACCCGTCGCACGGTGACGGAGGGAGGAGACGACGATGACCGACACCTTCGTCCACCTCCACAACCACAGCGAGTTCTCCATGCTCGACGGCGCCGCCCGCGTCAAGGACATGTTCAAGCAGGCCGAGAACCTCGGCATGACGGCGCTGGCCATCACGGACCACGGCAACCTGTTCGGCGCCTACGAGTTCTACAAGGCGTCGAAGAACTTCAACGTCAAGCCCATCATCGGCCTGGAGGCCTACCTCACGCCCCGCACGCACCGCTCCGAGCGCAAGCGGGTGCAGTTCGGGGACGGGACCGGCGACGACGTGGCCTCCAAGGGGGCCTACACGCACATGACGATGTGGGCCTCCAATCAGGAGGGGATGCACAACCTCTTCCGGTTGAGCACCCGCAGCTCACTGGAGGGGTTCTTCTACAAGCCGCGGGCGGACCGGGAACTGCTCAACCAGTACGGCAAGGGCCTCATCGCCACCACCGGCTGCCCCTCCGGCGAGGTGCAGACGTTCCTGCGGCTGGGCCAGTACGACAACGCGCTGGCCTCCGCCGCCGAGTTCCGCGACATCTTCGGGGCAGGCAACTTCTACGTGGAGCTGATGGACCACGGCCTGGACATCGAGACGCGGGTGCGCACGGACCTCCTCCGCATCGCGAAGAGCCTCGGGCTGCCGCTGGTGGCCACGAACGACTCGCACTACGTCCACGCCGAGGACGCGGACGCGCACGACACCCTGCTGTGCGTGTCCGCCGGCTCCCGCAAGGCGCAGACGGACCGGTTCAAGTTCGACGGCAACGGCTACTACATGAAGTCCCCGGCGGAGATGCGGCTGCTGTTCAAGGAGTTGCCGGAGGCCTGCGACAACACGCTGGCCATCGCCGAGCGTGTCGAGACGGTCTTCGACGAGGGCACCGGCACCTACATGCCGCGCTTCGACTGCCCGGACGGCGAGACGGAGGACAGCTGGTTCGTCAAGGAGGTGGAGCGGGGCCTCGCGATCCGGTACCCCGGCGGGGTGCCCGACGAGGTGTGGGACAGGGCCCGGTTCGAGACCGGCATCATCACGCAGATGGGCTTCAGCGGCTACTTCCTGGTGGTGGCCGACTTCATCAACTGGGCCAAGGAGAACGGCGTGCGGGTCGGGCCGGGCCGCGGCTCGGGTGCCGGCTCGATGTGCGCCTACGCGCTGCGCATCACGGACCTGGACCCCATCGAACACGGCCTGCTGTTCGAGCGGTTCCTCAACCCCGAGCGCGTCTCCATGCCGGACTTCGACATCGACTTCGACGACCGTCGTCGCGGCGAGGTGATCGCCTACGTCACCGAGAAGTACGGCTCGGACAAGGTGGCGCAGATCATCACCTACGGCTCCATCAAGGCCAAGGCCGCCGTCAAGGACGCCGCCCGGGTGCTGGACATGCCGTTCTCCATCGGTGAGCAGATCACCAAAGCCATGCCGGCCGACGTCATGGGCAAGGGTGTCCCGCTCACCGAGCTGTTCAACGAGCAGCACAACCGCTACAACGAGGCCAACGAGTTCCGCGAGCTCTACCAGACCTCGCCGGACGTGCGGACCGTCGTGGACACCGCCATGGGCCTGGAGGGGCTCAAGCGTCAGTGGGGGGTGCACGCCGCGGGCGTGATCATGTCCGCCTCGCCGCTGATCGACATCATCCCGCTGATGAAGCGCGAGGCAGACGGCGCCATCATCACCCAGTTCGACTACCCGGGGTGCGAGTCCCTCGGCCTGATCAAGATGGACTTCCTGGGCCTGCGCAACCTCACGGTCCTCGACGACGCCGTGCGCAACGTGCAGCTCAACAAGGGGATCGAGGTGGACCTGGACACGCTCAGCCTGGACGATCCCCGGACCTTCGCGCTGCTCCAGGCCGGCGACACGCTCGG
This sequence comes from Tessaracoccus pujii, assembly GCF_054483895.1. NCBI lineage: Bacteria > Bacillati > Actinomycetota > Actinomycetes > Propionibacteriales > Propionibacteriaceae > Tessaracoccus > Tessaracoccus pujii. Next base: position 905,680 of record NZ_CM137012.1, read on the forward strand.
GGTCTTCCAGCTCGACGGTGGCCCCATGCGGGCGCTCCTGCGCCAGATGCAGCCGGACTGCTTCGCCGACATCTCGGCCGTCGGCGCCCTGTACCGTCCCGGCCCCATGGGCGCGGACTCGCACAACAAGTACGCGCGCCGCAAGACCGGCCGCGAGCCGGTGGAGCCGGTCCATCCCGAGCTGGCGGAGGCACTGGAGCCCATCCTGGGGGAGACCTACGGTCTCATCGTCTACCAGGAGCAGGTGATGGCCATCGCCCAGCAGCTGGCGGGCTACTCGCTGGGCAGCGCGGACCTGCTGCGCCGCGCCATGGGCAAGAAGAAGAAGTCGGAACTGGACGCCCAGTACGAGATCTTCTCGGGCGGCATGCAGGAGCGCGGCTTCTCCATGAACGCCGTGCGGACCCTGTGGGACGTTCTCCTGCCGTTCTCGGACTACGCGTTCAACAAGGCGCATTCGGCGGCCTACGGTCTGGTCTCGTACTGGACGGCGTGGCTGAAGGCCAACCACCCCGTCGAGTACATGGCCGCGCTGCTGCAGTCCGTGCGCGACGACAAGGACAAGTCCGGGCTGTACCTGGCGGAGTGCCGCCGGATGGGCATCCAGGTGCTGCCGCCGGACGTGAACTCGTCGGAGACGCAGTTCACGCCGGTGGGCGACCACATCCGCTTCGGCCTGGGCGCGGTCCGCAACGTCGGCGACAAGGTGGTCACGGCGTGGATCACCGAGCGCCAGCGCACCGGGCCCGCCACGGACTTCCACGACTTCCTGGACAAGTCCCCGCTGCTCATGTGCAACAAGCGCGTGATCGAGTCGCTCATCAAGGCGGGCGCCTTCGACGAGATGGGCCACACGCGGCGCGCGCTCATGGGGATCTTCGAGACGGCCGTGGACTCGATCATCGACGTCAAGCGCAACGCGGAGAACGGGCAGGACGGCTTCGACTTCGGCCTGGCGCCTGTGGACGACCCGGGTGGCGCCACGACGCGCGAGCAGGTGCCGCTGATCGACGAATGGGACCGGCGCACGAAGCTGGCGTTCGAGCGCGAGATGCTGGGCCTCTACGTCTCCGACCATCCGCTCAACGGTCTCGAGCACGTGCTGCAGGCCAACAGCGAGCGCCCCATCGCGTCCGCCGCGGCCGGCGAGGGCTACCGCGGGCAGACCAAGCTCTGCGGCCTCATCACCTCCGTCAACCGCCGCGTCAACAAGGCCGGCAACATCTGGGCCCAGGTGGTCCTCGAGGACCTCACGAGCTCCATCGAGGTGACGGTGTTCCCGCGGGTCTACGACCAGGTGGCCGCGCACCTCGCGCCGGACACCATCGTCTCCGTGGAGGGCACCGTCGAGTCCGGCGAGGACCGCGGCAGGATGCGCGCCCAGCACATCGTGGCGCCCCACATGAGCGCCGAGGGTAACGCGGGCCCGCTCGCCCTCACGCTCCCCGCCGTGCGCTGCACGCCCGGCGTGGTCAACCGGATCAAGGAGATCCTGGCCCAGTACCCCGGCTCCGCCGAAGTGCACCTGCAGCTGCGCACGGGTGACCAGGTCAAGACCTTCCGGCTCGGGGACGGGTTCCGGGTGGAGCTCACCTCGGCGCTCTTTGCAGACCTCAAGGCGGTCCTCGGACCCAGCTGCGTCGGCGTCGGGAAGGAACTGTGATGTCGGACGAGGTGCTGGTCTTCTCGCGCAAGGGTCAACTGGCGGAGCTCTGGAACACGCCTGCCTGGAGGGTGGGGCTGTACCTGGCCGGCGCCGTCGTCCTCGGCGTCCTGGCGGGGCTGCTCTGGTCAGGGCTCACCCCGCTGCCCGCCTACACGGTCAACGACGACATGACGGCCTCCATCAACGAGCGCGCGCACACCAGCATCGTCGCGGCCGACGTGACCTTCGCCGTCGTCACCGGCGTGGTGGGGCTGGTGATAGGCGCCGTCGGCTGGGTGATCCTGCACCGTCTCGGATGGGTGGTCATCGCCGTGCCGCTCATCGCCTCGTTGGGCTGTGCGCTCACCGCGTGGCAGGTGGGACTGTTCGTGGGCGAGTCCGGGTTCATCGAGCGGCTCGCCGCGGCCCGCGCGGGGGACGTGGTGCGTGTGGACCTGGCGCTGCGCTCCATGGCCGCTCTGGTGGTGGCGCCGTTCGCCTCCACGACCCCGATCATGCTGATGGCGGCCTTCTGGCCGGAGCCGCGCGTGGACCGTCCGGCGGAGGAGGCCACCGCCTCGGACTAGACTTGGGCCCCGTGCTGCGAGTTCTGGATCTGACGGGCGTCGACGACGCCTACCGTGCCCACCTTCCAAGGGGGGAATTCGACGTGGAGGCGGCCGTCGCCATCGTCGCCCCCATCGTCGAGGACGTGGCCCACCGGGGGGAGGAGGCGCTGCGCGAGTACTGCCAGCGCTTCGACGGCGTGACCCCGGACACCCTCCGGGTGCCCGCCGCCGCCCTGGCCACGGCGGCCGAGGAGCTGGACCCCGCGCTGGCCGACGCGTTCGCCGAGGCCATCAGGCGGCGCCGCCTCGTGGCCGAGCAGCTGGAGCGCGACACCAACCCCGCCCCCGCGATCCTCGCCGACGGCGCGCGCGTGGGGTTGCGCAACATCCCCGTGGAGCGCGTGGGGCTGTACGTGCCGGGCGGCCTAGCGCCGCTCGCCTCCAGCGTCATCATGAACGTGGTGCCCGCGCAGGTGGCCGGCGTACCCTCCATCGCCGTGGCCTCACCGCCGCAGAAGGAGTTCGGCGGGCTGCCGCACCCCAACATCCTCGCCCTGTGCCACATCCTGGGTGTCGAGGAGGTCTACGCCGTCGGCGGCGCCCAGGCCATCGCCATGTTCGCCCACGGCGTGCCGGGGCTGTGCGAGCCGGTGTCCCTCGTCACCGGACCGGGCAACATCTACGTCGTCGCGGCGAAGCGGCTCGTGAGAGGGCTCGTCGGCATCGACTCCGAGGCCGGCCCCACCGAGATCGCGATCATCGCCGACGACACCGCCACCGCGTCGTTCGTGGCCGCGGACCTCATCTCACAGGCCGAACACGACCCCTTGGCCGCCTCCGTGCTGATCACCGCGTCTCCTGATCTCGCGGCGCGCGTGCAGGCGGAGCTCGCCGTGCAGGTGCCCGCCACCCGGCACGTGGAGCGGATCCGCACGGCGCTGAGCGGCCCCCAGTCCGCCGTCGTCCTGGTGCGCGACGTGGACCAGGCCGTCGCCGTGGCCGACGCCTACGCCGCGGAGCACCTCGAGATCCAGACCGCGGACGCCGAAGCCGTGGCCAACCGGATCCGCAACGCGGGGGCCATCTTCGTCGGCGACTACGCGCCCGTGTCGCTGGGGGACTACTCGGCCGGGTCCACGCACGTGCTGCCCACGGCCGGCTGCGCCTGCCACTCCTCGGGGCTCACCGTGCGCTCGTTCATCAAGACCGTGCACGTGATCGGCTACACCGAGGAGGCGCTCATGGCCATCGCCGACGGCGTGGAGCGTTTCGCGCTCGCGGAGGACCTGCCGGGACACGCCAATGCCATCACCGTCCGGAGGGCGCGGTGATCACGCTCGCAGACCTGCCGCTGCGCGCCGACCTCGTGGGCCAGGAGCCCTACGGTGCCCCGCAGCTCGACGTGCCCGTGGTGCTCAACGTCAACGAGAATCCGTACCCGCCGTCGCCCCTCATCCGGCACGAGATGGCCGCCGCCCTGGTGGCCGCCGCCGGCACGCTCAACCGCTACCCGGACCGGGAGGCCACGGCGCTGCGGGAGGACCTGGCTGCCTACCTCGGCCACGGGCTGACGGCGGAGCGGATCTGGGCGGCCAACGGTTCCAACGAGATCATGGCTCACCTGCTCACCGCGTTCGGGGGCCCGGGTCGCAGGGTGCTGGCGTTCACGCCGACGTACTCGATGTATCCGGAGTACGCGCGCAACACCTGCACGGACTACGTCACGGTCGCCAGGAACGCGGACTACACCCTGGACGCGCAGCTGGTGCTCGAGGCCATCCGGGAGCACGAACCCACGGTGGTCCTGATCGCCACCCCCAACAACCCCACCGGCACCGTCGTGCCGCTGGAGGTCATCGACGAGATCTGCGCGGGCACGGACGCCATCGTCGTCGTCGACGAGGCCTATCAGGAGTTCGCCGCCACGCCGTCGGCGCTGGAGATCCTTGACCGGCATCCTCGGCTCGTGGTGTCGCGCACCATGTCCAAGGCGTTCGCGCTGGCCGGGGGTCGCGTGGGCTACCTGGCGGCCGCCCCGGCCATCGTCGACGCCTGCCGGATCGTCCGGCTGCCCTACCACCTGAGCACCCAGACCCAGGCCGTGGCCCGGGTGGCGCTGGCGCACGCCGGGGAGTTGCTCGCTCAGGTCCGCCAGCTCGCCGCCGAGGCGCGCGGGTTCGAGGACTGGGCGCGCGGGCGCGGCTACGCCGTGATCGACTCCCAGGCCAACTTCTCCCTCATGGGACGCTTCTCCGACCGGCACCGCGTCTGGCAGGACCTGCTCGATCGAGGCATCCTGGTCCGGGAGACCGGACCCGCCGGCTTCCTCCGTGTCTCCGCGGGCACCCCGACGGAGATGGCCATCCTCCGCGACGCACTGGTCGACCTCAACCCCACCATCGAAGGGACCACCCCGTGACCCGCACCGCCACCGTCGAACGCGCCACCAGCGAATCGAGCATCACGGTCACCGTGGACCTGGACGGCACCGGCCGCTCCACCATCAGCACCGGGGTGGGCTTCTACGACCACATGCTGACCGCGCTGGCCAAGCACTCCCTCATCGACCTCACGGTCCAGGCCACCGGCGACCTCCACATCGACGGCCACCACACCATCGAGGACACCGCCATCTGCCTCGGCCAGGCGCTGCGGCAGGCGCTGGGCGACAAGGCCGGCATCCGGCGCTTCGGCCACGCGGTGGTGCCGCTCGACGAGGCGGTCGCGGACTGCGTCGTCGACGTCGCGGGCCGCCCGTACGTGGTGTGCAAGGGCGAGCCGGAGGGGCAGGTCTATGCGCGCATCGGCGGCTCGGGCGTCGCCTACGCCGGTTCCATGACGTACCACGTGGTGGAGGCCCTGGCCCTCAACGCCGGACTGTGCGTTCACCTGACGCTGCTGGCCGGCCGCGACCCGCACCACATCGTCGAGGCCCAGTTCAAGGCCCTGGCCCGCGCGTTGCGCGACGCGGTAGAGATCGACCCGCGCGTCCAGGGCGTGCCCAGCACGAAGGGGGCGCTCTGACCCGCCGGGTGGGGTTGCTCGACTACGGCTCGGGCAACCTGCACTCCGCCGCGCGCGCCCTGGTGAACGCCGGTGCGGAGCTGGTCGTGTCGGCAGACCTGCACGCGTTGCGCCGGCAGGACGCGCTCGTCGTGCCGGGCGTGGGGGCCTACGCCGCCTGCATGGCGGGGCTCCGAGCTGCGGGTGGCGTCGAGCTGATCGCGGACTGGGTCGCGGCGGAGCGCCCGCTCCTCGGGATCTGCGTGGGGCACCAGGTGCTGTTCGACGGCGGAACCGAGCACGGCGTCGACACGCCCGGGCTCGGCCTGTTCGCCGGTCGCGTCGAGCAACTGCAGGCCCGCCGGCTGCCACACATGGGATGGAACACCGTGGCGCCCCCCGAGGGCACCCGGCTCTTCGCCGGGTTGGCCCGGGAGCGGTTCTACTTCGTGCACAGCTACGCGGCCACGCATGCGCCTGAGGACGCGCTCGTCACCACGGCCCGCCACGAGGCCGCGACCTTCGTGGCCGCGGTTGAGCGTGGCGCCGTGAGCTCCACCCAGTTCCACCCCGAGAAGTCCGGAGCCGCCGGGGCCCGGCTCATCGGCAACTGGCTCGGTTCCTGGTAGCCGGCGCACGCGTCGGTTTCGGATAGGGTTGGGCGTTGTGGAGAAGTTGCAGCTGTTGCCCGCCGTCGATGTGCAGGACGGCCAGGCCGTCCAACTGGTGCAGGGGATCGCGGGGTCGCAGAAGGAGTTCGGTGACCCGCTCGATGCCGCGCTGCGCTGGCAGGACGGTGGAGCCGAGTGGCTCCACCTCGTGGACCTCGACGCCGCCTTCGGGCGAGGCAGCAACGCCGAGCTCCTGCGCTCCATCGTCGGGCGCCTCGACCTGAACGTGGAGCTCTCCGGCGGCATCCGCGACGACGCCTCCCTCGAGCGGGCGCTGTCCACCGGCGCGCGCCGCGTCAACATCGGCACCGCCGCGCTGGAGAACCCGCAGTGGTGCGAGCGGATCATCGCCGAGCACGGGGACCGGATCGCCATCGGCCTCGATGTGCGGGGGGAGAACCTGGCGGCGCGAGGCTGGACCACCGAGGGTGGGCCGTGGCCGGAAACGCTGGACAGGCTGGTCGCGGCGGGCTGCGAGCGGTTCGTCGTCACGGACGTCAACGCCGACGGTATGCTCACCGGCCCCAACACGGACCTGCTCCTGGCGGTGGCGAAGCGCAGCGGCCAGAAGGTGATCGCCTCCGGCGGCATCGCCACGCTGGAGAACCTCCGGGACCTCCGGCTCCTGGTGCCGCAGGGAGTGGAGGGCGCCATCATCGGCACCGCCCTCTACCTGGGCCGGTTCACCATTGAGGAGGCGCTCAGCGTCGCCGGGGGAGACGAGCATGCCTAGGCCACCGGCGAGCACCTTCGGCGAGGTCAACCCCAAGCTGGTGCACGTCCCGCCGTTGCTCAACGGCCGGATCGCGGACCTGCTCAAGGCGAAGAAGATCGTGATGACCGGCGTCACCGGGTTCATCGGTGAGCAACTGCTGTGGAAGGTGCTCACCGAGTGCCCGGACACCACCACCGCCGTCCTCGTGCGCCGCAAGGGTTCCGTCACGGCGCAGCAGCGCGTCGCCTCGCTGCTGGCCAAGAAGATCTTCAAGCCCATCGTGGATGCCTCCGGCGGCATCGAGGCGCTGATGGCCTCCCGCGTCCAGGTCATCGAGGGCGACCTGCCCAACGTGCCGGACCTCCCGCGTGACCTGGACGTGCTGCTGCACTGCGCCGGGGACGTCTCCTTCGACCCGCCCATCGACCAGGCGTTCATGACCAACGTCATCGGCACCAAGGCGCTGCTGACGAAGCTGCGCCAGGCGTGCTCCGACGACGCGGGCACGCTGGTGAAGGTGCCGCACTACGTGCACGTCTCCACGGCCTACACCGCCGGCAGGCGGCGAGGCGCCATCCCGGAGGCGGCGCACGTCCACGACGTGGACTACGAGGCCGAGACCGTGGCTGCGCTGGCCATGAAGGAACACATCGAGGCCCGCTCCCGGGAGGCCGGCCAGTTGACGGCCCTCCGGAAGGAGGCAGAGGCGCTGCACGCCAAGGCCGGCTACCTCACCACCTCGCGGGATACCGAGCGTCGGCGTGAGGAGTGGGTCAAGCGGGAGCTGGTCCAGGCGGGCACGGAGCGCGCGCGCTCGCTGGGTTGGACGGACGTCTACACGTTCGCCAAGGCGTTGGGCGAGCGGGTGGTGGCAGATCTCGGCCAGGACTTCCGCGTCTCCATCTACCGTCCCGCCATCGTCGAATCGTCGCTGCGCCACCCCTACCCGGGCTGGATCGAGGGTTTCAAGATGGCCGAGCCGCTGATCCTGGCCTACGGCCGGGGCCAACTGCCCGAGTTCCCCGCCTCGCCGGACGCGGTCATCGACATCATCCCGTGCGACTTCATCGTCAACGGCATCATCGCCGTGTGCGCCACCACCCCCGAGATCGGGCGTCCGGAGTACTACCACGGCTCGTCGGGGGCCAGGAACCCGCTCACGTTCCGCGGGGTGTATGAGCACGTCCGCAGCTACTTCTCGGAGCATCCCTACACCTCCGGCCAGGGCTCCACCCCGCTGGCCACGTGGACCTTCCCCGGGGCCGAGCCCATCGAGAAGTTCATGTGGGTGGCCCAGAAGGGCGTGGCGCTGGGCAACGCGGCGCTCAGTTTCGCGCCCCGCGGCAAGACCACCCGGGCCTGGGCCACCCAGCTCGACAAGTCCGGCAAGCAGCTGGACTTCCTGAGCAAGTACCTCACGCTGTACGGCGAGTACCTCCAGTCCGAGCTGCACTTCGTCGACGACGCCGCCCTGGTGCTGCACCACTCCCTGCACCCGGAGGACAAGGAGTCGTTCGGTTTCGACTCCGCCTCCTACACGTGGAGGCACTACCTGGAGGAGGTGCACATCCCGGCCATCACCAACCCGGTGCGCCGCCTCGAGGCGGCACGCAAGCGTCGCCAGGCGCGCTCTGCCACCTTCCGCGACCTCAAACCGGCCGAGCCCGGCACGGTGCTGGCGGCGTTCGACCTCGACGGCACGGTCATGGCCACCAACGTGGTCGAGACCTATCTGTGGGCGCGGCTGCCGGAGCTGTCCCCGATGCGCCGGGCGATCGAGGTCGCGCGGGTCGCTGCGCAGCTGCCGATGTACCTGGGCGCCGAGCGCCGGGACCGTGGCGTGTTCCTGCGCTCCATCTACCGCCGCTACGCGGGGGCGGACCTGGCCGCGTTGGAGAGTTACGTCGACGAGCGTCTCGCACCCCAGATCCTGGACCGGATGTCGCCTGATGCCATCCGGCGGATCAGGGAGCACCGTGACGCAGGCCACACCACCATCCTCATGACCGGAGTGATCCGGCCCCTCACCCGGCCGTTCGAGGGATTGTTCGACACGATCCTCGCGGCGGAGCTGGCCACCGACGAGTCGGGGCGCTGCACCGGCTTCCTCAGCGGTCCGCCGATGGTGGGGGAGTCGCGCTCAGCATGGCTGACCCACTACGCGGCGCTGCACGACCTCGACCTCAGCCAGTCCTACGGCTATGCCGACAGCCATGTCGATCTCCCCATGCTCACCACCGTCGGAAACCCGGTGGCCGTCAGCCCGGACATCGGCCTGATGCGGGCAGCCAAGACGAAGGGCTGGTCCATCGTCGAATGGCCCGCCATGTCGCCGCTGCCGCGCTGGAGGATGTCGTGAACGGAAAGGAACATCCGATGTCTCGTCCAGGATTCGTACTGGAGGTCGATGACAAGACGCCGCCACTGCTCACCATGGCCGGCGCAGACGTCCGCCAGGAGCGGATGGGGCTGGGCACCAGGGTGGTGTACCCGGCAGACGCCGTCCCCTCGACGGATCCCGTCGCCCTGATCGACGCGGCGCTCGCCGCGCCTCTCGGGGCGGAGCCCCTCGCCGCGCAGCTGAAGCCGGACACCCGGCTCACGATCGTGGTGGTGGACTCCACGCGGCCGCTGCCGCGCCCCGAGTTCGAGATCCGTCGCACGCTGGTGGAGCGGGTGCTCGAGACGGCCGCGCGGGCCGGGGTGGACGACGTCGAACTCGTCATCGCCACAGGATTGCGGCAGCGCTGGAACGCCGCCCACATCACCGACGTCCTGGGCGACCGGGTGGCCACCTCCTTCCTGCCCGACGGCCTGGTCAGCAGCCACGACGTGACGGCATCGGACCTGGTCACCCTCGGTGACGTCGACGGTGCCCCGGTGAGGTTCAACCGGCGCGTGGCGTCGTCGGATCTCGTGGTGCTCGTCTCGGCCCGCGCGGACTCCGGGGAGCAGTGCCCCTTCGTCGCGGGCCTCGCCGACGTGCGGACCCTCAACCGCCTCCAAGGCGTGGAGCGCGACGACGAGTACTGCCGGGCCGTGGAACGCCTGGTCCACGACACGGTTCGCACGTTCGCTGTGGTGGCGGTGCTGGGGCAACCCCTGCTGTCGCGTTCGCTGCGGTTCGCCTCGAAGCGCGAGTGGGAGTGGAGCCTGGCGGACAAGCTGTCGCTCGCCGGCGCTCGCCAGATCGTCGCGGCGCTGCCGCGCCAGGGGGCGCAGCTGCTGCACGGCAACCCCCGCGCGGACTACGCCGTCGTCGACGTCCTCGGCGGGGACCATGCGCGGGTGTTCGCCGATTCACGGCTGGTCTGGAAGGCCGCCAACGCGGTGGAGCTGAAGGGCCGATCCGACGTGCTGGTCACCTCGGTGTGGGGGGCATCCATCGACGAGGGGGATCCGGTGGGCTCGCCGCTCAGTGCGGCGCATCACGCTCTGGTGACCCGGGCCGGGTCGCACGTCGGCACCCCGTACACGCGCGAAGGTGGGGCGCTCATCGCCTTCCATCCGCTGCGCAAGCGGTTCTCCAACAGGCGCCAGAGCGCGGCTGCGGATTTCTTCGCCACCGTCCTGCCGCAGACCACGGACCCCGCCGAGATCGCGGCGGTCTACGAGCCGCGCGCCATCGACGACGAGTGGTACCTGGACCTGTACCGCAAGCAGTTCGCCGAGCACCCCCTCCGGGTGTTCCACCAGTGGTACGCCACCGCCAGGGCGGCCGCGCACTTCTCGGACGTCGTCTGGGTGGGCGGGGACCGGCGCAGCGCCGCACTGCTGGGGCACCGCGCGGCCACCACCTACGCAGACGCGCTGGAGATCGCCTCGAACCACGTAGGTCCAACCCCGTCCATCACGGTGCTACGCGGACCGGGGCTGGCGCTGGGCGACGTGCGATGAGCCGTCAGCTGTCGTCCTGGGCGCAGAGCCGCCGCGGTCATCGCGGGCCGCGGCTCACCTGGCCCCGCGACATCGCGCAGATCGCCTCCGACCTGCTCCGGCCCGGCACACCGGCCGGTGCCCCCGCGCGCACCCAGGCCTCCCGCGACAGGCTGAGCCTGCGCGCCCGGCTCTCCGGCCGGCACCTCATGCTCCGGATGCTGAGCCTGCGCCTCGACGTCGAACTCGTCTCCGGAGACAGCATCGCCGGCCTGCAGCCGCCCGTCGTGTTCGCCGCCAACGAGCAGGGCGCCCTGGACTACCAGTTGCTCCGGCTGGCGCTCCCGTCGCGCGTGCGGCCCACCATGATCGCGCCCTCCCGTGCGATCGCCCGCGGCCACAACGTGGTGGTGTTCGCCGACGAGCCGGTCGGTCGCCGCCTCGTGGGCGAGTTCTCCACGGTCCCGGCGGACCTCGCGAACCAGCACAACGTGCCCATCGTGCCGGTGGGCATCGTCGGCACCTTCAAGCTCAAGGACATCCTCAAGCTGGCTCTGCGGAGCAGGCCCAAGGTGTCGATCCGCTTCGGCGCACCCATCTACACCCGCGGGCGGTCCCTGGTGGAGGCCTCGGCCGAGCTGCAGGCCCGCGTCGAGGAGCTGGTGCACGAGGGCGAGCTCTCCTGGTGGACCGTCCAGCGTCGCCACGGCGGCGGGACGGGCGAGCGCCCCACGCCGACGGCCCCCCGCTGGCGGAGGCTCTGGGATCAGGCGGCGCCGGCCTCGGCCCCAGAGTCCCGGATCTGGCGGTAGCGGACGGCATGGACGCCTACGTGGAGCCTCACCTCGCGTGGCGACTCCTCGGCCCGGACGATGCTGAAGACCTGGACCAGTTCCGGGACCAGCTCGACGCGTTGGAGGATTCCGTCCTCTCCGGGGTCGCGGCGTCGATCACCGGCCGGAACCTGCTCGTGGCGCACGCCGTGGGTGGGTTCGACTCCTACCAGTCGCTGTCGGCCTACGGCGTGACCTACATCGCGGAGACGGACCCGCCGCGGATGTACCTCATGGGCGGCGTGCACCCCACCCACCGTCACCTGCACATCGGCACGGCGCTGCTGCACTGGCAGATGACCCACGCGGCCGCGTGGCGCGACGAGTTCCGGCCGGGACAACCGCTGTGGCTGGGCTGCTACGCGGAGCTGGGCCGACCAGGCCTGGCTCGGGTGGCCTCCCACCTGGGATTCACGCCCGAGCGCTACTCCTACGACCTCCAACGCGACCTCACGGTCCCGCTCACCGTGCCCACCGTCGACGGTGTGCTCCTGGAGCCCTTCGAAACCGCCCACTCCGAGCCCGTGCGTCAGCTGCACAACGTGTGCTTCGACGGCATGGGCAAGGAGGTGACCCGGGAGACCTGGGCCGCCAGGGTCGCGGACCCGGACTTCCGCCCCGAGTGGTCCTTCATCGCGCGCGCCGGGGACGAGGTGGTCGGCTACGCCATGAGCGGCCTGGGCGACACCGAGGACGACGGCACGCCCATCGGGTGGATCGAGCGGTTCGGGGTGCACCCGGCCTATCGCGGGAGGAAGATCTCGCTGGCGCTGATGGGCCACTGCCTGCTGGCGATGCGCGACGCGGGCTGCCGGGAGGCGGGCATCGGCATCGACACGCCCGACGGAGTGGGCGTCCAGCGGCTGTGCGCGGACCTCGGCTGGACGACACGCGACGCCGTGGCGCTGCTCTCGAAGGTGGTTCCCTGACCCGCGATAAGCTGTCACGAGCAGTCTGACACGAGCGCGAGAAGGTGGGTCCGGATGAGCGGCCATTCCAAGTGGGCAACAACCAAGCACAAGAAGGCCGTCATCGACGCCAAGCGGGGGAAGCTGTTTGCCAAGCTGATCAAGAACATCGAGGTCGCGGCGCGGCTGGGCGGCGGGGACCTGGCAGGCAACCCCACGCTCTACGACGCGGTCCAGAAGGCCAAGAAGTCCTCTGTGCCCAACGACAACATCGACCGCGCCGTCAAGCGCGGCTCGGGCGCCGAGTCCGGCGGGGCGGACTACGAGACCATCATGTACGAGGCCTACGGCCCGGCCGGCGTCGCCATCCTCATCGAGTGCCTGACGGACAACCGCAACCGTTCCGCCTCGGACGTGCGCGTCGCGGTCACCCGCAACGGCGGGACCATGGCCGACGTCGGCTCCGTGCTGCGGTTGTTCTCCCGCAAGGGCGTGGTGACCGTTCCCAAGCAGCAGGGCGGCAGGGACATCGTCGAGGACGACCTGCTCGAGGCGGCCCTCGAGGCCGGCATCGAAGAGGTCGACGACGACGGCGACGTGTGGGAGGCGGTCTCGGACCCCAACGACACCGTCGAGGTCCGTAAGGCCATCGAGGCGGCCGGGCTGGACTACGACTCCTCCGAGGTGCAGTTCGTCCCCTCCTTCGAGCAGGAGGTCGACTCCGTGGACGTGGCGCAGAAGGTGTTCCGCATCATCGACGCCCTGGACGACTCCGACGATGTGCAGAACGTCTACACCAATCTCGACGTGACCCCCGAGGTCGCCGAGGCCCTCGAGTCCGAGGACTGATCACCCAGGCCATGCGCATCCTCGGCATCGACCCCGGACTCACCCGCTGCGGTGTGGGCATCGTCGACGGCACCGTCGGCCGCCCCCCCACCTTGGTGGCAGTGGGTGTGGTCCGCACCGCGGTGGGGCTCGACGTGGCCCAGCGGCTGCTGGCCCTCGAGGTGGGCCTGGCGGAATGGTTCGACGACTTCGCGCCGGACGCCGTCGCCATCGAGCGCGTGTTCTCGCAGCACAACCTGTCCTCGGTGATGGACACCGCCCAGGCCGCCGGGGTCGCGGCGCTGAACGGCGCCCGCCGTGGGTTGCCGGTGGCGTTCCACACGCCGTCGGAGGTCAAGGCCGCGGTGACGGGATCGGGCAGCGCGGACAAGGCGCAGGTCTCCCTCATGGTCACCCGGATCCTGCGGCTCACGGAGCCGCCGAAGCCCGCCGACGCCGCGGACGCGCTCGCCGTCGCGGTGTGTCACGCCTGGCGCGGCGGCGCCACCAACCGCTACGCGGCCGCGGTCGCGGCGGCGAAGGGGAACCGATGATCGCCCAACTGACCGGCACCGTCGTGACGGCGGGCGCCACCGCCGGCGTGATCGACGTCGGCGGCGTCGGCTACCGCGTGCTCACCACACCCCAGACCGCGGCCGGGCTCCGCCCTGGGGAGCGCACCACCCTGCACACCACTCTGGTGGTCCGCGAGGACTCGATGACGCTGTTCGGTTTCGGCGACGAGGGTGAGCGGGAGGCGTTCGAGCTGGCGCAGACCGCCACGGGCGTGGGCCCGAAGCTGGCGCTGGCCATCGTCTCCGTGCTCACCCCCGGTGAGTTGCGCCGCGCGGTGCTCACGGAGGACATCAAGCGGCTGTGTGCGGTCCCCGGTATCGGCCACAAGGGTGCTCAGAAGCTCATCATCGAACTGAAGGACAAGGTGCTCCTCCTCGCCGACGCACCCGTCGGGGACGGGCCCGCGCCCGTGGACGGCGACGCGTGGCGCGCGCAGGTCAGCGACGGGTTGCAGGGGCTGGGCTGGTCCGCGCGCGACGCGGCGGCGGCGTGTGACAACGTCGCCCACCTCGTCGAGGAGGACCCCTCCGTCGGCGTGGCGAAGCTGTTGCGCGCGGCGCTCAACTCGTTGGCGAGGCGCTAGTGATCAACCCCGAGGTCGATCCGACGGCGGACGTCGAGGATCGCGATTACGAGGCCGCCCTGCGGCCGAAACGGCTCGCCGAGTTCGAGGGCCAGCCGCGGGTGCGCGAACAGCTGGCGCTGGTCCTGGACGCCGCCCGCCATCGAGGCACGGCGCCGGATCACGTGCTGCTCTCCGGCCCGCCGGGCCTGGGCAAGACCACGCTGGCCATGATCATCGCCGCGGAGCTCGGCACCGGCCTCCGGATCTCGTCGGGCCCCGCCATCCAGCACGCCGGGGACCTGGCCGCGATCCTCTCCGGCCTCGACGAGGGTGAGGTCCTGTTCCTCGACGAGATCCACCGCCTCTCCCGGCCGGCGGAGGAGATGCTGTACCTCGCCATGGAGGACTTCCGGGTGGACGTCATCGTCGGCAAGGGGCCGGGTGCCACCGCCATCCCGATCGAGCTGCCGCCGTTCACGCTCGTCGGCGCCACCACGCGTGCCGGCCTGCTGCCCGGGCCGCTGCGGGACCGGTTCGGCTTCACCGCCCAGCTGGACTTCTACGCCGCGGCGGACCTTGAGGGGATCGTCGCCGGCTCGGCGGGGAAGCTGGGCGTGCGGATCGACGACGACGCGCAGCGCGAGATCGCCCGCCGGTCACGGGGTACCCCGCGGATCGCCAACCGCCTGCTGCGGCGCGTCCGCGACTTCTCGCAGGTGCGCGGCCACCCGGACGTGGACCGCTCCGTGGCCAGGGCGGCGCTGGAGCTCTACGAGGTGGACGAGCGCGGCCTCGACCGGCTGGACCGGGCGGTGCTGGACGCCATGTGCCGCCTGTTCGACGGCGGGCCCGTCGGCCTGTCCACGCTGGCGCTCAGCGTCGGTGAGGAGATCGAGACGGTCGCGGAGGTCGCAGAGCCCTTCCTCATCCGTCAGGGATTCATGGTGCGCACGCCGCGCGGCCGCGTGGCCACCCGGGCCGCCTATACCCATCTCGGCATGAGCGTGCCGTCGTCGAACCCCGCGCTGTTCGACTGACACCGGCGGCTGCGGGCACGCGCGGGCCGGTAGCCTACGGGCATGCGGACGCGTGCAGACATCAAGGCCTGGCTCACCGACATGGACGGCGTGCTGGTGCATGACAACCGCGCGCTCCCGGGCGCGCAGGAGCTCATCGACCACTGGGTGGCCACGGGGACGCCGTTCCTCGTGCTCACCAACAACGCCACCTACACGCCGCGGGACCTGTCGGCCCGGCTCAGGGACTCCGGGCTCAACGTGCCTGAGGAGCGGATCTGGACCTCCGGCATGGCCACCGCCAAGTTCCTGGCCGAGCAGATCCCGGGCGGCTCCTGCTTCATGGTGGGCGAGGCGGGCCTGTCGACGGCGTTGCACGACGCGGGCATGGTGCTCTCGGACCGCAACCCGGACTTCGTCGTCATCGGCGACACCCGAACCTACTCCTTCGAGGCCATCACCACCGCGATCAGGCTCATCGACGCTGGCGCCCGGTTCATCGCCACCAACCCGGACGCGACGGGCCCCACGCCCACCGGCGTGGTGCCGGCGACGGGCGCCGTCGCGGCGCTCATCACCAAGGCCACGGGGAGGGAGCCCTACGTGGTGGGCAAGCCCAATCCCATGATGTTCCGCTCAGCGTTGAACAAGATCGGGGCGCACTCGGAGGAGACCGGCATGATCGGTGATCGCATGGACACCGACATCGTCGCCGGCATGGAGGCGGGGCTGCACACGGTCCTGGTCCTCACCGGCATCTCCACGGCCGCATCGCTCGTGCAGTTCCCCTACCGGCCGGTGGAGATCCTCGACGGCGTCCATCAGATGCTCGAGTACACCGACTGACCCGCCCCGATCCGCGCCGCGCCGCGCTGCCGGACGGACCTGCACCACTCACCTCCGCTATCCTGAGCGGTGGCCCACCGTCTCTCGGAGTGAAACTATGCCTTTTGATCTGATTCTCATGATGATCGCGTTGTTCGCGGTCATGTACTTCCTGATGATCCGCCCGCAGCAGAAGCGGGCGAAGCAGCACCAGGAGATGCAGTCGAGCCTGAGTGTGGGGTCGCGCGTCCTCCTCACCTCCGGCATGTTCGGCACCATCGCCTACGTCGGAGAGCGGCAGCTCATCGTCGAACTCGCCCCCGGGGTGGAGGTCACGGTGCTCAAGGGCAACGTGGCGCGGACCGTGACAGCAGACGACGAGGAGTTCGAGTTCACCGACGAGAACGTCGTCGAGGGGGAGACCCCCGACGAGCTGTCCTTGGGCGAGGACGTCACCTCCGGTGAGGCTGTGACGCCCGCCGAGGACGCTCCGGCCGATGACGACTTCTTCCAGGATCGCGGCGCGCAACAGCGCCCGGAGGACACCAAGTAACAGTGGCCACCACAGCTAAGAGGGGGCGCCCCGGCGTCGTCCTCACCGTCTTCCTGCTCATCATCGCGGGGCTCTACGTCATCATGGCGGCCACGAGCACCTGGACCCCTAAACTCGGCCTGGACCTGCAGGGCGGCCAGACGATCACCCTGACCGCCGAGAACGACTCGGTTCCGATGGAGTCCCTCGAACTGGCGCGCAGCATCATCCAGCAGCGCGTCGACGGGCTCGGCGTCGGCGAGGCATCCGTCGTGGTGCAGGGCGAGCGCCACATCGTGGTCTCCGCCCCCAACGTGGCGCGCGACGACCTGGTGGAGCTCGTGGGCGCCACCGCCCAGCTCGCTTTCCGCCCCGTGCTCCAGGTGGGCGCCGGCACCGGGGCGGACCCGTCGTCGTCACCGGACCCGTCGGCCTCCCCGGTGCCGGGCCTGCCCACGGCACCCCCCAGCCCCAGCCCCTCGCCGTCGCCCAGCGCAGGCGAGGTGCCCACGGACCAGCTGCCCATCGCGGAGGTGCTGGCCTACGAGCCCACGGAAGAGGAGTACCAGGGGTTCCTGGACTACACCTGCGGCGACGACGTGACCGAGGACCCCACCCGATCCCAGGTGGTGTGTGATCCCGAGGGTCTGCAGAAGTTCCTTCTCGGCCCGGTGGCCGTCCGCGGCCAGGACCTCAGCACCGCATCCTTCGGCATTCCCCAGGGCGAGCTGCAGTACGCGGTCACGCTGAGCTTCAACGGTCCCGGCACTGCCAACATGTCCGCGCTGACGGGCGCGCTGGTGGGTGCGGCCGAGCCACGCAACATGTTCGCCATCGTCCTCGACGGGAAGGTGGAGTCCGCAGCCACCGCACAGGACCGCATCACCAACGGTGAGGCCATCATCCGCGGCGGTTTCACGGCGGAATCAGCCGCCGGTCTGGCCAACGTGCTGAAGTACGGGTCGCTGCCCCTGTCGTTCGAGCCCTCCCAGGTGGAGACGGTGTCCGCGACCCTCGGGGGCGAGCAGCTGAGGGTCGGCATCATCGCAGGCATCATCGGCCTCATCGTGGTGGCCCTGTACAGCTTCCTCTACTACCGGGGCATGGGCATCGTCGTGGTGCTGTCGCTCGCGGTGGCCGCGTCGGCCACGTACGCGATGATGGTCCTGCTCGGTCAGGTGATGGGCTTCGCGCTCAACCTGCCCGGCATCGCCGGCGCCATCGTCGGCATCGCCGTCACCGCAGACTCGTTCATCATCTACTTCGAACGCATCCGCGACGAGATCCGTGAAGGCCGCAGCCTCAAGTCCGCGCTGGTGGCCGGGTGGCGGAAGGCGCGCGGCACCATCGTCATCTCCGACGCTGTGTCGCTGCTGTCCGCCGTGGTGCTGTTCGTGCTGGCAGTCGGGGCCGTGAAGGGTTTCGCGTTCACGCTCGGCCTCACCACCCTGCTGGACCTGGCCGTGGTGTTCTTCTTCACCAAGCCACTCGTCGAGCTGATGGGACGCACGAAGTTCTTCGGTGAGGGCCACCGGCTCTCCGGTCTGGACGCCCGCCACATGGGCGTCACCCGGGACTCCCTCATCGGCCGCCGCACGCGCCGCAGGCCGGGCACCGTCCCGACGACCACCCCCCAGGAGGCGTGATGTCAGCCAGGAAGCTCGGGATCGCCGAGCGGCTCTACACGGGCCAGTTGAGCTACGACTTCATGAAGAACCGGCGCAGGTGGTTCATCATCTCGGCGGCCGTCATCGCCATCTCACTGCTCCTGCTGCCCATCAGGGGCCTGACGCTGGGCATCGAGTTCAGCGGCGGCACGGATTTCCAGGCACCGATGGCCATCCAGCAGAGCACCGTCGACGACGTGCGCGCCCAGGTGGCAGACGTGGCCGTCAAGGACCTGGACTCGCAGGTGTTCGCCCTCGGCGACGACGCCATCCGGGTCCAGACCCGGGCCCTGACCCCGGCCGAGACCACGACGGTCCGTGCGGAGGTGGCGGAGATCGCGGGCACGACGGTGGACAACGTCACCTACAACGCGATCAGCGGCTCGTGGGGCGAGCAGATCACCCGTCAGGGCACCATCGCGCTCGTGGTGTTCATCGTGCTGGTGATGGCCCTCATCACGGTCTACTTCCGGGACTGGAAGATGTCGGTGGCGGCCATCATCGCGGTCTTCCACGACCTGTTCGTCACGGTGGGCATCTACGCGGCCGTCGGGTTCACGGTGACGCCCTCGACCGTGATCGGTGTGCTGACCATCCTGGCGTACTCGCTGTACGACACGGTGGTGGTGTTCGACAAGATCCGCGAGAACGTCGCCGGCATCGAGCACACCAACAAGACCTACTCGGAACAGGCCAACCTGGCCGTCAACCAGGTGCTGGTGCGCTCGCTCAACACCACCGTGATCGGTGTGCTGCCGGTCCTGGCGCTGTTCATCGCCGGCGCCACGCTGCAGAGCGGCCCGCTGGCGGACCTCGGCCTGGCGCTGCTCGTCGGCATGATCGCCGGCGCCTACTCCTCCCTCTTCATCGCCGCGCCCATCCTGGCGTGGCTGCGCGAGCGGGAGCCGGGCATGACGGAGCACCGCGCACAGATCGAGCGACGCAAGTCGCGCGCCGCCCAGAAGGCGACGCACCGCAGCCCCCTTGACGCCGCGGCCGAGCCGCTGATGGCCACCGAGGGCATCACCATGGTGACCACCGCGGTACGTCAGCAGCGGCGCACGCCCGGCTCAAGGGCCGAACGAAAGGGCAAGCCATGATGGACGAAGCCGCCCAACGGAGAGCCCTGGTCGGCGGGCTCATCGCCGACGTGCCGGACTTCCCCCGCCCAGGTGTGGTGTTCAAGGACATCACGCCCCTGCTGGCCTCGCCGCTCGGCTTCCAGGCGGCGGTCACGGAACTGGTGACGACGGCGCCGCGCGGGATCGACGTGGTGGTGGGCATGGAGGCTCGCGGGTTCATCTTCGCCGCCCCCGTCGCGCTGGCGCTGGGTGCGGGGTTCGTGCCGGTGCGCAAGCCGGGCAAGCTGCCGGGGGAGACCATCAGCGAGTCCTTCGAGCTGGAGTACGGCTTCGAGACGCTCACGATGCACCGCGACGCCATCCGCCCGGGAGCGCGGGTCCTGGTCGTCGACGACGTGCTGGCCACCGGCGGCACCGTCGGGGCCACAGCAGCGCTGCTCAAGCAGATGGGCGCGGATCTGGTGCACGTCAGCGTCCTCATCGAGCTCAGCTTCCTCGGCGGCCGCGAGCGGCTCGCCGAGATGGGCATCGACAACCTCACCTCAGTGCTGACAGTCTGAGCTATGGCCAAGCTGGAGCCCGGGGGTCGCGGTGGGGTGCTGTCGCTGGTCAGCCTGCCCAGGATCAGCGCGTCGCCGTTCAAGGAACTCGCCCGCCGGGCGCTGATGGCGCTGCTGCTGCTCCTGATCAGCACGATGATCGTGTGGCTGGACCACGAGAGCTACGTGGACAACACGGCTCGCGACGGCGTCTCGCTGCTGGACGCGCTCTACTACTCGACGGTCACGGTGACCACCACGGGCTACGGCGACATCACCCCGGTGGCCGCTCATGCCAGGCTCATCAACGTGCTCGTCGTCACCCCGCTGCGCATCGGCTTCCTGGTCCTCCTCGTCGGCACCACCATCGAGGTGCTGACGAAGGAGGGCAGCCGCAGCATCGCGGACCTGTTCTGGAGGAGAAAGATGCGTAACCACGTCGTCGTCATCGGCTACGGCACCAAGGGGCGCAGCGCCGTCAACACGCTGCGCCGCCAAGGCGAGCCGGCCGAGAAGATTCTGGTCATCGACGCCCACGCCAGCGCCGTCGCGGACGCCAACTTCGACGGCCTTGCGGCCTTCCAGGGCGACGCCACGCGCCGTGACCTGCTGCGCCGGGCGGAGATCAGCAAGGCCAAACAGGTCATCATCTCGTTGGACCGGGACGACACGGCGATCCTCGCCACCCTCACCGTGCGCCAGCTCAACCCCACCGCGGGGGTGGTGGTGGCCGTCAGGGAGCACGAGAACGTCCCCCTGGTGCGCCAGTCCGGGGCCTCGTCCGTGGTGACCAGCTCCGAAACCGTCGGACGCCTGCTCGGTCTCTCGGCCATCGGCCCCGAGCTCGGGACCATCATGCAGGACATGCTCACCGGCGCCGAGGGCCTTGAGGTCCACCAGCGCCTGGCCGAGTCCCACGAGGCCGGGCAGCCCCCGTCGGCGGTCCAGGGCGAGCGGGTGATCGGGATCATCCGCAACGGGACGCTGCGCCGGTTCTACGACCAGACCGCAGGCAAGATCGAGATCGGCGACGAGCTGATCGTGGTGCGGCGGGCGCAACCGCCGGCGAAGGACGCCCACGCCCTCCTCGCGCGTCACTACGACGACTAGCGGCTAGGATTGGGCGCCTGAGGCAGTGGAGGGAGGCGGCGGATGTCCGAAGACTCGCTCACGGGTGCCTCCCGCCTCGTCACCGGCCCCGAGCAGCCGCGGCTGCGCATGCGGCACCGGCTGGCCCGGCTGGGCGCGGTGCGGTCGAAGTCCGCCGTCCTGGACCCGCTGTTCCGGATCGTCAGGTCCAACCACCCCAAGGCTGACCTCGAGCTCATCGAGCGCGCCTACCGGGTGGCCGAGCATTACCACGAGGGCCAGAAGCGCAAGTCCGGGGACCCCTACATCACGCACCCGCTCGCGGTGGCCACCATCCTGGCCGAACTGGGCATGACCGAACCCGTCCTGGTGGCCGCGCTCCTCCATGACACGGTGGAGGACACGGACTACTCGCTGGAGCAGCTCAGGGTGGAGTTCTCCGACGAGGTGGCGCGGATGGTGGACGGCGTCACCAAGCTGGACAAGCTGACCTACGGGGAGACCGCGAAGGCCGAGACCATCCGCAAGATGATCATGGCCACCTCCGAGGAGGTGCGGGTGCTGGTGATCAAGCTCGCGGACCGCCTGCACAACATGCGGACCCTGGGCTTCCTGCGGCCGGACAAGCAGGTGCGCATCGCCACGGAGACCCTCAACATCTTCGCCCCCCTGGCACACCGCCTCGGCATGAACACCATCAAGTGGGAGCTCGAGGACCTGTCGTTCGCCGTCATCGAGCCCAAGGTGTACGCGGAGATCGTGGACATGGTGGCGCAGCAGGCGCCCTACCGCGAGCGCTACCTGCGCGAGCTCATCGCAGAGTTCCAGACCCTGCTCAGTGAGGCGAAGATCACCGCCACCGTGTACGGCCGGCCCAAGCACTACTACTCGATCTACCAGAAGATGATGGTCCGGGGCCGCGACTTCAAGGAGATCTACGACCTCATCGGGCTGCGCGTCCTCGTCGCGGACACCGCCACCTGCTACGCGGTGCTCGGCGTGGCGCACGCCGCGTGGAAACCCATTCCGGGCCGGTTCAAGGACTACATCGCCGGGCCGAAGTTCAACCTGTACCAGTCCCTGCACACCACCGTCCTGGGGGTCAACAACGAGCCGGTCGAGTTGCAGATCCGCACGCACGAGATGCACCGCCGCGCCGAGTACGGTGTCGCGGCGCACTGGAAGTACAAGGAGGACCTCCGCCACGGCGTCACGCCGGAGGAGGCCGGGCTGCGCGCCATGCATCAGCTCGGCGTCATGTCGAAGGAGACGGAGGATCCCAGCGAGTTCCTCGACTCGGTGATGTTTGAGATCAACTCCGACGAGATCTACGTGTTCACACCCAAGGGCGAGGTGATCGCGCTGCCGGTCGGCGCCACGCCCGTGGACTTCGCGTTCGCGGTGCACACGCAGGTGGGTTACCGCTGCATCGGGGCGCGCGTCAACGGCCGCCTCGTGGCGCTGAGCACCAGGCTGGCCCAGGGCGACAAGGTGGAGGTGCTCACCTCGAAGGCGGAGGGCGCCGGCCCCAGCAGGGACTGGCTCGGGTTCGTCGTATCGACTCGCGCTCGTCAGAAGATCAAGCAGCACTTCTCCCGCGAACGTCGCGACGAGGCGATCGAGCAGGGCAAGGATGCGCTCGCCAAGGACCTGCGCCGCACGGGCATCCCCATGCAGCGTCTGCTCACCCTCGAGAACCTCACCGCTGTGGCCAACGAGCTGGGTTTCAAGGATGTGCCGAGCCTCTACAACGCCATCGGTGAGGGCCACCTCGGCTCGCAGGGCGTGGTGGAGAAGCTGATCGTGCTGCACGGCGGGGAGGAGGAGGCCGTCGACACGGTCACCGAGGACGTCGTGGTCAAGCAGCGCCGGCGGCCTGTGCGCGACGGAGCCCACATCCTCGTCGACGGGGACGACGCGGTGGTGGCGAAGTTCGCCAAGTGCTGCTACCCGCTGCCGGGTGACGAGATCATCGGGTTCGTGACCCGCAGCGAAGGGGTGTCGGTGCACCGCGCGGACTGCTCCAACGTGCCGGCGCTGATGCGCGAGCCCGAGCGCATCGTCGACGTGGCCTGGTCCGGTCACGAACGTGGAGCGAGCTTCCTGGTCACCATCCAGATCGAGGGCATCGACAGGGCCCGGCTGCTGTCCGACGTGTCGTCGGTGCTGTCGGAGCACCACGTCGACATCATCGCGGTCAACATCACCACCAACAAGCAGCGCCAGTTCAGCGGCAAGATGACGTTCGAATCAGCGGATCCGACGCACCTGCAGCATGTGATCGCCCAGGTGCGCCGGATCCCCGGTGTCTACGACGTGTTCCGTGTGTCCGGTTAGCGGGCCGTGAAGTCCGCGAGCGTCTCGCGGGCCTGGTCCAGCCAGCTGGTGTAGGTCTCGATGGACTGCTTGGCGTCCTTGGCCTTCTTCGCATCGCCCTTGGCCTCTGCGGCCGCCAGATCCGACTCCAGCTTGGCGATCTGGGTCTCGAACATGCGCACCGTGTCCTCAGCGCGACGGCGGGCCTCGGGATCCGTACGGCGCCACTCGTCGGCCTCCATCGCGGCCACCTTCTCACTGACGGTGCGCACGCGGGCGTCGAGGTCACGCATGGCGCCCCTCGGCACGTGGCCGAGGTCTGCCAGCTTGGCGAGGAAGTCCCGGTGGATGGTCTTGGCGGCCTCCACGTCAGTCACGCCCTCGAGGTCCTTCTCCACCTGCTCGACGAGCGTCTGCTTGGCGGCCAGGTTCTCCGACTGCTCCCCGTCCACGGCGCTCTGCGCGGCGGTGCGGGCCTCGAAGAACGAGTCCTGGATGGCGCGGAACTTCGCCCACAGGCCGTCGTCGTCTGCGCGCCGGGCGCTGCCGGCGGCCTTCCAGCGCTGCATGAGGTCGCGGAAGGCCGCCGAGGTGGCCCCCCAGTCGGTGGAGGCGGCCAACGGCTCCGCCTCGGCGATGATGGCCTCCTTGGCGGCCTTGGCGCCGTCCCGGACCTGGTTGAGCTCGGCGAAGTGCGTCTTGCGGCGGCGCGTGTACTGCGTGCGCGCCGACGAGAACCGGTGCCAGAGCTCGTTGTCCGTGGCCCGATCCACGCGGGGGAGTGCCTTCCACTCGTCGAGCAGGACGCGGAAGCGGTCCACGCCGCCGCGCCAGTCGTCGCCCTCGGCCAGCTTCTCGGCCTCCTCGACCATGGCCTCCTTCGCGGCCACCGTCACGGCGTTCTGCTCGGCCCGCTGGGCCTTGCGGGCCTCGATCTGGGCCGGCAGCACCTCCAGCAGGGCATCGAGGCGCCGGGTCAGGGCCTCGAGGTTGCCGACGGCGTTGGCCTCGGCAACGTTTCCGCGGGCGGTCGTGATGGCCGTGCGTGCCTCTTCGGGCGACATCGCCTGGGCCGCGACCCGGGACTCGAGCAGGCCCACCTCGGCGGCCAGGTTCTCGAACCGCCGGACGTAGAACGCCATTGCTTCGTCAGGGGTGGAATCGGGGATCTGCCCGACACTTCGTTCTGTGTCACCCACACGGACATAGACCGTGCCGTCGGCGTCGACGCGGCCGAAATCGGAGGGCGCTTGGGGTTCGCTCATGCGCCCAATCTAGCCGTATAGGGTGTCGTCGTGCTCATCCAGCCCATTCAGGTTTCGCCCTGGCAGTCGAACTGCTACCTCGTCTCACCGGACGAGGACACGCCCGAGTGCATCATCGTCGATCCAGGCATCACGGCCGCCGAACCCGTGATGGCCGCCGTCGCCGAGCGGGGGCTGCGGCCGGTGGCCCTCGTGGCCACGCACGGCCACCTCGACCACGTCGGGGATGCCCATCTCCTGGCCGCCCGGTGGGACATCCCGCTCTACCTGGCATCCGCGGATCAGCATCTCCTGGCGCGGCCCGGGGACGGGCTGGGCCCGCAGGGTGCCGCGCTGATGCTGCAACTGACCGGGTCCGCGACACTTCCTCCGGTGGCAGATCTGCGAGGCTTGGACGCGCCGGTGGACCTGGCGCGCCTCATCCTCACGCCCTTCCCCGCGCCCGGTCACACCCGGGGCTCCACCCTTCTCCAGTTCACCTCCGCACGCACCTCGGTGGTGTTCACCGGCGATGTGCTCTTCGCGGGCACCATCGGCCGCACCGATCTGCCCGGCGGTAACATGTCCGAGATGCGCGAGTCGCTGCGGCGTATCGTCGAGCACTTCCCGGCCGAGACGTCACTGCTTCCCGGCCACGGGCAGCCCACCACCCTCGCCCAGGAGCTCGAGTCCAACCCGTTCCTGCAGCACGACAGTTTGTGAGGAAGCCGTGTCCCGCCCCAAGCCGCTGAGCGGTTACCCCGAGTTCCTCCCCGCCGGCCGCATCGTCGAGAACCGCGTCCTCGACGTGGTCACCACCACGTTCGAGCTGCACGGCTTCGCACCCATCGAGACCCGCGCCGTGGAGCCGTTGGCACAGCTGTCGCGCAAGGGCGAGATCGAGAAGGAGATCTACGTCGTGCGCCGGCTGCACGCCGAGCCGGGCGACGCGGACGAGTTGGGGTTGCACTTCGACCTGACCGTGCCGTTCGCGCGCTACGTGCTGGAGAACGCCGGCCACCTCGCATTCCCCTTCCGGCGCTATCAGGTCCAGAAGGTGTGGCGCGGCGAGCGGCCTCAGGAGGGGCGCTACCGGGAGTTCACGCAGGCGGACATCGACATCGTGGGCCAGGACGCGCTCGCCGCCCACCACGACGTCGAGATCCCGTTGGTGGCCCTGGACGTGTTCGAGCGGCTCCACCGCGACCTCGGCCTCCCGCCGGTGTCGCTGCGCGTCAACAACCGCAAGCTCGCCGAGGGGTTCTACCGCGGAGTGGGCCTGGAGGATCCCGCCGCCGTGCTGCAGCGGGTGGACAAGTTCGACAAGATCGGTCCGGACGCAGTGGTCGCCCTGCTCATCGACGAGCTGGGGATCGGTGGCGCGGAGGCCAGGGCCTGCGTCGCGCTGGCGGGGATCGAGGCCACGGACGAGTCCTTCGTCGACGCCGTCCGCGGCCTCGGCGTCACCCACGACCTGTTGGATCAGGGCCTCGACGAGCTGGCCGCGCTGATCCGCGTGGCGCGACGCTCGGCGCCGGGCCGCGTGGTGGCGGACCTCAAGATCGCCCGCGGCCTGGATTACTACACGGGCACGGTCTACGAGACCTTCCTGGTGGGGTCGGAGAAGCTCGGCTCCGTGGCCTCCGGCGGCCGCTACGACTCGCTGGCCAGCGATGGCAAGGTCACCTTCCCAGGCGTCGGCTACTCGTTCGGCATAACGCGCATCCTGGCTCCGCTCATCGGAAAGGGTCTGCTCACGGCCTCGAGGAGCGTGCCCAGCGCCGTGCTCGTGGCGGTGGACAACGAGGAATCCCGCGAGGTGGCCATCCAGGTGGCCGGCGCGTTGCGGGCCCGGGGCATCGCCGTCGAGGTGGCGCCGAAGGCGGACAAGTTCGGCAAGCAGATCCGTTACGCCGAGCGTCGCGGCATCCCGTTCGTCTGGTTCGGCGCAGGTCACGACGATTCGGTCAAGGACATCCGCTCCGGGGAGCAGATCCCCGCCTCCCCGGAGACCTGGCAACCGCCGCGGGGCGACCTGCGGCCATCCGTGGGCGCCGTGGGCGGCTAGCCAACGGCTACGATGTGCGGGCGAGCTGCACCGTCTATGCAGCCGAACGAGAGGAATACCGTGATCCGCACCCACGACGCCGGCACCCTGCGCGCCGAGCACAACGGTCAGCAAGTCGTCCTCGCCGGATGGGTGGCCAAGCGCCGCGACCACGGCGGCCTGGCCTTCATCGATCTCCGCGACGCCTCCGGGCGCGTGCAGGTGGTCATCCGCGACGAGCTGCTGGAGGCCACCGGCGCCCATGACCTGCGCAACGAGTACTGCATCAAGGTCACCGGCGTCGTCGAGGTCCGGCCGGAGGGCAACGAGAACCCAGACCTGTCCACCGGCGAGATCGAGGTCGCGATCACCGACCTCGAGGTGCTCAACACGTCCGCGCCGCTGCCGTTCCAGATCGACGAGCGGGTCACGGTCGGCGAGGAGGCTCGTCTCCGGTACCGCTACCTGGATCTCCGCCGTCCCGCGCCGGGCGCCGCCATCCGCCTGCGCTCGGACGTGAACAAGGCCGCGCGGCGCGTGCTGGGGGAGCGTGACTTCGTCGAGATCGAGACGCCCACGCTCACCCGCTCCACGCCGGAGGGCGCGCGTGACTTCATCGTCCCCGCCCGCCTGGCACCCGGCTCCTGGTACGCGTTGCCGCAGTCCCCCCAGCTGTTCAAGCAGCTGTTGATGGTGGCCGGCATGGAGCGCTACTACCAGATCGCCCGTTGTTACCGCGACGAGGACTTCCGCGCCGACCGGCAGCCGGAGTTCACCCAGCTCGACGTGGAGATGAGCTTCGTCGACCAGGACGACGTCATCGAGCTCGGCGAGGCGCTGATCAAGGAGATCTGGACGCTGATCGGCGCCGAGCTGGACGCACCGTTCCCCCGGATCACCTACCTCGACTCCATGGACCGTTACGGCTCCGACAAGCCGGACCTCCGCTTCGATCTCGAGATCAGCGAGCTCACCGGCTACTTCGCCGAGACCACCTTCCGCGTGTTCCAGGCGCCCTACGTGGGCGCCATCGTGATGCCCGGTGGCGGCTCGCAGCCGCGCCGCACGTTCGACGCGTGGCAGGAGTGGGCGAAGCAGCGCGGCGCCAAGGGCCTGGCCTATGTGACCCTCGACGAGAACGGCGAGCTGGGCGGGCCCGTCGCCAAGAACCTGTCCGCCGCGGAGCGCGACGGCCTCGCCGCGGCCACCGGCGCCAAGCCCGGCGACTGCATCTTCTTCGCGGCCGGTGCGAGGACGTCGTCGCAGGCGCTGCTGGGCGCCGCGCGCAACGAGATCGGCGAGCGGTGCGGTCTCATCGACGAGGACGCGTGGAGCTTCCTCTGGGTGATCGACGCCCCCCTGTTCAAGCCCACCTCGGACGCGAAGGCCGAGGGTGACGTCGCCGTCGGCGAGGGCGCCTGGACAGCCGTGCATCACGCGTTCACCTCGCCCAAGCCCGAGTGCCTCGACACGTTCGACACCGACCCGGGCGGCGCGCTGGCATACGCCTACGACATCGTGTGCAACGGCAACGAGATCGGCGGCGGGTCCATCCGTATCCACCGTCGCGACGTGCAGGAGCGCGTGTTCAAGGTGATGGGGATCGGCGCCGAGGAGGCGCAGGAGAAGTTCGGCTTCCTCCTCGATGCGTTCCAGTTCGGCGCGCCGCCCCATGGCGGCATCGCGTTCGGCTGGGACCGGATCGTCGCGCTGTTGAGCAGGTCGGACTCGATCCGCGACGTCATCGCCTTCCCGAAGAGCGGCGGCGGGTACGACCCGCTGACCCAGGCCCCGGCTCCGATCTCCGCGCAGCAGCGCAAGGAGGCGGGGGTGGACGCCAAGCCCGAGGCGAAGGGGGCCGCTCACCCCGCCACCTGAGCGTCGTGGGGCGACCCACCCGGTCCCTGAGGAGCCCGGCGTCGCTCACGTACCCGAAAGCACGGTGAATGTGCGAAGCGGGGCCTCAGGGGCGCTCGAGGTGAGACCTCGTCGGCGTGTCGTGCCCGCGGAGGGCGGGTCCGCGGGAGGGCGGGACGGGGGGTGGCGCGGTCAGCCGCCGAGGACGTTGGGGACGCTGCGCGGGCGGAGCACCAGCCACAGTGCGGCCGTCGACAACACCGCACAGACCAGGATGCCGGTACCCATCGGGACCGCGCTGGTCATCGGGACCAGCCCGATGAGCGGGCCCACCGCGGACCCGACGACCTGCGTCACCGCCCCCATGAGGGAGGCCGCCGTGCCGGAGTGCCTCCGGTGGTTGTGCAGCAGGAGGATCTGGCCGCACGGGGCCGCCAGGCCGAAGCCGAACGTCAGCGTGAAGAGGGCCGGGATGAGCGGCTGGTAGCCGACGTCCGCGGCGTCGACGAGCAGCACCGCCAGGCCAGCGGTCACCATGAGGCCGGTGGCCAGGACCAGGACCCACTGAGGTCCCCAACGCTGCGCCAGCCGGCTGCCGAGCTGCACGCCGACGAACACACCGAACGAGCAGATGGCGAACACCGTGCCGAAGCCGCGGGGAGTGAGGCCGTAGACCTCCTGAAGCAACACCGAGGAGCTGGACACGTAGGAGAAGAGCGCCCCGAACGCGAACGCCGCGACCAGGATGGCCCCCAGCGCCATCCGGTCGGTGAACACGGCCTTGAACGCGAGGCCGATGGGCTTGAGACCACCTGAGGTCCGCTCGGACGGGGGCCGGGTCTCCACCGTCGTGACGGCGATGAGCACGATGACGACGGCGCCGTAGGCCGCGAGGCCCCAGAACACGCCCCGCCAGTCCATGAATCCCACCATCCAGGAGCCGACGATGGGCGCGACGATGGGCGCCAACCCTGAGATCAGCGCCAGCCGCGACAGCATCACCACGAGCGGGCGGCCGCTGAACAGGTCGCGCGCCATGGCCATCGCGACGACGGCGCCGCCGGCGGCACCCACGCCCTGGAGCACGCGCATGGCGGTGAGGAACTCGATGGTGGGCGCGGTGGCGACGAGCACCGACGACAGGACGTGCAGGATCGAGCAGGCGATCAGCGGGATCCTGCGGCCGAGGCGGTCGCTGAGGGGCCCGACGAGGAGCTGGCCGGTCGCGAAACCGAGGGTGGTGGCCGAGAGCGTCAACTGAACCTGCGCGTCGGACAGCAGCAGGTCCGCCTTCAGCGCGGGGAAGGCGGGTAGGTAGAGGTCGATGGTGAACGGTCCGAGGCCCGTCAACATCCCCAGCGTGAGGATGATGGCGATGCGACGGCGCCGCGAGAAGGAGTTTCCGAGGTGCGAGGCCACAACCGCCCATCCTAGGAAGGTTCCGGTTTCAAACAAACTCGGCCCGGCTAGAGTGGCGCCGATGAGCTTCGACCTGTTCGGCAACCCGGACCCCGCGCCCCCGGCGAGGGGCGGCACGCTGAGCGACGCCACGAACCCGCAGGCCCCGCTCGCGGTGCGGATGCGGCCCCGGACCCTGGACGAGATCGTGGGCCAGCGCCAGTTGCTGGCGCCCGGCTCGCCGCTGCGGCGCCTGGCCGAGGGCCAGCCCATGTCGGTGTTCCTGTGGGGTCCCCCGGGCGTGGGCAAGACCACCATCGCCTCCGTGGTCTCCCAGGCGACCAACAGGCGCTTCGTCGAGCTGTCGGCCGTCACGGCCGGGGTGAAGGAGGTCCGTGCCGAGCTGGAGACCGCCCGCCGGGAGCTCGCGCGGGGGAACGCCACCGTCCTGTTCGTCGACGAGGTGCACCGCTTCTCCAAGGCTCAGCAGGACGTGCTGCTGCCAGCCGTGGAGAACCGCCTTGTCACCCTCATCGCCGCCACCACGGAGAACCCGTCCTTCTCCGTCATCTCGCCGCTCCTGTCCCGCTCCCTGCTGCTGCGGCTCCAGCCGCTCAGCACGGAGGATCTGGTGGGGTTGCTGGCCCGTGCGCTCACCGACGAGCGCGGCCTGCGCCGCGCGTCGGGTGAGACGTTCGAGCTGTCGGACGAAGGCCGCGACCTCATCATCCGGCTCTCCGGCGGCGACGCGCGCCGGGCGCTGACCTACCTGGAGGAGTCGGCGGCCGCGGCGGAGTCACTGGGCACCGGGACCATCGACGAGGCGGCGGTCGAGTCCTCGGCGGACCGCGCGGCCGTGCGCTATGACCGAGACGGGGACCAGCACTACGACATCATCTCGGCCTTCATCAAGTCCATCCGGGGCTCGGACGTCGACGCGGCCCTGCACTACCTGGCCCGCATGCTGGAGGCGGGGGAGGACCCGCGGTTCATCGCCCGCAGACTGATGATCTCGGCCTCCGAGGACATCGGCATGGCGGCCGGGGGAGTGCTGCAGACCTGCGTCGCGGCGGCGCAGGCAGTCCAGCTGCTCGGCATGCCCGAGGCGCGGATCACGTTGGCCCACGCCACCGTCGCGGCCGCCACGGCGCCGAAGTCGAACGCCGCCTACGTGGCGCTCGACGAGGCCATCGCAGACGTGCGGCGCGGCAAGGGTGGCCTCGTGCCCCCGCATCTGCGCGACGCCCACTACGCCGGGGCCGAGAAGCTGGGTCACGGGCAGGGCTACCGCTATCCCCATGACTTCCCCCACGGGGTGGTGGCGCAGACGTACCTGCCGGAGGATCTGGAGGGCGCCGCCTACTACCGCCCGACCGATCACGGGCAGGAGGCGGCCATCGCGGAGCGCGTCTCGCTGCTGCGCGGGCTCCTGGCCGGGGACCCGTCGGCTAGAGTTACGCCGTCCGCAGATCCAAGGAGGACAGGACCATGACCGTTGGAGACATCGCCGGGCTGATCGCCGCGATCGCGCTGTGCGTGCTCGTCGCCCTGCTGGCCGTTCCGTTGCTCAAGCTCAGCCGGGTGCTGGATGAGGTGCGCCTCACCGTGCGCGATGTCGGCCACAACTCCGTGCCCATCCTGCAGGAGCTCAAGGGCACCGTGCTGGCCACCAACGAGGAGCTGGCCAAGCTGAGCCTCGTGACAGACGACGTCAGCCGGGCCTCCGGCCACGCCACCGTGGTGACCGAGAACGCCGCCCAGATGTCGACGCTGTTCGCCGCGACACTCGGGGGGCCGCTCGTCAAGACGGCCGCCTTCAGCTACGGCATCCGCAAGGCGCTCAAGGGACGGAAGAAGACATGAGCCGCCTGTTCTGGATCCTCGTCGGCGTCGGCCTGACCGTCGTCGTGGTCCTCCGGGGCAAGGAGTTGATGCACCGCCTGACCCCCAAGGGTGTGCAGGAGCAGATGGTGGCCAAGGGCCATGAGGCGGCCGCCGGTTTCGGCGATTTCATGGCGACCTTCCGCGCCGCCATGGCCCAGCGCGAGGCCGAGCTCCGCGACGAGCTGAACATCAACGCACCCACCCACTGACCACTCAAGGGACCCCACGCATGAAGACCTCCGAGATCCGGAGCCGTTTCGTCGACTTCTTCGCCGCCAACGACCACACCGTCGTGCCCAGCGCGTCGCTGCTCTACAACGACCCCACGCTCTTGTTCGTCAACGCCGGCATGGTGCCGTTCAAGCCGTACTTCCTCGGTGACGAGCCGGCCCCCTTCAAGCGCGCCGTGTCGTCGCAGAAATGCGTGCGGACCCTGGACATCGACGAGGTGGGCAAGACCACGCGGCACGGCACGTTCTTCCAGATGCTGGGCAACTTCGCGTTCGGTGACTACTTCAAGGAAGGCGCCATCAACTACGCCTGGCAGCTCGTCACGGGCTCAGAGGCCGACGGCTGCTGGGGCTTCGACCCGGACAAGGTCTGGGTGACTGCGCTCTACGGGGACCAGGAGACCATCGACCTGTGGCGGCAGGTGGGCGTTCCGCGCGAGCACATCCAGGAGCGCGGCCTCAAGGACAACTACTGGCACATGGGCGTGCCCGGGCCCGGGGGCCCCTGCTCGGAGATCTACATCGACCGGGGTCCGGAGTTCGGCGCCGAGGGCGGCCCCGAGGCGGATGAGGACCGGTTCCTGGAGATCTGGAACCTGGTGTTCCAGCAGGAGGAACTGTCCGCGGTCCGGAAGAAGGACGACTTCGACGTGCTGCGGCCGCTGCCCAGCCAGAACATCGACACCGGCTCCGGCCTGGAGCGGGTCGCGCTGCTCAAGCAGGGCGTGGCCAACATGTACGAGATCGACGAGGTGTTCCCGGTGATCGCCAAGGCGGCGGAGCTCTCCGGGCGCCGCTACGGCGCTGACCCCACCGACGACGTGCGCTTCCGGGTGGTCGCGGACCATGTCCGTTCGTCGCTGATGCTGATGACCGACGGCGTGACCCCCGGCAACGAGGCCCGCGGCTACGTCCTCCGCCGCCTGCTGCGCCGGGTCGTGCGGTCCATGCGCCTGCTGGGCGTCGGGGACCCGGTGCTGGGGGAGCTGCTGCCCGTCTCCCGGGACCTGATGCAGGTCTCCTACCCCGAGATCGCGGAGAACTGGGCCCGGGTGTCGCAGGCCGCGGTCGCGGAGGAGGAGTCGTTCCGCCGCACGCTGCAGGCCGGCACGCTCCTGTTCGACATGGCGGTGGGGGAGGCGAAGGCGCAGGCCTCGTCGACGCTCGGCGGCGCGCCCGCGTTCCAGCTGCACGACACCTACGGCTTCCCGATCGACCTGACCATGGAGATGGCCTCGGAGCAGGGTCTCACCGTCGATCGGGCCAAGTTCGACGAGCTCATGAAGGAACAGAAGGAGCGGGCCCGGGCAGACGCCAAGTCGAAGAAGGGCGTCACCGCCTCGATGGAGGCCTATCGGGAGCTCCGCGATCGCGGCGAGGTGCCGTTCCTCGGCTACACGGACCTCGACGTGTCCACCCGGATCCGCGGCATCATCTCCGGCGGCGTCACGACGGACCGCGCGCGGGACGGCAGCACCGTGGAGATCGTGCTGGAGGAGACGCCCTTCTACGCGGAGGCCGGTGGCCAGGACGCCGACCACGGCACCATCGTGGGTGAGGGGTTCACGCTCGAGGTGCTCGACGTGCAGAAGCCGGTCCCCGGACTGACCGTGCACCGCGTCGAGGTGTTCGGCGAGCTCGCCCTCGGTGCCGCGGCCGACGCGAGGGTGGACGCCCTCGCCCGGCACGGCGCCAGCCAGGCCCACACGGCCACGCACATCGTGCACGCGGCGCTGCGGGAGCTTGTCGGCCCCACGGCCACGCAGGCGGGCTCGTACAACAAGCCCGGCTACATGCGCTTCGACTTCTCCTCCCCTCAGGGGCTCTCCGGGCAGCTGAAGGCGGAGGTGGAGGCGCGCGCCAACCAGGCGATCGCCGACAACTTCGCCGTGACGGCCCAGCAGATGCCGCTGGAGCGGGCCAAGGCGCTCGGGGCCATGGCCATGTTCGGCGAGAAGTACCCGCCCATGGTCCGGATGGTGGAGCTGGCCGGACCCTGGTCCCGCGAGCTGTGCGGCGGCACGCACGTCGGCACCACCGCGGAGATCGGGGTGCTCAACCTGCTGTCCGAGGCCTCCATCGGCTCCGGGGTACGACGCGTCGAGGCTCTGGTCGCGCACGACGCGTTCGCCAAGTTCGCGGCGGAGCGGGCGCTCGTGTCCCAGCTCACGGACTCGCTCCGGGTGCAGCCGGACCAGCTCGTCGGCCGCGTCGAGCGGCTGGTGGCGCAGTTGAAGGAAGCCGAGAAGCAGATCGCGGCCCTCAACTCCGAGCGCCTTCTCGCCTCGGCGCCCGGCATGGCGGACAAGGCCGTCGACGTGGGCGGCGTCAGGTTCCTGGGGCTTGAGGTGCCCGGTGTCGCGGGGGCGGACCTGCGGACACTGGCGCTGGACCTCAGGGAGCGGTTGGGCTCCGGCGCCGCGGTCGTGGCGCTGGTCGGCGGGGCGGACAAGCCCAGCGTCCTCGTCACCACCAATGACGCGGCGCGCGGCCTGGGTCTGCGCGCTGGACAGCTCATCGCCCCGGCCTGTGCCGCGCTCGGCGGCAAGGGCGGCGGCAAGGACGATCTCGCGCAGGGCGGCGGCACGGACGCCGGCGCCGCCCCCGAGGCGATCGCCGCGGTCCGGCAGGCGTTGGAGACGCGTGCCTGAGAGCGCACGGCTGGGCATCGACTGGGGAAAGGCGCGCATCGGGGTGGCCGCCAGCAACCGCGGCACCACCTTCGCCTACCCGGTGGAGACCGTGCCCGCCGGGGCGGGCGAGCTGGCCCGCCTTGGCGCGCTGGTGGCGGAGTACCAGCCCGGCGTGATCTACGTCGGCCTCCCGCTGACGCTCTCGGGTGAGCGCGCGATCGCGGCTCAGCACGTCCTGGCCAGGGCGGCGGCGTTGGCCGCCGTCGTCGCGCCGGTGCCGGTGCGGCTGGTCGACGAGAGAATGAGTACCGTCGCGGCATCCCGTAGTCTGGGCAGCGCCGGACGCCGCACGAAGCAGCAGCGCAGCGTGATCGACCAGGCGGCAGCCGTCGAGATCCTGCAGCGGGCCATCGACGGCGAGGAGCGTGGGGGCGCCCCCGTCGGCGAACCCGCACCGAAGGAGGAACCGTGAGCCCCGCGTTGTTCGACAACGACAGCCAACTGGACTGGCGCAAGATCGGCTACTACGCGCGCAGCGCGTTCGCCGTGCTCCTGTCCGTGGCCGTCCTGGTGGGCGGCGGATGGTTCGTCTACTCGAAGGCGCAGGACGCCTACATCGCGTGGCGCACGGAGGATGACTTCATGGGTGAGGGGACGGACCCGGTGCAGGTGGTCATCCCGAGCGGCGCCACCATCACGCAGATCGGCGATCTGCTCACCGAGGCCGGGGTGATCAAGTCCACCCGGACCTTCCGGCAGGTGGCGCAGCGCAGTGGCGAGTCCTCCCAGTTGCAGGCCGGCCGGTTCAACCTCAGGAAGGAACTGCCGGCTGAGACGGCCTTCGCGATGCTGCTGGACCCGGCCAACCAGCAACGGCTCATGGTGACCTTCCCGGAGGGCACCACCGCCCTCGAGCAGGTGTCCATCATCGCCGCGAAGACCGGTCTCGCGGCTGCCGACATCACGGCCGCGGCCGCCGACACCAGCGTCTTCCCGCTGCCCGACTTCGCGGGCGGCAAACTGGAGGGTTTCCTCTTCCCCTCGACGTATGCCGTGCAGGAGCCGCCGCAGGCCGCCGCCATCCTGACCTCGCAGGTCAGGCAGTTCGGTTTGGTGGCGGAGTCGATCAGCCTCGAGGGCCGCGCGGCGGAGATGTCCGTGGACCCCCTGAGCGTGGTGACGATCGCGTCGATCATCGCCAGCGAGGTCAACGTGCCGGCGGACCAGCCCAAGGTGGCCGCGGTCATCTACAACCGTCTGGAGCAGGACATGCCGCTGCAGATGGACTCCACCGTGCACTATGCGGTGGGCAAGTCCGGCTCGGTGACCACCACCGCCCAGGACCGCGCCACCGCGTCGCCCTACAACACCTACCTCAACACCGGCCTCCCCCCGGGCCCCATCAGCAACCCCGGCCAAACGGCGCTCGAGGCGGCCCTGTCGCCGGCGGACATCGGGTCCCTGTACTTCGTGACCGTGGACCTGGACACCGGTGAGACCCGCTTCGCGGACACCCTCGAGGAGCACAACGCCAACGTGGCGCTCTTCCAGGCGTGGTGCCAGGCCAACACCGGCCGATGCTGAGGCGTTCCGGCGTCGTCGGAGACCCTGCCGACCATTCGCTGTCCCCGGCCATCCACCGCGCCGGGTACGCGGCGCACGGCCTGGACTGGTCCTACGACGCCTACACCGTGGCCCCTGCGGACCTGGACGATTTCGTGTGGGCCAGGCTCGACGATCCCGCGTGGGCGGGGTTGAGCGTCACCGCGCCCCACAAGGAGGCGATTCTCGCCTTCGGGGACGCCGACGAACCCACCCGCCTGCTGGGTGCCGGGAACACGCTCATCTTCGGCGACGGGGGCGCACGGGTCTTCAACACCGACGTGCCCGGTTTCGTGCGCGCCTGGCGTGCGCACGGCCTCGGTGTGCCCGGCCGGGCGGCGATCCTGGGCAACGGCGCCACCGCCAGGTCCATCCTGGTGGCGCTGGCTGGTCTCGGCGTGCGCGAGGTCCAGTTCCTCGCCCGCACCCCCGAGCGGGCGGCCGGGGCGCTTGACCTGGCCTCCGCTCTCGGGGTGAGCGCGGAGGCGGGGGTGCTGGGGGAGGACCTCGGCGCCGTCGACCTCGTCGCCAACACCATTCCGGTGGCCGCGACGGCCCCGCACGCCCGGGCGCTGGCCGCGGCGGCGGCGGTCGTGTTCGACGCCGTCTACGATCCGTGGCCGACGCCCCTGGGCGAGGCCGCGGTGGCGGCCGGGCGGACGGCGCTCAGCGGGCTGGACCTCCTGGCCGGGCAGGCGGTGGACCAGTTCTACCTGCTCACGGGCGCCCGGATGACCTTCGAGGAGTGCCGATCGGCAGCTGAGCAGGAACTGAGGCGCCGCGCGGGTCTCTGACACAATGGCGCCCATGCTTCGATACCTGACCGCCGGTGAATCCCACGGCCAAGCCCTCATCGCCACCATGGAGGGCATCCCCGCGCATGTGGAGGTCGGAGTGGAGGAGATCGCGGCCAACCTGGCGCGCCGCCGGCTGGGCGCCGGACGTGGGGCGCGGATGAAGTTCGAGGCCGACGAGGTGACGCTGCTCGGCGGGTTCCGCCACGGCGAGACGCTCGGCTCGCCCCTGGCGATCATGATCGGCAACACCGAGTGGCCCAAGTGGCACCAGGTGATGGCCCCCGGCGCAGTGGAGGCCGACGTGCTGGCCGCCCTCGCCCGCAACGCCCCGCTGACCCGTCCGCGGCCCGGTCACGCGGACCTGGCGGGGATGCAGAAGTACGACTTCGATGAGGCGCGCCCCATCCTCGAGCGGGCCTCCGCCCGCGAGACCGCGGCCCGGGTCGCCCTGGGCACCGTCGCGCAGGCGTTCCTGCGGCAGGCGCTCGGGATCGAGGTGCTCAGCCACGTCGTCGAACTGGGCCCCGTGCGGGCCGCGCGAGCCGATCTGCCCACTGCCGCCGACCTCGCCGCCATCGACGCCGACCCCGTGCGCTGCTTCGACCAGGCGGCTTCCGAGGCCATGCAGGCCGAGGTGGAGGCGTGTCATCGGGAGGGCGACACGCTCGGCGGCGTCGTCGAAGTGGTGGCCTGGGGACTGCCGCCCGGCCTCGGCTCCCACAGCCAGGGGGACCGTCGCCTCGACGCGCGGCTGGCCGGCGCCCTCATGGGCATCCAGGCCATCAAGGGCGTGGAGGTGGGCGACGGGTTCGCTCTGGCCAGGCGTCGCGGGTCCGCGGCGCACGACGAGATCCTCCCCGGCGAGGCCGGTATCCAGCGCGCCACGCACCACGCGGGCGGCACCGAGGGCGGCATGTCCACAGGCGAGGTGCTGCGCGTGCGGGCCGCCATGAAGCCCATCGCCACGGTGCCCCGGGCCCTGCGCACCATCGACACCGCCACCGGCGAGGCGGCCGCCGCGCACCACCAGCGCTCGGACGTCTGTGCCGTCCCGGCCGCCGGCGTCGTGGCCGAGGCCATGGTCGCCCTGGTACTGGCCGAGGCGGTGTTGGAGAAGTTCGGCGGTGACTCGGTGGGCGAGACCCGACGCAACGCGCAGGCCTACCTCTCGGACGTCGCCGCCCGCGGGCTGCGGGTCGGCCGATGAGCATCGTCCTCATCGGCGCCCCCGGGGCCGGCAAGTCCACCGTCGGGAAGCGCCTCGCCAGGAAACTCGGCCGCACCTTCGTCGACGTCGACCAGCGGATCGAGGAGGTGGTGGGCAAACCGGTTGCGGAGATCTTCGCCGACGAGGGGGAGGCCCACTTCCGCGCGCTCGAGCAGGACGCCACCATCGAACTCCTGCAGAGCCACGACGTGGTTGCGCTGGGGGGCGGTTCCGTCCTGAACCCAGCCATCCGGGCGGCCCTGGACGGCCACGAGGTGATCTGGCTGAAGGTGTCCATCGGCCAGGCCACGCGCCGCGTCGGCATGAACACGGTGCGGCCGCTGCTGCTGGGCAATGTGCGCGGCCGTCTCATCGAGCTGCTGCGTGAGCGCACCCCGGTCTACGAGGCGTTGGCCACACAGGTGGTGGACACCGACGGGCGCGGCAGCAACGAGATCGCCGACGCCCTCGCGGCGGAGCGGGAGACACAGTGAGCATCCGGGTGGGGTCCGCACTTGGCCCCTACGACGTGCACATCGAGCGGGGGGCCCTCGAGCGTCTCCCAGACCTGGTCGTGGGCGCGGACCGGGTGGCGATCATCCACCCGGCCGCGCTCGCCGGGGTGGCGGGGGTGGCCGCGCAGCTCGTCGGGCACGGCGCCCTCCTCATCGAGGTCCCCGAGGCCGAGGCGGCCAAGACGCCGGAGGTCCTGGCACGCTGCTGGGGCGCGCTCGCCGCGGCGGGGCTGACGCGCAACGACATGGTCGTGGGCATCGGGGGAGGCACCACCACGGATCTGGCCGGTTTCGTCGCCGCCACCTGGCTGCGGGGCGTGAGCTACGTCAGCGTGCCCACCTCCGTGCTCGGCATGGTCGACGCCGCGGTGGGCGGCAAGACCGGCATCAACCTGCCCGCCGGGAAGAACCTGGTGGGGGCGTTCTACGATCCGCACGCCGTGCTGTGCGACCTGGCACTCCTCGACACCCTGCCCGAGCGCGACGTCCGGGCGGGCCTGGCGGAGGTGATCAAGTGCGGGTTCATCGCCGATCGCCGGATCCTGGAGCTGGCGACCGAGGACCTGGCCGACTGCCTCGACGTCACGGGGGAGCGGTTCGCCGACATCGTCACGCGGGCGGTCAACGTCAAGGCGGCGGTCGTGGCCACCGACTTCCGCGAGTCCACCTCCAGCGGCTCGCGGGTGGGCCGCGAGGCGCTCAACTACGGCCACACGCTGGGCCACGCCATCGAGGCGCACGCCCACTACACCTGGCGCCACGGTGACGCCATCAGCGTCGGCATGGCATGGATGGCACGGGTCTCCCGTGACCTGCTGGGCCTGGACGCCGCGACAGTCGAGCTCCACGATCACCTCCTCGGCGGCCTCGGGCTGCCGCTGCGCTACGACGGCGACGCCTACCCGCAGCTCCGGGGCATCATGAGCCTGGACAAGAAGGCCAGGGGCAGCCGCCTGCGCCTCGTGGGCCTCGCCGCCCAGGGCGCCCCGGTGATCATCGACGGACCCGACGAGGCCGTGCTGGAGGCCGGCTATGCCGAGCTCGGATAGGCGATCGGCGGCACTCTCGGGTAGAGTGCCACGTTGGCCGGACAGCGCCCGCACAGTCACTGCGAACGAGGAGAGCCTTTCATGGCGTCAACCAATGATCTCAAGAACGGAATGGTGCTCGACCTCGACGGTCAGCTCTGGCAGGTGCTGTGGTTCCAGCACCACAAGCCGGGCAAGGGCAACACCGTGGTCCGCTCCAAGCTGAAGCACGTCCTGAGCGGCAAGATCATCGACCGCACGTTCAACTCGGACACCAAGGTGGACACCGCGACGGTGGACCGCCGCGAGATGCAGTACCTGTACCTCGACGGCGACGCCTACATCTTCATGGACAACACCTCCTTCGAGCAGTTCCACGTGCCCGCCGAGACCGTCGGGGACGCCAAGGACTACATGCTGGAGAACCAGACCGCCATCGTCGCGACGCACGAGGGGGAGCCGCTGTTCATCGAGCTGCCCGCCTCCGTGGAGCTCGAGGTCACCTACACCGAGCCCGGCCTGCAGGGGGACCGCTCCACCGGAGGCACCAAGCCCGCCACGCTGGAGACGGGCAAGGAGATCCAGGTGCCCCTGTTCATCACCACCGGCGAGCGGATCAAGGTCGACACGCGCGACGGCTCCTACCAGGGCCGCGTCAGCTCGTAGATGGAACCCACGCCCCACTACTCGGCGCAGACCAAGGCCCGCAAGGCCGCCTTGGACATCCTGTACCAGGCGGAGCTGCGCGACGACTCGCTGACCGAGACCTTCGCCGAGCAGCGCACGCTGTCCGGCGCTGTGGTGCGCGAGTTGACCACCCGCATCATCCTCGGCGTCGCCGAACACCTCGACGAGAT
The DNA here is from genome assembly GCF_054483895.1 of Tessaracoccus pujii. Taxonomy (NCBI): domain Bacteria; kingdom Bacillati; phylum Actinomycetota; class Actinomycetes; order Propionibacteriales; family Propionibacteriaceae; genus Tessaracoccus; species Tessaracoccus pujii. The sequence continues at coordinate 946,234 of NZ_CM137012.1, forward strand.
CGACCAGCGGATCGCGGATTCCACGTCGAGCAACTGGCCGCTCGACCGGATGCCGGCCGTGGACCGTAACCTGGCCCGAATCGCGGTGTTCGAGCTCGACTACTCCGACGTGCCGCCCGCGGCGGTCATCTCCGAGGCGGTCCGCCTCGCCGGTGACCTCTCGACGGACGACTCCCCAACCTTCCTCAACGGACTACTGTCCAAGGCCCTAGCGGCCAAGCCGAACACGAACTGACGATCAAGCGAGGTGCGCATGAGTTCCCTTCCTGCGATTCTGGTATTGGAGGATGGGCGCGTATTTCGTGGCCGGTCCTTCGGCGCGGCGGGTGAGACCTTCGGCGAGTTGGTCTTCTCCACCGGTATGTCCGGCTATCAGGAGACCCTGACGGACCCGAGTTACCGCGGGCAGGTGGTGCTCGCCACCGCCCCGCACATCGGCAACACCGGATGGAACGACGAGGACGACGAGTCCTCCCGTATCTGGGTGGCCGGCTACATCGTGCGGGACCCCTCCCCGCGGCCCTCCAACTGGCGCTCGCGGCGCAGCCTGGACTCGGAGCTGGCCGCCCAGGGCGTCGTCGGGATCTCTGAGATCGACACCCGGGCGCTGACGCGCCACATCCGCGACCGCGGCGCCATGCGCGTGGGCATCTCGACGGAGACCACCAGCTCCGACGCCCTGCTGGCCCGGGTCCTGGAGCAGCCCGCCATGGCCGGGCGCGATCTCACGGCGGATGTGACCACTCCCGCCGCCTACACCGTTCCGGCCGTCGGCAGGCGGCGGGGCACCGTCGTCGCGGTGGACCTCGGCATCAAGTCGATGACCCCCAAGGAACTCGCCGCGCGTGGCCTCGACGTCCACGTGGTGCCCGCCGGCTTCACGTTCACGCAGATCAGCGCGCTCAACCCGGACGGGGTGTTCTTCAGCAACGGCCCAGGCGACCCGGCCGCGGCCGACGGGCCGGTGGAGGTGCTGCGCGAGGTGCTGCGCGCCGGCATCCCGTACTTCGGGATCTGCTTCGGCAACCAGCTCTTCGGCCGGGCTCTCGGGCTGGGCACCTACAAGCTCAAGTTCGGCCACCGCGGCATCAACCAGCCCGTGATGGACCGCACCACCGGCAAGGTCGAGGTCACCGCACACAACCACGGCTTCGCCGTCGACGCGCCGCTGGACCGCGCCGTCGAGACCCCCTTCGGAGAGGTGACGGTCAGCCACGTGTGCCTCAACGACGACGTCGTGGAGGGCCTCGAGCTCCGCCGCGACGGCAGGGTGGCCGGCTTCTCGGTGCAGTACCACCCGGAGGCCGCGGCCGGCCCCCACGACGCCAACTACCTGTTCGACCGCTTCGTCGACGTCATGTATGGAAAGGACGCCTGATGCCCCGCCGCACGGACATCTCCTCGATCCTCGTCATCGGCTCCGGCCCCATCGTCATCGGGCAGGCGTGCGAGTTCGACTACTCCGGCACCCAGGCGTGCCGGGTGCTGCGCGAGGAGGGCTTCCGGGTGATCCTGGTCAACTCCAACCCGGCCACGATCATGACGGATCCCGACTTCGCCGACGCGACCTACGTGGAGCCGATCACGCCCGAGTACGTGGAGCGGGTCATCGCCAAGGAGCGGCCGGACGCGGTGCTCGCCACCCTCGGCGGCCAGACGGCACTCAACACGGCCGTCTCGCTGCACGACAACGGCGTGCTCGCCAAGTACGGCGTCGAGCTGATCGGCGCCTCCATCGAAGCGATCCAGAAGGGCGAGGACCGGGAGCAGTTCAAGGACATCGTGCTCTCGATGACCGACATCCCGGGCGGCGTGCCGGAGGTGGCCAGGTCCCAGATCTGCCACACCCTCGACGAGGTGGTGGCCGCCGCCGAGGTGCTCGGCTACCCCGTCGTGGTGCGGCCCAGCTTCACCATGGGCGGTGTGGGCTCCGGGTTCGCTCACGACGAGGCTGAGCTGCGCCAGATCGCCGGCGCGGGCCTGTCGGCCTCCCCGGTCACCGAGGTGCTCATCGAGGAGTCCATCCTGGGATGGAAGGAGTACGAGCTGGAGGTGATGCGCGACACGAAAGACAACGTCGTGATCATCTGCTCCATCGAGAACTTCGATCCCATGGGCGTCCACACGGGTGACTCCATCACCGTCGCGCCGGCGATGACGCTGACGGACCGCGAGTACCAACGGATGCGCGACGTGGGCATCGGCGTGATCCGGGCCGTCGGCGTGGACACCGGCGGCTGCAACATCCAGTTCGCCATCAACCCCGACGACGGCCGCATGATCGTCATCGAGATGAACCCCCGTGTGTCGCGGTCCTCGGCGCTGGCGTCGAAGGCCACGGGCTTCCCCATCGCCAAGATCGCCGCGAAGGTCGCGGTGGGCTACACACTCGACGAGATCCCCAACGACATCACCCTGGAGACGCCGGCGAGCTTCGAGCCCAGCCTGGACTACGTCATCGTCAAGGTGCCGAGGTTCGCGTTCGAGAAGTTCCCGGCAGCGGACCCCTTCCTCACCACCCACATGAAGTCCGTCGGCGAGGCCATGGGCATCGGGCGCAACTTCACCGAGGCCTTGGGCAAGGCGTTGCGCTCCCTCGAGGACCCGTCGGCGCCGTTCGACTTCGTGGCGCCTCTGCAGAGCGTCGAGGACCTGCTCGCGCGGGCCTCGAAGCCGCACGACGGCCGGATCCAGCTCGTCATGCAGGCGCTGCGGGCCGGGGCCACCGTCGAGCAGGCCTACGAGGCCACGAAGATCGACCCCTGGTTCCTGGACCAGATGTCGCTGATCCTCGATGTGGCGCGGGAGGTGGGAGCGGCGCCCGAGCTCACCCCCGAACTGCTGCGCCACGCCAAGCGCCACGGCCTCTCCGACGCGCAGATCGCTTCCCTGCGCAACCTCAGCACCGACGTGGTGCGCGGGGTTCGCTGGGCGCTCGGAATCCGGCCCGTGTACAAGTCCGTGGACACCTGCGCGGCCGAGTTCGCCGCATCGACGCCCTACATGTACTCCTCCTACGACGAGGAGAACGAGGTGCCCCCGCGCACCAAGGAGGCCGTGCTCATCCTGGGGTCCGGGCCCAACCGGATCGGGCAGGGCATCGAGTTCGACTACTCGTGCGTGCATGCCACCATGGCCCTGCGCGAGGCCGGCTACGAGACGGTCATGGTCAACTGCAACCCGGAGACCGTCTCGACGGACTACGACACCTCCGACCGGCTCTACTTCGAGCCGCTCACCGCCGAGGACGTGCTGGAGATCTACCACGCGGAGCTCCAGGCGGGTCCCGTGGCCGGCGTCATCTGCCAACTCGGCGGCCAGACCCCGCTCAAGCTCGCCCAGACGCTCAAGGACGCCGGCGTGCCCATCGTCGGCACCTCGCCGGAGGCGATCAACCTCGCCGAGGAGCGCGGCGCCTTCGGCCGGGTGCTGGCGCGCGCCGGGCTGCCGGCCCCCAAGCACGGCATGGCCACCACCGCCGAGGAGGCCAAGGCCATCGCCGGGGACATCGGCTATCCCGTCCTGGTGCGGCCCAGCTACGTGCTCGGGGGTCGCGGCATGCAGATCGTCTACACCGACGACGCGTTGGAGACCTACATCGCGAAGGCCACAGACGTGGACGCGGACCGGCCGGTGCTGGTGGACCGGTTCCTGGACGACGCCGTCGAGATCGACGTCGACGCCCTCTACGACGGCGTGGACCTGTACGTGGGCGGGATCATGGAGCACATCGAGGAGGCCGGCATCCATTCCGGTGACTCCGCCTGCGTACTGCCGCCGATCACCCTCGGCGACGCGCTGATCGAGCAGATCCGGCACTACACCCGCGAGATCGCCGAGGGGGTGGGCGTGCGCGGTCTGCTCAACATCCAGTTCGCGCTGCACGCCGACACGCTCTACGTGCTGGAGGCCAACCCCCGCGCGTCGCGCACGGTGCCGTTCGTGTCCAAGGCCACCAACACCGCCCTGGCCAAGGCCGCCGCGCTCATCATGCTGGGCCGCAGCATCGCCGACCTGCGCCTCAGCGGGATGTTGCGTGCCGAGGGCGACGGCTCCACCCCGCTCCCGGGGAGCCCGATCGCGGTCAAGGAGGCCGTGATGCCGTTCAACCGCTTCCGCACGGCCACAGGTGCCTTCGTCGACACGCTACTCGGCCCGGAGATGCGTTCCACGGGCGAGGTGATGGGGCTGTCGGACAACTTCGGCACGGCCTACGCCAAGTCGCAGGACGCCGGGGGCGGCCCGCTGCCCACGTCCGGCAAGTTGTTCGTCTCGATCGCGGACCGCGACAAGCGGCACGCCATCTGGCCGATCAAGCGGCTCGTGGACCTGGGCTTCCAGGTGCTGGCCACCACCGGCACCGCCTCGGTGCTGCGCCGCAACGGCGTGGCCGCCGAGGAGGTGCTCAAGCTGTCCGAGATGCCCGAGGGCAGCGATCAGCCGAGCATCGTCGACCTCATCATCGCCGGTGACATCGACCTGATCTTCAACACCCCGGAGGGCTCCTCGACAGGTGCGAGCACCCGCGAAGACGGCTATCTCATCCGCACGGCCGCCGTGCTGGCCGACGTCCCTGTGGTCACCACCGTGCCCGGGCTGGCCGCGGCCACCCAGGGCATCGAGGCGCTACAGCGGGGCGAGCTGGAGGTGCGCTCCCTGCAGGAGTGGGCGGCGCGGTGACCTCCCTGGGCACGGAGGCGCTGCGCGTCGGCTACCGGGGACTCCGCGCGGGCCTCTTCCGCTACGCCGGGGGAGACCCCGAGCGGGTGCACGAAGACATGATCCGGGCGCTGGCTCTGATGCCGGCCGGGCACCGCGCCCCGGTGGCGGATCCTGTGACGGTGGCAGGGGTGCGGTTCCCCAACCGCATCGGTGTCGCGGCAGGGCTGGACAAGGACGGCATCGCCGCGCAGGCGTGGTCCTGGCTAGGCTTCGGCTTCGCGGAGCTGGGCACCGTGACGGCGCTGCCTCAGCCGGGCAACCCCCGCCCGCGCGTCTTCCGGGCCGTGGCCTCCCGCGGCATCGTCAACCGCATGGGCTTCAACAACCACGGCGCAGGGGCCCTCGCCGCGACCCTGCTCGGCAAAGGCGTGGCGCGTGGCAACGGCGCGCTCGGCCTTCCGCTGGGCATCTCCATCGGCAAGTCGAAGGTGGTGCCGCTGGAGGCCGCGGTGGAGGACTACCTCACCTCACTGCGTCACCTCGCACCCCTGGCGGACTACGTGGCCGTCAACGTTTCCAGTCCCAATACGCCGGGCCTGCGCAGCCTTCAGGCGGCCCACGAGTTGAGTGCGCTCATCCGCGCGCTCACCGCCGAGGCGGCGCGGCTCGATTCGGCGCGGCCGGTGCCGGTGTTCGTCAAGCTGGCCCCGGATCTCACCGGCACCGACCTGGCCGAGACCATCGCGGTGCTCAACGACTCGGCCGCCGCCGGGGTCATCGCCACCAACACCACCCTGTCCAGGGAGGGGCTCGCCCCCGTCGACGCCCGGCTGGCCCGGGAAGCGGGCGGCCTCAGCGGCGCCCCCCTGACCGCGACGGCGCTCCGGTTCGTCGAGCACCTGACGCGCTCCACCGAACTGCCCGTCATGGGAGTGGGTGGCATCATGACCCCCCGCGACGGCGCCCGGATGTTCGACGCCGGCGCCAGCCTGCTGCAGTTGTACACCGGATTCATCTACGAGGGCGTCGCGCTGGTGCGCGGCCTCCGTGAGGTCGGAAGGACCCACCGATGAGCTACGCCTCCCGACTGTCCGCCATCACCGCCGAGCGGGGCCGGCTCTGCGTGGGAATCGACCCCATGCCGTCGGTACTTCACGCGTGGGGCCTTCCGGCCGACCTCACCGGACTTGAACGGTGCGCGCGCGGCATCGTCGCGACGCTGGGGCAACGGGTCGCGGTGTTCAAGCCGCAGTCGGCGTTCTTCGAGGCCTTCGGGTCCCGCGGGCTGGCGGTGCTCGAGCGCGTGCTCGACGACATCCGCCAGGCCGGCGCGCTGAGCATCCTCGACGTCAAGCGCGGGGACATCGGCAGCTCCATGGCCGGATACGCCGCAGCGTTCCTGGGCGACGACGCGCCCACCAGGGCGGACGCGATCACCCTCAGCCCGTACCTCGGTGTCGGCGCGCTCCAGCCCGCCATCGACGCCGCCGCGGCGGGGGGCCATGGCCTCTACGTGCTGGCGAGGACTTCCAACCCGGAGGGTGCCGCCATCCAGCTCGCACGCAGCGGGCACGTCAGCGTGGCGCAGCACGTCGTGGACACCATCGCAGAGCTCAACCCGCGGGCGGACCACGCCGTCGGCCTGGTCGTGGGCGGTACCCACGCCGACCTGGGCTGCGACCTGGCACGGTTCAACGCCTCCATCCTGGTGCCCGGCATCGGGGCCCAGGGCGGCACGATCGACGGTCTCCGCGCCACGTTCGGCGACGCGCTCGGCCACGTCCTGCCCACCGCGAGCCGTGAGGTGATCGGCGCAGGGGAATCCGCTCTGCAGGACCGGCTCGAGCCGCTCCTGGAAGCGACGCGACAGCTCGCCTGATTCGTCGAGCGTTTAGCGTCGCGCCGGGCCTTCGCGCGGTACATTTCAGGGAGCCCCACCAGGGGTTATCTAGGTCATTGAGGTGAAGGGGACTTCCGATGGCGATTCCTCAATTGAGCAGTGCTCAACTCGAAGCCGCCCGCGAAGCGGCCACTCAGGCCCGGCGCGCACGCGCCGAGCTGAAGGAGCAGGTGAAGAAGGGCACGGTGTCGTTCACCGACGCGCTCACCAAGGCGGTCGACGACGACACGCTGTCGCGCATCAAGGTGGTCGATCTCCTGCGCTCCCTGCCCCGCGTCGGCATCACCCGCGCCTCGGAGATCATGGAAAACCTCCAGATCGCCCCCAACCGTCGGATCCGCGGACTGGGCCGGCACCAGGTGGAGCGTCTCACCGAGTTGTTCAAGTAGCGCCGCGCTACCTAAGCTCGGGCGGGTGAGCAGTACCTCTGACGTCTGGGTGATCTCCGGCCCGAGCGCCGTCGGCAAGGGGACGGTCTGCGCGCGCCTTCGTGAGTTGCACCCGGAGCCGTTCTACTCCGTCTCCCTGACCACCCGTCTGCCCCGCGCGGGCGAGGTGGACGGGGAGAGCTACCACTTCGTCGACGTCGACGAGTTCCGTCGCCTCATCGAGGCCGGTGAGTTGCTCGAGTGGGCCGTCGTGCACGGCACGCACTACTACGGCACCCCGCGCCGCCCCGTCGTCGAGGCGGTTGCCTCCGGCCGTCCCGTCATTCTCGAGATCGACCTCCAGGGCGCCCGTCAGGTCAAGCGCAACCTCCCCTCAGCCCGGCTGGTGTTCCTCACCCCGCCCACCTGGGACGAACTGGTGTCGCGGCTGCGCGGTCGAGGCACTGAGGACGACGCCGCCCAGGAGCGACGTCTCGCGACAGCCAGACTCGAGCTGGAGGCGGCCGCCGAGGCGGATTTCGTGGTCGAGAACGCGGAGATCGAGGAAACGGTCGCGGCTTTGGTAGGCTTGATGGGCCTGTGATCAGGGCCACACTGTGAGAAGGATCATTTTGAACACTCAGCCAGAAGGCATCACCTACCCGCCGATCGACTCGCTGCTGGAGAACATCGACTCCAAGTACCGCCTCGTCCTGTTCGCCGCCAAGCGCGCCCGGCAGATCAACGCCTACTACTCCCAGCTCGGTGAGGGGCTCCTCGAGAACGTCGGCCCCATGGTCGCCGCGGCGCCGGAGGAGAAGGCACTGTCGATCGCCCTGCGGGAGATGAACGAGGGCCTGCTCCAGTACACGCAGATCGACCCCGCGCAGGAGGAGGCCGAACGCACGGCCGCCGACGCGGACCCCGCCTTCTCGTTCGTGGACCCGTTCGCGGACCAGGAGAGCAGCACCCCCGCGTCCTGACCCGACGCACCACCAGTAGTCCAGGGGGCGGCTTGTTGCCGCAGACGTCAACCCCACGATTGCGGCTTGTCGCCGCGCTAGGAGTGCTCCGATGAGCCGTCTCTTCACCTCCGAGTCCGTGACCGAGGGCCACCCGGACAAGATCGCCGATTCCATCTCCGACGCCGTGCTCGACGGGCTCCTGGAGCAGGATCCCGGTGCGCGCGTGGCGGTGGAGACCCTCGTCACCACCGGCCTTGTCGTGGTGGCCGGCGAGGTCTCCACCACCGGGTACGTCGACGTGGCGAGCCTCGCCCGTGAGCGGATTCTCGAGATCGGGTACGACTCCTCCCGCAAGGGCTTCGACGGGGCCTCCTGCGGCGTGACCGTGGCCATCGGCGCGCAGTCACCGGACATTGCGCAGGGCGTCGACGACGCGTACGAACACCGCGTCGGCGCGGAGGTCGACGCCGTCAGCCACCAGGGCGCGGGCGACCAGGGGCTGATGTTCGGCTACGCCTGCACAGAGACCCCCACCCTCATGCCGCTGCCGATCGACCTGGCACACCGCCTGGCGGAGCGCCTCACCGAGGTGCGCAAGACCGGCGTGCTGGACTATCTCCGGCCGGACGGCAAGACGCAGGTCACCGTCGAGTACGGCCCGGACGGGCGCCCCGTGGGCATCGACACGGTGGTGGTGTCCTCCCAGCACAGCGCAGACATCTCGCTGGACCGGATCCAGCCGGACATCCAGCGCGAGGTGATCACCCCCGTGCTGGAGCGCTACGGCTTCCACTCCGCGAGCCGCGTGCTGGTGAACCCGACGGGCAAGTTCGTCATCGGCGGCCCGATGGGCGACGCGGGCCTGACCGGCCGCAAGATCATCGTCGACACCTACGGTGGCATGGCCCGCCACGGCGGCGGCGCGTTCTCCGGCAAGGATCCCTCCAAGGTGGACCGGTCGGCCGCCTACGCGATGCGCTGGGTGGCGAAGAACGTGGTGGCCGCCGGCCTCGCGGACCGCTGCGAGGTGCAGGTGGCCTACGCCATCGGCACCGCCCACCCGGTGGGCTTCTACCTGGACACCTTCGGCACGGCCGTCGTCCCCGAGGACCGGATCCGCGACGCTGTTCTGGCCACCTTCGACCTCCGTCCGGGCGCCATCATCCGGGACCTGGACCTGCTGCGCCCCATCTACAGCGGCGTCACGGTCTACGGCCATTTCGGCCGCGAGCTGCCCGACGCCACATGGGAACGCACGGACCGCGCTGAGGCGCTCGCCGCCGTCGTCAAGGGCTGACATGCCCCCGCGGGTGGCGCGGGTCGCCGTCGACGTTCCGCTGGCCCACCTGGATCGGCTGTTCGACTACGAGGTGCCCGAGCCGCTCGCGGAGGCCGCCGTGGTGGGGGCGCGGGTGAAGGTGCCGTTCGCCGGCACAGTCCGCGACGGCTGGCTCATCGAGCTGGCCGACACCTCGGAGGTGGCCTCACTCGCACGCCTCGGCAAGGTGGTGTCCTCCGAGCCCATCGTCACCCCGGCCGTCTACGAGCTGATCCGGGCGGTGGCGGACCACTACGCCGGCACGTGGCCGGATGTGGCCCGGTTGGCGGTCCCGCTGCGGCACGCCGCCACCGAGAAGGCCCCCCAGCGCGAGTGGCCGGAGCCGAAGCCGCTCGACCATGCCGGCGTGATGCCCTGCTATCCCGACGGGGAGGCGCTGCTCGATGCGCTCGCGACGGGGCACTCGCCCCGGGTGCTCTGGCAGGCCGCGTCGGTCTTCGGCGGCCCCGGGGATCTGGCCGGCGGTGTGATCGAGGCCGTCGACGCCACCCTCCGCTCGGGCAGGTCAGCGGTGGTGGTGGTCCCCACGATGCGGGAGCTGGAGGCCATGGGCACCCGGCTGCGTTCGGTCTTCGGGCACGGCGCGGTCGGCACCCTCGCCGCCGAGGCCGGCCGGTCGGCCCGCTATCGCGCGTACCTGGCCGCCGCGCGGGGTCAGGCCCGCGTCGTCGTCGGCACCCGCAGCGCGGTGTACGCCCCGCTGCACAACCTCGGCCTCATCGTCGTCGTCGACGACGGCCACGACGCCCACGCCGAGCCGCGGGCCCCGTACCCGCACACCCGGGCCGTGGCCGTGATGCGATCCGCCCGCCAAGGGGCGGCGCTGCTGCTGGCCGGCCATGGGCGAAGCACCGACGCGCAGGCGCTGGTCGAACGCGGATGGCTGAGGGACCTGGCGCTGGCGCCGGCCCAGGCGCGGAGGGTGTCGACCCCGGTGCGGGCCGTGGTGGAGGAGGACCGCGAGCGGGACCCGAGCGCTGCGCGCCTGCGGATCCCGTCTGTGGCCTTCCGATTCCTGCGGGACCATCTGGCGAAGGGACCGGTGCTGGTACAGGTACCGATGAGCGGCTTCTCGGCCGCGCTGAGCTGCGCCCGGTGCCTCAATCGCGCGCTGTGCGCCAAGTGCGGTGGGCCGATGCGCGAGAAGCGCCGCGGGGTGCCGGAGTGTGCGTTGTGCGGGTACACGCCGGTGCGCTGGTCCTGCCCGCACTGCCATACCGGCACCCTCCGGACGCCGCTGGCGGGGGCCGCGCGGACGGCCGAGGAGTTGGCCAGGGCGTTCCCGGGGGTGCTCGCCCTCAACAGCTCGGCGGACCGCATCCGCGCCGAGGCGCCCGGCGAGCCGGCCATCGTCGTCGCGACCCCCGGGGCCGAGCCCCCGGCGCCGGCCGGGTACGCCGGCGTGCTGATCCTGGATGCAGAGGTGTCCCTCAACCGAGCGGAGCTGAGGGTGGCCGAGGAGTCGGTGCGCCGCTGGTCGAACGCGGCGGCCCTGGCGCGGGGGCCCGTGGAGGGCGGATCGGTCCTCATCGTCGGGCCCTCGGCCCACCCCGCCGTCCAGGCGCTGGTCCGCGCGGACCTCGCCGGCTTCGCCGCCCGCGAGCTGGCGGACAGGGCCGACGCCGGGCTGAGCCCGTCGGTCAAGCTGGCGCGCGTCGTCGGTGAGCCCGACGGCGTGCGCGAGTTCCTGGACAACGACGATTGGGACGGTGTCGATATCCTCGGCCCCACCGAGGTGGGCCCCGAACGCTGGGCGGTGCTGTTGCGCGTCCCAGTCGAGCGCTCGAGGGACCTGACGGCGCGCGTCAAGAGCGCCGCGGCGATCCGCTCGGCCCGCAAGGAACGGGGGCTGATCAGCATCCAGGTCGACCCCGAGGCATTGGAGGACAGATGAGGCTCGTGTTCGCGGGGACCCCGCAGGTGGCGGTCCCCTCCCTGGAGGCGCTCGTGGCGTCGGACCATGAGGTGGTGGCCGTCGTGACGCGCCCGGACGCCCCGGCGGGGCGCGGAAGGACGATGACGCCCTCCCCCGTAGCGGCGCGAGCCGCGGAGCTGGGCCTCGAGGTGCTCAAGCCCGCGCATCCCCGCGACGCGGACTTCCAGGACCGGCTGCGCGACATCGCGCCCGACGCGTGCGCCGTCGTGGCGTACGGGGCGCTGCTACCGCAGTCCGCCCTGGACATCCCGGCTCACGGCTGGATCAACCTCCACTTCTCGCTGCTGCCGCGATGGCGCGGCGCCGCCCCGGTGCAGCGAGCCATCATGGCCGGCGACCCGCAGATCGGCACCGCCTGCTTCCGGATCGTGCGCCAGCTCGACGCCGGGGACGTCTACCTCATGGAGTCGCGGCCCATGCCCGAGGCCACGGCCGGCGAGCTGCTCACCGCGCTCGCCGAATCCGGGGCCCGACAGCTGGTTGAGGCGATGGACCTCGTGGCCCGGGGCATCGAGCCCTCACCGCAGGCCACGGACGGCATCACCGTGGCACCGAAGATCACAGTGGGGGAGGCCCGCATCGACTGGTCCCGGCCCGCCGATGAGGTGCGGCGGCTGATCCTCGGCTGCTCACCGGACCCCGGGGCGTGGTGCGAGCTGGACGGGCAGCGGTTCAAGGTCCACCGCGCCACGGCGGCGGAGGAGACTCCGGCGCTGGCCCCGGGGGAGCTGATGGCGACGAAGCGACAGGTCCTGGTGGGCACCGGTGCCGGCGCGCTCGAGCTGCTGGAGGTTCAGGCCCCCGGCCGGCGGCGCATGCCCGCATCGGAATGGGCTCGCGCCGGCGTAGTCGGGACGGTGCTCGCATGACGCCGCGCAGGGTCGCGTTCGACGTGCTCCGCCAGGTCACCGGCGACGGCGCGTACGCCAACCTGGCGCTGGCCAAGCGGCTCGCCGGTGCGGGGCTCGCGACGCGCGACGCCGCTCTGGTGACGGAGCTGGTGGCGGGCACCTGCCGGCTCATGGGCACCTACGACCGCATCATCGAGGCCGCCGCCGGTCGCCAGCTCGGATCGCTGCAGCCCGCCGTCGTCGACATCCTGCGGCTCGGCGCGCATCAGCTGCTCACCATGGGTGTCAAGCGCCACGCGGCGGTAGGTGCCACCGTCGAGCTGGCCCGCGACACCGTCGGGCAACGCGTCACAGGGGTGGTCAACGCCATCCTGCGCAAGGTCTCCGCCCGGTCCCTCGACGAGTGGACCGACGAGCTCGCCGCCGGGGCCGACGAGATCGGGGCGCTGGCCCTCCGAGCGCACCATCCCAGATGGATCGTCGAGTCCTACGCGGACCTTCTCCCCGCCGAGGAGCTGGCGGAAGCCCTGGCGGCCAACAATGCCAACCCCCGGCCCACCCTGGTGGTGCGCCCCGGCCTGGCCACGCGGGACGAGTTCGTCGGCGCCGTCCCCACCCGCTTCTCGCCCTTCGGATCCGTCGCGCAGGGCGCTCCGGCCGATCAGCCGGCGGTCCGTGAGGGCCGCGCCGGTGTCCAGGACGAGGGTTCGCAGCTCGTGGCGTGGGCGCTTGCCCAAGCGGAAGCCCCGACGGGTCCCTGGCTGGACCTGTGCGCCGGTCCCGGCGGCAAGGCGGCGCTCCTGGTCGGACTCGCCAGGCAGAGGAAGGAATGGCTGCTGGCCGGCGAGGCGCAGGAGCACCGCGCCCGCCTGGTACGCCAGGCCCTCGCGGCCTACCCGGACGGTCACGCCACGGTCGCGGCGGACGGGACCGCCCCCGCGTGGGGCCGCTCGTTCGCGCGGGTGATGGTGGACGTGCCCTGCACCGGGCTCGGCGCGTTGCGTCGCCGGCCCGAGTCCCGGTGGCGGCGCACCGCCCAGGACGTCACGGCACTGGGGGACCTGCAGCGCTCGCTGCTGCGGCACGCGCTGGACTCGGTGGTCCCGGGTGGGGTGGTCGCCTACGTGACCTGCTCCCCGCATCGGGCGGAGACGGTTGCGGTGGTCGACGACGTGCTGGCCGAGCGGCCCGGCGTGCGGCGGTTGCACGCCCCGGATCTACTTCCCGAGGTGCCGGACTGCGCCCTGGGTGACGACGTGCAGCTGTGGCCCCACCGGCACGGCACGGATGCGATGTACCTCGCCCTCCTGCGCGGGTGAGCGGCCACTAAGGTGTCTGACATGCGCATCACCCCCAGCATCCTCAACGCCGATTTTGCCAACCTCGCGGCTGAGATCGCCCGGATCCCCGGCGCCGACATGATCCATGTCGACGTCATGGACAACCACTTCGTGCCCAACCTCACCATCGGTCTTCCGGTGGTCGAGGCGCTGCGCAAGGTCACGGGCCAGATGCTGGACATCCACCTCATGATCGAGAATCCGGATGTCTGGGCCCCTGCCTACGCCGAGGCGGGCGCCGAGTCGGTGACGTTCCACGCGGAGGCCGCGGCGGCCCCGGTTCGGTTGGCCCGCGAGCTGCGGAGGCTCGGTGCCCGGGCATCGATGGCGCTGAAGCCGGCGACGCCGATCGAGGGCTACGCCGACATGCTCGGCGAGCTGGACATGGTGCTGTTGATGACGGTGGAGCCTGGGTTCGGCGGGCAGAAGTTCCTGGACCTGGTGCTGCCGAAGATCCGTCGGACGAGGGAACTGATCGGGTCCAGGCCAATCTGGGTGCAGGTCGACGGGGGAGTCAGCATCGAGACCATCGGTCGCTGCGCCGAGGCCGGCGCGGACACCTTCGTGGCCGGGTCCGCCGTCTACAGCGCGCCGGATCCTGACGCCATGGTCCGGCAGCTTCGCGATGCGGCCGTGGTGGCCTGCGCCCACTAGACCGGCCGGTCCGAGGGCTGAGGCGGATGCTGCTGGGGGTCGCCCGCTCTTCCCGATCGAACCCCGCTGGGGTATGGTTCTGCTGAGTCAAGAAGCCGGCTCACTCCCGGTGGGGTGGGTTCTTCACGGTGCGTCCCGCCCCGCACACACATGCCAGGGGAGTCGGTGACGGTCTCTCCTTTGCGTTGAAGAGGTGAGAGACTCATGCGCTCGTTCGACCCGCCACCCGATGAACCCACCTCGGTGGACCTACTGCCCCTCAGGGCATGAACAGCATCGCCGGGGCAGTCGCCCTCCGCCACGGGGTGCGCCTCGACGTCGACGCCGTCAGCAGAATGATCGAAGCCCTGCAGGGCCGGCGTTGGGGGCCGCGTCGCATCTGCGGTGACCAACTCGCCGTCCTTGCCCACCGCCAGCTCGGGATGCCGGAGCGAGGAACAGAGAGCCTTCAACCGGCCACCGATCCGGCGGTCGGCACGACGATCGTGCTTGATGGACAGCTGCTCAATCGGGACCAGTTGCGCCGGGAGCTGGCTGATGCGCTACACGACGGCGACACCCGCGACCCACGCCTGATCCTGGCCGCCTACACCCGGTGGGGTGAGGGTTTCATCGAGCGTCTCACCGGGGAGTTCTCGTTCGTCCTCGCCGACCGGTCACACCGCAGAGTGCTGATGGCTCGCGACAATCTGGGCATCAAGCCGCTGTACCTGGCGCGGCGGCGCGACAGCATGCTATTCGCGTCCACGCTGCCGGCGCTGCTGGCCTCGGGCGGGATCGACACAACGATCGACGCGGTAGGGCTGCATCACTATCTGAGTGGACATGCGGTCGTGCCGCCGCCTCACACCATCCTGCGAGGCGTGGAGAAGCTGCCGCCGGCGACTCTCCGGGTGATCGATGCGGATGGGATCCGGGACCGGGTGTACTGGCAGCCGTCCCGCACTCCGGGCGAGGACCGTGCCGGGTGGTCCTCGAAGGAATGGACCGAGGCCACCCGCAGCGCTGTGCTGGCGGCGGTACGTCGACGGCTCCCAGAGGCCGGGCCGGTGTCAGTGCTGCTGTCCGGCGGCCTGGATTCCAGCTTGCTGGTGGCACTGCTCACCGACTGCCACCGCGGGCCGATCAACACCTTCAGCATCGGCTTCGACCGCGCGGGGGACCTCCATGGCGACGAGTTCGCGTACTCGAGCATGGTGTCGCGCAGGTT
The DNA here is from genome assembly GCF_054483895.1 of Tessaracoccus pujii. Classification (NCBI taxonomy): domain Bacteria; kingdom Bacillati; phylum Actinomycetota; class Actinomycetes; order Propionibacteriales; family Propionibacteriaceae; genus Tessaracoccus; species Tessaracoccus pujii. The sequence continues at coordinate 961,459 of NZ_CM137012.1, forward strand.
CGGCACCCATCACCACCCTCTGCACGTGCTCACACGAGACCTGGTGCCCGCCGTGGTTGAGGCGATCGAGGACATGAGTGAGCCGATGGGCAGCCATGAGGCGACAGCGTTCCACCTGTTGTCCCGGCACGTCTCGGCGCACACCTCAACGGTGCTGTGCGGCCTGGGCGCCGACGAGGTGTTCGCCGGCGACCTTTTCCATGAGTCCACGCATCTGCATACGGTCGACGAACCCGTCGCGCGGGTCGACTCGATGTGCAGGCCCTGGGGACTTCAGGCGTCCGTCCCGTTCCTCGACCGCGAGGTGGTCGAGCTCGCCGCAGGCTGCCCCCGTGAGATCAAGCTGGCGCACGGCGGAAAAGGGCCGCTCAAGGAGCTGGGCCTGGACCTGCTGCCGCATCCTGTCACCGACCGACCGAAGGGCCGCTTCCCGGTGCCGGCGTTGACACTCCTGCAGGGACCGCTGCTTGACCTCGTCAGCGACACCCTGCGATCCCAGAGGGCCGCGGATCGTGGCCTCGTTGAACCGTGCGCTCTGCAGACCATGCTCACCTCGCCGGACCAGACCGGCCATCGCGCCGGCGGCACTACCCTGTGGCGGCTCGCAGTCCTGGAGATGTGGCTGCAACGTCACGTTGACGACGACAGCGCACGCCAGTTGACCTCGGCGACGGCGACCCATGACAGCGGATGAGTCCACCGTCACCGGCTGTGCTCGGGGCGCTGCAGGGCAAGTTCACCGGTGGTGATGACCTCTTGGGCGATGGCGATCATCTTCTTGTTGGTGTGTTGGCTGGCCAGCCTCATCAAATTCAGCGCGGCATCATGGCTGAGGGTGTGTCGACCCATGAGGATTCCGATGGCCATGGCGATCTCCCGATTGGTGAGCAGCGCCTTCTCGAGGTGATCCGCCTTGGTCTTGCTCAGCACGATCGAGCTGCCCAGCGCCGCGAAGGTGGCCACCACGGCCGCCTCACCGGTCTCCGCCCGCTCGTCGAACGCGGCCGGCGTGTCTGAGTACAGATTGAGGCTGGCCACACTGAAGTCGTCGTCGAGGAGGTGCAGCGGTTGGGAGTAGATGCTGCGCACGCCCAGGCTGCTGGCGCCGGCGGCGTACTCGGGCCAGCGCGTCTCCTCGAACAGTTCGCTCACCATGTAGGTGGAGTCATGCTCGATAGCGTCCAGGCACGGCCCGGAGCCGACGGCGTACTGAAGGAGATCCAGTTCGAGGGCCCGTTCGTCGCTGACCACGAGGGACCGGTACCGGTTGTCCTCCCGGATCGTGATGGTGCCCCAGGTTGCCCCGGACATCTCCACCGCGGCATCGACCAGCGCGGCTGCCATCGGGCGCTCGTCGCTCCGCAGCTTCTTGGACACGTGATCGAGTTGCGCGGCCACCTCAGAAACTGACGGGAATTCGAGGCGGTCGGCCCCGCGGGGTGAACTGTTCACGATGCCCCTCTGGTTGGCCATGTCCGACCCGCGACATCGGCGTCGGTCTCCGAGCCACAGCGACGCCGAAGGTGTGGCCAGCTTAACCCGTGGCCGGCATGCGGACGACTACCCACCGGCGGACGGACCGTCACTCCCGTCATCGATCTGGCGGCGCAGGAACTTCTCCAGCTCGGCGGCGATCGTGTCGCCCGTGGCCTCCTGGACCTCCTCCTGGTCCCGGGCCTCCTCCAGTTGCTCGATGTACTCGGCGATGTCCGGGTCCTGCTGGCTCAGCTGATCCACGGCTGTGGCCCACCGGACGGCGTCCTCGGGGATGGACTTGTGGTCCAGGGCGATCTTGAGGACGCCCTCGAGCTCCGTCAGCAGGGCGTCCTGCGCCTTCGGATTGGGCGGCGTGGACACGTAGTGCGGCACCGACACCCAGAGCGACGCGGCAGGAATCCGCTCGTGGATGAGGAGCTGGCTGGCCACGCCGATCATGCCCGTGGGGCCGGTGTAGTCGTTGTTCTGGATGTCCAGGGACCGCTCGACGGCGGGATCCGAGGTGTACAGCCCCACCGGAAGCGGACGCGAGTGCGGTGTGTCGCTCAGCATGGCCCCGAGGAACAGCACGATCTCGGGCTCGACCTGCTTGATGCGCCCGATCAGCTCCGCGGCGAACGTGCGCCACAGGAGGTTGGGTTCCGGCCCCAGCATGATGACGAGGTCACGGTCCGGGTGGTGAACCACCCGGATTCGCACTGCGGGCCACTCCACCCACGGGCCGTCAGCGGCGCGCTGCAGGAGGGGGCGGGTGTGCTGGAAGTCGTAGTAGCGCTCGTCGTCGATGATGCCGGCATCAGAGCCGGGGTAGGCCTCGATGAGATGGCTGAGCAGGTCCGTGGCGGCATTGCCGGCGTCGTTCCATCCCGAGAAGGCGATGACGACGGCGGGCTCGCGTAGGCCCTCCAACGGCGTGAACTGCATTGTCCCACTCTACCGTGGTGCCGGTAGCCTGTGCTCGTGCCAACTAGCCTGACAGACCTGCTCAACCGTCGCGTCCTCGTCGCCGATGGGGCGATGGGCACGATGCTGCAGTCCTTCGGTGAGCTCTCCGTGGAGGGGGACTTCCAGGGCCTCGAAGGCTGCAACGAGATCCTCAACGTCACCCGGCCCGAGGTGGTGGCGTCGGTGCATCGCGCGTACTTCGAGGCGGGTGCCGACGCCGTGGAGACCAACTCGTTCGGCACCAACCTGGCGGCGTTGGCGGAGTACGACATCGTCGACCGGCTGGAGGAACTGGCGGAGGCTTCGGCCCGCATCGCCCGTCGGGTGGCGGACGAGTTCAGCACCGAGGAACGGCCACGATTCGTGCTTGGCTCCATGGGGCCCGGCACCAAACTGCCCACTCTGGGTCACGTCAGCTTCGCCGCCATCCGCGACGCCTACCAGTCGCAGGTGGAGGCCATGATCCGCGGCGGCATCGACGGCGTGCAGATCGAGACGTGCCAGGACCTCCTACAGGCCAAGGCGGCAGTGATCGCCGCCAAACGGGCGCGGACACGGCTCGGGGTCGCGCTGCCCATCCTGGTCAACGTCACCGTCGAGACCACCGGCACCATGCTGCTCGGCTCGGAGATCGGCGCCGCCCTTACCTCCCTGGAGGCGCTGGGGGTGGACTGCATCGGCCTCAACTGCGCCACCGGCCCGGCTGAGATGAGTGAGCACCTGCGCCACCTGTCGCGGCGCGCCGGCATCGCGATCGGGGCCATGCCCAACGCGGGTCTCCCCGAGTTGACCGCCGACGGCGCCCGCTATCCGCTGGGCCCCGAGGGCCTCGCGGACGCGCTGGGCGCCTACGTGGAGGAGTACGGCCTGGCAGTCATCGGTGGTTGCTGCGGCACCACCCCTGAGCACATCCGCCTCTTGGCCGAGCGCTACGCCGGACGCGAGGTGGTGGCCCGGCAGCCCGAGGACGAGCGGTCCGCGTCGTCGCTGTACATCGAGGTGCCGTTCGCGCAGGACGCCAGCTACCTCAGCATCGGGGAGCGTACCAACGCCAACGGATCCAAGGCGTTCCGGGAGGCGATGCTCGCCGGACACTGGGACGAGTGCGTGGACATCGCCAAGGCCCAGGCCCGCGACGGCGCACACGTGCTGGATCTCTGCATCGACTACGTGGGCCGCGACGGCACGGCGGACATGGCGGAACTGTCCGCCCGGCTGTCCACGTCGGTGACGTTGCCGATCGTGCTGGACTCCACCGAACCGCCAGTGCTGGAGGCCGGCCTCGAGCGCCTCGCCGGTCGCAGCATCGTCAATTCCGTCAACTACGAGGACGGCTCCGGCCCCGAATCCCGCTTCGGGCGGATCATGCCGATGGTGCAGGAACACGGCGCGGCCGTCGTGGCTCTCACCATCGACGAGGAGGGCCAGGCCCGCACCGCGGACTGGAAGGTGAAGGTGGCCTCGCGCCTCATCGACGACCTCGTCGGCAATTGGGGGATGCACGTCGGGGACATCCTGGTGGACTGCCTCACCTTCCCCATCGCCACCGGCCAGGAGGAGACGAGGCGCGACGGCATCGAGACCATCGAGGCCATCCGTGAACTCAAGCGGCGCTACCCGGGGGTCCGCACCACGCTCGGCGTGTCCAACGTGTCCTTCGGCCTCAACCCGGCCGCCCGCATGGTGCTCAACTCGGTGTTCCTGCACGAATGCGTCACCGCCGGCCTGGACTCGGCCATCGTGCACAGCGCCAAGATCATCCCGATGGACCGCATCCCCGAGGAACAGCGTCAGGTGGCGCTGGACCTGGTCTACGACCGTCGCGACGGCGAGTACGACCCCCTCACCAGGTTCCTGGATCTGTTCGAGGGCGTCACCGCCGCCTCCGTGCGCGCCTCCCGCGCTGCGGAACTGGCTGCCCTGCCCCTGGCGGAACGGCTGCAGCGCCGCATCATCGACGGTGAGTCCAAGGGACTCGCTGCGGACCTGGACGAGGCACTGACGTCCAAGGCCGCGCTGGACATCATCAACGAGGACCTCCTGGCCGGCATGAAAGTGGTGGGCGAGCTGTTCGGCTCCGGCAAGATGCAGCTGCCCTTCGTGCTGCAGTCGGCTGAGGTGATGAAGCAGGCCGTGGCCCACCTCGAGCCGCACATGGACAAGGCCGACACGGACACGGGCAAGGGCACCCTGGTCCTGGCCACCGTCCGCGGTGACGTACACGACATCGGCAAGAACCTCGTCGACATCATCGTCAGCAACAACGGCTACACGGTGATCAACATCGGCATCAAGCAACCGATCCAGGCCATCATCGACGCCGCCGAGGCCCATGGCGCGGACGCCATCGGCATGTCCGGTCTGTTGGTGAAGTCCACCCTCGTGATGAAGGACAACCTCGCGGAGTTGAACCGGTTGGGACTGGCGGAGAAGTACCCTGTGCTGCTCGGCGGGGCAGCATTGACGCGCGCCTTCGTCGAACACGATCTGGGGGACCTGTTCGAGGGTGAGGTGCGCTACGCCAAGGACGCGTTCGAGGGGCTGGCCCTCATGGACGCGGTGATGGCCGTCAAGCAGGGCCTGCCCGGTGCGGCTCTCCCGGAGCCGCGGAAACGCCGCTACGCCAAGACCTCGCTGATCGAGCTGACCGAACCTGAGCTGGGTGTCCGCTCGGAGGTGGCCCGCGGCGTGGATGTGCCCGCCCCGCCGTTCTGGGGGACCCGTGTGGTCAAGGGGATCCACCTCGCCGAGGTGGCCGCATGGCTGGACCAGCGCGCCACGTTCCTCGGCCAGTGGGGTCTGAAGCCGCTGCGCGGCGGAGCCTCCTACGAAGAACTGGTGGAGACCGAGGCCATGCCTCAGCTGCGGATGTGGCTGGACCGGATCAAGACCGACAATCTGGCCAACTTCGGCGTCGTCTACGGGTACTTCCCCGTCCACTCCTCCGGGGAGACACTCGTTGTCGGCTCGCCGGAGGACCCGTCGCGGGAAGTGACTCGGTTCACGTTCCCGCGGCAGCGCCGCGACAAGCGGCTCTGCCTGGCGGACTTCTTCCGCGACGAGGACGAGGCAGCGGCCCACGGCCCCGACGTGCTCGCCATGCAACTCGTGACCATGGGGTCGGAGGTGGCCAAGGCCACCCAGCGGCTGTTCGAGGCGAACTCCTACCGCGACTATCTGGAACTCCACGGGCTCTCGGTGCAGCTGACCGAGGCTTTGGCGGAGCTGTGGCACGGCCGGATCCGGGAGGAGCTCGGCTTCGGGCCCAGCACGGATGTCCACGCAGCCATCCGGGATCAGGCCTACCGGGGGTCGCGGTACTCGTTCGGGTATCCGGCCTGTCCGGACCTCGAGGACCGGGCGAAGCTGGTGGAGCTGCTGGACCCGTCGCGCATCGGCGTCGAACTGAGCGAGGAGCTGCAGCTGCACCCTGAGCAGTCCACCGACGCCATCGTCGTGCACCACCCCGAGGCGAAGTACTTCAATGCCGGCTGAGCCCAGCGCGGTGCTGTGGGACTTCGACGGCACCCTGGTGGACACCGAGCCGCTGTGGGCGGCCACGGAGCGCGAGATGCTGGCGGACTACGGCGTGGAATGGGGCGAGGACAAGATGCTCGCCTGCCACGGGCAACACGCGCTGATCACCGCGCAGATGATGGCCGCCGACATGGGCATCCCTGAGCGGGCGGAGTGGGTGTGGCGCGAGTTGCACGACCGCATCGCCGCGCAGATCCGCGCCCACGACCTGCCCTGGCTCCCGGGAGCCAGGGAACTGATGGCCGAACTCGCGGACGCCGATGTGCCCTGCGCCATCGTCACAGCCAGCGACCGGATCATCCTCGACGCCGCCCGGGAACGCCTGCCGGGAAACGTTGCCTTCGCCGTCACGGTCGACGAGGTGTCGCGGGCGAAGCCGGATCCCGAGGGCTACCTCACGGCCGCGGCGCGCCTCGGGGTGGACCCCCGCCACGCCGTCGCTCTGGAGGACTCCATCCCTGGAACGGCCGCGGCACTGGCATCCGGCGCCGTGGTCTACGCTGTGCCGTCCATGGTGCACCTCCCGCCACATCCGCGGATGCACGTCTCCTCCACGGGGCTGACCAGCGCCTCGTGGGTTGAGCTGGCCGGGGTGTGGCGCGAGTTGAAGGAAGTCTCATGAATCTGTCAGGCGTCAAGACCGGCCCACTACAGCCCGGCGAGCGGGTCACACTCACCGACGGGAAGGGCCGGCGCAAGTCCGTCCTGCTCAAGGAGGGGGGAGTCTGGCACACCACCAAGGGCGCCGTGAGCCACGATGCCCTGATCGGCGGCCCGGAGGGGGTCACCGTCACCTCCGCCGGTGGGCAGCAGTACCTGGCGTTCCGGCCGCTGATGAGCGAGTTCATGGTCTCGATGCCCCGCGACGCGGCGGTCATCTACCCGAAGGACGCCGCCCAGATCATCATGTGGACCGACATCTTCCCAGGCGCTCGGGTGCTGGAGGCGGGCGTCGGCTCCGGGGCCCTGTCGTTGGCGCTGCTCCGCGCCATCGGCCCGGACGGGATGCTGCACTCGTACGAGCGCCGCGAGCAGTTCGCGGACGTGGCCCGCGGCAACGTCGAGACGTTCCTGGGTGGGGAGCACCCGGCATGGACGCTGACGGTGGGCGACCTCGTCGAAGCCATCGAGGATGAACCCATCGACCGCGCCATCCTGGACATGCTCGCGCCCTGGGAGTGCATCGACGCGGTGGGGGAGCGGCTCATCGCCGGCGGCGTGCTCACCTGCTACGTGGCCACTGCCACCCAGCTGGGGAAGGTCGCCGACACCTTCCGCGCACACGGGGGCTTCACCGAGCCGCACGCCACGGAGACCACGGTGCGGGACTGGCACGCCGAGGGGCTGGCCATCAGGCCCGGGCACGGCACCTCGGGCCACACCGGGTTCCTCATCACCTCCCGGAGGCTGGCCCCCGGGGTCGCGGCGCCCATGCGGAAGCGGCGTCCGGCGCCCGGAGCCTACGGGCCCGACTACCAGGGGCCGCGGCCCGCGAACATCCCGGCCGAGCTGGGCGGACAGGAGCCCCGACGTGCTGCCGAGTGAGTCAGCCTCCTTCGCGGAGCCGCTCGGACAGGGTCGGTAGTGGCCAGGTCCGTTCTGATTCTGGGCGCCGGCCTCGTGGGGTCGTCGCTCGGCCTGGCCCTGACGAGGGCAGGCTACGACGTGATGCTGTGGGACATCGTGCCGTCGCACTCCCTGGTGGCTGCCGGACTGGGCGCCGGCAGGATCAGTGACGAGGCCACCGATGATCCCGACCTCGTGGTGGTGGCCACACCGCCCGGGGTAATCCCGGACCTCGTCGCCGAGGTGCTGGCGAAGTTTCCCGGCGCGGTGATCACCGACGTCGGCTCGGTGAAGGCACCCATCCTGCAGGCGGTCGCGGCGCTTGCGCCCGAGCACCGCCGCTACGTCGGCTCGCATCCGATGGCCGGCTCGCAGTTCACGGGCCCGCTCACGGCCTCGGGTGACCTGTTCCGGGACCGCACGTGGGTGGTGACACCCGTCGAGGGCAACACGCCCGAGGATGTCGCCGCCGTCGAGGCGCTCGCGCGCGACGTCGGTGCCCGTGTGGTCACGATGGCGCCCGACGCACACGACGAGGCCGTGGCGCAGGTGAGCCACGTCCCGCACCTGATGAGCATCCTCACCGCGTCGCACCTCCGCGCGGTACCCAGCGATCATCTGCGGCTGGCCGGACAGGGGATCCGCGACGTGACCCGCATCGCGGGCTCGGACCCAGGTCTGTGGCGCCAGATCCTCACCTCGAACGCCGAGGCGGTGCGGCACGAGCTGACCGAGGTGGCCGAGGACCTCACCCACCTCATCGGCGTGCTCGACCAGCCGGACGAACTGGAGCGGTTCCTCGCGGTCGGCCAGGCGGGGGCCCATTCGCTCGTGGGCAAGCACGGCCACGATCCACTGGACACGGTCCAGGTCACCGTCGAGATCCCCGACGAGCCACGAGCCCTGGGCCGCCTGTTCACCGACATCGGCGAGGCAGGGTTCAACGTCGAGGATTTCGAACTCACGCACGATCCGGTCCGCGAGGTGGGTTACCTGTCGATCGCGGTGGAGCGCGACGTCGCGGAGCAGTTGAGGGCCAACATCGTGGCCCGCGGATGGACCGGCTGGGCCGATCGGGGAGGTAGTCAATGACGCAGTTGATCGCAATCGACGGGCCCAGCGGGTCCGGTAAGTCCACCACCGCCAAGCTCGTCGCCAGGCGGCTGGGCTTGGGCTACCTGGACACCGGTGCGCTGTACCGCGCCGCCACGACGGAGTATCTGCGGCGGTATCCGGAGGGGGCAACGGGGGAGCAGGCCGCCGCGCTCGTGAACGAGTGCCGGCTGGACGTGGGCACCTCGCCCGAGGCGCCGTCGTTCCTCGTCAACGGGCTTGACGTCACGGCGGAGATCCGCGAGCCGCGCATTTCAGCCGCTGTGTCCCAGATCGCCACCAACCTGGAGGTGCGGCGCCTGCTCACATCCATCATGCGCCGCATCATCGCCGACCACGGCCGGCGGATCGTCGTCGAGGGTCGCGACATCACCACCGTCGTGGCGCCCGACGCGGATGTCCGGGTGCTGCTGGTGGCCGATCCTGAGGCGCGAGTGTCGCGGCGGGCGGCCGAGGTGGCCGGGCGGGCCAGCCACGACGAGGTGACCGATCAGGTGTTGCGTCGCGATCGCGATGATTCGACGGTGTCGAACTTCACGGAGGCAGCCGAGGGGGTCACGGTCATCGACTCCACGTGGCTCAGCCCCGACGAGGTGGTTGAGCGAATCGTCGGTCTTCTCCCGCGCCGGTAGGATGGGCAGTCCGCACCCAGCATAAGGAGCCACTGTGAGCGAGCTTCGCAAGCCGATCGTCGCCGTCGTCGGACGGCCCAACGTCGGCAAGTCGATGCTGGTCAACCGGATTCTGGGGCGCCGCGAGGCGGTGGTCCAGGACAAGCCGGGGGTCACTCGGGACCGGGTGTCGTACGACGCGAACTGGAACGGTCGCGAGTTCGTCCTGGTGGACACCGGCGGCTGGCTGTCCGACGCCCAGGGCATGGCTGCCCAGATCGCCGAGCAGGCCGAACTGGCCATCTCACTGGCGGACGCGGTGCTGTTCGTGGTGGACGCCACCGTCGGCACGCTCGACGAGGACGAGGCCGTGGTGCGCGTGCTGCGCCGGTCGCAGAAACCGGTGGTACTTGCCGCCAACAAGGTGGACGACCAGCGGCACGAGGCGATGGCCGCCAGTATGTGGAATCTCGGACTGGGGGAGCCCTACCCCGTCTCGGCCATGCACGGTCGCGGCTCGGGTGACCTGCTCGACGCCATCCTGGCCGCACTGCCAGAGGCTCCCCGCGAGCCGGAGGTGCAGGCGGCCGGTCCGCGCCGCGTCGCCATCGTCGGGAAGCCCAACGTGGGCAAGTCGTCGCTGCTCAACAAGCTGGCCGACCAGCAGCGCGTGGTCGTCTCGGACGTCTCCGGCACCACGGTCGACCCCGTCGACGAGATCGTCGAGGTGGGCGGCGTGGTGTACCGGCTCATCGACACCGCCGGCATCCGCAGGCGCGTGAAGGAGGCCAGCGGGCACGAGTACTACGCGAGCCTCCGCACGCAGGCCGCCATCGAGCGTGCCGAAGTGTGCATCATGGTGATCGACGCCTCCCAGCCGCTCACGGACCAGGATCTGAGGATCCTCAACTCCATCGAGGAGTCGGGGCGAGCCATGGTCATCGCGTTCAACAAGTGGGATCTCACCGACGAGGAGCGCCGGAAGTACCTCGACCGTGAAATCGAGCGCGACCTCACCGGGTGGCGCTGGGCCCCCACGGTCAACATCTCGGCGCTCACCGGCCGCAACGTGGACAAGCTGAGCAAGGCCATCGAGGCGGCCGCAGCGGGGTGGGAGACCCGGATCTCGACGGGGAAGCTCAACGCTTTCCTCGGCAGGCTCGCCGCTGCCCACCCGCACCCCGTGCGGGGCGGCAAGCAGCCGCGGATCCTCTTCGGTACGCAGGCGCACGCCTGCCCGCCCACCTTCGCGCTGTTCACCAGCGGCCTGATGGATGAGCCGTACAAGCGGTTCATCGAGCGTCGCCTTCGTGAGGACTTCGGCTTCGTCGGTTCGCCCGTGCACGTCGAGATCAGGGCGCGCGAGAAGCGCAAGGATCGCGCCTGAGCTGCCGTCGGCCCTTCCCGTCGGGGGTCGCGGTGTGGTTGGGTTGAGGTCTACTGAAGTGGACCCCACCCGGGGCCAACGATAGGAGACCCACCATGGCAACAGTCAGCACCGCACAGGCACACTGGGAAGGCAGCCTCTTCGAAGGCGCCGGACGCGTCGAGCTCGTCACCTCCGGCCTTGCGTCCTTCGATGTGGCCTGGGCCAAGCGGGCGGAGTCAGGGCCAGGTGCCACCAACCCCGAGGAACTGATCGCGGCGGCCCACGCCACATGCTTCTCCATGGCGCTGTCGAACATCCTGGCCAAGAACGACACCCCGCCCGCCTCCCTCGACACGAAGGCCGATGTGACATTCGTGCCGGGGACCGGCATCACCGAGAGCCACATCACTGTGGTGGGGCGGGTTCCCGGACTGACCGCGGACGAGTTCCTCGGATTCGCCCAGACGGCCAAGGCAGAGTGCCCTGTCTCCAAGGCCCTTGCCGGCGTTGAGATCACGATGGACGCCAGCTTCGAGGAGTGACCTCAGGTGACCTGATGCGGTCGGGCAGGCGTCGGCGTGACGGCTGCCCGACCGCCCGCTCAGAGGCCGGATGGGCCGATGTGCCAAGTCCGGGCAAAGTCGCTAAGCTATCCGAGTTGCCAGAAATGGCGACGGCGGGCTGTAGCGCAGCTTGGTAGCGCACTTGACTGGGGGTCAAGGGGTCGCAGGTTCAAATCCTGTCAGCCCGACAAGTGAAACACCTTGTCAACATGGTTTACATCTCTTAGCGATAAGGGTTGCATCCCCTGTGCATCCCTAACCTTCGTGGGACGCCGTCCCATGAGCGGACAGAGTTGCATCGAGGGCCGCGGGCATCCAGCAATCTTGAGGCTGGGGTCGCGCGCACTTGTGCGATCGACTTGTATCCCTTACTCGTTCGAGTCCAGTCCGGGGAGCCAGCGCGAAAGCCGCTTTGACTAGGTAAAACACCAGTCCGGGCGGCTTCTTCGTTTCCACCTGGACAACTATCGGGCAACTATGAAACGCGCTCTACGGTTGAGCGGGTATGCCGAGAGCGTTCCCGCTGCGTCCGGATGAACCTCGAAGGTCCGCTGTCAGCTGCAGCGCCCACGCCCACCGACCACGGCTGGGCAACTCCCCACTCGAGTGGCTTTCGGCGGTTGGGACCGGGCTAGGTTTCCAGCGCGAGGTCCGAGACTGCCTTCCAGCAGACCGTCGAGGTCCTTCGTCTGTCGGCTGCAGCACCGGCGAACGATCTCGGGGCACCCCAGCGGGCTTGGATATCAACTGGCCCACGCATTGGGCCCGTGGTCGGCTCTGATCTATCTCTCGTCGTCGAGAGTGTCGATCAACGGGCCCGGCCTCGACTCCTGCCATGGGGGTGGGAAGTACCGGTCATGCCGAGATGTGCGGAAGGGGTCGCCCTTCACGTTGTTTGACGATGGCGTCGTGGCTGGTGCGATGGCCGGGATGATGATTGCCCCGCCCGCGGATCCCCGTTGTCGTGGCGTACCGGCCGGGGTCTGGCCGATCCCCACGGGCGCAGCCGAGCCGAGCAACCCGGACAGGACACCTCCCCCTGCCGCAACGCAATATCGACATCCACAGGGTCATGGCTCACCGTGATCATCAGCGCGGCCTCTACGCGTCAGAGCGGCCCCGCGTGGATGGTGCAAAAAATGCACGCCGGGCCGCTCGCTCAAGTGTTCATCGGCAGCCTGACGCTGCCGACAACCCGAAACCAAATCCGGCCCGGCAAACGACCGTCGTCGCCGAGCGTGACACGATCATCTGCACCCTACGAGACGCGCAACAGGATGTCGCAACCGCCGTCGTGTGTCCGACAGTCGCAATTGTGGCGGTGTGCTGTGAGGATCATCCTCACTGATTGGGGGCTCATCACAGATGAGGGTGTAGGGCATGGTCGGCGCGTCGGGCCGGGTAGGGGTCGAGGTCTCCCGATGATGGAAGTTCTCACACTGCCCATCTGGAAGACCTCGACGTGTCTGATGCTACCCCTGAGGCGGGGTTCGCCTGCCCTGACCTGACCCGGTTCTGCCGGCTCGACGAGCTCGGCCTGGAGGTCACCGGCCAACTGCTGGAGCCGGGCCGTGCGGTGCTCGCCTGCCGGGTCGTGGAACCGGATCAGTGGTGCCGACGCTGCGACTGCGAGGGCCTCGCGCGTGACACCGTGATCCGGCCGTTGGCGCACGAGCCGTTCGGCTGGCGGCCGACCACGTTGCTGGTCACGATCCGTCGCTACCGCTGCACCGGCTGCGGGCATGTGTGGCGACAAGACACCAGCCGGGCGGCCGAACCGCGGGCGAAGCTGTCACGCCGCGGGCTGCGGTGGGCGTTGGAGGGTCTGGTCGTTCAGCACCTCACCGTCGCCCGCGTCGCCGAGGGGCTCGGGGTGTCGTGGACCACCGCCAACACGGCGGTTCTGGCCGAAGGCAAGCGGGTCCTGATCGACGACCCGACCAGGTTCGACGGCGTGAAGGCCATCGGCGTCGATGAGCACGTGTGGCGCCACACCCGCCGCGGCGACAAGTACGTCACCGTCATCATCGACCTGACCGGCATCCGCGACCGCACCGGCCCAGCCAGGCTGCTCGACATGGTCGAAGGGCGCTCCAAGCAGGCATTCAAGCAATGGTTGACCGAACGCGACCAGGCATGGCGCGACGCCGTCGAGGTCGTCGCGATGGACGGGTTCACCGGGTTCAAGACCGCCACCACCGAAGAGCTGCCCGACGCGACCGCCGTCATGGATCCCTTCCACGTCGTCCGCCTCGCCGGCGACGCCCTCGACCGATGCCGCCGACGCGTCCAACAGGCCATCCACGGCCACCGAGGCCGCACCAGCGACCCGCTCTACTCGGCGCGCCGAACCCTCCACACCGGCACCGACCTCCTCACCGACCGACAGAAGGACCGGCTCACCGCCCTGTTCGCCGGCGATGACCATGTCGAGGTCGAAGCCACCTGGGGCATCTACCAACGCATGATCGCCGCCTACCGCGAACCCGATCGGACCAGAGGCCGGGCCCTGATGACCAGCCTGATCGCCTCGGTCAGCCAGGGCGTCCCCGCCGCGTTGAGCGAGGTGATCACACTCGGCCGAACGCTGAAGAAGCGAGCCGACGACGTGCTGGCCTATTTCGACCGGCCCGGCACCTCGAACGGGCCCACCGAGGCCCTCAACGGCCGCCTCGAACACCTCCGCGGATCAGCACTCGGCTTCCGGAACCTCACCAACTACATCGCCAGATCACTGCTCGAGACCGGCGGATTCAGACCCCGACTACACCCTGGATTGTGATGAGCCTGATTGGGATGCTCAATAGTCACTGAGTATAGTAACTTTAGTCAGCGCTGGTGAGGGTCTCTCCGATTTACTCGGACGCTGCTGCTACGCTCCCTGTATTCACGCTGAGGAGCAAAATGTCAAGCCGAAAATCACATGTCATGGGCGCTTTGATCGTTGGGTGCCTCGCCTTCGGATCTGCCTCAATTGCCGATGCTGCCTACAGTTTTTCCGGAAGGACCGTGACGCAGAACGGAGTGGAAGCGGGGAGGGCCTACGGGAACATTGCCATGGATATCGTCTACGTGCGGAACAATGCAACAGCAAAGGCCGGCGTATACAACGGTCGGGGAATCTATGTGATGGGTTACGCCTGGAACTCTGCCCAGACAGTGTCTGTGCGCAGCACGAACACGACGAGCACGTCCTACACCAGCGTCGCGAACAAGGTGAGTTACGGGGCGCCCACATACGGCCCGTGGACCGGCGCGGCGAAGACGTGCGTTGATGTCGCCTGGGCGGTAGATCCATGCGGCAGTCAGTCTCAAGGCCAGATCTAGTTGATCGGTGCTGAGGCTCTGACCGTTCGGTATCCCCGGACGAGGGCTCCCTCGGTCTCTGATGCTTCGTTTGCTCTGACCGGGGGAGTGACTGCTCTGCTGGGCGCCAATGGCGCTGGGAAGACAACACTCCTGCGCGCTCTGTCGGGGGCTCTCGAACCCACCGCGGGACGGGTCAGCGTCGATGACCTGGACCCCTATGATCGCCGTGAGCGTTTGGCGGCTCATCACAATCCAGGGTGTAGTCGGGGTCTGAATCCGCCGGTCTCGAGCAGTGATCTGGCGATGTAGTTGGTGAGGTTCCGGAAGCCGAGTGCTGATCCGCGGAGGTGTTCGAGGCGGCCGTTGAGGGCCTCGGTGGGCCCGTTCGAGGTGCCGGGTCGGTCGAAGTAGGCCAGCACGTCGTCGGCTCGCTTCTTCAGTGTTCGGCCGAGTGTGATCACCTCGGTCAACGCGGCGGGGACGCCGTGGCTGACGGAGGCGATCAGGCTGGTCATCAGGGCCCGGCCTCTGGTCCGGTCGGTTTCGCGGTAGGCGGCGATCATGCGTTGGTAGATGCCCCAGGTGGCTTCGACCTCGACATGATCATCGGCCGCGAACAGGGCAGTGAGCCGGTCCTTCTGCCGGTCGGTGAGGAGGTCAGCGCCGGTGTGCAGGGTTCGGCGCGCCGAGTAGAGCGGGTCACTGGTGCGGCCTCGGTGGCCGTGGATGGCCTGTTGGACGCGTCGGCGGCATCGGTCGAGGGCGTCGCCGGCGAGGCGGACGACGTGGAAGGGATCCATGACGGCGGTCGCGTCGGGCAGCTCTTCGGTGGTGGCGGTCTTGAACCCGGTGAACCCGTCCATCGCGACGACCTCGACGGCGTCGCGCCATGCCTGGTCGCGTTCGGTCAACCATTGCTTGAATGCCTGCTTGGAGCGCCCTTCGACCATGTCGAGCAGCCTGGCTGGGCCGGTGCGGTCGCGGATGCCGGTCAGGTCGATGATGACGGTGACGTACTTGTCGCCGCGGCGGGTGTGGCGCCACACGTGCTCATCGACGCCGATGGCCTTCACGCCGTCGAACCTGGTCGGGTCGTCGATCAGGACCCGCTTGCCTTCGGCCAGAACCGCCGTGTTGGCGGTGGTCCACGACACCCCGAGCCCCTCGGCGACGCGGGCGACGGTGAGGTGCTGAACGACCAGACCCTCCAACGCCCACCGCAGCCCGCGGCGTGACAGCTTCGCCCGCGGTTCGGCCGCCCGGCTGGTGTCTTGTCGCCACACATGCCCGCAGCCGGTGCAGCGGTAGCGACGGATCGTGACCAGCAACGTGGTCGGCCGCCAGCCGAACGGCTCGTGCGCCAACGGCCGGATCACGGTGTCACGCGCGAGGCCCTCGCAGTCGCAGCGTCGGCACCACTGATCCGGTTCCACGACCCGGCAGGCGAGCACCGCACGGCCCGGCTCCAGCAGTTGGCCGGTGACCTCCAGGCCGAGCTCGTCGAGCCGGCAGAACCGGGTCAGGTCAGGGCAGGCGAACCCCGCCTCAGGGGTAGCATCAGACACGTCGAGGTCTTCCAGATGGGCAGTGTGAGAACTTCCATCATCGGGAGACCTCGACCCCTACCCGGCCCGACGCGCCGACCATGCCCTACACCCTCATCTGTGATGAGCCCGTTTGGCGGCGCTCCAGCACGTCGCCTACATGCCGCAGTCCGGCGCTGTCCCCCGCAATCTCTCGGCTTTCGAGTTTGTCAGCTATCTCAGTTGGATG
Source organism: Tessaracoccus pujii (assembly GCF_054483895.1). NCBI lineage: Bacteria > Bacillati > Actinomycetota > Actinomycetes > Propionibacteriales > Propionibacteriaceae > Tessaracoccus > Tessaracoccus pujii. Next base: position 977,742 of record NZ_CM137012.1, read on the forward strand.
CGCGGCCTGAGCCGGCCAGTGGCTGAGGCCCGCACGGCCGAGGCGCTTGAGGCGGTCGGGCTCAGCGCCCGCAGCGGAGACAAACTGGGCAAGTTGTCAGGAGGAATGGTCCGTCGAGTGTGGTTGGCGCAGGCCTTGGCCGCGGAGGCTACGGTCCTGCTGCTCGATGAGCCAAGCACAGGTCTGGATCCGCGCCAGCGGGCGACCATGGTTCAGCTGATCCGAGAACGAACGAGCGGCACCGTTGTGCTGTCCAGCCACCTGATCGAGGACGTTTTGTCTTTGGCGTCCTCTGTCATCGTGCTGCGGAGTGGTCACATTGTGTACCAGGGGGCCATCTGTCCTGAGATGAATGAGGAATGGCTCCTTGGCATGATCGGGGAGGCCGAGGAGTGAGTGCTATCGGCATGTGGCTCCGAGCGACGTGGAAGTTGATTCTTCCTGTCCTTGCTTTGGCTCAGTTGGCGGTGATGGTCAATGTGCAGCCCGTTGACGGAGTCCCCTTCGGCTGGAGGCTTGACTGGGCCTGGATGCTCTCGGTATGGAGTGGGGCGACACTCCTGCTGTCGCCTGCATCGGCTGCTGCGGTTGTGGCGCTTGTGCTGCTGAACATCGGCCCCGACGTTCAGGAAGGGCTCCCTGCGAGTGTGCCGCGTTGGCGCCCTGTGGCGCACATTTCGTTGGCAGTTGCAATCCAAGGTTTGATCGTTCAGGCCGTGGCGCTGGCTGTGGGTAGTCTTACCTGCTGGTTTTGCGCAGCTGACGCCCGTGGCATGACGCTGCCCTGGCAGTTCTTCACCGGGCCAGCAGCATTGCTGGCCGGCGTGTCAGTTGGCTCGGCAGTTGCCCTGCTTGTACCCACTTTCTGGAGCATCCCCGGGGTGCTGTTCGCCCTCTTCCTGGGGCATCGGACCTTCTTCTGGAGGGGTTGGCCCGAGTTGTTCACAACCGAGATGGCGACGTGGATGGTGACGGGAGGCCGACCGATCCCCAGATTCCTTGCCGCTACGACGTTTCTCAACCTCGTCACCGCCGTCGCGATCTGCTCCGGCCTGGTCTTCATTGTGCACAACGGCCGCCGTCACCGTCCCTGGGTGGCCTTGTTCCTGTGCATCGGCGCGATCGCCACAGCATTGGCGATCTACCTGCCGTTCGTGTTCTCAGACGCCATGGACACCTATGAGCCACAACAGTGACCGTGCAGATGTCGGCACGACTATGGCGCTGGCCGCTGTTCCTCGCCGCCGTGCTCGTGTCAATGCTGTGCGTGTGGCTGTTCAAAGACCAGTCGATGCACATCCCAGTTGCTGACGGGCCGCGCTATACGCGGCAGTTCGTCGTGGCCTGGATGCCCGTGTTCGGATCCATCCTGCTGATCGACCCAACGCCAGACATCACAGCCACATTGCCCAGGGCCCGCCTCGTCTATCTATGCCTGCGCTGCTTGATGCTCATCGGCACCCTCACCCCTCTCATGGTGGTCTGGAGCGACTCAACCGACATCAACCACAACCTCTACGACGCCTTCGCCGCCGGAGCGCTACTCACCCTGGCTATCATCACAGCCTCCCGCTGGCACGCAGCCGGCCTGTTGACATCATCGCTGGTGTCGGTCATCTGGCTCCTCATCGGTGACACCCTCGCCACGGCTCTCCGGTTCTCCGACATCACGGGCCAGCAGCTGACACCAGGACCCTTCAACTGGCTACTCGCAGCCAGCACCCTGGGCACGGCCGGACTCTTCGTCCTCAGAGGATCGGGATCAACCAACTGGCGCTGACAAGACGACACACACTCGCGGACAATAGACAACACCTCGCTAACGTCCGCTCATACCGCGGTGAGACGGTGGGTCGTGTTGACTGCACATGCTAGCAGAGTGCTAGCATGGTGTTATGACGACCCTATATATCCGTGACGTCTCCGACGATGTCGCCGCTACCTTGAAGGAAAGGGCGGCCTCAGAAGGCATGTCGTTGTCGGCCTACGTCGCCGCAGAGTTGGCCAAGATCGCCACACGGCCCACCAACGAGCAGATCGTTGCTCGGCTCAGGGCGCGGGACCGCTCCAGCGGGCCCAGTTCCGACGACATCGTCGCTGCCGTGCAGGCGGGCCGCCGGTGATCGTGCTAGACGCCTCCGCGATGGTCGAGGCGCTGATCGGCAGCGAGGTGGCCGACGAGCTGCTGGATGCTCTCACCGGAGACGTGCACGCGCCGCACCTGCTCGACGTCGAGGTGTTGTCAGTACTCCGGGGCCTGCTCCTGGGCGGCAAACTCGATCCCGCTGTCGCGGAGGAGGTTCGTCGCGACCACTTCGCGTTCGCCATCAATGGCTACGAGGTCGCCCCATTGGCTGATCGGATCTGGCAGTTGCGTCACCAGTACACGAGCTACGACGCCGCGTACCTCGCTCTGGCCGAGGCGCTTGATGCACCGCTGTACACCTGTGACGCGAAGCTCGACAGCGGCGGCCACCACGCCAAGGTGCATCTGCTCCACCGAACGCACTGATCTGCCGCCCTCGGTGGTGCCCGATTCGCTCGTCGAAAGGCGACCGCGTCCCGTCCGCGACATCGGACTGCTCGACTCCGCGGTCCACCGCCCTGCGTGACTGTGACCCCAGCACGGGAGACCCGCTGGTGTTCAATGCCAAGAAGCTAGGCGCGCCGACACTGCCCGATTATCGCGGTCGCGCCGACGACCGCGATAACCAGGTCGTTCGCCTCGCCGTCAGGCGCGTCGAAGTCGGTGCCAACGAAAGTGCACCTCGATGCCCGTATCACAGGGGCCTGGTGCCGCCTCCTGAAGCGTGCACGGTCGGAACAGCCGGCCAGTCCGCGGGAGATTGCCATGATTGCCCAGTCCACGGAATCCGCCCCCAGCGCTGCGGCGGACGTACCGGAGAGCCGCAGCAGGTTCACCACGTTGCTGGCGGTGAACCCGAACTACTTCGGCAAAGTCGTCGACGGTCCTTTCGACGTGGTCGACGAGCAGAAGTCCAACACCGTCTATGAGGAGATCGGCTGCCTCGGTTACCACCCGGAGCGCAACCGTCTCGAGGCGACGATCGTGATCAAGCGCGCCTTCGGCTATTCCGGTGGCCCGTGCACCCCAGGCTCGACGCAGTACGTGCGGTTCTTCGTGCTGGAGAGCGGGTCGTGGGTCGACGCCGGACTGTCGGCGACCCAGGTCCATGACATCTCGATCGGCAAGGATTGCACCGGCGATCCGGACCACGCCTTCAGCCACGTGGTCGGGGTGACCTACGCACCGCGCCGACGTTTCTGCTTCACCCCGCAACTCCCGCGGGTCCGCGCGATCTTGTCGTGGCAGCAGGTGCCGCCCGCAGGCGACCCGGACTTCGTGCCAGTGTGGGGGGAGGTGCAGGAGGACACCATCCAGGTCCGTCCGCGCCCACTGGTCCGCTGGCCGGAGTTGGTCGAATTGCACCCGGACCTGCTCGACAAGGTCAAGGACCTGAACCTCCTCGAGGAACTCATTCCGGACCTGGATTTCGATCTCTTCGGCCCGGTGCCTCCCTTGCCTGACCCCATCGGCCCTGTGTCGCTCAATCCTCAGCCCCTGCCCCCCAACCATGCCGGCGCCGCGTTGGACGCCGTCCAGCTGGCCAAGGTCTACAGCAAGGAGCGGTTGCGCAAGCTCTCCAAGGACGCCGTCGACAACTCGGTTGCCAAGCTCGTCCTCCAACCGCCGCCACCGTCGCGTCTGGCCGCGCTCGAGGCCGCGCAAGTGATGTCGGCCTCGTTGACCGCGTCAGAGCTGTCCAGCCTGTCGATCAAGCTCAAGGACGTCGGCATCGCCTGGCAGGACCTCTTCGAGGACAACGAGGGCCTGGGCAACACGAGCTACGAAGAGCTCACGTGTGTGGGCCTCGACAACAATGCGGCCGAGCTCGTCGCGGCCTTCAGGGTCAAGCTGCCCACCGGCTTCAGCGGCGCTCCTTGCACGGCGGGGAGCACCGAATACGTCGCGTTCTGGGCGGACTGGGATGACGACTGCACTTGGGAGTATGTCGGCACGGTCGAGATCAACGCCCACGACTTCGTCACCATGCCGGCCGGCGGCCTAGGCTACGCAGCCACCCTGCCCGTCGATCTGAACAAGGTGCGACGGCACTGCGACAAGCCGGGCATTCACAAGGTCCGGGCCGTCCTGTCGTGGAACGCCGCTCCGTCCACCACCGACCCGAACTGGACTCCGCACTGGGGCAACCGGCTCGACGCGCATGTCCACGTCCACCCTGGAGCGGGCTACGACGGCACCGCCAGAATGACGATCGTCGGCGGCGTGAACACGTCGTTCATCAACCCGTCAACAGGCGTGACCATCCCGGGCGCGGTGTCCGCCTACAACGGCATCGCGGCCGATGTCCGGGGCTGCCCCTTCGGCGGCCGGGTTGTCGTGCATGGTCCGACCGACCCGGCGCTCGCGGGCACGACGTACCGGTTGCAGGTCAGCAAGAACGGCGGTCTGTTCGAGCCGGTCACCACCAGTTTCTGGGCCAGTGACAACCTGGGCGGTGGGGCGTGGGTGACCCCGGCGGCCGACGGCTCAGTGCAGTGGCCCGTGTGGTGGACCAACGGGCTGGGCGTGCTCGGCTACGTCGACACCGGTGGCGAGGGCAGCTGGCTCATCCGGCTCGAGGTCGGCTCCCCCTTCCTGGTGGCGCAGACTCAGCGCATCCGGCTCGACAACACCGGGCTCGGGCGCGACGGAAACCTGGTCAACGGCGCCCACGTCGCCGTCAACCCGGGACAGCTCGGACTCCAGGCGTGCGGGAAGTTCACTCAAGGCATGGTCATCAAAGGGACCTTCGACGCCAACGACGAGTGGCTGGACCGCTGGAGCCTCGGCCTGACCCCCGGCGGCAGCGTTGTGGTGCCTCCAGGGGCTCTGACCACGTCCACGACGCTGACGACCGTTGGTGCGCCAGGAGGGTCGACCTGGAAACTCGACACCTCAGCCCTCGAGCCGTGCGGCTACGTGCTGCGGATCTCCACACACGACCGGGCGATCGTCAACTCGGTGGTCGGGAGCGGGCACTACGCGTACGACGACCTGGGCTTCTGCATCGACAAAGCGTGAGGACGCCCTCTGGTCGAGGCGCGGCGGTTTCCATACGCCTCAGGCCTCGGCCAGGGAGCCTCGCTCGGCGGAAGGTGGCGGTGAGTGTCGACGCTGCCCTGGCGGTGGTGGACAACCAGCGGCACCGACGCGGGATCCGCGCTTGCGAATCCTGCCCTACTGAAGAGGAGTAGACATGCCCCTGAGTAGCGGCTACGGCTTGGTCATCGGGGCCAAGCACGACTACTTCCGGGATCCGCCTGACAACTTCGGGAGGTATTACCACGGAAATCTCGTGGTGCACACGCCCCTCGGCAACTACAAGTGCGCGATCGACGTCGATCCCAAGAACTTGCCAGACGGCATCCAGTGGCGGAAGGTGAGGATCCGCACCAGCGACTTCAGTGGCCTCAAGACCCTCGCCGACGGATGGCACGACCTGACATCGACGCCGACCTCCGGTGCCCTTGACTACATCCGATCGGCCCCGCTGCATCCACCCATCCTGATCTACACCGTGCGCTACGCCAGTTGCCTGTCCCGCCTGCTCTCGTGGCTCCGCTGGAACCCGCGCTGGAACAGCGGCACCGGAATCCAGGCGCTCACCGATCTGGAAAAGATCATCAACCAAGGCATCCGCTTCTACGTGTTCGGCGAACCGTTCACGAGCGGCTTGGGAGTCCACAACATCCACCAGAATCAGGGCGACCCCATCGGCAGTGGCCACGACCTGGAAAACGCCATCTGGCAGGACGGCGCCACGATCGTCGAGACCAGTGCCGGAGAGTTCTGGGCGTTTTTGAACAAGTTCAAGACCCAGTCCTTCAAGACCGATTCCCTAGGCCGCCCACTCTGACCCGCGCGACGGCGTCACGCCGCCGTCGACATCGACGGGATCAAGCACATGCACGGGATCATGTCCTCACCCAACAGGCGGGCAACAAGTGGCAACCCCAGGTGCCTGCCGGACTTCATTCGAGAGACTCACGGTCAAGATCCGCAGTTGGGTCGCGCTCGCGAATGTTTCCAAAGGAGTAGATCATGAAGCGCTCAAAGCCGCTTTCCATCGGTGCCATTTCCATCCTCGTGCTCGGCCTCGCCGCATGTGGTGGCGGCAGTGGTGACGTGGTGGCCACGTCCGCGGCCCCCGAAGACGGTGGCGGCAAGGCCATGCGCCTGTCGCTCAACCAGACCGAGGAGCACCCCTCGACCATCGCGCTCGAGTCGTTCAACGAGCGCCTCTCCGAGGCCACCGATGGCCGCTGGAGCATCGAGGTCTACCCAAACGAGACCCTGGGCGCACAGCAAGAGGCGCTGCAGATGGTCTCCAACAGCTCCGTCGACATGGCCATCGTGTCGGGCACCCAGCTGGAGAACCTCAACGAGGACTTCCTCGTGTTCAACATGCCGCTGGCCTTCGACAGCGTCGAGCACCAGATGAGCGTCATACAGAACGAGGAGATCGTGGGCGAGCTCTTCACCTCGCTCGAGGACGAACAGTCCATCACTGTCCTGGGTGGCTTCACGCAGGGCGCACGCCACGTCTACAACACCGAGGGTCCGATTCAGACCCCCGTGGACCTCGCCGGTAAGAAGCTGCGCGTCCAGGAGTCCGACCTCCACTTGGCCATGGCCAAGGCGCTCGGCGCCGAAGGCACCCCGATGGCCTACGGCGAGGTCTACACCGGTCTCCAGTCCGGTGTGCTCGACGCCGCCGAGAACAACGAGGTCTCGTACTACACGGTCAAGCACTTCGAGGTGGCGCCGTACTTCTCCCGCACCACCCACCTGGTGGGCCTCGACTACCTGATCATCAACACCGACGTCCTGGCTTCCATGTCGGAAGAGGACCGCGCCACCTTCGACGAAGAGTGGAAGGCCACCATGGATGAGCACGTCGAGATGTGGAGCGAGAAGACCGAGGAAGCGGTGACCCAGGCTGAGGCCGGCGGTGCACAGTTCAACGACGTCGACACCCAGGCATTCGCCGCGGCACTTGAAGGGCTGCAGGGGCAGTTCCTTACCACCGACTCGCAGAAGGCCCTCTGGGACGCTGCGCGCGGCGCCGCCTGACGTAGCCCATCGCGTGCGGTGGTGACGGCCGGTGAGGTCGTCTCCACCGCATCATTGGAAGGAAACAAGTGACTGCAGTCAAGAAGGGGATCGACCGGCTCCTCGCCGTCCTCGTCGCTCTCCTGTTCGCTGTGCTGACCCTCGTGGTGGTGTGGCAGGTCTTCGCGCGCCAGGTGCTGAAATCGGCACCTGCGTGGACCGGTGAGGCCGCCAACTACCTGTTCGTGTGGACCTCCCTGATCGGTATCGCCTTCGTATTCGGCGAACGCGGCCACATGGCGGTGACCTTCGTCGCAGAGCGGGTCCCGAAGCCCGTGCGCTACGTCACCGCGGTGGTCATCCAACTCATCATCATCGGTTTCGCCGTGTTGGTGCTGATCCTGGGCGGCTGGGAGAGCGCGATGAACGCCTGGCTCCAGAACTCTGTTTCCCTTCCGGTCAACATCGGCTGGATGTACCTGATGATGCCCGTGGCCGGGTTGTTCATCGTGTTCTACGCTCTCAACCACATCCTCGAGGACCTCCGCGGAGAAGGACCGCTTACCGTGGAGGACCCCACCGCTGCGCTCGAGCCGAAGCTGCCCGTCATCGCCGACGAGACCGTCATCACCCTTCTTGAGGAAAGTCCCGAGGACACCACCACGAAGCTCGACGAGCTCGAAGAAGAATCCGCCCATCCCGAGGCCCACAGGGCCGATGAGGGTGACCAGGAAGGGGATCGCTGACCATGGATGCAGCAACACTTGCCACAATCGTGCTGGTCGCGGGCGTTGTCGTCGGAATCGTGATGTCGCTGCCCATCGGTGTCACCATCGGTGTGCCGTCATTCCTCGCCATGATCGTCGTCGTTGGCGACGTCACGTTGGCGGCCGAGAACTCCGCGTCCCGGATGTTCACCGGCATCAACAACTTCACACTTCTCGCCATCCCCTTCTTCATCCTCGCCGGTGTGATCATGAACAAGGGCGGCATCGCCGGCAGACTCGTGGATGCGGCAAAGGTCTTGGTCGGCCGGATGCCCGCCGGCCTGGCGCAGACCAACGTCGCCGCCAACGCCATGTTCGGCGCCGTGTCCGGAGCGGCCGTGGCGGCCGCTGCGGCCGTCGGTCAGGTCATGCACCCTCGCTTGGTCAAGGACGGTTACAAGCCCTCCTGGGCGGCCGCGGTCAACGTAGCGTCCGCTCCCGCGGGCATGCTGATCCCGCCCTCGAACACGTTCATTGTCTACTCGCTCGTGTCCTCGACGTCCATCGCGGCGCTGTTCATGGCGGGCGTCGGGCCCGGTCTCGTGTGGACCCTGTCGGTGGCGCTGGTCGTGTGGCTGACCTACAAGAACAACCGCGTGGCAGACGCCGCGGCCGACGTGCATCCCACGTTCAGTCAGGCGATGCTCGTCCTCTGGCGGGCCGTCCCGTCGCTGTTCATGATCTTCCTCGTCGTCGGCGGCATCCTGATCGGCTGGTTCACGGCCACGGAATCCTCCGCGATCGCCGTGGCGTACTGCCTGGTGTTGAGCTTCATCTACCGCACCGTGAAGGTGCAGGAGATCCCCGGCATCCTCATCGATGCAGGTCGGACGACCGCGATCGTCATGCTGCTCGTGGGTGTCTCATCGATCCTGTCCTTCGTGATGAGCTTCGCACGGATCCCCCAGATGATCTCGGAGGCCCTCCTCGGCCTCACGGACTCCAAGACGTTGATCCTGATCATCATGATGGTGATCCTGCTCCTGGTCGGCACCTTCATGGATCCCACCCCGGCGATCCTGATCTTCGTGCCGATGTTCATCGGCATCATCGACCAGTTCGGCATCGACCGGGTGCACTTCGGCACCATGATCGTCTACAACCTCTGCGTCGGAGTCATCACTCCGCCTGTCGGCAACGTGCTGTTCGTCGGTACACGTGTGGCGGGCATCCGGCTTGAACCGGTCATCGGCAAGCTGCTGTGGTTCCTGCTTGCCATCGTGCTCGGCCTGTTCGTCGTGGTCTTCGTCCCGGAGATCTCGATGTGGCTGCCGCGCACCCTGGGTCTCTGATCCTTCGCCGCGGGCTCTTCGGTAGCAGTGCGGCGACTTCCCAGAGTGGGCGACGAGCCGACCCGTCCATCTGCGGCTGGGAGCCAATTCGGTACAGTCGATCACATGCGATCCGCCCCGTTCGTGCCCGTCGGCTTCGAGCCACCGAAGTCCCTCGTGACGAATCAATTCGTGCTCGAGCCGCTCGGGCCTCAGCACAACGAGGCCGACCATGGGGCGTGGACCTCCAGCATCGAGCACATCCGCGCTACGCCCGGTTATCCGAAGGGCGACTGGCCGCCGGTCAATGCCATGTCACTCGCGGCCAACCACGCCGACCTGACCCGCCATGCCGAGGATTTCTCCTCTGGCAAGGGGTTCACCTTCACGGTTCTGGACCCAGCGGACGGGAGCGTTATCGGATGTGTGTATCTCTATCCGGCTGAGGGGGAGGGCGACGTCACCGTGCGGTCGTGGGTGCGCGCCGACCGGTCACATCTCGACCGACCGCTGGCTGACAGGGTCGCGGAGTGGCCCTGGCAACGCCCCGACCGTTGCGGCCGTTGACGGCCCGCTGAGCGTCACCCCGCCTGACCGATCTCCATCGGCCGACTGAGAGACCCAGGGGCGGAAGGAGCCGCCATTCTTGAAATCGGATCTGCCGGTCCCCCTGCGCTAGAATAGTGCGGGTGAGCGATTGAGTGCGGGACGGCGGGCAGCGGGACATCGCTGCGCTGTCGGCCTACTCCGCGGCGAGCGTTCCACCACCACCGAAGGCACGTTCCGGCGGTTCCGATGGGTGGCCGTGCTGATCTCCCTGGCCATCCTCGTGCTTGGCGTGGCACCCGAACTGGCGCGCGCCGCCGGGCTCACACCCCCTCAGCGTAGGGAGCGTCCTGCTGGTTCTTCTGATCGTGCTCGCCCACGACCTGACGGGGGTTTCCTCATGGAGCCGGACCCCGCTCCGGATCCAGCACGCCCCACGGAGCCCGGCGCGTAACCCGGCCACTCCGGAGGGGACATACGGCGTCGGCAGCCCCCGGACGGCTGCTCAGCCTGGCTGGTCGCCCCCCAGGACTTCGATCTCCACGCGGTGACGCCGCTCCCACGTCAACACCGCGCGAACGCCCTCAGGGCCCCGGCGCACGTCCGACAGCAGCACGGCCGCTCCACGGAGCACTGCGACTGCCGCGAAGCCCAGGCCGCCCCTGCCGTCACCTCGTGCCAGCACGGTGGTGCCGTCCGCGAATCGCAGCCGGACCGCGCCGTCGGAGCCGAAGCTCTCTGCGCCGCGCAGAGGGGTGCCGCGGTTCTTGACGCGGGACAGCGCCGCGAACAGGTGGGTGGCGAGCGCCGCACTGTGCTCAGCCGCAGTGGCGTCCAGCGCGGCGGATAAGTCGCGGTCGAACAGGTCGTCGAACGAACCGTGGGGAGGGCGTTCCCGCATGATCCAGTATTACCTCCGGCTCCCCGTCACAAAAGGGTCCGCGCGAAAGGGGTTCACAACGAAACGCCGTCGTGTGAGACTGATTCATGGCCCAAGACCCAGCCGGTCGACAGTCCGGCACCCTCTTCTCCCGTAGAGTTTTCTTCGTAGGCGGCGCCGCGGGAGTCCTGACGCTCTACAGCGTCGGCACGGGGGGAGTGCCCCAGGCAGTGGCCGCCCTCCCAGGTGGGACTCTCGCCCCGAACAAGATCAGGAAGTTCCGGACACCCCTCCTTGTCCCCCCTGCGATGCCGAGGGCGGATACATCCGCGGACATGGACGTCTATCGGATCTCGATGCGGCAATTCAGGCAGCAGATTCTTCCCGAGCCGCTGCCCAACACCACCGTGTGGGGATACGGCCCCACCGACGGCGGCATCTTCCACGCGCCGTCGCTCACCATTGAAGGCGTCGTCGACAAGCCCATCCGCGTCACGTGGGCCAACGAGCTGGTCTCCGCCGACGGGACGCCACTGCCGCACTTACTGCCGGTTGACCCCACCCTGCATTGGGCGAACCCGCCCGGCGGGCCTGAGGGGCGCGACACGGCCCCCGATTTCGACGACAAGACCTACGTACCCACCGGCACCAAGGACGAGGCCGACGCGCTGTCTGAGGACGAGTACACCCGCTACTGGGGCCCAGTGCCGATGGTGACGCACGTGCACGGCGCGGTCGGCGTGCATGAGGAGAGCGATGGGTACCCGGAAGCCTGGTACCTTCCGGCGGAGGTCGCTCCGGAGGGCTACGCAGCCGAGGGCACGTGGTACGAGACCTTCGCGGACGAGGCGAAGCAGCGCTACGGGGCGACGTGGGCCGCGGGGACCGCCGTGTGCCAGTATCCCAACCACAACCGGGCCTCAACGCTGTGGTTCCACGACCACACCTTGGGACTGACGCGCCTGAACGTGTACGCCGGACCTGCAGGGTTCCTGATCCTGCGAGGCGGCGACTCCGGCGAGGACCAGATCACGGTCGGCGGCAGCGGGAATCCGGCGGTACTGCCAGGACCTGCGCCACAGGTGGGCGATTCGCCGGACACCACCTACTACGAGATCCCGTTGGCCATCCAGGACCGCTCTTTCAACGCCGACGGCTCGCTGTTCTACCCCGACGCCCGGGCGTTCTTCGACGGCGTCACCACCGATTTCATTCCTGACGGTGAGATCCCACCTATCTGGAACCCCGAGTTCTTCGGCAACGTGATCATCGTGAACGGGCGCGCCTGGCCGTTCCATACCGTCGAGCAGCGGCGCTACCGGTTGCGGCTGCTCAACGGGTGCCAGTCGCGGTTCCTCATCGCGGACTTCTCTCCCGTCAAGGGCGTCTCCGTGTGGCAGATCGGCAACGAGGGCGGCCTCCTGGCGGCAGCAGTCGACCTGACCGCAGCCCGGAAGAACCAGGTCCTCCTCGGGCCTGCCGAGCGGGCCGACCTCATCGTGGACTTCACCGCGGTCCCGGTAGGGGATTACCCGCTGAACAACGCCGGCCCCGACGCGCCCTTCGGCGCCCCGAAGTTCAAGGCCGCCGACCGCGCCTCGACCGGCCGCATCATGCAGTTCCGCGTCCGCCCCGCAACGTCGACAGACCCGACGACGCCGCCGGCACTGCTGACGCTTCCGGCGGTGCCCCCGGTGCAGGGCGACCCCACCGTCCGACGCCTCGCGCTGCTGGAGGTGATGTCCGACGCGCTGGGCGTGCCGATCGCGGCGATGCTGGGCACACTCCACGAGGGGAACCCTGCTGAGGAGCCCGTCGAGGCCATGCACCACATGTGGGGCGAGGACGAGGTGGCGGTGACGGTCACGGCCGGCACCACCGAGATCTGGGAGTTCTACAACACCACGATGGACGCCCACCCGATGCACGTTCACGAGGTGACGTTCGAGGTGGTCGACCGGCAGGCCATCACCGTGGGCGTGGGGACCGGGATGTCTCCGACGGTCCGGCTCGTCCCGGGAACAGCCCGGCCACCCGAACCGTGGGAGACGGGGCGTAAGGAGACCGTGATCGCCTACCCCGGCGAGGTGACCCGCATCAAGGCCCACTTCGGCGTGGAGGGGCGGTTCGTGTGGCACTGCCACATCGTCGAGCATGAGGACAACGAGATGATGCTGCCGTTCGTCATCGAGCCGGCATGATCACCCGGGGCTGACGCCTGCCCCTGGAGACAGTGCGACCCCCCGCCGGACATCAGTCCGACGGGGGGTCGCGGTCAGGCAGACTCAGAGGGCCCGGATGTTCGCGGCCTGGAGCCCCTTGGGCCCGCGCTCGGTCTCGTACTCGACCTTCTGATTTTCTTCGAGGTTCCGGTGTCCCGAACCAGCGATCGCGCTGAAGTGCGCGAACACATCGGCCGAGCCGTCATCGGGAGCGATGAAGCCGAAGCCCTTGTCTGAGTTGAACCATTTGACAGTGCCAGTGGCCATGACATTTATTCCTTCTTGCCTGGACCACGTGTGTGGCCGCTGGTCAATCTTATGCCATCGGAGGCCCTTTGCGGTATCCGAGCAGTGAAGAGACCTAGAATCGGCGCATGCGGCTCACTCGATGGCTGGGTCATCCCGCCCGTGTCATCCCCGCCGTGTACCTCATCGCGGTGCTAGTGGGCACGGGTTTGCTCCTGCTTCCGGCCGCCACCGCGACGGGAGAATCCGCCCCGTTGATCCATGCCGCATTCACGGCCGTGTCGGCGATCTGCATCACCGGATTGACCACCGTTGACACCGCCGTCTTCTGGAGTCCGTTCGGTCAGGTGCTCATCATGGGCCTCATCCAGGTGGGCGGTTTCGGCATCGTGACCCTGGCCAGCCTGCTCACCCTGGTGGCGACGGGGAGGATCTCGCTGCAGGGCTCCCTGGTGGCAGGTCAGGAGCTGCACGGGGGGGTCGGTTCGGTCCTCCGGGTTCCCAAAATGATCGCGCTGGTCATGCTGACGGCTGAGGCGCTGACCGCCGCCGTCCTCACCTTCTCCTTCCGCCCATACACCGACGGCTGGGCCTCTGCCGTATGGCAGGGCACCTTCCACGCCGTCTCGGCGTTCAACAATGCCGGGTTCGCGCTCTACAGCGACAACCTCATGAGCTTCGTCGGCGATCCGGCCGTCATCGTTCCCATCTGCGTGGCGCTCATCGTGGGCGGCCTGGGCTTCCCGGTGATCCTCGAAGTGGGTCGACGGATCTTCCGGCGCGGGCGCCGCACCACCGGGTGGAGCGTGCACACGCGGCTCACGATCCTCGTCACGGTGTCGCTGCTGGTGCTGGGGGCTGTGGTGTTCGCGCTCGCCGAATGGGACAACCCCCGCACTCTCGGAGGCATGCCCGTCGATGACCGGGCCATGGCCATCCTGGCAGGAGCCGTCTTCCCGCGGACGGCCGGGTTCAACTCGATCGACTACGGGACCGTCAACGAATCCACCCTGGGGCTGTACTACGTCCTGATGTTCATCGGAGGAGGCTCGGCCGGAACCGCGGGTGGGATCAAGGTGGGGACGATCGGCATCATCCTCGCCACCGTCGCGGCTGAGTTGCGCGGTGAGCCACAGGTGGTGGTGGGGAACCGAGCCATTCCCGCGACGGTGCAACGCGCGGCCCTCGCCGTCGTGATGCTCGGTGCGACAGCGGTGGCCCTGGCTACCTTCTTCATCGTCGTCCAGGAGCGCTTCACCCTGCAACAGGTCCTGTTCGAAACCATCTCGGCGTTCGGTACGGTGGGCCTCTCCACAGGCATCACGGCACACCTCACACCGCAGTCGCTCGTCGTCCTCATGGTGCTGATGTACCTCGGCCGCGTGGGCACCGTCTCAGTAGCCGCGGCTCTGGCCATCCGCGCGCGCCACCGTCGTTACGTCCTACCGGAGGAGAACCCCATTGTCGGCTAGAGCAGATCGCAGAATCTCCGACGACACCGTCCTGGTGGTAGGCCTGGGCCTGTTCGGGTCCGCCACTGTCCGGGCGCTCGAGGACATGGACGTACCCGTCATCGCCGTCACGGACGACCACGCGTTGGCGACCCGGTACGCCGATGAGTTCACCCACGTCATCGAGATGGACTCCTCGGACCGGGACGCGCTCGACCAGATCGGGGTCCAGCAACTCCGTAAGGCGGTGGTCGCGCTCAGCAAGGTGGAGCTGTCGATCATGACCGTGCTCGCGCTGTCCGAGGCGGGCGTCCAGGAGATCTGGGCGCGCGCAGCCACCCGCGAGCACGGTGCCATCCTGGAGAGGATCGGCGCCCACCACGTCGTGTACTCCGAGGCCTCGACAGGCCGTCGGGTGGCGCACGCCGTGTCGGGCTTCATGATCGACTACTTCGAGTTCGAGGACGGGTTCGCCATCGCACGCACGCGCGCACCGAAGATGACGCTGCACAAGACGTTGCGGGAGTCCATGGTGCGCACCCACAACCGGATCACGGTGGTGGGGGTCAAGCGGCCCGGACAGGACTTCATCTACGCCATCCCCGAAACCGTCATCGAGGAGGGCGACGAGCTGATCGTCTCGGGCCGCGTCGACCACGTGGACGCGTTCTGCCGGCTCAGGTGAGCGTCAGCTGAGGCCCTCCTCCTCCAGCCAGGTGGCCGCGATGTCGGCGGCGGGGAGCTGTTCGCTCACGCTGCGGGCGTTGAGGGCGATCAGCTCATCGGGGCTCATGGCCGCGCTGACCTCGTCGATGATCGCTGCAGCGTTCTCGTCGACGTCCTCGCTGGCCAGCGGAACCACGTGGGAGGCCAGGAACAGGCCCTCGTTGTCCTCCAGGGAGACCAGGTCGTTCTGGGCGATCGAGGGGTCAGCGGTGTAGATGATGGCCAGCTGGATGTCGCCGTCCTGCAGCGCCTTGACCGTCAGCGGGCCACCGCCATCCTCGATGGGTGTGAAGCCCACCTCGATGCCGTACTTCTCCGCCAGCCCTGACGGACCGTTGGGCCGGGTCTCCGCCTCGGAGTTGGCGCCCAGCGTGAGGGGTGTGGTGACCTTTTCGAGGTCGGCCACCGTCACCAGATCCCACTCGTCCGCAAACGCCCGGGTCACCACATAGGAGTCCTGGTCCGTGGCCTCGGACTGGGCCAGCACGCGGAGGCCATCGGGCACCACGCCCTCGAGCTCGGCGTACACATCCTCGGGCAGCCGCGACGTGGCTCCCGGCTTCCAATACTGCAGCAGCGGGCCGCTGTACTCGGGGAAGAGGTCGATGCTGCCGGCCTCGATCTCGGGCAGGTACGCCTCACGCTGCCCGATGCGCAGCTGGCGCTCCACCTCGTATCCCTCGGCCTCCAACGCCTGGGCGTAGATTTCGGCGATGATCTCGTTGGAGTAGTAGTCCTGCGAGCCGACCACGATAGGGCCGGACTGTTGCGCGGAAGTGGTGGTGGCCGGCGCCGCGGATCCTGTGGCGAGGGGGTCACCCGCGGCGCACGCCGTCAGGGCGAGCACCCCGGCGACGGCGAGCGGTACGAAGCGGGACACTGTGCGATTCATGAGGATTCCTTTTCTGTGGGACTCGGTGAGGGGAAGGTTCGGGGGGAGGCGCCAGCCGGATGGGCCACGCGTGAGGACCAGCGCTGTGCCGCTGCCAGGGCCACCTCCAGTGTGAGGGCGAGAACGATCACGATGAGGGAACCGCCGAGCATCTGCGCGTAGTCGCGGGTCTTGAGTCCGGCGAACAGGTAGCGGCCCAGCCCGAAGTCCGCGGTGTAGGCGGCCAGGGTGGCCGTGGCCACCACCTGCAGGGTGGCCGCCCGCAACCCACCGAGGGCCACTGGGAGCGCCAGCGGCGCCTCCACCTGCATGACGACCTGCATGGGGCTGAAGCCGATGGCGCGCGCCGCCTCTGGGACGGCCGCGTCGATGGCCTGAACCCCGGAGTAGACGCCCGCCAGCAGCGACGGGATGGCCAGCACCACCAACGTGAGCAGCGGCGCCTCGAGACCGATCCCCAACCACAACCCGAACAGCGTGAGGAGGCCGAGGGAGGGGATGGCGCGGGCGGCTCCGGTAACGGCCGCCACCGCGCCGGAACCCCGCCGGGTGTGTCCCACGGCGGCCCCGACAGGGACCGCGATGAGGGCGGCCAGCGCCACCGCGGCCCCCGTGATGAGGAGGTGCTCGGCCACTCGCCGCGGAATGCCGCCGGGGCCTTGCCAGTGGCTGGGATCGCCCAACCATGCCAGGGCATCAGCGACGAGGGTCATCGGCGCACCTCCACGACGGACACGCGCCGGGGGGACTGAGCGACCCATGGCGTGATCATCCGCCCAGCGGCGATCAGCACCGCGTCGAGCAGCAGGGCCAGGACCACGGTGAGCACCACTCCGGTGGTGACCTCCGCGACGATGCCGCGCTGGAACCCATCGGTGAGGAGAGTCCCCAGGCTGGGCACGCCGATCAGGGCGCCGATGGTCACGAGCCCCACGGTCGAGACGGTCACCACACGTACGCCGGCCAGGATGACGGGCGTCGCCAGCGGCAGGTCGACACGCCACAGGATGCTGGAGGGGGAGTGCCCGACGGCGACCGCTGCGTCGCGGACCTGCCGGTCCACGGACCCGAAACCGTCCGCGACACTGCGCACCAGGAGCGCGACCCCGTAGAGGCTCAGCGCCGCGATCATGGTGGCAGGCGAACGCAACGGCGTGCCGAACACCACCGGGATCACGATGAGGAGTGGAAGAGCGGGCACGGCGTACAGCAGGCTTGCGACCGCCAGGAGCGTCCCTCCGGCGCGCGGACGGCGGAAGGCCAGTCTCCCCAGCGGGAGAGCCAGTGCGATACTGATCGCCACGGACGGCACGGTCAGCAGCAGGTGGCCGAGCACCAGCTCAAGGACCTGCGGCCAGTTGTTCGTCGCCCACCTCACGTGATGATCCCGACCGCCTGGCCGCCGGCGTCCACCGCTACGCGTCGGCCCTGGATCTCCTCGATGCGGAGGCTGCGCTGACCCCGGTCCGCCCCGATGAACGTGCGCACGAACAGGTCAGCTGGGTTGGCCATGATCTCGACGGGCGTGCCGCGTTGGGCGACGTCGGCCTGCGGCCGAAGGACCACCACCTCGTCTCCCAGCCGGAACGCCTCGTCGACGTCGTGGGTGACGAACACGATCGTCTTGCCGAGCTCGGCTTGCAGGCGGAGCAGCTCGTCCTGGAGATCACGTCGCACGAGCGGGTCCACGGCGCCGAAGGGCTCGTCCATCAGCAGGATGTTCGGATCCGACGCGAGCGCCCGCGCCACCCCCACGCGTTGCTGTTGGCCACCGGAGAGCTGCGCCGGGTAGCGGCGGGCGAGAGACGCAGCCAGCCCCACCCTCTCCAGGAGCGCCAGAGCACGGGCGTGCGCGTCCCGCCGGCCGGCGCCGTTGAGAATCGGCACGGTGGCCACGTTGTCGGCGACCGTGCGGTGGGGGAGCAGACCGCCGCTCTGCAGCACGTAGCCGATGGAACGACGGAGCTTCACCGGGTCCGCGTCGCGCACGTCCTCGTCGTCGATGAGGACGCTGCCGGAGGTTGGTTCCACCATGCGGTTGACCATGCGCAGGAGAGTGGTCTTCCCACTGCCGGAGGATCCCAGCAGCACCACGGAGCGGTGCGACGGAACTATGAGCGAGAAGCCTCGAACCGCCACGGTGCCGTCCGGGTAGGCCTTGGACACGTTGCGAAACTCGATCACGCCGCCAGCATACGAGCCGCTTTCACCTCGGCACCCGGGTTTCACCACTGGCTGACGGCAGGCAGGCTCGCTGAGGCGCCGACTCCACTAATCTGGGACACACCATGTGGCCCCGGCGCGAGGATGCGGACACGGCGCTCGAGCGGGAGCGCTCTTTCCTCCTGCCCGAGGGAGCCGCACCGCCGCCGCTGGACGCGCTGGGGCCGTCGTCGCCGACCAGGACCCTGCGGCTGCGCGCGGAGCACTTCGACACTCCGGCTCGAGATCTTGCCCACTCAGGCATCACCCTGATGCGTCGCACCGGCGGCGAGGATGACGGCTGGCACCTCACGACGCCCGGCGCTGACGGTGCTCGGCTGGAGCATCACCTGCCGATAGGCTCCCCACGCCGCGTGCCGTCGTCGCTGCGTGCCACCGTTGCCGACGTGGTGGGCGATCATCCCCTCCTCCCCGTGCTCCGCCTGCGGACCCGGCGCCGCGTGACCTCACTGTTCGGCGCGGGCGGGCGGGTCCGGCTGGGATTGGTGGTCGAGGAGGTCAGTGCCAGATTACTGGGGGAGCCGACCAGCCGCGCGCGGCAGTGGCGCGAGGTCGAGATCGAACTGGCCTCCGGCGAGCCGGCGAGCACCCTCGACGATGCCGAGGGGCTGATGCTGGCCGCCGGATTGCTCCCCGCCGCCCACGGGTCGATGGCCCAGCGCGCCTTCGACCCGGATTCCCGCGGAGGCCAGAGCAGGAGGACCGCCTTCGACGCCCTCCTGGCGGCGCTCTGCCGCGAATACGGCGCATTTCAGGCCCTTGAGAGCGCCATCGCCTCGGATGAGCCGGATGCGGTCCATCAGGGCCGCGCGGCCCTGCGGAGGATCCGCAGCCTCCTGACCGTCTTCGCTCCCACAATCGAGTCGCGACAGATGCCCGCGCTCATGAGCGAGCTGAAGTGGGCTGGAGCCCTGCTCGGCGTCCCACGGGACCTCGAGGTACTTCGTGCCCTCGTTGACGACCTTGTTGCGGGGACGGGCATCGCCGAGGAGTCCGTCGGCCCACTCCGCACAGCCCTCGAGCATCGTCACGATGACGCCCGGGCGGACCTTCTCGCGGCAATGTCCACGCCACGCTGGGACGCCCTGCACGAGCGGTTGGTGGCTCTCCTGCTCACCGCGGGGGCCGGTCGGGTCGGTCGGCGACCTGCGGCGACAGAACTGCGTCGACTCGGGCTCCGCGCCGAAGCCCGTGTGGAGCGACGCCGCCGCCGCGCTTCCCTCGACCCGTCGGATCCGACGCTGTGGCACTCCGTCCGCAAGGCGGCGAAGGCGGCGCGGTACGCGCACGACCTGGTGGCCGACCTGCCCCATGCCCGCCCCGCGGACCGTGAGGCAGCGGAGTTCTGGAAGACCGTGACCGCCGCGTTCGGGCGCGTTCAGGACCTCGTCCTCGCCGCGCAGACGCTGAGTCAGGTGTCGGCGGAGATCCCGCCCGCCCTGACTGCGCTCGTCGCGGAACGCACCGAGGAGCGGCGTGCGGCCGCCGTGGCCACCCTGGGGTAGGTGATCCTGCCGTCGGGCAGGGAGCATTGGCGCTCCATCACCGATCAGGTGGGTGCGAGCGCCGCCGCCACGGCCTCGTCGACGGTGCGGTGCCGGAAGGAGAAGCCGGACGCCTCCAGCACGCGTGGCCGGACGTCGGCGTCGGAGGTCAGGAGCGAATCGGCTGCGTCGCGCCCCAGGAGGAGTCTCAAGGCGAATTCGGGGGCGGGCAGCCAGAAGGGCCGTCTGAGCGTCCGGGCCACGGCGCGGCCCAGATCCGACGCCGTGGCAGGGGTGGGGCCCGTGAGGTTCACGGGTCCGTCGATGTCGGAGTCGATGACGTGCCGGATGGCGCGGACCTCGTCGTCGAGGGAGATCCACGGCCAGACCTGCGTCCCGCGCCCGATCGGGCCACCCAGCCCGAACTTCGTGAGCAGGATCAGGGGTTTGAGTACCGCATCGGGGTGCACGAGCGGGGCAGTCCGCACCGCCGCGACCCTCGCGCCCCCGGCACCCTGCCTCGCCTCCGCCTCCCACGCGACGCAGAGCCGGGCCAGGAACGTGTCGCCGGCCGGCGACGACTCGTCGAGTACCCGGCCCGGCGCAGAGCCGTAGTAGCCGACGGCGGAGGCCGAGACCAGAGCCGGAGCGTCCGGCCCCAGGGCGCGCACCGCCGTGGCCGCCACCCTCGTCGGCACCAGACGCGACTGCCACAGGGTCTGGCGGTAGCTGGGGGTCCACGGCAGACGCCCGATGCTCGCCCCGTTGAGCACCACGACCGCGCGTGCTCCCTCGAGCACCCGCGGATCGAGCGCGTCCGAGGTCAACCACTGCGCCTCGTCCGGTGTGCGGGGAGGGTGCCGCACCAGCGTGGTGACGGGGATCCCTTCGGCCCTCAGGTCCTGGACCAACGTCCTGCCGATGAGCCCCGAGGCCCCGGCCACGACCACTCTCTGGCCGGTCATGCGCGCGTCCCATGTCGATTCCTCATGCCACCGACCATGCCACTTTTTACGATCATATGGTTGTCAAACGGCTCGGCCCGTGGCAGTGTGGAGGCAAGACAGAGCGGTTCAACCCACGTGCCGACTCCGACTCACTGCAAAGGCGAGTTGATCATGGCACGTGTCAGCAACCCCGTCCCCGCACCCTTCACCGATCGCGACGAGCGCGCTTTGGACCTGCTTCAGCGGCTCAGTTCGGCACGCAGCCCGCGCGTCCGGCAACGCCTCTTCGACGAGGTGGTGGTCCTGCACCTGGACCTCTGCGAGTCCCTGGCCAGGCGCTACGCCAACCGGGGCATCGACCTGGACGATCTTGTCCAGGTCGCGCGCGTCGGCCTGGTCTGCGCGGTTCAACGATTCCGCCAGGAGGCGGGAAACTTCGTCCCCTTCGCCGTGGCCACCATCACGGGCGAGATCAAGCGTCACTTCCGCTCCGGGTGGATGATCCGGCCCCCTCGTCGGCTCCAGGAGCTCAAGCCGGATGACGACGGGCCCCGCTCGGCCGAGCGTGAAGGCCTGGCCCTCGCCTTCCGGCCCCTGTCGCTGGACGCGGCGTCGCCCACGGGCGAGGCCCCCGCGGCCCTCCAGCTGCCGGCGGAGGATCCTGACCTTGAGCTCCTGCCGGACCTGGTCACGCTGCATTCGGCCATGCGGCGCCTCGGTCCCCTGGAGCGGCGCGTCCTGCACCTGCGGTTCGTCGAGGACCTCGCCCAGGCCGACATCGGGCGCAGGCTCGGGGTGAGCCAGATGCAGGTCTCCCGCATCCTGAGCCGCGTGTTGGCCGACCTTCGTCAGGAGATGGGGTCTGAGGCGGCGTGACGAGTCACCGCCGGTTCTCCGAGTCGCCGTAGCGCCGCCCTTCGGGGCGCCTGCGCGTGATCAGCATCGGCAGGCCCCACCAGAGCACGAGGCACACGGAGGACGCGACGGTTGCCGCCACGACGCCTGGGACCGGTCCCGCGACGAATCCGAAGACGAGTGCGGCCACCAGGACCGTCGTGACTGCCAGGAGCGTGAGCCCGATCCTGGTGAGCACGTCCGACGTGTCCACAAGCACGTCCTTCTGATGGCTGCGAAAGAGCGCGCGGTGCATCGCCACGGGTGCCAGCACGCAGAACGTGGACAGGGTGGCGGTGACAACAGCCGTGAGGAACACCAGCGTCAGCCCCGGTCCCAGGTCTGCGAAGCGTGATTGGAACGGCAGGATCAGCAGGAAACCACCGAGGAGCTGGATGCCTGTCTGGGTGACCCTGAGCTCCTGAAGGAGCTCGCTCCACTGGCGGTCCAGCCGCTCCCCGGGTGCTTCGTCTCGATCGTTGTCCTCCGGGACGTCCCTGACCATCAAATCCCCTCCTCCATCGGCACCTACCCAGGTCCTGTTTGAAAGCCTCGCAACTGGGTACGTGGAGGATAAGACACCACTCGCACCGGCGGGTGGAGCCGTTTCGAAACCGAGGAGGAATCATGGGAATCGAAGAGAGCATGCGCAGGGCCGGAGACGAAGTGGGCGGACGCGCCAAGGAGGCGTGGGGAGATCTCACGGACAACGAGCGCCTCGAGGCTGAGGGCAGGGCCCAGCACACGGGCGCTGACCGTCACGTCACCGAGAACCGCTTCGGCGACGACCGCGTCGAGGGCGACCGGCTCGACGACACTCGTGTGGACCATCTGAACGACGATGTGGCCTACGATCCGCGCGCCACCACGGGCGACGACGGCACCCTCCGCGACGCCCTGCGGGATGACATGGGTCAGGATCAGGTCCGAGACGTTCACACCGACGTCCCTGGTACCCCTGGTGACGACGGCACGCTGCGGGACTCGCTGCGCGACGACATGGGCCAGGGGCTCCACTCCAACGACGACCCGATCACGGGCGACCTCCGCGACGACCCGCGTCGCGACCATATCTGACACCTCACCCCAGAGAAGGAGAACACCATGGGTACCATCTTGTGGATCATCGCAGCAGTGCTGGTCATCGCCGGCATCCTCGCCATCGTCAGGAGCCAGCTGGTGTGGGGAATCGTCCTCATCATCCTGGGTCTTCTCGTGGGCCCTGGCGGAGTGAGCCTCTTCACCTGAGTCCGTGAACGGCCTGTGCGCTTGACTGATCGGCATCACGCGGTCAGAAAACGGGCGCCATGACCGACGACAGATCGGCGCCTTCCCTCGGCCTGAGGGAAGGCGCCGATCTGTGTGACGACAGGGCCCACTCCTGTCCACGCGCTCGGCTCAGACGAAGATTACCTGAGCGCCCTCGGCCAACTCGATGAAGTCGGAGGCGCTGATGACGTCCTCGACGCCCTCGTAGAGGTCCGCCCGGGTCAGCCGGTTCATGTCGAAGCTGAGCTTGCAGCCCCATAGGTGCCCGCCGGAGGCGACGATGATGTCGAGCATCTCGCGCACGCCCGGGATCTCCAGGTCGTCGAGCTGCTTCCTCATCATCTTCGTGGCCATCTTCGTCATGCCCGGGATGGCGCCCATGCCTGCCCAGAGGGGCATCGAGGGGGCCATCGGCAGGTGCATCGCGGTGTTGCCGAGCATGGTGAACTTCAGGTCGTCCATCGTCCGCTCGGTCACCAGGTCGAAGCCCCAGAAGGTGAAGAAGATGTGTGTCTCGATACCCTCACCGAGAGCTGCGTTGGCCATGATGAGTGCCGGATAGGCCATGTCGAGGTTGCCCTTGGAGGCAACGAAGCAGATCTTGCGGGGCGCGGCCTCGCCAGAGGGCGGGGCTACGAAGTCCGCCGGCTTGGCCGCGGTGGGCCGCGCGGGGGAGCTGCTGGACGTCGGGGTGGCGGCCGGGCGGGCGCTGCCACCGAAGTCGGGGATGATCGGGGTGTCAGTGGTGTCTGTCATGGTCAGTGTCCTTCTTAGACGCAGCCCTTGGGCTTGGGCAGCCCGGCGATGTAGGCCATCTTCTTGGCGGGTTTGCCGGGGAACAGGGTGAACAGCTGCTTCATGTCGAAGCCGCCGACGCTGGAGACGCGACGGAGGGTGGCGGTCTCCTTGCGGGCCGGGTAGTCGGCGCGCAGGAAACGAAGCACCTTCCAGTGTTCCTCGGTCAGGTCCCCGACGCCGGCGTAGCCGGCCAGGGTGGGGGCGATTTCCTCGTCCCATTGGTTGTACTCGGTGAGGAAGCCCTCGTCGTTGACGTCGACGGCTCGGCCAGCGATGCGGGTGGTGGGCACTGCGTTCTCCTTAGAATTTGGGGACGATCGGATCGGGAAGCACCGACGCTGGGTCGGTTGTTGAGTCAACGCCCTTGGCGGGGACATATTCCGGCACGGGCGCGGAGTCCCGGGCGGGTGCAGCGGCCCGCGGAGGTTTCACCGCGGGGCGGGCGCCCTTGGCCGGCCGGGCTGAGGGTTTCGGTGCCTTGCGCGGAGTTCGAGCGGTGGGCGCGGCGTGGGTTCGCTTGCCGAGCAGCCCCAGGACGAGGTCCTTGTTGGACGTGCCGGACGCGTCGCCCTCCACCCGCTTGCCCAGGAGATGCATGTCCGTGGTGAAGGGAAGCGGCCGCCCGCGGAGCAGGAACTCCCAGTAGATGAAGCGGAAGGCCAGTTTGGCGAGATGGTTGCTGCGGGACTCGCCGAGCAGCTTCATCGGGCCCACGGTTGGCAGCGGGAAGTTGCCGGTGTAGGGCTGGGTGCCGTAGTTGAAGTCCAGCAGCATGCCCTTACCGTGGCCGGTCTCGATGAAGCAGTTGGCGTGACCGTCGAAGTGGTGCGGCAGTTCCTCGCCGGCGAGGTAGTGGGGCCAGTTCTCCATGAACACATCGACAGAGAAGTGCGCCACCGAGCCGGCCTTGGACGTCTGCAGGGTGCCGCCGTCGCCCAGGACGAAGATGTCAGGGTGCTCGAGGGACCGCATGGTCTTCTGGTCACACGGGACCAGGTTCATGTCGTCACCCAGCCCGGAGCGGGCCACGTATTCAGCGCCGAAGTTGAGCGGGATGGACACCAGCAGGTCGTAGGGGACCCGGCGGTCGTCGTAGGACACCAGTTCCTTGGCCTCGGTGTCCACGCGTTCGACGGCGAAGTCCGCCTCCAGCTTGATGTCGCGGTCCTTGAACATGGTGCCGAGTTCCCGCGAGGCGATGGGCTTGGTGAAGGCTCCGTCGAGGGGGGTGACGTAGACGATCTCCACCTTCTGGCGGGCGTTGCGCTCCCGGAAGTACGCGTCGGCCAGGAAGGTGAACTCCAGCGGCGCCACCGGGCACTTGATCGGCATGTCCGTCAGATGGACGACCAGCCGTCCGCCGCGGAACTCCTTGATGGCCTCGGTGAGAGCCAGTGAGCGCGGCAGGTCGTAGAAGTGGTGGACGTCCTCGGCATCCGCGCCGGGCGTCAGGTCCGGGCGCGGCTCCACCCCCGTCGCGATGACCAGGGTGTCGTACTCCAGTTCCCGGCCGTCGGCGAGGTGCACGCGCTTGGCGGGGGCGTCGACCCTGTCGATCTCCGCCAGCACCAACTCCACACCGTCGGGGATGAAGTGGTGACGCGAGCGCACGATCTTGCTCTCGTCGTAGATGCCGAACGGCAGGAACAGGTAGCCGGGCTGGTAATGGTGGTCGTCGTCGCGGTCGACGACGGTGATCTCGAGCTCCGCCGGCGGGTACGCCGACCGCAGCTTGTTGGCGACCATCGTGCCGGCGGTGCCGCCGCCCAAGATGACAAGTCTCCTCATTGAGGCTCCTCCGAAGAAGTGGTGTTACCCATAGCCTATACGGGTCGGGGTATACGTCGGGCAGGGACCCCCGATAACTACGACGGAGCGTCGTAGTTCACGCGGGACTAGTCTGGGCTGCATGGGTGGCTGCTACGTGTCAGCGTTGGACATGTTCTCGATCGGCATCGGTCCGTCGTCGTCGCACACCGTCGGTCCCATGCGGGCGGGCGCGGATTTCGCTGCGCGCCTCGCATCCCGGCCAGGCCCCGTGGCCCGCCTGGAGATCGTGCTCTTCGGGTCTCTGGGGGCCACCGGCATCGGCCACGGCACCCCGGACGCCTTGGTGGCGGGTCTGCAGGGGATGCGGCCCGAGACGTGCGAACCGGAGGCCGTGAGGGGGGCGTGGGCGCGGCACCCCGACGGTGAGCCGATCGACCTCCCCGGCACCGGCCGGGTGGCGTTCACCCGTGACGACGTCCGCTTCGCGCCACTCACGCGCAAGCCTGCCCATCCCAATGCTGTCACCCTGCGTGCCCTCGGCGACGCCGGAACACAGGTACTGGAGGAGACCTACTACTCAGTGGGCGGAGGATTCATCCGCCGGGAAGGCGACGACGACGACCGCACGGGGCCCGGCCAGGGGGGAGTGGCGTTCGAGACCTCGGCGGAACTCATGCGGGTGTGCGCGGAGCGTGGGCGAAGCGTCGCCGACGTGGCGCGCTCCTGCGAGCAGTCGATCAGGTCCGACACCGCCACCGACGCAGGACTCGACGCCATCTGGGACGCCATGATGGGCAGCATCGACGCGGGCCTCGGCGCCCGAGGAACCCTGCCGGGACCGCTGCGGGTGCCGCGCCGTGCCGCCGGCGTCATGGAGCAGCTCCAGGCCGAGGAGCAGGGCAGGCAGCGTGGGGCCGAATGGCTGCAGGTCTACGCGTTGGCCGTCAACGAGGCCAACGCCTCCGGCGAGCGCGTGGTCACCGCCCCCACCAACGGAGCCGCCGGCATCATCCCCGCCGTCGTCCACTACTTCCTCGACTCCCATCCGGCGGCCGGGGCTGCTCAGGTCCGCGACTTCCTGCTCACCGCCACGGCCATCGGCAGCCTGATCAAGGCCAACGCGTCCATCTCGGGCGCGGAGGGAGGGTGCCAGGCCGAGGTGGGTTCGGCCTGCGCCATGGCCGCCGCCGGCCTGTGCGCCGTCCTGGGCGGCACACCGGCGCAGGTGGAGAACGCGGCCGAGATCGCGATGGAGCATCATCTCGGCCTCACCTGCGACCCCATCGGCGGTCTGGTCCAGGTGCCCTGCATCGAGCGCAACGCCATCGCAGCCAGCACCGCGGTCACCGCGGCGAGGCTAGCGCTGCACGGGGACGGACGTCACATCGTCTCCCTGGACGCCGTCATCGCCACCATGCGGCAGACCGGCCTGGACATGCACAGCAAGTACAAGGAGACCAGCACCGGCGGCCTCGCGGTCAACGTCGTCGAGTGCTAGCGCGGCGCGGGGGACCCCGGTAGCGTGTCAGCAGGAGGTCACCGATGGACATCATCCTCATCCCCGGACTCTGGCTCGACGGCTCGTCGTGGGACAAGGTCGTCCCGTTCCTGGAGAGGCCCGGGCACCGCGTCGTGGCGCTCACCCCGCCCGGCCATGACGGCCGTGACCCGGAGTCGGTGACCTACGGGGACCTGGTGGCGGCCGTCGTCACCGAGATCGACAACTCGTCGGGGCATGTGGTGCTGGTGGGCCACTCGGCGGGTTGTGCCGCGGCGTGGGCCGCGACCGACCGTCGTCCGGACAAGGTGGCGAGCGTGGTGCTGGTGGGCGGTTTCCCCATCCCGCACGGTTCCCCCATCCTGGACGGGTTCGAGCCCGTCGACGGCGTGGTCCCGTTCCCGGGATGGGCGGCGTTCGACGGCCCCGACACGGCAGACCTCGACGACGCGGCCAAGGCCGAACTGGAGAGTCACATGACTCCCGCACCCGGGGAGTTCGCGGTGGGGATCCAGGAACTGGGCGACGAACGGCGCTACGACGTGCCGGTCGTCAACGTCTGCACCGAGTACAGCGCCGACGAGTTGCGGGGCTGGCAGGAGAAGGGTTTCGAGCCCGTCAGCGAACTGAGGCGGCTCCATCATGCCGGGTACGTGGATCTCGAGTCTGGCCACTGGCCGCAGGCCAGCCGGCCCCAGGACCTCGCCGAGGTGATCCTGCGGGCCGCGACGGTGCGGTGAGTCCGCTGACGGCGAAACGGACACCCCTTCCCGCGTCGGCGCCGGTGCCGCTAGCTTGGGGGCGACCACACCCGGCCCCGAGGAGTCACCGATGACCTACCGCCCCGAAACGCTCGCCGTCCACGCAGGCCAGGAGACGGCGGACCCCGCCACCAACGCGCGGGCGGTGCCGATCTACCAGACCACCAGCTTCGTGTTCGACGACGCGCAGCATGCCGCGGACCTCTTCGCTCTGGCGCGGCCCGGGAACATCTACACCCGCCTCATGAACCCGACGCAGAGCGTCCTCGAGACCCGCGTCAACGCGCTCGAAGGGGGTGTCGGCGCGCTGGCCACCGCCTCCGGGGCAGCCGCCGTCACCTACTCGGTCCTCAACCTCACCTACAGCGGAGACAACATCGTCGCGCTGTCCACCCTCTACGGCGGCACCTACGCCCTTTTCGCCCACACCCTCAAGCAGTTCGGCATCGAGGCCCGGTTCGTGGACCCCGCCAAACCCGAGAAGCTGGCGCAGCACGTGGACGCGCGCACGAAGCTGGTGTTCGGCGAGACGGTGGGCAACCCCGCCCTCAACGTCGTGGACCTCGACGCCTGGTCCGCGGCGGCACACGCGCTGGGCCTGCCGTTCATCGTGGACAACACGGTCCCCACGCCGCACCTCACCAAGGTCTTCGACCACGGCGTGGACATCGCCGTGCACTCGGCCACCAAGTACCTGGGCGGGCACGGCACCTCGCTCGGCGGGGTACTGGTGGACTCGGGCCGGTTCGACTGGTCGGCCCACGCGGAGCGCTTCCCCGGGCTCACCCGGCCCGATGACGCGTACCACGGCGTGGTGTGGACCGAGGCGGCCGGCCCGGCCGCCTACGTGATCCGCGCCCGCACCGTGCTGCTTCGCAACACCGGCGCCGCGATCGCTCCGATGAACTCGTTCCTGCTCCTGCAGGGCATCGAGACACTGCACCTGCGGATGGAGCGGCACAGCGAGAACGCCATGAAGGTGGCCCAGTTCCTCAGCGACCACCCGAAGGTGGCATGGGTCAACTACCCGGGGTTGGAGTCCAGCCCCACGCACGAGATCGCCACCCGCATCCTCAGGGGCGGTTTCGGCGGCCTGGTGTCCTTCGGGGTGGAGGGCGGCCGGGATGCGGGGACTACCGTCGTGGAGTCGTTGGAGCTGTTCAGCCACCTGGCCAACATCGGCGACGCGAAGTCCCTGGCCATCCACAACGCCTCCACCACGCACTCGCAGCTCTCCGACGAGGAGCTCCGCTCGGCGGGTGTTCCGGCGGAGATGGTGCGCCTCTCGGTGGGCATCGAGCACATCGACGACATCCTGGCCGACCTCGCCCAGGCACTGGAGAAGATCTAGAGCTGGCGGGGATCCGCCTCCTGGTGGCTGATGTCGGCCTCGATGTCCTCCTCGGCGATCGAATGGTCCGAGGCGTGCAGATGCTCACCCTCGTCCGGGCCTTCGGTGGGGCGCTGAGTCAGCTCGGTGTCGTCGATGACGGCCTCATCGGTGGGGCCGGGGGTGGAATGTTCGCTCATGAGTCCTCCAGACGCGGGTGGATCGATGCTCGTCAGGGTAGCCTTTCCTGTCTGGACGGCGGGCCGAAACGGGTGTCGAATGGGCCTATGAGCGCCACTGTCACCACCGCAGACCGCGTCGAGTCAGCAGAGCTCTCGGGCCGCCTCAACTGGCTGAGAGCCGGCGTGCTCGGCGCCAACGACGGCATCGTGTCCATCTCCGCCACCGTGGTGGGCGTCGCCGCGGCCACACCGACCGTCACGCCGGTCCTGCTCGCCGGGGTCGCGGCGGTGGTCGCCGGTGCCATCTCGATGGCGCTGGGCGAGTATGTGTCCGTGTCCAGCGCCGCGGACTCGCAGCGCTCCCTGATCGCCTCGCTGCGCACCCTCCTCACCTCGAACCGGCGCGCGGCCGACGAGGAGTTGACCACCGCCTACCAGAGGCAGGGCCTGACCAGGGAGACGGCGGAGCGGGTGGTCGCCGAGATCGGGGAGAGCCACGCGGTCAAGGCCCACCTGTCCCAGCGCTTCCATCTAGCCGAGGACGAGATCGTCAACCCCTGGCATGCGGCCCTCGCCTCTGCCGTCGCATTCCTCGCCGGGGCCGTGCTGCCGCTGCTCACCATTCTGCTGACGCCCATCCCGCTGCGGATCCCGGTCACCGTCGTCGCCGTCCTCATCGCCCTGGCCACGACCGGCGGCCTCGGGGCCCGGCTGGGCGGCGCCCCCGCGGGCAGGGCCGTGCTGCGCGTGGTGTCAGGTGGGCTCCTCGCCCTGGGCACCACCTACGCCATCGGTCTGATGCTGGGCGTCTCCGGGATCTGAACTCCCCGGCCTGCTGCAAGAATGGGGGGGTGAACCGCCCTCCCCACAGCAGCGTCGGCCTCGTGGAGACGAGACAGGTGACGGTGTTCGACGACGCCCGCCCCTTCACGTTGCGCAGTGGAGCCACCCTGCCCCGGGTCGACGTGGCCTACGAGACCTACGGCGTGCTCAACGCGGACCGCAGCAACGCCATCTACATCTGCCACGCCCTCACCGGGGACGCACACGCCGCCGGTGTCCACGCGGGCGATACGCGCCCCGGCTGGTGGGACACCATGATCGGCCCCGGGAAACCGGTCGACACGGATGTCTGGTTCGTGGTGTGCTCCAACATCCTCGGCGGCTGCCAGGGGACCACGGGTCCGTCGTCGACGAACCCGGCCACGGGTGAGGCGTACGGCCTGGACTTCCCGCTGCTGGACATGGCGGACTTCGTCGAGGTTCACCGCGGGCTGGCCCGCCATCTGGGGATCGAGCGGTTCGCTGCCGTCGTCGGGGGCTCGTTGGGGGGTATGCAGGTGCTCCAGTGGGCGATGACCCATCCCACCGAGATGGGCAGGGCGCTGATCTTCGCGGCGTCGTCGCGTCTCACGGCACAGAACATCGCGTTCTCCGCCGTCGGGCGCCAGGCGATCATGCGCGACTCGCACTTCATGGACGGCCGCTTCCTCACCGCCGGCACGTCGCCGCGGAAGGGGCTGTCGGTGGCCAGGATGATGGCCCACATCACCTACCTGTCCGAGGGCGGTTTCGAGGAGAAGTTCGGCCGTACGGCGCAGCGGGGTGAGCTGGCGAAGAACTTCGGCGTGGACTTCGCCGTCGAGAGCTACCTCGAGCATCAGGGCGAACGATTCCTCTCGCGCTTCGACGCGCTGAGCTATCTCTACCTGACCCGGGTGATGGACTACTTCGACCCCTTCGCCGACGATCACGCCCTCGCCGCACTCATCGACGACCCCGTCCGGTTCCTGATCGTGAGTTTCGACACGGACTGGAGGTTCTCGACCGAGCACTCCAGGCGGATCGTCCGGCACCTGGAGGGTGCGCGCCTGCCCACGTCGTTCCGCGAGATCAGGTCCCCGTGGGGGCACGACTCCTTCCTGCTCGACGTGCCGGACTACTTCGACACCGTGCGGGCCTATCTGGAGCGCGCAGCGGAGGACCTGACATGAGCGACACCCTCCGCCCCGACCTGTGGCTCATCGCCAAGCTCATCCCCGAGGGGTCGCGCGTCCTGGATCTGGGCTGCGGCGACGGCGAACTCCTGCGTCTCCTCACCCTGAAAGGCTGCTCCGGGACCGGGGTGGACATGGATCCGGCCAATCTCGTCACCGCGCTGCGCAGCGGGGTAGACGTGATCGAGCTCGACCTCGACACGCAGCTGGGGGAGTTCGGCGACGATTCCTACGACTTCGTCGTGCTGTCCCGCACCCTGCAGACGGTGCGCCGGCCGCGCCAGGTCCTGCAGGAGATCGGCCGGATCGCCGTTCACTCGGTGGTCTCGATGCCCAACTTCGCCCACTGGCGCAACCGGGTGCGGCTGCTGTCCGGGCGGATGCCCATGTCCAGAGACCTGCCCTTCGAGTGGTACGACACGCCCAACCTGCACCACTCGTCGCTGCCGGACCTGGAGCCGCTGTTCGCGAGCCTCGGGATGGCGATCGACTCCCGGATCGCCCTCGACGCGGTCGGGCGCGCGCATCCGATGGGAAACGTCGCGGCGAACCTCCTGGCCAGCTCGTCGCTGTATCTACTGCACGCTAGGAGATGAGCGCACGCAGGCGAGCCGCGGAGCCGCCGAGCCCGAGGTCCTCCGTCAGTGCGTCCAGCCGCGCCCCGTCGATCGGTGACCGGTCCAGGCTGGGCAGCGCAAGGGTGTCCACGCAGGTGACCACCTCGCGGGCCCTGGCCAGGTAGTCGACGTCGGCCAGCAGCTTCGTGCGCACCGACGGCGACATCCCGGACGCTGGGTCGACCGCCGCCGCCACCATCGCCTCGAGCGACGGGTAGGCCGTCACGAGGGTCGCGGCGCTCTTCTCCCCGATGCCCTTCACCCCGGGCAGGCCGTCCGAGGGGTCCCCCCGCAACACCGCGAAGTCCACGTACCGCTCCGGGGTCAGGGCATACCTGGAGGCCAGCCATTCCGGGGTCACCAGCTCGTGCTTCGCCACGCCACGGGCCACGTAGACGACGCTGGTGTGGTCGTCGACCAGCTGGAACAGGTCCCTGTCACCGGTCACCACCAGGCTGGTCCCGTCGTGCTGGCGGGCGAGGGAAGCCAGCACGTCGTCGGCCTCGTGGTGCGCCGCGCCGACGACGGGGATGCCCAGCGCCTCGAGGCACGCACGGATCAGGGGTACCTGAACCGTGAGGTCGTCGTCGACCAGTTCCTGGTCGCCGCCGGCCGCCTCGATGACGCGGTGCGCCTTGTAGCTGGGGATCAGGTCCACCCGCCAGGCCGGTCGCCAGTCGTCGTCCCACGCGCACACCAACGCGTCCGGACCGTACTGGGCCGCGAGCCGCGCGATGAAATCCAGGGTGCCTCGCACCGCGTTGACGGGGCGGCCATCGGGCGCGCGGAACGTCGACGGCACGCCGAAGAAGGCACGGAAGTAGAGGTAGGAGGTGTCGAAGGCCATCAGCGAGCTCACCCGGCCATCCTGACACAGGGCTTCGGGAGCGGGGCCGGGTACCCTTGGGCCTCGTGATCTTCCGCCCCCCGCTGCCGATCCAGGCATCCCTGGTGCTCGCCGTCGCCACCGGACTGCTGATCGGTGCCGGTCAGGCCCCGATGGGCCTCTGGCCGGCCACCATCGCCGGCCTGGCGTTGTTCACGTGGCTGATGGCCGGGCGCCGTCCCCGGACGGTCTTCGGGCTGGGATACCTGGTGGGTCTCGCGATGAACACGCTGACCGTCTCCTGGGTCTCGGTGCTGGGCGCCGGTGTGGGTGTGGCGCTCGTGGCGTTCGTGTCCCTGTGGTGGGGACTGCTCGCGGTCGCCGTGAGCCTCCTGACGCGCCTGCGGCTGTGGCCTGTGCTCGTGCCCGCCGCCTGGGTGGCCATGGAGTTCGCCTCCGGCAAGGTTCCGTTCGGCGGATTCTCGTGGACCCGGCTCGCCTACACCACCGTCGATCAGCCCATGTCGGGGCTGCTCGCCTGGGTGGGTGTGACGGGGGTCGGGTACCTGGTGGCGTTGGTGGCGCAGGGCGCCCTCGTGGCCCTGGTGGCTCCCGGCCGGCGGCTGGTCGCGGCGGCGGGGATCGCGGCGGTGTTCGGCCTCGGTGGGCTCGCCCACCTGGTCCCCACCGAGGACCCCGAGGCGTTCGTCACCGTGACCATGGTGCAGCCGGGCGTGAATCGGGCCGAGAAGGGCAGCGCCACCTACGCCCGCTCGGTGACCAACAACGCGCTCAGCGAGACCGTTTTCGCGCTCGCGGAGGCCCGCGCGGCAGATGCGGAGGTGGATTTCGTGCTCTGGCCGGAGAACGCCACGGATGTCGATCCGATGGCGGATCCCGCCACGCGCGGCCTGGTGGAACTGGCCGTGCGG
Source organism: Tessaracoccus pujii (assembly GCF_054483895.1). Lineage (NCBI taxonomy): Bacteria > Bacillati > Actinomycetota > Actinomycetes > Propionibacteriales > Propionibacteriaceae > Tessaracoccus > Tessaracoccus pujii. Next base: position 1,011,409 of record NZ_CM137012.1, read on the forward strand.
CTCGCGGACACACCCGTGTTCGTCGGCGCCGTCACCGACGGTCCGGTGCCGGACTCCCGGCAGACCTCGAGCATCTGGTGGGATCCGGTGAGCGGCCCGGGCGATGTCTACCACAAGCGTGACCTCGTCCCGTTCGGGGAGTGGATCCCCTTCCGTGAGGTTCTCCTCCCGCGGCTACCGATCCTGCAGCAGATCGGGCGTCAGTCCATTCCCGGTGAGGGGCCGGGCGTCGTGGCGGCTCCCACGGCCAGGTTCCCGGGGCTCGTGGTGGGCACTCTGATCTGCTTCGAACTGGCCTACGACGACACCAGCTACGAGATGATCAGGGGTGGCGCTGAGGTGGTGGTGTCGCAGTCCAACACCAACACCTACGCAGGCACGTTCGAGCCGCACCAGCAACTGGTCATCAACCGGGTGCGCGCGATGGAACTGGGCCGGGAGGTGGCCGCGTCCACGCTGAACTCCCTCTCCGCGATCATCGACACGCGGGGCCGCGTGCAGGACATCACCGCCGAGTACGACGCCGCGAGCGTGACCACGGTGCTTCCACTGCGGTCCAACATCAACCTCTCCGTGCACCTCAGCCCGTGGTTGGCGTGGGCGGCGTGCGCCGCCACGCTTGCCGGCGTCGGCCGAGTAGCATGGCGGGGACGTTCCAAGCAGAGAGAAGATGCATGACCAGCCAGGACGCGCTCGACCGAGTTCTCGTGATCATCCCGACGTACAACGAGTCGCAGAACATCGAGAGCATCACAACCCGGTTGCGCCGTGCGGTACCGCACGCCCATGTCCTCATCGCCGACGACAACTCGCCTGACGGCACCGGGGAGGTGGCGGACCGCCTGGCCGAGGGCGACGACCACGTCCACGTCATGCACCGCAAGGGCAAGGAGGGCCTGGGAGCCGCGTACCTCGCCGGGTTCCACTGGGGGCTGGACCAGGGCTACGGGGTGCTGGTGTCCCACGACGCCGACGGTTCCCACCAACCCGAGGAGTTGCCGCGCCTGCTGGAGGCCATCGAGGACGGCGCCGACATGGTCAAGGGCTCGCGCTGGGTCAAGGGCGGCTCGGTGGTGAACTGGCCCAAGTCGCGCGAGTTCATCTCGAAGGGTGGATCGCTGTGGACCAGGCTGTGGCTCGGCATCCCCGTCAAGGACGCCACCGGCGGCTTCAACGCCTATCGCGCCTCCACACTTCGCGGCATCAGCCTCGACGAGGTCGCCTCGGCCGGCTACTGCTTCCAGATCGACCTCGTCTGGCGCGCCCTGAAGAGCGGGTTCCGAGTGGTCGAGGTGCCCATCGAGTTCGTCGAGCGCGAGTTCGGGGACTCCAAGATGAGCCGCAACATCGTCGTGGAGGCGCTGGTCCGCACCACGCTGTGGGGGATCGATCACCGTCTCGGCCAGGTCGCGGGCATGGTGCGCCGCGTCCTCGGCCTCGGCAAGGCGGGCTGATCGCGTGGCCGTGCGCAGAGGGGCCTTCCAGTTCGGCCTGATGGCAGTGACCGTCTTCGTTCTCGTCTTCGCCGAGATCGGGGCCATCCTGTGGGTGGCCGGGGAGATCGGCTGGTGGACCCTGGCCATCCTCCTGGCCACGACCCTGCTGGGCATCTACCTGCTGCAGCGCGAGTGGCGGAAGGCATGGGGGGCGCTGGCGGAGGCGCTGAGATCCGGCGAACTGCCGTCAGGGCGGCTGGCCGACGCGTCGCTGATCCTGGTGGGAGGCGTGCTCCTGGTGCTTCCAGGGCTGCTCACCGACGTGCTGGGCCTGCTGCTGCTGTTGCCCTTCACCCGGCCGTTCGTGCGCTCGGCCATCGTCTGGTGGGCGTCGAAGACGATCCAGCGCTCAGGTGCGGCCATCACCGTCATCAAGGGCGACGTGGCACCTCACGGACAGACGCTGATCCCGGGGATCGACGCGTCGGAGGCGAGCGGTGCCGGACATGACACGATCCGCGGCGAGATCGTCGAGGACGACAACACCACGGACCGTGGGGGGAGTTCGGATCAGTAGATCCGGTCGGACTCGCGCAGCTTGGTGAGCTGCTCGTTGAGGATGTCCTCGAGCTCGGGGATGGAACGCCGCTCACGCAGCATGTCCCAGTGGGTGCGGGCCGGTTTGGTGGCCTTCTCCTCGCCCACCACGCCGTCCGCCCGGACAGCGGTGGATCCGCACTTCTTGCACTCCCACTCGGTCGGCAGGTCCGCCTCGAGCGCGAACGTCACCGAGAAGTGGTGGCCCTTCGGGCAGTCGAACGCGAGCTGACGCCGTTCGGCGAACTCGATCCCCTGCTCGTCCTCGAACGTCTTGGAGCCCAGCCCCATACCGCGCAGTGCACGATCAGCCATGTTGCCTCCTTCGTCTGCCTACCAACGAATCGGGCTCCCGATTCGTTCCTCAGCCGTTACCGAGTAGACCACATCCCTCGTGCACGGAGCACCTCTTTGAGCAAATCGGGCCGGTCCGTCACAATGCCGTCGACGCCCCAGTCGAGGAGCCTGTGCATCGTGGTGGGGTCATCGATGGTCCACACGTGGATCTTCCGGCCGGCCCTGTGGATCCGCTCAATGTTCTTCGGCGTGACGATATCGATCGACATCGGACCCAACGCATGCCTGAGGGGAACCTGGAACACCTGCCCGCCGCCGGGCATGGCCCCCAGCGCCATCCCCGCGACCCCGGTGGTGGAGACGGCCGTGGCCACGCGGGGCAACAGGGACCTGAAGCGCTGGATGTTCGAGCGCGAGAAGGATCCGACGCACACGCGACGCTCCGCCTCGTGGCGCCCGATGACCTCCGCCAGCGGCCGCACCGCCGACGCGTGCTTGATGTCGATGTTGAAGCTGCAGTCCGGGAAGGTCTCCAGCAGTTCGTCGAGCGTGGGAATGGGCTCGCGGCCTCCGACGCGGAGCTGGCCCACCTCGTCGAGCGTCACAGTGCGCAGGGCGCCGTCCATGTCCGTGACGCGGGAGAAGTCGTCGTCGTGGAAGGCCACGACGTGACCGTCCACGGTGGCGTGCACATCGGTCTCGAGGTAGCGGAATCCCAGCGAGACGGCGTTGGCGAAGGCGCGCACAGTGTTCTCGATGCCCAGGTTGTCGGTCAGCAACGCCCCGCCCCGGTGGGCCATCGGAATGAACTCAGGCGACAGGTAGTCGTCGTGCACACCGGCCATAGCTACGAAGCTTAGTGTCCTCGCGGAACGCTTCGCCAGCGCGCCGCCGGGGTGGTCAGGCCAGCTTCGGTGCAAGGATGACCCAATGACCACGGTTGTCTCGATCCAATCCGCCGTCGCCTACGGCCACGCCGGGAACTCGTCGGCAGTCTTTCCGCTGCAGCGCTCGGGTGTGGACGTCTGGCCCGTCTACACCGTGAACTTCTCCAACCACACCGGCTACGGCGCGTGGCGCGGGCCCCTCATCCCCGCCTCGGACGTGTGGGACGTGGTCCAGGGCATCCACGACCGCGGGGTCCTCGGTGCGGTGGACGCGCTGCTCTGCGGATACCAGGGCACACCGGAGGTGGGAGCGGTGATCCTGGAGGCGGCCGAGCTCATCCGGCAGCAGAATCCGCTCGCGGTGTTCTGCGCCGACCCGGTGATGGGCGACGTGGACCGGGGCTTCTACGCCCGCCCCGGAATCCCCGAGTTCTGGCGCGATCACGTGGTGGCAAGGGCCGACATCATGACGCCCAACCTCTTCGAGCTGGAGTTCCTGACCGGCCACCCCACGCGCACCACCGCCGACGTGCTCGAGGCCGTCGAGGAGCTCCGCAGCCGTGGCCCGCAGGTGGTGGTCGTCACGTCGGTCGTGGGCTCGGACGCCCCGGACGACGCGATGCGGATGATCGGAGTGGGTCCCGACGGCGCGTGGCAGGTTGAAACTCCGGTGCTGGATCGGACGTTCACGGGCTCCGGGGACCTGACCACGGCCATGTTCCTGGCCCACTGGCTGCGCTCGCGCGACGTGGGCGCCGCGCTGGGATCCACCGCCTCGATCGTGTACTCCGTGCTGGAGGCCACCACATCGGCCGGCCATCCGGAGTTGCGGCTCGTGGACGCGCAGAACGACATCGTGGACCCGCGCTTCACCTTCGAGGCCGTGCCCCTCGCCTGAGCGGGCTCAGTCGTCGGTCTCGGGCGTGCCCCAGAAGACGTTGATGGAGGCGCCCAGCTTGTTGAGCCGCTGGGGGAGGTCCTCGTAGCCACGGTTGATGACGTAGACGTCCATCAGGTTTGTGGTGCCGCGGGCCGCCAACGCCGCGAGCAGCAGGCACACCGCCGGACGCAGCGCCGGCGGTGACTCCACCTCGCGGCCGCGCCACTTCGTCGGACCGATGATGAGCAGCCGATGGGCGTCCATGAGCTGGATGTTGGCGCCCAGGTCCGACAGCTTCTTCAGGTGGATGGCCCGATTGTCGTAGACCCAGTCGTAGATCATGCTCTGCCCGGTGGCTGTGGCGCAGATGACGGCGAAGAAGGGCAGGTTGTCGATGTTGAGCCCGGGGAACGGCATGGGGTGGATCTTGTCCAGCGGCGCGACGAGGTCCGAGGGCTTGACGGTGACATCCACCAGTCGCGTCTGGCCGTTGCGGCTGCGGTACTCCTCCGACAGCTCCAGCTCCTGGCCCATCTCGTCGAGGACGGCGAACTCGACCTCGAGGAACTCGATGGGGCATCGCCGCACCGTGATCTCCGACTTCGTCACGATGCCGGCGGTGAGCAGGCTCATGGCCTCGATGGGGTCCTCGGAGATGTGATACTCGACGTCGACCTCGATGTGCTCCCGCCCGGTGACCGTCAGGGTGGTGGTGCCCACGCCGTCGATCTGCACCCCGAGCAGCTGCAGGAAGAAGCACAGGTCCTGCACCATGTAGTTGCCGGAGGCGTTGCGCAGCGTGGTGACGCCGGGCGTCCGGGCCGCCGCCATGATGGCGTTCTCCGTCACGGTGTCGCCGCGTTCGATCAGGGTGATGGACCGGGGCTCGTCGGAGATACTGCGCACGACCGCGTGGTAGTTCCCCTCGGTGGCCTCGACGGTCAGCCCCATCTTGTGCAGCGCCGACAGGTGGGGATGCACGGTGCGTGCGCCGAGATCACAGCCGCCGGCGTAGGGGAGCAGGAACTGGTCGAACTCGTGCATGAGCGGGCCCAACAGCATCAGGATGCTGCGGGTGCGCTTCGCGGCACGTGCGTCGATGGTGTCCGGGGTGAGCACGGCGGGGCGGACGATCTCAAGATCGTTGTCGCCGGTCCACGTCAGCTGGACGCCGATGGAGGCCAGGACCTCACTGATCCGGTCGACCTCCTCGATCCGTGCGATGCCCCGCAGCACGGTACGGCCCTGGTTGAGCAGGCTGGCGCAGAGGATGGCCATGGCGGCGTTCTTGCTGGTGCGCACGTCGATCTCGCCGGCCAGGCGGCTGGGGCCCTTGATCTCGAAATTGACGCTGCCCTGGGTGGCCGTCTGGATCAGGGGCATGTCCAGCGCCTCGGCGAGGCGGTTGATCATGCTCAACGACAGGTTCTGCTGCCCGTTCTCGATGCGGTGCACCGCACTCTGCACACTGCCCAGCTCGTCTGCCAGCTTCTGCTGGGACCACCCCCTGGCCGTCCGGGCCTCACGGATCATGCGTCCGATGGACTCACTCGTTGCGCTCATCGGGACAGATTATCTCATGGGTGAGATAACGTCCCGGAAACCGCCGCGGGTGCCCCGCAGGCCAGGAGGGAGGGCACTACAGTGAAGCCCATGAGCTCTGAATTTGACGTCGTTGTCCTCGGCGCCGGCCCCGGAGGCTATGTCTCTGCCATCCGCGCCGCCCAACTGGGACTCAAGGTCGCCGTGATCGAGAAGCAGTACTGGGGCGGGGTCTGCCTCAACATCGGCTGCATTCCCACCAAGTCCCTGCTGCGCAACGCGGAGTTGGCGCACATCTTCACCCACGAAGCCGCGACATTCGGTATCGAGGGTGAGGTGACCTTCAACTACGGCAAGGCCTACCAGCGCAGCCGTCAGGTGTCGGAGCGGATGACCAAGGGCATCCACTACCTCATGAAGAAGAACAAGATCACCGAGATCGACGGGTGGGGCTCGTTCCTCGACGCCCACACCATCGAGGTGGTCGGCGACGGCGGGCAGAAGCGCAGCGTCACGTTCACCAACGCGATCATCGCAGTGGGAGCAACCACCCGCATGCTGCCCGGCACCCGGACCTCCGCCAACGTGGTGACCTACGAGGAGCAGATCCTCTCCGACTCGGTCCCCGGATCCATCATCGTCGGGGGCTCCGGCGCGATCGGCACCGAGTTCGCCTACGTGCTGAGCCAGTACGGGACCAAGGTCACCATCGTCGAATACCTGGACCGGATGGTTCCGACGGAGGACGCCGAGGTTTCCGCGGAGCTGGCCAAGGCCTACAAGAAGCTCGGCGTCACGGTGCTGACCTCCACCAAGGTCGAGGGCATCGAGGACACCGGAACCGGAGTCAGGGTCACGGTGAGCCCCGCCGCGGGCGGCGAGCAGACGGTGCTGGAGGCGGACCGCTTCCTCTCCGCCATCGGGTTCGCGCCCCGCCTCGACGGCTACGGGCTGGAGGCCACCGGGGTCGCGGTGACGGAGCGCAAAGCCATCGGCATCGACGACTACATGCGCACCAACGTGCCCCACATCTACGCCATCGGAGACTGCACCGGCAAGATGATGCTGGCACACACGGCCGAGGCCCAGGGTGTCGTGGCGGCGGAGACCATCGCGGGCGTGGAGACCCACCCGATCAACTACGACATGATCCCGCGCGCCACCTACTGCCAGCCGCAGATCGCCTCGTTCGGCTACACCGAGCAACAGGCCAAGGACAAGGGCTACGAGGTGAAGGTGGCCAAGTTCCCCTTCGCCGCCAACGGCAAGGCGTGGGGCCTGGGCGAGGGCGCCGGATTCGTCAAGGTGGTCGCGGACGCACGCTACAACGAGATCCTCGGCGCGCACATGATCGGCCCGGACGTCACCGAACTGCTTCCGGAACTGACGCTGGCGCAGGCCTACGACCTCACCGCCGACGAGGTGGGGCGCAACATCCATGCGCACCCCACGCTGTCCGAGGCGCTCAAGGAGGCCGTCGAGGGCATCGCCGGCCACATGATCAACTTCTGACGGCCGTGCCCGTCTCGTTCTCACTACGTGACCAGGTGGCCCTGGTCACGGGCGCGTCCAAGGGCATCGGCCAGGCGATCGCGGTGGCGCTCGCCGAGGCCGGCGCCCGCGTGGCCTGCACGGCGCGCAGCGCCGAGCACCTGAGCGAGACGCTGGAGCTGATCACCCGTTCGGGGGGCGTGGGCCTGGCAGTTGCCTGGGATGTCCGCGACCCCCAGGCCGCGGGACCGGCCGTCGCCGCCGTCGAGGAGCGCCTCGGTCCTCTCCGGCTTGCGGTCAACAACGCCGGCGTGGGGGCTGGTACCCCCGCGCTGGACATCACGGCCGAGCAGTGGCGATCCGTCTACGCCACCAACGTCGACGGGGTGTTCTGGTCCTGCCAGGCCGAAGCACGAGCGATGAGCGCCCACGCGGCCGGGGGCGCCATCGTCAACATCGCCTCGATCTCGGGGCACATCGCCAACCGCAACCTCACCCAGGCGCAGTACAACTCCGGCAAGGCGGCAGTCAGCCACCTCACCCGATCGCTGGCCGTCGAATGGGCGGGGCTCGGCATCCGGGTCAACGCCGTCAGCCCTGGCTACACCATGACTCCGATGAACCAACGCCCGGAGGTGGCCGATCTGGTGACCGAGTTCGCCGACACGACCCCGCTGGGGCGCCTGGCGATGCCGGACGAGATCGCGGGCCCGGTCCTCTTCCTCCTCAGCCCCGCGGCCAGTTACGTCACGGGCGCGGACCTGCTCGTGGACGGAGGGTACTGCTGCTGGTAGAAGCCGGCGGACACGTCTAGGTTGGGTGGATGCAGCAGCGAAACGCGGGTGCCTCAGAACTGCGGGTCAGCGTCGTGGGGATGGGGTGCAACAACTTCTCCCGACCCAGGACCGCCACGGAGTCGCTTGAGCAGAGCGTGCGAGTGATCCACGCCGCCATCGACCAGGGCATCACGTTCTTCGACGGCGCGGACATCTACGGCGGCACCCCGGGGCGCAGCGAGGAGTTCCTCGGCGAGGCGCTGGCGGGCCGGCGGGATGAGGTGGTGCTGGCCACCAAGTTCGGCCACCAGGACTTCGCGATGCCCGGCGCCGAGGCGTGGGGGCCGAAGGGCGGGGCACGCTACGTCCGCTCCGCCGTGGAGGCCTCGCTCACTCGGTTGCAGACCGATCGCATCGACCTGCTGCAGATGCATACCCCGGATCCCGACACCCCGATCGGGGAGACCCTTTCCATTCTCTCGGACCTCGTCGAGGAGGGGAAGGTGCGCTACATCGGGCACTCCAACTTCACTGGCGACCTCGCCCGGGAAGCGGCAGAGGTCTCGCTGGAGGAGGGCCACGAGTCCTTCGTCTCCGCCCAGAACGAGTACTCCCTGCTGGCGCGCGACATCGAGCGCGACCTCCTCCCCGCAGCGATCGAGCTGGGCTTGGGCGTCTTCCCCTACTTCCCGCTGGCCAATGGTCTGCTCACCGGCAAGTACACCGCCGACGGCGGAGGGGAGGGGCGCATGCGCTCCATCAAGGCGGCGCAGCTGTCCGGGGTGGAATGGACCCAGCTGGAGCGCTACCGGCGGCTGTGCGACCAGGCCGGGCACACCATGCTCGAGGTGACCTTCCAATGGCTGCTCGGCCAGCCCGGCATCTCGTCGGTCATCGCCGGCGCCACCCAGGTGGAGCAGGTGCTGCAGAACGCGGCCGCGGGTGCGGCGCTCGTGCCCGACGACGTCCTGGACGCCGTCGACGAGTTGTTCGCCCCCTGAGCCGGCGGCCTCACCCAAACCGGTCAGGGCTGCGTGATCGTCACGCTCTGCGTGAGGTGGTCGATGCGGAACGTCACCCCACCCCGCGTGACCTGCTCGGTATCGCGGGGAGGCGCCGGGCGGACCGGCTCCGCCACGAAACGCACCAGGCTGCGCAGGCCCGCATCGTCAGGGATCGTGGCCACGTAGACCGCGCGCCCGTCGCCCTCGGCCCGGACCGTGACGGCAGGCGTGGCGTCTGCCCGGCCGCCGCGGAAGCGGGCCACCACGTCGGCATCGTGCACGAGGATCTCCTCGGCGACATGGGTGCCCTCGAAGTCCCCGAGCTCGCCGGTCACGGCGCTGCTCCGCTGGCCAGGCGGGGTGAGCGCCAGGGCCCCGAACTCGATCACCCGCACGCCGAGGAGGTCACCCAGCAGGGTGGTGAAGCCTCCCGGCCTGAAGCGGTCATGTTCGTCGACCACATCGCTGAAGGGACCGGTCAGGACGGATCCACCCCGGTGCACCACCCCGCGGAGCCCGGCGGCCGCCCGCTCGGTCAGCAGGTACAGCAGCGGCGCGAACACGGTGTCGTAGCCGCTCAGGTCCGCCTCGGCGTCGACGACGTCGACGGTGATCCCCTCGTCGAGCAGGGCGGAGTGCCACCGCTGCACGTGGGCCAGGTAGTCCAGCGTCACCGGGTGATCGGGCTGCTCGACGGCCCACCTGTTCTCCCAGTCGTAGATCAGGGCCACCCGGGCCTCGACCCGCCCCAGCACGGGCAGGCCCTCCAGAGCCCCGCCGAGCTCCACCACCTCCTGCCAGGAGCGGGTGGCGGTGCCGGCGTGCGGCAGCATCGCGGAGTGGAATTTCTCCGAACCGGCCCTGGACTGGCGCCACTGGAAGAACATCACCCCGTCGGCTCCGCGGGCCACCGCCTGCATGCTCAGGGCGGCCATCTGCCCTGGCGCCTTGGGCGCATTGCTGGGCCGCCAGTTGACGGCGTTGGCCGCCTGCTCCATGAGGATCCAGGGCGTGTCCGGCTTGAGCGCCCGCATCAGGTCGCGGGTGAAGGCCGCGCCGCGCCACGCCGCCGGATCGTTGGGGTCCGGGTAGCTGTCGTCGGCGATCACGTCGAGGTGCGGTGCCCACCGGTGGTAGTCCGCCGGCTCGAACGCCCCCATGAAGTTGGTGGTGACGGGGTGCGCGGCCCCCGATTCCCCGATGAGGCGCTTCTCCATGAGGAAGAGGTTCAGCAGCGAGTCGGAGGTGAACCGCTTGAAGTCCAGCATCCCGGCGGGGTTGAGGCTGTAGGGCGCCTTGCGCGGGGGGACGATCTCGTCGAACGAGGCGTAGCGCTGCGACCAGAAGGCCGTGCCCCAGGCGTCGTTGAGGGACCCGACGTCCCCGTAGCGGTCCGCCAGCCAGACGCGGAAAGCGCGGGCAGCGTTGTCCGAGTAGTCGGCTGGAAGGTGGCAGCCGAATTCGTTGTTGACGTGCCACAGGCGCACCGCCGGATGCCGGGCGTACCGACCGGCGATGGCCGTGACCAGCTCGGACGCGAGGCGCCGGTAGTCCGGTGAGGTGGGGGAGTAGGCCTGACGGCTGCCGTGCCAGAAGATGCTGCCGTCCCGGTCGCGGGGCAGGAGCCCGGGGTAGTTCACGCCCGCCCACGGGGGCGGCGAGGCGGTGGCCGTGGCCAGGCACACCCCCACGCCGTGTCCATGGAGCAGATCCAGGACCCGGTCCAGCCAGTCGAAGTCGAAGACGCCCTCGGCCGGCTGGATCCGGGCCCAGGAGAAGATGCCGACGCTGACCAGGTTGACCCGGGCCTCCCGCATCAGGCGGGCGTCCTCACGCCACACCTCTTCGGGCCACTGCTCCGGGTTGTAGTCCCCGCCGTAGAACATGGCCGTCCTCCCTCAGTCCCGCGCTGTGACACGCCCGTCCCCCGCGAGACTACCGAGGAGGTGGGGCTGGTTTCGACGCAGGTCCGCCCACCGGCGATAGGGTCTGTTTCACATCGACATCCGAAGGAGTGTGTGTGATGCAGATCACCGCGCCGTGCGCCGGCCGCGTCATCGCGATGCGGGACGTGCCCGATCCAGTCTTCAGCGCCCAGACCGTCGGCCCCGGCGTCGGGATCGAGCCGGGGGACGGTCGGCAGAGCGTCGTCTCGCCGGCCGCCGGGCGCCTCCTCAAGGTGAGCCCGCACGCGTTCATCGTCCTGGCGGGCGATGATCTGGGCATCCTCGTCCACATCGGGATCAACACCGTCCGGCTCGCGGGCGAGGGGTTCGACCTGCTCGCCCGCCAGGGTGACGAGGTCGCGGCAGGGTCCCCCGTGGTGTCCTGGGATCCCGGCGCCGTGACCGATCCGGACATGTCGCGCACCGTGGTGGTGGCGGTGATGGACGGTGCACCCGATTCGGTGACCGACGCCGCCGTCGGCCGCGATGTCGCGGCGGGAGACGCGCTGTTCAGCTGCTGACCGCCCGAGCCGCGGCGCTACTTCTTCCTGCCACCGCCCTTGACCGGTGCGGGCTCGGCGACCGGCTCGTCCGCGACGCCGTCGGTGTCGAGTTTGACCGAGCGGTAGATCGTCCCCCCGGTGGATCCGGCGTAGATGTAGCCGTCGTGCACGACGATCGACGTGCCGGAGACTCCCGTGGCGATGATCCGGGAGGCCAGGGTGTCGGGGTCGACGCGCACGACGGTGGTGCCGGCCAGGTAGAACAGGGCGCCGTCGACTCCGACGTAGAAGTCCTTCACCGTGTTCTCCAGGCCGAGGCCGGCGGGGTAGCTCAGGGCCGTCTGCTGTCGCGACGCGGGGCTGCCGGTCCACGACACGTAGTAGGGCCGCGATCCCGACACGGTGACGTATCCGTCGGCGAACCGCTCTGCGAGCCGTGGTTCCATCGGCAGCGGGCTGTAGTCCTCCTGCCATTGAGTGCCGTCGAACGCGAAACCTTCGATGAAGCCGCCCATCCCGCCGGTCAGCACCGTGCCCACCGGGGTGACCATGCCCGTGTAGAAGCGCGACCAGTCGGCGCTGTCGCCCCCGTAGCGGTGGGTGTAGGACTGGCTCCACGTGCTCCCCTGGTCGGTGGACCGCGCCACGACGCCCGAGGCACCCACTCCGGAGACGTCCTTCGACCCGAACAGCCACAGGTCCCCACCGGCCTTCTCAGCCACGTCGAAGGTGTGGTACATGTTCTGGCCGTCGGCGATGTGGCGCCACGTGCCGCCGCGGTCGGTCGCGACCCCCGAGCTCCTGCTGGAGGGGTCGGTCATGGGGATCCAGAGGGAGCCGTCCGCCGCGCGCCGGATGACGCCGACCGCCTCGGTGCCCAGCAGGTAGGCTGCGCCCCACTGCGCGGTGGGGGTCAGGCTCAGCGGCACCGCCGCCACCTTGCCCGCCGCGCCGGTGTTGCTGTCGGAGTTGGTGCCCCAGTCGCCGTAGCCGGCGATCAACCTCCCGGAGGCGTCCACGTTCATGTCGGTGATGGTCTGGCCGGAGGCGCACAGCTTGCCCCCGTCGCAGGTGATGAACGATTTCGACGCCATCGGGTGCGTCGCGAAGAGGGTCATCCCGGCGGACGGTCCGGACGGCCCGGTCACCCGGTTCCTCGGTGCGGCGTCGGCGCCCGGTGAGAGCGTCAGGATCGTGAGTGACACGGCGGCGAGCGCCGCCGCAGCGCGACGAGAGAACATGCGAGGGATCCTTCGAGATGGGGGAGGAAGAGGCTCCAGGGCGACGGTAGACCCGAGCCCTCCGTCGCGGGAGGGTGCAGGTGGTCCTGACTGCGAGCTCTGGCCGGGAGTTAGTGTCAGGTCCGACCGATAGTGAGCCAGTGGGCGGGCTCGGTAGTGTCAGCACCGTGCGCCGCATCCATCCAGTTGCCCTGATTCTGGTGGCGATCGCCTCCGTCCAGTTCGGCGCGTCACTGGCCAAAGGCGTGTTCGATGCGGCGCATCCCGCCACTCTCGCGTTCCTGCGCGGCGCGATCGCGAGCGCGCTGTTGCTCGTCATCGCCCGCCCACGCTGGCGCGGCCGCTCCCGCCTGGACTGGCTGGTGGTCGTCGGCTTCGGGCTGTGCCTGGCCGGGATGAACCTGCTGATCTACCTGAGCTTCGCGCGCATTCCGATCGGTCTCGCGGTGACCCTGGAGTTCGTCGGGCCCCTGGCACTGGCGGTGGCCGGCTCGCGCCGCGTGGCGGACCTCGTCTGGGTGGGCATGGCCGCCCTGGGGGTGGTCCTGCTCGGCGCCGGCCCGACGATCCTCGACCCAGCCGGCATCGCGCTGGCCCTGGGCGCGGGGGCGTTCTGGGCCGGCTACATCGCATTGGCCGGTCCGCTGGGGCGGCGATGGGAGGGCACCAGCGGACTGTCGACCGGGTCGCTCATCGGAGCCACCGCGCTCGCCGGTCCGGGGCTGGCCCTCGCCGACCGGTCGATCGGTGACCCTCGCGTGCTGCTGGTCGTCTCCCTCGTTGCGCTGCTCAGCACGGTCATCCCCTACGCGCTGGAACTGCATGCGCGCCGCAGCATCGCCGCCGGCACCTTCAGCATCCTGATGAGCCTGGAGCCGGCGGCCGCGGCGCTGTTCGCGTGGCTGGTCCTGGGGGAGTGGCTCCAGGCCACCGAATGGGTGGCGATGGCCGCCGTGATCACGGCATCGATGGGCGCCGTCAGCACAGCACAGAGGAGGTTGCATGGCGCGGCCGCTGGGAGCCACCCCCGCACTGAGAGCCCTTGACGCGGCGAGCGTGCCGTACGTGACCCACGAGTACGCCCACGACCCACGCGCCGTCAGCTACGGGCTGGAAGCCGCGGAACTGCTGGGCGTGCCGGCGGACCGGGTGTTCAAGACCCTCGTCGCCTCTGACGGGGACCGCCTCGTGGTGGCCGTGCTGCCGGTGAGCGCCCGGCTGGACCTCAGGGCGTTGGCCACCCTGCTGGGCGCGAAGAGGCTGACCATGGCCGAGCCGGCGGCCGCCGAGCGCTCCTCAGGCATGGTCGTCGGCGGCATCAGCCCCGTGGGCCAGAAGCGACGTCTGCCCACTGTGCTGGACGACTCCGCGCTGCGCCACGACACGATCCTGGTCTCGGCCGGGCGCCGTGGCCTGGACGTGGAACTGGCGCCCCAGGACCTGATCCGCCTCACCCACGCGCTGGTCGGCCCCGTGGCCGCCGGGTAATCTCTCGGTATGACCGAAGAACCCACACAGACGAAGAACGCGAGCCGCAACCGCTACGAGCTCCACCTCGGTGGCGAGCTCATCGGCCAGATCGACTACCGGCTCGCGGACGGAGTGGTGGACATGTTCCACACCGAGGTCGACCCGGCTCACGGTGGCAGGGGATACGGCCACCGAATCGTCGCGTTCGCGCTGGCCGACGCCGCCGACGCCGGCCTGAAGGTCCGCCCCACCTGTCCGTTCATCTCCACCTTCATGGACCGCAGCGAGGAGTTCCGCCACCTGCGGGCGTGAACCCCGAAGATGACGCGTGTGGCCGTGAGGGGCACAATGGGCGAGTCACCCGCCCCGCCACACCACAGGGAGCCACGATGAGTGGAGCTATCACCGTTCGCCGTACCGATCACGCTGAACAGGTGACGCTGACCACCACCACGACCGGCCTCGACCTGTTCGGCGAGGACCGCAGCGTCGTGGCCATGCGGGTCGGGGGAGAGCTTCTGGACCTGGCCCGCGAACTGGGGGACGGCGACGAGGTGGAGCCGGTCTCCGTGGAGACCCCGGAGGGCCTGAGCATCCTGCGGCACTCGGCCGGTCACGTCACCGCCCAGGCCCTGCAGGGCCTCTTCGCCGACGCCAAGCTGGGCATCGGACCCCCCATCACGGACGGCTTCTACTACGACTTCGCCACCGACCCGCTGACGCCTGAGGATCTCACCGCCATCGAGAAGCGGATGGCGCAGATCGTCAAGGAGAGGCAGCGCTTCGTACGGCGCGCCGTCTCCGACGACGACGCCCGCACCGAACTCGCCGGTGAGCCGTTCAAGCTGGAGCTGATCGCCGACAAGGGATCCTCGTCGGACGACGACGGTTCCAGCGTGGAGGTGGGCGCCGGGGAACTGACCATCTACGACAACGTCCGCCGCGACGGTAGCGTCGCCTGGAAGGACCTCTGCCGCGGCCCCCACGTTCCCCACACCGGCTACCTCGGCAACGGGTGGGCGCTGACCCGCACCTCGGCCGCGTATTGGCGCGGGGACCAGCGCAACGCCGGCCTGCAGCGTGTCTACGGCACCGCCTGGCCGTCGAAGGACCAACTGCAGGCGTACCGGACCCGGCTCGAGGAGGCGGCCAAGCGCGACCATCGCAAGCTGGGCGTCGAACTGGACCTGTTCAGCTTCCACGAGATGGTCGGCTCCGGCCTGCCGTTGTTCCACCCCCGCGGTGGGGTGATCAAGCGCGCCATGGAGGACTACGTGCGGGCCCGGCACATCGAGGAGGGCTTCGACTACGTCGGCACGCCGCACATCGCCAAGGAGGAGCTGTTCTACACCTCCGGCCACCTGCCCTACTACGCCGAGGGCATGTTCCCGCCACTCCTCGAGGACGCCGAGCGTGACGAGCACGGTGCGGTGATCCGCGGCGGCCAGGCGTACCGGCTCAAGGCCATGAACTGCCCCATGCACAACCTGATCTACTCGTCGCGCGGTCGTTCGTACCGGGACCTGCCGCTGCGGTTCTTCGAGTTCGGCACCGTCTATCGAGACGAGAAGTCGGGCGTGGTCCAGGGGCTCACCCGCGTCCGGTCGATCACGCAGGACGATTCGCACAGCTACTGCGCGAAGGAACAGGCACCCGACGAGGTGCGGCACCTGCTCAGGTTCGTCCTGTCGCTGCTCACCGATTTCGGGCTGACGGACGTGGCGCTCGAGGTGTCCACCCGCGATGAGGACGGCAGGAAGAAGGACAAGTTCATCGGCTCGGACGAGCAGTGGGCGGAGGCCACCGCCATCCTGGACGCGATCGCGGCCGAGTCCGGGCTGCCGATCGTGGCGGACCCGGGGGGCGCGGCGTACTACGGCCCGAAGATCTCCATCCAGGCCAAGGACGCCATCGGCCGCACCTGGCAGATGTCGACCATCCAGTACGACTTCAACCAGCCTGAGCGCTTCGAGTTGGAGTACACCGCCTCGGACGGCAGCCGCCAGCAGCCGGTGATGATCCACTCGGCGAAGTTCGGCTCCATCGAACGCTTCATGGGGGTACTCATCGAGCACTACGCGGGCGCGTTCCCGGCCTGGCTGTCGCCCGTGCAGGTGATCGCGATCCCGGTCGCCGCGGAGTTCGACGCCTATCTCGGCGGCATCGTGGCGAGGCTCCGCGCCCAAGGCGTGCGGGTGGACTTCGACGACTCCGACGACCGGTTCGGCAAGAAGATCCGCAACGCGGCGAAGGAGAAGGCGCCGTTCGTGCTCATCGCCGGCGGCGACGACAGGGACGCGGGCGCAGTGTCGTTCAGGTTCCGCGACGGTTCGCAGCGCAACGCGGTGCCGGTCGACGACGCCATCGCCATCGTCGTGGACTTCATCGCCTCGCGGTCGAACGAGTCGCCGACGGCCGATGCCTGAGCCGGAGACCAGCGACACGTTCGCGGGGATCCCGGACGCCTTCCAGCGGCTCTGGACGCCCCACCGGATGGTCTACATCCGCGGTGACGGCAAGCCCAGGCACGACGGGGAGTGCCCGTTCTGTTCGTCCCCGCAACGCGACGACGTGGAAGGGCTCATCGTCGCCCGGGGCGAACAGGCCTACGTGGTGATGAACCTGTTCCCCTACGCCCCCGGGCATCTCCTCGTGTGCCCCTACCGGCACGTCGCGGACTACACGGACCTGACCGCGGCCGAGGCGCTGGAGGTGGCCACGCTGACGCAGCGGGCCATGCAGGTCGTGAGGCAGGTGTCGCGGCCGGACGGGTTCAACCTGGGCATCAACCAGGGCGCCGTCGCGGGGGCCGGCATCGGCATGCACCTCCACCAGCACATCGTGCCCCGATGGTCCGGCGACATGAACTTTCTCCCCATCGTGGCGCAGACCCGAGCGTTGCCCCAGCTTCTGGGCGAGGCGCGGGACCTGCTCGCCGAGGCCTGGCAGGCCTGACGTGCGCCTGTCCGGTGCCCTGTGGGCGATCGGGGGCCGGCTCCCGCGCAGGTGGGGCGACGCCCTGGCGCGGCTGCTCGCCCCCCTCCTGGGGGCCCGGCCGACGCAAGGGCTCGTCGCCTGGGAGGCCACCGTCGAACGGGCCACCGGCGCCCGCCCCACGGCGCGCCAACGCCGCATGCTGGTCGAGAACTGGCTGCGCAACCTGCTGTGGTCCCTCAGCCTCGCCCGGTGGTCCGATGACGAGGTGCTCAGCGTCCTCGACGTCACCGACGAGGACGTCGCCAAGTTGCGGGTGTCGCTGGCCGGGCCGGGCCTGGTCATGGCGCTGCCGCACATGGGCTCCTGGGACTGCGCCGGCGCGTGGGCGTCGCGCGTGGGGATCGACGTGGTCAGCGTCGCCGAACGGCTCCCGGCGGGCATGTTCGAGCGGTTCCGCGACGCGCGCCGGGCCATGGGCATGGAGATCTATCCGCTGGACCAACCGGACCTGCGCCGGATCCTGGCCGACGCGGCCATGTCCGGGAAGATGGTGTGCCTGGTGAGTGATCGCGACCTCTCGGCCCGGGGGCTGCGGATCCCCTGGCCCGGTGGGGGCGAGATCGGCGTGCCCCCGGGACCCGCCCTGGTGGCCCTGCGGACGGGCGCCGATCTGAGAGTCGCGACCACCCGGTTCGAGGGAGAGCGCCTCCGGCTGGAGATCTCCGACCCCGTCCGCGGCAACACCGCGGAGGAGCTGATGGGCGGTGTGGTGGACCGGTTCGCCAAGGCGGTGCGGCAATCGCCCGAGAACTGGCTGATGCTGCGCCGGGTCTTCTCATGAGCCTCCGCGTGGTGCTGGTGTGCCCCTACTCCCTCGATCAGCCCGGGGGAGTGGCCACCCACGTCCTCAGCCTCGCGCGGTGGCTGCAGGAGGACGGGCACCGCCCCCTGGTGTTGGCGCCCGGGGAACAGGCAGGGGAGTGGGGCGTCCCCGTGACCCTGCTCGGCGCGCCGCGCGCATTCCGGTTCAACGGGTCCGTTGCGCGCCTCGCGGTGCGCCCCTCGCAGGCTCGGCGGGCGATCGCCGCCGCCGCGGACGCCGACGTCGTCCACGTCCACGAGCCCCTGACGCCGGGGATCGGATTCGCGTCAGCGCGGGCGGCCCGGCACCTGGTGGTCACCCATCACGCGTCGTTCGATCCCGGCCTCCTCACACCCCTCCTGCGGCTCCGCGCAACCCGCCTGCCCGCACGGGTCTCGATCGCCGTCTCCACCGCGGCCGCGCGCACCGCGACGTCGGTCACGGGCGTGATTCCCGACATCATCCCCAACGCCATCAACGCACCCGCCCTTCCCGCGGGCGGCTCCGCGGCGCGCGGGGCGACGCCGGTGGTGGCCTTCGTCGGCAGGCTCGACGAGCCACGAAAGGGGTACCCACTCTTCGAGGCGGTCGCCCGCAGCCTTCCGGAGGCGACCTTCGTCGCCGTCGGCCCGGGCGGACGGGGCTCGGGCCACGTGCGCGAACTGGGGCAGCTCGACGAGGACGCCAAGACGCGCGTCCTGCATTCCGCCTCCGTGCTGATGGCACCCAACCGGTTCGGGGAGTCGTTCGGGCTCATCCTGGTGGAGGCTCTGGCGCACGGGTGCGCGGTGGTGGCCAGCGACCTCCCAGCCTTCCGCGCCGTCGTCGACGACCCGGCGGCCATGTCCTGGTTTCCCGTCGACGACGTCGCCGCCGCCCGCGACGCCCTGCAGCGGCGGCTCGCGGAGCCCGTCGACCCGTCAGCCGCCCGGGCGCTGGCGGAGCCCTACACCTGGCCCCGGGTCGGCCCGAGGGTGCTGGAGGCCTACGAGAGCGCGTTGCGCCGACCGGCGCCCCCGTCGCTGACGTAGGCTGAGGATGTGCAGAGCTCGCCCCCGGTCCCGGTTCCCCAGTGGGACACCGAAGCCGTGCTCACCGTGCCCAATGCCTTGTCGTTCATCCGTCTGCTCGGGATCCCGCTGTTCTGCTGGCTCATCCTCGCAGGCCACGACGCCGCCGCCGTCATCATGCTGGCCGTCTTCGCCGTCACGGACTGGTTCGACGGCTACCTGGCCAGGGCGCTGAGGCAGCGGAGCCGGCTCGGCACCCGGCTGGACCCGATCGCGGACCGGCTGTACATCCTGGCGGCCGTCGTGGTTCTCCTCCTACGTGGCATCGTCCCCTGGTGGTTCGTCGTGGCCCTCGTGGCGCGGGACCTGATGCTCGCCGCCCTCGTGCCGGTCCTCCGGCGTCACGGGATGCTCGCCCTCCCGGTGAACCTGATGGGCAAGGCGGGCACCATGCTGCTGCTCCTGGCCCTGCCCCTGATCCTGCTCGGCTCACCCACGTCCCTGGCCCTGGCCTGGGCCCACTACGCGGGTTGGGTGCTCGGCACGCTCGGGGCGGTGGTCTACTGGGCCGCGGGACTGCTGTACGTCCGCGAGACGGTCCGGCTCCAGAGGAGCGCTGCGTGAGGCGTCCCGACGCCAGCATGAGTCTCCTCACCGACCTGGCGGAGGGAGCCCTCGAACCCGAGTACCGGGAGCATGCATCGCGGCCGAGGAGCCCCGCACGGCTCCTCATCGCCGTGGCCCTGGTGGCGCTCCTGCTGACCCTCGCCGCGTTGCAGACCACGCGTGGGGCGGGCAGCGCCGCCACCCAGCGCGCCGAACTGCTCGACAGGGTCGCAGCCGCCCGCGCCCGGCAGGCCACGCTCACGGCTCTCTCAGCTGAACTGGAGGCCGAGGTGCGCGAACTCGGCGACAGCGCATTGGGCGATCCCCTCGAGCGCCAGCGCCTCGCCGAGGCGGAACTGGCGGCCGGGAATGTACCCGTGGCGGGCCCCGGCATCGTGATCACCGTCGACGATGCGGAGGACGCCACGCAGGCCAAGGGGCTGGTGCTCGACAGCGACCTCAGCCGGCTCGTCAACGGGCTCTGGGCCGCCGGCGCCGAGGCCGTGGCCGTCAACGGCAGGCGCCTGAGCGCGCTGACCCCCATCCGTGCTGCCGGCGCCGCCATCACCGTGGACTTCGTGTCCCTCAGCCCTCCCTACCGGGTGGAGGCCATCGGGGACCAGAGGACCATGCAGGCACGCTTCAACGAGTCCGCATCGGCCGCATGGTGGCAGTTCCTCACCATGAACTACGGGCTGTCCATGCACATCGAACAGCCCGACGACGACCTCATCCTCCCCGCCGACCCCGGCATGGCGCTCCGCTACGCCACGACCGACTGACCAGAAGGACTTCACCGACGTGTTCGCCATCCTGGGCCTGATCGCCGGCGTGGTCGTGGGGCTGCTGTTGCAGCCGTCACTACCGCCGGTGCTCGCGCCGTACCTGCCCATCGCCATCGTGGCGGCCTTCGACGCCATCCTGGGCGCCACCCGGGCCTATCTGGACGGGATCTTCTCGGATCGCGTGTTCCTGGTGTCCTTCCTCTCGAACGTGGTCATCGCGGGTCTCATCGTGTTCGTGGGCGATCAGATCGGCGTCGGATCCCAGCTGTCGACCGGCGTGGTGGTGGTGTTGGGCATCCGCATCTTCACCAACGCCGCCGCGATCCGGCGGGCGCTGCTGCATGCCTGACACGCCACGCCGCGCCTCCGGGGCTCGGCCCGGGGGCGGACTGCTGCGCGCCTTCCTGCGGCCGAGCCGCGGCCAGTTCACCGTGGGTCTGGCGCTGTTCCTCACCGCGTTCATCGTCGTGGTCACCCTCAGGTCCCAGGCCAATCAGCCCGAGTTCGCCAACGTCCGACAGGCGGACCTCATCCAGCTGCTGGACAACGTCACGGTGGAGACCCGCAGGCTGGAGGAGGAGGTCCGGAGCCTGGAGCAGGCGCGAACCGAACTGCTGAGCGGTGTGGACCGCGACGAGGCGGCGCGCGAGGAGGCGGAACGTCGCCTCGAGCAGGCTCAGATCATCGCGGGCACCGTGCCGGTGTCCGGGCCGGGCATCCGGATCGAGATCCAGGACCCGGAGGGGCGCGTCAGCGCCGAACTCGTCCTCGATGCCGTCGAGGAGCTGCGCGACGCCGGTGCCGAGGTCATCGAGATCAACGACATGGTGCGCCTCGTCATGCGCTCGTGGTTCGGCACCACCCCCGACGGACGGCTCACCGCGGACGACGTGGTCCTCGACGCCCCCTACGTCATCGAGGCCATCGGCGACCCGGCCACGCTGGAGGCAGGGGCACGCTTCCGGGGCGGTCTGGTCAGTGAGGTGGAGGGCGAACGGGTGGGTGGACAGGTCCGGATCACCCAGATCGACGAGGTGGACATCAGCTCGGTCGCCGCCGTCTCCGACAACGAGTTCGCCAGACCTCGCTAACGCAGTTGATAGCGGGTGATAGGTTTCGTCAGGTAGCGTTGTTGTCCTATCGCGCCCCGTCGAAGACTCAGGAGGCTCCAGCATGAAGTGCCGACAGTGTGGCTCCGTCAGCCCGGCGGAGGCGCGGTTCTGCAGTGTCTGCGGAACTCCTCTGACCGATCCCACCGGGGACACCACCACGATGACCCCGTTCAGCGGGGAGGATCGCCCCGCCGTCGAGTTGACGGAGCAGGAGCTGGCAGAGGTCAAGAGGCTCGCTGCGGGCAACGCGCTGCTCGTCGTCAACCGGGGCCCCGGAGACTCGAGCCGTTTCCTCATCGACAGCGACATCACCAACGTGGGCCGCCATGCCGAATCCGACATCTTCCTCGACGACATCACCGTGTCGCGCCACCACGCCAAGTTCGTGCGGAGCGGCGGAAAGCTGTACCTGGAGGATCTCGGCAGTCTCAACGGGACCTACGTCAACCGCACGCTGTTGGACGGGCGCACAGTGTTGCGCGAAGGCGACGAGATCCAGATCGGGAAGTACCGTGCCACGATCTCGCTGAGCGAGCCCGGTCTGAGCTGATGCCCGGCGCGGCGCGCACCATCGGCCGCGTACTGGAGATGATCCGGGCCGAGTTCCCGGAGATATCCGTATCGAAGCTGAGGTACCTCGAGGCGGAGGGCCTGATCGCCCCGGACCGTCAACAGCCATCGGGCTACCGGCGGTTCAGCCAGAACGACATCGACCGCCTCCTCTATGTCCTGCGCGCGCAACGGGACCGCTACCTTCCGCTCAAGGTCATCCGGGAGGAGCTCGACGCGCTGGACCGCGGGGAGCAGCCCGCCTCGCTGAATCCACCGGCGGATGACCAGGAGACGGAAACCGAGGCCAGGCCGCAGTCCCGCACGTCCAGCGGTCCCGGCCTGATGACCCGCCGGCAGGTGCTGAACGAGTCCGGCCTCGGAGAGGCCTCCCTCATCCAACTCGAGCGCCTCAAGATCATCCAACCCAGGCGGGGCTCGCAGCTGTTCGGCCGCGAATCGGTCGCGCTCGCAGTGGCCGCCAAGAAACTCGTGAGCTACGGCGTGGACCTGCGCCAGCTCAGGGTGATGCAACAGGCGGCGGCCATGGAGGCCGCCGTCGTCGAGCAGGCCTTGGACCAGTACCGCCGCCGCTCGGGTCCACCCCCGGATGTGGTGGTGGACCTGTACCGCGTCGTCATGCAGGCGCACGCGGCCCTCCTGCACGGACAGATTCACTGAGTAGGCTGGGCACATGATCCGCCTCGAGGTGCTCGGCATCCGCCTGATCTCCCCTGACGAGCCGCCGGTGCTGCTGCTCCAGGAAGGGGAGGGGACGCGCTGCCTGCCCATCTGGATCGGCAACATGGAGGCGGCGGCCATCGCCGGCGGCATCGAGGGCACAGATCCCCCGCGCCCCCTCACCCACGATCTCCTCGCCCAGGTCCTCACCCTGATCCCACCCGGCACGGGCCGGGTCGAGATCCGCAGCGTGGAGGAGGGCGTGTACCAGGCCGTCCTGGTCGTGGGGGACCGGGAGATCGATGCGCGCCCCAGCGACTGCGTCGCCGTCGCCGTGCGCCTCGGCTGGCCCATCGAGTGTCCGACCGCACTCATGGATCAAGTCGGGGTTGAGGTTGAGGCCGCCCAGACCGACGAGGTGGAGGCATTCAAGGCCTTCCTCGACAGCGTCAACGCGGACGACTTCGACAGTGAATAAGCCGTTGTCAGCAGCGAATAGGTGCCAGTCGGACGCGCGGGCACACTCACCGGCGGCCGAAGCCCCGCCAACTTTCTGTCGCCGGCTCGGGCGTGTCGTGGCTGCACCTGAGCCAGGGCCGTTAGCGTCAGCTCTGTCGATCAGCCGCCATCGAAGTGAGGGAACGTGACCGAGACGCCCGAGGCCGAGCCGCTGCAAGCCCTGCTGTTCGACGGCGAGTTCACCCCCGTCCCCAATGACACCGGGTACCGGGGCCCCGTCGCGCATCGTGTGGCCGGCATCACCTACCGCCAGTTGGACTACTGGGCGCGCACGGGGCTGGTGGTCCCGTCGATCCGCAACGCGGAGGGCTCCGGCACGCAGCGGCTCTACTCGTTCCGTGACATCCTCCTGCTCAGAGTGGTCAAGCGCTTCCTCGACATCGGGATCTCACTGCATCAGATCCGCGTGGCCATCGACCACCTGCGGGCCCGGGGGATCGACGACCTCACGGAACTCACCCTCGTCAGCGACGGGTTCAGCGTCTACGAGGTGACATCGGCCAACGAACTGTTCGACCTCAGCCGCGGCGGCCAGGGGATGTTCATGATCTCGGTCAGCAGCGTGTGGCGTGAGCTGGAGGGCACGCTGGCGTCGCTGCCCGGTGAGCGCACCGTCGGCGTCCAGGACGGCACCGGAGGCGCGGACCCGTCGGATGAGCTCGCCGCCAGGCGCCGTACCCGGGCGGTGTAGCCACCCCGCCGAGCCGCGTCCGCCGGTAAGGTCGACGACGTGAAGGACTGGATCGAGAAGGTAACGGCCCACCCCGTCGTCGCGCACGCCATGGCGGCCAACGACCGCTACACCACGCGCCTCGGGCCGCAGTTCGCCGCTGCCGTCACCTATTTCTCGGTGTTGTCGATGGTGCCGATCCTCATGTTCGCCTTCTCGATGCTCGGTCTGACGTTGACGGTGCTCCGCCCGGACCTGCTGGAAGGCATCAAGGCCACGATCGACGGTCAGCTGGGCGCATCCAGCCTCTCCGAGAGCCTGGGGAAGGTCGTGGACCATGCCTTCAGCAACTGGGCGTCGGTCGGCGCGGTGGCCATCCTCACGGCCGCCTATTCGGGGTCCAACTGGGTGGGCAATCTCAAGCGCGCCGTGCGGGTCATGTGGTCGGAGAAATTCTCCGACGCCTCGGAGAAGGGCAACTTCTTCGTCGAACTGGGCCTCAACCTCCTCACGTTCGTCGGCCTGCTGGCATGCGTGGGGCTGAGCCTCGGCGTGTCCACGGTCGGCGGCGGATTCTCCAGGCAGGTCATCGAGTGGCTGGGCTGGAGCCATCTCCCCGGCATCGGCTTCGTGTTCCAGGCCGTGGGGCTGGTGCTCACCCTGCTGGCCAGCTGGATCCTGGTGGCGTTCCTGTTCATCGTGATGCCTCGGGAGAAGGCCAAGACCCGCCCCTGGCTGATCGGCACCATCATCGGAGCGGTGCTCATCACCGTCCTGCAGCAGGTGGCCGGACGCCTCGTCGGCCTGTTCTCGGACAACCCGGCCGCATCCATCTTCGGCCCGGTGATCGTGCTGATGCTGGTGTTCAACCTCCTCGCCACCATCATCCTCATGTCGGCCGCCTGGGTGGGCACGAATGAGATCTGGGCCGCCCTCCTCACCAAGAAGCAGGCGGACCGGGCCGCAGGTGTGCCACACCTCACCGGCATCGACCTGGACGGTGAACCGGCCCAGGCAGCCCTTCCGCCCACCCGCTACGCCGCCACGCGGAGCCTCGACGACCTGCGGCGCGCGGATCCTGTGACACCGCCGGCCGCGGACCCGGGCCGCACGGTGCGCGAGGATGTGGCGGCGCGCAGCGTGAAGATCGGCACCGGCGTGGGATACGGCGTGGGCGCCGCCACCGGCCTCGGCCTCGGCGCGCTCCTGGCGGGGCTGGTCCGATGGCTCAGCACCCGGAGGGGCTGAACTCCACCACCACCGCGCCGCTCGCCGGCACCACGACGCTGCGCTCACCCGCCGGGAAACTCAGCAGGTAGGTGCCCGCGGCCGACGCCGTGCGCGCGCTGAGCCGGATCCGGTGGGGAGATCGGGCCCGCCACTCCAGGTCGACCGACAGCCCCGGCCGCGCCACCAGGCCCGAGACCGCGCCGTCGTCGAGATGTGGCGGGAGGGCCGGCAGCAGGTCGAGGCGGCCTGGGCGGTGGCTCTGCAGCAGGGCCTCGACGAAGGCGCCGAGAAATCCCAGGTTCCCGTCGATCTGGAAGGGGGGGTGGGCGGCGAACAGGTTGGGATACAGGCCGCCGCGCTGGCCCGAGCCACCCGCGTCCTCCGCAGGCCGCAGGACCATGGTCAGCAGCCGGCCCACGCCCTCCCCGTCGCCGAGCCTGGCGCGCAGTGCGATCTTCCAGGCCAGGGACCAGCCCGTGGAATCGTCGCCGCGAGCCTCGAGTGTCGCGGCGAGGGCCCCGGTCAGCGATCCCGGCTCGTCGTCGCCGGGGAACCAGGGGAACAGATGGGAGAGGTGCCGATGCCGCGGCTCCTTCTGCGTCCGGTCCTCGCCCCACTCGGCGACGGTGCCGTCGGGCGACAGGCGTGGCCCGGGGATGCGTGCGGCCATGTCGAGCGCCTCCGCGCCGATCGCGTCGTCGGGCGCGGACGTCGCGGCGATCTGGGCTGCCAACAGCAGCACGTCACGGGCCAGGGCCCGGTCCATCGCCGAGGATCGGGTGAGGGAGGCCGGCCGGCCCCGATGGACGAAGCGGTTCTCCGGCGACGTGGAGGGCTCGGTGTGCGCCACGCCGTCGTCGTCCACGATCAGCCAGTCCAGCAGGAACTGCGCGGCACCGCGAACGATCGGCCAGAAGCGACGGAGGGTGGCGGGGTCCATGGCGCCGAACCGGCGCTGCTCGTCGAACTGGCGCACCAGCCAGGCCCCGCCCATGGGCCACTGGGCCCACGAGGCGTCCCCGGTGGTGGGCAGCGAGTAGGCCCAGGCGTCGGTGTTGTGGTGGGCCACCCACCCGCGGGCGCCGTAGAGCCGACGGGCCGTGTCCGCACCGCGTTCGGCCAGCGCCTCCAGGAGCACGAGCAGGGCACGGTGCGGGCGGGAGGCACCCGTCGGCTCGGCTCCCCAGTAGTTCATCGGCAGGTTGATGTTGAGCGTGTAGGCCGAGGACCAGGGAGGCTGGAGCTCGACGTTCCAGACCCCCTGCAGAGTGGCAGGCAGGCCATCCTCGCGACTACTGCTGAGCAGCAGGTAGCGCCCGTACTCCACGAGGAGTGCCACGAGCCCGGGATCCCGCGCGGCCACGTCGCCCCCGGTGACGGCCCGCTGCACGCGGAGGTCCGGATCCTCGCAGTCTCCGTCGACCGTCGCCGCGGCGCCCAGCCGCAGGCTGAAGCCGGCCGACTGCCGGGTGTGCGCGGCCGTGTGGCGATCCAGCGCGGCCCGGGCCTCCGTCGCGACCCGCTCACCAGCGCGGGCCAAGGCCTCCTCGACGGGCGCCTGGGGCAGGGACGACGAGGTGAAGGTGGTCTCCACCGCGAGCACGACGCTGGTGGAGGTCGCCGCCCGGATCCACAGACCCGCCGGGTCCGCCTCCACCAGGCCGTCCGAGGCGACCGCGAGCCTCAGCACGACGTGCAGCGGATCCACCCCCGGGACCTCCCACGACAGCGGCGGGCAGGTCGGCTCGTGCGCCGGGGCAACGTCGGCGGGGAGCGCGGCGACGACGCTCAGCTGCCCATGATCAATCACCAGCGACACGCGGCGCAGCGGCGTGGTCAGGCGCACGTGTAGGTCGGCGGGGGCCGACGAGCGCACGGTGTGGACCAGCACGTCGTCGTCGAGACACGTGGCCGTGGACATGTCCCACGTCACGGCAAGGGTCTCGAGGGTCGCCGTGTGGACGCCGGCGGTCAGGTCGAGGGAACGGGTCACCGTGGCGGACGAGGCACCGACGAGGCGGACCTCCAAGTCTCCGACGGGGAGGAAGGCCTGTGCGTAGCCGTGCTGCAGGGGGCGCAGCGCCTCCTCGGCCGCTGCCGGGTCGTCCGCCGCCAGGAACACCCGGGCACGAGCCAACGCGTCCGCGGCGGCCTGGGGGTCGACGAGGTGGCGAAGCGCAGATCCCGAGCCGCCGGACCACGCCGTCACCTCGTTGAGGCCGATGTGCACGCAGCCCTCCGCCACGCCCACCATGGCACCGATCCGTCCGTTGCCCAGCGGCAGCCTGTCGAGCCAGGACCGGGACGGGCGGTGATAGGTCAGCCGGGTCACGACGGACCCCCTGCGTGCCGGGCCTCGAGCCGGATCACGGCCACGTCACCGGCGGCCAGCTCCAGCGCCCCGTCCACCGCACTCTTCCCGAGCAGATCGACGCCGGTGGCGGAGACCACCCTCGGCTCGGGTGAGTGGTTGATCGCGAACAGGTAGCGTCCGGTGCCGGCGCGCCGGTGCACGAGCTCGAGGCCGTCGAATCGGCTGACGGGAACGTCGGCCTCCGTCAGCATGCGCGTGAGGTGGGCGCGCAGCGCCGCGTCGTCGAGGCGGGTGGACAGGTAGTGCACCCGCCCACCGCCCGGCAGGCTCCGTCGGGTGATGGCGGGGGCGCCCGGACCGATCACCGGGTGGGCGTCCGCGGTGTAGCTGGCCACCGCGTCGGCCTCCCCGAGATGGAGCACCTCGGTCCAGGAGGAGCCGGCCGAGCCGTCGGACAGCGTGACCAGGCGCCCTGCGGGCAGGGGGAGGTGCTCCTCGACGCGGATCCCGGCAAGGTCCGCGAACGCGCCCGAGTAGCTGCCCTGGCGCACGTGCAGGTGCTCGTCGGTGGATCCGGCGAAGTGCCACACGGCCAGGTTGCCGCCGCCGTCGACGAATCCGGTGAAGGCGTCCGCCTGCGCGTCGCTCACCGCGAGCAGGCTGGGGATGAGGATCAGGTCGTAGCGGGACAGGTCACCCTCCGGGGAGACCACATCGGCGACCACCCCCAACTCCCACAGTGCGGTATGCAGGCGCCGGACAGCAGGCAGGAAGCCCACGTCGGCCGACGGCATCGCCGGGGTGTCGGCGGACCACCAGGCGTCTGCGCTCCAGACGATGGCCACTCTCGTCTCGTGCACCGGACCGTCCTCGGGAGCAGCCACCGCCTCCGCGATGGATCCCATCTCAGCCCCGAGGGTCGCGATCTCGCGGAAGATCCGGCTGTCGGGGCCGGCGTGGGGGACCATGGCGGAGTGGAAGAACTCCGCTCCGGTAAGAGGGGCGCGCCACTGGAAGAACAGCGACCCCATGGCGCCGCGGGCAAGGTACTGGTAGGTGTTGCGCCGCATCCGGCCAGGTTCCTTGGGCAGCATGCGTCCGCCCTCGTAGTCATAGATGAGGCTGGTGGACTGTTCCATGAGAAGCCAGGGCCGCCCCCCGGCGAACGATCGGGCCAGGTCGGCGCCGAACGCCACGTGGATCTCGCCCGCGGGTCCCGCGTCGTCGAGATAGTGGTCGATGGAGACCACATCGATCTCGCGAGCGAACGCCCACTGGTCGTAGTGGTTCCAGGTGGGAAGCATGAAATTGGTGGTGGTGGGCACGCCGGGGGAGGCCTCGCGGATCGCGGCCACCTGGTCGCGGAGGCAGTCCAGCAGCACGTCGGCGCTGAATCGCTTGAAGTCCAGGACGTGACCGGGGTTGGCCAGGTACTGGGTGCGCTGCGGTGCATGGACGTCGCGCCAGTCGCCGTAGACCTGGGACCAGAACGGCGTGTTCCAGGCCGCGTTCAGGACGTGGAGGTGCGCATACCGGGCCTGCAGCCACACCCGGAAGGCCTCGTCGGTCTCCGGCCCGTAGGACACGGTGCCGTACTCGTTGTGCAGGTGCCACATCACCAGCCCGGGGTGACGCCCGTAGCGCTCGGCCAGCGCGCGCGTGATCCGGATCGCCGCCGCGCGATAGGCGGGCGCGGCGGGGTTGTAGGTGTCGCGGCTTCCGTGGAGGAGGCGCACACCGTCGGCGGTCACCGGAAGCGCCTCGGGGTGGAGGCGCGAGAACCAGGGCGGGGGAGAGGCGGTGGGGGTGGCCAGGATCACGCTGACGCCGGCTGCGTGCAGGCGGTCCATCGCGTCGTCGAGCCACCCGAAGGTGTAGTGGCCGGGCGTCGGCTCCAGCGAGGACCAGGCGAACACCCCGACGGTCGCGGTGTTCACGCGGGCTTCCCGCATGAGGCCCAGGTCCTCGTCGAGGACGGTGCGGGGCCACTGCTCAGGGTTGTAGTCACCGCCGAACCACACCCCTGGCGACCTCAGTGATCGAAACGGTTCGATTATCTGCACGCGGTCAGACTACACGCGCGGACCCTCGGCAGTGGCGCCCGGCCGTGGTCGGCGCGACGCGGCTCATCAGGGACGGGCAGCGTCGCGCCGCACGATCAGTGCGCGATGGCAGCGGCAGGGAAGTCCTGGCCGATGGCGGCGAGAAGCTCGGCGTACCAGTCCTGGTTGATGTCGAACGGCTTGCCGCCCTTGATCCGGTCGAAGGCGATCGCGCTCAGCACGTCACCGTTTTCCTCATCGTGACCGATGACACCCGGCTCGCCCTTGAGGGCGCAGTCCACGGCGAGATCGGTGCACTCCTTGATGAGCGCCAGGTCGGCGTCGTTGGCCGCGGCCGAGCGGGAGAAGTATCCGGACTTCTGGATCATCACCTTCTCAGCCTTGAGCTTGTGGGCGAACTTGGAGGCGAACCACGCGCCGGGGTTGATCTTGTCGATCTTCACGTGACCGAAGGGGTCACGCGGGACCTCCTCGCCTGCGGCCTCCATCTCCGCCACGATGGCGTCGAGCCCTGCGCCCTCCGAGAGGAAGATCGTCACGTTGCCGACCGTATCCATGACGGAGCCGAGGCGCTCGGCCTCCTTAGCCAGGTCGATGACGCCCTCCGGCACGTACACGCCGTGCACGTCCCACGCCTCCCGGGAGAGGCCGATCTCCGGCAGCCACTCCTGCGTGTCGAGCCACTTGCGGTACTCGGCCGCCGTCGCCGCCGTCAACCATCCACAGTGTCGCCCCATGACTTCGTGGACGATGAGCATGCGTGAGCCGGAGTTGTGCTCCGCGACGATGTTCTTGGCGAAGATCGCACCCTGCTCAGCGGCTGTCCACGCGCCGAGCGACTGCCTGATCGGAATCACGTCGTTGTCGATGGTCTTGGGCAGGCCCACGACGGTCAGTCCGTAGTCGTGCTCGGCCAGGTAGGCGGCGAGATCGGCGGCGGTGGTGTTGGTGTCGTCGCCTCCGATGGTGTGCAGGACATCGACGCCGTCGGCGACGAGGCGGTCGGCGGCCACCTGGAGGGGATTGGCGCCCTTCTCGACCAGGCCGCGCTTGACCAGATCCTTGGCGTTGGTGAGCTTGACGCGGGAGTTGCCCACCGGCGACCCGCCGAACCTGTGCAGCAGCGCAGCGTTGGCGCGCACGGTGTCGTCGACGACGAGGAAGTCGCCCTTGAGGAGACCCTGGTACCCGTGACGGTAGGCAATGATCTCGACCTCAGGCGCCACAGCCGTGTACCGCTCGATCAGTCCGCCGATGGCGGAGGAAAGGCAGGGGGCGAATCCGCCGGCCGTGAGGATGGCTACCTTCTTGACCATGAGTGTCCTTTCGTGAAATCTGTGACGCTCAGCGCGTCGGCTCCAGCCTATTGCACCCTCCGGGAGGGGGCGCCCCTGGGCCCGCGATGTCCGGGGGGCCGCCGAGTTGTCCACAACCTGGGGGGACGTGACCCCCGGGCTTGGCACGATGGCGCCATGAGAGTCGAGCACGATCAGCGGGGGATGAGCGGGTCGGTACAGGCCGTGGTGCTGCTTCCCGTCACCATCGGGGTCTTCCTGAGCCTTCTGCAGTGGTCGCTGCAGTACTGGGGGGAGGCCACCGCCCTGGCTGCCGCCCAGCAGGGCGCAGCCGTCGCCGCGGCCTTCGGCGGATCGCGCGCCGACGGCGAGAGGGAGGCCGCCGGGGTCGCGGCGAACGGGGCGCTGACCGGGGTCCGGGTGAGCGTTGAGCGCGGTGGGAGGGTGACCACCGCCACCGTGAGCGGCCGGACGGTGACCGTCGTCTGGCCGAGGGAGGTGGCCAGGACGGTTATGGTGACCACCGAACGGGTGACCGGCTCATGAACCCGAAGCGGGATCAGCGAGGCCTGGCCCCCTCCATCGAGGCGGTGGTGATCCTGCCTGTGCTCGTGCTGTTCATCGGTCTCCTCATCACGCTGGCCAGGGTCGCCATCGCGGACCAAAGCGTGGGTTCCGCCGCGGCCGCCGCCGCCCGCGCGGCGTCGATCGAGCGCAGTCCCGCCCTGGCCCACAGGTCCGCTGAGGAGGCGGCCCGCCAGGCGTTGGCGCAGCGCAGCGTGCCGTGCCGGCGCACGGAGGTGGGGGTCGACGCGTCCGGTGTGGCACGGAGGCTCGGGGAGCGGGCGACGGTGAGTGTCGACGTGCTCTGCGTGGTCGAACTGCGTGACGTGTCTCTGCCCTACATCCCGGGGCAGGTAGAGGTCTCCGCCGTCCGCACCTCTCCCGTAGACCCCTACAGGGGCCGCTAAGGTGAGGGCCATGACCAGTACGAAGCTACGCCGCCTCGGCCAGTTCTCCGTGAGCTCGATCGGCCTGGGCGCGATGCCGTTCTCGATGAGCGACAAGCCGTCGAAGCCCTCCGAGGACCAGGCGCTCGCCACGGTGCATGCCGCCCTCGACGCCGGCATCACCCTCATCGACACCGCGGACATCTACGCTCCCACCTGGGATTCGATGGGGCACAACGAGCGGCTCGTGGCCAAGGCGCTGCGCAGCTACGACGGCGACGTCAGCAACGTCGTCGTCGCCACCAAGGCCGGCATTACGCGGAGCGAGGGAGAGGGATGGGGGCGCAACTCGGCGCCGGACTATCTGCGCCGCCGTCTGGAGTCCGCCCTCTCCACCTTGGGCGTCGACACGCTGGACCTGTTCTACCTGCACCGGCCTGACCGCACGCGCGTGTACGCCACTGTCATGGAGACCTTCGCCGCCTTCAAGGCCGAGGGCCTGATCGCGGAGATCGGCATCTCGAACGCCAATGTGGAGGAGATCCAGATCGCCGTCGATGTCCTCGGCGACGGCGAGCTCGCGGCGGTGCAGAACGAGTTCTCGCCTAAGTTCAACCATACGAGCAAGATGGAGCTGGACTACTGCGCCCAGCGCGGCATCGCGTTTCTCCCGTGGTCGCCACTGGGCGGCACGGGCGGCGGCGCCGCCACCGTGGGCAGGCGGTTCCCGATCCTCGCAGAGATCGCATCCGGGCACGGCGTCTCACCGCAGCAGGTCACTCTGGCGTGGGAGCTCGCGCTGGGGGACCACGTGGTCGTGATCCCGGGCGCCTCCCGGCCAGAGTCCATCAGAGACTCCGCGCTGGCCATGGACCTCGACCTGGGGGCCGACGAAGTGGAGGCCATCTCCGCCGCCGTGCTGTGAGGCTTCGGTAGCCTGAGCCCATGGCCCAGTACTTCGACGTTCATCCGGACAACCCGCAGCCCAGATCGCTGGCGCAGGTCGCCCGGATCCTGGAGCAGGGTGGCCTCATCGCCTATCCCACGGACTCGTGCTTCGCGCTCGGATGTGCCCTCGGCAACGCCGCGGGCATCGAACGCATCAGGCGGATCCGCGACCTCGACGACAAGCACCACTTCACCCTCGTGGTGGACAGCTTCGCCAAGCTCGGGGCCTACGTGGAGATGGACAACTGGATCTTCCGAACGGTGAAGGCGGCCACGCCCGGCCCCTTCACCTTCATCCTCAAGGCCTCACGCGAGGTTCCTAAGATGATGCAGCATCCGAAGAAGCGCACGGTCGGCGTGCGGATTCCGGACCATCGCACCACATTGGCGCTACTGGAGACGGTAGGGGCGCCGTTGCTGTCCTCGACGCTGCTCCTGCCCGGCCACGAGGAGTCCCTCACGGACGGCTGGACCATCAAGGAGCTCCTGGATCACCAGATCGATGCCGTGCTCGACTCAGGGGACTGCGGGGTGGAGCCCACCACCGTCGTCGACCTGAGCGGCGACGAGCCCGTGATCGCCCGTCTTGGTGCCGGGGACCCGTCGCCGTTCGAGTGACCGGGCCCGTCCTCAGCGGCGCCCGCCGCCCAGCAGCCCGCCCAGGATGTCACCGAGGATCCCGCCACCGAGGCCGCCCGGCTGCGCCTGCTGATGGGTTCCGGTGGGCTGGGACTGGGGCACGGGCATCCGGAGCACACCGTCGTCAGCCTGACCGGAGGTCGGCACGCGGAACTGCGGCTGCCCGCCCTGACCGGTCTGCGGCGCGGGTGCCTGAGGAGCGGCCGGACCGCCGCCG
Organism: Tessaracoccus pujii; assembly: GCF_054483895.1. Classification (NCBI taxonomy): domain Bacteria; kingdom Bacillati; phylum Actinomycetota; class Actinomycetes; order Propionibacteriales; family Propionibacteriaceae; genus Tessaracoccus; species Tessaracoccus pujii. The sequence goes on from NZ_CM137012.1 coordinate 1,044,866, forward strand.
AGGATCTGGCCCAGGATGTCACCGAGGCCGCCGCCGGTAGGGGACTGCGGCGCCTGCCCCTGCGCCTCGTCGCGGCCCATCAGCTTGCCCGCCAACCACGACATGACGATCGGGGCAAGAATCGGCAGCAGCTTCTGAATCAGCGCGTTGCCGCCGCCCAGCCCACCGAGCTGGTTGACCACCTGGTCCTCGTTGGGCCCGAACACGTGGTGGGTGATCTTCGCCCCGTCATCGGGATCCACGTCGTCGACGTCGATGCCTCCGTCGAGAAGCTGCGGGTCGTGCTGCTGGATCGCGCCCCTGAGTGATGCCTCACCTGCGGGGTCCTGCGCGTTGGCACCCATACCCATGAGGAGTGCGGGCAGGGCGTTGCGGGCGGCGGCCTCGACCTCCTCGGGGCTCGCCCCCACCCGCTGCGCGAGCTGATCGATGGGAAGGGTGGACAGCAGCTCGTCGTAATCGAACATCGGTGACTCCTTGTCAGACGCGGCGCTCGGAGTGCGCTTCGAATCCACGCTAGGCGACGGCGCGGCCGCACGTCGCCGTTTCCCCCAATCACCCCGAGTCAGGCCTCCCGAGTGAGCCGGTGGACCCTGAACAGGCACGCGTACTCTGCGCCGATCGCCTGCCCCTGCTGTCCGAGCATCCCGGGGATGAACTCGCGGGGCGCCGGGTGGCCGGGGATGTCGGCGAGATACGCACCATGGGCCTCCAGGGAGCGAACGCCCGCATCCACGTCGTCGGCGGTCAGGACGGCGCCGTGCGTGGGGGAGTTGTCCGCCGCCACGAGCAGCCAGGTGGTGGCCCACTTCGCCAGCCCTTCGTCGCGGGCCAGCTCGGGGTGGACCCAGGTGTTGTCCGCGTCGCGGACGGCGTCGAGGGTGACCAGGCCGGCCACCCGGTGGTCCGCCTGGTTGAGGCCCCAGCCCACCTCGACATCCCAGGCGCTGGTGACGACCGCGTCGGGTTTGAACTGTCGGATCCTCCTGGCCACGTCGCGGCGGAGGTGGAGCGAGTAGACCAGCATGCCGTCGGGGTGGTCGAGGATCTCCAGGTCCTTCACGCCCACCTCGTCGCAGGCCGCCCGCTGCTCCAGTGCCCGCAGTGGACCCACCTCCGACGGGGGACGCTGCATGCCCGCCTCGCCCGAGGTGAGGAGGAGGTATGCCACCTCGGCGCCCTGGGTCACCCAGCGGTGGACACAGGCCGACAGGCCGTACTCGACGTCGTCGGGGTGCGCCACGACGCACAGGATGCGCTTGAATCCCTCGTCAGGGAGGATTTCGAGGGTTGGACGGGCTGATTCTGCCATCGTCACGGTTCCTTCGTGTCAGGGGGCGCGGCGTCACCGGCCAGGGCATCCACCACGCGCAGGACCAGCTCACGGGGAAGCGGTCTGTTCAGCGGGAACCACAGGGTGCCCTTCCCGCGGACGAAGGGGGCGAGCTCGGCCTGGAGATCCGGGTCCGCCGGAACCGGGTAGACGGCCACGTGATCCCTCCAGCCTGAGACGAACACCCTCGCGCGCCCCTTGACGTGCTTGTAGCCGACGATGCCGTAGCTGAACACCTCGTCGGCGTGGGGGAGCGCGTTGCGCACGAGGTCGCGGAGTTCGTCGAACATGGGCCGGGCGGCCGGCGGGACGGACGCCACGTACTGGTCCACCGTCGTTGCCTTCGGCGTCGTCGCACTGGACAGGGCATAGCTCGCCTCGAGCATGTCCCGGAGAACCTCGGGGTCTACGTCGGCGAGCTTGTTGAGGTACAGGCAGGAGACGCTGCTCTTGTGCTTGCCCAGCCGCGCCAGGTGACCCCCGTAGCGGTCGAAGCCCTCGTTGACGTACATGGTCAGCGTGGCCTTGCGCGGGCTGAAGGCCAGCCTCGGCATGTCGCCCTCGCGTCCGGTGCCGTAGCGGTAATGCTGTGTGCCGAAGCCGATGATGCTGGGCCCCCACATGATCGGCGGCTCACCGGTGATCTCGCGCATCATGCGGATCAGTTCTCCAGATTCGTTCCTGCGCCCCTCGGGGACCGTGGCGAGGAATTCCTCCACCTGCACCGAGGGGGGCCGCGTCGCGTTGTCGTCGGGCACACGCCCACTGTCAGTGCTGGGATCGATCTCTGTCAAGGTCCCAGTAGCCGCATCGGTGGAATTCATCAACGGACCCGTGCCGCGAACCGGCGAAGGCCTCCACAGCGCACGACGCGGCGACTTCCGCATCGTGACCATCGTGGCCATCGGCCACCGATCCGACCTCTACAGGAGTAATGAGCCACCCCCGCGCGGCTGTTGAGAGCGTTCAGGCGGTTCGTGACTCGACAGTGTCAGCCCGTTCGTTGTGGGGACCTGTCTCGTCGAGCTCGAGGGTCGCTCCGCCTCATACGCGGGATCCGACCCGAGCCTCCACCGCGGAGACGGTCCCCCAGTGCCGCCCCCCACGCTCAACCCGGTCCTAGGCCACCACCACTACCGGCACTCCTCCGCGGACAAGGCCACCGCCCACCTCCAGGTGATGAACCTTCCAGGCGCGGAAACGCGCCCCCAGTGGCACCCCGTGCTCCACCCGCTGAGCGTGGACTCCCGCACTGGCGTCCCGCCACCGCGGACACCCTCGATGACAGCGGCCATCACCACCGCGGCGCCGATGCAGAACCCGACGACTTCTCCGTCCGCGCGGCGGCTTCTAGTTGCATTGACGGGAGATCGGGTCCCCTTGGCCGAGGCTCGGTTCAGGCGGTCAAACCACCTGGGCAGCAACAAACTGACATAATGCTGCTTATCGGTCAATCCGGTTCGATCTAGTTCGCCCAGACCGCCGTTGCCCGGAATGACCTGTGACCAGGATCAGTGCCAGGCTGGCGAGCGCTGCCGTCGTCGTCAGTGCGGCGACGCCCCTGCGCAGTCCGACATGCCGGGCATCGCCGACCAGAAGGACGACAGGGAGCGTCAGCGCACCGTCACCTCGGCCAAGCCCGGATGACCTACGACTGCATCGTCGTCGGGTCCGACGGAATCCGTCGAAGCGCTGGCGACTGGACGCTGGGCTCCCACCAAGCCGGCGGATCGTGGGTCGTCGCGCTGCCCGACGGCGGGCTGGAGAGGGTGGAACTCATCACGGAGTCAGGGACACTCTGGTCCACTGCCAGGTTCTGACCCCGCTCGGGTCGAAAAAACAGATGAGCCCCTGGCGAGAGGGGCTCATCGTGGGCGATGCCGGGTTTGAACCGGCGACCTCTTCCGTGTCAGGGAAGCGCGCTACCACTGCGCCAACCGCCCGAGGTGGAGACGGGATTTGAACCCGTGTACACGGATTTGCAGTCCGTTGCCTCGCCTCTCGGCCACTCCACCAGGATGGAGCTTTACCCTCCCCGATCGGGTGGGAGAGACCTGATCTCCGAGCGGACGACGAGATTCGAACTCGCGACCCTCACCTTGGCAAGGTGATGCTCTACCAACTGAGCCACGTCCGCATGCGCTGTCTGCATCTGCCCTTGTGGGACTGCCGCAGCTGGCGCGTAGAGAACATTAGCGCACCCCCGGAGTGGACACAAATCAACGATCGGCCTGCCGTGCGTCGACGGCTGTCGCGAGCGCGCTGGGCCCGACGTGCCCGCCGGGGCGCAATCGGGTGAGGCATGATCCCGAGTACGCGTGGACCTGACGCGAGTCTCGTCGCCGGTTCGCGTTCTCCCGCGGATTCCACTAGACTCCCGTTTCGCTAGGGGCGATTGGCGCAGTGGTAGCGCGCTTCGTTCACACCGAAGAGGTCGGCGGTTCGAAACCGCCATCGCCCACTCTAGATCTCCGAACTGCCATGCACCCGTGGCCCGATGAGAGAGAGTCGATGACGGCGCCGGCAATCGTGCTCGTGGCTGAGGGGCCGGATGAAGCGCCGGTCGCCAATGCTCTCACCGGCATCGCGATCGCGCTGCAGGAGGCCCGCCCAGACCTGCGCATCCACCTCGCACGTCTGGGTGGCGTGGATCCAGGCCTGGAGCAGATCGTCGCCGGTCTGGTGGCCGACGACGTGGCGGAAGCCGTCCTCGTTCCGCTGGACCTGGTCTCCGCGGCGGCGTACCCGTCCGAGTTGGACAGCTTCACCCACTCCCCTGACATCCATCTGGCCATCAGCCGGCCGGTCGGCCCCGCGGGCGAGGTGCTCAACATCCTCGACGAGCGCGTGCGCGAGGCCCTGCACCGCGGCGGAGCCCTGGAAATCGACGGGCTCGTCCTCACCGCCCCCGGCGGCGGAGACGTCCGCGGCTCCTCTCTCCTGGCGAGGCGAGCACGCCAGTGGTCGGCCCACCATCGCCTCCCTGTCCAGTTGGCCGTCGAGGACGGTGACGGCCGCGCCACGGCGGCCGCCGTGCAGTCCCTGCGGATGCAGGGGCGGCGCCACATCGCCGTCGGCAGCCTCCACCTGACGCCCACTCCGGCGTATCGAACCCACGCCCAGGCCGCGCTGCGAGCAGGCGCGGTGGCCGTGACAGCCCCCCTCGGTGACAGTCCTCACCTCCGCCAGCTCATCCTCGCCCGCTACGCGTTCGGTGCCATGGAGCTCCTCGACGGCACTCCCACTCGGCTTCCCGACGATCTCGACGGTGAGGACGCCTGAGGCTTGACGCCTGCGCATAGGATCGTCGGCATGACCGAGCCCTACGTCGCCCCAGTGGCCAAGTCCGACGAGCAGTGGCGGGCCGAGCTCTCTGCGCTCGAATTCAAAGTCCTCCGCCTCGCCGGCACCGAGATGCCCTACACCGGCGAGTACACCGACACCGAGGACGAGGGCATCTACGAGTGTCGCGGCTGTGGCGCCGAACTCTTCCGCAGCACCGAGAAGTTCCACTCGCACTGCGGCTGGCCCAGCTTCTTCTCCCCCCTGGCCGAGGAACGGGTCCGCTACATCAAGGATGAATCGCTGCCGGGTCGCCCGCGGGTCGAGGTGCGTTGTGCGGCGTGCGACGGACACCTGGGGCACGTGTTCGAGGGCGAAGGCTACGACACCCCCACAGATCTGCGCTACTGCATCAACTCCGTGAGCCTCAGGCTGCGGCGGCCGTAAGCTGCCCGCCCGGCGAGTCCGCAGGGCTGTGGCGGCGCCTCCGCTTAGGCTGGGCCCCGTGCCAGCCAACGTGACCCCTCTACCTCCGGAGCCCTTCGCGCGGGCCCTCCGCGAGCTCGACGCCATGACCTGGCGTCGCGGGTTCCGCACGAACGAGATCGGCTCTCCTCAGCGCATCGCCCCCCACTCCGTCGCGATCGAGGCCGAGCTCGGCGACGAGGACGAACCCCTGGCCACCGGCCGGCTGATCCTCCTGCACGACCCTGCCGGGAACGACTCCTGGAGTGGCACGTTCCGCCTCGTCACCTACGTCAGGGCGGACGTGGACGTGGAGATGGTGACCGATCCCCTCCTGCCGGAGGTGGCGTGGTCGTGGTTCACCGAGGCGCTCGAGAGCCGAGGGTGTGCGGCGCACTCCCTGGCGGGCACGGTCACGGCCTCGTACGGCCGCGGTTTCGGCGAGATGGCCGACGAGGACCGGGCCGAGGTAGAGCTGCGCTGCTCGTGGACCCCTACGCTGGACGAGCGACACTCCCTCATTGAACACCTGACCGCCTGGGAGGACCTCATGGCTCACGTGGCGGGCCAGCCGCCCCTCCCACCCGGCATCGCTCCACTCCCCCTGGGGCGCCGCTCATGACCTACGTCGAACACAGCCGCGAACCGCTGCGTCCCGTCGTCGACACCGTGGAATCGCTCGAGCAGTGCCTGGATTCACTCAGCGTGGCGACGGGGCCCGTCGCGTTCGACACCGAGCGTGCGCACGGTCACCGCTACTGGCCGAAGGCCTACCTCCTGCAGATCAGGCGTGAGGGCGCCGGGACCTGGCTGATCGACCCGGTCGCCCTGGAGGCCGACGGAACGGCGGATCTGAGCGCGGTGGTGGACGCCTGCGGCGACGCCACCTGGATCATCCACGCCGCAAGCCAGGACCTGCCCTGCATGCGCGGGGTGGGAGTGATTCCCCCACGGATCTTCGACACCGAACTGGCTGCCCGGCTCTTGGGCAAGCCCGGCGCGAGCCTGGGTGCCCTCCTGTTCGCGGAACTCGGCGTCAAGCTCCGCAAGGCCCACTCAGCGGACAACTGGTCCAAGCGCCCCCTGCCCGAGTCGTGGCTGGTGTACGCGGCCCTCGACGTGGACTACCTGCTGGAACTGGCCGAGGTGCTCCGGGAGGACCTCATCCTCGCCGGTCGCGATGAGTGGGCCAACCAGGAGTTCGACGACGCCCTCGTCCGGTACTCCGCCGAGCCCGAGCCGAGGACCGACCCGTGGCGGCGGCTGAGCGGCATCACCGCGCTGCGCGTCCCCAGGCAGTACGCGGTCGCGCGGGCCCTGTGGCTCGAGCGAGACGCCATCGCCCAGCGCCGCGACCGCCCGCCCGGGTGGATCCTGCACGACACCGCAATCCTGGAGCTGGCCACCCGCGCGAAGGATTCAGTGCCGGTGCGCGCCCAGGTGCAGGCGATCCCCGCCTTCAGCTCCCCTCCGGGGCAGCGCCACCTCAGCAACTGGCTCGGCGCGCTGGACCAGGTCCGGGCCATGCCGGAGGCGCACTATCCGCCTCGACGGGCGCCCCACGCAGGTGTCCCCCACCCCCGCACGTGGGACCGGATCAATCCCGACGCCGCCGAACGGTGGGCGAAGGTGCGTCCCGCCGTCGACGAACTGGCCTGTGACCTGGGAGGACTCCAGCCCAGCCTGGTGGCTCCGCCCGCCGCCCTGCACGCCGCACTCTTCGAACACCCCCTCGTCACGCGGGACATGCTGCTCGCCCTCGGCGCACGGGCCTGGCAGGCCGACTTCCTGGTTCCGCTGATCGCGGACGCCCTCGAGGCCTAGGGAACCGCTGATTAATGGGCCAGCCTGGTTTGTCGGTGGATGCGCAGTCGGTGGGTGTTTGGCCGGTGAATGGCGTGTTGGCTAGGTAGAATGCTGGTTGTGGATGAGTTGCAGCCGAGTTTGTCTGAGGTCGAGTACGGTCAGCGTCGCCGGGTCCCGAAGCGGGAGGAGTTCCTCAAGCGGATGGACGCGGTGGTGCCGTGGGCGGACTGGGTCAAGCTGATCGAGCCGCACTACTACAACAAGACCCGCGGCAGGCGGCCGATACCGCTCGAGACGATGCTGCGGATGTACCTGCTGCAGGTGTGGTTCCACCTCTCCGACGAAGGCGTGGAAGATCAGATCAACGACTCGTACGCGATGCGCAAGTTCATGGGTGTGGACTTCGCTACCAGGCAGGTCCCTGACGCCACGACCCTGCTGCATTTTCGGCACCTGCTGGAGGAGCACCAGCTGGGTGAGGCGATGTTCTCCGCGTTGAACGCCCGGCTGGAGGCCGACGGTCTGGTCATGCGTGGCGGGAGCATCGTGGATGCCACGATCATCGCCGCACCTTCGTCGACGAAGAACGCCACCGGCACCCGGGATCCCGAGATGCATCAGACCAGGAAGGGGCGCCAGTGGTACTTCGGGATGAAGGCCCACGCCGGGGTCGATGCCGGCACGGGTCTAGTGCACTCGGTGACCGCGACAGCAGCCAACGTGCACGACCTGGACCAGATCACCCATCTGGTGCGCGAGGATGACCAGGTCGTCTACGCCGACGCCGGCTATTCGGGTGTGACGAAACGCCCCGAGATCCGCGGCGACGACCACCTGTCACACGTCGAGTGGCGGGTCGCTGCCCGGCAGGGCACGTGGAGAGCGATGCACCCTCACGAGCAGCGACTCGAGTCGAGGAAGGCGTCGGTGCGGGCGAAGGTGGAGCACGTGTTCCTGATCGTGAAGCGGGACTTCGGGCTGTCCAAGACCCGCTACCGCGGGCTGGCGAAGAACCTGAACCAGCTCCAGGTCGCGATGGCCTCGGCGAACCTGCTGATGCTCGCCCGCGCGAACACGATCGAAACCAGACTCAAGACCGCCGCTGCTACCGGGTAGCCCCTGGCGGCAGCCTGCCCAGAACCGCAGAAAAGGGCCCTGAACAAGGGCCGGAGGGCAAGCAACCGGCCCTCACCGGCCCCACCGGCGGCCCCACAGCCACCGTCAAGCCCACCCCCGGACGGATGCCCCAAATGATCAGCGGATCCCTAGGCCGGGCGACCCACCGTCTCGTCCTGGGGTGCGTCGCTGAGCACAACGCCCAGGATCTCCAGCGACGCCTTGGCGGCGGTGAGCCCGATCTCCTCCAGCACCTCCTCGCGGGAGCCGTGCCGCAGGAAGCGCTGCGGAATCCCGAAGGTGAGCACCCGCGACGCGGCGCCCGCCTCGGCCAGGCGCGCGCGCAGCTTCTGCCCGACGCCCCCCTCGACGAGGTTGTCCTCCATCGTCACCACGAGGTCATGATCGGCTGCGAGGTGAACCAGGTCCGCGCTCACCGGGAGCGCCCAGAGCGGATCGACCACCGAGGCCGGCACGCCCTGGTCTCCGAGCCGCTCGGCCACCGCTACCGCCATGCCTGCGAATTGGCCATAGCCGACGATGAGCACCCGGGCATCCGCGGAGCGCCGGAGGACGTCCACCCGCGACAGCCCCTCTCCGACGTGCGCGACCTCCGGCAGCTCGTCAGGCAGACGCTCCTTCGAGTAGCGCACCACAGTGACCGCGTCCGCCACGTCGACGGCCCGGTCCAGCGCGGCCACCAGCCTGGCCTGGTCCCTCGGCGCGGCCAGTTGAACGCCCGGCACGATGCCCAGCAGCGTCATGTCCCACATGCCGTTGTGGCTGGGGCCGTCAGTGCCCGTGACACCGGCACGGTCCAGGGCGATGGTGATTCCCACGCCGTGCAGCGCGGCGTCCATGAGCACCTGGTCGAACGCCCGGTTGAGGAAGGTGGCGTACAGCGCCACGACGGGGTGCAGGCCTGACCTGGCGAGGCCGGCAGCCGACACAATGGCGTGCTGTTCTGCGATGCCCACGTCGAACGTGCGCTCGGGGAATGCCGCGGCGAACCGGCCGAGGCCTGTGGGGTACAGCATCGCCGCCGTGACCGCGACGACGTCCGGGCGCCGCTGGCCCACCTGCACCATGGCCTCGGCGAACGCGTCGGTCCAGGTGGCCTGCACCGCGGCCGAGAGCGGCTCACCCGTGATCTCGTTGATCCGCCCCACAGCGTGGAAGCGATCTTCCTCGTGGTCCTCGGCGGCCTGGAAGCCGCGACCCTTGCGCGTGACGCAGTGCACGAGGACGGGGCCGCCGTAATGACGCGCCTGTTCGAGGTGGTTGGTGAGGGAGATGATGTCGTGGCCGTCGAGAGGTCCCATGTACTTGATGCCCAGGTCCGAGAACATCGACTGCGGGGCCAGCACGTCCTTCACACCGGTCTTGACACCGTGCATGAGGTCGTAGACCGGCCGCCCCACCACCGGGAGCCTCTTCACGCCGCGCTTGATCAGGCTCAGCGTCTTCTCGTAGCGCTGATCCGTGCGCAGGCCCGCCAGGTGATTGGCCAGCCCTCCCACTGTGGGTGTGTACGAGCGGCCGTTGTCGTTGACCACCACCACGAGTCTCAGGTCGTGGCTGGCGGCGATGTTGTTGAGCGCCTCCCAGGCCATGCCGCCGGTGAGGGCACCGTCGCCGATGACGGCCACGACCGTGCGCTGCTCTCCCCGGAGCCTGAACCCCTTGGCCAGCCCCTCGGCCCAGGACAGCGACGTGGAGGCGTGTGAGTTGGCCACCCAGTCGTGCTCGGATTCCGCGGGCTCGGGGTAGCCTGACAGGCCGCCACGCTGCCGCAGCGTGTCGAATCCCTTGGCACGTCCCGTCAGGATCTTGTGCACGTAGCTCTGATGTCCGGTGTCGAAGATGATCGGATCCGACGGCGAATCGAAGACCCGGTGGATGGCCATGGTGAGCTCGACCACACCCAGGTTGGGACCCAGGTGGCCACCCGTGCGGCTCACCTTGGTGATGAGGAAGGACCGGATCTCGGCGGCGAGTTGGACCAGTTGCCGACGCGAGAGCGCACGAAGGTCGCGCGGGCTCTGGACCGTTTCCACCAAGGACATGCGGACAATAGTAGGCCCAAAGGCCCAGGCCCCCGGCGTACCACCACTACAGCCTGGGCACGAATCGTGCGTCACGGAGCGCCTGATTCACCAGATCCACCCCGCGCGCGACACGCACGAGCCTGGCCTCCTCCTGCTGCAGCACCGCTGCCGCCTGGTCCGCGGTGGCGGCGTCCACCACCCCGGCGAGTGAGGACCGCAGGCCGGTGAGGCCGGTGCGCGTAGCCACCAGTTGCGATGCGACGAATTCCTGCGTCAGGCGCGCCAGCACCACGGGATGGCGCCTCAGCACCTGGTATCCGCGGTATTCCGAGGGACAGCAGTCCAACAGGAACCCCTCGGCTGACGCCAGCCAACCCTGGGAACCCGGAGGCCGCACCGCGCCCGGCCAGCCGGGAGGCACGTAGACGCGGATCACTTCGTCATCATCGAACATACGTTCTATTGAACCGCACGCCCCCGACAGAAGTAAAGAGAGGCCTCGCGAACGGGCTGAGGGGCGGTCCCCACCAGGAGGACCGCCCCTCAGAGGCCTCGGCTCTCAGGCCTTGGCGAGGTTGCGCAGGACGTACTGCATGATGCCGCCGTTGACGTAGTAGCCGCGCTCCCCCGGCGTGTCGATGCGGACCACCGCGTCGAACGTGACCGCGGTTCCATCAGGCCGCTGCGCGGTCACCGTCATGGTGGACGGCGTCTCCCCGTCGTTGAGCTGGGTCACGCCCGCGACGGAGAAGGTCTCCTCGCCGGTGAGCCCGAGCGTCTGGGCGGACTGGCCCTCCGGGAATTGCAGCGGAAGCACACCCATGCCGATGAGGTTGGAGCGGTGGATGCGCTCGTAGCTCTCCGCGATGACAACCCGGACACCCAGGAGGGCGGTGCCCTTGGCCGCCCAGTCACGCGACGAGCCGGAACCGTACTCCTTGCCGGCAAGGACCACCAACGGGGTGCCGGCCGCTGCGTAGTTGACCGACGCGTCGTAGACGGTCGTGACGGGGGCGCCTGGCTGGGTGAAGTCGCGGGTGAATCCGCCTTCGGTGCCCGGGGCGATCTGGTTGCGCAGGCGGATGTTGGCGAAGGTGCCGCGGATCATGACCTCGTGGTTGCCGCGCCGTGATCCGTAGGAGTTGAAGTCCCGCCGCTCGACACCTCGTTCGGTGAGGTAGACCCCTGCAGGTGAATCCGCCTTGATGCTGCCTGCCGGGGAGATGTGGTCCGTGGTCACCGAATCCCCCAGCTTGAGGAGCACCCGCGCACCGGAGACGTCGCGCACCGGCGTCGGCTCGGCCGGCATGTCGTCGAAGTACGGAGCCTTGCGCACGTAGGTGGAATCGGCCTCCCACTCGAACGTCTCGCCGTCGGGCGTGGGCAGCGACCGCCACCGCTCGTCGCCCGCGAAGACGTCCGCGTAGCGCGACGTGAACATCTCCGCGCTGATCGAGCCGCCGATCACCTCGTTGATCTCCGACTCCGTCGGCCACAGGTCACGCATGTAGACGTCGTTGCCGTCCGGATCCTGCCCCAGAGGCTCCGTGAAGAGGTCGATGTCCATCGTGCCGGCGAGCGCGTAGACGATCACGAGCATCGGCGATGCCAGGTAGTTCATCTGGACGTCCGGGTTGATCCGGCCCTCGAAGTTGCGGTTGCCCGACAGGACCGCCGACACCGCGAGGTCGTTGGCGTTGATCGCCTCGGAGACCTCGGTGATGAGGGGCCCGGAGTTGCCGATGCAGGTGACACAGCCATAACCCACGAGGTTGAACCCGATGGCGTCGAGGTACTGCGTCAGGCCGGACTTGTCGTAGTAGTCGGTGACCACCTGTGAGCCCGGCGCGAGTGAGGTCTTCACCCAGGGCTTGCGGGTGAGCCCGCGCTCCACGGCCTTCTTCGCCACCAGGCCGGCGCCGATCATGACGCTGGGGTTGGAGGTATTGGTACACGAGGTGATCGACGCGATCGTGACAGCGCCGTGGTCCAGCTCGAAGGTGGTGCCGTCGGCGAGGGTCACCGGGACCGCGGCATGGACGCGGGGCCGCATGGTGTGGTGCGTCGGGTCCGCGGGCGCGGGCGAATTGTCGACCGCCGACGGATCGGGTCCGGTGGGATCCGAGGCCTCCATGGTGGCCGCGACCGCGCGGTCGTAGCCCGAGTACACGGCATCCTCGTGCGGTGCGCCGACGAAACCCGCGACCGCCTCACGGAAAGCCGCCTTGGACTCGTCCAGGCGGATGCGGTCCTGCGGCCGCTTCGGACCCGCGATGGAGGGGACCACGGTGCCCAGATCCAGCTCGATGTACTCGGAGAACTTCGGCTCGACACTCGGGTCGTGCCACAGGCCCTGAGCCTTGGCGTAGGCCTCCACCAGAGCGAGCTGCTGCTCCTCGCGGCCGGTCAGGCGCAGGTAGTCCATGGTCTTGTCGTCGATCGGGAAGACGGCGATCGTGGAGCCGTACTCCGGGGACATATTGCCGATGGTGGCGCGGTTGGCCAGTGGGACCTGCGCCACGCCGTCGCCGTAGAACTCGACGAACTTGCCCACGACCTTGTGCTCACGCAGCATCTCGGTGATCGTGAGGACGAGGTCGGTTGCCGTGGTGCCCTCGGGGAGTTTCCCGGTGAGCTTGAAGCCGACGACACGCGGCAGCAGCATGGACACAGGCTGGCCCAGCATGGCGGCCTCGGCCTCGATGCCGCCCACACCCCAGCCCACCACGCCGAGTCCGTTGACCATGGTGGTGTGCGAATCCGTGCCCACGCAGGTGTCCGGGTAGGCCTGGAGCACGCCGCCGACGGTGCGGGGGAAGATCACCCGAGCCAGGTGTTCGATGTTGACCTGGTGCACGATGCCGGTGCCGGGCGGTACGACCTTGAAGTCGTCGAAGGCCATCTGACCCCACCGCAGGAACTGATAGCGCTCGCGGTTGCGCTGGTACTCGATGTCGGTGTTGGCCTCGAAGGCCCCCGCGATGCCGAAGACCTCTGCGATGACGGAGTGGTCGATGACCATTTCGGCGGGCGAGAGGGGGTTGACCTTCTCCGGGTCTCCCCCGAGCGCTGCGACCGCCTCCCGCATGGTCGCCAGGTCCACCACGCAGGGCACGCCGGTGAAGTCCTGCATGATGACGCGTGCGGGCGTGAACTGGATCTCGTGGTCGGGTTGGGCCGCGGGGTCCCAGCCGCCGAGAAACTCGATGTCATCGCGGGTGATGTTGGCGCCGTCCTCGGTGCGCAACAGATTCTCGAGGAGGACCTTGAGGCTGAAGGGCAGCTTCTCGGAGCCCGGAACCGCATCGATGCGGAAGATCTCGTACGAGGTGCCGTTGACGTCGAGGCTCGCCTTGGCCCCGAAACTGTTGACGCTCATCCTTCTCCTTCACTTGGCTGTCGCCAAACTCTCTTGACATCAAGATACCATGCGATGCGCGGTCGGCGCCATCGCCGGTCACGGTCAGTCTAAGGGCACCTCAGCGGTGCGTGGACGAGGGTGGAGGATCGCCACGCACTCCACGTGATGTGTCATGGGGAACAGGTCGAATGCCCTGATGGAGCCGGCGCTGTAGCCCGCCGCCGCGAAGGTGGCGAGGTCCCGGGCCAGCGCCGACGGATCGCAGGCCACGTACGCGACAGCCCGCGGTCGCCGCGCCACGACGGCCGCCACGACCTCGGCCCCGGCACCCTTGCGCGGGGGGTCCAGCACCACCAGATCCGCCCAGTCCGGCAGGCCGCGGTGACCGCGCTCCAGCGGGCCCGCCACGAACTCCGCCTCGGGCACGTTGAGCCTGGCCAGACGAACCGCCTCGCGTGCCACCTCGGCCCCCTGCACCACGCAGCCGGCGTCGACGAGCGCACCGGCGAACAGCCCCACGCCGCAGTAGAGATCCAATGCCCGCTCCCCCGCCCGGGGCCGAAGGCCCTCGAGCACCGCGCCGGTCAGGATTTCGGCGCTGTGCGGATGCACCTGCCAGAATCCTCCGGGCTCCACGTGGTAGGTGCGTCCACGTACCTCCTGGCGGACCGTCGCCTCCCGGCGTGTTCCCGGGACCGCGACCACGACGGTCCGGTCGTCCGCGACCGTCACCTCCACCTCCCCGCCCGGTCGGGCGACCCGCTCCAGGTCGGCCACCGACGGGCCCGGCGCAGCGATGAGGCAGCCCTGGGGTGGCAGCGGGACGACCTGGTGCGATCGCCTGGCGCGCAGACCCACCCGGCCCGCGTCGTCGACGGCGTAGCGCACCCGGGTACGCCACCCCAGCAGGCCACCGGGCGCGGCCTCGACCTGGCCGTCCCAGCGCAGCCCCGCCAACCGCTCCAACTGCTCCGCGACGACGGCGGTCTTCAGGATCAGCTGAGTCGCCTGGTCCGCGTGCTGCCAGTCGCATCCGCCGCACCGGTCGGCGATCGGGCACGGCGCCGGGACACGCCCGGCGGCCGGCTCCAGCACGCCGATCACCCTCGCCCGGTCGAACCGCCTGCCGGTCTCCGTGACCTCGACGACCACCCGCTCCCCCGGGAGCCCTCCGGTGACGAACAGGACCTTCCCCTCGGAGCGGCCGACCACGTACCCGCCGTGCGCGACGCGTTCGAGCGTCACCTCGACGCTCATCGTCGGCGCGGTTCCGAGGCCTTGTGCGCGGCCTCCTTCGCCTTGCCGGAGGACCGCAGCTGGTAGGGCACGCTGGTGACCATCACCCCCGGCATGAAGTGCAGCCGGGTCCGGATCAGCAGCGCGGTCTGGTTGTGCAGGAGCTGCTCCCACCAGTGGCCCACGACGAACTCCGGGATGTAGACGATCACGACGTCACGGGGATTCTCGCTGCGCAGCTCCGCCACGTACTTGATGAACGGGCCGGTGATTTCGCGGTAGGGCGACGCGATCACCTTGAGTGGGACACCGAAGTCCTCTGCTTCCCACTCGTCGAGGATCTGCTCCACCTCGTCGTCGTCGACCGCCACGGTCACTGCCGTCAGCGTCGTGGATCGGGCCGCGCGGGCGAAGGCGATGGCGCGGAGCGTGGGGAGGTTGACGCGCTGGGCCAGGACGACGCCCCGCACCCGGCTGGGCAGGGCGCGATCGGAGTCCGGCCTGAGCGCGACCTCTTCCGCCACGGCCTGGTAGTGCTTCGAGATCGCCATCATCATCGCGAACATCACGGCCATCGCCACCAGGGCCAGGTAGGCGCCGTGGACGAACTTGGACAGCAGGACGACGATCAGCACCGCACCGGTGGCCGTGGCACCCACGGTGTTGATGACCCGGGCACGCTTCATCCTGCTCCGGGCCCTGCTCTCATGCTCGGTGCGCAGGGCGCGGGTCCAGTGCCGGTTCATACCGATCTGCCCGATCGTGAAGGACAGGAACACGCCCACCACGTAGAGCTGGATGAGGGCGGTCACCGAGGCGTCGAACGCGAGCACCAGTCCGCTGGCGGCGAGGGCTAGCATCACGATGCCGTTGGAGTAGGCGAGCCGGTCACCTCGGGTGTGGAGCTGGCGTGGCAGGAATCCGTCCTTGGCGAGCAGCGAGGCCAGCGACGGGAAGCCGTTGAACGCGGTGTTGGCGGCAAGGAAGAGGATCAGCATGGTGGCGGTGACGACCAGGTAGAAGCCGGGCTCGAACCAGTCCATGAACACGACGCGGGCGAGCTGGCCGGTCACCGTGGTCGCCGCCGAGTGGATGGTCTCGCCGGCCTCGTTGACGTAGTGCGTCCCGGTCAGTTCGTCGATGAGGTGCACCTTGGTCAGGTTCGCCAGCGTGACGATACCCATCAGCAGCGTGATCGCCAGCACGCCGAGCAGGCCCAGCACGGTCGCGGCGTTCCTGCTCTTGGGCTGACGGAAGGCGGGGACCCCGTTGGCGATCGCTTCGACACCGGTCAGGGCGGCGGCTCCGGAGGAGAACGACCGCGCGAGGATGGCGATGAAGACCCATCCCGCGGTGTGCTCGATCCCGTCCGCCGTGACCACGATGAGATCGGCGGTCTCGCTCTTGAGAGGCTGGCCCAGGACGAGGATGCGGAAGAGTCCGATGACGATCATGAGCAGCATCGAGACGATGAAGACATAGCTGGGGATGGCGAACGCGCTGCCCGACTCCCGGACTCCGCGCAGGTTCATCACGGTGAGGAACACGATGACGCCTACGGCGGTCCACGCCTCGTAGCCGTCGAGGAACGGCGCCATCGCCTTGGCGTTGATCACGCCCGCCGACACGGACACAGCGACGGTGAGGACATAGTCGACCAGCAGCGACGACGCCACGGTCAGCCCTGCGTAGTGACCCAGGTTCTCACGGGCCACTTCGTAGTCACCTCCACCGTTGGGGTAGGCGTGCACCGTCTGCCGGTACGACGTCACCACCACGGCGATGACCACCGCGACCGCGAGCCCGATCTGCCAGGAGAACATGAATCCGGCCATGCCCGCCAGGGACAAGGTGATCAGGATCTCATCAGGGGCATAGGCGACCGAACTCAGGGCGTCCGACGCGAAGACCGGGAGAGCCAGCCGTTTGGGCAGCAGCGTCTCGCCCATCTGGGCGTTGGTGAGACGCCGCCCCACCACCATGCGCTTGAGCGCCGACATCACGTTCACGGGGTTACGGTAGACCTGTTGTCCCCCAAAGTCATTGCGCGCCGTTGGGCCATCGGGGTGTAGGTTCTGTGGCGACAGTCTCCGAAGGAGTCAGGGTGCACATCGTCATCATGGGATGCGGCCGAGTCGGCTCGATGCTCGCGACCGGCCTCGAGAAGCGTGGCCACAGCGTCGCCATCATCGACGTGAACGTGGACGCGTTCCGCCGCCTGGGCCAGGATTTCAAGGGCCTGACCATCAAGGGCGTCGGCTTCGACCGCGAGGTTCTCGAGGCCGCCGGGATCCGCAAGGCGGACGCGTTCGCGGCCGTGTCGTCGGGGGACAACTCCAACATCCTCGCGGCACGCGTGGTCCGCGAGAACTACCACGTCGACAACGTCGTGGCGCGCATCTACGACCAGGGCCGCGCCGCCGTCTACGAGCGCCTGGGCATCCCCACCGTCGCGACGGTGAAGTGGACGGTCACGCAGGTGCTCCGTCGCCTGCTCCCTGAGGGGAGTGAACCGGTCTGGCGTGACCCGACGGGCACCGCCAGACTCCTGCAGATCAAGGTGCACAACGGGTGGGTCGGCCGTCGGATCAGCGAATTGCAGTCCGCGGCGGGCACCCCGATCCCCTTCATCCAGCGCGTGGGTCGCGGCCTGGTGCCGGATCGCGACACCATCTTCCAGGACGGTGATCTCGTCTACATCGCGTGCCACACGGACCGCACGGACGAGCTGGAGACACTCTTCGCCAATCCGCCGGCCAAGCACTAGGAGCATCATGCGCGTCGCCATCGCCGGGGCCGGCAATGTGGGCCGGTCCATCGCCCGTGAGTTGATCGCCAACGGTCACCAGGTCCTCCTCATCGAGCGGGATCCTGCCGCCATCAAACCGGACTCGGTGCCCGGCGCGGACTGGTTCCAGGCCGACGCCTGCGAACTGCAGTCCCTGGAGGAGGCCGAGCTGGAGAACTGCGACGTGGCCATCGCCGCCACCGGGGACGACAAGGTCAACCTGGTGCACTCGCTCCTCGCCAAGACCGAGTTCGGGGTTCCGCGCACCGTCGGGCGCGTCAACCATCCCGGCAACGAGTGGCTGTTCGACGCTCAATGGGGGGTGGACGTCTCCGTGTCGACGCCCAGGCTGATGTCTGCGCTGGTGGAGGAGGCCGTCTCCACCGGAGACCTCGTGCGGCTGCTGACGTTCAACAAGTCGACCACCCACCTGGCCGAGGTGACCCTGCCGCAGTCCTCCCACCTGTCCGGTCGTCGACTCAGGGACGTCGAGCTTCCCGGGGACACGGTGCTGGTGGCCATCATTCGCGACGGAGCCCCCCTCACCCCCGAGCGTGACCGCGCGTTCGAGGGCGGCGACGAGCTGCTGTTCCTGGTCACGCAGGAGTCCGAGGCGGACCTCGCGGCCCTGTTCGGCTCTGACGACTACGACGCCTGAGGGACGATCTCGAAGTCCGGGTTGTAGATCACGCACTCGCCGTCGGCCTGGGCCAACCGCCCCTGGACGCGGATGTGCCTGCCCGGGAGCAGGCATTCGAGCCTGCCGCGCCCCATCCAGACCAGCTTGACCGTGCCTGAGCCGTCGCTGACCTCGGCCTCCAGCCAGCCATGCGCCGCGTCCGAGGTCACCGCGGTGATGGTGCCCCGCAGCGTCACCCTGGAGCGCATCTCGCACGCCGTGAGCGGCTGCGCCCCGGCATCCTCCGCCTGCTCACGCAATTCCTCGGCTTCCAGCTCCTCATGGGAGAGGAAGTAGCGGCGCATCCGCTCCGCGAACGTCACCTTGCCCATCTGTCAGTCCTTCACCTCGGGGACGCGCATCGGCAGAAGGCTGCCGGGTGCGGCGGGAGTGGTGCCCCGACGCACCACCAGGTTGCTGAAGAATTCGAAGAGGTGAACCTGGGCCTCCTCGTCGTCGGGGTTGAACGTCGCCTTGCCGAGGAGTACGCCCCGCAACACCCACCCCGGACCGGGCACCAGCCAGGTGCGCGACAGGTGGGTGGCGGGGTTGCCGTTGGGATCCTTCACCGGCAGCGCCCGTCTCAGCTCCGCGCCGAAGGGGCCGCGAACAGCCTGGCACCGGCCGGACTGCTTGCGCGTGGCCTCGATGACCTCGTCGCGGATCTCGCCGGTCATCGACGACTTCCCCGGGCCGGCGAACACGGCGACCTCGAGCGCGGACTGGCCGTCGCCCACCAGGATGGACTGCACCTGGTTGGTCTCGCGATTGACCTGCAGCTGCATGGTCATGTCCTGGAAGGGCGTGATGATGAGCGTGCCGAGGTCCAGCCGCTTCACCTCGTCGGCGTCAGCCTCGAGATCCACCTCCGAGATGTCGAAGGGGCCCTCGTCGCGGGTGAACTCCGCGTCCCAGCGCTCCGCCTCGTCGAGGTGCGGCGCCGGGTCATCGCCTTCCTCGACAGCCGGATCGGCCTCGTCGAGTTCGACGTCGTCGACGTCCTCGTTGCGCTTCTTGCGTCCGAAAATCACTGATGTCCCTTACTTGGTGGTGAATCCGCCCGTAGAACCATAGCCAGCCGCGCCGCGGACGGTCTCATCCAGCGTGTCGACCACCTCGAACGTGGCGCTCACCACGGGCACGATGACGAGTTGGGCGATCCGGTCCCCTGCCGCGAGACGAACAGGCTCCGCCGGATCGAGGTTGATCAGGCTCACCTTGATCTCGCCCCGGTAACCTGAATCGATGATGCCCGGAGAGTTGACGATGCTCAGCCCGTGACGGGCGGCCAGCCCCGACCGGGGGGTGACCAACCCCACACACCCGGCGGGCAGGGCCACGGCCACTCCGGTGCCGACGAGGGCCCGCTCCCCTGGGCTCAGAGTCACGTCGTGCGCGGCGCGCAGGTCAGCCCCGGCGTCGCCTGGATGCGCATAGGCGGGCACGCTGCCAGCTGCCGCGACCGTGGGGATGATCATGTGGGCGCCCTGACGGCGTCGATCGCTTCGGCCAGCGCCTCCGGACGTCGCGTGCTCACCAACCAGTAGGGGTGGGGATCCGCGGGATCAGCGAGGTCCACCCGGACGACGCCCCCGACGAAGGGCCGGGTGAACAGGAAGGCGCGGTGGTCCGCTTCAGGCCCGACGGCCCGGCGAGCGGCTTCGCCGGTCAGCGCGACCGCCCCGCCGATGTACTCCCCGGACACGCGGTGTCGGCCGGCTGCCATCCCCTCACCGTCGACGACGATGAGCGTCCGGCTGTAGGCCACGAGTGCAATCGCGATCCCGGCCGCAGCCAGGGCGGCGAACGCCACCGCGGGGCCCTGCGGTACGTAGGCCAGCACCGCCACAGCGAGACTCAGCCAGAGCAGCAGAGCGATGAGCACCCACCACCAGGGGATGTGCAGGCGTTCGCGGTAGGTCACCTTTCAACACTACCTCCAAGCCCCTAAGGTGGGAGTCACGGTCCCACCGAAAGGAAGCCCCTCCATGGCCCTGACTGAGAAGCTCATGTGGAAGCTGTACGCCGGCGTCATCGGTGCGCTGACCACCCTCGTGGCCCAGAAGCTGGTGACCAAGGTCTGGGAGGCGTCGACCGGCGAAGAGGTGCCGGACATCAACGACCCGGAGACCCCGATGGTGCGCGCCTTCATCTGGGCCGCCGCGAGCGGGCTGGGCGTGGGCATGTCGCAGATCGTGATCAACCGTTTCATCCAACGCCGCTGGGTGTCCACCTTCGCCCACGTGGGCCCAACGAAGTTGCGGAGCAGGCTCGATCTCTGAGCGCGCCTCAGACGCAGTCGACGCAGTAGCTCTGCCCGTTGCGGACCTCGGCGAGCTGGCTCTGCGACTTCACCAGGAAGCAGGACGAGCAGGTGAACTCGTTGGACTGGCGCGGGAGAACCCGCACCGTCAGTTCCTCGTGGGACAGGTCCGCGCCGGGTAGCTCGAAGGATTCGGCAGCCTCAACCTCGTCCTCGTCGACCTTCCCCGAGTTCTTGTCGTTTCGACGCGTCTTGAGCTCCTCGAGGGAGTCCTCGCTCATCTCTTCGTCGGTCTTGCGGGGTGCGTCGTAATCGGTTGCCATACCTCTGTGTCCCTTCCTGTGCCGCGAACGGGCCTATGTGTATCACATCCGCAGCGCGGGGGCGCGCTCCGGTGGTGTGTCGGACACCATTGTGCGCTGCCGCTCAAGCACCTCCCGCAGCGGTGGGGTCCTCGCTGGTAAGTTGTGGAGGAAATCACCGACGTGGACGAACGAGGACCGACAGTGAATGCTCTGACCCCCCGCGAGATCCAGCTGCGGATTCGCTCCGGCGCCTCCGTGGCCGACGTCGCCGAGGAGACGGGCATGGAACCCGAGCGCATCGAGGCCTTCGCGGGGCCCGTCATCGCCGAACGCGAGCACATCGCCCGCTCGGCGACGACGGCCACGGTCCGCCGCCGCGGCGAGGCGGGGACGCACCGGCGCCTCGGCGAGCTGATCGTGCAGCGCCTCCGGTCACGGGCGATCGACGCGGACGCTATCGAGTGGGACGCCTGGCGGCAGGAGGATCTCAAGTGGCGCATCGTCGGAAGGCTCGTCCTTGAGGCGGAATCACGCACCGCCGAGTTCGTCTTCGATCCCAAGGCCAGGTTCTCCGTGGCGCACAATGCCGACGCTCGCTGGATGATCGGCGAGGAGTCCGTGGACGCCACCGTCGAGGAGGAGAACACGGTGGACTTCAAGGACGAGATGGCCCTGGTGCGCGCCATCTCCAGCCCCGAGCCACCCCCTCCCGGGGACGAGATGCCGGCGTCGGAGCTGATGCACGACGGCACTGAGGACACCTCCCAGCTGGACCGGCTCTACGACATGCTCAGTGGCATCAGTGAGGATTCCGTGCGGATCTACACCGGCATCCTCGAGCCAGGGCTGGAGCCGGAGCTCTCGGCCGGCAGCGAGTCCGCCGATGAGGAACTCGATGATGCGACTGCGCCGGAGCCGGTGGCCGATGGCGAGGGCGGACACGCGTCGGAGCCTGCTGCTGCGGTGGCGGCGCCCGCCGAGCCCACGCAGGACCCCCTGGTCGGTGGTGAGGAACCGAGGAAGCCCCGCCCCCGGAAGCGCAGGGCGAAGATCCCCACCTGGGACGAGATCATGTTCGGCGGCCCGACCACGCCCTAGCGATCCTGGGTCAGAAGTCCTCGGGGTCGAACGGCAAGGGATCCGGCGAGAGCGTGGCTCGGGCACGTGTGGCCGTCATCCGGCGGCGATGATGGGCGCGGCACAGCACCTCGTAGCGGACCTCCGAGCCGTCGGTCGTGTCACCCACCACCACCTGTGAGCCCTCTGTGACCATCAGACCGCCGACGCTGCGCGCATTGTGCGTGCCCTTCGAGCCGCACCAGCAGAGGGGCCCGAGTGGCAGGGTCTCCACGCGGTCTGCCAGTTCGATGAGGCGCTGGGACCCGGGGAACAGCTTGGTCCGGAAGTCCGACAGGATGCCGAAGGCGTACACGTCGAGCTGCAGTTCGTCGACGATGCGGGCCAGCTGGTCGATGTGGGCGGCGGTGTAGAACTGGGCCTCGTCGCAGATGATGTAGTCCACCCTGAGACCGGAGGTCAGCTCCCCGATGATGTAGCGCCAGAAGTCGAACGCGCCGTCGACCTCGAGGGCTGCGGCCTTCAGCCCGAGCCGGGAGGCGATCACCCCTTCGCCCGCCCGGTCCTGGGAGGTGAACACCCGCCCCTTGCGTCCGTGCGTGGACTGGGTGTAGTCCAACTGCAACGCCAGGGTCGACTTGCCGCAGTCCATGGTGCCGGTGTGGAACACGAGTTCAGCCATGCCTCGCCCTTCGTTCGATGAGATCGGTGTAGGCGGCCGTGTACCGCTCCGCGGTGCGCTCGGGCGCCAGATCCGCGACGATGCCGGAGGTGGCCGCGGACATGACTGCCCTTCGGCCAGGATCCATCAACGACCGGAACCCAGCCGCCATGGAGGCGACGTCGGGTCCCGTCAGCAGCGCACTCTCCGGCGACACGCCGACCGACAGCCTGTCGTCGCAGTACATGACGGGGAGGCCGGCGGATACGGCCTCGGCGATGACCAGGGCCTGTGAATCGAAGCGGTAGGAGCTGAGGACGAGGGCGTCCGCGTTGCGGAACTCGTAGGCCAGGGCACTGGTGGAGGCCAGGTGCCACCGGAAGTCGATCCTGTCGCACCCGGCCGCGAGTGCCTTGAGACGGTCGCGCTGGTCCCCGTCGCCGACGATCACAAGCTCGGCGTTCGGCAGGGCGGCGCGGCGGAACGCCTTGATCAGCACATCAAGACGCTTCTCCTTCGCGAGGCGGCCGACGGAGAGGAACCTGACGACGGCGTCGTCGCGCTCGCGAGGGGCCGCGTCGATGGCCAGCTTCATCCGCCGGTTGTAGCCCGTGGGGACGACGTAGCCCCGGAGCGGGCGGCCCGCGGCATCCTCGATCAGCTCGCGCATGAACGGCGACGGCACGGTGTAGCCGTCGACCAGTTGCGCGATCGTGGCAAACGACCGCCAGTCCGTCCGGGCCGCCAACCCTCCGGTCTCCCGCGTGGCAGCCGGGAATCTGGTCCGCCCGGCCACTCCGTCGCGCTTCACGAGGCGGAGCGTGGGCAGTACCAGTGCCTGGTAGCCCAGGGTGCCGAAGAATGAGCCCGGCACGGTCTGGTGGGTGCCGGCGATGTTGGCGTGGAACGTGTGCAGGTGCGGCACACCCTGCAACTGGGCGATCTTCGAGCCGAGCACCAGGGCACCCCGCTCCGTCTGGCTGTGCACCACGTCGAAGCGGGCCACGTCACTGATGAGACGCGCGCGCCGGTCCGAGCAGTGCAGGATGCTGAGATGGGCAGGCAGCCCCTCGACGTAGACGGTGGGGCATTCGATGATCCGCCCGATCCGGGGCTTCTGCAGATGCCGGTCCGGAGCTATCAGGGTCACCTCGTGTCCCAGCGCGGTCAGCTCAGACAGCTGCGTCTCGACCGAACGCCCGATGCCCCCGGATGCCGGATAGAAGTCGTCGATGACGATCGCGATCCGCATCCTCATCCCCGACCGCCGTGGAGAAGGAGAGGAACCTCCATCTCTTCCGCGGTCAGCGATCCGTGCATCCCCACCAGACTGAACTCACCCGGTGTCTGGTGACTCATGACGGCGAAGTCCGCAGTCATGGCCACCACCACGTCTCCGATGCGCGCACTGCTGAGCCCCGTCACCTGAGGCCCGAACCAGCCCGCCTCGATGGCCTCCTCACGCCGGAGCACGTGCCCGCGCTCCCCCAGCACGCTCTCCCAGGACCAGGCCAGGGCCCTCGGATCCTCACCGTGCACGTGCCGGAACCGTGGCTCGCCGCCCAGGTGGGTGTATCCCCCCAGGCGGGCTTCGTCCTCGGCGACGATGCGTGAGCCCTCGGGCACGTTGATCATGCCGTGATCCCCGGTGATGACCAGACAGACCCCGGCCGGGAGCGTGTCAGCGATGTGGGCCACGAGGTCGTCGACCATCTCGAGGCGGTGCAGCCACTGCCACGAGCCCACGCCGAAGCCGTGGCCGTCGTGGTCCAGCATCCTCTCGTAGCAGTACACGACGTCGGCGTCCCGGAGCGCGTCGACGACGAGCCCGGAGAACTCCTCAGGATCCCCCTCCGTGGAGACGGGGTGCAGCGTGCTGCCGCTGAACGCCAACCGGGTCAGTGCGCTCCCGGCGAACCGGCCCAGAGTCACGGCCCCAGAGGACCGGCCCGCGGATGCGAGACGCTGGAACAGGGTGGGGGTCTGCGCGAACGACCTCAGATCCTGGGGACCTCCCTCCCAGGTCAGCGCATTGATCACCCTGGACACCATGGGCTCGTAGAAGCTGTAGCCGACGATGCCGTGCTCCCCCGTGGGGACGCCGCAGCCGAGTGAGGTCAGTGACGTGGCGGTGGTGGACGGCACGGAGCACGTCAGCCGGGCCGCGCCCCTGGCCAGGGTGGACATCGTGTCGGCATGGTCGGCGTAGGCGAGCAACTGGTGCCACCCCAGCCCGTCGACCAGCAGCACCACGTACTTGTCCGCCGGGGGCAGCCCGATCACCGGATCCGCACCGTCGAGCCTGGCCACCACGCTGGGCATCAGGTTGACGAGAGCCAGGTCCTCGTAGCGTGGATCGACGAACTCGTGGTGCATCAGCCGATCACGCTCTGCAGCCTCGTTCCGAACGCCACCAGCCGCCGCGCATTGTCGCCGTCGGCCTGCGGGCTCATCCGTACCGTGATGTCGTCGGGCTGGACCACGCCGGTGTAGCCGTGATCCGCCTCGCACGCGGGATCGTCGCAGCCGGCCGGACCCAGATCCACCCTGCGGGCCGCGCCCCACACGACGCTGAGCCAGGTCTCGCTGAGCCCCGACCGGTTCTCCGGGTCCTGCAGTGCACGGGTGAGGACCACGGAATCGATCGCGCGGAGCGCCACGACCTCGGTGGTGGCGACGGCCTCGGTCTTACTGCCCTCGCCCTCGTCGATGTGACAGATGAGGAGCTGGCGCTCAGTGCGGACCAGGACCGTCATGTGCCGGTGCAACTCATGGCCGGCGAACGTGGCCTCGTGCTGCACCAGATGGTCTAGGACTTCCCGGTCACCCAGGCCGAGCGCGACGGTCTCCCCCACCAGATCCGGATAGAACCCGCATTCGGCGATCTCCGCCACTAGCTGCGGCGGCAGGAATTTCACGATGTCGACGGACTCACGCACCCGCCCATTCTGGCACGTTGCACTACCTTTAGGGCCATGGCTTCCCGCCCCTTCATCGCCGCCCGCATCGAGGACAGGATCAACTCGCTGATCAATCGCGCGCTCCAGGGCCGCGGCTGGCAGGAGTCGATCCTCGCCTACACCGGGTACGGCACATCCGAGCAACTGCGCATTCTCGGCCGCGTGGTGCTGCGCCCTTCCGCGGACCTCGGGATCGTCCAGGCGGCCTCGGCACTCATCTACCGCCGCGGCTGGCGCAACTTCCTCAACGCCGCCAAGGTCGGCGCCCGCCTCACCGTGGTGATCGGCGCCGTGCGGATCCAGGTCCAGGCGGACCGCGGCGGCTACATCGACGTGCGCGTGCGCAACCCCGGGCTGCCCCCGGGCTGGCACTCGGTGACGCTGGAGGGCGACGGCGGGTCCTCGGCGCTGGCGAGCATCCAGGTGATAGCCGACGACGTGGACTTCGGGATCGTCAGCGACATCGACGACACCATCCTGTCCACCTGGCTTCCCCGCCCCATGGTGGCGGCCTGGAACTCGTTCATCCTCACCGAGCAGGCGAGACAGGCCGTGCCCGGCATGGCACGCCTTTATCAGCATCTGCTGTCCGAGCACCCGGGAGCGCCCATCATCTTCGTCTCCACGGGGGCCTGGAACACGTACCCCATGATCCAACGGTTCACCGCCCGCCACGGCATCCCGCAGGGCGCGATGCTGCTCACGGACTGGGGTCCCACGAACACCGGCTGGTTCCGCAGCGGCATGGACCACAAGCGGCGCTGCCTGCGCGAACTGGCCCGGGACCTGCCCCAGATCAGGTGGCTATTGGTGGGCGATGACGGGCAACACGACCCGGATCTCTATGCCGAATTCGCCACCCTGCAGCCTGCGCATGTGCGTGCGCGTGCCCTGCGGCAGCTCACGCCGGGCGAGCACGCACTCGCCCACGGTCTTCCCATGGAGGTGCCGGCCAGCGACGAGCGTTGGCACCCGGACACCGCCCCGGAGGTGCGGGCCCCGGACGGCGACGGATTGGGCGATAAGCTGCGCGGGTTGCTGTAACGACCCCGAGGCGAGGAGGCGGCCCGATGGCCAGGTCGACGATCGACGACGAGCTGGGCGAGGAGGAACACATCCTCGACGTCGACGTCACGGAGGAGATGGAGACAAGTTTCCTCGAATACGCCTATTCCGTCATCTACTCCCGCGCCCTCCCCGATGCCCGCGACGGGCTCAAGCCGGTGCAGCGCCGCATCCTGTTCTCGATGGACGAGATGGGGATCCGCCCGGACCGTGGGCACGTGAAGTGCGCGCGCGTCGTGGGCCAGGTCATGGGCGTCCTGCACCCCCACGGCGACAGCGCCATCTACGACGCGCTGGTACGCGTGGCACAGCCGTGGTCGATGCGGCTGCCGCTCATCGACGGGCATGGCAACTTCGGTTCCCTCGACGCCGGCCCCGCCGCGATGCGCTACACCGAATGCCGCATGGCCACCCCCGCCGTCGCCATGACCCGCGGCCTCGACGAGGACACCGTCGACTTCAAGCCAAACTACGACGGCAAGGAATCCGAGCCGGTCGTGCTGCCGTCCGCCTTCCCCAACCTGCTGGTCAACGGGGCCACGGGCATCGCGGTGGGCATGGCCACCAACATCGCGCCCCACAACCTCATCGAGGTCGTCGCGGCGCTGCAGCAGCTGATCCGCAACCCGGGTATCGCGCTCGAGGACCTGATGCGCCATATCCCAGGGCCGGACTTCCCCACGGGCGGCAAGATCGTCGGCCTGGACGGCATCCGCGACGCCTACGCCACCGGACGAGGCACGTTCAGGCTGCGTGCCACCACCCGGATCGAGAAGGTCTCCCCCCGCCGCATGGGCATCGTGTGCACCGAGCTGCCCTACATGGTGGGCCCGGAGAAGATCATCGAGCAGATCAAGAAGGGCGTCGACGACAAGAAGCTCACCGGCATCGCAGACGTCAAGGACCTGACGGACCTCGCGCACGGCACCCGGCTGGTGATCGAGGTGAAGAACGGCATCAACCCCGAGGTGCTGCTGGAGCAGCTGTTCAAGCTCACCAAGCTGGAGGACACCTTCGCGATCAACGCCGTGGCACTCGTCGAGGGGCAGCCGCGCACGCTCAGCCTCAAGGAGATGCTGGAGGTCTATCTCGCGCACCGCCTGGACGTGACACTGCGCCGCTCCCAGTACAAGCTGCGCAAGGCCGAGGACCGGCTGCACCTCGTCCGTGGCCTCATGATCGCCATCGCCGACATCGACGATGTCATCGCCATCATCCGCTCCTCCGAGGATGCCGCCGAGGCACGGGCACGCCTCATCGGCGCGTTCGACCTGACCGAGGTCCAGGCCAACTACATCCTCGACATGCAGCTGCGGCGCCTCACGCGGTTCTCCACGATCGAGCTGGAGAAGGAGGCCGGGGAACTGGCCGACACCATCGCCGGTCTCCGGGAGATCATCGATGACGAGACGGTGCTGCGTCGGGTGGTGAGCACGGACCTGGCGGACGTGGCGAAGCAGTTCGGCACCCCCCGCCGCACTGTCCTGCTGGCCTCCTCCGGAGCGATCACCACCGCGGCCGCGCCTCTCGAGCTGGCCGACGACCCTTGCTGGGTGCTGCTCAGCGGATCCGGACTGGTGGCCCGCACCGACGCGCAGCACGACCTGCCGTCCACGGGGCGCTCCGCACACGACGTCGTCGTGGCGCGCGTGAAGACCACCGCGCACGGCGAGTTCGGGGTGCTGACCAACCGGGGACGGGTGATCCGCTGCCGTGCCATCGAACTGCCCACCGTGCCGTTGACCGCCTCCGCCCCCAGCCTGCAGGGCGGCAGCCTGGCGCACGAGCTGTGGCCGCTGGCCGCCGGGGAGCGCCCTCTGGGGCTCACCACACTGCTGCCGGAGTCCCACGGCCTGGCGCTGGGCACGGCCCTGGGCGTGGTCAAGCGCGTCAATCCCGACGTGTTGGCCAAGGACAGCTGGGATGTCATCACGCTCAAGGACGGCGACGAGGTGGTGGGCGCACTCGAACTCCACGATCCGGCGACGCATCTCGGCTTCATCACCTCCGACGCTCAACTGCTGCACTTCCCAGCCGCCGCTGTACGACCCCAGGGTCGTTCCGGCGGTGGGATGTCGGGCGTGAAGCTGAACGCGGGGGCCACCGTGATCTGGTTCGGCGCCGTGGATCCCACCCACGACGTGGTGGTCACGCTCTCCGGCTCCTCCTCCTCGCTTCCGGGCACGGAGACAGGGCTGGCGAAGGTGACGCCGCTCACGGAGTATCCGGCCAAGGGACGTGCGACCGGAGGCGTCCGAGCCCACCGCTTCCTCAGGGGTGAGGACACCCTGCTGATCGCCGCGATCGGCCCTGCACCGGTCGTGGCCGCCGCCGCCAGCGGCTCGCCGGTGGACCTGCCCACCGCTCATGGCCGCCGGGACGGGTCGGGCACACCCGTGTCGCAGCCGGTGGCCTCGCTGGCGGGACGGGCCGGATCACCGGATCCGGGCGAGTAGCATCACGCGCGGAAGGGAGACTGCATGAGTTTCGAGGACCTGTTGGCCAACAACGCTGCCTACGCGGCTGATTTCACCGACGGGGGCTTCGACGGCATCGCCCGGGCCGGCATCGCGATGGTCACGTGCATGGATTCGAGGATCGAGCCGCTGGGCATGCTGGGTCTGCGTATCGGGGACGCGAAGATCCTCCGCTCGCCCGGGGGTCGGGTCTCCACCTCCGTCCTCACCGGCTGCGTCCTGAGCGTGCAGCTCCTGCACGTCACCCGGATCATGATCGTGCCCCACACGCGCTGCGCCATGGCCTCGGGCACGGATGACGACATCCGCCGGGTGATCGCCGCGAAGACGGGCTCGGACACGTCCTGGATCTCGTTCGGAGCCAGCCCGGACCAGCAGGCGCGCCTGCGAGCAGACGTCGACATGGTGACCAACCATCCCCTCATCAAGGGCCATGCCGAGGTGGGCGGTTTCATGTACGACGTGGACACCGGGCTGCTGACCCAGCTGATCTGAGCCGGGTCAGGCCTGGGGCAGAAGCACCATGTGCGCCCCACGGATGTGCGCCTCGCAGAGGTCTGCCGCCTGCGCGCCGTCCCGCAGGCGCAGCGCCCGGTGGATGCCGAGGTGCTCGGCGACGAGGCGCCGTCGGAGCGTCTCCCAGTCGGTGAGCCGCTTCTCCGCGTCGAGGATGGGGCTTGCCACGGCCTCCCGGATGGCGATCGTCATGTCGCGGATCAGCCGGTTGGACCCCAATCCAGCTATGGCGACGTGGAACGCGGTGTCCAACTCGTTGAACAACGCCGTGTCAGACACGTCAGCCATACCGTCAGCCATGAGGCCCAACTCCACGAGCGCCGGATCGTCGGCGTGCGTCGCGGCAGCCTCCGCGGCCGCGCGCTCCAGCACGACCCGCGTCTCGGTCAGTTCCTCGAAGGACACCGCGTCGAGAGCCACGTGCAGCTTGAGGATCCGCCCGAGCGCGACCCCCTGGCTGGCCACCACCCTGGTGCCGCGTCCCGGACCGGTCTGCGACGTCACCACGCCTTGAGCCTGCAGCACCTTGATGGCCTCGCGGACCGCGCTCCGGCTCGTGCCGAGCTGCGCGGCGAGTTCGCGTTCGTTGGGGAGGCGGGCGTCCGGGAGCACCCGGCCGGAGAGGATCTCACCGGTCAGGAAGTCCAGAACCGATTCGAATCCTCCTGTGGTCATGGGCCCATTGTGGCGCATGCCACGCGGGGTTGACATCGGACCCGCCGCTGCATATGGTCGGACCAGACATTAAGGTCTGACCAAATTGAACGACGGAGTTCACCGATGCTCTTGGAGACATTCCAACCCGACACCAACCCCCTGGGTACGCAGTGGCTCTCCGCCCTGATCGCGGCGGTCCCGATAGCGGCCATGTTGCTGACGCTCGGCGTGCTGCGTTGGAAGGCGCACCACGCCGGCCCGGCCTCGTGGGCGACGGCCCTGGTGGTGGCCGTCACGGCCTTCGGCATGCCCGTCACCACTGCGCTGGCCACCAGCGCCCACGGCTTCGTCTACGGCATCTTTCCGATCGTCTGGATCCTGCTGACCGCCATCTGGATGTACGAGGTCACGGTGGCCTCAGGCCGCTTCGACGATCTCCGCCGCACGTTCTTCCTCATCAGCGACGATCCGCGTGTCCTGGGCCTCCTCATCGCGTTCTGCTTCGGCGGACTCCTCGAGGCCCTCGCCGGCTTCGGCGCGCCCGTGGCGATCACGGCCGCCATGCTCGTGGCCATCGGGTTCTCCCCCCTGCGCTCGGCCATGGTGGCGCTGCTGGCCAACACGGTTCCTGTCGCCTTCGGCGCCGTCGGCCTCCCCGTCCTCATGGCCGCCAAGACCGGTGGCTTCGACGACGTGCTGGCCATCTCGCCGATCACGGGCAGGATCACCGCGGTCCTGTGCCTGGTCGTGCCCTTCCTGCTCCTCACGGTCATGGACGGCAAGCGTGGGCTCAAGGAGGTCTGGCCCTTCGGCCTCGTCGTCGGCGCCAGCTTCGGCGTGACCAAGTGGATCGTCTCCGCCACCCCGCTCTACAACCTCACCGAGGTCTTCGCAGCCGTCGTCAGCGTCGGCGTGGCCATCGCCTTCCTCAAGGTCTGGCACCCCACCGGTGGCGGGGCCGCGACCGGCCGGATCGGCATTCCGATCGATCCGTCCATCGAAGGGCAGGACCGGCACGTCATGGTCTCCGATGCCGGAGCCGCCCAGCTCACCGTCCGCCAGATCCTCATGGCCCTGGTGCCCTACATCCTGGTCATCGCCGTGTTCGGCATCGCGGCCCTGCCCGCGGTCAAGACGGCTCTGGTCAGCACCGATGTGAAGTTCGGGTGGCCGGGCCTGTCCGAGATGCTCAACGTGGCCGGCGATCCGGCATCACACCAGACCTTCACGCTGGCCTGGGCCTCAACCCCCGGCATCCTGCTGGCGTTCGTGGCCATCGCCACCGGCCTGATCTACCGCATGTCCCTGTCCCGGATCTTCACCGTGCTGTGGGCCACCGTCAAGAAGCTCCGGTTCGCCATGCTGACCATCGGCTCCGTCGTCGCGCTCGCCTACGTGATGGGTGACTCCGGGCAGACGCTCGCGCTGGGCCTGTTCTTCGCCGGAGCCGGCGCCCTCTACCCGTTCGTCGCCCCGGTCCTCGGATACATCGGTGTCTACGTCACCGGCTCAGACACCTCCGCAAACATCCTGTTCTCCGGTCTCCAGTCCGGTGTCGGCGCGGAGATCGGCCCGGGCAGCCACCTCGGCACCGAAGGCATGCGCGCACTGCTCGTCGGCTCCAGCGCCGCAGGCGGTGTCGTCGGCAAGATGATCTCCCCGCAGTCGCTGACCGTGGCCGCCACCGCCATCGGCATCGCCGGGGCCGAGTCGGTGATCCTTCGACGCATCATCATCTGGAGCGTCATCCTGCTCGTCCTCCTGTGCCTGATCTCAGGCCTGATGTCCACGCCAGTCCTCAGCTGGCTGCTCCCCTGATCGAAAGGCCAACGATGACCACAGCACCCCACGTCGCGCTCTTCGCGACCTGCATCACCGACACCATGAAACCCTCCATCCCGATCGCCACAGTCAAGCTCCTCGAGCGCCTCGGCTGCCGGGTCTCCTATCCCGAGAAGCAGACCTGCTGCGGCCAGATCATGACCAACACGGGCTACTGGAAGGAGGCGCTGCCGACGGTGCGCAACTACGCGTCGTCCTTCGGTGGCTACGACTACATCGTCGCCCCGTCGGGCTCCTGCGTCGGCTCGGTGCGGGAACAGCACGCCATGCTGGCCCGCCACGCGGGCGACTCGGGTCTGGAGGCCGAGGCGACGGCCGTGGCCTCGCGCACCTACGAGCTCACCGAGTTCATCGTCGACGTCCTCGGCATCACCGACGTGGGCGCCTACTTCCCGCACCGCGTCACCTACCACCCCACCTGCCACTCCATGCGCATCGCCAAGGTCGGCGACCGGCCGCTTCGGCTGCTGAAGGCGGTGCGCGGCATGGACCTGGTCGATCTGCCATACGCGGACCAGTGCTGCGGATTCGGCGGCACCTTCTCGGTGAAGAACCCGGCAGTCTCGGTGGCGATGGCCTCCGACAAGGCCCGACATGTCCGTTCGACGGACGCGGAATACCTCGTGGCCGGCGATCACGCCTGCCTGATGAACATCGGCGGTGTGCTGCATCGCCAGCGTGCCGGCATCAAGACCATCCACCTGGCCGAGATCCTGGCCAATACCGAGGAGGCACAGCGATGAACACCCGTCGCACACCGGAGCCCGGTTCATGGTTGGGCATCCCCCCGTTCCCGGAGGCGTCGAAGGGAGCACTGGAGAACGCGGAGCAGCGAAAGAACCTGCGCCACGCCACCGGCACCATCCGCGGCAAGCGCGTCGTCCGCGCGGCCGAGGTCGACAACTGGGAGGAACTCCGCACCGCGGGGGCGCAGATCAAGGACCGCGTGGCCCGCCACCTGGAGCAGTACCTCATCCAGGCCGAGGAGACCATGACCGCTGCCGGGATCACCGTGCACTGGGCGCGCGACGCCGCGGACGCGAACCGCATCGTCTCGGACATCGCCAAGGCCAAGGGTGTGGACGAGGTCGTCAAGATCAAGTCCATGGTCACGCAGGAGATCGATCTCAACGAACACCTCGAGTCCGAGGGCATCGCCGCGTGGGAGACAGATCTGGCGGAGCTCATCGTGCAGCTCGGCCATGACCTGCCCAGCCACATCCTGGTGCCGGCCATCCACCGCAACAGGTCAGAGGTGCGGGAGATCTTCACCGAGGAGATGGGCCGCTACGGCGTTCCGGCGCCCGAGGGGATCTCCGACGACCCCACCGAGTTGACCAACGCCGCCCGGGCCCATCTGCGGGAGAAGTTCCTCCGCGCGAAGATGGGGGTCTCAGGTGGCAACTTCATCGTGGCCGAGACCGGCACGCTGGTGATCGTCGAGTCGGAGGGCAACGGTCGCATGTGCCTGACGCTGCCCGAGACGTTCGTCTCCATCGTCGGCATCGAGAAGATCCTGCCCACGGTGGAGGACCTCGAGGTGTTCCTCAAGCTCCTCCCCCGCTCCTCCACCGGTGAGCGGATGAACCCGTACACCTCGTTCTGGACCGGAGTCACGCCCGGGGACGGCCCGCAGGACCTGCACGTGGTGCTCCTCGACAACGGCCGGACCAACGTCCTGGCGGACCCGGAAGGACGGGCGGCGCTGCGCTGCATTCGGTGTTCCGCGTGCCTCAACATCTGCCCCGTGTACGAGCGGGTCGGTGGCCACGCCTACGGTTCCCCGTACCCGGGCCCGATCGGTGCGATCCTCGGCCCACAGCTGCGCGGGATGGACAATCCCAACGACAGGGCCCTCCCGTTCGCGTCGACGCTCTGCGGCGCCTGCAACGACGTGTGTCCGGTGCGCATCCCGTTCACCGACATCCTCGTGCACCTGCGCCACAAGGTGGTCGACTACAAGACCTCGAAGCACCCGACGGGTGAGCAGGCGATCATGAAGGGGGCCGGATGGGTCATGGCAGACGGGTCGCACCTGGAAGCGGTGCAGAGGGGAAGCCGCCTCGCCGGGCGGATGTTCACAGGCAAGTGGCTGGGCCCGATGCCCATCCCGATCGCATCACGCTGGCTCGAAGCCCGAGACACGGAGGCACCACCCACCCAGACCTTCCGCCAGTGGTGGAAGAAGAACCACGAAGGAGGCGCGAAGTGAGCGCGCGTGATGAGGTGCTCCGCCGCGTGCGGGCGGCAACGCAGGACGTCACCGAGAAACGTCCCGAGGTCGACGTGCCCGTCGACTGGACCTATGGGCGTCCCCTTGCCACCGTCGACGTCCTCGCGGACTTCGTCGAGAAGGTCGAGGACTACAAGGCCACGGTGACCCGGTGCGGCGAGCTTCAGGTGGGCCGGTCGCTCGTCACCGCGCTCCAGGACCTCGGCGCCACCAGCGTCGTCGTGCCGGACGGCTTCCCGGGTGAGTGGACCGGCGCCCTGCGTGCGGCGGGGCTGATCCTCTACTCCGACGAGCCCGCCCTGTCCTACGCGCAGCTCAACACCATCGACGCGATGGTGTCCACCTGCGCCGTCGCCATGGCGGACTCCGGCACGATCGCTCTCGACCATTCGGAGGGGCAGGGCCGCCGTGCCCTGTCCCTGCTCCCCGACCGCCACATCTGCGTGGTCCGCTCGGATCAGGTGGTCAGCGACGTCCCCGAGGGCATCGCCCGGCTCGCCCCGGCGCTGCGGGCCCGCCGGCCCGTGACCTGGCTCAGCGGCGGCTCCGCCACCAGCGACATCGAACTCAGCCGCGTCGAAGGCGTGCACGGACCCCGGCACCTCTCGGTGGTCCTGGTCGACTGATCCGTGCCACACCGGTGGAGGCCGGCCGCATCAGGCGTCGATGCGGTCGGCCTCCAGCGCGTAGGCGCCCTCGATGATGAACTCCTTGCGCGGCGCAACGTCGTTGCCCATGAGCATCTCGAACACCCGTTCCGCGTCCCCCGCGTCATCGACGGTGAGCCGGCGGAGTGTCCGGTGCCTGGGACTCATGGTGGTGTCGGCCAGCTGATCGGCGTCCATCTCGCCCAGGCCCTTGTAGCGCTGAGGCTCCTTGTACGCCTGCCCGCGCTTGGCCAGTTCCGCCGCCTTGCGCTGATACTCGGCGTCCGAGTAGGTGTAGATGTACTTCTCGAACCCACGCTTGGGGTTGATCAACTCGAAGCGATGCAGGGGCGGCACCGCCGAGTACACCCTGCCGGCCTCGACGAGCGGGCGCATGTAGCGGAAGAACAGCGTGGCCAGGAGACAGCGGATGTGGGCGCCGTCGGAATCCGCGTCCGCCATGAAGATGATCTTGCCGTAGCGGGCGGAATCCACATCGAACGTGCGGCCCGAGCCGGCGCCGACGACCTGGATGATGGAGGCGCACTCGGCGTTCTTCAGCATGTCGCCCACGGATGCCTTCTGCACGTTGAGGATCTTGCCGCGGATCGGGAGCAGCGCCTGGAACTCCGAGTTGCGTGCCACGTTGGCCGTCCCGAGCGCGGAGTCACCCTCCACGATGAACAGTTCCGTGGCGTCGACGTCGTTGGAGCGGCAGTCCTTGAGCTTCGGCGGGAGGGTGGAGGACTCCAGGGCGTTCTTGCGGCGCTGGTTCTCCTTGTGTGCCCTCGCCTGGACCCTGGTGCGTGAGGCGCCCACCACCTTCTCCATCAGAAGCCTGGCCACAGGACGGACCGAGGCCTTGGAGCTGGTGAGGAAGTCGCTCATCTCGCGCTCGACGATGCCGGTGACGAGCTTCAGCACCGGCGGGGTGCCCAGCACCTCCTTCGTCTGGCCCTCGAACTGGGGCTCGGCCAGGCGCACCGTGACCACGGCCGTCAGTCCCTCCATGCAGTCGTCCTTGATGACCTCCTCGCCCGCCTTGAGGAGCCGGGTGCCGTCCAGGGACTTGACGAAGGCGCGGGTCAGGCCACGCTCGAAGCCCGCCACATGCGTGCCGCCTTTCGGCGTGGCGATGATGTTGACAAACGACTTGACCAGCGAGTCGTAGCCTGTCCCCCATCGGACGGCGACGTCCACCTCCAGGTCCCGCTCCACGTCGGTAGGCGTCATGGCGCCGGACTCGTCGAGCATGGGCACCGTCTCGACGAACGAGTCGTGTCCCTGCAGCCGCAGGACCTCGGTGAGGGGCGCGTCGGGGGCGAGGAAGTCCGCGAACTCCGTGATGCCGCCCAGGTGCTCGAAGGACAGCTGCTGCGGCTCACCGGAGCGGCGATCGTCCACCTCGATCCGGAGGCCGGGCACGAGGAAGGAGGTCTGCCGTGCACGGTCGTGGAGGTGGCTGAGCGACAGCTCGGCGTCAGCGAGGAAGATCTGCCTGTCAGGCCAGTACCGCACCCGGGTGCCCGTGGTGGATTTGGTGACTCGACCCACCTTTCGCAGGCCACCCTGCGGTGTGAACGGCGCGGTAGGGCCTTCGCCGTCGAACACACCGGGTACCCCTCGCCGGAAGCTCATGGCCCAGATGGCGCCGTTCCTGTCCACCTCCACGTCGAGCCGGGAGCTGAGCGCGTTGACGACCGAGGCCCCGACGCCGTGCAGCCCGCCGGTCGCGTTGTAGGACGAGTTTCCGAACTTTCCTCCGGCGTGCAGCTTGGTGAAGACCACCTCCACGCCGGAAAGTCCGGTGCGGGGCTCGGTGTCGACGGGGATGCCGCGCGCGCGGTCCGTCACCGCCACGGAGCCATCCTCCCCGAGGGTGACCTCGATCACCTCGCCGAAGCCGGACAGCGCCTCATCCACCGAGTTGTCGATGATCTCCCACAGACAGTGCATGAGGCCGCGGGTGTCCGTGGACCCGATGTACATCGCGGGCCGTTTGCGCACCGCTTCGAGCCCTTCGAGGACCAGGAGGTTCTTCGCCTCATAGTCTCTGGAGTGTGGCTGCTTGCTCTTCGGGGTCTGCACCGGCCCAGATTACCTGGGCCTCCCGGGAACAATGTGGAGGCCCGCTACGTTGATTACCGAGAAGAAGAAAGGTGGGGAGCCCACAATGACTGAATTGGCCATGGACCCGACGCTCACCGCGATCGATCGCTGCGATCGCTGTGGCGCGCAAGCCTACCTCCGCGTCTTCCTGCGTTCGGGCGGCGAACTGCTGTTCTGCGCACACCACGCGGCCCGGCACCGGGAGAAGCTGACCGAAGTGGCCAGCCGCATCCAGGACGAGACCAACAGGCTCAGCGCGCGCTGAGCCACCGCTCGATCAGGTGACGCGCGATCGAGGCCGGACCCGGCAGCGTCACCTCTCCCGACGACACGGCGGCGGCGAGACCTCCACGGGTGAAATATGCACCTTCGGCGATCTCGTCGCCGTCGACGTTAACCCGGGCGTCCCGGGCGCGCGCCGTGAAGCCCAGCATCAGTGAGCGGGGCAGTGGCCAGGGCTGGCTGGAGACGTACTCCACCCGCTCCAGCCGGACCCCGACCTCCTCCGCCGCCTCGCGGTGGCAGGCCTGCTCCGCGGACTCCCCCGCTTCGATGAACCCGGCGACGATGGACACCCTCCCGGGTTGCCATTGCCGCTGACGCGCCAGCAGGAGCCGATCCGCCGGATCCGTGATGGCCACGATCACGCAGGGATCGATGCGTGCGAAGGCAAGCGTGCCGCACTGCACGCACACCCGGCGGGCGCCCCCCTGGTCCGGCAAAGTAGCGGATCCGCAGCGTTCGCACACCGGATCCTGGAGATGCCAGCGGCTCAACGCGACGGCGGCGGCCAGCGGGTCGTAGTCCGCCGGGTCCACGTCGCGCCAGCCGAGTGTCTCACCACCGAGCCTCTCTACGGGGCGCGCGAACCACGACCTGCCGTCGAACCGCCCCAGGTAGATGTCGTGGGGCGCCCGCTGTCCGGGACGGGGCATCGGCAGTGGCCGGCCACCCGCGGAGGCGACGTTGCCGGCGGCGTCGACCACCAACACGACGGCTCCTGACCATGCCGCGTCCAGTTCACCGGTCAGCCGCGCCGCCGCACCCCGGTCCAGGCCGGACGGCCCGCTCCAGTGGGTCATCGTGGTTCCTTCCCCGCATCCAGCGCGGCATCGATCAGGGCCACTGGGGCGTCGACGACTCGCAACTGGTCTGCCAGCACATGATAGAACGCGGCCCCCACACGCGACGGATCGATCCTCCGGGCCTCGGCCCAGGCCTGCCGGTAGACGGCGAGCTGGAGCGGATCCGCGTGTCTCTGCGAGGTCTTCCAGTCCACGACGAGGTACTCCACCCCGTCCCGGGGCCACTGGTACACGGCGTCGATCCGTCCCCGGAGGACGTGGCGGCCGCGGGCCATCACGAAGGGCACCTCCACCCCCAGAGGCACGAGGTGAGCGAACTGCCCGGCCTCGAAAGCCTCGATCAGCCGGGACACCGCGCCAGGTTCCGCCGCGGCCGCGGCGTCCACCTCGTCCAACGTCGCAGGCAACTCGAACCGGCGCTGCAGCCATGTGTGGAAGGCGTCGCCCACCCTGGCCGCCGTCGAGGGAGGCCGCGGCATGCGCCGGGCGAGGGAGCCCGCGAATCCGGAGGGGTCCGTGCGTAGCGCCATGAGGGCGGTGGTCGAGAGGCCCTCGG
This sequence comes from Tessaracoccus pujii, assembly GCF_054483895.1. Lineage (NCBI taxonomy): Bacteria > Bacillati > Actinomycetota > Actinomycetes > Propionibacteriales > Propionibacteriaceae > Tessaracoccus > Tessaracoccus pujii. The sequence goes on from NZ_CM137012.1 coordinate 1,083,433, forward strand.
GGACTTCAACGTCGTAGTCTCCACGCCGCTGGAGGAGGGCGGTGAGGTGCCGCGCCGTGTCATCCCACGCGGCGACGCGGGCCTCGTCCTCCGCCGACAACGTGCCCGACTCCCAGACCCAGGACGACCGCGTGGCCGGGTCCGCGCCGATGCCGGCCGCCCGCCCCACCAGCGACGCCGCCGCCCGCCGCTGGGCCACCACCTCCGCGTCCATCGACGCGGGCCAGGACGCGCGCAGCGGCTCGGCCGGCACCGGGTTGGTATCGGTGCCCCGCCGTGCCTCGTCGAGATAGCAGCCTGCCGACGCGGCCTCCTCGCGCAGCACGGTGAAGTACGGCGACTCCAGTCTCGGGCGGATGTTGCCGGGCGTCCACACGTGACTCGAAGCCACCAGCAGGTGCTTGGCGCGGGTGGCGGCAACGTAGGCGAGCCGGTCCTCGGAGAGCCGGTGGTCCACCTTGGTGGCCTCCCGGTACGCGGCCAGGCCGTCCTTGGTGTAGTGCTGCAGTTGCGGGACACCGGCAGCGTCGCCGCGCAGTGTGGCCGGGAGGGTTTCGGCGCGGCTGGGCCAGATCCCGGAGCGGGGCTCGGACGGGAAGACCTTGTCCACCAGGCCCGGCAGGAACACCGTGTCCCACTCCAGACCCTTGGCCCGATGAACCGTCAGCAGCTTGACCGAGTCCGCCTCGGTGGGCACCGCCTGCTGGAGGCCCTCCCCGAAGTCCTCCTCCGCATCGAGATAGGCCAGAAGGCCGGTGAGCGTGCCGTCGCCGTCCACATCCGTGTAACCGGACACCTCAGCGACGAACCGCGCGATCTGGCCGGTGCCCGCCCCCGCGGCCAGCAGCTCCGCTTCCAGTCCGAGTGTGGAGACCACTCGCGTGACGAGTTCCGCCACGGGATCCGACGCGTGCCGGCGCAGCCCGGTGATCTCCCTGTGGAAGAGTGCCAGCCTGCGCCGGGCGGCGGCGCTGAACGGAAGGTCCTCCCCCGGGTCCGCGACCGCGTCAAGGAGGCACACCACCTCTCCCGGGTCCGCCTGCGTCACGGCGTGCACGAGGGCGTCGTCGAGGACCTCAGGCGCCCGCGACGACGCTCCCAGCTGCCTGGCCCGCTCCCCCAGCAGCTCCAGGTCCGCCAGCCCGAGCTGCCACCTGGGCCCAGCCAGCAGGGTGGCCACGTCGGGATTGGCGGTGACGTCGTCGATGACGCGCAGCGTCGACACGACGGGGGCCACCTCCGGCAGGCCCAGCAGTCCGCCGAGGCCGACGATCTCCACGGGCACGTCCCGCTCCCGCAGCGCCTCGAAGAGCGGAGCGAGGAGCGCGTTGCGCCGAACGAGGATGGCCTGCTCTGCCCACCCGGTGCCCGTCTCGTGCCTCGCCACCACGGACTCCGCGATCCAGTCCACCTCATCCCGGAAGGTGTCGAAGGTGGCGGCGGCCACCATCCCTCGGGGTGCGCCCTCCGCAGCCACCAGGGACACCCCGTCCTCCCCGGGGGCGGCGGCCAGACCCCGGGCAAGGGCGTTGCCGACGTCGAGAATCCGCTGGCCGCTGCGCCGATTGATGCTGAGCGTGTGCCGCGTAGCGGGGGTGCCATCGGTACGACGGAACTGGTGGGGGAACTCCAGGATGTTGCCCGAGGCCGCCCCACGCCAGCCGTAGATGGCCTGGTAAGGGTCCCCTACCGCCGTCACCGGGAAGCCCATGGCGTCTGAGTAAGGGCTGCCGGTGAACAACTCGCGGAGCAGGCGCGCCTGGGCCGCCGACGTGTCCTGGTACTCGTCGAGGAGGACGACGCGGAATCTCGCCCGGAGCTCCTCCCCGACGGCCGGGACCTGGGTGACCAGACGCACCGCCTCGCGCAGCTGGTCCGCGAATTCCACCACCCCCAACGCCCGCTTGAGCTCCTGATAGCGCTCCACCAGCTGCAACAGTTCGCGTCTCTCCGCCGTGGCGTCCAAAGCCCTGGCGACGTCGCGCATGGTTGCCCCCCGGTAGAGCGGGGCCTGGGCGAACTTCTGCTCCGTGCGGTCGCACTCCTTCTCGACTGCCACCGCGCTCACCAGGTGTGACTGCAACTCCGCGTCCAACGCCAGGACCCGTTCCGGGATGGTGTGGTGACTCAAGCGGCTGATGCTGTGGAAGGGACCGGGCGCGTTGGCCACCACCCGCGTGGCGAGCCGGAACCGGCTGGCGCCGGTGACCATCACGGGATCCCTGTCGATCCCGATCCGGATGCCGAACTCGCTGACGAGGCGGGCGGCGAACGAGTCGTAGGTCATCACCAGCTCGGCGCCCTCTCCCTCCTGACCGGTGAGCACGCCCGCCCGGTCCAGCGCCGACGCGACCCGCGAGGCCAACTCGGCCGCGGCTTTGCGGGTGAAGGTCAGCCCGAGAACCTCCTCCGGGCGCACCTGCCCCGTGCCGACCAGCCACACCACGCGGGCAGCCATCACGGTGGTCTTCCCACTGCCCGCCCCCGCGATGATCACCGCCGGCTCAAGGGGGGCGGTGATGGCGTCCAGCTGCTCCCGCGAGAACGGGATCCGCAGGGCGTCGATCAGCTGCTCGGGGGAGGTGATCCGCGCTGTCCGGATGGGGTGGACGCTCATCTCTGGGCCCCCGTCCTGGGGCCCCGGGCGGGACACGACGCGGTGAAGGCGCAGTACCTGCACGCTCCGCACTCGACCGCGTCGAACCGGCCGCCGTCAATGATGGCCACCCCTTCGGCGATCTTGTCGTGGACCCACGTGGGGCCGACGATGAGTTCGGCCTTCGGGAGAGCCGGCGACTCGTCGATCGAGGGTTGCGCCACCAGGGTGGGCAGGGCGTCACCGTCCCGGAGGAACAGCAGGGCGGGGGCGGCGACAGCCCGCTCACCCGCGGCGATGTCGTCGAACGCCCCCAGCGTGGCAGCCAGTTGGTAGATCCCGAGCTGCGCGTGATCCACGACATCCGCCTCCCGCAGCACGCGCCGGCCCGTCTTCATGTCCACGATCCGCAGGCGCCCGTCAGGCTGACGCTCCAGCCTGTCCACCGTGCCGTCCAGGAGCACCTCCCGCCCGGCCACAGTGAGTGGGACGCGGAATCTCCGTTCCACGGCCAGCAGCTCGTTGGGGGTGTGGTCGTGATAGCGCGCGAACCTGTCGAGTGCCTCGTCGATCTCGGAGCGCTCCGTGGCCGAGAGCCATTCCGTCTCGAACGGGATGCGCTCCCACACCTCGTCGAGTTTGGCGTGCAGCTCATCCGCGGTGAGGTGGTCCGTGGCGGCGTGCTTGGCCAGGAGGTGGACAACGTCGCCGACGGAGGCCTTCGAGACGCGTCCGGTGTCCGCCCTGGCCCTCCTCCCGAGGAACCAGCGACGGGGACATTCCAGCAACACCTCGAGCGACGAGCCTGTGATCACCACGGGTCCCCCCGGAACGGCTGGTGCCGACGTGGGCTCCGCGATGCCCCACCAGGTGCCCGGGTGTGCACCTGGGAACGCCGAGGTGCCGTCCGCGGCATCCACGGAGGCGAGGTCCGCGAGGCGTAGGGCGGCCGCTCGCCGCAGGCCAGGCGAGGCAGCCTCGTCGACGACCGCGCGCCGGAGGTCACCCACCAGGGCGGCCGTGGACAGCAGCATGCCCGGGCGGCCGTGGATTCGCTCCACGGGCACCCCGATCTCCGCGAGGAACCGCGACGGGTGCCCGCCTTCCCCGTCGACACCCTGCACCGCGCTGATCGACAGGCCCGTCCGGGCGCGGCTGCACGCCACATAGAAGAGCTGGCGCTCGTCAGCCAGCTGGGACGACGGCCCCCTGGGCTCCAGCCGCTCGGGACCCAGTCGCGAGGCGTCCAGCAGCATCCCCGCCCGGGTCATGCGGGGCCACAGCCCCTCCTGCACACCGATCACCCACACCCGCTCCCATTCCAGGCCGCGGGTCCGGTGCGCGGTGACGACGCGGACGCCCCGGCGGGACACGGCCAGTTCCCGCCCGGTGTCCGCCGGAATCTCCTGACCGGAGATCTCGTTGAGGAACGTCCTGGCGCCCGGGGCGCCGCGCAGCTCCGGCTGCCGCGACGCCTGGTCGAACAGTTCGACGATGGCGTCGAGATCCGCGTTGGCCCGACGGGACCCGCGCAGGGCCCGGTCCCGGAGGGTGGAGGGCCATGGGGTGGCGTCCCAGAGGCCCCACAGGACCTGCTGCACCTCCGCCTCCTCGGCCAGAGCGCGGCGCGCCTCAGCGAGGAGGGCGGCAAGCGCGCGGGCCGAGGAGGCCTCCTCGGTGTCCACGCCCTCCAGCAGCGACGGCTCGGTGAGGCAGCGACCCAGGAGAACGGAGGAGGACCCTAGGGAGCGGTGCCGCTCCAGAAGTTCCCGGCCAAGCCTGCGTTGGGACACCCCGTCGAGACCGCACAGCGGGGAGGACAGGAGGAGGCGAGCCTCGTCAGCCTCCGGCCCGTCACCCCGGGCCGCGACCGACACCGCCGACAGCAGCGTCGCGACCGCGGGTTGCTCCGCGAGCGCAATCTCGTCTCCCGAAACGTCGACCGGGACCCCGAGGCGCATGAGCTCGGCCGCGACAGCGCTGAGCTGGGCGCGGCCCGCGCGCGTGATCACCGCGAGGTCCGCCCAGGCGAGTCCCTCCACCGCGACCGAGTGGCGCAGCTCTGCCGCGACACTCGCCAGCTCGGCCGACGTGTCGTCGAACACCCTCGCGCGCACCTCTCCGGCCAGCAGGCTCGCCAGTGGCGACGGAGGGGCATACCGCGCGTCCATCCTCGAGCTGAGCGTCCGAAGGGCCTCCGCCACCCGCTGAGAGGCCCGGTGCCCCGTGCCGAGCGTGTGCAGTGTCGCGCCGGGCAGCGCAGCGAGATCCGCGACCGCCGTGGGGCTGGCCCCGCGGTACCCGCCGATCCGTTGGTGCGGATCTCCCACCGCCATGAGGGGCAGCCCGATCCGCGACAGGTCCGCCAGCAGCCCCACCTGCGCGGGATCCGCCTCCTGCGCGTCGTCGACGAGCACCTCGTCGAATGCGGCCGCCACCCCCGCCGCGACGCTCGGCTCCCTGAGCAGCAGGCGCGTCCGGTACACCAGCTCGGCGTAGTCCAGCGTGCCGGAGAAGTCCCCCACCGTCAGGTACTCCTCGACGAAGCGGGCCGCGGACGCGAACAACTCGTCCTCCGCCTGCGCGGCGTAGCGGGCGATGGTCTCCGGATCCAGTGAGAGCTGGCGCGCGCGGGCCAGCACCTCGCGCAGTTGCCGGGCGAACGCGCGCGTCCCGACGGCCGCCGTCACGTCCTCCGGCCAGGCCCGTGGAGGCATGCCGGCCAGCAGCTCCCGGATGCGCTGCTCCTGCTCCGGTGCCCGAAGGAGGCGCCAGGGGCTGTCCTCGTGCGGCCAGTAGCGGCGCAGCAGGCCCAGCGCCAGCCCATGGATGGTGGTGACCTGCGGCGACGTCTGGGCGCGGTCCACCTGCCGGGCGATCTGTCTGCGGAGCTGCTGGGCGGCGGAGCGTGAGTGCGCCAGAACGATGAGCCTGTCCAAGCTGCCGCCGGCCCGGACCCGCCGCGCCGCGGCGGCCGCGACCAGTGTGGTCTTGCCGGTGCCGGGAGCTCCCACGACCACCGACACGCCCCTGAAGGGCGCAGCCGCGGCGTCCTGCTCCGGCGTCAGGGCAGGGGGCCCCACATGGGGTGGAGGCAGGACCCGGAAGCGCATGCCCCCTATGCAACCAGCAACCACGGACAATTTCACCCTGGGCGTGGCAAGCTGGGCGGGGTGTGGGAGACAGCATGAGCGAGCGCATCGCCACGGAGATCGAGGGCCTGCCCCTCTCCCTGAGCAACCTCGACAAGCCCCTGTTCCCCACCGGATTCACCAAGGGCGAGCTGATCGCGTACTACGTCGAGATCGCCGACGTGATGCTCCCTCACCTCAGCGACCGCGCGATCACCAGGGTGCGGTTCCCCAACGGCACCGCCGGCGAGTCGTTCTACGAGAAGAACCTGCCCCCGGGTGCCCCGGACTGGGTGCGGACGGTTGACGTGTCCACCTCCGCCGGGACCGTCAGCTACGTCACCGCCGGCCGCCGGGCGGACCTGGCATGGCTGGCCAACCTGGCCGCCGTCGAGCTGCACACCCCGCAGTGGCGTCTCCGGGACGCCACCGGCTCACCCGAGGGACTCATCCTCACGGGGGCCGACGAGCCGAGGGCGAGCACCCTCGTCGTCGACCTCGACCCGGGGCCGGGCATCACGCCCGCCGACTCCGCCAAGGGCGCCATCCTCGCCGCGACCCTGCTCGCCCAGATGGGTCTCGAGGCATTTCCCAAGACCTCCGGCAACAAGGGGCTCCAGCTGAGCGTTCCCATCCGGCCCACCCCCGCCTCCGCGGTGCACGCCTTCGCGACGGCGCTGGCCCAGCATCTGGCGCAGCGCTACCCCACGCAGTTCGTCGCCACGATGAGCAAGCAGGCCAGGGCCAACCTCATCTTCGTCGACTACGGGCAGAACCTGGCCGCCCGCAACACCGTGACGGCCTACTCGGTGAGGGGGGTGGAGACGCCCTCGGTGGCCACACCCCTCACGTGGGAGGAGGTGGCCGCGCTCACCCCCGACGGCCCGCTGCGGATCAGCCCCGCGCGGGTGCTGGAGCGGGTGGCAACCCACGGCGACCTCTGGGCCCGGGCCCTCCCCACCGCGGACTCACCCGCCCTCCCACCCGCCGAGTTCTGACAGGATGAAACCAGCAGGGCCGGACGGAGGACGCATGGATGCACACCCGCAGCACTCGGCACGGGCCCACTACGTGCGCGAGCCGGCCCACTGGGTGGGCGGGGCCAGCGACACGGGCAGGCGGCACGCCACCAACCAGGACGCCATGGCGATGGCCGTCCGCCCTGAGCCGCCGCCCTCGGCCGTCCTGGCCGTGGCCGACGGGGTGAGCACTGCCCGCGGGTCGGAGCGCGCCTCGCTCGTGGCCGTGGACACCGTCGTGGCGGCACTCATCGATCCGCCCGGGGTAGCCGTTGAGGAGGCCTTCGCCCGCGCCAACCGCGCCATCCTGGAGGGCCGGGAGGACCCGTCGGCCTGCACGCTCATCACCGCGACCATCGAGTCCGGGCTCGTCACGGTCGCCAACGTGGGTGACTCCCGCGCCTACTGGCTCGGAGACGACGGCGAGGCGCGGCTGCTGTCCACCGACGACTCCATGGCACAGGCGCGCATGCTGCTGGGCATGACACGCGACGAGGCCGAACGGTCCCGCCAGGCGCACGCGCTCACGAAGTGGCTGGGGCGGCAGTCCACGGACGTCACGCCGTCGGTCACCTCCCACCGCCCCGCCGGAGCCGGGTGGTTGCTGCTGTGCACCGACGGGCTGTGGAACTACGCCAGCGCCCCTGAGGTACTGCACGGCGTCGTCGCCGCCCTCTCCCCCACCTGCGCCGGACCCGGCGCCCTGGCCGAGGCGCTGACGGTATGGGCCAACGAGCAGGGCGGCAAGGACAACGTGACGGTCATCGTCGCCCGCCTGCACGGCTGACTTGGCGGATCTGGCTAGAGTGGCGGCATGGAAGTCAAGATCGGCATCACCGACGTCCCCCGCGAGGTCACCATCGAAGCCACCGCCTCCGCCGAGGAGCTCGCCGAGCAACTCCGCGATGCCGTGGCCAACTCGTCGCTGCTGGAGCTGACGGACGAGAAGGGCCGCCGCGTGCTGATCCCCGGGGCCCGCATCGCGTACCTGGACCTCGGCTCACCCAGCTCCCGCACGGTGGGCTTCGGCGCGGTATAGCGGCCTACGTTAGACTGAGGGCCTGCGGGCAGCAACGCACCGCCTCCGGCGCGCCAACCGCGCCGTGAGTTCTTCCAGATTGGTTTGAGCCCTGAGCGACAACGAGACCCCGATCGACGAGACCTTCGCCGACCTCGGCATCCACGAATCCATCACCTCGGCGCTGGCGGAGGTCGGCATCGTCCATCCTTTCGCCATCCAGACGTTGGCGATCCCCCTCGCCATCAGCGGGGTGGACCTCATCGGTCAGGCCCGCACCGGCACGGGCAAGACCCTGGCGTTCGGCGTCAGCCTCCTGCACCGCATGGTCACCATGTCCGGCGGAGAGAAGCCCACGCACGGCAAGCCGCGGTCCCTGATCGTGTGCCCCACGCGTGAGCTCGCCCTCCAGGTGGGCCGAGACCTCGATGTCGCCGGCAGGCACCTCAAGATGCGGGTGCTCACCATCTACGGCGGCACCGGCTACGACGAGCAGCTGCGCGCCCTCGAGTCCGGCATCGACATCGCGGTGGGCACACCCGGCCGTCTCCTGGACCTCGCGGACCGCGGAGCCCTGGACCTGTCGCAGATCCAGGTTCTGGTCCTCGACGAGGCCGACGAGATGCTGGACCTCGGGTTCCTCCCGGACATCGAACGCCTCCAGCGCAAGACGCCCAAGGACCGCCAGACCATGCTGTTCTCGGCCACGATGCCGGCGCCCATCCTGACGCTGGCGCGGGCCACGCTGAACCGGCCCGTCAACATCCGCGCCGAGGGCCATGACGCGAAGATGACCGTTCCGGACATCGACCAGTTCGTCTACCAGGCCCATGACCTGGACAAGCCCGAGATGGTGGGGCGGCTCCTGCAGGGCAACCAGACCACGAAGGTCATGATCTTCTGCCGGACGAAGCGCGCAGCGCAGCGGCTCACCGACGAGCTGGTGGACCGCGGCTTCGCCGCCGCCGCCATCCACGGGGACCTCAACCAGGAGGCACGCGAACGCTCCCTGAAGAAGTTCCGGGCGGACACCATCACGGTGCTCGTGGCCACCGATGTCGCCGCCCGCGGCATCGACATCATCGGCGTCAGCCACGTGATCAACTACGAGTGCCCGGACACCGACGCCACCTACGTGCACCGGATCGGCCGCACCGGCCGCGCCGGCAATTCAGGGGTCGCGGTGACGCTGGTGGACTGGGCGGACCTGCACCGCTGGAAGCTGATCAACGAGTCGCTCAACCTCGAGCTGGCCGTGCCGCCCGAGACGTATTCGTCGTCACCGCACTTCTACACAGATCTCGACATCCCCGAGGGCACCAAGGGGCGGGTGCCCGGCACCATCGCGGCGCGCGAGAAGGCCGTCGAGGCCAGGCATTCCCCCACCGAGGCCCGCAAGCACCGCTCGCGGCGGTCCACAGAGCCCGCCGGCGATCACCCCGCGCAGGACAAGCACGCCGACGCCGAGCGCAAGCCCCGCCGTCGCCGCCGTCGCACCCGCGGCGGGGTGGACGTGGCCCCGGAGGCACCGACGGCGGACTGAGCCGTGGCTCAGTAGACCATCTGCATGGCCTCCCGGACCTCGTCGAGCGTCCGGTCGGCCACCTCGGTGGCCCGCCGGTTGCCCGACGCGAGCACCTGTGCCAGGTAGCCGGGGTCCGCGGCGAGCTCGGCGCGGCGCGCGCGGATGGGAGCGAAGTAGTCGTTGACCGCCGCGGTGACCAGCTTCTTCAGCCCGCCACCGCCACCGTCGCCGATCTCCGCGGCCACCTCCGCCGGATCCCTGTCGAGGCACAACGCCGCGAGGTTCACCAGGTTGGACACCTCCGGCCTGGTGGCCGGGTCGTAGGTGATGTGGCGGTCCGAGTCCGTCACGGCCCTCTTGAGGAGCCTGGCCGTCTCGTCTGCCGTCATACCCAGCTCGATGGTGTTGCCCTTGGACTTCGACATCTTCGTGCCGTCCAGCCCCAGGACGATGCCGGACCGGCTGAGCAGGGCCTCCGGCGCGGGGAACACGGCACGGCTCTCGTCCACACGGCCGTAGCGCTCGTCGAATCGACGGGCGATGACGCGCGCCTGCTCCAGGTGCGGCAGTTGGTCCTTCCCCACCGGCACGAGGTTGGCCTTGCAGAACAGGATGTCCGCGGCCTGGTGCACGGGGTAGGTGAGCAGCAGGCCGGACATGGGCCGGTCACCCGTGTCGTCGAGTTCCGTCTTCACGGTGGGGTTGCGGCGCAGCTCGGCGTCCGTGACCACCGAGAGGAAGGGCAGCATCAGCTGGTTGAGGGCAGGGATCTGCGAATGCGTGAAGATCGTCACCTGCTCAGGGTCCAGCCCCACTGCCAGGTAGTCCGTGAGGAGGGAATAGACGCGTTCCCGGAGCGGACCCACCCCGTCGCGGTCCGTGACCACCTGGTAGTCGGCGATGACCACGAACGTCTCCACGCCGAGGGAGGCGAGCCGCACGCGGTTCTGCAGGGAGCCGAAGTAGTGGCCGATGTGCAGGTTTCCGGTGGGGCGGTCCCCGGTGAGGATCCTGAATCGCGACGGGTCCAGGGCGATCTGCCGCTCGATCTCGAGGCTGCGCTCGGTGGAACGGGCGAGCGAGGCCTCCGGGTCGAACGTGTCCTCGGGGGTAACTGACATGGATGTGCCTGCCTGTACGGGTGCGACGGGGTGCGGGGCCCCAGCCTAGCGGCCCTAGACGACGCCGCCGCGACGGCGGATCCGGGCGACGAGGTCCCGGTAGGCCGACGGCCGGGTCAGGTTGGCGCCCAGTGGATTGCGCTTCTTCCCCAGGCCGTGATAATCGCTGGATCCGGTGCGCACCAGGCCCAGCCGCGCGCCCATCTCGAACAGCAGCGAACGGGTCTCATCGTCGTGATCGGGATGGTCCACCTCGATTCCCTCAAGCCCGTGGCCCTGCACCAGCGACTCCAGGTAGGGGGCGGGCAGTACCCGCTGGCCGCCGCGGCCCCACGGGTGCGCGATGACGGCGACGCCCTTGGCGGCGTGCACCAGGCCGATCGCACGCTCCAGTTCACACGCATACCGATGGACGTAGCAGGGGCCGTCCTCACCGATCCACCGTGCGAACGCCTCGTCGCGATCCGCGACGTAACCCTTGGCCACCAGCGCGTCCGCCACGTGCGGCCTGCCAATGGCGGGCGCGCCGTTCGCAGCCGTCATGACCTCGTCCATCGTGACATCGAGTCCGGCCGCCGTGAGCTTGGCCACCATCGCCGGCAGCCGGTCCGTCCGGCCGAACCGGATGCGGGCCAGCTCTGCGTTGAGCTCCCGGTCGAACGGGTCACAGCCGTAGCCGAGCAGGTGGACCGAGGCGCCGTCGTGCTCGGCCGACATCTCGATGCCGCCCAGGACCTTCACACCGATTCTCTTGCCGGCCTCCTGACCCTCGGCCACGCCGCCGAAGGTGTCGTGATCGGTGAGCCCGATCACGTCGAGCCCGGCATCGTGGGCCTTCATCACCAGGCTGGTCGGGGTGTCCGTCCCGTCGCTGACCCGGGAATGGGTGTGCAGGTCGATCTTCATGGGCCAATCCTAGGGTTCGTCCGTCCGGCTACGCTGACAGGCATGGATTTGGATTACACCCACCAGTACGCCGCCGCTCCGGATGCGGTCGTCGCGCTGATGCGCAATGAGGAGTTCATCGCCGACGTGGCCCGGCACGCCGGGGCCCTCGAGCACCGCGTTACGATCGCCGACGACGCCACCCGCCTCGAGATGAAGCTGCCGGTGCCGGCGAATCTGGCGAAGTTCGTGGGTGAGGCCGTGACTCTCGCGCAGGTGTTCCGCTTCCAGCCGCCGTCGGCGGACGGGTCGATCCGCGGCACCGTCGAGGTCGATGTGCCCGGGATGCCGATCGACGTCAATGCCCAGACCGCCCTGACGCCCCAGGGCCAGGGAACGCAGGGCCGCTACAGCGGGGACCTGAAGGTGAGAATTCCGCTGGTGGGCAAGAAGGTGGAGTCCATGATCGAGCCGTTCATCCGCGAAGCCTTCGCCGGGTTGGAGCGCCGGGCGGCAGCCTGGCTCAGCAGCTGACCCGCGGTCAGCTGGCGGCCGCCTCGCGGCGCTTCTTCGCGGCGTCGACGGAGGCCTTGAGCGCGGCCATGAGGTCCACCACGTCGCCGACAGGCTGGGACGTCTCCGACGCCGCCGGCGCGGGAGCCCCAGCAAGCTTGGCCTCCACCACCTCGAGGAGGGCCTCGCGGTAGGAGTCCTGGTAGGCGGCGGGATCGAACTCCCCCTCCAACTGCGCGATGAGCAGCTTCGCCATCTCCATCTCCGCATCCGAGATCCTGACCTCGGTCGAGGGAGCCGCGAACTCCCCGTCGCGGAGTTCGTCCGGCCAGTACATCGTGTGCATGAGCAGGAGATCGTCCTTGGGGCGGATCAGCGCCAGCGACTCGCGGCTGCGCAGGGCCACCTTGACCACCGCCACCTTGTCCTCCTTGGCCAGCGCCTCGCGCAGGAGCACGTAGGGCTTCTGGCCCGCGGCCTCGGGCTCCAGGAAGTAGGTGCGCTGGAAGAAGGTGGGATCCACCTCGTGGCCGTCGACGAACTGGACCACGTCCACGGTCTTGAGGGTGCTCAGCGGCAGGTTGTCGAAGTCCTCGTCGGTCAGGATGGCGACGCGGCCGTCTGCGGACTCGTAGCCCTTCGCGATGTCGGCATAGGCCACCACCTCGCCGCACTTCTCGCAGATGCGTTGTTGCCGCACGCGGCCGCCGTCGCTGGCGTGGACCTGCCTGAAGGACACGTCACGGTCCTCCGTGGCGCCGTAGAGCTTGACGGGAATCGACACCAGGCCGAAGGACACAGCGCCCTTCCAGATGGAACGTGGCATGTCAGGACCCTCCCTTACTCTCCGCGCCGGTATTCGACGACGTCGTTCCACAGCAGCTCGTGCTCCTGTAACAGCTGCTGGACCTGGGGCAGATCCCAGGCCTGATCGATGGTGAGGCCCCGGGCGATGGCGGCCGCGTCCGCCACATCCACGCCAGGCTCCTCGCAGAACCAGGCGGTCATGGCCGACGGCGGGCACCCGGTGAGCGTGACCCTGCCGTTGGCCGGGTCATCCGACGCGGCGATCAGCGCCGGGTCGACCTCCGCCACAACGACGAGCCTGGTTCCGTACTCGCTCAGGCCTGCGATCGACGCGAGCACCAGGGCGGCGTACTCCGCGTCCTCGGCCTCCGCCTCGGTGTACTCGAGTTCCTCGAGCAGCTCCGGCGTCACGGTGTAGGCGGGCCGGTCCGCGACAACCGGATCGCCCGCCAGGATGCCCAACTCTTCGGCGGCGATGGGGATGAACACGAGGTGGCGTCTCACCCGACCAGACTAGATGCACCGAGGCAGGAATCGGAGTAGGTTCGACGACGACATGTTGCGCACGATCAGGTCCCTTGCCGCCGCCACCGCCGTCGTCCTGCTCGTGGCGTGCGGCACCCCGACGGCCGCCCCCCAGACCATCGAGCTGGTGGTCACCGATCCGCCGGCGGACACGCGGCGGGTCGAGGTGCAGCTGGGCGCGGAAGTGACCCTTCGGATCACCACCCCGACGGCGGACCGGGCGCACGTGCACGGCTATGAGATCGAGCGGGACCTCGCGGCAGGGGAACCCACCGACATCGTCTTCGAGGCGGCGATGGCTGGGACCTATGAGGTGGAGTCCCACGTCACAGACGTCATCTGGCTGGACCTGGTCATCCGGTGACGCCGCTGCACGGCATCGCCTCCCGGGGCGACCTGCCGCTCCCGTTCGGGTTCGTGCTCGCCGGCGGGGGGGCCGTGCTGGTGGTCACCTTCTGGGTCGCGCTGTTCGCCTGGAGGACGCCGCGCCTCCGGGACCAGCACGGCGTGGAGTTGCCGCGCCTGACCGCCGTCGTGGACTCCCCCTGGTTCTCCCGACCGCTCCGGATCCTCGTAGGGTCCGGGTGGCTGGTGGCCGGTCTGGCGCTGACGTTCGGGGTGGATCGGATCGACAATCCCGCCTTCGGCTTCGTCTACGTGCTGCTCTGGGTGGGCCTCGTGCCGATGTCGTTACTGTTCGGCGCCGTCTACCGGCGGACCAACCCGCTTCGGCTGCTGCTCCGCTTCACGGGGGCCGCCGCCCCGGCTGGTAACGCCGCGGCGTCGAGACTGCCCGCCGCGGCCGCACTGCTGGCCTTCCTCTACCTGGAGTTGGTTCAGCCCGAAGGCGCGACGCTTCCGGTGCTTCGGGGTTTCGCCGCCGCCTGGGTGGCGTGGGTGGTCGGGGGCGTCCTGTTCCAGGGCCAGCGCTGGATCGCGCAGGCGGATCCGTTCGAGGCGTACGCGACGATCGTGGCGCGGCTGTCGCCGTGGAGTCGCACCAGCCGTGGCGTGTTGCTGCTGGTCGACCCACTCCGGAACCTCGGGTCCTGGCGGGCACCGCAGCACCTGGCCGCCCTGGCGAGCGTGCTGCTGGGCGGCACGCTCTTCGACGCCCTGTCGAACACCGCCTGGTGGGTGCGCGCCACCCAGGGGCTAGAGGGGTGGGCCTGGCCGATCGGCACGCTGGGCCTGCTCACGAGCGTCGGGGTGATCTACGCGCTGTTCTGGATCGGCACCCGCCCTTACCGCGGGATACAGATGGATTCCCTGGCCCCGGGCCTGATCCCCCTCGTCGTGGCCTACGCTCTGGCGCACTACGGCACCATGCTGTACCTGGAGGGTCAGCGCACTCTCATCCGGTTCAGCGACCCGCTGGGGGCAGGCTGGGACCTGTTCGGGATGGCCGAGGCGGCCCCCGTCACCACGCTGTTCGCGTACCCCACCCTCATCGCCGTCCTGCAGGTGCTGCTCATCGTCGGCGGCCACGTGGCGGGGGTGCTGGTCACCCACGACATCGCGCTGCGCACCCACCCCGGCCGGGTGGCGGTGCATCTGCCGTTGCTGAGCATCATGGTGGTGTTCACCGTCGGCGGACTCCTGCTGATGTTCGGTGGCTGAGTTGTTGTCCTGAGCCGCCCAGGTGTTGTCCGAACGCTCCGATGTGTTGTCGGTGGGACTCGCCGGCGCTGCCGTCGCGGCCGGGCGACCCTAGCGTCGAGGCCATGAGCCTCCAACTACCTGTCACGCATCTCGCCAGTGTCCGCCCCAGGCATCCTGCGCCGGATCCGGTGCCCTCACAGGCCATGAACCTCATCCGGGCGGTTCTCGAGGCCGTGATGGGCAGGCGGCCGCTGCACCAGCTGCGTCCACATCTGGCGCCGGCGGCGTTTGAGAACCTGGTCCACTACGTCGACAGCGGCCGTTTCCGCCGGGTCAGGGTCGGCAGGGTCCGGTCTCAGATGCCCACTGAGAGATCAGTGGAGGCAACGGTTCGGGTGTGCTCCGGCGGCCGCTCGGTCAGTTGCATCCTGCGCCTCGATGCCGGCCCCACGACATGGCGGTGCTCGGAGTTGGTGATCCTCACTCCTGTGGGTGTGCAGTCCGCCGCATGGGCCGCCTGAGGCCGACGGACTCGGCGGGGTCTAGACCGCAGCGGCCCCCGGACGGCCGTGGCAGACCTTGTACTTGCGCCCCGATCCGCACGGGCAGGGCTGGTTGCGGCCCACCTTCTCCGCGGCCCGTGCCATCGGCGCGTTCGTCTGGATCACCTCACCGGTCTCGTCCGGCGCGGAGTAGCTGAGATTGGTGTCGGCGTGACGTTCCAGGCCCTTGGCCAGCGGCTCGGGTGTCTCCTCCTCCGAAGGCACCCGGATGGGTGCCCCTGATTCGTCGGTCACCAGGCCGACGGCGAGGGCCGGCTCCGCCGGACGCGCCGTGACCTCCAGGTTGAACAGGAAGCCCACGACCTCCTCCATGAAGGCGTCCATCATGGCGACGAACATGTCGCCGCCCTCACGCTGGTACTCGACCAACGGATCGCGCTGCGCCATCGCCCGTAGGCCGATGCCTTCGCGGAGGTAGTCCATCTCGTACAGGTGCTCGCGCCACTTCCGGTCCAGCACCGTCAGCAGCACCTGGCGTTCCAGCTCCCGCATGGTTTCAGCGCCGAGCTGCTCCTCCCGTGCGTCGTAGGCGCGCAGCGCGTCCTCGGTGACCATGTCCACCAGCTCATGCTGCTCCGGCAGTTGCTCGTCGAGCTGGGCGAGGGTGATGGTCACCGGGTAGAGCGTCCGCAGCTCTGTGAGCATGGTCTCCAGATCCCATTCCTCGGGGATGCCGACGGTGTGGTTGCGTACCACGTCGGTGACCACTCGCCGCACGTTGGTCCGAAGCTGCTCGGACACGTCGGCGCCGTCCAGGACGCGGCGACGGTCCCCGTAGATGGCGTGACGCTGCCGGTTGAGCACATCGTCGTACTTGAGCACGTTCTTGCGCATCTCGAAGTTCTGGCCCTCGACCTGCTTCTGGGCGCTCTCGATGGACTTCGACACCGACTTCATGTCGATGGGCAC
Source organism: Tessaracoccus pujii (assembly GCF_054483895.1). Lineage (NCBI taxonomy): Bacteria > Bacillati > Actinomycetota > Actinomycetes > Propionibacteriales > Propionibacteriaceae > Tessaracoccus > Tessaracoccus pujii. The sequence continues at coordinate 1,099,647 of NZ_CM137012.1, forward strand.
GTCATCTGGGACCTTCATCATCAGCAGTGCACGTTCCAGCAGCTCAGGCCGGAACAGGCGCATCAGATCATCGCTGAGCGACAGATAGAACCGGCTCTCGCCGGGGTCCCCCTGGCGGCCGGAGCGGCCGCGCAGCTGGTTGTCGATGCGGCGCGATTCGTGACGTTCGGAGCCCACAACGTACAGGCCGCCGGTGGCCACCACCTCGTCATGCTCGGAGCCCACCTGCTGCTCCAGGGCCGCCAATGTCTCGTTCCACCGGGCCTCGTACGCCTCGGGGGTCTCGTGCGGGTCCAAACCCGCCTTCCGCAACTGGAGGTCCGCCAGAAACTCGGGGTTGCCGCCCAGCATGATGTCCGTGCCGCGTCCGGCCATGTTGGTCGACACCGTGACCGCGCCCTTGCGGCCCGCCTCGGCGACGATGGAGGCCTCGCGTTCGTGGTGCTTGGCATTGAGCACCTCATGCGGCACGTTGGCGCGCTTGAGCAGCCCGGACAGCAACTCGGACTTGGCGACAGAGGCCGTTCCGAGGAGCACCGGCTGCCCCTGCGCGTGCCGGTCCACCACGTCCTTGACGATGGCCTCGTACTTGGCCTCCTCGGTGCGGTAGATCAGATCCGGCTGGTCCTTGCGGATCATCGGCCGGTTGGTGGGGATCTGGATGACGCCGAGCCCGTAGATCTTCTGGAACTCCGACTCCTCCGTCTTGGCCGTGCCCGTCATGCCCGCCAGCTTGGAGTACATACGGAAGTAGTTCTGCAGCGTGATGGTGGCCAGAGTCTGGTACTCGTCCTTGATCCGGACGCCCTCCTTGGCCTCCAGCGCCTGGTGCAGGCCCTCGTTGTAGCGGCGGCCCGCGAGCGTGCGGCCGGTGTGTTCGTCGACGATCAGCACCTCGTCGCCGGCCAGAACGTAGTCCTTGTCCCGCTTGAAGAGCTCCTTGGCCTTGATGGCGTTGTTGAGGTACGAGATGAGGGGCGTGTTCGCGGACTCGTAGAGGTTCTCGATCCCCAGCCGGTCCTCCACCTTCTCGATGCCGGGCGCCAGCACCGCGATGGTGCGCTTCTTCTCGTCCACCTCGTAATCCACGTCGCGGCGCAGGGTCCTCACCAGCTTGGAGAACACCGGGTACCACTCGTGGGTGTCCTCGGCCGGGCCGGAGATGATCAGTGGGGTGCGGGCCTCGTCGACGAGGATGGAGTCCACCTCGTCAACGATGGCGTAGTGATGCCCGCGCTGGACGAGATCGTCACTGCGCAGCGCCATGTTGTCACGCAGATAATCGAAGCCGAACTCGTTGTTGGTGCCGTAGGTGATGTCCGAGGCGTACGCCACGCGGCGCTCCGCCGGGGTCATGGACGCCAGGATGGCACCCACCTCGAGCCCCAGGAAGTGGTGGATTCGCCCCATCTGCTCGGACTGGTACTTGGCGAGATAGTCATTGGTGGTGACGACGTGCACGCCTTCGCCGGTGAGGCCGTTGAGGTAGGCGGGGAGCGTGCCCACGAGCGTCTTGCCCTCACCGGTCTTCATCTCGGCGATGTTGCCCCAATGGAGCGCTGCGCCGCCCATGAGCTGCACGTCGAAGTGACGCTTCCCCAGAACCCTCACCGACGCCTCGCGTACCGTGGCGAAGGCCTCGGGCATGAGGCGATCCAGCGACTCACCGTCCGCGATGCGCTGACGGAAGGTGTCCGTCTCGGCCCGCAGCTCGGCGTCGGACATGGCCTGGAACTCCTCTTCGATGGAGTTGACCTGGTCGGCCACCTTCTGCAGCCGTCGAAGCTGGGCTCCGGAGCCGAGGCCGCTCAGAAAATCCATGACACCCACAGGTCGATTCCTCACATCTCGCGAACACCGCGATTTCACGCGGCGGTACCGCCAGCCATCCTAACGCCAGCCGGCAACGACGACACGCGACAGCGCCCCGGCCACGGCCGGGGCGCTGTCAGAGAACCGGTCAGGAGACGTTGAGGTGGATCACGCCGTAGTTGTAGGCCTTGCGCCGGTACACCACCGACGGGCGGCCGCTGTCCGCGTCCTGGTAGAGGAAGAAGTCGTGTCCCACGAGTTCCATCTCGTCGAGGGCCTGGGCCAGAGTGAGTGGAGCCGTGCTGAACTCCTTCTCGCGCACCACTAGTGGCCCGTCCCCCGTGACGACAAGACCGGCGACCTCATGGGTCTCCACGTCGTCCTGCGCGTGCCCGTTGACCTCGGCCACAGGATGCGCGATCTCGGCGATGTTGCCCGCACGGAGCCCGCGGTGGGTCTTGCGGCGGTCGGCCGCCTTCCGTAGCTGAGCCTTCAGCCGCTCCAACGCCATCTCGAATGCCGCCACCTTGTCGTTGGCCCTGGCTTCCGCCCGGACGACCGGCCCGCGACTCCGGAGGGTGAGCTGCACCTCGACGGCGTCTGAGGGATCCTTCGTCCCCTCCGAGGCATGAAACTCGACCTCAACGCGGATGACCCGATCCCGCAGGCGCTCGACAGCGGCCAATCGATCCGTGACGAGTTCTTTCAGTTCGGGGTTGATCGTGCAGTGCCGACCCGTGACGACGATGTCCATGTTTCCTCCGTCTGTCGTGGGGCCCCAGGGGCCCGACTCCAACTCCACCGCGGGGAGTTCCCCCGCGACGGATGCAGCAGACCGCAGGGGATCTGACGATCCATCCTGCGGCCTCAACATGTACCAACGCTACCCCTGCCGGCGAACGCTGTCAGGCTTGACGGGAAGTGTCTCAACGGTAGTCAGCGTCGGCCACGACTGCGGCACCCAGGACCTGCACCCCCACCGCCGTGAGGCGTCTGAGGGACTCACCGAGAGAGGCCCCCGTGGTGACCACGTCGTCGACGAGGATCACGGGCGCGACGGTGGGCCGCGCCCGCATGGAGTGGGCGAGGTTCTTGGCGCGCTGAGCCCTGCCGAGGCCCTCCTGGTCCGCACCATCGGGGCTCCTCCGGAGCACCCGCACCGCTCTCAGGCCGAGGCGGCCGGCCGCGGCGACGGCGAGCCGGTGGGCATGGTCGTAGCCGCGCGCCCGCACCGCCGCGGGCCTTGACGGGACCGGAACGAGAATGGCCTCCGGTGGCGGGTCGTGGACGCTCACGGCCCGCGCCAGGAGACGGCCCAGCATGCGGTCGAGGTGGAGGGCGCCGTCGTCCTTGTAGCGCGGGACAACATGGGCGAGCACCGGGCGATAGGGACAGGCGGCGCTGAGCGGAACATCAAGCCCCCGATGAACCCACCTCACCGGGACCGACAGGGCAGCGAGGCACAGCCCGCAGAGGCCCCAACCCGGCGTCGAGCATCCAGGGCAGGTGGCCCCCAGCAGGAGATCAGCGGCTGCGTCGATCAATCGGGTCATGCCCCCATGATCGTCAGCCCCGGCCGCACCTCACCGCCCCTCCACAGGGCAACTCAGCTGGCGTAGGCGATGGCCGTGAGGTCCTCGGCCAGCCGCGTCCACCGCGTGCGCGCCTCATATCGCCAGGTGACACCGGCCGAGGTCCGGATCGCCACCGCGCCACCGCCCAACCTTGCCATCGCCGTCAGCTCCTCCACCTCACCGGAGAGGGGGCCGAGCTCCTCGACGAGGGAGCCGTCCACCTCCGCGCTGTAGACGGACCGCAGACCTGCCGCGACACCGGCCACCGCCACCGATGTCTCGCCGTGCCACGCTACGGCACTCGGATCCGTGAGGATCTGGCCTGAGGGGGCCACCAACGGCAGGGGCCGCCACTCCACCACCGTGAGCGGGCCCCCCGGGAGGACCGTGGCCATCCCCACCTCGCGCACTCCCCCCGCCGACAGCAGAAGCGACACCCGAGCCCGGGTGGGCGAGACGGCGAACTGCTCAAGACCTCTCCCGTCGGGGATCTGGACCGTGGCCTCCTCCACGTCACCCATCCGGTTGACCGTGAACAGCCGGGTGCTGCCCTCGGCATCCTCGCCGAGGAGCCACAGCGTCCCCAGGACGAACTGGGGGGATCTGAGGTTCACGTACGGCACCTCGACGGGGGTCATCTCACCCTGGATGGTTCCCATGAGCAGACCCGTCCGGCCCTCGTCGATGAGGGCGGCGGAGTCCCCGTCCAGCGACACTGCCAGGTCCGCCACCGCCGCCTCGACCCCACGCCAGGGCTCGAAGCGATCGTCACCCAGCACCCGGCCCGGGGCACCGTCGCGGACGCCGAACAGGTCGACGGTCGAGGCACGCGAGAGGATCTGGTACCCCTGCTGGCCGGCAAGCTCCACCACCCCGTCGGCCCGCGCCCCCGGGAGGGTGAACGGGATGCCGTCGTTGGTCACCACCAGCCCGGTGACCCGCGGCACCGCCGTCAGGGACCAGAGGAGCTGCGCCCCCAGCCTGCGTCGGGCGTCGTCGCTCAGCCTGTCGTACAAGCCGGTCAGCTGAACCGTCACGACGCCGGCGGAATCGATGGTCGCCCCGCCGTCGGCCAGGTGGACGCCGCTGGGGACGGCGTCGGCGACGGCGGGGGCGATGGCCTCCGACGGTCCGCTGAGCAGGGCCTCGACGATGGCCGTCGGTGTCACCACCATCTCCGGGACGTGGATGGGGTCCGGGACCACATGGGTCCCCGAGCGGCTGGTGAAGTAGAGCGGAACGCGCTCGTAGTAGCGCTCGAAGATGTAGCGCGAGAGCAGCAACCCTGCCGGCGGGGAGGCGATGCGCCACTGGCCCTTCTCCTGGACGGTGCGGAAGTCGTGCTCGAACTCCTGCGGGACGGCCGCGAAGCGCCCGTTGCCGTCGAGCACGCCCACCTGGACACCCTCAACCGTGCCGTCGGACAGCCCGACGACCAGCGCGTCCACGACGGCGGCCGAGGTGGGGTCCCAGCGCGCCGCCGCGGCCTCCGTCAGGTACCGTCGGGCGATGGCGTATCCGCCCTCAGGGGAGGCCATGGCCTGAAGAAAGCCCTCTACCAGCCGCGCGGGCTGGACGCCTTCCTCGGGTGGCTGGGGCGCGAGATCGACGCCCCACGGCTCCGCCGACATGGGGACCTCCTCGACAGGACCCGACGTGGGGATCTGCGTGCATCCAGCGGCAAAAACCATCACGGCCAGGATCGCCGCCATCAGGGGCCTCACCGGGTCACCTCCGGCGGCCGGTCGTCGACGGGGATCACCGAGAGGGGCGACGTGGTCAGCTCATGTCCCGGCTCGCGGGGAATCGTCAGCCGGAACTGGGCCCCCCGGCCCGGACGGCCCCAGGCGGTCAGCCATCCGTGGTGCAGGCGGGCGTCCTCCATGGAGATCGCCAACCCGAGCCCGGAGCCGCCGACGACGCGGGTTCGGCTGGGATCGGCCCGCCAGAATCTGTCGAACACGCGCGCCGCGTCCTCGGCCTCGAAGCCGACACCATGGTCGCGCACCGTCACCGCGACGGCCGCCTCGTTGGCCGCCACCACGACTCGGACGGGCCTGCCCTCGGCATGCTCGATGGCGTTGGTGATGAGGTTGCGCAGGATGCGACGGATCCTCCGGGAGTCGACCGCGGCCATGGTGTCCAGCCCCCTGCGTTCCAGAGTGACGGCGACACCGAGCTTGTCCGCCATCCGACGACCCGCCTCGACCTCGGCCTCCACGAGGGCGGCGACGTCGGTCTCGTCGAGGCAGAGCACCGCGGCGCCGGCGTCGAAGCGCGAGATCTCCAGCAGGTCTGCCAGCATGCCGTCGAAGCGTTCGATCTCGAGGCTCATCAACTCCGCGGAGCGGGCCGTGAGGGGGTCGAGGGCGTAGCGGGAGTCGTAGATCACGTCCGAGGCCATCTTGATGGTGGTCATGGGCGTGCGCAGCTCGTGGGACACGTCGCTGACGAAACGCTGTTGGAGGGTGGACAGGGTCTCGAGTTCACGGATGCGCTGCTGGAGCTGGGCCGCCATCCGGTTCATGGACTTGGCGAGGCTGGCCAGATCGTCGGTGCCGCGAACGGCCATGCGCTCCCCCAACTGTCCGGAGGCAAGCTTGAGTGCGGCCTGGCTCGCGCGCCGCACGGGCCGCACCACCTGGTTGGTGATGAGGTAGGCGACCAGCGCGAGGGCGGCCACCAACGCGATCCCGGTCCCGGTGACCGCGCCCTGCAGGCCACGCAGCGTCTGGGTCTCCGTGGTCATGGGGAAGATGTAGTAGATCGGGTACCGCTCCCCCGTGGACCCGGTCAGCGCCGTCCCGATGGCCCACCCCGGCTCCGCCTGAGCGTCGGGATCCGTGAACACCACGGTGGTGGGGGTCACGAACATGCCCTCGACCTGTTCCACCTGGGCGATGAGGGAACCCGGAACCGACTCGGGGCGGATGCCAGCCGACACCAGCCGCGAGGTGGGGCCCTGGATGACCACGCGGTACTGCGCCGCCTGCGCGTCCGCCAGATCGGCGAGACGGTTCAGTGCCTCGTTCACCGCGACTCCCCGGTTCTCGGGGCTGCGGAGCTGATCCTGCATGAACGCGTACACGCCCGTGGCCTCGTTGAGAGACGCCGCCTTCTTCGCGGCGACGACGCCCACCGTCGCCTGCTGCAGCAGCACCATGCCCGCGAGCATCATGAGCACGATCGAGAGGGCGAGCGTGGAGATGAGGACCCGCAGCGGGAGGGAGCTCCACCACAGCTGGCGCACCCCCGTCCGGGCCCTACGCCGCCGATTCACCGGCCCGGTACCCGATTCCCCTGACGGTGATGACGATCTCGGGACGCTCCGGGTCCTTCTCCACCTTGGCCCGCAGCCGCTGGACGTGCACGTTGACGAGCCGGGTGTCCGCCGCGTTGCGGTAACCCCACACCTCGTCGAGCAGGGCCTCGCGGGTGAACACGTGCGTGGGCCGCTTCGCGAGCGCGAGGAGCAGGTCGAATTCGAGAGGCGTGAGCGGTAGGTGCGTGCCGCCGCGTCGGACCACATGAGACGACACCGAGATGGTGAGATCCCCGATGGAGAGCGCATCGTCGCCCGCGTCGCCGTTGGTGCGCCGGAGCCTGGTGCGGATGCGGGCGATGAGTTCCTTGGACTTGAACGGCTTGGCGACGTAGTCGTCTGCCCCGGCCTCCAGGCCTCCCACCACGTCCGCCGTGTCCGACTTGGCGGTCAGCATGATGATGGGCACCCCCGATTCGGCGCGGATGTCGCGGCAGACCGCAACGCCGTCCCGACCCGGGAGCATGAGGTCCAACAGGACCAGATCGGGGTGGGAGTGCCGGAATTCCTGCACAGCCGCCTCCCCTGTGGTGCAGTGCACCGTGTCGAAGCCTTCCTGCCTCAACACGATCTGCAGCATCTCGGACAGCGCCGCGTCGTCATCGATGACGAGAATGCGGGCTTTGCCCTTGGCGTCGCTCACACCGGCCTCCTTGCGTTCGCGTCCCCATCGTAGCCGCGACAGCGCGGTGCTAGTTGTGGCCGGGTTCGTCGGTCCAGGTGGACCAGCGGCCCGCGGTGCCTCCCATGCGTCGCAGTACCCGCCGCCAGAGTCCCTCGGGGTGACCGAACACGTCCTCCGGGCGCGCCCGGGTGCGGAACCAGGAACCGCGGATGAGTTCGCTCTCGAGCTGGCCCGGCGCCCACCCCGACAGCCCCACGAACAGGCGGAGATGGCTGAACGACGTGTCCATCAACTCGGTGGGAAAGTTGAGATCCACCACCCCGATGTCTCCGACGATCCGCTCCCACCCCGGAGGCGGTGAATCCGGAGTCGCCGGCTCGCCGAGCGCGATGGCCACATCCGGGTTGACTGGGCCGCCCTCGAACACGCGCACGGGGGGGCTCATGTGGTCGCGAAAGCCCTCCTGGATGCTGGAGACCGGCAGGTCCGAGAGGAGGTTCAGACACACGCCGAGGGTGCCTTCGGGGTTGTGCTCGAGCAGCAGGATGACCGAACGGTCGAAGTAGCCCCCGCGGCCCGGCTGCGTGGCGACCAGCAGCTGTCCGACGGCGACCGCTCCAGTGTGCATCACACCGGCCACTGTAATGGCTCAATGACGCCCTTGCGCCCGCCTGCTGATCGCCGGAGTTGTGCATGGTCCACAGCTCAGGGGTGCGACCCTCGCACCGAACTCAACGGGATAATGGCCTGCACCCGAGTGCCGTGCGGCCGCAGCGCGGCGATGGCGAACGTCCCCCCGGCCATGTCGACCCGCTCGCGCATGCCGATGAGTCCCAGGCTACCCGCGGGCCCGCCCGCGGCCCCGTCGAGGCGATTCCTCGCCCGTCGTCGGAGACTGTGAGACGAAGGCTCTCGTCCGCGAAGCACAGGCTCACGGTCGCATGCTTGGCGTGCGCGTGCCGGACGACGTTGTTCAGGGCCTCCTGCGCGATGCGATAGGCGGCGAGCTCCAGGTCCGGGTTCAGACGCCCCGCTTCCCCGGTGACCTCGAGTCTGACGATGGCGTCACTGCGTGAGCGCGTCTCTTCGGTAAGTTGCCGCAGGGCCGAAACGAGGGCGAGGTCGTCGAGGACGGGCGGCCGCAGTCCCTGGATGATCTTGCGGAGTGAGACGGTGGCGTCATCAGCCACGACGGCGGATTGAGCGAGGCGCCGTCGCATCTCGTCGGCCCGCGGTGTCCGTTCGGTCAGGTCGTCGAGGGTGCGCTGCTCCTCCTGACGCCGGTGCTGCTCGGTGATGTCGGTGAGAACGATCTGCACCATCGCCGTACCGTCGGCGTCCTCCAGCCGATGCGCCGTGGGCATGAGCAGGACCTCGCCGTTGCCACCAGTGGTGAGCGTCAGGAACGACCGGTTGCCTTGGAGCAGGACCTCCAGGTCCACACCGAGCAGTTCGGCGACATTTCCCCTTGGTACAACCGTGCCCAGCAGACGCTTCGCCGCCGTGTTGGCCTCGACCAGCCGCCCTGAGAGGTCGCTGATCAGAACGGGCGCGGGCTGGTCCTCGAACAGCGTGTAGTAGCGAGCCTCGGCCCGACGTGCCGACGTGAGTGCCGCCTCGGCGTTCTGGCGAGCGCGCTGCTCCCGCTCCACCCGCTGACCCACGACCACCGCGACCGCGTAAAGCACCACCAGGTACCCGACCTCAACCCACACATGGGCAGCGCTGAACTGGGGACTGAGGAACCAGTGCGGGACCACGAGGGCGGTAGCCCACAGTGCAATGCCGATCCCCCCGCGAACGCCGAAGTTGAGAGCGGCGTACATCACCGGAATGAGCAGGAGCACCGACGTTGTCGGCGACGGGACGCCCGCCACATGGTCCCAGTGCAGGAGGACGAGCACCACGTCGTGCACGATCGCCCAGGTCAAGATTCCGGCCTGAACGATCCAGAACCGCGGATCGCGCACCGGCGGGTGCACCAGGCCGACCGCCAGCCGTCCAGCGGTGGTGGTCGCGGCAGGATCAGCGGGGTTCGTCGACCTTGACCAGCTTGACGGAGATGGCCCGGACCACGGCTTCAGTCCGCGAACCGACGCCCAACTTCACATAGATGCTGTCGCAGTGGCGCTCGACGGTGCGCGCGCTGATGCCGAGCCGCATCGCCACCTGCTTATTGTGTAGTCCCTCGGCCAGCAATTGAAGCACGGCCAACTCGCGGGCTGTGAGCCGTCCGGGCTGGACCTGATCGCGCGTCAGCAACGGCCGGAGCAGCGCTGACCGAAGCACCGTGGCGCCCGCAGCGACCGCCCGGACCGCCTCGACCAGTTCACGACCGGGCGCGGACTTGCTGAGGTACCCGACCGCCCCCGCCTCGAAGGAGCCGCGTACATACTCGTCGTCGTCGTAGGCCGAGACCATGAGCACCCGCACGCCGGGGTGCTGATCGCGGACCCTTCGCGCCGTCTCGATGCCACTGATCCCGGGTAGCCGGATATCGAGGACTACGACGTCGGGTTTCAGCTGAGCGATGAGTGCCAGTGCCGCCTCACCGGTCTCGGCGTCACCGACCACCTCCAGGTCGTCGTGCTCCTCGAGGATGTGGCGCGTGCCCTCGCGATGCAGAGCATGGTCGTCCACAAGGAGAACGCGGATGCTCAGCGGTCCCATACGCCTGACGGTACGCCGACTCTCGGCCCAGGGATGGGGAAAACCACCCATCCCTGTTGTCGCATTTCCTCCACAGATGATGGCGGGAACCGCCGTTGCCCCGGTCCGGCGGAGTGCTCGACCATGGAATCTCCAGGTTGCCGCGGCGCCAGGCCACGGCACCATCACCATTCAACAGGAGGGGTGGTCTCCATGAAAAGACGCACATTGGATCTCATGGTCAGCGGGGGCTTCCTCGCCATGGCCGGTCTTCTGCTGATTCTCGGTCTGGTGCTGGCCAATCGCGCCGACTTCTCCGAAACCTACGTCCACGACCAGCTGGAGGCGCAGAGCGTCACCTTCCCGGCAGCCACGGACCTCGTAGCACAGGAAACGGCCTTCACGGAGGACCGGTCGGGGTGCGTGCTGGACTATGCCGGCCAGGCCGTCACCAGTGGGAAGCAGGCTGAGTGTTTCGCCAACGAGTACCTAGGTGGGCACCTCACCTGGCTGGCCACCCGACTCGGGATGACCCAGGTGGCCTACGTCGACGGCATGAATTACCGCGAGCTCGGCGCGGAGCTGGGAAAGATCAGGGCAGAGATCACCGCGGCGAAGGAAGCGGAAGCCCCCGGCATAGCCGCCCTGGAGCAGAAGCTCGCCGACGTGACGACAGTGCGCCAGAAGATGTTCGAGGGGACCATGCTGAAGGGCGCCCTGCTGACCCCCTACGGCTTCAGCCAACTCGGTGACATTGCCCGGATCGCATCGAACTTCGCCTTCGGCATCGCCGCGCTGCTGTTGATACTGGCGATCGCCGGATTCGTGCACGCGTACCGCACGCCGCCGAGCGTGGCGTTCGCGCCGCCCGAGCAGGACATGTCGACGAAACCCCGCGTGCCGGTTCACGCTTAGCTACGGGCGACACGTGACACCGCCGACCAGGCGGCTGCACATGGCCCCAGGTGCTGATGAACGCGCGCGTCATGCCCACCCCGCCTCGTTCTAGACTCGGACTGTGCGAGTGGTGTTCATGTGCGGTCCGGCCGGGTCCGGCAAGTCCACCGTCGCCCGCCAGTTGGAGGCGGCGGGTATGGCACGACTCTCCTTCGATCAGGAGGCCTGGGACCGCGGCGTGCGCGGGATGCCCTTGCCCGAGTCCGTTCGGGCCGTGATCGACGCTGACTTGCGCACGCGTCTCCTCAAACTCGTCGGCCAGGGCCGTGATGTCGTCCTTGACTTCTCCTTCTGGTCACGGGACATGCGCGACGACTGGCGCCGTCTGCTCGCGCCTTACGGCGTGATTCCCGAGACGCTCTATCTCGCAACAGATCGGGGCACGTGCCTGGAACGTGTGCGGGCCAGAGCGCTGACCCATGGCGATGATTTCGTCCTTCCACCCGCGATCGCAGCTGAGTACTTCGATCACTTCCAGGTCCCCACTCCTGAAGAAGGACCGTTAGCGGTCATCGGGTGAGCGTCACCGCCGTCTGCGGCAGGTGGGTGCGTCCAGCGAACCGGATCGCGGTCCACCATGGGATGGTCGAGCCCGTGAGACTGGAGCCGCCCCGTGCCAACGACCCTTGACCTCGCCTACCCCTTCACCGGCCGGTGGCTGACGCAGAACAGCCCCGCCAACCGGGTCCCAAGCCACGGCACGACGCTGTACGCCTCGTCCTTCGCGATCGACTTCGTCCCGGTGGACGAATCCGGTCGCAGCACGCCGATCACGTTCGCCTCGCTCCTGTACCCCGAACCGGCGGCGCGTTTCCCGGGCTTTGGGCGGCCCGTCCTGGCCCCGGTGGACGGCATCATCGTCGCCGTCCACGACTCCGAACCCGACCATGCGGCCTTCCGAGGCTTGCCATCGCTCCGCTACGCCCTCACCCAAGCACGCAGGGCAACTGCTGGCTGGCCGGCCCTTGCCGGGAACCACGTGATGATCAAGACCAGCGGCGGCCCCGTGGTCGCGTTGTGCCACCTCCAGCAAGACAGCATCCGGGTCGGACTGGGTCAACACGTTGAGGTGGGCCAGGCGTTGGCACGCTGCGGCAATACGGGCAACAGCACCGAGCCGCACCTCCACCTGCAGGCAATCAGCAGTGTCGACGTGATGAGTGCAACCGCGGTGCCCATCGCGTTCTATGGCGGCCTTCCGCGGAACGGCGAGGTAGTCGACGCCCGGTGAACCTCGGTGACTGCGCAAGACCGCGGGCGCTCGGAAGATCGCGTTCAGCTGGGCCACCGGGGGTCAGCCGTTGATGGCGATCCCCGTAACGGGCACACCGGCGCGTTCGTAGACGAGCGACACGGCGCCCTTCGGGAACGCGACCGGCAGCTCAGCGAGACGGAACGCGGCAGGGACCGTGCCGTCGAACAATCGCTTGCCGGTTCCGAACACGACCGGGTACAGGTACAGATTGAGCCGGTCGACGAGATCTGCCGCGAACAGGCTCCGCGCCAGGTTCCCGCTGCCGATCACGTGAATCTCGTTGAAGCGGCCCTTCAAAGCCGCAACCTCGGTCGCAACGTCCGACACCACCGCGGTACCCGCCCACGACGCGTTGGTGAGAGTGCGGGAGGCGACGAACTTAGGCACCGCGTTGAACTTCACCGCCACCGGGTTGTCTCCGCGGTTCGGCCAGTAGCCTGCGAAGATGTCATACGTCGTACGGCCGAGCAGCAGCGCGTCCAGCCGGTCGATGCCGGCCCCGATCATGGCGCCTGACTCGTCGTCGAAGTACGGCGCTTGCCAGCCGCCGTACTCGAAGCCTCCGGAACGATCCTCGTCGGGACCGCCTGGTGCCTGGTAGACGCCGTCGAGGGTGATGAACAGGTCCACCGCCAGAATTCCCATGGTGCGCTCCCTTCCTTAGGCCACCTAACCGCGCCGCACGCGTCAGTCTCGTGTGGCCAGCGTCTGCTCGCGCAGAATCTCCGCGTGCCCGACGTGCTGTGCCGTTTCGCGGATGCAGTGCAGCAGAATCCAGCGCAGCCTCATGGGCCCGAAGCGGTGGCCGGTGACCACTTCGTCCAGTTCGTGGCCCGCGATCGCTTTGCGGGAGCGCCGACAAGCCTCGTCGTAACCACGACGGATCGACTCCACCGAGTCGCGGGGTTCGAGGTGGAAGCTCTCGACGGGAGTGGCCGGAAGCCCGAGATCCGCTCGCGTGGTCCCCGTCAACAGTTCGGTGAACCAGATCGTCTCCACCAGGGTGAGGTGCTTCACCACGCCGAGGACGGTGGTCGCGGACGTGACCAGGGATTGTCGAGCCTCCTCTTCGGTGAGGCCATCCAGAGTCGCGGCCGCAGCGGCGCGGTGCTCGTCGAGGAAGGTGAGTAACATGCTTCGCTCGTCGGCCTCGCACACATCGAACGACGGCGGCAGGGCTGGACGTGTGACGTCGGACATGAGGGCAGCCTACGGATTGGGCAACCTCGCAGCCACTGACCTTCAACACGCGGTGGCCCTGCTCCTCACCCAGATCGTCGATGTTGACACCGCACGCCACGAGGCCAGGCAGCATGAGAAACGTCAGTCCCATGAGCCCCACCCGCGCCCGAGCTCACTGCCAGCCTGCGACCGCACCTGCGCTCGGCATGCCGCCGTGTGAGTTCACGAGCCCCGCCGCATCAAGCCCCTGATGCGGCGAGTAGAACGGCCCTGCCGAGGGGGGCTGAGATAGGCACGGTGTCGACGGTGTCGCGGAGCCTGTAGGTGGTGATGGTGACGAGGCCTTGGCTGAATGGTGTGGTCACGGTGGTGGATGCGGATCCTTGCAGCCATCCGTTGAAGAGGCCGGAAGCCACGGTTGCGGGGCGGATCGCGTTGGGTATGCCGCTGATGACGAGATCGCCGAGGATGTCTTCGAACGCGATGCCGAGGATGGTGTCACCGGGGATGTCGGCGAAGGGTCCGGTCCGGTCGAGCCAGTCTGTTCGGGGTACCCAGTCGCCGTCGCCGGAGCGTGATCGGAGGCTGGCGAAGGTGAGCAGTTTGAACCCTGTTCCGAGCGCTTCCGGGTCTTCGGCGAGGATGAGGACCCTGCCGCCGTTTCGCGCGTACCGCTGGGCGTCGTCGTCGAACAGCCTGGTGGCCCAGACCACGCCAGGGGTCGGGGACGACAGGTCCAGCATCGTCGCGTCGATCGTCTCCAGCCCCAACGCGCCTGCCCAGAGCGCCAGCGCCGGATCTGTTGTTGCGACCATGGGCCAGTCATGCGCTTCGGCGGCTGCGGAGGTGACGACGAGGTCGGCCTCATCGCGGGCGATGAGAGTGTCGTCCTCGTAGAGTTCGGCGATCAGTGTGTAGGCACCGGGCAGCGCGGGTGCCGTGACGACGAGGTCGTGGGTGGTCCAATCTATGGGGTCGCCGGGTAGGACCGCCAGAAGGGTGCCGTCGAGTGTGACGCGCACCTCACCAGCCTGCGGGCCTCGGGGTTGGCCGGTGCGGGCGGGTGTGACTGTGACGGTGCAGGGGATGTGTTCTCCGGTGGTCAGGGAGTAGCGTTGCGGGCGAAGCGCGACCGCGCGCGGCCCGTTGCAGAGCGCGTACTCGGCGGTGAACTGTTTGGGTGTGCGGTTCATGTCGAAGAGGCCGTTGGCCTCCCATTGGACGTCGCTGAGTTCGGTCAGAACGTATCCGCTGATGGAGTGTTTGGCCCGGATGCTGGTGGTCTGGTAGCGGTTCGAGATGGACTGGGCCTTCTGCAGCGCCGTGACGAGCCTGTCCCAGGAGCCGAAGACCTGATCCAGTCCCAGGCGGTGGAAGCGTTGCTCGAGTCCAGTTCCTTCGCCGGCGCCGTAGGCCCAGTCCGCGCCGAGTGCGAACCACCAGGGTTCATGGCCGTCTTCGTATTGGTCGAGCACGTGGGGTAGGCCCCAGTTGCCGAATTCGGACAGCACGAGCGGCTCGCGTCCGCTGCGGATGGCGTCACCGTGGGGAGACCAGCTCCAGTCGGGTCGGGAGGCGAACTCGTCGAGGATGGAGTCCCACTCGCGTCGCGACTCGGGGATGCCGCGGTAGATGTGGTAGTCGTCGAGGTCGCTCTCGAGGTGGAAGTTGGGGAAGCAGGCGGAGTTGTCCACGATCAGGGATCCAGGTGTGGCGGCGCGGACGGCGCGGAAGGTGTCGTTGAGCCAGGCGCGTTGCCTGGCGCTGGCCATGTCGAGTCCCCAGGCTTCGTTGATCACGGTCCAGATCACGATGCTCGGGTGGTGCCCATCCAGCGCGATGAGGCGGTGGAGGAGGTCCGCCCCCTCGCTGGCACCCTCAGGGGTCCAGGTGAGCCAGCTGGGCAGCTCGGTCCAGACGAGCATGCCCAGCCGATCGGCGATGTCGTAGTAGCTGGGGTGGGGGCGTTTGATATGGACGCGCAACATGTTGAACCCCAGGTCCCTGGCCTGGATGAGGAACGCTTCCCATTCCTCGACGCTGGCGGGAATCGTCGAAGAACCCGGGTGGTAGTCCTGGTCAAGCACCGCCCTCAGCTCGAGCCGGTGCCCGTTGAAGTAGATCTCGCCGTCGCGTGCCTCGATGGTCCGGAAACCCGTGCTGAGCTGTTGGCTGTCGGCAACGCCGTCTCGCTCCAGGTGGGCCGTGACCTGGTACAGCTGGGGGTCTCCGATCCCCCACAGCTTGGCGTCGGGTACGGCCACCTCAACGTCGATCTCCTCGCCGGCGACCGGTACCTCACGGCGGGCCACCTCATGGCCGTCGTGTTCGACGACCACGGTGACAGCGGCGCCATCGAAGGGGCCGGCCACCTGCGCGGTCACCCGGATGCGTGCACTTCCTGCGTCGGCGACGACCCTGACGTCCTGGAGGTGGGTGGTGGGTCGATGTTCGAGGCGCACGGATTGCCAGATCCCGGCTGTGGTGCCGTACCAGGTCTGCTTGCCATGCGAGATCTCGAGCTGTCCGGGGCCCTCGGCGGACCCGAGTCTGGGTGGGTAGCGCACCTCAACGGTGAGCCGGTTCTCGCCGGATTGAAGGACGTGGGCGACGTCGAACTCGAAGGGTTCCCAGGCGCCGCGGTGGCGACCCACCACCACTCCGTTGAGTGACACGATGGCTTCATGGTTAACGCCGTTGAAGACAAGGAAGGAGGTGTCGCGCGTGCCCGGTTCCACCACGAATCGACGGCTGTACCTGACCGAGTCGTGCGAGTCGCCGTACCCGGGGACTTGGGTGGTCCATGGGCCAGGGACCTGGACCACGCTGGTCAGCTTGGGCAGGTTGTGGCCGAGGATCTCGAGGGTCCAGGGCCCGTCGAGGCTGACGGTGGGTCGGGCGACGCGCGACATTGCTTCTTCCTTCTATCGTCGGGGTGCGGTGCTCAGCTGAGGGCTTGCTCGACGCGCTGCTGGCCTTCTGACAGGGCCGCGTCGATGTCCTTGTTGTTGAACCAGACCTCTTCGAGCTGGGAGTGGATGAGCTCCTTGATGGCGGTCCAGTTCTCCGTCTGGGGCACGAAGCGAATGTTGTTGAGCGCGGTCTCGGTGTAGAACTCGCGGTTGGGTGCCGACTGGTACTCCTCCGATTCGATCACAGAGACCCGCGGGGCGATGTGGCCAGTGGCGATAGCCCACACGTTGGTGTTGTCGTAGAGGAACTTGGCGAACTCCAGGGCTGCGCGGTACTTGACCGGGTCGTTGTCGCTCTGGGTGGGCAGCACCCACATGTGCGAGGACGCCCACACGGCCGGGGTGTCGAAGATGGTCGGGAAGTCGGTCACCGCGTAGCCGAACTCGGTCGTGGCGGCGTACTCGTTGACCACCCAGGTGCCGTTGACCAGGATCGCGGACTTCTCGTTCTTCCACTCATCGATCGAGCCCGAGTAGTCGGCGGCCGTGTGGATGTATCCGGCCTCGATCAACTCGTTCATCAGGGCCAGCGCCTCCTTCGCGGCATCCGAGTCGATCTGCGCCGTGCCGTCGTCGGTGATCAGCGCCGAGTCCTGCTGGGCGACCAGCGAGTAGAACACACGCCAGGCCATGTCGTCGTTGGCGACCCCCATCGACATCAGGTACTTCCCCGTCTTGTCCTTGACCGCCTTGCCCATCTCGAGCAGTTCCTCGCGGGAGGTCGGCATCACGGGGCGGCCGTCGGCGCCCACGTATCCGGCCTCTTCGAGGACGTCGGTGTTGACGTGGGCCAGGATGGCGTGGGAGTCGAAGGGGACGGCGTAAGTCGTGCCGTCCCACTGCACGCTGGCTTGCGCCTGCTCCGTAGCGTCGTCGAGGTCGATTCCCGCGCCAGTGGCATCAAACCCGAGGAGTTGACCGCGCTTGGCGTAGTCACCGAGCGCGTAGTCGTGGAGATTGGCGATGTCGGCGGGATCGCCGCCGGCGACCGAGGCGTTGAATGCGTCGTAGTACGAGTTCCAATCCGCGCCGCCGAGTCGCTCGACGGTGATGCCGTACTCGTTCTCGGCGTTGAACTGGTTGGTGAGGATCTGGATGGCCTCACACTCCGAGCCCGCCTTCGACGGATCGGTGACGCCCGAGGTGGCTTCCTCACAGTCGCCGAACATCCGCGACATGGTGATGGTGGTGCCGTCGAGCTGCTCAGGGGTCACGGCACTGATCTGCGCTGTGAGGTCGCCGGCCTCTGGGTCGGGTGTGGTGCCTGTGCCGGTACCACACCCGGACAACAGGAGTCCGGCGCTAAGGGCCAGCGGGAGGATGGACAGGACGCGCTTCTTCATGGGTTTCTCCTTCTACGGTGAAGCGGGGTGAGATGGGTTTGGTTACTTGCCGCCGGACGTCATGCCGATCCCACGGATCAGATGACGCTGGAAGACGATGAAGATGATGAGCAGGGGTAGGGAGCCGATCAGGCCCCGGGCCATCAGGCTGCCGAGTTCTGTGGCTTGGGCGAAGTTGCCCTGGAGTGAGGCCAGTCCGGTGGTGATGGTGAACATCTCCGCCTTCGTCGCCGACACCAGAGGCCAGAGGTAGTCGTTCCACGTCTGAACGAAGGTGAAAATGCCCAGCGACACCATCCCGGGTCGCGCCAGCGGCAGCATGATGAGGAAGAAGGTCTTCCATGGGCCGGCCCCATCCACGCGAGCGGCCTCCTCGACCTCCAAGGGGATCTTGGCGTAGAACTGGGTCATCAGGAAAACGCCGAGCGGGGCGGCGATGCGGGGCATCACCAGCGCCTGATAGGTGTTGTGCATCTGCCAGTCCGCGACCATCGTGAACAGGGGGATGAACATCGCCTCCTTGGGGATCATCAGCCCGGCCAGGACGCTGGCGTAGATGATCTTCTTGCCGCGGAAGTCGATCCGGGCGAAGGCATAGCCCGCCATGGCACACAGAAGCACCGTCGCGAGAGTGGTGAGGATCGACACCACCGCGCTGTTCAGGAACCAGCGGCTGGTCAGACCGACCGAAAAGACTCCCAGCAGGTTGTCCAAGGTGAAGTCGAGGGGCAGCAGGCTCGTCGTGTTCGTGGTCAGCGCTGCATTGTCGCTGAGCGCCAGCGACACCATCCAAATCATCGGGATCAGCCAGACCAGGACGGCGACCACCATCGCCACGTGATAGGCGGCCGTGCCGAAGATTCGCTTCCGCTCGCGGGGGCGGGACTCTCGGGTCAGGGTTGAGGTACTCACAGCGTGTCGTCCTTTCCGAGGAACCGCATTTGCACGACGGACACGATCAGCATCACGACGAAAAGGAACAGCGACATGGCCGAGGCGTAGCCGAGATCGAAGTCACGGAAGCCGGTTGTGTAGATATGCCGGATCACCACTTCGGTGGACGTTCCCGGGCCGCCGCCGGTCATGATGTTGACCTGCCCGAAGACCTGGAACGACGCGATGGCTTGCATCACCATCACCAGCAGCACGACGTGGCGGATACCCGGCAGGGTCACGTGCACGAACTTGCGCCACGGCCCTGCCCCATCCAGCGACGCAGCCTCGTACAGGGACCTGTCGACATCCTGGAGTCCGGCGGTGAAGAGGACCAGGTTGAAACCCACGGTCCACCACACCGTGGTCAGGATGATCGCTGGCATCGCCAGCTCGGGATCCGCTAGCCAGGACAACGGGTCGATCCCTACATAACCCAGCAGTCGTTGCAGGAGCCCCTGATTAGGCGAGAGGAAGTAGGCCCAGATCAACGTGATCACCGACACCGGCAGGATGTAAGGCAGGAAGAACGCGGCCTGATACCAGGCCGACCCCCGACGCCTGCCCTGCAGCGCCAGAGCCATCACCAGGCCCAGGATCGCGATGATCGGTGTCGAGACGGCGGTGAACCACAACGTGTTCTTCAACGCAGTCCAGAAGACCGGATCGTTCCAGAAACCGGCCTCCCCCGGATGGAAGCCCAGCAGGCCCGCCAACGCCACTATCCCTAGCACTCCCACCACGCGCCACACGGTGAGCGACCTGCGCCGGATCGGCCCCATGAGCAGCATCACCGCCGCGAGCACCAGTGCGAGCCGGGCCCAGAACAGGTGGAGCATCGACCACTCGATGTTCACCCCGCCGAGCATCCGCACGTAATTGTCCACGCCGATGAAGTCCCGCGCCGAGCCCAGCAGGTCCCAGTCGAAGAAACTCATCTGTACTGCCTGGACGACGGGGTAGATCACGAAGATCAGATACAGCGCGAGGAACGGCGCTGTGAACGCCAACCCGTGCCGCAACCCAACCTTGACCGACCGTCGCTTCCGCCCTGCGGGGGCCGATCTGACCGCTGTCGCGGCTGTCGTCGTCGACATGCACACCTCCAAGTCACCTTTTTGCCACGTTGCAAACACTTTAGTGATAGTCTGCGCCTGCAACGTGGCAAAAGTCAAGTGCAGAGGAAAATATGACTGCGAATATCCACGACGTGGCCCAGCTCGCCGGCGTGTCCCCCCGTACCGTCTCCAACGTCGTCAACGACTATGTGCACGTCAAACCAGAAACCCGCGCCCGCGTCCAAGCAGCCATCAAGGAACTGAGATACCGCCCAAACCTGTCCGCCCGCAGGCTCCGCCAAGGCCGCACCAACATCCTCGGCTTCGCCGTGCCCGAACTCTCACAGCCCTACTTCGCTGAACTGTCCGAGCTGGTGGAGCGCTCCGCGCAGACACACGGCTACACCGTGATGGCACGCCAAACCGGCGGCTCGCTCGCCGGCGAAACGCGCGCGCTGCAGGACTTCACCGCACACATGGTCGACGGACTCATCTTCTCCCCCATGACCATGGTCAACGACGACCTCATCGCGACCCCGCCCGAAGTGCCGACCATCCTCATCGGCGAACAGATCTCCCACTCACAGTGGCCGGCACTGGCCATCGACAACCGCGCGGCCGCCAGAGACGTCACCCGCCACCTGCTCGACCAAGGCAATCGCCGAATCGCCGCGCTCGGCGCCTACCACAACGCGGACTACCGCAGCTCCAGCCAGCGGCTGGAGGGCTACCGGGAAGCCATGGCCGAGGCCGGAATCGCCGTCGATGAGCAACTCATGATCTACACAGATTCGTTCAGCCGGGAGGCTGGGCGCACAGGCGTGAGCCAGGCCCTCGCCTCCGGCCTGAGTTTCGACGCGATCTTCTGCTTCACCGACCTACTCGCATTCGGCGCCCTTCGCGCCCTCGCCGACGCCGGCCGACACACCCCACAAGACGTGGCCATCGCCTCCATCGACAACATTGAAGAGGCAGCCTATTCCGTTCCATCCCTGACCACGATCGCCCCGGACAAAGAAGCCATCGCAGGCGGTGCCGTCAGCACGCTCCTCGACCTCATCGCTGGCGACGAGGACGCCTCCATGGACGACGAGGTGGCATACAAGCTCGTGATTCGAGAGAGTTCACGCCGAGCCAGCATCACGTGACCCGGACGGCGGGACTCATGGTCGGCCTGAGTCGTGACCACCGGTACTCCGAGATCGGCCACCATCTTCTCAACGTCCTCCTAATGAGAAGATCACAGCTCGCGATTCTCATTAGTTAGCCACTGTTCAGAAAGTGGATGCGTCCACCTTCACTAGCGCCTGACATCTTGCGCAGGGATCAGGTCAAATCCGATGCCGGGGATGAGGGCCGATCGGGTAAACACTTCTGACAAGGAAAAAGGGGCCGTCAGCGAACTGACGGCCCCAGGGGGTGGAGGTGGCGGGAATTGAACCCGCGTCCTCGAGAGATGAACCAGGGCTTCTCCGGGTGCAGCTGACAGATCGTTCTACTCGGCTCTTGCACTCACGTCAGCATGTCGCAAACGAGCCCAGTGGCAGTGAAGTCCCGAACCACCCCTGACACACAGGTGGTTCAGCAAGCCCTCTAGATGAGGCCAGTAACCGGACCGAAGGCTCGTCCGGGCTGACCCTTCGGTCGCTGATCAGGCAGCGAGAACGAAGCGTGCTTGACTGTTGTCGGCACTTATTGGTTTCCATGCGTCGTTTACGAGATAAGCATGGATCCTCGACCCGCTTCCCCTGGAACTACCGTCCCAAGTCGAAACCAGTCACCCCCCTGTTGAGTTGTACGTCACCCATTGTAGCGCGTGCGCGGCAACTGTCCGCGCGGCGCCGTCGGCTTGGCCAGCAGGACCCGCTCGAACCGGCCAGTGCCCGATTGTCCGTTGAACGCCCTGACCGTTGCCGCGAGGGTCGCGGCGAACCAGGCCAACCACACCAGGCCCATCAGGCCCTCGAACCCGAGGACCAGACCGATCACCAGGGCGGCGAACCCTGCCACCATCATGGTCACCTGCAGGCTGAGCGCCCTCGCCGCCTCCCACCACACCCGCGAGCCCGGCGTGGCCACGGCCTTGACGACGGCGGGGCCGACGAAGGAGGTGAACAGCCCTGACAGCTGCACGAGGCCTGCTCCCACGTTGTCCACCGGCGACGGCTGCCCTGGTGCTGCCGGGCGCAGCGGCGCCGGGGCGATCCGGGCCAGGCCAGCGAGCGAGCGGTTGAGCTCCGCCCGGTCCCTGGCTCCGAGGGCCTGATCGAGACGGCGGTCCAGCTCCCGTTCGTCGAGCTGCCCCTGCGCGTAGCACGCCTGGAGGTGGGCGACGGCGCGGTCGCGCGCTGCCTCGGTGACGTGGGTGGTGGGGTGCTGCGGGAAAGCGCTCATGCGTCAAGTGTGCCGCCAAGAGGACCGCCGCCACACCGGGAGAATCCCTGATCGGACCCCGGTTCAGCCCCGGTTGTAGCGGTTCCGGGAGGCCAGGGCCCGTTCTGCCTCACGCTTGGCGTCGCGCTCCGCCAGCGCCTGGCGCTTGTCCCAGTCCTTCTTGCCGGTCGCGACGGCGATCTCCACCTTGGCGTACCCGTCATTGAAGTAGAGGGCCAGGGGAACCAGCGTCTTACCTGAGCCGTCGAGCTGCCGGGAGATCTTGGCGATCTCCTTGCGGTGCAGCAGCAGCTTGCGGGTGCGGCGGGCCGAGTGGTTGCGCCACGTCCCGAACTCGTACTCGGGGATGTGGGCGTTGATCAACCAGGCCTCGCCGTTGTCGTCGACGGTGGCGTACGCGTCCAGGAGCGTGGCGCGCCCGGCACGCAACGTCTTGACCTCGGTGCCGGTCAGCACGAGGCCGGCCTCGAACACGTCACCGATGAGGTAATCGTGCCGGGCCTTCTTGTTCTGCGCGATCAGCTTGCGTCCGGTCTCCCTGGGCATTCGCCCAGTATGACACGCCTCAGCCGAACCACTTCGTCATGGGATTGACCACCGAACCGTCCTGCCACACCATCAGGTGGAGATGACATCCGGTGGAGTAACCGCTGTCTCCGACGTAACCGATGAGCTGCCCGCGCGACACGCGCTGACCGACGCCCACGACGTAGCGCGTCGCGTGGTTGTAGCCGGTGGTGACGTAGTCACCGTCGATGAGGCCATGATCGATCATCAGCCGATTTCCGTAGCCGGCGTTGTAGTACCGCTCCGAGACCACACCGGCGGCCGCCGCCCTGATGGGCGTGCCGCAGGCCGCTCCGAAGTCTGTGCCGTCGTGCAGCTTCCAGTATCCGAGCACAGGATGCAGACGCATGCCGTAGGAGGACGTGATTCGCGCGGGTACGGGGTAGATGAAACCGGAACCGCTGGACGTCGCGGCTGGCTTCGCCGGGGCCTTGGCCGGCGCGGGGGCCGTCGACTTGGCGGCGCTGCGGGAGGCGGCCTGCTGGCGGGCCGCGGCGTCGCGGGCCGCCTTCTCTGCCGCGGCCTTTTCTGCGGCGGCCTTCTCCCGGGCCGCCTTCTCCGCCGCGGCCTTCTGTGCCGCGATCCGCTGCTGGATGCGCTGCTCCACCGCTGCGCTCTCGGCCGCGAGGGCGGATTGGCGGGCCTCCTCCGCGGCCAGCTGACCAGCCGCCGCGCGCTCGGCCGCGGCCGACTCCTCGACGAGCTGGGCCACCTGCACCCGGAGGTCGGCGGCTGACGCCGTCGCGGCCTCACTGGCCTTCAACTGTTCGGCGGCCGCAGCCCTGGCCTGCGTCGCCGCCTGCTCGGCCGCGTCCGCGGCCGCCTGCGCGTCCTCGAGCATGAGGCGACGCATCTCGAGTTCGTCGAGTTCCTTGGCCGATGAATCGAACAACGTGTCCGCCAGCTGCGCCCGCTGGTTGAGGTTGGACAGCGTCACGTCTGAGAACAGCAGGGCCAGATTGAGCAGTCCGTGGTTCTGCTGGGTGGTGACCAGGATCTCCTCGTCGAGGCGCCTGTTGACCGAGTCCAGCGCGGCGAGCGCTGCCGCGACATCCGCCTGAGCGCGGGCGAGGTCCTTTTCCGCCTGTTCCAGCTCGGCAGCGCGCTGCTGATCAAGTGCGACGGCCACGCGTTCGGCCGCCTCCGCCTTGGCGAGCTGTGCCTCGGCGGTGGCGAGGCGGCTCTGCGCGGACTGACGGGCGGCCACCGCGGAGGCCAGATCCGCGTTGGCGTCCTCGACGGCATCCGCCTGCGAGGCCAGCTGCTGCTGCAGCTCACGCTGCCGGTCATCGAGCTCGTCCGCCGGCGATGGCACAGCCAGCGAGGCGGTGAGCGCGATGCCGGCGATCGCGGCGACGATGCCGCGGGCGATCCTGGACGTCATTGGGTGGCGAGCATGGGGGACATGGGGAAGTTCCCGGTTCACGCTGGTCCCTCCTTTGGGGCTGCTAGATGCGCAGGTACTTTCTGGTGGCCAACAGCGTGGGAATGACCGACAAGGCGATCCCCACTGCCGCAATGGCCAGAATGGCAGTGACAAGGTCTCCCCAGCCAATCCACGGTAAAGCGGTGATTGAGGTTTGGGCGTTCTGCACGATGACCACCCAGTACCCGAGGGTGAGGGCACCGGAAGCCAGCAGGACGCCGATGAGGCCGGCGATGAGCGACTCCAACAGGAAGGGCAGCAGGATGTAGAGGTTCGAGGCACCCACGAGCCGCATGATGCCGATCTCCCGCCGGCGGGTGAAGGCGGCCATCCGGATGGTGTTGGCGATCTGGAGCGACGCGGCCAGAAGCAGCAGCGCACTCATAGTGATGGTTCCCCATTGCAGCGCGCCGAGCCATTTGAACATGGGCTCCAGCACGGTGTGCAGGTCCTGGACGTTCTGCACGCCCTGAAGCCCCTTGGCCTCACTGACCAGCCCGGCGTAGTTCTCGGGGTTGACCAGCCTGATCCGGAAGGAGTCCTGCATGTCCTCGGCGGTCCTGGAGGCGACCACCGGGGAGTCCTTGAACACGCGCTGGAACTCTTCGAAGGCGGCCTGCTTGGATTCGTAGACCACCTCGCTGACCTCCGGGTTGGCCTCCAGCGTCTGCCGGATCTGCTCCCGCTGCGCCTCGGTGGTGGCCTTGCCGGCCTCGCATCGTCCGCCCTGCGTGTTCTCGGTGCACAGGAACACCGAGATCTCGATCTTGTTGTACAGGCTGCGCTTGGCGAGGTCGACCTCCATGGACGTCAGCAGGCCGGCGCCGAGCAGGGCGAGCGAGACGCCCATGGTGACGATGACCGCAATGGTCATCGCCAGGTTTCGTCGGAGACCGGACCAGGTCTCGCGAAGGGAATGCCGCATGTGTCTCTCCGTCCCTACGCCGACCCGTAGATGCCCTTGGCCTGGTCGCGCACGAGCTCTCCGTCACGGAGTTCGAGCACGCGGCGGCGCATCTGGTCGACGATGGTCGAGTCGTGGGTGGCCATGATCACAGTGGTGTCGACCTTGTTGATGCGATCGAGCAGCTTCATGATGCCGACCGACGTCTCCGGGTCGAGGTTGCCGGTGGGCTCGTCGGCGATGAGGATCTTGGGACGGTTCACAAAGGCACGCGCAATGGCCACCCGCTGCTGCTCGCCGCCGGAGAGTTCCTCCGAGGCGCGGTCCGCCTTTCCGGCGAGACCCACGAGCTCCAGAGTGTCGGGCACGATGGACCGGATCTCCCTCGCCGGCTTCCCGATCACCTGAAGAGCGAAGGCCACGTTCTCGTACACGGTCTTGCCCGGGAGGAGTCGGAAGTCCTGGAACACCGTCCCGATCTGGCGCCGCAGCGCCGGGACCTTCCACTGATTCATGGTGCTGAGGTTCTTCCCCGCCACGTAGAGCGTGCCCTTCGTGGGCCGGTACTCGCGCAGGATCAACCGGATGAACGTCGTCTTCCCTGACCCCGACTGCCCCACCAGGAACACGAACTCGCCGCGACCGATCTCGAGGTTGATGTTTCGCAGGGCAGCGCGCTCCTGGCCAGGGTAGAACTTGGTGACGTCCTCGAACGTGATCACGCGGCACTCCGACGGTTGGGGAAGATCCTGAGAAACTCTCAGTTGAAACGCGAGTCTAGATCACCACTCAACGCTTGCCTAATGCAACACGCAGTGCGCGGGCGCTTGGATCAGGACTGCATCTCGCTCTGCTTGCGCCACCGGATGCCGGCGTCGATGAAACCGTCGATGTCCCCGTCGAACACCGCGTCCGGGTTGCCCACCTCGTGCTCAGTCCGCAGGTCCTTGACCATCTGGTAAGGATTCAGGACGTAGGAGCGCATCTGCGCGCCCCAGGAGTTCCCGCCGTCGCTCTTGAGGGCGTTGAGTTCCTTCTCCCGATCCTGGCGGATCCGCTCGAGCAGCCGCGACTGGAGAACCCGGAGCGCGGCCGCCTTGTTCTGCAGCTGCGACTTCTCGTTCTGGCAGCTCACCACGATGCCCGTGGGAAGGTGCGTGATGCGCACCGCGGAGTCCGTCGTGTTGACCGACTGTCCCCCGGGGCCGGAGGACCGGAACACGTCGATGCGGAGATCGGCCTCCGGGATCTCGATGTGGTCGGTCTCCTCCGTGACTGGGAGGACCTCGACACCCGCGAACGAGGTCTGCCGACGCCCCTGGTTGTCGAACGGGGAGATGCGCACCAGCCTGTGCGTGCCCTGCTCCACCGACAGCGTGCCGTAGGCGAAGGGTGCCTTCACCGCGAAGGTCGCGGACTTGAGGCCGGCCTCCTCCGCGTAGGACGTGTCGTAGATCTCGACCGGGTACCCGTGACGGTCCGCCCACCGCAGATACATGCGCATCAGCATCTCGGCGAAATCGGCGGCATCCACACCGCCGGCCTCGGCCCTGATCGTGATCAGGGCATCTCGGGGATCGTAGTCGCCGGAGAGCAGGGTGCGGACCTCCAGGGCCTCGATGTCCCGCGAGAGCTTGACGAGGTCGTTGACCACCTCGGCACGCGCGTCGGCGTCGCCCTCCTCATCGGCCAGCTGCATCATCATCTCGGCATCGTCGAGACGGCTGCGAAGCCTGATCAACTTGTCGACCTCGCCCTGCTTGGCCGACAACTGGGAGGTCACGCGCTGCGCGTTGTCCTGGTCGTCCCACAGATCGGGCGCGGCCACCTGCTCTTCGAGCGAGACGATCTCGGAGCGGAGCGTCTCGACATCTGCCACCGCCTCGATGGACGACAGGGAGCGAGCGAGTTCTGAGATGCGCTGGGAGAGATCATCGTGAGCCACAATCGACAATCCTACCTGCAGTTGCACCACCGTCGCCCTGCCACAATGGAGCCTCGACAGAGAAGAGGTGCCTGATGGCAGGGACGAAGGACCGGCTGAAGACGGATCTGGCGGCCGCACTGCGCGCCAGGGACGAGGTGGCCAAGACCAACATCCGGATGATGATGGCTGCCATCACCGTCGAGGAGGTGGCCGGCAGCACGGCGCGCACGCTGAGCGACGCCGAGGAACTGGCCGTCATCACCAAGGAGATGCGCAAACGCCGGGAGTCGGCGGCCACCTACGCGGACGCGGGCCGGGCGGACCTCGCGGACAAGGAGAACGCGGAGGCGGAGTTCATCTCGCACTATCTCCCCTCCCCCCTCACCGAGGACGAGCTGGTGGGACTGGTCGACGAGGAGATCGGCAAGCTGGCCGAGCCCCCCACGATGAAGACGATGGGCGGCTTGGTCAGGGCCGTGACGGCGCGCGCCGAGGGGCGGGCGGAGGGCAAGGTGATCGCAGCGCTCGTCCGGTCACGATTGGCCTGACCGGCGGTGGTCGCAATGGCGTGAGTGGCCCGGCCGTGGCCGCATTGGTTAGGGTTGGGTCATGACGGGCGCATAGCTCAGTTGGTTAGAGCACCTGCCTTACAAGCAGGGAGTCGGGGGTTCGAGTCCCTCTGCGCCCACCGTTTCGCGGGAGGAGGCGACATGTCCGAGGGCCGCCGCTTCCTGCCCCCCTCCCCCGACGACGATGGTGCCGGCCGTCCCGCACAGCGTGTCGCGGCCGTGTCGGCCCCGGAACCCCAGCCATCCCGTGGCGCCCGTCGCGCGATGCCCGCACCCGCGACGGACGACGGCACCCGTCGCGCCTGGACCTGGCTGATCACCCTCGGCGTGGCGCTGTCGGTCGCCGTGGCGGTCATGTTTCTCGCGTTCGGCCAGAGGGACCTCACCACCGCACCCACGACGACTGACCCGGCACCCTCTCCGGGCGCGTCGGGCTCCGCGTACGCATCAGGGTCAACCAGCCCCGCACCGTCGGCGAGTTCTGCGGCGCCCTCCCCCACGGCGTCGGACGCCGGCTCGACGTCGCCGCGGCCCACGTCCGCACCGACGCCCTCGCCGGAGGTGATCGATCTCGGCGATGCCACCGTGACCGTTCCCGCGGGTTGGGAGATCTACGCCGACGAACTGGTCCAGGATTCACGCCGGCTCGTGCGCCTCCGCGATCCCGCCACGGACACGCGGGTTCAGGCGGTCACCCTGACCAGCGTCGAGGGGGAGCTGGACCAGGCGTGCAGGGACCTCGTCACGGATCAGCAGGAGGGATTCGGCGGTGTCGCCGAGTCCGTCGTCATCGACGTGCCCCTCACCGGCGCCGCGGCCGCGGTCTCCTGCGCCTTCACCGGAACCCGGACGGCAGACGGCGTGGCCGCCAAGGTGGAGTTCACCCTCATCCGGCGGGACTCCGACAGCCAGTCGCTGCTGTTCCGCGACACCGTCGCCACCAGCCTGGCTCCCGACTCTCCCGCACTCGCCCAGCTCACGGCCATGGAGTGCGCGGCGGCCCGGAGCTTCGGTGTACTGATCGGCTCGTGTTAGCCGACTACCGGCCTCTCACTCCTGACCGGGACGGCGGCTCAACTGGTCGAACACCGAACGTAGTGTCATCCACCACTGATCCTTGGGGCGCTGCAACTCCCAGTCCATCGCATCGGTGACCTGCCGCAGGGGCGCCATCAGTCCGGGTGCGGCGCTGTGGGCGGCGACGTAGGTGGTGGTGCCCTCGCCGAGTTGCTGATCCAGGTTGATGATGGCCTGGTAGGCAAGGCGCGTGGCGTTGATCCGGTCGAAAGGCGAAGGGGTGCCACCCTGCTGGATGTGCCCGATCACCGCCTGACGCACGGAATAGAGCCCGTGACCCTCCGCCTCGAACATCTTGGCCAGGACATCGGAGGTGTAATGCTCGCTGGTCTCCTCCCCCATGACCGCCAGGTAGAAGCTCCGACCGGTCTCGAAGGCGTCGACGAGCGCCTCCACGTCGGTGGACAGCTCCTCCAGCGAGATCCCGGTCTCGGGCAGGTACGCCTTTTCCGCACCCCCTGCGATGCCCCCGAGCAGCGGAAGGAATCCGCAGGTGCGGCCCATGGTCTCGACGACGAAGGCGCGCTTGCTCGCCGACGCGGACATCCGCACCATGTCGATGGACTGTACGACCGTATTGAGGGCGGTGTCCGCTCCGACCGCCATCGGCCACCCCGGAAGGTTGTTGTCGATGCTCGCCGGCAGCAGCGCGATCGGGATGTTGAACGCCGGGTAGCGCCCCCGCTCCCGCTCCATCATGTCCACCGTCGCGTACGCGTGGAAGCCACCCATCACCAGCAGCGCGTCGATGCGGTTGTCCTCGAGGGAGCGCGCCATCTGGTACAGCTCGCTCTCCTTCGGGACGTAGCGGCGCGTGCCGAACGAGGCACCGCCCGTGTGGGCCATACCCTCGACGTCCGACCAGACGACCTCGTGGAAGTCCCCGTTGATCAGGCCCGGCACGCCACCCCGGATGGCGACCATGTCGTACCCGCGGTCCAGGCCTGAGCGCACCGCGACGCGCGCCAACTGATTCATGCCCGGCGCGAGCGCACCGGCGTGCATGATGGCGATGCGCTTCGCGTCGGCCGACGGCGCCACGCTGGGCGTCGCCTCCGACAGCATCCGGTAGATGTCGATCATGGTGGTGAAGCCGTGACCTCTGGCCTCCACCGCCGCGTCGTAGTCGCCCCGGGCGATGTAGTCACTGATCCGGTGGGTCGCCTCCACGGCTGCGAGGAGCGGCGTTCCACTCACGGCGTCGCGACGGACTCCCACAAGGACCGGCTCGGTGTCGTCGTCGGCCTCCAGCACGCGCCGCACGGCCTCCACTCCACAGGCGGTGGCCATCCAACGATCGTAGGCCGATGGCGTCCCACCACGCTGCACGTGCCCCAGGATGGTGATGCGGGCCTCCTCGCCCGCCTTCTCCCGGAGCACGTCACGAATCCGGTCCGCCGTGATGGGCGTGCCGTCCCGATCCGCCGCACCCTCGGCCACCACGAGGATCGAATCGCGCCTGCCGGCGGCGCGACTCCGGGCCAGCACCTCCACCATCCGGTCCTCCCAGCCGGGCCGCGGCGGGGACTCGGGCAGGAAGGTGTAGTCCGCACCGCCTGCGATCGCGCTCATCAGCGCCAGGTAGCCGCAGTGGCGTCCCATGACTTCGACGATGAACGTACGCCGGTGGGATTCGGCCGTCGAGCTGATCGCGTCGATGGCCTCGGTGATCCGGTGCAGCGCCGAGTCCGTCCCGATCGTCATGTCCGTCCCGGACATGTCGTTGTCGATGGATCCCACCATGCCGGCGATGTGCAGGCGGGGGTGCGCATCCGCCTGTTCCCGGGTGATGCGTCCCGATTCGGCCAGCTCCGCGACGTAGGCGGGCCAGCCCAGGCACAGGTGTCTGCTCCCCGTGAGCGAGCCGTCGCCCCCGATGACGATCAGCCTGTCGATGCCGCGCTCGATGAGGTTCTGCGTGGCCGTGATCTGCCCCTCGCGCGTCCTGAACTCCATGGACCGGGCGGTCCCGATGACCGTACCGCCCTTGTTGAGGATGCCTGAGACGTCACTCCAGCCGAGTTGCGCGATATGGTCCCCACCGGCGATGGCGCCCTGCCATCCCTCACGGATGGCGAAGACCTCAGCACCCGCGTGGATGCCGGTGCGCACGATGGCGCGCACCGCGGCGTTCATGCCCTGGGCGTCTCCGCCCGAGGTCATGACCCCGATCCGCTTTGTCACTTGCGTGAGCCCTTGGGGCGGACGACCTTGGTGGCCTGCCAGTCGGCGGCCACGTTGGCCGTCCTCGTGAGCGACAGGCCCGCGATGGTGACGCCCTCGGCCACCGAACTCGGCCCGATGAAACCTGGGCGTCCCACCTTCGGGGTCATCAACCAGATGTAACCGGAATCCGTGAGGTCCGTGAGGGCGTCGACGAGTCCGTCGGCCACGTCGCCGTCCTCGTCGCGCCACCACAGGATGACCACGTCGACGGCCTCGATGGGCTCGTCGATCATCTCCGCGTCGATGATGTCCATGACGTCGTCACGGAGATCAGCGTCCACGTCCTCGTCCCATCCCAGCTCTTGCACCACCAAGCCAGGTTCAAGCCCCAGAAGCTCTGCTCCGGTCACTCCTTCATTGGTCGATGCGAGGCCCTTGCCGTCTGCGTTGTCCACGGGCCCAAGCCTGCCAGATGGCTGAGGTTCTCGCATCACGCCCCCGACAAAGCTAGGCGTCCCCGCCTGCATTGCCGGACGAGCCGGCTGTCACATCGTCGAGCCTGTACCTGGCTGCCGCCTCGGTGGCCCACTCCTGCGGGACCTCACCGGCCGCGGCGAGGCGCTGCAGAACTGCCACCGCGATGGACGGCCCGTCGATGTTGTAGAAGCGACGGGCCGCCGCGCGGGTGTCGGAGAAACCGAAGCCGTCCGCGCCCAGCGTCATGTAATCCCGCGGGACCCACTGCCGGATCTGATCAGGGACGGCGCGCATGTAATCCGACACCGCGACGACCGGGCCGGCTGTGTCGGCGAGCTTCTCCTCCACCCAGGTGCGCCCGTGGTCCGTGAAGGGCTCGGCGAACCTCTTCTCATCGAGGTCGAGACCCTCCCGCCTCAACTCGCCCCACGATGTGACGCTCCACACGTCCGCCACGATGCCGTTGTCCGCCTTGAGGATCTCCTGCGCCTCGAGCGCCCACGGGAGGGCGACGCCGGAGGCCAGGATCTGAGCCCTGCGCGCATCCGGCCCGACGCCCTCGCTGTTGCCTGCCTTGTACCGGTACATGCCGCGCAGGATGCCCTCCACCTCGATGCCTTCGGGCTCCGCGGGCTGCACCAGCGGCTCGTTGTAGACGGTTAGGTAGTACATGATGTTCTCCGGGTTCTCCCCATACATCCTGCGGAGGCCGTCCTTGATGATGTGCGCGATCTCGTAGCCGTAGGCAGGGTCGTAGGACACCACCGCAGTGTTCGTCGAGGCGAGGATCGGGGAGTGTCCATCCATGTGCTGCGTGCCTTCACCCGTGAGGGTGGTGCGGCCCGCGGTGGCGCCGATGAGGAATCCCCGTGACAGCTGGTCCGCCGCCGCCCAGATGGCGTCACCCGTGCGCTGGAACCCGAACATGGAGTAGAACACGTAAATGGGGACCATGGGCTCGCCGTGCGTGGAGTACGCCGACCCGGCGGCCGTGAAGGCCCCCAACGACCCCGCCTCGTTGATGCCGGTGTGCAGGATCTGCCCCGTCTTGGACTCGCGGTAGCTGAGGAACAGCTCGTTGTCCACCGGCGTGTAGTTCTGGCCGTGGGGGTTGTAGATCTTGATGGTGGGGAAGAACGCGTCCATGCCGAACGTTCGTGCCTCGTCGGGGATGATGGGGACCACCCGTGGCGCGAACTCCTTGTCCCGCATCAGGTCCTTCAGCAGGCGCACGAACGCCATCGTGGTGGCCACCTGCTGATTGCCGGATCCCTTGCGGGAGGACTCGTAGGCCTTCTCCGCCGGCAGCGAGATGAACTTCTTGTCCCCGCGACGCTCCGGCACGTACCCACCCAGCTCGCGGCGGCGGTCCTGCAGGTACCTGATCCGGGGATCCTCCTGCCCGGGATGGATGTAGGGCGGGCGGTACGGATCCGCCTCGAGTTGCTCGTCGGTGACGGGGACGTCCACCCTGTCCCGGAACGCCTTGAGGTCGTCGAGCGCCAGCTTCTTCATCTGGTGGGTCGCGTTGCGGCCGGCGAAGTGCTTGCCCAGGAAGTAGCCCTTGATGGTGTGGGCGAGGATGACGGTGGGTGCGCCGGTGAAGTCGGTGGCCGCCTTGTAGGCCGAGTACACCTTGGTGAAGTCGTGACCGCCGCGGGTGAGCCGCCAGATCTCCTCGTCCGACCAGTCCTTGACCATGGCCGCGGTCCTCGGGTCACGGCCGAAGAAGTGCTTGCGGACGTAAGCGCCGTCGTTGGCCTTGAAGGTCTGGAAGTCTCCGTCGGTGGTGGCGTTCATGAGGTTGACCAGCGCACCCTCGGAGTCGTTGGCCAGTAGCGGATCCCAACCGCGGCCCCACACCACCTTGATCACGTTCCAGCCGGCCCCGCGGAAGAAGGCCTCGAGCTCCTGCATGATCTTGCCGTTGCCGCGCACCGGGCCGTCGAGACGCTGCAGGTTGCAGTTGACCACGAAGGTGAGGTTGTCCAGCTCGTCGTTGGCCGCCAGTTGCAGGACGCCGCGCGACTCGACCTCGTCCATCTCCCCGTCCCCGAGGAAGGCCCAGACACGCTGTTGGGAGGTGTCCTTGATGCCGCGGTTGTGGAGGTACCGATTGAACTGGGCCTGATATACCGCGTTGAGGGGTCCCAGCCCCATCGACACCGTCGGGAACTCCCAGAACGAGTCGAACTGGCGCGGGTGCGGATAGCTGGGCAGCGCCCGTAGCTCGCCGTCGACGTAGTGCGAGTGCTCCTGGCGGAAGCCGTCGAGGTCCTCCTCGGCGAGGCGCCCCTCCAGGAATGCGCGGGCGTACATGCCGGGCGACGCGTGGCCCTGGAAGAAAATCTGATCGCCGCCGCCGGGGTGGTCCTTGCCACGGAAGAAGTGGTTGAAGCCCACCTCATAGAGAGTGGCGGACGAGGCGTACGAGGCGATGTGCCCACCCACGCCCACCCCAGGACGCTGCGCCCGGTGGACCATCACGGCGGCGTTCCAGCGCAGCAGGCGGCGTACGCCGCGCTCCAGGGTCTCGTCTCCCGGGAAGGCCGGCTCGGTGGTGGCGGGGATGGTGTTGACGTAGTCCGTGCCGGTGAGGGACGGGACGCCGATCTGCCGGTCCCTGGCGCGTTCGAGGAGCTTGAGCATGACGTAGCGGGCTCTGTTCCGGCCCCCCGCGTCGATCACGCCGTCGAGGGACTCGAGCCATTCAGCGGTCTCCGCCGGATCGATATCGGGCAGGTTGGTGGGCAGACCGTTGAGGATGGGTCCGACATCGTGCTGGCTCACGAAAGTTCCTCTCGATGAAACAAAAGCGGCGGCACGCGCAGCGGGGCCCATGCCGGATACCCACCCTAGCGCGAGGCTCTGACGGATTCCTGGCTCAGGCTATCGCCGATCCGCCCCGTCCCCAGGCCCACGGCTACGTTTCACCCGCTTGTTTCCCTCGCCCGTCAGGCTGCGCCACAATCAGAGGTGGGGGGTGGGGAACAGGGCAGCTAGTCAGGAGGTCAGCGGTGGTGCCACTGGTCGGCCGCGTCGCGCAGTTGCGCCAGATCGCGGCGCTCGTCGAGGCAGTCCGCGACGGTCGCACCCAGGTGCTGCTCATCACCGGACCGGAGGGGGTGGGCAAGTCCCGGTTGGCCGGCACGATCGCCACTCAGATGCCCACCTACACACATCTCCTGCGCGAGTCTGAGCAGGGAGTCGCCTTCGGGGCCATCGACAGGCTGATCGACGAGCAGCTTCCCGAGACCGCGACCGAGCTGGCCGCACTGCGCGTCCGGTCGGGAGTGCCCACGTTCGCCATCGGCGTCGTGAATCTCATCGAGCGCCTTCCGGGTCCCTTCGCGGTGGTCGTCGACGACCTGCAGTACCTGGACGAGCCGTCGCAGGAGGCCTTCTGGCACGTCATCCGTCGCCTCGACAACGTCCCCGCCCTCTTCGTGGCGACGAGCACCACGACCCAAGGGTGGTTCGCCGAGCGGGTGGTGCAACACATCACGGTCGGACGGCGGGGCCGCCACATCGCGCTGGAGCCGTTCGACGAGGACGAGGTGCACACCTTTGTCCGCAGCACACTCTTCGCACCGCTCGACACGCGCCAGGTGAAGGCCGTCATGCGCGCCACCGGGGGATCGCCCGGCCAGCTGGTGGATCTGGTCGAAAAGCTCAGGTCCCCGGACTCAACCACGCTGGACGCCGCACTGGCCCAGGTGTCGCGGCGACACGAAGCGCTGACCGAACCCCAGGCCCAGCGGTTGTTCACCGAGTTGAGCGTCCCGGATGCGGCCGGGCTGCTGACGATCGCCCTCGGGGGGCCGCTCTCCTCGCGCGACTTCGCCGCCGCCGTCGATTCACTGGGGAGCGGGCCTGTCCACCTCCCGACTCTGCGGGCCACCGGACTGGTCCACGAGCCATCGTTGTCCTTGCTGCATCCTGCGCTCGCGTCGACCCTGACCGCGGCCGCCCCGCAGTCTCTCGTGCACGCGGTCCACGCGGCTCTCGGCAGCGTGCTGACGGGGGTGGAGGGGTTGAAGCACCGTGCTCTCGCCTGGGGAGGAGGCCCGGACTCCCACCTGGCCGACGACCTCGTGGCGGGAGCGCGTGCGGCGGCGGGCGTGGGCGACGTCGAACTCGCCACCCAGCTGATGGCCTGGGCCTGTGACCTGGATGTCTCGCACCTTCCTATGGCGTGCCTGTTCGCGCTCCGGGCCCGGCGTCCAGCCCTGATCCAGAGCCTCGAGCCACGGGTGGGATCGCTTCCCCCCGGCCTCACCAGATCCCTCCTCCACTGCGCACTCGACGCGATGAGCGCCGGCGTGCAGAGCCTGCGGCTTCCCGACGCACTTCCCCTCCCGGACCTCGACGACACGCTCCTGTTGTTGCTCGCCCACTCGCTCGCCGCCCTGGGCCGTAGCCGCAGTTCCCAAGGGCTGTTCGACATGCCGCCGTCGATGGGAGCGGTGCGGGACGAACTCAGACGACGCGCCGGTCGCGCCGACGCCGCCCCGGCCGACCCGGGCCGGAGTGCCGATCTGGTGAACCTCGACGGCCTGCTCACCATGTGGTTGTTGCTCGGAGAGGCTCGCATATCACTCGAGTCGACACTCCACGCCATGGAGGCGCACGCGCAGCGTCTGGCTGCCCATCCCGCGGCCGCGACCGCGCACGCCGTCACCCTGTCGATAGCGGCCTCCATCAACACCTCAACGCTGCGCTACGGCAGGGCCCATGCACAGATCGAACAACTGTCGCGCGTCGCGTCCATCCACCCGGACTTCGAGCTCTCGACAGCGTTGGTGAAGCACCGCCTGTTGTTCAATTCCGGGGAGTGGGACGACGCCCAGGCCTCGATCGAGCGCGGCCTCGCCGTCACCCTCGATGACCTCCGTGACGTGGGCGCGTTGCAGGCCCAGGCAACCGCTGCGCTCATCCCGTGGTGCCGCGGGGACGAGGACCTGGGCAGCCGCATGCTCACCCATGTCTCCACCCTGGCGGCTAACC
The DNA here is from genome assembly GCF_054483895.1 of Tessaracoccus pujii. NCBI lineage: Bacteria > Bacillati > Actinomycetota > Actinomycetes > Propionibacteriales > Propionibacteriaceae > Tessaracoccus > Tessaracoccus pujii. The sequence goes on from NZ_CM137012.1 coordinate 1,135,843, forward strand.
GGAGGTTCAGCTCGGCCATGGGGGCGGTGCTCTGGGCACGGGGATGGGCCGCTGCGGCCGACGGTGACCCACGCACGGTCGTCGACAGTTTCGGTCCGCTGTGGTTGAGCCCCCTGACCGGCGGGTTCGCCGGAGCCGGATCAGCCGTCCTCCGGGTGCGCGCCCACGTGGCACTCGGCGACGTCGCTGCCGCCCGGGCCGCCCGCGCCCAACTCCTGTCCATCGGCGTTCCGTCCGAGGCGCTGGCCTTCCTGCTCCACCACATCGACGCGCTGCTGGCGGTGGGGGCCAAGGACCACGACACCGCAGCCAGACTGTTCCTCGAGGCCCATGCGGCCCTGAGGCACCGCAGGCACACGGACACCCCTCAGAGCCTCCAGATGATCACGGCGCTCCTGGCGGAGGACTGGGGCCGGTTCCTCATCGACACAGGGGCGCGCCAGGGGGCCGAGGACTGCTCCGACGAGTTGTCCGGGGTGATCGCGCTGCTGCTGCGTGCGGGCGCCGGCCGATGGCGGGAGCGCCTGGAGCATCTGCATACCGGCCTGTCCGCGAGCGTTGACGGAGCCACGAACGCGGCCCTGCCGGCGCACGGGGATCTGCTTGGGCGGCTGACCCGGCGCGAGCGCGAGATCGTCGAGCTCATCCTGAGGGGCCGGACCAACCGGGACATCGCCGGGGAATTGTTCCTGTCCGTGCGCACGGTGGAGTTCCACGTCCGCAACGCGCTGGCGAAAACTGGCGACACCACGCGCGGCGAGCTCCGGGACAGGCTGCGCACCACCACCGGGTCCTGATCCCAGTGGCCCGACCGCCAATGCCAGTGCTGCTCACTGGGCCATCCGTCGGGCCGGGGCGTCATCATAGAACCAGCGTCGGCTGCGTCGTGGTGGGTGATTGGGGGGACCCGTCATGACGTGGCCGCAGCTGTGTCGCATTCCCTCAGCCCCGGTGGCGCCGCGCGTGAGCCAGGAGCCTGTCCGTCGGCCATGTCGTGATGATCCGGTCCGCGGTGATTCCCGCCTCGCTTGCCCGGGCAGCGCCGTAGGTCAGGAAGTCGAGTTGGCCCGGTGCATGTGCGTCGGTGTTGATACTGAACAGGCACCCTGCGTCCACCGCCACGGCCAGGATCTCCGGGGGCGGGTCCTGGCGCTCCGGCCGTGAATTGATCTCCACAGCCACTCCGAACATCTCGCATGCAGCGAAGACCACGTCGGCGTCGAACCGCGATTGCTCACGCCAGGTGCCGTCCGCGCGCCTCTTGCGACCGGTGCAGTGCCCGAGGACGGTGGTGTGTGGGTTGGCGACCGCGCCGACCATCCGGGCGGTCATCGTCGCCTGGTCCGCCTTGAGATCCGAATGGACCGACGCGACCACGATGTCCAGCCGGCCCAGCAGGTCGTCCGCCTGATCGAGTGCTCCGTCGCCCAGGATGTCCACCTCGATGCCGCGCAACAGCCGGAGCGTGCGTTCCTCCTGGACCCGGCTGATGTCCTTCCACTGCGCGACGAGCCGATCCCGGCTCAGGCCGTTTGCCACTCTCAGCCTGGGTGAATGGTCCGTCACCGCCAGGTACTCGTGCCCCATCGATTCCGCCACCGCCGCCATCTCCGCCGTGGTCGAGCCCCCGTCCGACCACAAGGTGTGGGTGTGCAGGTCGCCTTTGAGGAGGAGTCGCAGCGGCTCACCGGCCGGGTCCAGGGATGCGGCGCCCGCCTCCCTGGACCGGACCAGCGCCTCTGGGATCGCCCCGGCGGCGGCAGCGGCAGCGACCGCGGACGTCTTCGGCCCGAATTTCGGCAGCGCACGCCACCCCGCCTCCGTCGTGGGCCGATCCGCTGCCGGGATGCCCTCGGCGACGTCAGCGGCGTCCCGGTAGGCGCGGACCCGGTAGGTGTCGGCGAGCGCGCGCTCCAACCAGAACGCGCACTCGCGCAACGCCGCCACCGGATCCATCAGGTGCACCGGGTCAGCGCGGCTGACCCACCATGAACTCGTCGACTTCCGCGCGTCCCGCGCGCAGCTTCGGGTCGTTCTTGAGGTAGTGGCTGGTCTCACGGGCGATGAGGCCGGAGAGCAGCAGCAGGCCGATGAGGTTGGGCAGTGCCATGAGCCCGTTCATGACGTCGGCGAATGCCCAGACCACACCCAGCGGGACCGTGGCGCCGATGTAGACCACGATCGTGAACGCGATCCGGTAGACCATGGTGGCGCGGACGCCGAACAGCCGCTCGACGCAACGGTCCCCGTAGTAGGACCAGCCGATGATGGTCGACAGGGCGAAAAGAATGACCCCGAGGGCGACGATGTAGCCGCCCCACTGCCCCGGAAGCCCGTGGCTGAAGGCCATCGACGTGAGCACCGCCGGGCTGGCGTCATCATCCCAGACGCCCGTGGTGACCAGCACCAGGCCGGTGAACGAGACGACCACGAGGGTGTCGATGAAGGTCTGGGTCATCGACACCAGGCCCTGGCGCACAGGATGGGTGGTCTTGGCCGCGGCCGCGGCGATCGCCGCCGAGCCCATGCCGGACTCGTTGGAGAAGATGCCGCGCGCCACACCCATCTGCACCGTGATCATGAGGCTGCCGAGGGCGCCGCCTGCCATGCCGGTCCCCGTGAACGCCTGGCCGAAGACGAGCCCCAGAGCGCCGGGGAGGTCGGCGATGTTGACGATGAGGATGTAGAGCGCACCCAGGATGTAGAACACGATCATGAAGGGAACCAGTGCGGCGGTGACGCGTCCGATGGCCTTGATGCCGCCGATGATCACGAGGCCCACGAAGATCGCCATGAGGATCGCGGTGATCTGCGGGTCGATGCCGAACGCGTCCTGGGCGTTGGCCGCGACCGCATTACCCTGCGTCATGTTGCCGATACCGAAGCTCGCCAGCACCGCGAAGACGGCGAACACGATGCTGAGGCCCACACCCCAGCCGCCCGGCAGGGCCTTCTTGAGGTAGTACTGGGGGCCGCCCGAGGCCTCACCCTTGGCGTCGACGGTGCGGAACCGGACCGCGAGGAACGCCTCCGAGTACTTCGACGCCATACCCACCAGGCCCGTGACCCACATCCAGAACAGGGCACCGGGGCCGCCCACCGCGATGGCGGTGGCGACGCCCACGATATTGCCGACGCCCACCGTCGCTGCAAGGGCGGTGGTGAGGGCCTGGAACTGCGAGATGTCTCCACCTTCGGCGTCAACGTCCTTGCGCTCCCACAGGGCGAGCCGCAGGGCGGACCCCAACGTGCGGAACTGGATACCGCGCAGCTTGATTGTCAGCCATAGGCCGGTGAGCAGCAGCAGCGGGATCAGCAGGAACGGACCCCACACGAATCCTGCGATCTGCTCCAGCGTCGTGGTCAGCTCTTCCATGGTCGATGCCCCTTCACTCTCTACGAACGGGGTCAACCTAGCAACGACGCGCGCCGGCGGTCAGGAGGCGCCACGCGCGTGTTACACGTTGTTCATACTCCTCAGGGGACCGGGCGCAACAGGTACGTGTCGTGGATCCATCCGTGGTGCTCCACCAGGCGGCCCCGGAGCGCAGCCAACTCGGCGGCAACCGAGCGCAGAGGCCCGTTGGCCAGCACCTGGTCCGGGGTACCCAGGTAGGCCCCCCAGTACACCTCCGTCTCCGGGAACTCCTCAGCCAGGCCCCTGCAGGTGAGGTCGTGGTCGTTCATGACGACCACGTCGCCCAGATCGGGGGAGTACTCGGCCAGCAGCCGCGCGCCGGTGGTGATGTGCACCGACGCACCGGCGTTGAGCGCGATCTGATGGGCGGCGGCCAGCACCTGCAGGGCGCTGACCCCAGGGATCACCGTGACGCTGAGGGCGAGCTTGTCCCTCAGCGCGTCGACCACCCGCAGGATCGAGTCGTAGAGCCCTGGATCACCCCAGGACAGGAAGCCCACCGTGTCGTCCATCGGGAGCCCGGCGAGGATGTGACGGTAGGTGGCGAGCCGACCCGCGTCCACGTCGCCCGGGTGCTCCCGCTCGGGGTCCAGCACCGTGATGACGCGGTGCGGCCGGTTCACGTGCCGGCGCAGCAATTCGCTGCGCAACCACACGAGGTCCGGCTGGTCCTCGCTGTGATCGCCCACCAGGAACACGTCCACCTGGTTCATGGCCTCCACCGCATCCAGGGTGAGCTGCCCGAATCCGCCCGGTCCGATCCCGATCACATACACCTTGCGTCCCATGCCTGGTGAGCCTAGCCGCGCCCGCTCGGCCGCGTCGCACTAGGCTGGCGTGATGGACTTCCGACCAGGGACCGCCCCGGCGCTCATCTCGTCCGCTCGCGCTCGCGCCGGCATCATCAAGCGGCTCCAGGCCTCGACGTCGGAGATGAACACCGCGACACTGGCGGCCCTCGTGACGCGGCACGAGTGGTTCTCCCAACTCGACGCGGAGTCCCGCTCGTGGATCGGCATCCTGGCCCGCTCGGGCATCGACGGCTTCGTCACGTGGTTCGCGGGCGAGCCGTTCACGCCGGAGACCATCTTCGACGCCGCCCCCCGCGCCATGGCACGGAGGATCAGCCTCCAGCAGACCGTGGACCTGGTGCGCACCACCACCGAGGTGGTGGAGGAGCAGATCCAGCATCTGCTCCCCCGCGGGGACCGCCAGGCTCTCCAGTTGGGCATCGTGCACTACTCCCGGGAGATCGCCTTCGCGGCCGCCGCCATCTACGCCCGCGCGGCGGAGGCACGCGGAGCGTGGGACTCGCGAATCGAGGCCACGATCGTCGACGCGGTGGTGCGCGCCGAGACCGACGAGTCCGTGCTGTCGCGAGCCTCGACGCTGGGGTGGGACACGGAGTCGAAGGTCGCTGTGGCCATCGGCGGCGCTCCGGCGGACGCGTCGGTGCTGGACGGGCTGAGGCGGGCCGCCTCGAAGTTCGGGCTGGAGGTGCTCGCGGCCCTGCAGGGCGACCGCCTGGTGGTGATCGCCGGCGGGGCCGGCGTTGGGGATCCTGTCGACACGTGCGAGCGCATCTCGAAGCTGGGCGATTTCTTCGCCGACGGACCCGTGGTGGTTGGCCCCACCGTCGACGGCCTCGCCGGGGCGCCCAAGTCTGCCCGCGCGGCCGCCTCGGGGTACCGGGCCGCCAAGGCCTGGCCGGAGGGCCCCCAGACCCTGCTGTCGGTGGATCTCCTGCCGGAGCGCGCCCTGGCCGGCGACGGGCACGCGCGCCGCGCTCTGGCGTCGGAGATCTACCCGGCGCTGGCAGCGAGCAAGGAACTGTTGGAAACATGCGTGGGGTTCCTGGACTGCGGCTCTTCCATGGAAGCCACGGCCAGAGCGCTGTTCGTGCATCCCAACACGGTGCGGTACCGCCTGAAGCGGATCCAGGAGGTCACCGGCTACAACCCGACTGACGCACGGGAGGCCTACGTCCTGAGGATGGCCATCTCCCTCGGACGTCTGAACGCCTGACCGCCGGTCGTTGTGGGGTTCCCACAACGACCGGGTGAACAAATTCGTGAATCTCGTGCCCGCACGAGAGGAGTCGCACAGGCAGAGTTGATGACGTGCTCGCGATTGTTGCTCCTGGCCAAGGTGCCCAGACCCCCGGTTTCCTCGCCCCCTGGCTCGAGTCGGCCGCGTTCGCCGAACGGCTCGCCGGGTACTCGGCCGCGACCGGGCTGGACCTGGCCCACTACGGCACCGAGGCAGACGCGGAGACCATCCGTGACACCGCCATCGCGCAGCCGCTCCTGGTGGCCTCCGCGCTGGCTGTGGCGGCCGAGTTCCTTCCCGACGTCCCAGGTGTCGGCGTCGTCGCCGGGCACTCGGTGGGCGAGCTGGCGGCCTTGGCGCTCACCGGCGTGATCACCGCCGCAGAGGCACTCATCCTGGTCCGCGAGCGTGGGCTTGCCATGGCCGAAGCCTCAGCGATCCGGCCCACCTCCATGGCGGCGCTCATCGGCGGCGATCGCGACGAGGTGCTCGCCGCCATCGAGGCCGCAGGGCTGACCCCTGCCAACAACAACGGCTCAGGCCAGATCGTCGCAGCGGGCACGGTGGAACAGCTGGAGATCCTCTCCGCGACTCCCCCGCGCCGCACCAGGGTGATTCCCCTGAGCGTGGCCGGGGCGTTCCACACGGCCCATATGGCACCGGCCGTGGCCCGGCTGCGCGCCGCGGCCGCATCACTGGCGCCCCAGCCCCCCACCACGAACCTCCTGAGCAACGCCGACGGCGCCGTGGTGGCCACCGGTGCCGAAGCGCTCGAGCGAGTGGTCAACCAGGTGGCCAACCCGGTGCGTTGGGACAAGTGCATGGACACTTTCGCCGGCCTCGGCGTGACGGGGCTCCTGGAGCTGCCCCCCTCGGGTACGCTCACCGGGATCGCCAAGCGCAACCTCAAGGGCGTCGAGTTGTTCAGCCTCAACACCCCGGAGCAGCTCGACGAGGCCCGAGAATTCTGCCGTACCCACAGCCAGTCCACACCCGAGTCCGAGTAGGTCACCCCATGCCCCTCAAGTCCTCCACCGGCGCCGACTTCGCCCGGATCATGTCCGTCGGCGGCGCGCGCGGAAGCCGCGTCGTGACCAACGACGAGATGTGCACCATGATCGACTCCACCGACGAGTGGATCACCCAGCGCACCGGCATCAAGGAGCGACGCTGGGCGGCTGAGGGCGAGGATGCGGAGACGCTGGCACTGGAGGCATCCAGGAAGGCCATCGAGCGCGCCGGCCTGCAGCCTTCGGACATCGACGCGGTTCTCGTCGCGACCATCTCTCATTTCATGCAGACCCCGGCGCTCGCCGCCATCCTCGCCAAGGACCTCGGCATGGCCGCTCCGGCCGCCTTCGACCTGTCGGCCGCCTGCGCCGGCTTCTGCTACGGCGTCGGCCTCGCCGAGGGCATGGTCCGCGCCGGATCCGCCACCCACGTGCTCGTGGTCGGCGTCGAGGTGCTCTCCCGCTACACCGACATGAACGACCGTTCCACCGCGTTCCTCTTCTCCGACGGTGCCGGCGCCGTCGTCATCGGGCCCAGCGACGTGCCCGCGATCGGTCCCACCATCTGGGGCTCCAAGCCCGAGGCGCACGCCGTCATCGAGATCGACGACTGGCGCGGCGTCGAACCGGGCGCCGGTGGGCCCTACATTCACATGGAGGGCCGCGAGGTGTTCAAGTGGGCCACCACCGCCATCGTGGAGAAGGCCCGCGAGACCCTGGAGGTGTCCGGCCTCACCCCTGACGAGCTGGACTGCTTCATCCCCCACCAGGCCAACAACCGGATCACCGATTCGATGTTGCGCCACCTGAAACTCCCTGAGGACGTCGTGGTAGGCCGCGACATCATCCAGATGGGCAATTCGTCCGCGGCGTCGGTTCCGTTGGCGATGGAGGCGCTGCTCGAGTCCGGGCAGGCCAAGACCGGCGACAGCGCATTGATCATCGGGTTCGGAGCGGGCCTCGTGTTCGCCGGCCAGACCGTGATCCTGCCCTGACCGCAAACTGTCAAGAAAATGAGAAAGGAGCCACCCATGGCTAGCACTGAGGACATTCGCGCAGATCTCGCCGAGATCGTCAACGACATCGCCGGCGTCGCAGTGGAGGACGTCCAGCTGGACAAGTCCTTCGTCGACGACCTCGGCGTCGACTCGCTGTCGATGGTCGAGATCATCTACGCCTGTGAGGACAAGTTCGGCGTGTCCATCCCCGATGAGGACGCCAAGAACCTCAAGACCGTGGGCGACGCCGTCGCCTACATCGAGCGCGCGTCCAACTGACGCCGACGTGGGGCGGTCGCAACGCGGCCGCCCCACCCCATCGCTTCACCCCGCCCTTCTGACGAGGAGTCCCTGCATGTCCACGACCGTCGTGATCACCGGCCTCGGTGCCACCACCCCCCTCGGCGGCGACGTCGACTCCACCTGGGAGGCCATGCTCGCCGGACGCTCCGGCGTCGTCGCGCTCACGGAGGACTGGGCCCGGGAACTGCCCACCCGGATCGCCGCCAAGGCGGCGGTCGACCCGAGCGTCGTCGTCGACCGCGTCGAAGCACGCAAGCTCGACCGGTCCACCCAACTCATGCAGGTCGCCGGCCTCGCAGCGTGGGCTGACGCCGGCTTCGGACTCGGGGAGGACAACGACGTCGACCCGGACCGCCTTGGTGTCGTGTGCGCCACCGGCATCGGCGGACTGCACTCCCTGCTGTCCAACTGGGACGTGATGAAGGAGAAGGGCGTCCGCCGCGTCTCGCCGTTCACCATCCCGATGCTCATGGCCAACGCCCCGGCCGCCAACCTCGGCCTCAAGATCCACGCCCGGGCCGGCGTGCACACCCCCGTCTCGGCGTGCGCCTCCTCCAACGAGGCGATCTCGCTGGGCCTCGACATGATCCGCCTCGGCCGTGCCGATGTGGTGCTCGTGGGTGGCGGCGAGGCCGTGATCCACCCCCTTCCCATCGGCGCCTTCGGCCAGATGCAGGCGCTGTCGCGGCGCAACGACGAGCCGGAGCGCGCCTCGCGACCCTGGGACGTGGACCGTGACGGCTTCGTCCTCGGCGAGGGCGCGGCGCTCATGGTGATCGAGACCCTGGAATCGGCCCGGGCCCGCGGGGCCCGGATCTACGGCACGCTCGCCGGCGCCGGGATCACGGCAGACAGCCACGACCTCGTGCAGCCGGATCCGGAAGGCTACGGCCAGTCACAGGCCATGCTCAAGGCTCTTCGGGAGTCAGGAGTGTCCGCACGCGACATCGTGCACCTCAACGCACACGGCACCTCGACCCCGCAGGGCGACGTCACCGAGGCCGGGTCCATCCGCACCGCTCTGGGCTCGGAGGCGGACCACGTCGTGGTGACCTCCACCAAGTCCATGACGGGGCACCTGCTCGGCGGGGCCGGGGCCCTCGAGACCGTCGCCTCCGTGCTCGCCCTGAAGCACCGGATGGTGCCCGGCACCATCAACGTCGACAGGATCGAGCCAGATCTCGGCATCGACGTGGCCACGTCCAACCGGGCCCTGCCCTCAGGTCCGCTGGCGGCCATCAACAACAGTTTCGGCTTCGGCGGCCACAATGTGGCAGTGCTGGTCACCAACGAGAACGTGACCGACTGACCTCCACGTCCGTGCTCCCGCTCACACCACCTGGTGGAGCCAGCGCACGGGCGCGTCCTCGGAGGCGTGCCTGAACACGTCGAGTTCCTCGTCCCACGGCACGCCCAGGAGTCGCTCCAGCGCCTTGTGAAGCGGCTCCCCGCCGAGTGCGTCCGTGGCCACCGCGTGCCTGAGCCGGTCCTCGGGGACGAGGGTGTCGCCGTGCACCCCCATGATGGTGCTGAGCGCGCCCAGGGTCGGAGTGAAGCAGTAACGCTGACCGTCGCTGCCGGGCACCGGCTCCTCGGTCACCTCGAAACGCAGCCTGCTCAACCGCCCCAGGGCGCTGGCCAAGCCCGCACCCGTGCCGGGGGGGCCGGTCCACGACAGCTCAGCGCGGTGGGTACCCGGCTCCGCGGCCTGGGCCGTCCACTCCAGATCGACGCGGGAGCCCAACACCGCACCGGCGGCCCACTCGATGTGCGGGCACAGCGCGGCTGACGCGGAGTGAATGATCAACATTCCCCGCGCCACTGGGTGGCTGATCGTCTCGAAACGAGCAGTCATCGGTGTACCTCCTGGTTGGGCCGGATTGCCTTCCCCTGCGATCAGGCCCGACCAGGTGTGTGCCCATTGTGCCCACTCTTCCGCCCGACGCGCAACGGCCGGTTGTGCCGGGGCCCGGGAGAGGGTAGACAGATCGCCATGCGTGACCCCATGCCGCTCGACGCGGTCCTCCGGTACCCCGACGCCGTCTCCCAGGTACAGGCCTCGGAAGCGGGCGTGTTCTGGCTCGCCACCATTGCCGCTGAGGATGGGCGCGTGACGGTGCGCCGCTCGTCGGACGGCCAGGTGACCGACCTCACCCCCGACGCCTCCGTGCGCTCGCGGGTGATGGAGTACGGCGGTGGCGCCTACAGCGTCGACGGCGGGGCGCTGGCCTACTGCGACGACCGCACCCGACGCGTATGGCTGCTCGACGAGGACCGACGAGTCTGCTTGACACCCGAGGGATCGCCGTTCGTCTACGGCGGCCTCCTGCTCAGCGTCGCAGACGGTGCGCTGCTGGCCGTCCGCGAGGACCACTCGGCCACGCCTGAACCTCGCACCGAGATCGTGGCACTGCGGTTGGGCTCCGACAACATCGACGGGGGGACGGTGCTGGTCACCGGCGCGGACTTCTACGCCGGCCTGCAGCTCCGCGCCGGTCTGCTGGCGTGGTACCAGTGGAACCACCCGGACATGAGCTGGGACACCGCCGAGGTCTGGACGGCACCGCTGGCCGACCCGGCGGACGCACACGCCATCGCCGCCGGGCAGGGCGTGTCCGCCCAGCGGCCGCTCTGGTTGACCGACGGTGTCCCCGCGTTCACTGCCGACGACTCGGGTTACTGGAACTGGCACGTCCAGGGGGGCAGGACGTGGCACACCGACCGTGACTGCGACATGCCCACCTGGGTGCTGACTCCCCCCGTGGCCGCCGCCGTCGACGACCGGCTCATCGCCTCGGTGGAGTTCACCGACGGACGGGGTGCCCTGGCCCTGTGGGACTCGGACAACGGCGGCGTGGCGCACCCCAACCCAGGCACGACGTCGATCGAGTCCGTGGCCGCCCACGCCGGAGTCATCCATGCGGTGTCCGAATGGCCGGACCGCCCCGCCACCCTGGTGAGCATCCTGCCCGATGGGTCCGTCCGTCATGTCGCGGGCCCGGAGTCCGGCGAGGAGGGCGCCGTGACCCCCATCGCGCACTGGGCCGACGGGCCAGCCGGCCCCGTCCACTCGTGGCTGTACCTCCCCGACGCGGACCGGCCGCCGCTGATCGTCATGACGCACGGCGGGCCCACCTCGATGGCGACCGCGTCCTACGACGCGACCGTGCAGTTCTGGGTCTCGCGTGGGTTCGCGGTAGTCGACGTCAACTATTCCGGCTCGACGGGGTTCGGGCGGGCCTACCGCGACCGCCTCCGGGGGCGCTGGGGTGAGCTCGACGTGGCCGATGCTGCCGCCGTCGTGGGTTCCCTGGCGGCGCAGGGCATCGTCGACCCGGCACGCGTGGCCATCACAGGAGGCAGCGCCGGGGGATTCACCACACTGAAGTCGCTGGTGTCCACCGACATCTACGCAGCCGGGATCAGCCGTTACGGCATCGGATACCTGCCCACCCTGGCCACCGACACGCACAAGGCGGAGTCGCGCTATCTCGACGGGCTCGTCGCGCCATGGCCGGAGGGTCGCGCGGTCTACGAAGAGCGCTCCCCCATCAACCATCTGGACCAGCTGCGCACTCCGATGCTGATCCTGCAAGGACTCGACGACAAGGTGGTGCCGCCCAGCCAGGCCGAAAAGATGGCCGGCGCTGTGCGCTCGGCCGGGCAACCGGTGGCCCTCATCACCTTCGAGGGCGAGGGCCACGGCTTCCGCACCATGACGGCCCGGCGTCAGGCGCTGGAGGCACAGGTTTCCTTCCTGGAGCAGGTCTTCGGCATGGCGCAGAGCCCGGACGTACCCCGGCTCAGGATCGAGAACCTGAGCTAGTACTCGCGCGGCCCGAACACGGCGGTGCCTAGCCGCACCGTGGTGGCGCCGTGGGCGATGGCGATGCGGTAGTCCCCCGACATGCCCATGCTGAGCTCGCCCCATCCCCCGCCGACGGCGTCGCGGATCCGTGCCTGGACCTCGGCCAGCTGTTGGAAGCAGGCGCCGACGGCGGCACTGTTCGGGGTGTTGAGGGCCATCGTCATCAGACCGAGCGGCTCGAGGGCGTCGTAGGAGGACAGTGCCCTGGCGAAGGCGATCGCGTCGTCCGGGCCGACGCCGGATTTGTTCGACTCCCCCGAGGTGTTGACCTGCACCAGGACCGGAAGGCGGCGACCGGCCACCTCGAGCCTGCGCTGCAACGTCTCGGCCAGGCGCACGGAGTCCAGGGAGTGCAGCTCGTCCGCCAGCTCCGCGACGAGCCTCGCCTTGTTGGTCTGGACATGCCCGATCACCGCGAACCTGATGCCCTCGCCTGCAAGCAGGTCATGTTTGGCCGCCATCTCGGCCACCTTGTTCTCCCCGAAGAGCGTGTAGCCCACTGCCCGGGCCTCCCGGATCTGCTCCGGGCCGTGGTACTTGGACACCGGCAGCAGCCTCACCGACGACGGGTCCCTGTGAACGGCGCGGCACGCGTCGTCGATGTCCGCGCGCACCGCGGCGAGGCGCTGAGCGATGGTCACGGCCACCGCGCCCCCAGCGAGATGACGCCGAGGGCGGCCAGCACCGCGAAGATGATGGCCAGGCCGGCGTAGCGGTCCGTCACCTCCGCCGGGACCCTCTCCGTGCCCACCGACTGCCGGATGGCCTCGTACACCTCGCGGAGCTGCCCGCTGCTCTCGGCGGCGTACTTCTTCCCCCCGGAGAGCCTGGCGATCTCGGAGAGCTCGTAGTGATCCACCGCCACACGCTGGCGCTGGCCGTCCTGCTCCACGAAACCGTTGTCCGTCCCGTAGGCGATGGTGTGGACGGGTACTCCCGCCTCCTTGGCCGCCGCGGCCGCCCCCGCTGACGAGCGGCCGATGTTGGTGGCCCCGTCGGACAGCAGCACGACGGCGGCAGGGGCGATCGCCTCCGGATCATCCGGGTCAGGCGGAACGAGCTTGAGCGCATCGAGGCTGGCATAGATCCCCTCCCCCACCCCGGTGGAGGGCGCAAGCTGCACCGCGTCGATGGCGCGGGCCACCACTCCCCGGTCGATCGTGGGGGGCACAGCGACGTCGGGTGTCGCGGCGAAGGTGACCAGGGCCACGTTGAACCGCTCCGGGAGCGAGGCGACGAACTCCTTGGCCCCGGCCTGTGCGGCGGCGAGCCGGTTGGGGTCGATGTCGTCGGCCTCCATGGACCAGGACACGTCGAGAGCCACCACGACGGTGGCCCTGTCCCGCGGTTTGTCGACGTAGTCCTTCGGCACCGCCCAGGCGATGATCAGTGCGCCGAGGCTGAGCAGCGCCAGCACGACGGCGCCGTGGCGCTTCCACGCAGCGTCCTTCGGCACCACGAGGCGCAGGCGGCTGCTCATCGGCCGGTGCGTCGTGCGCCCGGACAGAACCACGTACAGCAGCGCGATGATCGGGATGACGAGCAGGGCCCACAGCCGCTGCGGAACCAGGAATTCGAGAGCCAGGGGGATCATCGCGGCCACCTGGCCGCCATCATGACAGCGCCCAGTGCGGCGATCACGGCGAACCCGAGCGCCAAGAAGGCGTACTGGGCGGTGATGGGCTTCTTGACGTCCTCGAAGCCCACGACCGAGCCGATCTCGCGGTAGGCATCGGCGAGCGAGTCAGCGTCGTCGGCGCCCACGGCACGCCCGTCCGTCAGCTCTGCTATGCCCTCCAGCGCGTCGGTGTCCGGGGCCACATTCTCGCGCTGTCCGTCGACGTCCACGAAACCATTCTGCGTGCCGTAGGCAATGGTGAAGATCGGGATGCCGCGCTCGTCGGCCGCAGCCGCGGCGCTCTCGGGCGCGGGGCCCTCGGTGTTGGTGCCGTCGGAGAGCAGGATGATCATGGCCGGTGCGGGCTCGTCCTCGTCGTTGCCGGGGGGCGCCTGGTCGACGGCGCGCAGCGCGGTGCTGATCGAATCCCCGATGGCGGTGCCGTCGGCGAGTTCCAGCGCGTCGATGGCCCGCTCGGTCACTCCGCGGTCGGTGGTGGGCGGTACGACGATGGACGGCGTGGCGTCCATCGCGACGACCGCCACATTGTAGGAATCCGGCAGCTCCTGGATGAATCCGGTGGCCACCTCCTTGGCGGCGGTGAGCCGGTCCGGCGGCACGTCGTCTGCCGACATGGATAGGGAGGTGTCGATCACCATCACGACCGTGGCGCGCTCACGGGGTTGACGCTCGGTGCCCAGTGGGTTGGCGTAGGCCAGGCCGAGCGCCACCAGCGACGCCAGCGACATGGCGACGGCGAGGTGCCGTGTCCAGCGACGTTGAGACCCGACAACGCGCGCCAGGACGCCCGTATTGGTGAACCTGAGGGCCACGCGGCCCTTGAGCCGGAGAAGGATGAGGTAGACGATGATCAGCACCGGCAGCAGGGCCAGGGTCCAGAGCCTTTCGGGATTCTGGAACTCGGGGATCACTACTTGCTCACCCCCTGCGGCGGCTGATGGAGCATCCCGGCCACGCGCCGGTAGTTGAGAACGAAGCGCGCGATGTCGGCCACCCAGTCACGGTCGGTGCGCAGCTGGATGTGCCCGGCGCCTGCACGCCGTAGCGCCACCTTCACGCGCTCACGCTGTGCCCTCGTGGCCGCGTCCATCCTGCGCCGGGCGGCGTCGTCAGAAGTGTTCACATATCGGGCGAAGGAGGTCTCGGGGTCGTGGATCAGCATCTCGCCCACATCCGGGAACTCCAGTTCATGGCGGTCGATGACTTCCACGCACAGCACCTGGTTGCGCACCGCCAGGCGGCGCACCGCCCTCTCCCACGCGGGCGGGACAGCCGGGTCCAGCTCGGCGTCCCCCGGGGTGAGGAAATCCGAGACGATCACGCGCATGCCCCGTCGCCGTTGGGAGCGGGTCATGTGTTCGATGCCGTCTGCCAGTTCCAGATCTCCGGGGGCGTGATCTGGGACGATCGGCTCGGTCAGCATCTTCCGCAGAAGCCCGTACAGAGCGGTCCGCCCTGAGCGGGCCGGCAGCCGCTTCACCTGATCGGGGCGCATCATCATGCCACCGAACCGGTCCCCCATCCGCTGGCTCAGGAACCCGATGGTGGCGATCGCCGCGATCCCGAGGTCACGCTTGGTGACGCCCTCTGTGCCCCAGTTCATCGACGGCGTGACGTCGAGCAGCGCCCACACCTCCAACTCGCGGTCCGCCATGGTGTCGCGGACGTGGGGGACGGTGGTGCGCGCGGTGACGGCCCAGTCCATCTTGCGCACGTCGTCCTGCCCGGGCTGGTACACGCGGGCGTCGTTGGTGTCCGAGCCGGCTCCCGGGAGCAGACCCAGATGGTCGCCATGGAGGAAGCCCTCCAGCCGGCGCACGACGGTGAGTTCGAGGCGGCGCAGGGCCGCCTCGGGGGCCAACTTGCTCAGCGGGATCGTCGGGCCCGAGGGCGGACGCAGCACGGACCACTCCGCCCCCGTCCTGTCCGGCGGGAGCGGCTGACCCTGTGGGGGGCCGGGGTAGGAGAATCCTGGCTGGGCCACGGGCCCGCCTCAGCTGCGGCCGGGCTGGTGGGCGTGCTGCCCGTGCGCCGCCTGCCGCTGCTGCTCGCTCCACACAGGCGTTGGAGCCGGCACCATGGCCAGGATGCGCTCCACCACGTCCGCGGTGCTGACGTTGTCTGCGACCGCGTCGAAGCCGAGGACGATGCGGTGCGCCATCACGTCTCTGGCCACCGCCTGGACGTCCGTGGGGAGCACGTAGTCCCGGCCGTTGATCAGCGCCAGCGCGCGCGCAGCGGCGACGAGGCCGAGCGTGGCGCGAGGCGAGCAGCCGATCTGGATGACGGCAGTCAGGTCCGGCATGCCGAACTCGGCCGGCGTGCGCGAGGCGAGCACCAGCCTGACGATGTACTCCGCCACCAGGTTGTGGACGAACACGTTGGAGGCCATGTCCTGCAGATGGCGCACGACGGTGGGTTCCAGCACGCGATCCGCCTCTGGGGGTGACACGCTCATCCGGCGCAGGATCTCCAGCTCCTCGTTGCCGCGGGGGTAGGGCACGTCGACCTTGAGCAGGAATCGGTCCCGCTGCGCTTCGGGAAGCGGGTACACACCCTCCGATTCGATGGGGTTCTGTGTCGCGATCACGATGAAGGGCTTCGGAGCAGGATAGGTTATCCCGCCGATCGAGACCTGTTTCTCCGCCATGAGCTCCAACATCGCCGACTGCACCTTGGCGGGCGCTCGGTTGATCTCGTCGGCCAGTACGAAGTTGACGAACACGGGGCCGAGCTCGATCTCGAAGTTCTCGGACTTGGCGGAGTAGATGCGTGTGCCCACGATGTCCGAGGGCACCAGGTCCGGTGTGAACTGGACGCGGGCGAACTGGCCGCCCACCACCGTCGCGAACGAACGCACCGCCAAGGTCTTGGCGACGCCGGGCACTCCCTCGAGGAGGCAGTGTCCCTTGGCCAGAAGGGCAACCATCAGCTGCTGCACCATGTGCTCCTGGCCGACGATCACCCGCTGTACCTGGCCGATCGCCTGACCCAGCAGCCGCGCCGCCTCTGCGACGTCGCGGGGCAGGTGCGCTTCTTCCGCTGACGTTGTGCTCACGCAGTGACTCCTTCTGGCTCGGGTGACCCGCGCTCTACGATAGCGCCCCTCCATTGCCACCCAAGGTGACGCTCTGCCGCTCAGACCCGCCGGGATGTACTTGTTCAGCGTGGTTTGATGGTACCGATGAGCACGCAGGACAGTCCCTCAGCACCGGCACCGATGGCCGGTCATCACCCGTTGCGGGACGGCGATCCGGCCCGCGTGGGCGATTTCTGGCTCGATTCCCGGCTCACCGCGACCCCGGCCGGGACCGTCTTCGCCGCCCACGAGGAGGGAGGCGACGCCGTGATGCTGATCCTCCTGTCCGAGGGCGCCTCCGCGGACGCCGCGGCGCGGGCCCGCTTCTCGGGCGAGATCAACGCCATGCACATCGACACCGTGGTGGCGCGTGGCGGGGAGGGCCAGGACGAGGGCCGCATGGCGGTCCGCCACCGGCACGACGACGACCCCCAACTCGCCCACCACGCACCCCTGGCCCCGTGGGCGGCCCTCGCGTTCGACGGGTCCCTGGCTGCCGTCGTCGAGGCCGACCGGGTCCTCCGTGCGATCGACCTCTCCCGCACGCCCCCGCTGAGCGAGCCCGCGGGTCCGGACTACCGGTTGCACTGGCTCGACAAGACGGGCCACGGTCCGACCCGCCTGTGGCCCCTCGCCTGGCCGGGACGCACCGACCGGGCCGGCTGGATCACCATGCTGGTGTCGTTTCTGCTCATGGCTCTGCTCACCGCGCTGGCTCTACTCCTGGCCATCCTGCTGTTCCAGAACCAGCCGCCGGTGAACGCGCCGCAGCCCATCCCGTCTATGGGCGAAGGCAGCGGCTCGGGGTCGGGCAGCCCGCAGTCCGCCTCGCCATCGGAGGGTGAGAGCAGCGGCAGCCCCAGTTCGAGCCCAGGCAACGATCCCGGCCCCTACACCGAGAGCCCGTCGATGAACCAACCCAGCGGAGACCAGTCCGGGCCGGGCGATCCGTCCCCCAACCCTCGGCTCTGAACGCCTGCCTCGCCAGGGGATATGCTGGCGGGCGACCCAGGGGCGATAGCACAGCCGGTTAGTGCAGCGGACTCATAATCCGCGGGTCGCGGGTTCGAGCCCCGCTCGCCCCACTGAAACGGATCAACCGATGTGGCGCGCCACGGCCGCCAACCACGCGGCGACACCCGCCGGGCCGCTTGCCACCACATCCGCGTCGTCGGTCAGCGCAGGCATCTCGTGTGATCCGCTGACCACGTTGCACGTGACGAGTCCGTCGGCCCGCAGGTCCCGCAGGAGATCGAACGCCGGGAGATCTCCCAGATCATCACCGCACATCGCGACCACCGTGGCGCCCGTCTCCTCGATGAGGGAGCGCAGCGCGTCACCCTTGGACATAGACGAGGCCCTCAGCTCCAACACGAGCTTGCCTGGCTCCAGCACCAGTGCGTTCGCCTCCGCGATCTCGGCGACGAGGGGTTTGAGCGCGGCATAGGCGGCCGTGGGGTCAGGACAACGCCGTACATGTACACCCAGCGCGCGGCCCTTGTCCTCCAGGTGCACGCCGGGCAGCCCCAGATCCGCCAGCGCCCGCTCGATCTGCACTTTCGCCACCGCGACGCTCTGCGGGTTCTCCGAAGGAGTCTCGACGCCAGTGCGGGCATCCCATCGTTCGGTGCCGTACTGCCCCAGCACGATCAGAGTGTCCAGCCCCGCCCGGCGCTGCAGCTGCCCGAGATCGCGTACCGTCGCCACCGGGCGCCCGGTGATGATCGCCACCTGGCCCACCTTGGGTCCCAGGTCTGCCAGCGACGCGGCCGCGTCCGGGTGCAGCGACGAGGTGCCCGGGTCGTCCACGATGGAGGCGAGGGTGCCGTCGAAGTCCATCGCCACCAGCACGCTGCCGGGTGTGGCGGCGGCGGCCTCAAGGAAATCGTGGGCTGCCTGTGTCTTCGCGTGCCAGGAGGTCATGGCCCCACTCTGCCACGCGGTGGGGCCATGACAAGTCGGTAGGGTGGGGTGACAACCAGGAGGAACCAATGCCGCACCTTGCCAGCTTTGTCGTCGTCGCGAACAGGCTCCCAGTTGATCGGGTCACCGCGCCCGACGGGACGGTGGATTGGCGCACATCGCCAGGTGGGCTGGTCACGGCGCTCGAGCCGGTCATGCGGCAGAAGGGCGGGGCCTGGATCGGCTGGCACGGCGCCGCGGACGAGACGGTGGCACCTTTCGACCACGACGGCTACTCAGTCGTCCCCGTTCCGCTGAGCTCGACGGAGTATGAGGAGTACTACGAGGGCTTCTCCAACGCCACGCTCTGGCCGCTGTTCCACGACACCATCGCCTTCCCGGAGTTCCATCGCGAATGGTGGGACGCCTACGTGACGGTGAACGAGCGGTTCGCTCAGGCAGCGGCGGAGGTTGCGGAGCAGGGCGCCACCGTGTGGGTCCAGGACTATCAACTGCAGCTCGTCCCCCAGCTGCTGCGGGCCATGCGCCCGGACCTGAAGATCGGATTCTTCCTGCACATCCCGTTTCCACCCGGCGAGATCTACTCGCAGCTCCCGTGGCGCAAGGAGATCCTCGAGGGCCTGTTGGGCGCAGACCTCATCGGCTTCCAGGTGCCCGGCGGCGCGGCCAATTTCCTGCGGCTGGTACGTCGACTCACCACCCACAAGGTCGAGCGTGACCGGGTCCGGGTCAACGCGGGCCACTTCAGCGTGGCACGGGCCTACCCCATCTCCATCGACACACAGGGATTCTCCGACCTGGCACGCTCGCCAGAGGTCGTCGCCGAGGCCGAGGCTCTGCTCGACGAACTCGGTCACCCCAAGCTGGTGTTCCTCGGGGTTGACCGGCTGGACTACACCAAGGGCCTGCGTCAGCGGGTGCGCGCCATGGGAGAGCTGTTCGAGGAGGGCAAGCTCGACCCGGCGGACGTGGTGTTCGTCCAGGTGGCCACCCCGTCACGCGAACGCGTCGAGGAATACAAGCGTCTGCGCGACGACATCGATCAGCTCGTTGGCCGGATCAACTCAGAGGTGGGTGGGGTGGGGCGCCCCGCGATCGTGTACCGGCACTCCGGGTTCCCCCGGGCGACGATGGCCGCCATGTACCGCATCGCCGACGTGATGGTGGTCACTCCGCTGCGCGACGGCATGAACCTCGTGGCGAAGGAGTACGTGGCCTGTCATCCCAACACCAGCGGAGCGCTGGTCCTCAGCGAGTTTGCGGGCGCGGCGCTCGAGCTCAAGCAGGCCTACCTCGTCAACCCCTATGACCTCAACGGCATGAAGGCGGTCCTGATGCAGGCGGCGACGGACCCCGTGCGATCGAGGCAGCGCCGCATGCGTGCGCTCAAGAAGCAGGTGGAGACCCACACCATCGACGACTGGGCCAACGCCTTCCTCGGGGACCTGGCGGACCTGGGCTGAGAGGCCGACCTGTGCAGTCCGTCAGCGCTGGACGGCGCGGCAGTCGTGGCCGCGCAGGGGGCCGCCGAGCACCGCGCTCATGTAGCACACGTCGAAGAGGCCCGCGGTCAACGGCAACACCCCCCACGCCAGGGAGGCCTTGCCGGCGGCACGACGACGGGCGATGAGGCCGGCCACCATGAAGCCGGTCCCTGCCGTCGTGCGGAAGATCCGGCCCGCCGGGCTGTTGATCCACCGGCCGAACGGTGATCTGTTTAGCGAATCCGCAGTGGTACCCATTCACGCATCGTAGGCACCTTCTGAAGCCCATGCACGATGCGCTGACAGCCCGTCCCTCCCGGTCATCTGTCGAGAAGGTGACGAAGGTGTCGACGGACGGCGGGCCAGTCGCCGTCGGTGATCGAGTACTGGGCAGTATCGGTCACCTCGCCCGTACGCAGGATCCGGTCGTTGCGGAGTCGCCCCTCGTACACCGCCCCGAGTCGTTCGATGGCCCGCCGAGACTGGTGGTTGAACCAGGTCGCCCGGAAGGCCACTCGACGGCATCCCCACTGGTCGAAGGCCTGAGCCAGCATCAGCAACTTCGCCTCGGTGTTCGTGCCGGTGCGCTGCGCGGACGCAGCCTGCCACGTGTAGCCGATCTCCACCGCGGGCACCGCGGGCAGCGGAGAACAGAATGTGGTCACTCCGATCAGCTGGCCGTCAGCCTGTCGTCGGATCGCGAACGGCAGCATCGCTCCGCGCTCCGCCTGCCGCCGCTTGGCTGCGACGTCTGCAGCCACTGCGTCGGGTGCGGGGGCGGAGGTGTACCAGAGGTCGTGGATGCGGCCGTCCTCCACCGCCTGACGGAGTCCTCCGACGTGCTCATCCGTGAGCGGCTCCAAGGTGATCAGGCGGCCGGTGAGAGTCGTGGACTCAAGGAAATTCATGGCCACATGCCTACCACTGAGTGGCGACATTTCAGGCGCCTGCCCGGCGCGTCATCTCTTCGGCAATCCAGCGCGCGGTGTCCCGGGTGCACGCTCCAGGCTCGCTGAAGCTCACGGCAAAGACGCCTGTGATCTCAGTCACTTTCGGGACGCCGTGCAGCGCGAGGATCGCATCGGCCTCCGCCGCGTACTCACCCTGTGGAGCGCCGCCGGCGATGAGCCCTACCGGGTCCGCCTCAGCCAGGATCTTGATGAGCTCGTCCCGGGTGATGGTCATGGCCACAGCCTAGGAGATGGACCCTCTTCGCGTCTCCCCGCCTCGTCGCGTCCGCAACTCCTGCCTGCGCGGCACCTGCGTGCGTGGGGTTCGCTACGTTGGGGTCCATGGGAACGGGCGAGGCCGAGCGCACCCCCGAGGAGTTCTTCCATGGCTTTCCCGATGGGCTCAAACTGTACGCAGCCGTGGAGGAGGCCGTTCGTGACATCGGTGAGGCGTCCATCAGGGTGACTAAGAGCCAGATCGCCTTCTGGCGCCGCAAGGGCTTCGTCTACCTCTGGCGTCCGGGACAGTACGTCAAGAGCGACGTGCCCGCAGTGCTGTCGTGGTCCTGCCCTATGAGGTGACCTCCCCCCGGATCAAGCAGGTCGCCCACCCCTCCAGAAATGTGTGGGTCCACCACATGGAGCTCCACGACATCAATGAGATCGACGATGAGCTCCGCGGCTGGCTGGTCGAGGCCTTCGGCAATGCGAGCTGACAGCGCCCCACGCAGCGCAAGGTCAGCACCTTCCGGACGACGGGTGCGGCGGAGAGTGTGATCGCCGAGAAGTCCTTGCCTGTGAAGGCCGGCCTCGTCGCTGCATGGGTACCGGTGCCGCTCGTTGTGGGCTAGCGTCGCCTGCATGGCGACGATGGATCCGGGGCCAACGACGATCGCGCCCCTTACCGTGGAGACTTGGGACCTGTTCGCGGCCCTTGTCGAGAGGCACAACGGCATCTTCAGTGGATGCTGGTGCGTCTGGTTCCACCCCGACTGCGAGGAACGCAACAAGAGTTACGACCGCAACCGCGCACTGAAGCAGCAACTGGTCGCGAAGGGCGTTGCGCACGCCGCGCTCGTCGTCCGCGACGGGGACGACGGCCAGGAGGCAATCGCCTGGGCCGAGTACGGCACACCCGTGGAACTCCCGAACATCCACCACCGCAAGCAGTACCTGGCTGATCTGAGAGCCGAGGCCGAGGACGAACCGGACTACCGGATCACCTGCATCTTCGTCGACAAGCGCTTCCGCCGTCACGGGTTGGTGACCGTCGCGCTCCAAGGTGCACTCGACCTGATCGCGCAGGCAGGCGGCGGTGTGGTCGAGGGTTACCCTCACATGCCCGGAGAAAGGAAGACGTCGTCCTCGTTCCTCTACAACGGCACCCGGGCGGTCTACGAGCGCGCGGGGTTCGCCTTCGTCCGGCCCAAAGGGCTGAAGAACACGGTTATGCGCCGCGCCGTCGAGCCTGCCTGAGCACCACCAGGAGGAAGCCGCTCAGCGCGCACTCGTCGACGCGGAGGCGCTCGCTCTGTCCGCCTTCGACGGAGAGTGATCTAGGTTCCCGAAGTTGCCAGCTCGCAACGAAGAAAGCCGCCTCGACCAGTGTTTCGCTTAGTCAAAGCGGCCTTCGAATTGGCTCCCCGGACTGGACTCGAACCAGTAACGGCCCGAAATCCACCAATCTGGGAAACCCCTTGTCGGAGTCGCTCTGACTACGTGTTGAGACCAACAGTAACGCGTTAGGTCCGGCGGCACAAGTGGGCAGAACATAGGCTATTCTTGGTTCTGTTATCGCATGTAGATCGCACGACATGACCTAGAAGGGCGCCGCATGCCGGTCAAGCGACGGGGGTTTGGATACGTCCGAAAGCTCCCCTCAAAGCGTTTCCACGCGTCCTACACGGGCCCGGACCAAGAACGGCACAACGGCCCGGCGACCTACTCGACCCGCGGTGACGCCGAACAGTGGCTCAACGCAGAGCGACGCCTCATTGAGCTCGATGAGTGGACGGCGCCAGCCGATCGCCAGAAGGCCAAGCATGCCGCC
This sequence comes from Tessaracoccus pujii, assembly GCF_054483895.1. Taxonomy (NCBI): domain Bacteria; kingdom Bacillati; phylum Actinomycetota; class Actinomycetes; order Propionibacteriales; family Propionibacteriaceae; genus Tessaracoccus; species Tessaracoccus pujii. The sequence goes on from NZ_CM137012.1 coordinate 1,158,614, forward strand.
GGTGACACCCTCCGCGACTACGCGCCCAAGTGGCTCGCCAAGCACCGCCGTAGCGACGGGGAGCCCCTCAAGCCCCGCACGGCCGCGCACTACAGGAACCTGCTCGATGCCCGCATCCTCCCCCAGCTCGGAGACCTGCCCATGCGCACGCTCTCCGAGGACGTGATCCGGGAGTGGCTCGACGACCTGCCCGATACGCCGGTGATGAACGCCCATGCTTACGCGCTGCTGCGCGGCATCCTGGCCGGCGCCGCCAAGCGGGATCCCCGCGTCAAGGTGCCAACCATCCAAGGCGCATCCAAGGCGCGCACGACACACAAGCCCGAGCCCGCCAGCCTCGACGAGCTGGCCACCATCGTGGCGAACATGCCCGAGCGGTACCGGCTCGCCATCCTGCTGATGTCCTGGTGCGCACTGAGGTTCGGGGAGGTGACCGAGCTTCGCCGCCAGGACGTCGACCTCCGCGGATCGCGTATCCGCATCCGGCGCGCCGTGGTGCTGGTCGACAAACAGCGCCTCGTCACGACTCCCAAGTCCGAGGCCGGCATCCGGGACGTGAGCATCCCGCCGCACCTGCTCCCCCTCGTGAGAGAGCACCTTGCCCAGCACGCCCAGCCCGGCCCGGCCGGTCTGCTGTTCCCCGCGGCTTCGGGAGGACACCTCTCACAGTCGACGCTCAACGGCCGCCCAGGACGCCGACGCATCATCAAGGGCCACATCACCAACGAGAGCGCTACGGCGTTCTGCAAGGCCCGCGAGGCCGCCGGGAGACCTGACCTCAGGCTGCACGACCTCCGCCACACCGGCGCCGTCCTGGCCGCACAGACAGGCGCCACGCTGGCCGAGCTGATGGCCCGACTAGGGCACTCCACGCCGCAAGCCGCAATGCGGTACCAACACGCTGCACGAGACAGAGACAAGGCCATCGCGGTCGCGCTCTCCGAGCTGGCCGGGGGTGTCCGGTGATGGAACTCGAAGTTGTCTGCACCGCGGGCCATGCACCCGTGGAGCTGGCGACCTTCGCTTGGGCGCCTGCGGACCTCGACGACGTGGCCGTCTGGGACAACAGCACGCCGCTTCGCCAGCTCGCGATGGACACGGTAAGGCAGTCCGCGCGGGCCACGAAGTCGAGTCGGCCAAACAAGGTGACTCAGCGGGCGCCAGTGGAGCGCCACACCCGCGCGGACGGCGGGACTACGTACATCATCCCGCCCTGCCCTCGCTGCCTCGGCCGAGCGGTGCCACTACGCGACGACACCATCCGCAGATACGCGGAGAAGACGCGCGACACGCCGATGGAAGGGCGCTTGGACGTGGCCCACGTCCGCATGGTGTAACCTAGTTGTGCTGGCTAGTTCCAGTAGATGAACGGGTTGTGAGCCGTTGGCCTCACGAGTGCTATCCCGAACTTGGCGACAGGCCGAGGTCAGGGGGAACTTGTGATGCCCCAGGAGGCTCCCCGTGCCCCGCACAAAGACCACCACACCCCCCGAATCCAGGCGGTTCATCCGCCAGGAAACCGCCGCTGAACGCTGGGATGTCAGCGTTGACACCATCCGCCGGTTGATCCGGTCCGGAAAGATCACCGGCTACCGGCTCAACAACCGTATCATCCGCGTGGATGTCGCCGAGGTTGACGCCGCTTTCCGCCTCATCCCCACCGTGAGCGCCGCAAGGTGAGCCGTCACGCGCCCGACCGGGCGCCACTCAACCGGAACGGGAACCGGTCAGAATCCCGAGGGAACCGGAACCCAGAAGCCGAAGAAGCCGGGGAGAAGTACGCCCTGACCCCGGAGCAGCTCGACGCCGCCGCGGCACTGGGAATCTCGCCCCGCTCCGCCGCCCGTATCGCCACGCACCACGCCCGGAAGCAGGCCACGCACGAGCCGGCCGCCCTGACCCGCGTAGCGCACGCCCGGCGCGGTTCCGTGCGCGTTGACGCCACCGTCGGAGATCGCGTCGCCGCTGAGTTGGCGCGAGGGGGTGCCCGATGACCACCGCAACGCAACAGCGCCCCGGCGGAGGAACCGAGGCGCTGAACAAGTCGTTTGCTGGCGACACCCCCAGTCTACGCGACAACGGCGCCGTTCGCCTGGCGCCGGCTGACGCTGGCACCGTTGCTCAGGCCCGGCTTGCCGCGCTCAGCGCCCAGCTTGGGAGCATGGCCCGCCGACTCATCGAGGATGCCCTACTGGGGGAGATGCCCGCGGTTTGGGAGCGTCGCGCTCTGCAGATCGAAGCCGGTCACCCGATGATCGGCAACACGCTGTTGGAGCAGATCCCCGACCGTGCCGAGGCCGCGGCCGCGTGCCGAGAACGGGCCGAGCTGCTGAGGCGGTATCCCGAGATAGGCATCCTCGAGCTAGGCGGAGTCGTCAGCGACGCGCTCGCCGAGCAGGGGGTGAACCCCGGTGAGTGAGTACCTCGACCTCGTCGACCTCGTTGAGCCCTTCGACCCATGGGCCGAGGACGCGGGCATGCCGGCGGACACGCTGCCGCCAACATGGGCACCCGTGGACCTGGGGCCGATCCTCGACGGCACACACGCGCCGCTGAAGCCCTCCCTGATGCCCCGCACTGATGGAGTGTGCCTGATCTACCCCGGCCTCACTCACAGCTTCCACGGGGAGAGCGAGAGCGGGAAATCACTCATCCTTCAACTTGAAGCTGTTCGGCTCATCGGCATCGGCGAGCGGGTGCTGTTCGTCGACTTCGAGAGCGACGCCGCCTCAGTGGTGGCCCGACTCCTCGAGTTCGGGGCCGACCCCGAAGCGCTCCGGGAACGGTTTGTCTACCTCCGCCCCGAGGTCCGCCCGGACACGACTGAGCGCGAGCTTGCCGCGTGGCTCGACGTGCTCCGCGGCCGGTTCGCGCTGGCCGTTGTCGACGGAGTGACCGACTCTCTCGGCACCTTCGGTTACTCGACGAAGGACAACGACGACGTGACGACGTGGGCACGTGAGCTACCCCGCCGGATCGCCGACAGGACCGGCGCCGCCGTCGCCCAGGTGGATCACGTGACGAAGGACAGCGAGAGCCGAGGCCGGTTCGCCATCGGTGGACAGGCCAAGCTCTCAGGGCTGACCGGCGCCGCGTACACCGTGGAGGTACTGCGCCCACTTGGCCGCGGCCTACGCGGCGTCGTCGTGCTCCGCGTCGGCAAGGACCGCCCCGGATTCATCCGCGGCCACGCCGGACCGATGCGCGCGGGTGACCGCACCCAGGAGGTTGCCCGGATCATCATCGACAGCACCGGACCGACGCCCACGTACACCATGGAGCCGTGGAAGGGCCACGAGGGCGACCCGGACTCACCACCTGCCCGCTGGCGCCCTACCGCCCTGATGGAAGCGCTCAGCAAGGCGCTGGAGGCCGCCGAACAGCCATTGAGCTTCCGGGCCCTCGATGAAGCCGTGCGAGGCAAGGCGGAGCACAAGCGGACCGCCCTGACCGAGCTGGAGGACGCCCGCCATGTTGCCATCGCCCGGGAGAGTCGCGGCAACTACCACCGGATCCTGAGCCCCTATCGGCAGGCTGACGACCCGCTCTCTGATGCCTATGAAGCCCGGGACACACTTCGCCCCGTCGACCCCTCCGAAAGTGCCGTGAGTGAGTGTGTCCCTGTGTCCCTGCCCTATACCGGGGCACGGGACACACACACTTCACCCCCTTCAACCGTGTCCCGGACACACTTGGGACACACTCGGGACACACTCCCAGAAACCGCCGTTTGTCACTCATGCGGAGGGCCGAACAGCCCTGACCGCGACGCCGCCGGCTACCCCTGTCTCGAATGCCTCTACGGCGGTGAGCTATGAGCCGCATCGAGGCCAGGCGGAATGATGCCCTAGATGCCCTCGTGGGCCGCACGGTGCCGGGCGGGTGCGTCGACTGCAACGCGGACGCCACCATCTACCGTGACACGGAGACCGGCACCTATGTCGTGACCGTGGCCCACGACCACGGTTGCCCGTGGCTGGCAGGGGTGACCCGATGACCGCCGTGAAGTTCCCCACCGCACCCCGGAACCCCCTGCCGTATCTGGCCCTGTCTTCTGCTCTGCGTCAGGCCCTCGACGAGCGGACCCCGCCCCGGTGCGCCGGCCGTGACGAGCCCTACTCCGACGACGAGCAGGTGCGCGCCATGGTGGCGGCCGACTGGTGCCCCTCGTGCCCGATCCACGACGCCTGTCGTGAGGCCGGCGCCTACGAAACCACGGGCGTATGGGGGTCCGTCGACCGGACACCCCTGGCCAAGACCTCAACCCGCACCACCACCACCTCGAAGGAGAAGAACCGATGACCTCGACCACGGCCCCGGCGATCCCTCACGCGCCCGCCTGCAAGCGCCCAGCGCCTGTGCTGCGCCTGTCCTGGAAGCAGACACCCGAGGCGGCCTGCCCGGGCTGCGGAAGGACCATGGCCCTCGACGCCGAGGGGGTGGCCCGATGATTACCAGCGGATTCCGCCACCGCGACACCTGCCCGCAGGACGTGCCCGTCCGGGGATTCATGGGCAAGCAGGGTGACCCGATGCGCCGGTGCCCAACCTGCCACGCCATCGGCACCGCGACGGCCGTCGCCAGCCGCGTGGAGTCGCCGCCGGCCCTGGCCCAGCGGCCGCCTGAGGCCCCGCCCGAGCCCTTGCCGATGTTCCCCCGGTATGTGTGCGGGGAGCACCCAGAGAAGTACGTCGACGGCCGCGGCCGAGGGTGCCCCGAGTGCTCACGCCTGGCCCGACGCCCCCGCCGCCGGTGAGCGTCTACCGCCTGCCCCCCGGTGCCGTTGCCCCCGACCCGCTCAACCTCAACCCGAAGGAGAACTCCCACATGTCCGACCAACTCACACACGCTGACCTAGCGACGATGACCCCGCAACAAATCGAAGCAGCCCGCCAGAGGGGCAGGTTCGACGCCTTGCTGGGCGTCGCCACCCCTGACGAAATCGCAGCCCGCGACCTCGTGGACACCGGGGGGACCCTCGACCGCCACGCGATTCAAACCCTGCATGCCGCCCGCCAGTACGAAGCCATTGACCGCGCCCGCCTAGAGGGCCGCATCTCCTACCAGAACGGAAACTGACCATGAGCACACCCCGCCCGAAGATGCGATTCCTTCACCCGTCCCAGCGGCACACCCGTCCCAGCGTCAGCCCCAACACCGCACTGCCGCCCCGGGGTCTATTCACCGGCCACAGCTCCCTCCTCGCCACGTATGACGCCTGGACCCGCGTCGAAGGGGCACGCAAGCAACACGAGGCCGACGCGTACCGGCTCGACCAGGAAGCAACCACCGCCGCCCGTGAGTACAGCGAAGCCATCAAGACAGCACTGAGGGCAGGCACGAGTGCGTCTGAGGTTCGATCCACAGAACCCGAGCTGCGCGCTCAGGCCGCCGCGCATCGTGAGCTTGCACTCGAGGCGAAGCGGGAATCCATCGCCTTCGGTACCACGCTGGCCGACGCGCTCACCGCCGCAGCCCCCGACGTCTATCCCAATATCGAGGCCGAGATGGAGACACACGCGGCCAGCATCCGGGCGGCGCTCGACTCCCTCAGCGGCGCCTATTCAAAGTGGGCCGCACTCTGGCACCTGCGCCGCATACTCGGGTCCATCGTCGCCAACGGCGGCCCGCTCGGGTCCTACCGGCCGAACCCGCCACTGCCGGCCAACGTGGCATCTGCATTACAGGAACTTGTCAACGAATTGGACACGCTGCCTCAACTCCGGATCGAAGAGGCATACCTGGCCGAATGGCGCCGGACACAGACAGACATCGACGAAGCAAATCGCCTTCGCGCTGAGGCGTCTGTCGCATCCGTCATCGCGTTGCGGGCCCGCCTCGCTGCCCAAGGATCCCTGAACTACTAGCTCGCCCACAAGGAAGGGGGCCAGCGCCAGCGCCACAGGAGGGCCGAGGGCACGCGCCCTTGTCCCTCCTGCCCCCCTCCAGTAAAGGAATGACCGAGATGAACAAACCCCCCGCCGCACCCGCCGGCCTAGGCCCCGCCGGCCGCAAACTCTGGCGCTCCATCACAGACGACTTCGAGGGCGCCGAGCACGAAACCGCCATCCTCGAAGAAGCGTGCCGAACCCGTGACCTTGTCGCCACACTCCGCGATCAGATCGAAACCGATGGGCTGATGCTGCCCAGCTCGCAGGGCATGCGCCTACATCCTGCCGTGGCCGAGGTCAGACAGCAGCGCCTGACCCTGGCCCGCCTGCTCGCAACCCTCAGCGTCCCCGCCCTCGACGAGGACCAGCTACCGCCCGCGCGTGGCGTGCGTGGCGTGTACCAGCGCGGTGCCGCGTGAGACGCCGCCACCCTGCCGAGGACACCAACCCGATGCCGCTCAACCTCCGCCGCTTCCGTGCTGAAGAGTGGCCCGGGGACACCGAGCTGCGCCAGTGGTACGCCCACCGCGCCGCGCTGCTCGCATGGGCCAACGCCCACCCCGACGTGGACACCGAGCAGTGGACCGAGCCCTGGCACGGGTGCGATGGAGACGACGCCGGCCTCAGGTGTATCAAGTTGAGACACCTGAGGCCTGTCGAGCGCATCGACATGGAGACCGGCGAAGTGCTCACCGAGCAGTGGACCGAGCCCTGGCCCGCCATCGGCCACGCCTATGACCCCGACCTGATCTAGGTGAACCCATGAGACGACGACGAGCCGAGGCCGACGACCACAACCCCGTGCCCGAGAAGCTGCGCCGCTTCCGCACCGGTGAGTGGCCCGGCGCTCGACCCATCCAACAGTGGGACAACTACGCCGCAGCACTCGACCAGTGGCACGCCGAGCACCCCGACGTGGACACCTGGCAGTGGACCGAGACACCCGGAGACATCGAGTGGAACCCCGACCTCGACGAGTACTAGCCGGGGTGGGGCACACCCCGTGACCCCTGCCACGGGCCACCTATGCGGGACTGTGCCTCGCTCTCTCTGAGGTCTCAACTAACGGGCCCTTGAACCGGCCCCTTTCGTCATGCTGGCCCGCCTGACAGCCCCACGGCCCCCTCGACGCACACCGGGCACCCCCACGGCACCGAGGCCCGCAGAACGGCACACAGCGCCGAGCAGACCGCGAACCTCGCCGCGCCCATCCGCCGCGAGCTGGTCGGCAGGCTGGCCGTGGCAGGCATGAGCACGCGGGCTATCGGCGCAGTGCTTGGGGTCCACCACGACACCGTTGCGTCGGACGTCCGGGCACCTGTCGGAAATCCGACACCTGACTGAGGCCCCAGGGACCCACACCGGCCCGCCTCAGCCTCGATGCCAGATCAGCAGACACCGCTGCCGGGCATGGCCCAATGTCCACGGATATTGGGCCATCAGGCCCGAACCCAACCAACCATGCCGTCGCCGACGCGCTCTGGTCGTCGAGGGCCACGGTCCGCACAGCCGACACCAGTTCGCCGCGGAGTTGCTCCGCGGCTGCACCGAGCTCGTCGCGCCGCTCAATCGCCAGCATGGAGACGACCGACTGCCAGCTCTGCAGGTGCGCCAGCGTGCCCACGGGCGCGGACTCCGGCGTTGTGTAGATGATGGCGCTCATCGTGCCACCGCCTCAGCGGCAAGCTGATCCTCAGCGGCCGCGACGAGCTCGGAGAGGTTGACCTCAGCCGCCCGTGCCGCGCTCAGCAGCTCAGCGACCGGCGACGACTCATCGAAGCGCCGGCCCGTCATGGTTGCCAGCTCATCGAGAACCATCCTGACGAGACGCTCAGCGCCCACGAGGCCGACGAGGGCCGCGCCGGCCGCCCGCCGCGGTGTGGCGACGAACAGCGGATTGCCGCCCTCGTCCTGGTGATCGGCGCCCAGTGGTGAGCTACCGAGGGAGTTGGTTTGTTGGGACATTGCGCGAAACCTCCTGAGGTTCGCGGCCCTCCGCTATCGCACGTGTACCGCACGCCCTGAAACGAAGAAGCCGCCTTGACTGGTGTTTCACCTAGTCAAAGCGGCTTTCGTGCTGGCTCCCCGGACTGGACTCGAACCAGTAACCCTTCGATTAACAGTCGAATGCTCTGCCAATTGAGCTACCAGGGATTGGTGGACTATCCACGCGAAAAAGAACGTTAGCAGATCAATCCGGGCCGTGCGAATCCGAGCGTCCCACAGCCCAGGGGCTCCCGTCAGAAGTACTCAGCCGCCAATCGGTCCGTCTCCGCGACCACCGCGGCGCGGGTGGCGGGGTCATCCAGGTCCGCTCCTCCGGATGGAACCGCATACCAATGGAGCTTGGGATCGTGCCCTAGGCTCCTTCGGCCGACGATCTGCACCTGGCCTCTGCTACCGTCCACGACGCTCTGCACGACGGTGGACGCCTGCACCCGTTCCTGGAACAGTTCCGGAAGTCGGCCTGGCTCCGTGAGTTGCGCCTCGAACCTCTCCCCCTCGACGGTCCGCCAACGGAATGTGCCGGATTCCCCCAGCCATGACCCACTGCCGACCTCTTCCCAGCCCCAGATCCGCCACGTGTCGCCGATGCGGCGCGCCAGGGCGGATCGTGTGCCGACCAGCACCACCCCCTCGCCGACGCCGTGCGCCAGCACGTCAGCGCGGTGGCCGAGTGCCTCATCGAGCCCCTCAAGGATGGCAGGGTCGAGCCGATTGAACAGTTCCATGGCTCCATTGTGCTCCGTGTGGATAAGAAGTGTTGTCCGTTCGAAGTTGTCCACAGCAGCCCTCAGAGACCGCGACCGCGAGCCCTCAGGACGTAAGGCTGAGGCCATGGACTTCAACGCTCTGCAACTGCCCGACGTCTGGTTCGAGCCCGGCGATGACTTCGAGTGCGCCAAAGCTGTCGAGGCAGGGATGTACGCCTCATTTCTCGTTCAGCGCAACGGCCCGGATCCCGAGCTCGAATCATTGGTGGCCTTAGGCATGGACGCACGGGACCGGCTCTGGGCCTTGGGTTTGAAGGTCGCGATGCAGCAGGCCAGACGCGTCGCCGCCGCCCACGGGCTCCCGCCCGAGGACCTGTTCCAGGACGGCTGCGTGGCCGTGGCCGAGGCGATTCGACGATACGACCACACCAGGGCGGTACGGTTCAGCACGTTCGTCTTCGAGTTCGTCTTCAGGGCACTGACCGAGGGCGCCCGCCACCGGGTGGGTCGCCCCACGTCGACGCGGGCGGACCGCCGGGCCGCACGTCTCGCCGGGGAGGAACGCGACAGGCAGGGCGCCGCCGGCAAGACCATCGGCATCGCCGAGGCCGCGGCAGCCGCCGGAGTCTCCGCCCAGGCGGTGAGCAGGGCGATGGTCAGGACTGTCAGCCTCGACGATGTGCTCAGCGCGGACCCGGCGGCCGAGGCCGGCTTCGCCCGGGTGGACTCCCCCGGGCTCGCCTTCCTCGAACTGCTGTCCCCGCGGCACCGTCGTGTCCTCGAGCATCGATTCGGTCTCAACGGAGAGGCGCTCACACTGGCCGAGACGGCGCGGGCCATGAACGCCTCGGCCTCCACTGTTCACCGTTGGGAGCGTGAGGCGGTGGCCCGGGCCCGCTCGCTGTTGGACAGCGAGCGGACCGCGGGAATCAGTGCGAGATCGCCTCGCCAGCCCCTGCCCCCGTCATGGACCGCACCTCCATCTCGATCGCGAACTCCTCGTCCCCGCGCTGCGGCGAGGTGACCGTCCCCAGCCACCCCGCGAAGAACGCCAGCGGCACGCTCACGAGGGCCGGGTTGTCCAGCGGGAACCACGCAAAGTTCACCGACTCACCGAACATCGACGACGGCGAACCGGAGATGGCCGGAGAGAAGATGATGAGCAGCGTGGCGGAGATGAGGCCGGTGTAGATGGACCACACAGACCCGCGGGTGTTGAACCTCTTCCAGTACAGCGTGTAGAGGATCGACGGCAGGTTGGCCGAGGCCGCGACCGCGAACGCCAGCGAAATCAGGAACGCGATGTTCTGCCCGTTCGCCGCGATCCCGCCGAGGATGGCGAGCACCCCGACCACCACGGACGTGTAGCGTGCCACGCGCACCTCCTGCGCGGGATCGGCCTTCCCGTCCTTGAGGATGGAGTTGTACACGTCGTGCGCAAACGATGCGGAGGCGGTGATGGTGAGCCCCGCCACGACCGCCAGGATCGTGGCGAACGCCACCCCCGAGATCACGCCCATGAAGATCTCGCCACCCAGGTTGAGGGCCAGCAGCGGCGCCGCCGAGTTGGCTCCACCAGGAGCCGCCAGGATCTCCTGCTGACCCACGAGCTTGGCCGCACCCAGGCCGAGCACCAGGGTGAAGAGGAAGAACACCCCCACCAGGATGATCGCCCACACTGCGGACTTACGTGCCTCCTTGGCCGTCGGGACGGTGTAGAAGCGCATGAGCACGTGCGGCAGACCGGAGGGTCCTGCGATGAGCGCCAGTGACAGCGACAGGAACGACAGTTTCGTCCAGTCCGTGGCTCCGTATCGCCCCATCGGCTCGAGCAGGTCCTTGCCGGTGCCTGTCGCGGGATCGAGGGCGGCCTGCTGAGCTGCGAGGGCCAGCGTGTCGAGGTTGAATCCGTCACCCATCAGCACCAGGAACGTCATGACCGCCGCGCCGCTGACCAGCAGCACCGCCTTGATCATCTGCACCCAGGTGGTGCCCTTCATGCCACCGATGAGCACGTAGACGATCATGAGCACGCCCACCAGGGCGATGACGAGGCTCTGCATGTTGCGGTCCGACACGCCGAGCAGGAGCGCCACGAGGCCGCCTGCGCCTGCCATCTGAGCGAGCAGGTAGACCAACGAGATCACCAGCGTCGACGTGGCCGCGGCCGTCCGGACCGGCTTCTGGTTCATCCTGAAGCTGAGCACGTCGGCCATCGTGTACTTGCCGGTGTTGCGCATGGGCTCGGCGACGAGGTAGAGCGCAATGAGCAGGGCCACGAAGAAGCCGACGGAGTACAGCAGGCCGTCGTAGCCGTACAGGGCGATGGCACCGGTGACCCCGAGGAACGCCGCTGCGGAGAGGTAGTCGCCGGTGATCGCCAAGCCGTTCTGCCTGCCGGAGAACTTGGCACCCCCGGTGTAGAAGTCCGAGGCCTTGGTCTTCTGCCGGCTCACGGTGATGACCACCGCCAGGGTTGCCGCGACGAAGACGGCGAACACGGCGATGTTGATGAGCGGGTTGCCGTACTGGGAGGTGTCGAGCAGCGAGATCATGCCGCACCCTCGTTCACGATGCGCTCCTTGATGCGGGCGGACAGCGGGTCGAGGCGCCGATTGGCGTAGTTGACGTAGACAGCCGTCCAGATCCACACCACCGCGAACTGGAACAGCCCCAGCATGATCCCGGTGTTGAGGCCGCTCATCCCGAGGAACGGGGAGGCCATGAAGTTCACCGCGTAGATGGACAGCACGACGTAGACGAAGTATGAGAGGACTCCGGCGATCGTCATCGGAAAAGCGAAACGGCGAAAGCTGGAACGCAGCTCACGGTAATCGGCGGTCTGGGAGACCTCGACGAACACAGCTCTGGAATCGACTGGATTCAACGGATCGACGGTACGGCCTTGGGACATGCTTCTCCTGAAGGTCGGCGAGACCACAGTGTCTCGACATGAAGAAACTTTAGGCTCACGGGACATGACAATGCAATCCCGGAGTTTGTCACCACCCGCAGGGCCACCGACGCCGGCTCAGCCCAGGCCGACGGCCTGCAGTTGCTTGCGGCGCATCTCCAGCTCGGTCAGCTTCGCGAACTGGGTCCGGTGACCGGAGGGATCCTTGACCGGGTCGGTGCGCTGCAGCCGCGACTTCAGGTCGGCGATCTGCCGCGTGACCCTCGCCAGACGCAGCCGCGCCGTGTGGACCAGGGAATACGACTCGTCCGCCTCCCGGAGCAGCGGCTCGACGATGAGCGCGACCAACAGCTGCCGCACCAGGTCTGTGGGCGCCTCAGAGCGCAGCCTGTCTGTCCATCCGTCCCCGAACTCCACCGACGCCAGCAGGCGGAACACCGCGGCGTAGCCGGGGTGGGTGAAGTCCTCGGGCTCCACCGAATTCCAGCCCGCGTCGAACGTGGTGGGGTACTGCACCATGAGTTTGAGGGTGTCACGCTCCAGACGCAACGACGGATCGCTCGGGTTGGGCCACGCCGGATCGGCCGCCGGTCTCCCGTCGCCCTCCGGGACCTCGACCGGAGCGCCCCGATGCCGCGACCGCGCCGCCTCGCTGCGCACCTCGTCGAGGTCCATGCCGAGCACCCCCGCCAGCTCGCGCAGGTACTGGCTCACCAGGGACTGGTCCCGGATCGAGCCGACCAGCTCCGCCCCCTCCCGAGCGGCCGCCAGCCTCCCGTCCGCGCGGTCCAGGTCGTGACTCTTGGCGATGTTGGACATCACGAACCGGTACAGCGGGATGCGCCGGGCCACCAGTTCGCGCACTGCGGCCTCCCCCTGCTGGAGCCGGAGATCACAAGGGTCCAGACCGGTGGGCTCGACGGCCACGTAGGTCTGGGTGATGAAGTTCTGATCCCCCTTGAAGACCTTCAACGCCGCGGCCTGACCCGCCTTGTCGCCGTCGAAGGTGAAGATGACCTCACCGTGCAACCCGTCCTGGGTACCCATGAGCCGCTGCAGCAGGCGCGCGTGATCGTCCCCGAACGCGGTGCCGCAGGAGGCCACCGCCGTTTCGACGCCCGACATGTGCGCCGCCATGACGTCGGTGTAGCCCTCGACGATCACCGCCTGCGCCCGTCTGCCGATCTCGCGACGGGCCAGGTCGAGGCCGTACAGCACGTGGGATTTCTTGTACACCGGCGACTCCGGCGTGTTGATGTACTTGGCCGGAAGCCTGTCGTCGTCGTAGATGCGACGCGCACCGAACCCCAGCACCGCCTGGGCGGAGTCGCGGATCGGCCACAGCACGCGCCCCACGAAGAAGTCACGGCCTCCGTGGCGCGTCAGCCCTGCGGCCTGGAGCACCTCGTCGGTGAATCCCTGCGCCCGGAGGGTCTGCCGGAGCGCGCCTCCGTGCCGCGGCGCGTATCCGACGCGGAATGTGGCGGCCACCTCGCGGTCGAAGCCGCGACTGTGCAGGAACTGACGCGCCTCGATAGCCTCGGCCGATTCCAGCTGGGCCGCGAAGAACTGCTGCGCGGCCTCGTTGGCCTCGAGGATCCGCTTCCGTAGCCCGGGGACCTGCCCGGGAGCACCGTCGTCCTCGACCCGCAGCACAATGCCGGCGCGGTCCGCGAGCACCTGAACGGCCTCGGTGAACGACAGGTTCTGCTGCTTCTGCAGGAAGGTGATCACGTCCCCGCCCTCGCCGCAGCCGAAACAGTAGAAGAATCCGCGCGACGGGGTGACGGTGAACGATGGAGTCTTTTCGTCATGGAAGGGACACAGACCCTTCATCGACCCACCGCCCGCGTTGCGCAGGGCCACGTAGCCGCCCACGACGTCGTCGATGCGGCAGCGCTCGCGAACGGAGGCAATGTCCTCATCGTTGATCCGGCCCGCCACGGGGCCACTGTACTAGCAGCCCTTACGCGCCCCTGCCGATACCCCGGGGCAGCTTCCGGGGATCCCAGCCGAGGCGCATGCGCGCCTGCTCGAAGGCGAACCGGTCCGTCATCCCGCCCACGTAGGTCACGGCCCCGCGGATGAGATCCTGAGCACGGTATTCCTCTGGAAGGGCATCCGGAGTGGCGAGGTAGAACTCCACCAGGTCCGTCAGCACACGGACCACGGTGACGGACTGGGCCACCGATTCTGGGCGGGTGTAGATCCGCTCGTAGTTGAACCGGCGGAGCTCGCCCAGCGCCTCGGCGGTGACCGGGTCCATGCCCACGACGCCGGTGCTGGCGGTGGTCTCGATCACAGCGGTGATGAAGGTGGCCAACTGTTGGCGGCGGGTCACGCCTGCCACCTCGCGCACCACGGCCGGCAGCTCCGACAGCGTCACGATCCCGGCCGCTACCGCGTCCTCGAGGTCGTGGGCGCAGTACGCGATCCGGTCCGCCCAGGACACGATCTCGCCCTCGATGGTGGCCGGCGCGGGCCGCGACCACGAGTGGTTGCGGATGCCGTCGAGCGTCTGGCGCGTGAGATTCAGATCGGCCAGAACCACGTCCGCACCCCAGGGCCCGTGGTCGTAGCCGCCGTCGACGAACTGGTCGAAGGCATCCTCCGACGCATGGCCTCCGGGACCGTGCCCGCAGTCGTGACCGAGCGCGACGGCGTCCGCCAGCGTCACGTTCGCCCCGATCCCCCGCGCCATGGCCACGGCGGCCTGCGCCACCTCGAGCGCATGCGTGAGCCGGGTCCGTTGGTGGTCCGTCGGGTAGACCACGACCTGGGTCTTTCCCGCCAGCCGCCTGAACGCCGCGGAGTGCACGATGCGGTCACGGTCGCGCTCGAAGCAGGTGCGGAAGGGATCCGGTTCCTCCCCCCTGGAGCGTTCGCCCGCCCCGACGGCGTAGGAGGCCTCAGGGATCAGCGTGAGCCTCTCGTGCTCCTCACGCTCGGTCCGGCCACGGCTCTGACGGGCATCCGCCCGGGCCGTGGTCCCGGCGTGGGCGGTGATGACGTCGTCTCCGTGCCCATGCATGGTCCGGGCCCAGAGTGCGGTGCGAGGTAGCGGTGTGTCCATCACCTCTCACCGTAGCCGCCTCAGCGCTCGGCGCGCGGCACCCACCCCGACAGCGGCTTGCCGACGTACACCTGGCGCGGGCGGTAGATCCGCTGCCGCGGATTGTCGGTGACCTCCTTCCAGTGCGCCACCCATCCGGGCGTCCGGCCGATGGCGAACATCACCGTGAACATGTCCAAGGGGATGCCGATGGCGCGCAGGATGATGCCCGAGTAGAAATCGACGTTGGGATACAGCCGCCGGGAGGCGAAGTAGTCATCGCTCAGGGCGGCCTGCTCCACCTCGCGGGCGATGTCCAGCAGCGGGTCGGTGACGTGCATGGCGTTGAGGAGGTCGTGGGCGGCCTTCTTGAGGATCTTCGCCCGCGGGTCGAAGTTGCGGTAGACGCGGTGGCCGAAGCCCATCAGCTTCACCCCGGAGGACCGGTCCTTGACCCGGGCCAGATACTGCTGGGGCGTGGTGCCGCTCGCCTGCATGTACTCGAGCATCTCGATGACGCCCATGTTCGCCCCACCGTGCAGCCTTCCCCACAGCGCGTTCACGCCGGCCGAGACCGCCGAGTACATGTTGGCCCCGGAGGAGGCCACCATGCGCACCGTCGAGGTGGAGCAGTTCTGTTCGTGGTCCGCGTGCAGGACGAGGAACATGTTGAGCGCGTGTGCCACCTCGGGCGTCGGCTCGTAATCGCGGTAGGGAACCGAGAACATCATGTGCAGGAAGTTCTCGGCGTAGGAGAGGTCGTAGCGCGGGTAGGCGATGGGCTGCCCGATGTGTGACTTGTACGACGCCGCGGCGATGGTGCGCGTCTTCGCGATGAGGCCGGCCGCCGCGTACTTGAACTGCTGCGCGTCGGTGAACTGGCTCTCGGTCATCTCATGGGTCTGCAGCGCGTTGATCATCGCCGAGAGGATCGCCATGGGGTGGGCGTTGGCAGGGAAACCATCGAAGTGCTTGCGCATGTCGCGGTGCAGCGCGGCGTTCTCCGTGAGAAGGAGCCGGAACTCCGCCCGCTCCTGCTCGTCCGGCAGTTCACCGAAAATCAGGAGTTCGGCCGTCTCGATGAAGCTCGACCGCTCGGCAAGGTCCTCGATCGGGATGCCCCGGTAGCGGAGAATCCCCTTCTCGCCGTCGATGAATGTGATGGCGGACTGGCAGGAGCCGGTGTTGCCGTAGCCGTCGTCCAGCGTGATGGTGCCTGTGCTGGAGCGCAGCGAGGAGATGTCGATCGCCCGCTCCCCCTCGGTGCCGGTGATGAGGGGGAGAACGTGGCTCACCCCGTCGATGATGATCGTTGCCGTTTCACCCATGGAACCTCCTGGGGCCGGGCCGGCCGTGAACGGTCCGGCGTTTGCCTCACAATAACGAGGAGCCAGGGACGCAGCCGGGGTGGGGCTACTTTCGAGTCTGAGCGCGCCCGAGGAAAAGCATCGCCACCCCCATGACCGCGATACCGAAGGCGGTGCTGCCCACCCGTTCCCAGTCGAGCGACTCCGCGCCGCTGGTGGTGGACTGGAAGTAGGCGCTGACGAACAGGACGGCCACAGCGAGCAGCGCCACAGCCCTGCCCGCCTGAGCCCAGAGCGGCAGCTTCTTCCTCGGTTGGTTCTTCTCGGGTCCGTTGCCCTGCTCTGACATTCTCATCCTCCGCTCACGCCGATCTCGGCGTCAGATAGGTCCAGCTCACACCCGGAGGTGTCGTCGTACCAACCGTAGGGCACCACCACCTTGCCCCGCGGCGAACCCTGCCGCCCGCGGGGAGTGCCCAGCTCCGTGACGGGGAACTCGGCGTCGTGGTCCAGCTGCGCCACCAGGTCCCGCAGTTCGGCCAGCGTCGACACCATGGCGAAGCGGCGCCTCAGTTCCCCCACCGGATAGCCCTTGAAGTACCAGGCCATGTGCTTGCGCAGGTCCGTGAGTCCGTGGCGCTCCCCTACGTATCCCACCAGCAGCTCCGCGTGGCGCGTCAGCATGAGGCCCACCTCCCCGAGCGTGGGGCGGTGCCGCAACTCTCCTCCCGTGAACGCGGCGGCCAGGTCACCGAACAGCCAGGGCCGGCCCAGGCAACCGCGACCCACCACCACACCCGCGCAGCCGGTCTCGTCCATCATCCGCAGCGCGTCCTCGGCCTCCCAGATGTCCCCGTTCCCGAGGACGGGGATGTCCACCGCCCTGACCAGCTCCGCGATCCGTGCCCAGACGGCCTCACCCGAGTACGCCTGCTGCACGGTGCGGCCGTGCAGGGCGATGGCCGCGGCCCCCTCCTCCTGGGCGATCCGCCCGGCGTCGAGGAAGGTCACGTGGTCGTCGTCGATGCCGATCCGGGTCTTGATGGTGACCGGCACCCCGAACTCGTCGGCCGCCCGGACCGTCTCCCGGACGATCGACCGGAACCGGTCCCGCTTGTACGGCAGCACGCCTCCGCCGCCCTTACGGGTGACCTTGGGCACCGGGCAGCCGAAATTGAGGTCGATGTGCGCCACGCCGTGGTCCCGGGCGAGGATCCGGGCGGCGTCGGCCATCACGCCGGGGTCCACGCCGTAGAGCTGAACCGAGCGGGTGGTCTCGCCCGGGTCGAACTGCAGCATGTCGCGCGTCTTGGAGTCCCCCACCACCAGTCCCCGGGAGGTGATCATCTCGCAGACGTACAGGCCGGCGCCCTGCTCGCGGCAGAGCTGCCGGTAGGCGGCGTTGGTGACCCCGGCCATCGGCGCGAGGACCACGGGAAGGTCCACGACGACGGCGTCGCGGCGGCTGGGCGCGTGGAGACGCAGTGGCGTGATGTGGGGCATGGGGCTCCTGGGTTCGACGGCGACCCCCCAGCCTACGTCAGGACGGCGCTGTGAACCGCAGCCTGATCGCCGCGACCGCCGCGCCACGGGCGAAATCGTGGAAGTCGAGCGGCGCGAGAACCAGGTCCGGCACGTGGAGGTCCTCGCGCCAGTCGCGGGAGAGAACCTCCCGGACGAGGTCGAGGGAGCCGCCCACGAGGTCGATGCCCTCGCCGGTGATGAGGATCCGTTCCGGGGCGAAGGCGATGGCGGCCGCCCGCACGATCCACCCGAGCGCGGTCACGGCGTCCTCGACGGCCGGCACCGCCTCCGGTGCATCGAGAGCCTCGCCGAACGTGAGGGGCCGCCCTGCCGCGACACTGGCGGCCTCGGTCACGGCCTCCATCGACAGCACGTCACCGAAGACGCGACCATCGGGCAGCCACAGCCGCCCGAGGATCGCGGCCGCGCCCTGCCTGCCGAGCAGCAACTGGTCGTCGACCACGGCACCGCATCCCACACCCAGCCCGAACGTGACCACCGCGAAGTGGGTCAGACCCCGGCCGGCCCCGAACCAGTGCTGGAACAGGGTCAACCCGTCGATGTCGTTGGCGGTGGCACAGTCCTTCCCCGTGAGGTGGGTGAGACGGTGCGCCAGGTTTCCCCCGCCGGGCCAGCCCAGCATCCGGGTGGCGTGCAGCACCCCGTCGGGCCCGACGGAGGCGGGCAGGCACACCCCCACGGCGGACACCCCGGGGAATGTCCCGACGACCCGGGCCAGCCCTTGGGCTGTCGACTCGAGTGTCGCGGTGTCGAGGTCGAGTTCCTCCGAGTGGTGGACCTCCCCGGCCAGTCCCGTCTCCACCACCCAGGCGTGGCCGGGCACGATCTTGACGCCGAGGAACCGCGCGGCCTCGTCGATGATCCGCAGCGGCAGGGGTGGCCGGCCGATGTCCAGGGCCGACGGGGGCCCCTGCTCCAGCACACCGGTTTCGATCAACGGCTTGGTGATCCTGGTCAGCGACCCGGACGACAGACCGAGCATCCGGGCCACCTCCGCCCGCGAAATCGGCCCGTGGCGCAGCACCGCCAGAGCAACGCTCCGGGTGGTGGGGTCCAGGGGCCAGGGGCTCATGTCAGACCCGGTCGAGTTCGAAGAGCACCGCGGTGTCCGGCTGCATCTGCGGCGCGCGGATACCGACATTGATCAGGACGTCGCCTGGCAGCACGAGCGGAGACCCCGACGCCTCCCATGCGACGACGTGGATGGGAGGCACGAGCTGCCTGTCGATGACACTCACCCGGTAGGTTGCCGACGGGTCCAGGCCTGGAAACTGGAGCTTGCCCAGGCTCACCACGGGCGAGACGCTCAACAGTGACAGCGAGAAGATGGCCTTCTGGCGTGTCACGACGCCCTTGAAGTAGCACTGAGGCTCGCGCATGTCGACACGGATCTGGCGACCGGCCAGCAGTACGTGGCGGTTCTCCTTGTACCAGTCGATCCACCACCGCAGCTGAGCGAGTTCCTCCTCCGACGCCTGGGCGAGGTCCCACTCGATCCCGAGGTGTCCGAAGACCGCCGTGGCGGCCCGGAAGTTGATGTCGTGCCAGCGCGCGGTGGAGTGGGAGCGGCCGGAGGCGATGTGGCTGCCCTGGAACTCCGGCGGCAGCAGTTGGCTGGTCCAGGGGAGCATGCGCTGGCGCTCCTGAGGATCGATGACGTCCGAGACCCACACCCGCTCCACACGGCGCATGACCTCCAGGTCGACACGGGCGCCGCCTGAACTGCAGGACTCGAATTCGACTCCCCTGTGACGTTCCCTCAGCGCGTCCAGCAGCCGGTAGTAGGCCTGCGTCTGGGCGTGCACGGCCGGCGTGCCGTGGGGGGCCGTGCCCGCGTCGATCAGATCCCGGTTGTGGTCCCACTTCACGTAGTCGATCCGGTACTCGCCGAGGATGGCGTCCATCTGCGCGAACACGTGATTCCAGGCACCCTCGATCGAGAGATTGAGTACGTGCTGCTGGCGCGCCTCGACGGGCAGGCGCCCCGCGGGCTGCATGATCCAGTCCGGGTGTGCGCGGGCGAGGTCGGAGTCGAGATTGACCATCTCCGGCTCGAACCAGAGGCCGAACTCCATACCCAGGTCCTTGACGCGGTCCACGAGCGGGTGCAGGCCTTGGGGCCAGATGTCGGCGGCCACCACCCAGTCTCCCAGCCCGGCCGTGTCGTCGCGGCGGGATCCGAACCAGCCGTCGTCGAGGACGAACCGCTCCACCCCCAGCGCCGCGGCGCGTTCGGCCAGGTCGAGGAGCCGTGGGGTGTCGTGGTCGAAGTAGACGGCCTCCCAGACGTTGAGCGTGACGGGCCTGTCGCTCGAGGGCGCGTGGGGCAGGCTGCGCAGGTGGCTGTGGAAGCGGTCGGCCTGACGGTCCAGCCCGTCGGCATAGTTGAAGAAGAGTTCGGGCGTGGCATAGCTGTCGTCGCGGCCCAGGACCACCTCTCCGGGCAGGAGCAGCTCGCCGCCGGTCAGCACCTGTTGGCCGATGAAGTCGCGTTCGGCCACGTGCAGGTGATTGCCGCTCCAGGCGGTGTGCACCGACCAGACCTCGCCGCCGCGGAAACCGAAGCCTGGCACACCCGCGTGGAGCACGTAGGCGGAATCGGCTCCGGTGCGACCATGACGACCCTCGCGCCGATGCTGACCGACGGTGAACTCACGGCGCTGCGGGAAGCGCTCCACCCCCCACCGTCCGGCGAAGTCGAAGAGCTCGGAGGCCTTGCTGGGCACGGGCAGCCCGAGCGTGAACTCGTCCAGGAGGTAGGCGTCGTCATCCACGTTGGTGACGGTGCCGCGCAGGACGACCAGGCCCTCGGGCGTCAGCTGTAGCGTCAGGACCAGGCTCAGCCTGGACGCCTCGGACTCCGCGCGGAACTCCACGGTGCAGGGCCCTGACGTGACCAGTTCGCCCGCCGGATCGGAGTCCACGAGGACCTCGTTGACCCGCCAGTCGGGGGTCCAGTCGCGGCCGGACCGGGATCCGACGAGCCCGGGACGGCCTGCCCAGCCGTAGCGCCCCTCGAGCAGGATGCCGAAGCGCGGCGGCAGGTCCGGGTTGTTGGGTCCCACCTGGAAGACGTCCGCCAACGCCAGCGCGTCGAACTCCTCGGCGGAGAGCGGTCCGATGGCCGGGCCCCAGTGGACGACCTCCGGCAACCGCGAATCGTCGACCCGCACGGCGACCGAGACGCCGTCGGCGGTGAGCAGCAGGCGGGTGTGCATGATGAAGTCTCCTGGTCAGTGTGTGCCGCGGGGCACGTTGGCGCCGAGTTCGTCTACCGGCAGGAAGGCGCTCGGCTCGTCGATCGCCCTCGACAACAGCGGGGTGAGGATCATCTTGGCGTCGTATCCGTTGAAGGACCGCCGGTAGTCGCCGACGTTGACCCAGCGCCCCACGATCGCGAAGAGGTCCGGGTCGTCGAGATTGCGGACCAGGTCGATGCCGAGGCAGCCGGGGCGCTGGGCCCACCAAGCCACGACGGCCCGGGCTTCATCGATGAAGCCTGGGCCGGGGGCGGAGAAGCGGGTGAGGACGATCACGATGGTGAAGGCTACCCCCGGGCCGGCGGGCCGGCGCGACCCGGGGGTGTAAACCGATCAGCCCTTGACCGCGCCGGAGGTGAGGCCTCGGACGAAGTACCGCTGCAGGGCGAAGAACACCACGAGCGGGAGCAGCATGGAGATGAAGGCGCCTGCGGTCAGCAGGTGCCAGTTCTCACCTCGGGTGCCCAGAACTCCGGCGAGCGCGATCGTGAGGACCGCGTTCTCGCCCTGGCCGAGGAAGATCAGCGCCACCAGCAGGTCGTTCCACACCCAGAGGAACTGGAAGATCGCGAACGAGGCCAGCGCCGGCATCGACATGGGGATGATCAGCCGCCAGAACGTCTGCCAGTGGGAGGCGCCGTCGATCTCCGCCGATTCCACCACCGACTTGGGCAGGGACGCCATGTAGTTGCGCAGGATGTAGACCGCCAGCGGCATGCCGAAGCCGGTGTGGGCCAGCCAGACAGTGGCGAACTGCCCGTTGATGCCGAGCTGCTGGAAGATGATCGACAGGGGGACGAAGGACACCGAGTTCGGCACCACGAGGAGGCCGACGATGACGATGAACAGCACGTCACGACCCTTGAATTCCATGAACGTGAAGACGTAGGCGGCGAAGGCCGCGATGAGGATCGGGATGATCGTCGCCGGGATGGCCACCGTCATGGAGTTGATGAACGCCTCGCCGAAGGGGGTGGCGCCCGTGGTCATGACCTCGCTGTAGTTGTCGATCGTCATTTGGGTGGGGTTGGCGAAGACGTTCCACCAGCCGTTGGTGTTGGCCTCGGAACGCGGGCGCAGCGAGGTGATGAAGAGGCCGATGGTCGGGATGAGCCACAGCAGGCAGAGGATGACCACTGCCGACTCGATCAGCCAGAGGAACTTCCCCGAGCCTACGGAACGCGCCACCTCCTCGCCACGCTTGATCTTGACCTGCTTCGGGGGGACTACGACGCTCATGAGTTCGCCTCCTGGAGCCGGAACTGGCGGACCTGGTACACCAGGACCGGGATGATGGCGATGATGAGAATCACGACGATGGCCGAGGCCGTGCCGGGATCACCGTTGCGGAACAGCGACGCGTAGAACGCGTTGCCCAGCACGTTGGTGTTGTAGTTACCGTTGGTCATCGCGTAGACGATGTCGAAGATCTTCATGACACCGATGAGCACCGTGATGAACACCGTGATGACCGTGGGCCATGCCTGCGGGAGGATGATCCGCCAGAAGATGGCCCCCTCGGAGGCGCCGTCGATGCGGCCCGCCTCGATGGTGTCCTCCGGCACGCCCTTGAGTGCGGCCGACAGCAGCACCATGGCGAAGCCCACCTGGGTCCAGATGTAGACCGCCATCAGCAAAAAGGTGTTGAACCGTGCGGTGTCCATCTGCAGCCACGTCTGGGGCGAGCCCCCCAGAGAGACCACGATCTGGTTGAGCAGACCCACCTGCGATGAGCCCTCGGGGCGCCAGGCGTAGACGAGGTTCCAGATGGTGGAGGCGCCCACCATCGAGATCGCCATGGGCAGGAAGATGATGGACTTGGCGGTCTTCTCCGCCATCGGCTTGAGCTTGTCCACCAACACGGCCACCAGCAGCCCTGCCGCGACGATGGCGGCGGGGGCGACGATGATCCACAGCACGTTGTTGATCAGCGTGTTGAGGAAGCGGGGATCGCTGAAGAGACGCGAGTAGTTGTCGAAGCCGACGAACTCCAGCAGCCGGCCGTTACGGCCACGGCGGAAGCTCGAGGTCACGGTCTCGACAGCGGGATAGAGGAGGAAGATGCCGATCGCGGCGTAGGCCGGCAACAGCAGCGCATAGGGCTTGAGGCGGAGTTCCCACTTCTTCGGGAGAAGCTCGCACGCCTTGTTCAACAGCCAGAACAGCGCCACCGCACCCAGCACACCCACCACGACCGCGCCGAGCGCGAGGCCGAGCTTTTCGTACATGAAGTTGCTCCTGAGGGGTGAGGTCGGCGGTGGTCCGAGGTTTCCCGGGCCACCGCCTACACGGATTCGAAGGGGCGCCGATCAGCTCGCGGGCCAGCTGGCGTCGATCGCCTGCAGCGTGGCGTCGAGATCGGTGCGACCGCTGGTGAAGTCCACCATGCCGGTCCAGAAGCTGCCGGAGCCGACTGCGCCGGGCATCTGGTCCGAACCGTCGAAGCGGAACACCGACGAGTCGGCCACGGAGGCCGCGACGTCCTTGAGCACCTGGTTGGGGTACTTCTCCGCATCGAAGGTCTTCAGGGGCGACAACCACGCGCCGGTGTTGACCTGGGCGTCGCCGAATTCGGGATCGGTCGTCATGAAGGCCATGGTCTTCATGACGTTCGAGTCGTTCTTGGTGAACGCCGCCGCGAGGTCGCCACCACCGAGAACGGGGCTTTCACCCGAGACGCTCGGGGTCACGAACATGCCGACGACGGTGTCCAGTTGGGCGAAGATGTCGTCAGGGAAGAAACCCTTCTGCGTGATGAAGTTGCCCTGCTTACCGAGGTAGCACTTCGGCTCGGGATCGAACATCGGGTTGAGCGCGGTGGCGAAGGCGTTGGAGGAGGAATTCTGGATTCCGCCGTACACGTTGCCCTCGGTCATGAGGACCTCTTCGTAGATGGCGTAGGCCTCGCGGATCTCTGGGCTGTCGAACTTGATCTCGCCGCTGACCCACTGGTCGTAGACCTCGGTGCCGCCGGTCTGCAGCACGTAGTCCTCGATCCAGTCGGTGGCGGGCCAGCCGGTGGCCGAACCGGACTCCATGCCGTAGCAGAGGGGGGCCACACCGTCGGCCTTGATCTGGTCGATCAGGGCGAGCAGGTCATCGTGGGTCTCGGGGACCGTGTAGCCGGCCTCCTCGAAGGCGGGCTTGTTGTACCAGTAGAACGACTTGCCGTTCATGGCCATCGGTGCGCCGTAGACGACATCGTCGACGGTGGCGGCATCGAGGAAGCCGGGGATGATGTCCTCCTGCAGCTGATCGAGGTCCACCTGCGTGCCGAGCTCGGCGAGCTCGCCTTCCTCTGCCAGTGCCTTGAGGATGCCTGGCTGGGGGAAGATCGCGATGTCCGGCGCGTTGCCGGACTGGACCTTCGAGTTGATCTGGACTTCGAACTCGTTGGACTGGATCCAGTCGAACGTGATGCCGTTGGCCTCGCCCCAGGTGTCCATGTCCGACTGGAAGGCTGTCGACTGGTCACCGGAGAACGCGTACATGATCTGGATGGTCTCCTTGGCGGTTGCCTCACCCACGGATTCGGACGCGTCGGGCGTGGTGCCGCCGAGGCATCCGGTAGCCAGCAGGCTCACGGCCGCGAGGCCGGAGACCAGGGAAATCTTCTTGCGCATTTCAGTTCGCTCCTTTGCGATGGAGATGACTGCCGCTCGACGATCGCTGTCAAGCGCGCTCCTGTCGCGATCGTGCCACCTCGGCTTGCCGCTGTCTTTACTTTCGTGGGGAAGTTATCAAACCGTGACATGCGCTGCGACTTGACCGCGACACCCCCCTAATTGATAATGGTTCTCATGAATAGCAAGCTCTGCATCGCCGCCCTGGCCGCCGGCCTCGCCATGGCTGCGACGGCCTGCAGCCCGACGACAGGCGCCCCGCAGGCGATCCCGCACGTCGTGGCCGCCTTCTACCCACTCGAGTGGGCCAGCTCGGCCGTCCTGGACGACCGGGGCTCTGTCACGACGCTGACCATGCCCGGCACCGAGGCCCACGACACGGAGCTGTCCCCGCAGCAGATCGCCTCGCTGGCCGACGCGGACCTCGTCATCTACCTGGGCGGTTTCCAGCCTGCCGTCGACGAGGCCATCGAACAATCGGGGGCCCCCACGGTGCTCGACGTCGCCGAGCTGGTCGACCTGCTGCCGGTGGCAGAGGAGCATGACCATGACGAAGCGGCAGCGGAACACACCGCGGACGACGGACATGATCACGGCGATCTCGACCCGCACTTCTGGCTCGACCCCAGCCGCATGGCGGCCCTCGTGAGCGGAATCGGCGACCGGCTGGCGGAGATCGACCCTGACAACGCCGACGCCTACGCCGCCAACGCGGCAGCCGGGGCCTCGTCACTGATGGACCTCGACGCCGAACTCGCGTCCGGCCTGCAGCAATGCGAGCGTCGCGAGTTCATCACGACACACTCCGCCTTCCACTATCTGGCAACCCGCTACGAGCTGGTCGAGATCGGCATCTCGGGCGTGAATCCGGACGCCGAGCCGTCGCCCGCGCGGATCAGGGAGATCCAGGACGAGGCCGTGGCGCACGGGGTGAGCACCATCTTCTTCGAGACGCTGACCTCCGACGCCGTCGCCAGTTCGATCGCAGGCGACCTCGGCCTCGCGACCGCCGTCCTCGACCCCCTCGAAGGGGTGACGGACAACTCCCCCGGCACGGATTACCCTTCGATCATGCGCGCCAATCTCACCGCTCTCGCCGCCGCCAATGACTGCCGCTGACCCGCTGCGCGCCGAGGGGCTCTACGTCTCCCTCGGCGGAATGCCCATCCTGCGTGACGTATCCCTGTCCGTGGCGGCCGGCGAGGCCGTCGCTCTCCTGGGCGGCAACGGCTCCGGGAAGTCCACCCTCGTGCGCACGCTGCTCGGCCTGGTGCCCCACCAGGAGGGCAGCGTCGAGCTGTTCGGGACGCCCCTCGAGGGGTTCCGGGACTGGTCACGCCTCGGATACGTGCCGCAGCATTCGGCGGTGGCCGTGGCGAACGCCACCGTGCGGGAGATCGCCGCCTCCGGGCGCCTCGCCCACCGCAGGGCATTCCAGTGGTTGGGCCGCCAGGACAAGCTCGCCCTGGAACGGGCCCTCACCCTGGTGGGCCTGGACGACAGGGCCGGATGGCCGTTCAGCGCCCTCTCGGGAGGGCAGCAGCAGCGGGTGCTGATCGCCCGGGCGCTCGCCACCAACCCGGAGCTCCTCATCATGGACGAGCCCCTCGCGGGCGTGGACCTGCACAGCCAGGCCGGTCTTGCCGAACTCCTGGCCCGCCTCGGCGACGAAGGCCTGGCGCTGTTGGTGGTGCTGCATGAACTGGGGCCGATGGAGTCCGTCCTGCACCGCTCCGTCACCCTGTGCGACGGGCGGGTCGTCGACGCTGAACGTCCCGGTGCCCACGAGTGCGGGCCCCCCAGGACCCCGCGGTCCGTCGTCGGCCTCGCCGACCCCATCGCGGGAGCCCTGCGATGATCGACGCCCTCGGCCTTCCGTTCATGCAGCGCGCGCTGATCGCCGCCGTGCTGAGCGGCCTCATCGCCCCCGCCATCGGCACCTTCATCGTGCAGCGCCGGATGAGCCTGCTCGGCGACGGGCTCGGCCACGTGGCCATCATGGGTGTCGGTCTCGCCCTGATGACCGGCTGGGCGCCGTTGCCCGTCGCGTTGGTCACGTGTGTGGCAGGAGCCGTCATCGTCGAGATGCTCCGCCAGCACGGCAAGGCGTCCGGAGACCTCGGCCTGGCCATCCTGTTCTACGGGGGCCTCGCCTCCGGCGTCCTCATGGCCGGGATCGCAGGCCAGGGCGCGGGCGGGCTCTCGTCCTTCCTGTTCGGCTCCCTCACCTCAGTGAGCGAGGCTGACGTGTGGGTGATCGTCGCGCTCGCCGTCGTGATCCTCGCCCTGACCATCGGCCTCGCGCCGCGACTGTTCGCCGTCTCGGTCGACGAGGACTACTCGCGCGTCCTCGGCATCAGGGTGCGCGCCCTCAACCTGCTGGTCGTGGTGCTGGCCGCGGTGACGGTCACGATCTCGATGCGGACCGTCGGCTTGTTGCTGATCAGCGCGCTGATGGTGATCCCGGTGGCCACCGCGCAACAGACGTTCGTCGGCTTCACCACCTCATTCTTCGGCGCCATGGGGTTGGGCGCACTCGCCGCAGTCGGCGGCACCGTCGGCTCGCTCTACCTGGACACCGCCACCGGGGCCACCATCGTGATCACCGCGATCCTGCTTCTGGCCCTCTCCTGGGTGTTCGGCCGGTGGCTGCGGGGGGCCGCGAGGTTCATCCCCTACGTCGAGGATCACGGAGGCCACACCCACCACCCGGCAGAGGGCCACGACGACGAGTACGCGCACACGCAGGGGGTGAGGGTGATCCAGCACGGCGACCACCTGGACTACGTCCACGACGGGCACCGCCATGCCCGGCATGGAGATCACTATGACGAGCACTAGGTCCACACCCACGCGCCAGACGTGGCAGCGCGCGGCTGTACGGGACCTGCTCGAGGGCGCCGAGGAGTTCCGCACCGCTCAACAACTCCACGACCAGCTGCGCGAGGTGGGCGCCAAGGTGGGCCTGGCGACGGTGTACCGGGCGCTGCAGGCCATGGCGGAGGCCGGCGAGGTGGATGTCCTGCGCACGCCGGATGGCGAGTCCTCCTATCGGCGGTGCTCCTCCGGTCACCACCATCACCTGGTCTGCCGCGCCTGTGGCTTCTCGCTGGAGATCGCCGCGGAGGAGGTCGAGGCCTGGGCGGCCAGCGTGGCCCAGGCCAACGGCTTCACCGAGGTGGTCCATGAGGTGGAGGTGTTCGGGCTCTGCGGGGCCTGCTCGTCGGACTGAGCGCGATCTCACGTCAGCGCTCGAAGAAGGGCAGCGAGCGGAGCGCGTGGTCCAGGTGCCACGTGGCGTACGTCACCACCATGGCGTCCACACGCTTGGCGGTGACGAGATCCGTGGCCAGGGCGGCGGGCCACTCCCCGCTCAGCAGGGCTCCCAGGTGGGAGGACGACGGCGCATCCAGCTGGGCGGCACCGGGCGGGCGGCACGGGGTGCACACCGCGCCTCCGCCCACCGGGGAGAACCATCGGGTGTCGGTGCTTCCGCAGCCGGCGCACTGTGTGGTCGACACCGCGTACCCGGCCACGGCAAGGGCGCGCAGCAGGTAGGAGTCCACCACGAGCGGAGCGGGCAACTCTCCCGCCTCCAGGGCCAGCAGGGCCCCGAGGAGGAGCCGGTACTGCTGCAGGGCGGGGCTGTGCTCCTCCGCCACCAGGCGGTCCGCCGCCTCGACGAGCACCTCCGCCGCGGTGAACCGCGAATAGTCTCCCGCCAGCCTGCTCACGTGCAGGGCCTCGGCCTGCGTGACCACCTCCAGCGATCCGCGCCCCTCGGCGAACTGGATATCGATGTGCTGAAACGGTTCGAGCCGGCCCCCGAACTTGCTTGAGGTCTTGCGTACGCCCTTGGCCACCGCCCGGACCTTGCCGTGGCTGCGCGTCAGGAGGGTGATGATGCGGTCCGCCTCACCGAGTTGGTGGGTTCGCAGCACCACAGCCTGGTCGCGGTAGGTGGGCACGGTCAGAGTCTAGGCGGCTAGGCTCTGAGCGTGCCCACACCCCGCCGTCGCCCCACCCCGCACGAGAGCGGCGCCACAGCGCCGGAGATTCCGCGGGCGGCTCTCCCGCGCCATGTGGCCATCGTCATGGACGGCAACGGGAGGTGGGCGAAGCAGCGCGGCCTCAAGCGCACCGAGGGCCACGCCCGAGGGGAGGCCTCGCTACTCGACGTCATCCACGGCGCCGTGGAGCTGGGCATCCCGTACCTGTCGGCCTACGCGTTCTCCACCGAGAACTGGAAGCGCTCACCGGACGAGGTGCGCTGGCTCATGGGCTTCAACCGTGATGTCATCCACCGTCGCCGCGACGAACTCAACGACCTCGGAGTCAGGATCCGCTGGGCGGGTCGGCGGCCGCGGCTCTGGGGCTCGGTGATCAGGGAACTCGAGGTGGCCGAGGAGATGAGCATGAGCAACAACACCCTCACCCTGCAGTTCTGCGTCAATTACGGCGGGCGGGCGGAGATCGTCGATGCCGCCCGCGAGATCGCGCGCCTGGCGAAGGCGGGCAAGCTGGATCCGGAGCGCCTCACCGAGGAGCGCTTCGCGAGGTTCCTGGACGAGCCCGACATCCCCGACGTGGACCTGTTCCTCCGCTCCTCCGGGGAGCAGCGCACCTCGAACTTCCTGCTCTGGCAGTCCGCCTACGCCGAGTTCATCTTCCTGGACCGCCTGTGGCCGGACTTCGACCGCCGGGACCTCTGGGCCGCCGTGGGGCAGTACGCCGGCCGGGAGCGACGCTTCGGCTCCGCCTGAACCGGGCCCTGTCACAGGTCCGGTGGCAGCTCCTTCGGCACCGGCCTGAGCAGCCGCTCACGGATGTCGACCATGGCGCGCGCATGGTCAGCCAGTGCCACGTCGGCCGGGTGCACCGGGAGCCACGGCGGCACGGGCCGCTTGCGCCCCTGCTCGTCGACACCGCAGTAGACGATGGTGCAGTGCGTCGTCTCACGCAGGTCACGGGTCCGGGGATCGCCGGAGCGCACGTGGACCGAGATGTGCATGCTCGTGGTCCCGGTGTAGAGCAGCCTGGCCTCCACCTCCACGAGGTCGCCGATGAACATCGGCCGGTAGAAGCGCACTCCGCCTGCGAAGACGGACGCCACCGGGCCCGCGTGCCACCGCTCTGCGACCACCTGAGCTGCCTGATCGATCCAGTTCATGACGTAGCCCCCGTGGACCTTGCCGCCCCAGTTCACGTCCGTCGGCGCCGCCAGGAAGCGAAGCGTCTCCCTGCAGGATCCGGTCTCGCCTCCATAGTCCTGATTCTCCATCTCGGCCTCGATGGCGCGCCGAGCGAGGTTGATCTCCAGGGCACGGTCGTGCTGGCCGCGCTCCCACTCGTCGCGGGGTTCGAAGGCGGGCACCTGGACCGGCTTGCCGTCCTCCATCGCCACGAACTGCAGGACGCACTGGGTGTTGAGCACGCGCGTGGACGATCGCGGGTCGCCGCTGGAGACGGTGCACACCACCTGCAGCGAGGTCCGCCCGGTGAGCACGACCCGGGCCTGGACCACCACCAGGTCGCCCACGTTGATGGGGCGCGTGAAGTGGATGTTGCCGACGTATCCGGTCACCGCGTAGGTGCCGGCCCACCCCACCGCTGCGGCGTAGCCGGCCTTGTCGATCCACTCCAGCACCTTGCCGGCGCTCATCACGCCACGGACGTTGGCGTCCATCGGCTCGGCGAGGAAGCGCAGGGTGACGCCCCGCTGGGTTCCAGGCAACTGTGGCTCCTTCTCTGCTCGGTCCAGATTTCTCGGCTCAGTCCAGGCGCGAGAACGAGGCGGCCCGGACGACGGCGGCCCCCGCCGCGTCGCTGGCGGCCAGGTCCGCGTCGGCCCGGATCATCCAGTCATGGTTACCGGCCGGGTCGTGGATGACCTGGAGCACCGTCCAGCGTTCCCGGCCCTTCTCGATGCGGAAGAGACCCGGGCCGCGGGCGTCGCCGTCGGTCAGGATGTCGTCGTGCTCGTCCCAGTACCCGGCCAGCGCGGAGTCCCAGGCGTCGGCGTCCATGAGTACGGTCAGCGGGGGGTCCGCCAGCGCGGCCGAGGCCGTCTCCAGGGCGGCCAGGGCGTCGACGTCGTCGCGGGCGGCCAGCTCCACCCGCCGGAACATCGCGGTGCGGATCATGGCGGTGAAGGCACGCTCGTTGCCCGTCACCGGCCTCGGTGGCGGCGGAGGGGCACCGTGTGCGGCCGCCTCGGCAGCCAGCGCGACCTTGTCCGGATCCGTCAGCGCCTCCCACTCGTCGAGCAGCGAGGAGTCCGTCTGGCGCACGGTCTCCCCCAGCCACTCCACGAGGTCCTCGAACTGCTCGCTGCGATGCTCGTCGGGCACGGTGTGGCGCAGCGCCCGGTAGGCGTCGGAGAGGTACCGCAGCAGCCCGCCCTCGGTGCGTTGGAGCTTGTAGAAGGAGATGAACTGGTTGAAGTTCATGGCACGCTCCCACATGTCTCGCACCACCGCCTTGGGCGACAGTGCCGACGCGTCCACCCAGGGATGCGACTGCGCGTAGATGCCCATGGCGTGCTGGAGCAGCTCGTCGAGCGGCTTGGGCCAGGTGATCTCCTCGAGTCGCTCCATCCGCTCGTCGTATTCGACGCCGTCCGCCTTCATCTGCGCCACGGCCTCGCCCCGGGCCACGAACTGCTGCGCCAGCACCACCTGGAACGGGTCCTCAAGCACCGCCTCGATGATCGAGACCACGTCCAGGTGGTGAGTGGGTGAATCCGGATCGAGCAGCGCCAGGGATGCGACGGCGAAGGGGGCGAGCGGCTGGTTGAGGGCGAAGTCGTCGCGGACTCCCTCGGCCATGGCGCACCAGCGTCCTTCGAGATCCGGCGCGGCGAGCTTGACCAGAACTCCCGACCGCAGCAGGGCTCGGGTCAGCGCCAGGGCGTGCCGGGTCAGGACCCGCTTGCGGTCAGCCGTTTCGTGCGACGAGCCGAGGAGCGCCCGCATCGACTCCGCGCCGTTGCCCGGGCGCTGCGCGATGTTGAGCACGGTGGCGTGGGTGACCTGCATCCGCGACACCAGCTGCTCGGGCTGCGCCACGACGATCCGGTCGAATGTCTCCTCGGTCCAGCCGATGAAGCCCTCCGGGGGCTTGCGGCGCACCACCTTGCGGCGGGCCTTCGGATCGTCCCCGGCCTTGGCCAGGGCCCGCTCGTTCTCGATGACGTGCTCAGGTGCCTGGACGACGACGAAGCCGACGGTGTCGAAGCCTGCCCGACCGGCGCGGCCCGCGATCTGGTGGAATTCGCGCGAACGTAGCCGCCGAACCCGCGTGCCGTCGTACTTCGCCAGCCCGGTGAACAGCACCGTCCGGATGGGCACGTTGATCCCCACCCCCAGGGTGTCGGTGCCGCAGATCACCTTGAGCAGGCCCGTCTGCGCCAACTGCTCGACGAGGCGGCGATACTTGGGCAACATCCCCGCGTGGTGCACCCCGATGCCGCGGCGCACCAGCCCCGAAAGGATCTTGCCGAACCCCAGCCCGAAGCGGAACGCGCCGATCTCCTCGGCGATCCGCGCGCTGTCGTGCTTGGTGATGAGGTTGAGCGACAACAGCGCCTGAGCGCGTTCCAGGGCCTCGGCCTGCGTGAAGTGGACGATGTAGACCGGCGCCTTCTGCTCCTGGATGAGGTCCACCAACCGCTCCTGCAGCGGGGTCCTCGACCATTCGAACAGCAGCGGGACCGGCCGTTCAGCGTCGCTGATCAGGCTGGTGGGCCTGCCCGTGCGACGGCTGAGGTTCTCGGCCAGCGCCGAGACGTCTCCCAGGGTGGCGCTCATGAGGAGGAACTGCGCCTGGGGTAACTCCAGCAGCGGCACCTGCCACGCCCAGCCGCGGTCCGGCTCGGAGTAGAAGTGGAATTCGTCGGCGATCACCAGCCCGACGTCGGCGGAGCCACCCTCGCGGAGCGCGATGTTGGCCAGCACCTCGGCGGTGCAGCAGATGATGGGCGCGTCCGAGTTGACCGAGGCGTCGCCGGTCACCATGCCGACGTTCTCCGCACCGAAGACCTGGCACAGCGCGAAGAACTTCTCGCTGACCAGCGCCTTGATGGGCGCGGTGTAGAAGCTCACCCGATCCGTCGCCAGCGCCGCGAAGTGGCCGGCCAGCGCCACCAGCGACTTCCCCGACCCCGTCGGCGTGGACAGGATGAGGTTGTTACCGGTGAACAGCTCGATGGCGGACTCGTCCTGGTGGGGGTAGAGCTCGATGCCCTGCCCCTCCGCCCAGGACGTGAACCGCGTATAGAGGGAGTCGGGGTCTGTGGCGACCGGATCGGTGAGCTTCGGCATTCCCGCCGATCAGGCCGGGGCGAGGGTCCATGCCACAGCGCGGTTGAGCGCACTGAGGATGGCCTTCATCGACGCACTGGTGATGCTCGGGTCCACGCCCACGCCCCAGAGGACTGCGGCATCGTCGCCCTCACCCACCTCGCACTCGACGTAGGCGGCAGCCTTGGCGTCGCCGCCCGAGTCCAGGGCGTGCTCGGCGTAGTCCAGCACCCGCACGTGCGCACCGGCCTGCACGAGCGCGTCGACGAACGCCGACACCGGGCCGTTGCCTTCGCCCTCGACCTCGACGCCAGTGCGGGTGGGACCGTCGACGACCGCGGCGACGTGGAACTGCCCGTTGCTCGAGGTGGACCCGGCCGAGGTCAGCCGCCAGGGCCCCTCCCCCAGATATTCGCGCTCGAAGATGGAGAACATCTCGGTCGGCGTGACTTCGCCGCCGGTCGATTCGGTGTGCGCCTGGACGACGCGCGAGAACTCGATCTGCAGCCGGCGCGGCAGGTCCATCTTGTACTCGTTCTTCATGAGGTAGGCCATGCCACCCTTGCCGGACTGCGAATTGACCCGGATGACGGCCTCGTAGGTGCGGCCCACGTCGTGGGGGTCGATGGGCAGGTACGGGGCCTCCCAGTCGATCTCGTCGACCAGCTTGCCCTGCGCCTCCGCCTGGTGCTCCAGATACTCCAGGCCCTTCTTGATCGCGTCCTGGTGCGAGCCCGAGAAGGCCGTGTACACCAGATCGCCTGCGTAGGGGTGGCGGGGGTGCACAGGCAGGCCGGTGCAGTATTCGACGGTGCGGCGAACGTGGTCGATGTCGGAGAGGTCCACCTGCGGGTCCACGCCCTGCGTGTACAGGTTGAGGGCCAGCGTCACCAGGTCCACGTTGCCGGTGCGCTCACCGTGGCCGAACAGGCAGCCCTCGACGCGGTCCGCGCCGGCCATCTGGCCGAGCTCCGAGGCCGCGACGGCCGTGCCGCGGTCGTTGTGGGGATGCAGCGACACCGCGACGTGCTCGCGGTTGCGGACGTTGCGGATGAAGTATTCGATCTGGTCCGCGTAGGTGTTGGGCGTCGAGCGCTCGACGGTGGCGGGCAGGTTGAAGATGATCTCGCGGCCCTCGCCGGGCTGCCACACATCCGCCACCGCGTTGCACACCTCGACGGCGAAGTCCGTGGGCGTCTGCGTGAAGATCTCCGGCGAGTACTGGTAGCCGAACTCCACGTCTCGCAGGTGCTGGTCCGCGTACTTCATCACCAGCTCGGTGCCGCGGGTGGCCAGCTGCACGCACTCGGCCTCCGAGATGCGGAACACCACCTTGCGGAACAGTTCGGCGGTGGCGTTGTACATGTGGATGGTTGCGCGGTGCGCGCCGATCAGCGACTCGGCCGTCCGGCTGATCAGGTCCTCGCGGGCCTGCGTCAGCACCGAGATGGTCACATCGTCAGGGATCCTGTTCCCCTCGATCAGCTGACGGACGAAGTCGAAGTCCGTCTGCGAGGCGGAGGGAAAGCCCACCTCGATCTCCTTGTACCCGATCTCCACCAGGAGTTCGAACATGCGCATCTTGCGCGAGGGCGTCATGGGATCGATCAGGGCCTGGTTGCCGTCACGCAGATCGGTGGACAACCAGCGGGGCGCCTTCTCGATGCGCTTCGTGGGCCAGGTACGATCCGGCACATCGACGGGGATGAAAGGGGTGTAGCGGTGCACCGGCATGGGGGTGGGCTGCTGTACGGGAATGGGCTGCGGGCGGGTGGTGAACTGGGACATCAGAGGTACTCCTGGGCTGGGGTCAGGCGCCAGACGCGTCGAGACACCGCAGCGAGGACATCTGGCTCAGTGATTCTGGGCCTCGCTGCGGCAACCAAGGAGCAGGAAATGCCGTGCCACGCTGGCCACTGTAGCACCGGCCGTGGCTGTTTCGGCTACTTGACCGAACCTGCGGTGAGACCTCCGATCAGCCGCTTCTCGATGAAGCTGAACAGGATGACCACCGGAACGATGGCCACCATCGCGACGGTGAACAGGTACTGCCAGTCCTTGATGTAGAGGCCCAGGAAGCGCGGCATTGATACCGTCAGCGGCTGCAGGTTGGTCTGCTGCACGAGGATGAACGCGGCGGAGAACTCGTTCCACGTGTTGACGAACACGAACACGATGGCGGTCACGATCCCCGGCCAGACGAGCGGCAGGGAGATCCGGAACATGGTCTGCAACCGGCCGAGTCCGTCGATGAGCGCGGCCTCGTCGATCTCCTTCGGCACCGAGGCGAAGAAGGCCTGCATGATCCAGATCGCGAAGGACAGGTTGAACGCGGCGTTGATGAGGATGAGCGCCGCCCACACCGCATATCCCTGCCATCCCTTGAACTCCTGGAACAGGCCCACGGCCAGCACGGTGGGCTGGAGCATCTGGGTGCAGAGCACCAGGAGCAGGAACGGCATCCGGCCCGGGAACCGGAACCGTGCCACGTAGTAGGCGGCGGGGGTGGCGATGAGGAGGACCAGCAGAGTGGCACCCATCGCGATCACGGCGGTGGCCAGGAGGGACGACGCCGGATCCACCTCCGAGGCCCACACCGACAGGTAGTTGTCGAAGCGGGGCTCTGCCGGGAAGTAGTCCGGTGGAA
Organism: Tessaracoccus pujii; assembly: GCF_054483895.1. Classification (NCBI taxonomy): domain Bacteria; kingdom Bacillati; phylum Actinomycetota; class Actinomycetes; order Propionibacteriales; family Propionibacteriaceae; genus Tessaracoccus; species Tessaracoccus pujii. Next base: position 1,193,867 of record NZ_CM137012.1, read on the forward strand.
TGTTGGTGATCTCGAGGCGGGTCTTCAGCGAGCTGATGAACATCAGCGCATACGGGAACCCGAAGAAGACCACGATCGCGATCGATCCCAGGGCTATGGTCCAGGGGCTCGGGGGGCGGTTGATCCCACCGCGGAGGGCGCTCGGCTTCGCCTGTGCCATGGCTCAGACCACCTCCTTCGTCGGCTGGACGACCATCAGGTAGATCGCGATGATGACCAGACAGAACACGAAGTTCAGCACCGACAGGGCGGACGACACGCCGGGACCGAGCGCTCTCTGGTACTCGAACATCAGCGTCGTGGTGATGTGGCCGGTGTGGTAGCCGGGGGTCTCCTGCAGCAGCCGGAGAATGGGCAGCGAGTTGAACACGTTGATGATGTTGATGAGGGCCGCCACGGCGATGGCGGGGCGCAGGAGGGGTAACACGATGTGCCAGTAGCGCTGGGGCGTGTTGGCGCCGTCCATGTGCGCCGCCTCGAGGACGTCACCGGGCACCGCCTGAAGACCCGCCAGGATGGTGTAGGTGGTGAAGGGGAGGGAGACGTAGATGGCCACGAACACCGCGACCCAGAATGCGCTCGTGGGGTCCTTGGTCCAGGCCTGAGCCCGTTCCAGGATCCCCGTGTCAACGAGAAGGCGGTTGAACAGGCCCACGTTCTCCTGCAGCCCGTAGCGGAACACGGTGGCCGTCATGACCACCGAGCAGGCCCACGGGAGGATGACGAACAGGCGCAGCGCCTTGCGGCCCCGGAACTCGAGGTTGAGGAACTGCGCGAGCAGCAGGGACAGCACCACCGTGACCGCCACCACGACCAGCACCCACGTCACCGTGTTGAGCAGGATCCTGCCGACGGGCACGCCGGGAAAGGTCAATGCCCCCGCCTGACCGATGTAGTTGTCCAGCCCGACGGGGGCCTCGTCGCGCAGGATGCCGCGGTTGTTGTACTTGAAGAAGGAGGTGTAGATCATCAGCCCGGCGGGGTACAGCACCACGCCAAGGATGAGGATCAGCGTCGGCAGTACCCACGGCAGCGCGGTGAGAGCCGCGGTGGACCCCGACCGCTTCCTCAGCCTCTTCCCCTCCTGCACCATCGTCGGTGTGGCGGTCAGTGTCACGTCGTCCCTCTCCTGTCCTTGCCCACGGGAGCGGGGTGGCACCGCAGAACGGCACCACCCCGCACGTCGATCAGGCCTGAGCGTCGACCTGCGCCTGAATCTCGGCGAGGACCTCGGCGGGATCTCCCGCCCCGACCTTGTACGCCGAGCCCTGGAGCGCGGTCTGAAGAGCGTCCCACGAGGGGTTGCCCACCGGCAGGAACTTGACGATGGACAGGGCCTCGAGGAACGCCGAGCCGATCTCGTCCGATTCGGCCTGGCCCTTCTCGATCATGGACGTGGTCACCGGGAGAAGCCCGGTGCCCTTGTACCAGCCCTCGTAGAACTCGTCCGAGTAGAGCAGGTCCAGGAACGCCGCGGTGGCGGCCTTGCGGTCCTCGTCGCCGTTGTCGAAGGCCACGATGAAGTCGGTGACGCCCAGCGCCACGCCGTCGCCTCCGTCCTTCGACGGGATGGGCGCGAGCGCCACGTTGATGCCCTTGGCCTGCGCGTCGGCGACGATGGCCGAGTGCGCCATCATCATGCCGAGCTTGCCGGCCTGGAACAGGTCCGCGACGTCCACGCGGTTGTCCTCGAGGTTGGCCTGAGTGTGGCCGGCCTCGAACATCTTCTTCATCTGGGCGAAGGCCTCGGTGGCCTCGGGCGTGTCCGCCGTCAGCACGTCACCCTCTGCCCAGTCACCACCGGCGCCCCAGAGCCAGAGCGAGGACTCCACCTGGGCTTCTTCCCGGCCCAGGGGCATGCCGTAGCCGCGGACGTCGTCGCCGAGCGCCACCAGCTTCGCCGACGCCTCTTCCAGCTCCGCCCACGTCTTGGGCGGCTCGGCGATGCCGGCGGCCTCGAACAGGTCCATGTTGTACGCCATCATGCGGGCCGTCGCGATGTCAGGCGCTGCCCACTGGGTGCCGTCGGTACCCATGCCGTTGGCGAGCAGTGACGGCTCGATCGCGGCCAGCGTTTCTGCCGACATGACCTCGTCGACGGGGTAGAGGATGCCGGCCTCTGCCGACGCGGCGAACGCGTTGTCATTGAGGATGTCGGGGTAATCGGACGCCTGGATCCGCGCAGACACCTTGTCGGTGAAGCCCTCCCATCCCTCGATCTGCAGTTCCACCTCGACGTCGGGATAGGTCTCGTTGAAGGCGGAGATGATCGTCTCCCAGTCCGACTTCGAGGTGTCGGAGTAGGAGGGGGCGAGGATCTTGATGGTGGTCTCCAGCGATCCGGCGGCCTCCGAGGAGGTGCTGGTCGCTGACGGTGTGCTCCCGCCACAGGCGGTGAGGGCGAGGGCGCCGACGGCGGCCACCGCGCTGAACTTCAGGACGCGCTTTTTCACGTGCGGTTCCTTTCTGACTTCGTTCGTCAACCAGGACTGGCTGTTGCCGCGATCCTAGGAGGGCCGCGCCGCGTCGCGCGGGAATCGCCCGGGCCGTGACCAAATAGTTACCGTTAACAGCCTAAGTGCGCAGACCGGGTGAGCAGAAGGGGTCAGAAGCCGAGACGGTTGAGGAACTTCGCGTCGCGCTGCCATTCCTTCAGCACCTTGACGTGGAGCTTCAGGTGGACCCGCGTCCCGAGCAGGCGGTTGATCTGTTCGCGGGCGCGGGTGCCGATGTCACGCAGCCGCTCCCCCTGGTGCCCGATGATGATGCCCTTCTGCGAATCACGCTCCACCACGATGGACGCGAAGATGTCGGTAAGCGGCTTGTCCTCGGGCCGATCCGCCCGCGGGATGATCTCGTCGATCTCCACCGCGATCGAGTGCGGCAGCTCGTCACGCACGCCCTCGAGCGCCGCCTCGCGGATCAGTTCGGCGATGAGAGTCTCCTCGGGCTCGTCGGTGATCTCGCCGTCCGGGTAGTACATCGGACCCTCGGGCAACAGGCCCACGAGCGAGTCGCGCACCGTGTCCACCTGGTCGTCCGCCACGGCGGAGCACGGGATGACCTCGGCCCACTCGACGCCGAGCTCGGTGGCAACCTCCGAGATGTCCACGAGGTGCGAGAGCTGCCGCTCCCTGCTCACCAGGTCCGTCTTCGTGGCCAGCGCCACCAGCTTGGGGCGCCGGGGCAGCTTGGCGATCTCGCCGATGATGAACTTGTCGCCCGGACCGATGCGCTGGTCGCACGGCAGGCACACGCCCACGACGTCCACTTCGGACCAGGTGGCGAACACCAGGTCGTTGAGGCGCTGGCCGAGCAGCGTCCGGGGCCGGTGCAGACCGGGGGTGTCGATGAGGATCAGCTGCGCGTCGTCCCGGGTCACGATGCCGCGCACGGCGTGTCTGGTGGTCTGCGGCTTGCTGGAGGCGATGGCGATCTTCTGTCCCACCAGCGCATTGGTCAGCGTCGACTTCCCTGCGTTGGGGCGACCCACGAAGCAGGCGAATCCGGATCGGTACACAGGGTCAGTCATCATCGTCGCCTTCCGGGGACTCTTCGGTGGTGAGGTCCGCCTCGGTGAGGCGGCGGGCGAGGACGGTGCCGATCTGATGACGGCGACCCACCGCCCGGTCAGCGATCAGTTCGATGTCACCGACGACGGTGCGTGCACCCGGGATGGGCACCACGTTGAGCTGTTTGGCCATGAGGCCGCCGACGGTCTCGACGTCGTCGTCGTCGAGGTCCACGCCGAACAGCGCGCCGAGCTCGTCGACGGGGAGCCGCGAGGAAATCCGGTAGCGACCCTCCCCCAGATCCGCGACGGTGGGAGCGTCCTGGTCGTACTCGTCGACGATTTCACCGACGATCTCCTCGAGGATGTCCTCGATGGTGGCCAGGCCCGCGGTGCCGCCGAACTCGTCGACGACCACCACGAGGTGGGAGTGGCTGAGCTGCATCTCACGGAGTAGGTCGCTGACCGGCTTGGAGTCCGGGCAGAAGGCAGCGGGCCGCATGAGCTCGCCCACCGTCTCGTGACGCTCGGCGTCCGGGAAGTCGTAGACGCGCTTGGAGACGTCCTTGAGGTAGATGATGCCGAGGATGTCGTCGAGATCGTTGCCCACCACGGGAATCCGGGAGAAGCCGGAGCGCAGCGCCAGCGAGAGGAGCTGGCGCAGCGTCTTGTCCTGGGTGACGTAGACCACGTCCGTGCGCGGGACCATGACCTCCTTGACCAGCGTGTCGCCCAGCTCGAAGACCGAGTGGATCATCTTGGACTCGCCGGCTTCGATGAGCTCCTGCTTCTCGGCCATGTCCACCAGGTCGCGCAACTCCGCCTCGGTGGCGAACGGGCCGTCCGCGTAGCCGCGCCCAGGGGTCAGCGCGTTGCCCAGCAGGATCATCAGCTGGGCGACCGGGCCGAAGATCGTCGTGAGGCCGGAGATCAGGGGGCCGAACAGGCGGAGCGTGCGCTCCGGGTGCTGCCGACCCAGCGTGCGGGGCGCCACCCCCCAGAGGATGAACGACACGGCCAGCATGATGCCGATGGTCACCAACGAACGCTGCCAGTCCAGATCGAACTGGGTGAACACCACCAGCCCGGCCGACACGATGGAGGCGATCTCCAGCGTCATGCGGGTGAACATCACCGCATTGATCGACGGGGCGGGGTCCTCGGCGATCAGCCGGATTCGCTCGGCCCCGCGTTCGCCGAGTTCTGCCATCCGCTCGGCCCGCGCCCTGGTGGTGACGCTCACGGACGTCTCGACTGCGGCGAGGATGGAGGCCGCGACCGCACAGGCCAGGGCGATGCCAAGCTCAATCCATTCGGACTGGGTCACGGGGGCTGATCAACTCGCTCGGTTCGGGGACACGTGTGCCGCCTGAGTCTATCGCAGCGACCGTGAGGTGATCCGGCGCCAGGCGATGCCGACGATCAGCACCACCAACCCCCCGAGGATCGACTGCCACGGCAACGTCACCACCAGGATCAGGCACAGCCCCGCGCCCAGAACCTGCCACGCCCGGGCGTAGCGCCGCTCTGCGGGCCCCTGGGTGAAGGCCGCGACGTTGGCGACGAAGTAGTACAGCAGGACACTGAAGGACGAGAACCCGATCGCGGCGCGCAGATCCGTGACCAGGAGCACGAGCGTGAGCACCGCGCCCAGCGTCAGTTCGATCCGGTGCGGCACCTGGGTGCGCCGGTGCGTGAGGTCGAAGAACCGTGGGAGATCCCCCACGCGCGACATCGCCAGCCACGTCCGTCCGATCCCCGACAGGAGTCCCAGCAGGGCGCCGCCCACCGCCGCGAGCGCCCCGATGGTCAGCACGGCTCCCGCCACAGGGTGGCCGCCGGCCAACAGCGCCAGAGGGGCGACGGAGCCCGCCAGGGCGTCGGCGCCGACCAGCGCCAGCAGGCTCACCCCAACGACGGCGTACACCACCAGCACGATCACGAGCGCCGTGATGATGGCCGCTCCGATGGTGCGGCGGGGATCGCGGACCTCCTCACCCATCGTCGCCACGCGTGCGTACCCGGCGAACGCGAAGAAGAGCAGCCCGGCCGACTGCAGGACGCCGTACCAGCCCGCTGTCCCGACCGGCGCGGCCACCAGGTCTTCCACCCGACCCGTCGCGGCGCTCCACCCGAACGAGAGGACCAAGATCAGGGAAAGCAGGGCGAGACCCGCCAGCATCATCGCCGCCTTCGCGGTCCGGGTGACGCCGAGCAGGTTGACGCCGACCATCAGCCACACGGCCGCGATCGCCACCGGCACCCGCCAGGGCACAGGTGCAAGATAGGCGGCCAGAGTCATGGCCATCGCCGCGACCGAGGCGGTCTTGCCGATGACGAAGCTCCACCCGGCCAGGAAGCCGGCCCACTCACCCAATCGCTCGCGCCCGTAGACATAGGTACCCCCGGCGGCCGGGTACTGTGCCGCCAGCTGCGCCGAGGAGCTGGCGTTGCACCACGCCACGACGGCCGCCACGACCAGGCCGATGAGCAGCGCATCGCCCGCCGCCGCGGCCGCGGGGGCCCAGACCACGAAGACGCCCGCCCCGACCATGGACGCCACCCCGATGGCGACGGCGTCGCCGAGCCCGAGGCTACGGCTCAGCTGCGACCGCGCGCCTGATCCCACGCCGCGATGATCTTGTCGTTCAGGCCGAACATGACGGCCTTCTCATCCGGCTCGGCGTGGTCGTGGCCGAGGAGGTGCAGCAGACCGTGGATGAGCAGATACTCCGCCTCCCCGTCGACGCTGCGGCCGTTGTCCGCGGCCTGGCGCGCGGTCACCTGGGGGCAGAGCACGATGTCGCCCAGCAGGCCCATCGGGGGCTCCTCGTCGTCCTCCGGAGCACGGAGTTCGTCCATGGGGAAACTCATCACGTCCGTAGGGCCCGGCAGGTCCATGAACCGCTCGTGGTAGTCCGCCATGGTGGCCTCGTCGACAAGGAGCAGCGACAGCTCGGCCTGAGGATGGATGCGCAACTTGTCCAGCGCGAATCGGGCCAGCTCGATGAGACCGATCTCGTCGGCCTCGACACCGGACTCGTTGTTGAGGTCGATCACTTCGCTCCCCGGCGTTCGGTGGACAGGCTCTCGTACTGATCGTAGGCGGCCACGATCCTGCCGACCAGGCGGTGCCGCACCACGTCCCGGCTGGTCAGAGTGCAGAACTCGATGTCCTCGACGCCGTCGAGGATGCTCATCACCCCGCGCAACCCGCTCTTCACCCCACCGGGCAGGTCCACCTGGGTGATGTCACCGGTGACCACCACCTTGGAGCCGAAGCCGAGCCGGGTCAGGAACATCTTCATCTGTTCCATGGACGTGTTCTGGGCCTCGTCCAGGATGATGAAGGCGTCGTTGAGCGTTCGGCCACGCATATAGGCCAGGGGCGCCACCTCGACGGTGCCGGACGTCAGCAGCTTCGGCACCGAGTCCGCGTCCACCATGTCGTGGAGCGCGTCGTACAGCGGCCTGAGGTACGGGTCGATCTTGTCGTTGAGGGTGCCCGGCAGGAACCCGAGACGCTCGCCTGCCTCGATGGCGGGTCGGGTGAGAATGATCCGGCTCACCTCCTTGGCCTGCAACGCCTGGACCGCCTTCGCCATCGCGAGGTAGGTCTTGCCCGTGCCCGCCGGACCGATGCCGAACACCACGGTGTGGCGGTCGATGGCATCCACGTAGCGCTTCTGATTGAGCGTCTTGGGGCGGACGGTCTTTCCACGCGAGGAGACGATGTTCTGCGTGAGGATCTCCGCGGCCGCGGCATGGGGATCGTCGGCCATCTGGACCACCCGCTCCACCGTCTCGCCTGTCAGGCCCTGACCGGTGCGGAGGATGGTGACGAGTTCGGTGATCACCTCGGTGGCCTTGGCCACCTCGTTCGACGGACCGGAGACGGTGATCTGCCCGCCACGGACGTGGAGGTCCGCGTCGAGCTGGTCCTCGAGGATGCGGAGGAAGTCGTCTCTGGGCCCCAGCAGGTTGACCATGTCGATCGACGCGGGCACCGTGACGGTGCGCGTGGCGTGCTGTTGATCCAAGGAGTGCATGTTCAGGGCGGGTGTCCTTGTCTGACTGGATCGGCGCGTCCCGCCGACGAGCACCCAGTCTAGGCGTGCCCGGCGGGCACTCAGCCCTCCAGCAGCGACAGGTCGTCCTCGTCGTCCGAGATGACGTGCATGGCCGCCTCCTCGGCGCTGGCCGCGCCCCCGCCGTATCCGACGTCCACGCCCAGCGTGTGCTCAGCGCCTCCGCCGCCGTGCACGGCCATCAGGCGTCCGGCCCGCACGGCTCCCACCTCGCGCGGCTCATGGGTGGGGTTCCAGTCCTCGTCTGCGGTGACCGGCTCGGGGTCCTCCTGCTTCAGGCGCATCTCGAGCGTCTCACCACGGCGCATCTCTTCGGGCGTGTTGCCGAACCCCTGGGCCGGCGACCATCGTTCGGGCGTCACGTAGCCTTCGTCCAGGACGTCCTCGACACCGCGATCGATCAGCGAATCCGCAGGCTGCAACTGGTCGAGCTGCTCCGATTCGTCGGGCACGTACTCCATTGCATTGTCGTCCATGAATGAAGTTTGCCACCGTCCGGGGCACTGCGCGGGGTTACGCGCAGGGTGCCGACGAACTGGTCCCGGGCTTGTGGCGCGCCCGCGTGGGGCCATCTGGCAGTTGGATGTCGGCGTATAATGCGGCGGTGCAGCCCACAGAGACCGGACTGAAATCCACCCCGACCATCCCGTACGCCGAGCGCCCGCGGGGGGTGTTCGACGTGGTGGTGGCGCTCTTCGTGGCGCTCCTGCTGATCAGCAACATCTCGGCGGTCAAGCTCATCCAGTTCGGCCCGGAGTGGACGCCCTTCGGGATTCCCGTCCTGCCCATCATCACCGACGGCGGCGCCTTCCTCTTCCCCCTCACCTACATCCTGGGCGACGTCCTGGCCGAGGTGTACGGCATGAAGGGCGCCCGGCGCGCCATCCTGCTCGGGTTCGGCACATCGATCCTGGCCTCCGCGACCTTCCTCACGGTCGGCGCCGCACCGGCCGCGGCGGACTGGCCCAACCAGGACGCGTACGGCGCCATCCTCGGGTTCGTGCCCCGCATCGTGTTGGCGAGCCTGCTGGGGTATCTCGCCGGGCAGTTCCTCAACGCATGGGTGCTGGTGAGGCTCAAGCAGCGCTCCAGCGAAGGGTCCCTCTGGGCGCGCCTGCTGGGCTCCACCGTGGTGGGCGAGGCCGCCGACACCACGATCTTCTGCGTCGTGGCCTTCGCCGGGATCATCACCGGCGGCACGCTGCTCAACTACATCGTCGTGGGGTACCTGTACAAGGTGATCATCGAGGCGCTGTTCCTCCCGGTCACCTACCAGGTGATCAGCGCCGTCAAGCGGCGCGAGCCGAGCTATGCCGAAGCGACGGGCCGCCGCGACGCGTAGAAGCGGCCGAGGAATTCATCGCGGAAGGCGTGGAAGTCACCCGTCCCGAGTGCCGCCCGCATACGGTCCACGAGGCGGACGGTGAACCGCTCGTTGTGGATCGTGGCCAGGGTCGCCGACAGCATCTCCCTGCCCTTGAACAGGTGGTGGAGGTAGGCGCGCGTGTAGTGGGTGCAGGTGTAGCAGTCGCACCCCTCCTCCAGCGGCTCGAAGGACCGGCGATGCCTGGCCGTGTTCACGTTGAAACGGCCGTCGGCAGTGTAGATGGCGGCGTTGCGTGCCACACGTGACGGATTGACGCAGTCGAACGTGTCTGCACCCTGTTCGACGGCAGCGAACAGGTCGTCGGGCTCCGAGATGCCGAGAAGGTGGCGTGGTTTGCCCTCCGGCAGTTCATCGACCATCCAGCCGACGATGGATCCGAGGCGTTCCTTCTCGAGTGCGCCCCCCAAACCGAAACCGTCGAACCTCTGACCGTCGACCTCCGCCTCTGCCAGACCGCGCGCCGCCTGGCGACGCAGGTCCTCGTACTGCGCGCCCTGGATGACGCCGAACAGGGCCTGGTACGGCCTGCCCGAGCGCTCATCGGTGAGCCGTCGGTGCTCCGCCAGGCATCGCTCCGCCCAGCGATGCGTCCTGCGCACCGAGTCTTCCTGGTAGCTGCGGGTGTTCATCAGCGTGGTCAGCTCGTCGAAGGCGAACATGACGTCCGCCCCCAGTTCGTGCTGGATACGCATGGAGATCTCGGGCGTGAACCGGTGCCGGTCTCCGTCGAGGTGGGACGTGAACGTCACGCCCTCCTCGTCGACGTGCGCCATGCGCGTCTTGCCCTCAGCGATGACGTCGTCATCTGCCAGGCCGGAGGTGTCCATGGCCAACACCTTCTTGAACCCGGCGCCGAGGCTCATCACCTGGAACCCGCCTGAGTCCGTGAAGGTGGGGCCGGGCCAGTTCATGAAGCGGCCGAGCCCGCCCGCCTCGTCGATGAGGTCCGAGCCTGGCTGCAGGTACAGGTGGTACGCGTTGGCGAGCACCGCCTGCGCGCCCAGGTCCGCGACGGCCTCAGGTAGCACGGATTTCACCGTGGCCTTGGTCCCCACGACGATGAAGGCCGGGGTCTGGACGTCACCGTGCGGGGTGTGGATGACGCCGGCGCGGCCTCGTCCGTCCTCGAGCCTGCGCGTGACCTCGAACGAGAAGCCTGTCACGGGCGGCGAGCCAGGACGTCGAGCTGCCCGAGCGCCACCGCGGCCGCTGTCGAGGTGCGGAGGACACCGTCGCTGATGCTGACCGGCTGGGCGCCCGCCTCGACGAACCGGTCCAGTTCCTCCGGCGAGATTCCGCCCTCCGGTCCCACGATGACCACGCCGGTGCCCTCCTCGGGAAGTTCGACGTCCGCGATGTGCTGCGCGGCGTCCTCGTGCAGCACGAGGGCAACATCGACGCCGGAGATGGCGGTCACGACGTCGGTGGTCGACACCGCCAGGACCTCCGGCACGTAGAAGCGCCGCGACTGCTTGGCGGCCTCACGGGCGATGGCGCGCCACTTCTCCAGCGCCTTCTCCCCCCGTTCACCCTGCCAACGTACGACGGACCGGGTGGCCTGCCAGGCCAGGATCTCGCGCGCGCCGAGTTCGGTGGCCATCTGGACCGCGAGGTCGCTGCGGTCGCCCTTGGCCAGCGCCTGCACCACCCCCCACACGAGGGCGGGCGAGGGCACGGCGATGACCTCCAGGATCTCGGTGACCATCTCGCGGCGGCCCACCTCGATGACCTCGGCCCGCACCGCGAGGCCGCTGCCATTGGACAGCAGCACGTTCTCTCCCACGGCGACACGCTTGACCGAGACGGCGTGGTGCGCCTCATCGCCCGTCACCACCACCCGCCCACCGGGGGCCAGGTCCCCGGGAAGGTCGGCGATGAAGAGGGGGTCGGTCACGAGAACCACTCGGAGAGCTTGTTGAACACGCCCTTATGGCCCTTGGCTGCGATGGCCTCCGGGATGGACTCGCCGCGCTCCTCCGCCAGCTCCCGCAGCAGTTCGCGCTGCCGGTCGTCGAGCTTCGTGGGCGTCTGCACGAGCAGCGTCACGCCGAGGTCACCGCGGCCCCCACCGCGCAACCGCGGCACGCCACGCCCCTTGAGCGCGATCCGGGTGCCGGACTGCGTGCCCGCCGGGACCTCGACCTCGACGGTGCGGTCCTCCAGGTCCGAGGACTCCCACTCCGCCTCCAGGGTGCCGACGTCCACGGTGGTGCCCAGCGCAGCGGCCGTCATGGGCAGCTTCACCACCATCTCGAGGTTGTCGCCCTCACGGCGGAACGTCTCGTGCGGCTGCACGGTGAGCTCAACGTACAGGTCCCCTGCCGGTCCTCCGCCGGGGCCGACCTCGCCCTGGCTCTCCAGATGGATCCGGATCCCGGTGGACACGCCGGCGGGGATGCGGACCTGCAGCGTCCGCGCGGTGCGCACCCGGCCCTCGCCGGAGCATTCGCCGCACGGCCGCGGGATGACGGTGCCGTAGCCCCGGCACGTGGGGCACGCCTGCGAGGTGCGGATGTCGCCGAGGAAGCTGCGCTGGATCTGGGTGACCTCGCCGGCCCCGTCGCAGGTGCTGCAGGACACCGGCTCGGAGCCGGGCTCACCACCCTTGCCGGCGCACTTCGGGCACACCACGGCGGTGTCCACCCTCACCGGCTTGGTGACCCCGAACACCGCCTCGTGCAGCTGGAGCGAGACGCGCACCAGCGCGTCCTGGCCCTGCCGGACCCGGGAACGCGGTCCGCGTCCGCCGGCGGCCCCGAACATGGCGTCGACCAGGTTGGAGAAGTCGAATCCGCCCGCGAACCCGCCGCCGAAGCCGGAGAACCCGGCACCCTGGCTCATCGGGTCTCCGCCACGGTCGAACACGGCCCGCTTGTTGGGGTCGCTGAGCACCTCGTAGGCCTCGTTGAGTTCCTTGAATTTCTCCGCGGCGCCCTCTTCCTGGGCGACGTCCGGGTGCACCTTCATGGCTCGGCGGCGGTAGGCCTTCTTGATGGCCTCTGGGCTCGCGTCGCGTTCCACGCCGAGAATGTCGTAGTAGTCCTTGCTCATATCTTCTCTTGGGTCAGCCTTCGGATGGGGGGTCTAGCCTTCGGTGAGGAATCGGCTCACGTAGCGCGCCACGGCTCGGACCGCGGCGATGTGGGACGGGTAGTCCATGCGGGTGGGGCCGACGACGCCCAGGCTCGCGGAGCGGTCCGCCCCGTAGCCGGACGCGATCAGGCTGGTCGTGCGAAAACCCGCCGCGGTGTTCTCCTCGCCGATCCGGACGGTCACGTCGTCGCCGGCGGCCTCGCCGAGCAGGCGCATCAGGACCACCTGCTCCTCGAGGGCCTCCAGCAGGGGGCGCAGGTCCGATTCGAACGTCCGGCTGGACGCGAGGTTGGGCAGTCCAGCGACGACCACGTGCGCGGCCGGCTCGGCGGCGATGGCCTCGAGCACGGCGGCGACGACGGGGGCCGCCAGCGGCCGGTCATCCGGGGACACCACGTCGAGCATGGACGCCAGCGCCCCGGCTGCGTCCGCGGGTGAGCGGCCGACGATGGCCTCGGCGATCCGGTTGCGCAGCGCCTGCAGCCGGGACTCGTCCATGATGGGCGTGTCCAGCATGGTCTGGTCCACCCGGCCAGAGGATTGCACGACGATGACCAGCATGCGCTCCGGGGTGAGCAGCAGGAGGTCCACGTGGCGGACCTGGGTGCGCTGCGCCACGGGGTACTGGACGATCGCCACCTGGCGCGTGAGCTGGGCCAGGAGCCGCACGGTGCGCATGACGAGATCGTCGACGTCGGCGGTGCCGCTGAGATAGGTGGTGATGGCGCTGCGCTCCGCCGGCGACAGCGGCTTGATGTGGGCCAGCCTGTCCACGAAGAGGCGGTACCCCTTGTCCGTGGGGATCCGGCCGGCGCTGGTGTGGGGCTGCATGATGTAGCCCTCCTCCTCCAGCACAGCCATGTCGTTGCGCACCGTGGCGGCGGACACGTCCAGCCTGTGGCGCTCGACGAGAGCCTTCGAGCCCACGGGCTCACGGCTGGAGACGTAGTCGGTCACGATCGCCCTCAACACATCGAGCTTGCGGTCGTCGAGCATGGTCACCTCCCCAGCTAGCACTCACAGACGGCGAGTGCCAGTGTAACCGCCATCTATGCTGGCTGCCATGACGCTCGCCTGGACCCCCGTGACCGACCGCGTGTTCGTGACCACGCTCGAACCGCACCGGGTCAACGTCGGGTTGATCGTCGGAGAGCGCGCCGCTCTCCTGGTGGACGCCGGCAACACTCCCGGGCAGGGTGCACAGCTCGTCGCGTCCGCGGCGGCGACGGCCGGGGTACCCGTGACGCACGTCGTGCTCACCCACGGCCACCACGATCATGTGGGCGGTCTCGCGGGCATGACCGGTGTCGAGGTCGTCGCCCACGAGAACCTGGAGGATGCCGCGGTGACGCGGACCTTCTCCATGGCGCTCGCGGTGGATCTGGGCGGGCAGCGGGTCGAGCTCCTGCACTTCGGGGACGCGCACACCCGCACTGACGTCGTCGTGTTCGTGCCCGGCGAGAACGTGGTGTTCACCGGCGACCTGCTCGAAGAGGGCGCCGACCCCCAGATCGACGCCTCCACGTCACTGGCCAACTGGCCGACAGTCCTCGACGGCGTCCTGGGGGCCAGCAACGGCGGCACCCGCTTCGTGCCCGGGCACGGCGCGGTCGTGGACCGCGAGTTCGCGTTCGTCGCGCGCGCCGAGATCGCGATGCTCTACAGCTCCAGCGAGATGCTGATCCACCAGGGGCTCACGGCCGAGGCAGCGGCGACGGCCGTCGAGTGGCCGTTCTCCGACGAGACTCTGGCGGTGGCGCTGCCCAAGGCGTATGCGGAGCTGGCCGCCAAGGGCGTGCTGCCCAAGCGCCAGCTGCCCATCCTCAACCTCTGACCTAGCGCTCCGGCCAGTTCTGCTGCGCGGTCATCCAGGTGAGGGTGTCACCGGCGACAACGAGTCCACGCGACTTCGACTGCAGGGTGTAGGACAGTCCGTCCATGGTGCGGCTGACCCCCCCGGACTCGGTCACCATCAGCGATCCGGCCAGGTGGTCCCAGGGGTGCAGCGTGGTGTAGACGAGGAAGTCCACGTCGCCGTGCAGCACCAGGGGATAGTCGAAGGCGCAACACCACCGGCTCTCCACCACCGGGCTCAGCCGTCCTTCCGCGGTGTAGCCATGGAGGGAACGTTTCGACGTGGCCCCGAGCGGCGCCCGCTCCGTGCGTGGCCGGTCGATGGGGGCGCCGTTGAGGCGGGCCCCGGCCCCGCGCTCGGTCGTGTAGGAGCGCCCGGTGCGAGGCTGATAGATCCAGCCCCGGGTGGCGACGCCGCCGCGCACCTCGGCCAGCATCACGCCGAACTCATCCTTGCCCGCGACGAAGTTCCGGGTGCCGTCGATCGGGTCGATGATGAACGCGTGCTCGGCACCCCGCACGCCCGCGAGCAGCCCTGGATCCGAGTGGACGGCCTCCTCGCCGATGACGACCGCGGAGGGGTAGGCCGCCTTGAGAAGGCGCGTGAGGTACACCTCCGCCTCGCGGTCCGCCACCGTGACGAAGTCACCGGGGCGCTTCTCCTCGATCTCCCCCTGCGCCAACTGGCGGAAACGGGGCATCACCACTTCTGCTGCCGTCTCCTTCAACAGATCGGCGATGCCCTCGGTATCCATGCGGCCACCCTATCGGGGCGGCGCGGGTCAGCTGTCGCTGAGGTGGTCCTGCGTCACGAAGTCGATGAGCGTCTCCACCTGCGTGAGGAGTTGGGGCTCCAGGTCACGCCAGCTGTCCACGCGGGCCAGGATGGCCTGCCACCCGCGCGCCACGTCGGCCTGGTCTGCGTGCGGGAGTCCGAGGGCCTGAAGCGTGCCCTTCTTGAAGTCGACGTCGCGGGGCACGTCCGGCCACGCCTTCCGTCCGACGCGTTGCGGCTTGACCGCCTGCCAGATGTCGATGAACCGGTGCCCCTCGATGAGGACGGTGTCACGGTAACCGGCGCGATAGACCTGCTGGGCGATCCGGGACTCCTTGCTGCCCGGGACCAGGTGATCGACGAGGACTCCCAGGCGGCGGCCCGGTTCGGGTGCGAACTCGGCCACGATCCCGGGAAGGTCGTCGATGCCACCGAGGAACTCGACGACGACCCCGACGTGGCGGAGGTCCTCACCCCAGACCTTCTCGATGAGCTCGGCGTCGTGGCGGCCCTCGACGTAGATACGGCTCGGCAACGCGACCTTCGCCTTCGCCGGTTCGACGGAGGCCCGGGATCCCGAGGCTGTGTACTGCGGCCTGGCCGGCGTCCCTCTGAGCGGAGGGCGCAGCGCCACCGGCTGTCCCTCGAGGAGGAAACCCGCACCGAAGGGCGCCGCGCGCCGCTTGCCCCGGCGGTCCTCCAGAAGCACCAGGCCGTTCTCCCAGCCCACGACAGCGCCGCAGAACTCGTCGAACTCCACCACGAGGTCCAGCTCGATGGGTACGTCACGAGTCTGCTTGAGGTGGGCCTTCTGCCAGCCCGGGGCCAGCACGTCTCCTGAGTAGCGATCCACGGGTCGCGACGCTATCAGCGCAGCTCGGCGTTCGGCGGGCGCGACACCCCTTGCCCGGTCAGTCCAGCAGGTCACGCACCACGCCGTCGGCCAGAAGCCTGCCGTCGCGGGTGAGCCGCATCCGGTGCTGGTCCACCACCGCGAGACCGCGCCGCACGATGGCCGTGACGCGGGCCTCCTCCGACGGTGTGAGGATGTCCAGCGGGATCCCGTCGGCCAGCCGGAGCTCCAGGAGAACCCGCTCGACGCGCCGGTCCGCCTCCCCCAGGACCTCACGCGCCAGCGCCGGCGACTCACCTGCGGCCAGTGCGGCCGCGTAACTGCGGGGATGCTTGCGGTTCCAGAAGCGGACGCCACCGATGTGCGAGTGTGCGCCGGGGCCGATCCCCCACCAATCGGCGCCCCGCCAGTAGGCCAGGTTGTGGCGGCATTCGCCGCCGGGCCTGGCCCAGTTGCTCACCTCGTAGTTGGCCAGTCCCAAGGCGTCCAGTGCCTCGTCGGCGAGGAGGTACTTGTCCGCCAGGTCGTCGTCGTCCGGCATGGGCACCTCCCCGCGCCGCACCTGCGCCGCCAGGCGGGTGCCCTCCTCGACGATGAGGGAGTAGGCGCTGACGTGGTCCACGGGGGCGGAGGCCACCGCGTCGAGGCTGGCGCGCCAGTCGTCGAGGGACTCCCCCGGCGTGCCGTAGATGAGGTCCAGGCTCACGTGCTCGAATCCGGCCTCCCTCGCCCATCCCGCCGCCTCCAAGCCTCGCCGGGGGGTGTGCTGACGCTCCAGCACGCGCAGCACATGCGGCACCACCGACTGCAGGCCGAGCGAGATGCGGGTGAACCCCGCCGCGCGGAGGGTGTCCAGATACTCCGGGGACAGTGTCTCGGGGTTCGCCTCGGTGGTCACCTCAGCACCGGGCTCCACCTCGAAGCGCTCCCGGACCGCGCTCAGCAGCCCCGCCAGGCCCTCCGCCGGAAGCATGGTGGGCGTGCCGCCCCCGAAGAAGACCGTCTCCACCCGCCGGGGGCCCAGGATGCGGGCCGCGAGCTCCACCTCGGCGAGCGCAGCGCCCACGTAGGTGTCCGGTGAGAGGTCACCCAGCTCGCTGGGCGTGTAGGTGTTGAAATCGCAGTAGCCGCAGCGCACCCTGCAGAAGGGCACGTGGACGTAGAGCGACAGTGGCCGGCCGTGATCCAGCGCGGATGCGGGGAGGGAGCCGTCGCGAGGGGCCGGGTCGCCGTCAGGGAGGTGTGCCACCCGGCCAGCCTACGGCGCGATCCTCAGCCGAGCTTCCGCAGAAGGAGCACCAGATCCTCGCGGGTGGGTTGCACCGGGTTTGACGGGGTGCAGCCGTCCTCCAGCGCCGAGGACGCCATCTGGTCGATCGCGGCCCGGAACGCGTCCTGTGCCACACCTGCCTCGACGATCAGCTCAGGGATGCCCAGCTGCTGGTTGAGGCGACGGATCCCCGCCACCAGGGAAGTCACCGCCGCCGAGCCGGTGGCCGACGGGGTCACGAGCCTGCCGAGGCGGGCGTAGCGGGCAGCGGCCAGCGTGCTGCGCTCGGCGTTGAAGGCCACGACGTGCGGCAGCAGCATCGCGTTGAGCCGGCCGTGGGCGACCGGGAAGTGACCGCCGAGGGCGTGCGCCAGGCTGTGGGTGATCCCCAGCCCCACGTTGTCGAAGGCCATCGCCGCCAGGCAGGACGCGTTGTGCATGTGACCGCGGGCGTCGCGGTCCTCACCGTGGGTGTAGCAGCGCACGAGGTGGACGAAGACGAGTTCCACGGCCTTTTCTGCCAGGGCGTCGGAGAAGTCGCAGGCCCCCGTCGACACGTACGCCTCGACCGCGTGGGTGAGGACGTCCATGCCGGAGTCGGCGGTGATCCGCTGCGGCACCCCGATCACCGCCTCCGGGTCCAGGATGGCGAGGCGCGCCACCATGTCCGGTGAGACGAGCGGGATCTTGGTGTGGGTGCGTTCGTCGGTCAGCACGGCGAAGGACGTCACCTCGGAGCCCGAGCCGCTCGTGGTGGGGATGGCTATCAGACCCTCCGTGGCGCCGAAGCCGGAGTCCAGCGCCGCCTTGTGCATGGCCTTGGCCGCGTCCATCACCGAGCCTCCGCCGTAGGCGACCACGACGTCGGGCCGCGCCTCCAGGTACACCGCCACTCCCTTGCTGATGGTGGCGATGGTGGGGTTGGGCACCACGTCGGTGAACCTGGTCACCCGCTGCCCCAACCGCTCCAGCACCCGCGCGAAGACCGGCGTGGTGGAGAGGAACTCGTCGGTGACGAGGAACACCCGCCGAGACGCGAAGTCGTCGAGCGCGGTGAGCGCGTCCGGCCCCATCCGGACGTGCGTGCCCAGCCGGAACTCCCTCATGGCTGACCCTTCTGCGCGTGCTCCTGGCGGTACTGACTCGGCGTCACGCCGACGAGCTTCTTGAACGTGCGGGAGAAGTAGTTGGCGGGCTGGAACTCCAGCTCGGTGGCGATCCTCAGCACCGGCTTGGAGGTGTGGATCAGCATGAACTTGGCCCGCTCGAGCCGCTTGCTGGTGACGTAGTTGATGAAACTCTGCCCCGTCTTGTCCTTGAATCGTCGGGCGAAGTGTGACTCGGACCACATGAGGTACTCGGCCGCCTTGGCTGAGGTGAGAAAGCTGGTGGGGTCCTTCTCGACCTCGTTGAGCAGGGTGGCGATCGTGCGCTCCCTGGGCAGCAGGTCCGGCTCAACCAGGTTGTGCAGCAGGATGATGAGCTTCTCGCAGTACACCTGGCACTCGTAGCGGTTGAGGTCCGGGCGGCGCTTGTTGCGGTTGCGGATCACCACCTGGGAGATGTCGCGGCCGTGGTGCACGCCCTCACTCGACGCCAGCCCGATCAGCAGGTCCTCGAACTCCGCCAGCTTCGAGGCCTGGATCTTCTGGCTCCACCGTGGCAGCAGCCGGTCGAGGTAGAGGCCGAGGAGCTCGAGGTTGGCGGCGACGTTGGCGTCGTGGAGATTCGCCGCGACCCTGCTCGCGTCGAGGTCGGCTGATGGGGGCTGGGGGTCAGACTGGATCGGTACCAGCGGCAGGGCCTTGGACTTGCCCAGGAGGAGCGGCGCCAGCACCTGGTTCTGCGGGGAGGCTGCCACTGCGATGGGCTGAAGCCGGCCCAGGTACGGCCCGGTCGCAGCCGGGAGGTAGTAGCTGGTGCCGCGTCGCGTCAGTGAGTCGTTGGCCAACCGCACGATGGCGTCGGCGGCCGACTCGAGCTTCGAGAGTTCGACGACCTTCACCTGGTCCAGCAGGTCGGCCACGGGCCCGGCGTCGGTGAGCGAATCCGTGCTGCCGAGGATCTTGCCCAGCGATTCCTGCCCCTTCGTCAGGAGAACCTGACCGGCAAGGATGGCGCCGAGGTAGTGCTGGCCCATCACGATGGACACCGAGAAGTCGACGAGGCCCGCGTGACAGCGGTACAGGAACGGCTTTCCCTCCAGCGCGGACTGGAACCCGCCGTGCGCGTCGCAGGAGAAGCAGCGGCGCCGGATCTCCGGATCCTGGCGGAGGAACTGGCAGAGGGCGCTGAACTCGGAGGCGCGCGTCACGGGACTGCCCATGGAGTCCACCGTGATCATCGCAAGCCCGGTCTCCACCGCGAAGTCGTCCTGGATGCGCTGGAGCTGCTCCAGGTCGATCAGCGTGCGCAGGTCCAGGCCCGCGAGGCGGTCGTCGCGGACCTCTACGACGGACACAGCACCTCCCGGACGGCATCGAACCCCGCGCCGCTGACGGAATCGACGGGCAGGACGGGCGCGGCGCCCGCGTCGCGCAGGAGCGCGCTGGCCGCGGCGACCTCCTCGGCGGTGGCCAGGTCGGTCTTCGTGACCACGCCGATGACGTCACGGTTGAACGAGGTGGCGAACCCGGGGGGGATCCGCGCGCCGCCCGTGGTGGGATCCACCATCAGCACGACGAGATCCACGTCGAAGGCCACCACCTGGAGCGCGCTCCGGAGGCGGCCGTGCTGCAGGAACTCCCCAGGGGTGTCGACGATGCCGTCGAAGGCCTCGATCGCCTGGGTCTTGACGTACTCGATGTCCTCGTCGCGCAGCCGCTGCCGGAAGGTCGTCTTGCCAGATCCGACACTGCCGACCAGCAGGATCGACGGACACTCCACGCCGGCCGCCGTCATGTCCGCGTCACCGGGGCCGGAGTGAAACCGAGCACCGACTCCAAGGTGTCCACCACACCGCGCAGGGCGGCCTCAACGTCGCCCAATCGGCCGACGATGAGGAGCGACCCCGAGAACCGGTCGACGAAGGCCAACTCCACGCCGGCCGACTTCGTTGCCACGTCAGCCGCGATCACCGCAGCCTCCCCCGGCGTGATGGTGAGGACGCCGACGGCTCCCCGACTCTTCGACGTCAACCCGATCTTGGCGTAGAGATGCTCGTCTGGGTTGGCGATCACGTGGGCGAGCGTCACCTGCTTGCCCGGGACGAACTCCTGAATGATGCGCTGCTTGTCCTGCACGTCCATGAACCACCTCGTTCCACTGTGCGAGCACCACACTAACCCGCCCCCTGGGATCCTCAACGGCTGGGGCACGCCTGAGCAGGAATGTGTAACAAGTGGCCGACTCCGTGTACCGGAAGCCTGCCTATCGTGACCAGCGAGGTGACCAGAGTCGGCCACTTTCCAAACGACGAAGGAGTCGAGTGATGCAAGAAGCACTAGGCATGGTCGAGACCAAGGGATTCGTAGCGGCCGTCGAAGCGGCTGACGCGATGGTGAAGTCGGCCAACGTCCAACTCATCGGCAGCGAGAAGATCGGCGCGGGTTTCGTGACCGTCTTCGTCCGAGGCGATGTCGGAGCCGTGAAGGCGGCAGCCGACGCCGGCGCGGCAGCCGCCAGCAAGGTCGGCGAGCTGGTGAGTGTGCACGTGATCCCGCGCCCGCACACCGACGTCGAGAAGATCCTCCCCGGATGCGCGAAGCAGGCCTGACATGTCGGATGAAATGATCAACAAGGTCATGGCTGAAGTCATGAAGAAGATGGGCGACAGCGCCCCCACCCCGGCCGCCGCCGCGCGGCCCGCGGCCACCGAGTTCGTCGGCACCAACGCCCTGGGAGACACCATCGGCCTGGTCATCGCCAACGTGGACCCCCAGCTGCACCAGATGATGAACCTGGACCCGAAGTACCGCTCCATCGGTATCGTCGGCGCACGCACCGGCGCCGGACCCCACATCTTCGCCGCCGACGAGGCCGTCAAGGCCACCAATTGCGAGGTCCTCACCATCGAGCTCCCCCGCGACACCAAGGGCGGAGCCGGCCACGGCTCCCTCATCGTCTTCGGTGCCGAGGACGTCTCCGACGCCCGCCGCGCCGTCGAGGTGACGCTGTCCGAGCTGGACAGGACCTTCGGCGACGTGTACGGCAACGAAGCCGGCCACCTCGAGTTCCAGTACACCGCGCGTGCCTCGCACGCTCTGGCGAAGGCGTTCAACGCCCCGATCGGCAAGGCCTTCGGGATCACCGTCGGAGCCCCGGCCGCCATCGGCGTCGTGCTCGCCGACACCGCTGTGAAGGCCTCGACCATCGAGGTGGTGGGCTACGCCAGCCCCGCCGCCGGCACCAGCTACTCCAACGAGGTCATCTCCTTCTTCAGCGGTGACTCCGGCGCGGTCCGGCAGGCCATCGTCGCCGCACGCGAGGTCGGGCGCGCCCTGCTCGGCTCGCTGGGCACCTACCCCGAGTCCTCGACGACTCCCTACATCTGAAGGATGACCAACCCATGAGATCCAAGAGGTTCGAGGCGCTCGACGCGCGCCCGGTCAACCAGGACGGGTTCGTCAGCGAATGGCCTGAGGTGGGCCTGATCGCGATGGACAGCCCCAACGACCCTAAGCCGTCGATCCGCATCGAGGGCGGCAAGGTCGTCGAGCTCGACGGCAAGGCCTGCGCCGACTTCGACATGCTCGACACGTTCATCGCCACCTACGGCATCAACCTGGAGCGCGCCGAAGAGGCGATGGCCATCGACTCGCTCCAGTTCGCCCGCATGCTGTGCGACATCAACGTCCCCCGCAGCCAGATCATCCCCCTGACCACCGCCATGACGCCGGCGAAGGCCACCGAGGTGGTCGGCATGATGAGCGTGCTCGAGATGATGATGGCGGTCACCAAGCTGCGTGCCCGCAAGCAGCCCGCCAACCAGTGCCACGTCACCAACGTGCAGGACCACCCGGTCCTCATCGCTGCAGACGCCGCCGAGGCAGGCATCCGGGGCTTCGCCGAGATGGAGACCACGGTCGCCGTCGTGCGCTACGCCCCGTTCAACGCCCTCAGCCTGCTGGTGGGCGCCCAGACTGGACGCCCCGGCGTGCTGACCCAGTGCGCCGTCGAGGAGGCCACCGAACTGCAGCTCGGCATGCGCGGTCTGACCGCCTATGCCGAGACCGTGTCGGTCTACGGCACCGAGGCGGTGTTCATGGACGGAGACGACACCCCGTGGTCGAAGGCGTTCCTCGCCTCCAGCTACGCCTCGCGCGGCCTGAAGATGCGCTTCACCTCCGGCACCGGATCCGAGGTGCAGATGGGCTACGCCGAGGGCAAGTCCATGCTCTACCTGGAGGCCCGCTGCCAGTTCATCACCAAGGCCGCCGGCTCCCAGGGCACGCAGAACGGCTCCGTGAGCTGCGTCGGCGTCCCCGCCGCGGTCCCGCAGGGCATCCGCGCGATCCTGGCCGAGAACCTCATCGCGATGATGATGGACCTCGAATGCGCCTCCAGCAACGACCAGACGTTCACCCACTCGGACCTGCGCCGCGTCGCCCGCTCGCTCATGCAGTTCGTGCCCGGCACGGACTTCATCTGCTCCGGCTACAGCGCGACGCCCAACCTGGACAACATGTTCGCCGGATCGAACTGGGACGCCGAGGACTACGACGACTGGAACATCATCCAACGCGACCTCCGCGTCGACGGCGGCCTGGTCCCTGTTCTCGAGGACGACGTGGTGGCGGTGCGCCGCAAGGCCACCCGTGCGTTGCAGGCCGTGTTCCGTGAGCTCGGGCTCCCGCCGATCACCGACGCCGAGGTGGAGGCCGCGACGTACGCCCACAGCTCCAACGACATGCCCAAGCGCAACGTCGTGGAGGACCTCAAGGCGGCCGAGGAGATGATGAAGCGCACCGTGACCGGCTTCGACGTCGTCCAGGCGCTCATCAAGGGCGGCTTCGAGGACGTGGCCGAGTCCGTGTTCAAGCTCCTCAAGTGCCGTGTGGCGGGCGACTACCTGCACACGGCGGCGATCTTCGACGAGCAGTTCAACGTCAACTCCGCCGTCAACTACCCCAACGACTACGCGGGCCCGATGACCGGCTACCAGATCTCCGACGAGTTGTGGAACCGGATCAAGGACATCCGTCAGGCCGTCAGCCCGGAAAGTATTTGAGGTGACCGCAATGAGTATCGATCAGAGCACGCTCAAGCAGATCATCGAGCAGGTGGTGCGCGAGATGGCCGGCGAGGCGGCTGCCGCACCGACGTCACCCTCCATCCCGGCCGAATCGTTGGCCGGCCGGATCACCCTCACCGAGACCGGGCCCGCGCAACGAGGCACCGACCCCAAGGAGGTGGTGATCGCGCTGTCGCCGGCGTTCAGCTCCCAGATCTTCGCCACGATCATCGGGCTCCCGCACGGCGAAGTGCTGAAGCAGATCTGCGCGGGCATCGAGGAGGAGGGACTCCACTACCGGCTCCTCAAGGTGTATCGCACGGCCGACGTCGGCTTCATCGCCCACGAGGCAGCCAAGCTGTCAGGCTCGGGCATCGGCATCGGGCTGCAGTCCCGCGGCACCACCGTGATCCACCAGAAGGACCTCCCCCCGTTGAGCAACCTGGAGCTGTTCAGCCAGTCGCCGCTCATCGACCTCGACGTGTTCCGCGCCATCGGCAAGAACGCGGCGAAGTACGCCAAGGGCGAGTCTCCCTCACCGGTGCCCACCCGCAACGACCAGATGGCCCGCCCGAAGTATCAGGCCATCGCCGCACTGCTGCACAACAAGGAAACGCGGCTGTGTGATCTGACCAAGAAGACCCAAACGCTGCAGGTCAGCCAGGCCTGAGGAATCGACATGGATCAAGAACAACTCATCCGACAGATCATGGCCGAGGTCATGGCCAACCTCAACGGCGAGCAGGTCTCGTTCGCCAAGAAGCCCGCGGGAACGGCAGCCGCTGGAGGGGCTGCCACCATCGGCCGCCAGCACTACCCGCTGGCGGAGAAGCACCCGGAGATGGTGACCACCAACAACGGCAAGCCCCTCTCCGAGCTCACCTTCGCGGGGCTGCGCTCCGGCGCGCTGAAGCCCGACGACTTCCGCATCTCCTCTGAGACGCTGGAGCTTCAGGCCCAGGTGGCTGATGACTCCGGACGCGCCAGCCTGGCGCGCAACCTCCGGCGCGCGGCGGAACTGGTGAAGGTGCCCGACGAGCGGCTCCTCGAGATCTACAACGCGCTGCGCCCGTACCGCTCGACGAAGGCCGAGCTGTACGACATCGCCGCCGAGCTCGAGGGCAGCTACGGGGCGAAGGTCTCGGCCGGCTTCGTCCGCGAGGCAGCCGACGTCTATGAGGGCCGCGGACGCCTGCGCGTCGACTGACCCTCAAAAGCCCACCGCACACACCGAAGAGAGGACTCCGACGATGGGGATGGTTGCCGGCATCGACATCGGCAACGCGACCACCGAGGTCGCGTTGGCCGAGCGTCGCGGCGGTGAGCTCGTCTTTCTGGCGAGCTCAACCATCCCCACCACCGGGATCAAAGGCACCGACGCCAACATCAAGGGCGTCGTCCACGCACTGCGGGTGGCCCTCGACCGCGCCGGCAGGCTGATGGACGACGTTGAGGTCATCCGCATCAACGAGGCGGCCCCCGTCATCGGCGACGTGGCGATGGAGACCATCACCGAGACGATCATCACGGAGTCCACGATGATCGGCCACAACCCCTCCACCCCCGGCGGGCTCGGCATCGGCGTCGGGAAGACGGTCGCCATCGGTGACCTGGACTCGACCTCGACCACCGAACCGCTGATCGTGGTGGCCGACCGCAGCCACCCGCACGACGACGTGGCCCGGCGGCTCAACCACGCCTCCGGTCGCCTGACCATCACGGGCGCCATCCTTCAGGCCGACGACGGCAACCTCGTCCACAACCGCCTGCACACCAAGATCCCCATCGTCGACGAGGTCTCCCTCATCCAGAAGGTGCCCCTGGGCATGCTGGCGGCCATCGAGGTGGCCGAGGTGGGCCGGATCGTCGAGGTGCTCTCCAACCCCTTCGGCCTGGCCACCCTGTTCGGGCTGGACCCCGAGGACACCAAGCAGGTGGTCCCCCTGGCCCGATCGCTGGTCGGCAACCGCTCCGCGGTGGTCATCAAGACGCCGAAGGGTGACGTCAAGGAACGCCGCATCCCCGCCGGCACCCTCACCTTCCGCGGCGAGAACCGCCACGTCGACGTCGACGTCGACCGGGGCTCCGAGGAGATCATGGACGCGGCCCAGCAGGTGCGCCACGTCGAGGACATCGTCGGGGAACCCGGCACCAACGTCGGCGGCATGATGGAGAAGGTGCGCGTCACGATGGGGCAGCTCACCAACCACTCCCCCCGCGACATCCGCATCACCGATCTGCTGGCCGTGGACACCCACGTCCCGCGCCAGGTCTCCGGCGGCATTGCCAACGAGTTCTCCATGGAGGCCGCCGTCGGCATCGCGGTGATGGTCAAGACCGACCGGCTGCAGATGCAGCGCATCGCCACCGACATGGCCGCAGAGCTCGGAATCCCCGTCGAAGTGGGCGGAGTGGAGGCCGACATGGCCATCCGCGGCGCGCTGACCACCCCTGGGACGGCCGTGCCGCTTGCCATCCTCGACATCGGCGCAGGCTCCACAGACGCCTCAGTCATGCACGCCGACGGGTCCGGCACCTCGATCCACCTCGCAGGCGCGGGCAACATGGTCACGCTGATGATCCAGTCCGAGCTGGGCCTGGATTCGTGGGACGCCGCCGAGGACATCAAGCGACATCCGCTGGCACGGGTGGAGACGGTGTTCAACATCCGGCACGAGGACGGCACCGTCCAATTCTTCGAGGAGCCGCTGCCGCCGCACGCCTACGCACGCGTGGTGGTCCTCAAGCCAGAGGGCATGGTGCCCCTGGATCTGGATCTTCCGCTGGAGACCATCCGGCAGGTGCGGATCCGCGCCAAGGAGCGCGTCTTCGTGACCAACGCCGTGCGCGCACTCCGCAAGGTGAGCCCCACCGCCAACGTGCGCGATATCGACTTCGTGGTCCTGGTGGGCGGCTCGGCGCTCGACTTCGAGATCCCCCAACTGGTGACCAAGGCCCTGGCCGAGTACCGCGTCGTCGCGGGGCGCGCCAACATCCGCGGCACCGAGGGACCCCGCAACGCCGTCGCCACCGGCCTGGCCCTCAGCTGGGCCGAGGAAGCCGGTGCCCGATGATCGACGGCCCACCCGCCATCTGCGTCCACGTTCACCAGAGCACCACCGACGAGCAGTTGACCGATCTGCTGCTGGGCATCGAGGAGGAAGGCGTCCCCGTGGAGGTGTCGCGGCACGACCACCTCAACCCGCTCGTGCTCGCCCACGACGCGGCCGTCACCTCCCGGCTGGGAATCGGCCTCGGCGTGGCGCTGGACTACGTGGTCATCACCACCGACAAGCTGCCCGAACACCGCCCCTACGTGGCACGCCACTTCGAGCGGGGTGCGGCCGACCGGATCGTCGGCTCCAACGCCGCCCGCATCGTCAAACGCATTCCGCTCCGAAACTTCATTCGCACCACCTAGGAAAGGACCCACCATGCAAGCGCTAGGGACGATCGAGGTCGTCGGTCTCGCCGCCGGCATCGAGGCCGCTGACGTAGCCTGCAAGGCCGCCAACGTCGAACTGGTCGGCTACGAGCTGGCCAAGGGTGGCGGCTACGTCACCATCAAGGTCCTCGGCCAGGTCGGCGCGGTCAACGCCGCGATCGACGCCGCCGCGGTCGCCGCCGCGCGCGTCAGCCGCGTGGTGAGCAAGCTCGTCATCGCCCGTCCCTCGGACCAGGTCGAGTCGATGGTCTTCAACCGCACCACCGTCGGCTACCACCCCGACGAGCCGGTGCCCTCCGCAGCGCCCCCAGCTGTCGAGGAGCCCACCGCCGCGCCCGAGATACCTCAGGCAGACCCCACCCCAGAACCCGCCGCGGCACCCGCCCCGGCGACGGCGGACTCCCCCGCCATCACCACCAGCAGGAGGAAGCAAGCATGAGCCAAGCGCTCGGTCTCGTCGAGACCAAAGGATTCGTCGGGGCCATCGAGGCCGCCGACGCCATGACCAAGTCCGCCAACGTCACGCTGATCGGCAGCGAGAAGATCGGTGCCGGCTTCGTCACCGTGATGGTCCGCGGTGACGTCGGCGCCGTCAAGGCTGCCGTCGACGCCGGTTCGGCAGCCGCCGCGAAGGTCGGCGAGCTCGTCAGCCAGCACGTCATCCCGCGTCCCCACGCAGACGTCGAGAAGCTGCTCCCGAAGGCCTGAGATGACCGAAGCCCAGCTGATCTCCGAGATCGCCGAGAGGGTCCTCACCAGACTGTGTGAGGCGGACCCGAATCGCGTGATCGTCGGCATCTCGAACCGGCACGTGCACCTGTCCGACGCCGACTTTCTCACGCTGTTCGGCTACCCCCGGCCGAACGTGCGGAAGATGGTGCGGCAACGCGGCGAGTTCGCCGCGGAGGAGACAGTCACGCTGCATGGGCCCAAGGGCTCCATGGAACGGGTGCGCGTCATGGGGCCCAACCGCCCCGCGACGCAGGTCGAGCTCAGTCGCACGGACGCCTACGCGCTGGGTGTCGCGGCACCGATGGCCCAGTCGGGTCGGCTGGACGACGCCGCGCCGATCGAGATCTCGGGACCAGCTGGGCGGGTGGCGTCCACCAACGCGGCGATCGTCGCAGGACGCCATATCCACATGAGTCCCGCCGACGCGGCCGCGCTGGGGCTCGCCGACCAGGACCGCGTCAGCGTGCTCTTCGAGGGCGAGCGCGGCGGCCGCCTGGACCACTTCCTCATCCGCGTGAAGGACTCCTACCTCGCCGAACTGCACCTCGACACCGACGAAGGCAACGCCGTCGGCGCCCGGACCGGCGACTACGTGCGCATTGTGAAGGACTGATCCCATGCTCGCCTCCCCCAGCCGCCACCTGCAGACGTTCGCACACCTCGTGCGCACCGAGCAGGTCGCCCCCGGCTCCGGCGCACTGCGCCTCGGCGTCGACCTCGGCACGGCCAACATCGTGCTCGGGGTGGTCGACGACGCCGGCGCGCCCGTGGCTGGGGCGTGGCGTCGCGCCACCGTGGTGCGCGACGGAGTGGTGGTGGACTGGCTCGGCGCCGTCCGGATCGTCGCCGCGCTCAAGACGTCATTGGAGGAGAGGATCGGCACCCGCTTCGAGCGCGCCACCGTCGCCGCACCGCCGGGCATCGACGCCGGCACCGCGAAGGTGTTCGGCAACGTGCTGGAGTCCTGCGGGCTGCAGACCGCGGAGATCGTCGACGAACCGGTGGCGGCCGCGACCGCGCTCGGGGTGCGCGACGGCACCGTCATCGACGTCGGCCACGGCACCACCGGCGTCTCGCTGCTGCGCGACGGGCAAGTGGAGTTCTCCATCGATGAGGCCACCGGCGGCCACCACATGACCCTGGTCATCTCCGGCGCTCTCGGGATGGACTACGCCGACGCCGAGGACTTCAAGCGTGACCCGGCCAACGCCGAGCTGGTGTTCGGCCTGATCCGCCCCACTTTAGAGAAGATGGCCACCATCGCCCGTGACGCCCTCCGCGGCGCCGGTGACCCCGGGGCCATCCACCTGGTCGGCGGATCGAGCTCCTTCCCCCGGGCCGCCGAGGTCTTCGACGATGTGCTCGGCCACGACGTCGTGCGCTCCGTCGAACCGCTGTTCCCCACCCCACTCGGCACCGCGATGCGGAGGACCCCATGAACGAATCGCAGCTGCGAGACCTCATCCGTGAGGTGATCGTCGGCCTCATGCCCCAGCGGGTCGCTCCCAGTCCCTCGTCGACGACCGGGCTCGTGCTGTTCACCGGCGCCCTGCTCGGCTTCGAGGAGGCCTGCGCCTCGCTCACCCGCCTGAATCCCCAGATGTCGCTGGACTGGATCCAGACGGACTCGGCCCGCAGGGTCCTGGACCAGGACACGATCGCGGGCATCGGCATGACCCCGGCGGACAAGTCGCTGGTGGCCAGCCACGACCTCCTCATCGTGCCCACGCTCACCGTCAACATGGTCGCGAAGGTGGTCCACGGCGTCGGCGACTGTCTGGCCTCCAACGTCATCGCCGAGTTCATCATGAGCGGCAAGCCCGTCGTGGTGGTCACCAACGCCGCCTGCCCGGACAGCGAGGGCAAGCGTTCCTGGTTTCCCCACATGCCCTCCGGCTACCAGGCGATGCTCCGGAAGAACCTCGCCACGCTGCGGTCCTTCGGGGTGCAGCTGTCCGACGCGTCGCGTCTCGACAGGGCGGTTCTGCGCCAGGCCGGAGGTGCGGGCAGCGCCCCACAGCCGGATGCCCCGGCCGAGCGCGTGGTCACGGAGGCCACCGTCGCGGCCAGGGCTGACGGCGCCATCATCCGACTCCACCCCCGCGCCATCGTCACCGACCTCGCCCGCGAGGCCGCCGCGAAGCGCCACATCACTCTGCAGGAAGGGTCCTGACATGTACCTCGCCAAGGTGATCGGCACCGTCGTGTCGACGAGCAAGGACGAACGTCTCATCGGCTTCAAGCTGATGCTGACCCGCCGCGTCGACGAGAACGGCGAGGCCACGGGTTCGCCCGAGGTGTGTGTGGACACGGTGGGCGCGGGCACCGGGGAGACCGTCATCGTGACCAAGGGCTCCTCCGCCCGGTTCGCCGCGGATCGCCCCCAGGCCCCCCTCGACGCCACCATCGTGGGGATCGTCGACGCCGTCGAGATCGAGAACGCCTAGTCATGCCCGCCGTCTACACCCGCACCGGAGACCGGGGCGACACCGGGCTCTTCGGAGGATCGCGCGTGGCGAAGCAGAGCCTGCGCGTCGAGGCCTACGGAACCGTCGACGAGGCCAACGCTGCGGTCGGGGCGGCCAAGGCGGGCCTCGACGATGGCCCCTGGCGCGCCCGGCTCCATCAGGTGCAGCAGCGACTCTTCGTCCTGGCCGCAGAACTCGCCAGCGACGCCAAAGGCACAGCCACGCTCGCCGACACCGTCGGCGACGCGGACATCACCGACCTCGAGCGGCTCATCGACGACTGCCTGGCCATCACCGGACCCCAGCGCGCCTTCGTGGTGCCCGGGCGCGATCAGCGCTCGTCGGCATTCCACCAGGCGCGGACTGTGGTGCGCCGAGCCGAGCGCCGCACCCTTACCCTCTCCGAGTCCGAGCCGGTGCGCCCGGAGCTCATCAAGTACCTCAACCGGCTCTCCGACGCCGTCTACGCGATGGCTCGCCTCACGGAGACGTGGGCGGACCGCGACCGGATCGAGCGCATGGTCCGCGCCGCGGTGGCAGCCTCCCTCAGCGGCCCCGCAGACCGCGCGGTCCTGTCCGCCGATGCCTGCCTGGGCCGCGCGAAGGAGTTGGCTGATGCCGCCGAACGTCGGGCGGCGCAACTGAACGTGCCCGTCGTGGTGGCTGTCGTCGACGCCGCCGGCAACCCGGTTCTTCTGCACCGTATGACGGGGTCGCTGCTCGCCTCACTCGACATCGCCGCCAACAAGGCCTGGAGTGCAGCCGCGTTCAGGACCTCCACGTCCGAGCTGGGCCGGTTGGCCGGTGATGGTGGACCGCTTCCGGGCCTGGCCGACGGCAACGCGGGCCGCGTCGTACTGTTCGGCGGCGGCATGCCGCTCTTCGACGGCCCGACCCTCGCGGGAGGCTTCGGCGTCTCTGGCGGCACCGTCGAACAGGACTCCGACATTGTGAGTTATGCACTGAACGCTGTGATGGGAGAACAATCATGAAGCTGGATCCTGCTCTGCTCGAAGCGACGATCCGCCGGGTGCTGGCCAAGCTACCGTCCGACGGGGACACCACAGGCGACGGCGTCTTCGCCGACATGGACTCGGCTATCGCGGCCGCTGCCAAGGCGTCACGGGAGTACCTCACCCGGTCGATGTCGGACCGGCGCCGCTACGTCGCGGCCGTCCGCGAGGTCATGCTGCGCCCCGAGAATCTTGACTACATGGCCGTTGAGGCGGTTCAGCAGACGGGGATGGGCGACGTCGCGCACAAGTACCTCAAGAACAAGCTGGCGGCGGAGCTGACCCCGGGAGTCGAGGACCTGGTCACCGAGGCCTACTCCGGCGATGACGGGCTGACCACCGTCGAGTACTCCGCCTTCGGAGTGATCGGCGCCATCACCCCCACCACCAATCCCACGGAGACCATCACCTGCAACAGCATCGGGTTGCTGGCCGCCGGTAACGCCGTGGTGTTCAGTCCGCATCCGAGGGCCCGGGACCTCTCCGTCTGGCAGGTCAAGCAGATCAACCGGGCGCTCTCCGCCGTCGGCGCCCCGGAGAACCTGGTGGTGACGGTCGCCGAACCCTCCATCGAGAACACCACCGCGATGATCGCGCACGAGGACGTGCGCATGATCGTGGCCACAGGTGGTCCCGGCATCGTCAAGACGGTGCTCAGCTCGGGCAAGAAGGCCATCGGCGCAGGCGCTGGCAACCCTCCCGTGGTGGTCGACGACACCGCCGACATCGACCGCGCCGCCAAGTGCATCGTCGACGGGGCCAGCTTCGACAACAACCTCCCGTGCACCTCGGAGAAGGAGATCGTCGCCGTCGACGCGATCGCCGACCTGCTGAAGTTCTCCATGGTCAAGCACGGCGCCTACGAGCTGAACGCCGACGAGCGGGCCCGCGTCGAGGGCGTCATCCTCACCGCCCGCGGCACCCCGGCCGTCGAATGGATGGGCAAGCCGGCCTCAGCGATCCTGAAGGCCATCGGGGTGGAGCCCCCGGCGGGCGTGCGGCTGCTCGTCTGCGAGGCTGACCGGGACCACCCGTTCGTGGTGCACGAGCTGATGATGCCGGTGATCGGGATGGTCCGCGCGGCGGATGTGGACGCGGCCATCGACCTGGCCTGCGAGCTCGAGCACGGAAACCGGCACACCGCCATCATGCATTCGCGCGACGTGTCTCACCTGACCAGGATGGCCAAGCGCATCCAGACCACGATCTTCGTCAAGAACGGATCCTCCTTCAACGGCATCGGGATCGGCGGCGAGGGCTACTGCACCTTCACCATCGCGGGCCCCACGGGTGAAGGACTGACCCGGGCCAGGAACTTCGCACGCCTGCGCCGCTGCGTCCTCGTCGGCGACCTGAACGTCCGGTGACCATGGCGCCGATCAGGATCGCGGTCACCGGCGCGGCCGGTCAGATCGGCTATTCGCTGGTCTACCGGATCGCCGCGGGCGATGTGTTCGGGGACCGGCAGGTCGAGCTCCGGCTGCTGGACCTGCCCGCGGCCATGCCCGCGCTGGCCGGCGTCGCCATGGAGCTGGAGGACTGCGCCTCCCCCGTCCTGGCCGGCGTAGAAGTGGGCGACGACCCCCGCCGACTCTTCGACGGGGTCAACGTGGCGATGCTGGTGGGCGCCTCACCGCGCAAGGCCGGGATGGAACGCTCTGACCTGCTTCAGGCCAATGGGGCGATCTTCGCGACGCAGGGCAAGGCGCTGGCTGCCGCTGCCGCCAGTGACCTGAGGGTCGTGGTGACCGGCAATCCCGCCAACACGAACGCGCTGATCGCCCAGCGCAACGCCCACGGGGTTCCGCCCGAGCGCTTCAGTGCCCTGACCCGTCTGGACCACAACCGTGCGGTCTCGCTCCTGGCCCGGCGGACCCGACGTCGGCCTGACGAGGTCACCAGGATGACCATCTGGGGCAACCACTCCACTACCCAGTACGCGGATGTCTACCATGCCCGGATCTGCGGGCGTCCCGCGGCAGACTGGGTCGACGACGGATGGGTGGCCTTCGACTATCTCCCCGAGGTGGCCCGCCGGGGGGCGTCCGTCATCGCCGCCCGGGGGAAGTCCAGTGCCGCCTCGGCGGCCAACGCGACCATCGAGCACGTGCGCGACTGGTTCGCTGGGACCCCGGCCGACGACTGGACCTCGATGGCGGTGGTGAGCGACGGCTCCTACCGGGTGCCGGAGGGGCTCGTGAGTTCCTTCCCTGTCACCACCAACGACGGCTCCTGGAGCATCGTGCAGGGCCTCACCCACAGCGCCTTCTCCCGCGCGAAGATCGACGCCTCGGTGGCGGAACTCCGGTCCGAGGAGGCCGCCGTTGCCCGGCTGGGCCTGATCTGAGCCCGGCGCTCAGGCCTTCTTCGCAGTGGACTCGTTGGTCGACAGCGCGGCGACGAATGCCTCCTGGGGCACTTCGACGCGTCCGACCATCTTCATCCGCTTCTTGCCCTCCTTCTGCTTCTCCAGCAGCTTGCGCTTGCGGGAGATGTCGCCGCCGTAGCACTTGGCGAGCACGTCCTTGCGGATGGCGCGGATGGTCTCCCGCGCGATCACCCGGGAACCGATCGCGGCCTGGATGGGCACCTCGAACTGCTGGCGCGGGATGAGTTCCTTCAGCTTGGAGGCCATCAGGAGCCCGTAGGAGTAAGCCTTGTCCTTGTGCACGATCGCGGAGAAGGCATCGACGGGGTCGCCGTGCAGAAGGATGTCGACCTTGACCAGATCCGAGGTCTCCTCGCCGTCGGGCTCGTAGTCGAGCGACGCGTAGCCCTTCGTGCGCGACTTCAGGGCGTCGAAAAAGTCGAAGATGATCTCACCCAGCGGCAACGTGTAGCGGATCTCGACGCGGTCCTCGCTGAGATAGTCCAGACCACGCTGGATGCCGCGTCGGGTCTGGCACAGCTCGAGGATGGTGCCGATGTACTCCGAGGGCGCCAGGATGGTGCTGCGCACCACCGGCTCGTACACCTCCGCGATCTTTCCTTCCGGGTACTCCGACGGGTTGGTGACCGTGTGCTCGGAGCCGTCCTCCATCACCACCCGGTACACCACGTTCGGGGCGGTGGAGATGAGGTCGAGGTTGAACTCCCGCTCCAGGCGCTCGCGCACGATCTCCATGTGAAGGAGTCCGAGGAAGCCGATCCGGAACCCGAAGCCGAGGGCACTGGAACTCTCCGGCTCGTAGGTGAGCGCGGCGTCATTGAGCTGGAGCTTCTCCAAGGCCTCCCGCAGCACGCCGAAATCATCGCCGTCGATGGGGTACAGACCGGCGTAGACCATGGGGTTGGGATGCCGGTAACCGGCGAGGGCCGTGGTGGCGGGGTGCGCGTCCACGGTGACGGTGTCGCCCACGCGGGACTGCCGCACATCCTTGACACCCGTGATGAGGTAGCCGACCTCGCCCACGCCGATGGCGTCGGTCTTGACCGGGTCCGGGGCGATGACCCCCACCTCGAGCAGGTCGTGGGTGGCCTTGGTGGACATCATCCGGATGCGCTCGCGGTGGCTCAGCTCACCGTCGATCACCCGGACGTAGGTGACCACGCCGCGGTAGGTGTCGTAGACCGAGTCGAAGATGAGTGCGCGTGCGGGTGCGTTCGGATCGCCCTGGGGGGCGGGGACCTGGTCGACCACGACGTCGAGGAGTTCCGCCACGCCCTGGCCCGTCTTGCCGGACACCCGGAGCACCTCGTCCGGTTCGCAGCCGATGATCCCGGCCAGCTCCGCGGCGTACTTGTCGGGGTTGGCGCCGGGGAGGTCGATCTTGTTCAGCACGGGGACGACGTGCAGGTTCGCCTCCAGGGCCAGGTAGAGGTTGGCCAGGGTCTGCGCCTCGATCCCCTGAGCGGCGTCCACCAGCAGGATGGCCCCTTCGCAGGCCTGCAGCGATCGGGACACCTCGTAGGTGAAGTCCACGTGGCCAGGCGTGTCGATCATGTTGAGGACGTGGGTGACCCCGTCCTTGATCCACGGCATGCGCACGGCCTGCGACTTGATGGTGATACCGCGCTCACGCTCGATGTCCATCCGGTCCAGGTACTGCGCGCGCATCTGCCTGCCCGCGACGACACCGGTCAACTGCAGCATGCGGTCCGCCAGGGTGGACTTCCCGTGGTCGATGTGCGCGATGATGGAGAAGTTGCGGATGATGGCAGGGTCGGTCTTGCCTGGGCGCGGAGCGGGCATGCATCTCCTCGTCGGTGAACACGGGACAGGTCATCGTCTCACGGATCCCCGCAGGGGTCGAACCACTCGGCGGCGGTCCGTGATTTTGTCAGGCCGGACCCGCTCGGGTAATCTAGAGCGTCGCGTGTCCCACGCACCTTGACCGAAACATCATCACCCGTAAAGAGGCTTGCCCAGTGGCGAACATCAAGTCCCAGAAGAAGCGCATCAAGACCAACGAGATCTCTCGGCAGCGCAACAAGGCCGTGAAGTCGGCCCTGCGCACGCATGTCCGTAACTTCCGCACGGCTCTTGCCGCGGGTGAGGCCGAGAAGGCCACCGAGTTCGCCAAGGCCGCGAACCGCGCCCTGGACAAGGCCGTCAGCAAGGGTGTCATCCACTCGAACCAGGCCGCGAACCGCAAGTCGGCCATCTCGTCGGCCGTCGCCGCTCTCTGACGCGCTCCGCGTCGCCCGGACCAGCGCCTTGACCCTCGGTCGTCAAGGCGCTGTTCTGCGTGCCGGCGGTCAGTGCCGGCGCAGCTTCAGGATGCCCAGGACCATCCGCTCGAGGGCGAAGTCCGCGTTCGTGGCGGCACCTTTGATCTCGCCGTCGGCGACGGCGATGAGGCGAATGGCCTCCGCCACGCCCCCCGCCTGCCAGTTGCGCGACGTCCGGGCGTAGTCCTTCAGCTTCCACGGCGGCAATCCGAGCTGCCGGGCCAGATCGGCGTCGCTCATGCGCGACCCCTGCGCCTCCACGTACCTGCCCATCCCGCGGAACGCCCCGGCCATGGCGCTGGTGATGAGCACCGTCGCCACCCCGGTGCCCAGCGCCCACCGCAACCGCTCGAGGGCCAGGCTGGTGTTTCCGGCGAGCACGGCGTCCGCGACGGCGAAGCTCGTCACCTCGGCCCGCCCCGCGAAATAGCGCTTGACGAGCGCGGCGTCGATCTCACCGGTATCCGCATCGGAGGCGAGCTGCCCGACGGCGGCCGCGAGGCTCCGGAGGTCGTGCCCGACGGAGGCCACGAGCTCACCGGCCGCGTCCTGACCGATCCGCAGGCCCAGCCGCCGCGCTTCGTCGGCGACGAACTTCGGCAGCTCCCAGGCCTTCCACGCGGCCACGGTCTCGGTGCGCACCTTGGCCTTCTTGAGCTTGTCGATCAGAGCCTTGCCCTTCATGCCGCCCTGATGGACGAGGATGAGGCACAGCTCCTCAGGTGGGTCGACGGCG
Source organism: Tessaracoccus pujii (assembly GCF_054483895.1). Lineage (NCBI taxonomy): Bacteria > Bacillati > Actinomycetota > Actinomycetes > Propionibacteriales > Propionibacteriaceae > Tessaracoccus > Tessaracoccus pujii. The sequence continues at coordinate 1,229,935 of NZ_CM137012.1, forward strand.
ACGGCCACCAGTTGGTCGACCACCGCCGGCGGGCACGCCCCGACGTCGTCGATGACGGCCACGATGTGGGTGGAGAACAGCGACCCCCCGATCACCTCGGAGAGCATCGAGTTCTCGAGGGCATCGGCTGTGATCTCGTTGATGTCCGCCTCGGGGTGGGCCGCCAGCGCACGGGCCTTGGTGTCCGCGACGAGGCGCTGCGCCAGCAGGCTCTCGGGCCCGGTGATCAGCAGCGAGGTCCCGAACGGCGAAGAAGTCACGCGCCCTAGCATGCCAGTGACCGGCGACGATCCGCGCGTCCTACTCCCCACGCCACGTCCGGGCCACAAGACGATCGCCGTCCAGCGCGACCGCGATCGCCCCATGCTGATCCGTGCGGAGCACCCGCATGCCGTGATCCTGGGCCAACCTCACCGTCACCTGCGCCGGATGCCCGTAGTCGTTGTCCAGTCCGGCGGATGCCACGGCCAGCGTCGCGCCGGTCTCGGCGAAGAGCCTGGGTTCCTGCCTGGACGAGCCGTGGTGGGGCATCTTCAGCACGTGCGCCGCGAGCGGGACGCCGTGGAGACGCGCGCTGCGCAGCGCCGCCGCCTGCCCCGCCGGCTCCGTGTCACCGGCCAGGAGCAGGGTCAGTCCCCGGACCGACACCACGCCGACCACCGACGCGTCATTCTCGGCGACACCCTCCCCCTCCGCCTCAGGGACCGCACCACCGGCCGGCTCCCAGACCGAGGCCGTCCGCCACCGCACCTCCCCCACGTTGAGGTCCTCTCCTGGGCGCGCCGGACGCACTTCCGCGCCGACGGCCCCTGCCGCCTCGCCGAGCCAGGGCGGCGGTGGCCCCGCGCGCGTCAGGATGAGGGCGGGACGGTACCGGGCGATCACCGCAGCCGCCCCGCCGGTATGGTCCGCGTGCCAGTGCGTGAGGATGAGCAAGGGCACCGACGTCACACCCAGACCGGCGAGACAGTCCGCCGTCGCCTTCACGTCCGGGCCGGCGTCCACGAGCACGGCAGCTCCCTCCCCCGCCCTCAGCACCGTCGCATCACCCTGATCCACGTCGCAGAACACCGCCGACCACGGGCCCGGCCACCCTGGCGGCGCGGGACGCACCAGGCAGGCGAGGATGAGGACGGCCGCGACGAGGAGGGCTCCCAGCGGTGTCCGGAGCAGAGTGGGCAGCAGCATGACCAACGCTGCCACGGCGACGACGACCACTGCCACTGCCGCGGGCCGGGCCTGCCACTCCCACGCGGGAGTGGGGAGGGAGCTTCCCGCCTCGGCGAGCCAGATGATGGGCTGGGCGCACCACCCGGCCAGCCATCCCGGTCCGGCCGCGAGGACGGGAATCCAGCACAGCATGGCGGCGGCCAGACCCAGCACGGTGGTGGGGCCCACGAAGGGCCCGGCCAGTGCGTTGGTGATCACCCCCACCACTGACACCTGGTCACTGATCAGGGTGACCAGTGGCTGGGTGGCCATCTGGGCGCTGAGGGGAACGGCCACCGCCTCGGCTGCCCAGCGCGGGGCCCACCGGGTCATCGCGCCGACGAGCGGCGGCCCCAGGAGCACGATGCCCGCGCAGGCGAACACGGACAACCCGAAGCCCACCGACCGCCCGAGCCACGGGTCCAGCCACAGCAGCGCCAGAACGGCGACGCTGAGCGCCCGCACGCTGCGTCGTCCGGTGCCGACTCCGATCGCGGCGAGCGCCACGAGGCCCATCGCCGTGGCACGCAGCACCGAAGGCTCCTGCCCACAGACCACAACGAAGGCAGCCACCCCGCCCACGGCAGCCAGCCGAACGGCCCACCCGCGGAGACCGACGGCGCGGACGGCCGTCAGAACTACGGACAGCATCAGGGTCAGGTTCGCTCCCGACACGGCCATGAGGTGCGTCAGCCCGGTCACCTGGAACCGGTGCCGCATGTCGTCGTCCACGCCGGAGGTATCCCCCACCACCAGGGAAGGCACCAGCGCCGCCTGGCTCGGCGGCGAGTGGGCCACCGCATCCCGCAGGCCCCGGCGCATGGCGGTGGCCGACGCGTCGAGCAGGCTGGGGCGGCGCACCACGTCACGCAATGAACGCAGGCTGAGAACCGCAGCGACCGCCTCCTCCGGCCGGGGCGCCCCAAGGCGTACCGTCGCGATGTACTGCGCGCCCACCTCGGCGTCGAGCAGCTGTGCGCCCGGGGTGCCCGTGGCGAGAACAACCACCGGCACCGATGCGCTGATCCGGCGCCCACGGGCCTCGACGTGCACCAGCTCTGCCCGTGCGACGGTTGTGCCCGAGGAGAGCTGAGGCTCGGCGAGGAGCTGGACTCTGACGGTGCCGATGGCCCTGTCCCTGGCCAGCTCCGCCACAGGTGAGTTGTGCCGCTGCCACGACTGCCATCCCGACGTGAGACAGGTCACCGCGAAGACCACGACCACAAGGCAGGTCCAGAGCCGGCCGAGGCGGGCGGCCACCAGGGCGATGAGCGCCAGCCCCACCACGAGGGCACCCAACGGTCCCGACTCCGGTCTCCACCCCGCAGTGGCGATCCAGGAAGCCGCCCACGCCGCGGCGGCTACCGGAACCAGGCGCCAGTCGTGGCCGTTCGACCTGCTCTGCTCATCACGCTCTGCGGGCTGCATGCCCCACTATCTGCACAGCGCAGCTCCTGTTCCCACGACCTGTTCCGGCTGTGGAGAACCGTTGCTACGCTTCGCCAGAGGGCCCTTTCAGGGCCCGGGCAGGGAGAGCCATGGCTGCCAAGCCCCGACTCCGGGTGGGACTTCTGGGCGCAGGCGTCATGGGGTCGTGTCTGGCCATGAATCTGGCCCGGCTCGGGGCTGACGTCACGCTGATCGACCGGAATCCCCAGCCGATGCAGGAGGCGAGCCGATACAACGAGGGGAAGATCCACCTCGGCTACCTGTACGGCGCTGACACCACGCTGAGCACTGCCCGGCACGTTCTCCCGGGCGGACTGGCGTTCGCCCGGCTCATCTCCCCACTCATCGGGAGTGATATCCGGGCCCATGCCACAACCAGCGATGACATCTACCTCGTCGATCAGGACTCCCTGATCGACGCCGAGGCGCTGGGGGCGCAGTTCGACGCCGTCAGCGACCTCGTCCGGCACCATCCCGAGGCGGCCGGCTACCTGACGGACGTGTCGAACGCCGCAGTGTCGCGGCTGTCGCGGGTGGAGTTGGAGAACATCGCTTCAGATCGGATCACCGCGGGATACCGAGTGCCCGAGCGTTCGGTCGACACCGGTTGGGTGGCCGATGCACTCGCCGAGGCGGTGATGGCCACCCCGCAGGTCACCTTCCTGCCTGGGATCACGGTGACGGGCGTCGCGCCGGGTGTCGACGAGGACACGATCGCGGTCTACGGCACTCCCGGATTTGAGGACCGCTTCGACGTGGTCGTCAACGCATTGTGGGGCGGACGGGTAGAGATCGACCTGACAGCGGGCCTGAGGCCTGCCCGAGGATGGACCCATCGGGTCAGATGGTGTCTCTTCGTGCGAACGACCGCCCGCGTCGATGTCCCCAGCGCGATCGTCGCCCTCGGCCCGTTCGGGGACATCAAGAACTACAACGGCCACGACTTCTACCTGTCCTGGTACCCGTCGGGACTGGTGGCGCACGGCACCGACGTCGTCCTCGAAGCGCCCGCACTCCCGACAGGGCCGGCCCGCGTGCAGTTCATCGAGGATGTGCGTGCCGGGCTCTGCGGCGCCATTCCCCGCGTCGGCGACGTTCTCGACGCAGCCGAGTCCATCACCGTGGCCGGCGGACACGTCTTCGCCGAAGGGCTCGGATCCATCGGCGAGCGGTCGTCGGATCTGCACAGGCGCGACCGTTTCGGCGTCACCCGCCTCGGCAACTATGTGTCGGTGGACACGGGCAAGTTCTCGACCGCCCCCTGGCTCGCAGACCGTCTTGCCCGCCAGCTGATGGGCGTGACGTGACGAGCCCAACGGCGCACGGTGCGGTACCCACCCACCCGCTCGTGACCGCACTGGTGCCGACCTACAACGGGGCGGCGTTCATCCAGCGCACACTGGACAGCCTGGCGGCGCAGACCTGGCCGCATCTGGAGATACTCATCGGCGACGACTGCTCGACAGACGACACGCTGAACATCGTCAGCGCCTTCGCTGAGGGGCGCGATGACACACGGGTCGTCCGCCGGATCACGAACCTGGGCTGGCTCGCCAACAGCAACGACCTCATGAGCCGGGCCCACGGGGAGTTCATGTTCTTCGCCTTCCACGACGACGTCATCGCACCGGAGTACACCGAGCGCCTCGCCGCGGCGCTGTTGTCGGCCCCCGACGCGGTGCTGGCATTCAGCGACATGACGGTGACGCAGGTGGACGGCTCAGTCACCACACACGTGTTCGACGACCTCTCGAGCCGGCGCTGGGCAGCGGGGCGTGGGATCGCTCTGGCGCTGCGTCCCCCGAACTGGTGGGTGCCGAATCGTGGCGTCTTCCGGAGCTCTGCCTACCGTCGGGTGGGCGGCATACACCGCAACGAGTCCGGCGAGTACTCGGCCGATTGGACGTGGCTCCTCCATCTGTCCCTCCTCGGCCGATTCATCCGCGTCCCGGTGCCGATGTGCCACAAGTTCTACACGGTGTCCAGTCTGAGCAAGACCTGGGCGCACGACCCGGAGCATCGCACCGCCCTGCTGAGGGCTGGTGTGGCCGAGGTCAATGGCAGCTCGACCTCCGCGGTGACCCGGCTCGTCGTGTTGTGTCCGCTCCTCTTCAGCCTGTACGCGCCATCCTGGCTCCGGGACCTGGCGAAGCGGGTCATGGGGATGCGCTGACGACCCACGGACGGCCGGTGGGCTAGACCCTGACGAGCGCCCGCAGCTTCTCGAAGGTCTTGGGCCCGATGCCGCTGACCTCCTGCAGCTCCTCGATGACGGTGAAGCCTCCGTTCTCCTCACGCCAGGCCACGATGCTGCCCGCCGTCACCGGCCCGATGCCGGGCAACGACTCCAGTTCCGAGGCGGAGGCGGAGTTCAGGTCCACCGCGCCGTCTCCCTCGGACCCACCACCCGACGTGGCGGCAGGACCGTGCACCTCGCCCTGCGGTTGGTCTTCGGTGCCGATGAGGATCTGCATCCCGTCGCTGACCGGGGCGGCCAGATTGAGCTGCGCGGGATCAGCGCCGCCGTCCAGCCCGCCGGCCGCGGCGATGGCGTCCTGCACGATCGAGCCCTCTGCCAGCGAGACCACACCGGGCTGCACCACCGCTCCGGCCACATGAACGCGCAACATCACGGGCGGACCGGGGCTCGGCGTGGGTGGCTGAGGGGCCGCCGACACGGAGACGGGCGCGAGGGGAATCTCGGTGGCCGAGGATCTGGCCAGCGCCGCGACGGCCACGCCCACTCCGCAGAGAAGAAGCACCGCGACCACCCACAGGTGTTTCAGCGTGAGTGGCCGCCGCGGTGGAAGACCGGAACCGCTCACGCGCGCGGATAGGGGCTCAAGCAGCTCTGTGGACGGCGCGGGTACCGGCTCTGCCTCCACCGCGGCGCGCCTGGGCCCGCACAGCGGGGGCCGCCCCGCGCTCACGAACGCCAGACGGGCCCGGGCAAGCTCGTCTGCCTGACGCGGATCCATGCCTCCTTGTTCGGCGGCTCCGCGCCCCATTTTCCATCCCCGCCGAGGGGTGTGGAGAACTCAGCTGGGGACGAGGCTGAGCATCTTGGGCAACCTCGCGATGACCTTGGCGATCCCGCGCCCGTCCAGCGACCGCTGGACGCCGGGATCCGCCATCGCTGCAGCCAGTGCGTCGTCCTCGGAGATGTCGGTGGGCACCTCGATCTTGGCCCGGATCTTGCCCTGGATCTGCACCACCATGGTCACGGTGTCGTCGACGGTGAGGGCCGGATCCGCCGTCGGCCACGAGCTGTGGGCCACCGAGGGCGCGTGACCGAGCATCTCCCACATCTCCTCAGCCACGTAGGGTGCCACCACGCTCAGCGCCTGCGCCACGAACTCGGCGGCCTCCCGGACCGCGGGATCTGCAGGACCGGCGGAGCCGTCGATGGACTTGCGAGTGGCGTTGACCAACTCCATCACCCGGGCGACGGCCACGTTGAACCGCCCCGAGTCCAGCAGCATGGACACCTCCCCGATGGCCTTGTGGGTGGCCTTCCGCAACGCCGGGTCCCCGAGCGAGACATCGGCATGACGCGTCGAGGTCACGTCCGCGGCGATGCGGTGGGCGCGCTGCAGGAATTTGAGGCTGGATGCGGGCGACAGGTCCGCCCAGTCGATGTCGTCCTCCGGCGGGCCGGCGAACACCATGGTCAGCCGGACCGCGTCCACGCCGAACTCGTCGATCTGCCTGCCGAGGTCCACGCCATTGCCCAGCGATTTACTCATGGCCTTGCCCTGGTTGATGACCTGACCCTGGTTCAGCAGACGCAGCATGGGTTCGTCGAAGTCCACCAGACCCATGTCGCGCAGGACCTTGGAGAAGAAGCGCATGTAGAGCAGGTGCAGGATGGCGTGCTCGACGCCCCCCACGTACTGCGCCACGGGCATCCAGCGCCTCACGTCGTCCGGGTCGAAGGGGCCCTTGTCGTACCCCGGCGAGCAGTAGCGGAAGAAGTACCACGACGAGTCCACGAAGGTGTCCATGGTATCCGTGTCCCGCTGAGCGGGGCCCCCACATCGCGGGCACTGGGTCGAGACCCAGTCCGTGGCCGAGGCCAGTGGCGACGTCCCCTTCGGGGCCAGCGCAGCACCGCGGAGGTCAGGCAGCCGGACCGGCAGCTGATCATCCGGGACGGGCACCTCACCGCAGGCGTCACAGTGCACGACGGGAATGGGGCAACCCCAGAACCGCTGCCTGGACAGCAGCCAGTCACGCAGGCGGAACTGGATGGTGCCAGTGCCTAGGCCGTCGGATTCCAGCTGTCCGATGATCCGCGCCACGCCAGAGGTCTTGTCCGCCAGGCCGTCCAGGATGCCGGAGTTGATGTAGGCGCCGTCGCCATTGGTGGCCACACCGGTGTGTTCCGGATCCGTGCCGTCGACATCGATGACGGTGCGCACCGGGAGCCCGTACTGGCGTGCGAAGTCCAGGTCGCGTTGGTCGTGGGCGGGGACGGCCATGATGGCGCCGGTGCCGTAATCGGCAAGGACGTAATCGGCGGCCCAGATGGGGATCCGCTCCCCGTTGACCGGGTTGACGGCGTGGCGCCCGAGCCACACCCCCGTCTTCACCCGTTCGCTGGACTGCCGCTCGATCTCCGTCTCCTTCTTGACCTGTTCCAGGTAGGTCTCGAAGGTGGCCCGCTCCTCCTCGGTCACGAGCTCCGCGGCCAGCGGTGCGTCGGGGGCGACGACCATGAAGGTGGCGCCGAACAGCGTGTCCGGGCGGGTGGTGAACACTGTGATGGGTTCACTGCGGCCCTCGACGGCGAACCTCACGTGTGCGCCCTCGGATCGGCCGATCCAGTTGCGCTGCATGGCCAGCACATGGTCCGGCCAGCCTCCCTCCAACTGCTCCATGTCGTCGAGCAGCTGCTGCGCGTAATCCGTGATCTTGAAGTACCACTGGTTCAGCTTGCGCTTGGTGACTTCGGTCTTGCAGCGCTCGCACCGGCCGTCGACGACCTGCTCATTGGCCAGCACGGTCTGGTCCGTGGGACACCAGTTGACGAACGAGTCCTTCCGGTAGGCCAGTCCGCGCTCGTAGAAGCGGTTGAAGAGCCACTGCGTCCACTTGTAGTAGTCCTCGTCGGAGGTGTGCAGGCGGCGCGACCAGTCGAAGCTGAGCCCGTAGCGCTTGAAGGACCGGGCCTGGGTCTCGATGTTGTTGTAGGTCCAGGTGGCCGGATGAGAGTCCGCCTTGATGGCCGCGTTCTCCGCCGGCAGCCCGAACGAGTCCCAGCCGATGGGGTGCATGACGTCGTAGCCCTTGAGCCGCCAGTACCTGGCCAGCACGTCCGCCATGGCGTAGGCCTCCGCGTGACCCATGTGCAGGTCTCCCGAGGGATAGGGGAACATGTCCAGCACGTAGCGCCGCTCGCGGCTGCCGTCGTCGAGGGGCCGGAAAGTGTCGTTCTCCTCCCAGAAGGCCTGCCACTTCTCCTGGGCCTGGACCTTGTCGTAGTGTCCCGCCTCTTGGCTCACGACTCTCTCCTGCGTTCGGGCATCAACGCGCCTGGCGACGCGGTTGCTCAATATACCCGGCCGACCTCCGGTGCCGGCACCAGCTCAGGCCAGGAGCGCGTCCACCTCAGCAGCCGTGGGCGGCTGCGCACCCTTGCGCGTGCATACGATGGCGGCCGCCGCCGCGCCGTGCGCCAGCGCCCCCTCCACGTCTCCGGGATCCTGGGCATAGGCGGACAGGAAGCCGGCCATGAACGTGTCACCGGCCCCCACCGTGTCAACAACGTCCACGGGCCGTCCGGGAGTGCGGACGCGACTTCCGTCCGGCTTGACCGCCACCACGCCGTCAGCGCCGAGCGTGACGATGAACATGGACAACCCGTATTCGCCGACCCAGCCCTCCGCGTAGCCGAGGGGGTCGGAATCGTCGTCCACGAGCCAGGCGATGTCCTCATCCGAGGCCTTGGCGATGCCACCGTGCTTCCCGACGGCGGTCAGGAGGTCAGCGATGAGGCCGAAGTACTCCGCCCGGTCCGGCAGCGTGGAGGGCCGGACGTTGAGGTCGAAGCTGACCGCCGCGTCCGTGTTCCGGATGAAGTCCAGGATGTGTTTGGCACCGGGGCCGATCACTGCGCCGATGGAGCCGAAATGCAGCCAGTCCGCTCCGTCGAGGGGCGGCAGTTCGCCTGACTGCCAGTTGAACGCCGACGTGCCCGCGAAGTGGAAGTGGTAGCTGGCATGCCCCGCCTCGTCGAGCGAGACCACCGCCAGCGAGGTGGGGTCAGCAGTGGACACGGCGAGACTGAGATCCACACCGGCGCCGTCGAGGTGGCTGCGCAGCTGCCTGCCGAAGGCATCCGTGCTGAGGCGCCCGAGGAAACGTGTGTCCTGACCGAGTTTGGACAGCGCCGTCGCAGTATTGAAGGGGCCACCCCCTGAGCGCGCGATCCAGCGACTCTCGGCAGGGGAAATCATCTCCTCCGGCATGAGATCGATCAGGGCCTCACCACACACGACGAAACGCATGGCTGCACCCTACGGCACACCCACCCCTCCGGGAGCCTGGAGGTGCCTCAATGGTGCCAGCGCCTCGGCGGGACGCCCTCGCGGTGGAGGCGGTTGAGGAGTCCGCCCACTGTGTGCTGGGGATTGCTGCGTGCCAACTGCTCCATGCAGGAGCTCTGGGCGGCACCCTGACCGTTCAACCACGATGCCATCCCCAGCAGCGCCACGACGTTGTCCTCAGACGCCGCCGGGGCGACCGTCCGGGCGGCCAGCAGGTTCAGCCACATCACCTCCGCCGTCAGGATGCTGAGCCTGCTCAGGACCGCCGCGACGCGGTCCTCGTCCTCCAGCAGCACGGCCAGCGTGCACGCCTCCGTGGGACTGAGGGGCTCGTCGGATTCCACCAGCTCGGCCAGGAGGTCCATCGCGTCCGCCGGGGAGAGCGACATCACCAGGGCCTCCGCGGAGGCCACCTCGTCAGCGGGGAGAGGTTCGTGGCGCTCGACGGGCGCCACGGCCTCCTCCCTGTCCGCACAGATCCTCACTCCCTCGTAGACTGCCTGGGCCTCCAGCGCGCTGGTGCTGCACTCGATCTCCTGCGGCTCGAGGTCCGAGGTGAAGAGCCACGTCGTGCGGCCATCGGTGACCATCGCCTCGAGGACCCGCTGCTCACCCACCACCGCGACCAGTTCGGCGACGGCCAGGCTGGCCGCGTCCGGGTCTCCGTAACCGATCACGACGAAGCGGCATTCAGGCACATGCGCCGAGGCGTTGATGATCTGATCCGCCACCTGATCGAAGTGGTGGACGAACCAGTCCAGGTCCAGGCGTGCGCAGAAGGACACCGTCCTGCCGCTCAGCCCCATGACAACGCAGGAGTCTGAGGGGTGGAAGCCAAGCATGACGGCTGGCATGGCGAGAAGATCGGCACGCGTGGTGCCACGGAGTACTGGTGTGCTGCTCATGGCCCACTCTTAGGCAGTCAGTGCCCCATCAACCACTCGGGTTGCGCGGTGTGGACAACCCGCGTGGGTAGGCTGGCAGCACTATGACCAACCAGCAGTGGCCGCCCCCGGGCGGACCGGACAACTCGCCCTGGTCCCATCAGGATCCCGGCTACCGTCCCGCCCAGTTCCACGACGTTCAGGGCAGGGACCCGCGTCAGCCGTTCGGCCATGCGCCGGTGCCACCGCCGGATCCTGGGCTCATGCGCCCGCCCCGGCCGCCGCGAACCACACTGTGGATCGTTCTGGGGGCAGTGGCCCTGATCGCAGCCCTCATCCTGGGGATGCAGTTCCTCGGCGGCGCCGCTGAGGAGTCCACGAGCCCCGCGCCGACCGTCGCGGCAGGGGAGCCCTCGCAGAGCCGTTCGGGAAACTCCATTCCCTTCGAAGGCAATGGCGACGGCATCTTCGAGATCGTGCGCCACCAGTGGACCGACGACGGGCTGCGGCTTCGCATCCGGGTGGAGATCGAGGAGGGCGAGTACATGTTCGGCCTTTTCGCGTTCAACAACGAGTCGCGGGAGGCCTACGACCCCATGGACCCGTATCCCTTCAGCGTACGTGCGGGGCTGCCGTACGAGGCGGACGTGTTCTTCCCGATGCCCAACTCTGATTCGACGATCGTGCTGGCCACACCGTCAGGGCGGGTAGCGCTCAACGCGCTGCCCGTCGAGGGAAGCTAGCTCATGGGCGGTGCCGAGGCGGGCTCGTTCTCGCTGGCCTCGGCCAGCTTGCGCCGCTCCTCCACCGCATCCGGGTGGTCCTTCGAGAGGAGGAGCACGCCGTAGACGGCCAACGCCCCGGTCACGAGCATGCCCAAGGCAGGTCCCGGACCCATCCCGATGCCCTCCCCCAGGACGATGAGGCCGAAGAGGACCGCCACGAACGGGTCCACCGTCGTCATGGTTCCGACGGTGATCTCCGCAGGCCCAGAGGCATAGCCCTGTTGGATCATCCATACGCCCAGGCCGTAGCAGGCGAGCATCATGGCCACCGTCGCCACCACCTGGAAGCCCGCGAAGGACTCTCCGTGCTTCAGCACCAGGTCCATGGCCGCCTTCATGAAACCGGAGGCCAACCCGTAGAACGTGGCACCCACCGAGGACCACATCATGGCTTTCGCCCAAGGGGCAGCCTTCGTGGCGAGGTAGGACAGGACTGCGCAGATGACGCAGACCACGAGGAACGCGAAGAGCATCGGCAGGAATTCGACCTGCTTCTCACCAGTGGCGAACAGCGACGAGAACACCGTGAACCCCACCACGCCGGCAACCGTGACGGCTACCGCGACCCACATCTTCCGCGTCAGCGCGTGCTTGTGGATCCGCGAGGCGAGCAGCACCGACCAGGGCACGGCCAGAATCCCGACGGGCTGGACGACGGCGACCGGCGCGAAGGACAGCGCGACGAGGTGGATGCTCGCGCCGGCGAACACGAAGACCAGGCCGAGCAGCCACTTGGGAATCCTGAACAGCCGTAGCAGGCCGGCGAAGGTGAGGGTGTTCGACGATGCCGTCGCCGTCGGGTCAAAGGTTGACTTCACGCCCAGGCTCTGCAGCACCGCCCCACTTGCGAACAGGAAGGATGACACTACCTGCATCCCGATGGCGAGCCAGATCACGCGCGCTGCCTTTCAGTCGACCGTTCCCGGCAGCCTACATGGCCCGTGGGCCGCCCCCGGTACGACGTCAGGAGTACACGACCACCTTGTCGCCGACCTTCGCGGCGTCGAAGAGGGCCGCGACCGCGCCCTTGTCCCGGACGTTCACGCACCCGTGGGACGCGCCGTTGTACCCGTTCCTGGCGAAGTCCGCAGAGTAGTGGACCGCCTGACCGCCGCTGAAGAACAGGGCATAGGGCATCGGGGTGTCATACAGGCTCGAGACATGGTCCCGGGACTTCCAGTACACGGAGAACACGCCGTTGCGGGTCGGCGTCAGCTCCGAACCGAACCGGACGTCCATCGCCATCCGGATCTCGCCGTCGATCACCCAGGCGAGCCTGCGTTGCCCCTTGGAGATGCAGATCACCCTGCCCGTAAGGCAGCGGTCGTCCAAGGCCATGGATGGTGGCGCCTTGGTGGGCATCACGTTGTTGAGCTCATCAGTGGTGGGGGTGCGGGTCATGCCGCGCAGCCTGTCCTTCGTGCGCTGATCCACCTCGCCGGTCACCGGGATCTCGCGCTTGGCCTGGAATCCCCTGACCGACTCGGCCGTCCTGGAGCCGTACACGCCGTCGATCTTGGCGTCGTACCAGCCGATCTGCTTCAGCCTTGCCTGAAGGTCCTTGACCGCCTCACCCTTGCTCCCCTCTGCCAACAACGCCGGACCGGGGCGGAGCACGTTGTACATCTCGTCACGCGTCGGTGGGCGGGTCATGCCGTGCAGCACGTCCAGGGTGGCCTGGTCGACCTCCCCGGTGGTGGGCAGGCCGCGCTTGGTCTGGAATCCCTCGACCGCCAACTCCGTGGCGTCGGCGTAGACCCCCGAGATCTTCCCGCTGAACCATTCGAGCTGCAGCAGGCGGTGCTGGAGATCGCGCACCGCGTCGCCCTCGTCCCCGGCCTTCAGGAGCGCAGGCACCGCCACCGGTGAGGGGGACGGGGTGGGGGTGGGCGTCGGGGATGGTGTGACCGACGGCTCAGGCACGACTGACGGCGAAACCGGCGCAGAGGGCTTGGCAGGCGTTGAGGGAGGCAAGGGCCGCACCGTCGGCTCCGGCGCTGCGGTGCTCGGCGCGCCCACCGTGGGTACCGGGCGTGGGGTCGCCTCCGGGGCGCACGCGCCGAGCAGCAGGGCCGCCGAGGCCAGGATGGCCACGCCGATACGACGGACGCCGAGGGGGAAGGTCACGGAGGTCCTTTCGTGGGAACGATGGACGTTGTCCCCCGCATCATAAGGGCGTCGATGGGGCGTTCCGGTGACGACACGTCCGGGGGCGTTTCGGCTCATGGCACTTCCTCTCGGCCTCTCACCTTGAAGACGCCTCAGCGGCCCCAGGGGTTGCATCCGGATTCAGGCCCGTCCGCGGAGGCTCTTTCTCCGCTCGCGCCAGTCCGGGAGCAGGGAATCCATCCAGGACACGAATCGCGGCCCGTGACCGCGTTCGTGCAGATGGACGAGCTCGTGCACCAGCACGTACTCGAGCGCCGAGGGGTGATGCTCCGCGAGGGCGATGTTGAACGTGACGGCTGCGGTCGTCGTGTTGCACGTGCCCCAGCGCGTGGTCATGCGCCGCAACCGGATGGATCCGGCCCGCCTGCCGACGCGTGGCTCCCATCGGGCCCGGAGAGCCGGCAGTGCCACGTCGAGCTGGCGTCGGTAGAGGGCCTCCAGCGCTCGCCGGAGCCCATCCTCATCCGGACCCGAGAGAACAATGGTCCGGCCCTCGACGACGGCGGAAGCGCGCGCCGCCGCCTCCGTGCGCAGCTCGTACCAGAGCCCCCACAGCCGCGCGCGCCCACCGTCGACCAGAGGCTCGCGCGGCGGCGTGGCCATGCGGACCCGAGTCTGCGCCACCGCGATCCACTCGCTGTGACCCGCGACGAACTCGCGCACGGCCGACTCCGGGACACCAACGGGTACGGACACCGCCACCCTGCCGTCAGGCGGCAGAACTCTCACCCGCAGGTTCCTGATGGCCTTGTACGTCACCTCCGCCTCGATGCCCGCCACGCGCAGCAGTGCCGACGGCTTGGACGATCCTCTGGGCATGGGCGCCATGATACGACCGGCTCCGGACAGTCAGGGCGAGGGGATCTCGCCGGAGCCGCGACAGACCAGCCTCGTCGGGACCACGATCTCGCGCGCAGCCGAGGTGTCGCCGTCCATGCGCGCGAAGATGAGCTCGGCCGCCTCCCGACCGATACGGCGCGGATCCTGAGCCACCACCGTGACCGGTGGGGTGAGGTGCTCCGCCATCGGGATGTCGTCGAAGCCCACCACGGCGAGCCGGTGCTCGACGCCCGCCTGACGCAACGCCGTGATGGCGCCGATGGTGATCAGGTTCTGGGCCGAGAACAGCGCCGACGGCGGGGTGGAGGAGGCGACCAGAGCCGCGACCGCAGCGGCCGCCCTGCCCTCGTCGCTCAGGCCGGTGACCACGAGGCCCGGGTGGAGGTCCAGGCCGAGCTCACGGCACTCGTCCAGGTAACCACGGCGCCGCTCGCGGGCGGTGAAGATCTGTTCGTCGTCGCCGAGGAACGCGATGCGACGGTGTCCGTGCCCGGCCAGATGGGCCACCGCCAGCCGTGCCCCGGCATAGTTGTCGGACAGGACGGTGTCGCCGATGACGCCGGAGGGCCGCCGGTCCACGAACACTATGGGGGTGCCCCGCTCGATCTCGCGCGCGAGGTAGGTGTGGTCGTGCCCGACGGTGGTGAGGATCAGGCCGTCGACCCGCCTGCGCAGGAACGCCTCGATGGACTCCCGCTCCCTGGCGGGGTCGTCGTCGAGGCTGGAGGCGAACACCGCGACGTGGTGAGGGCGCGCCACATCCTCCACTGCCCGGTGCACCGACGCGGAGAACGGGTTGGCCACATTGCCCACGAGGAGGCCGAGGGTGTTGGTGCGGCCCCGACGGCGCAGGTTCCCAGCGTGGAGATCGGGCTGGTAGTGCAACGCGGTGATGGCCGCACGAACCCGCTCCCGGGTCTCGGCTGCCACCTTCGGGTCTCCGTTGATGACGCGCGACACGGTGGTGACGGCGACACCGGCGCGGGCCGCGACGTCCTTCATCGTGGAGCGCGGGACGGGCGCGGTCACTGCGCCACCCGCCGCGTCGCACCCGTGATGGCTGAGAGAACCTCCTCGTAGCTGGCCGTCGCGGCGTCGAATGATCCGTTGTTGCGGCCGTGCCGGAGCACCTCGATGCGATCCGCCACCGCACGGACGTCGTTCAGGTTATGGCTGATCAGGATGACGCCCAGCCCCATGTCCCTCAGCCGCTCCACGTAGCTCAGCACCTCAGCGGTCTGGCCCACCGAGAGCGAAGCCGTCGGCTCGTCCAGCACCACAAGCCGCGGCTGACGCACCAGCGTCCTGGCGATCGCGACGCACTGGCGCTGCCCCGCCGACAGGTGGACGAGCGGAGCCCTCAGATCGGGGATCCGTGCGTTGAGCTGGTCCAGGTAGGACCTCGCGAGGTCGTCCATGCGGTCCAGATCCAGCAGCCCCGAGGAGCTGAGCTCCCGTCCCAGGAAGATGTTCGACGTCACGTCCAGGTTCTCCGCCAGGGCGAACTCCTGGAACACCGACGCGATGCCCATCGCGAAGGCCGCTTGGGCCGACGCGATGGTGACGGGCCTGGAGTCCAGAAGCACCTGCCCCGAGTCGGGTTGGTACACCCCCGAGATAATCCGCGCGACCGTCGACTTGCCCGCGGCATTGTCTCCCACGAGTGCCACGACCTCGCCAGAGCTGAGCTCCAGGTCCACGTCAACCAGCGCCTGGACGCCACCGAAGTGCTTGCTGACGGCCGAGAGCCGGAGCAGCGGCGCGCGAGCTTCCATGGCGATCATCCTTCCATCGATCCGGCGGGCGAGGCGTTGATCAGGTCGTGAATCGCCACCAGCGCCCCGCGTGCGCAGCCGTCGACAGGGAACGCCGGGTCCGCGAGGAGCTCGTCGACGGAGGGCAGGAGGGGGCGGCCACGGACGGCGTCACGCAGCGGAACGACGAACGGCTCCCCCACCGTCGCGAGGTCCCCACCCCACGTGATCCGCTCAGGAGCGATGACGGTGGCGAGGTCCGCCAGCGCCGTGCCGATGAGACTCCCAGCGTCGGCCACCACCTGCCTGCATCCCGGGTCGCCGTCGCGGACCGCCTTCACGATGGCGCGCAGGTCCATGGCCCCGTGACTGAGCCGGACCAGCTCGGCCAACGCCTCACCCGAGACGACGGTGTTGAGGCATCCGCGGGCGCCGCAGCGGCAGATCTGCCCGGCCGGGTCGACGCGGACGTGCCCGAGGGCGCCTGCACCGCCCCGAAACCCCTGATGGACCACACCGCCGAGGAGGAAGCTCGACTCCGTGGTGTGGGAGGCGTGCACGTACAGCGCAGACTGGACCCCCCTCAGCGCTCCCAGGCGGGACTCGGCAAGCGCCCCCGCGTCCGCCTCCTTGACCACCAGCACGGGGCGCTGGATCCGCGCGGACAGCAGCCGGTCGACGTCGAGCTCCTCCCATCCGGGTAGCTGGAATGCCCCGGCGCGGCCACCACGACCCACGCTCGAGGGCAGGGCGAGTCCCAGGCCTCCGATGTGGTCCATGGAGGCGCCCACCTCGTCGGCGAGGTCCGCCACCAGCATGGCGGCCCGGTCCAGCGTCGTGTCCGAGCGGTGGTCCATCGGCAGCGGCAACCGCTTGGATGCGAGCACCTCCAGCGTCGCGTCGGCGATGACGAGGACCAGCGACCGACGGTCGATGTGCATTCCCACCGCGAGCGCAGATGAGGGCTTGAGCGCGACAAGCTGGGCACGGCGGCCGGAGCGGGTGGTGGCGCTGGTGACGACGACATCCTGCTCGAGGAGCTGTTTGACGATGTTGGACACCGTGGCCGGCGACAGCCCGGTCGCGCTGGCCAGTTCTACCTGCGTGATGCGTCCGTACGCCTTCACTGCTTCAACGATGCGCGCACTGTTCGCCTCGCGCAGTGAGGGCTGCGAGCCCGGCGCGCCAACGACCCTGTTCACGCTTGAAGGCTAGCAGGAGGTGCGCGGGGAGCATCAACGTTGTCTTCAGTTCGCGAAGTCACTGTGGCGGGTAACGCCCTTCGGGGCCACATTGCATAGCCCCTAGTCAGGCCGAGTGGTATCGATTGCATGATAACAATCCGATAACGCTTGAGTTTAAGAATTGACGCCAATGGCCGAAGCCGCTTACCTTCTACACATCGGGGGCAGCGACGGCGAATGTCGCACGCCAGCGGAGTCGAAGGAGACACGGGAACGTATGGACGACGGTCACGTCTTGCTCGCGATGCGCAGCATCACCAAGGAATTTCCAGGGGTCAAAGCCCTGGACGGTGTCACGATCAACGTGCGCCGAGGCGACATCCACGCCATCTGCGGGGAGAACGGGGCGGGCAAGTCCACGCTCATGAAGGTCCTGTCGGGGGTCTACCCGCACGGCACGTACAGCGGCGAGATCGTCTACGAGGGCGAGGCGATGAGCTTCGGCGGCATCAAGGCGTCCGAGGAGCGCGGCATCGTGATCATCCACCAGGAGTTGGCCCTGATCCCGGAGCTGTCGGTCACGGAGAACCTCTTCCTCGGATCGGAAGTGACCTCCGGGCTCCTCATCGACTGGCAGTCGGCACGCCTCAAGGCGCTGGACCTCCTGGCGCGAGTCGGGCTGGACATCGACCCCGACACCCCGATCAAGACGCTCGGCGTGGGCCAGCAGCAGTTGATCGAGATCGCCAAGGCGCTGGCCAAGAACGTCAAGCTCCTCATCCTCGACGAGCCCACCTCGGCCCTCAACGAGGACGACTCCCGCAACCTGCTCGACCTCATGCGCGGCCTCAAGGCACGCGGCATCACGCAGATCATGATCTCCCACAAGCTCAACGAGATCGCCGCCATCTCCGACGCCGTGACGGTCATCCGCGACGGGCGCACCGTCGAGACCTATGACGTCGTGGCCGGTCAGGTCGACGAGGACCGCATCATCCGCGCCATGGTGGGTCGCTCCATCGAGAACCGCTACCCCACCCGCGCCCCGCACATCGGCGACGTGCTCTTCGACATCCGCGGATGGAACGTGGAGCACCCCTCCATCCCGGGACGCCTCATCGTCAAGGATGCGCAATTCGACGTCCGCGCCGGTGAGGTCGTCGGCTTCGCCGGTTTGATGGGAGCCGGTCGCACGGAGCTCGCGCGGTCGATCTTCGGCCGCTCCTACGGGCGCTGGCTCTCGGGCGAGATGCACCTGGGCGGCAAGCGGATCGAGACGCCCACCGTCGCCCGGGCGATCGAGCAGGGCATCGCGTACGTCACGGAGGACCGCAAGACGCTCGGCCTCAACCTCATCGACGACATCAAGAGCACCATCGTCTCGGCCAATCTCAAGGACGTCGTGACGCGCTTCCTGCTGAGCCTGCGCAAGGAGGCGGCGGTGGCGGAGAAGTACCGCACGGACCTGCGGATCAAGGCGCCGAGCGTCGACGTCGGTGTGGCCACCCTGTCGGGAGGCAACCAGCAGAAGGTGGTGCTCGCCAAGTGGATGTACCCCGAGCCTCAGCTACTGATCCTGGATGAGCCCACCCGCGGCATCGACGTCGGAGCCAAGTACGAGATCTACAAGCTCATCCACGCGCTCGCCGACTCCGGCAAGGGCGTGGTCGTGATCTCCTCCGAACTGCCCGAGCTCCTGGGCATCTGCGACCGCATCTACACCATCTGCGAGGGCCGCATCACCGGCGAACTGGCCGCGGCCGACGCCGACCAGGAAACCCTCATGCGACGAATGACCACCACCAGCACCACCTCAGCCGCAGCGCTGCCGGCCTGACCCGAAACGGACGAGAAAACTATGAAGGCTTTGAAGCAAGTTCTCGGAGGAAACCTCCAGCAGTACACGATGGCCCTTGCGCTGGTGCTCCTCGCGGTCGTCTTCGACGTGGCCTCCGGTGGCCGGATGCTCACCTCGTCGAACTTCCAGAACCTCATCTCGGGCAATGCCTACGTGCTGATCCTGGCGATCGGCATGGTGATGGTCATCGTGATCGGGCAGATCGACCTCTCGGTCGGTTCGGTGGCCGGCTTCGTCGGCATGACGACGGCGCTGACCACGGCGACCTACGGCTTCCCGTGGTGGGCCGGCATCCTGGCCGGTCTGCTGGCCGGCGCCCTCATCGGCGCCTGGCACGGGTTCTGGCTGGCCAAGGTGGGCATCCCCGGCTTCATCACCACGCTCGCGGGCATGATGATCTTCCGAGGCCTGGTGATCTGGATGTCGCAGTCCATCTCCGTGCCCGTGCCCACCGAGTACAAGTTCTTCGGCGCCGGCTACCTGCCCGAGTGGGGTCCTTCGTTCACAGGCCTCAACAACTCGACGCTGCTGCTCGGTATCCTCGCCGCGGCCTGGATCATCTGGAGCGAGTTCCGGCGCCGCTCCCACGCCCTGGAGCGCGGGGTCGAGGCCCCCATGTGGGCCACACTGGTGCGCATCGCCCTGATCGTCGCGGTCATCGGCTACGTCACCTGGCTGTTCGGCAGCGGCCGCCCCGGCACGTCGTTCCCCATCCCGGGCGTGATCCTGGTGATCCTCGTCATCGTGTACCACGTGCTCACCCAGCGCACCCGTTTCGGCCGCCACATCTATGCCGTCGGTGGCAACAAGGCGGCGGCGGCCCTGTCGGGCGTCAACACCGCAAAGACCTACTTCCTGGTCATGCTCAACATGAGCTTCCTTGCGGCCATCGCCGGCATCCTGTTCGTCGGACGGGCCACCGCCGCCGGCCCCTCGGACGGCACGATGTGGGAGCTGGACGCCATCGCTGCCGTGTTCATCGGCGGCGCGGCGGTCTCCGGCGGCATCGGCACCGTCGTCGGGTCGATGATCGGCGGGCTCGTGATGGCCGTGCTGAACAGTGGCCTCATGCTGATGGGCGTGGGCGCGGACCAGACGCAGGTGATCAAGGGCCTCGTCCTCCTGGCCGCCGTCGCCTTCGACGTCTACAACAAGCAGCAGGGACGTCCATCCATGATCGGCAGCTTCATGCGGTCCTTCCGCAGCGAGCCCGCCGTCGCCGCACCCCCCTCCCCCGCACCCGAGGTCCCCGTGGAGGAGGGTCCGGTGGTGGACGCCGCCGACACGATGCCCACGCAGGCCAGATAACCGCTTCACCCCCTCAGGGTGGTGCCGATTGGCACCGACCCCTCACCCAGTGCGCCCTGCGCATGTCACCCGGGCACAGACGCCCGTCCCCGAACCGGATCGGCCGGTCGGGAACTTCCGAAAGGTACTGCAATGAAAACGAAGGCAGCTGGCCTACTCACGGGCCTCCTCGTCACCTCGCTGGCGCTGACCGCCTGCGGTGGCGGACGCGAGGGAACCACGACCACCGATCCCACCTCCTCCACCTCCTCCAGCGCCGCCGCGGCTGAGGGTTTCGCCGCCGACGCCACGATCGGCGTGGCCCTGCCCTGGCTCGGCACGCAGAACTGGAAGGAGGCCGAGGTGATGTTCGCCGAGCAGCTCGAGGCCGCCGGCTTCGCCTCGCTGATCCAGGCCGCCGACAACAAGGTGCCGCAGCAGCAGCAGCAGATCGAGGCCATGATCGAGCAGGGCGCCGAGGTCATCGTCGTCGGCCCCGTCGACGGCACGCAGCTGGGCTCCGTCCTGGAGAAGGCGCACGACGCGGGCATCGAGGTGATCGGCTACGACCGTCTCATCGAGAACACCACCGCCATCGACGGCGTGGTCCAGTTCGGATCGATCCGCACCGGCGAGCTGCAGGGCCAGTCCCTCCTCGATGGCCTCGAGGCGACGGGCCCCGGCCCGTACAACATCGAGCTCTTCGGTGGCGGCCCGGCCGACCCCAACGCGCCGAACTTCTTCACCGGCGCCATGAGCGTCCTGCAGCCGAAGATCGACGACGGCACCCTCGTCGTGGTGTCCGGCCAGCAGGAGTTCACGCAGGTGGCCACCCCCGACTGGGACAACGCCAAGGCGCAGGCGCGCATGGACTCCCTCCTGTCCGGAAACTACTCGGACAAGACCATCGACGGCGTGCTCTCCCCCAACGACGGCATCGCCCGCGCCATCCTGACCTCCGTGAAGCAGGCCGGGATGGACCTGCCCGTCGTGACCGGCCTTGACGCCGAGAACGAGTCGATCATCTCCATCGCCGCCGGCGAGCAGTACTCGACCGTCGCCAAGCCGACCGACGCGCTCGTCGCGAAGACCGTCGAGCTGATCAAGTTGCTGCAGACCGGTGAGGGCCTCCCCGCCACCGACGACACCGCCAACAACGGCAAGGTGGACGTCAACATCTACCAGCTCGACCCTGTGGTCGTGACCCAGGCCAACGCCGCCGAGGTGTTCGCCAACGATCCCGACCGCCTGGCGCTGCTCGAGGGCTGATCCTGAGCACGCACGAGGGGGGCGGGTCCGCGAGGGCCGCCCCCCTCGTGCGTGCTCGCCGGTTCGTCGCGCTCTCCGGTCGGAATGGAGTTGAGCCGGACACGGCTCTCGCGGAGCCGCGACGAGCCTGGATCCAGTGTCAACCTCGTTCCTGCGGGATTTGAACGAGCAAACCCTCGCCAGACCCGGTTCCGGCTCGACGGGGGTGCCCGGATGCCGTGTCCGGCTCGACGGGGGTGCCCGGATGCCGTGTCCGGCTCAACGTGCTCCCGCGGATGCCGTGTCCGGCTCAACGGGCTCCCGCGGATGCCGTGTCCGGCTCAGACCCTCATCCAAACCGGGGAGACCGGCCAGCGCGGATTGCCCCAGGCTATCGTTCCACGATATATTTCTATTGTTTATCGATAGGAGAATCGTCATGGGACGCATTGTCATCACAGTGCTCCGCCTCGTCATCGCCGTCGCGCTCGCAGGCTCGCTCGCCGTGCAGCTGGTCCTCCTGCCGTTGCTCTGGCTCGACATGGACGGCGCCCCCGCCTGGACCCGCGTCGCCGTCGTGACCATCCTCGCGCTCGGGGTGATGGCCCTGCAGGCGTGCGGGGTGTGCATCTGGCGGTTGCTCACGATGGTCCGCCGCGACACCGTCTTCTCCCACGCGGCGTTCCGCTACGTCGACGTCACCGTCGGCGCCATCGCGGCCGCCTCAGTGCTCACCTTCAGCCTGGCGGTGGTGGCCGCCGTCACCAACCGGACCATCCCCGGCGACGCGGTCGCGCCGGGCGTCGTCGCGCTCCTCTGCGGCGCCTCGCTCGTCATCGCGGGGGTGGCGATGCTGGTCCGCGTGATGCGCGCGCTCCTGGTGCAGGCCGTGGCCACGGCGGCCGAGGCGCGGGACCTCAAGACCGAGCTCGACGGGGTGATCTGACGTGCCCATCGTCGTGACCATCGACGTCATGCTCGCGAAACGCGGCATGGCAGTGGGCGCGCTGGCCGAGAAGGTGGGCGTCACCCCCGCCAACCTGGCGGTCCTGAAGAACGGGCGCGCCAAGGCCGTGCGGTTCAGCACGCTGGAGGCGCTGTGCGAGGCGTTGGACTGCCAGCCCGGCGACATCCTCCAGTGGCGGCCTGAGGGGTAGCGGTCAGCTTCCGGGGCGCCCCAGCTTCGCGACGAACCGTTCCCGGTCGACCACCACACGCTTGTGCGTGCCTGTGCTGATGACGGCACTCTCGTCGCTGGCCGTCACGGCGAACACGAGGGCACGACGGTCGACGTCAGTCAGGCTCACCTGAACCGTGACGGTCGACCCGGGAACGGTCGCGGCCTGGTGCGATACGTCGACGTGGGTGCCAAGCGTGATCTCGCCGTCGTCCAGGTGCCCATGAAGAGACTCGATGCAGGCCCACTCGATGACGCCCACCAGGTAGCCGGTGGCCAGGACCTCCGGCATCGACACGAAATCCGGCGACTCCGGCAACAGGTGCGGCACGGTGCGGTGCGGGGGCACCTGGTAGGTCATCGTGTGTGACATGCCTGGACGCAGGGTCTCTTTCACGGCTTCTCCTGAACTCGACTCGGAGTGGGCACCCACATGCTAATCCCCGGCGCGGCACGCGACGGCGGGGTAGCGTCGGAGACGACCACTCACCCCAGGAGGCCCCCATGTCCCTGACCCTGATCGAGAAGTCCCACGAGGCGGCCGACATCTGGGCGTTCCGCTTCCGCAGCGACGAGCCGCTCGCCTGGGAGGCCGGCCAGTTCGTGCGGGTGGAGGTGCCCCACGACAATCCCGACGACGAGGGCACCACCCGGTGGTTCACCAATTCCGCCGCGCCCTACGAGGGAATCCTGCAGGTCACCACCCGCGTCACGTCCACCACCTTCAAGCAGGCACTGTCCAGACTCGAGCCGGGCGAGAGGATCGAGCTCCTGGAGGATCCCGACGGCGACTTCACGTGGCAGGAGACGGATATCCCGACCGTCTTCGTGGCCGGTGGCATCGGCATCACGCCGTTCCACAGCATCCTCAAGCAGAGGGCCCACGACGGCGACCCGCTGGCGGTGACCCTCATCTACGGCAGCAGCTCCGACGACGTGGCTTTCGGCGACCAGCTGAGGCAGTGGCAGGAGGCTGACCCCGCGCTCACCGTCCACAGGGTGGTGGGCGAGCCCCTCTCGGTCGAGGTGCTGAAGCGGCTGGTGCCCGAGCTCAACCACAGTCTGGTCTACCTGTCCGGCCCGGAGCCGATGGTCGAGGCTCTCGGCGGGGCCCTCCGCGACGCGGGTCTGCCGGACCCGCAGCTGAAGGAGGACTTCTTCCCGGGATATCAGGCCGACGACATCTGAGGGTCGCGCAGAAACGGACAAGACCCCGCCATTGGCAGGGCCTTGTCCGTTCGGTGGAGCTAAGGGGATTCGAACCCCTGGCCTCTTCCATGCCATGGAAGCGCGCTACCAACTGCGCCATAGCCCCATCGCCGCCTTCCGGCGACTCGAAGAACGATAGCGCACCTCAAGCCAGAAGGAAAATCGCGGCGAGCCGCTAGTCAGCGCCTCTTGACCAGCTCACGCGCCAGGGCCGCGACACCGAACTCGTCCTTTGACTTGGCCACCGCCAGCACCGGGACCCCGAGCCCGCCCAGCGTCTTGGCCGTGGGCTCGTCCCACGCCAGGACGTGCACGCCGTCGCGGTGCCCGAGCAGGTTGACGTAGGCCGAGGCCAGCGAGGGTTGGGTCAGCAGGATCGCCTGCCAGGCGCCGTCGGACCACATCTGAGTCAAGCGGGGGTCCAGGGAATCGACGTCCACCATGGTGTAGATCTCCAGGCGCTCGACGGTGTAGCCCTTGGCGCGCAACCCGTTCTCCAGGTTCGTTGAGAGCTGGTCTGCGC
Source organism: Tessaracoccus pujii (assembly GCF_054483895.1). NCBI lineage: Bacteria > Bacillati > Actinomycetota > Actinomycetes > Propionibacteriales > Propionibacteriaceae > Tessaracoccus > Tessaracoccus pujii. The sequence continues at coordinate 1,254,059 of NZ_CM137012.1, forward strand.
AGGCGATGACCACGCGCTCCTGCCCCTGCGCCACAGGGAACATCTCGACCAGCTTCTGCGAGCTTGCCGTGCCCTCCGGGGCGAGGTGGACGGTGATGCCGCCGTCCTCTGCCGACAGCTGCGTGGTGGACCCCATCGCCGCGACCCTGGTGTTCGCGGGAATCTCCCATCCCCGCTCGCGCAGGGCCCACACGGTCTGCGCGGAGGGCAGCACCACCCAGTCCGCCCAGCCGAGGATGTTGTCCGCCGAGATGAGCTTGGCCTCCTGCAAGGAGACACAGTCCACGCGAAGTCCGTTCTTGCGGAGCGCCTGCGCCAGGCGTCCCTCCTGGCGCGGCAGCAGGACGCGGATGCGGTCGTCGCCCGGCACCTCGATGAACGGTGACTCGTCGTCGTGCTCGGCGGAGAGCTTCACCGAGGCCAGCGCCTCCGGAGAGAAGAACCGCTCGGCACGACGCTCCTTGAGCGCGGCAGCCGCGTTCTCTCCGGTGCGGACGGCGTGGAACTCGGAGGTCGGCAGCCCCACCTCCAGCACGTTGCGCTTGGTGCCGTCGATGGCGAAGACACCGGCCTTGAGCGACAGGATCCCCCGCCGCGACGCCAGGGCCCCCACCGGGGCCATGTAGGTGGTGCCGAGCCCCACCAGGACCGCCCGCTCCGCGTCGATGCAGATCCGGGTCTCGATGTCGTCGAACCCCTTGAGCGCGGCGACGATGTCGTCGTCGTCGCGACGGCACTCGAGCGCCAGCGCGCCCTGTCCCGGGGCCGTGAGAATGGGGAGGTACTCGGCGATGCGGTCGGCCAGCCCCAGCGTTTCGACGCCCGCCGCGGAGAGCACGACGGCGTCGAGGTCTCCGGGCTCGAGGTGGCGCAGGCGCTCCTCGAGTGAGCCACCGACGTCGACGAAGGTGAGGTCCGGGCGGAGCGCGCGCAGCTGGGCGATCCGGCGCAACGACGTGACGCCCACGCGCGAGTGCCGGGGCAGCGCCGCCAGGGTGACGCCTCCGCGGGTGCACAGCACGTCGCGGTGGTCGCCGCGCGGCAGCACGGCGGGAATGGTGAGGTCCTGCGGCTTGTCCGACAGCGGGATGTCCTTGACCGAATGGACCACCACGTCCACCTCGTGGGCGCGCAGCGCATCTCGCAGTTCCATCGCGAAGACGCCCTGCGAGTAGCCGTCGGGCATGTGGACGGTGTCCTGTCCCGCCGACGCCACGGGCACGATCTCCACCTCATGTCCCGCCTCGCGCAGCGTGGCCGCCACCATCTCCGAACGCGCCAGCGCCAGCGCGGACGCGCGTGTGCCCAACCGAAACTTCACCGTTGATTCCTCTCTGAAGTGCCCGGGGCTAGCTTCTCACGAATGCGCGGCGGCCCGAGCGGCTGCCGGAAGAGCATCCGTGATCCGGGCCATGGCGGCGTCGTCGTGGGCAGAGGACAGGAACCACGCCTCGAAGGCCGAGGGCGGCAGGGCCACCCCGTGGTCGAGCATCGAGTGGAAGAAGCGCGCGAACGCGGCCGTGTCCTGCGCCTTCGCGTCGTCGTAGTCTGCGACGGGCTCCTCCCGGAAGAACACGGAGAACAGGCTGCCGGCGCTCTGCACGACGTGCGGCACCGATGCGGCGGTCAGTGCGTCCGCGACGGCGACCTGCAGCTCGGCCGAGCGGCGGTCCACCTCCCCGTACACGCCGGCGTCGGCCAGGCGCAGCGTGGCGAGGCCGGCCGCCGTGGCCAACGGGTTTCCGGACAGGGTGCCCGCCTGGTAGACCGGCCCCACCGGTGCCAGCATCTGCATCAGCCGGGCCGGGCCCGCGAGGGCCGCCAGGGGCATGCCCCCGCCCACCACCTTGCCGAAGGTCACCAGGTCCGGCAGGTAGCCGCCCTCGAGCCCCAACCACCCGGCGGGCGCGACGCGGAAGCCCGTGAGCACCTCGTCGAGGATCATCAGCGCGCCGTGGCGGGCCGTGAGGTCGCGGATGGCGGCGTTGAAGCCGGGCGCCGGCGGGACGACGCCCATGTTGGCGGGCGCGCCTTCGGTGATGACGGCCGCGATCCGCTCCCCCGCCTCGTCGAAGACTCGGGCCAGCGCCTCGATGTCGTTGTAGTCCACGACGATCGTGTCCGCCGCCGCGGCCTGCGTGACGCCCGCGGAGCCTGGGAGCCCCTGGGTGGCGACGCCCGACCCGGCGGCCGCGAGCAGCGCGTCGGAGTGGCCGTGGTAGCAGCCCGCGAACTTCACGATGGCGTCGCGGCCGGTGGCGCCGCGCGCCAGCCGGATGGCGGTCATGGTGGCCTCGGTGCCGGTGGAGACGAAGCGCACCTGCTCGGCCATCGGCACCCTGGCCCTGATCACCTCGGCCAGCTCCACCTCCGCCGCGGTGGGGGCACCGAAGGACAACCCGCGCGCAGCGGCTGCCTGCACGGCCGCCACCACCTCGGGATGCGCGTGTCCCAGCAGGGCCGGGCCCCAGGAACAGACGAGGTCCACGTACTCGACACCCTCGGCGTCCAGGATGTAGGGGCCGCGGGCCGACGAGACGAATCTCGGCGTGCCCCCGACGGACCCGAACGCCCGCACGGGCGATGAGACGCCGCCGGGAATCACGCCGCGCGCCCGCTCGAAGAGCCGGTCCATGCCTGTCACTTCATCCACCCCGCCAGTTCCAGTGCCCAATAGGTCAGCACGATGTCCGCTCCGGCCCGCACGATGGCGGTGACCGATTCCGTGACCGCCCCCTGGCGGTCGATCCAGCCGCGCTCGGCGGCCGCCTCGATCATTGCGTACTCCCCCGACACCTGGTAGGCCGCCACCGGCACATCCGAGACGGCGGCCACGTCGGCCAGCACGTCCAGGTAGTACCCCGCCGGCTTCACCATCACCATGTCCGCGCCCTCGGCGAGGTCCAGCTCGGCCTCGCGAAGGCCCTCGCGCCGGTTGGCGGGATCCTGCTGATAGGTCTTGCGGTCACCGATCAGGGTGGAGGTGACGGCCTCGCGGAACGGGCCGTAGAACGAGCTGGCGTATTTCGCCGCGTAGGCGAGGATGGCTGTGTCGGTGTGTCCGGCTCCGTCGAGCGCGGCCCGGATGGCCTCGACCTGACCGTCCATCATCCCCGACGGCGACACGACGTGGGCGCCCGCGTCCGCCTGGGCGATGGCCATCGACGCGTACGCCGCCAGCGTCGCGTCGTTGTCCACGAGGCCGTGCGGGGTGACGAACCCGCAGTGTCCGTGCGTGGTGAACTCGTCGAGGCAGGTGTCGGCCATGACGACGGTCTCGTCGCCGACGGCGTCGCGCACGGCCCGCAGCCCGCGCTGCAGGATGCCGTCCTCGGCCCATCCCTGCGTGCCGGTGTCGTCCTTGTCTGCGTCGTCGGGCACGCCGAACAGCATCACACCGCCGATGCCGGCGGCCACCGCCTGCTCGGCGACGCGGCGGACGCCGTCGAGGTCGTGGCGGTGCACGCCCGGCATCGAGGAGATGGCCCCGGGCGCCTCGGCGACGAACACGGGCAGAACGAGCTGCGAGGCCCTGGGTTCCACCTCGCGGACCAGTCTGCGCATGGCGGGAGTGGTGCGGAGCCTTCGCGGCCGCATCTGGATCATGGGTGTTCCCTTCCTATGGACGAGATCGCCCGGATCAGTCCCTCTGCATCCTGTGTCGCCGCCACCGCCGCGACACTCGCGCCCTCGCGCCGCAACGCCTCCGCCGACGGTGGGCCGAACGCCACCACCGCGGTGTCGTCGCGCCAACCGAGCAGCCGGCCGACGGCGGCGCCGGCCGATCCGGACGTCACGGCCACGGCGTCGAACAGCCCATCGCGCCATTCGTACACCAGCACCCCGGGCAGGTGGTCGAGCGGCTCCATCGTGTACAGCGGCAGCACCTCGACGCCGTAGCCCTTGGCACGCAGCGCGTCGGCCAGCACCGTCGACGACAGGGCCGAGCCGGGAATCACCACGCGGCCCGAGCCCTCTGGCCAGGCACGCGCCAGGGCGGCGGCGCTGGACTCCGCGGCCGGCACCAGATCCACGGTCAGGCCGGCCGCCTCCGCCGCCGCCGCTGTCCGGGGTCCGACGGCGGCCACCCGGGCGCCCGCCGGCACCGTCAGCCCGAGCTCGGCGATGACCTCCAGCGTGGCCGCGGAGGTGAACGCCACCCAGTCCGCGCGATCGAACGAGCCGTCCGGGCGAAGCGTGACGCGGCGTTGGACCGGCTGCGCGACCACCTCGGCGCCGGCGGCCCGCAGCGCGTCCGCGAGGGCGCCGTCGGCCTGGGTGAGCAGGATCCGCAACCCCGCCAGCACCGCCGGGCCGCGCCAGAGCGAGGTGTCGTCGTGCAGCTCCTCGAGGCGCGACGGCCGGCTCGCGCCGAGTTCGGCCACGTCCGAGGCGCCGTGGTGGATGAGCTCCTCCGCAGCGGTCTCACCCGCACGGGCCGTCATCTGGACCCGCGTGCGCGTGGCCGTGGATCCGTCGATGGCGAACACGCCGGCCACGAGTTCCCCGTCGCGCCCCCAGGCGCCGATGGGCGCGGCGCACCCCCCGCCCAGCCCGGCGAGCACGGTGCGCTCCGCCTCGACCGCCTCCCGGGTCGCGGGATCCTCGAGCGCGGCCAGTTCTGCCCTCACCGCGTCGTCGTCCGCCCTGCACTCCAGCGCGAGGGCGCCCTGGCCGGGGGCGGGAAGGATGTCCAGCAGGTCCGTGATGTGTCCGCCCAGGCCGAGCCGGGCGAGGCCGGCCGCGGCCAGCACGACGGCGTCGAGGTCACCGTCGGCGACCCTGGCCAGCCGGGTGCCGACATTGCCGCGCACGTCCACGTACAGCAGGTCCGGCCGCTGCGCCCGCAGCTGGGCGACCCGCCGCGGCGATCCGGTGCCGACGGTCGCCCCCGGCGGGAGCTCCCTCAGCGTCAGGCCGTCCCGGGCGCAGAGCGCGTCGCGGGCATCCGCCCGCAGCGGCACGGCCGCGATGACGAGTCCCGGGACGGCGGCGGTGGGCAGGTCCTTGAGAGAGTGCACGGCGAAGTCACAGCGACCTTCGAGCAGCGCCGTGCGCAGCTCAGCGGCGAACACCCCCAGGGTGTCCAGCCGCGTCAAGGACCCGCGCTCCACATCGCCGCCGGTCCTGATCCGCACCAACTCGACGGCGTGGCCGCGCGCGCGGAGCGCGTCGGCGACCTGCTCCGACTGCGCGACGGCCAGCGCAGAGCCGCGGGTGCCCAGGCGCAGCCTCACCGTGCCAGCCGATCACAGCCGGCGATGACCGAGGCGATCCCGTTGCCGTCCACCCAGGCGCCGACGAGGTCCACGCCCACCGCTGCGACGGCCTCCTGGTAGTACTCGCGCGTGGCGTGCTCCATGCGGGTGGGCATGGACTCCCAGGACACGGACGCGAACCCGGTCACGTCCCTGTCCGCGAGCTCGATGCCGAGAAATCGCGAGGCATCCGCCAGCGCGTCCGCCCGCGTGGGGATGAGCTGTTCCGGGTAGGACAGGCGCAGGATCTCCTGACCGTCGCGCCGCGCGCCCGGCCACTTCCACGAGTAGTGGGTCAGCGCCTTGGCATGGATGGAGTCGTCGCGCTCGCCCACGAGCAGCCCGGACCCGATGGGGCCCTCCAGCAGCCCGGGGTGGGAGACGCCCAGCACGGCCAGGCGCGCCGTCACCACCGGCGGAGGCGTGAGATCGATGCCGATGCGGGCCAGCAACGCGCAGGCCGACGCGGCCGAGGACGCGAGCACCAGCCGGTCCGCCGTCACGGTCTCACCGTCGGGCAGGCCGACGGCGAACTGGCCGCCCGAGCGTCGCAGCGACACCGCCGGCGAGGCGAGCCGGATCTGCCCGCCGCCCGCCACGATGGCCCCGGCCAGCGCCTCGGTCAACCGGAACATCCCGCCGACGGGCTGCTCCACGGCCGCCACCCCCGGACGGCGGACCGCCGCGACCGCGCCCAGCAGGGTCCCCTGGTGCGCCAGGGCCTGGGAGAGCCCGGGCGCGAAGGCCGCCAGCGGCATCCTGTCCGGAGCCAGGGAGTAGACGCCCTGCGCCACGGGCGCCACCAGCCTGACGAGGGCGCCGTCGCCCAGGCGCGCGCGCACCAGCTCGCCGACCGTGGTGGCGTCCGCCCCCACCTCGGGCGGCAGGTCGGCGTCCTGCGCCAGGCGGCGGAGGTCCTCAGGGGACAGCGCCCCCAACGCGGGATCGTCCAGGGAGGCCGGGATGCCCAGCACTCCCTCCGCCATCGGCCACACGCCGTCGGGCCGCCAGATGTGCGGCTGACCCGCGGGGCCCGCCACCTCCAGGCCGAGCTCCTCGCAGAGCGCCCGGCCCACACCGCCACGGACGGCGTAGGCCTCTGCGCCGGAGTCCACCCGCACCCCGCCGATCTCGATGGATGCGATCATCCCGCCCAGTCGCGTGGACGCCTCCAGCAGCGTCACCGTGCGGCCCTGCTGGGTGAGGCGGTACCCGGCCAGGAGCCCGGCGAGGCCCCCGCCGACGACGACGGCAGTCACAGCGTGTGGAGGAGCGCCACCAGGTCGGTGAGCACCCCCGGGTCGGTGGTGGGGGGCACGCCGTGGCCGAGGTTGACGATGTGCGCCGGGGCCGCCCGGCCGCGGTCGACGACGTCACGCGCGTGAGCCTCCAACGAGTCCCATCCCGCGGCGAGCCGTGCGGGATCGATGTTGCCCTGCAGCGGCAGGCCCGGCAGGACCGCGGCGGCCTCGTCGAGCGGTGTGCGGTAGTCGATGCCCATGGCCTCGACGCCGCAGGCGGCCATGTCGGTGAGGATGTGCCGGGTACCTGTGCCGAAGTGGATCCGCGGGACGCGTCCCTCCACGGCCTTCAGGACGGCGGCGGAGTGCGGCGCGACGTGGGCCACGTAGTCCGCCCGGGTGAGGGCACCGGCCCAGGAGTCGAACAGCTGGACCACGCGGGCCCCTGCGTCGACCTGCACGTTCAGGAACTGCCCGGAGAGGTCCGCGCACCAGGCCAGCAGCCGGTGCCAGGACTCGGGATCCGCGTGCATCATCGCCCGCGCGGCGAGGTGATCACGCGACCCGCGCCCCTCCACCAGGTAGGCCGCCAGCGTGAACGGTGCCCCCGCGAAGCCGATCAGCGGCGTGTCCTCCCCCAGCTCGGCCACCACCATGCGGACCGCCTCGGTGATGGGGCTGGTCTCGATCAGTGCGTGCCGGGTGACGCGGGCCACGTCCGCCGCGGTGCGCACCGGCTTGTCGATGACCGGGCCCACACCGGAGTGGATCTCCACCTCGACGCCCGCCAGGACCAGCGGTGTCATGATGTCGGAGAAGAAGATGGCCGCGTCCACCTTGTGCCGTCGCACCGGCTGCAGCGTGATCTCGGCCGCCAGCTCCGGGATCAGGCATGCCTCCAGGATGGTGGTCCCCTCGCGGAGGGCACGGTATTCGGGCAGCGACCGGCCGGCCTGGCGCATGAACCAGACCGGCAGACGTTCGGGACGGTGTCCGCTGAGCGCGGAAAGCATGGAAGTCATTTGAACACGATTCTGCCTCATCAAGCGTGCGTGGTTGAATAGGGACCACTGTGACTATGCGCGTGTTCTCCATTCAGCACGACCGGCAGGGCCTGCCGGAGGTTGAACGTGTCAGCGCATGCGTCGACGATGTCGCCGGCCGCCTCACCTCCCTGCCGGAGGTCAACGGGGCGATCGTGCTCAGCACCTGCAACCGGGTCGAGATCCTGCTGGACACCACCGGCGGGGCCTCCAACTCCCACCTGCGTGCCGCCCTCAATGCGGGCTTCGACGCCGCGCCCTCCTGGGACCTCTACCTCGGCGAGGCGGCTCTGGGGCACGTCTTCCGGGTGGCTGCCGGGCTGGACTCGATGGTGGTGGGCGAGCGCGAGATCGCCGGGCAGCTCCGTCGGGCACTGGCGTCGGCCCAGGAGAACGGATCGGCGTCGCTGCCGCTGAGCATCGCCGTCGACGAGGCCCTGAAGACCTCCCGGCGCATCGCGCACGAAACCGCGCTCGAGAGCGCCGGACGTTCCGTGGTGAGCGTGGGCCTGGACCTCATGGGGATCCCCGACTGGTCCGAGGCCACGGTCACCATCGTCGGCACCGGTTCATATGCTGGCGCGGTCGTCGCGGCGCTGCGCGCCCGCGGGGTGGCCCAGCTGCGCGTGCACTCGGCCAGCGGTCGCGGTTCCACGTTCGCCGACAGCCACGACCTGGCCCACGTCGCCACCCTCGCCGACGCGCTGACCGGCACGGACCTGGTCGTCACGTGCCGCGGCATGGGCTCACCCGTCATCGATGTGGCAGATGTGCGCGGCCCGCAGCGTTTCCTGGACCTGTCGCTGCAGCGCGACGTGGCACCGGAGGTCGCGGCGTTGGTGGGCGTGCGCGTGGTGGACCTGGCCTCCATCCAGGCCTCCATCCAGCCGTGCTTCGCCGACGACACGCGGCGCGCGGAGGCGCTCGTCGACGCCGGCGTGGCGGACGTCCTGACCAGGCTGCGGGCCCGGATCGTGGACCCCGCCGTCGTGGGCCTCCGCCAGGCCGTGATGGCCATGGTGGACGACGAGGCCGCCCGCCTGCCCCAACGCCCGCTCACGCACGACGACGCCGCCCTGGCGCTGCGCCGGCTCGCCACGCGGCTGCTCCACGTGCCCTCCACGAGGGCCCGGCTCGCCGCCGAGCGCGGCCGCACGGAGGAATACCTGCTGGCCATGGCCGAGCTGTACGGCATCGGCCCCGAGGTGGTTGACCCGGACGCCATAGAGTCCCAGCACTGCCCCGTCACCCACATGGGGGTCGAGGATCTCGACTCCGCCGAGGCCCGGGAGGCCATGTGACCCTCGCCCCGTACACCGCGGTCCTCTTCGCGTCGTACGGCGGGCCCAACGAGTCCGCCGACGTGCTGCCCTTCATGCGCAACGCGACCGCCGGGAGGGGGATCCCCGACGAGCGCCTGCTCGAGGTCTCGAAGCACTATGAGCTGTTCGGCGGTCGCTCCCCCATCAACGAGCTCAACGCGGCCCTGATGGACGCCGTGCGTGCGGAACTGGCGCGCCGCGGTGTGGACGTGCCGGTGGTGATCGGCAACCGCAACTGGCACCCGTACTTCGCCGACACCGTACAGGCCCTGGTCGACGACGGGCATGAGCGCGTCCTGGCGCTGGCCACCTCGGCCTACTCCTCCTACAGCGGATGCCGCCAGTACGGGGAGGATCTCCAGAGAGCCGCCGACGGCCGCCCCATCCACATCGACAAGGTGGACCCCTTCGCCGAGACGCCCGGGTTCGTCTCCGCCAACGCCCGCGCCCTCGTCGAGGCCGTGCGCCGGCTGCGGGCACGCATCGGCGACGGCGCACTCCGGGTGCTGTTCGTCACGCACTCCATCCCCGGCGCCATGAACGCGGCGTCGTCCACCGGCGAGCCCGAGCGTCGCTACGACGCGCAGCACCTGAGGGTCGCGGCCGCCGTGGCCGCCGAGGCATCCCAGGCTCTGGGCGAGGAGCTCGCGTGGGAGCTGACGTTCTGCTCACGGTCGGGGGCGCCGCATATTCCGTGGCTGGAGCCAGACGTCAACGACCGGATGCCCGAGGTACAGGCCGACGGCGTGGACGGGATTGTCGCGGCTCCCATCGGGTTCATCTCCGACCACATGGAGGTGGCCTTCGACCTCGACACCCAGGCACGCGAGACGGCCGCCGGCCTGGGCCTGCCCTACGAGCGCGCGGCCACCGTCGGCACGGACGCCGGTTTCGTGGCCCTCCTGGTGGACGAACTCCTCGCGAAGGCGGCCGCCGCGCGCGGCGAGGTGGCCACCCAGGGCCGCTGCCGGTTCTCCACAGGCCGCTGCTGCCTGCCCCGCCCCACCCCCACCGACAGGACCTCCGCATGAGCAAGCACCCGGGCCGCGACGAGCGCGACGAGCAGGACGTGGACCTCGAGGCCATCAACGCGCAGCCGCTGTACGCGATGTACTCGGTCTTCGCCACGGCCGCGCCGCTGCCGGCGTCCCGGTTCGAAGCCTCGGCGCTGGCCGTGGAACTGGAGGCCGCGCTCGGGACGGCCGGGGTGACCGTGCGCGGCTTCTACGACCTGGGCGGCTTCCGCGCCGACGCAGACCTCATGGTGTGGACGCTGTCGAACGACCCGGCGTCGCTGCAGGCCGGCTACCACGCCATCCGGCAGAGCGACCTCGGCTCCTTCCTGGAACCGGTGTGGTCCGTCATGGGCGTGCACCGCCCCGCCGAGTTCAACCGCACCCACGTGCCCAGCTGCTTCGCGGGCTTCGCGCCCCGCCCGTGGCTGACGGTGTACCCGTTCGTGCGCAGCTACGACTGGTACTACCTCGACGACGCCCACCGCTCGAAGATGCTCATGGAGCACGGCCTGGCCGGGCGCGAGTACCCGGACGTGGTGGCCTCGACGCTGTCGTCGTTCGCGCTGAACGACTACGAGTGGATCCTGGCGTTCGAAGCCGACGAACTGCACCGGCTCACCGACGCGATGCGCCACCAGCGCTCGGTGGAGGCACGGTTGCACGTGCGCGAGGAGACGCCGTTCTTCACCGGGCCACGCATCGGGCTCGACGAGTGGATCTCGCGGCAACCCCTCGTCTGATCGGCGCTAGGCCCAGCCCAGCTCCCGAGCCACGGCCACCAGGTTCTCCATCCAGTGCGCGTTGTAGTCCACCCCGAGCTGGCTGGGCATGGCGAACAGCACGTAATCAGCCTCGCTGACGGCCTCGTCGGCGCGCAGCATCCTCGCCACCTCGTCGACCGATCCCACCATCTGCGGGCCGGAGCGGGCCTTGGAGCCGTCGAGGATGCCGACGCTGTCGTGGTTGTCCCCTCGGAGCCCGAAATATCGGCGGTCGTCGTCGCTGGTCACCGGGAAGACGGGGCGGGTCACGGCGGCCAGTCCCGGGCCGGTATGGGCGTGCCGCCGGAACTCACGGCGGTAGGCCCGCAGCTGATCCGCCTGCTGAATGTGGAACGGCCGCCCGTCGTCGGCCAGCAGTAGCGTGGAACTCAGCAGGTTCATGCCCTGCTCGCCGGTCCACACCCCAGACTCCTGGCTCCCGGCACCCCACCAGATCCGGTCCGGCAGACCGGGGCTGAGCGGCCGGATGGGCAGGTCCGGGCCGTCCCCGGAGAACTGCGCGGCCGCCGAGTGGGCCACAGGCTCCCCGGAGATGGCACGGCGGAACCTGGCGGCCTTCGAGTGGGCGTGGTCCGCCCACGAATCGCCGTCGGTCAGGCGGTAGCCGAACTGCTTCTGTCCGTCGACGGCCTGCTCGGGGCTGCCCCTGCTGATGCCGAGCTGCAGCCGCCCACCGGAGAGGAGATCCGTCGCGGCGGCCTCCTCCGCCAGGTACAGGGGATTCTCGTAGCGCAGATCCACCACCCCGGTACCGACGTCGATCCGTGTGGTGACGGCAGCCATGGCGGCGAGCAACGGAAACGGTGCGGTGTGGGACTCCTCGAAGTGGTGCACCCTGACCCAGGCCCCGTCCAGGCCCACCTCGTCGGCGATCCGGGCGAACTCGACGTGCTGGCGCAACGCAGCGCCGGCATCGGGCACCCGGGCCCCCACCACATGGCGGTAGTGGCCGAAGGACAGGAACCCGATCCTCTTCATATCTGGCCTAACGCGACGTCGGGTGGAATATTCCCACGTTGTGCGCCACGAGGCGCCACGCGCCGTGGGCTAGACCGAGCTCCGAGAAGTGCGCGTTGCCCAACCCTCCGAGCACGCGTCCCTCAAGGCCCAGCAGCGCGTGGATGATCCGGTTGAGCAGCAGTCCGTGGGACACGACGAGGACGGTGCCGCCCGCGTGGGCGCCGGCGATCTCCTCGAAAGCCGGCAGCCCGCGCGCCACGACATCGGCCAGGGTCTCCCCCTCCGGCGATCGGCGGAAGTCCACCCCGTTGGCGTACTTGGACTCGTAGTCCGGCATGGATGCCTTCACCTCGTCCCACGTCAGCCCGGCCCAGCTGCCGACGTCGATCTCCATGAGCCGCGGATCGGTGCGGACGGGCTCGCCGGGGCGCACGAGTGTCGCGGTGTCCACCGCCCGCGACAGGGGCGAGGCATAGACGGCGTCGAACCGGACGTCGGCCAGCGCCGCGCGCGCGTCCTCAGCCTGACGGCGGCCGACGTCGTTGAGCGGCACGTCGGCGAGCCCCTGGAAGCGCTGCTGCGCGTTCCAGTCCGTCTGCCCGTGGCGGAGGACCAGGAGGCGCGTCGAGTGCTCGAGCCTCACTGCGCCGCGTCGTCGGGGGCCTCGTCGTCGTCCGGCTCGGGGAGGTGCAGCTCCAGCGGGATCTGCGGGCAGTCCTTCCACAACCGCTCGAGGTTGTACAGGGAGCGCTCCTCGGTGTGCTGCACGTGCACGATGAAGTCGATGAAGTCCAGCAGCACCCAGCGGTTCTCCCGGTCCCCCTCGCGCCGCACGGCCTTGTAGCCGGCCGCGAGCAACCGCTCCTCCACGCCGTCGACGATGGCGCCGACCTGGCGCTCATTGCCCGCCGACGCGACGAGGAACACGTCGGTGATGACGAGCTGCTCCGACACGTCGAAGGCGACGATCTTGTGGCCCTTCTTGTCTGCCGCTGCCTGGGCGGCGATCTGGACGGGCTTGAGCACGTCGTCAGCTACGGTCACTGGGAACTCCTGATCCGGAGGCCGGGTACAGCCCCCTCTTGGCGATGTACTGCACGATACCGTCTGGCACCAGGTACCAGATCGGCTCGTGGGCGTGGACCCGCTCGCGACAGTTCGTCGACGAGATGGCCAGGGCCGGCACCTCGAGAAGGGTGACGGCGTCCTCGGGGAGGTGGGCCAGGTCGTCGCGGGTCATCGGCACGCCCGGGCGGGTGACTCCGACGAAATGCGCGAGGTCGAACAGTTCGTCGGCGCCGTACCAGGTGAGGATCTGGCGCACCGCGTCCGCGCCGGTGATGAAGAACAGGTCCGTGTTGTCGCCTCGCTCGGCCCGCAGGTCCTTGAGAGTGTCGACGGTGTAGGTGTTGCCGGGCCGGTCGATATCCACCCGCGACACGGAGAAGCGGGGGTTCGACGCGGTGGCGATCACCGTCATGAGGTAGCGGTCCTCGGCGAGCGAGACCTCACGGTGGCTCTTCTGCCACGGCATCCCGGTGGGCACGAAGACCACCTCGTCGAGGGCGAACTTGGCGGCCACCTCGGATGCGGCCACGAGGTGGCCGTGGTGGATGGGGTCGAACGTGCCACCCATCACGCCCAACCGGTATCGGCGCGACTTCTCCTTGCGCGCCAGTGCGAGCTCCGTGGTGCTCACTTGGAGTGCGGGCGGCCCGACCCGAATCCGACGATCCAGGCGATCACGCCGACCAGCACTGCCAGTGCCAACGCGCCCATCACCCAGCTCGGCACGGGAGGTGCGGCAGCGGCGGTCTCCAGAAGAAGGCTCATGGCGCCCGATCCTAGCAAGGCGATGCCGAGGCGGCGGGCGTCGCGCTCATGTGCGGACCTGCCCGTCGCCCTCGATGACGTACTTGCTGCTCGTCATTTCCGGCAGCCCCATCGGCCCGCGGGCATGCAGCTTCTGCGTGGAGATGCCGATCTCGGCGCCGAAGCCGAACTCCCCGCCGTCGACGAACCGGCTGGAGGCGTTGACCAGCACCGCCGCCGCGTCCACCTCCGCGACGAACCGATCGGCGTTCTTCCTGCTCCGGGTGACGATGGTCTCCGAGTGCCCGGTGGTGTAGGCACGGATGTGTTCAAGGGCCTCGTCGAGAGACTCCACCACCTTGGCGGCGAGGTCCAGCGTCAGGTACTCGGCGTCGTACTCGTTCGCGGTGGCCGGCACGACGGCGTCCGAGTAGGCGGCAGTGGCCGGGTCACCGTGCACGGTGACCCCCGAGTGCCCGAGGGCGGCCAGGGCCATCGGCAGGAACTCGTCGGCCGCGTCGCGGTGCACCAGGAGGGTCTCGGCCGCGTTGCAGACGCTGGGGCGCTGGGTCTTCGCGTTGAGCAGGATGGCCAGGGCCTGGTCGAGATCAGCGTCGGCGTCGACGTAGACGTGGCAGTTGCCGGTGCCGGTCTCGATCACCGGCACCGTGGAGCCGTCGACCACCGCCTGGATGAGGCCCGCCCCGCCGCGCGGAATCAGGACGTCGACCAGCCCTCGGGCGCGCATGAGCTCGCCCGTCACCTCGCGGCCGCCCTCGACGAGATGGACAGCGTCGGGGGTCACGCCCGCGTCCTCCAGCCCCTTGCGGAGCGCGGCGACGGTGGCGCGGTTGGTGTTGAGCGCCGACGAGGAGCCCCTCAGGAGAGCCGCGTTGCCGGACTTGAGGCAGATGCCGGCCGCGTCCGCGGTGACGTTGGGGCGCGCCTCGTAGATGATGCCCACCACACCGAACGGCACCCGCACCTGGGTGACGGAGACGCCGTTGGGCAGCCTCCAGCCGCGGACCACGTCGCCGATGGGATCGGGGAGGGCGGCGAGGTCGCGGAGACCCTGCACCATGCCCGAGACGCGTGATGGCGTGAGCGCGAGGCGGTCGACGATGGACTCCGGTGTGCCGGCCTGACGGGCGGCCGCGACATCGGTGGCGTTGGCCGCCAGCAGTTCGGGCTCGGCGGCGGCGAGCGCGTCGGCCATGGCCGCGAGGGCGCGATCCTTGGCTGCGCGGTGGAGCGTGGCGAGTTCGACGGCGGCCCGACGGGCGGCGGTGGCCTGGGTCCGGAAATCCATGGCATCAGTCTATTGGCCCCCGCCCGAGCCCCTCCCCCGTCTCGACTCAGCGGAGATTCGTTCTCACCGTCTGGGTGCTGGGGATGTATGGGAGTTGAGCCGGACACGGCTCTCGCTGGAGGGCCTTGAGCCGGACACGGCTCTCGGTGTGGCGCGACGAGCCTGGCATGGACGTCGACACGGTTGGAACGATCAATATCGCCCTACCCCATCGTCGAGCCGCAGATCCGGCTCATGGATGCTGGTGACAACGGGAAACGGATCGCTCAGTCGGCGATCAAGGGGGCATGAGAGAAGACATCCGGATCCGCCTGGAACACGACGGCGTGATCAGTTCCACAGCACACCCTGAGCTCGACAGGGCGCTCAACGCCCTGCGTTGTCGCGGCGAACTGGCGGCGGTACTGCCCGGCATCTATTCGCTGCCGGATCGCGCACACGAGTTCGGCACCCGAATGGCCGCCGCCGCAGTCTCCACCCGTCCCTATATCGCCGTCGGCAGGGCAGCTGCGAGATCGAGTTGGTGGCCGGAACTCGAGTGCCCGGTGGTGTCACTGGTCCATCCCGGGGTTCTGGAGAACAGGTCCGGGTTCGAGTTCCATGAGCGGTTCATCCCCGAACCGATGGTCAACCGTGCAGGCGCCCTCCCTATCACTTCGCCCCCTCTCACCGTGCTGGATCTGATCCCCGACATCGGCTCGAGCGTTGTCGACGAGGCGCTGCGCCGACGCGTCGTCACGTTGGGCCAGCTTCAAGCCGCGCTCGCGATGACCCCTCGCCGCCGTGGAAACCGTGCCCGACGGGAGGCCCTGGCCGATTCCCGGGACTCCCCCTGGTCCGCGCTGGAGAGGCTGGCGCACCGTACGCTCCGCGAGGCTCGCATCAACGGCTGGGTGACGAACCTTCGGGTCCGCCTCGGCACTGTCACGTACTACCTCGACATCGCCTGGCCACTGTTGAAGATCGCCGTCGAGATCGACGGATACGAGTTCCACGGAACCAAGGAGTCGTTCCACGCGGACAGGCAACGCGATGCCGCACTCACAGCAGCAGGCTGGCACGTCCTTCGGTTCTCCAGCGAGAACCTCGCCTCCATGCCGGACACGCTGATTGCGCTTCTGCACAGCCGGCGTTGAGCCTGATCTGGATGTCGACGAAGCGCCGGGGCGATTTGAACGATCGACCCGTCGCGACGTCCAGGCCAGGCTCGTCGCGCCCGAACGAATGCCGTGTCCGGCTCAAGCACCTCCGCCGAAAGCCGTGTCCGGCTCAACTCCACTCAGAGCCACGGCCCTGATCGCAGCGGGGCGACGATGGGGCGCCCACGGCAGCGGATCGACGACGGCCACGCACCGACGTCGGGGCCGGGCTGATGTGGACGGCTCAGACGGCGAGCGCGACGCGGGCGCGGGCGCGGAGGTGGCGCACGATGAACACCGTCAGGTTGATGCTGCACACCGCCGTCATCGCGCCGGCGCAGATGATCAACGCCCAGTCGAAGGTGTACAGGCCGAAGATGAACCACATCACCTGCACTACGAGCATGATCGACAGGTAGCCGACCGACACGCCGGAAAGATCAGGGGCGGACACCATCTCGCGCAGTTGTGAGACCTGGCCGTACAGCTGCGGCACCGCGATGACGAGACCGAAGGCCATGGCGCCGAAGAGGAGCTCGCTTCCGGACAGTGCGGCCGCCAACACCACCGGCAGCACGAGCTGGGGGGCGACGGCCTGCTTCCTGTCGCGCAGGACGAACACCACGATCACGAGGCCCAGCAGCGACATCAAGAGGTTGGGCCACTGCATCTGACCCTTCTGGACCAGGAACCCGTGCACCATCCACGCGCCCGTGGTGGCGGCCGAGATCTGCCAGAGCCGCAGCGACACCCCGGCGCTGGTCCTCGCCCGCAGGATCCGGATCAACTGGGGAAGGTTGGACGCCACACCGATGGCAGCCGCCACCCACCCGAAGACCTCTATCACCGGACAAGCCTAAGCCGGGCGCGCGACGGAATGAAATCGGTTGACCGTCGCCCAAATTACGGAAACGATTGTGCGGGCTGTACGCCTGATGCAAGGCACCGGCCGAGCGTGGAGCCGCTGACGTCCGCTGGAATCCTCTGGCTGCCTCTATTCCGCGAGCATCATGTGGTCGCGGTGCACGACGGGGCGCTGGCTGCGGTGGCCCTCCTCGACGCTGCTGTGCCCGACCTCGGCGATCAGCTCCGCGCTCGAGTAGCCCACGAAGCCGCGACCCACGGGCTGGCCGTCCGGCCCCACGATCTCCACCGGCTCGCCCTCGGCGAAGGTGCCGACCACGTCGCGCACCCCGATGGCCAACAGGGAGGCCTTCTTGTCCACGAGCGCCCGCCGGGCGCCCTCGTCGACGTGAAGGAAGCCGCGCGGTTCCGACGCGAACGCGAGCCACAGCAGCCGGCGGGGCCGGCGCTTGCGGGTGGGCAGGAAGTAGGTGCCCACGTCCTCGCCCGCGATGGCCCTCTCCAGGTGGTCGGCATGGCTGAGGACGACGCTCACACCCGCCTGGGTGGCGATGTCCGCGGCCATGACCTTGGTGCGCATGCCGCCGGTGCCCACCTTGGAGCCGACGCGGGAGGTATCCACGCGAAGGGCGGCGATGTCGTCGACGCGGTCGATCCGCTCCGCCCCGGGGGTGTCCGGGTGCGCGGTGTACAGGCCGTCCACGTCGCTGAGGATGATCAGCGTGTCCGCCCGCACCAGGTGGGCGATGAGGGCCGCGAGGCGGTCGTTGTCGCCGAACCGGATCTCGTGCGTGGCCACCGTGTCGTTCTCGTTGACGATGGGGACCACGCCCAGGCGGAAGAGCCGCGAGATGGTGTTGAGTGCGTTGCGGTAGGTGCAGGGCCGCAGCACGTCCTCGACGGTGAGGAGCAGCTGGGCGACGGTGACGCCGTGCTCGGCGAACGCGTCCGAGTAGTGCCGGATGAGCAGCCCCTGGCCGACGGCGGCGGCCGCCTGCTGGGTCTCCAGGTCCCGCGGCCGGCGCGTCAACCCCAGCGGCCCCAGCGCAGCGGCGATGGCGCCGGAGGTCACGAGCACCACTCGGGTACCGCGGTCGTGCAGCGAGGACAGCACTCGCGCGAGCATCTGCACCCGGGCGGGGTCCAGGTGCCCGTCGGCCCTGGTCAGGGACGACGAGCCGACCTTCACCACCACACGGGTGGCGGCGGAGACCTCAGGCCTCATCGTCGTCGCCCCGCACCTCCGGATCGGGCTCGTATCCCGAGGTGGTGAAGTCGATGCCGGAGGCCTTGGCGGCGTGATAGTCAGTGTCCATCCGACGGCGTCGCGCGGCGGCGGGGCGCTCGGTCTCCAACCGGACGTCCTCGCCACGGCGGCTGAGGATCTCCGCGCCCGTCTCCACCTGGGGAGCGAAGTCGAACACCACGGCGTTCTCGCCGCCGATGGCCACCGCGTCACCAGGCCTGGCGCCCATCTCCAGCAGCCTGTCCTCGACGCCCAGCCGGTTGAGGCGGTCCGCCAGGAAGCCCACGGCCTCGGCGTTGCCGAAGTCCGTCTGCCTGATCCACCGCTCCGGCTTCTCACCGCGCACCCGCCAGACCAGGCCGCCCTCGCCGTCGCCCTTCTGGACGATGGTGAACTCCGGGCCTGCAGCCTTGCGTGCGACTGGGGCGGGGCGCAGCACCTGCTTCGGCTTCGCCGCCTCGGGCAGCGCGGCGCGGCGGGCAGCCACGATCTCAGCCATCGCGAACTTCAGATCGTTGAGGCCCTCGCCCGTCTTGGTGGAGATCTCGAAGATCCGGTGGCCGAACCTGGCCAACTCGGGACGCACGATCTCCGCCAGGTCGTGGGCGTCGGGCACGTCCACCTTGTTGAGGGCGATGAGCCGCACCCGGTCCTCGAGACCGCCGTGCGCTGCGAGCTCCGCCTCGATCACCTCGAGGTCCGTGACCGGGTCCCGCCCGGGCTCGTAGGTACCCAGGTCGATGACATGCACGATGGCCTGGCACCGCTCGATGTGGCGCAGGAAGTCGAAGCCTAGCCCCCGGCCCTCGGACGCCCCCTCGATCAGCCCCGGCACATCCGCGACGGTGTAGGTCACCTCCCCCGCGACGACCACGCCGAGGTTCGGAATGAGCGTGGTGAAGGGGTAGTCGGCGATCTTCGGGCGCGCACGCGAGATGGCCGCGATGAGTGAGGACTTGCCGGCGGACGGGAAACCGACCAGGCCGACGTCCGCGACCACCTTGAGTTCGAGCTGGACCAGCCGGCTCTCCCCCTCCTCACCGAGCAGTGCGAAACCGGGGGCCTTGCGCGCAGCGGAGGCGAGCGCCGCGTTGCCGAGCCCGCCCCTGCCTCCTGCGGCGGCGACGTACTCGGCCCCCGGCTCGGTGAGATCCGCGAGCACCTCTCCGGTCTCGGCATCGGTCACGACGGTGCCGCTCGGCACGGCGAGCACGACGTCCTCCCCGCGGGCACCGTCGTGGTGGTCCCCCTTGCCCGGCTGGCCGTTGACGGCCTTCCGGACAGACTGCCGGTGGAACTCGACCAGCGTCGAGAGCGAGTCGTCGACGCGGAAGATGATGGAGCCCCCGTTGCCCCCGTTACCGCCGTCCGGCCCGCCGAGCGGCACGAACTTCTCGCGGTGGATGGAGGTGCAGCCGTGGCCGCCGTTGCCGGCCTGTACGGTCAGTTTGACCCGGTCGACGAACGAGGGAATAGCCATAGGGAAAGCTCCTTCTCAAAGCCGAAGCTCAGTGTATCCAGAAAGCAAGAACGGCCCCGGAGGGCCGTTCTCGAAAAAGTGTGACGACGATCAGGCGGAGACGACGTTGACGACGCGGCGGCCGCGCTTCACGCCGAACTGCACCTGGCCCTCGACCAGTGCGAACAGGGTGTCGTCGCCACCACGACCCACGCCGTCGCCGGGGTGGAAGTGGGTGCCGCGCTGGCGCACGAGGATCTCGCCCGCGCCGACGACCTGGCCACCGAAGCGCTTCACGCCGAGGCGCTGGGCGTTCGAGTCACGACCGTTGCGCGTCGAGGACGCGCCCTTCTTGTGTGCCATAGTTCAGCTCCTCAGCTCTCGATCCCAGTGACCTTGACCTGGGTGTACCGCTGGCGGTGCCCCTGGCGCTTCTTGTAGCCGGTCTTGTTCTTGTACTTGAGGATCCGGATCTTCGGACCCTTCTTCATTCCCAGCACCTCAGCGGTGACGCTGATCTTGCCGAGACCCTTGGCGTCCGAGGTGATCGAGTCGCCGTCGACCAGCAGCAGGGGCTGCAGAGTGACAGTGTTGCCGACCTCTTCGGACACCAGATCGATGTCCAGGACGTCGCCAACAGCAACCTTGTGCTGACGTCCACCGTTGCGCACGATCGCGTACACGACTGACCTACCTTCTTGTTTGCTTAAAGCCTCGCGGCGCGCCCAACCCTGAGGGGGCAAAGCACCGAGGGCCAACTCTACGCGGCGGTCCGTGACGGGTCAAACCGACGTCGCCCGTCACGTGGTGATCACCACAGGAACGATCATAGGCCGGCGCCGCAGGGACTTCGCCACCCACTGCCCGACCGTGCGCCGCGTCACCTGCTGGAGCCTGAACGCGTCGTCGACCCCGTCACGCATCGCGGCGATCAGGGCGGTGGCCACACGCTCGCGGACCTCGTCGAACGCGCTGCTCTCCTCGGCGATGCCTCGCGCGTGGATGTCCGGGCCGCTGATGATGGTGCGGTTGTGCAGGTCCACCGCCGTGATCACGGAGACGAACCCCTCCTCGCTCAGGATCCGACGGTCCATGATCGACTCGGAGATGTCGCCGACGATCGACCCGTCGACGAACACGTAGCTGGCGTCGATGGCTCCCACCTTCCGCGCCACACCGTCGGCGAGGTCGATGACGTCACCGTCGCCGGCCACGACCACCCGCGCCTCGGGAACCCCCGTGGCGACGGCGAGCTTGGCGTTGGCGATGAGGTGGCGCGCTTCGCCGTGCACCGGCAGCACGTTGCGGGGGGTGAGGATGTTGTAGCAGTAGAGCAGCTCGCCGGCCGACGCGTGCCCGGACACGTGCACCAGCGCGTTGCCCTTGTGCACGACGTTGGCGCCCAGCTTGGACAGCCCGTTGATCACCCGGTAGACCGAGTTCTCGTTGCCTGGGATGAGCGAGCTGGCCAGGAGGACGGTGTCCCCCGGGCCCACCTCGATCACCGGATGCTCGCGGTTCGCGATCCGGCTGAGAGCCGCCATCGGCTCGCCCTGGGACCCGGTGGACACGATGACCACCTTGTTCTTCGGGTACTTGTCGATGTCCTTCAGCTCGATCAGCGTGCCCGCGGGCACCTTGAGGTACCCGAGGTCCCGCGCGGTGGCCATGTTGCGCATCATGGAACGTCCCACGTAGACCACCTTGCGGTCATAGCGCACGGCCATGTTGAGCACCTGCTGGACGCGGTGCACGTGGCTGGCGAAGCAGGCGACGATGAGCTTGCCCGCTGCCTGATCGAACACGCGGGAGATGGCCGGCTCGATGTCGCGCTCCAGAGTGGTGAAGCCGGGGGTCTCCGCGTTGGTGGAGTCCACCATGAAGAGGTCCACGCCCTCCTCGCCGAGGCGGGCGAAGCCCCGCAGGTCCGTGATCCGGCCGTCGAGGGGCAGCTGGTCCATCTTGAAGTCGCCGGTGTGCAGCACCAGGCCGGCTTTCGTGCGGATCGCCACGGCCAGCGCGTCGGGGATGGAGTGGTTGACGGCCAGGAATTCGAACTCGAAGTTGCCGATCTCGATGATCTCGCCCTCCTCGACCGCATCGAGGTCGAAGTCCCGCAGGCGGTGTTCCCGCAGCTTCGTGGCGACGAACGCCAACGTCAGCTTGGAGCCGTAGATCGGGATGTTGGCGCGCTTCTTGAGCAGGTAGGGCACTGCGCCGATGTGATCCTCGTGACCGTGCGTGAGCACCAGGGCGACGATGTCGTCGAGCCGGTCGTCGAGGTAGTCCAGGGCCGGGAGAATGAGGTCCACCCCGGGGTGTGTGTCCTCGGGGAACAGCACGCCGCAGTCCACGAGGGCGATCTGGCCGTCGATCTCGAACGCGGTCATGTTGCGACCGATGTCACCGAGCCCGCCCAGAGGGATCACGCGCAGCGTGCCGGGAGCGAGCTTCGGGGGTGTCTTGATGTCGGTCATGGGCTCAGGCTAGTGGATGAGCCGCGGTCACGAGCCGGGCGGGCGACCGCCGCCGCCTAGGATGGCGTTCATGTCTGCCGTCGATACCGTTCGCCTCGCACTGCCCGCCGAAGCCGTCGACGTGGCCCGCATCCAGCGGCGCGCGTGGGCCGGGTCCGGCCTGCTGGCCGCGGCCGGCGGGGCGGTGTCGGCCGACGAGGCCACGAGGGCCTGGCACCAGGCCATCGTGAAGCCCCCGCTCGCCCACCTCCGGGTGCTGGTGGCGATCGGCGAGCCGGGTGTGGTGGGTTTCGCGGTCACGGGCCCCAGCGGTGACCCGGACCGCGACGACCGCGACGGGACGATCGCGGAGTTCGTCGTCGACCCGCGGCACCGGGGGGCCGGGCACGGCTCGCGGCTGATCAACGCCGCCGTCGACACCCTGCGCCAGGACGGCTACCAGGTGGCGACGATGTGGGTGCCTGCCCGCGACGACGCCCTGAGGGCCTTCCTCACGGGTGGCGGATGGGGTCCCGACGGGGCCCATCAGGAGGTGGGCCTCGACGACGGCGCGGAGCCCGTGAAGCTGATCCGCATGCACACCGACATCTCACAGTAGGCCGCGTCCGCGAGCCTTCGAGACCGCCGCGCCCTCTGCAGGGGATCAGATCCCGAGCACGGACTCCATCTCGAGGGTCAGGCCCGGGTGGTTCATGACGTGGCGGACGCCGGCGACCACGCCGGGCATGAACGAGGCCCGGTCGTAGGAGTCGTGGCGGATGGTCAACGTCTCCCCCGCGGCCCCCAGGAGAACCTCCTGGTGCGCCACCAGGCCCTGCAGGCGGACGCCGTGGATGTGGATGCCGTCCACCACCGCCCCCCGGGCGCCGTCGTCGTGGACGGTGGCGTCGGGGACCGGGCCAAGCTCCGCCTCCGCGCGGGCCGCCGCGATCCGACGCGCCGTCGTGGCGGAGGTACCTGAGGGCGCATCGGCCTTGTTGGGGTGGTGCAGCTCGATGATCTCCGCCGACGGGTAGAAGGGCGCTGCCAGTGCGGCGAACTTCATCATGAGCACCGCGCCGATCGAGAAGTTGGAGGCGATCAGCACGCCCACCTCAGGGTGCGCCGCGCAGAGCTCCCGCACCCTCGCAAGGCGTTGGTCTGTGAAGCCGGTGGTGCCGATCACCATGTGCAGCCCTCGCCCGAGGCACCACTCGATGTTGTCCATCACAGCGTCCGGGTGCGTGAAGTCCACCACCACCTGGGCGCGGTTGACCAGGTCCCGTGACTCTCCCAGGTCCGCGCCACCCACGGGGGTCATGCCCTCTGCGCGGGTGACGGCCCGGACCACCTCGCTGCCCATCCTGCCGCTGACCCCGAACACGCCCACACGAATCTCTGTCATGAGGTGATCCCTTCTGGTTTGATCCACGTCCATCCAAGCATCGACGGCGGGGCGCCGCCACCCGCGGGTGCATGCCGCAGGGGCGGGCCCGGTTCGTCCGGACCCGCCCCTGCGGCATGTGCGTGTGACCGAGGTCAGTCGTTCGACTCCGCCTTCTCCTCCACCACCGGGACCAGCGACAGCTTGCCGCGATCGTCGATGTCGGAGATCTCCACCTGCAGCTTCTGACCCACCGAGAGGAGGTCCTCCACGTTCTCGACGCGGGCGCCGCCCGCGAGCGGGCGCAGCTTCGAGATGTGCAGGAGGCCGTCCTTGCCCGGCATGAGCGACACGAAGGCGCCGAACGTCGTGAGCTTCACGACGGTACCGAGGTACCGCTCGCCGCGCTCCGGCATGTGCGGGTTGGCGATCGCGTTGATCATGACGACGGCGGCGTCAGCGGCCTCACCGGTCTCGGCGCCGACGTACACCGTGCCGTCGTCCTCGATCGAGATGTTCGCGCCCGTGTCGTCCTGGATCTGGTTGATCATCTTGCCCTTCGGGCCGATGAGTTCGCCGATCTTGTCCACCGGGATCCGCACGGTGATGATGCGGGGAGCGAACGGGCTCATCTCATCCGGCACGTCGATGGCCTCGTTCATGACGTCCAGCAGGGTGTGGCGGGCGTCGCGGGCCTGCAGCAGGGCCTTCTGGAGCTCGACGGCGGGGATGCCGTTGAGCTTGGTGTCGAGCTGCAGCGCGGTGAGGAAGTCCCGCGTGCCCGCCACCTTGAAGTCCATGTCACCCAGCGCGTCCTCGGCGCCCAGGATGTCGGTCAGCGCGATGTACTTCGTCTCGCCGTCGACGTCCTCGGACATGAGGCCCATCGCGATGCCGGCGACGGCCGACTTCAGCGGCACCCCGGCGTTGAGCAGGGACAGCGTGGAGGCGCACACGGAACCCATCGAGGTGGACCCGTTGGACCCGAGGGCCTCGGACACCTGACGGATGGCGTAGGGGAACTCCGAACGCGTCGGCAGCACGGGCACGAGGGCCCGCTCGGCCAGCGCGCCGTGACCGACCTCGCGGCGCTTCGGCGACCCCACCCGGCCGGTCTCACCGGTGGAGTAGGGCGGGAAGTTGTAGTTGTGCATGTAGCGCTTGGTGCTCTCCGGGGAGAGCGTGTCGATCTTCTGCTCCATGTCCAGCATGTTGAGCGTGGAGACACCCAGGATCTGGGTCTCGCCGCGCTGGAACAGCGCCGAGCCGTGCACGCGTGGGATGACCGCCACCTCGGCGGCCAGCTCGCGGATCTCCGCCGGGCCGCGGCCGTCGATGCGGATCTGGTCCGTGAGGGTGCGGTGCCGCACGATCTTCTTGGTCAGCGCCTTGAGAGCGGCCGACACCTCGCCCTGCCGACCCTCGAAGCGGCCCGCGAGCTGCTCGGTGACGTCCTGACGGATGCCGTGGGTGGCCTCGTCGCGCTCCTGCTTGCCGGCGATCTGCATGGCCTGGGCCATACGATCCGAGGCGAGCTCCGAGACGGCCTCGAACACATCGTCCTGGTAGTCCCGGAAGACCGGGAAGTCGAAGGTCTCCTTGGGAAGCTTGGCAGCCAGCTCGGACTGCGCGTCGCACAGCGCCTTGATGAACGGCTTGGCCGCCTCGAGGCCCTGGCCCACGACCTCCTCGGTGGGGGCGGTCCTGCCGGAGCGGACGAGCTCCCACGTGGCCTCGGTGCCGCCGGCCTCGACCATCATGATCGCGACGTCACCGTCGGCCAGCACGCGGCCGGCCACCACCATCTGGAAGACGGACTTGGCGACCTGCTCGACCGTCGGGAACGCGACCCACTGGTCCTCGATGAGCGCTACACGGACGCCGCCGATGGGGCCGGAGAACGGAAGGCCCGCGATCTGGGTGGACATCGACGCGGCGTTGATCGCGACCACGTCGTAGATGACGTTGGGGTTGAGCGCCATGATGGTGACCACCACCTGGACCTCGTTGCGCAGGCCCTTGACGAACGCGGGGCGCAGCGGGCGGTCGATGAGGCGGCACGCGAGGATGGCGCCCTCACCGGGGCGGCCTTCGCGGCGGAAGAACGAGCCGGGGATCCGGCCCGCGGCGTACATCCGCTCCTCGACGTCCACGGTGAGGGGGAAGAAGTCCAGCGAGTCGCGCGGGGTCTTCTGCGCGGTGGTGGCCGACAACAGCATGGTGTCGTCGTCCAGGTACACGACGGCGGCGCCGTCGGCCTGCTGGGCCAGAACGCCCGCTTCGAAGCGGACGGTGTGCTTGCCGAACTTGCCGTTGTCGATAACGGCCTCAGCGAATTCGATGCCTGGTCCTTCCATGGACAGGCTCCTTTCGGGGGGTTTTCGCCACCCGTGCGCACGGCGATGCTCGCCACGCCTGCCGGTCCTTGATCGAGGCCCGCGGGGCCGCCGACGGCGCACCCGAAGACCACTACCGAGGACCAGACGGACACGTGCGCTGGGCGGCGGGGGTGGAATTGTGTTGACAGTTGTTTCAGTTGTCCTGTGCAGTCTAGCCGCTTGAGCCACGATGGTTGAATGCTCAGTGTCACCTCGCCGGAGGCCATCGAGGCGGCAGTGGCCACCGCCAGGCGGTGGGCGGCCGCCAGCGCCGGCCATCCCGAACCCCCTGCCGCACGGCTGTTGGCGCGCGTCCTGGCCCACCCGCAGGGCCTCGCCTTCACGCTCGACTTCGTCGACGACGTGCTCCGCCCGGAGGACGCATCGGTGGCCTCGAGGGCGCTCGGTGAGCTCGCCAAGCGCCCGGCGCCGTTCCTTCCGGTGCCGCTGCGTGTGGGCCTGCGGGCCGTCCGGGTGGCGCCACGCCCGGCGCTACCCCTGGTCCGGGCCGCCTTCCGCGCGCTGGTCGGCGACCACGTCGTGGACGTGGGCCGCCGTCTCGGTCCCGCACTGCGCCGCGCGCGGCGCAGGGGCAGCGACCTCAACGTCAACCTCCTCGGCGAGGCGGTGCTGGGCGACGCCCACGCCGGTGGGAGGCTGCGGGAGACGATGCGCCTCCTGGCCCGCCACGACGTCGACTACGTCTCCATCAAGGTGTCAGCGGTCCTCGGCCCGCACGCCCCGTGGGCCCACGCCGCGACCGTCGAGGAGGCCGTCACCCGGCTGCGGCCGCTCCTGCTGCAGGCAGCGGCGGCCGGCAAGTTCGTGAATCTGGACATGGAGGAGTACCGCGACCTCCACCTCACCCTCGACGTGTTCAGCCGGCTCGTCCTGGAGCCGGACCTGCTGGGTCTGCGGGCCGGCGTCGCGGTGCAGACCTACCTCAAGGAGTCCGGCCTGGTGATCGACCTTCTCGACGACCTGGCGCGGCGACGCGAGGCCGCCGGCGGCGTCCCGCTGAAGGTGCGCCTCGTCAAGGGCGCCAATCTGGCGATGGAGCGGGTCCAGGCGGAGCTGCGGGGCTGGGACAACCCGGTGCACCCGGACAAGGAGCACACCGACGCCAGCTTCCTGCGCGCCCTCGACTTCTGCCTCGCCCCGGAGCGCGCCAGGCGGCTGCACGTCGGCGTGGCCAGCCACAACGTCTACGCACTGGCCATGGCCTGGGAGCTGGCGAAGGAGCGCGGCGTCACGGGCCAGGTCGACATCGAGATGCTCTCCGGCATGGGTGTCCCCCTGCAGGAGGTGATCCTGGGGGAGGTGGGCCGGTTGAGGCTCTACGTCCCGGTGGTGCCGCGCGCCGAGTTCGACTCCGCGATCTCCTACCTGGTCCGCCGGCTCGAGGAGAACGCGGCGCACGAGAACTTCATGTCCGGTGCCGCACGGCTCGGGCACGACGCCTCGTTCCTAGATCGCGAGGAGGCGCGCTTCCGGGCGGCGACGGGCCTCGTCGGCGCCCCGGTGCCCGACAGCTGGGCGCGGCAGGCCCGCCCCCGAGGGGGGCCGGCGTTCGCCAACGCACAGGACACCAACCCCGCGCTCCCCGCCAACCAGGAGTGGGCGGCGGCCATCCACGCCTCGCTGCCGGTCCCCGCGCTGGGCGCCGCCACGGTGCGCGACGCGACGCTGACCGATGCGCCGGCGCTTCGGGCGGTCGTGCGCCGCGGCCGCGCCGCCGGCGCGCAATGGGCCGCTGTTCCCGCGCCGCAGCGGGCAGCCGCGCTGCGCCGCCTCGCACAGGAACTGGAGGAGTCCCGGACGGAGCTGATCACGGTCGCGGCCGACGAGGTGGCCAAGCTGATCGACCAGGCCGACGTCGAGGTGTCCGAGGCCGTGGACTTCGCGCGCTACTACGCGGCGCGGGCGCTGGACGTGGTGGACGGGGCCCGCCACGTGCCGCCCACGCTCACCGTGGTCGCACCCCCGTGGAACTTCCCCATCGCCATCCCGCTGGGCGGGGTGGCCGCGGCGCTCGCCGCCGGTTCCGCGGTCATCCTCAAGCCGGCTCCCCCGGCCCGCCGGACGGCCGCCGTCCTGGCCGAGGCGTGCGCACGAGCCGGCCTCCCCGGGGGCGTGGTCCAGTTCGCGGTGCTCGACGACGGCCCGCTCGGCCGGGCGTTGATCACCGACCCCGGCGTGGATCTGGTCATCCTCACCGGCGCGGCCGAGACCGCGGCGCTGTTCCGGTCGTGGCGCGCGTCGCTGCCGTTGCTGGCGGAGACCTCCGGCAAGAACGCGATCGTCGTGACGCCGTCGGCGGACCTGGACCTGGCTGTGGCGGACCTTGTCACCTCGGCCTTCGGGCACGCCGGCCAGAAGTGCTCGGCCGCGTCGCTCGGGATCATGGTGGGCTCGGTGGGTCGGTCGCGGAGGTTCCGCGATCAGCTCCTCGATGCCGTCGGGTCGCTGCGGGTGGCCTGGCCGTCGGACCCTGCCGCCCAGATGGGCCCCCTGACCGAGCCCCCCGGGGACAAGCTCCTCCGTGGTCTGACGCGCCTGGAACCGGGTCAGCGGTGGTTGCTGGAGCCGCGGCGCCACGGCGACCGGTTGTGGAGCCCGGGCATCCGTGCCGGCGTCCGCCCAGGCTGCGAGTTCCACCAGGTGGAGTACTTCGGCCCTGTGCTCGGGCTCATGCACGCCGCGACCCTCGAGCAGGCCGTCGCCTGGCAGAACGGCACCCCCTACGGACTCACGGCCGGCCTCCACTCGCTGGACGAGCGTGAGATCCAGACCTGGCTGGAGAGGATCGAGGCGGGCAACTGCTACGTGAACCGCACCATCACCGGCGCCATCGTGCGCCGGCAGCCGTTCGGCGGGTGGAAGCGTTCGGCCGTGGGACCCGGCGCCAAGGCGGGCGGCCCGCATTACGTGGCCGGCCTGGGGCGGTGGGAACCCTCACCCGGGCGGCCCGGCCCTGGCGGCGAGCCGACCACCCCGGCATTGGCGCGGCTCGTGCGCGGTGCGCGCGGCGTGCTGGGCGACGACGACCTGGGCCGGCTGCGCGCGGCGGCGGTGGGCGACGAGGAGGCGGCAAGGACGGTGTTCACCGCGTCGCACGACCCGTCGGCCCTCACCGTGGAGCGAAACGTGCTGCGGTACCGGCCGACGGTCGTGACCGTGCGGGTGGAGACCACGGAGGCGTGGCCGGCGCTGCGGGAGGCCTCGGCCGCGCTCGCCGTCGGCGCGCCCGCGCGGTTCTCGGCGCGGGAGGGCCTGGACCCCGGGGTCGCGGCGGTGTTGCGCGCCGCAGGGCTCGAGGTGGAGGAGGTCGCGGACACCGCGTTCGACGCCACCGCGTCAGGACGGATACGGCACCTCGGGACCCGCGACCTCCTCGCCGACCTCGGCGGATCGATCGACGCCACCGTCCATGCCGGCCCGCCACTGCCGGGGCCCCTGGCGTGCTTGCCGTACGTGCGGGAGCAGGCGGTCTCCGTCACGGCCCACCGGTTCGGCCACCCTCGCGCGGCGGGCTAGAGACGACTCAGGGCACCCCGTCCGGGGTGCCCTGAGAAGGTGAGTTTTCGGTGCGATCAGCGACGCAGGCCCAGGCGGGCGATCAGCGCGCGGTAGTGCTCGACGTCGTTCTTGGCGACGTAGTTGAGCAGGCGGCGGCGCTGGCCGACCATGAGCATGAGGCCACGACGGCTGTGGTGGTCACCCTTGTGTGCCTTGAGGTGCTCGGTGAGGTGAGCGATCCGCTTGGTCAGCAGGGCGATCTGCACATCCGGCGATCCGGTGTCACCAGGGGTGGTCGCGTACTCGTCGATGATCTTCTTCTTGTTTTCAGCGTCCATGTACATGGGGCTCCTTCCGGATCGCTGCACGGCGCCCCAGGCGCGGGTGCTGTCGGGGCTCTGACTGGTCCGTGGCCGATCTAACGGCAACCTGAGAACCCTATCATCGGGCGGGACCGGCTCCAAACGCCTGCACGCGCCGAAGCGGCGCCCCAGCACGGGGTAGGGTAGGAGCGTCCCGGAAGATTGAGCAAGGAGCCCCTGATGGCCATCGGCGTCCGTCCTGCGACATCCGCAGACCTCGAAGCCCTTCGCGCCCACCAGGCGCGCCCCGAGCTCGGCCTCGTGGACCAGCATTTCGAGGCGCAGGAGCGAGGAGACCTCATCTTCGCCGTCGCCCACGACGGTGCCGAGCCCCTCGGCACGGCGGTGCTGGACCTCGACGCCGATTCCATGACACCCGAGCTGCGCAACATGTTCGTCTACCCCCACGCCCGCCGCAAGGGAGCAGGCCGCGCGCTCAGCCAGTACCTCGAGTCCGAGGCGCGTGCCCGGGGCTTCTCGGCGGTCTACCTGGCGGTGGATCCCAACAACGAGAAGGCCGTGCCCCTGTACGTCTCCCTCGAGTACCACCCCACGGGTGAGCATCTCTTCGTAGACCGCCCGGAGGTGCCTCAGGTGGAGGGTGACGCGGAACCCAGCGAGCACTACGCCATCTACAAGAAGTCGCTCACCGCTCGCTGAGCCCCTGTTCAGGCCCCGAGGCAGCGTCGAGCGGCCTCGACGTCGGCGTGCATCTGCTCGATGAGCGGCTCGATCCCGGTGAAGCGGACCTGCCCGCGCAGCCGTTCGACGAAGTCGACGGCCACCTCCGCGCCGTAGAGCTCAAGGTCCGTGCGGTCCAGGACATAGCTTTCGACGCGGCGGTCGGCACCGTCGAACGTGGGGTTGGTGCCCACCGATATCGCCGCCGGCATGGGTGCGCCGCCCCTGTCGTCGAGATTCGTCAGCCACCCGGCGTACACTCCGTCGGCCGGCACCGCCATGTCCGGCGGGACGGTGAGATTGGCGGTGGGGAAGCCGAGGTCGCGGCCTCGCTGGTCCCCCACCACCACCACCCCGCGGAAACGGAACGGGCGGGTGAGGTGCTCAGCCGCCTCGGCGACATCGCCGGCGGCCAGGAGCTCGCGGATGCCTGTGGAGCAGGACACCTCGTCGTGGATCACCTCGAGCGGAAGCGGGAGGACCTCGAACCGGCCCTCACCGAGCTCCGCCAGCGTCGTGACGTCTCCGGCGGCCCGGTGGCCGAAGCGGAAGTTCTGTCCCACCACCACCCTGACGGGATGGAGCGGGAGGAGGAAGCGGTCGACGAACTGCGCCGGTGACATGGCGGCGACCTCTGGCGTGAACCTGATCACTCGGACCTCGTGCGCCCCGGCGCCCTTGAGGAGGTCGATGCGGGTGCGCAGGTCGCTGAGCAGCTTGGGGGCCGCGGCGGGGCGCAGCACCGTGACGGGGTGCGGCCAGAACGTCAGCACGACGAGGGGGTGGTCGACGTCCCTGACCGCCTCGGCCAGGACGCGGCGATGGCCGCGGTGCACGCCGTCGAAGTTACCGATCACGACCACCGTCTCCGTCACAGTGGTCAAATCTGTCATGCCCCCACCAGCACCGCAACCGGCCGGGCGCCTTCACCCGCGGGCTCGTACAGCGCGAGCAGGTCACCGGAGGGAGACAGCACGCCTGTGGGGCTGCCCGGCACGGACCGCGCCAGCGGCCGGCCGAATCCCACGTCACGCGCCTCCTCGTCGGTGAGGTCGACGACGGGGAAGCTCAGGCGGGCGGCCTGGGCCATCGACATCAGGGGCGGCGCCTCGTCGCCCAGCACGACGGCGTCCTCCAGGCAGTAGCGGCCGATCCGGGTGCGCCGCAGCGCAGTGAGGTGGCCGCCGACCCCGAGCGTTGCCCCGAGATCTCGTGCGAGCGCCCGGACATAGGTGCCCGAGGAGCACTCGACGTCCAGGTCCACGTCCATCCGGGCTCCGTCCGTGCGGACCCCCACCACGTCCAGCCGGGACACGGTGACCGGCCGGGAGGCTAACTCCACCGTCTCCCCCGCCCGCACGCGGGCGTAGGAGCGCTTCCCGTCGACCTTGATGGCCGAGACTGCGCTCGGGACCTGGAGAATATGGCCCCGCAGGGGCTCCAGCGCGGCCTCGATCTGCACCGCCGTGATGGCGGATGCGTCGGCCACGGCGGTCACGTCGCCGTCGGCGTCGTCCGTGGGAGAGGACTCCCCCAGCCGCACCGTGGCCAGGTATCGCTTGTCGTGGAGGGCGAGATGGCCGAGCATCCGGGTGGCGCGGTTGACGCCCAGGATGAGGACGCCGGTGGCCATCGGGTCCAGCGTGCCGGCGTGACCGATCTTGCGTGTACCCAGGAGGCGGCGCAGGCGACCCACCACCTGGTGGGAGGTGACCCCCGACGGCTTGTCGACGATCACCACCCCCGAGGCCTGGGTCACTGCTCGTCGTCCTCCTCGGACTCGCGCGGCTTCCGGTACGGATCAGCTTCACCGGCGAACGTGCTGCCCTGGGCCGCGGCCGCCACCTGGGCGTCCTTGGCCTGCACCTCCGCGAGGAGGTCCTCCATGTGGCGCGCCACCTCTGGGGTGGCGTCCCTCACGAAGGCCAGCGTGGGCGTGAACTTCATGCCCAGGTGCTGGCCCACCGTCGAGCGCAGCATGCCGGTGGCCGACTCGAGAGCCGCCGCCGATCCGGCTCGGGCCTCGTCGTCGCCGAGGACGGTGTAGAAGGCGGTGGCCTCCCGGTTGTCACCGGTGAGCCTCACCTCCGTGATCGTCACGAACCCCAGGCGGGGATCCTTGACGCGCCGCTCGATCGTCGTGGCCAGAATGACCTTGATCTGATCCGCCAGCTTGGCGTTTCTCGGTCCGGGCATCAGGAACGCTCCTTCTCGACCATCTCGAAGGTTTCGATGACGTCACCGATGCGGATGTCGTTGAAGTTGTTCAACGTCACACCGCACTCGAAGCCCTCGCGGACCTCGGTGGCGTCGTCCTTCTCGCGCCGCAGCGACGCGATGGAGGTGGTGGCCACCACGATGCCGTCGCGCAGGAGACGCGCGCTGGCATTGCGACGGATGGTGCCGTCGGTGACCATACAGCCGGCGATGTTGCCGAACTTGGACGAGCGGAAGATGTCTCGGATCTCCGCCTGACCACGCACTTCCTCGGCGAAGATCGGCTTGAGCATGCCCTTGAGCGCCGCCTCGATCTCGTCGATGGCCGAGTAGATGACGGAGTAGAACCGCATGTCCACGTTCTCGTTGTCCGCCATCTTGGCTGCGTGCGGCGTGGGCCGCACGTTGAAGCCGATGATGACGGCCTTGGAGGCTGCCGCCAGCGAGACGTTGGTCTCGGTGATGGCACCCACACCGCGGTCGATGACGCGCAGCGACACCTCGTCGCTGACCTCGATCTTGGACAGTGCGTCCTCGAGGGCCTCGACCGAGCCTGCGCCGTCGCCCTTGAGGATGAGCAGGAGCTCCTGCGCCTCGCCCTTTTCGAGCTGTTCGAACAGCTGGTCGAGGGTCTTGCGGCGGCTCGTCTTCGCCTGCTGTGCGGCGCGCATGCGGGCCTCACGCTTATCAGCGATCTGCCGGGCCATGCGATCGTCCTCGACGACCAGCACGTTGTCACCGGCGCCGGGCACGGAGGTCAGTCCGAGCACCTGCACGGGCATCGACGGCGGGGCCTCGCTGATCGTCTCGCCCTGGTCGTTGACCAGAGCGCGGACGCGCCCATGGGCCGAACCCGCCACGATCGAATCTCCGATGCGTAGCGTGCCACGGTGGATGAGCACCGTGGCAACCGGGCCGCGTCCCTTGTCGAGGTGGGCCTCGATGGCCACGCCCTGAGCGGGCATGTCCGGGTTGGCGCGGAGGTCCAGTGCGGCATCGGCCGTCAGCACGACGGCTTCGAGCAACTCCTCCAGGCCCTGGCGGGTGATCGCGGAGACGTCGACGAACTGCGTGTCGCCGCCGTACTCCTCCGGGACGAGACCGAACTCGGAGAGCTGTCCGCGGACCCGCGTGGGATCTGCAGCCTCCTTGTCGATCTTGTTGACCGCCACCACGATCGGGACGTTGGCCGCCTTGGCGTGGTTGAGCGCCTCGATGGTCTGCGGCATCACGCCGTCATCGGCCGCCACCACGAGCACCGCGATGTCGGTGGACTTGGCGCCACGGGCACGCATGGCGGTGAACGCCTCGTGGCCCGGGGTGTCGATGAAGGTGATGGGGCGGATGGTGCCGTCCACCTCGGTGACCACCTGGTACGCGCCGATGGCCTGCGTGATGCCGCCGGCCTCCTTCGCCACCAGGTTGGTGTGCCTCAGCGCGTCCAGCAGCTTGGTCTTGCCGTGATCCACGTGACCCATGACCGTGACGACGGGCGGGCGTGCCTCGAGGTCGTCCTCGTCGCCGATGTCCTCACCGAACTCCAGGTCGAAGCTTTCCAGCAACTCGCGGTCCTCGTCCTCAGGCGAGACGACCTCGATGTTGTAGTCCAGTTCCGCACCGAGCACCTCGAGGGTGTCGTCCGCGACCGATTGAGTGGCCGTGACCATCTCGCCGAGGTGGAACAGCACCTGCACGAGCGACGCCGGCTCCACACCGATCTTCTCGGCCAGGTCGGTCAGCGAGGCGCCGCGACGGAGGCGCACGGTGGCGCCGTCGCCCTTGCGGAGGCGCACACCGCCGATCGACGGGGCCTCCATCTGGTCGAACTCTTGACGACGCTGCTTCTTGGACTTGCGTCCGCGACGGCCGGCAGCACCACCGCGACCGAACGCGCCCTGGGTACCACCGGTGCGACCGCGACCGCCTCCGCGACCACCACCGCCCGCGGGGGCACCCATGCCGCCACCCATACCGGGACCACCGGGACCACCGGTGCCGCCGCCGGGGCGACCAGCGCCACCACCGCCGCCGGGGCGGCCGCGGCCGGGACCACCGGGACCACCGGGGCGGGCGCCGCCGCGCGTGGGGGCGCCGAGCTGGGAGTTGGCCGTCTTGGGCATCATCGCCGGGTTCGGGCGCGGCATGCCGGGCACGCCGCCCGTACCGCCGGGCCTGGGCATCCGGTCACCGGGGGCGGCGGGAGCGCCGGGACGGGCACCCGGAACACCGGGACGAGGCGTCTCGGGACGACGACGCTGCTGCGTCCCCATACCCTGCGCCGGGGCGAAGGGGTTGTTGCCCGGCCGCGGGGCGCCGGGTTTGCGGGGGGCCGCCGCGCCAGGCGCGGGAGCGCCGGGACGCGGGCCGGGAGCGCCCGGCCGAGGAGCCGGGGCACCGGGGCCGGGGCGCTGGCCCGGAGGGGTGGGACGCTGAGGCGCGGGGGCGGGCGGACGCACGCTCGGGGCTTCCGACGGCGCCGGCGTGGCCGCAGCCGCCGGAGCGACCGGAGCGGCAGGCGCCACAGGCGCGGGCGGGGTGGCCGGTCGGGGACCGGGTGCGGGCGGACGGGGCGCGCCCGGACGGGGCGCCTCGGCAGCGGGGGCGGCTGGGACGGCAGCGGGCGCGGGGGCCGACGGCGCAGGCGCGGGGGTTACCGGCTGGGCGGCCGGGGCCGCCGGGGTCTGGGGACGCGCGACCGGCGCGGCGGTGGGGCCGCCAGCAGCGGCGGCCGGGGTGTTTCCGGCCGGGGACCCTCCGAAGGCCTCCCGGATCTTGCGCACCACTGGCGATTCCAGCGTGGAGGACGGACCGCGAACGTATTCGCCGTTCTCTCCCAGCCAGGCCAGCAGGTCTTTACTTGTCTTCCCGATTTCCTTGGCGATCTCGTGGACGCGAGGCTTTGCCACTACTCTCCTTTGCGGCCCGACCTCCAAGGGGGCGGACCTTTAGTTGTGCTGAATCATCGTTGGGTTCTCATCGAGTGGTCATGAGCGTTAGCCCACCTTCTGGTTGCCGCCCCGTGGGGCGTGGAACGATGCGCCCATGCACGCATGGGCCGCTGGTCATCATATCGTTCAGAACGGCCCGGTACCAGCCAGCCTCGTCACTGCGCAAGGTGAAGCAGCTCCGGCGCCAGATCCACGCCCGGCCCGAAGACCCGGCGGACGGCCTGGCGCTTGACGGCAAGGCCGACGCACGTGCTGTGGATGTAGGCCCCCCGCCCCGGGAGCCTGGGGCTGGTGCCGTCGACGACGAGGTCACCACGGCGGACGATGCGGACCATCTGGCCCTGGTCGTCGCGCCGTCGGCAGCCCAGGCACGTGCGTTGCGGAGTCATCGGCAGCAGCCTACGGCCAACTGCCAGCAACCCCCCAGTCCGCGCACAGGATCCTGACAGGGGCCGGCGGGATGGTTGTCCTGTCGGGCACTCAGCCCGTCCACGACCACAAGGAGACATCATGCAGAACAAGATGATCGCAGGGATCTCAGCTGCCGCCATGGCCGCGGGGCTCGGCTTCGGCCTGACCCAGCTGGCCAGTGCGGACACCACCACCGACCCCACGCCCAGCGCCACCGCCTCGGCGGACACCTCCACCGACACCGAGCGCACCGGCAGGGGCGCCCACGGAGGTCGCGGCATGCTCGGCGCCGACGTCGCGACGCTTGCCGAGAAGCTGGGCGTCGAGGAGGACGCGCTGGAGGAGGCCCTCGACGCGGCTCGCGACGCCGTCGATCCCGCGGAGCGGTCCTCTGACGACACGCAGGAGGAGCGCGAGGCCGCGCGGACGGAGCGGCAGGCGGCCATCGCCGAGGCCCTGGCCGGGGAGCTCGGCATCGACGAGAGCACGGTGCAGTCCGCGCTCGACGAGATCCAGGCGGAGCGGGAGGCCGATCGCGCGGCAGCCGACCAGGAGGTACTGGACCAGGCCGTCACCGACGGGGACCTGACCCAGTCCGAGGCGGACGTCGTCCAGAAGGCGATCGACGCCGGAATCGTGTCGACGCGCGGCGGGCACCACGGCCGCTGACCGGGCGCGACGACAAGACCCGATGGCCTAGCGGCCATCGGGTCTTGTCGTGCCTGTGGAGTTACGCGCAGCTCCAGGGCTGGGTGCCCCGGATGGCGTAGAGGCGGTTGGCCACGGTGATCTGCTCGGCGCGGCTCGCCTGGTGCGGGTACGCGGCGAAGTCCTGGCCGTTGACGGAGCGCCACGTGGCGAGGTTGAACTGCAGCCCGCCGTAGTAGCCGTTGCCGGTGTTGATGTCCCAGCGTCCGGTGGACTCGCACTGTGCGATCCGGTCCCACATCGCCTCACGCGCCAGGTTGAGACCCGACGACGACGTCGACGACGAGCTGGAGGAACTCGTCCTGGCGACCGGCTTCGGGGCGACCACCTTGGTACCGACGGTGGTGACCTGGCTGACGGGCTGCCGCGACACCACCCGCTCGTCGAGGGTCGAGCTCTTGAGGACGCCGTCCTCGTACACCTCGGTGTAGGTCTCCCGGGCGAGGCCCTCGACCCCCTTGGTGGTGATCCTGCTGGTGCCCTTGGTCAGCTTGTCGGACTTGACCGAGGTCTTCTCGAACGCGATGGACACGTCCTTCGACGCCTGCTTGACCTCGACGTCGATGACGGAGATGGCCAGACCGTCCTCCAGGGCGGTGCCGGCGGCAGGGGTCACCTTGTCGTCCGCGTCTGGCTTGACGCCGGCGAGCGCGAGCGCATCAGCGACGGTGCCCGCCACGGTGAGCGGTGCGGGGGTGCCGGCGACGGTGAGCGTCACGTCCTTGGCGGTGGCCACCTGCATGGTGAGGCCCTCGCGGGTGATGGCGGTGGAGCGCGACGTCGAGAGCTTCGAATCGGTGGCGCCGAGGTTGAGCATGGCCAGGGCCTGCCCGACGGTGCGGGCGGTGGTCCACACCGTGCGCTTCTCCCCGTCGACCGTGACCTCGAGTTCGCGGCCGAACGCGACGCTGATCTCCATGTCGTCGGAGACCTCGGTGTCCGGGCCGGGAAGGACGACGTCGTGCTGTCCGAGGCTGATGTCCTCCAACTGCAGAACCTCGGCGACCGTGTCCTCGCGCACCGCGATGGTGCGGGACACGCCGTCGACCACGAGGGTCACGTCATTCTTGTGCAGCGCAGTGGCGACGCCGGCTGCGGTGACCAGCGCGAGCGCACAGCCGCCGGCAGCAGCGGGGATCCAGAACTTCTTCGCCTTCAACAAAAACTCCTCAGCAGATTCAGTGGTACGTGAATCAGGCTAACCCGGGAGTTGAGAAAAAACCAAACAAACCCTGAGATTCTCTCAGTGATGGACTACTGTGCCGCCCGGTGCGCGGCGTAGACGGCCTCGGTCTCCACGTACCAGGCCAGCGCCTCGTCGCGCATCGCGGTCATCCAGTCCTCGTCGGTGGAGGCGGCCAGGTCCGTGAGCTCGAAGGGATCCTCGGCCAGGTTGAAGACCTCGTCGCGGCGGTCCCCGAAGTGGTGGATCAGCTTCATGTCACCGTCGACCACCGCCGTGCACCGCCCTCTGTCGAGGCAGGTGGACACCAGCGGGCCCTGCGGCGCGTCGCTGTACAGCGAGGGCTGGTACGTGTGATCGCTGATCAGGTCGAAGCCGAGGGCGTCCACGGCGGTGGGCAGGACCGCCAGTTGGTTGGCCGGCTGCGTCAGGCGCTCACCGCTGCGCCGGGGGTCGTGGATGAGGAAGGGGATGCGCACGCCCTCCTCATAGATGGTGTTGTCGTGCTGGAAGATCCGGTGCTCACCGAATCCCTCACCGTGGTCGCCGGTGACCACGAACACCGTGGAGTCGTAGAGCCCGAGCTCCTTGAACATGTCGATGACGCGGCCGACGAAGGCGTCCTGGTAGTGGATGCCGTTGAGGTAGTCGTTGAGCAGCGGGTCCTCGACGAAGCTGATGGGCTCGTAGCCCTCGAGAGCGTAGTCGTGGTGCCCCGTCACGGTGAGCATGCTCATCAGGAACGGCTGCCCGTCGAGCGTCTCGAGCCAGTCACGCTGCGGGCCCAGCATGATGTCGTCCTCGTAGCCGAAGTAGTTGGCCCTCTGGAACCCGACCTTGCGCATGGAGTCCACGCCGCGGAAGAAGTCGAACCCGAGGTTCTCGACCGTGTTGCGGCGACGCTCGAAGTGCTCGGTGGCGGACTG
Organism: Tessaracoccus pujii; assembly: GCF_054483895.1. Classification (NCBI taxonomy): domain Bacteria; kingdom Bacillati; phylum Actinomycetota; class Actinomycetes; order Propionibacteriales; family Propionibacteriaceae; genus Tessaracoccus; species Tessaracoccus pujii. The sequence goes on from NZ_CM137012.1 coordinate 1,292,683, forward strand.
GAAGAACGCGCTGGCGTAGCCCTGCGCGCCCAGGAGATCGGCCAGGCACGGCATCGGCAGGCCCGCCGGATCCGCCTCGGTGTTGTCGCTGTCCGTGGGCGGCGCGAGGCCGCAGTGAACGGCGGTGATCGCCTTGGACGTGTGCGGGAGGACGGTGTAGCCGCGGCTGGGGGTCAGGCTCGACCCGGCCAGAGCGTCGAGCACCGGGGTGACCGGTTGGCTGGTCGCCGGCAGCGTCGACGTGGCGCGCTGGGACTCGAGCGTGATCACCACCAGGTTGCGCCGCGAGGCGTCACCGCGGGGCACCAGGCGCGCGGCGTCCCCCTCGGACGGGTCCGCGTCCTCCGGGCTGACCGGATAGGCGGAGGCCTCCCTGATCGGCGACACGATGAGCTGCACGGGTGGGGCCAGTGCGAAGGCGGCCGAGATGGTGGGGGCGCTCCACGTGGACGCGGCCAGCAGGACCGCCGTGGCAGCCACGACGGCGCGGTGGACCCGCCGGGAGGGCGTGCGGCGAAGCAGCCGCGACACCGTCGGCCCCAGCAGCAGCGGCGCGACGAACGTGCCGATCACCACCGCGACGAACCACCCCACCATGGATGGGCTGACCTGCGACCCCAGGAGCCCGCTCAGTTCGCCCCTCGCCCGCCAGGCGTAGTCGATCTGCTCCCAGGTCAGGGGATTGCCGGTCTCCATCACGTACTCGTGGCTGACGATTGAGAAGAGCCCCAGCACCAGGGTCGCGGCGTGGGCGAGATAGAAGGCCGACGTCCGCCACCACTGCGCGCCGACGGCGCAGAGCACCGCCCACAGAAGGGCCCACCCGGCGCCGAAGGCGACGTCGGACCACATGCGGGCCGTCACCTCGAGGGCGCCGGCGTCCGGAAAATACCGCTCCGTGCGCACGAGCTTCAACCAGACGCCCATCACTGCGACGGGGGCAAGGAGCACGACGAGTCGCCCCCACGTGTGTCGGGGCTTCAGGAAACGCGAGGTGAACGCACGGTGAACAGACATCGTCGGGACATGTTACGCCCCCCGACGACGCGGAGCACTATGTGCTGGGCGCGGTGTCGGGTTGGATGTCGATCCGCCATCCGGTGAGCCGGGCGGCCAGACGCGCGTTCTGGCCCTCGCGGCCGATCGCCAGGGACAACTGGTAGTCCGGCACGATCGCCCGGCAGGCGCGAGCCTGCTCGTCCACGACCGTCACCGACAGCACCTTGGCCGGCGAGAGCGCCGCCGCCACGAACCGTGCCGGGTCGTCGGAGTAGTCGACGATGTCGATCTTCTCGTCGCCCAGCTCGTTGGTCACGGCCCGCACGCGCTGACCCATCGGCCCGATGAACGCGCCCTTGGCGGAGACATCGGCATGGTTCGAGCGGACAGCGATCTTGGTGCGGTGCCCGGCCTCGCGGGCGATCTCCATGATCTCCACGATCCCCCGGCCGAGTTCCGGCACCTCCAGCGCGAACAGCTTCTTCACCAGGTTCGGGTGGGTACGTGACACGATCACCTGCGGGCCGCGCAGCTCACGCCGCACGGCCACCACGTAGACGCGCAACCGCCGGCCGTGCGAGTAGTCCTCGCCGGGCACCTGCTCGGCCAGCGGCATCATGGCCTCGAGGGTGCCCAGGTCCACGCGGACGGCGCGGGTGTCGCGGTCCTGCGCGATGGTGCCCACGACGATGTCGCCCTCGGTGCCGGAGAAGTGGCCGAACTTCTGGTCATCCTCGGCCTCCCGGATGCGCTGGAAGATCACCTGACGCGCCGTCGCGGCCGCGATGCGTCCGAAGTCTGTGGGGGTGTCGTCGAAGTAACCGATGATCTCGTCGTCGTCGTTGAACTCGGGCGCCAGGACACTGACCTTGCCGGACTTGCGGTTCACCTCGACCTTGACGCCGCGCAGCGCGTTGGGAGTCTTGTTGTACGCGTTGAGGAGCGCGTCCTCCAGCGTCTTGATGAGGTACTCCTCGGAGATCTCCTTGTCACGCTCGATAGCGCGCAGTGCGGCCAGATCGACATCCATCATGCATCCTCTCCGTCTTCGTCGGCCACGGGGCGGTTGAGCTCCACCTGGACGACGGCCTTCCTGATGTCGCCGAGCGTGACCGTCCGGGGAGCGCCGTCGACCTCCACGGTGACCGCCTCGTCGGCGGCCTCCAGGATCCTGCCGGTGATCTCTCCGCCCTCGACCAGCCACAGCCTCACCAGGCGGCCGGTGTTCCGGCGGTAGTGCCTGGCCGCCACGAGCGGGGTGCTCACACCGCGCGAGCTCACCTCGAGCGTGTAGGGACGCTCCCCCACGGCCGCGCTCTCGTCCAGCGCCGCGGAGATGGCCGACGACGCGCGGGCGATGTCGTCCAGCAGCGGTCCGCGACCGACGGGGCCGTCCCCGTCGACGGCGATACGCAGGACCGAACGCTTCCCGATGGGGGTGATCTCCATGCTGTCGAGCTCGAGTCCGTGCTCTGCGAGGATCGGTTCGATGACCGCCGCAAGCGAGTTCTCCTGCATTTCGGCTCCCTATCCGGTTGTTGGCCTCAATTGTGAAGCCCAAGCATACCGATAGGCTGAAACGCATGAGGTGTGGCCGACGCGCGGTGGTGGTCGCTCTCCTGCTGTCCGGGTGCGGGGTGGACGCCACCGTCGAGTCCTCCACCCGCCCGGTCCCGGATCCCGGGCCCACCCCCAGCCAGGCGCCGGAGACGCTGGCGGCTGCCCAGGCCGTGGCCCGCCTGCTGGCCGCCGTCGACGCCACGCCGGCGCCCACCGAGGGGGCCGCCTCTGCCCTCACCGCGCTCCTGGACCGGCTGCGCGCGGAGGACCCGGTGGCCGGCGGCGAGCCGGTCTTCGCATCCCCCTCACCGCCCCCGGCCCCGTCCGCCGTCGCCGCCGGGGAGACGGTGGCCGCCGCCGCGCAGGAGGCGGAGGATGCGCTTCGCGCCGCCGCACTGGCGGCCGACCGCCAGCCGCTGCGCCTGCTCTTCGCCTCGGGTGCCTGCACGGCGCGGGCCCACCGCAGCGACGGCCCGGCGTCGGTGCAGAGCGACGCCGCCCCGCGGCACTTCCAGGGCACCACGGTCGCGGCCTCGCTGCCGATCGCCCTGAGTCACGCCTGGGCGTTGGTCTACGGGCTGGGGGTGGGGCTGGGGCGCCTGGACGGGGCGGATCCGCTGCGCGCGCTGGGCGCGGCCCGCCTCGCTGATGCCAAGGAGGTGCGCAACGAGCTCCGCGACGCCGTTCCGGGGGTCCCTCCGGTGCAACCGGCCAGCTTCGAGCTCCCCACCGGCATGGCCACGAGCGCCGAGATCCGAGCCGGATGGGGCGCGCTCGAACTCGGCCTGCTGGAGGGCCTGGGCCGGTTGGTCGCGGCGGGGGGGCCGGGGGTGCCCCGGTGGCTGGACCTCATGGTGGCCCAGGTCGACGCGGCGCGCGCCGTGGGCACTCCCCTGCCGTCGTGGCCCGGCTGGGCCTGAGGTCAGCGCCCGGCCGCCGCTACGACCACATCAACGGCGTCCGCCACGGGGATCTCTCGCCTCTCCCCCGTCCGGCGGTCGCGCACCTCCACCACCCCGTCGGCCAGGCCGCGACCCACGACGACGACGATGGGCATCCCCATCACCTCGGAGTCTGCGAACTTCACGCCCGGGCTCGCCTTGCGGTCGTCGTAGAGCACGTCCAGGCCCCGGTCCGACAGCTCGACGGAGATCCGCTCGGCCTCGGCGAAGATCGACTGATCCTTGCCCGTGGCCAGCAGCTGGACCTGATAGGGAGCCAGGGCGAGGGGCCAGCACAGGCCCTTGTCGTCGCAGGTCGCCTCCGCCACCGCGGCCACCGCACGGGACACGCCCACGCCGTAGGAGCCCATGGTGACGGTGACCAGCTTGCCGTTGGCGTCCAGGACCTTGAGGCCCAGCGCGTCGGCATACTTGCGGCCGAGCTGGAAGATATGGCCCATCTCGATGCCCCGTGCCAGCGTGAGCGGCCCCGAACCGTCCGGCGCCGGGTCGCCCTCGCGGACCTCGGCCACGTCCAGGACGCCGTCGCCGACGAAGTCCCGGCCCGCGGTGACGCCCACCAGGTGCCTGTCGCGCTCGTTGGCCCCCGTGGCCCAGGACGTGCCCGAGACCACGCGGGGATCGACCAGGTACTCGATGCCGGTGGCCGAGTCCTTGCCGAGCACGCGGCTCCCGTCGAGCGAGACCGGGGAGATGTAGCCGACCACCAGAGCGGGGTGGCGCGCGAAGTCGTCCGGACCGAACGGCTCGGCGACGGCGGGCTCCAGCGCAGCAGCGAGGCGCTTCACGTCCACTTCGCGGTCCCCTGGGAGGCCGACGGCGAGAGGGCGGCTCTTCCCGTCGGCGCCCGTGACGGTGAACAGCAGGTTCTTCAGCGTGTCGGCACCGGTCCACGAGCGCTCGGGGAGCTCACGGTTGAGAATCTCCACCACCGCGGAGATCGAGCCGGCGTCCGGAGTCTCGACCACCGACATGGCCGGGGCGTCCTCGAGGGGCAGGTCGGGCGGCGCTGCCACGCGGATGGCCTCAACGTTGGCCGCATACCCGCCCGGGGATCGCACGAAGGTGTCCTCGCCGTTGGCGGCCACCGCGAGGAATTCCTCGGAACGGGAACCGCCCATGGCACCGGCCATCGCCGAGACGATGACGAACTCCAGGCCCAGGCGCTGGAACATCCGCTCATAGGCCGCGCGGTGCCGCTGGTAGCTGGCCTCGAGACCGGCGTCGTCGACGTCGAAGGAGTAGGAGTCCTTCATGATGAACTCGCGCCCGCGCAGCAGGCCCGCCCGCGGCCGGGCCTCGTCGCGGTACTTGATCTGGATCTGGTAGAGCGACAGCGGCAGGTCCTTGTAGGAGCTGTACAGGTCCTTGACCATGAGGGTGAACATCTCCTCGTGGGTGGGGCCCAGCAGCATGTCCGCGCCCTTGCGGTCCACCAGCCGGAAGAGGTTGTCCCCGTAGTCCGCCCACCGCCCGGTCAGCTCATAGGGCTCGCGCGGCAACAGCGCCGGGAAGCGCACCTCCTGGGCCCCGATGGCGTCCATCTCCTCCCGGACGATGGCCTCCACCTTCTGCAACACCTTGAGGCCCAGCGGCAACCACGAGTACACCCCCGGGGCGGCGCGACGGATGTAGCCGGCCCGCACCAGCCACCGGTGGCTCGGCACCTCTGCGTCGGCGGGATCATCGCGGAGCGTACGGACGAACAGGCTCGACAGGCGGGAAAGCATCGTTCAGGGCGCCTTTCATGGGGGTGGGGCGCAGCAAAGCCTAGTCCATGGGTCAGAAGTGCACGGTGGCCAGGGCGCCGACCTCCACGAACCCGAGACGCTCGTAGGCCTTGATGGCGGGGGTGTTGAAATCGTTGACGTAGAGGCTGATCTGCGGAAAGCGCTGCATGGCCAGGCTGAGCATCCCCGCGAGCGCCGGCACGCTCATGCCGCGGCCGCGGAGGGCCGGTTCCACCCACACACCCTGCAGCTGCGCCTGCCGCCCCAGCTTGGGGCCGAGGTCCGCCTTGAAGATCACCGTGCCCCGCTCGTCGACGACGCCGTACGCGTCGCCGTCCACGAGCCGCTGCATGACGAACCGCTCGTATCCGGAGCCGTACTTGAAGGGCGAGCTGCCGATCTCGTCGGTGTACATGTTGACGGAGGCGTCGAGGTAGCTCGGGTAGTCGTCGACGGTCAGCTGCCGGACCCGCGGGTCGGCCTCGACGGCGGGCGGCGTCTCCAGCAGCATCAGGGGCTGGCGGGCACGGATGTTGCTGACGTTGCCCCAGGATCCCCGCCATCTCTCGGTGAGCCCAAGGTGGAGCCCGAGCACTGAGATCGAGGGCCCGAGGATGGAGGTGCAGCGCCGCACGGGGCCGAGTTGGCCCACGAACGCAGGCAGGGCACCCGGATCGAATCCGGCGACGAACACCGTGCCGCCGTCGAGCATGAGCGCGGTCACCTCGCCACCCTGCTGGTAGGCGTAGACGTTGCCCAGACGACGGCGGTCGATGCCGTAGGCGGCCACCTTGGCCGCGAGAAAGAGGTTCTCGATGGGGCTGCGGGCCAGAAAGCTGAGGGCCTCGTCCCGGTCTGCGCTTGTCAGCGCGCGAACCCGGGGAGCCATGCGCGACAGCCTAGGAGACGGAGACGGCAGGCGTGCCGATCTCGCCCATCTCGGCCGCCAGCCGCTGGGCCTCGATGATGAGGGTCTCGACGATCTCGTCCTCCGGGACCGTCTTGATCACCTCGCCCCGGACGAAGATCTGACCCTTGCCGTTGCCGGAGGCCACGCCGAGATCGGCCTCGCGCGCCTCGCCGGGCCCGTTGACGACGCAGCCCATGACGGCCACCCGCAGCGGGGCCTGCATGCCCTCGAGCCCCTTCGTGACCTGCTCGGCGAGGGTGTAGACGTCCACCTGCGCGCGGCCACACGACGGGCAGGACACGATGTCGAGCTTGCGGGGCTTGAGGTTGAGCGACTCGAGGATCTTGAGGCCCACCTTGACCTCCTCGGCCGGGGGTGCCGAGAGCGAGACGCGGATGGTGTCGCCGATGCCGCGGCTCAACAGGGAGCCGAACGCGACGGATGACTTGATGGTGCCCTGGAACGCGGGGCCGGCCTCCGTGACTCCGAGGTGCAACGGGTAGTCGCACTTCTCCGACAGCATTTCGTAGGCGCGCACCATCACCACCGGGTCGTTGTGCTTGACCGAGATCTTGAAGTCGTGGAAGCCGACGTCCTCGAACAGCGAGGCCTCCCACAGCGCCGACTCGACGAGCGCCTCCGCGGTGGGCGCGCCGTGCTTGGCGAGGAGCCGCCGGTCCAGCGAACCCGCGTTGACGCCGATCCGCAGCGACACCCCGGAGTCCGAGGCCGCCTTGGCGATCTCCGCCACCTTGTCGTCGAACTGCTTGATGTTGCCCGGGTTGACCCGGACCGCGGCACAGCCCGCGTCGATGGCCGCGAAGACGTAGCGAGGCTGGAAGTGGATGTCCGCGATGACCGGGATCTGCGACTTCATCGCGATGATCGGCAGCGCCTCCGCGTCGTCCTGGCTCGGAACCGCCACGCGCACGATGTCGCAGCCCGTGGCGGTGAGTTCCGCGATCTGCTGCAGCGTGGCGTTGATGTCCGTGGTCTTGGTGGTGGTCATCGACTGGACGCTGATCGGCGCGTCTCCGCCGACCAGCACCTTGCCCACCTTGATCTGCCGGGTCTTGCGACGGGGAGTGAGAACGGGGGCGGGCGCGGCGGGCATACCGAGGTTCACGGACATGGCGCCCAGACTACCTGTTACGGGGCGTGAACCGCTCCGGCTGCGGAGCGGTGGGCCCGCCCGCCCACTAGAAGATGCTGATGGGCGAGATGATGTCGGCCAGGATCAGCACCACGCCGCCGAGAAGGAGGAATCCACCGACGATGTAGGTGACCGGCAGTCCCCTTGCGGTGTCGACGTGGCCCGGATCCGGGCGCCCGAGGACCCGCGCGGAGCTGCGGCGCAGCCACTCCCACACGGCCGCGGCCACATGCCCGCCGTCGAGCGGCAGCAGCGGGACGAGGTTCAGCAGCGCGACGAAGAGGTTGACCGAGCCGAGCAGGGACAGCCAGGTCGCGGCCTTGTCCGCCACCTCGAGCTCGGTGCTGGCCCCGATCTCACCGGCGACGCGTGAGGCGCCGACGATGGACAGCGGCGAGTTGATGTCGCGCGGCTGACCCGTGACCAGATCAGCCGCCACGTTGTAGACGCGCACCGGGAAGCCGGCCAGGGCCACCACCGACTGCTTCGTCATGGTCCACATCTGGTCCGCGGTCTCCACCACGCCTCCGCGCCGCTGTTCGATGGAGGGGCTGACGCCGAAGAATCCGGCCTCCACCGTGCGGGTCGGATCCAGCCGGTCCGCCACGTTGTTGAGCACCGTGGTGACCACCGGGAGCTCCACCCGTTCACCGTCTCGCTCGACGACCACGCGGGCCTCGCCGTCGCGGTTGACCCGGATCAGATCGCCCATCTGCTCCCAACTGGTGAGCTCGGTCCCGTTGAACGAGACGAGGCGGTCCCCCTCGCGCACGCCGGCCTCGACCGCGGGGGTGACCGGATCGCCGTCGCGGCAGGTGCGGTCCGCCCGGTCGACCGGCACGGCGCACTCCGAGACGGCGGCCACCGTCAACGTGGCCGTGGGGACGCCGTAGGCGACATTGATGCCGAGGAAGATGACGAAGGCGAGCACGATGTTCATCAGCGGGCCGCCGAGCATCACCACGATCTTCTGCCAGGTCTTCTTCTCGTAGAGGAGGCGCCCCTTGTCCGCGTCGGTGATGTCCTCGTACTCCACCGAGCGCGCCTCGTCAGCCATCCGGCTCAGCCAGCCTGGCCTGGCGGAGGGACGGTGCGGGGGGTACATGCCCATGAGGCGCACGTAGCCGCCCAGCGGGATGGCCTTGATGCCGTACTCGGTCTCGCCGCGACGGGTGGACCACAGCGTCTTGCCGAAGCCCACGAAGTACTTGCTGACCCGGACCCCGAACAGTTTCGCCGGGACGAGGTGGCCGACCTCGTGCAGGGCGATCGACGCCATGATGAGCGCAAAGAAGAGCACCGCGAACACCACGGTGAGCAGGGCGGTCATGCGCCCGCCAACTCGGCGGCGCGGACCCGGCCCCAGCTGTCGGCGCCGAGTACCGCCTCCACGGTGAGGTCCTCGTCCGCGACGTGCCCGCCCGCGAGATGCTCGTCGACGCAGACACCGACGATGCGCGCGATGTCCAGGAAACCGATGTTCCCGGACCAGAATGCCTCGACGCAGGCTTCGTTGGCGGCGTTGTAGACGGCGGGAGCGGTGCCTGCCGCCTTCCCCGCACGCCGGGCGAGTTCCACCGCGGGGAACGTCTCGTGGTCCAAGGGCTCGAACGTCCAGGTGGCGGCGGTCGACCAGTCGCAGGGCGCCGCGGCGTCGGGCAGCCGCTCGGGCCAGGTGAGGGCGATACCGATCGGCAGCCGCATGTCCGGCGGCGATGCCTGCGCGATCGTCGATCCGTCGTGGAACTCCACCATGGAGTGCACGATCGACTGGGGATGCACCGTGACGACGATGTCGTCGTAGTCCACGCCGTAGAGCAGGGCCGCCTCGATCAGCTCGAGGCCTTTGTTGACGAGGGTGGCGGAGTTGATGGTGATGACCCGGCCCATGTCCCAGGTGGGATGCGCCATGGCCTGCTGCGGGGTGACGTCCAGCAGCTCGTCGGCCCTCCGCCCGCGGAACGGGCCGCCGGAGGCGGTGAGGATGAGGCGCCGCACCTCGTCGGCACGGCCCGAGCGGAGTGCCTGCGCGAACGCGGAGTGCTCGGAATCCACCGCGACGATCTGGCCGGGCGCCGCCGCCTGGGTGACGAGCCGCCCGCCGATGACGAGCGACTCCTTGTTGGCCAGCGCGAGCGTGCTGCCCGCAGCGAGCGCGGCCAGGGTGGGCCCGAGGCCCGCGGCGCCGGTGATGGCGTTGACCACCACGTCGGATCCGAGGGCGGCGAGCTGCGTCGACGCCTGCGGGCCGAGGAGCAGCTTGGGCAGCTGGTACTGGCCGGAGCTCCACCCGCGCCGGTCCGCCTCCGCGTAGAGGGCCCGCTGGAGTTCCTGAGCGGCGCTGGCCTTGGCCAGCCCCACCGTCTCCGGCTCGAACTCGATGATCTGGCGCGCCAGCAGCTCGAGGTTCCCGCCCGAGGCCGACAGCCCGACCACCCGGAACCGGTCCCGCCTGGTGGAGACCACGTCGAGGGTCTGGGTACCGATCGAGCCGGTGGAGCCGAGCAGGACGAGTGTGCGCACCGGGCAAGTGTAGACGCGGCCCCGCCGCCGCATCCTGGCCGAGGAGCTGTGCGACGATCGACCCATGCCGCTCGCCGCCCCTCCCCCTCCCGGGACCCCCGTCCCGTTCGCCATCACCCACTGGGCCGCCGTGAACCGCCGCCATGTCGAGCAGTTGGTCTGGCGCAACGAGCTGGGCGGCCTCACCGCCCGCCTCGTCGCCGACGACGCCACCCCGTTGTACGCCAAGTGGAGCCCGCATGACCTCCTCCCCGAGGCGGAGCGCCTTTCGTGGCTCTCCGGCCGCCACCCGTCGCCGCGGATGGCGGACTTCGAGGAACTGGACGACGGTTGGCTGGTCGTCACGGTCGGCCTCCCCGGCGAGTCGGCCGTGTCGACGAGGTGGGCAGGAGAGCCGGACCGGGCGGCCTTCGCGATCGGCGCCGGGCTCGCCCGGCTGCACACCCTGGACCCGGACGACTGTCCGTTCGGACCCGCCGGCTGGATCGGTGTCCAGGACGAGGTGGACGTCCTCGTCGTGACCCACGGGGACGCCTGCGCGCCCAACACGCTGCTCGGTCCCGACGGCTCGTTCGTCGGCACCGTGGACGTCGGCGAGCTCGGCGTGGCCGACCGGTGGGCGGACCTGGCCATCGCGTCGTGGTCGTTGGAGTGGAACTTCGGCCGCGGCCACGAGGACGCCTTCTGGGCCGGGTACGGCGAAGCGCCGGACCCTGAGCGGATCCGGCGCTATCGCACCCTGTGGGGTGAGCCCTGACTCAGACCAGGCCGAAGGCCTGCATGGCGGCCGCGACCCGTTCGAAACCGGCGATGTTCGCGCCGACCACGTAGTCCCCGGGCGCGCCGTAGGACTCGGCGGTCTCCGCGCACATGTCGTGGATGTTGCGCATGATCGTGGTCAGGCGCTCCTCGGTGTACTCGAAGCTCCACGAGTCACGCGAGGCGTTCTGCTGCATCTCCAGCGCTGAGGTGGCCACGCCACCCGCGTTGGCGGCCTTGCCGGGACCGTAGAGGACCTTCGCCTCCTGGAAGGCGCGGATGCCCTCAGGGGTGGTGGGCATGTTGGCGCCCTCGGCGACGGCGATGACGCCGTTCCTGATCAGCGTGGCCGCCTGGTCCCCGTTGAGTTCGTTCTGCGTGGCCGACGGCAGCGCGACATCCACAGGGACGTCCCAGATGGAACCGCCGGCCTGGTAGGTGGCGGAGGTTCGGCGCTCGGCGTAGTCGCTGACGCGCCCACGCTCGACCTCCTTGATCTGCTTGAGCAGGTCCAGGTCCACGCCCGCCTCGTCGACGACGTAGCCGGTGGAGTCCGAGAAGCTGATGACGGTGCCGCCCAGCTGGTGGACCTTCTCGATGGCATAGATGGCCACGTTGCCGGAGCCGGAGACCGTGACCCTCTTGCCGTCGAAGGACTCGCCGCGCGTCTTGAGCATCTCGTCGGCGAACACGACGGTGCCGTAACCCGTCGCCTCGGTGCGCACCAGCGAGCCGCCCCAGGCGATGCCCTTGCCGGTGAGGACGCCGGACTCGTAGCGGTTCGTGATTCTCTTGTACTGGCCGAACATGTAGCCGATCTCACGGCCCCCTACGCCGATGTCACCGGCCGGGACGTCGGTGTACTCGCCGAGGTGACGGTACAGCTCGGTCATGAACGACTGGCAGAACCGCATGACCTCGGCGTCGGACTTGCCGCGGGGATCGAAGTCCGAGCCACCCTTGCCGCCGCCGATGGGCAGGCCGGTCAGCGAGTTCTTGAAGATCTGCTCGAAGCCGAGGAACTTGATCACGCCGAGGTAGACGCTGGGGTGGAACCGGAGGCCGCCCTTGTACGGGCCGAGCGCGGAGTTGAACTCGACGCGGAAGCCGCGGTTGACCTGGACCTCGCCCTTGTCGTCCATCCACGGCACGCGGAAGATGATCTGGCGCTCCGGCTCGCAGATGCGCTCCAGCACCTTGGACTCGAGGTACTCGGGGTGGCGCTTGATCACAGGGTCGAGGCTCTCGAAGACCTCGCGAACGGCCTGGTGGAACTCGGCCTCCCCGGGGTTGCGGGCGACGACACTCTGGAAGACACCCTCCAGTTGTTGCTCCATCGATACTCCTTCGGATTGACTGTCAGCGGGATGATAGTAGCCACCCTCACGGGCGGCTGCGGGGGCGGGTCCCGGATCCGCGCTCTCTACTGCACGGATGCGGCCAGCTGTCCGCAGGCTCCGTCGATCTCGGAGCCGCGGGTGTCGCGCAGCGTCACGGGGACGCCGCGACGCTCAAGGGTCTGCATGAAAGCGCGCTCGTCCTCCTTGCGGGAGGCCGTCCACTTCGAGCCCGGCGTGGGGTTGAGGGGGATGAGGTTGACGTGCACCCACCCCCAGTCGCCCCGCTTCTTCAGGACGGTGGCGAGCAACTCCGCCCGCTGCACCGAATCGTTGATGTCGCGCATCATGGCGTACTCGATGGACACCCGGCGCTTCGTGGTGCGCGCGTACTCCCATGCCGCGTCCACGACCTCGTTGACCTTCCACCGGGTGTTGATCGGCACGATCTCGTCGCGCAGCTCGTCGTCAGGGGCGTGCAACGAGACCGCCAGCGTGAGGGGGAGGCCCTCGCTCGTCAGCTGCTGGATCTTCGGCACCAGTCCGACGGTGGACACCGTGATGCCGCGCGCGCTCATGCCGAACCCGTCGGGGCTGGGCGCCAGCAGGGTGCGGATGGAGCCCAGGACGGCCTTGTAGTTGGCCAGCGGCTCTCCCATGCCCATGAACACGATGTTGTTGAGCCGGCCGGTTGCGCCGGGGACCTCCCCTGCGGCCAGCATCTGGTTGGCGGCCAGCGCCTGCACGGTGATCTCGGCCTGGCTGAGGTTGCGCTGCAACCCACCCTGCCCGGTGGCGCAGAACGGGCAGGCCATGCCGCAGCCCGCCTGCGATGAGATGCACAGCGTGGATCGGCCGGGGTAGCGCATGAGGACGGACTCGAGCAGGGAGCCGTCGTGGAGCCGCCACAGGGTCTTGACCGTGGCCCCCTTGTCTGCAGTGCGCTGGGTCACCCGATCCAGCAGCCTCGGGAACAGCTGGGTTCCCAGCTCCTCGCGGATCGACGACGGGATGTCCGAGAAACCCGCCACGTCGTCCTCGAGCCGGTCGAAGAGGTGGCGGGAGATCTGGTTGGCGCGGAACTTGGGCAGGCCCAGCCGCTGCGTGGCCTCGAGCCGCTCGTCCACGCTGAGATCAAGCCAGTGCTTGGGCGCCTTGCCTCGCGCCGGGGCGTCGAAGACGATGGGCAGCTGGGTTCGGGTCATGGGTCACCTTCGAGAGGGGGAGGAGGTCAGCCGCCGAGGGCCAGGTGCAGGACGAGCCATCCCACCGGGAATGCCACCAGCATGGAGTCGAGCCGGTCCATGACGCCGCCATGGCCGGGCAGGAAGTTGGACATGTCCTTGATGCCGGCGTCGCGCTTGACCAGCGACTCGACGAGGTCGCCGACGGTGGCGGCCAGGGAGACCAGCACGCCCAGCGGGATGCCGACCCACCACGGCGCGTCGAGCAGGAAGACCGTGGCCAGTACGGCGACGGCCGCGGTGACGGTCACGCCCCCGGCCAGCCCCTCCCACGTCTTCCCTGGGCTGATGTGCGGAGCCAGCTTGTGGCGACCGAGCAACGAGCCGACTGCGTACGCGCCGGTGTCCGACGCAACGACGCAGACGATGACGGTGAGGATCCGCAGCTGCCCGTCGGGGGCGCCCATGAGCAGCGGGACGAACATGCCCAGCGCCGGGATGTAGGCGATGAGCAGCGCGCTGGCCGCGATGTCGCGGATGAATCCCTCCGCGCCCCGGAAGAGCCGCGACGCGAGGGCCACGATGATGGTGGCACCCAGGCAGATGATCACGAACGAGGTGGGCGTCACGCGCAGGTCGACCACGGCCGAGAGGTACCCGCCGATCACGCTGAGTGCCGTGCCGAGGACGATGGGCACGATCTCTGCACGCATGCCCTTGCGCAGCATCGCCCCGTTGAGCTCAACCGCCGCCAGGCACAACCCCAGCGCCGCGGTGACGATGAAGACCCACGGGGCCCAGATGAGGCCGAAGGCGAACACCAGGAACAGTGCGACGCCGACCCCGACGGCGACCGGAAGATTCCGGCCCGCCTTCGGGGTTGACGGCTGCGCGATGCTCTGGGTCATTCAGACCTCGAGGAGTTCGGCTTCCTTGTGCTTGAAAAGCTCGTCGATGCTCTCCACGAACTTCTTGGTGGAGGCGTCGAGGGCCTTCTCTGCGCTTCGCAACTCGTCCTCGCTGATCTCGCCGTCCTTCTGTGCCTTCTTCAGGGTGTCCATGGAGTGGCGGCGGACGTTGCGCACGGCGACGCGTGCATCCTCGGCCTTCGACTTGGCCATCTTGATGTACTCCTTGCGGCGCTCCTCGGTGAGCTGAGGGACCAGGATGCGCACGGAGTTGCCGTCGTTGCTGGGGTTGACGCCGAGGTCCGCGTCGCGGATCGCCTTCTCGATGGCACCGATCGCGCTGCGGTCGAAGGGCGTGATCACCATCGAGCGAGGGTCAGGCGAGGTGAAGGTGGCCAGCTGCTGCAGCGGGGTGGGCGCCCCGTAGTAGTCCGCCGTGATCCTGTTGAACATGGCGGGGTGGGCCCTGCCGGTGCGGATGGTGGCCATGTCCTCGCGGGCATGCTCCACCGCATGCTGCATCTTGGTGGAGGCTTCTTTCTGGGTTTCGGTGATCATGGGTGCTCCTCTGGGGTGGCTTGCGGGTGTGGGCCTAGCGCGAGACCAGCGTGCCGATCGGCTCGCCGGCGACCACGCGCCCGATGTTGCCCGGGGTGGAGAGGTTGAAGAAGACGATGTTGAGATTGTTGTCACGCGCCAACGAGATAGCAGTGGCATCGGCCACCTTCAGATCCTCGGTGAGGAACTGGTCGTAGGTGAGATGGTCGAACTTCGTGGCGTCCGGATTGGTCTTCGGATCCTTGTTGTACACCCCGTCGACCCCCTGCTTGCCCATGAGCAGCACCTCCGCCCCGATCTCGAGGGCGCGCTGCGCCGCGACCGTGTCCGTTGAGAAGTACGGCATGCCGGATCCTGCACCGAAGATGACCAGGCGGCCCTTCTCCAGGTGCCGTTCGGCGCGCCGCGGGATGTAGGGCTCCGCGACCTGAGCCATGCTGATCGCCGACTGCACTCGCGTCTCGATCCCGGCCTTCTCGCAGAAGTCCTGCAGGGCGATGGCGTTCATCACGGTGCCGAGCATGCCCATGTAGTCCGCGCGGTCCCGCGCCATCCCGTTCTGCGACAGCTCGGCGCCGCGGAAGTAGTTGCCACCACCGACGACCACCGCCACCTGGGTCCCGGAGTGCACCACTGCGGCGATCTCCGCCGCGATGTTGGACACCACTATGGGATCCACGCCTAGCCGTCCCCCGCCGAACACCTCCCCCGAGAGCTTCAACAAGACTCGCTGATAAGCCACTGGGCCTCCTCGTGCTGGCTGGTGCGCATCATGCGCGTGCGCCGCGACCCGAAAGGATCGCGGCGCACGTCACTCTACTTCACTTGAACTGCGGGGTGCTGGCCTGGGTCAGGCGCCGACGGCGAACCGTACGAAGCGTACGATCTCGGTGTCGCCCGCCTTGAGGGCGTCACCCACCGACTTCTTGTCCTCCCAGACCGCGGCCTGGTCCACGAGGCAGACGTCCTTGAAGAACCCGCCCACGCGTCCCTCGACGATGCGCGGGATGGCGCCCTCGGGCTTGCCCTCCTCCTTGGCGGTGGCCTCGGCGATGCGACGCTCGTTGGCGACGACGTCTGCCGGAACCTCGTCGCGGGTGACCCACTGGGGTGACATCGCGGCGATCTGCATGGCGACCTGGTGCGCGAGCGCCTCGTCGCCCTGGTACTCGACGAGCACGCCGACCTGTGGGGGCAGATCCGCGGCGCGGCGGTGGAGGTAGAGGTGCGTGGCGCCGTCGAAGTTGGCGGCGTTGACGACCGAGAGGTTCTCGCCGATCTTCACGCCGAGGTCCTGGACCGCGTCGGAGACCTTCGCGCCGGAGGCCAGCGTGGCCTCGTTGGCGGTGGCCACATCCGTTGCTCCGGAGGTGATGACGGCGGAGACGATCTCCTCCGCCAGGCCCACGAACTCAGCGTTCTTGGCGACGAAGTCCGTCTCCGAGGCGAACTGGATGAGGGCGCCGTCGCGGCCCGCGACGATGCCGTTGGTGGCCTCGCGGTCTGCCCGCTTCGCGGCCTTGGCCAGCCCCGAGATGCGCAGCACCTCGATGGCCTTGTCGAAATCGCCCTCGGCCTCGGTGAGAGCCCTCTTGGCGTCCATCATGCCCGCGCCCGTGGCGTCGCGGAGCTTCTTCACGTCAGCGGCAGCAATTGCCATGAGTGGTGTTTCCCGTCTTCTCGAGTTGTTCAGTTGGCGGCGGTGGTGGTGTCGTCCTCAGCGGGGACCTCAGCCTCGGTGGCAGGCGCCTCGTCCACGGCGGCGGGGGTCTCCTCGACGATGGGCGCCTCGGCCTCGACGGGGGTCTCCTCGACGATGGGCGCCTCGGCCTCGACGGGAGCCTCAGCCTCGACGACCGGAGCCTCCTCGGCGACCGGAGCCTCAGCCTCGACGACGGGCGCCGCGACGGCCTGGTCCGCACCCAGCAGCTCACGCTCCCAGTCGGGCATGGGCTCGGCAGCGACCTGCTCGCCCCCACGGCCGGCGGAACGCTCGATGAGGCCCTCGGCCACCGCGTCGGCGATGATGCGGGTCAGCAGGTGGACGGAGCGGATCGCGTCGTCGTTGCCGGGGACCGCGTAGTCCACCTCGTCGGGGTCGCAGTTGGTGTCGAGGATGCCGACGATCGGGATGTGCAGCTTGCGCGCCTCATCAACGGCGAGGTGCTCCTTCTTGGTGTCCACGATCCAGACCGCCTGCGGGGTCTTGGCCATGTCACGGATGCCGCCGAGGGTCTTGTCGAGCTTGATCTTCTCGCGCTCGAGCTGCAGCAGCTCCTTCTTCGTGAGGCCGGAGCCGGGCACGTCGGTGAAGTCCATGCCCTCCAGCTCCTTGAGTCGCTGGATCCGCTTGGTGACGGTGTGGAAGTTGGTGAGCATGCCACCGAGCCAGCGCTGGTTGACGTAGGGCATGCCCACGCGGGTGGCCTGCTCGGCCACGGCCTCCTGCGCCTGCTTCTTGGTGCCGACGAACAGCACCTGGCCGCCGCGGGCCACCGTGGACCGGACGAAGTGGTAGGCCTTGTCGATGTAGCTCAGCGACAGCTGCAGGTCGATGATGTAGATGCCATTGCGCTCGGCGAAGATGAACCGCTTCATCTTGGGGTTCCATCGACGGGTCTGGTGTCCGAAGTGGACGCCCGACTCCAGGAGCTGGCGGGTGGTGACGACGGCCATGGCCGGTCCTTTCGCGGCGAGGCTGCGCCCCGCCTGATTGTGGTGAGCGACGCTCACGTGTGGTTACGTTGGTCCGAGTGGACCTGCCTGATGCGCCCGGGGCCGCGCCCGCTCCGGGGAGCGGGACCACGCGACCACCGGCGGTGACCCGCGCAGCGCATGCGATGTCAACCCACAAGGGTTGCGGAGCTCATCTTAGACAGTCCGGCGCAGCGCCACAAACACCACCCTTCTCCACAGCCGGGGATCCACGTGGGAAACGCACCGGCCGGCGGGCGATCAAGGTGACATGCGCGCCCTCCTCCTGTCCCTCGGGGTCCTGCTCACGCTGACCCTCACCCCGCTCACCGCCTCGGCCGAGGGCGGCTTCCTGCTCGAGCCTCCGCTGGGCGGCCGCGTGCTGCGCGGGTTCGACGCGCCGCCGTCCCCCTACGCCGCCGGTCACCGGGGCGTCGATCTCGCGGGTGACGTCGGTTCCGAGGTGCTGGCGGCTGCGGCCGGCCGTGTGTTTTTCGCCGGCCACGTGGCCGGCCGCGGCACAGTCTCAGTGGACCACGGCAACGGCTGGCGCACCACCTACCAGCCCGTGATACCCGGGGTGCGGAAGGGCGACGTCGTCGCGACAGGTGACCGGATCGGCACGCTCGAGGCGGGGCACTGCGCCGGATCGTCGTGCCTGCACTGGGGCCTGACCGACGGAGGATCCTACCTGGACCCCACTGCGTACCTGAGCGTCCCGGTGATCCGGCTCCTACCTGCAGGCGCGAGGCCGTCCGCCGTTCCGCAACTCTCCGCCGCCCACGTCGCCGCAGTGGGATCGCGGCCGGTGCGCGGCCCCGTGTCGTCGCCGTTCGGCATGCGCCGCCACCCGGTCTCGGGCGAGATGAGACTGCACGACGGGGTGGACATCGCTGCTGCATGCGGCACCGCCGTCGTCGCCACGTTGCCGGGGCTGGTGGTGGACGCCTCCTTCCACGTCTCGTACGGCTACCGGGTCCGGATCGACCACGGCGGCGGGCTGGTCATGGCCTATACGCATCTTCCGGGGCTCGACGTGCGGGAGGGCCGGCGGGTCCGGGCCGGGGAGCGTATCGGGCGCGTCGGCACCACCGGACTGTCCACCGGGTGCCACCTCCACTGGATGGCGTGGCGCGACGGTGCCCTGCTGGACCCCCTGTCCCTGGAGTAGCCGGCGCGCGCTCTCAGGCGCGGGGGTGCGCCTGCCGGTACGCCTGGCGCAGGCGTTCGGAGGAGACGTGGGTGTAGATCTGGGTCGTGGCCACAGACGCGTGGCCGAGCATCTCCTGGACGCTGCGCAGATCGGCGCCGCCGTCGATGAGGTGCGTCGCCATCGCGTGGCGCAGTCCGTGCGGGCCGACGTCCGCCCCGGGACCGGCCGCGGAGGTGGTGGCGTGCACCACACGTCGCGCCACCCGCGGGTCCAGGACTCCCCCGCGGGCACCCAGGAACACGGTGTCAGGGCTCGCGTCGGTCGCCACGTGCGGGCGCACCTCCAGCCAGGCGTCGATGGCGCGCAGTGCCGGGAGCCCCAGCGGGACCGTGCGCTCCTTACCCCCCTTCCCCAGGACCCTCAGCGAGCTGCGTTCACGGTCCACATCCCGCAGGAGCAGTCCGCACAACTCGGAGACCCGCAGCCCGCTGGAGTAGAGCACCTCCACTAGAGCGAGGTCCCGCCTCGCGAGGGGATCGTCCTCCTCGCCCGCCCGCTGCTCGGCGCTGGCCAGGCTGACCTCGACGGCGCCTGCCGCCACCACCGTCGGGAGCCGTCTCTGCCGCTTGGGTGCCTTCAGCCGCGCGGCGGGGTCGTCGGCCACGAGACCTTCCTTCTGCGCCCATGCGAAGAAGCCGCGCACGCAGGCCACCCTGCGCTGCACCGTCGCGGACGCGTGGCCCTCGTCGGCCATGAGCGCCAACCACCCCCGGAGACGCGGCAGCGTGACCCGCCGGACCTCCACGTCGACGAAGCGCGCCAGGTCCCGCAGGTCGGTCTCGTAGGCGCGGACCGTGTGCGCCGACAGCCCGCGATCGACGCGCAGATGCGTCGAGTACTCGTCCAGCACGGCGGACCAGCCCGGGGGGAGCTCCATGCCCGCCAGTGTCGCGCACGGACCGGCCAGGCCACGGCACGACACCCGTGCGGCATACTGGGCAGCCGGAAACTGCCTGCTCGACAAGTGGAGGAAACATGGCGCAGGACGATCTCACCCAGGGCGGCTCCGTGCGGCCGATGACGCGGTGGGGCGAACCGGTCATGCACGAGAAGACCGCACCGGTGACCGAGTTCGGTGAGGAGTTGCACACCCTCATCCGTGACATGTTCGCCACCATGCGCGCCTCCGACGGCGTCGGCCTGGCCGCCACGCAGGTGGGCGTCGGTCTCTCGGTGTTCATCTACCAGTGCCCGGATGCCGACGACGTGGTCCAGGTGGGGGTGGTCTGCAACCCCGTGATCACCGTCCCGGAGGGCGTCGACCGGCAGCTCGAGGCGGCCGATGAGGGCTGCCTGTCGTTCCCGGGGGGCTACGCCCAGCTGGCCAGGCCGGACAAGGCGCGCTGCGTGGGGCAGGACCCGTGGGGACGCCAGATCGAGGTGCAGGGCACCGGCCTCCTGGCCCGCTGCCTCCAGCACGAGACGGACCACCTCAACGGAACCGTGTTCGGCGACAGGCTGTCGGCGCGCGCACGCCGCCAACTCGACGCGAAGGTGGCGGAATTGGCGTGGCGCTACCCGGACGACTGGCCGGTCTCACCGAAGGCCCCACACGCCACTCCCGTCGCGGCGGAGTAACGCCACCACCGTGAGCTGGTTCACCTGACGTTCACCAAAGGGCCTACTCAGGTTCAGATGGGTCGCCTAGTCTCTCGAGAAGTTGCTTCGACGACGAGAGAGACGCCCATGCATATGAGAACCCGCCTCACGGCCATCGGCGCCGCCACGGCGCTGGCCACCGGCCTGCTGGCCGCGGCGCCGCAGCCGGCCACCGCCGACACGCCCGACACGTTGATGATCAGCGCCTACATCGAGGGCAGCAGCTCGAACAAGGCGCTGGAGATCTACAACCCCACGGGCTCACCCGTCGCCCTGGCCGGCTACCAGGTCCTGCTGTTCTCCAACGGCCGCACGACGCCGAACTACACCTGGTCGATGACCGGCACGCTCGAGCCGGGAGGCTACCGCCACCTCGTGGACAGCGCCGCGTCCGAGGTGCTTCTCGCACTGGCAGACCAGACCGCCAGCGGACTCTGGAACGGCGACGACGCGATCCAGCTGGTCAAGGACGGCGCAGTCGTCGACTCCTTCGGACAGACGGGCAACGATCCGGGAACAGCATGGATCAGCGGCGACCTCTCCACGGCCAACCGCTCCCTGAAGCGCAGCGCGTGTGTCGTCGACACAGTGCCGTCGGACGCGTTCGACCCCACGGCCCAGTGGGTCGCGTACGCCCAGGATGATCTCTCGATTCTCGGCACATTCGGCTGCGGGGGCGCCACGCCCCCCGCCGAGCCTCCGGCACCTGAGGTGCTGAAGATCGGCGCCGTGCAGGGATCGACGAACACCTCGCCCTACGCGGGCACGGAGGTGACCGTCGAGGGTGTGGTGACGGGCAACTTCCAGACCGGCGGATTCAACGGCTACTTCATCCAGGACGACGGCGACGACGACGACACCACCAGCGACGGCCTCTTCGTCTACGCCCCCGGCGCCGACACCGTCCCCGTCGGCACCGAGGTCCGCGTCACCGGTGGGGTGAGCGAATTCAACGGCCAGACCCAGATCCGGCAGGGCACCCTCGAGACCATCGCCACCGGCAGGACCGTCACACCGCTCGAGCTCGGCCTACCACTCACCGCCCCGGAGAGCCGTGAGTCGATGCTGGTCACCTTCCCCGATGAGCTCACCATCATCGAGTACTTCAACTACGACCGCTTCGGCGAGATCGTCTACGGCACGTCCCGCCAGCACACCCCCACCGCAGTCGTCGAGCCGGGAAACGCCGCGAGTAACCTGCGGGCCGTGAACCTGGCCAACCGGATCACCGTCGACGACGGGCGCACGTCCCAGAATCCGACCCCTGCCATCCACCCCAACGGCGAGGAGTTCTCGGCCGGGAACTACTTCCGCGGTGGCGACGTGGTGGGCAACATCACCGGCGTCCTCAGCTACAACTTCGGCGCATGGAAGATCCAGCCGACGCAGGGGGCCGATCACACGGCCGCCAACCCGCGCCCGGAGGTGCCCGAGGTGGGCGGCGACATCACCGTCGCGTCCATGAACGTGCTCAACTACTTCACGACTCTGAGGTCTGAAGACAGCAGCGCCCGCGGCGCGGACACCGTGGAGGAGTTCGAGCGCCAGCAGGCCAAGATCGTGGCCGCGCTCGCGGAGATGGACGCCGACGTCGTGGGGCTCATGGAGATCGAGAACAACGGCACCGCCGTGGAGAACCTCGTCACCGCCCTCAACGCCCACCTCGGCGCCGACACCTACCGTGCCGTCAACACCGGCGTCGTGGGCACGGACGCCATCATCCAGGCCCTCATCTACAAGCCTTCGACGGTCCAGCCCGTCGGCGAATGGGCCGCGCTGGACTACGGTGACGACCTCAACCGACCCACCATCGTGCAGACCTTCAAGCAGGTGCGGTCCCCGGAGAAGGTCAATGTCGCGGTCAACCACCTCAAGTCGAAGGGCTCCAACTGCAACGCCGTCGGCGATCCCGACACCGGCGACGGCTCCGGCAACTGCAACCTCACGCGCCTGGGCGCGGTGGAGCGGATGACCGAGTGGCTCGCCGCCGACCCCACCGGCGTGGGCGAGGCACGGACCCTGGTGATCGGCGACCTCAACAGCTACGACCACGAGGCCCCGATCGACGCGTTCGTCGACGCCGGCTACACCGACCTGCTCAAGCAGTACGAGGGCGCGGGCGCCTACACCTACGTCTTCGA
The DNA here is from genome assembly GCF_054483895.1 of Tessaracoccus pujii. Lineage (NCBI taxonomy): Bacteria > Bacillati > Actinomycetota > Actinomycetes > Propionibacteriales > Propionibacteriaceae > Tessaracoccus > Tessaracoccus pujii. Next base: position 1,314,913 of record NZ_CM137012.1, read on the forward strand.
CGGCATGGTCGGCTACCTCGACTACGCGTTGTCCAACGCCGCCCTCTCGGCGATGGTCACGGGCACCGCGGCCTGGCACATCAACGCCGACGAGTCGGACCTGTTCGACTACGACATGACCTTCAAGCAGCCCCTCGAGGAGCAGCTGTGGGCCGCCGACCCCTACCGATCCTCCGACCACGACCCGGTCCTCGTGGGACTCGACCTGACCGAACCCAAGCCCGGCAAGGGCCTCGGCCGGCCCTGATCCGCAGGCATCGCCGGGCCGGTCCTCCTCCGGGGGGCCGGCCCGGCGCGTCTCCTCAGGACGGGGTGCGATCCAGCGCGGACAGCCCGTGGGGGATCTCGTCGGTGACCACCACCACAGTGTCGATCGCCTTCCAGTCCACGTCGCAGCACCGTTGGCGCAGTTCCTCGACCCGACCGACCGAGAGGGACGCCCCCTCGACAGGGACGACGAAGACCTCGCTGTGGAACACGTGGCCCATGTCCCGGGTCCGCACGGCCGCCTCGGCCACCCAGTCGGTGCGCAGCGCGGCCTCGCGCAGCTTCGCGATCACCGGGTGCGGGTCCTGGGATTCGATCGGCGTCGCCCTCGCGTCGAGGAGGGCGGCGACGGCGCCACGGAGGTTGGTGACGCCGTCCTTGACGATGCTGGTCGAGACGAGGACCGCGGCCAGCGAGTCCGCCCACCACAACCCGAACCCGATGCCCACCACACCGGCGACGGTGGCAAGTCCCGTCTGCCAGTCTGCCTTCAGCATGTCCGCGTCCGCGGCGAGCACCTTGTCGTGCAGCTTCTCGGCCAGCTTCAGCTTCATCCGTCCGAGGATCACGGGCGGGATGGCGCTCAGCGTCATGACGACGATCATCAGCCAGCCGGACCAGAGGGTCTGGCCCAGCAGCATGACGGCACCGACGGGAGGCCGCGCCCCCGTGACGAGGCCGGATGCGCCGTTGTAGAGCAGCGAGAGCCCGAAGGTCAGCAGCGCGACAGCCGAGACCAGGTGCCCGGCGGCGATCGCCCGATGATGCCCGTAGGGATGCTCGGGGCTGCGTGGCCGTGCGGCGCGTCGCACTCCGATGAGGAACGCGATCGGCGGGAGCAGTGCGAGCGAATCCTCCACGAAGGCGGTGCGCATGGCCTGCGACTGACCCGCCACCATCCCGACCGCCGCGATGATGACCCCCATCACCACCAGGGAGATCCACTCCAGTCGGATCGCCTTGTGCAGCAGGGCGGACTGTTCGGGGGGCAGGGCCGACGGCGTCACGCTGGTCATGCCTGGTGCCCCTCCGCGATGAGGAAACGCTCCAGGTTGGTCAACAGCGCATTCTCCCCCATCCTGACGGCGAACACGAGCTTCTCCGCCTTGCCGTCGGATCCGATCGTTCTCGTGTGCGGGCGGGTGAAGGCGGCGTGGGTGGACCACGGCGAGTCGGATGCCAGGCCCCCGATGACGAGGTCCAGCTGCCCGAGCTTCACCAACTCCATCAGCTCGCTCTCGGCCCCCTCGCGCCACTCGACGGTGGCTCCGATGCTGTCGGCGTAGGCCTCGATGATCTCGGCCTCGTCCCCGCCCACCCTTCCGTCGTCGGACACCTCGGTGAACGGTGGGTGATCGGAGACCCCCACCAGCAGCGGCCCGCCGCGCGCCCGCTCGAGCGTCCCGTCAGGGTCACGGGGGAACCCTGGTTCAGCGCAGCCCGACAGCGTGACCATCAGGACGACAGCCACGCACCGCCTGACGATGCGCTCCATCGTCGCAGTGTGTCACGGGGCCAGCCGATAGGCCAGGATCGCGGCGGCGGTCGCCACGTTGAGCGAGTCCACGGCCGGGGTCATAGGGATGGTGACGTGGTGGTCCGCCGCCGACAGCCACGCGGCGCTCAGGCCGCGACCCTCGGTACCCAGAAGCAGGGCCACCCGCTCCGGCGCATCGAAGGAGGCGAGATCGACGGCGCCGGGCGAGAGGGTGGAGGCCACGAGGGCGAATCCGGCCGCGCGGAGCCGGTCCAGGTCCTCGTCCGAGGACATCCGTCGCCACGGTAACGTCAGCGACGCCCCCATGGAGGCCTTGATGGCGCGGCGGTAGAGCGGGTCGGCGCTGCCGGGTGAGACGAGCACCGCGTCCCACCCCAGGCCCGCCGCCACGCGCACGATCGCCCCGATGTTGGCGTGGTCGACGATCTCCTCACACACGATCACGCGGCCGGCCCCGGCGATCGAGTCCCACGACGCCTCCGCCGGCCGGCCGAACGAGCCCAGCGCGCCGCGGTGGACGTGGAAGCCGCTGACGCGCTCGATCAGCGCCTCCGTGGCCACGTACACCGGCGTGTCCGGCCAGTCGTCGAGGAGGTGCCGCACCCCGGACAGCCACCGCGGTTGCAGCAGGAGCGACCGGGGCGCACACCCGGCAGCGAAGGCCCGCTCGATGATCTTGACGCCCTCGGCGATGAAACGTGCGCCGTCGCCGCGGCGCAACTGCGCGTCCCGGAGTCCGACGAAGTCCGCCAGCCGCGGATCTGAGGGGTCGGTGACGTCGATCAGCACGCACCGACGATACCGCCGGACCGCCCTGCGGACGATCGGGATAGCCTTGCGGCCATGGACCCGTTCGTGCTGCTCGACGACGCCCGTCGTGGCAGCGCGACCCTGCTGACGGGGTTGCGGCGCGTCACACCTGTCACCCTCGGCACCGTGGACGCCGCGCTGGCCACCGGATGGGCCGAGGGCCTGCACTGCTTCGCCTGGCTGCCCTACGAGTTCGGCGAGGCGATCGCAGGCCTGCGCGACGAGGGGCACGGCGCCCTGTACTGGTTCACCGACCGCGCCGCCGCCGACCCCCTCGCCGTCCTGCCCGCGGATGCGCACGCCTGGCTCGCCGACGTGGCCCACGACGTCGACTTCGCCCACTTCTCGGCCCGGGTGGCCGACGTGCAGGAGGCCATCGCGGCCGGCACCAGCTACCAGGCCAACTACACCCACCGGGTGACCGGCCGCCTCGTCGGTTCCCCCGAGGCCCTCTACGCCCGGCTGCGCGAGCGCCAGCCCGTGGCCTACCGGGTGTTGGCGCACCTGCCGCCCCCCGCCGCGCCCTGGACGCTGAGCCTCTCCCCGGAGCTGTTCATGCACGTCGAGGGCGGCACGGCCGTGGCGCGGCCGATGAAGGGCACCGCCCCCGCCGCCACCGACGCCTCAGCCCTGCGCGACGACCCCAAGAACCGCGCCGAGAACCTCATGATCGTCGACCTGCTCCGCAACGACCTCAGCCGCGTGGCGGTGCCGGGCACCGTCGGAGTGTCGCGGCTGTTCGAGGTGGAGCGCGTGGGTGGCCTGTGGCAGATGACCAGCACCGTCAGCGGGCGGCTGGTCCCGGGCACCACGCCGTCAGGCCTCCTCGCGGCGACCTTCCCGTGCGGGTCGATCACCGGGGCGCCCAAGCTGGCGAGCATGCGGCTGATCCGGAATGTGGAGCGCGAGGGTCGCGGCCTGTACACCGGCAGCCTCGGACTCCTGGAGCCCTCCGACGACGACCTCGGCTGGCGGATGCACCTCAGCATCGCCATCCGCACGCTCGAGATCGACGCCGAGGGGGCGGTCCGGCTCGGTATCGGCTCGGGCGTGGTGGCCGACAGCACCGCCGACGCGGAGTGGGCCGAATGCCTCGCGAAGGCAGCCTTCGTCGCGACACTCGAGCCCACCGTCACCCTCAAGGAGACCCTGCGGGTCGTCGACCACACCGCGACGCTCGGTCAGCGCCACCAGGCTCGACTGAGCGCCTCCGCCCGCGAGCTGGGTTTCGCGGCCGTCGGTGGCGTGATCGACGAGGCCGTCCGCGCCACCCCCGCCGGCCGGTGGCGCGTCGCCGTCGACGTGTCGCCCGACGGCTCCTTCAGCGTTGCGCGCACGTCCCTGGATGACGTCGTCTCGGACGTGCTCGTCCGGCTGGCCGACCACCCCTGGGTCCCGGGCCCTCTGGCCCGGCACAAGACGTCCGCCCGCGCGCTGTACGACGAGGCCATCAGTGACGCCGACGCGGTGGGCGCATTCGACACCATCGGGTTCGACGACGCCGGTCGTGTGCTGGAGGGCGGCCGCACCTCGGTGTTCGCGCACCTGGACGGGCGCTGGGTCACGCCGCCGCTCGACCTCGGGGTGCTCGACGGCGTGCAGCGGGCCGCCGTCCTGGCCGATCCAGGACTCCTCGGCGCCGCGGCCGTCCACGAACACCCCCTGACGGTGGCCGAGCTTCGCCGCGCCGACGCCATCGTCGTCACCAACGCCGTGCGCGGGGTCCTGCCCGCCCGGCTGGAGGCGCACCAGTGAAACTGAAGGTCGACCCGATCCTGGTCATCATTCTCGCCACGCTCGCGCTGGGCCTGCTCCTGCCGGTCAGCGGCCGCCCCGCCGAGGTCCTCGACGTGGTGACGCGCGTCGGCATCTTCGTGCTGTTCTTCGGCTACGGCGCACGCCTCTCCGCGGCGGAGACCCGCTCCGGGATCAGGAACTGGAAACTCCACCTGGCCATCCTCAGCACCACGTTCGTGGTGTTTCCCGTGCTCGCCCTCCCCGTCCTCGCGATTCCGGACTCGGTGCTGTCGGCGCCCATCCGGGTGGGGCTGATCTTCCTGTGCCTGGTGCCGTCGACGGTGCAGTCGTCGATCACCTTCACCTCCCTGGCCGGCGGGAACGTGGCGGCGGCGATGGTGTCGGCCACCGCGTCGAACGTGCTGGGCGTGGTGATCACCCCGCTGCTGGCGATGGCCTTCATCCCGACGGCCAGCGGCGGATCCATCGGCTTCGAGCAGGTGTGGGGCGTGGTGCTGCAGCTCCTGCTGCCCTTCGTCCTCGGGCAGCTGTCCAGGGTGGTGACCGCCGGCTTCATGGCGACGCACCGGAAGCGGCTCAAGCTCCTGGATCAGGCAGTGATCATGCTCATCGTCTACGGCGCCTTCTCCGAGCTGCGCGTCTCCGGCGTGTGGCGCGAGATCGGATGGCGGGACCTCGCGCTGCTGATCCCCCTGGCACTGGCCCTCCTGGCCCTCATGTTCTGGTTCACGTGGGCGTTGGGCGGGTGGCTGGGCTTCCCGCGCGAGGATCGGATCGCCCTGATGTTCTGCGGCACCAAGAAGTCGCTGGCCACGGGGGTCCCCATGGCCAGCGTCCTGTTTCCCGGGGCCACCGTCGGCGTACTGGTGATCCCCCTGATGCTCTTCCACCAGGCACAGCTCCTGGCCAGCTCGGTGCTGGCCACGAGACTGCGCGAAGGTCAGGCCGGGGGCCCGAACGGGTGAGGCTGGCCCTCGCCCTCATCGCTGACCGGCGCCGGCTCGTCGACGTGGTCCTCCAGCAGATGCTCGCCGGCGGACAGCTGGCGCTGCTCCTCCCTGGCGCGTGACCTGGAGATCGACTGGCTGGCCCGATGGGCCCGGCGCGACGCCGCTCGGCCCGCATCCAGCGCCTGGGCGTCGGCGATGGCCTGCTCGACCGTCTCCGACGACCGCTGCCGGTCTCGCTCGGCCTGAGCCTCGATCTCCGCCTGCACGTCCACCATGGCTGGCGCCTCGAACTTCTGCGCCGCCTGGGACACGTACTCGCGGATGCCCTGCGCGTCGGTCACCTGGCCGAGGCCCTTGAGCGCATCGTTGAGTTCGCTCGGGATGATCCATACCTTGTTCGAATCCCCGGAGGCCAACTTCGGCAGCATCTGCATGTACTGGTAGGCGAGCAGCGCCTGGTCCGGCTCGGCGGCGTGGATGGCGTTGAACACGCGGGTGATGGCCTGGGCCTCGCCCTCGGAGCGCAGCATCTGCGCCTGCCTGTCCGCCTGGGCGCGCAGCACGGCGGCCTCCCTGTCGCCTTGGGCGCGCAGGATGGCGGCCTCGCGGTCACCCCCGGCCGAGAGGATCTGGGACTGGCGCTGGCCTTCGGCGATGAGGATCGATGCCCGCTTGTCGCGCTCGGCGCGGGCGCCCTTCTCCATGGCGTCGCGGATGGTGGGCGGCGGCTCGATGGCGCGCAGCTCCACCCGGTTGACCTTGATGCCCCACTTGCCGGTGGCCTCGTCCAGGACCATGCGGAGCCGCTGGTTGATCTCCTCGCGGGAGGTCAACGCTGCCTCCAGGTCCATGCCCCCGATGATGTTGCGCAACGTGGTCATGGTGAGCTGCTCGATGGCGGCGCGGTAGTTCTGCGCCTCGTAGGCGGCACGCACCGGGTCCACGATCTGGAAGTAGATGACCGAGTCGATGCTCACCATGAGGTTGTCCTCGGTGATGACCCCCTGCGGCGGGAACGGGACCACCTGCTCGCGCATGTCCAGCGTGTAGCGGACCTGGTCGAAGAACGGCACCACCAGGTGCGGGCCGGGTTCCAGCGCCTTGCGGAACTTGCCGAGGCGCTCCACCAGCGCGACCTGCTGCTGGCGGATGATCTTGAGGGTGGCGGCCAGCATCATGACGATGAGGATGGCCAGGGCGACGAGCACCCAGACAGTGATGTCGGGCATTGCTTTCTCCTAGCTGTCGAGTTGTCGACGTGCGGGATAGACGATCAGGGTGATGCCATCGAGACCGTAGACCTCGATCTCCTCGCCGGCATCGATGACCACCGACGGGTCGAACGAGCGGGCCTCCCAGATCTGGCCCTCCACCTTGACCTCGCCGCTCCTGCCGGTGATCTCGCCGAGCGCGCGGCCCGAGGCACCCACCAGCTTGTCCAGCGACGAGCGGTACCCGGGTGCCCTTCGGACGCGCTCCAGCAGCGTGGGACGTAGCAGGAACAGCGTCAGCACGGCGGTGGTGAGCGCGACGAGGACCTGGAGCCAGACGAGCCCCGGGATGATCAGGGCGGTCACCCCACCTGCGAGGGCCCCCGAGGCCAGCATGAGGAGCGTCAGGTCCATGGTGAGCAGCTCGGCGGTGGCGAGCAGCGCCGCGAGGATCCCCCAGCCGGCCCAGAGGTTGGCGCGGACCCAGTCGAGGAACTCGTTCACCGACGGCTCCTCGCGCTCCAGCGCACGCCGTCGTGGGTGACCTGCAGGGGCATGTCGAACGTGCGGCTGAGGTTCTCGTCGGTGAGGGTGCTGCGCAGCGGGCCGTCGGCGACCACGCGGCCGTCGCGCATCAGGAGACAGTGGGTGATGCCCTCTGGGATCTCCTCCACGTGGTGGGTCACCAGGACCGTGGCCGGGGAGTCGGGGTCCTGGCACAGGTCCGAGAGCGTGTCGACCAGCGCCTCCCGGCCGGCGAGATCCAGGCCGCCGGCAGGTTCGTCCAGGAGCAGTAGCTCCGGGTCCGTCATGAGCGCCCGCGCGATCTGCACGCGCTTGCGCTCCCCCTCGCTGAGGGTGCCGAAGGTGCGGTCCCGCAGCTGGCTCACCCGGAGCGAGCCGAGCAGCTGGTCCGCCTGCGTGATGTCGTACTCGTCGTAGTCCTCACGCCAGCGTCCGACGATGGCGTAGGCGGCCGACAGCACCACGTCGCGCACGAGCTCTTCCGCGGGGATACGGTCCGCGAGCGCCGAGGAGGTCAGGCCGATGCGCGGCCGCAGCTCGAAGACGTCGACGGTGCCCACCACCTCCCCGAGGATCCCCACGATCCCGTCGCTGGGATGCAGCTGGGCGGACAGGAGTTGCAGCAGGGTGGTCTTACCGGCGCCGTTGGGGCCGATGACGACCCAGCGGTCCGACTCGCCGATGACCAGGCTCACGTCGTCCAGGAGAGTGGCGCCGCCACGCCTGATCGACACACCCGCAAGTTCTGCCACCGCTGCCATGCCCCCAACCTACCGGACGCTGACAGCGGTCGACTGCAGGCGTGCGGTCAGGCTCCGGTGGAATGCAGCCCGCCGTCGACGTGGATCATCTCGCCGGTGGTGGCCGGGAACCAGTCGCTGAGGAGCGCGACGACGGCCTTGGCCGACGGGACGGCGTCCGAGGTGTCCCAGGGCAGCGGCGAACGCGTCGACCAGGTGTCGTTGAACGACCCGGCCCCGGGAATGGCCTTCTTGGCCACGGTGTCCAACGGACCGGCCGCCACCAGGTTGCAGCGGATGCCGTCCGGGCCGAGGTAGCGGGCCAGGTAGCGCGAGGTGGACTCCAGCGCGGCCTTCGCCACACCCATCCAGTCGTAGGTGGGCCAGCTGATCCGGGCGTCGAAGGTGAGGCCCACCACACTGGCGCCGCGGTTCAGCAGCGGCTTGCAGGCCATGGTGAGGGACTGCAGCGAATAGGCGGAGATGTGCAGGGCTGCCCCGACCGTCTCCCAGTCGGTGGTGAGGAACGCGCCTCCCAGGGCCTTCTCCGGGTGGGCGTAGGCGATCGAGTGCACGATGCCGTCGAGGCCGCCCTCGAAGTGCTCCGCCAGCACGCCCGGGAGCGCGGCGAGGTGCTCCGGGTCCGTGACGTCCAGCTCGATGAGCGGCGGCACCGGGTCCAGCTTGGAGATGGCCCGCTGGGCTGGGCCGATGGCGCGCCCGGCCGCTGAGACCACGATCCTGGCGCCCTCGCGCTGCGCGATCTCCGCCACCGCGTAGGCGATGGAGGTGCGCATGGTCACGCCGGTGACCAGGATGTTCTTACCTTCGAGGAGACCCATCGACGGTCCTTTCTCAGTGACCCATGCCGAGGCCGCCGTCAACAGGGATGACGGCGCCGGAGATGTAGCCGGCGTGCTCGCCGGCCAGGAATAGTGCGGCCTGGGCCACGTCGTCGACGCTGCCCAACCGGCCCGCGGGGATCCGCTTGGTGTAGTCCGCGATGGTGTCCGCGGGCAGCACTGCGGTCATGTCCGTCTCGATGAACCCGGGTGCGATCACGTTGGTGGTGACGTTGCGGGTTCCGATCTCGCGGGTGAGGCTGCGCGCCATGCCCACGAGCGCCGACTTCGACGACGAGTAGTTGATCTGGCCCGGCGAGCCGAGCAGGCCCACCACGGACGAGATGAGGATGATCCGGCCGAAGCGGCCGCGCATCATGGGGCGGCTGGCGCGGCGAACCACGCGGAAGGTGCCGGTGAGGTTTGTGTCGATCACGGACTGCCAGTCCTCGTCGGACATGCGCATGAGGAGGGTGTCCCTGGTGACGCCTGCGTTGGCGACGAGGATCTCGACGGGGCCAAGTTCCGCCTCCACCTGCGCGAACGCCTGATCCACCTGCCCCTGGTCAGTGATGTCACAGGTCACGCCGAGCACGCCGTCTGGGACGCCGCCCGATCGATAGGTTGCCGCGACACGGTAGCCGGCGTCGCGGAACGCCTCGGCGATCGCTCTGCCGATGCCCTTGGATCCTCCGGTGACGAGGACGACTCTTGATTCAGCCACGGGAGCAACCTACCTTAAGCCGCCCCGCTGCGGCGGGGCCGCCGCGGAGCGCGGACTATGCTGGCGGCCATGGCCAAGGATCGCGACGCGACGCTGATCACCAGCGCGGGTCGCGGCCGGTCCCTGGACCTGGAGGAACGACAGCGGCGCTACCTCATCACCATGGGCGTGCGGACCGCATGCTTCCTGCTGTTCCTCGTCGTTCCGGGATGGTGGAAAGTGGCGGCCCTGGGTGCCGCGGCGCTCCTGCCGGCGTTCGCCGTGCTGTTCGCCAACAGCGCGGACCACAGGCCGCCGCCCGTGGTCCCGGCCGACGAGCCGGATGTGACTCACCCTGCCATCACCGGCGGAGACGTGGTGCGCGGCACCGTTGAGGAGGACTGAGTGAGCAGGCAGGTCAGGCGCTGGATCGCGATGGGCGTGTTCGCCGCGATCCTGGCCACCGTCTTCGTCATGCTCGGCCAATGGCAGTTGCGGCGCCTCGACGAGCGGCGCGCGAACAACGCGGTCGTCGAGGCGCACCGCGACCTCCCCGTCGCTCACTACACCGAGGTGATGACCGGCCCCATCACCGACGCGGACCAGTGGTACCGCGTCACCGCCACGGGCAGCTACGAGCCGGAACAGTTCCAGGTGCGCTACCGCTCGCTCGACGGCGCGTACGGCAGCGAGGCGGTGGCCGTCCTCCGGACCAACGAGGGCGACCTCCTCCTGGTCAACAGGGGCTTCCTCGTGCGGCAGCCCGGCTATCCCGACGGCGTGCTCCCGGCCCCGCCGCCGGGCGAGGTGACCGTCACCGGATTCGTGCGCCGCAACGAGCGCGGTGACGAGGGCGCCATGACGCCGCACGAGGACCAGATCCGGCTGATCAGTTCCGACGCCCTCGGCGCCGCGATGGGCGAGGACCTCGTCGACGGGTACGTGGCGCTGATCGAGTCGACGCCCGCGGAGACGGACGTGCTGCGGACCCTGGCCGAGCCCGACCTGAACGAGGGGCCCCACCTGAGCTACGCCCTGCAGTGGTTCGCGTTCACCGTCATCGGCGTGGTGGGCATGGTGGTCCTCGTCCGAGCAGACCTCCGCGACCGGAGGAGGGAGCAGTCCCCGCCCGGTGTCGCGCCCCCACGCCCGGCGCACCCCTCCCGGTGAGCGGGTTCGACTGGCTGCGCTGCCCGCACTGCGCGGAGCCGCTCACCCGCGGCGACGGAGCGCTGCGCTGCTCCACCGGCCACGCCTTCGACGTCGCACGCCAGGGGTACGCCAACCTGCTCGGCCGGGCGGCTCCCGCCAACGCCGACACCCCCCGGATGCTCGACGCCCGCGCCCGCTTCCTCGCCGCCGGCCACTACGCGCCCCTCGCCGACGCCGTCGCGGCCCGGCTCGACGGCGCCCTGCGGATCATCGAGGTGGGCGCGGGAACGGGGCACTACCTGGCCCGGGCGCTGGACGCACACCCCGACGCCGAAGGGCTGGCCACCGACGTCTCCGTGGCGGCCGCGAAACGCGCCGCGCGGGCCCATCACAGGGCCATGTCGATCGTCGCCGACACCTGGGCCGGGCTCCCCCTCCGCGACGGCGTCGCCGACGCCGTGCTCTGCGTGTTCGCCCCCCGCAACCCGTCCGAGTTCGAACGCGTCCTCGCACCCGGCGGGCGCCTCGTCGTGGCGGTCCCCACAGCCGCCCACCTCGCCGACGTCCGCGCCCACTACGGGCTTCTGGGCGTGGCCGCGGACAAGGCCGAGACGGTCGCGGCGTCGCTGCCCGGCTGGGACATGGACCGCCCGGAGACCCTCACCGCGCCACTGGACCTGACCGCCGCTGAGGTGGCGGATCTCATCGCCATGGGACCCAACGCCTTCCACGGCCCGCCCCCTTCCACCGCCCCGGCGTCGACGCGCCTGGCGGTCACTGTCCTCACCCTCACCCGCCCCCGATGACCGGCGCAGGTCCTACTGTGTTCGCATGACCGCGACGCGCTGGGGTTTCGGACTCGGCACCCTCGGCCGCGACATGCTCGCGGCGCTGGTGTCGCTGTACCTCATGTTCTACCTCACCGAGGTGCTCGACGTGTCCGGCGCACAGCTGGCCGCCGTCACCGTGATCCTCGTGGTGATGCGCGTCTTCGACGCCGTCAACGACCCGGTCATGGGCGTCGTGGTGGACAACACCCGCAGCCGGTGGGGCAAGTTCAAGCCCTGGATCCTCGTCGGCGCCGTGCTGTGGGGGGCGGCCAGCCTGCTGATGTTCGCCGATCTCGGCATCGACGGCTGGGCGTACGTGGTGCTGTTCACGGCCGTCTACCTGGTCTACGAGGTGGCCTACACCATCAACGACATCTCCTACTGGTCCATGTTGCCGTCACTGACGCAGGACCAGAAGGAGCGCGAGAAGATCGGCGTGGTGGCGCGCATAGCCGCCAACGTCGGTCTGTTCGCCATCGTGGTGGCGCTGGTTCCCCTCACCGGCTGGCTGAGCAGCGTGTTCGGCGACGCCAGAACTGCCTGGTTCGCGCTGGCTGTCGGCCTCGTCGTGGTCATGCTGGCGTTCCAGACGCTGACGCTGCTGTTCACCCGGGAGCGTGTGGCCGGGCACCGGGAGACCACGCCGCTGCGCGAGCTGTTCTCGGTCATCGCGGGCAACGACCAGCTGCTGTGGGTGACGCTGGCCATGGTGTCGTTCATGGCGGGCTACCTCACCACCGCATCCTTCGGGCTGTACTACTTCAAGTACTACTTCCTCGACGAGGGCGCCTACTCGATCTTCGCGGCCGTCCTCGGCGTGTCCCAGATCGCAGCGCTGGCCCTGTTCCCCCTGGTGTCCAAGGTGCTTCGCCGCTCCAGGATCCACCTGCTCGCCACGCTCATGTGCGTGGCCGGCTACCTCGTCTTCCTCGTCTCCGGCACCTCGCTCCTCCTGGTGGGTGTGGCCGGGGTGCTGCTGTTCGCCGGGCAGGGCGCCATCCAGCTGCTGATGGTGATGTTCATCGCCGACTCCGTCGAATACGGCGAGTGGAAGCTGGGGCGGCGCAACGAGTCCGTCACGTTCTCCCTGCAGCCGTTCATCTACAAGCTGAGCAACGCCGTCGCCAGCGCCGTCGTCGGCGCCACGCTCATCTGGTCCGGCATCGACGTGGCCCGCACACCGGAGGACGTCACCGGCGAGGGGCTCACCATCCTGCGCCTCGCGATGCTCGTCCTTCCCCTCATCCTGATCATCGTGAGCTATGTCGTCCTCCGCGCGAAGTACCGGCTGCATGAGGAGTTCTACGCCACCGTCGTGGATGACCTGTCCGAGAGGAACGCCCGTGTCAACGAGGCTGCTGACTAAGAGCCACACCGTCCGCCAGCTCTACCGCCACCCGGTGGGCCGGGACATCATCGACAAGCTCCTGCTGCAGACCGGGCTGCCGAGGCGCCTGGTCTACACCATCGAGTGGATGCGGCTGAAGTGGGTCGAGCGGCTCGTGGAGCCGCTGACCGGCCCAGGCATGCTCGACGTAGTCCTGGACCTGGTCAACTCGGAGCGTGACCGTCCCCTGCACGGTATCGCCCCACACCCCACCCCGTGGTGGCGCGAGGCCGTGTTCTACCAGATCTATCCCCGATCCTTCCGGGACGCGTCGGGCGACGGGGTGGGCGACATCCAGGGCGTGATCAGCAAGCTGGACTACCTCCAGGACCTCGGCGTCGACTGCGTGTGGCTCTCCCCCATCTTCAGGTCCCCCAACGAGGACATGGGCTACGACGTCAGCGACTATCGCGACGTCAACGAGGAGATGGGCACTCTCGAGGACGTCGACCAGCTCATCGAGGCCTGCCACGAGCGCGGCATGCGGCTGATCCTCGACCTCGTGGTCAACCACACCTCCGCCGAGCACGAGTGGTTCCAGAAGGCGGTCGCGGATCCCGAGGGTCGCTACGGCGGCTACTACTTCATGGTGGAGGGCGACCCGGACACCCCCCCGAACAACTGGACCTCGTTCTTCTCCGGGCCGGGCTGGAAGTGGATCCCCGAGGCGCAGCGCTGGGTGCTGCACCTGTTCGCCGACGGGCAGGTGGACCTCAACTGGGACAACGAGGAGGTCCGCGACGAGGTGGCCGACATCGTGCGCTACTGGATGCAGCGCGGCATCGACGGGTTCCGCCTGGACGTGATCAACTACATCTCCAAGAAACCGGGCCTGCCGGACGGTCACCCGTTCATCGGGAAGGTGCTGGAATTCGTCGGCGTCGAACACTACTTCTACGGACCCCGCCTGCACGAGTTCCTCCGCGGACTGCGGCGCGACGGGTTCACCCGGCGGGAGCGGCCGGTGTCCTCGCCCCGCCGTCGGCTCCCTGACGGCACCCTCGCCGACCCGCTGCCCCCGGACATGATCGGGGTGATGGTGGGTGAGACGCCCGGCATCGGGATGGAGCTGGGGCGGCTGCTCAGCGGGTACGGCCGCGGCGAGCTGGATCTCATCTTCAACTTCGACGTGCTCGACAATCCCGGGCACGTGCGCTGGGACTCCTACCGGTATCACCTCTACTACCTCAAGAGGTTCTACCGCGCCTACGATTCGCACCTCTCGCCCAACGACTGGATCGCGGTGTTCCTGGACAACCACGACAACCCCAGGATGCTGAGCAAGTTCGGCATGGGTCTCGAGAGGGACCCCGCGGTGCGGACGTCCATCGGCAAGATGCTGGCCACCATCCAGCTGACCATGCGCGGCACGCCCTTCCTCTACCAGGGCCAGGAACTGGCCGCCATCAACCAGACGTTCGTCGAGGTCGGGCAGCTGCGCGACGTGGAGTCCATCAACCGGCACCAGGCCCTGGTGGACCGTGGGATGGCCGACGACGAGGCGTGGGCTCAGATCCTGGCGGGCTCGCGGGACCACTCGCGGGTCCCGATGAGGTGGACCCCCGACGGGGGGTTCAGCGACGGTACGCCGTGGCTGGTGGGCACCGACGCGGAGGAGGGCTTCTCTGCCGAGGAACAGGTGGCGGACCCGGATTCGGTCTATGCCTGGCACAAGGCGCTGATCCAGCTGCGCCGCAACCACCGCGCCCTGACCATCGGGGCGTTGAAGTGGGTGCATCCGCACCACAAGTTCTACTTCGCCTACTACCGCAAGCTCGGCGACGAGGTGTTCCTCATCGAGTGCAACACCTCTGCCAGGCAGCGGCCCCGGCCGCACGTCGGCGGCAGGATCGTGCCGGTGATGGGAGGCGCCCGCTCGGCCGTGATGGAGCCGTGGGAGGCGACCGTCAGCCGCGTGTTCTGACGCAGGACATCAGAGCCTCAGGAACCTGCGGAACCCCTCGCAGGCCAGCTCCGCCCGTCGAGGGAGCCTCCGGGCGTCCGTCAGGCGAGGTCGATCAACTCCTGGTACTCGTCGCTCCACAGGTCCTCGACGCCGTCCGGCATGACGAGAACCCGGTCGGGCTCCAATGCCTCGACCGCCCCCGGGTCGTGCGTCACGAGGATCACCGCACCCGCGTAGGTGCGGATGGCGTTGAGCACCTCGCCGCGAGACGCGGGGTCCAGGTTGTTGGTGGGCTCGTCGAGCAGGAGCACGTTGGCCGCGGACACCACGAGCATGGCGAGCGCCAGCCTGGTCTTCTCGCCGCCGGACAGCACTCCGGCCGGCTTCTCCACGTCGTCTCCGGTGAACAGGAACGAACCCAGGACCTTGCGCACCTCGGTGTCGTTGAGGTTGGGTGAAGCGCTCTTCATGTTGTCCAGCACGCTGCGCTTGACGTCGAGCGTCTCGTGCTCCTGAGCGTAGTAGCCGAGCTTGGCGCCGTGGCCGTGCTCCACCTCGCCAGACGAGGGCTCCTCCATGCCCGCCAGGAGACGCAGCATGGTGGTCTTGCCGGCGCCGTTCAGGCCGAGGATGACCACCTTGGAGCCCTTGTCGATGGCCAGATCGACGGCCGTGAAGACCTCAAGTGAACCGTAGGACTTGCTGAGGTCGTGACCGCGCAGGGGGGTCTTGCCGCACGGGGCCGGCTCCGGGAAGCGGATCTTCGCCACCGCGTCGACACGGCGCTCGCCCTCGACACCGGCCATGAGCTTCTCGGCCCGCTTCGCCATGTTCTGCGCCGCGACGGCCTTGGTGGCCTTGGCGCGCATCTTGTCCGCCTGGGCCATCAGCTGGGTGGCCTTGCGCTCGGCGTTGGCCAGCTCCCGCTTGCGTCGCTTCTCGTCCGTCTCGCGCTGCAGCAGGTAGCGCTTCCAGTTCATGGAGTAGATGTCCAGCTCGGCGCGGTTGGCGTCCAGGTGGTAGACCTTGTTGACCACGGCGTCGAGCAGCTCGGTGTCGTGGGAGATGATGATCAGGCCGCCGGGGAAGGCCTGGAGGTAGCTGCGCAGCCAGACCACGGAATCGGCGTCGAGGTGGTTGGTGGGCTCGTCGAGGAGCAGGGTCTCCGCGTCGGAGAACAGGATGCGCGCCAGTTCGATGCGTCGGCGCTGCCCGCCGGACAGCGTCTTGAGGGGCTGGCCCAGCACGCGGTCCGCCAGACCGAGATTGGCGGCGATCCGCGCCGCGTCCGCCTCGGCGGCGTATCCGCCCGCGGCCATCAGCGCCGCCTCGGCGTGGGTATAGGCGGCCATGGCCTCCTCGCGGACGGATTCGCTGTGGCTGCCCATCGCCTCCTCGGCGCGTCGCATCCGATGGATCACCTGATCCAAGCCTCGGGCGCCCAGGATCCGGTCCCGGGCGATCTGCTCGGGATCCCCCGAGCGTGGGTCCTGCGGAAGGTAGCCCAGTTGGCCGGCGCGCGTCACGGCCCCACCGGCGGGCAACGATTCGCCCGCGAGGATCCGCGTCAGCGTGGTCTTCCCGGCACCGTTGCGGCCCACCAGACCGATCCTGTCACCAGCGATGACCTGGAAGGACACCGGTGACAGCAGCAGCCTCGCGCCCGCGCGCACCTCGATGTCCTTGACCTGTAGCACCTTGTTAGTCTCCCTGCGTTGTGCCCTCAGGGCAAACCGGGCTCCGGCGCTGCGTGCGCGCGGCCCCGGCGCACGAGTGGGGGCTGGAGCGCTGAGGGCGTGTATGCTTGACCGGTCGGGCTGGCGCTACTTCCACTAGCGCCAGCCCTTCTTCGCGCCCCAGGGCCTCGTCTGCAGCAGGGCGTCGGCGACGAAGAGCGCCACCGCCGCCCACACCAGAGTGAATCCCGCCCAGCGCGCCGCCGGCATCGGCTCGTCGAACACCAGCCAGCCCAGCAGGAACTGCCCGATGGGGGCCAGGTACTGCAGGATGGCGATGGTGACCATCGAGACCCGCCTGGCGGCGGCCGCGAACAGCAGCAGCGGGACTGCGGTGACGATGCCTGTGGTGGCCAGAAGCACCCCGTACCCGCCCGTCGCGGTGGACGCGCCCGTCGTAGTGAGCACCGCGAGGTAGACCACGGCCACCGGCGCCACCGCGGCTGTCTCGATCGCCAGCCCGGGGAGGGCGCCTACGGAACGGCCGGCGAGTTTCTTGACCAGCGAGTAGACGCCGAAGGAGCCGGCCAGTGTCAGGGCGATCCAGGGGAACTGGCCGTAGCCCACCACCATCACCGCCACGGAGGCCGCGCCGAACGCCATCGCCAGCCACTGCAGCCGGCGCAGGCGCTCGCCGAGGACGACGATGGCCAGCGCCGCCACGGCAAGCGGGTTGATGAAGTAGCCCAGCGCGGTCTCCAGCGTCCGCTCCGTCATCACCGCGAACACGTAGGTGGTCCAGTTCACGACGATGAGCACGCCCGCCAGCGCCAGGGAGGCGGCGGTCCGCCGGTCGGCGAACACGGCACGCAGGTGACCCCACTGCCGCAGCGCCGTCAGCAGGATCAGGCAGAAGCCCAGGGACCACAGCGCGCGGTGGGCCACCACCTCGAACGGACCCGAGCGGCCGAAGAACTGGAAGTACAGCGGGAAGAGGCCCCACAGCCCGTAGGCCGCGAGCCCGTAGCTCAGGCCAGCCCTGTGATCGCGCACCGGGCGAGCCTACCGCCCGGGCCCCTGCGCCCTTACAGGCGAGCCAGGAAGTCCAGGACGGCACCCTGCCAGAGGGCGGCGTGGGAATCGTTGGCGCCGTGCGGAGCCCCCTCGAGGACCACGAGTTCGGAGCCCGGCACGAACTCGCCCATGCGGCGGCTGGACTTCTCCAGCGGCACGTTGATGTCGCCGTCGCCGTGGATGACAAGGGTGGGGACGTCGATGGCTCGACAATCGTCGCGCAGGTCCGTTGCCCACAGCAGGATCGTCTCTACGGCGGCGCGCGGGTCAGACTGCTTCGCGATGGCCAGCGCCCGGAGGCGGGTGCCCTCGTCCACCTGCAGCCCGCCGTCGGCGGTGCTGTAGAACCAGGTGATGAACTGGTCGAGGAACGTGTCCCGGTCCTGGGCGCACTGATCGGCCATGCCCTGGAACCCGTCGATCGGCATGGCGCCGTCAGGGTTGTCCTCCGTGATGCAGAGCGCGGGCGTGATAGAGCCCGAGAAGATTGCTCCGGCGATCCTCTCGTGGCTGTGGCGCGTGAAGTAGCGGGCCACCTCCCCGCCTCCCATCGAGAATCCGAGCAGGACGGCGTCGCGCAGGTCCAGGTGCTGGATGAGGGCGGCGAGGTCATCGGTGAGCACGTCGTAGCCGAAGCCGCCCTCCGGCTTGTCGGAGGCGCCGAAGCCGCGACGGTCGTAGGTGATCACTCGGTGCCCGGCCGCGACGAAGGCCGCCGTGTTGCCGGAGAAGGCCTCCCCGGACAGCGGCCAGCCATGGACCAGGACGAGCGGACGGCCGCCGCCCCCGCTGTCGGTGTAGTGCAGGCTGAGGCCATCGGCGGTCATGAACGTGGGCATCGTCGCCTCCCCGGGTCGGTGCAAGGGTCCTGCCCCCGAGGCTAGTGCGGTTCCGGGCGGCCGTCAGCCGTTCCGGGCTCCTGGCGATGCCCGAAAGTTGATCGGGGAGTCGACCAACGTGCCCGGTTCCTCCGCGGCTGCGCCGTTGCGTCCTGATCGTGGGCGAGGTGTTCCTCGTGGGGGCCTAACGTCACCGTCGGATCAACCAGGGACCTGCACGACACCGTCGCACAGACGTTTTCGCACGCCGCGATGCGCGCGCACGTGCTCGCCATGCACCCGGACGCGTCACCCCCCATCCCCGAGGAGCTCGCCGTGATCGCCGACGAGTGTTCCTCGTCCGCGCACGACCGCCGGCAACTGCTGTCGCCGCTGCGCGAGCATGAGGACGGCGCCTCGCCGTCGTTCGTCGGTCCCTTCGCGGATGCGGACACGCTCGAGGCCGCCGTGGAGGAGCAGGCAGAGCGCCTGCGCGCACACGGTTTCATGGCAGCCACCGAGGTGCGCGTGGGGCCCCTCAGCCCGGCCCGTGCCGCGACGCTGACGAAGGTCACCGTCGAGGCCACCACCAACATGTTCAAGCACGCCCCCGCCGGAACGCTGTGCCAGCTCTCCGTCACCGACGACGGCGGCGACCTCCTGGCCGTGCTCAGCAACCGCACGCTCGCCAGGAAGGTCAACCCACGAAGGCTGGGCCTCATCGGCATCGAGGAGCGCGACGGCCTGCTCCGGGGGACATGCACCCTGGATCGTGACGGCGGCTGGTGGCACGTGAGGGTGAGATTCCCCCGCGGTTTCGAGGCCACGCACCCCTGACCTGGCCCAGGAAGTTCACCCGATTGGCACGCAGACAACGCCACAAGCAGTGTCAGGAGACCGGCGCCTCGGACCTGACGCGTGCCGCAGCGCGCTCAATACAGGTAGCCACGATCCGCCCAGGGTAGTCACCACGCGTATAACTATGACGAAGAACCACGTGTCAGCCGCACACTGTTGAGTCGAACTCGGATGCCGGAATCTCCACACTGCCGGTGGCCAAAGTCTCTCGGTCGAGCAGACGCATTAGGCGCAGCGAGCCGCCAACGAAACGCGGCACGGCCCAATCCCGATATACCTCGTGAATCACGCCGGTTCTCGTGTTGATCACCCGCACGGTGTAGTAGTCACCTTCCCAGACCAGGTACGTGAACAGATCGTCCTGGACTAGCTGTGACGCGCCACTGAGGAACGCGCTCTGCTCGGTTGCCTCGATTTCGATCGCAGCCGGCCATCCAGGGCGCCAGATCACGAGACCATAGGTACCGGATGCGCCCCCGTCGCCCGGATCACGGGTCAGCACGTAGAGTCCACCAGTCGCAACATATCCCGAATAGCCCATGTCGATATCGGCCAACTCATGCGGAATAGACCAGCTCGCGCCCGTGGAGAGATCAACACCCGTGAGCGTGGTGAAATACTCGCGTGCGGGGTGGAGCGCCTGCCACACAACGGTGTGATCATCCAAGAGCTGGGGGGCGTACACCACGCCCGCCGCGAGAACTCGACCGAGTCGCTTATCGAGGTCGTACAGCACGATCTCGCCTGGGTGGTCCTTCGAGGGCTGGCTCCAGACGACCTGCGAGCCCCGGAGCTGCGGAGAGACGAATCCACTCATCTCCGTGCCATCAGGTAGCGCCCCGATCTCCCAGGGCGGCTCATGCGGGTGAAGCCTGTCCCAGGCCCAGATCTGCCACGGGGACGCAACCTCGGGTGTGTCATTCGTGTAGAAGACGACGTAGCGATCGCTCACCTGCGGCGGTCCATTCACACGATCACCATTCCAGCCGTCCGGGTCCGGCCTCGGCAGTGGTTCACTCTCGTAAAGGAGACCAGAGTCACCATTCATCTCCCACACGAGCCTCATCGCCGGGTGCCGCAACACCAGTGCCTCATCGCGATAAACAACGTCCGAGTCGCGCCTGAAATCCTCAGGCTGCACCAGAGCGTCGACCAGGCACGTCGCGAGCACCGGATCCTCGGAATACAGGGCGGAAGACTGCCGGGGGCCAAGTGTCACGAGAGCAGGATGCGTGGGGGTGACATTCGGCGGATCCGACGATGACATGCCTCGCGGAATCCCTGAGCAACTCGTCAACAGAATGCTGAATAGGGCCAGCCACATGCCGAGCCCGAGTCCTCGTTCCATAGCGCACTCAGTAGAGGTAGCCCACGAGCGCCCAGGATTGTCACGAGTTTATTGGAATCGATATGGTATTTCGAGGGCACTGCCTCGAATCCTGACATTCCACTCGCGGGATCCCGCACATGGGACGTGGCGCCGTAGTCCTTGAAGCCGCTGATTTCCACATGCTGTTTGTACGTCTTCGTCTCGCTGTAGCCAGGGGCATGGGGCCCACCTGACACCATGTACATGTTTCCGATCAGTGGATAACGTCGTCCCGATCCCGTCAGTCCGAGGATGCTCACATAGAGCCGCCCCACATATGTCGACTTGTCGGCGGATGTCGGGGTGTAGGGCAGCCACTGGATGTCCCACGCGAAGCCGCGCCCCCGATTCCATTCAGGACCGAATGCATCGTCCCGAGATAGGTGCCGGTTCCGCCGCATGTGATCCCCACCGACGCGGCCAGTTCGGATTGTGTCTTCACGACACTCATGTGGCTCAGCGCCATGCGCATCGACGCGGGCCCGCACCAATTGGAGCACTGCTGAGGCTGCCAGTTGTTGACCATATAGGAGCTGTAGGTCGGAACGTCCCCGTTCAGTGCTGTCACAGATGACTGCACTGCTCAACTCACTGGCCACCACTCCCTGTGGAGTGACGTCAAAGCGTCGCAGCGCGGCGTCGCGCGCGACGCGACGGGAGGCCAGAATCTCCTCGACCTCGGGTGGCGGAGCCGGATCATCTGTCCGCCGCGGACCGCCGTCACCATCCAACCCGATTGTCGAAGTGTCCTCTGACGGCGGCGACGCCCACCCCTGTTGCGCCCCACCCAGAACAATGGCCCAGCCGATCAGTGCAGCCGACAACCTCTTGATCATGCGTGGATCCCCCTTTCGGAAGCGGGGGCGGCGACGCCCTTACCGTGACACTACGCGACGTAGTAGCTCACTTCGGGGGTGTCTGGACACCGAAGAACCTGGGGAATTGGCAGCACGGCACCACCCCGCCAGGCGGGAGAAGGGCCCGGACCACTCAGAGGTTGTAGCCGATGGCGCGCAACTGTTCGCGGCCGTCCTCGGTGATCGCCTCGAGGCTCCACGGCGGCAGCCACACCCAGTTGATCGTCGCCGAGGCGACCAGGCCTTCGAGGACGTACTTCGTGTCGTACTCGATCTTGTCCGTGAGCGGGCAGGTGGGCGACGTGAGCGTCATGTCGATGGTCGCGTTGCCGTACTCGTCGACCTGGACGCCGTAGACCAGGCCGAGGTCGACGACGTTGACCATCAGTTCGGGGTCGACGACGTCCTTCATCGCCTCGAGGATCTCGTCCTCGGTGGGCAGTGCGCTCGCCGGGGCGGCGGGTTGGGAGAGGTCGACGTGGGGCAGCTCGTCCTTGACGAGGTCGCTGGGCCGCTGTTCTGGGGTGTACATGAGGTGCTCCTTCGAGAGTTGTCCAGGCGTGTTCGCCGGGGGTTGGGCGGATCAGCCGGCGGGGTTGTGGGAGGTGGCCTGCAGCGTCGCGTCGCGGACGGCGGACCAGCCGAGCAGCGCGCACTTCACTCGGGCCGGGAACTTGGAGACGCCGGCGAACGCGATGGCGTCCTCGAACACCTCCTCGTCGGGCTCGATGCGGCCCTGGCTCTGCATCATCTCCAGGAACTTGTCGTGGAGGTCCAGCGCGTGGGCCGTCGAGTCGCCGATCAGCAGGTCCGTCATCACCGAGGTGGAGGCCTGCGAGATGGAGCAGCCCTCCCCCTTGTACGAGATATCACGGATGGTGTCGCCGTCGAGGTGCACCCGCAGCGTGAGCTCGTCGCCGCAGGACGGGTTCACGTGGTGCACCTGCACCTCGTAGGGCTCGCGGAGCCCGGAGTGGTGCTTCTCGCGGTAGTGATCGAGGATGATCGTCTGGTACAGCTCGTCGATATTCACGGGTCAACCTCCGAATCGCGGGGCGAAATAGTTGCGGGTGAACACGAGCGCGTCGGCCAGCGCGTCGATCTCAGAGCGTGTCGTGTACAGGTACGACGATGCCCGGGTGGAGCTCTGGTGCCCGAGCCGCTTGTGCAGGGGGCGGGCGCAGTGGTGACCGCCCCGGATGGCGACGCCGCGTGAGTCGAGCACCTGCATCACGTCGTGGGGATGCACGTCGGTGATGTTGAAGGAGATCGCGCTGCCGCGGTCCACGGCTGTCCACGGGCCGAGGAGAACGAGGCCCTCGATGCCGGTGAGCTTCGCCAGCGCGTACTCCGTCAGCTCCTGCTCGTGCGCCGCGATGGCCTCCATGCCGATGCCTGTGAGGTAGTCGACGGCAGCACCCAACCCCACGGCCTGCGCGATCGGCGGGGTGCCGGCCTCGAAGCGGTGCGGCGGCGGAGCGTACGTCGAGTGGCTCATCTCCACCACCTCGATCATCTCGCCGCCACCCATGTACGGCGGCAGCTCGGCGAGGAGGTCGTAGCGCCCCCAGAGCACGCCGATGCCCGTGGGGCCACACATCTTGTGCCCGGTGAACGCCACCAGGTCCGCCCCCAGCGCGGCGACATCCGTGGTCTGGTGCGGCACGCCCTGGGAGGCGTCCACCACCATGACCGCGCCGACGGCGTGCGCCTGGGCCGCGATCTCCGCAATCGGGTTCTTCGTCCCGAGGACGTTGGAGACCCACGTCAGCGAGACCACCCTGGTGCGCTCGTTGATCAGGTCCTCGCCGACGGCGCCTTCCAGGTCCAGGCGGCCCTCGTCGGTCACGTCGAACCACCGGAGGGTGGCGCCACTGCGCTGGCAGGCCATCTGCCACGGCACGATGTTGGAGTGGTGCTCCATCACCGAGATCACCACCTCGTCGCCGGGCTTCAGCCGCGAGCCCAGCGTGTGCGCCGCGAGATTCAGCGCCTCCGACGCGTTCTTGGTGAACACGACCTCCTCGGGACGCGCGGCGTTGATGAAGCCGGCCACCTTGGATCGGGCACCCTCGAACGCCTCCGTGGCCTCCGCGCCGAGCAGGTGCATGGCGCGCGCCACGTTGGCGTTGTGCTGCAGGTAGTGCTCGGCGATCGCGTCGACGACCTGACGAGGCTTCTGCGACGTGTTGGCCGAGTCCAGGTAGACCAGGGGCCACTCCCCCACCCCGCGCTGCAGGATCGGGAAGTCCCCGCGGATCTGTTCAGTCAACATGAGTGGTCACCAAGTCTGTGAGCGTCGAATGTGAGCGGAGAAACGGCCCAGTGGTCGGTTTGGGCCAGCGAAGGGGGCCGGTCGCGGTAGGTCGGGCGCTGGGCAAGGCACGCCGCCTTGACGGCGTGCCGGCCCCCGTCGGGCAGCCCGCACCCGACCACAGGGACCCGTCCACCACCGCTCCCGACCGCATCATGCCGCCGCGGACGCCTTCACGTAGGCCTCGTAACCGGTGGCCTCGAGGTCGTCGGCCAGCTCCTTGCCGCCCTCGGCGACGATGCGGCCGTCGACGAACACGTGCACGAAGGTGGGTTCGATGTAGCGCAGGATGCGGGTGTAGTGCGTGATGAGGATCACCGCGCGGTCACCCTGCTCGGAGTAGCGGTTGACTCCCTCGGAGACGATCTTGAGCGCGTCGATGTCGAGGCCGGAGTCGGTCTCGTCGAGGATGGCCGCCTTGGGGTTGAGCAGCTCGAGCTGGGTGATCTCGTGGCGCTTCTTCTCGCCACCGGAGAATCCCTCGTTGACGGAGCGCGCGGAGAAGGTCTTGTCCAGCTGCATCCGCCCGAGGGCGCCCTCCACCTCCTTGACCCAGGTGCGGACCTTCGGGGCCGCACCGTCGAGGGCGGTCTTGGCGGTGCGCAGGAAATTCGCGACGGACACGCCCGGCACCTCCACCGGGTACTGCATGGCCAGGAACAGGCCGGCGCGGGCACGCTCGTCAACCTTCAGTGCGGTGAGCTCGATACCGTCCAGGGTCACCGAACCCTGCGTGATGACGTACTTCGGGTGGCCGGCGATGGCGTAGGCGAGCGTGGACTTGCCCGAGCCGTTCGGGCCCATGATGGCGTGGATCTCACCCGGCCTCACGGTGAGGTTGACGCCCTTGAGGATGGGCTTGTTGCCCTCCTCGGTGATGACGTCGACGTGCAGGTCTGAGATGACAAGAGTGGACATGGTTGCTGGTTCTCCTGAGTGAATCGAGGTGGGGGGTCGGTGGGGGCTGGCCCCCGTGCGTCAGTAGGTGGCGGGAGCGTCGACGTCGATCTGGACGTCGTCACCCTCGATGCGGCACGCGAACACCCGGACGGGTGCGGTGGCGGGGAGGTTGAGCGGGCGGCCGGTGGCCAGGTCGAAGGTGGAACCGTGCAGGTAGCACTCGATGGTCCCGCCCACGACGTCACCGTCGCTGAGCGCGACCTTGCCGTGGCTGCACTCGTTCTCGATGGCGTACACCTTGGTGTCGTGCAGCACCAGGGCGACGGTCAGCTCGTCGTCGACGTCCACCGCCAACGGCTTGTCCTGATCCAGCTGCGCGACCTGGGCGACGGTGACGAAACTCATTCGTGCGCCTTCGTCGCGGTGCTGCCGTGGACCAACTCCAGCTCCCGCTCCACCTGGGCCAGCAGCCGCTGCTCGATCGCCGACACGCCGATGCGGCGGATGATCTCGTTGAAGAAGCCGTGCACGATGAGGCGGCGCGCCTCGTCCTCCGGGATTCCGCGGCTGTTGAGGTAGAACAGCTGGTTGTCGTCAAAGCGGCCGGTGGTCGACGAGTGCCCGGCGCCCGCGATCTCGCCGGTCTCGATCTCGAGGTTCGGCACCGAGTCGGCCTGGCAGCCGTCGGTCAGGACCAGGTTCTTGTTGGACTCGTAGGTCTCGATCTGCTTGGCGACCTTGCGGATCAGCACGTCGCCGATCCACACCGAATGCGCGCCCTTGCCCTGGAGTGCGCCGCGGTAGTCAACGTTGCTCTTCGTGTGCGGCTCGTTGTGATCGACGAACATGCGGTGCTCGACGTGTTGGCCGCCGTTGACGAAGTAGAGGCCGAACTGCTCGATCGCCCCGCCTGGCCCCGCGAAGCTGGCGCGTTCGGCGATCCGGATGGCCTTGCCTCCGAGGGACGCATGGATGGTGCGGACCCGGGCGTCGCGGCCCACCTGCACCGAGATCTGCGCGCCGTGGACGGCGTCCTCGGCCCAGTCGTTGACGTAGACCAGGTTGATCTCGGCGCCGTCTGCGACGCGGAAGTCGTACTTGGCCGCGTACTGGGCCGACCCCTCGAAGTGCAGCACCAGGGTGGCCCGGGAGTGGCGGCCGAACTCCACGACGAAGGATTCCGCCGCGTGCTGGCCTGTGCCGGTGGCGGTGAGCACGATGGGCTCGTCGATGACGGACTCCGCCGCGACGACCATGTGGACCGCCTCGGCGGTGCGCTGGGCGGCGATGGCGGACAGCCTGTCCACCGGGGGCTCGACGGCCAGTTCGCGGGCCTCTGCGGGCGTCACCCTGCGCAGCTCGACGCCGGGCGGGAGGTCGCCGGCCCAATCGAGTCCGCCGAGCACGGCGCCCTCCTGCAGGAGAGGGCGGAGCGCCTTGAGCGGCGAGAACCGCCAGATCTCCTCGCGGCCCGTGGGCATGGGGTGCCTGGCCACGTCGAAGCTGGGCTCCGGGTGCAGGTGGGACTCGATGGTCTCGATGGCGCCCGCCACGTTCAGTGCGGCGTCGGGCATGGTTGCAGTACTCACGTCAGAATTCACTTTCATCACAGGTGGGTGGGGAGGAATGGCCGGGCCTCAGCCGACCGCGCCTTCCATCTGCAGTTCGATCAGGCGGTTGAGCTCCAGCGCGTACTCCATGGGCAGCTCGCGGGCGATGGGCTCGACGAAACCGCGCACGATCATCGCCATGGCCTCGTCCTCGCCCATCCCGCGGCTCATGAGGTAGAACAGCTGGTCCTCGGACACCTTCGACACGGTGGCCTCGTGGGCCATCGAGACGTCGTCCTCGCGGACGTCGACGTAGGGGTAGGTGTCCGAGCGGGAGATGTTGTCCACCAGCAGCGCGTCGCACTTCACCGACGACGCGGAGTGCGACGCCCCCGGCTCAACCTTCACCAGGCCCCGGTAGGAGGAGCGTCCGCCGCCCCGGGCCACCGACTTGGAGATGATGGAGCTCGAGGTGTGGGGTGCGCAGTGCACCATCTTCGAGCCGGCGTCCTGGTGCTGCCCAGGACCGGCGAACGCGATGGAGAGCGTCTCGCCGCGGGAGTGCTCACCCATCAGGTAGACGGCCGGGTACTTCATGGTGACCTTGGAGCCGATGTTGCCGTCGATCCACTCCATGGTGGCGCCCTCTTCGCAGACGGCGCGCTTGGTCACCAGGTTGTACACGTTGGTGGACCAGTTCTGGATGGTGGTGTAACGGCAGCGCGCGTTCTTCTTCACGATGATCTCGACCACGGCCGAGTGCAGCGAATCCGAGGAGTAGATCGGGGCGGTGCAGCCCTCGACGTAGTGCACGTAGGCACCCTCGTCGACGATGATGAGCGTCCGCTCGAACTGGCCCATGTTCTCGGTGTTGATCCGGAAGTAGGCCTGCAGCGGGATGGTGACGTGGACGCCCTTGGGCACGTAAATGAACGAGCCACCGGACCACACGGCCGTGTTGAGCGAGGCGAACTTGTTGTCCCCGACCGGGATCACCGTGCTGAAGTACTCCTGGAACATCTCCGGGTACTCCTTGAGCGCGGTGTCGGTGTCCAGGAAGATGACCCCCTGCCGTTCGAGCTCCTCGTTGATCTTGTGGTAGACCACCTCGGACTCGTACTGGGCCGCGACACCGGAGACCAGGCGCGCCTTCTCAGCCTCCGGGATGCCGAGCCTGTCGTAGGTGTTCTTGATGTCGTCGGGCAGGTCCTCCCAGGTCTGGGCCTGCTTCTCCGTGGAGCGCACGAAGTACTTGATGTTGTCGAAGTCGATGCCGCTGAGGTCCGCACCCCAGGTGGGCATGGGCTTCTTCTCGAACAGCTTGAGTCCCTTCAGGCGGAGGTCGCGCATCCACTCGGGCTCGTTCTTCAACCCGGAGATGTTCGTCACGACGCCCTCGTTGAGACCGCGCTTGGCGGTGGAGCCGGCGGAATCGCTGTCGTGCCATCCCCACTGGTACTTGGAGAGGGCCTCGATGTGTTCGTCCTGCGTGGCGCCCAATCCGGGGGCCTGCGGTGCAGTCTGAGTCATATCTGACGTCACTTTCTTCTCGGGATCTGGGGGGTGGGCAGGCGGTGCGGCACGTGGGTGGTGCACACCCCGTCGCCGTGGGCGATGGTGGCGAGCCGCTGCACATGCGTGCCGAGCAGCCGCGCGAACAGGGCGGTCTCGATCTCGCACAGCACCGGGAACTCGGTGGCCACGTGCGCGATCGGGCAGTGATGCTGCAACAACTGGTTGCCCGAATGCAGTGGGCGGATCGAGGGGGCGTATCCGTCGACGGCCAAGGCCTCGACGAGCAGGTCCATGGCGGGGCGCTCGGGGTCCGCGTCCCGGGCGGCGCGGAAGCGGTCCTCGATGCACGCCACCCGACCCTCGGCGACCTCCCGCACGGCCTCCGGGCCCTCGGCCTGGGCCAGGCGCCTGAGCGCCGCGATGGCCAGATCGTCATACGCCTGGCGGAACACGGCGCGGCCGCTGTCGGTCAGCGCGAACACCTTGGAGGGGCGCCCGCGGCCACGCACCCCGAACACGCGCTGTTCGCGGGAGGTCAGCGTGCCGTCGCCCAGCAGCACGGCAAGGTGCCTGCGCACGGCCGCCGGGGTGAGGTGCAGGCGCTCGGCCAACTGCTTGGCCGTCTGGGGGCCGTCGTTCATGATGAGATCGACGACGCGTCGTCGGGTCGGGAGATCGGTTCCCTCCAGCGCACCAATGGTCACCTGCCTCACCCCTTCCTCGAATTAGCCTACGTCAGTCTTTCCAATTCTCCTTCACAATTCAAGGAAGGCCACCCTAAGTCTCACGGCCTGGGACCTCGGCGGCCCCCGGTCTCCGCGGAGTTGTCCCGCCGTCGCGGCGCTACGCTGTCCGGGTGCCCGTCCTCGAAGCCCGCCACCTCACCGTGTCGTACGGCCCCGTCCAGGCCCTCGCCGGGCTGACACTGCAGGCTGAGGCCGGGCGGATCACCGCGCTGCTCGGGCCCAACGGGGCCGGCAAGACCACGTTCATCCGCTGCTGCACCGGGTTGGAGCACCCCCAAGGCGGCGCCCTCACCCTCTTCGGGGCCGCACCGGGATCGCCGCAGGTTCTCCCCCGCATCGGCCTCATGCCGCAGGCCACCGGCGCCTGGTCCGGCATCACCCCGCTCCGCCTGCTGCGGTACCTGTCGCGCCTGTACGCATCACCACAGCCCGTGGAGAGTCTCATCTCCCTGCTCGGGATATCGGGCTTCGCCACCACTCCCTACCGACGCCTGTCAGGCGGCCAGCAGCAGGCCGTCAACCTCGCCGGCGCCCTCGTCGGCCGGCCGGACCTGGTGTTCCTGGACGAGCCCTCGGCCGGGCTGGATCCACGAAGCCGACGGGCCACCTGGCAACTGATGGAGCGCGTGCGCGCCGCGGGTGTCGCCGTCGTCCTCACCACCCACGACATGCACGAGGCCGAGGCCCTCGCGGATTACGTCTACATCGTCGACCGGGGGCGGGTGACCGCCTCCGGCACCGTGACCGAGCTCACCGAGCACGGCAGCCTCGAGGACGCCTTCCTGCACCACACCACCGGAGACCGGTCATGACCCTGGACTTCGCCCCCGCCGCCGCGCCGGCCACGCTCGGCCGGCGCGTCTGGGCCCACGCCACCACCGAGGCCGGACTGATCCTGCGCAACGGCGAGCAGGCCCTGCTGGCGGTCGTCATCCCGGTGGCGATCCTGCTGGGCGGGCGGTTCCTCGGCGGCCGGTTGGGGCTGGGCCTCCAGGAGACGGCCCCCTCGGTGCTGGCCCTGGCGATGTGGAGTTCGGGCCTCACCACGCTGGCCATCGCCACCGGCTTCGAGCGCCGCTACAACGTGCTCGAGCGCATGGCCGCCACGCCGCTGGGAAAGACCGGCATCCTCCTGGGCAAGGGCCTGGGTATCGCGCTCATCACGGCCGGCCAGGTGGCGGTCCTGGCCGTGGTGGCGCTCGCCCTGGGATGGGATCCCACCTTCACGCCGGCGTCAGCGGCCGTCGCTCTCGCCGTCGGCGTGCTCTCGATGGGCGCCTTCGCGGGTCTCGCCCTGGCCATCGCCGGCTCGCTGCGGCCGGAGGCCACCCTCGCCGTCGCCAACCTGCTCTACCTCGTGGGCATGCCGATGGGCGTACTGCTCCCGGTGTCGCGGCTTCCGGCATGGGCGCACCCCATCGTCGCCGGGACCCCCACCGGCGCCCTCGGCGAGACCCTGCGGGCAGCGGCGCAGGGCCAGGCCCTAGGCTGGCCGCTACTGGTGGCCGCACTATGGTGTGCGGCAACCCTGACGCTCGCGTGGAAGGTGTTCAAGTGGACGTCCTGAGGAAACTGGTGGACGGCGAACGCGCCCTGCGCACCTGGCTGTGGATCTCCCTGGTGTGCAATATGGGCATCATCGTCACCGGGGCCGTGGTGCGCCTCACCGGCTCCGGCCTGGGCTGTCCGACCTGGCCGCGCTGCACCGACGAGTCCTACGTTCCGCACGAGGCCTACGGAATCCACGGGGTGATCGAGTTCGGCAACCGGTTGCTGACCTTCGTGCTTGTCGCCGCCGCGCTCGGCGCTTTCATCGCCGCCTGGCGCAACCGCGGTCGCGGCTCCACGCTGTGGTGGATCACGCTCGGCGTGGGGCTGGGGATCCCCCTCCAGGCCATCGTGGGCGGCATCACCGTGCTGACCAGCCTCGACCCGTCCTGGGTGGCGCCGCACCTCCTGCTGTCGATCGTGCTCATCGTGGTGTGCGTGTGGGCGCTGCGGGTGGGCTACGGCACGGCGCCCACGCCTGTGGCCCCCGGCGCCCGGTGGCTCGTCATCGCCACATTCGCCGCGTCCATGACCTCCATCGTGGTGGGCACCGTGGTGACCGGGGCGGGACCCCACGCCGGCGACGCCGCGGCCCCCCGCAACGGTGCGGACATCGAATCCGTCGCACGGCTGCACTCCCTGTCCGCGTGGCTGGTGGTGGCACTGGTCGTCGCCTGCGTGTGGCTGTTCAGCCGAACCGGTCAACGCCGCCCCGCGCGGGCCGCACGGCTCACGCTGATCACGGTCGCCCTCCAGGGCGTCATCGGCTACGCGCAGTACTTCCTCGGCCTGCCCGTCGGCATCGTGATACTGCATATGGTGGGGTTGACAGTGCTCACCGCGGCTGTGTCCTGGCTGCTGGTGTCGACGACGAGGAGTGCCCGTGCCCACCAACCCGGTCCTGACCACCGACCTTCCCTTCACGCTTCCTGACTTCGCGTCGGCGACGCCTGCCGACTACCGGGCGGCGTTCGAAACCGGCATGACCGCGCAGTTGGCGGCGCTGGGCCGCCTCCGCGACGAGGACGCTCCACCCACCGTCGACAACGTGCTCGGCGCCTGGGACGACGCCGAGGCCACGCTTCGCCGCACCCTCAACGCCTTCTATGCGGTGCACTCCTCCGACGGTTCGCCGGAGCTGGATGCCATCGACGAGGAGATGTCGCCGAGGCTTGCGGAGCACTGGGACGCCATCTTCCTGGACCGCGGCCTGTTCGCCCGGCTGGAGGCGCTCCGGTCGCGGATCGAGGGCGGCGACGGGGAGGCCGACGAGCAGGACCGCTACGCGCTCGACGAACTGCTCCGCGCGTTCCGCCGGGCGGGCGTCGAACTCGCCACCGAGGCCCAGTCCCGGGTGCGGGAGCTCAACCGGCGCCTGGCCGAGCTGTCGACGAGGTTCGAGGTGCTCAACCGGGAGGCGCGCAACGCCGGCGGCATCGTCGTCACGGAGGAGGAACTCGTGGGCCTCTCCGACGACGAGCGCGCTTCCCTGCGGCGCGACGGCGTCGCCCGGATCGACCTGGTCAACACCACGCAGCAGCCGCTCGCGGTCAAGCTGGCCGACGCCGGGGTGCGCCGTCGGCTGTTCGAGGCGTCCACCACCCGCGCGCTGGCCGGGGAGTTCGACACGCGGGCCGTGGTCGTCGCGATCGCCCGCGCCCGCGCCGAGCGCGCCACACTCCTGGGCTACCCCCACCACGCGGCGATCGTGGCCGAGGCGGGAACCGCGACGAGCACCGAGGCGATCCTGGCGATGCTGGTGCCGCTCGCCCGGGCGGCGCTCGCCAAGGCTCGGGAGGAGGCCGCCGAGCTGCGGACCCGCTACGCGGACCTCGCGCCGGGCCAGGAGTTCACGGCGGCGGACTGGAGCTACGTCGAGGCGATCGTGCGCCGGGAACGGTTCGCGTTCGACGAGGCCGAACTGGGCGGCTACCTGCAGGTGGGCAAGGTGCTGGATGCCGTCTACGCCGCGGCCACCGAGCTGTACGGGATCACCTTCCAGCCTGTCGACGGGGTGGTGGGGCACGCACCCGAGACCCAGGCGTTCGAGGTGCGCGACGCCGACGGCTCCACCCTCGGCCTGTTCCTCATGGACTTCTGGGCCCGCCCCACCAAGCAGGGCGGCGCCTGGATGAGCAACATCGTGGACCAGTCCACACGGGACCGGACGCTGCCCGTGGTGACCAACAACTGCAACTACACGCGCGCCACCACGTCGATCAGCTGGGACGACGTGATCACCATGTTCCACGAGTTCGGTCACGCCCTGCACGGCCTGCTGGCGAACTCGAAGTACGCCTCCCGGTCCGGCGCCAACACGCAACGCGACTTCGTGGAGTTCCCCAGCCAGGTCAACGAGCACTGGGCGTGGACGCCCGGCCGCGTGCTGCCGGGCGAGTGGGCGTCGCGGCTGGAGGAGGCCAGCCGGTTCGGGCAGGGCTACGCGACGGCGGAGACCGAACTGGCGTCGCTGCTCGACCTGGCCTGGCACATGACCCCGCTCGACGAGCTCCCCACCTCGGCCGACGAGGTGGAGGCCTTCGAGCGCGCGGCCCTGGACCGGTGGGGTCTCGTCGACGACCTGGTGCCGCCCCGCTACCGCAGCCAGTACTTCGCACACATCTGGGGCGGCGGCTACGCGGCCAGCTACTACGGCTACGCCTGGGCGAAGGTGATGGACGCCGACGCCGTGGCGTGGTTCGAGGAGCAGACCGGTCCCCTGCGCGAGGCCGGAGACCACTTCCGGCGCACGCTTCTGGCCCCGGGCGGGTCGGTGGACCCGATGGAGACCTACCGCCGGTTCCGCGGCCGCGACCCGCAGCTGGCACCACTGCTGGAGCGGCTGGGGCTGACCCTCTAGCCCGAAGGGTCGGCCCACGACAGTCGGTAGGCCGCGGCGGCCGGGTCGCGGGGGCAGAATGGCTGCATGGACATCAAGGAGACCCTGCTCCGCCACCTTCGCGCCTCCCGGGAGGGACTCCTGTGGAAGGTGGAAGGACTGAGCGAGCGGGAGCTACGCCTCCCCCGCACCGTCACCGGCACCAACCTGTTGGGGCTGGTCAAGCACTGCTCCCTCGTCGAACACGGCTATTTCGTCGACTGCTTCGGGCGTACCTCCCCGCTCACCCTCCCCGTGATCGACTACGACGCGGACCCCAACGGTGACTTCTACGCCACGGCCGGTGAGCGGGCCGTGGACCTCGTTCGCCTCTACCGCGAGGTGGGTGAGGTGGTGGATCGGGCCATCGGTGAGATGCCGCTCGACACGCCGGGGCGTGTGCCCTGGTGGGGTGACAAGGGCGACACCACCCTGGGCCGGGTGCTGGTGCACGTGCTGGGCGACGTCACCCGTCACGCCGGCCATGCTGACATCCTCCGTGAGGGCATCGACGGGGTGGCAGGGCTGCGCAGCGGACACACCAACCTGTGGGAGCCCGTCGAGGGGTGGGCTGCCCACTCCGAGAAGCTGACCCGTCTGGCGGAGGAAGCCTGACGCCGCCCCCTCCCTAAGAAGTGGCGGCCGCGAAGCGGTGCGGCTTCACCCGCCGGGGGTCAGTGGGCCGCGAAGCCCGGCCCGTCGACGTCCGCGGGCCGCTTGAGGAACAGCCCCGCGACGACCGCCGCGGTCCAGATGGCGCCCGCGGCCATGAACGCCCACCGCGCACCGGCGAGCATGGCCTCCTCCTCGGATGCCGCGGCCGGGGCGGCAGCAGCTGACTGCATGGCGAAGACGGTGACGAAGACCGCGGTGCCGGTGGCGCCCGCGACCTGCTGCACCGTGCCGACCACGGCGGATCCGTGCGAGTAGAGCGCGCGCGGGAGGGAGCCGAGCGCCACGGTGAACAGCGGCGTGAACATGGCGGCGAAACTGACACTCATCACGACGTGCCCGAGCGTGATCGCCCACCACGGAGTGGCGATCGTGATGGTGGCGAAGAACGCGAACACGCCCATCACGACGACGCTGGCGGGCACCACCAGCACCCGGGGCCCGTAGCGGTCGTAGAGCCGCCCGACCACCGGGGACAACAGCCCCATCGCGATCCCGCCCGGGAGAAGCATCAGCCCCACCTGGAGCGGCTCCAGGCCGAATGCCCGCTGAAGGATCAGCGGCAACATGATGATGGTGCCGAACAGCGCCATCATCGCGATCGACATCACCACCACCGCCACCGTGAACGTCGGGTCGCTGAAGGTTCGCAGGTCCAGCAGCGCCGCGTCCCGCGACTGGAGCACGAACTGCCGGCCCATGAACGCGGCCAGACCACCGACGCCGATCCCGATGGCGAGCATCGGCACCCAGACCTCCACCTCGTCGGATCCCACGAGGCTGAGTCCGTAGACCAGCGGCCCGAACGCGAGCAGTGTCAGCGGTACTGAGACGAGGTCCAGCGGAGTGGCCTTGGTCTCACCGACGTCGGTCAGGCGCCGATATCCCAGCACCAGCATGAGCAGCGCGATCGGCAGCACCACCCAGAAGATCCCGCGCCACGATGCCGCCTGGAGGATGACGCCGGACAGGGTGGGTCCGACGGCGGGGGCCACCGAGATCACCATCGAGACGTTGCCCATCACCCGGCCCCGATGCTCCCGCTCGACGAGCTGCATGATGGTGGTCATCAGCAGGGGCATCATGATGGCGGTCCCGGTGGCCTGCACCACGCGCCCCAGCACCAGGAACGTGAAACTCGGCGCCACGGCGCACGCCAGGGTGCCGAGACTGAACAGGCTCATGGCGAGCGCGAACATCCGGCGCGTGGGCAACCGGTCCAGCAGCCAGCCCGTGACAGGGATGACGACGGCCATGGTCAACATGAATGCCGTGGTCAGCCACTGGGCCGTGCGTTCCGTGATGCCGAGGTCGGACATGATCGAACTCAGGGCGACGTTCATGGTCGTCTCGTTCAGGATGACGACGAAGGCAGCCACCAGCAGGATGGGGATGACCCCGGGGCTGGCGGGGCGGGGCATATCGGTGGACATGGACGGTCCCTTCGTGGCAGGTCGGGCTGCGGGCCGGACGCCTGAGCGCAGAGGCAGGAGCCTAGCGACGGTACCGCAACGGGTTGGGGCGGCCGGGCGCCTCCGTCCCGATGGCGAGGCCCGGAGCGATGAGTCCGCGCTCACGGAGATCGACCAGCGCGGTAACGACCCGGGCACGCAGCGTAGCCGGTGCGATGGTATTGAGGTAGATCGTCGTCGCTCCCTCGAAGCCCGCCACCGTCGAGACCCGCCATTTGAGCAGCACCCGCCACGGCATCGGCAGGGTCACGTCGATCGGGCGGTAGTGCCACTCCTCATTGGACGGGACGGCCGGGCCGGTGGCCGCGTGCATTGCGTGGATCATGTCGGACATGCCGCGCACCTCGTCGTCGCGCTGCTGCCACGGGTCCGACTCCTCGCTGGTGGAGTGGATCTCGATCGTCGGGTACCGGTGGCCGAAGCCCGCGAACGCGACGGCGTACTCGCTTTCGGCGATGATGAGGTTGCCGCGGGCCGCGTAGTTGGGGCCCGACTCGTTGAACAGGTTCTGATTGTCGCGGAGCCTGGCCAGGGTCGCCTCGTGCTGCGCACCGCGTTCGTCGATGGTGACCAACTGCTTGTGCAGGTGGTCGAAGGAGGCGCCGGCGGGCTTCAGCCAGTTCTGGAACACCGCCACGTACCGGGCGTAGCGGTTGATGTCGTAGGCCATCCTGGCCGACTCGACGGTGTAGGACACGAACCGGGCGTGCTCGTCGGGCGTGAGGGTCCCAGACGAGGCGAGCTGTGAGTCGTCGGTGGCGCCGTCGACGAAGTGCCGCCGGGCCACGATGAGGTCGTGGCCGCCGCCGAAGAACCCGCTCGCGCGGGCGATCCGCTCCTCGACGGGGAGCGCCTCCACCTCCACCGCCGTGAGCCCGGAGGCCCGCAGCTTCGCCCCGATGACGGCGAGCACGTGCGCCCGTCCGGCTGGGGACGCCAGGTAGGCGTCGCGGCGGACGCGGACCCGCTCCGGCAACTCGTATCCGTAGTTGCTGTGCCAGTAGTCGAAGCTGAGGATCTCGAAGAGGTTCGGGACACGGCGGAACTCCGCGACGGTGTCGAACAGATCCTCAGCGGGGTTCCGGTAGAGCGTCTCCCACTGCCCGCCGGTTCGGATCACCCGGGACTTCTCCGGCGGCGTGTCCAGATAGCGGGCCTGGCAGAAGGGGCAGTGACGCCCGTGAGCGGCCGGATCCAGAGGCTGAGGGGTCCGAGGATGGACGCCCAGGGGCCGGTCGGCGCGTCCCGCCACCGTCCACACCTCGGTCCCTGTCAACGGGTTGATCTGCTTGACGGTGCCATCGCGCAGCACGCTCACGTAATCGGGCTCGCGCGCGAAGGGCTGCATGCCCCGACGATAGTCCGCGGCGCGCGGCGGCGGACCCTAGAAGATCAGCGGGTCGATCGCGACCGCCAGGAACAGCAGCGCCAGGTAGGTGTTGCTCCAGTGAAACAGCCGCATCGCCTTCAGCTGCGGCCCATCGGCGCCGGAGCGTGCACGCCGCCACAGCGCACCCGCCTCGACCAGGAAGACGACCCCCAGCACCCCCGCGACGATCGGGTACAGCGGCCCCGTGGGGGTGACCGGCCACAGCAGCAGCGACACCGCGACGGTGCCCAGCGTGTACCAGAAGATCTGCGCCGCGACGCGCGGGGGCGTGGAGACCACGGGCAGCATGGGCACCCCGGCCGCGGCGTAATCGTCGCGGTACCGGAAGGCCAGCGCCCACGTGTGGGGAGGCGTCCACAGGAACACGACGGCGAACAGGATCAGCGGCGCCCAGTCGATCCGGTTGGTCACGGCAGTCCATCCGATGAGCGGAGGGAAGCACCCGGCGATCCCGCCCCAGACGATGTTCTGCCACGTGCGGCGCTTGAGCCACATCGTGTAGACGAACACGTAGAAGGCGTTGGCCACCAACGCGAGGACGGCGGAGAGCCAGTTGGCTCCGAGGCCCAGCACCAGGGTGGCCAGGATGCCGAGCACGACGCCGAAGATCAGCGCGTTGCGCGTGGAGACCTGATGCCTCGGCACGGGACGACGCCGGGTGCGCCGCATCACCTCGTCGATGTCGGCGTCGATCACGCAGTTGAAGGTGTTGGCCGACGCTGCGGCGAAGAGCCCGCCCACCATGACCACGACGATCAGCCGCCACGGGGGCAGGCCACCGGCGGCGAGGAACATCGCCGGTGCGGTGGTCACCAGGAGGAGTTCGATGATGCGCGGCTTCGTGAGGGCGATGTACGCCTTGACCACATCCAGGAAGCGGGCCCCCGGGGACGCAGCGACGGAGCCGACGGCCACACCCACCCCATTCCTTCTCAGTTAGCTCCCGGCAGTCTATCGCGCGGCGCGAGGGTGCCCAAAGCAGACCGTCCCCCCTGCCGGCCCGCACATGCGGCAAGCTGGGCCCGTGCAGACGATCATCCGCCGCCTCTGGTGGCCCTGGCTGGTCGCCGCACTGATGCTTGTGACGACGATCGTCGTCTGGGCTCCTCACCTTGACGATCGGGCAGCGTGGCGGGACGAGGCGGCCACGATGATCTTCGCCTCATTTCCGCCTGCCGACCTCTGGCGGGCCACCGGGCACGTGGACCGCACCATGGTGGTCTACTACGTTCTCGTCTCTCCCCTCGCCCAGTCCCTCACCGCTCTGCGCGCCGTCAGCCTCGTCGCAGGCGGTGTGTCCATCGGTGTGACCGCCTGGTTGGCCACCCGGTGGTGGGGTGTGCCCGCCGGGCTGGTGGCCGGCATGTTCCTCCTGGTCAACCCGCTGCTGAGCCCCTATCTTCTCGAAGCTCGGAGCTACACACTCGTCACGGCGTTCTTCATGGTCGCCACGGCGTTGTTGATGGCGGGCACTCCCAGCGGAGGGACATGGGCTCTCTACGGCGCGGCACTGACGATGGCCATCCTGATGAACATGCTGATGGCGCCCGCGGTCCTCATCCACGTCATCCACGTCGCCGTGCGGATGCGGCGACGGGCCCGGTGGGCCCCGCTGCTCGCCTGGAGCACCGCGGCCGGAATCCCTGTCAGCCTGCTTCTGTCAAGCCGCGTGACCACTGGACAACTCTCGTGGATTCCACCCGCGACGGTGGAGTCGGTCACAGCCCTGTACGGATCTGCCAGCGGGGGGCTCTGGTTCTGGGCGCTCGTCGGGGTGCTGATCGTGGTACTGCTGGGGGGCGGGAGGCGCCTCTCGGGGGAACCGTTGCTGGGAGTGGCATTGGTCATCATCCCGGTGGCCGCCAACGTGGTCGTCTCTGCCGTCGTGACTCCGATGTTCTATCCTCGCTACCTCCTGCTGCTGCCCTTCGGTTTCGCGCTGATGCTGGCCGCATGGGCAGGGATGGCGCGGTCGCGCCGCCTCGGGGGCTCGGTCGTGGTTCTGGCTGCGGCCCTGGCCGCCACCTGGACCTGGCAGGCGCAGGAGCGCCCTGCGACACCCCACCCCCCGCCGCTGCTCGTCGGCCTGGCCGACCGGGCCCGCGTCGGCGACTCGCTGGTCATCGACCAGACGTTCGCCAGCACAGGACACATCGGGGCCATCGCGCTCGGCCTTCGGGACGAGTCGCTGTGGGAGGACGCGCGGCGACTGGCGCTCGATGTCGGTCCCCGGGGTCGGGTGCACGCCCGGATCACATGGATCGACGAGGGCGGCCTACGGACCGAATCGGCCGTTCGGCCCGGCCCAGGCACCACCTGGATGATCTCGGTGGATCCCCTCGACGGCTGCGCCGTGGTGGAGTCGTTCACGTGGCCGCCCTACACGGTGCACCGGCAGATGTGCACCGCCGGATGAGGCCGAGCTGAAACCATCCTGCCAAATCCGAGGAACGGGGACTAGGGTTGGCCATGATGAACACGTATGAGAACCCGCTGCGCGACCCTCAGGACCGTCGGCTTCCGCGGATCGCCGGGCCCTGTGTCCTGGTCATCTTCGGGGTGACCGGTGACCTGTCGCGGAAGAAGCTGATGCCGGCCGTCTACGACCTCGCCAACCGCGGCATGCTGCCGCCGGGCTTCGGCCTGGTGGGATTCGCCCGGCGGGACTGGGCGGACCAGGACTTCGCGCAAGTGGTCCACGACGCGGTGAAGGAGAACGCCCGCACCCCCTTCAGGGAGGAGGTGTGGGAGCAACTGCTGGAGGGTATCCGGTTCGTGCCCGGCACCTTCGACGACGACGCCTCCTTCGACCGCCTTCGCGCCACCATCCAGGAGCTCGACGACGCCCGCGGCACGGGCGGCAACCACGCCTTCTACCTGTCGATCCCGCCGTCGAGCTTCGAGCAGGTCATGACTCAGTTGCGACGCCACGGGATGACGGAGCGAGACGAGGCCAACTGGAACCGGGTGGTGATCGAGAAGCCCTTCGGGCACGACCTCGCCTCCGCCCGGGAGCTCGACAACGTGGTCTCGGCGCTGTTCCAGCCCCATGAGGTGTTCCGCATC
This sequence comes from Tessaracoccus pujii, assembly GCF_054483895.1. Classification (NCBI taxonomy): domain Bacteria; kingdom Bacillati; phylum Actinomycetota; class Actinomycetes; order Propionibacteriales; family Propionibacteriaceae; genus Tessaracoccus; species Tessaracoccus pujii. Next base: position 1,354,195 of record NZ_CM137012.1, read on the forward strand.
GACCACTACCTGGGCAAGGAGACGGTGCAGAACATGCTGGCGCTCCGGTTCGCCAACCAGATGTTCGAGCCGATCTGGAACAACCACTACGTCAGCCACGTCGAGATCACCATGGCGGAGGACATCGGCATCGGTGGCCGGGCGGGCTACTTCGACGGCATCGGCATCGCCCGCGACGTCATCCAGAACCACCTCCTGCAGCTTCTGGCGCTGACCGCCATGGAGGAGCCGACGTCCTTCGAGGCCGGCCAGCTGCGCGCGGAGAAGCAGAAGGTGCTGGCCGCCGCCCGGGTCCCGGACCGTTACGACCTGCACACCGCCCGCGGCCAGTACGCCGCCGGCTGGCAGGGCGGCAGGCCAGTCATCGGGTACCTGCAGGAGGACGGGGTGCCGGAGGGCTCCAGGACCGAGACCTTCGCAGCCATGCGGGTGGACATCGACAACCGACGGTGGGCGGGCGTCCCCTTCTACCTCCGCTCAGCCAAGCGGATGCCGCGTCGCGTCACCGAGGTGGCGCTCAGCTTCAAGCGCGCCCCCCACCTGCCGTTCACGGCCACCGACACCGAGGAGCTCGGCACCAACGCCCTCGTGATGCGGATCCAGCCCGACGAGGGCGTTACGCTCCGGTTCGGCGCAAAGGTCCCCGGCACGCAGATGGAGATCCGCGAGGTCTCCATGGACTTCGGCTACGGCGGCTCATTCACCGAGTCGTCGCCGGAGGCCTATGAACGGCTCATCCTGGATGTGCTGCTCGGAGACCCGCCGTTGTTCCCGCAGCAGGAGGAGGTGGAGTTGAGCTGGAAGATCCTGGACCCGGTGATCAACTACTGGGCCTCCGTCGAGGATCAGCCAGAGCAGTACCAGTCCGGCACGTGGGGACCCGCGTCCGCCCACGAGATGCTGGCCCGTGACGGTTTCAGCTGGCGCAGGCCGTGAGGAGCCACCCATGATCATCGAATTGACAGACACGTCGTCGCGCGACGTGGCGTCCGCGCTCATCAGCGCCAAGCGCACCGCGGGGGCGAGCGGCCTGGTGCTGACGCTCCTCATCGTCACCACCGACGAGCACTTCGACGAGGTGCTGGGCGCCGCCAAGGCATCCGCCACCGCACATCCGTCGCGGGTGATCGTCGTCACCTACACCGACGCCGTTGAGGCCCGGCTGGACGCCACGATCGAGGTGGGCGAGGGCCTTCCGGGCGACCTCATCGTCCTGCGCCTACACGGCGAGCTGCGCCACCACTCGGACTCCATCTGCCTGCCGCTGCTGCTCCCGGACTCCCCCACCATCGTGTGGTGGCCGCACGAGGCGCCGGACCACCTGGCCGACGATCCCATCGGCGGTCTTGCGGACCGCAGGATCACCGATGCTGCGGGCTGTCACGACCCGCAGGACGCCCTGCTGCGCCGGGCCCGCAACCATGCTCCGGGGGACACTGACCTCACCTGGACCCGGCTGACGCGGTGGCGCGCGCTCCTCGCGGCCGCCATGGATCAGACCCAGGCCGAGGTGACGGGCGCCATGGTGATGGCCGCCCCGGACAACGCCCCCGCGACGCTGCTGGCCGCGTGGCTCAGCGACCGGCTGGGGGTGACGGTGGAGCGCCTCGACGGCGACCGCCCGGGCGTCAACGAGGTTCGGCTCACCACCACCGAGGGCGACATCACCGTCCGACGGGTGGCGGAGGGCACGGCCCTCTACCAGGTGCCACACCAGCCACAGCGCACGGTGGCCCTCCGCCGTCGTCCCCTGACCGACCTCCTGACCGAGGAACTGCAGCGCATGGACGCCGACGACATCTTCGAGGCCGCGAGCGCGCAGATCGTCGCCGACGCCGAGGCCCGCTGACGTGTACACCCGCGTCATCCGGATGCCCCGGGCCGACGAGGTGAGCGACCTCGTGGCCCAGCGGCTGCTGGATCGGCTCATCGAGCTGCAGGAGACGCAGCCCATCGTGCACGTGTGCCTCACCGGCGGCAACGCCGCCAACGCCATGTACGAACGGTTCGCGGAGCTGGCGGAGGGCTCAGAGCTGGACGCGGCCAAGCTGCAGCTGTGGTGGGGGGACGAGCGGTTCGTGCCGGCCACGGACCCGGACCGCAATTCCCTGCAGGCGGTGTCGCGGTTGGCGCGCACGGTGTCGATCAAGTCGGCCGACACGCACATGATGGCGGCCCAGGACGGCCGGAAGGACTCGCACGAGTGCGCCGCCGCCTACGAGGCGGAACTGGGTGACACCCACTTCGACGTCACGCTGCTGGGCGTGGGTGAGGACGGCCACGTCGCCTCCGTGTTCCCCGGCCACCCGAGCTTCGATCCCACCACCCGCAACGTCATCGGTGTGACCGAGGCACCCAAGGCGCCGGTGGAGCGGATCACCCTGACCATTCCGGCCCTCAACCGCTCCGACGAGATCTGGGTGATGGCCACCGGCGAGGCGAAGGCAGACGCCCTCGCGCGCGCCCTCAAGGGCGACCTCAGCCTTCCCGCTGCCCACATCCGAGGCGAGGTGGCCACCTTCTGGTACCTCGACGACCCGGCTGCCTCCGGTCTGCCCGAGCAGTACTCCTGCCCGTTCTGAAGAGCGCCGCCGGGCGTCGGGATCAGTAGATGATCTCGCCTGAGGCGCGCCGCGCCCTCAGCGACGTGACGGCTTCCTCGAGGATCTGAGCGGCTTCCGCGTCTGAGCGGCGCTCCTTCACGTAGGCGAGGTGCGTCTTGTACGGGGTGATCTTCGGCGGAGGCGGAGGGTTGTCCGCGTCCGTGTTCGCCGGGAGCCCGCACCTGGGGCAGTCCCAGGACTCGGGGATGGGTGCGTCGATCGCGAACGCGGGACGCGTCACGTGACCGCTCGCGCAGAAGTACGAGACGTGGAGCCGCGGAGCGGTGTCCCCCCGCTCGGCCTCACCCATGGGACCGGCGCCGACACGGCTGCCGCGAATGGCGTTGCCACCTGCCACTTGTGTTTCTCCTTGAGAGCAGTGATGAAGGGTCGTGCCGGGGTCAGGCGCCGATGCGGTACAGCACCAGAAGCCCGATGATCGTCAGAAGCCAGGCCAGTGCCAGAACGACCGTGATGCGGTCGAGCCGGCGTTCCGCCGTCGACGCCCCACCCATGGAGGTCGACATTCCGCCACCGAACAGATCTGACATTCCTCCGCCACGACTTTTGTGGAAAAGGACAGTGGCCGCGAGCAACACGCTGAGCACAATCGCAATGATCGAGAGCGTCGTCACCGGCCAAGACACGAGGGGGACAATCACGCCGTCAAGACTATCCGACGCGGCCCGGTAATCCACATTCGGCCCTGCTTCGCCCACCGCAGCCGGGCCACGGAACGGAAAGAGCGGCGCGGGCGTGGTGCCCGCGCCGCTTCCCCATGCCGAGCCTCAGAACTGGTAGAACCGCACGACCGCCGCGAACTCGTCCGGCTTCAGGCTGGCGCCACCGACGAGAGCACCGTCGACGTCGGGCTGGGCCATGATCTGCGCGACGTTGTCCGCCTTGACCGAGCCGCCGTACTGGATACGCACGGCCTCAGCCGTGGGCCCGTCGTACAGTGCGGCGACCTCCTTGCGGATGGCGCCACACACCTCCTGTGCGTCCTCGGGGGTGGCGACCTCGCCGGTGCCGATGGCCCACACGGGCTCGTAGGCGATGACGAGACCGGCCACCTGCTCGGCCGTCAGGCCGGCCAGGGTGCCGCGCACCTGCTCGAGCGTGTACTCGACGTGGCGGCCCTCCTTGCGGATGTCCAGGCCCTCGCCGACGCAGATGATGGGCGTGATGCCCGCGGCCAGGGCCTTGGCGGCCTTGGCGTTGATGATCGCGTCGGTCTCACCGAAGAACTGGCGGCGCTCCGAGTGGCCCACGACCACGTAGGAGACCCCGAGCTTGACCAGCATCGAGGTGGAGATCTCGCCGGTGTAGGCGCCGTTGTCGTGCTCGGAGACGGTCTGCGCACCGAGCTGGAACGGGAGGCGGTCGCCGTCGATGAGAGTGCGCACGGTGCGCAGGTCCGTGAACGGCGGGATGAGAACGGCCTCGGACTTCGACGGGTCGTAGTCCTTGTCGAGCAGTGCGTAGTGGATCTTCTCCACCAGTCCGGTGGCCTCGATGTGGTCGACGTTCATCTTCCAGTTACCGGCCATGATCGGCTTGCGGGTCATCAGTTCTCCTCCAGTACAGAAATGCCGGGCAGTTCTTTGCCCTCCAGGAACTCGAGGGAGGCGCCGCCACCCGTCGAGATGTGGCCGAACTCGTCGTCGGCGTGGCCGAGGACCCGCACGGCCGCGGCGGAGTCTCCGCCACCGACCACCGAGAGACCGTCGACCTTCGTCAGTGCTTCGGCCACAGCGGCCGTGCCGTGCGACAGTGCCTCGATCTCGAACACGCCCATGGGGCCGTTCCAGAACACCGTCTTGGCGCCGGTGATGGCATCCGCGAACAGCTTCTCGGACTCCGGGCCGATGTCCAGGCCCTGCTTCCCAGCGGGAATGGCGTGAGCCGAGACGACGTCCACCTCTCCCGTGACCTCCCGGGCGTCGAAGTCCATCCCGTCGGCGATGCGCACGTCGACCGGCAGCAGGATCGTCTTGCCCTTGGCCTTGGCCTCCTCAAGGTAGCCGCGGCAGGTCTCGAGGTTGGTCTCGTCGAGCAGCGAGTCGCCGATCTCGTGGCCCTGGGCCTTGAGGAAGGTGAAGACCATGCCGCCGCCGATCACGAGCGTGTCGGCGACCTTCAGCAGGTTGTCGATCACAGAGAGCTTGTCCGCGACCTTCGCGCCTCCCAGCACCACCACGAACGGGCGCTCGGGGGTCTCGGTGAGCCGGCGCAGCACGTCGACCTCCTTGGCCACCAGGAAGCCCGCCATGTTCGGCAGCAGCTTCGCGACGTCGTAGACCGACGCCTGCTTGCGGTGCACCACGCCGAAACCGTCGGAGACGAACACGTCGCCGAAGGCCGCGTACCTGGCCGCCAACTCCTGGCGGGCCGCCTCGTCCTTGGACTCCTCAGCCGGCTCGTAGCGCACGTTCTCGAGGAGCGCCACATCGCCGTCGGCCAGCGACGCGACCGTCGCGGCGGCGGACTCGCCGACGACGTCGTCGGCCAGCTTCACCTCGACGCCGAGCAGCTCACCGAGCCGCTCGGCGACCGGCGCCAGCGAGTACTTGGGGTTGACCTGGCCCTTGGGGCGGCCCATGTGGGCCATGATGACGACGCGGGCGCCGGCCTCGCGCAGCGCATTGAGCGTGGGCAGCGCGGCGCGGATGCGGCCGTCGTCGGAGATGTTCCTGTCACCGTCCAGCGGGACGTTGAAATCGCAGCGGATGAGTACCCGCTTGCCGGCCAGATCTGTCAGATCTGCAACAGACTTCACAGTGAGCCTTTCTTCTTCATAGGTGTTGTGAGGCGACGACGGCCCTGTGATCCCGGTCGGGGATCACAGGGCCGTCGTATCGACCACTGGGAGTCAGATCAGAGCTTCGAGCCGACCAGGACGGTCAGGTCGACGAGGCGGTTGGAGTAGCCCCACTCGTTGTCGTACCAACCGAGGACCTTGACCTGGTTGCCGATCACCTTGGTGAGCTTGGAGTCGAACACGCAGGAAGCGGGATCCGTCTCGATGTCCTTGCTGACGATCTCGTCATCGGTGTAGACGAGGATCTTGCCGTCCGCGGCCGCCTTGACGATCGCGTTGATCTCCTCGACGGTGGTCTCGCGGGCGGCCTCGAAGGTGAGGTCCGTGGCGGAGCCGGTGGGGGTGGGCACGCGCATGGCGTAGCCGTCCAGCTTGCCCTTGAGCTCCGGGAGCACCAGCGACACGGCCTTGGCCGCACCGGTGGTGGTGGGGACCATGTTGAGGGCCGCGGCGCGCGAGCGACGCAGGTCGCTGTGCGGGCCGTCCTGCAGGTTCTGGTCCTGCGTGTACGCGTGGATGGTGGTCATGAGGCCCTTGACGATGCCGATGCCGTCGTTGAGCGCCTTGGCCATCGGGGCGAGGCAGTTGGTGGTGCAGGAGGCGTTGGAGATGATGTTGTGCGCCGCCGGATCGTACTTGTCGTCGTTGACGCCCATGACGATGGTGATGTCCTCGTTCTTGGCCGGGGCCGAGATGAGCACCTTCTTGGCGCCGGCCGCGATGTGGGCCTGGGCCTTCGTGGCGTCGGTGAAGAATCCGGTGGACTCGATGACGATGTCGACGCCCAGGTCACCCCAGGGCAGATTCGTCGGGTCCTTCTCCGCGAAGGCCTTGATCTCCTTGCCGTCGACGGTGAGCGCGTCGTCGTTGAAGGTGATCTCGCCGGGGAAGCGTCCGAGGATCGAGTCGTACTTGAGCAGGTGGGCCAGCGTCTTGTTGTCGGTCAGGTCGTTGACGGCGACGACATCAAGATCAGCACCCGACGCGACGAGCGCGCGGAAGTAATTACGGCCGATACGGCCAAAGCCGTTGATTGCAACCTTTACGGTCATGAGGAAATCGATCCCTTTCAGCTACCTTGCGCGAGAAGCGCATGCGGACGTCCCTCATCCTATCCAGATGCCGACGCGCGGCAAGAGCGGGGGTCGTTTGCCTCCGCGGGCGGGGAGGGGTCAGTCGTCGTCTGCCATGTCCGCGGGAAGGCTGGCCTCGGTCGTGGGGAGCCCCGCGTCCTCGGCGGCCTTGTCCGCGGTGGCCAGGAGCCGGCGGATGCGGCCGGCGACGGCGTCCTTGGTCAGCGGCGGCTCGTGCAGGCGCCCCAGTTCCTCCAGGCTGGCCTGGCGGTGTTCCAGCCGCAGCTCGCCCGCGGTGCGCAGGTGTTCCGGAGCGTTCTCGCCGAGGATCTCCAGCGCACGTTCCACCCTGGCGCTCGCCGCGACCGCGGCGCGGGCGGACCGGCGCAGGTTGGCGTCGTCGAAGTTGGCGAGGCGGTTGACGCTGGCGCGCACCTCGCGTCGCTTGCGCCGCTCCTCCCAGGCCAGGCGCGTCTCCCCCGCGCCCATGCGGGTGAGCAGCTCGGCGATGGCGTCGCCGTCGCGGATGACGACGCGGTCGATGTTGCGTACCTCCCGGGCCTTGACCGAGATGCCCAGCCGGCGCGCCGCGCCGACCAGTGCCAGCGCCGCCTCGGATCCGGGGCACGTGATCTCCAGCGACATCGACCGGCCTGGCTCGGTGAGCGACCCGCGGGCCAGGAAGGCGCCCCGCCACATCGCGACCGCGTCGGCCAGGGACCCACCGACCACGGACGGCGGCAGCCCCCGCACGGGGCGGCGGTGCTGGTCCACCAGCCCGCTGAGCCGCGCGAGCTGCTCTCCGTCGCGGACGACCCTCAGGGTGTAGCGGGGGCCGCGGCGCACCCCGGAGCCGTTGATCACCAGCAGGTCGCTCTCGACGTTGTACAGGTCTGTGATGAACGTGCGGAGGCGGCGTGCGGCGGAGCCGGTGTCCAGCTCGGCCTCCACGACGATGCGGCCCCCCACCAGGTGCAGGCCGCCGGCGAAGCGCAGCATCGCCGCGACCTCGGCGCGGCGCACGGAGGGGTGCGGCGCGAGGACGGTGGCGAGCTCGGACTTCACCTTCTGGGTCAGGGCCATGCGGGCAGTCTGCCACACCCCCCGGCACAGCTTCAGCGGCCGAGGACCTCGCTGAACACCGCGGCGAGCCGGTTCGGGTCGTGCGTCGGCGACCCGTCGCGCGACTTCACGTCCGCGGTGACGAGGGTCCCGCCCAGGGAGCGGATGTAGGCCTCGAGGTGGTGATCGGTGTCGGCGAAGCTGCTGTCGGCGATGACCACGTCCAGCATCAGGCCCGGCGCGTGCTCCGCGAGGAGCTCGATGTGCCGTGACGGTGAGAAGCCGTCGGTTTCCTCGGCAGGAGCGATGTTGAGGACCAGGACCCGCTGCGCGTCCGTCTCCAGCAGCGCCTTGGCCAGCTCCGGGACGAGCAGGTGCGGGATCACGCTGGTGAACCACGATCCCGGGCCCAGCACCACGCTGTCCGCCTCGCGCACGGCGGCCAGCACCTCAGGCCGCGCGGGGGGGCGGTCCGGGATCAGCCGGACGGACTGCACGGTGGCCCGCGTCTTCGCGACGGTGGCCTGCCCGGACAGTGTGCACACCTCGTCGGGCGCCAGCGGGTCCAGGCCCACGACGTCCGCCTCGATGTCCAGCGGCACCGAGCTCATGGGCAGCACCCGGCCGCGGGTCCGCAACAGGTCCCCCACCATGTCCAGCCCTGCCACGGGATCGTCGAGCTGCTGCCAGAGGCCCGCGATCAGCAGGTTGCCGATGGCGTGGCCGCCGAGCGGCCCGTCACCGTGGAAGCGGGCCTGCAGCACGCTCGCCCAGGTGCGCCCCACGTGGTCGTCGGAGCACAGCGCGGCCAACGCCATCCGGAGGTCGCCCGGCGGCAGGCAGTCCAGCTCCTGCCGCAGGCGGCCGGAGGAGCCGCCGTCGTCCGCGACCGTGACCACCGCGGTGAGCCGGTCCGTCACGCGGCGCAGCGCCGTCAGCGACGTGGCGAGGCCGTGTCCGCCGCCCAGGGCCACCACCCGCGGAAGATGCTGGAGGCTCATTCCTTGCCCAGGTCCCGATGCAGCACGGTGGTCGGGAAGCCGCGACCCTGGAGCCGCAGCGACAAGTCCTCGCTCATGGACGTGGAGCGGTGTTTGCCGCCGGTGCAGCCGATGGCGACGGTGACCTGACGCTTGCCCTCCGCCAGGTAGCCGGGCGCCACCCCTTCGAGGAGGTTGACCATGGCGACCAGGAAGGTCTGCGCCGCGTCGTGCTTGAGCACGTACTGCGCCACGTCCTTGCTGAGGCCGGACTTGGGGCGCAGTTCGGGGATCCAGTACGGGTTGGGCAGGAATCGGACGTCGAAGACCATGTCCGCGTCGATGGGCACCCCGTTCTTGAACCCGAAGGAGATGAGGGCGATCTTGAGCTTGTCCGTGGCCTCGTCGCCGAAGTGGTTGGCCACCCGCTGCGTCAGTTGCCGGGCGGACAGGTAGGTGGTGTCTACGACGATGTCCGCGTCTGCCCGCAGGTCCGCCAGGAGCCTTCGTTCGCGCTCGATGCCCTCGATCAGCCGGTCGCCGCCCTGCAGCGGGAGCGGCCGGCGGTTGGACTCCTGCCGCCGGACGATGACGTCGTCGGCGGCCTCCAGGAACACGGTGGTCACCGTCGCGCCCTCCGCCTTGAGGCGGTCGATGGCCTCGGGGAGCTGCTCGAACTGCTCGCGGGAGCGCACGTCGGCGACGACGGCGATCCGCCGGGTGCCGTAGCCGCGGAGGGTCTGGGCCAGGCTGGGCAGCATCACCGGCGGCAGGTTGTCCACCACGTACCAGCCGAGGTCCTCCATGGTGTGCGCCGCTGTCCGGCGGCCCGCGCCGGACAGGCCGGTGATGAGGGCGATCTCCTGCGGGGCATCGGTCATGGCGCCAGCCTAGTAGCCGGAGGCATCCTGAGCGCGCCCCGATGCGCTCCGGTCAGGCGTCGTCCGGGAGTCCGCGGGCGTGCAGGGCCTCACCGGTGCGCTCCGCGTACGCCACGGCCCCGACCACCACGGGCGTCAGGAGCAGGGCCGGGTTACGGTCCCGGCCTCGGGCGCGGGCGGCGTCGCGGGCGTCGTCGATGGACCCTATGAGGTAGGGCACGGAGCGGATCATGAGGGCGACCGCCAACGCGACCTGCCGGGGGTCGAGCCTGACCCACCGGACCGGGCCCAGTGCCGCGCCGAGCGCGTCCATGAGCACCGGCGTCGACGTGGTGAGGGTCAGCATCCTCGCGGCGAGGACGGCCACGAGGATGGTGCCGGACTGGACCACCGCGGCGCCGGGGTTGAGCGAGATGAGGTGGTAGACCGCCATGACGGCGAGCAGGATCCAGAGCACCCACCCGATGCGCAGGGCGCGCCACGGCGTGATGCCCGAGGTCCACAGCAGCCCCAGCACGACCATCAGGGCGGCCGCGGTGGCCCACCACGTGCCCGCGACGAGCGGCGGGACGGTGACGGCGAGCATCAGGACGTACTTCGCGCCGGCGGGGAGCCGGAACAGCCAGCCCTCCCCCGGCTCGTACAGCCCGAGCAGCGACGCGTGCGCGTTCACACCAGCACGTCCTCGTAGGCGGCCAGGGCCGCGGCGGGGGCCCCGTCGGCGATGACGCGACCTTCGTGCAGCACCAGGACGCGGTCCGCGTCCGCCGCGACCTCGAGGTCGTGGGTGGAGAAGATGATCTGCTGGTCCAGGCCGGCGAAGGTGCGTCGCAGCGCCCGCTTGTTGCGCAGGTCGAGCAGGGTGGTGGGCTCGTCGGCCACCAGGATCGCCGGGTCGACGGCGAGCACGCTGGTGAGCGCGACCAGCTGCCGCTCGCCGCCGCTGAGGTCGTAGATGCTCTGGTGCGCCAGATGCCCCAGTCCGCGACCCTCGAGCAGGTCCAGGGCGCGGCGCGTCCGCTCTCCGCGACCCTTGATCCGGCCGCGGAGGCTGAGTTCGACGTCCTCGACGGGGGTGGACATGAGCAGCTGCGCCAACGGGTCCGTGAAGACGAAGCCCACCCGGGACCGGACCCCCCTGGCGTCCTTGACCGTGTCCAGCCCGTCGACGGTGACCGTCCCCGCCGTCGGGGTGCGCAGGCCGTTGAGCAGGCGCAGCAGCGTGGACTTGCCCGACCCGTTGGCCCCGACCACCGCGATGCGTCGCTCGGACAGGTCGAGGGTGAGGGGGTGAAGCAGCACGTGGTCCGCGTCGCCCCGGCGCACGGCCGGGATGACGACGGTGACCGCGTGCAGGCTGATCATCGGCCCAGCAGCCTCGGGAAGGCCTTGTGCACGGCGTAGGCGATGAGCGCGGCGATGATGCCCTTGAGGATGTCGCCCGGCCAGAACGCCAGGTCGCTGAGCCAGATGTCTCCGACGGGCTTGCCGACGGCGCGCGCGATGCCGACCACGCCGAGGGGCCAGATGATCAGCACGCGGGCGGCGAACACGCCGAGGAAGAACAGGACCGGGGTCCACGGGCTCAGGCCGCGACGCACCACCCACTGGGCGACGAGGCCCACCGCGAAGGCGGAGACGAGGAAGGCGACGAGGTATCCGCCGGTGGGGCCCACCAGGACGGCGAGGCCGGCCTTGCCTCCGGAGAACACCGGAAGCCCGGCGAGACCGACGAGCAGATAGAGGCCCACGGCCGCCGCGCCCCGCCACGCCCCGAGGCAGAGTCCGGCCAGCGCGACCCCGAGGGTCTGCAGCGTGATGGGGACGCCGAGGCTGCCGATCGGGATGGCGGGCGTCAGCGCGAGCGCGGCGATCAGGGCCGCGAAGACCGCGACGTAGGCGAGGTCGGCCGGCGCGAAGCTCCGGACGGAGGGGGCGGTGGTGGTGGTCATGTCGTGCTCCTGAGGTACGGGGTGGCCCCATCTTGCCCTGGAGATTGAACGATGTTCAAATCGGGTCACGTCTGCGTCACCTCGCCCGTGGTGAGATTGATCGCCTCGCCGCCCGTGTCGGCCACGGCGGCCTTGACGGTCTGGGCGAGCCGGGGGCCGAAACCCGGCACGGCGGCGATCTCCTCGACGCTGGCCGACCGCAGCTTCCGTAGGCTGCCGAAGTAGGTGAGCAGCGCCTTGCGCCGTAGGTCGCCCAGGCCCGGGACGTCGTCGAGGACGGACTCGACCACCTGCTTGGCCCGCCGCGACCGGTGATGCGTGATGGCGAAGCGGTGGGCTTCGTCGCGCAGCCGCTGCAACAGGTAGAGCCCCTCCGACGCCCGGGGCAGGATCACCGGGAAATCCTCCCCCGGCACCCACACCTCCTCGAGCCGCTTGGCCAGCCCGCACAGCGCGATCTCCCCGTCGAGGCCGGCCTCGCGCAGCACCGCCGCCGCGGCATTGACCTGCGGCAGGCCGCCGTCGACGACGATGAGGGCCGGCGGGTAGGCGAACCTGGCCGCCTCACCCGTCGTGGCGTCCACCTTCACGTCGGAGGAGCGCTCGTCGAGCAGGCGACGCACCCGCCGGCTGAGGACCTCGCTGATGGCGGCCACGTCGTTGGACCCCTCGAAGCTCTTGATGATGAACCGTCGGTACTGGCTGGTGCGCGGCAGCCCGTCCTCGAACACCACCATCGAGCCCACCACCTCGGAACCCATGGTGTGGGAGATGTCGTAGCACTCGATGCGCAGCGGGGGGTCCGCCAGCCCGAGCGCGTCGGCGATCTCGTCGAGCGCAGCGTTGCGCGTCGTCAGGTCCGAGGCGCGGCGCAGCTTGGACTGCGTCAGCGCCATCTCGGCGTTCTTCACCGCCGTGTCCAGCAGGGCGCGTTTCTCGGCCCGCAGCGGCACCTTGATCGACACCTTGGACCCACGCCGCCGGCTGAGGTGCTCCACCAGCGTCCGCTCGGCCTCGACGGAGCTGAGGATGTGGGGCGGGATCTCCAGGTCGTCGGTGTAGACGGTCTCGAGGAACGCCTCCAGCAGCTCGGTCAGTGGGCGGTCGTCGGCCCGGTCGGCGATCCAGCCGCGCTCGCCCAGGATCCTCCCGTCCACGACGTGGAACACCTGGACGGCCACCTGCTGCCCGTCGTCGGCGAGGCCGACGATGTCCGCGCGGGTGCCGTCGCTGAGCACCACCGAGTTCTTCTCCTGCACGCGCCTGAGCGCTCCGAGCGAGTCCCGCAGCACGGCCGCCCGTTCGAAGTTGAGCTCGGCCGAGGCCGCGTACATGTCGCGTTCGATGCGGCCGATGATGCCGCCGGTGTTGCCGCCCATGAAGGAGCAGAAGTCCTCTGCGATCACGCGATGCTCCTCCGCGGTGACCCGCCCCACACACGGGGCCGAACACTTGCCGATGTCGCCCAGCAGGCACGGCCGGCCCGACGACCGGGCGCGGTTGAACACGCCCTGGGTGCACGATCGCATCGGGAACACCCGCAGCAGGAGGTCCACGGTCTCGCGGATGGCCCACGCCTGCCCGAAGGGGCCGAAGTAGCGGGTGCCGCGCTTCTTGGCGCCGCGTCCGACGAACACGCGCGGGTACTCCTCGGCCATCGTCACGGCGAGCCACGGGTAGGACTTGTCGTCGCGGTACTTGACGTTGAACCGCGGGTCGAACTGCTGGATCCACGTGTACTCGAGCTGCAGCGCCTCCAACTCGTTGGCCACCACCGTCCACTCCACCTTGGCGGCCGTGCGCACCATGGTCTGGGTGCGGAAGTGCAGGGCCGACGGGTCCGCGAAGTAGGAGTTGAGGCGCTGGCGCAGGTTCTTGGCCTTGCCCACGTAGATGACGTTGCCGAACGCGTCGAAGAAGCGGTAGACGCCGGGATCCGTGGGGATGCTGCCCTGAGCAGGGCGGTAGCTCGCGGGATCGGCCATGCCGGCTAGTGTAGGTGCGTAGGGTGGGCCCATGACCACGCGGAGAGAGCTGATCGCCGCCGGTGCCGCCATCGCCACCGCCCTGCTGGCCGGGTGCGCGGCGGATGTGACGTCGTCCAGCTCAGCCCCCGCCGATGAGGTCACGGTGAGCAAGGATTCCGTGCCTGTCGGCGGCGGTCTGGTGCTCGACGGGGGGTTCGTGGTCACCCAGCCCGAGGAGGGCGCGTTCTTCGCCTTCTCGTCGCGATGCACCCATCAGGGCTGCACTGTCTCCGACGTGCGCGACGACGGCATCTTCTGCAAGTGCCACGGCTCGCTCTTCGCGCTCCTCGACGGCACGCCGCTGCAGGGCCCGGCCACGGACCCGCTGGTGCGCGCCACCCTCACCGAATCGGGCACCGACCTGATCATCTCCGGCTGACACCACTCTGCAGACCGAGAATGCCCCAGGGGTTTGGACCTCCCTGCGTGTCGATGGGCTGGGTCCGACAGCCTAAATGTCACTTCTGGTGTCGACTACGCCGCCACCTCTGACTCTTAGCGGGACGGAGTTGGAGGCAGGAGCGCTGACCGTCACTTCTGGTGTCGACTACGGCACCAGAAGTGACAGCCAGGCAACCGGACTTGCTAGGGCAACGCGCCATGGACGCGAGGGCGGGAAACGGCAGGGCGGCACTGCGCAGCGGTGCCCAACCCGACGATCACCCAACTGGCTTCCCGCCCAGACAGGCTCGACCCAGGGCCGCCCTGCCGGGTCGCGCCCGAACGCGACCATGCCACGGGCAATCCAGTGCAGGGAGACGGGAGACGAGGCACGGGCGGCCTCGATACCTGACTCCAGGCCAGCTGGCGAATGCGTACTGACGTGGGGAGAGCGGCCGCCTGTGCCTCGTGTCCGGGCTCCCTGCACCGGGTGCGGGGTGTTTCGACGACGGCCAACGCGAAACGCCGCGGCCGGCACCATGGGCGGCCCGGCCCCCACCACACGACGTCCAACCTGACCACAGCGCTCAAGGACCAACCGACCCGCCACGGCACCGCAGCCTCGGCTCAGGCGCGGTCGAGGAGCGCCTTGAGGAACGTTCCCGTGGCGGACCCCTCGGTGACGGCGATCTCCTCAGGGGTTCCCGTCGCGATCACCTGCCCGCCCCGGTTGCCGCCGTCGGGCCCCATGTCGATGACCCAGTCGGCTGATTTGATCACGTCGAGGTTGTGCTCGATCGTCACCACCGTGTTGCCGGCGTCGACGAGACGCTGCAACACCGCGAGCAGGCGCCGGATGTCCTCGAAGTGCAGGCCCGTGGTGGGCTCGTCGAGCACGTAGAGCGTCCGTCCCGTGGAGCGCTTCTGCAGCTCGGCGGCCAGCTTGACCCGCTGCGCCTCACCGCCCGAGAGCGTCGTGGCCGGCTGCCCCAATCGGACGTAGCCGAGACCCACCTCGGTCAGCGTCTGAAGGAAGCGGGCGATGGACGTGATGGATTCGAAGAAGGTCACCGCCTCGCTGATGGGCATGTCCAGCACCTCGGCGATGGTCTTGCCCTTGTAGTGCACCTCGAGGGTCTCCCTGTTGTAGCGCGCGCCGTGGCACACCTCGCAGGGCACGTAGACATCGGGCAGGAAGTTCATCTCGATCTTGATGGTGCCGTCGCCCATGCAGTGCTCGCAGCGGCCGCCCTTGACGTTGAAGGAGAACCGTCCCGGCTGGTAGCCGCGGACCTTCGCCTCGGGGGTCTTGGCGAACAGCGTGCGGATCTTGTCGAACACGCCGGTGTAGGTCGCGGGGTTGGACCGGGGGGTCCGGCCGATCGGCGACTGGTCCACCTGGATGACCTTGTCGATGTGCTCCAGACCCTGCACGGACTTGTGCCGCCCCGGCACCGCCTTGGCGCCGTAGATGGCCTTGGCGGCGGCGGTGTAGAGGATCGAGTTGACCAGCGAGGACTTGCCCGAGCCCGACACCCCGGTGACGGCGATGAACTGGCCCAGGTTGAAGGCGACGTCGACGCCGCGCAGGTTGTGCTCCCGCGCGCCCCTCACCACGATCTGACTCCCGTTGCCGGGGCGGCGGATGGCGGGCACGGGGATGGACAGGCGGCCGGAGAGGTACGCGCCGGTGCGGGACTCGGGATGGTTGAGCAACGCCTCGACCGGGCCGGACACCACCACCTCACCGCCGCCCTCGCCCGCCCCGGGGCCGATGTCGACGGCCCAGTCCGCCGCGCGGATGGTGTCCTCGTCGTGCTCGACGACGATGAGCGTGTTACCGAGGTCCCTGAGCCGGTGGAGGGTCTCGATGAGGCGGAGGTTGTCCCGCTGGTGCAGGCCGATGCTGGGTTCGTCGAGGACGTAGAGCACGCCCACCAGCCCGGAGCCGATCTGCGTGGCCAGCCGGATGCGCTGCGCCTCACCGCCGGAGAGCGTCCCCGCGGCCCGCGACAGCGTCAGATAGTCCAGCCCGACGTCGAGAAGGAACCGCAGGCGGGTGTTGATCTCCTTGACCAGGCGCTCGGCGATGGTCGCCTCCCGCTCCGTCAGCTCCAGCGTGGCGAGGAAGGTCGCGGCGTCACCGATGGACAGGGCCGACAGGTCTGCGATGGTCCGGTCCGCCACGGTCACGGCCAGGCTGGAGGGCTTGAGGCGCGCCCCGTCGCAGGCCGCGCAGTTGATCTCGCGCATGTAGCCGCCCCACCGGTCGCGGGCGGCGTCGGTCTCCGCCTCGTCGTAGCGGCGGCGGATGAACGGGATGATCCCCTCGTACTTCTGGGAGAAGGACCGCACCCGGCCGAAGCGGTTGCGGTAGCTCACCACCACGTTGCCCTTGACCCCCTGCAGCAGCACCTTCTTCGCCGCCGCGCTCAACTCCCGCCAGGGCACGTCGACGGAGAAGCCGTGCTCCTCGGACAGTGAGCGGAGCACGTGCTCGTAGTGGGCCTTGATGGTGGGGGTGTTCCAGGGCGCCAGCGCGCCGTCGGCCAGCGACAGGTCGTCGTTGGGGATGATCAGCTCGGGGTCCGGATCCAGGAGCGTGCCGAGGCCGGAGCAGTCCGGGCAGGCGCCCCAGGGGCCGTTGAAGGAGAACTGGCGGGGTTCCAGCTCGTCGATGTTGACGTCGTGCTCGTTGGGGCACCCCATCTTCTCCGAGAACCGGCGCTCGCGCTCAGGATCGCCCGCCGGCAGGTCGACGAAGTCGATCGTCACCACGCCGCCGGCCAGGCCCAGCGCGGTCTCCACCGATTCGGTGATCCGCTGCTTGGCATTGGGCCGCACCACGGCCCGGTCCACCACCACCTCGACGTCGTGCTTGCGGTTCTTGTCGATGGCCGGCAGCTCGGTCAGCGGGAAGGTGTCGCCGTCGATCCGGACGCGGCTGTAGCCGTCGCCGACGAGCTGGCGGAACAGCTCCGCGTGTTCGCCCTTGCGGCCGCGGACCAGCGGCGCCAGGATCTGGAAGCGGGTGCCCTCGTCCATGGACATGAGCCGGTCCACGATCTGTTGAGGCGTCTGCCGCCCGATCACCGCGCCGCACACCTCGCAGTGCGGCACCCCGATCCGCGCGAACAGGAGCCTCAGGTAGTCGTAGACCTCCGTGATGGTGCCCACGGTGGAGCGCGGGTTGCGGCTGGTGGACTTCTGGTCGATCGAGACCGCCGGAGAGAGCCCCTCGATGAAGTCCACGTCCGGCTTGTCCATCTGGCCCAGGAACATGCGGGCGTACGCCGACAGCGACTCGACGTAGCGGCGCTGGCCCTCCGCGAAGATCGTGTCGAACGCCAGCGACGACTTCCCCGACCCGCTCAACCCGGTGAACACGATCAGCGCGTCCCGGGGCAGATCCAGCGACACGTTCTTGAGGTTGTGGACGCGGGCACCCCGCACGACGAGCCGATCATTCACGCCCGCCATGGTACGGCTTTGCTAGGTTGGGACCATGTCCACGAGCCGCGCCCGCTTCGCAGACGTGGTGGCCGCCGTCCGCGAGCACACCTCCCTCCTCCTGGGGCACACCATCAGCTTCTCGGATGAGGACTGGGCCAGGCCGACGACGCTGCCGGGCTGGACCCGCAGCCACGTGGCCGCGCACCTCGTCGACGGGGCCCGCGGCCTCGTCAGGGTCATCGACGGCATGCACTCCGGACGGCCCTGCACCATGCACGTCTCGGACGACGCGGAGCGCCGCAGCATCGAGCTCGGCGCACTGGCCGGCGGCCTCGAGCTGCAGATCCACCTGGACACCACCGCCAGCGAGCTCCAGGAGCTCCTGGGCGCGCTGGAGGGCGACGACACCCGGGTGTGGCTGCGGCCGGACTATCCCATCCACGCCTGGCAGATCCCCCTGGCGCGGCTGGGCGAGGTGGTGCTGCACCACATGGACATGGGAAGCGACACCTCCACCACCGACCTGGCACCGGAGACGGCGGTGTCGCTGCTGGCGTTCCAGGTGGAGCGCATGACCGAGCGCCACCACCCACCGTCGCTGCGGCTGGTGGCCGACGAGGGCTACGAGGCCACGCTTGAGGGTGACGGAGACCGGGCAGAGGTGCGCGGGCCCGCCGGTGACCTCATCGCCTGGCTCGCGCGTGGCGTCAAGTCCCCCCGGCTGATCCGCTCCTGGTCCTGACGGGCGCTCGCCACCGGCGAGACTGTCGCCGGGGCCTATTACCCTGGCTGGTATGCGTCCCATCGAAGAGCTCCAGCGCCAGGTGGCGCCGCTGCAGGTGATTTCCGAGTACCGGCCGTCCGGAGATCAGCCCCGCGCCATCGCCGAGCTGGAGCGCCGCATCGGCAGCGGCGAGCAGGACGTGGTGCTCCTCGGCGCCACCGGAACCGGCAAGACCGCCACGGTCGCGTGGCTGGCCGAGCGGCTTCAGCGGCCCATGCTGGTGATGCAGCCCAACAAGACCCTGGCGGCGCAGTTCGCCAACGAACTGCGGGACCTGCTGCCCAACAACGCCATCGAGTACTTCGTGTCCTACTACGACTACTACCAGCCGGAGGCCTACCTTCCGCAGACGGACACCTACATCGAGAAGGACTCCTCCCTCAACGAGGAGGTGGAGCGGATGCGCCACGCGGCCACCAGTTCCCTGCTCACCCGCCGGGATGTGATCGTGGTGGCCACCGTCTCCGCCATCTACGGCCTCGGCACGCCTCAGGAGTACCTCGAGCAGCGCGTCACGCTCCGCGTCGGCGGCGAGATGGATCGCGACGAGTTGCTGCGGCACCTGGTGGACATCCAGTACGCCCGCAACGACATCGGGGCGGGCCGCGGCACCTTCCGCGTCAAGGGCGACACGTTGGAGATCTTCCCCGTGTATGAGGAGAACGCCGTGCGGGTGGAGTTCTTCGGTGACGAGATCGAGCGCATCGCCACCATGCACCCGCTGACCGGCACCGTGATCCGGGAGGAGCAGGAGATCTACATCTTCCCCGCCACGCACTATTCGGCCGGCCCGGGCCGCATTGAGCGGGCGATCAGCGGGATCGAGGCGGAGCTGGCGCTGCGGCTGGCGGAATTCGAGTCCCAGGGCAAGCTGCTGGAGGCGCAGCGGCTGCGGATGCGCACCAGCTACGACATCGAGATGATGCGTCAGATCGGCACCTGCTCGGGCATCGAGAACTACTCCCGCCACATCGACGGGCGCACGGCCGGGTCGGCGCCCAGCTGTCTGGTGGACTACTTCCCGGAGGATTTCGTCCTCATCGTCGACGAGAGCCACGTCACCATCCCGCAGATCGGGGGCATGTACGAGGGCGACGCCTCCCGCAAGCGCACCCTGGTGGAGCACGGGTTCCGGCTGCCCAGCGCCATCGACAACCGGCCGCTGAAGTTCGACGAGTTCGTGCAGCGGATCGGCCAGACGGTCTACCTGTCCGCCACCCCCGGCCCCTACGAGATGGAGCGCTCGGACGGCTTCGTCGAGCAGATCATCCGTCCCACCGGGCTGGTGGACCCGGAGGTGATCCTCAAGCCCACCAAGGGCCAGATCGACGACCTGATGGCCGAGGTGAAGCTGCGCGTCGAACGCAACGAGCGCGTCCTGGTCACCACCCTCACCAAGAAGATGGCCGAGGACCTCACCGACTATCTGATGGACCACGGCATCCGCACCCGCTACCTGCACTCGGACATCGACACCATCCGCCGCATCGAGCTCCTTCGCGAGCTGAGGCTGGGCGAGTACGACGTGCTGGTGGGCATCAACCTGCTGCGGGAGGGCCTCGACCTGCCCGAGGTCTCGCTGGTGGCCATCCTCGACGCGGACAAGGAGGGGTTCCTCCGCTCGGCCCGCTCGCTCATCCAGACCATCGGGCGAGCCGCCCGAAATGTGGCGGGGCAGGTGCACATGTACGCGGACAAGATCACCCCGTCGATGGAGGCGGCCATCGAGGAGACCAACCGGCGCCGCGCCATCCAGGTGGCCTACAACACCGAGCGCGGCATCGACCCGCAGCCCCTGCGCAAGCGCATCGCCGCAGTGTCGGAGATGCTCGCCCGGGAGGACGCGGACACCGACGAGCTCCTCGAGGCCGCCAAGCCCTCCGGCCGCAAGGGACTGGACCCGTCGACGATGGCGCAGACCGAGCTGGCCACGCTGATCGAGGAGCTCACCTCCGCCATGCACCAGGCGGCCGCCGAGCTGCAGTTCGAGGTGGCGGCCCGCCACCGCGACGAGGTGGCGGACCTCAAGAAGGAACTGCGCGCCATGATCGAGGCCAGCAGGTAGCCCTCGGGCCATGCCCCTCCCGGAGGCCCCCCTAGACTGACCGCACCACCACTGAAGAGAGGCCACCATGACCGTGCGTTTCGGCATCCTCGGCGCCGCCGGGATCACCCCCTCGGCCCTCATCGCCCCCGCCCGGGCCAACGACGACGTGCGGCTCACCGCCGTCGCGGCCCGCAACCGCGGGCGCGCGGAGGAGTTCGCCGCCGAGCACGGCGTCGAGCAGGTGCTGGAGTCCTACGAGGCCCTCCTCGCCTCCCCGGACGTGGACGCCGTCTATATCCCGCTGCCCAACTCCGCCCACGCCGAGTGGACCGTCCGCGCGGCCCAGGCCGGCAAGCACGTCCTGGTGGAGAAGCCGTACGCCTCCAACGCCGAGGAGGCCAGGCGGGTCGTCGAGGCCGTCTCGGGCCTGCCGGTGGTCGTGATGGAGGCGTTCCACTACCGGCACCATCCCCTCATCCACCGCGCGGAGGAGATCCTGGCCGCCGGCACCATCGGCCCGGTCCTGTCCGCCAGCGCCGTGTTCGACGTGCAGGTGGCGGACCGCAGCAACATCCGGTACAACTGGGAGCTTGCCGGCGGCGCCACGATGGATCTCGGCTGCTACTCCATCCACCTGCTGCGCACGCTGCTCAAGGCGGAGCCCACCGTCGTGTCCGCCGAGGCGCGAAGATTCGCGGGCGGTCAGATCGACGAGGCGCTCACCGCGCAGCTCGAGTTCCCCGGCGGCATCACCGCCGTCGCATCCAGCTCGCTCTTCGAGGACGTCGAGAAGCAGTCCGCGCGCCTCGTCGGCACCCTCGGCACCCTCGAGATCGAGGGCTTCGTCAAGCCGCACGGCGGCAACTCGCTCACCGTGACGGTGGACGGGCAGTCCACGACGGAGACGGTGGCCCCGGACGTGACCAGCTACGGCGAGCAGCTCGCCGCGTTCGTCGCCGCCGTCGAGCACGGTGGGCCCGTGGTGATCGACGCGGCTGATTCCATCGCCACGATGGAGGTCATCGACGCCTGCTACCGCGCCGCCGGGCTGGAGCCTCGCCACGCGGTCGCGTGGGCCGGGGTCCACTGACGGCTGCCGCGTGACCTCGGGCCCCGTCGTCGTCTAGAGTGAGGCCCGTTCGCGGGAGAATCGGCTCTGCCGATGCCGAAGGAGCAACCGCCCCGGAAACTCTCAGGCCCCAGGACCGCGCACGCAGGACAAGCTCTGGAAAGAGGCCGCCAGGCCCGCCGACGGATCAAAAATCTCAGGCACCGCGACAGAGGGGGCGCTAGGGTGGATCACGCCGCCCGACGGCGCCGTCACCCGGCGGGAAGGGGCAAGCCATGTCACTGCTGACCACTGCACTGCACGATCTCCACCTCGAATCCGGCGGGAAGCTCGTCGAGTTCGCGGGCTGGGAGTTGCCCGTGCAGTTCGCCGGGGTGATGCCTGAGCACCTGCACACCCGCTCGCGCGCCAGCCTGTTCGACGTGTCCCACATGGGTCAGGTGCTGGTCCGGCCGCGGCCCGGGGACACGAGTGTCGCGGCGGTGGCGCTGGAGCGGCTGATCCCCGCCAGCATCCTCGGCCTGGCCGAGCACCGGCAGCGGTACGGACTGTTCACCGACGAGAACGGGGGCATCCTGGACGACCTGATGGTCGCCCACCACGGTGACCGGTTCCTCCTCGTGGTCAACGCGGCGCGGACCGCACACGACCTGGCCTGGCTGGCGCAACTGGAGGACGTCACCGTCGAGCACGTCACCGACAGGGCGCTGCTGGCGCTGCAGGGCCCGGAATCCGAGGCCGCGCTGGCCACCCTCATCCCGGCGGTGACCGGCCTGACCTTCATGGACTCGCTCCCCCTCCAGTGGGAGGGTCGGGAGGTGTGGGTGTCGCGGTCCGGCTACACCGGCGAGGACGGCTTCGAGATCTCCGTCCCCGACGCGGACGCAGAGCGCTTCGCCCGCGCGCTCCTCTCGGTCGACGGGGTGCTCCCCGCCGGACTCGGCGCCAGGGACTCGCTGCGCCTCGAGGCCGGGATGCCGCTCTACGGGCACGATCTTTCCCCGGACATCACACCCGCCCAGGCCGCGCTCGGCTGGGCAGTGCCCAAGGTGCGCCGCGACGGCGGGGCGCGCGCGGGCGGCTTCCCCGGCGCCGAGGTGGTGCTGGCCGAGCTGCGCGACGGCGCCGCGCGGGTGCGGCGCGGGCTGCGCCCCGAGGGCCGGGCCCCCATCCGGGAGGGCGTCCTCCTGTTCGCCGACGCGGGCGCCACCGAGCCCCTCGGGGCCGTGACGTCCGGCGGCTACGGGCCCACCGTGGCCCACCCCATCGCCATGGCCATGCTCCCCACGGACGTTGGCCCCACCGTCGTGGCGGAGCTGCGCGGCAAGCGCGTCCCCGTCGATGTCGTCGACCTCCCCTTCATCACCCCGTCCTACAAGCGCTGAGGAGACACCCCCATGATCAAGTACACCGAGAGCCACGAGTGGATCGACACCGACGGGTCCGACTTCGCCGTCGGGATCACCGAGTTCGCCGCCAAGGAGCTGGGCGAGATCGTGTTCATCGAGTTGCCCGAGGTGGGCACGGAGCTGGTCGCGGGCGCCGAGGTGGTGGTGATCGAGTCCGTCAAGGCGGCCTCCGAGATCATGGCCCCCATCAGCGGCGTGGTGACCGCCGTCAACGGCGAACTGGCGGACAATCCCGGGCTGGTCAACGAGGACGCGGAGGGCACCTGGTTCTTCCGGATGACCCCCACCGATCCTGACGACGTGGACCAGTTCCTCGACGAGGACGCCTACACCGCACTCATCGGCGCATGACGGGGGCCTGGCAGCGGGTCGACTACGACCCGGACGACTTCGCCCACCGTCGCCACATCGGGCCCAGCCCGGCCGAGATGGAGCGGATGCTCGAGGCCATCGGCGTCGGCTCTCTCGACGAGCTGATCGACCAGACGGTCCCCGAAGGGCTCCGGCAGGCGGACCCGTTGACGTGGGAGGCTCTCACCGAGCATCAGCTCACGCAGCGGCTGCGCGCCGTGGCCGCCAGGAACCAGGTGGCCACCTCCCTCATCGGCCAGGGGTACTACGGCACGGTCACGCCGCCGGCCATTCAGCGCAACGTGCTGGAGAACCCGGCGTGGTACACGGCCTACACGCCATACCAGCCGGAGATCGCCCAGGGCCGGCTCGAGGCGCTGCTCAACTTCCAGACCATGGTGGCGGACCTCACCGGCCTGCCGATCGCCAACGCCAGCCTGCTGGACGAGGCCACCGCGGCGGCGGAGGCCATGGGGATGGCCAGGCGAACGGCGAAGTCGACGAGCAGCCGGTTCTTCGCCGCCGACGACCTGCACCCCCAGGTGCTCGCCGTCCTCGCGACCCGCGCGCGGCCGCTGGGCATGGAACTCGTGGTGGGTCCGGTCGACGGGTTCGTCGCCGACGACCTGTGCGGGGCCATCTTCGCGCACCCCGGGACCTACGGCCACGTGCGCGACCTCACCGCGCAGTGCGCCGCGGTCCGCGAGGCCGGGGGCATCGCCGTCGTCGCCACGGACCTGCTGGCCCTGTGCGTCCTGAAGGAGCCGGGTGCCATGGGCGCGGACATCGCCATCGGCTCGGCGCAGCGTTTCGGCGTGCCCATGGGCTTCGGCGGCCCGCACGCCGCGTTCCTGTCGTGCCGCGACGAGCTGAAACGGGCCATGCCCGGCCGGCTCGTCGGGGTCTCGGTGGACGCCGCGGGCACCAGGGCCTACCGGCTTGCGCTGCAGACCCGCGAACAGCACATCCGCCGGGAGAAGGCGACGTCGAACGTGTGCACGGCGCAGGCGTTGCTGGCAGTCATGGCATCGTTCTACGCCGTGTTCCACGGCCCCGTCGGGCTGCGCGCCATCGCCCAGCGCACCCACCTCATGGCCGCCACCCTCGCGTCGACGCTGCGCGCCAACGGTGCCGAGGTGGAGCCGGAGCACTTCTTCGACACCGTCACGGTGCGGGTGGGCGTGGGTCAGGCCGGCATCCTGGCGGCCGCCGAGCATCGGGGCATCAACCTGCGCCGCGTTGGCCGTGACCGGGTGGGCATCTCGCTCGACGAGACCACGGACCTCGACGTGCTCGGCAGGGTCCTGGACGCCTTCGGCATCGACGAGCGCCCGGGCCTGGCCGACGAGCCGGCCATCCCGGACGCGCTGCTGCGCACCAGCGAGTACCTGGCCCATCCCGTCTTCCATATGAACCGGGCAGAGTCCGAGATGATGCGCTACATGCGGCGGTTGAGCGACCGCGACCTGGCGCTGGACCGGGCCATGATCCCGCTCGGCTCGTGCACCATGAAGCTCAACGCCGCGGCCGAGATGATGCCGCTGACGTGGCCCGAGTTCGGCGCCCTCCACCCCTACGCGCCGGCCCATCAGGCCGCCGGCTACGCGGAGATGGTCGAGGACCTGGAGCGGAAGCTGTGCGAGATCACGGGATACGACGCGTTCTCCATGCAACCCAACTCCGGCGCCCAGGGCGAATACGCGGGGCTGTTGACCATCGCCGCCTACCACCGCGCCCGCGGTGAGCGGCGTGACGTGTGCCTCATCCCCACCTCCGCCCATGGCACAAATCCCGCGTCCGCCCAGATGGCGGGCATGCGGGTGGTGGCGGTCAGGGCCACCGTGGACGGCGAGATCGACGTCGACGACTTCCGCGCGAAGGCGGAGTCCGCCGGCGACGCGCTGGCCGCGGTGATGCTCACCTACCCGTCGACCCACGGCGTGTTCGAGGAATCCGTACGGCAGGTGTGTGACATCACCCACGAGTTCGGCGGGCAGGTCTACATCGACGGCGCCAACATGAACGCCATGGTGGGTCTCGTGCGGCCGGGCGACATCGGCGGAGACGTCTCCCACCTCAATCTGCACAAGACCTTCGCCATCCCCCACGGAGGCGGCGGCCCGGGCATGGGTCCGATCGGGGTCAAGAGTCATCTCGTCGAGCACCTCCCCGGCGACCCGCGGACCGGCGAGCCCGGCGCGGTGTCGGCGGCGCCGCTCGGGTCCGCGTCGATCCTCCTCATCTCCTGGGCATACGTGCTGCTGATGGGCGGGGCGGGGCTGACCCAGGCCACGAGGGTCGCGATATTGAGCGCCAACTACCTGGCGGCCAGGCTCAGCGGCTCCTTCCCGATCCTCTACCGCGGGGCGCGAGGGCGGGTGGCGCACGAGTGCATCCTGGATCCCCGCGGCTACGCCGCCCACGGTGTCACCGTCGACGACATCGCCAAGCGGCTCATCGACCACGGCTTCCACGCCCCCACGATGTCGTTCCCGGTGCCGGGGACGCTCATGGTGGAGCCCACCGAATCGGAGACCCTGGCCGAGCTGGACCGCTTCGTCACCGCGATGCTCGACATCGCGCGTGAGGCCGACGTGGTGGTCGCGGGCGGGATGACGGCCGAGGAGTCTCCGCTGCGGCGCGCCCCGCACACCGCCCAGGACCTGGTGGGTGAGTGGGACCGCCCGTACTCGCGGGAGCAGGGCTGCTTCCCGCCGGGAGCGTTCCGGGTGGACAAGTACTGGCCGCCCGTCGGCCGGGTGGACAACGCCTACGGCGACCGCCACCTGGTGTGCGCCTGCCCCCCATGGGAGGGCACCGACGCGTAGCGCTCACCCGGCGAGGGCGACGAGGCTGGGCCAGAGCGCCTCGACCTGGGCGACCGTGGCGGCCTGGTCCCCCGAGTTGTCGATCACCCAGTCCGCCGCCGCCCTGCGGTCCGCCCGGGACGCCTGCACGCGCACCCGCGCGCGTGCCTGGTCGGGGCCGAGGTCGTTGCGGTTCATGAGGCGCCGGACCTGGGTCTCGGTCGGCACGTCCACGACGATGATGTGGTCGAAGGCCTTGTCCAGGCCCGTCTCCACGAGCAGGGGAATCACCTGGACGGCCACCGACCCGGGGGGTGCGGCCGCGACCAGCTCGTCCGAGCGGGCCCGAACCAGGGGGTGCACGATCGCGTTGAGATCCTCCCGCGCCTCGTCATCGGCGAAGATCAGGTCACCGAGCTGGGCGCGGTCCAGCGTGCCGTCCGGGCGCAGCATCCCGGCACCGAACCGCTCGACGATGCGCCGGAGCCCCTCAGAGCCCGGCTCAACCACCTCGCGGGCGATGAGATCCGCGTCCACGACGACGGCGCCCAGCCTGGCCAGTTCGTCGGCCACCATGGACTTGCCGGAGGCGATGCCCCCCGTCAGCGCGATCCGTGCCATGGCCCGATGCTATCGCCGTTAGGCTGGAGACACGCTCACCTACCTGAGGAGGTTCCGTCCATGGCAAGAATCCTGTGGATCGTGTTCGTGGTCATCATTGCGCTCTGGCTGATCGGGCTGATCGCCAAGGTCGCCGGTGGCTTCATCCACCTACTGCTGCTCGTCGCCCTGGCCATCCTGGTCTACAACCTGGTCACCGGCCGGCGCGCAGTCTGACATACGCAAGGAGCCGCCCCCCTCGCATGAGGGGGGCGGCTCCTTGGTGCCTGTCGGTCAGCGACCGCCGGTGAGCTTGTCCCGCAGAGCCTGCAGGGTCTCATCGGAGGCGAGTTCGCCCGAACCCTCGGACTCGGTGGTGTAGCCGGCCGCGGCGAGCGTGGAGGCGTCGCGATCCGCGGTCTCAGCGGACTCGACCTGACGCTTGTGGGTCTCCCACAGTGCGTGCGCCTGGGCGTACTGGGCTTCCCAGGCAGCGCGCTGCTCGTCGAAGCCTTCCTTCCAGTCGTTGGTCTCCGGATCGAAGCCCTCGGGGTAGATGTAGTTACCCTGATCGTCGTAGGACGCCTGCATGCCGTAGAGCAGCGGATCGAAGTCGTCAGCCGCGACATCGACGCCCTCGTTGGCCTGCTTCAGCGACAGCGAGACGCGGCGACGCTCGAGGTCGATGTCGATGACCTTGACCATGCGGTCGTCGCCCACGGAGACAACCTGCTCCGGGATCTCGACGTGGCGTTCGGCGAGCTCGGAGACGTGCACCAGGCCCTCGATGCCCTCGCCGACGCGCACGAACGCGCCGAAGGGGACGAGCTTGGTGACCTTACCGGGAACGATCTGGCCGATCTGGTGCAGGCGCGCGAACGTCTGCCACGGATCTTCCTGCGTGGCCTTGAGCGACAGCGAGACGCGCTCGCGGTCCATGTCCACCTCGAGCACCTCGACGGTGACGGGCATGCCCACCTCGACGACCTCGTTGGGGTGGTCGATGTGCTTCCAGGACAGCTCGGAGACGTGCACGAGGCCGTCCACGCCGCCCAGATCGACGAACGCGCCGAAGTTGACGATGGAGGACACGACACCCTTGCGGATCTGGCCCTTCTGCAGGCCGGTGAGGAACGTCTGGCGCACCTCGGACTGCGTCTGCTCCAGGTAGGCGCGGCGGGACAGGACCACGTTGTTGCGGTTCTTGTCCAGCTCGATGATCTTGGCTTCGAGCTCCATGCCCACGTAGGGCTGGAGGTCGCGGACGCGACGCATCTCGACGAGGGAGGCCGGCAGGAAGCCGCGCAGGCCGATGTCCACGATGAGGCCACCCTTGACCACCTCGATGACGTGGCCGGTGACGACGCCGTCCTCTTCCTTGATCTTCTCGATCGTGCCCCAGGCGCGCTCGTACTGTGCGCGCTTCTTGGACAGGATCAGACGACCCTCCTTGTCCTCCTTCTGCTGGACGAGGGCCTCGATCTCGTCGCCGACCTTGACGACGTCGAACGGGTCCACATCGTGCTTGATGGAGAGTTCCTTGGAGGGGATGACGCCTTCGGTCTTGTAACCGATGTCGAGCAGGACCTCGTCCCGGTCGACCTTGACGACGATGCCAGAGACGATGTCTCCGTCGTTGAAGTACTTGATGGTGGCGTCCACCGCGGCCATGAAGGCCTCAGGTGATGCGAAGTCGTCGACGGCGATCGTCGATGCCTCAGTGGAGGAGGTCATGTAGTAGGGCTCCGAAAATGAATGACAATGCACCGGGGCCCTGTCGAAACGCGCGGTCCCTACTCCGTCTGAGGGAATGCAGGCCACAATGCCCGCTCAGCGTAGCTGCCATGAGGGGTCGAGAGCAACCTGACGAGCGCCGCTCTCCCGGCTTGGCCTGGCCGGCCGTTCCGGCCCGAACCGACCACTGCATAAGCTGGCTCCGTGAGCTCCACCCCGCACCCCCGTCGCTCCCGCTTGACGCTGGTCGTCGTCCTCGCCGTCGCAGTCGCCGTCGTCGCGCTGATCGCGCTCATCCTCCCCCGCGGCGGGGACACTGTGGCGGCGCCGGTCGCGTCACCGACGCCCACCGCCTCCCCCACCCCGACGCCGGCTGCCACCCCGTCAGCCATCCCCTCCCTGACGGCCAGCCCGTCCCCCTCCGCTCCGGCCGACCCGGCACTGGCGGATTGCACGGTGCCGGCCGGCGGATTCGTCCCCACCCGCTTCGCGATTCCCGCGATGGGCGCCGACGAGCGGGTCGTGTCGCTCAACCTGGACGAGGACGGCAATATCGCGGCCCCACCCAAGGACGAGCCCCGCACCGCGTCCTGGTGGAACGCGGGCCCGATGCCAGGCAGCGACGCGGGCAAGGCGCTGCTGTCGATCCACACGTACCGCACCGGAAAGGCGCTCGGCAACGAGCTCTACGCGGGGGGCCAGCCGCAGCTGGCGGCCGGGGACCTGATCAAGCTGTACGGCGACGACGGCCAGGTCCAGTGCTACGAATTCACCGGCGCCACCAAGGTGTGGGTGGCGGACTACGACCCGAACTCCGACGTCATGGTGGACTACACGGGCGACCCGCAGCTGGCCATCATCATCTGCTGGGACTTCAACCGCTCCACGGAGGACTGGGACTCGCGGATCTTCTTCTACGGAACCCCGGTCCCGGCCTGAGTCAGTGGGCGGCGGACTGCCACGAGCCGCCCACCCCGACCGACACCTCGAGCGGCACGGCCAGCGTGAAGGCACCGGTCATCTCCGCCCTCACCACTTCCGTCAACCGTTCCCGCTCGCCCGGCGCCACCTCGAACACGAGCTCGTCGTGCACCTGCAACAGCATCCGGCTGGCCAACCCCTCCCGTGACAGCGCGCTCGCCACGCGGATCATGGCCACCTTGATCACGTCGGCGGCAGATCCCTGGATGGGCGAGTTGAGCGCCGCCCGCTCCGCCATCTCGCGGCGCTGCCGGTTCGTGGTGGTGAGGTCCGGCAGGTACCGCCGTCGGCCCAGCATGGTCTCGGTGAACCCCGTCCTACGCGCCTCGTCGACGACGGAGGCCAGGTACGCGCTGACTCCGCCGACCCGGGAGAAGTAGTCCTCCATCAGCGCCTTCGCCTCCCCCACGGAGATCTTGAGCTGGTTGGACAGACCGAACGCGCTGAGGCCGTACGCCAGGCCGTAGTTCATGGCCTTGATCCTGGCGCGCATCTCACCGGTGACGTCCTCGGGCTCGACGCGGAACACCAGCGACGCCATCTCGTTGTGGAAGTCGCGGCCGGAGGTGAACGCCTCGATCAGCCCCTCGTCGCCGCTCGCGTGGGCCATGAGCCTCATCTCGATCTGCGAGTAGTCCGCCGACATCAGCGACTCGTACCCCTCGCCCGGAATGAACGCGGAGCGGATCTGGCGGCCCATGGACGTGCGGATGGGGATGTTCTGCAGGTTGGGGTCCGTCGACGACAGGCGTCCCGTGGCGGCGATGGTCTGCACGTAGGTGGTGTGGATGCGGCCGTCGTCGCCGATCGCGGCCAGCAGCCCGTCGACGGTCTGCCGCAGCCGGATCTGGTCCCGGTGTGCCAGCAGGTGGCCGAGGAAGGGGTGCTCCGTCTTGGCGAACAGCGACTCCAGGGCCTCTGCGTCCGTGGTGTAGCCGGACTTGGTCTTGCGGGTCTTGGGCATGGCGAGCTCGTCGAAGAGCACCGCCTGCAGCTGCTTGGGTGAGCCGAGGTTGACCTCGTGGCCCAGCACGTCGAAGGCGGCCTGCTGGGCGGCCGCGACCGCCGCGTCGAACTCGTCGCGCAGCGCCTGCAGCCGGGCCGTGTCGACGGCGACGCCCACGCGCTCCATCTCGGCCAGGGTGCGCTGCAAGGGGAGTTCGAGGTCCGCCAGCAGCGCGGTGGCGTTGCGCTCGACCAGCTGTGCCTCCAGTGCGTCGGCGAGGTCGAAGACGGCGCGTGCGTGCAGCAGCGCCCTGTCGACGGAGCCGTCGTCCGCGTCGCCGAAGTCCAGGGCCGCCTGCGGGGCCTCCGCGGTGGCGGGTTCCGCCGACAGCTCACGCTGCAGGTAGCGGACGACGAGGTCGCCCAGGTCGTAGGTGCGCTGGTCCGGACGGAGCAGGTAGGCGGCCAGCAGGGTGTCCTGGGCCACGCCGACGAGGTCCCACCCGCGTGACCAGCAGGCCAGCGTGGGGCCCTTGGAGCCGTGTACCAGCTTGGCGTGGGCCGGATTCGCGAGCCACTCCGCGAGGGCGGCGTCGTCGGCCGGCGAGAGGTCCGCGGTGTCGATGTAGGCACCCGCACCGTCAGCGGCGGCAAGGGCCAGCGCCGTGACGTCCCCACCTCCGCCGCCCCAATGGCCGACGAAGTGCACGGCCGTGCGGCCCACGGCGTGGGCCTGGAGCCACGCCGCGACCCCTCCTGTGGCCACCCGCTCGCCCTGCACCGAGAAGCTCTCCGTCGTGGCCGGCTCGGCCGGCGCCAGCTCGAGCAGCCGCTCGCGCAGCACGCGGAACTCCAGCGCGTCGAACAGCTGGTGGACGCGCTCGCGGTCCCACTCGTGGCGCTGCGTGGCGTCCAGCGTGATGCCCAGGTCCAGGTCGCACACCAGAGCGTTGAGACGTCGGTTGCGCACCACGCCGTCGAGGTTGGCGCGGAACGACTCCCCCGCCTTCCCCGGCACCTGCTCGGCGCGGGCGACGAGGTTGTCCAGCCCGTCGAACTGGTCCAGCCACTTGGCGGCCGTCTTCGGGCCGACGCCCGGGACGCCCGGCAGGTTGTCGCTGGTCTCACCGACGAGGGCCGCCAGCTCCGGGTAGCGGGTGGGGGAAACCAGGTACTTCTCGGTGACGGTCTCCGGCGTCATGCGGGCGAGATCCGAGACGCCCTTGCGCGGGTAGAGCACGGTGACGTGGTCATTGACCAGCTGCATGGCATCCCGGTCACCCGAGACGATGTAGACGTCGTAGCCCTCGGCGGCCGCCTGGGTCGACAGCGAGGCGATGATGTCGTCGGCCTCGTAACCCGGCATCTCCAGCCAGGGGATGTTGAGGGCGTCGAGGACGTCCTTGACGAGCGCCACCTGCCCCTTGAACTCCTCGGGCGATTTGGCCCGGTTGGCCTTGTACTCCGGGTACTGCTCGGTGCGGAACGACTCGCGCGCCACGTCGAAGGCCACCACCAGGTGCGTGGGCATCTCGTCGCGGAGCACGTTGATCAGCATCGACGTGAACCCGAACACCGCGTTGGTGTGCTGCCCCGTCGTGGTGGCGAAGTTCTCCACGGGCAGCGCGAAGAAGGCGCGGTAGGCCACCGAATGGCCATCGATCAACAGCAGCTTGCCCGAGTCAGTCACACCGGCGAGCCTACCGAAGCCGGCACACCGGCGAATCGTGCCGCGTGCAGCGCCTCTCCTGAGGCGCGCCACGTGTGGCAGAGTTCCCCCATGAACAGGGTTCCCCCGTGGCTGGCGGACGTCGTCTCCCCCCTCGACGTGAAACTGGGCGTCGAGATCACCGAGCTGACGCCGGAGCGCGTGGTCGGCTCGATGCCCGTTGAGGGCAACGAGCAGCCCTTCGGCCTCCTGCACGGCGGCGCGTCGGGCGTGCTGATCGAGACGCTGGCGTCGATGGGCGCGATGGCGTACGGCTACCCGGAGCGCGCGGGCGTCGGCGTGGACCTGAGCGTCACACACGTGCGAGCGGCCCGCTCCGGGCGCGTCACGGGGACCGCGACCGCGGTCCGCCTCGGTGGGCGCGTGGTCACCTACTCGGTGGAGATCGTCGACGACGAGGGCCGCACCACCGCCGTCGGCCGGCTCACCTGCCAGATGATCGCCCTTCCCCGCTGACAGCTCATCCGTACCGCGCGTCTACCGCACGTTCCGTGCCCACCTCCCCGGGCACGACACGCCGTCGAACCCCTCCCCGGAGCCTCCCACCGGGCTTGAGTGGCAACAACTGTGGACATTGGTGCACGCCCCTCCACAGCGCGAGCCGCTCCGGGAAATCCGGGGAACGCCCGACGATCAAGGCAGGGTGCGGATCTACCACTCTCATGGCGCCGGCGGCGTCGTCACACGCAAGGAACTCCTCGCAGAGGGCTACTCCCGACGGCGGATCGAGGCAGAGGAACGCGACGGCACGCTCGTGCGGGTGGACCGGAGCCGCTACGCGAGGCCCGATGCCAACGCCGACGTGGTCGAGGCAGCGCGGGCTGATGCCACGCTCACCTGCGTTTCCGCGCTCGCGGCGCACGGCATCTGGACCATGCCGTCGAGCGGTCTGCACCTCCGCCGTCTCGGTTACGGCATGCGTCGACGCAGCCTCCCACCTGGTGCACGCCTGTGCTCAAGCCCAGCAGGCCCGACCACCCAGCCGCTTGACGGCATTCCCGCCTCGCTTGGAGCCGCGATCCGCCACCATGGCCCCGAGGAGGTGGTCATGGCTCTCGACTCCATCCTTCACCAGCGCCTGTACAGCCGCGCAGAGCTCGAATCGATGCTGCTCGAATACGGGAAGACCGCCCCGCTCCTCCTGCCGCGCGCCGATTCGCGCACGGAATCCGCGCTCGAATCCATCGTCCGGCAACGCCTGCGCGCGGCCGGACTGCGCCCAAGGCTTCAGGTGAAGGTGCCCGGTCTCGGCCGAGTGGATCTCATGATCGGCCGATTGGTGATCGAGGTGGACGGCCGTGAATACCACACACAGGACGGCAGCTTCGAAGAGGACCGACGGCGCGACAGGGTCGCGGCGAGCCTGGGGCTGGTTGTCATCCGGATCACCTGGCACCAGGTCATCGCCCAGTGGGACGAGGTGCTCGCGGACGTCCTGTCCGCGTTGCGGACGCGCGGTCTGCGTCGCTGAGCCAGCCGCGGCGTCGTCCGTCGCGCACCAATACACGCCGTTTGCACCCATGGCGGTCGTATTCGGTCTCCGGTGCAGGGTTCGACGGCGTGTCGTGCACATTTCGAAGCGGGCCGGCGTGTCGTGCACATTTCGAAGCAGGCCGGCGGGCGCGGCGGGGCGTGCGCGGGGGGCGCGGCGGGCGGGCGGGGCGCGACGGGCGGGCGTGCGTGCGCGGGAGGCAGCGGGCCGGCGCGGGGGTCCCGCCAGACACGCCCCCCGCCACGAGAGCCCTCGGAAGGCTACTTCTTCTTGTGCGAGATGACGCCCTCGGCGACGTCGCGCATGGACTTGCGCAGATCCATGGCCGTCTTCTGGATCCAGCGGAAGGCCTCCGGCTCCGTGAGCCCGAGGTCCTGCTGCAGGATGCCCTTGGCCTGGTCGATCACCTTGCGCGACTCGAGGCGTTCCTCGAGGGAGACCAACTCGTCCTCGATGGCCTTGATCTCCTGGAATCGGCCCATGGCGATCTCGATGGCCGGGATCACATCCGAGGCGCCGAACGGCTTGACGACGTAGGCCATGGCGCCGGCCTCGCGGGCGCGCTCGACCAGGTCCCGCTGGCTGAAGGCGGTGAGCATGACGACGGGGGCGATCCGCTCCTCGGCGATGATCTCCGCGGCGCTGATGCCGTCCATCTTGGGCATCTTCACGTCCATGATGACAAGGTCCGGCTCGAGTTCGCGGGCCAGCTTGACGGCCTCTTCGCCGTCGCCGGCCTCGCCGACCACCTCGTACCCTTCCTCGGTGAGGAGTTCCACCAGGTCGAGGCGAATGAGCGCCTCGTCCTCAGCGACGATCACAGTGGGCTTCTTGTTCATCTTGTTGGTCACTTCTTCCTCGGGCCGGCTACGAGCGGTGGCCGAAATACTGCGCTGATCCTACTCGGCATCAGCACAGCTTGCCCAGTCAGCGCCGGAACGCAGGGTGTGGCACAATGTTTGACGCGCTGCGCCCGGGTGGCGGAATGGCATACGCGGACGGCTCAAACCCGTCTGGCCGAAAGGCCTTAGGGGTTCGACTCCCCTCCCGGGCACCACCGCAACGCAGAAAGGGAGCCCCGCTGAGGGCTCCCTTTCGCTGTCTGGTGGACTCAGCTCTCGCCGAGCTCCTTGACCTTGTGCACGCGCAGGTTGTTCGTCTTGCCGGGGATGCCCATGGGCGAGCCCGACACGATGACGATGCGCTCGCCCACCTCGATCATGCCGCGCTCGCGCAGGTGACGGTCCACGGCCTCGACCATCTCCTCCTGCTCCGCGAACTCAGGCGTGACCTGGGTGTCCACGCCCCACGACAGGGTCATGGTCCGCTGCGTGGACTTCTCCGGGGAGAACACCAGCATGGGGATGGGGGAACGAAGCCGCGACAGCCGGCGTCCCGTGTCACCCGACTTGGTGAAGGCCACGAGGTACCGGGCGCCGATGCGCTCCGCGACCTCAGCCGCAGCCTTGGCCAGGATGCCGCCAGTGGTGTGCGGGTCCCAGTCGATGATGTGGATCTCGGCGTGGCCCTCACGCTCGGTCTTCTCGACGATCCGAGCCATGGTGGCGACGGTCTCCACCGGGAAGTCACCGACGGAGGTCTCGCCCGAGAGCATGACCGCGTCAGCGCCGTCGAGGATGGCGTTGGCGACGTCCGAGGCCTCGGCCCGCGTGGGGCGCGGGTTGGTGATCATGGACTCGAGCATCTGCGTGGCGACGATGACCGGCTTGGCCCACTTGCGGGCCGCGCGGATGATCCGCTTCTGCACCAGCGGCACCTCTTCGAGGGGCAGCTCGACGCCCAGGTCACCACGGGCGACCATGAACATGTCGAACGAATCGATGATGTCCTGCAGGTTGGCGATCGCCTGCGGCTTCTCGAGCTTGGCGATGACCGGGACGTGACGCCCCTCCTCGTCCATGATCTCGTGGACGCGCTTGACGTCGTCTCCAGAGCGGACGAAGGACAGGGCCACCATGTCGACGTCCTGGTGCAGCGCCCACCGCAGGTCCCGCTCGTCCTTGTCGCTGAGCGCGGGGACGGAGACGGCGACGCCGGGCAGGTTGATGCCCTTGTTGTTCGACACGGTGCCGGGGACGGTGACCTCGCACACCACGTCGGTGGCAGTCACCTCGATGGCCTTGAGGCCCACCTTGCCGTCGTCGATGAGGATGTGGTCACCCACGGACACATCGCCGGGGAGGCCCTTGTAGGTGGTCGAGCAGCGCTCGACCGTGCCCTGGATGTCGTCGATGGTGATGGTGAACCGGGCACCGGTGGCGAGGAAGACCTTCTGGTCGTTCTCGAACCGGCCCAGGCGGATCTTGGGTCCTTGGAGGTCTGCGAACACGCCGACCGTGGCGCCGGTGGCTTCCGCCGCCGCCCGGACGTTGCGGAGACGGTTACCGTGCTCCTCGTAATCGCCGTGGCTCATATTGAGGCGGGCGACGTTCATGCCCGCGTTCAGGAGCTCAGTCAGACGCTCGACAGTCTCGGCCGATGGGCCGAGGGTACATACGATCTTTGCTCTACGCACGGGGCAACCCTACCGGAACAGGTCCGGCCACGCACCGGGGGCCCCGACGGGGCGACTCACCCCTCGCGGACCAGCTCCAGGGCGTGCTCGAGGTCGGCGGGGTACGACGAGCCGAAGACGACCTGTTCCCCCGAGGTGGGGTGCGTGAACCCGAGTTCGACGGCGTGCAGCCACTGCCTCACCAGCCCCAGCCGGGTGGCCAGCACGGGGTCGGCCCCGTACAGCGGATCGCCCACGCACGGGTGCCCGATGGCTGCCATGTGGACCCGGATCTGGTGCGTGCGGCCGGTCTCGAGGTGGATGCGCAGCAGCGTGGCGGCGCGGTGCGCCTCGATGGTCTCGTAGTGCGTGACGGAGTGCCGCCCCCCGTCCACGATGGCCATCTTCCAGTCCGAGCCGGGATGCCGGGCGATGGGCGCCTCGATGGTGCCCTCGAACGGGTCCGGATGGCCCTGAACCAGCGCGTGGTAGGTCTTGTCCACCGTGCGGTCCCGGAAGGCCTGCTTGAGCACGCTGTAGGCCACCTCGGACTTGGCCACCACCATGAGCCCGCTGGTACCCACGTCGAGCCGCTGCACGATGCCCTGACGTTCGGCCACCCCGGAGGTGGAGACCCGCACGCCGGCGGCGGCGAGGTGCTCGACCACCGACGGGCCCTCCCATCCGACGCTGGGGTGCGCGGCCACACCCACTGGCTTGTCGATCACCACGAGGTCCGCGTCCTCGAACACGATCCGCACGCCGTCGGCCAGGTGCGGCGACACCCGCACACCCGCGGGGGCGGCGTCGTCCGTGAGTTCCAGCAACTCCCCGCCGCCGACGCGGTGGGACCCCTTGCCGATGACCGTCCCGTCGAGCTGCACCCCGCCGGCGTCGATGAGTGTCTCGATGCGGGAGCGGCTGTAGCCCGAGATGCGCGCGGCGGTGGCGTCCAGCCGCTCACCGGCCAGTGAGTCGGGGATGATGAAGAGGCTCACGCGCGCCCCGCCTCGGAGGCCCGCAGCTCGGCCTTGGCCTCCTGCCGCTCATCGCGGAATCCGCCGATCACGATGAGCGCCGCCGCTGACGTGATGCAGACGTCCGCCACGTTGAAGATGGCGCCGAAGTACTGCAGTTGGAACATGTCCACCACGTGCCCGTGGAGGAAAGCGGGCGGCCGCGTCATCCGGTCCACCAGATTGCCGGCGATACCGGCCAGGAGCAGGCCGAGCGCGATGCCGTGCCACAGCCTCGTGATCCGCGGCAGCGCCACGGCGAGGCAGGCGGCGAGGGCCACGACGGCGAACACGGAGAACACGACGGTGGCGTCCGCGCCCATGCCGAACGCCGCGCCCGGGTTGAAGATGAGATTGAGGCGGAGCCACTGCCCCACCAGCTCCACCGGGACGCCCGGCTCAAGCGCGGCGAGGCTGGCCAGCTTCACGAGCTGGTCCAGCCCCACTCCGAGAAGCCCGATGCCGACGGCGATCCTGCGGATGCCGCGGCGCCGGGCGGTCAGCGCCGTTCCTCGCGCTGCTTGCAGGTGACACACAGGGTGGCTCGGGGGAACACCTGGAGGCGACCCTTGCCGATGGCGTTGCCGCACACTTCGCAGTTGCC
The DNA here is from genome assembly GCF_054483895.1 of Tessaracoccus pujii. Lineage (NCBI taxonomy): Bacteria > Bacillati > Actinomycetota > Actinomycetes > Propionibacteriales > Propionibacteriaceae > Tessaracoccus > Tessaracoccus pujii. The sequence goes on from NZ_CM137012.1 coordinate 1,391,511, forward strand.
GTACTCGCCGCTGTCGAACAGGTGGATGGCCAGCCGCAGCTGCTCCGCCATCTCGCGCACGTTCTGCGCCAGGGACAGTTCCTGGTCCCGCTCGAAGTTGCTGGATCCGACGTCCGCCGGATCCCGGCCGGCGCCGTCGGTGCCGCCCTTGAGGAGGGCCTCCAGCTCCGCTTCGGTGGCCGCGATCCGGCGCTCGAGACGCGCCAGCTCATCGTGGAGTTCGGCGCGCTGCTCGGCCACCTCCTCGGGCGTCCAGGGCTCCTCTCCTTCGAGGACCGGAAGCACCGCGATCGGCTCGGCGGCTTTCTTCGACGTGGGCATTGTCTGCTCTCCTGCTCAGGGCTGTTCGGGAAGGGTACACCACACGCCGATCACGTGAACAGGCCGACGCCCGAAGGCGTCGGCCTGTTGACAGGTGTGGGTGACTACTGCTGATCTCCGCCGGCGAGTGCGTCGAGGCGGGGGGTTTCCGAGCGCTGGGCCAGCTCGGGCTGGTCATCGGGCTCGGGGCGCTCGCCGTCGAGGGTGCTCATGAAGCGGTGCAGGACGCCGGTCATGTTCTCGCGGAAGCTGGACTCGAAGGTGCGCAGGTGGTTCACCTTGGCGGTGAGCTCGCCCTGCTCCCGCTCCAGGTCCGCGAACAGTTCGCGGCGGCGGTCTGCGGCCTGCTGGTCGACGGCGGCGGCCCGCGAGGAGGCCTCGTTGGTCATCTGCTCGGAATTGACGCGGGCCTCGGACTCGATGCGCTCCGCCTTGGTGCGGGCGTCGGTCTTGATCTCGTTGGCGCGCTGTTCGGCCTCGTCGAGCTTGCGCTGGGCCTCCACCTGGGCCTCGTTGACGAGGGTGGTGGCCTGGTCCGTGGCCATCTGCAGCAGGCGGGTGACGGCCGGAGCGGCCTCCTCGCTGGAGGTGACGGTGAGGTGCTGCACGCCGCCGGCCGAGGTGACCCGTTCGGAGCGGACGCGGTCGAACTCGGAGCGGACCTGTTCCAGCTGCTCGCGCAGCTGATCGTTCTCCGCGGACAGTTCCCGCACGCGCTGCTCGGAGGCCGACAGGGCAGCACTGGACTCGCCGCCCTCGGTGATGGCTGCGTTGAGGCGGTCCACCTCTGCCCGGAGGGACTCGATCTCGCGGTCCTTCTCCTGCAGAGCGGCACCGGCCTGCGCATCGTTGCCACCGGAGACGCTGGAGGTCTGAGCGGACTCGAGCTCGCGGCGCATGCGCTCGCGCTCCTTGTCGAACTCGTCGAACGTCAGCTCCACCTTGTCGATGAACGTGTCCACGTCACCGACCTGGTAGCCGGTCTCGCCACGGCGCGACATGCGGAAGCGGATCTGGCGAACCTCATCCAGGGTCAGGCTCATAGTTGCTCCAATAGAAGTCGGATCGGACCGGTCAGGCCCGGCTCAGTTCAGGCTAGCGTAGCGCTTCGCGCCCCGGCCAACAGCTACAGCTGGGGTTGAGGGCTGGGTCAGAAGGGGATGAGACCGACGAAGGACTGCAGGATCTGCAGCCCGATGAACAGCACCAGGACGCTCAGGTCCAGCGAGGCGTTGCCGATGCGGACCGGCTTGATGAATCGACCCAGCGCCTTCACCGGGGGATCCGTGAGCGTGTAGATGAACTCGACGATCACCAGCACGAAGCCGCGGGGCGTCCACGTGGGCGCGAACATGGGGATCCACGTGAGGATCACCCGCGCCAGCAGGACCCAGATGTAGAGGCCGATCAGCCACCAGAGGATGTAGGCGACCACGGGCTCAGCTCTGGTTGAAGAAGCCGCCGGAGGCGATGCGCTCCTTGTCCTCCGGCCCCACGACGAGGTTGACCGGGCACAGGAGGAACACTTTGCTCGACACGCGCTCGATGTTGCCCTTCAACCCGAAGATCAGGCCGGCGGCGAAGTCCACGAGGCGCTTGTCCTCGCCGTCCTCCATGTCCGTCAGGTTCATGATGACCGGGATGCCGTCGCGGAAGTTCTCCCCGATGACGCGGGCCTCGTTGTAGGACCGCGGCCGGACGCTGACGATGCGGCTGAGATCAGCCACTTCCTTCTGCGGGACGGCGGCCACCGGCACGGGTCGGCGCGTGGGCAGCGCAGCCACCTTGCTCATCTCTTCGCTCTCCTCGTCCACGTAGATGTCGTCGGTGAGGTCCCCGTCGACGTCCTGGTGCTCGTCGTCACGGTAGCGGCCGTCCTCGACGAGGCCCATCCACGCAGCAAGCTTCCGAACGCCCACGTTGCCTCCTTCATAGATATTGCCACGAGGCTAGCGCGCACCGCCGGTAATGGGGGCCCGACGCACCGAAGCGCGCCGATCACTTCATGAAGTCGGGCACGTCCAGGTCGTCGTCGTCCAGCACGGGCTTGGCCGCCGGCTGGGGCGCGGGGGCCGGGCGCTGGCCGGGCATCGGGCTGGCCTGCGGCGCGGTGAACACCGCCGCCGCCTGGGCGGCGGGACGCGAGGGTTGCCCAGGACGCTGCTCGATGGGGCGGGCCTGGCGCTTCTGCGGCTGGCCGCCGTCGAACCCGGCAGCGATGACGGTGACGCGCACCTCGTCGCCGAGGGCGTCGTCGATCACGGTGCCGAAAATGATGTTGGCCTCGTCGTGCGCGGCCTCCTCGATCAGCTGCGCCGCGGCGGAGACCTCGAACAGGCCCAGGTCCGAGCCGCCCGCGATGGACAGCAGGACGCCGTGGGCGCCGTCGATGCTGGCCTCGAGCAGGGGCGACGAGATGGCCATCTCGGCGGCGGCGCGTGCGCGGTCCTCACCGCGCGCCGACCCGATGCCCATGAGGGCCGAGCCGGCCTGGCTCATGATGGACTTGACGTCCGCGAAGTCCAGGTTGATCAGCCCGGGCGTGGTGATGAGGTCCGTGATGCCGGAGACGCCCTGCATGAGCACCTGATCAGCCTGCTTGAAGGCGTCCAGGATGGCCACCTGGCGGTCCGTCATCTGCAGCAGCTTGTCGTTGGGGATCACGATGAGGGTGTCGACCTCTTCGCGCAACCCCTCGATGCCGGTCTCGGCCTGCGAGGAGCGACGGCGGCCCTCGAACGAGAACGGACGGGTGACGACGCCGATGGTCAGCGCTCCGAGCGAGCGGGCGATCTTCGCGACGATCGGTGCCCCGCCTGTGCCCGTACCACCGCCCTCGCCCGCGGTGACGAAGACCATGTCGGCGCCCTTGAGCGCCTCCTCGATCTCCTCGGAGTGGTCCTCGGCGGCCTGGCGGCCCTTCGACGGATCCGCCCCTGCGCCGAGGCCGCGAGTCAGCTCGCGGCCGATGTCAAGCTTCACGTCGGCGTCGCTCATCAGCAGCGCCTGCGCATCCGTGTTGATGGCGATGAACTCCACACCGCGGAGGCCGGCCTCGATCATGCGGTTGACGGCGTTGACTCCGCCGCCGCCGACGCCGACGACCTTGATCACCGCGAGGTAGTTCTGAGATGCACTTGCCATGTCCCGAAGGTTATGGGAGTGGCGCGGCCAGCGTCCAACGGCACGACGTAATCGATCCGGATTGACCTCAAGTGCTACTTCAGGGTTCACCTGAGGTGATCAGCGCGCGCTGACGGCAGCCGATGACCGGGTGGGCTGAGCGCAGGAGCCGCGCCGCACCTCAGCCGCGGATGGGCCTACCGGGTGGTGGGGTGGCGGGGGGCCGAGACGTCGTAGACCTTCGCGTCGACGGAGCTGACCAGCGCCGAGGCCACCTCGGACTTCAGCTCCGACTCCTCCGCGCTCCCCCACACCAGCGTGCGGCCCCCGTCGAGGGTGAGGGTGATCCGGTCGACCGCCTCGGCGGTCATCCGCACCACCTCCGGCCGCAGCTCGTCGGGCACGCGGCCGGCGACGACGGCCACGTCGCGCAGCAGCCGCTCGTCGGTGCTGCTGCTGGTCACCTGGATGGCAGCCCCGTGCGGCTCCGCAGTGCGGTGGAAGGGCACGCCCTCTGCGTCCACCCAGTCCCATTGACCGTCGCGCTGGCGCTGGAACGCGACCTCCCGCTCAGTGACCACGACCGCGACGGTGTCCGGCGCCCGCCGCGACACCCGCGCCTCGCGTACCGGCGCCAACGCCCGCACCCGCTCGGTGATGGCGGCCACGTCCTGACGCATCAACGGGATGCCCATCTCGACGGCCGCCGCGGCCGCGACCTCCTCCGTCGTGAGCAGCACCGTGCCCTCGACGACGACCGCGCGCGTCTCGAACACCGGGGAGAAGTACGCCAACCAGCCCCCCAGCAGGAGGAGCACGACGGCTCCGATGAGGGAGCCGCGCAGGATCCACCGGCGGCGCCGGTCGGAGAGCCGCTTGTGCTGCAGCGCCTTCGCGAACTCGCCCGGTGGGAGCGCCTCCGTCACGACACCTGTGCGTCGGGGCGCTGCTTGAGCAGGTCCGCCAGCAGCGGGCCGACGATGGTCACATCGCCGCAGCCCAGCGTGATGACCAGGTCGCCCGGGCGGGCGAGCTCGTTGAGGGCCGCCGGCAGGTCGTACTTCTCCTTGACGTAGTGCACGTCCTGGGCGCCGTGCCTGAGCGCGGCGTCCACCACGAGCTGCCCGGTGACGCCCGGCACCGGGTCCTCGCGGGCACCGTCGACGTCGTTGATCACCGCGACGTCCGCCAGGGTCATCACCTCGCCGAACTCGTCGGCGAAGTCCACCGTGCGGCTGTACAGGTGCGGCTGGAAACAGGCGATGAGCCGGCCCGGCAGGCCCGTGGCCTCGTTGCCGGCCGCGGTGGCACGCCGGGCGGCGGTCAGCGCTGCGCGGATCTCGGTGGGGTGGTGCGCGTAGTCGTCGTAGACCCGCACGCCCGCGGTGTGCGTGATCAGCTGGAAGCGGCGCAGCGTGCCCTCGAACCGGCCGAGGGCGTCCACCGCCTCCTGGTGTGTGAGGCCGAGCACGCGGCCGACGGCGTATGCGGCCGACGCGTTGGCGAGGTTGTGGTTGCCGGGGACCTGCAACACGATGCGGCCTGAGTCCTCACCGTAGGTGAGCGTGGCCGCGACCCCGTTGCCGTGCGCCTCCACGTCGGTGATCCGCACGTCGGCGTCCTCCGCCTCGCCGTAGCGGATGATGTGCTTGGCCTCGCCGACGAGGTCGTGGGCGAGCGCGCGGGAGCCGTGGTCGTCGACGTTGATGATGACGTGCTTGACGTGCGGCCGGGTGGCGTAGGCGCGGAACCCGTCGGCGTAGGCCTCCGGCGTGCCCCAGTTGATGAGGTGGTCCGCCTCGACGTTGGTGATCACCGCGATCTCGGTGGGGTACTGCAGGAACGACGCGTCCGACTCGTCGGCCTCGACGACGAACGCCGGCCCGGAGCCGACGGCGGAGCTGGCGCCGGTGGTGGACAGCGGGGCGCCGATGACGTAGCTGGGGTCCCGGCCCGCCTCACTCAGCATGACGGCGGTCATGGCGGTGGTGGTGCTCTTGCCGTGGGTGCCGGCGACGGAGACCGCCCGCCTGCCCTGCATGAGGGCGGCGAGCGCGGCGGAGCGGTGCCAGATCCGCAGACCGCGGCGGCGGGCCTCGATGAGCTCCACGTTGTCCGCGCGGATGGCCGACGAGATGACGACGGTGCGGGCGTCGCCGACCTGCGACGCCTCGTGACCCACGTAGGTGGTGATGCCGGCGCGCGCGAGGCTGCGCAGCGCCGTCGAGTCCGAGCGGTCCGAGCCGGAGGTCTTGATGCCCAGCTCGGCGTAGAGCCGGGCGATGCCGCTCATGCCGGATCCGCCGGCGGCGATGAAGTGGACGGGCCCGACCTGATCGGCGGGGAGGACCTCAATGGGATTGAGGAGCATCAGTGGGAACCCTTTCGATGTGCGGCCACCTCGAGGACGGCCTCTGCGAGCACGTCGGCGGCGTTGGACGGGTACATCCCGCGACACGCCTCCGACATTGCGGACAGCCGCCCGGGGTCTCCGAACGTGTCCAGCACCAGCTGGGTCAGTCTAGCCGCGGTCATCTCCCCGTCCGGCACCAGGAAGCCCGCACCCGCGGCCACCAGCTCCGCGGCGTTGCGCGCCTGCTCGCCGTTGCCGTAGGGCAGCGGGACGAAGATCACGGGGAGCCCGGAGACGGCCGTCTCCATCACCGTGCCCGCTCCGGCCCGGCCCAGCATGAGGTCCGCGGCGGCGTAGGCCACGGCCATGTCGGAGACGAACGCCACCGGGACGTACCTCGCGCCCAGGGGGTGCGTCACGACGACGTGGGACTCCGTCATGTTCTTGGGGCCCAGCACGTGCAGGATCTGGATGCCTGCGGCGAGCAGCTCGTCGCGGGCCTCCTCGACGGCGAGGTTGATGCTGCGCGCGCCCTGCGAACCGCCGCTGACCAGCAGCGTGGGCAGGTCTGCGCTGAGCCCGAAGGACTCCCGGGCCTCGGAGGGGGTGACGGTGGGATCCGTGATGGAGCGGCGCATCGGCATGCCCACCAGCCGGGCACCGGGCATCGTCGTCTCCTTGAACGTGGTGGCGACGAAGCGGGCGAAGCGGGCGCCGATCCGGTTCGAGATGCCGGGCAGCTTGTTGGCCTCGTGCACCACCACCGGCACGCCGGACAGCCTGGCGGCGAGATAGGCCGGGATGGACACGTAGCCGCCGAAGCCCACCAGCACGTCGGCCCTGGCGTCGGTGAGGATCCGCCGGGCCTGGCGGACGGACCGCGTCAGCGTGAGGGGCAGCCTGGCCAGCTCGAGGTTGACGGTGCGCGGCAGCGGCACCGGCTCGATGAGGCGCAGCTCGAGGCCCGCCTCCGGGATGACGCGGGTCTCCAGCCCCTTGGCGGTGCCGATGCACACGATGTCCGCGTCCGCGCGCTCCTGGATGGCCTTGGCGGTGGCGATGAGCGGCGAGGTATGGCCGGCGGTGCCTCCGCCGGCCAGCACGATGCTGGGCATGTCAGTCCTCCCTGGTGGCGGCCATGACGCTGGTCATCCGCGGCCGTGACTTCTTGGGTCTGGAGGCGAGGAACACCCGCGCCTCGGGGGTGTCCTTCGCCAACGCCAGCAGGACCCCCACGGCCATGAGGCTCGACAGCAGCGCCGATCCGCCGTAGGAGACGAAGGGCAGCGGCACTCCGAGGACGGGCAGCAGGTGGAGGACGACGAAGATGTTGATCACGGCCTGCACCAGGAACCAGCCCGTGATGCCGGCGGCCACCACCTTGTTGAACATGGCCTCGGAGCGGATGGCCACCTCCAGACCGGCCCACCCGAGGAGCGCGAACAGCACGATGACCAGCAGCACGCCGAACAGGCCGAGCTCCTCGCCGATCACCGCGAAGATGTAATCGGTGTGGGCGCCGGTCTTGAGCCCGCCCCACTTCTGCTTGCTCGCACCCAGCCCCAGCCCCCACCAGCCGCCGGAGGCCAACGCGTAGAGCGCGGCCATGGGCTGCGAGGACAGGTCCGTGTTGGAGTCCGGGTTGAGGAAGATGCTGATGCGGTCCATCCGGTTGCCGGAGCCGTACACCAGGAGCCCCACCAGCACCAGCGCGGAGGCGCCCAGCGGGACCAGCACGCGCATCGAGGTGCCGACGAAGAACAGCACCAGGACCAGGATCACGCCGACGATGAGGCCGGTGCCGAGGTCCTTGCCGGCCAGGACGAGCGCGAGGATCAGCCCGCCCAGCGGGATCAGGGGGATGGCGAGCTGGCCCGGCTCGTGCAGCCGTCCGCGTTTGATGTGGAACACGGCTCCGCACCACACCACCAGGGCCAGCTTGGCGAACTCCGAGGGCTGGAACTGGAGGCTCCCGATGGCCAGCCAGTTGCGGTTGCCGTTGACGCTGACGCCCATCGGCGTCACCACGAGGATCAGCAGCACCACCGCGAGCCCCCACGCCGGCCAGCCCAGCCGTCGGAGATGCTCGGGCCTGAGCCTGCTCAGCACCAGCGCCGCCGCCACGCCGCCCACCAGGAAGCCCATCTGCCTGACGGTGAAGTAGTACGGGCCGTCCTCGGTGGCCTGCGCCAGGACCGAGGACGCGGACAGCACCATCAGCGAGCCCAGGCCCACCAGAACGGTGACGCTCGCCACGATGAAGTAGTAGGGCGCCATCGGGGAGGCGGCCAGCGTCTTGACCTGGGACCAGACGGTGATCGGCCGCGCCGGGGAAGCTGCGTCGGACGCCATCGGGTTTCCTCCTTATCCGGCTAGGTACCGCTGCACCGCCTCGGCGAACTTCTCGCCTCTGGCTGAATAGCTGTCGAACATGTCCAGGCTGGCGCATCCCGGGGAGAGCAGCACCGTGTCCCCCGGACGCGCCAAGGCACCCGCCAGGGCAACCACCTCGTCCATCACCCCAGTCTCAGTGCTGTCCAACACGTGGACGGGGACCTCGGGCGCGTGTCGGGCAAGCGCGTCGGCGATGAGCCGACGATCCACGCCGATGATCACCGCACCGCGCAGCTTGGCCCGGTGGTGCCGGATGAGGTCGTCGAACGTGGTGCCCTTCGCCTGGCCGCCCGCGATCCACACGAACGAATCGAAGGCCTGCATGGCCGAGTTGGCCGCGTGCGGGTTCGTGGCCTTGGAGTCGTCGACCCATCGCACTCCCCCGTCGTCGGCCACCTGCTGGATCCGGTGGCCGGCCAGCCGCAGCCGCTTGAGTCCACCGGCCACCGACGACGCCTTGACCCCGTAGCTGCGCGCCAGCGCCGCCGCCGCCAGCGCGTTGGCCACGTTGTGCGGTGCGTAGGGCTGGACGTCGGCCACCTTCGCCAGCTCCATGGCCGAATCGCGACGCTGTTCGACGAAGGCGCGGTCCACGATGAGGTCGTCGACGATGCCGAGCATGGAGACGGCCGGCGTGCCGAGCGTGAAACCGACGGCACGGGCTCCCTCCACGACGTCGGCCTCCTCCACCATGGTCTCGGTCATCGGCTCGGCCACGTTGTAGACGCAGGTGTGCGTGACGCCGTGGTAGATCTTCGCCTTGTCCGCCGCGTAGCGGGCCATGGGGTCGCCGTCGCCCTCGTACCACTCGAGGTGGTCCGGGTGGAGGTTGAGGACCGCGGCCGAGTGAAGGTTGACGTTGTTCATCCAGTGCAACTGGAAGCTGGACAGCTCTACGGCGAACACGTCGTAGTCCACGTCGTCGAGGATCGCCTCGATGATGGGGCGGCCGATGTTGCCGACGGCGGCGGCCTTCCTGCCGTCGGCGATGAGCATGGATTCGAGCATCTGGGTGGTGGTGGTCTTGCCGTTGGTGCCGGTGACCGCCAGCCACGGGATGGCGCGGTCCGGCTGCATCATGCGCCAGGCCAGTTCGGTCTCGCCCCAGATGGGGACGCCCTCCGCGACGGCCTGACGCAGCAGCGGCGCGCTGGGGCGCCAGCCCGGCGAGGTGACCACCAGATCCGTGCCGGGAGGCAGGTGCGCGGTGGATCCCGGGCCGAGCAGCACCGTCGCGTCGAGGTGCTGCAGCAGGGTGGCCTTGTCCGCGTGGGCCTCCGACTCGTCGAGGACCACCACCCGGGCGCCGAGCGAGATGAGGCCGTCGGCGGCGGCGAAGCCGGACACGCCGAGGCCCGCGACGACCACCTGCGCCGACGGCCAGTCCGAGAGACGCGTGGCGTCGTTGATCCAGTCCACGGTCACTGACCCACCACCCATTCGGCGTAGAAGACGCCCACGCCCAGCGCCACGCAGAGGCCGCCGATGATCCAGAACCTGATCACGACCGTCACCTCGTCCCAGCCCAGGAGCTCGAAGTGGTGATGGATGGGCGACATCTTGAAGATGCGCTTGCCCTTGGTGGCCTTGAAGTAGCCCACCTGCAGCACGACGGAGCCCACCTCGATGACGAACAGGAGGCCGAGGATGACCAGCAGCAGTTCGGTGCGGGTCATCATCGACAGGCCGGCCAGGGTGGCGCCGATGGCCATCGAGCCGGTGTCGCCCATGAAGATCTTGGCCGGCTTGGCGTTCCACCAGAGGAAGCCGAAGCAGGCGCCGGCGAAGGCGATGGCGACCACCGCGAGGTCGTGCGGGTCGCGCACCTCGTAGCAGCGGGGCCCGGCGGTGGAGGTGCGTGCGCACCACTGGTTGAACTGCCAGATGTTGATGATGGCGTAGGCCGCGAACACGAGTGTCGCGCTGCCGGCGGCCAGGCCGTCGAGGCCGTCGGTGAGGTTGACGGCGTTGGACCAGGCCATGATGAGGAAGATGATGAACACCACCGCAAGCACCAGGGGCAGCGTCAGCCAGGGGAGGTCGCGCAGGAAGCTCACGGCAGGTGAGGCGGGGGTCAGGCCGCGGTCGTCGGGGAAGTTGAGGGCGAGCAGCGCGAAGGTGCCGCCGATGGCGAACTGCCCGATCAGCTTCCCGCGCGCGGTCAGCCCGAGGCTGCGCTCCTGCGAGATCTTGGCCCAGTCGTCGAGGAAGCCGAGGAACCCCATGCCGACGGCGAGCCCGACCAGCAGGACGCCCGACAGGCTGGGCGCCTGCCACCTGACCAGGTGGGAGAGGAAGTAGGCCAGCACGGCCGAACCGATGATGACGAGCCCGCCCATGGTGGGCGTGCCGCGCTTGACGTAGTGCGCCGTCGGTCCGTCCTCACGGATGAACTGGCCGTACTGGCGGCGGGTGAGGAACTTGATGAGCAGCGGGGTGCCCACCATGGCGAACAGCAGGGACAAGGCCCCTGCCGTCAGGATGTTGATCACTGGTCGCCTCCGTTTCCGTCCGCGAGCTCCGCCGCGACCGTTTCCAATCCGACGCCGCGGGAGCCCTTGATGAGCACCACGTCGCCGGGTGCCAGGGTAAGGGAAGCGGCCACCGAATCCCGATCCGAGACGCGCGCGGACAGCCCTTCGGCGGCCGCGCCGGCCACCACGTGCTCGGCCAGTCCCCCCACCGCGACGACCTCGGCGACGCCGAGATCTGCCGCGAGCCGGCCCACCTCCTCGTGCAGCGCCGGAGCCATCGGGCCCAGCTCCAGCATGTCGCCCAGCACGGCGACGACGCGGGCCTCCGGATGCTCGGTGCGGGTGCCCTGGCCCAGCTCGACGGCGGTGCGCAGTGCCACCGCCATGGAATCGGGGTTGGCGTTGTAGGCGTCGTTGAGGATGAGGACCCCGTCGGCGCGCGGGTGCAGCTCCATCCGCCAGCTGGACCGGGGGGCCGCGCCCGAAAGGGCGGAGGCGATGAGGCCGAGGTCCAGCCCGGCGGCCACGGCGGCCGCGGCGGCCGCGAGCGAGTTGCCCACCTGGTGGCGCCCGATCACGGTGAGCGTCACGCGGGCGGTGCGCTCGCCCTCGCCGTCGTCGACCACGAGGTCGAAGGCGGCCTGGCTGAGGGCGTTGAGCGTGACGTTGCGGGCCGTGACCCGCAGCCCGCCGTCGGGCAGGTCGCCCTCGCCGAACCACGCGATGCGGGCCCGGGTGCGCCCGCGCATCGCCGCGACCGCCGGGTCGTCGGCGTTGAGCACGGCCCAGCCGTCCTCGGCGAGGCCCGCGACGATCTCGGACTTCGCCCGAGCCGTGGCCTCCACGCCACCGAACTCGCCGACGTGGGCGCGGCCCACGTTGAGGCACATGCCGATGTCCAGGCCGACCAGAGAGGTGAGCCACGCGATGTGGCCGACGCCCCGCGCGCCCATCTCGGAGACGAGATAGGCGGTGTCGTCGCCCACCCGGCAGGCGGTGAGCGGTACGCCGACCTCGTTGTTCTGTGAGCCTGCGGGGGCGACGGTGGGGCCGGCGGCCTCGAACACCTGCGCCAGGAGGTCCTTGGTGCTGGTCTTGCCGGAGCTGCCCGTCACGCCGATGCTGATCATGCCGCGGGCCCGGGCCTCGCGCACGATGCCGCGGGCCAGCCAGCTGAGGGCCGCCACGGAGTCCTCGGCCAGGATGTGCGGCACAGGCGCTGCCGTGAGGGCCTGGCCGATGACGGCGGCGGCGCCCGCCTCCACTGCGGCTGGGGCGTAGGCGTGGCCGTCGACCCGCTCGCCGGGAATGGCGACGAACAGGGCGCCGGGCGTGGCGGCCCGGTTGTCGATGACGACGTCCGGGCCCACCACGGCGTCGGCCGGGTCGCCGAAGAGTTCGACGGGTGCCGGCTGCATCAGCTCGACGAGTTCATTCAGTGTGCGCGGCCGCATCGGACGCCCCTTCCTCGGTCAGGCGGCGCCACGCTCGCGTCGCCTCCTCGACGTCATCGAAGTCGACGACGCGGTCCCCCAGGATCTGCCCGCGCTCGTGTCCCTTGCCGAGGATGGCCACCACCGTACCGGCGTCGGCCCCCCGGAGCGCGCTCTCGATCGCGGCGCGCCGCCCGGGCACCTCCCGGACCTCCGCCCCGGCCCGGCGGGACGCCTGGGCCCCGGCGAGGGTCTGGGCGCGGATGGCGGCGGGGTCCTCGGTGCGCGGGTTGTCGTCGGTGATGATGGTGAGGTCGCTCCCGCGGGCGGCCGCGGCCCCCATCTCGGGGCGCTTGTCCGGGTCCCGGTCCCCGCCGCAGCCCAGCACGGTGACGACGCGGCCGAGGCCGGCCAGGGCGTCGACGGCGGCTCCCACGGCCTGGGGGGTGTGCGCGAAGTCCACCACCACCAGGGGGGCGTCGTCGCCGAGGTCGACGCGCTGCATGCGTCCGGGGACCTGCGCGTGCCTCAGTCCGGTGAGGGCCGCCTCCGGGGGGACGCCCACCACCTCGAGCATCGCGAAGGCCACGGCGGCGTCGATCATGTTGTACTCGCCGGGCAGCGTCAGCTCCAATGCCAGCGGCTCCCCTGCCCGCGTCAGGGTGGCGCGACCGCCCAGCGGGGCGACGGCGCCGTAGCCGGTGAGGACGTAGTCGGCGTCCGGGGTGGTGCCGACGGTGACCAGCCGGCTGCGACCGTGCGTGGCCACGCGGTGGGCGATCTCGCGGCCCCTGGGATCGTCGATCCACACCACGCTCGCCGCGGCGCGGCCGGGGGCGAAGAGGCGGGCCTTGGCCTCGAAGTAGTCGTCGAGGTCGCGGTGGAAGTCCAGGTGGTCGCGGCCGAGGTTGAGGAATCCCACCACGTCGAAGGCCATGCCGTCGACGCGGCCCAGGGCGAGCGCGTGCGAGCTGACCTCCAGGGCCACGGCCCGGGCCCCGCGCTGCTGCATGAGCGCCAGGAGGGCCTGCAGGTCCGGGGACTCCGGCGTGGTCACCGTGCTGCGGGTGGTGCGCAGCTCCTCGGCGCCCAGCCTGAATCCGATGGTGCCGATGGTGCCCGCGAGCCGTCCGTCTGCGGCCAGCCCGGCCTGCAGCAGCGCCACCGTGGTGGTCTTGCCGTTGGTGCCGGTGACGCCGAGCATGGTCATGGCGCGGGCGGGCTCGCCGTAGAACCGGGCCGCCACCACGGCCGCCGCGTGGCGGGCGTCGTCGGCCAGGAGCACGGGCACGCCCAGCTCGGGGAGGAGGGCGCGGCCGGCCGCGTCCGTGAGGATGGCGGTGGCACCTGCCTCGACGGCGGTCTGCGCGAAGGACGCGCCGTGGCTACGGGTGCCGGGCAGGGCGACGTAGAGCCAGCCGGGCTCGACGGCCCTCGAGTCCAGCGTGACGCCCGCCACGGCCACGCCGGCCTGCGCATCGCCCAGCAGCGCCAACCCGTCGGCCAGCACCGCGAGCGGCGCGGGGGGCGGGGGCGCGGGGCGAAGCGGCGTGTCCATCAGCTGAACGTTAGCGGGATCTCAGGTGCGGGGGTCGTCGAGGGCGCCACGTTGTAGCGGGGCAGCGCGAGCTCCAGGATGTCGTTGACCGCCGGCAGCGCCAGCCGGCTGCCCAGGTTGCCGTTGGTGGGCTGGTCCAGCACCACGTAGACGAGGATCTGCGGATCCTCCGCGGGGGCCACGCCGACGAAGCTGGCGGTGTAGCCGTTGTAGCACTTGCAGGACGAGTCGAAGCGCTGGGCGGTGCCGGACTTGCCCGCGGTGCGGTAGCCGGGGATGGCGCGGTTCTCGTTGAGCCCGATCACGGCCTCCATCATCGTCAGCGTGGCGTCCGCGGCCTCCTCGGAGACGACGCGGCGGGTGGCGGGCTCCGGCAGCTCGACGGCCGTGCCGTCGGCCCGTTTGGCGGACTTCACGATGGTGGGTGCCACGTAGACGCCGCCGTTGGCGACGGTGTTGATGGCGGCCGCCATCTGGATGGCGTTGACCGACAGGGCCTGGCCGAAGGAGATCTGGTCGCGGGTGTAGTCCGCCATGTCCGCTCCGGGCAGGCTGCCGGGCGTCTCACCGGGGAGGCCGACGCCGGAATTCGAGCCCAGACCGAAATTGGTGAGGTAATCGGCGAGGGTGTCCTTCTCCATCTGCCGGGTCAGCAGGATGGTGCCGATGTTGGAGGACTGCGCCACCACCCCGGCGGCGGTGAGCTGGATGTCGCCGTGCTCGAAGGAGTCGCGCACGTACCCGGCGCCTGAGGCGATCCGCCCCGGAACCTTGACCTTGGTGCTGGGCGTGACCAGCCCCTGGTCCGCCAGGGCCGCCATGGTGAGCACCTTCTCCACCGACCCGGGCTCGTAGGCCTCCGTGACGGAGCGGTTGCCGAGGTCCTCGTTGTCGGCGCCGGCGGGGTTGGCGGAATCGTAGCCGGGCCAGTTGGCGAGGGAGAGGACCTCGCCGGTCTTGACGTTCATCACGACGGCCTTGCCGGTGGAGGCCCCCGCCTGCCGCACGTACTCGGCCAGGATCTGCTCGGTCATCCAGTTGAGGTCCGAGTCGATCGTCAGCTCGTAGGAGTCGCCGTCGACGGCCGGGGTCATGATGTTGGTGCCCAGCGGGATCCGGCCGTAGGTCGACCAGTCGAAGACCATCGCGCCGGCCGTGCCGTCGAGATTCTCGTTGAGGGCGTACTCGAGACCGGCGGCGCCCGCCCCGTCGCTGTTGACGAAGCCGACGATGTTGGCGGCGACGGAGCGGTTGGGGTAGACGCGGATGGGGTCCGGGTCGCCGAAGACGCCCTTCCAGGGGCGCGTCCCGTCCCCGCCCAGGCCGAGCTTCATGTCGGCCTGGATGGCCGTGTAGAGAGCGGCCGAGACCTTGCGCTCGACGATCTCGTAGCGGGAGTCCGGGGTGGCGATGAGGTCCAGGTAGGTGGACTTCTTTCCCCCGAGGTGCTTGACGAGGATGTCGGCGACGGCGTCCGGGGCGGCGGCGGCCTCCTCCTGCTTCTTCTCGCTCATGGCGTAGCGCTTGTCGGCCCCGTTGGTGCGGATCATGTCCGGGTCGATGGACACGATCATCGCGGGCTCGGTGGCGGCCATCACGACGCCGTTGCGGTCGGTGATGGTGCCGCGCGTGGCGGGCAGCTCGCGCGTGGACTGCATCTGCGCGGCGGCCTCAGCGGCGAACGCCTGGGCGTCGATGCCCTGGAGCTGGACGGCGCGGACGCCGGCGATGGACAGCAGGACCCCGAGGGTGACCATGAACACGCGGATCCGCACGCTGGTGCGCCCCACGGGCAGCCGCATCGTCTTGCGGTAGCGGCGCGCGGCGGGGGTGGCCGTGGGTGCCTTCGGGCGGGCGGGGCGCTTCGCGGCCGGTTTCGCGGCCGGGCGGGGGGCGGACTTCGATCCGCGGCCCGACGCGGTGCGGGCCGCGGCGGCGCGGTCGGCGGAGGTTCGGGCGGAGCCCTTGGCCCTGCCGGAGCCGGCGGCCTTGCCGGAGCCGGCGACCTTACCGGAGCCCGCGGACCTGCCGGAGCCCGCGGACCTGCCGGAGCCCGCGGACTTCCCGGAGCCGGTGCCGCGGGGGTCCTTGGCGGGACGAGGGGGCGGGGTACGGTCCGACACTGCTATGCCCCCGTCGTTCCGGCGGCGACGAGGTCGTCGGGCAGCTGGGGTGACGGGGCGACCGGCCTCGGCGTGGTGACGGTGGCCGACGCCGGCGGCGCCTCCGACCGGCGGCCGCGCAGGAAGGGCAGCTCGTCACCGGTCACGGGCGTGGGCACCCCGGTGACCGTCCCGTCGGCGAGGTGGATGAAGGCCGGGTACGGGTTGGGCACCATCCCGAGCTGCGAGGCGCGCAGCGCCAGCGCGTTGGCACTGGAGACCTTCTGCAGCTGGGAGGTCAGCGCGGCCTGGGTGTAGCCGAGCTCGGTGGATTCGCGGCGCAGCGCGGCGAGCTCGCGGGACTGGGCGCCCACCGACGTGGTGACCACCATCACCGCGCCGAGACCCGCCGCGACGAGCAGGAGCACGATGACGGCGAACCCCAGGGTGGACACGGCGGCCCCGGGCACCCTGACCACGCGCAGGCGTGGGGTGACGGTGGTGTCTGCGGCGGTGATCGGCTGGGCGCTCATGCGGTGGCCTCCCTGATGCGAACTGCGGCCCGGAGCCGTGCGGAGGCGGCCCGGGGGTTGGTGGCGGTCTCATGCGGGCTGGGCCGTTCGGCACCGCGGGTGAGCAGCGACAGCTCGGCCTTGAGGTTCTCGGGGACGATGGGGAGGTCCCGGGGGGCGCGGTCCGCGGACCTGGCCGCGAGGGTGCGCTTGACCAGCCGGTCCTCGAGCGAGTGGTAGGCGAGGACTGCGATCCGGCCACCCAGCGCCAGGGCGTCGACGGCGGCCGGCATCACGCCCTCCAGCGCCGCGAGCTCGCGGTTCACCTCGATCCGCAGGGCCTGGAACGTGCGCTTGGCGGGGTGGCCGCCGGTGTGGCGGGCAGCTGCCGGGATGGCGCCGGAGATGACCTCGACCAGCCGCCCCGAGCGCGTGAACGGCTCACGCGCACGCTCCGCGACGACGGCGCGGGCGATCCGGTCCGCGAACCGCTCCTCGCCGTACCACTTCAGGATCCGGGCAAGCTCCCCCGCGGAATACGTGTTGAGCACGTCCGCGGCCGTGGCGCCCTCCGTCGGGTCCATCCGCATGTCCAGCGGCGCATCGATGCGGTAGGCGAAGCCGCGGTCCGGGCGGTCGATCTGCAGCGACGACAGGCCGAGATCCAGCAGGATGGCGTCCACCGACGTGAGCCCGAGGTCCTCGAGCACGTCCGGCAGTTCGTCGTAGACCGCGTGCACCAGCGTGGCGCGCTCGGCGAGGGGACCGAGGCGTTCACGGGCGACGGCGTGGGCGTCGGGATCCCTGTCGATGCCGACGAGGCGGGCCTCGGGGCACGCCTCGAGCACGGCGATGGCGTGGCCGGCGAGGCCGAGGGTGCCGTCGACGTACACGGCGCCCGGGTGCTGCAGGGCCGGGCGCAGGAGCTCGACGATGCGGTCACGCATGACCGGATCATGAACGTCGGCGTAGCCCTGCATGTGTCTCGACCCTTGTCCTGTTGATTCGTGCGTGTTCGTCGTCTCGCGCCCCACCCGGAGGTTCCCTTCCGGAGTGGACCTGACCTCGGGGAAGTGAGGTCAGGGCCGCCGGCCGGGAGCCACCGGGTGGGCCGTCACAACCGTTGGAAGGTGGTGAGCTCGTCGTCCATCTCGGAGAAGTTCTCCTCGCTGGCCTGGGAGTACTTCTGCCAGGTCTCGGCGTCCCAGATCTCGGCGCGGTTCATCGCACCGATCACCACGACGTCTCGATCCAGGCCGGCGTAGTCGCGCAGGATCTGGGGAATGGTCACCCGCCCTTGCCGGTCCGGAACTTCGAAGCTGGCGCCCGCGGTCATCATGCGCTGGTAATCGCGGACCTGCTTCACGGTGCTCGGGGCGGACATGGCCTCGGCCATCAGCGCCTCGAACGTGTCCTTGGGGTAGACGGCCAACGCCCGCTCCTGCGTGCGGGTGACGACCAGTCCTGCCTCCAGTGCGTCGCGGAATCGCGCGGGGAGAATGAGGCGCCCCTTGTCGTCCAGCTTGGGTGTGTACGTCCCCAGAAACATGACCGAGCACCTCCTTTCGCTCCACTTTCCATCCACTTCACTCCATTTCGCCCCACCGTACCCCACTTCCCTCCACCAGCACACCACTTTTCGGCGTGTTGGCTGCGCATTGCGGCGCTCAACTACGCTGGAACTCGCCGTCCCGACCCGTCAGCCCAAGGAGTCCCGGTGAACCAACCCGCCACCCCCTCGCTCGCCGAGGTGTCCGAGCTCGCCCGCCGGATCGCTGAGGAGATGGGACGGGTCATCGAGGGCAAGCCGCATCAGATCCGGATGGCTGTGGCCGTGCTGCTGGCGGAAGGGCACCTGCTCATCGAGGACGTGCCGGGGGTCGGGAAGACGGTGCTGGCGAAATCGCTGGGCCGCGCCATCTCGGGCAACGTCAAGCGGATCCAGTTCACGCCGGACCTGTTGCCCAGCGACGTGACGGGCGTGTCGGTGTTCAACCAGTCGACGCGGGAGTTCGAGTTCAAGCCCGGCGGCATCTTCGCCCACATCGTGCTGGGCGACGAGATCAACCGCGCGTCTCCCAAGACACAGTCCGCGCTGCTCGAGGCCATGGCCGAGGGACAGGTGTCGGCGGACGGCCACACCTACCACCTGAGCGAGCCGTTCATGGTGATCGCCACCCAGAACCCCATCGAGATGGAGGGCACCTATCCCCTCCCCGAGGCGCAGCGGGACCGCTTCATGGCGAGGATCACCATGGGCTACCCGGCGCGGCAGGCCGAGGTGGCGATGCTCACGCACAACGCCGGCGGCGACCAGCTGGCGAGCATCTCGCCGGTCACGGACGCCGACGCCATCGCCGCCGCCATCCGCACGATCCGGACGGTCTACGTGGCGCCCGTGATCAACGACTACATCGTGGCCATCGTCGAGGGCACCCGGCACCACCCCGACCTGCGGTTGGGGGCCAGCCCCCGCGCGTCGCTGCACCTGATGCGGGCGTCCCGCGTCGAGGCGGCGCTGGCCGGCCGGGACTATGTGATCCCGGAGGACGTGCACACCCTGGCGGTGTCCGTGCTGGCGCACCGCGTGCTGCCCACCGTCGAGGCGCTGGTGTCGCGGCGTGACCCGGAGGGCATCGTCGCCGCCATCGTTGACGCCACCGCCGCGCCGAACAGGGGCTGACACGTTGCCGAAACGGGGCACACGGCTGACGGGCCGCGGCATCATGCTGCTGGTCCTGGGCGCCGCCGCCACCGTCGGCTCGGGCTACCTGGGTGAGCGGGACCTCATGTGGGTGGCCCTCACGCTCGCGGTCCTGCCGCTGCTCGCCGTCGGCTACCTGATCCTGGCGGGCCCACGGGTGAGCCACCAGCGCTCCCTGACCCCCGCCACCATCCCCGTCGGCTCCTCCACCCGCATCGTGCTGCAGGTGGCCAACCAGTCCCCCGCGCAGGCCAGCGCGCTGCGCTTCCTCGACGAGGCGCCCGAGGTGCTCGGCGGCGGGGCCCGCTTCGTCATCGCCCGCGGCTTCGGCCGGTGGCGCCAGGCCGTGGGCTACACCCTCGAGGCCGACCTGAGGGGGCGGTTCGAGGTCGGGCCCCTGCTCGGCAACGCCTCGGACCCCTTCGGGCTCGCCACCCGCACGTTCACCTCGGCCGGCGACTCCTCCCTCCTGCGCGTCACCCCGAGGGTGTGGCCGCTGGGCGAGCTCACGGGCGGGGCCGGGCTCGGCGCGGCGGGCGACGCCACGCCGCAGCGGATCGGCCAGGCGGGGCAGGACGACGTGCTGGTGCGCGAGCACCGCCACGGCGACGACATGCGGCGCGTGCACTGGAAGATGTCCGCCAAACAGGGCGATCTCATGGTCCGGCTGGAGGAGCACCCGTGGGACCCGTCGAGCACGCTCGTCGTGGACAACCGCCTCGCCGCCCACCGCGGGGAGGGGCCGACGGGAAGCCTCGAGTGGGCCGTCTCCGCGGTCACCTCCATCGCCGCGCTCCTGGTCGAGGGCCGCCACCGGCTCGCGGTGGTGGCGCCGTCGGGCACGGTGTTCGAGTCCGGACACGCCGTCGGGCACGGCGCCCAGCACGCCCTGCTCGAGGCGATGACGGACCTGGCGCCGTCGGAGGAGACGTGGCTCGGTCGCGCCGTCACGGACACGGAGGCGCTCACCTCGGCCGCCTCCATCATCGCCGCCACGGGCCTGCTGCGCGCGGCTGACGCGGCGGCGCTGGTCGCGGCGGGCGGGCGCGCGCGCAGCCTGGTGGCGCTGGTCCCCGACGCCCGGGCGTGGGGAGCTGTCGACGACGAGCACGACGACGCCTGCCGGCTCCTGCGCAACCACGGCTGGACCCTGGAGAGCTACCGGCCCGGCGAGCCGGTGCCGCAGGTGTGGACCCGGGTGTCGCGGTGAGATTCAGCTACCACCCCTGGACGAGCGTCGTGGCCGCCGTGGCCGTGTGGCTCGGGCTGCTCCCGCTGGCGACGATGGTGCAGGGCACCGGTTACCTCCTCGAGGCGGCCGTCGTGACGGCTGGGGCAGGCGTGCTCGGGGCGGGGTTGGCGGCGCTGCGGCTACCGCGGGCGCTGGTCCTCCTTGCCCAGATCCTGGCCGTCGGCGCCTACGTCGCCTGGCGGGCGACGGCGCTGGCCGGCGCCGGGATCATGGCGCCGGTCTCCTCCATCGGGTCACTGGTGGCCGAGGGGGTCCTCACCATCCGCACGGGCGCGGCGCCCGTCGAGCCCACCCCCGGCCTGATGTGGCTGATCGTGGCCCTCACCGCACTCCTCGTGCTGGTGGTGGAACTGCTGATCAACGTGCTGGAACAGCCGGGGTGGGCCATCGCACCGCTGGGACTGGCCTACGGCATCGCGGCCGTCACGCTGGTCACCGACCTCGAGTTCCCCTACCTGCTGCCCGTGGTGGTGGGCTACCTGGCCGTTCTGCTGAGCGCCACGGGCCTCGCCGACGAGGTCACCGGGAAGGCGTCGCGGGTGGGCGCCTACCTGCTGTCGCGCACGCAGGTGGCGGTGGCGGCCGGCGCGGTGGCCGTTGTTCTGGCCCTGTTACTGGCGCCGCTGGTGCCCCTGGGCGAGAAGCAGCCCTGGAACACCACGGGCCTCGACGGCCCCATCCAGCTGAGCGACCCGACGGTGCGCCTCGAGCAGGACCTCAAACGCCCCCAGGACAGCCGGGTGCTGACCTACCGCACAAGCAACGACGAGCCGGCCTACATCCGCACGGTCGCACTGCCGGAACTGAGCACGTCAGGGGCACGGCTCCTGCCCATGCGGCTGTCGCGCTTCGGGCTGTCGGGCGCCTACTCGTTCCCGGGCGAACGGGTGGAGGTCGAGGTCACCATGGCCGGCGTCCCCTCGGAATACCTCCCGGCGCCGTTCGCCGTCGACTCCATCGACGCCGCGGGGAGCTGGAGCTTCGACCCGGACACGATGAGTGTGGTGGCCTCCGGCCCGGACCGCCTCGAGCAGACCATCGACCTCACCTACTCAGTGGTCTCGACCATGCCCTCCCCGACGCGCGAGGACATCGAGGCCGCCGAGGCGGGCAGCACCGACGCGGTCACCCTGGCGGTGCCCGAGGGGCTGGACCCCGGGGTGGCCGAGCTGACCGCCGAGGTGGTGGCCGGCGCCGAGACCAGCGGCCAGAAGGCCCTTGCCATCCAGGAGTTCCTCCGCTCGGAGGAGTTCGCCTACTCCTTCGACGCGCCGCCGTCCACGGGGACCGACGCCATCAGCAGCTTCCTGCTCGACGAGCGGGCCGGCTACTGCATCCACTTCGCGGCCGCGATGATCACCATGGCCAGGACCGAGGGGATCCCCGCGCGCATGGCGATCGGGTTCGCGCCGGGCGAGCGCCTCGAGGACGGCTCCTTCGAGGTCACCGCCCACGACGCGCACTCGTGGCCCGAGCTCTACTTCGACGGCCTCGGCTGGATCCCGTTCGAGCCCACGCCTGCCTACGACGGGCCCACGGAGTACACCGATCCCGCCGCGCAGCCCTCGGAGAGCCCGTCGGCGTCGGCCTCGCCCAGCCCGTCGGCGTCCGCGACGCCCTCGGCCCTCCCGCCGGAGGCCCCCACGCCCACGCTCACCCCCACTGCGCCCGGCGGGTTCGGCGGAACCGACTGGACGATCTGGCTGCTGGTCGGGGTCGGCGTGCTGGTGCTGTTGGCCCTGCCCGCGCTCGTGCGCCTCATCCAGCGCTGGTGGCGGCTGCGGGGCGGGGACCCGAGGGTCGCGGCGGGGTCCGCCTGGCTCGAGGTGGAGTCGCTCTTCCGCGACTTCGGGCGCCCATGGCCCGACGGCTCCCCCGGACCCGTGGCTGTCGCGGCTGCCGAGGGGCTGGGCGCCAACGGCGCCGCCGCTCTCAAGGCGATCGCGCACACCGTCGAGGTCAGCCGGTTCTCGCGCACGGCCGCGGATCCCGGGCGGCTCCCCGCCGAGGTGCGGGCCCTGCGCGCCGCGCTGGTGGCGCGGTCCACGCCCATGGTCCGGGCCCGCGCGGTACTGCTTCCAGCCTCTCTCTGGAGGCGGGCTCCAGCGGGTTGACCCCGCGCATAGACTGGGATGAAAGGCTGGACGAGGGAGAACCAATGGCGCTTTCTGAGCAGGAACGCAAGCTGCTGGAGCAGCTTGAGGCGTCCCTCATGGCCGAGGACCCCAAGCTCGCTGATGCGCTGAGCGGGTCGTCGTCCATCCGGATCCACCGCCGTCGGGCGGCCGTCGCGGGGCTGGGCTTCATCGTCGGGGTCGTGGTGCTGCTCGTGGGCGTGCAGGTTCACCCGGCTGTGAGCGTGCTGGGCTTCCTGCTCATGCTCGGCGGGGCACTCATCGGCATCCACTCGTGGCGCCGCGTCGAGGACGACGGCGGGCACGCAAGCAAGCTGCGCCCGCAGGCCCCCAGGCCCCCGTCGTCCACCTCCTCGCAGGACTTCATGGACAAGCTCGAGGAGCGGTGGCGCCGCCGCCAACAGGGCGACCTCTGAGGCACATCAGGCGCTGAGCCGCTGCGCGCGTACGTGCGCCTCCAGCCAGGCGAGGAGCCCGGTCAGCTGAGCCGGCTCCGCCCCCGCGTCCTCCGGGTGCCACTGCACGGCCAGCACCGGGCGCTCCGGGTCCTCGAGGCCCTCGATGACGCCGTCATGCGTGGCCCACGCCGTGGCCACCAGGCCCGCGCCGAGCCGTTCGACACCCTGATGGTGAGAGCTGCGCACCAGTAGCTGCTCGCCGGGAAGGGCGTCGGCCAGCTGCGAGCCGGGCGCCACGTCGACGAGGTGATCGCGCATGCCGCGCTCGCCGTCCGGAAGCCGGTGGGTGAGGTGCGTGGGTAGGTGCTGGGCGATGTCACCGCCGTAGGCGACGTTGATGAGCTGGAGGCCGCGGCAGATCCCGAGCAACGGGCGGCGATCCGCCACGCAGGCCTGCACCACCGCGATGGAGCGGCGGTCCGCTGTGCCGAGATGGTCACCGGACCCGGGGTATTCGGAGCGGCCGTGGTACACCCGAGGGTCCACGTCGTGCCCGCCGAGCAGGACGACGGCGTCCGCCGCGGCCAGCGCGGTGTGCCACACGTGGTCTCCGCAGTCCTGCAGGCCGATGAGGGTGGCCTGCCACCCCTCGTCGGCGGCGAGGTCCACGGTGCGGTCCGCCAGGGCCGTGAGGAGTTCGCCGAAATGCCCGGGCTCGTAGCGGGAGGCGGGGGCGATGACAAGGAGCTTCATCTCACCCATCGTGCTCATGACGCGTTGCGAACGGGTATCAGGCGTGGATCAATCGGGGGTCCTTTCGGCGGGCGAGCCGGGCCCGTTGCACGGCATGCGGGCCGAACCGCAGCACCGCCTTGTCTATCGCCTCCTCCGCCTCCGCCCATCCGCGCGCCGGCTCGTCGAGGGCGGGCTGCTGGTAGGTGCTGGATCTGGGCACCAGCTTCTCCACCCGCACCCCCACCCGGCGGATCCGGGCGCGCTGGAGGTTGAGCCGGGTGAACAGGCGCATCGCCTCGGCGTAGACGTCGTTGGTGCGGTCCGTGGGCGCGGCGAGCGTGCCGGTGCGGGTGATCGTGGTGAAGTCCGCGAACCGCACCGAGAGCGTCACCGTGCGCCCCACCATGGACTGTGCCCGCATCCGCGAGGCTGTGCGGTCCGCCATCCGCAGGATTTCGGTGGCGACCACCTCCGCATCGTCGGTGTCCTGCGGGAACGTCTCCTGCGAGCCGACGCTGTGCTCCGCCGGCTCCCGGGACAGCACCGAGCGCTCATCGCGGCCCCAGGCGAGGTCCGACAGCAGCGCGCCCTGGCCGTCGCCGAGGGCCCTCTGCAGGGTGGCGCGGGGGGTGGTGGCGAGGTCCCGCACCGTGCTGAGCCCCAGCCGGTGCAGCCGCTCCGCCGTCGCCTCCCCCACTCCCCAGATGGCCTCCACCGGCAGCGGGTGCAGGAAGGCGATGACCTCCTCGTCGCGCACCCGCGCCAACCCGTCGGGCTTGGCCTGCTTGGAGGCCAGCTTCGCGATGAACTTGCTGGGGCCGATGCCGACGGAGCACGCCACCCTCTGCTCGTCCATCACCTGGGCGCGCAGCTGCTCCGCGACGGAGACCGGGTCTCCGCCCAGCCGGCGCAGCGCGGTGGTGAGGTCGATGAACGCCTCGTCGATGGAGGCCATCTCCACCTTGTCCGTCAGCGTGTCGAAGATCTCGCTGACGCCCGCCGAGACGGCGGAGTAGTGGTCGAAGTCCGGGTGGACGACGGCCACCTGGGGACACAGCCGCCGGGCCCGGCTCGATGGCATCCCCGCGCTGATCCCGAACCGGCGGGCCGGGTAGTTGGCCGAGAGCACCACCCCGCGGGTGGAGCCGCCGACGAACATCGGCACGTCGCGCAGCTGCGGGTGGCGGGCCATCTCCACCGACGCGTAGAACGCGTCCATGTCCACGTGTGCGATGACGCGCATGTCACCTCCCCGAACTTCCCGGGCTGGAATGCCACAGCTTGCGCGGCGCCTCGGCCGCGCCCGTGCCCGCCGGCTTGATGTCCGAGTACGGCGACTGCGTGAAGCCGCTGGCGTGCACCAGCACGCGACGGCGCCCCATGCCCCCGGCGCGGGTGTGCTCCTGCGGATCCGGCGGCGGCTCGTCGTCCTGGCCTGCGGGGCCGGGCCGGGGCGCCGGGACGACCTCCGGCGAGGGCTTCGAGGGGCGCCACTCGCCCACCATGCTGTACCCCACGGGCTCCTCGTCGATGATGGCCACCACCGCCGCGACCGCCTCCGCCTCCGTCGCCCCCTCCGCCAGCGCCGCGCGCCACGCCTGGTCCAGCCGGCCCAGGTCCCAGCAGCCGGTGGCGCGGATGGACACGCCCCTGGGCCCCGTGCGGCGGACCTTGCCGCGCACCAGCACCATCCATGACGAGAACACCGTGGCCGCATACGGCCCCTGCGCGTCCTCGAAGAAGGTGGTGTCCACCGGGCCGGTGGAATCGTCCAGGGTCAGGAAGATCACCCGCCGCCCCGACCGCACCGGCGGCGTCTGCGTGGCCACCTTCACCCCGGCGACGAGGATCTCGGACTGGTTGCGCTGCTCCAGCAGCGTGCGGGAACTGGTGGCGCCCAGCGCCCGCAGCAGCGGGAGGTAGCGCTCCATGATGTGCTGGCTGGCGTCCAGGCCGAGGATCTCCAGCTCCGCCTTCAGGCGCTGCTCGTCGTCCATCTCCGGCAGGCCGGTGACGGGGACGTCCGCCGTCGGCTCAGCCTCCGCGTCCCCGAAGTCCAGCGCGCCCTGCACCGCCTGCGGCGCGTGGCCCAGCCGTTGCCGCTGCGCCCAGGCGAGGTCACCGGGGTCCTGCCCGGCGACGGCGCGGCGCCGGCCCTTCGCGCGGGTGGCGGCCCGCTCGTCCGCCCGTCGCTCGCGGTGCAGGTCCGCCAGCGCCAGGAGGAGATCCCGGCGGGTGACCTGGCCGCGGCGCTGCACCGACGCGTGCCGGCCGATGCCGTAGAGGTGGTCGAACGCGCCGGCGAGGATCAGCCGCTCGACGACGGGTTCCGCCACCCGCGCCCGCGCCCAGCAGTCCGAGAGCGAGGCATAGGGCTGGCCGGCGACGATGCGCTCCATCTCCGCCTCCCCCATGCCCTTGACGTCCGCCAGCGAGAGCCGGATGCCCCACCCGTCGATCTGAGGCAGCCCGTCGGTGCTGGGCGGGGCCCCCATGGCGAGGTGCTCCGGCAGGGCCATCGGGGCCTCGCCGTCGGCCAGGCGCTCGGCGCGGTACTGCGCCGTGCTGCGGTTGACGTCCAGCCCGAGGACCGCGATGTTCATCCGACGCGCCTCCTCCAGCAGGAGCCGCTTGGGGTACATGCCCGGATCATGCGTGAGGATGCCGGCCAGGAAATGCGCCGGGTAATAGCGCTTCAGCCACGCCGACTGGTAGGTGGGCAGCGCGAACGCCGCCGCGTGCGCCTTGCAGAACCCGAAGGAGGCGAACGATTCGAGGATGTCCCAGATCTGCTCGACGATGGGGTCCTCGTAGCCGCGGGCGCGCGCCTTGGGCCAGAACCACTCCTTGACCTGCGCCTGGCCCTCCTTGTCCCCCAGCGCCCGGCGCACCTCGTCGCCCTGGGCCAGCGAGCAGCCCGTGACCACCGAGATGATCTGGATGATCTGCTCGTGGAACACGACGACGCCCTGGGTCTGCTCCAGCGCCGGGATGAGGCTGGGGTGCAGGTACTCCGGCTCCGCCCAGCCCTGCCGCGCCTCGAGGAACGGGGTGACCATGTCCGACTTCACGGGGCCGGGCCGGAAGAGGGAGATGTCCACGATGATGTCGTGGAAGGTCTCCGGCCCGAACTTGCCCACCAGCTCCCGCTGGCCGGGCGACTCGATCTGGAAGCAGCCGAGCGTGGCGCGGTGGGCGATCATGTCGTAGACCGCCGGGTCGTCGAAGGGCTCCAGCTCGTCGATGAGGGCCGGGGGCCCCGACGGCGAGGTGCGCCCGATCTCCGTCAGCGCGTGCGCCATGGCCGACTGCATCCGGATGCCGAGCACGTCCAGCTTGAGCAGGCCGAGATCCTCCACGTCGTCCTTGTCGAACTGGCTCATGGGGTAGCCGCCGAAGCTGGCCTCCAGCGGGGTGCGCTGCCCGAGCGACGAATCGCTGAGGATCACGCCGCAGGGGTGCAGGGCGATGTGCCGGGGCAGCCCGTCGAGCGACTCGACCAGCGAGAACAGCACGTCCAGCCGCTCCTCCCCCAGGCCCGCGGCGCGCAACTCCGGCAGGTCCCGGAGCGCGGCGCGCGCGTCCCGGGCGCGGATGTGCGGGAAGGCCTTGGCCATGGCGTCCACCTCCACCGGCGCCAGGCTGAGCGCGGCGCCCACGTCCCGCACGGCGTGCCGCACCCGGTAGGTCTCGATCATGGCCACGCACGCCACCCGCTGGCCGCCGAAGGTGGCCAGGATCGTGTCGTAGACCTCCGTGCGGCGGGCGGACTCCACGTCGAGGTCGATGTCCGGCAGCGCCACCCGCAGCGGGGACAGGAAGCGCTCCATGATCAGGCCGTGCCGGATGGGGTCCACCCCTGAGACGCCGAGGGCGTAGTTGACCAGGCTGCCGGCGCCGGAGCCGCGGGCGGCGCAGCGGATGCCCAGCTCCCGGACGAGGCCCACCACGTCGGCGACCGTGAGGAAGTAGGACTCGAAACCGAGCTTTCCGATGACGGCCAGCTCGTCGTCGAGGCGGCCGGTCACCTCTGCGGTGAGGGCGCCGTACCGCTGCGCCAGGCCCGCCTCGCAGCGCGCCCGCAGCACCGAGGGCGCCAGCTCGACGGTGGTGCCGAGGGTCTCGAACTCCGGCAGGCGGATCTCCCCCAGCCCGACGTCCCCGACGGGGTCCAGCCGGCACCGCTCGGCGAGGTGCCGGGTGGCGCGCAGCAGGGCCGTGCCGTCCGGCTCACCGGCGAGCCTGGCCGCCTCGTCCGCCGCGACCGCCATGGCCTCCCCCGTCTTCAGGTAGCCCTCCGCGTTTCGCCTGTCGATGGTGCGCACGTCCAGCGGCGCCAGGCGGCGCGCGGCGTCCAGCACGTCCGCGGTGGCGGCCTGCTCCCGGCGCGCCATCCGTGCCGCGTTGGTGAGCACGACGGGGAGGCCCAGCCGGCGGGCCAGGCGGATCATGCCCGCCGCGTGGTGCGCCGACCCCGCCCCGCGGCCACCCACCTGGTGGTTGGTGGCGGCCAGGACCAGGCCGGAGCCCAGCTCCGCGCGCCACCGCCTGGCCGCGACCTCCGCCAGATCCGGGCGGCCCACGGCGAGCGCCTCGCCCACCTCCGAATCCGCGCCGAGCAGCACCACGGCGTCGTGCCCTGCGCAGTGCCGCGCGAGGATGCCGAGGGAGACCACCGGATCACCGCGTTCGCCCGTGAGCTGGGCCTCGGTGATGAGCGCGCACAGCGTGCCCCACCCCGCCCTGGAGGTGGCCAGCACCACGACGCGCGGGAGGCGCTCGTCGCGCAACTGCCCGCCGCGGGCCGCCGAGGGGCGCCGCGTGGCCTGCCACCCGGCCGGGCGCACCGCCAGGTCCACCCCGACGATGGGGGCGATCCCGGCCTTGAGGCAGGCCTTGGCGAAACGGACCGCGCCGTAGAGGCCGCCGCGGTCCGTGAGCGCGAGCGCGTCCATGCCGTGGCGCACCGCTTCGGCCACCAGCTCACCGGGGTGCGACGCGCCGTACTGGAAGGAGTATCCGGAGGCCACGCGCAGGTGCACGAACTCCGACATCAGTCCAGCACCGCCTGGAGCACCCAGTCCTCTGCGTCCACCGTGCGCGCCAGCTCGTAGACGCCGCGGTGCCGCCCGTTGCCGGCCTCGACGCGCCACACCTCCCGCTCGCCGAGCAGGTCGCGGGCCGCGACCTCCTCGCCCCGCTCCGCCGCGACCTCCTCGCCCCGCGCCGCGCGCACCTGCCGCCCGGACCACCACGGCGTGGCGCGGCTCCACCGCCCCTGGACCTCCTTGACCAGCAGCAGCCGGTCCCGCCAGATGAACTGGCGGGGCTCGTCGCTGAACAGCACGTGGATGGGTTCGTCGTACATGCGCATGGCGGCCTTCCGGGGAGATGAGGGGGTGCAGACTGTGCTTCTCGACCCGGGAGCCCTGGCCCGGCGTAGGGGTCGAAGCTACGCCGGGCCAGGGCGGCCCATACCGTGCGCCTGTTCCACCAGAGCTTCCCCGAACTAATAGAACAGGCGTTCGGTAGTTCCTACTATATGCCCCCCCACCGACAGAACGTCAACCCCTATCCTGGGCGGCATGCTCACGATCCGCGGCGGCACGCTGGCCGGCATGGCCTGCGCCGCCCGGCTCGCGAAACTGGGCCACCAGGTGCGCCTCGACCTCTGCGGTGAGGCCATGGGCGGCCGGTGGGCGGCCGAGCGTGGGCAGCTGCCCCCCGTCGTGACGCTGCCGGCCCCCTGGCGCGACCTGTTCAAGAAATCGGGCCGCACCCTCGATGCGGAGCTGGCCCGCGCCGGCCTGGCCATGACGGAGGCGCCGCCCGCCGTCCACCGCTTCGACGACGGCGCCGAGCTCGCGCTGCCCACCGAGCGCGGGCAGCAGTTCGCCGTCCTCAGCAGCCGGTACGGGCGGCCGGTCGCGGAGCGGTGGCGCGACACCCTCGACACCCTGGACGACGCCTGGCTCGCGGCGCGGCGGTTCGGCGTGGAGCGCCCGGACGCGCCGGCCACCCGGGCGGACCGCCGGGCGTTGCTGCTGGACCGCACCCTCGCCGACGTCGCGGACCGCGTGGGCCATCCCCACCTGGCGCGGATCGTGCTGGACCTGGCCCCGCCGGCCGGCACCCGGTCCCGCCGCGCCCCGGCGCTGCTGGCCACCCGGCTGGTGGTGGAGCGCACGTTCGGGCGGTGGATCGTCGTCGACGACGCCGGCCGCACGCAGAGCGCCACGCGGCTGGTCGATCTGCTCGAGGGGCGGTTGGCCACGCGCCGGGTGGAGGTCGTCGACGGCGCCCCCGCGGCGCCCGCGGTGGACTGCCTCCCCCGTCGCCCCCGCTGGGCGCGCCCTGCCCTGGCGCCCGCCGTCGGCTCCTCGGTGGCGGACCGTGGCGGCGTGGCGGGCGAGGCGGTGGACCACACCGGGGCCCAGCCGGTGGTGACCTGGCGGACGCCCGGCCCGGACGGGGATCGGCTGCTGACGTGGGACTTCACCCGCGCTCGGCCGGACCTCGCCTGGGGGCTGGAGCCCACGTCGGGGCGGGCGGCGCTGCGCCGGCCGCGCGTGGTCGGGGCGGTCCCGGCCGCGTCGTCGTGCTCCCCCGCCGGCCCCGAGCCGTGGGCCGAGCTGGCCAGCGCGGCCCTGGCGGTCTACGAGGTGCACGAGCGCCTCACGGGTGAGGACGCGCGCCCCACCAACCGGGCGCGGCGGTGACCTCAGGCGCGCGCCGCGAGCCGCCGGTCGTCGTTGACATGGGCGTAGTAGACGCCGATGAGCACGCCGCCGCCGATGAAGTTGCCCAGCAGGGCCACCGCGACGTTGCCGATGGCGGGCCACACGTCGACCCCCTGGGTGAAGCCCACGATGGTGAACAGGATGGTGTTGGCCACGGAGTGCTCGAGCCCCAGGAACGCGAAGATGAACACCGACATCACCATGGTCAGCGCCATGGTGATGGAGTCCTTGAGGAAGCCGTTGTAGACCAGCAGCATCGCCACATTGATCATGAGGTTGCAGAGGATGGCGCGGACGAACAGGTCGCCGACGCCGGACATCGAGGACATGTACCCGAGCTTCACCTCGACGGCGCCCAGCATCTTCTCGCCGACGGCGCCGCCCGTCAGGGTGGAGAACCTCGCCATGATCGCGAGGACGAGGCCCCCCAGCGCGTTGCCCAGGAAGCACAGCCCCAGCAGCCGGAGCCCGCGCATCCGCCCGAGCCGGCGGTGGTAGACGGCGATGGCGCTGACCATCATGTTGGAGGTGAGGAGCTCGGATTTGGTGTAGTAGATGAACACCAGCGCCCAGCCGAACACGAAGGCACCGATGGCCTTGCCGAGCCCGTAGCCGCCCTCCCCCAGGGCCGGGACGGAGGCGACGACGGACAGCACGGTGAAGTAGGCCAGGTAGAACAGCCCGATGAGGATGCCCGCCATGGCGGCGCGCTGCAGGTACTGCAGCGTGATCCGCCGCGACATCTCCGCCTTGGTGTCGGCGGCCTCAAGGACGGCGTCGATGAAGAAGAGGCCGGGGAACAGGCGTTGGCGATAAGGGTCCACGGGACAAGTTTGACATGACTTAGTTCGCTGGGACAGGGGGGCTGGGCTATTTCGTCCCTCAATTGTCAAAACAAATAGGTGTGACAGCGCGTCTGTGGCCATCAACCAGGCGTCAGGACCCGAGGCAGCGCCGACGGCGGAGCCAGGCGGACCCGTCGCCGCGACCCTCGCGCACCGAGTAGGCTTGACTGTCTGTCTCACCCAGAGGATGCATTGATTTGTCTACATCGCGCGCTGACCTCGAACGAGAGATCGCCCTGGAACAGGGGCACGTGGACAAGGTCTACGCCAACCTGTCCACCGCCACCGCGACGGCGAAGTCCATGGCCCAACAGGGACGCGAGATCTTCCTCACCGACCGCACCAACTTCCTCCGCGAGGAGGACGGCACCGCGCTGTTCGAGCGCGACGCCTTCGCCTACCAGGCGGCGCGTCGCCTCGCCATCCTCGACGCCGAGCACGAGGGCCTGGTCTTCGGCCGGATCGACCTCGCCGTCGAGGAGACGCGCTACATCGGCCGCATCGGCGTGCGCGACGAGGAGTACGAGCCGCTGGTGATCGACTGGCGCGCCCCCGCCGCCGAGCCGTTCTACCGCGCAACGCAGGCGGACCCGATGAACGTGGTGCGCCGTCGGGTCCTCCGGTGCCGCGACGACCGCGTGATCGGCCTCGAGGACGACCTGCTCGACGACTCGGTCGAGTCGGACCTGCCGATCTTCGGCGAGGGCGCGCTGATGGCGTCGCTCAGCCGGGCCCGAGGCCGCACGATGCGCGACATCGTCGCCACCATCCAGGCCGAGCAGGACGAGGCCATCCGCGCCCCCTACCAGGGCGTCACCGTGATCGCCGGCGGCCCCGGCACCGGCAAGACCGTCGTGGCGCTGCACCGCGCCGCCTACCTCCTCTACACCAACCGCGCCCGCCTCGAGAAGGGCGGCGTGCTCGTGGTGGGCCCGTCGAACGTGTTCATGAACTACATCGAGCGGGTGCTGCCCAGCCTCGGGGAGGACTCGGTGACCCTCAAGGCCATCGGCGGCGTGGCCGGCGACGTGCTGGGCCTCACCAGCGAGCGGGTCGACGAGGCCGCCGCGGCCACCGTCAAGGGCAGCCTCGGCATGCTCTCGGTGCTGCGGCGGCTGGTGCGCACCCCGTTGATCGACCACCCGGAGGCGCTGCGGGTGCGGGTGACCGTCAAGGGCGAGGTGCTCGGGCTCGGCCAGTCCGAGCTCGGCCGCATCCGGGACCAGGTCCTGTCCGGCACCAAGCTCAACCGCGGCCGCAAGCAGGCCACGGATCTGGTGGCTCAGGCGCTGATGCGCAAGTTCCCCGACGACGTGCCCATCGAGCCCGCCGAGCTGGAGGACCGCGTCCGGGAGCACCCCAGCCTGGCGATGTTCATGAACGCCTGGTGGCCCACGCTCACCGCCACGCGCGTGCTGTCGCGGCTGGCGGAGCCCGCGGTCGTGGAGCAGGTGGCGCCCGACCTGACGCCCGCCGAGCGGGAGGCTCTGGTGCGGTCCTACGCGTGGGTGGGCGGCAGCGACGAGGGGCCGGAGATCGTGCGCGGCTGGTCGGTGGCCGACATCGCGCTGCTCGACGAGCTGATCGACGTGCTGGGCGCCGCACCGGAGGACCCGGAGCCGGAGATGGACGTGTTCCTCGAGGGCGGGGACGTGCCGGAGGTGCTGAGCACGGCGGACCTGCTGCGCTTCGAACGTGTGGTGGATCTCGACGACGACCCACAGACCACCTACGCGCACATCCTCGTCGACGAGGGCCAGGACGTCACGCCCATGCAGTGGCGGATGCTGCGCCGACGGGGGCCGCAGTCGTCGTGGACCATCGTCGGGGACCCGGCGCAGAGTTCCTATCCCCATCAGGAGGAGACGGCGCGAGCGTTGGCGGACCTTGTGGGTCGGGGCCCGAACCGGACCTTCACGCTGAGCACCAACTACCGCTCCCCCAGCGAGGTGTTCGCGTTGGCGGCGCGGGTGATCACGAAGGTGTTCCCCGGCGCGGAGCTACCGAAGGCGGTGCGCTCGACGGGCGTGGAGCCGAGGCTGGCGCACGCCACCTCCGAGCGCCTTCACGAGGCGCTGCGCGAGGAGTTGCTGGAGCTGGCCGGTCAGGTCAGCGGCACGATCGGCGTGATCTGCCCGCCGTCGCTCGCCCAGGAGGTGCAGCGGCTGGTGATGCAGGACGTGCGGCTGCGGGAGTTCGAGAACCGGCTCATCGTGGTGACGGCGCTGCAGGCGAAGGGCCTGGAGTACGACGGGGTGGTGGTGGTGGCGCCGGACGCGATCGTCGCGGAGGCGCCCGGCGCGGAGCGGGTGCTGTACGTCGCGCTGACCCGGGCGACGCAGCGGATGGTGACGCTGGACCTCGGCACCTCGCGCTGGCAGGCCCTCCTCGCCTGATCATCCCGAGGAGCGCTCCACAGTGGGGATCCATGGATGGCAGACCGACCAGATATCACCACTGGACGGGCCAATTGCGGATCCCTGCGGATGGACTCCCGCGAAAGGCGAGGCGGCTCCCCAGGGAACGGGCGTCAGTCCTGGCGCTTCAGCTCGGCGAGGACCTCGCGGGTGGCCTTCGAGCGGTTCTGCGTGAAGAACTGCAGCCCAGGGGCGCCCGCGTCCAGCAGGCCGCGACACATGCGCACCGCCGCGGCCAGGCCCACCTCCCGGACCTCCTCCTTCGACGAGCAGGCCCGCAGCTCCGCGACGAAACCAGACGGCAGCTCCCGGCCTGACAAGGCAGCGAACCGCTCGATCTGCGAGATCACCGTCAACGGCATGATCCCCGGGATGATCGGGATCCCACAGCCCAGGCCGCGCATCCGCTCCACGAGCTCGCCGTAGCGCTCCCCCTCGAAGAACAGCTGCGTGATGGCGAACTCCGCCCCCGCCTCCACCTTGTCCAGGAGGATCCGGGCGTCGAGGTCCGGGTCGTTGCTGGTCTCGTGCGGGTTCGCGAACGCCGCGACACCCACGCAGAAGTCGCCCTCGGCCTTCACGAAGCGCACCAGTTCCGTGGCGTTGGGCAGGCCGTCGGGGTGCGCGGTCCAGGGGCCGCCGCCCGGCATGTCGCCGCGGATGGCCAGAATGTTGGTCACGCCCGCCTCGCGGTACTCCGCGAGCGCGGCCGACAGGTCCGCCTTGGACTGCCCCACGCACGTCAGGTGCCCCACGGTCAGCGGCCCGCCAGACGCCGCGATCCGGCGCGTGGCGCTGATCGTCCGGTCCCGCCGCGACCCGTTCGCCCCGTAGGTCACCGACACGAACGACGGCTCCAGCGGCGCCAGCGCCTCGACGGCGGCCCACAGGATGGGCTCCTCGTCCTCGGACCTGGGGGGGAAGAACTCGAACGAGTAGAGGGGACCCAGGGCTGAGCGGAACAGCTCTCCCACGGTCCGCAGGCTCGATTCAGTCACAGGCATGGGGCAACAATAGGGTTCGGGCGACTACGCTCGATGCGTGAGCCGCTCCCTGGACCCCGCCTTTCCGCTCGCCGCGACACTCCTGTCCGCGGTCAGCGAAACCATCGACGGTTACCTGGCGGCGCAGGAGCCCATGCTGCGGGCCATCGGGGCCGAGGCGATGCTCGACGTGGCCCGCGAGGCAACCGCCGGCGGCAAGCGGCTGCGTCCCGCCTACTGCTACTGGGCCTCCGTGGCGGCCGCTGGCCGGCCGGACGACGACACCGCCGTCCTCAAGGTGGCCTCCTCCCTGGACCTGCTGCACGTCAGCGCCCTGGTGCACGACGACCTCATCGACGCGGCCGACACCCGGCGCGGCCTTCCCGCCGCCCACAAGCGGTTCGAGCAGCTGCATGCGGCCCGGGAGGGCCGCGGCAGCGCCGAGGCGTTCGGCACGTCGTCGGCCATCCTGCTCGGCGACCTCCTCCTCATGTGGAGCCTGGACCTGGTCGACGCCTCCGGCGCACCCCACCTCGACCGCGCGCGTCCCCTGCTCAGCCTCATGCGGGCGGAGGTCACCGCCGGCCAGTACCTCGACGTCGCGGCCCAGTACGGCGTGACCGGCGCGTCCACGGTCGCCGAGGAGCTCGAGGTGGCGCAGCGGGTGCTGGAATACAAGTCGGCCAGCTACTCCATCCGCCGCCCGGCGCAGATCGGGGCCGCGCTCGGCGGGGCCGACGACGCGCTCATCGACGCGCTCGGCGAGTTCGGTTCCATCATCGGGCGCGCGTTCCAGCTGCGCGACGACGTGCTCGGCGTCTACGGCGAGGCGGCCGTGACCGGCAAGCCCTACGGCGGCGACATCCATGAGGGCAAGCGGACCGTGCTGGTGCTGACCGCGCTGAGGGACTCCGCCCCCGACGCCGCCGCTGAGCTCAGGGACCTGCTGGGCGCGCCCGGCCTGACCGACGGCGACGTCACCCGCGCCGGACAGCTCATCGACGCCTCGGGCGCCCGCGCCCACGTGGAGGCCGTCATCGACGACAGCCTCACCCGTGCGCTGGCCGTGCTGGACCGGGCCACCCTCACCCACGACGGCCGCACCGCGCTGGGCGAGCTCGCCGCGCGGAGCGTGCAGCGTGTCCACTGACCCCGAACTGAGCGGCCTGACCGCCGCGGACGTCGCTGCCCGCGTCGAGGCCGGCCAGGTCAACACCCTGCCGTCGCGCTCCGGCCGGACCACGTGGGGCATCGTGCGGGCCAACGTGTTCACCCGCGTCAACGGCATCCTGTTGGTGCTGTTCGTCATCGTGCTCAGTACCGGCAGCCCGAGCCAGGGCGCGTTCGCGTTGCTCATCGTCGCCAACTCCGTCATCGGCATCGTGCAGGAGCTGCGCGCCAAGCGCACGCTGGACAACCTGGCGGTGGTCGGCGAGGCGCACCCCGTCGTGGTGCGCGACGGCGAACGCCGCCAGATCGCCCGCGACGACGTGGTGCTCGACGACCTCATCGTCGTGCGCCCCGGGGACCAGATCGTGGTGGACGGCACCGTGGTGGCGGCGGACTACCTGGAGGTGGACGAGTCGCTGCTGACCGGCGAGGCGGACCCGGTGGCCAAGAGCCCCGGCGACGAGGTGCTCTCGGGCGCCTTCGTCGTGTCCGGGTCCGGCGCCTACACCGCGCAGAAGATCGGCGCCGACGCCTACGCCGCGCAGATCACCGCGCAGGCCGCGAAGTTCACGCTGGTGCACTCGGAGCTGCGCCAGGGCATCAACCAGATTCTCAAGTACGTCTCGTTCCTGCTCGTGCCCGTGGGCGCGCTGACCATCTACGTGCAGTTCAACCAGCCGGACACGACGTGGCAGGAGTCGGCGCTGCGGATGGTGGGGGCGCTGGTGCCGATGGTGCCGGAGGGGCTGGTGCTGCTGACCTCCATGGCGTTCGCGCTGGGCGTGATCCGGCTGGGCCGGCGGCAGTGCCTGGTGCAGGAGCTGCCCGCGATCGAGGGCCTGGCGCGGGTGAGCGTGGTGTGCGCGGACAAGACCGGCACCCTCACCCAGCACGCGATGACGCTCGGCGAGATCGTGTGCCTCGCCGGCGACGACGCCCGCGCCCGCGAGGTGCTGGCGCAGCTGGTGGCGGCGGATCCCGCGCCCAACGCGTCGATGCAGGCCGTGGCCGCGGCCATCGGGCCCGCTGCCGAGCCGTGGCCGGTGATCGCCCGGGCGCCGTTCACCTCCGCCCGGAAGTGGTCCGGGGCGAGCTTCGGCAGTGGCGAGTCGTGGGTGCTGGGCGCGCCGGACGTGCTGGCCGGGCCCGCCGTCGCCGCCCAAGCCGACGCGATCGCCGCGTCCGGGCGCCGCGTGCTGATGCTGGGCAGCTGCGCGGCGCGGGTGGACGACGATGACGCCCCCGGGCACCTCACCCCCCTGGCGCTGGTGGTGCTGGACCAGCTGATCCGCCCGGACGCGGCGGAGACGCTGGCCTACTTCCAGGACCAGGGCGTGAGGGTGAAGGTGATCTCGGGCGACAACGCGGCCTCCGTCGGCGCCGTCACGCGCTCGCTGGGCATGGACATCGGCGACCCGATCGACGCCCGCTCACTCCCCGCCGGCGGATCCGAGGAGCTGGCGGACGCCGTCGAGGCCAACGACGTGTTCGGCCGGGTGGTCCCGGAGCAGAAGCGGCAGATGGTCCGGGCGTTGCAGCAGCGCCGGCAGGTGGTGGCGATGACCGGCGACGGCGTCAACGACGTGCTGGCGCTCAAGGACGCGGACCTGGGTGTGGCGATGGGGTCCGGCGCGCCCGCCACGCGCGCGGTGGCGCAGATCGTGCTGCTCGACGACAGGTTCGCCACGCTCCCCCACGTCGTCGCGGAGGGGCGGCGGGTGATCGGCAACATCGAGCGCGTGGCCAAGCTGTTCCTCACCAAGACCATCTACGCCGTGGGGCTGGCGCTGGTGATCGGGCTCATGGGGCTGCCCAACCCGTTCCTGCCGCTGCAGATGACGGTGGTGGGGTGGTTCACCATCGGCATCCCGGCGTTCCTGCTCAGCCTCGCCCCCAACCGGGAGCGCGCCCGGCCCGGCTTCGTGCGCAGGACGTTGACGGTCGCGGTCCCCGGTGGCCTCACGGTGACCGCGGTGGCCACCGTCACCTACGTGATGACCCGCGGCTTCGGTGAGGTGCCGGACGCGGTGCAGCAGCAGGCGTCGACGGCGACGCTCGTGGCGCTGATCATGACGGCCACGTGGGTGCTGGCCACCGTCGCGCGGCCCTACTACTGGTGGCGGCTGGGGCTGGTGGCGTTCGCGTACGGGTTCTACTTCCTGATGTTCTACATCCCCGTGTGGCACGACGCGCTGGTGCTGGACACGACGAACCCCGCGGCGCTGACGGTGGGCCTCGTCGCGGGGGCGGTCGGCATGGCGGTGGTCGAGGCGACGTGGTGGGTCACGGCCGCCGTGCGCGGGGAACGCCCCGTCGTCTGGGAGCCGGGCAGGGGACGACGGCGTCAGGCGTGGTAGGCGTCGTCGCCGTAGTGCTCGGCGCCGGGTTCCACGAGCCACGCCGCCTTGAGGGCGTCGGCCAGCTCCTGCGTGGCCGCGAACGGGTCCGCGGCGCGGAACACCGCCGTCGACACCACCGCGCGGCGGGCGCCGGCGGCCAGCACCTCGGCGAGGTTGCCCATCTCGATGCCACCCGCGGCGAACCAGACGGGCGCGGCGGGCAGCGACATGGGCGGGTACTGCCGCGCCATCTCGGCCACCTCGTCGCTCACCCGTCCGTCGACGACGGCGGGGCCGACGAAGCCGAACGTGAACGGGTCCCCGTCGATCTTGTCCGCGTCCTCCGGCCCGTCGATGGAGCGGCCGAGCAGGGAGAAGTCGTGCGGGCGGCGGATCCCGAACGGGCGCCAGCCGGGGCGGCGGTAGAACACGACGTCGGCGTTGCACGCCTCGCCGACGTCGGCGGAATCCGTGGCGACGATGGTCTGCAGCCCGAAGAGGCGACGGCGGGCCACGTCGAGCACCTCGGCGGCCTCGTCGACGCTGCGCCCGCCGCGGCTGAGGATCAGCAGGTCCGCGCCGTGGGCGGCGAAATCGGCGGCTGAGGCGTCCGCCTGATCCGGCGGGATCACGAGGGCGAGGCGGGCCATGCGCAGGCGTGTCTTGAGTCCGACGAGAGCGGTCATGTGACCCAATCTAGCCCGCGGCGGGCACGTTGTTCCGGGTTCCTCACCGACTCGCCGCCGCGTCGGCACCGGCTCGGCGCGCCACCGGCACTACACTCGGGGTCCAGACGGGCTCGTACGGCCTCTTCCCCGACCGTGCATGGAGTGGTATGAACAGCACTTTCGACCCGTTGGTCGGTCACGTGCTCGACGGCCGCTACGAGATTGTGGCGAAGGTGGCGCGCGGTGGCATGGCCACGGTCTATCGCGCGCGCGACCTGCGCCTGTCGCGCGCGGTGGCAGTCAAGGTGATGCGAAGCGACCTCGGCGAGGACGACGAGTTCGCCGCCAAGTTCGACCGGGAGGCCCGCTCCGCCGCCGTCCTCAGCCACCCGGCCGTAGTCAGCGTGTTCGACCAGGGCAGCTCGCAGGGCCAGCCCTACATCGTGATGGAGTTCATCGACGGCGAGACGCTGCGCCGGGTGATCAGCCGCGAGGCCCCGCTGCCGCCGGACCGGGCGTTGGAGATCTTCGAGCAGGTGGCCGCCGCGCTGGCCTGCGCGCACGAGGCCGGCGTGGTGCACCGCGACATCAAGCCCGAGAACGTGATGATCACCGCCCGCGGGCAGATCAAGGTGGCGGACTTCGGGCTGGCCCGCCAGGTGGGCTCCCCGCAGATGACGGCCACCGGCGTCCTGGTCGGCACGGCCAGCTACCTGCCGCCGGAGCTGGTGACGCACTCGAGGCCCGACGGCCGCAGCGACGTGTACTCCGCCGGCGTGATGATGTTCGAGATGCTCACCGGCCGCAAGCCCCACACGGGCGAGAACAACTACCAGATCGCCTACCGGCACGTGAACGTGGACATCGAGAAGCCGTCGGAGCGGCTCAGCGAGATCGGGCACGCTGCCGAGTGGCAGATCCCGGACTATGTGGACACGCTGGTGCTCGCGTGCGTGGCGCGCGACCCACGGGCCCGGATCGCCGACGGGCGGGAACTGTTGACGGCGGTGCGGCGCATCCGGCACGAGCTGTCCCGCACCGGCGGCTCGGACAATCCGGCGCTGGCCGCGGCGATCCTGCCGGCCAGCCCCGCGGAGGACGAGCCCTCCCCCGGGTATCCGCGGACCTCCGAGCGGCCCAGGCCGTCGTCGCCGCACACGCCCGAGACCGTCGTCGTGCGGCGTGAGCGCGATGACTGGCGGGGCGCGAGTGTCGCGGGGACGGGATCGGGCGGGTCGGTCGCCGGGGTCGCGGCCTCGTCGACGGCGAACCCGGCCGGGAAACGTCGGCCGCCCCTCGCGCAGGCCGGCCACCCGGACCGCGCGCCGGTCTCGCCGCGCCCGCATCCCGGCGCCGGCCCGCGCAGCCAGCGCACCCCCGTCTTCCCCCAGCTGCACGTCTCCCACGACCCGGTGCACCGGCGGCGTCGCGGCGTGATCGCGATGCTGCTCATCGTCATGCTCACCGTGGGCGCGGGCGTCGGCTCGTGGTGGTGGATGGCGGGGCGGTTCACCACCGTGCCGGCGATGGCGAACCTGAACCAGGCGAAGGCCAGCGAGGCGGCCGAGGCCAACGCGGTGGTGATCGAGACCCTCGAGGAGTACTCCGAGACCGTCCCCGCCGGGCTGGTGATCAGCACGGATCCGACGGCGGGCGACCGGCTGCTGCGCGGCTCGACCGTGACGGTCGTGATGTCGCGCGGGCCGGAGCGGTACCCCATGCCCAAGGTGGTGGGCGCCACCCGCGAGGCGGCCGAGCGGGCCATCGTGGAGGGCCGGATGGCGGTGGGCACCGTCACGGAGGCGTGGTCCGAGTCGCGGCCGGCCGGCGAGGTGCTGAAGGCGTCGCAGGAGGTGGGCGCGCAGCTGAAGCCGGGCACGGTGATCGACATGACGGTGTCCAAGGGTCCGGAGCCGATCAGGATCCCGGATCTCACGGGCGACAAGTCGGATCAGGCCGTCAAGGAGCTGGAGAAGCTCGGCTTCAAGGTGAGCGTCAAGGAGGAGAACTCCGCGACGGTCGAGGCCGGGCGGATCATCAAGCAGGACCCCAGGACCGGCACGGGCAAGCGGGGCGACACCATCACGATCACCCGCTCGCTGGGGCCGGTGATGGTGACCATCCCGTCGGTGCGGCTGAAGAGCACCGACGAGGCGACGAAGCTGCTGACGGACCTGGATCTGGTGGTGGAGGTGCGGAGGTCGTCGGACTTCCCGATCCCGCTGGACATCGCCTCCGGCACGGACCCGGGCGAGGGCACATCCGTGCCGGTCGGCACCAAGGTCATCCTCCACGTCGCCTGACCGAACTGCGCTAGCGTGACCGCGTGACCTCCCCCCGCGGCGCCTGGCTGCCCGTCGCCGCGCTGCTGGTGGCCGCCGTCGCGTGGGGATCGACGGTGGTGGTGACGAAGAGCGCGTTCGCGACCATGTCGCCGCTCGGGGTGGTGGCCATCCGCCTGTTCCTCACCGGCGTGACGCTGGCGCTGATGTTCCCGCACCGCCTGCGGATGCCGCTGCGGGAGGCCGCCGTCGGCGCCGGCCTGGGGCTGCTGCTGTTCGCGGGCCTCGCCACGCAGACGCTCGGGCTGCAGCTGATCGCGCCGTCGACCACGGGCTTCCTCACGGCCACGTACGTGATCTTCACCGCGCTGATCTCGGCGGTGTTCCTGCGCCAGCGCCAGCCGGCGGCGACGTGGGTGGCGGTGCTGCTGACGGTCGCGGGGATCACGGTGCTCGCGCTGGGTCACGACGGCGAGTCGACCAACTTCGCCGTCGGCGCCTCCCTCACGCTGCTGAGC
This sequence comes from Tessaracoccus pujii, assembly GCF_054483895.1. NCBI lineage: Bacteria > Bacillati > Actinomycetota > Actinomycetes > Propionibacteriales > Propionibacteriaceae > Tessaracoccus > Tessaracoccus pujii. Next base: position 1,432,967 of record NZ_CM137012.1, read on the forward strand.
GCCGTGCTCTACGCCGTCCACATCGTGCTGCTCGGCAGGCGGGTGACGCGCAACACCGTGGTGCAGCTGACGGTGGCGCAGGCGGGCGCGGGTGTCGCGGTGAGCGTGGCGCTGTGGCCGCTGCTGCGCGAGCCGCTGCCCACCGACCCTGTGACGTGGGCGCAGCTGCTGTACCTGGGGATCATCTGCGGCGCGGTCGCGTTGTTGCTGCAGAGCTGGGGGCAGAGCCATGTGCCCGCCACGCCGGCCGCGGTGATCATGTGCACCGAACCGCTGTGGGCGGCCGTGTTCGCCGTCGGCCTCGGGGTGGAGCCGTTGACGGTGACGATGCTGGCGGGAGGATCGCTGGTGCTGGGCGCGCTCCTGCTGGCGGTCCTGCCCCGCCGTTCGGCGATACCTGAGGTCGCCTCCGTCGGCTGAGCGATGCTCGCTCCTGCACCCTGCTATCTATACAGCGGCTTCTGCGCATATACGCAGAAGCCGCTGTATAGATAGCATCCTGCAGCTCCTCCCGGGCAGGCGAGCGACCGCTCTCCGATCCGGCGCGACCCCCGCGCCTGTCACACTCGTATCCATGTCCGAGATCGTCTGGATCCTCATCGTCGTCGCGGCGCTGGCCGCCCTCGGGTTCGCCGCGTGGGGGATCCACCGCCACCAGTACGTGAAGCAGCTCCGCGAGCGCGGCTGGACGTTCGTGACCTCACCGTCGATCGGGATCGTCTACGGCCTCAACGTGCCCCCGTTCGGGATGGGGTTCCAGCGCTCGGTGGACGACCAGATCCTCGGCCGCGCCTCGGACGGCACCGGGTTCTCCGCGTTCCGCTACAAGTGCTCGCAGTGGAGGTCCGACGGCTACGTCGTCACCATGCCCCTGCCACGCCCCCTCCAGCCCGCCGAGATCTTCCGCACCGCCGCGCCCACGCTCAGCATCCCCGGCCAGACGATGGTGCTGGGCGATCTCACCGCCGCCGCGGGAGACGCCGGCTACGCGCAGGCCCTCGTCGAGGCCGCCGCGACGCCGCTCCAGGGGCCGTTCCGCGTCACGGTGGACCACGACCGCCTCGTGCTGGTCGACGCGCCGAAGCCGGCCGAGGAGCTGGCGGCCGCCGTCGAGCAGCTCGCCGCACTCCGCTCTCGCCTGCTGGCCTCCCCCGCCGCGACCTTCGTGGGCCCGGCCGCCCCGCCGTCGCTGAGTTTCTACCAGCGCCCGGGGTGGACCTACGTGCCGCGCGACGACAGCTACCTGGCGCTGCTCGACCACACCGGCGGCGGCCGGAGGCACGAGGCGCACGACATCATCTACTCCGACAACGACGGCCTCCCGTTCCTCCGCCTGCGCCACGAGTGGGAGACCACCCACACGCGCACGGACTCCGAGGGCCGCACGCGCACGGAGACCCGCCACCACAGCGAGGAGTTGTGCGAATTCCGCACCACGTTCCCGTTCCACGCGTTGTCGGTGAACTGGGAGCTGTTCGGGGCGGCGCAGAAGTTCGAGTGGGAGGAGTTCAACCGCCGCTACAAGGTGCGCTCCTCGGCGCCACGGTTCGCCTCGGACGTGATCCACCAGCGGCAGATGGAGTACCTGATGGGCTGCGGTGCGCCGAAGTTCGCCGTCGCGGGTGACCGGATCCTCGTCGGGGGTGGCGGGTCCTGGTATCCGGAGGACATCGACGCGGCCTCGCGCTTCCTGCACGGCTTCTTCGCCCGCGTCCCGGACCACGTGTGGCGCCAACTGGGCGCCTGGCCGCGCCCCATCGCTGAACTGGCCTACGACGCCTGAGCCGGGGCGGCTTGGGGCGCTGCCCCGGCTGGGGGGTGGGGTTGAGCCGATGGATGGGTTCGCGGAGCAGGCCACGCTCACCTCACGCGGGAGGGTCTCCACGAACCCATCCATCGGCTCAAACCCATACCCAGCCCGAGCCAAACCCACACGCGTCACCCGAGAGGAAGTGGGATCAGGCGGAGGGCGACGCCAGGGCGGCGCCGATGACGGCCCCCGCCTCGCGACACTCCTGTTCCGTCACGTCCATGTGGGTGACCGCCCGCAGCGACGACGGCCCCAGCACGCTGACCCGCACGCCCCGTTCGGCCAGCCCCGCCGCGACACCGGGGGCCCCGTCGGCCGGGATCATCACGATGTTGGTCTGCACCGACGCCTCGTCCACCGCCCCCGGGCACGCCTCGTTGATGGCCGACGCGAGCGTCGACGCGGCCCGGTGATCCTCGACGATCCGGTCCAGGTTGTGTTCCAGCGCGTACAGGCCGGCGGCGGCCAGCACCCCGGCCTGGCGCCACCCGGCACCCAGGCGCTTGCGCTGCACGCGGGCCCGCGCCATCTCGTCGGCCGTGCCCACGAGCACGGAGCCGACGGGGGCGCCGAGGCCCTTGGAGAGGCAGAGGGAGACGGTGTCGAACAACCGCCCGTAGTCGGTGAGCGGCCGGCCGGTCACCGCGACCGCGTTGGCCAGGCGCGCGCCGTCGAGGTGCGTCGCGACCCCCAGGTCCCGCGCCCCCTCGCTCAGCGCCACGAGCTCCGCGTAGTCCTGCACGGTGCCGCCGCCGAAGTTGTGGGTGTCCTCCACCTCGAGGCAGGCGGTCTCCACCAGGTACGGGCGGCAGTTGACCGCCACCAGGCTGAGGGCGTCGCCTGCCACCAACCGCCCCGACGACGAGACCCAGGTGCGCATCGTCACGCCGTGCAGCGCGCCGTGGGCGCCCATCTCGGCGCGGGCGATGTGCGCGTGCGCGTCGCACAGCACCTCGCGGCCGGGTTCGGTGTGCAGCCAGATGCCGAGCAGGTTGGACAGGCTCCCGGTGGCGCAGAACAGCGCCGCCTCCTTGCCGAACAGCCCCGCGACGTGCGCCTCCAGGGCGAGCACGGTCGGGTCCTCGCCGTAGACGTCGTCGCCGACGGGGGCCTCGGCCATGGCGGCCAGCATGCCGGCGCTGGGCCGGGTGACGGTGTCTGAGCGGAGGTCGATCACAGGTCCTTGGCCTTGTACTCCTGGACCGGGTTCACCCGCCCGAGGCGCCCGGAGCGCAGGCGCTTGGCGACGGTGAAGGCCAGTTCGAGTGACTGGTTGCGGTTGAGCCGGGGATCGCACACCGTCTCGTAGCGGCTGGAGAGGTCGTCCTCCACGAGGTTCATCACGCCGCCGACGCATTCGGTGACGTCGTCGCCGGTGAGCTCGACGTGCAGCCCCCCGGGCCAGGTGCCGAGCTGCTCGTGGACGTCGAAGAAGCCGTGCACCTCGTCGACGACGTCGGTGAAGGAACGCGTCTTGTAGCCGTTGGCGGCCTCGAACGTGTTGCCGTGCATGGGGTCGCACACCCAGGCCACCTTGCGGCCGGTGGCCTCGACGCCGGCGATGACGCCCGGCAGCACGTCGCGCACCTTCTTGGCGCCCATGCGGGTGATGAAGGTGATGCGGCCGGGGATGCGGTTCGGGTCCAACCGGTCCGCGAGCGCGATGGCCTGCTCGGCGGTGGTGGTGGGGCCGAGCTTGATGCCCAGCGGGTTCTGCACGCGGCGCAGCAGCTCGACGTGGGCGCCGTCGAGCTGCCGGGTGCGCTCGCCGATCCACAGCATGTGGCCGGAGCAGGTGTAGAGCTCCTGGGAGCGGGAGTCGACGCGGGTGAGCGCGCGCTCGTACTCCAGCAGGAGGGCCTCGTGGGAGGCGTAGAAGTCCACGGTGTCGAGGGCCGAGTCGTGGACGCCGCAGGCCACCATGAACGCCAGCGCCCGGTCGATCTCCGAGGCGAGTTCCTCGTACTCGGCCTCCACCTCGGAATCGCGGACGAACTGGCCGTTCCAGGTGTGGACGCCGCGGAGGTCGGCGAAGCCGCCCTTGACGAAGGCGCGCACCAGGTTGAGGGTCGCGGCGGAGGAGTTGTAGACCTGCAGGAGGCGCGCGGGGTCGTGGGCGCGGTCCTCCGGGGTGAAGTCGAAGCCGTTGATGGCGTCGCCGCGGTAGGCGGGCAGCGACACGCCGCCGCGGGTCTCGAGGTCGTTGGAGCGCGGCTTGGCGTACTGCCCGGCGATGCGCCCCACCTTGACGACGGGGACCTGCGCGGCGTAGGTCATGACCACGGCCATGGACAGCTGCACCAGCAGCTTGGACTTGATGTTCTGCGCGGTGACGGCGTCGAACGTCTCCGCGCAGTCCCCGCCCTGCAGCAGGAAGGCCTTGCCCTCGGCCACGTCGGCCATCTTGTGGCGCAGGTCGTCGCACTCGCCGGCGAACACCAGCGGGGGCAGGGACTCCAGCGCGTCGATGGTCTTGTCCAGGGCTGCCTGGTCCGGGTACGTGGGCTGCTGGACCATCGGCAGCGCGCGTAGTTCTTCCCGGGAGATGATGCTAGACATGCCCCGAAGGTTACTGCACCGCCGCAATCGGCCCTCGCCCCGGAGCCGACGGTGGACTACGCCGACGGGTCGTGCAGGCCCTGGTCGATGGCGTACAGCGTCAACTCCACCCGGTTGTGCAGCTGCAGCTTCTTCAACACGTTCTGCACATGGTTCTGCACCGTGCGGTGGGAGACGAACAGTTCGTCGGCGATCTCCCGGTACGCCATGCCCTTCGCCACACGGCGCAGCACCTCGATCTCGCGTGACGTCAGCGCGGGACTCTCCTCGTTCAGCGACCTGGCCAGGTTCACCATCCGCCGGAACTCCCCCAGCACGAGGCCGGCGAGCCCGGGAGTGAACACCGCGTCGCCCACCGCGGTCCTGCGCACCCCGTCGATCAACTCCTCCTTCGACGCGGACTTCACCAGGTAGCCCTTGGCGCCGGCCTTCATGGCGCGGAGCACGTCGTCGCGCTCCCCCGACGCGGAGATCACCAGCACCTGGAGGTCCGGGAATTCCTGCAGCAGCATCTCGATGCAGGTGGCGCCGTCGGGTGCCGGGATCTGCAGGTCCATCACGACGATCTCCGGGCGGCTGGCGCGGGCCCGGGTGAGGCAGTCGACGCCGCTCTTGGCCACGGCGACGATCTCGAACCCCACCTCGGTGAGGTCCTCGCTGAGCGCGTCGATCCACATGGGGTGGTCGTCGACGAGCATCACCCGCCGCCGCGCCGGCACCTCGTCTGCGTGCGTCATCGCTCCTGCTCCACTGCCTCGACATCGATGGGGAACCGCAGCTCCCACTCCGTCCCGGCGCCGGGTGAGGATTTGAGGATCGCCGACCCGCCGAGGGCCGTCATCCGGCCCACGATCGAGTCCTTGATGCCCATCCGGCCCGACTCGGCGGCCTGGACCACCTGGCTGGGGTCCATGCCGACTCCATTGTCGCGGACCCACAGGATCACTTCGTCGTCGCGCTCCTGGTCCAGCAGGATCCAGGCCTGCGCGTCGTCGCCGGCGTGCGCCTCCACGTTGTTCAGCACCTCCGTCAGCGCGGCCTGCACCTCGGCGGCGAGATGCCGCGGCACCCTCACGACGCTGGCCATCGTCGAGACCGTCACCCGCGCCGCATGGAACCGGTCGAGCGCCGCCGCCAGATCCACCAACGCGGTGGGCTCGACGGCCGCGATCTCGCGATCCTGCAGCAGCACCCGCAGCTGCGCCTCCGATTCGCGGGCAAGCGCCGCCAGCCGGATGCCGCGACCCCCGAGCCCCGGCCCCTCCCGCTCCACCAGCGCGAGCACCTGGAGTGCGCCGTCGTGCACGATCCGCGAGAGCCGTTCCCGCTCCGCGAGCGCCGCGGTGCGGGAGCGCTCCTCCTCCTGCTCGACGATGGTGGCCCGGAACTGCTCGATCAGCACGCCCAGGCTGGCGATGAGGATGACGGTGACGAACGCCGCGCCGAGGCGTTGGAGTTCGAAGTGCGACGGCACCCCCAGCAGCGCCGCGGACGTGACGAGGGCGAAGGCCACGCCCCACCGGGTGCTGAGGAAGATGGCCGCGTAGGCCGCGCAGCCGCTGATCCAGTACCCCGCCAGCGACAGGGGCGCCGCGAGCGGCGGGACGGTGACGACGGTGGTGAGGATGAGGGTGACGGTCACGCCGAGGTCCGCCACGTGCGCCTGCCACGTGCGGTTGGCGGGGGTGCGCATCCGCCAGGAGATGAAGAGGTGCCAGGCGATGAGCGCGAGGGTCGCGGCGACGACGCCCAGCGGCTTGTCGGTGTAGTTGACCACGTAGAAGAGGTTGACGAACACGGCGTGCAGCCCCAGCAGTGAGCGTGCCACCACCGCGACGGTGTAGACGCGGCCCAGGAGGTCCGAGCGGTCGCGGAATCCCATCCGCTCGGCGCTGGGCCGGCCGAGCCGGCGCAGGAGGGTGCGGTCGATCAGCGCGGGCCGGTCACTCAACGGGCTCCGTCGCCTGCAGCTGGGGCTTCGCGCCTCCGCCGGGGCGCGGGAGGAGGAAGGCGTCGGAACCGGTGTCCTTGAGGTCGCCGTGCTTGACCCGGGCCGCGTACACGTCGGCGTACTCCTGGCCGGTCAGTCGCTGGATGGAGGCGAGGACCTCGTCGGTGACCCAGCGCAGCACCTTGGTGTTGCCGGGGACGTGGCCGAACTCGGAGAAGTCCAGCGGCCTGCCGATGATGACGACGGGGCGCCTGGCCCACGGGATGCCGAAGATGCCCTTGTGGGACTTGGTGCCGATGACCCCGACGGGGATGACGGGCACGCCGTTGATGAGCGCGATGCGCGCCATGCCGGTCTTGCCCTTGTACAGGCGGCCGTCGGGCGAGCGGGTGCCCTCGGGGTAGATGGCGACGACACGGCCCTCGGCCAGGACGTCGGAGATGGCGCCGAGGGCGTCGGCGCTGGCCCGGCCGCCGCTGCGGTCCATGGGCACCATGCCCACCACCGTGAGGAACCAGGCGATGGCCTTACCGGCGAGCCCGCCCTGCCCGGCGAACAGCTCGGCCTTGGCGGGGAAGGTGAGGGGTCGCGGCATCATGGCGGGGACGACGAGCGAGTCGAGCGCCCCGATGTGGTTGCTGGCCAGGATGGCACCGCCGGACCGGGGGAAGTTCTCCGCGCCGATCACCTTGGCCCGGTATCCGTACTTCACCAGGGGGCGGAAGATCAGGGTCTTGAACAGGCGGTACCACATGCGCCGCAGTCTATGGCAGGGGCCGGGCCGCCCACCCGGATCGCCGAAGGCGCCTATCCTCGGACCATGCTGCGCTCGCTGTTCCCCCGCCCCACCGCGACACCCGTCTGGCCGGAGGCGCGCCCGCTCCATCTCGGCGGCGGCGACGTCGGCGTGGTGATGATCCACGGCTTCACCGGGTCCGTGCAGGCGATCGCGGGCTGGGCCGAGGCGCTGGCCACCTCCGACGGCGACTGGGCCGGGGCCCGCGTCGTCGCTCCCCGCCTCCCGGGGCACGGCACCTCGTGGCAGGACCTGGCGCGCACCCGCTGGTGGGACTGGTACGGCGCCGTCGAGGACGCGTACCTGGAGCTCGCCGGGCAGCACAAGACCGTCTTCGTGGCCGGTCTGTCGATGGGTGGGGCGCTCGCCCTGCACCTGGCCGCCCAGTATTCGGTGGCCGGCGTGGTGCTGGTCAACCCGTCGATCGCGACGACGGACCGGCGGGCACCGGTGGTGACCCGTCTGCCGGGGCTGCTGCCGTCCTTCCCGGGGATCTCGTCCGACATCGCCAAGCCCGGCGTGGTGGAGCTGGCCTATCCGCGCTTCTCGGCGAGGAGCGCGGCCACGATGGCCGGCCTCTGGCGCGAGGTGCAGGAGGGTCTGCGCCGCATCGACGCGCCGGTCCTGCTCATGAAGTCCGCGGTGGACCACGTCGTCGAGCCGCTGGGTTCGGAGATCATTCGCCGCGACGTGCGTGACGTCCGGCTCGCCTCACTGGACCGCAGCTACCACGTGGCGACGCTGGACTACGACGCGGACCTGATCGTCGCGGAGTCGCGGCGGTTCATCACATCCCTCCGCTGACCCCAGGGGGCGAGCGTCAGCCGACGACGCGGCGCACGCCGGTGATCGGCATGGACTGAAGGCTCGCGATCCGCACCCCGGTCCGCGGGTTGGCAGCGTCGACGATCTTGCCGTTGCCGATGTAGAGCGCGACGTGGCTGACCGGGCTGTAGTAGAACACCAGGTCACCCGGCTTGATCTCCGACAGCGAGACCTTCCGGCCCTCGCTGGAGTACTGCGTCCGCGACGAGCGCGACAGCGTGATGCCCACCTGGCGGTACGCGTAGCTGGTCAGGCCGGAGCAGTCGAAGGTGTCGGGACCCGAGGTGCCCCACACGTAGCGGCTGCCCACCTTGGCGAGCGCTGCGTTGACGGCGCCCTGGGCGCGCGACGACGCGGCGCCGTCGCTGACCGGCGCGGCGGCCTCGACCTTGGGGGCCGCGGCAGCGGCGGGAGCCGACGTGCTGGAGGTGGTCTCACGGGAGCGGCTGGCGGCCTCAGCTGCGGCGGCGCGGGCCTCGGCGGCGGCCTGGGCCTCTGCCGCGACACGCTGGCGCTCGGCCTCGATGGCCGCGAGACGCTGACGCTCCTCCTCGGAGAGGCGGTTGTAGACGCGCTCGGCCTCGGCCTCCTTGGCCTCGAACTGCTTCGCGAGGTCCTTCTTGGCCTCGGTGTCCTTCTTCAGCGCGGCCTCGGTGGCGGCGGCGTCCTCGCGCAGGGTGGCCAGCTTGGCCTGGACCAGCTGGAGCTGCTGGACGCCCGCGTTCGAGCGGTCGATCTCGGTCTGGAACGCGGCGAGGCCGCTGAGCAGGTTGTCCGACGAACCGCTGGTGAGGAGCTTGGCGGTGACGCTGAAGGAGTCGTTGCGCATCTGCAGCGTGGCGACGTCGCCGATCTGCGCCGACAGCTTCTCGACCTTGGACTCCTGCGTCCGAAGGTCAGCCGAGATGGTGGTGAGCTTCACCTCCGCCTGCTGCAGGCGCTCGCTGGCCTCGATCAGCTCCTGGTCGATGGCGGAGGACTCCTGGTGGATGCGCGCCAGTTCCTCGCGGGCCTTCTCGACGGCGGCCGGGTCTGCCTGGGCGGAGATGCCCAACGTGGCGACGAGGACGGCAGCAAGGCTGCTGACGAGGGCGATGCGGACTCGGTTCACGGGTACTCCAGGTGAGGGGGTAAGTCTGAGAGAATCCTAAGCGCCTTCAGCCTTTTCTCAAAGTCCCAGTTCCCGTGTCCATCGGGAGCCCCGCAACTAGCCCGCGCGCCGGTGCCCGCCGTCGTGCGCGAGCCGCAGCGGTGGCACCAGGCCGGCCTCCGCGAGCACCACCAGCGCCTGCTGCTCGTCGTCCTCGAGGCCCACGTCCGGCGGCCCCAGGAGCAGGGAGATCACGCAGTCCGAGCACGCGGCGCCGCGCTCGGAACAGGAGTTGCAGTCAACATGCAAGGTAGCCATGCGCCCCACCCTCCCCCACCCCACCGACAGTTCTGTCAGACCGCCCACCTAGCCTCTCCCCATGGCCACCGTCTCCGTCGCGCAACCCTCGTTCGAGGACCTCGGCGTCCACCTCTCCCAGGTGACGTTCGTGGTGGTGGACCTGGAGACGACGGGGGGCTCGGCCGATTCGGAGATCACCGAGGTGGGCGCGGTGAAGGTCCAGGGGGGCCGGATCCTGGGCGAGTTCCAGACCCTCGTCCGCCCGTCGGCCCCCATCCCCGCCATGATCCAGGTGCTCACCGGCATCACCAACCAGATGGTGGCCACCGCTCCCCCGCCGTCACAGGTGCTGCCCGCCTTCGCGGAGTTCGCCGCAGGCGCGGTGATCGTGGCGCACAACGCCCGCTTCGACACCGGCTTCCTCAAGCGCGGATACGAGCAGCTCGGCCTGGCGTGGCCGCGGCCCACCGTCGTGGACACCGTCGCCCTGGCCCGCACCGCGCTGCTTCGCGACGAGGTGCCCAACTGCAAGCTGGCCACCCTTGCCCGCTATTTCAGCGCCGGCACGGAGCCCAACCACCGCGCCCTCAGCGACGCCCGCGCCACCGTCGACGTCCTCCACGGCCTGTTGGAGCGCGTGGGCAACCTCGGTGTGCACACGCTGGAGGACCTCACCGAGTTCGCGCTGCAGGTCTCCCCGGACAGGCGGGCCAAGCGCACCTGGGCCACCACGGCCCCGGAGTGCGCGGGCGTCTACTACTTCTACACGGACTCCGTCACCCCCACCGGCGAGCACAAGCGTGAGGTCCTCTACGTCGGCAAGTCCACCAACCTCCGCCGCCGGGTCCGCTCCTACTTCTCCGCCGCGGAGAAGCGCGGCCGGATCCACGAGATGGTGCGCGTGGCCACCGGCGTGGAGTTCGTGCCCTGCGCCACGGACCTGGAGGCGGAGGTGCGGGAGCTGCGGATGATCGAGTCGCTGGCCCCGCGCTACAACCGTCGCTCGAAGAACCAGCGCAAGGTCAGCTGGCTGAAGCTCACCGACGAGGCGTTTCCTCGGCTGTCGATCGTGACGCAGGTCCGCGACGACGGCACCTACTTCGGCCCCTTCCGCAGCCGCGACGCCGCGGACGAGGCCGCGCTCACCCTCTACGACGCCTTCCGCCTCCGCCGCTGCACCACCAGACTCTCGGCGAAGAAGCCCTCCTCCTCCTGCGCGCTCGGGGAGATGGGCCGCTGCGTGGCGCCGTGTGAGCTGGGCGACGGCGCCGCCCAGTACCCCGCCATCGCCGAGGCTGTGTCCAGCAGCTGGCTGGGCGACGTGCGCCCGGTGCTGCGGAGCGTGCGGGTGCGGATGCGCAAGCTGGTGGCGCAGGAGCGCTTCGAGGAGGCCGGCACCATCTCGGACCGGCTCACGGCCTACTACCGCACATCCATCCGCTTCCACCGCCTGCGGTCCCTGGCGCTGTGCCGGCAGCTCGTGGCGGCCATCCCGTCGGCCGCGGGCTGGGACATCCACGTCATCCGTTACGGGAAGCTCGCCGCCGCCACGACGGCGCCCTCGGCCCGGGCGCGCACCGCGGCCGAGGAGGCCATGGCGGCGGCAGAGACCATCCTCCCGCCGCGCGGCGGGATTCCCGCTGGCAGCGTCGAGGAGGCCGAACGGATCGCGGCGTGGCTGGAGCTGCCGGGCGTCCGCCTCATCGAGACCGACGGCGAGTGGGCCTGGCCTCTCCACGCGGGCCTACCCGACGGCGCCCTGGCCCACGAGCTGCTCGGCCCGGCACCGCCCCTGCCTGTCGACGATCCGCTGGGGCGAACGGTCGCGGCCCTCCTCGCCTCTTAGCGGAGCTGGCCGGTCCACCAGCCCGGATTGGACCCAACGAGGCAATAGACTCCCGGCCGTGCAACCCACCGCAAGCCCACCGATCTCCAGGACTGGTGGTGACTTCCTCAGGAGCCTTGTCACAGGCTGGCTCTATTGGCCCATCATCGTCGTACTGAACGTCGGGTTGGTGCTGCTCGGCGCCTACCTCGGCAGCATCCCGCCAGGACGGTTCACAGTCCTAGCCATCGTAGGGGCGGTCGTGATCGTAATGGCCGTCCTGGGCTTGCCAAGCCTGCGTTCGAAGTGGACGCGCGAGTACGAGCGGGCCACTGCTGAGGAGCTCATCGCATTGGTTCAGTTCTATTACCTTCCAATTCTGATGCGATTGGCCAGGCAAGTCGGACAGCCGAGCAAGGAGCACTTGGCATCCGTCGAGGAGGCAATCATCAGTGCGGCGGACCACATCTGCGGGCCCTCGGACGTTCGGGTGCGCGGTGTCCTGTTCGAAGCAACAAACGGGTTCCTGCAGCCGAAGCTGGACAGGTTCAGCTCAGGGCAGCCTTCGCAGCGCCGGTTCGCCGCCCGCGGCCGAGGGCTGGCCGACAAGGAGGCTTGGCGGACCGCCCGCACCGGGAAGCCGAAGACCTACCCAGATTTGGCACAACACCAGCCGCCGGGGTTCATCCCTGGTAGCAACAAGTACGCGACCTTCAGCACCTGCGGCATCCTCGACGTCAAAGGCGAGGTCTACGGCATGCTGAACATCGATGCCGAGGTTGCTGATGTGTTCACAGGCATCGACGAAACCGTTCTGGAACTCCTCGCCCGGACTTTGTCGGTGGCCTACGCTGTTATGAAGGAGGAGGGTGAATCATGACTGACGTGCGAATGAGCAACGACGACCGCGACCGAGGTGTCTCGGCGAGCGGACCCGAAGCACAGGCGTACTACGAGCGAGCAATGAAAGAAGCCCGCAGTATCCTCGACTCCAGCCGTCGGGGGTACTACGCTTCGCGGCGCCGTGTGGGCTTCCAGGCTCGCGACGAGCGCAAGTAGGATCCCGAACGCAGCGATCTCCCGGGCCGATCACCGTTGCCCCTCGCTGAACTGGCTGAGAAGGAAGTCGGGAGTCTCACCCGTCGAGACGGCCCGCGCCGCTCCGCGGACGGACCTCCTCAGGGAACGGATTTGACAACCCGCGCCGCTCCACCGGCGGAACCCTCCCTCGCCCCCTGAGGAGCCCCACGTCGCGAAGCGACCGTTGGGCGTCTCGAAGGGTCGTAACCCTCCCCGACAGCCGGTCCCGCTCGAAGCTCTCGTCACAACCCTTCGAGACGGCCCGCGCCTCTCCCCAGGCGGACCTCCTCACGGAAGGGATCGACGGCCGCGCCGCGGCTCCTCCGCCGCGGGAGAGGACTACGGTTGACTAGTGGCGATGGCGCGACGACGGGCCGCGGTCCGTCCACACGCCGCCCGCCCGACAGAAGGGAACAGACATGCCTCTCGAGCAGCTCCTCGACCTCCCCGCCTGGCTCCTCGTGGTGCTGGGCATCGTTCTTGTCATCGAACTGGCGTTCCTCATCGTGGGCGTCGTCACCTGGGCCCGCACCCCTGACGCGCTCATGCCGAAGCCGAACAAGTGGGTGTGGCTGGCGCTGATCCTCTTCGTGCAGATCCTCGGCCCGATCGCCTTCCTCCTGGTCCGGCGCAGCGAGGCCAGGTACGCCACCGCAGCCGCGCAGCCGGAGGCCCAGCCCGGAGCGCGCCACGCGGCCGGCCGCACGGCCGCAGACACCGCCGACCTCCTCTACGGCACGAACGAGGACAAGAGTTGAACGTCGTCGAGACACACGACCTCACCAAGCTGTACGGCGACGTCCACGCCCTCGACGGCGTCACCCTGACCGTGCCGGAGGGCTCCGTGTTCGGCTTCCTGGGCCCCAACGGCGCCGGGAAGACCACCATGCTGCGGATCCTGCTCGGCCTGGCGCGTCCCACCTCCGGTGGCGCGACGATCTTCGGCCACGACACCCATGCCGGCCGGGACGCCGTCCACGCCCGCGTCGGGTTCCTGCCGGACGTGCCCGGCTTCTACCCCTGGATGACCGGGGCGGAATTCATGCGGTTGGCCGGCTCCCTCTTCGGCATCGCCGAGCCGGTCCTCGCCCAGCGCGCCGACGCCCTCCTCGAGATGGCCGGCCTGGCCGGGAACCGCCACCCCGTGGGCGGCTATTCGCGCGGCATGAAGCAGCGGCTCGGCATCGCCCAGGCGCTCATCAACGCGCCGGACCTGCTGATCCTCGACGAGCCGACGTCGGCCCTGGACCCGCTGGGACGCGCGGAGGTGCTGGAGATGATCGCCTCACTGCGGGGCCGCACCACCGTCCTGTTCTCCAGCCACCTGCTGGGCGACGTGGAGCGGATCTGCGACCAGGTGGCCGTCCTCGACCACGGCCGGCTCGTAGTGCAGGGCACCGTGGCTGACCTCCGTCGCTCCCACGGCGGCTCGACGACCGTGCGCATCGCCGTCACGCACGGCATCGAGGCGCTGGTCGCCGCCGTCGCGGCCGAGCCGTGGGCGGTCCGGCACATGCCGGTGCCGCGGGATGACGAGGCGATCGACGTGGTGGTCAGCGATCTCGCCGCCGCGCGGCAGGCACTCCCCGGGCTCGTCGCCGGGCTAAGGCTCGGGCTGCGCCGCTTCGACGAGCTCGAGGTCTCGCTCGAGGAGGTCTTCGTGGGCCTGGTGGGGGTGAACCGATGAGGAGCTTCAGGGCCTTCCTGGCCAAGGACCTGGTGGAGATCGTCCGCACGTGGCGGATCTGGGTGCTGCCGGGGATCCTGCTGTTCTCGGCCGTCACCGGGCCCCCGACGGCCGCCTACACGCCCGAGCTGCTGGCCACGCTCGGCGGCGACATCTTCACCGCCGAGATGCCGGACCCCACCTGGGTGGACTCCTACGCGCAGTGGACCAAGAACCTCAGCCAGATCGTCGCCTTCGCTCTCGTCATCATGCTGGGCAGCGCCATCTCCGGCGAGAAGCGCGCGGGCACCGCCGTCATGGTGCTGACCAAGCCGGTGTCGCGCGCGGGCTTCGTGGTGTCGAAGTTCGTCTCGACGGCGGTGCTGCTGGTGGGCGCCACCCTGGCCGCGATGCTCGTGACGTGGGGCGTGACGCTGATCTGGTTCCCCGACGCGCCGTTGCGCCCCCTGCTGGCGGCGACGGCGGCGTGGCTTCTGTTCGCGCTGCTGCTGGTGGCGGTGGTGCTGCTGGGTTCCGCGGCGGTGGACTCGGGCGCCGGCGCGGCCGGCATCGGGCTGGGCTTCTTCTTCCTGCTGATGATCTCGGGGATCTGGGGCCCGATGCTCCGCTGGACGCCCGCGGGGATGGTCAACGCGCCGGTGGCGCTCGGTGCCGACGTCGAGGTCTCCCTCCTGTGGCCCGCGCTCACGACGGCGGCGCTGACCGCCGTGCTGGTGTGGGCGACGGCCCGGGTGTTCGAGCGCCGCGAGCTCTGACGCGCTCCCCTCGCTGGCTGTGAAACGGAAACGCCCGCCCGGGCTCAGCCGGGCGGGCGTTCTCGACGATCTGGGTCAGGCGACCGTGACGGAGTTGATCACCACGGGCTCGACCGGGTTGTCGCCGCGACCGACCTTCGTGGTGGCGATCGAGTCCACCACCTTCTGGCTGGCCTCGTCCTTGACCTCACCGAAGATGGTGTGGCGCCGGTTGAGGTGCGGCGTGGGGCCCACGGTGATGAAGAACTGGGAGCCGTTGGTGCCGGGCCCGGCGTTGGCCATGGCCAGCAGGTAGGGCTTGTTGAAGGTCAGCTCCGGGTGGAACTCGTCGCCGAACTGGTACCCCGGTCCGCCGCGACCGTCACCGTTGGGGCAGCCGCCCTGGATCATGAAGCCGTCGATGACGCGGTGGAAGGTGAGGCCGTCGTAGAAGTTGCCGGTGGTCTTCTTCCCCGTGGCCGGGTCGGAGTATTCCTTGGTGCCGGTGGCGAGGCCGACGAAGTTCTCGACGGTCTTGGGCGCGTGGTCCGGGAAGAGCTCGATGACGATGTCACCGTGGTTCGTGTGGAGCGTAGCGGTGCTCACAA
Organism: Tessaracoccus pujii; assembly: GCF_054483895.1. Classification (NCBI taxonomy): domain Bacteria; kingdom Bacillati; phylum Actinomycetota; class Actinomycetes; order Propionibacteriales; family Propionibacteriaceae; genus Tessaracoccus; species Tessaracoccus pujii. Next base: position 1,448,232 of record NZ_CM137012.1, read on the forward strand.
AGGGTCCTTTCGGTTGGCTCTCGTGGTCTGGACCAGTGTGGCAGAGGAGGGCAAGCGGGTCACTCCGACGGCGGGAGCTGGGCTTCGATGTCGGCCACGAACTCCTCCACGGCGTCGATCCCGGAGACCGGTCCGCCGGCGATCATGCCGTCGGCGCCCAGGAGCACCGCCGCGACCTTGCCCGTCGCGCGCAGCGCCCGGGCCGCGACGCCGTCGTGGTCGTACAGCGACACCGCCTCCACCTCCCGGGTCAGCGTGCCCGTCGAGGGGCGGATCGAGGGCACCAGCTTGGCCTCCAGCACCGGAAGACGCCGCTGCCACTCCCCCACGCGGGCGATGGCCTCGCGGGCCGGAGCGCACAGGCAGTCGATGGTGACCAGCAGCTGCGCGTGCTGCGCGGCGAGCGCCCGCAGCGTGACGGGCTCGCCGTCGGGGCGCAGGAGCACGCCGTCTGGGATGGGGAGGCGTTGATAGTCCTCGAGGCCGTCGTCCTCCTCGACGACGGCAGGCTCGGGCTCCACCGCTTCCGGCTCTGGCTTGGCCGCGGGTGCCCCGGCCGCCTCCGGCTCGGCGGCGGTCCGGAGGATGAGGTCCCGCACGGCCTTCTCTCCGACGGCCGGGGACCCCACCACGGCGCCCTTGGCGTCCAGTTCCACCGCGGCAGGCGTGTAGGGGCCGACGAGGGCTTGCGCGACGTTGGAGCCCCAGTCGTCGTGGAGGTGGGTGAGGTCCGTCCACTTCGGGTCGTGCAGGGAGTAGCCGGCGGGTCGCACCGGGACGATGACGCGCCCGGGCACCCGCGCCAGCCACTCGGGCAGCTGGGCGAGGACCCGCTCGCATCCGCCGCAGCCGGCCACCACGAACAGCAGCACCATCCCGCGGTGCTGGTGCGCGAGGGCGCGCAGCTGCACGCCCTTGCCGGTCTCCGCATCGGTGAGGCTGAGGTTCGCCGCGAAGCCGAGCGGCCTGTCCCCGGTACCCGCCCCCGCGTCGCGCCCCGGTACCAGCGACAACGTCACGACGACGGTGCTCAGCGCGGCCATCGCCACCCAGCCCCAGCTGCCGCCCTCCAGGTTGTAGAGCTCGACCCCCACAAGGACGCCCATGACCCCCAGCACGGCCATGAGGAGGAGCAGCAGGTTGCGCACCAGGGTCCGCCAGGAGACGTCGTGCGAGCCCAGCGCCCCGAAGCAGTTGCAGCGCACCGGCTCGTCGAAGCGCAGCGCCTGCCCGATCACGACGGCGTAGGCGGCGAACAGCGCCACCGCGGCCACCGAGCCCGCGACGAGCACCCAGCCCGTCCCCAGCACCAGCACCACGGCCAGCACCAGTTCCGCCCACGGCAGCAGCGACGGCGCCGGCGAGCGGCGCAGCCACTCCGGCAGCCGCAGCGCCTGGAAGGCGTCGCGCGTCTCGGCCGTCGCGCGCAGCTTGGCCCACCCGGAGACGGCCAGTAGAACGGCGCACGTCAGGTTCCCCAACACCAGATAGCTCACGCGCAGACCCTATCCCCTACCAATCTTCCTCAAACGCACCTTGCATGAACCCCACAAGCGGGTAGCGTAGAAACTGCTCGATTACGAGCCACAACTAGGGAGGTACTTGTGAAGAAGTCACAAGAGCTGAAGAAGGCCGCCGCGGAATCCGCTTCCGCCGCCGCCGAGTACGGTCAGCACGCACTCAAGGAAGGCATTGAGCGCGCCCAGGTCCTGTTGGACGAGGCCCGCCACCAGGCCGGCCCCATCCTGCACGACGCGAGGGTCCGCTCCGCGGACTTCGCCTCACGCAGGCTGGATGATCTGGAGCCGCACATCAAGGACGCGCTGGACCGCGTGACGCCCGCCGTCGACGCTGCGCGCGAGAGGGTGGAGGACGATTTCCTGCCCAGGCTGCAGGAGGTCCTGCACGCCGCGGCCGAGCACCCGGCCATCGCCGAGGCCAGCAAGCGTGGCGGCGCCGCCGTCATGGCACTGAAGGGCGAACTGGCCCCGAAGCCGAAGCACTCCAAGCTGAAGGGGTTCGGCAAGTTCCTCGCCATCGCCGCGATCGTCGCAGGCGCCGTCGCCGCTGTGCGGCACTTCCTTGCCCCGAAGGACGACGGCTGGACGGCCCACGAGCCGTCGAAGGCGTACGTCAACAACAACGACACCTTCTCCACCGCGGCGAAGTTCGCCGCCGACACCGCACCGGAGGGCCAGCCCGACGAGGTGGTCACCCCCACCGACGAGAGCGTCCAGACGGACGTGCCCGTCGAGGACACGACCCCCGAGCCGGCCGACGAGGCCTTCGGGCATAGCGTGGCCGAGGATGCCTACCACGACGGCGGGACGCCGGAGCCGGTTGAGGAGCCGGGTGTCGCGGCTGTCGAGGCCACCTACGGTGAGGGCGCCTACGTGGGCACCGAGCCGCCGGAGGGCTTCACCATCAAGGGCAACGAGCGCTCGAAGAAGTACCACGTGGCAGGCAGCGGTGGGTATGACCGCACCATCGCCGAGGTGTGGTTCAACTCCGAGGACGCGGCCAAGGCGGCCGGCTTCACGAAGGCCCAGCGGTAACGCATTACCGCAATGACAAGGGCGGCGCTCCCCGACGGGGGCGTCGCCCTTGTCGTCCCGGCAACAGGCTCAGGTGCCAGCCAGGAATGCTCGTCCGTCGCCCGCGAATCTCAGCTCGCCGGGATCCGGACTGAACAGTGCTTCTCGCTCGGTGAGCGGTCGGACAGCTGGGTGGGCAGCGCCGCTGAAGAACTCGGCTGGGGCACCGTCATCAACCTCGCCTCCCCCGGCGTGGCTACCTGACCGCACCGAGGTCCTGCGACGTCGAGCTTCGTCCGCACTATCCCCGGCTATCGCCGAGGCCGAGCCCGATGTCGTCGTCACGTTCGGTGGCACCTCCGACGGCGATTACAGCCTCGCCGACCCGGCGACCAAGTACTTCGACGCGCTGCGGCAGGCGTTGCCGGATGCGGAGCTGGTGGCCATCTCCCCCGTCACCACGGAGGGCTCCGTGCCGTACTTCCTCACCCTGCACGGCCGCACCATCCGCGCCGCCGTCGAGGCCGTCGACGGCACGTTCGTCAACGTGGGGCAGCCCGGCGCCGGGGACGGCGAGACGCTGTCCGGTGAGGCGCAGGCGGAGATCGCGCAGAAGGTTGTGGACCAGCTCCAGTAGTACCCAGCGGCCAGAGAGGAGACCCGTGCACGAGCTTCGCATCACCCACACCGAGATCCCGGGTCTGCTGATCCTGCACCTGGGCGTGCAGTACAACGACGACGGCTGGTTCAAGGAGAACTGGCACCGCGCCAAGATGACCGCCCTCGGGCTGCCCGATTTCCAGCCCGTGCAGCACAACGTCACCCACATGGTGCAGCGCGGCATCACCCGGGGCTTCCTCGCCGAGCCGTGGGACCGCCTGGTCAGCGTGGTGCGCGGCCGCGCCATGGGAGCGTGGGTGGACCTGCGGGCCGGGGAGGGCTACGGCCGCACCTTCACGACGGACCTCGACCCCAACACCGCGGCCTTCGTCCCCCGCGGCGTCGCGAACGGCCACCAGGTGCTCGAGGACGACACCACGCTCACCTACCTGCTGGACCACCACTGGTCCGCTCAGGCGCGGAGAACGTACTCGTCGATCAACCTGTTCGACCCGGCCCTGCACATCCCCTGGCCCATCAGCAGCGACCGCGCCATCGTTGCCCACCGCGACTCCCTCTACCCCCTCCTCGCCGACGCCACACCCGTCGAGCCGCGCCGTACCCTGGTGCTGGGCACCGACACCCCCCTGGGCCGCGCCCTGCGGGCCGCGCTCCCCCGCGCTGACGGGATCTCCGCCGAGGACCTCGACGGCCCCGACGCCGTCGACGCCTCCGCCTACGACACCCTCGTCCACGCCCACGGAGCCACCGCCACCGGGCGCCCCGGCGAGACGGGGGCGCGGGAGAGCTGGAGTGTCGCGGCAGGGCGGGCGCAGCGCCTGGCAGACCTCGCCCGCCGGCACGGCATGCGATACGTGCACGTGTCCTCGGACTGCCCCTTCGACCGCCCCGCCCCCGAACACCCGGAGAACCACCAGCTGAGCCTCGCCACCGCGCACGGGCAGGCGCTGGCCGCCGGCGAGACCGTGGCGGCGGGCGTGCCGCGCCACCTCGTCGTACGGACCGGATGGGTGGCGGGACGGGACGAGGGGTTCGTGCACGACCTGGTGACCTCCGCCCGTCACGGTCAGCGGGTCACCGTCGACGGCGAGCGCAGCGGGCGGTTGACGTTCGCCACGCAGCTGGCCGCCGGGATCACGCACCTGCTGGACGCCGGGGTCGCGGCCGGCACCTACAACCTGACCGGCGACGGTCGCGTGGGGTCAGCTGGGCCGATGTGGCCCGGCGCGTCTACCAAGCGATGGGCGCCGATCCGCGGCTGGTGCAGACCGCCGTCGGGGATTCAGGCGGTACGGCCGTGGAGGAGGGGGTGCTCAGCCTCGAACGGATCAAGGCCAGCGGTTTCCGGCCTGGAAACGCGTGGCTGGATCTGATCGACCACCTGCCCCGACAGAGCGGCCCAGCGGGGTCCGGTGGCGCCGTCGCCGGTGAGGGCGCCGTCGAGTCATCCGGGGCTGGGGCTGTGGCTGCCGTGCCGGTGGCGTCCGGGGCGGCCATGGCGGGGGGTGCTGGGCGTGAGCGGCCGTACACCGTGCTGTTCGTGTGCACGGGGAACATCTGCCGGTCGGCGTATGCCGAGGTCGCGGCAGGGGCGTCGGCTCCGGAGGGGGTGGTGTTCGTGTCGGCCGGGACGCGCGCCCTCGTCGGGCAGGGGATCGATCCGCCGATGGCCGCGGAGCTCGGGGGTCGCGGAGAGGCGGACGCGCACCGGGCACGGCAGCTGACGCGCTCCCTGGTGGAGGAGGCGGACCTGATCCTGGCCATGGCCGCGGAGCACCGTCGCTACATCCTCGACGAGTGGCCGGCGCTCGGGCGAAAGGCGTTCGTCATCGGGCACGCGGCGCGGGTGCTGGGCGAACTGCCTGCTGAGGTGACGTTGGATTCCGTGGTTGAGCACCTGTGGCGGCACCGGACGTCCGAGGAGGGCGACGAGGTCGCGGATCCGTACCGTCGGGGATCGGAGGCTGCTGGGGTCGCGGCTCGGCAGATCGACGGGTACCTGGGGGTCATCGTCGGAGCATTGTCGCGGCTGGGCGGGTGACGTTGGGTCTCGCCCCTTCGAGACGCGGGCCCTCCTCGGCGAGCGGATGGACGTGGCGGCGGCCGGCCACCTGCTGAGGTGACCGGCCGCCGTCGTCGGGGCTGGGCTGGCTACTTGAAGATGTCCTTGACCTTCTCGCCGGCCTGCTTGATATCGGCCGAGGTCTGGTCGGCCTTGCCCTCGGCTTCGAGGCGCTCGTTGTCGGTGACCTTGCCGAGGCCTTCCTTGACCTTGCCGCCCGCTTCCTCAGCGGCGTTGCGGATCTTGTCGTCGGCTCCCATGATTCCTCCTGTGGGGTAGATGGTTACCTGTCTCGTACCCAGAACTTGGCGTCTCAAACCTCCATCGGGTGGTCGCTTCCTCCGGGGCCACCCTCAGCCCGTTACCGCTCACGCGTTCGATTATCACGATTGGATAACAGTCTCCCCTGGGGCTTGGAATGGCTCTTGTGTTCGATTAGCATGGAGGCATGTTCCAGAAGCGGCTCACCACGGACCAGGCGCTCAGCGCGTTGGAATCCGCGCTGTCGCTGGTGGACCACGCTGAGCGCGAGAGGCTCGACGCCCCGGCCAGGCTCCGGCTGATGCAGCGTGCGCGGCGGTTGTCGGAGCGGCTGGAGACGCTCGCCCATGTGCTCACCGACGAGGCCAACCGGGCGCAGGCATCGATGAGGGCGGCCGGGACTCCCCTCACATCGTTCCTTGCTGTGACGGAGCAGCGAGACGCGAAGGAGGCCGCCGCGAAGGTGTTCCAGGCACGCGACGTGGCCGCCCACTCCCAGGTGAAGCAGGCCGCGCTGGACGGTGACGTCTCGCCCGCGCATGCGGTGGCCATCTCCCAGGGCATGTCGCAGCTGCCGGCCGGGCTGAGCCCGGAGCAGCTTGTGCGGGCTGAGGAGGTGTTCCTCGGGCGCGCGGGCTCCACCACGCCGCGCGAGTTGTCGAAGCTGGCGCCGGTGGTGTTGGCGGAGGTCGCACCCGAGCAGGTCCCCACGCCGGAGCAGCGGGTGGCGGACGTCGAGGCGCAGGCGCGACGGGCCCGTGCGAAGCGGGCGTTCAGCTACGGCGACGACGGCGACGGGTCGGTGTGGTTCCGGGGGTCGCTGCCCGCGGTGGACGCCGCGCCGCTCGTGGCGGCCGTCGAGGCGTACGTGCAGGCGGACCGACGCGCGGCGCGGGATCGGCTGGCAGACGTCCGGGCGCTGCGCCCCGGCCCGCAGATGCTGCGCGACCATGCGGCGGCGGATCAGGGCCGCACCCCCGAGCAGCGCCGGGCGGACGCGTTCGCCACCTTGATGAAGGAGCATCGCGGGGCGCCGACGGTGGCCGGAGACCGGCCGCGGATCGTCGTCACCATCCAGGAGTCGGACCTGCGGGAGCGCGCAGAGGCGGTGGGCGTGTTGGCGTCGGGTGCGGAGATCGCGCCTGGGGACCTGCGCCGGCTCTGCTGCGACGCGGACCTCACGCCCGCGGTTCTCGGCGCCCGGTCCGAGGTGCTGGACCTCGGCCTGACGAAGCGGCTCGTCCCCGCCGGGCTGCGCAAGGCGCTCTCCATCCGCGACGGAGGCTGCGCCTTCCCCAACTGCACCGCACCGGACACGGCGTGCGAGGCCCACCACGTCGTGCCGTGGTACCTCGACGGGCCCACATCGCTGGGAAACATGGTCTTGCTCTGCGCCCACCACCACGCGGTCGTAGAGCCGCAGCGCTTCAACGACGCCGCGGACCAGTGGACCGTCACGTTCGATCCAGTCACCAGGAAACCGGTGATCTCGCCCACGAAACGGATGCAGCTGTACTTGAGGGGCCAGGATCGACGGCCGGACCATGTCCCCCGTCGGCCGTAGGATGCGGTCGCCCCTAGATCGAGCACATCGACCGACGCGCCCAGCGTCGGGAAGTTCGCGACCCTCAGCTGACGAGTCCGGCCAGTGCTGGGGCGAGGGTGCCGGGGCCGGTCACCGCGACGTCGGACAGGCCCTGCCACTCGGCCGCCTCGGTCAGCAGGGAGGCAACGCGCCTCGCCACGTCGTCGACGCTCCCCTCATGTGTCGGCTCGACGTGGGCGTGCTGGACGCGCAGGATGCCGGCCTTGCGGTCGCTCTTGAGGTCGATGCGGGCCGCGATCTGGTCGTCGAGCAGCACCGGCAGCACGTAGTAGCCGTGCTCGCGCTGCTCCTTGGGCGTGTAGATGGAGATGCGGTAATGGAAGTCGAACAGCCGCTCCGCGCGGGGGCGGTACCAGACCAGGGGGTCGAACGGGCTGAGTAACGCGTCGGCATGGACCCGCCTGGGGATGCGCCGGCCGGCCGGCATCCACGCGTCCTTCGCCCACCCGTCGACGGTCACGGGCTGGAGTTCGCCGTCGGCCACGAGCTGCTCGACGGCGAGGCGCGCGTCGGCGATCTTGAGGCGGGGATAGTCGGCCAGGTCGTCGAGGGTGGCGACCCCATGCGCGACGGCGGCGCGACGGACGAGCTCGCGGACGGCGTCCTGCTTGGGCATGGGTTCGAGGGTTTCGGGTGGGAGGACGGCGGTGGCGGGGGCGAGGACGCGCTCGAAGCGTTGGCGGCCGACGGTGACCAGATCGCCGGTGCGGAACAGGTACTGCGCTGCCCAGTGCACGTCGTTCTTGTTCCACCAGCCGCCGCCGAGGGAGACGTTCTGGGGATGGTCGAGGTCGCGGATGCGCAGCGGGCCTCGGTCGGCGAACTCGGCCAGGACGTCGGCAATCAGCTCCTTGTTCTCGGTGGCCCAGTTCTGGAAGCCCGGGCGCTTCGGGGCGACGCGATGCCAGTGCCACAGCGGCCAGTCCGAGACGGGGATGACGGTGGCCTCGTGGGCCAGGTACTCGGTGTAGCGGCCGAGGCGCGGTGTGGCGGGGGTGTCGTGGTGGAGGAGGGCGTCGAGGGCGGCCTTCGGATACGGCCCGAGGCGCGCGAGCAGCGGGAGGTAGTGGGAGCGCTCGAAGACGTTGACGGTGTCGAGCTGGAGGACGCCCATACGTGCGATCGCCCGGTTGATGGACGCGGTGGTGGGCGTCGTCGGGCGTGGCGCGGCTAGGCCCTGCGCGGAGATGGCGAGTCGTCTGGCTTCCGCTGGGCTCAAGTGTCGCGGCATTGGGACAGGATAGGCGGCTGGCACTGGACCCGAGGCGCGAGCCCGGTACGCCCCTGCGCCTTGCCCCCGAGCGCGCCTGGGATCACGGCCCGAAGGCACCGATCGGGATCACCATCACTCCGTCGGGCCTGGTGTAGCCGTAGCCACTCGCGGTGATCACCCCGAGGACGGCCGGGGCACCGCTCTTGTCGGTGTCGACTTTGGCCGCGAATTTCAGCAGAGAAGACGCCGCTCGGTCCACCTGTCCCGGCCCCAGCTTGACCTCGAACGCGCCCCAGGTCCCGTCCCGGGTCGCGATGATCAGGTCCACCTCCAGCCCATCGGAGTCACGGTAGTGGTAGACCGAACCATCGAGGGCATCAGCGTAGACACGAGCGTCCCGGACCGCCAGCGACTCGAAAAGTAGTCCGAAGGTGTTGAGATCTCGCACGAGTTTCGTCGGGCTGGCTTCCAGGGCCGCCGCAGCGAGAGAGGGGTCTACGAGATGGGTTCGCGGCCTCCCCCGCAGTCGCGCCCGAGATCTCAGGTGCGTCGCCCATGCCGGCTGTACCTCAAGGAGCATGAGCCTGGTGAGTGCATCCTGATACTCATGGGCCGAGAGCCGCGAGACTGTGGCGTCGAGGCCTTCAGCCTCTGTGGCCAACCTGGTCACGTTGTGCTCCATCGCCGTGTTTCGGGCCAGTGCCTGAATGAATCGCATGACCCGCACAGGGTCTCGGCGAGGCCCCGAAATCCGTGGGAGGTCGACCTCTGCGACTGTGCGCAGGTAGTCACGGTTTGCCGCAGCTGCATCACGCGTCGACAAACCGAGGTTCAACGGCCAGCCGCCTCGAACCACCAGTTCTGCTGTCCGCTGGGGGGTCGTGGCATCAGCTGGCGAAGTGGGGCGATCGCCAGCAAGCATGGCCTCGAGGGACAACACCCCAGTGGACTCCCCCGACTCGAAGAGGGACAGCGGGCGCATGACCAGCCGCGCGAATCGCCCAGCGCCGGAATGCCGGCGCACATCATCGCTGGGCACCGCCGAACCGGTCAGGACGAACTGTCCAGGTGCGCCACGCTTGTCCACCTCAGCACGCACGAAGTTCCAGACACGAGTGCCATCCAGCTGCCACTCATCGATGAGGCGTGGGGCGGCACCTGACAGCACCAAGGCGGGATCGACTTCCAGCGCACGAAGGGCAGCCTCATCGACGTCGAGGTAAACCGCGCTGGCGGACGCCCGCTGGGCTGTGCGGGTCTTGCCACATGCCTTGGGCCCCTCGATCAGGACCGCACCCGAGGATGCCAGGCGGGCCGATAGGAGCGTGTCGACGATCCGGGGAAGGTAATCCATCTCGCCTCCTATCAACCGGGGTTGGATCGTGGGAAAGCTTACACTTTGCAGCGCTCTACGCTTACACTTTGCAGCCTTGTGTGCTGGCACTTTGCAGATCCTCACCGCAGGACGCCTGGCACGACCTTGGCCATCAAGGAGGACCGGGCAGGGGCTAGGGTCGGGGCATGGTGTGGGTGGCTGCCGGGGTGGTCGCGGTGGTGGCCGCCGTCGTCATGGCGCTCGCGGTGCCACGGGTGCGCGTGCTGGACGACGACGAGGCGCCGGACTTTGCCACGCTGGTCAACGCATGGAGCGTTGCGGGGGTGACGGCCGGGGCGTTCCTGGCGGCCCTGGCGCTCTGGGTACTGCCGACGGAGCTGTGGTGGCTGTGGGTGCCGTACCTCGGGATCGGCGCCCCCCTGGCCTACGTCGACCTCCGGACCACATTCCTGCCGAAACAGCTGCACTACGTGGGTGTCGCGGCGATGGGGCTGGGACTGGTGGGGCTGGCGGTGCTGGACATCCGGGCGGCCGTGGGCGCCGTCGTCGGGGCGGTGGCGGCGTTCGGGCTGCTGTACCTGGCGTGGTACCTCTCCCCCGGACTCGGCTTCGGCGACGTTCGGCTGGCGCTGCTGATCGGTGCGGTGGCCGGTCAGTCGGGGGTGTCGATGTGGACGGCGGCGCTGTTCTTCGGCACCGCCCTGGGCGCTGTGCACGCCGTCGGGCATGCGCTGTGGGCGCGGCGGGATGAGGATCGTCCGAAGCACTTCCCGTACGGGCCGGCGTTGTGGCTGGGACCGATTGTCGCGGCTTGGGTGATGAGATGACTCGACTGGTTGACAACCCCAGCGCGGCGCAGACCTGCCCCGGGTGCCGTCAGCGGTTGGTGGCCTCGACCCAGCGGTCCAGCGTCGAGGCTGCCGCGCCGGTGTCGATGGCTTCATTGGCCGCGCGCAGCGGCTCGCGCATCTGGTCCACCAGCGGCAGGACCGTCGAAATCCCCCGGTAGGCGAGGAGCGCGGCCGCGGCGTTGAGGACGACGATGTCTCGGACCGGGCCGGCTTGGCCGGCCAGCATGTCGCGCGCCACCTGCGCGTTGTGGGCCGGGTCGCCGCCGTGGAGGTCGTGCGGGGCCGCGGGCTCAAGGCCCAGGTCCTCCGGGTCGAGCACCGTGCGGTGCACCCGCCCCTCGGAGATCATCCACACGTCCGACTCCGACGTCGTGGTCAGCTCGTCCAGCCCGTCGAAGCCGCGGAACACCATGCCCCGCGTGCCACGCTCTGCGAGCACGCGTGCGATGACCGGGGCCACGTCGTCGTTGGCCACGCCCAGCGCCATCGCCCGGGGGCGGGCCGGGTTGGCCAGGGGGCCGAGGAAGTTGAAGGTGGTCTGGATGCCCAGCGCCTTCCGCACCCCTGCCACGTTCTTCATGGCCGGGTGGTACAGCTGCGCGAAGAGGAACACCAGGCCCACCTCGTCGAGGATGCCGGCCTGCTTGGCTGGCTCCACGTCGATCTTCACGCCCAGCGCCTCGAGGGTGTCCGCCGTGCCGGACATCGACGACGCCGCCCGGGAGCCGTGCTTGACCACCTTCGCGCCCGCGCCCGCCGCGACAATGGCGGCCATCGTCGAGATGTTGACCGTGTTGGCGCGGTCGCCGCCGGTGCCGACGATGTCCACCGCGTCGGGATCCAGGGCGATCGGCAGCGCGTTGGCCAGCATCGCATCCGCAAGCCCGGCGATCTCGTCCTCGGACTCGCCCTTGGCGCGCAGCGCGGTGAGCAGCGCCGCGATCTGAACGTCCGAGGCGCGCCCCGCGAGGATTTCGTTGAGGGCCCAGGTGGCGGCGGTGGCTTCAAGCCCCTCGCTGCGCACCAGGCCGGTGAGGATGTCCGGCCAGGTGTAGCCCGACATCAGCCCACCTGCGCCAGGCGGGCGCGGATGAGATTGGCGGCCTGCACCGGCATGGTGACAGGGTCGATCGGGAAGGGCGCCACGGCCTCGGCGCGCGACCAGGAGGCCAGCCATGCGTCGGCCTCGCGGGAGACGAGCAGCATCACCGGCGGGCAGTCGGCGTACTCCTCCTTCACCTGGTGGGCCAGGCCGAAACCGCCGGAGGGCTGGGCATTGCCGTCGAAGATCATCACCGCGTAGTCCGTGCCCGCGTCCAGCGTGCGCAACAGCGCGCCCTGCGTGGCCACCTCCAGCACCTCGATCTGCGGCAGGTCGCTGGCGACGCGACTGCCCAACGTCAGCCGGACCTGCTCGCGCACGGTGCGGTCGTCGGAGAAAACCAGCACCTTGACGGTAGCTTCGCTCATCTTGGGTCTTCCTTCGCGTTGTCCTTGCCGTCATCGTAGCCAAGACCGGCCCGCCTGGCGCGCTGGGCCTCCTCCCGGTCCAGCGCCCGGTCCATCCGCGTGGCCTCCCTCTTCGAGTCCTTGATCCACTGGATGAAGATCGTGCTCATCGCCGCGAACATCGTGATGTCGCCCGTGGCCCACATCAGGCCGCCCGCCCAGGACTGGTCCTCCATCGGCGACAGGCCCCACGACCGCTCGAACGCCAGGTACCACTCCTCCGCGATCAGCTGCGTCGACCCCATGATCGTCACCCCCAGGAACGCGTGGAACGGCATGGTGAGCAGGAACAGCAGGATCCGGATGGGGTAGGGCATCTTGATCGGCACCGGGTCCACACCCAGCAGCGGGAAGAAGAACAGGCAGCCCACGGTGACCAGATAGAAGTGCAGCGAGTCGTGCCAGAAGTCACTGCGCAGCGTCAGCTCGTACCAGCCGGACATGTACAGCGCGAACGGGCTGGCCACCATCAGCCCGGTGGTGAGCGGCGGGAACAGCAGCACCTTCGCCACCGTCGAGTGCAGCACCGCCAGCAGCCACGCCCGGGGACGCTTCGGAAGCGCGCGGAGCGCCAGGGTGGCGGGCGCCCCGGCCACGAGGAACACCGGCGCGATCATGTTGAGCAGCATGTGCTGGATCATGTGGGCCCAGAACAGCACCGTGTCGTAGACGCCGAGGAAGCTGAACGTGGCCACCGCGACGCTGCCCAGCCCCAGGCCGAGGAACGACACGGTGCGCGAGACCGGCCACCGGTCCCCGCGGCGGTGCAGCGTCCGCACCCCCCACACGTACAGGCCCCCGACGATGAGCAGCGCGAGCACGGCGTACAGCGGGAATTCCCAGGCCGTGACGTAGCGCGCGCCCTCGAGCGGGATGATGTCGTCGTCGGGCTTGGCGTGCAGCGGAAGTACGGCCAGAGCCCGGGGAAACATGCGCGGATTATGGCACGGGGCATCCGGCCGTTCACAGGGGGGTGGGCCTAATCCGGTCACTGGCGTGACCTCAACGGGTTTTACCGCAATAATGACCCCGTGGCGACGAATCATGACACCCTCACCGCGCCGGCGCAGCTGCCGACGGGCGCAGTCCATCAGATCCCCTCGGCGCGGCTGAACAAGCCCTACGGCCGGCCCGACACTGTCGCCGTCGGCGTGATCGTCTGGCTGGCCAGCGAGCTGATGTTCTTCGCGGCCCTGTTCGCCGCCTACTTCTGGATCCGCAGCATCACCAACGACGCTGCGGCCGCCGCGGGCGTCGAGTCGCTGTGGGCCATCAACACCGAGCACCTGGACATCACCTTCGCGTCGATCAACACGGCAATCCTGGTGACGTCGTCGATCACCGCCCAGCTGGGCGCCAACGCCGCCGAGGCCGGGCGCGCGTCGGGCCCGTGGCTCAACCCGCTGCGGTGGGGCATGCGTGAGGCGTTCATCATCACCGCCATCCTGGGCTCCGTCTTCGTCGCCGGCCAGGTGTGGGAGTACTTCACCCTGTTCAACGAGGGCCTGTTCATCTCCACCAACCAGTACTGGTCCGTGTTCTTCCTCGCCACCGGATTCCACGGCCTCCACGTGCTGGGCGGCATCATCGCCTTCTGGTTCGTCCTGGCGCGTAGCTACATGACCCGCACCCACACCCACGAGCAGACCGTCGGCGCCCACGTCGTGTCCTACTACTGGCACTTCGTCGACGTCATCTGGATCCTGCTCTTCGGCGTTCTCTACTTCCTCCGCTAGCTCAGAAGACCTGGAGACACACACCGTGAAGTTTCTGACCAACCTCCGGCGGCATACGGCGGCGCGGCCACTGCTGCTGATCTTGGCCCTCCTCGTCGTCGGCCTCAGCTACAGCGTCGTCAGCCCGCAGCGGTCCTCAGCGGAGACCGAGATGACCCAACAGATCGAAGAGGGCAAGGCCCTGTTCGACTTCACCTGCTCGTCGTGCCACGGCCTGGGCGGTGAGGGCACCACGCAGGGGCCGTCGCTGATCGGCGTCGGCGCGGCATCGGTGGACTTCCAGATGGGCACCGGCCGCATGCCGGCCGCCCGCGAGCAGGCGCAGCTGCCCGCCCGGCAGGTCAACTACTCGCAGGAGCAGATCGAGGCGGTCGCGGCGTACGTGGCCACCCTCGGCGCCGGCCCCGCCATCCCGGCGGAGAGCCAGTACTCGCCCGAGGGCCTCACCGAGGAGGAGATCGCCCGCGGCGGCGCCCTCTTCCGCGCCAACTGCTCCGCCTGCCACGGCGTCGTCGGCGGCGGCGGCGCGATGCCCAACGGCAAGTACGCCCCCTCCCTGGTGGAGACCAGCGCGGTCCACATCTACGAAGCCATGCGCACCGGCCCCCAGCAGATGCCCTCGTTCTCCAAGGACGTCATGCCGGACCAGAGCGTCAAGGAGATCGTCGGGTACCTCGAAGAGGTCCACGAACAGCCCAACTACGGCGGCCTGACCATGGGTGACGCCGGCCCCGTGTCCGAGGGCCTGTGGGCCTTCGTGCTCGGCATCGGCGGACTCGCGCTGGTGGCCACCTGGATCGCGAAGAAGGGGGCCCGGGCCCGATGAGCCACGACAATCTGCCGGTGCGCGACGCCGACCTTGGGCACAGCGTCGCCAACCCCGGCCTCGAGGAGCACCTCCCCCGCTACACGGACGTCGACAAGGGCGCGGGCAACCGCGCGTACGCGGCCATCCTGCTGATGCTGGCCGCGGTGCCGGTGCTGGCGATCGCGTTCGTCGTGATCTACTTCGCGGTGCCCCGCGACATGTACCTCGACTTCGGCATCCTCCAGGCCAACGCCCAGAACGTGGGCTTCGGGCTCACCGGCGGCCTCGCGGCCGTGCTCATCGGGGTCGCGGTGATCCAGTGGGCGCGCGTGCTGATGGGCGACGAGGAGTCGGTCGAGATGCGCCACGCCGCGTCCTCCACTGAGGAGGACCGCACGGCGGTGATGGAGCTGTGGAACGACGGCGTGGAGCAGTCCGCGGTGCGCCGTCGCAAGCTCCTCCTCGGCGCGTTCGGCGGCGCCGTCGGCATCTCCCTGGTGCCCGCCGTCATCCTGCTGGCGGACATGGGCCCCCACCCCGTCAAGGGGCTGCGCGAGGAGACCGTCGAGCGGACCATCTGGGCGGAGGACGTTCTCATCCTCAACGACGAGAACTGGCTGCCCATCCGCCCGGAGATGCTGGAGGTGGGTCAGCTGGTCAACGCCCAGCCCGCCAACCTCCGCGAACTCCACGGCGTGGAGGCCCACCAGGCCAAGGCCAAGGCCGCCGTCATCCTCGTGCGGATGGACCCCAACTCCATCAAGATCCCCGAATCGCGCAAGGACTGGCACGTGTCCGGCATCCTCGCCTACTCCAAGATCTGCACCCACGTGGGCTGCCCCATCTCGCTGTGGGAGCGCCAGACGCACCACCTGCTGTGCCCGTGCCACCAGTCGACGTTCGACCTGGGTGACAGCGGCGTCGTGGTGTTCGGGCCCGCGGCCCGTTCGCTGCCGCAGCTGGCCATCCGGGTCAACAGCGACGGCTACCTCGTGGCTCAGGGAGACTTCACGGTCCCCGTCGGCCCGAGCTACTTCGAGCGTGACTCGAGCCAGGACTTCAAGGAAGGTGACGCGTGATGGCCAAGCCCACGAGTGTCGCGCCGTCGTCGCCGACGGTTGAGCCCCAGGTCGCGCCGGCCACCAACCCGCAGATGCCCGGGGCCGTGAAGTGGGCCGACGACCGCATCGGCCTGGCGAAGATCGGCCGCGCGGGGCTGCGCAAGGTGTTCCCGGACCACTGGTCCTTCCTGCTCGGCGAGATCGCGCTGTACTCCTTCATCGTGCTGCTGATCACCGGCGTGTTCCTCACCATCTGGTTCAAGCCGTCGATGGCGGAGATCGAGTACGACGGCTCCTACCAGCTCCTCAAGGGCATGCCGGTGTCGGAGGCGTTCGCGTCCACGCTGGACATCTCCTTCGACGTGCGCGGCGGCCTGCTGGTGCGCCAGATCCACCACTGGGCGGCGCTTCTGTTCGTGGCCGCGGCCACCGTGCACATGCTGCGCGTGTTCTTCACCGGCGCGTTCCGCAAGCCGCGCGAGGTGAACTGGCTGATCGGCGTCGGCCTGCTGTCGTTGTCGCTGATCGCGGGCTTCGCCGGCTACTCGCTGCCTGACGACCTGCTGTCCGGCACGGGCCTGAGGTTCGTCGACGGGCTGATCAGATCCATCCCCATCATCGGGACGTGGGCGGAGTTCTTCGTCTTCGGTGGCGAATTCCCGGGCGACATCCTCATCCCGCGCCTCTACATGGTGCACATCCTGCTGGTGCCGGGCATCCTGCTCGGCCTGATCTCGGCGCACCTGGCGCTCGTGGTGTACCACAAGCACACGCAGTACCCCGGCCCCGGACGCAGCGAGAACAACGTCGTCGGCTACCCGCTGTTCCCCGTCTACGCAGCCAAGGCCGGCGGCTTCTTCTTCATCGTGTTCGGGTTCCTCGTCCTCATGGGCGGGCTGTTCCAGATCAACCCGGTGTGGCTGTACGGCCCCTACGACCCGGCGAAGGTCACGGCAGGCTCCCAGCCCGACTGGTACATGGGCTGGGTCGAGGGCGCCATCCGCATCATGCCCGCGCTGGAGTCCAGCTTCTGGGGCACCACCTGGACGTGGAGCGTGTTCCTGCCCGGCGTCGGCCTGATGGGCGTCCTGTTCACCGGGCTCGGCCTGTGGCCGTTCATCGAGGCGTGGATCACCGGGGACAAGCGCGAACACCACCTGCTCGACAGGCCGCGCAACGCGCCCACGCGCACCGCCCTCGGCGTGGCGGGCATGACCTGGTACGGCATGTTCTGGATCGCGGGCGGCAACGACATCATCGCCACGCGCTTCGCGCTGGACCTCAACGTGATCACGCAGTTCACGAGGGTCGCGGTGTTCGTCGCCCCGGTCGTGGCGTTCATCATCACCAAGCGGATCGCGCTCAGCCTGCAGCGGGCGGACCGTGAGCGGGCGCTGCACGGCTCCGAGGACGGCGTCATCGTCCGCTCCCCCGGCGGCGGCTACTCCGAGGCACACGTGCCCCTCAGCGTCGACGAGCAGTTCACGCTCACGCAGCACCTGCAGCACCGCGTCCTGGAGACAGGGTCCGAGAACGACGCCGCAGGCGTCCGTCGGAAGACGGGCGGGGTGTCGAAGCTGCGGGCCCGACTGTCGCGGTGGTACCTCGGGCACGACATCGCCAAGCCGAGCGTCGCGGAGCTTGAGGCGGCGTCCCACCACGGTGCGCATGCGGCTCATGAGCACGAGTTGAACGGGCTGGACGATCACGGCCCGGAGCTCGACGGCGCCTCGCTCGACGGCAGCGGGGTGGAGGGCCCGCGTCACAGCACGGGTCACGGCCCCGAACGGGCGGGCCTGCACCACTAGGCTCGCGGGGGTTGCAGAGCTGGAGGGCGTCGTCGAGCAGACGGCGCCCTCCGCGCTTCCGGTCGGGGTCAGCGTCGACGGCGGAAGCGCGGCTTGAGCCTCGCCGTCGGAATCGGGGGCGCCTCGAGCCGCTGCGTCGCTCCCTGGTAGCCGCGGACACCGCCGAAGCGGTCGTCGCCGGCCTGCCACGCCGCTCGGAGCTCGACGATCTCCTCGTGGCTGCGGCCGATGAAGTTCCACCACATCACGATCCCCTCCTCGAACGGCTCGCCGCCGAGCAGCATGAGGCGGGCGTCCTTGTCCGTGGGGTTGCGGAGGCGCAGGTGGTCGAGGCCGGCGTCGCGGACGCCCATGGCGTCCTTGTCGATCAGCACGCCGTCCATCTCGACGGCGCCGATGTCCACGAGCGCACCGTGCTCGAAGCCCGGGTCCACGTCGAACTCCCACTCGGCGCCGGCCCGGAGGATCACCTCGACGCCGAGGAGGCCGGTCTCGGTGACGATGGGCGACGTCGCGCCGGCGATGCTGCCCACCATGACGCGCGCGGTGCCACCCGGGATCTCGACGGGGTCGGGACGGTGATGCTGGAAGCCGCGCTCCATGTCCTTGGCGTGCTCGGGCAGGACCACCCACAGCTGCACGCCGTGCAGGTACTCGGTCTGCGCCGTCGTCACCTCGGAGTGGGCGATGCCGAAGCCTGACGTCATCAGGTTGACCTCGCCGGGGCGGACGAGGTCGTGGACGCCGCCGGAGTCGCGGTGCTCGATCTCGCCGTCGAACAGCCAGCTGACGGTCTGGAGCGAGGTGTGCGGATGCGGGGCCACGTCCATGCCGCCGGTGGCCTCGACGAGGTTGGGGCCGTAGTGGTCGGCGAAGCACCAGGCGCCGACGAAGGAGCGCTCGAGCTGCGGGAGGGTTCGTCGGACCGTCATCGCGTCGGGGCCCTCGCCCAGGCTGACGAGCTTCGGCGCGAGCCGTTGGACCTCGGCGGGCGGGTGGTTGTGGTGCTCGCAGTCCAGCATCTGCGGCGAGGCCTCGGTGTTGCTCATGTCCACTCCTTGGTCGACGTGGACTCCACGCTACCCGGCGCCCGCTCTGCCGTCCTCAATTCTCCGACTGCGGCGGCACCAATGACCGTCCTTTGGCACCCCCGGAGCCACATGCGGTCGTCGGCAGGTTCTTCGTCGGCGTGTCGTGCACGAATGGGGGTCGCGGGGGGTCGCGGGGGTCGCGGAGGGGGGTCGCGGGGGGCGGCGGGGGGTCGCGGGGGGCGGCGGGGGGTCGCGGTGCGGTGTGCGGCCGCCCTCGGGCCTCGCCTGAAGGGTAGACTCGCCCCTCGTGCGATTCCTACACGGTGACCCCAGCTACGACCTGACCTACAGCGACGTCTTCATGGTCCCCTCCCGCTCGGGGGTCAGCTCACGGCTCGACGTGGATCTCACCTCCACCGACGGGCTGGCCACGCCCACACCCCTGGTCGCGGCGAACATGACCGCCGTCTCCGGGCGACGAATGGCCGAGACCATGGCGCGCCGCGGCGGGCTGGCGATCTTCCCGCAGGACATCCCGGGCGACGTGGTGGCCAGGTCCATCGACAAGGTCAAGGCCGCGCACCCCGTCTTCGACACCGCCGTCACCGTCTCCCCCACCACGACCGTCGGCGAGACGCTCGGCCTCATCGGCAAGCGCGCGCACGGGGTGGCCGTCGTGGTCGACAGGGACCGACGCGTCGTGGGCCTGGTGACCCCGCTGGACACCGTCGACTCCGACCGCTTCGCCCAGGCCAAGGACGTCATGACCAGTGACGTCACCCGCGTGTCCGCCGACGCGACGCCGGCCGACGTGTTCGCCGCGTTGAGCGAGCAGCATCAGAAGGTGGCGGTGGCAGTCGACGCGGACGAGCGGCTCGTGGGGCTCATGACGCCCAAGGGCGCCCTGCGCTCGGCGATCTACTCCCCCGCCGTCGACCACGAGGGACGGCTGCGCGCGGGTGTCGCGGTGGGGATCAACGGCGACATCCGGGCCAAGGTCCGGGCCGCCTTGGAGGGTCGGGCCGACGTCATCGTGATGGACACCGCCCACGGGCACCAGGAGAAGATGATCTCCGCGCTCAGCCTCGCCCGGGAGGCGCGCGACGCGTTCGCGGCCGAGACCGGCCGACGTGTACTCATCGTCGCCGGCAACGTGGTGACGACGGAGGGCTGCGACGACCTCATCGACGCCGGCGCCGACATCCTCAAGGTGGGCGTGGGGCCGGGTGCCATGTGCACCACCCGCATGCAGACCGGCGTGGGGCGGCCGCAGTTCTCCGCGGTGCTGGAGTGCGCGGAGGCGGCGAAGGAGCGCGGGAAGTCCGTCTGGGCCGACGGCGGCGTCCGACACCCCCGCGACGTGGCCCTCGCGCTCGCCGCGGGCGCGGGGTCCGTGATGATCGGCTCCTGGTTCGCCGGGACGCACGAGTCCACGGGGGACCAGATCGTCGACAACCAGGGTCGCGTCTACAAGGAGTCGTTCGGCATGGCGTCGGCCCGCGCGGTGCGGCAGCGCACGCGCGAGCAGTCGGCCTTCGACCGGGCGCGCGCCGCGATGTTCGAGGAAGGCATCTCGTCGTCGCGGATGTACCTGGACCCACGGCGCCCGGGCGTGGAGGATCTCATCGACTGGATCACCTCCGGGGTGCGGTCCTCGTGCACTTACGCCGGGGCGCGGAGCCTGGCGGAGTTCACCGAGCGCGCCGTTGTGGGCGTCCAGTCCGGCTCCGGCTACGAGGAGGGCCGCCCGCTCGACCAGAGCTGGTGAGCGCCTGTGGGCTAACTTCCGGCCGACAAGGATCCTCACCATCGGCCATGAGCTTGTCCCCAGGTTGTAACATTCGCCGTCGGGACGCTATTCTCGCGCGCCCCGTAGTGGTGTTAGAGTGAACGTGTCCGTACGCCTCGGCGCTCACGTGCCGGACCCAAGGGGGAGAACCACTATGGCTTTTGACTCAGCCGCACCCATCAATCGTCGCACCGTGGCCAAGGGCATCGCCTGGTCGGTGCCCGCCGTCGCCATCGCGTCCACGGCCCCGGCCTTCGCCGTCTCCGGTCCGGCGCCGACCATGAAGTTTGTGTCGGCCTGCAAGTCACCAGGAGGCAGCTGCGCAACCTTCAAGTTTGGCTACGCGCTGACCTACGAGGTCACGAACAACGACGATAAGACGATCTACATCACGAATGCAGAGATGTTCTGCACCAGCGGGGCCGACTGCCCGGCCGGTCCCTACACGTGGAAGAAGCTTCCGGGAGAGGACTACACGATCGCGGCTGGGGACACTGAGACCATCACCTTCGTGTTCCTCTCCACGAACTCGGCCAACAAAGTCTTCGATGGATACGTCGAGCTCACGTGGCAACACGCCGCTCCTGACAACTACCCGCACACTAAGGCCACTGGCGTATTCAGTGTGGGATCGACCCCGCCCGATTGCCCCTGCTACTCCTAGATCGCTCCCGGCCGCGCAAGCTGCCCCTCCAGCGAGATGCGAAGGCCCGCCCCACCGGGGCGGGCCTTCCTTGTGGCATCACTCAGTGCTTGTAGTCGCCTCGGTAGAACTCGAGGATCCAGCCGCTGGCCGACCAGATGCCGATGCCGAAGCCCACGAGGCTGATCCACGGCTGCGACAGCGCCGGGCCGAGGAAGATGATCGCCACCGTGGCGGCCGCCCAGAACGGCCAGACGCTCTTCGGGGCGAAGAAGCCGATGGTGCCGGCGCCCTCGATGACCTCCGCATCCTCCCGATCCTCCGGGCGCGGGTCGAACCGGCGCGCCGTGAGGGTGAGGTAGCCCGCGATCATGAGGCCCAGGAGGCCTGAGAAGCCCAGCACGAACGTGCCGGCGATCTCACGCGCCATGAACCAGTAGATGGGCGTCACCACCGCGAAGAACACGAAGATGAACCAGAAGACGTACTTCTCGGGCTTCACTGCTTGGCACCTTCCGGCTCGACGATGGGGTCGACCCTGTCGAGCAGCTCGCCCGGGTCATTGGCGTGCAGGTCCGCGTGCTCCACGAGCTCCGGACGCGACATGTCCAGCGCGGGGCTGATGGAGCGGATGCGGGGCAGCGAGTCGAAGTTGTGCCGCGGCGGCGGGCAGGACGTGGCCCACTCCAGCGAGCGGCCCCAGCCCCACGGGTCGTTGACGCCCACCAGCGGTGCCTTGCGGGTGATCCACACGTTCCACAGGAACGGCAGCATCGAGACGCCGAGCAGGAACGCGCCGAACGTCGACAGCTGGTTGAGGAACGTGAAGCCCTCCCATGCGCCGTAATCCGCAATGCGGCGCTGC
The DNA here is from genome assembly GCF_054483895.1 of Tessaracoccus pujii. NCBI lineage: Bacteria > Bacillati > Actinomycetota > Actinomycetes > Propionibacteriales > Propionibacteriaceae > Tessaracoccus > Tessaracoccus pujii. The sequence goes on from NZ_CM137012.1 coordinate 1,469,966, forward strand.
ATGCCTTCGACGCCCAGCCAGTGCTGCACCAGGAAGGTGGTGTGGAAGCCGACGAACAGCGTCCAGAAGTGCACCATGCCCCACGTCTCGTTGAGCATCTTGCCGGTGAACTTCGGCCACCAGTAGTAGAAGCCGGCGAACATCGCGAACACCACGGTGCCGAACAGCACGTAGTGGAAGTGCGCCACGACGAAGTAGGTGTCCGACACCTGGAAGTCCAGCGCCGGCGCCGCGAGGATGATGCCGGTGAGGCCGCCGAACAGGAACGTGGTGAGGAACCCGATGGCGAACATCATCGACGTGTTGAGCGTCAACGATCCTCGCCACATGGTGCCGATCCAGTTGAAGAACTTCACCCCGGTGGGCACCGCGATCATGAACGTCATGAACGAGAAGAACGGCAGGTTCACCGAGCCGGTGACGAACATGTGGTGCGCCCACACCGACACCGACAGCGCGCCGATGGACAGCGTGGCGAACACCAGGCCGTAGTAGCCGAACACCGGCTTGCGGCTGAATGCGCTCAGCACCTCGGTGATGATGCCGAAGAACGGCAGCGCGATGATGTAGACCTCGGGGTGGCCGAAGAACCAGAACAGGTGCTGCCACAGGACGGGGCCGCCCGAGGCCGGGTCGAACACGTGGGAGCCGAGGACGCGGTCCGCCTCGAGCACCAGCAGCCCGGCCGCCAGCACCGGGAACGCGATGAGCACCATCAGCGACGTGACCAGGATGTTCCAGCAGAAGATCGGCATCCGGAACATGGTGAGCCCCGGGGCGCGCATGGTGATGATCGTGGTGATGAAGTTCACCGCGCCCAGGATGGTGGACAGGCCGAGGAGGTAGAGGCCCATGAGCCAGAGGTCGTGCCCGACGCCGGGCGAGTGGATGGCGTTCGACAGCGGTGCGTAGGCGAACCAGCCGAAGCTGGCGGCGCCGTCGGGGCTGAGGAAGCCGGCCGAGGCCATCAGCGAGCCGAACAGATACAGCCAGAACGAGAAGCCGTTCATGCGCGGGAACGCGACGTCCGGCGCCCCGAGCTGCAGCGGCAGGATGGCGTTGGCGAAGCCCGCGAACATAGGCGTGGCGAACATCAGCAGCATGATCGTGCCGTGCATGGTGAAGAACTGGTTGAACGTCTCGTAGTTGACGAACTGCATTCCCGGCGCGGCGAGCTCGGCGCGGATGAACAGCGCCAGGATGCCGCCGAACATGAAGAAGCCGAACGCTGTGACGAAGTACATGTTGCCGATGACCTTGTGGTCCGTCGTCGTCAGGTACTTCATCATGGTCTTGCCAAGCCGGTGCGGCTCGACCAGGGCCTCCTGCTGGAGCGAGGTGCGTTCCGTGACGGTGGCGCTGCTCACTTGTCCTCCTCCGGGGCTTCCGTGGGCAGAACGGCCTGCAAGGCCTCCTGCAGCTTCTTCTCGCCGGCGTTGCCCGAGGCGGCCAGCTCCTGGATCTTCTCCGCGTACTCCTCTTCGGATACCACGTGGAGCTTGAACAGCATCAACGAGTGGTACTCGCCGCAGAGCTCGGCGCACTTGCCGTCGTAGGTGCCGAGCCTGTTGGGCGTGACCTCGAACGAGTTGGGGTTGCCGGGGATGACGTCCATCTTGAAGTAGAAGGCCGGCACCCAGAACGAGTGGATGACGTCTGCGGACTGCAGGTTGAACCGCACGGTCTTGTCCACGGGGAGGTACAGATCCGGGATCTTCTCCAGCGTGCCAGTCTCGTGGGCGTCAGTGCCGATGTCCGGGTTGTCCGCCTCCATGTAGTTGAAGGTCCACGACCACTTCTGGCCGATCACGTTGATGGTGACGTCCGGATCATCCGAGGTCTGGAGCACCGCGTCGGACGCCTTGACCGTGTAGAAGAACAGCACCCCGATGATGAGGAACGGCACGAGCGTGTAGAGCAGCTCCAGCGGCAGGTGGTAGGTGGTCTGGCGCGGCGCAGGGGCGTCGATGTTGTCCTGGTCCTTGCGGCGGTAGCGGATGACGGCCCATCCGATGAGCCCCCACACGAGCACGCCGATGACGAGGGAGGCGATCCAGGCGCCCACCCACACGTTGCCCATGATCGGCGCCTGCTCGGTGGCCGCCTCGGGAAGACCGAAGCGGGCCCCCTGGCCGGAACACGCCGTCAGTCCCAGCAGCGACACCGAGGCTCCGACGAGCAAGGCTGCACGAGCCGATCGCCGACGCAATGGCGCAGGATTGCCACTCACAAGTTGCCCTTCCGTAGACCAACAGCCCCGTGAGAATCCGCGCAGGACCACAGGACACCACTGTTGGCGCCTACCTTAACGCAAAAGGCCACCCCCGCGGAGATGTCTCCGCGGGGGTGGCCTACGATAGGAAGTTTGGGCGAAACTCAGTGGAACGAGTCCCCACAGGCGCAGGAGCCCTGCGCGTTGGGGTTGTCGATCGTGAAGCCCTGCTTCTCGATGGTGTCGACGAAATCGATGCTGGCGCCACCGAGGTACGGGGAGCTCATCTTGTCCGTCACGACGAGCACGCCGTCGTAGTTGGTAGTGACGTCGCCGTCGAGCTCACGGTCGTCGAAGTAGAGCTGGTACCGCAGGCCGGAGCAACCGCCCGGCTGCACTGCGATCCGCAGCGAGAGGTCTGTGCGGCCCTCAGCGTCCAGCAGGGCGCGGACCTTCTGCACGGCGACGTCGGTGAGGACGACGCCGGTCTGGATCTGGGTATCGGTCACGCTTGGCTCCAAGTCGTTCGTGGTGTTCGGGTGTGTGTCGATTCTACGTTGCTTCTGCCGGAAACCCCATCCCTGGGCTGAGCCGACGGCGAACGCCGGTCACCAGGACCAGGTGATCGCCACCCTGGCGGCCGCGTCGGCCAGCTGCTCGGGGGTCGGGGCGCCCTCTGCTCCGGGGAGGATCGGGTAGGCGGCCTCCAGTCCTGCGAGGCGGAGCTCGCGGGCGGAGACGAAGTTGTGGCCGACGATGGCGATCGCAGGGCGCAGCGCCTCGCCGGCCAGGGTCACCACGCGCTTGACCACCGGCCCGCCGACGGAGTGGAAGTCCAGCGAATCTGCACCGGTGACCACCACGTCGGCCTGCGCCAGCGTGCCGGCCAGGCCGTAGCTCTCCTCCAGGTAGGTGAGCGGGTCCGTCACCACGCCGCCCATCGCCTGGATCAGCAGGCCCGCTCCCCCGGCGGCGCCGGCGCCGGGCACGGAGGCGAGGCCCAGGTGCGCCGCCCACCGCCCCGCGACCGAGTCCGCCGCGAGCACCGCGCCGAGATCCGCCCCGCGCTCGCGACCCTCCGTCGCGGCCAGGCCCGTGAGCCCGGTCAGCGGCCGTTCGGGCTGCCCCTCGTCGACGAGCGCCACGAGCCGACGCCCGGCCCACGACTCCTTCGCGGCCCTCAGCGCCGGAAGGGGGTGCTCGTCGAACGCGTCGAGCACCTCCCGCCCCAGGTCCGCGACGTGGCAGCCGGTCAGATCGACCACGAGGTCACCCTGTGCCTGCGCCAGCACGCGGCCCAGCTCGGCGGCATCCGCGGGTGAGGCGAGGGTGGCGCCGGCAGCCGCGACACCCACCGCCTCGCGCAGCGCCGCACCGGACACGCCCAGGGGCACGACGACCACCTGCGCCCCGCGCTCGGCGAAGGCATGCGCGATGGTCTCCGACGCATGAGCCGCGCTCAGCCCGGCCAGGGCGTCGGAGGCGACGACGACTCTCAAAGTTCGGTGGCCTCCGGGTCGCCCTCGTGGAGTTCGTCATCGGCATCGGGGATGAGGCCGTAGTACTCGCTGATCTCCTCGAGCAGCGCGCGCATCTCCTCCAGGGTGACGTCCACGTCCGGGAGGACCAGGTCCGACTCCGCCAGCACGTCCTCCGGCACCTCGATGCCGCGGGTACGCACGCCCTCCACGAGTTGCTGGAGCGCCAGGAGCATGCCCGGCTCGTCGCCCGCGTCCACCCGCTCCTCCAGGGCCCGGTCCAGTTCGTTGAGCTCCATCAGGTGCTCGGGCTCCAGGACCCACTGGCCCTGGCCCATGATCCTCACGATCATGCCTGCGACCCCTGACCCGGCGCCTCCTGGGAGGCGGCCTGCTGCGCCTCAGCGCCGGCCGGGGCGGTGGCGCCCTCGGCGGGGGCGGAGAGCTCCGCGCGCGCGGCGGGTCCGCCGGTGAGCTGGGCCTTCATGGCCGCCAGCTCGCTCTCGACGGTGGAGTCGGACGCCAGAGCGTCCAGCTCGCGCGTGATGTCGTCCTTCACGGTGCCGGTGGGGTCCTCGAGCGCACCGGACGCGAGAAGCTCGTCGACGGCGGACGCCCGCGCCTGCAGCTGCAGGGTCTTGTCCTCGGCACGTTGGATGGCGAGGCCGACGTCGCCCATCTCCTCCGAGATGCCGGTGAACGCCTCGTTGATGCGCGTCTGCGCCTCGGCCGCCGAGTAGGTGGCCTTGATGGTCTCCTTGCGGGTGCGGAACGCGTCCACCTTCGCCTGCAGGCGGGAGCTGGCGCGAACCAGCTTCTCCTCCTCGCCCTGGAGCTGGGCGTGCTGGGTCTGCAGCTCGTCGAGCTGGGTCTGCAGACCGGCCTTGCGGGTCAGCGCCTCGCGGGCGAGGTCCTCACGGTTGGATTCCAGGGCGCGCTGCGCGGCCGACTGCAGCCGCGACACCTCCTGGCTCATCTTCGTGGCCTGCAGCTCCACGCGCTTGCGGCTGGTGGCGACATCCGCGACGCCGCGGCGGACGTTCTGCAGCAGCTCGAGCTGCTTCTGGTACGAGTAGTCGAGGGTTTCGCGGGGGTCTTCATACTTGTCGAGAGCCTTGTTGGCCTTCGACTTGAAGACCAGGGAGATGCGTTCGAAAATGCTGGCCACGGGGTGTCCTTCCACGGAACGTGCGATGTTCGCCTCCACGGTAGCGCGGCCGAGGTCCCACCGGAGTCGCCCGAGCCCTGACTCAACCCTGAAACACCTCAGGTAGAATGGGCGGACGTATCCGACCCCTGCACAAGGACACCGCACCGTGGCACTGTTCCGCCCGTACGAGCGCACCGAGAAGTCGCGCTCCACAGACCGCATCTCGACGCTCACCCCCAAGGGCGAGAAGGCGGCGGCCAAGGCGTCCCCCACGCCCGCCGTCGCCCCTGAACCCGCCGTCGAGGCGCCCGGCCCGCAGAAGCAGGTCATTCGGAAGAAGCAGGGCGCCACCCCCACCCGTCGCGCCGCCGAGGCGGCCCGGATGGAGCGGCTGCACCCCACCCTCTCGGCCAAGGAGCAGCGGAAGGCGGACGCGCGCGCCCGCTCGACGGCCCGCAACTCGTCGTGGGAGCGGGTGGAGAACTCGCCCGAGCGTCAGCTGGTGCGCGATTACGTGGACACGCGCTGGACGGTGGCCGAGTTCATGCTGCCCGCCATGATCCTCGTCATGGCCGCGGTCATGGTCACCATGAACAACGTGCTGCTCTCCAGCTGGATCTCGATGAGCCTGTGGGTGCTGCTGGGCTTCACCGTCATCAACGTGGGCATCATGTGGCGCGGCTTCAAGAAGCTGCTGGCCGAGCGTCACCCCGAGGCCTCCACCAAGGGCCTGCTGGTCTACATGTTCAACCGGTCGCTGATGATCCGACGCTTCCGCCAGCCGGCCGCGCGCATCAAGCGCGGGGATCCCATCTGATGAGCTACCACTGGACGCCGGAGACCGGCGCGTTCGCCGTCGCGGATCTCGAGTCCGCCGGCCTGCTGCACAGCTTCGAGGACCAGGCAGCGGCCGAGGAATGGCTGGGGTTGTTCTACGGCGAGCTGCTGCAGCACGGCGTGGCAGAGGTGAGCCTCTACGAGGAGGACCGCCTCATCTACGGTCCGATGTCGCTGCATCCGTGACCCGGCCCTGCCGAGCCACCACCACCCCGAACGCCACCATCCCCAGGCCCGCCGCCACGGCGAACGGCGCCTGCTGGCGGGCGATGGCGATCCGGTCCTCGTAGAGCTGGACCTTGCCGCCGCGCTCGTTGGTGAGGCTGGAGTATTCACAGGTGTCGCCCGGGCCCATCTCGATGCCGCGGCAGGACGTCGACGGCGACGCCCACGACACCACGCCCCAGGCCGCGACGGCAAGGCCCGCCACGATGAACGCCAAGAGACCCGCCCGCTTGATCATGCGGGCAAAGCTACCTGCGTGGGCCGCGACGCCCAACTCGCAACTCGGTAGGCTGGCCGGGTGACCCGCATGAATCCGAACCTGACCCTGACCAAGACCCTGCCGAGGTCCACCGACGTGGTCGTCCTCGGCCTGGTGACGATCAACGACGCGGACCAGGCCCTCGTCGGCCTCGTCGGCGACCTCGACAAGGCGTGCACGAAGACCTACGGTCGCGGCGTGGCCGAGCTCGCCAGGTCCATGGGCGCGTCGTCCAAGCGCGAGGACGTCACCTTCCTCCCGGCCGTCGACGGCGCCCGCGTGGCGGTGGTGGGCCTCGGGGACGCGGACGTCACCCCGGCGGGCACTCGGCTCGCGGTGGGCTCCGCGCTGCGGAAGATCGCCGAGCTGCCGGACGCCTCCGGGCTGGAGGTGGCCGTCTCCCTGGAGGTGACGGACCCCGAGCTCCTCCAGGCCGCCGGTGAAGGCGCCCTGCTGGGGGCCTACCGGTTCGAGCCCATCACGGCCAAGGACACTCCGACGGCGGTGGCCTCGGTCGCGCTGGTGTCCACGCTGCTCGGCGCCGAGCAGAAGGACGCCGTGACGCGCGCCAAGTCCATCGCCGAGGCCGTCTGCCAGGCGCGCGACTGGGGCAACACCCCCCCGAACCTGCTCTACCCCGAGACGTTCGCCGAGGCGGCGCGCGGCTATCTGCGCGACGAGCGGATCACCGTCGAGATCCTCGACGAGAAGGCGCTCGAGCGGGGCGGCTACGGCGGCATCCTCGCCGTGGGCGGCGGCTCGGCGCGCGGCCCACGGCTGGTGCGGATGAGCTACACCCCCCGCGGCGCGGTGACACACCTGGCGCTGGTGGGCAAGGGCATCACGTTCGACTCCGGCGGCCTGGACATCAAGCCCGCCGGCCAGATGGCGGGCATGAAGTACGACATGTCCGGCGCGGCCGCCGTGGTCGCGGCCACGCGCGCCATCGCCGCACTCGGGCTCAAGGTCAAGGTCACCGCCTACGCGGCGCTGGCGGAGAACCTCCCGTCGGGCACCTCGTACCGGTCCAGCGACGTGCTCACCATGGTCGACGGGCAGACGGTGGAGAACTACAACACCGACGCCGAGGGCCGCCTGGTGATGGCCGACGCCATCGCGCGCGCCGGGCAGGACAAGCCGGACCTCATCGTCGACGTGGCCACCCTGACGGGAGCCTGCATGGTGGCGCTGGGCATGCGTACCGGCGGCCTGCTCACCAACGGCGAGGAGACCTCGGACCTGCTGCTCGACGCGGCCGAGGCGGCGGGCGAGGACTTCTGGGAGCTGCCCATCACGGAGCACACGCGCGAACAGCTGAAGTCCACGGTCGCGGACATGAAGTCCGGTGCCGGTCACCGCTGGGGTGGCGCGCTGGTGGCGGGGGCGTTCCTGGAACGCTTCGTCGCCGACGGCGTGGCCTGGGCGCACCTGGACATCGCCGGACCCGCGGAGAACGCCGACGCGCCGTACGGGTACGTGCCCAAGGGCGGCACCGGGGTGGGCGTCCGGACGCTCGTGGCGTTGGCGAAGCTGCTGCAGGGCTGAGGCCCGGCCCGGCGGGGGTCTGCCCGGCGGGGTCAGGCCTGGCGGGCGCGCTTGGCGCGCAGGCCGTACTCGCGCATGCGCTTCGGGTACGGCACCACCCCGGCGTCGTAGCAGGGGATGTTGCAGCGGGCGGCGAACTCGTAGCCGTAGGCCGCGCTGGGGAGGCCGCGCCGGGTTGACTCGCCGTCGGCGGCCACCAGCAGCAGCGACGGCTTGTTGAACGACGTGGGCTGCTCCACCCACGCCTCCACGCCTCGACGGGTGGCGACGAACTGGCTCAGGTGGTCGCGCAGGGCATCGGGCACCTGGCGGTCCTCCCGGGCCACCTGTGCCTCGCGCTGTCGCCGTCGAAACCACCCCACGCGCCCATTATGCCGAGCGGCGGCAAGGTGGGTGCGCCGTGGGAGACTGGGGCGCATGACTGATGCCTTCGACGTGGCCGTTCTCGGCGCCGGCTCGGCCGGCTACGCCTGCGCGTTGCGGGCGGCGCAGCTGGGGTTGCGGGTGGCCCTCGTCGACGACACCCCCCTCGGCGGCACGTGCCTGCACCGCGGCTGCATCCCCACCAAGGCATGGCTGCAGGCCGCGAAGGTGCGCCGCACCGTCGCGAAGGCACCGTCGTTCGGGATCGAGGCGCAGCTCGGCGCCACGGACGCGGGCGCCGTGCGGCGCTATGCCGACGGTGTCGTGGCGAACCTTCACCGCGGGCTCGAGGGGCTCATCGCGCAGCGCGGGATCACCGTGATCCGGGAGCGCGGCCGGCTGATGGTCGACGACCGGGGGCCCGGCATCGAGACGGGTGCGGTGGTGCACCGGGCGCGGGCCGTCGTCGTCGCGACGGGGGCCGCCCCGGCCACCCTCGGCCTCCCCGTGGATGGTCGACGAATCCTCACCAGCGACCACGCGCTGCGGTTGGAGCGGCTGCCGGAGCGCGCCGTCGTGCTGGGCGGCGGGGTGATCGGGGTGGAGTTCGCGTCGATGTGGGCGGACCTGGGGGTCGCGGTGACGCTCGTGGAGGCCATGGACCGGCTGCTGCCGGCGGAGGAGCCGGGCCACTCGAGGATCCTGGCTCGGGCCCTGCGGGGCAGGGGCGTGGACGTGCGGCTCGGCGCCACCGTCGAGGGCGCGGAGACCGGGGACGACGGGGTCGCGGTGAACCTCGGCGGCGAGACGCTGCGGGCGGACGTCCTGCTGGTGGCCGTGGGCCGTCGTCCCGTCACCGACGGGCTCGGGCTCGTGGAGGCGGGCGTCGAGGTGAGCGACGGCGCACACGTCGTCGTCGACGACCAGCTGCAGACCGCCGTGCGCGGCGTGTTCGCGGCGGGCGACGTGGTGGCCGGGCCCCAGCTGGCGCACCGCGGCTATGCGCACGGACTCTTCCTGGCCGAGCGGATCGCGCACCTGCAGGGCAGGCGTTCGGAGCGCCCGATCCTGCCGCGCGACTCGGACATGCCCCGGGTGGCCTACTCCAGCCCGCAGGTGGCCTCGGTCGGGCTCACCGCGGAGCAGGCCGGGCCCGAGGCCGAGGTGGTGGACTACCACCTCACCGGCAACGGCCGCGCCCAGATCCTCAGGGCCCCCGGCGAGCGGGAGATCGGTGTCGTGCGCATGGTGCGGGGGCGGGAGGGCGCGATCGTCGGGGTGCACGCCGTCGGTGAGGACGTGGCCGAGCTCATCGCGGAGGGCGGCCTGCTCGTGGGGTGGCAGGCCACGCCCGAGGACCTGGCCGGAATCGTGCATCCTCACCCTACCCTCAGCGAGGCACTCGCCGAAGCAACCTGGGCTCTGGGCGGGCGGCCCCTGCACATGCACGCCTGATTCACCTATAGGCTGGGGGAACTACCGCGGTCTGCAAAGGAGCCATCTCACATGTCAACCGAAGTAACTCTCCCGGCGCTGGGCGAGTCAGTCACCGAAGGCACCATTTCACGCTGGTTGAAGGCTATTGGGGACACCGTCGAAGCCGACGAACCGTTGCTCGAAGTCTCCACCGACAAGGTCGACACCGAGATTCCCAGCCCCGTGGCGGGCACGCTGCTCGAGATCCGGTTCCAGGAGGACGACGTGGCCGAGGTCGGCGCCGTCCTCGCCGTGATCGGGGACGCGGACGAGTCGGGCTCCGCGCCCGCCGCCGCTCCCGCTGAGGACGCCGCTCCCGAGCCCGAGCCGGTGCCCGAGGAGGAGAACGCGGAGGAGGAGCCCGTCGAGGCGCAGGAGGCCGAGGAGTCGCCCGCGGCCGAGGCCCCCGCGGTCGCACCCGCGTCCGCGCCGTCGGCCGCCGCGTCGTCCTCCGGTGTCGAGGTGACGCTGCCCGCGCTGGGCGAGTCGGTCACCGAGGGCACGGTGTCGCGGTGGCTGAAGGAGATCGGAGACACCGTCGAGGCCGACGAGCCGCTGCTGGAGGTCTCCACGGACAAGGTGGACACCGAGATCCCCAGCCCGGCCGCCGGCACGCTGCTGGAGATCCGGTTCAAGGAGGACGAGGTGGCCGAGGTGGGCGCCGTCCTGGCCATCATCGGCGACGCCGCGGCGGCTGAGGCTGCCCCTGAGCCGGCACCTGAGCCCGAGCCCGCCCCGAAGGCGGAGCCCAAGCCCGAGCCGAAGGCCGAACCGAAGGCTGAATCCGCCCCGGCCAAGAAGGAGCCAGCCCCAGCTCCCGCCCCGGCCCCCGCCAAGGCCGAGCCGAAGCCGGAGCACTCCCCCGCCGTCGAGGCCGCCGTGGCGCGTCGCGCCGCTGAGGCGTCAACCGACGGCACCTACGTCACCCCGCTGGTGCGGAAGCTGGCGAAGGAGCACGGCGTCGAACTCTCCGCGGTGAAGGGCACCGGCGTCGGTGGCCGCGTCCGCAAGCAGGACGTGATCGCCGCGGCGGAGACCGCGAAGGCGGAGGCTGCGAAGGCTGCCGCTGCCCCCGCGGCTCCGGCGGCTGCTGCTGCTCCGGCGGCGCCGAAGGCTGCGCCCGCTGCGGCCCAGGTGCGGGGCACCACGGAGAAGCTGTCGCGGCTGCGGAAGACCATCGCCACCCGCATGGTCGAGTCGCTGCAGGTCTCGGCCCAGCTCACCGCGACCGTCGAGGTGGACGTCACCGCAATCAGCTACATCCGTGCGCAGGTCAAGGACGATTTCAAGAAGCGCGAGGGCGCCTCGCTGTCCTACCTGCCGTTCATCACGATGGCCGCCGTCGAGGCGCTCAAGCAGTTCCCGATCGTCAACGCCACCATCGACACGGAGGCGGGCACCGTCACCTACGCCGACGGCGAGCACATCGGCCTCGCGGTGGACACGGAGAAGGGCCTGCTGGTTCCCGTCATCAAGGATGCCGGTGACCTCAACCTCACCGGCCTGGCGAAGAAGATCGCGGATCTGGCCGCGCGGACGCGGGCCAGCAAGGTCATGCCGGACGAGCTCTCGGGCGGCACGTTCACCATCACCAACTACGGCTCGGCGGGCACGCTGTTCGACACGCCCATCATCAACCAGCCGCAGGCCGCCATCCTCGGCACCGGCGCGCTGGTCAAGCGGCCCGTCGTGATCGAGGACCGGTTCGGCCAGGAGTCCATCGCGGTGCGGCACATGATGTACCTGTCGCTCAGCTACGACCACCGTCTCATCGACGGCGCCGTCGCGGCCCGGTTCCTCTCGGCCGTCAAGGCGCGGCTGGAGGACGGGGACTTCGGAGGCGAGTTCGGGCTCTGAGTCACTGATCGACGACAAGGGGGCGCCATCCTGCGGGGTGGCGCCCCCTTGTCGCGTCGTGGTGCGAGTGCGTGCCGGCGGGCCAACTTGAGCCGGAAACTGCTCTCAATCGTGTCTTGATCGTTCAAAGCGACCAGATCGAGCATCGAAGGCCGTGTCCGGCTCAAGGTGTCCCCGCGAGAGCCGTGTCCGGCTCAACTCCGCTCCCAGCCCGGGGACGGGTACGGGCGCGGGGGCGGACACGCGGGCGGGCGGGTCAGATGCGGCCGGCGGCGAGGCTGACGTGGAGGATCGACGCGGCCTCGGCGACGGCGTCGGGGAGATGATGCACGCCCGAGACCGCGTCGCGGCGCGACCCGCCCACCCAGACCGAGAGCGGCGGCGTGACCGCGGCCAGCTGGTCGACGACGGTCTGGGCGCGCTCGACGAACCGCTCCCCCGTCACCCCGATGACGGCGCCGCGCGCGCCGCGACCGTCGGCCGCCCGGACCCACTCGTCGACGGGGATGTCGGCGCCCAGGTAGACCACGTTGACGCCGCGACGCTTCAGGCACGTGGCGAAGGTGAACAGCGCGATCTGGTGCCGGTCCCCCGGCGGCAGGCCGACGAGCACCGTCGGCCCGGTGGGGGCGGTGGGGGCGGCGTCGAACACCGCCGAGATGGCGCGCATGAGTCCCGCGCTGGCGAAGTGCTCCTGGGCCACGGACAACCGGCCCGACTCCCACGCCTCGCCGATGCGGGTCAGCTGCGGCAGGATCCAACGATCGGCCACCTCCTCGAACGGACCGCCGGAGAAGGCGCGGCCCATCACGTCGGCCAGGTTGGCCGGTTCCAGCGACTCGGCGGCGGACACCAGGGCGTCCTCGCCGGGCAGCTCCGACGACGGCTCCCGCGCCCCCGACCCGTTCACCGAGGCCCCCGCCGCGACCCTCGTGCCCGCCAGACCCCGCACCGCCTCGGCCGCCCGGGAAGCGGGCACGCCGGCCTCGACGAGCGCGGCCATCTCGCGCAGCGCCGCCACCTGGGCGTCGTCGTAGAGCCGGTACCCCGCGGGCGTGCGGGAGGGCCGGACCACGTCGTAGCGGCGCTCCCAGACCCGCAGGGTCGCCTCGGCCACCCCGGTCAGCGAGGCAACCTGCTTGACTGTGTACATCCACGTCCTCCCCGGCTCAACGTCCGTGCAGGGTCAACGCTAGCAAACATTGAACAAACCTTGTGCACGACGTTGCACCGGCGGCCTTCTCCCGCTATCGTCGACACAAGCTTAGACAAACATTGGACAGCTCATGATCGCTGAATCGAGATCCCCGAGGCTGAGGGGCAACGCGGCCGCCCGCGACGAGGTCGTCCTCCTCGCCGACGACGGCACGCCCATCGGCAGCGCAGACCGCGTGGCAGTGCACACCACGGACACGGCCCTGCACCTGGCCTTCTCCACCTACGTGTTCAACGCCCGCGGCGAGGTGCTGGTCACCCGCCGCGCTCTGGCGAAGAAGACCTGGCCCGGCGTGTGGACCAACTCGTGCTGCGGCCACCCGAAGCCCGGCGAATCGCTGGAGGACGCGGCCCGCCGCCGCATCCGCGAGGAGCTCGGGATGAGCGTCGGTCCCCTGGTGAGCCTGCTGCCGGACTTCCGCTACCGCGCCGTCGACGCCTCCGGCATCGTCGAGAACGAGATCTGCCCCGTGTTCGCCGCGTTCGTGCCGGACGAGCAGCCCGTCCCCAACGCCGACGAGGTGGCCGAGTGGGCGTGGGTGCCCTGGGAGAACCTGTCGGCCGCGATCACCGCGACCCCCCACGTCTACAGCCCGTGGGCCGCCCTCCAGGTGCCGCTCATCGCCACCGCCCACCCCGACGCGGCGTGGCGCCCGGCGCCCCCCACCGTCGACGTCCACGCCGCCATCGCCGACGTTGACGCGCTGCTGTCGGCCGAGGTCAACACGCTGTCGGTGGAGTGGCAGAGCTACGCCGGGGACCTCGAGCTCGACGTGCTCCAGGCGGACCTGCCCCAGTGGCTCGGCACCCTCCTGGTCGGGCACGGCAAGCGCCTGAGGGTGGCGCTGGCCTACTGGGGCTTCATCGCCACCGGCGGGACCCACGGCTCCACCGGCTACCGCCACCTCATCCGCGCCGCGGCCGCGCTGGAGACCCTGCACCTGTTCGCGCTCATCCACGACGACGTGATGGACGAGTCCGACTCGCGGCGCGGGCGCCCCTCGGCACACGTCGAGGGCTCCACCTGGCATCGGGCCGCCGGCGCCAGCGGCGAGCCGGAGCTGTTCGGCCGCAACATCGCCGTCCTGCTCGGCGACCTAGCACACACCATCGCCGACCGCCTCGTCGACGGCCTGCCCCAGCCCTTGCATGAGGTCTGGTACGCGCTGTCGGTGGAGCTGATCGCCGGCCAGCGCGCGGACCTCACGGGAGCCGCGGCGGCCCGCCGCGACCGCGCGCACGCCGAGCACATCGCGCGAGCCAAGACCGGCCGCTACACCGTCGCGCGCCCCCTGCAGCTGGGCGCCACCGCCGCCAACGCCGGCCCCGCGGTCCAGTCCGCCCTCATGGCGTGCGGCGACCACCTGGGGCAGGCCTTCGCGCTGCGCGACGAGTACCTGGGCGTCTGGGGGGACCCGGCCGTCACCGGCAAGCCCGCAGGGGATGACCTGCTGGAGGCCAAGGCCACCGTGCTCCTGGCGTTGGCTCAGGAACGGCTGACCGGCGCCGACGCCGAGCTGATCGCCCGGCTCGGCGGGCAGGACTTCAGCCGCGACGACGTGGACCGCCTCGCCGACGCCATCCGCGCCGTCGGCGTGGCCGACGAGCTGGAAACGATGATCGGAGATGAAGTGACCTCAGGCCTCGCCTGTCTCGACCCCCTGACTCTGGTGGAGGGCGGCGTGGCCGGACTCCGCGAGGCCGCCCGCTCGCTGGCGTGGAGGGAATCATGATCGGGCGCCGTCGCACCGCGACCGGCGCGCCCCGCGGCGGCAGGCGGCACGTGGCCGTGGTGGGGGCCGGGCTGTCGGGGCTCGCGGCGGCGATGCACCTGGCCGGCGCGGGGCACCGGGTCACCGTGATCGAGCGCGAGGCCATTCCGGGAGGGCGCAACGGCTCGCTGGAGCGCGACGGCTTCCGCTTCGACACCGGCCCGACCGTCTTCACGATGGTCTCGCTGCTGGAGGAGGCCTTCGACGCCGTCGGAAGCCGCGTGGCCGACCACGTGAACCTCAAGCTCCTGGACCCCGCCTACCACGCGCACTTCGCAGACGGGTCGACGCTGCTGGTGCGGCCCGGGCACGAGGCGATGCGCGCCGAGATCGCGGCACAGAGCGGCGCGAAGGACGCGGCGGCGTTCGACAAGTTCGTAGCCTGGCTCAAGCGCCTCAACGACGTCGAGCTGCCCCACTTCATCGACGCCAACTTCAACTCCCCGCTCAGCCTGTTCCGTTCGCCGATCGCGGCCGCGGAGCTGGTGCGGCTCGGCGGCTTCGGCCGGCTCGGCCCCTCCGTCGCCCGCCGGTTCGACGACGACAGGCTGCACCGCGTGTTCAGCTTCCAGGCGATGTACGCGGGCCTGGCGCCGGCGCGGGCGCTGGCGCTGTACGCGGTGATCACCTACATGGACTCCATCGAGGGCGTGTTCTTCCCCGAGGGCGGCATGCACGCCGTCCCGCGGGCCATGGCTCAGGCGGCCACCGACGCGGGCGTCGAGTTCCGCTACTCCACGCCCGTCGCGAGGGTGGAGCGCCGCGCCGACGGGTCCGCCGCCGGGGTGCGGCTGGCCGACGGTGAGGTGGTGGCCGCGGACGCCGTCGTGGTGACCGCCGACCTGCCGGTGGCCTACGACACGCTCCTGCCGGGCCTGCCGGCGCCGAGGGTGGCCCGGAAGGGCCGCTACTCACCCAGCGCCCTGGTGTGGCACGTCGGCGTCCGCGGCGAGCTGCCCGAGGGCGTGGGGCATCACAACATCCACTTCGGCAAGGCGTGGGACGAGTCGTTCCGCGAACTGCTCGACGACGGCGTGGCCATGACGGACCCGTCGCGGTTCCTGTCCGTCCCGTCGATGGACGATCCCGGCGCGGCTCCCGAGGGCTGCCACACGCTCTACTTCCTGGAGCCGGTGCCCAACCTCAAGGTGGGCCGGCTGGACTGGGACGTCGACGGGCCGCTGCTGCGGGAACGGATGCTGCGCGAGCTGGAGCGCCTGGGTTACCCCACCGACATCGTCACCGAGGAACTCGTCACGCCCGCGGACTGGGAGCGTCAGGGCATGGCCGCGGGCACGCCGTTCGCGCTGGCCCACACGTTCCCGCAGACCGGGCCGTTCCGGCCGAAGAACATCGACCGGCGGGTGCCGGGGCTGGTGTTCGCGGGTTCCGGCACCACCCCGGGCGTCGGGATCCCGATGGTGCTGGTCTCCGGCAAGCTGGCGGCGGCGCGCGTCGCGGAGATGGGCCGGTGAGCGCGTCCCTCGAGGCGGGCTACCGCCGCTGCGCCGAGCTGACCCGCGACCACGGCACCACCTACTACTGGGGGGCGCTGCTGCTGCCGAAGTCCCAGCGCAGGGACGTGTTCACGGTCTACGCCCTGTGCCGGCTGGCCGACGACATCGTCGACGAGCCGGAGAAGGTGGACGCCGACGACGCCGCCGTCCCCCGCGACGGCACGCCGGACGAGCGCCTGGCCGCCTTCCGCGCCTCCTTCTTCGACGCGTTGGCGCGCGGGACGGCCGATCAGCCGGTGATGGCGGCCATCGTCGAGAGCATCAACCGTCGCGGCACCGACCCCGAGTGCTTCGAGCGGTTCTTCGACGCCATGGCCTCGGACTTCACCCGGTCGACGTGGGACACGTGGGAGGATCTGCGCGACGGCTACATGGAGGGGTCGGCGGCGGTGATCGGCGAAATGATGCTGCCGGTCCTGGAGCCCCTGACGCCCGAGGCGATGGGACCGGCGCGGGCGCTGGGGCAGGCGTTCCAGCTCACCAACTTCCTGCGCGACGTCGACGAGGACCTCGACCGCGGGCGGGTGTACCTGCCGCAGGAGGATCTGGCTCGCCACGGCGCGGACCCGCGCCTTCGTCGGGTCACGCCCGAGTGGCGCTCCATGATGGCCGAGCAGGTGGCGCGCAACCGCGAGCTGTACGCCGAGGGGGCCCGGGGGCTGGACCTGCTGCCGCCGGCGTCGCGGCGCTGCGTCGGGACGGCCCTGGTGCTGTACAGCCGGATCCTGGACAGGATCGAGGCGGCGGACTACGACGTGTTCTCGGGTCGCATCCGCGTGCCGACCCGGGAGAAGCTGTGGGTCGCGGCGAGGGCGGTCGCTGGGCGGCTGCCCCGACCCAACGTCCCCTGAGACCGAACAGGGCTCAGCGGTGGGGCCAGCGGCCCAGGAGGCCCCGCATCGGCACCGTCCACACGTCGTGGCCCGCCGCGCCCCAGCCGGCGAGGAGGGTGTTGGCCGCGATGAAGCCCGTCGTCGCGGCCCGCTCCATCAGCGCCACCGGGTAGTCGCAGCGCACCCAGTCTCCTGCCACGACGAGCCGGGGCGACGGGGTCCGCACGCCCGGCCTGTCGGCCCAGCGGTCCGGGCCGATGAGCGTGCAGTCGTCGCGCACCAGCACCTCGCGCTCCAACACGACGGCCGACGCCGTCTCCGGGAAGATCCGGTGCAGCTCCGCCTCCAGCCTCGCCGCGACCTCGCCCGCCGCCGCATCCGAGGACACCGCCGGGTCGGCCGCGTAGGCGTGCAGCTCCACCACCGAACCGCCGTGCTGCCGCGCCCAGTCCGCGGCGCCCCGCTCGAAGCGCTCCAGCACCGAGACGTTGTCCAGCGGCCCGTACCCCGACGTGCCCACGAACGCCGGGCGCGCCGCGTCGACGGCGCGGTCCAGCCACAACCGCACCACCACGAACGGCGGGGCGTTGACGGTGCCCGCCACCCGGCGCTGCCAGGGCTCGAGACCCGGCCCCTCCAGGCCGGCGATCAGTGCCCGGCCGGCGCGCGGGTCCGTGGCCAGCACCACCGCGTCGAACGGGCCGGCCTCGCCGTCGACCACCACCGTGGCCGCGCCCTGCCCGGTCCCGATCGCCTCCACGTGCGCACCCGTCCTCACCTGAACGCCCAGGCGCTCGAGGTGGCGGCCCAGCGGCGCCCACAGGACCGTGTCGTAGTCGTCGTCGGGCACGTCGAAGAGCAGGCCCTCGGCCGACCCCATGAAATAGGTGTGGAACATCGCCACCAGCTCGCCGGCGCCGAACTGCGACGGATCGGCGAAGAAGGACCGTGCGAAGACCTCCAACGCCAGGTCGCGGGCGGCCTCGGGAAAGCGCAGCCGGTCGAGGAACGCGGCCGCGGACTCGCCGTCGTAGGCCGAGTACGTCTCGGGGAACTTCACCCGCAACAGCTCCACGGCCGCGGGCACGTTCACGCCCGCGAGCGTCCGCCCGGTGAAGGCGGGGCTGCGCAGCACGAACTGCATCACCGACCACGGCGGCGTGGTGGCCAACCCCGTAAAGGAATCGCGCATACCGTCGGGCCGCTGCAGCGGGTAGTCCTCGATGGGCACCAGCATGCCGAGCGCCGGGTCGATGCGCTGCAGGAGCGCGCGCAGGTTGTAGTACTGCCGGAAGAAGGCGTGGAACCCGCGGCTCATGGTGCGGCCGTCGCCCAGGGGCCAGGCCGCGACCCGCCCGCCCAGCCGGTCCGACGACTCCAGCAGCGTCACCGCCACCCCACGCTCGGCAAGCCCGACGGCGGCCGCCAGGCCCGCGATGCCGCCGCCCACCACCGCGACCTTGCGCGCGTCGCCCACCCTCGACGATCCGGTGGGGCCGGGGTGACGCACGGCGCGAGGGTCGCGGCCTGGGTACGGGCGGGGGGTCATGCGGGCTCCTCGGGCTTGCGGGCGACGACGGTGTGCAGGATGCCGCGCTGCCATCCCGCGGCCGTGCGGTGCTCGATGCCGGTGAAACCGGCGGCGGCGAGCCGGCCGGTGAAACGCGCCACCGAGTCGAACTCGCGGACGCTGCGCCACAGGTAGCGGTAGAGGCGGACGTTGCGGTCGACGACGGCGCCCAGGGGGATGATGCAGGCGTGGCACACCGCGTCCCACACGCGCTGGGCGCGGGAATCGCCGGCCACCGAGTACTCCTGGACGACGAGCCAGCCGCCGGGCTTCAGCAGCGCGAAGGTCTCCGCGACCGCCCGGTCCCGCGCGTCCTCGGGCACGTTGCGGAACAGGTAGCAGGTCAGGATGCCGTCGCGGCCGCCGCCCACCTCGTCGAGGTCCATCTCCCCGGCCACCACCTGCGCGAAGCTCACCCCCGCCGGCCACCGCTTGCCGGTGGCCTCCGCGAGCATGCCGCGGGACGCGTCGAGGCCGAGGACCGTGGTGCCCGGGGGTGCTGCGTCGACCAGCGCCCGCGTCGAGGCGCCGGAGCCGCAGGCCAGGTCGATCAGCGTCAGTCCCTCCCGCGCCCCCACCCGTCCGACGAGCGCCGCGGCGGCCCGCCGCAGCTCGCGGTGGTAGCCGGGGTTGAGGGCCACCATGAGGTCGTAGCGCTTCGCGCCGCGGTCGAAGGCGTCCGCCGTGGTGGAGCGGCGGAGCCGCGGGTACCGGTCATGCATGTCAGCGGCCCGTCCAGGCCCGGACGGCCTTGACGGCCACGACGAGGAGCGCGACCCCCAGCAGCACCGAGCCGACCCGCGCGTACCATCGCCGCGGACCCGCCGGGTCGACGGCGGCGGTGGCGCGCCGGACGGCCTCGTCGAAGCCCGTGATGCCTCCCTCCGGGTCGCCGAGGAGGTGCGCCGCGTCCGAATCCCGCTTGATGGCGTCGTGGATGAGGCTGCCCACCAGCGGCCGCGCGACCCCCGGGTCCACCGGCGTCACCAACCCCACCCACAGCGACGCGAGGTTGGGCGTGAGGACCGGCAGCGTGACCACCATGGGCGGCTGCAGCCCCGTCGCGGTGGCGTAGCGGCGCATCATCTCGACGTAGGTGAGCACCTCGTCCATGCCCACGTCGATCGACCGGTTGACCTCCGCCGGCAGATCGGCGGCGCGCACCAGATAGTGGATCACGTCGTCGATGGCGATGGGCTGGATGCGGTTGCGCAGCCACTTGGGCCCCACGGCCACCGGCAGCCGCTCTGAGAGGTGGCGCAGCATGTCGAAGGAGGCGGATCCGGCGCCCAGCACGACGCCGGCCTGCAGGACCGCCGTCGGCACGCCGGAGGCCATGAGCACCTCGCCCACCTCGACGCGCGAGGCCATGTGCTCGGACAGCTCGCCGTCGGGATGGAGCCCGCTCAGGTAGACGATCCGCTCCACACCCGCCGTGCGGGCGGCCTCGGCGAAGGTCTCGGCGAGGGCGAGGTCGCGGCGCCGGTAGTCGCCCCGGCCGTCCATGGAGTGCAGCAGGTAGTACGCCACCTCCACTCCGTCGAGGGCGCGCACAATGTCGCCTCGGCGGGTGGCGTCGCCGGTGGCCACCTCCACGCGGTCGCGCCAGGCGCGGTCGAGCTTCTGGGGGCTGCGGGCCAGGACGCGCACGCTCCACCCGGCGTCGAGCAGGGCGGGGACGAGCTGGGCCCCGACGTGGCCGGTGGCCCCGGTGACGAGAGCCGTGCGGGTGGTCATGTCAGCCTCCAGGGCTCAGGATCGGCGGCAGTAGGAAGAGCATGCCCAGGGACCAGGTGAGGTGCGACGCGATCGGGCCCAGGACACCCCCGGTGACGCGGCGTTGCGCCGCCGTGAGCAGGCCCAGGCAGACCGCGGCGAACGTCAGGAGAGGTACGCCTGTGAACAGTGTGGACGCCGCGTACAGGGCGGTGGAGCCGATCCCGTTGAATCGTCGGTCCAGCGAGGCGTAGACGGCGCCACGGAAGAACAACTCCTCGGCCACGCCGTTGATCGCGGTGATGAGCGCCACGAGCCACAGCGACCCGAACCGGGCGTGGTCCAGGAGGTCCTCGACGGGTGCTGCCAGCGCCGGGATCCGGGTCACCACCAGGGCGCCCGCCACGAAGACGGCCAGCAGGATCAGGCCCAGCACGAAGCCCTGCAGCACGCCCCTGCTGCGGCCGCCGTCGCGGGTGCGGCCCTCGCCGAGGTAGAGCGGCCCGGAGAGGAAGGCGCCGCCGATCCACAGCCCCGCGACACCCAGTGTCGCGGCGTAGAACTCGGGGGCTCCCGGCTGAATGGACAGCGCCAGCCCCAGCGCGACCGCGCCCAGCGCCGTGGTGATGCCCACCACGACCCTGCGACGGCGCCGCATGCCGGGCGTCTCGGTGCGGACCCTCTCCACGGGGTTGATCAGGGCGGCGGCGAGGAAGGCGCGCGGTTCGCCCAGTAGTCGGCGCACGGTGCCCCCCTTCTCCCGTCGGTGACCCCACCCTAAAGGTTCTACAAAGTTTGAACAAGCCGCGCGGTGGCCTGACGCCACACGCCCCTACGCTGCCACGGATGGACCCGAGTCGTCCCGGGATGCGGCGATCTGATTGGATGGCGGACGTGTTCATCGGGCTCGGGACGGTCGTCAACGTCATCACAGTGGTCGTCGGCTCGCTGATCGGCATCGCGCTGGGCAACCGCATCCCCGAGAAGACCAAGGACACGGTCACCTCCGTCCTGGGGCTCATCACCATCGTGCTCGGCGGCATGTCGGTCATGGCGATGAGCTCCGAGGCACTCCGTGCGGACGTGGACGGCGCCGCCATGCTGATCGTCCTCGCCGCCCTCTTGCTGGGCGCGCTGCTCGGCTCCTGGCTGCGCGTCGAGGACCGACTCGAGCAGGGCGCGGCCTGGCTGCGCGGGCGGTTCACGGCCTCCGGCGACGCGTCGCGGTTCGTCGACGGCATGGTCACCTCGACGTTGTTGTTCTGCGTCGGCCCGCTGGCCATCCTCGGCTCGCTCTCCGACGGCCTCGGCCGGGGCGCTGACCAACTGCTCGTCAAGTCCGTGCTCGACGGTTTCGCCGCCATGGCGTTCGCCTCGACGCTGGGCTGGGGGGTGCTGGCCTCCGCGGGCGCGGTGGCGCTGATCCAGGGCTCGCTCACCGCCGTCGGCTACTTCGCCGGCGACGTGCTGAGCACCGCCCAGGTGGACGCGCTCACCGCCACCGGCGGTGTGGTGCTGCTGGCGCTGGGGCTACGGCTGCTCAACCTCAAGCAGATCCCCGTCGGGGATCTGCTGCCGGCCCTCCTGCTCGCTCCCCCGCTGGTCTCGCTCACCGCGGCCCTGTTCTGACCCGGGATAGCATCGTGGACATGCTCACCTACGACGACGAGGGGCTCGGCCAGCGGCTCGCCGACTACCAGCAGACCTGGGACCGGCAGCGCGCCCTGCACGACGACGTGGCGGCGGGCGCTCCCGGGCGGATCCTTCTGGTGGAGCACTCCCCGGTCTACACCGCGGGCAGGCGCACCACGCCGGACCAGCGCCCCGTGGACGGCACGCCGGTGATCGACGTGGACCGCGGCGGGCTGATCACCTACCACGGGCCGGGCCAGCTCGTCGGATACCCCATCGTGCGGCTGCGGGAGGGCGTCGGCGTGGTGGACTACGTGCGCACGCTGGAGTCGGCCGTCGTCACCCTGCTGACGGGATACGGGCTGGACTGCGGACGGGTCGAGGGCCGCACCGGGGTGTGGCTGCCCGCCGGAGCAGGCAGGCCGGAGCGCAAGATCTGCGCCATCGGCGTGCGGGTGGCACGGCGCACCACCATGCACGGCTTCGCGCTCAACGTCCTGAGCTCCGCCGAGCGGTTCAGCAACATCATCCCCTGCGGCATCGCCGACGCGGGCGTGACCTCCATCGTCGAGGAACTGCCCGGCCAGTGGAGCGTCAAGGGCGTGGCCGACGACCTTCGGGCCCCGCTGGCGAGCGCATTGGCCCCACTTCTCGGCTGATCACTCGACGGCATGGGGCGGCGCGGCCGCCCGCCGCGACGACAGCACCACCGCACCCAGCAGCAGCGCCGCGCCGACGAGCCCGGCGGGGCTGAGGCGCTCCCCCAGCACCAGGAACGCCAGCGCGGCACCGGTGAGCGGCTCCAGGAGCGCCACCATCACCCCTGTCGTCGAGCTCTGCGTGCGCAGGCCCCGCAGGTAGGCGAGGTAGGCGATGGCGGAGGGGATGAGCCCGAGCGCGACCACCAGGGCCACGCTCGCGGGCGCCGGATCGAACCGGACGCTCTGGCCCGCGCCGGCGGCGGCGACCAGCACCACCGCGCCCCCGAGGAGGAACGCCAGGGCCGAGCCGGTGGCGTCGTGGTAGTCCGGCACCGGCCTGGCGCCCAGCAGGCTCATGACCGCGAACGCCGCCCCCGCCACCAGCGCCAGCCCCGCCCCCCACAGCGCATCCGCCGCCGAGGCCCCCTGCGGCGGTGCGCCCATGAACAGGGCCAGACCGACGGCGGTGAAACCCAGCGCCAACGCCAACGGCTGCGTGAGGCGCTGCCGGCCCGTGGCGAGGTCCACCATCAGCACCAGCACGGGCGCCGAGCCGACGGTGACCAGCGTGGCGATGGACACGCCCAGCAACCCCACCGCGCTGAAGAACCCGAACTGGTACACCGCCGAGCACGCGGCCATGGCCGCCACCCGGGTCCACCCGGAGCGACGCCGCGGCCACCGCACGCGGCCGGTCAGCGCCACCGCGAGCATGAGCAGGAGCCCGCCCACGAGGATCCGGTACCCCGCGACGGCTAGGAATCCGAGCCCCGACGTGCCGCGCAGAAGAGTGCCGAGCGTGCCGGACGTGCCCCACGCGATGCCGGCGACCACCAGCGCCGCGACACCAGCGGTCACCGGAGGGGTCGAGGGGGCAGGGCGCGTGAGCACCGGCTCAGACTACCGCCACGACCGGGGACCCCCGGCCCGCAGCGGGTAGGCTGTCCGGGTGACCGCAGTGCAGCCCGATGGACGACGCCTCCTCCGAGTCGAGGCGAAGAACGCCGAGACCCCGATCGAACGCAAGCCGAGTTGGATCCGCACCACCGCGAGGATGGGGCCCAACTACACGGACCTGCAGAACATCGTGCGCTCCGGCGACCTGCACACCGTCTGCCAGGAGGCGGCCTGCCCCAACATCTACGAGTGCTGGGAGGACCGGGAGTCCACCTTCCTCATCGGCGGTGACCAGTGCACCCGCCGCTGCGACTTCTGCCAGATCGAGTCCGCCAAGCCCGAGAGCTACGACCCGTCCGAGCCGCTGCGCGTCGCGGCGTCGGTGAGGAAGATGGGGCTGCGCTACGCCACCGTCACCGGCGTCTGCCGCGACGACCTCCCCGACGAGGGCGCCTGGCTCTACGCGGAGACCATCCGCCAGATCCACGCCGTCAATCCTGGCGTCGGCGTCGAGATGCTCGCCCCGGACTTCTCCGGCAGGGCCGAGCTCCTGCAGCAGCTGTTCGACGCCCGCCCGGAGGTGTTCGCCCACAACGTCGAGACGGTGCCGCGCATCTTCAAGCGGATCCGTCCCGGCTTCCGCTACGACCGGTCCCTGCGGGTGCTGACGATGTCGCGCGAGGCCGGCCTGGTCACCAAGTCCAACCTCATCCTCGGCATGGGCGAGACGCGTGAGGAGATCAGCCAGGCGCTGCGCGACCTGTACGACGCCGGCACCGAGCTCATCACCATCACCCAGTACCTGCGACCCAACGCCACCCTCCACCCCATCGACAGGTGGGTCACGCCGGAGGAGTTCGAGGCCCTGGCCGATGAGGCGCGCGGCATCGGATATTCTGGCGTGCTGTCCGGGCCACTGGTCCGCTCGTCGTATCGGGCGGGCCGCCTCTACCGGACGGCGATGGACGCCCGCATGAAGATCAGCTGAGACGGAGACACGATGGCCAGCGAGAGAGCCAAGGCGCTAGCGGAGAAGCAGAAGGCTGAACTGAAAGCCGCCAAACTGGCGAAGAAGAACTCCACAGACCCCAAGGACTGGGGCTGGTGGCGCCAGCTGCGCGAGACCTACAAGGTCACATCGCAGTTCGACAAGGTCCTCCCGTGGCTCATGCTCGGCGGCTTCGTCGTGCCGTTCGCCGCGCTGCTGATCCTGGGCATCGTGCTGGACGCCTGGCTCATCTGGGGCATCGTCGGCATCTCCGCCGGCGTCCTGGGCGCCATGTCGGTGTTCACGTGGCGTGCCCGCAAGGCCGTCTACCGCCGCTTCGAGGGCCAGGCCGGCTCGGCCGAGGTGGCGCTGCAGATGCTGCCCAAGCAGTGGATCTCCACGCCGGTGATCACCGCGACGAGGAGCCTCGACGCGGTGCACCGCACGCTGGGCCCCGGCGGCCTGGTCCTGATCGGCGAGGGCGAGCCGGCCCGGCTGAAGCCCCTGCTGGCGGCGGAGAAGAAGAAGCACGAGCAGGTCGCGTTCGGGGTCGCGGTGAAGGTCATCCAGATGGGCAAGGGTGCCGGCCAGGTGCCCCTGGACAAGCTGGCGGCCGAGATCAAGAAGCTCCCCAAGACCCTCACGCCGGCCAAGATCACCGAGGTCAGCCAGCGCCTGCGCGCCCTCGACGCCATGCGCCCGAAGGCCCCCATCCCGAAGGGCCCCATCCAGATGAAGGGCGCCCGGTCCGCCATGCGCGGCCGCTGACGCGTGGCGAACCTGGTCAACCTGGAGGCCGTCACGCACGGCTTCGGGACCCGCATCCTGCTCGACTCGGTCTCCCTCGGCCTCGGCGTCGGCGAGGTGATCGGCGTCGTGGGCCGCAACGGCGACGGCAAGACCACGCTGCTGCGCATCCTCACCGGCGACCTCGAGCCGGACGCCGGGCGCGTCACCGTGGCCACCAACTCCTCCATCGGCGTGCTGACCCAGACCACCGTCGGCGACGACGCCCAGACGGTGCGAGACTGGATCGTCGACGGCGAACCGGACCACGTGTGGGCGGCGGACGCGGACAAGCGCGGTGTCGTCGAGGCGCTGCTGGCTGACGTGGAGCTCGACAGGCGCCTGGACACGCTCTCGGGCGGCGAGCGACGCCGCGTCGGGCTGGTCGCGGTGCTGCTCGGCCACCACGACCTCGTCGTCCTCGACGAGCCCACCAACCACCTCGACGTCGAGGCCATCGCCTTCCTCGCCACCCACCTGCAGGCCCGCACCAGGGCGGGGCTGGCCATGCTGGTGGTCAGCCACGACCGCTGGTTCCTCGACGCCATCTGCACGCGGATCTGGGAGGTGCACGACGGCGTCATCGACGCCTACGACGGCGGATACGCCGCGTACGTGCTCGCCCGCGTGGAACGCCAGCGGCAGGCATCGGTCAACGAGTCGCGGCGCAAGAACCTGGCCCGCAAGGAGTTGGCGTGGCTGCGCAGGGGCGCGCCCGCGCGCACGTCGAAGCCGAAGTTCCGCATCGACGCCGCCAACGTCCTGATCGCCGACGAGCCCGAGCCACGCGACAAGATGGCGCTGCAGCAGTTCGCCGTGACCCGGCTCGGCAAGGACGTGTTCGACCTCACCAACGTCACCTACGCCGTCGAGGACCGCACGCTCCTGGACCGGTTGACGTGGTCCATCGGGCCCGGCGACCGGATCGGGCTGGTCGGCGTCAACGGCGCAGGGAAGACCACCCTGCTGGATCTGCTCTCGGGGGACCGCGAGCCGCAGTCGGGCAGGATCAAGCGCGGCAAGACGTTGCGGCTGGGCTACCTGTCGCAGACCGTCGGCGAGCTGGACGACGCGGACCGCGTGCTGGACTCGGTCAAGCGCCTCAAGGAGGAGACGAAGCTCGCCACCGGCCGCGAGGCCACGGCGTCGTCTCTGCTCGAGGAGTTCGGGTTCACCGGAGACAAGCTGGTCGCCCGGATCGGTGATCTGAGCGGCGGCGAGCGTCGGCGCCTTCAGCTGCTGCGGCTGCTGCTCACCGAGCCCAACGTGATGATCCTCGACGAGCCCACCAACGATCTCGACATCGACACCCTCACCATCATCGAGGACTACCTCGACAGCTGGCCGGGCACCCTGATCGTGGTCAGCCACGACCGGTACTTCCTCGAGCGGATCACGGACTACACCTACGCGCTGCTCGGCGACGGCTCCTGCGCGCTGCTGCCAGGCGGCGTCGAGGAGTACCTGGACCGGCGCAGGCGGGCGAAGTCCACGGCGGGCCAGGCGGCCTCCTCCGCCGGCCCGGCCGCGCGATCGGATGCCGCGACGGAGCGGCAGCGGAAGAAGGACCTGTCCCGGATCGAGGGCCAGTTGGAGAAGACCGCTGCGGAGATCGACCGCCTGCACGCCAGGATGGCGGACGCGGCCACGGACTTCGGCCAGCTGGGAGACCTGGACAAGGCCCTGCGCGAGGCCGAGGCCCGGTACGAGCGGCTCGAAGAGGCGTGGCTGGAGACGGCCGACTGACCCCACCGTCGGGCACGCGCGTTGAGCCGATGGAGGGGTTCGCGGCGAGGGTCGTGCGTTGAGCCGATGGAGGGGTTCGCGGCGAGGGTCGTGCGTTGAGCCGATGGAGGGGTTCGCGGCGAGGGTCGCGCTCAGGTCACGCGGGGGCCAGCCGTCGAACCCCTCCATCGGCTCAACTCGATGCCCCAGCCAGCAGGCAGCCCTGAGAAGCGTCGGAGGGGCCGCCTAGGGTGGCCGGCATGTATCGCACCCTCGCCGTCGCCGGGTATCGCTCACTGCGGGATGTAGTGGTCCGCCTCGGGCGCGTCACCGTCGTCACTGGCGCCAACGGCTCAGGCAAGTCCAGCCTGTACCGCGCGCTGCGCCTGCTGGCGGGCTGCGCGCTGGGAGACGCGGTCGGCTCGCTGGCCCGCGAGGGCGGTCTGAGTTCCGCCCTGTGGGCCGGGCCCGAGTCGCTGGCCGGGGCGCGCCGCGGGCACGCCGTCGAGGGCACCCGACGGGTGGGCCCGGTGTCGCTGCGGCTCGGCGTCGGCGCGGACGCGCTGTCCTACCTCATCGACCTCGGCCTCCCCACGCCGGACTGTTCGACGGCGTTCGGCCGGGACCCGGAGATCAAGCGCGAGGCCGCCTGGGGCGGCCCCGTGATGCGGCCCGGCACCATGGTGGCGAGGCGGCGCCGCTCCGCCGTCGAGGTCCGCGACGAGGGCCCCTGGCACGAGCTGCCCTTCCAGCTGCCCACCCACGCCTCCATGCTGGCGGACGCGCCGGAGCTCCGCCCGCTGCGCGATCACCTCGCCGCCTGGCGCTTCTACGACGCGCTGCGTACAGACGCCGACGCCCCAGCCCGCCAGCCGCGCGTCGGAACCAGGACGTGGGCGATGGCCTCCGACGGCTCGGACGTCGCGGCGGCGGTGCAGACCATCGTCGAGCGCGGGAAGGAGCCCCTCCCGGAGTCCGTGGCGGACGCGTTCCCCGGCAGCCGCGTGCGCGTGGACGTGCGCGACGGCGTGTTCGAGCTGACGCTCCAGCAGCCGGGCATGCTCCGTCCCCTCCGCGGCGCCGAGTTGTCGGACGGGACGCTGCGGTACCTCATGTGGCTGGCGGCGCTGCTGGCGCCGGTCCGGCCGCCGCTCATGGCCATCAACGAACCGGAGAACAGCCTGCATCCCAGCCTCGTGGCGCCGCTCGCGCGGCTGATCGGCCGGGCGTCGGCGGACACCCAGATCGTCGTGGTCACGCATTCCGCGGCGCTGGTGGGGGCCCTCACCGATGCGGTGCCGGACGAGGACCTGGAGGTGGTGGAGCTGGTCAAGGACCTGGGTGAGACCATCGTCGACGGCCAGGGCATGCTCAGCCGGCCCGCCTGGGAGTGGGGCCGCCGCTGAAGGCGGTCAACGGCGGTTGACCACCACGGTGCCGAGGAGGAGATCGGTGAGCGCCCGGCGCTCCGCGCCGACCACGATCGCGGGGACCACGAGGCACTTGAGCGCGGTGCGCACCACGGGGCGCCACCAGCCCAGCGGCCCCCCGTCGGTCCTCGTGATGCCGATCCGCGCGATGAGTTGGCCGAAGGATCCCCCGGCCAGTGCCGTCAGGAGGCTCGCCTCGACGAAGTAGACGGCCAGGATCATGAACGACTTCCAGCCGGATGCCGTCATCACCTCGATGCCGAACAGCGCGATCGCCACGACCATGCTGGCGGCCCAGTCGCCGATCATCGCCGCCACGCGCGCCCGCCACGACGCCAGCGAGCCCGGCCCGGAGACGCGCAGGCCGAGGGTGGAGCCGGGGTACTCAGCGGGGGTGGTGGTCACGCGCGGCAGCCTAGCAGCGCCCGATCCGCCGGTGGCGAACGCTTTTGCTCCCCACGGGCACGGCGTGGGAAGGTGGGTGCATGCCTTTGCTCGTCGTCCGCCTGTGGGTGGACCTCTGCCGCGTCCAGGTCAGCGGCTGTCGCTGACCTCGCTCCGCCGGCCCCTCCACCCCAGCAAAGGAAACACCCCATCATGTCCACAGCCACCTCTGAGCGCGCCCTTGAGGCGACGCCGCAGCCCCGCAAACCCTTCTATGCCAACCTCGGATTCCAGATCGGCGTCGGCCTCGTCGTCGGCCTGATCCTCGGCCTGGTGGCCGTCGCCATCGGCCCCGCCGGCCAGGAACGCAACTGGCTCGCCACGCTCCTGTCCGAGGTGGGCAGCGCGTACGTCAGCCTGCTCACCCTCCTGGTGGTGCCGCTCGTCGTCACCGCCGTCATCTCGTCCATCGCCCGCCTCCGCGAGGTCACCAACGCGGCCCGGCTGGCCGTTCAGACGCTCATCTGGTTCGCCGTGACGGCCTTCGCGAGCGTCGTCGTCGGCATCGCCGTCGGCCTGGTCTCCGGGCCGTGGCTGACCGCCGGGGTGAACCCCGAGACCGCCGCCGAACCCGGCCGTGTCGGGTCCTGGTCGGCGTTCCTGCTCGGCCTCATCCCGTCCAACATCCTCGGCCTTGGCATCCGCGTCTCAGGTGACGCCGAGGCCGGCTTCACGGCCGCGCCCAACTTCTCCGTCCTGCAGGTCCTCGTGGTGTCGATCCTCTTCGGCATCGCCGCGGTCAAGGTGGGCGACAAGGCCGCACCCCTCGTGGGCTTCATGGAGTCCGCGCTTGCCGTGATCCAGAAGGTGCTGTGGTGGATCATCCGCCTGGCCCCCGTCGGCACCGCGGCGCTCATCGGCAAGGCCGTGGCCACCTACGGGTGGACCTCGCTGGCCTCGCTCGGATCCTTCGTCGTGGCGCTCTACATCGGCCTGATCATCGTGTGGGTGGTCGTCTACCCCGCCATCCTCAGGCTGCACGGCCTCGGGGTTCGCCAGTTCTACCGCAACGTCTGGCCGGCCATCTCGCTGGGCTTCGTGACCCGCTCGTCGATGGGCACCATGCCCGTCACCGAGCAGGTGGTCGAGCGCAACCTCGGGGTCGCGCGCCAGTACGCCAGCTTCGCCGTGCCGCTGGGCGCCACCACGAAGATGGACGGCTGCGCCGCGGTGTTCCCCGCGCTCGCCTCGATCTTCGTGGCCCAGTTCTACGGCATCGACCTCAACCTCACCCATTACCTGCTCATCGCGTTCGTCGCGGTGCTCGGGTCCTCCGCCACCGCCGGCACCACCGGCGCGACGGTGATGCTGACGTTGACGCTGTCGACGCTCGGCCTTCCGCTGGCCGGCGTGGGACTGCTGCTGGCCGTGGAGCCCATCGTCGACATGGGGCGCACCGCGCTCAACGTCACCGGCCAGGCGCTGGTGGCGGCGATCGTCGGCAAGCGCGAGGGCATCCTGGACCAGGGCGTCTACGACGCCCGGCCGCAGTTCAGCGCCTGAACAACCGCCGACGCCCCGCCCCCGCACGGAGGCGGGGCGTCGGCGCGCCATGCGTCCCCAGGGCCTGGGACATCGGGCCAGGAGTAGATTCCTGGGCATGGCGCATCCTGCCGCAGAGGCCCGCGGCCTCGTCGTCCACCGGGCCAGGAACGAGATCCTGCACGGCATCGACTTCACCCTCGCCCCCGGCTCCGTCACCGGCCTGTTCGGCCCGTCCGGGTGCGGCAAGACCACCCTGATGCGGTCGATGGTGGGGGTCCAGAAGATCACGTCCGGCACGCTGAACGTTCTCGGCCTCCCTGCCGGGGATCCGCAGCTGCGCCGTCGCGTGTCCTACACCAGCCAGGCCCTGAGCATCTACCGTGACATCTCCGTGCGCGCCAACGTCCTCCTCTTCGCCCGCCTCCACGGCGCCCCCGACGAGGCCGCCGACGACGCGATCTCCTACGTCGAACTGGCGGCCCTGGCGAACCGGCGCGTCGAGACCCTCTCCGGCGGCGAGGCCAGCCGGGCGTCCCTGGCCTGCGCGCTCGTCGGGAAGCCGGAGGTGCTGATCCTGGACGAGCCCACCGTCGGACTCGACCCGCTGACTCGGGAATCGCTGTGGGAGCACTTCCGGAAGCTCGCCTCGGGCGGGACGACCCTGCTGGTCTCCAGCCACGTCATGGACGAGGCCACCCGCTGCGACTCCGTCCTGCTCATGCGCGAGGGCCACTTCCTGGCCAGCGGGCACATGGACGAACTCCTGGCCGCCAGCGGCGCCGCGACCCCTGAGGCCGCCTTCCTGGCGCTCGTCCGACGCGAGGTCGCGGCATGAGCGGGCCGCGGCACGCCGCGGAGCGCAGCCGCATGGCACCGTTGGCCACCGTCGCCCGGATCCTGGCCCAGCTGCACGCGGACCCGCGCACCATCGGCCTGGTGATGGTGCTGCCCCTCGTGTTCATCTCGCTGCTGTACTATGTGATGATCGACCTGCCCACCCCGCCGGGGGCGCCGACGGCGTTCGACAGGATCGGGCCGACGATGCTGGCCGTGCTGCCGATGATGCTGATGTTCCTGGTCACGTCCATCGCGATGCTGCGCGAGCGCACCACCGGAACCCTCGAGCGGCTGCTCACCACACCGCTGAGCCGCTGGAACCTGCTGGCCTCCTACGGGCTGGTGTTCGGCGTGCTCGGCGTGGCCCAGGCCTCGCTGCTCGCCACGTTCGTGCTGGGCGTGTTCGGCGTGGACATCGAGGGTCCCCTCTGGGTGCTGCTGGTGATCACCCTGCTCGACGCCCTCGTCGGGGTGTCCTTCGGGCTGCTGGCCAGCGCCTACGCCCGGACCGAGTTCCAGGCGGTGCAGTTCATGCCGATGTTCATCGGGCCCCAGATCTTCCTGTCCGGGCTCTTCGCTCCCGTGGACCAGATGCCCGACGCGCTGGCCGCCGTCGCGCGGGTCCTGCCCATGACGTGGGCCGCCGATGCCGTGGTGGATCTGACCGGCAACGCGGAGGTGGCGTCCGGCACGTGGGTGGGGATCGGGCTCCTGGCGGGGCTCGTCGTCGGCATGCTGATCCTGGCGGCCGCGTCGATGCCCCGCCAGACCCGCTGACGCCGGTCCCCGCACCGCCCCGCCCTCGCCGAAGCTGTAACAGTGCTGTTACCCACCGGCAACTGCCGAGCAAAGATGCCACAGTAACGTCAGCACCACTACACCGACACGTTAGGAATGATCCGCCCATGTTCCAAGGCGCAGACGACCTGCTGGCTTACGTCAAGGAAGAAGGCATCGAGACCATCGATGTGCGCTTCTGCGACCTGCCCGGGGTCATGCAGCACTTCACCGTCCCGGCCGCGTTCTTCGGCCCCGAGGTCTTCGAGGAGGGGCTGAACTTCGACGGCTCGTCGATCACGGGCTTCCAGAAGATCCACGAGTCGGACATGTCGCTGATGCCCGATCCCACCACCGCCTACGTGGATCCCTTCCGCAAGTCGAAGACGCTCAACGTCAACTTCTTCGTGCACGACCCGCTGACGAAGGAGCCCTACTCCCGCGACCCGCGCAACATCGCGCGGAAGGCGCAGGCGTACCTCTCCTCCACCGGCATCGGCGACACCGCCTACTTCGCCCCCGAGGCCGAGTTCTACGTCTTCGACGACATCCGGTTCGAGACGACGGCGAACTCGTCGTACTACCACATCGACTCCGAGGCCGGCGCCTGGAACACCGGCCGCGTCGAGGACGGCGGCAACCGCGGCTACAAGGTGAAGTTCAAGGGCGGCTACTTCCCCGTCGCCCCCGTGGACCACTTCGGTGACCTCCGCGACGACATCGTGCGACACATGGCCAACGCCGGTCTCATCGTCGAGCGCGCCCACCACGAGGTCGGCACCGCCGGCCAGGCCGAGATCAACTGGAAGTTCGACACGCTGCTGAAGTCCGCAGACGACGTGATGAAGTTCAAGTACCTCGTCAAGAACACCGCGTGGGAGGCCGGCAAGACGGCGACCTTCATGCCGAAGCCCATCTTCGGTGACAACGGCTCCGGAATGCACTGCCACCAGTCCATCTGGAACGAGGGCGTGCCCCTGTTCTACGACGAGAACGGTTACGCCGGGCTCTCCGACATGGCCCGCTGGTACATCGGCGGCCTGCTCAAGCACGCCCCGTCGCTGCTGGCGTTCACCAACCCGTCGGTGAACTCCTTCCACCGCCTGGTGCCCGGCTTCGAGGCCCCGGTCAACCTGGTCTACTCGCAGCGCAACCGCTCCGCGTGCATCCGCATCCCGATCACGGGATCCAACCCGAAGGCCAAGCGCATCGAGTTCCGCTGCCCGGACCCGTCGTCGAACCCGTACCTGGCCTTCGCGGCCATGCTGCTGGCCGGCCTCGACGGCATCCAGAACCGCATCGAGCCCATGGCCCCGATCGACAAGGACCTCTACGAGCTGCCCCCGGACGAGCACGCTCTGGTGCCGACGGTGCCGGGTTCGCTCGGCGCGGTGCTCGACGCCCTCGAGGCGGACCACGAGTTCCTGCTGGCCGGTGGCGTGTTCACCCCGGACCTCATCGAGACGTGGATCGAGCTCAAGCGCGCTGAGATCCAGGCCATCGCGATGCGGCCGCACCCGCACGAGTTCGAGCTGTACTACGCGCTCTGACATGTGAGACCAGACGGCGGCCCCCGGCCCTGCAGCAGTGCAGCGCCGGGGGCCGCCGGCGTTGACATCAACCGTTTGGCCGACCCCGCGACCCTCCACCGCGCAGCCGCGCGACCCTAGGCTGAGCCCGTGCCCAAGACCAGACTCGCGCGCATCGCGATCCCCCTCACCCTCATCCTCATCTGGCTCGTCAGCGCTGGGATCGGGGGCCCCTACTTCGGCCGGATCGACGAGGTGGCCACCAACGACCAATCCACGTTCCTCCCCACCAGTTCGGAGGCCACGATCGTCGGCGACCGCTACCTGGACTTCGTCGACAGCTCGACGGTGCCGGCCATCGTGCTGTTCAGCTCCGACGAGGCGCTCTCGGCCGAGACCCTGGCCGAGCTGCGTGACCGCGCGGCGGCGCTGGTCGACGTCGAGGGCGTGGAGAGCATCTCGCCGCTGATCCCGTCGGAGGACGGCATGGCAGCGCAGGTGTTCGCGGGCGTGGACTCCGAGGGTGATATCGCGGGGATCGTCGAGCAGTTGCGCACCGATCTCCCCGAGGGCCTGCCCGACGGCGTGAATACGTACGTCACCGGCCCGGCCGGTTTCACGGCCGACATCACCGAGGCGTTCAGCGGCATCGACGGGCTGCTGCTCATCGTCGCGCTGGCCGTGGTGCTGGTGATCCTGCTGGTGGTGTACCGCTCGCTCGTCCTGCCGTTCGCGGTCCTGGCCACCAGCCTGTTCGCCCTGTGCGTGGCGCTGCTGACCAACTGGTGGCTGGCGAAGGCGGGCGTCGTCACGCTCACCGGGCAGACCCAGGGCATCCTGTTCATCCTCGTCATCGGCGCCGCCACGGACTACTCGCTGCTCTACACGGCCCGCTACGCCGAGGAGCTGAAGCGCCGCGCGTCCAGGGCGGAGGCCACCAGGGCCGCGATCAAGGGCGTCGTCGAGCCCGTTCTCGCCTCCGGCGGCACCGTCATCGCCGGGCTCATGTGCCTGCTGCTCAGCGACCTCGGATCCAGCCGCTCCCTCGGCCCCGTCGCCGCCATCGGCATCGTGTTCGCGATGCTGGCCGCGCTCACCCTGCTGCCGAGCATGCTCTACCTCATGGGCCGCGCCTCCTACTGGCCCCGACGCCCCCGCTTCGACCCGCACCGCGGCGACGACACCCAGATGACCACCGGCGTCTACGCCAAGGCCGCGGGCCTGGTCGCCAGGCGCCCGCGGACCGTGTGGATCGTCTCCGCCCTCCTCCTGGCCCTCGGCGCGGCGTTCGTGCCCACCCTCAAGGCCGACGGCGTGCCGCCGAGCGAGTTCGTCCTCGGCCGGTCCGAGGCCCGCGACGGCCAGGCCGAGCTCGCGGAGCATTTCCCCGCCGGCTCCGGCAGCCCCGCCCGCGTGCTGACGGACGAGGCCCGCCTGCAGGAGGTCACCGACCGCCTCCTCGCCGGCGACGGCGTGGACTCCGTCTCCGTCGTGGCCGCGGACTCCCCAGCCGGCACGGCCCCGGTGACCGCCGACGGCGTGCAGCCGCTCGGCCCGCCCGGAACACCCGCGCCTGCGCCCACGGTCAGCGACGGCCAGGTCATGCTGCTGGCCACGCTCGCCGACAGCGCGGACAGCGACGAGGCCGCCGACACCGTGCGCGCGCTCCGCGCGGAGCTCGACGGCAGCGCGCAAATCGGCGGCGAGACCGCCACCAACATCGACACCCGCGACACGTCCATCCGCGACCGCAACGTCATCATCCCGCTGGTGCTGGTCGTGATCCTGCTCATCCTCATCCTGCTGCTGCGCAGCATCGTGGCCCCTGTGGTGCTGATCATCACCACGGTGCTGTCGTTCGGCACCGCGATGGGCACCGCCGCGCTGGTGTTCAACCGGGTGCTGGACCTGCCGGGGGCCGACCCGTCGGTGCCGCTGTACGGGTTCGTGTTCCTGGTGGCCCTGGGCATCGACTACAACATTTTCCTCATGACAAGGGTGCGGGAGGAGTCGCTCGCGCACGGCACCCGGGAGGGCATCACGCGCGGCCTCGCGGTCACCGGCGGTGTGATCACCTCGGCCGGGCTGGTGCTCGCCGCGACCTTCGCGGCCCTGGCGGTGCTGCCCATCCTGTTCCTGCTGCAGCTGGCGTTCATCGTCGCGTTCGGCGTGCTCATCGACACCTTCCTGGTGCGCACGCTGCTGGTGCCGGCGCTCAGCCACGACATCGGGCCCGCCATCTGGTGGCCCGCGAAACTCGACTCCGATCGCAGGTCCCTCCCCGGGCGCACCCCGTAGGGTGGTGCCATGCGTGGAATCGTGGTGCGAGATGACGGTGTGGCCCTCGAGGAGGGCTGCGAGGAGCTGCTGACCGACGAGGGTGTCCTGGTGCAGGTGGTCTATTCGGACCTCAACTACAAGGATGCCCTCGCTGTCACCGGACGCCCGGGGGTGGTGCGGCAGAAGCCGCTCATCGCGGGCATCGACATGGTGGGCCGCGTCGTCGAATCCCCTGACGAGCGCTGGTCACCGGGCGAGTGGCTGGTCCTCAACGGCGCCGGCCTGTCGGAGACCAGGCACGGCGGGTACGCCACCCTGGCCCGAGCGGATGCCGACCTCGCCGTCCGCGTCCCCGACGGCCTCACCCCCGAGCGCGCCGCCGCCCTCGGCACCGCCGGCTACACCGCCGCGCTCGCCGTGCTGCGGCTCGTGATGGAGGGCGTCTCCCCCGGCGACGGACCGGTCCTGGTGACCGGGGCCACGGGCGGCGTCGGGTCGATCGCGACGATGCTGCTCGCCTCGGCGGGCTTCGACGTGACGGCCGTGACCGGCAGGCCGGAGGAGCTCGGCGACTACCTCCGGGAGCTGGGCGCGGACACCGTCGTCCCGCGCGACGAGCTGGGCGCCGCCGGCCGGCCCCTGCAGAAGGCCGCCTACGGTGGCGTCATCGACTCGGTCGGGGGCCAGATCCTCGCCAACGCCATCGCCCAGACGGCGCCGCACGGCGTGGTCGCGGCGTGCGGGCTCGCCGGTTCGGCGGACCTGCCCACCAGCGTCCTGCCGTTCATCCTGAGGGGCGTGACTCTCGCGGGCATCGACTCGGTGTGGGCGGAGATCGACGACCGCGCCGACGCCTGGCGGGTGCTGGCCCGGGGCGTCGACGTCGACCTGTTGGACGCGATGACCACGCGCATCGGCCTCGACGGAGTCATCGCGGCCGGCGAGGACCTGCTGGCGGGCCGGCGCCACGGGCGCACCCTCGTCGAGATCTGACCGCTCCCCCTGATCCCGAGGTCAGGCCAGGTCCACGTAGGGGCTGGCCGGGGCCTGCTCGATCACGCCGACCTCGACGAGAAACTCCGCCATCCGGCCGAACGCCGCGACGTCCAGCGACACGTCCACCGCCCCGTCGCGCGTCCACAGCGCCGTCGTCGCCTCCAGGACCCGGGCGGCGGACTCGCGTTGGGCCGGGTCCGCCAGGGCGGGCACCTCCTCCGCGGTGGCGTCGAGCGCGGCCTCCGGGTCGGCGATGACCGCCTCCTCCGCCTCCTTCATGGCCGCCGCGACCGCGGCCAGCACGTCCTCGGACACCTCCGTCCCGACAGTGACGAGGCTCGGGCCCACGAGCCGCGGCGACGCCGGGTCGGAGATGGGGATGGAGAGCACCGGCTCCCCCTGCGCCTGGAGCTGGATGAGCTCGTTGTTGCGGAATCCCATGATGAAGTCCACCTGGCCCGCGGCCAGCGCGCTCAGCTGCGTGTAGCCGATGTCCATCAGCGTCACATCCCCCTCGGTGAGGCCCGCCTCGTGAATGGCGGCCAACGCCGCGTAGTAGCTGGAGCCGTAGTGCCCGGGGATGCCGAGTCTGCGCCCCGCCAGCACGGCCAGTCCGTCGTCGGCCGATCCGAGGGCCGCGCTGCCCATGACCTCCAACGGGTAGGTCTGGTAGCTGGTGGCGAACGTGCGCAGGTCCTGGCCGTTGGCGGCGGCCACCATCGCCTCGTCGGCGGAGGCGAACACGACGTGCTCCTCGCGCGCCAGCACCGCCCCGAACACATCCTCCTGCTGCCCGTGGTGCCGCAGGGTCACGTCGAGGCCGTGCTTGGCGAAGATGCTCTGCGCGACGCCGAGGTAGAAGGCGCTGAACTGCACGTTGGGGATGTAGGTGAGTCCCACGGTGAGCGCGCCGTCGGCCAGGCGGGCGTCGGGCCGGCTGCATCCGGCGAGTCCGACGGCGCCGGCGGCGGCGATCCCGCCCAGCAGCAGGCAACGACGAGCGATCATGAGGTTTCTCCTTGGAGTCTGGCGACGGCGGCGCGTTCCGCGACGTGGACGAGGCCGTGCAGGGTGAGTGCGGTGAGGCTGATCCAGGCGACGACGGCGAACAGTCCGGCTGTGTCTGCCGCCTCCCTGGTGAGCGTGAGGAGCGTGCCTAGGCCGGCGCCGCCCATGACGAGTTCGCCGACGACGGCGCCGGTCATGGTAAGCACCACTCCTCCGCGGACGCCGGCGAGGATGGCCGGGGCGGCCATGGGTCCCTCGATGTGCACGAGGCGCTGCCACGCGGTGGCCCCGTCGAGGAGCGCGTTCTCCACCACCCGCATGTCGAGCGAGCGCAGGCCCACCACCGTCGTGGTGACGATGGGGAAGAACGCAATGATGGCGCACAGCACGGCGATGGGCACGGTGCCGTAGCCGATCCACAGCACCAGCAGCGGGGCGATGGCCACGAGCGGGACGGTCTGGGAGATGGCGACGAAGGGCTCGACCACGGCCGCCAGGAGGCGGGAGTGGGTGATGACGACGCCGAGCGGGATGGCCACGGCGATGGCCAGGACGGCGCCCAGCAGCGCCGCACCGAGCGTGGGCGCAAGGTACCGCCAGGCGACGCCGGTGGTGGCCTGCGTCACGAGGCGGGCCGCGACGTCGACCGGGTTGGGCAGGTAGAGCGGGGCGACGAGCCCGGCCGCGGTGACCGCCCACCAGAGCAGCAGCACGGCCGCGAAGGCCGCGACCGTGGTCCTCCAGCCCCCCACCGCGGGGCGGGTGCGGGCAGGGTAGGCCGACCACACGCCGAGATGCGCGAGGGTGCGCGCCCGCCGCCGCTCCTGGATGGTCATCTGCCCGGTCCTTCGATTCAGGTCCCGGGGTACGCGCAGGGACGACGGCGTGAGTGCGCGCAGTTGACGTGCGCGCGCCGTCGTGGCGCGTGTTCCTCCCATCCAGACTCTGACTGTCGGTCTCGGAATTCCACCGAGTCAACCCTTCGGCCCTGCTGGGCCTCGGGGGTCGCGGACTGTCACCGCCGGTTCGGACTTGCACCGACCCCGGAACACGTTTGCCTCCGATGGTAGCACCGGGCCCCGCGGCCCCCGACGGGGTGTCTCAACCGCCCCAGAACACGGTCTCCACCACGTCGCCGGCGCGGCGGAGGAGGCGACGGGTGTCGTCGACCAGCCGGGAGGCCTCCCCTGGGCCGTACCCGAGCAGCACGGAGATGGCCGCGAGCTCCCGGATGTCCGCGGGCAGCGCATCGCCCGCGCGCCCACGCACCAGCATGATCGCGTCACGCAGCGCGCTGGCCCGCACCCACGCCGCCTCGAGCCGGGCGGCCTGGGAGTCCTGCAGCAGGTCGAGGCGGGCGAGGAGCCTCAACGGGTCCAGCGTCGAGGTGGTGCGCAGCCCCGGGTGGGCGTGCGCGTGCTGCAACTGCAGCAGTTGGACCGTCCACTCCACGTCCGACAGCCCGCCGGGGCCGAGCTTGAGGTGCCGCTCCCGCGGGACCCCCTTGGGGATCCGCTCGTTCTCCATGCGGGATTTCAGCTTCCGGATCTCGACCACCTGCGCTGGCCGCAGCCCGCCGTCCGGATACCGGAAGCCGTCGATGCCCGACACCACGGTGGCCGCCAGGTTTCTGTCCCCGGCGCCGGGCCTGGCCCTGAGCAGCATCTGCGCCTCCCAGGTGGAGGCCCATTTGGCGTAGTAGGAGGCGTAGGAGGAGACAGTGCGGACCTGCGGCCCGCCCTTGCCCTCGGGCCGGAGGTCCGTGTCCAGCACCAGCGCCGGATCCGGGCCCGGCTTGCCGACGATGTCGGCCAGGTGCCGCACCAGCTCCGTGGCGCGGGTCAGGTCCTCCCCCTCGACGCCGTCGGGGACCACGAAGATGCAGTCCGCGTCCGAGGAGTAGGACATCTCGCGTCCGCCCCAGCGGCCCAGCGCGATGACGCCCACCTCGGGCGCGTCCACGCGTCGGCGCGCCAGCAGCAGGCCGGCGTCGATGGTGGCCGACGCGAGGTCGCTCAGCGCCAAGCCCACCGTGGCCAGGTCTGCGCTGCCGAGCACGTCGGTCAACGCGATGCGGCACAGCTCGGCCCGACGCAGCGCCCGCACGGAGGCGATGGCCTTGTCCGGATCATCCTGCCGGCTGGCGGCGCGCGTCATGGCGTCGGTCAGCTCCTCGACGGAGCGGGGGCGCAGTTCGTCGGTGCCGGCCAGCATCTGGATGTGGTCCGGGGCGCGCTTGAGCAGGTCCACCACGTACCGGCTCGACGAGGCGACCCGCGCCAGGCGGTGCGCCATGTAGCCCTCGTCGCGCAGCGCCCGCAGGTACCACGACGAGGTGCCCAGCGCCTCGGACAGCTGCCGGAAGGCCAGCAGCCCGAAGTCCGGGTTGGGGCCCTCTGCGAACCACTCGAGCATGGCCGGCAGGAGCTGGCGTTGGATCTCGGCCCCGCGGTCGGCGCCGCGGGTGAGGGCCTGGATGTGGCCCAGCGCCGCCTGCGGATCCGCGAAACCCAGGGCGCGCATGCGGGTCTTGGCCGCCTCCGGCGTGAGCTTGAGCCCATCGGTGGGCAGGTGGCTGACGGCGTCGAGCAGCGGTGAGAAGAAGATGCGCTGCTGCAGCCGGCGGACGCGGCGGGTGGAGTCCCGCCATCGGGCGAGCAGCTCCTCACCCGTGAGTCCGAGCGAGCGGGCCACCTGACGGACCGCCACCTCCTCGTCGGGCACCAGGTGGGTGCGGCGCAGCCGCCTCAGCTGCACCCGGTGTTCCAGGACGCGCTGGAACCGGTAGGCGGCGATCATCTCGGCGCCGTCGGCCCGCCCGATGTAGCCGTTACCGACCAGCGCCTTCAGCCCGGTGAACGTGCCCCGCACGCGGAGCCGCTCGTCGGCGCGGCCGTGCATCAGCTGCAGCAGCTGGACGGAGAACTCCGTGTCGCGCAGGCCCCCCGAACCGAGCTTGATCTCCTTGTCCGCCTGCTTGGCCGGGATGAGCGAGATCACCCGCTCCCGCATGGCGCGCACTTCGGCGAGGAACTCCGGCCGCTCACCGGCCTGCCACACCATCGGCCACACCATGTCGACGAAGTCCTGGCCGAGCGCGAGGTCGCCGGCGGCGGGCCGGGCCTTGAGCATGGCCTGGAACTCCCAGTTCTTCGCCCACTTCTCGTAGTAGGAGCGGTAGCTGGTGAGCGTCCGGACCAGGGGACCGGCCTTGCCCTCGGGGCGGAGGGCCGCGTCGACCTGCCAGATCGTGCCCTCTGCCGTGTGGGCGGAGCAGAGCCTGGCCTGGGCGGCTGCCAGCCTGGTGGCGACGGTGATGGCCTCGTCCGTGGTGGCCCCCGGGGCGGGCTCGGCCACGTAGACGACGTCGACGTCGGAGATGTAGTTGAGCTCCTCGGCGCCGGTCTTGCCGAGGGCGAGGATCGCGACCCGGGCCTTCTCCCATCCGGGGACCTCGGCCCTGGCGTGCGCCAGCGACATCTCCAGCACCGCGTCGGCGACGTAGGCGATCTCGTTGGCGATGTCGTCGGCGATGGCGAAGGGGTCGGTCGCGCTGAGGTCGCGCGCGGCGATCTCGAGCAGCGCCACCCGGTTGGCGAGCCGGAGGGCGTCCCCGGACCCGCTCGCCACGCCGTCGACCACGCCGACTCGGGTGGCGAAGAACTCGCGCCACCCGCCGCGACCCCGGGGGCGCGGGTCCCCGCGGAGTCTCTCGGCCTCCTCCGGGTGACGGACGAGGGTCTGGGCGAGGACCGACGAGCCGCCGAGCACGAGGACCAGCCGCCGGAGCCAGGCGTCCTCGTCGACGATGCGGGCGAACATCTCAGGCGCGGCCGCGGACAGGCGCTCCAGGCAGTCCAGTGCCAGGTCCCGGTCCGCCACCGGCTCGAAGACCGCAAGATCCACGGGCGGATCCGCGCCCAGCCGCTGCTGCCAGCGTTCCCAGACGCGCGCGCTCGCCGTCGCTGAGTCGAACCCGCGGCGGGCGAACTCCCCCGGCTGCGACTGATACCTGGCCACGCGCCCAGACTATCGACGGGGGACCGCCGGCGGGTGAGTCCTCGTCACGCCGCGGCCCACCGGGGGCGCAGGTGTCGCGGCGGGGCGGATATCCTGGCCCGATCATGTTCAAACCCACCCCGACGGTCGTAGCGGCGCTGCGGGAGCGCCTGGGCGCGGACCCGGCGCTTGAGGCTGAGCTGGCCCGCCGTCGCCCGGACCTGACGGCCGTGCTGCTCCGTGCGGCGGCGGACCCGAGGCCGCTGCCCCGCGAGCTCACGGCCGCGGTCTGCCGGGCCGGCTGCGCACTGCTGGGTGAGCGGCACCCCGGGGCGTCGATCGAGGTGCGGGTGCCGCCGTTCGCGGCCGTGCAGATCGGCTTCGACACCGGCCCGAAGCACACCCGCGGCACGCCGCCCAACGTGGTGGAGATGCCGCCGGAGACGTTCGTGGCCCTCGCCGTCGGCCGCCTGGCCTGGCACGACGCGCGGGTCAGCGCGTCGGGGGTGCACGCCGCCGAGGCAGCGCGCGTCTTCCCCCTCTGAGCCCTGGCCTCCCGGCCCCGCGGTTTGAGCCGATGGATGGGTTCGCGGCGGGCGCCACGCTCAAGCCACGCGGGGACGCTCCGCGAACCCATCCATCGGCTCAACGCCCGGCCCCCGCCAACCCCCCTGCAGCGACACCGGCCGGGCTCACATCACGCGGATGTGGCGCTCCAGCTCCCAGGGCGTGACCTGCTTGCGGTAGGCGGCGAACTCCTCGTGCTTGTTGCGCAGGAAGTACTCGAAGACGTGCTCGCCGAGGGTCTCGGCCACCAGCTCGCTCGCCTCCATGAGACGCAGGGCCTCGTCGAGGTTGCGCGGCAGCTCCTGGATGCCGATGGCCTGGCGCTCGCGGTCCGTGAGGCGCCACACCTCGTCCTCGGTCTCCTCGGGGAGCGGGTACTCCTCCTCGATGCCCTTGAGGCCGGCGTTGAGCATCACGGCGTAGGCGAGGTACGGGTTGACGGCGGCGTCGACGGCGCGGTACTCGATGCGGGCCGACGAGGTCTTCCCGGGCGTGAACTGCGGGATCCGGACGAGCGCCGAGCGGTTGGCCCTGCCCCAGCAGGCGTACGACGGCGCCTCGCCGCCGCCGATCAGCCGCTTGTACGAGTTGACCCACTGGTTGGTCACCGCGGTGATCTCCGGCGCGTGGCGCAGCAGCCCGGCGATGAACTGCTTGGCCGTCTTGGAGAGGTTGTACTCGTCCGAGGCGTCGTAGAAGGCGTTGGTGTCGCCCTCGAACAGCGACATGTGGGTGTGCATGCCGGACCCGGGATGCTCGGAGAACGGCTTGGGCATGAACGACGCGTTGATCCCCTGGCTGACGGCCACCTCGCGGACCACCACCCGGAACGTCATGACGTTGTCCGCCATGGTCAGGGCGTCCGCGTAGCGCAGGTCGATCTCGTGCTGACCGGGGGCGGCCTCGTGGTGGCTGAACTCCACCGAGATGCCCATCTGCTCGAGCATGGTGATGGCGTCGCGGCGGAAGTCGGTGCCGTCGCCCAGAGTGGTGTGGTCGAAGTAGCCGCCCTCGTCCAACGGGACGGGCGGGGTGAGGGAGCGCAGCAGGAAGAACTCGATCTCGGGGTGGATGTAGAACGTGAAGCCCATCTGCCCGGCCTTCTGCAGCGCCCGCTTCAGCACGAACCGCGGGTCCGCGAAGCTGGGTGAGCCGTCGGGCAGCTTGATGTCGCACAGCATGCGGGCGGTCGAGCGGCCCGCCTGCCGCCAGGGCAGCACCTGATAGGTCGACGGGTCCGGGTGCGCCACCATGTCCGACTCGAAGACCCGCGCGAAGCCCTCGATGGCCGAGCCGTCGAACCCGACGCCCTCGGCGATCGCGCCCTCCACCTCAGCCGGAGCGATCGCGACGGACTTCAACGAGCCCAACACGTCGGTGAACCAGAGCCTGACGAACCGGATGCCCCGTTCCTCCATTGAACGCAGGACGAACTCAGTCTGCCTATCCATGGGCCCCAGTCTGCCCGTGATTTGTTTCAGGCGCATGACGACCCGCGGCGTTCGACCCTGTGGGGCCGCGCATTCGAGGGGCGGCCGTCCCCTCGCCGGCGCCTACTATTGGCCCCATGGCAGAGCCCGGATGGTACGCGGATCCGACGGCGCCGCAGGGTCGTCGCTACTGGGACGGCCGGCGTTGGATGGGCTCGGGGCCAGACCGCAAGGGCCCCGGAACGGTCCTGTGGCTGGTCATCGCGCTGCTGGTGGTCGGCGGCGTGGTGGCCGCGATCATCCTGTTCCCCGGCGCCGCCAATCCCTTCGCCGCGACCCCCGAGGACGCGCGCTCGGCCCGCCCATCCGGCACGCAGTGGAACGAGCTGGTGCCCAGCGAGACCCCCAGCCCCACCCCCGTCGAGTCCGGGTTCGGTCAGCCCATCGACTGCCCGATCGCCGACGTCCCCCGCAGCGACATCCGCGACGGGCGGCTGCACGGCGGCGGCCTGTCCATCGAACCGCCCGCGGGCCCGTTGTGGGAGGAGCGCGGGGCGTGGATCGACTGGCTGCACGACAACAACGGCATGACGCGCGACATCGCCCCCGGATGGATGAGCAACGTCAACGTCGGCTACATCCTGGTCTCCGACGGCTTCTCCGGCGTGATGAGCAGGGCCGCTGAGCAGTTCGTCACCTGCATGGCGTCCTCGGGCATGTTCCGCGACTTCGAGAAGCGCGAGGTCCTCATCAACGAGGACTACGTGGTGTCCAACCGCATCGGGTGGCGGCTGACGTCCAACATCCACGTCGGCAACATGGAGCACCTGGGCATCGAGGGTGACGTCGTCGACATCATCCTGGTGCCCACCGACGACAGGGACCGCTTCGCCGTCTACGTCTCCTGCGTCACGATCGGGCACGACGAGAACAAGGCCGAGGTGGACGTGTCGCTGGCCACGCTCCGCTACGACGGGTGAGGCGCGGCGAAGTAGACTGCGGCACTGTGACCCCAGTGACACCCCACGATCTCACCCCCCTCCGCGACGTCCC
The DNA here is from genome assembly GCF_054483895.1 of Tessaracoccus pujii. Taxonomy (NCBI): domain Bacteria; kingdom Bacillati; phylum Actinomycetota; class Actinomycetes; order Propionibacteriales; family Propionibacteriaceae; genus Tessaracoccus; species Tessaracoccus pujii. Next base: position 1,514,555 of record NZ_CM137012.1, read on the forward strand.
GCGCGGCATCGCGCGCCCCGAGTACGTGGGCCGGCCCGCGCCGCAGCGCTACACCGGATCCGATGTGCAGCCGGCGGACGTGATCGAGCGGATGCGGGTGGCCGGGCGGATCGCCGCCAACGCCATGCACGAGGCCGCCAAGGCCATCGCCCCCGGCGTCACCACCGATCACCTCGACGCGGTGGCCCACGAGTACATGCTGGACCACGGGGCCTACCCGTCGGCGCTGGGCTACCGCTCGTTCCCCAAGTCCATCTGCACCTCCGTCAACGAGGTGGTCTGCCACGGCATCCCGGATCTCCGCCCGCTGGAGGACGGGGACCTCGTCAAGATCGACGTGACGGCCTTCAAGGACGGCGTCCACGGAGACAACTGCGGCACCTTCTACTGCGGTGACGTCGACGAGGAGTCGCGGCTGCTGACGGAGCGCACGCAGGAGGCCCTCAACCGGGCGATCAAGGCTGTGCGCCCGGGCCGCCCCATCTCCGTGATCGGGCGCGTGATCGAGTCCTACGCCAAGCGCTTCGGCTACGGCGTGGTGCGCGACTACACGGGCCACGGCGTGCACACCGCCTTCCACTCCGGCCTCGTGGTCCTGCACTACGACGAGCCGCGGGTCAACACCGTCATGCAGACCGGCATGACCTTCACCATCGAGCCCATGCTGACCCTCGGCACCCACGAGACGGACCTCTGGGACGACGACTGGACCGTCGTGACCAGGGACAAGTCACGGGTGGCGCAGTGGGAACACAGCCTGGTGGTCACCGCGGACGGCGCCGAGATCCTCACGCTTCCCGGCGACCTCGCGTGAGCGTCCGCCACGCCTCCAGCCACCTGGAAGTGCAGGTCAGCGCCCCCGCTGACCTGATCTTCTCCGTCGCCGTCAGCAGCGACTACCCGGAGGTGGACGAGACCCTCACCTTCCGCGTCGGGGACGACGAGGTGCAGGCCGAGGAGCTGATCGCCCCGTCGGGCAGCCGGCTCCACCGCCTCCGCGACACCCCCGTCGGCACCCTCCACGTGGACTACGCGGCGCGCGTCCTCGCCCCGGCACCCGAGTCCGCCATCCAGGGCATCGACGAGATCCTCTACACCCGCCCGTCGCGCTACTGCGATTCTGACCGCCTGGCCAACCTCAGCCACACGCACTTCGCGGGCCTGACGGGGTTCGAGCTGATGAGTGCGGTCACCCAGTGGGTCCGCACCAAGGTGATCTACCGGCCGGGCTCGAGCCGCGTCGTCGACGGCGCGCTGGAGACCTACCTCAGCCGCGCGGGTGTGTGCCGGGATTCCGCGCACCTGGTCGTCGCGTTCCTGCGGGGGCTCAACATGCCGGCCCGGCTCGTGTCGGTGTACGCGCCGGGCCTGGTGCCGATGGACTTCCACGCCGTCGCCGAGGCCTACTGGAACGGGACCTGGTACCTGCTCGACGCCACCGGACTGGCCCCGCGGACCTCCATGGTGCGGATCTGCACGGGGCGCGACGCCGCGGACACCGCGTTCATGACCACCCTCGGCGGACGCACTGCCCTCACCCGGCTGAGGGTCGACGCCGGCGTCGACGGTGCCCTCCCCTACGACGACAACTTCAGCTTCAAGACGCTCACCTGAGGCGCCTCGTCGCCCTGCATGGCCACGACGTCGACGCCCACCGACAGCCGGGACGTCGCGGCATCGGTGACGATGACGCCGCGCAGGGGGCTCACGTCGGCGAAGTCCCGGCCCCACGCCGTGACGATGTAGCGGGAGTCCGCGAACTGGGCGTTGGTGGGGTCGATGTCGATCCACGTCCCCGCGGGCGACAGCACCGAGATCCACGCGTGCGAGGCGTCGGCGCCCTCCAGCTTCTGCTGGCCCGGTGCGGTGGCGGTCTCGATGTAGCCGGAGACGTAGCGCGCGGGGATGCCCAGCGATCGCAGGATCGCGATGCCCAGGTGGGTGAAGTCCTGGCAGACCCCGCCCCGCAGGTCCAACAGCTCGTCGACGGTGGTGCGCACCGAGGTGACGCCCGGCCGGTAGGCGAAGTCCCGCCGGATGCCGGTGGTCAGCTCCACCAGAGCGTCCCCGAAGCCGAGGGCCGGAGCCAGGATGGTGTCGGCGTAGGCCGCGAGCCGCTCCGGCGACGAGACCGCCACGTGCTTGGTCGGCAGCCCGAACATCGCGCGGTCCATCCGGTGGGCGGGGTTGCCCGCGACGGCCCGACGGGCCGACGCCAGGGTCCACTGGTTGAGCGGGTCCACGTCGATGAGCGGCCACTCGACGTCCACGATGGCCTCCTTGATCACCTCAAGGTGGGTGTGCGGAAAGTGGATCTCCAGATAGTGGCTGGTGTTGCCGAAGCGGTCCACATGCTCGGTCTGCAGCAGCGGGTGGGGCAGCACCCGGGTGCCGTGCGCGCGCACCCGTTGCGAGGCGGTGGCCCGCGGGGTGAGGAAGCCGCGCTCGTAGCACAGCGTCACCGCCTCCGGGTACTCGTAGCTGGTGCGGTGCTTGACGTAGTAGCGCCGCGGCGTCAGGTTCTCGGGCCGCTGCCTCACGTGTCCTCCCGCAGGTACGCCCCAGGGCTCCACTCGCCGAGCGTCGCCCGGCGGGGGGCCTGCCTGGCGAGGTGGCGGCGGGTGAGCTCGTCGGAGATCGCCCGCAACTCCGAGAGTTCGGCCGCGGCGAAATCGCCGACCAGGGCGCGCGGACCCGCGAACAACCCCACGAGGTCGGCGTTGGCGAACACCGTCACCAGGTCGGTGCAGCGGGCCGCGAGGGTGTCGTCGCCGATCAGCCTGAGGTCCTCGACGAGCCGGTCCAGCTGTGCGGCCACCGAGCGGGGGTTCGACCGGTCGCTGAGAAGCAGCTGGGTCGCGGCGAGCGCCGGGCGACGGGGCCCCTCGCCGGAGGCGGACCTGCGCCGCTGGGTGATCAACGACTCCCCCGCCTCGAGGATGGCGTCGGAGAGCTGGTTCTCCACGACGGCGGCCCGGTCGACGCCGAGCGTGTGGCGCACCAGGGCCAGGGTGCGCTGAGCCCGCTCGATCCGCACCCCGGCGTCCACGAAGGCCCACGTCACGTCCCTGGTGAGGTTCTCCGCCGTGATGCCGGCCACCGCGAGGGTGCCGGCGACGAGCTCGTCCAGCACGCCGGCCAGGTCCGCGCGCCCGGTGGCCACGGCGACGAGGCGCTCCAGCTGGCTCAACACGTGCCACAGGTCGGAGGACATGATGTCTGGCACCTCGTGGGCGGCCGCTGCCAGGCGTGCGACCGCGTGCGCCACGGAGCCGGGGGCGTCACCGTCGACGACGGCCGGCCGCAGCCGGGCCAGCGCGCCGCCGATGTCCGAACTCGACAGGTCCAGATCGGTGATGCCCTCCGCGGCCGACAGCATCGCGGCGAGCACCTGGCCGCCGCGTGTCCCGGGGCTGCGGCCGTGGTCCGCGGCGAGGTCCAGGGCGAGACGCAGCAGCCGGACCGTGCCGTCGGCCCGCTCGGTGTAGCGGCCGAACCAGTAGAGGTTGTCGGCGACGCGGGGCGCGAGTGTCGCGACACGCTGGATGGCGATGGGGCCGCCGTCGAACGTCGGCGTCCAGGTCTCCTGGACCTCCGTGGGGTCCAGGATCCACACGTCCTTGGCGAGCGCACCGCTCATCGTCGTGATGCGGAACCGGTCGTGTGACGCCACGCGCGCCAGTCCGCCGGCGAGGAACACGTGCGAGTGGTCCACCTGGGCGCCGAAGCAGCGCAGCACGACGCGCCGCGGCTCCAGGCCGGCGTCGGTGACCACCGGGCTGGTCGACAGCTCCAGCGGCTCCTGCCCGCACCAGGCCCAGGGCTCGGCGGCGATCCGGGCCCTCAGTTCCTCCTTGGCGCGCCCGTCGAGCTCCCAACCGGCCAGCGTGGCGCTGCCGAGGCCGCGACCCTGCGGCTTGAGGACGATGGAGTCCAGGTTGGCCAGCACGTGCGCGCGCTGCAGATCGTCGCCGCACCACCACGTGCGCACCGAGGGCAGCAGCAGTTCCTCGCCCAGCAGCTGGGGCGCCAGTCCCGGCAGGAGCCCGAGCAGGGCGGGGTTCTCCAGCACGCCGCTGCCGAGCGGGTTGAGGGTGGCCACGTTCCCGAGGCGCACGGATTCGACGAGGCCGGACACACCTAGCTGGGAGTCGCTGCGGAATTCCAGCGGGTCGCACAGGTCCGAGTCCACGCGCCGCAGGATGACGTCCACCAGGGCGCGGCCCTCCGCGGAGTCGACCCATACCTGCCCGTCACGCAGCACCAGGTCCTCGGCCTCGACGAGGGCGTAGCCCAGCAGAGTGGCGAGGAAGCCCTGCTCGTAGGCGGTCTCGCCCGCCGCGCCGGCCCACAGAAGGACGCCCTTGGGCGTGTGGCCAGGGCGGGGCGCGAGCTGCTGGAGCCCGGCGCGCATGGCGGAGAAGTAGCTGCGGAGGCGGGCCGGCCGGGCGTCGTGGTGGAGGCCCGCCATGACGCGCGAGGTCAGGCGCCGGTTCGTCATGGCGTACCCCATGCCCGACGGCGCGTCCGTGCGATCGGCCAGCACCGTCCAGGTGCCCTGGGCGTCGCGGCCTAGGTCGATGGCGGCCAGCGGCAGCCAGGTGTGGCTGGGCGTGTCGATCCCGCTGGCCTGATGCAGGAATCCCCGGTGCCCCCACACGATCTCCGGGGGTACGGCACCCGAGGACAGCAGGCGCTGCTCGCCGTAGAGATCCCGCAGGACGAGCCCCAGCAGGCGCGCCCGCTGCTCCAGCCCCGCCTCGAGCGCCGCCCATTCGTCGGCCCCGAGGACCAGCGGCAGCGGGTCCACCACCCAGCTGCGCCCCGCCTCACCGCCGTAGAGGATGCCCTCGTCGCGGACCAGGCGGGCCATCTCGTCGCGGGCGTCCAGGAGCCCGGGAAGCCCGAGCGCCTCGATGGCGTCCGCCACGAGACTCTGCGCGGGCCCGGTCCCGGCCCCGGAGGTCAGTTCGTCCCATCCCGCGGTCAGCCGCCGTCGATAGGCGGCCACCTCGGTGGTCGGTGCTGCCTCGGCTGTCACGCCCGCCACCCTAGCGCTCCACGGCGCCGGCCGGTTGGGGGACGAGTCGGCCGGTAAGCCGGATTTTGTCGAAGGATGATCATCTATCTGAGGCCCGACGTTGCCGCCGGGCTCCTGCAACCTACCCGGACGCCTCGCGCGAGCAGCGCTCGATCGGCGTCCGCAGCCGGCCGTGGCCGACCTTCTTGGTCTTGCTCCGGGTGGGGTTTACCTAGCCGCTCCGGTCACCCGGAGCGCTGGTGGTCTCTTACACCACCGTTTCACCCTTACCTGTCACCAGGCGGTCTGTTTTCTGTGGCACTGTCCCGCGGGTCACCCCGGGTGGGCGTTACCCACCACCCTGCTCTGTGGAGTCCGGACTTTCCTCAGCTGCCGTGAAGCAGCCGCGATCATCTGGCCGACTCGTCCACGCACCATCCTACCGCCTCGACGGTGGCGTCAGTTCGGCCGCGACAGCGTCACCCGCCCCGTCCGCACCTCCACCTTGTCCACGCGGACCCGGATCTCCGAGCCCACCTCCTTCTGGGAGGCCTTGACCCGCAGCTCGACGGCCGGGTCAGGCACCTGCACCGTCCCGATGCCGGTCTTGGGGTGTACGTCGGTGACCACCCCGGTGAAGATGCGCCCCACCTCGCCGCGGAGGACCAACGCCTCGGCGAGGTCCATCACTTCGTTCTCGTAGGCCCGCGCGAGGCGGCTGGACTCGGCCATCTCCTGCGGCAGGACCGACAGTCCGTCGCGTGCCCACTGCGGCACCTCCAGCCCGTTGACCAGCGCGTGGCACACCTCGAGGACGTAGCGGTCGACGAGCCGCCGCAGCGGCGCGGTGGTGTGCGCATAGGGCGCCGCGAGCGCGGAGTGCTCCAGGTGTCCGTCCGGCACCGCGCCGTCGAAGGCCAGGTAGCCGGCGCCGCGGAACAGCATCGTGCACTTCGTCAGCACGGCCAGCTCGCGGGGATTCTCCGGCGAGAGGGACCTGACGAACTCGGGGTAGCTCATCGTCGTGGGCCAGGACACACCGAGCGACTTCGCCGCGCGACGCAGCTTCTCGAGCGACCAGTCCTCGGCGGGAGGCAGCGTGCGGAGGATCCCCACGCCGCCGTCGATCATGATGCCGGCCGCCGTGAAGCCGGTCAGCAGCGAGATCTGCGCGTTGTAGTCCTCCACCGGCACCAGGTGCCGGAACTCCAGCTCCCACGAGCCGTCGTGCTCGACGATCTCCTGCTCCGGCAGGTTGAGCGAGATACCGCCCCGGGCGATCTCCAGGCGCTGGCGCAGCTGCCCCACCTCGGGCAGCAGGGCGATGCTGGGGTGCGGCGCGCCGCGGTCGAGATCCCGTTGGACGCCCTCGTAGTTCAGCTTGGCCCGGCTGAGGACGAGCGCTCGCGTCAGCGCCACGTCGCGCAGTTCCCCGGCCGCGTCGAGCCGGAGTTCCCACAGCATGGCGGGCCGTGGCGTGCCGTCGGCCAGGAGCGAGGCGGCGCCCTCGGCGAGGACCGGAGGGTGCAGCGGCACGCGGGCGCTGGGCGCGTAGAAGGTCTGCCCGCGGCGATGCGTCTCGGCCTCCAGTTGCGTCTCCACGCGAACGAAGTGGGCGACGTCGGAGATGGCGTAGCGCACCAGGTAGCCAGGTCCGTCGCGCTCGATCTGCAGCGCCTGATCCAGATCCGTCGAGGACTCAGGATCGATGGTGACGAACTCGATGTCGGTGCGGTCCACGTGCTCCGACGGCGGGATCCCGGCAGCCAGTTCCGCCTCGGCGAGCACCTCCGGCGCGAAGGAGCGGGGCAGCTCCAGGCGCGCCTGCAGCGCGGTGAGCGCCTCACGCACCTCCGCCGGGATGTTGCGGATGTCCAGATGCGCCGCCGGCATCAGAGACCCGATTCCGCCGTGCGCACCAGGATGCGGTCACACTCCACGCAGCGCAGCACCTGATGTTCGGAGGCGCGGCGGTAGGTGTCGAGGTCTGAGACGGTCAGCTGCAGCTGGCAGCCGCCGCAGCGGCCGGCCTTGAGGAGCGCTGCGCCGAGACCCGACGACGCCCGCATCTTCTCGTACAGCGCCACCAGCGGCGCGGGCAGGCGGCCGACGAGGGGCGCCCGAGTGAGGCTGAGGTCCCTCGCCTCCTGGCTGAGCCTGGCCACCTGCTCGTCGCGCGTGGCCACCTCCTCGCGGAGCCGCACCTCGATCTCGGTGCGGCGGGCCACGATCCTGTCCCGGTGGGCGGCCGCGTCCTCGAGCCTGCCCATCAGCTCCAGTTCGGTGTCCTCCAGGTCGGAGATCCGGCGCTTGAGGTGCTCGACCTCGTCCTGCAGGGAGCGCAGGATCTTGCCGTCGGACACGGAGCCGTCGATGATGCGCCGCTCGTCGCGCTCGAGGCGGGCGCGCACCGGCGCGAGGTCCGCCTCCGCCTTGGCCACCGCCACCTGCAGGTCGTCGACCTCCGTGGTGGAGAAGATCAACTCATCCGTCGCCTGCTGGCGCGAGGCCATGAGCTCGGCGATGGCCTTGTGCTGCGGGAGGACCCTGGCCGCGTGCTGCACCCGCGCCACTTCGGAATCGAGGTCTGCCAGGGTGAGCAGCGTGCGTTGATCGGCGGGGTCTGCGAGCATTCGGACAATCCTTATCCAGTTGGGTGCGCCCCAGGATACCCGCCGGCCCTCCCGCGCGGGTCCGCTCAGAGCGCGAGGCGGCTCTTGACCTTCTGCGCCAGGTCCTCGGCGATGCGGGTGGCCTGCTCGTCCGTGGGGGCCTCCACCATCACACGGACCACCGGCTCGGTTCCGGAGGGGCGCAGCAACACCCGGCCGGTGGTGCCCAGCTCACGCGAGGCCGCCGCCACGGCCCTCTGCACCTCCGTGTCGACGCCCGCGCGGAGCTTGTCCACGCCGCGCACGTTGATGATCACCTGCGGCAGCACGGTCATCACGGAGGCGAGGTCCTGAAGAGACCTGCCGGTGGACATCATCCGGGCCGCCAGGTGCAGGCCCGTGAGGGTGCCGTCGCCGGTGTTGGCGAACTCGTTGATGATGACGTGGCCGGACTGTTCGCCCCCCAGCGCGAACCCGTTCGCGGCCATCGACTCCAGCACGTAGCGGTCCCCCACCTTCGTCTGGTCCACCCGGATGCCGTGCTCGCGCATGGCGTTGATCAGCCCCAGGTTGCTCATGACGGTGGCCACGAGGGTGTCCGAGTGGAGGCGGTGCTCCTCCTTCATGGCGATGGCGAGGATCGCCAGGATGTGGTCGCCGTCGATGACGTTGCCCTCATGGTCGACGGCGAGGCACCGGTCCGCGTCGCCGTCGAGCGCGATGCCGAGGTCCGCGCCCTCCGCCCTGACGCGTTCGATGAGGTCACCCATGTGGGTGGAGCCGCAGTCCTGGTTGATGTTGAGGCCGTCGGGCTCGGCGTGGATCGGGATGATCCGCGCGCCCTGCGCCGCGAACGCCTCAAGCGCGGTGGTGGACGCCGCGCCGTTGGCGCAGTCGATGACCACCGTCAGGCCCGCCAGCGAGGCGTCCTCGCCCAGGGACCCCACGAGGTGCGCGACGTAGGCCTCGACGGCGCCCAGGTCGCTGCGGATGCGCCCGACGGCGCTCCCTGTGGGGCGCGTCCACCCCTCGCCCATCCGGGCCTCGATGGCGTCCTCCAGGTAGTCGTCGAGCTTCACGCCGCCCTTGGAGAAGAACTTGATGCCGTTATCCGGCATGGGGTTGTGGGAGGCGGAGATCATGACGCCGAGGTCGGCGTCGAGATCGTTGACCAGGAACGCCACCCCCGGGGTGGGCAGGACGCCGAGGCGGATCACGTCCACCCCCGCCGAGGCGAGGCCCGCGATGACGGCGGCCTCGAGGAACTCGCCGCTGGCCCGAGGGTCGCGGCCGACGAGCGCCAATGGACGGTGCCCCTCGAACACACCGGCCTCACCGAGGATGTGCGCCGCCGCGACGGAGAGGTCGAGCGCCAGCTCGGCGGTCAGTTCACTGTTCGCGACGCCACGGACGCCGTCGGTACCAAAGAGTCGTGCCACGCAGGCGACAATACCGCCGCCCGATCCGGCTGGACGAATCCCCCGGCAGACGACGAACGCCCACCCCCGCAGTGGGGATGGGCGTTCGACGACAGTGCTGGGATCAGCGCTTGCTGTACTGGGGCGCCTTGCGGGCCTTCTTGAGGCCGGCCTTCTTGCGCTCTTTGATGCGGGCGTCGCGGGTCAGCATGCCGGCCTTCTTGAGGCCGGGGCGGGAGGCCTCGGTGTCCACCGCGTTGAGGCAGCGGGCCACGCCGAGGCGCAGCGCGCCGGCCTGGCCGGTGATGCCGCCGCCGTGGATGCGGGCGATCACGTCGTAGGAGCCGTTGACGCCGGCAGTCACGAACGGATCGCTCACCAGCTGCTGGTGCACCTTGTTGGGGAAGTAGTCCTCGAGGGTGCGGCCGTTGATGATCCACGAGCCCGAGCCGGGGACGATGCGCACGCGGGCGATCGCCTCCTTGCGGCGGCCGGTGGCGCCCATCGGGGCGACCATCGCCGGACGCACGTCGGCGCCGGCGGCGGCGGCCGGGTTGGCGTCCGAGCGGTAGGCGATCTCACGGTTCTCGTCGTCGACGAAGGGGGTGATCTCCTCGACGGTGGTCTCGTCGATATCAGTCTGGGTCATGGGGTGCGTCTCGCTCTCGCTCACTGGGCGATCTGGGTGATCTCGTAGGCCTGCGGCTGCTGCGCGGCATGCGGGTGCTCGGGGCCCGAGTAGACCTTGAGCTTGCTGATCAGCTGACGGCTCAGCTTGTTCTTGGGCAGCATGCCCCACACGGCGCGTTCGACGGCCTTGCGGGCATCCTTCTCGAGCAGGTCACCGATCGAGATGGTCGTCAGACCACCCGGACGGCCGGAGTGCGTGTACCGCTTCGAGTCCTTGCGCTTGTTGCCGGAGAGGGCGATCTTCGAGGCGTTGACGACAACCACGAAGTCACCACCGTCGACGTGGGGGGCGAAGGTGGCCTTGTGCTTGCCCCGGAGCAGGGTGGCAGCGGCCACGGCGAGACGCCCGAGGATGACGTCCTCGGCATCAATCACATGCCAGTTCCGGGCGATTTCGCCCGGCTTTGGGGTGTACGTAGACACGAGACCAACTTCCATTCGTTTCCAAACAAACTTGTGGAGTGCACTGGCGGCGTCGGCTCAAGGAGCCGCACTGGCCACACGGCGCGCAACAGCTACCAAGCTTACGATGCGGGGGCGCGGCTGGGCAAATCAGCGACGAGACTCACACATAGTCCCCGCGTACGTAGGGGCCGTGCCTCACACACTTTTCCCCGCGAACGTGGAGGCTGGCCACGATGGGGTGTGGAGGTTGAGGAGAAGCTGTCGATGGCAGCCCGGTTCGAAGTCACGAAGAAGTACGCCCAGGCCTACGCCGCGGCCCCGAGGAAGGGCAAGAGCGTGATCCTGGACCACGTGGTCGAGGTCACCGGCTGGAACCGTGATCACGCCCGTCAACAGCTGGTCGCCCGGCTGAAACAGGCCCCCGGTCGGGCGGTTGCCACCGTCGCAGTGATCGACCGCCGCAAGACCAAACCGCGGAAGTACTCCTACGATGCGATCAAGGTCCTTCAACTGGTCTGGGCCACTGCCGGGGGCAGCTGCGGCAAGTACCTCGCTGTTGCGATGACCGACTGGCTCGACGCAATGGAAACCGAAGGCTCCCTGGTCTCCGGCCAGGATCGGTACAGCGCTGAGGTCAGAGCCGAACTCGAGTCGATGTCGCCGGCCACGATCGACCGCTACCTGGCCCCTGCCCGAGCCACAGACCCACTCCGCGGGAAGTCCGCCACGAGGCAGGGAAGCCTGCTTCGCAACTCGATCCAGATCCGCAAAGCCGGTGACGAGGTCGAAGCCGAACCCGGGTTCTTCGAGGTCGACACCGTCGCCCACTGCGGCCCCACCCTGCAAGGAGAGTTCGCCCGCAGCGTCAACTTCACCGACATGCACACCGGCTGGACCTTCACCCACGCGATCCGCAACAACGCCCACATCCACATCCGGAGCGCGTTCGACCTGCTCATCGACCAGGTACCGTTCGCCGTGACCGGCATCGACAGCGACAACGGCTCTGAGTTCATCAACCACCAACTCATCGACTGGGCCGGCCAACGCGACGTGTTCTTCACCCGCTCAAGGCCCTACAAGAAGAACGACCAGGCCACCATCGAGTCGAAGAACAACCACCTCGTGCGCCGCTACGGCTTCTACCACCGCTACGACACCCCTACCGAGCTGACGCTGCTCAACCAGCTCTGGACCCTGGTCAACGACCGACTCAACTTCTTCACCCCGACCAAGAAACCCGTCGGCTGGTCCACCGACACCATCGGGCGACGCAAGAGGCTCTACGACCAGCCCCGCTCCCCGTATCAGCGGCTGCTGGCCGCCGGCGTCCTCAGCTCCGCCCAAGAAGCCGAACTCGCCGCCTACAAAGCCACCCTGCAACCCGCCGCGATCGCCCGCGCCATCACCGAGATCCAACACGAACTCACCCGACTCGCCGCCGGGAAAACACGGCGACTCCAAGACCAGATCACCTGGAAAGCACCCACCCCCGGTGTCCTCAAGACCCGAGCCAGCTAACCCGTTACACGGGGAAAACTATGTGAGGCACGGCCCCCCACTATCCGGGGACTTGACAGTGAGGCACCACGATCAGGCGAAGGCGCGCCCGGCGCCTTGCGCACGGGCCGGGTCACGCGAGGCCCCCGGGCGCCTGCGTCGGCCCCGTCCATCCCAACCCTAGCGCCTGACTACGCCTTGAGGACGGTGGATTTGAGGGGGTCCGCCCAACGGGACACCACAGGGGGTCTAACGTATTGGCCATGGCCTCAAAGACGAGTCCCCAGATCGCCATCACGGCACCCAGCGACGTCCGTAACGTCGTCCTCGTGGGAGCCAGTGGCTCGGGCAAGACAACCCTGTTCGAACATCTTCTGCGCGCCCGCATCGAGGGCTACCGCGGGGAGAAGGAGACACCGGAGAGGGGGGCATCGCTGACCTTGGCCGCCATCCCCACCAACGACGTGCAGATCAATCTGCTCGACGCGCCCGGGCACGCGGAATACATCGGTGAGTTGCGCGCCGGCCTCCGGGCCGCGGACGCGGCGATCTTCGTCGTCGCGGCCGGCGAGGACATCGACGCCAGCACCGTCGCGCTGTGGCACGAGTGCCAGAGCGTCGAGATGCCCCGGATCATCGCCATCACCAAGCTGGATCAGGGGCGTGCGGACTTCGACCACATGGTCTCGATCGTCCAGGACACCTTCGGCGTGAACATCATCCCCGCCCTCATCCCCCTCGAGGTGGGCGGGGAGAACGTCGGCAACCTGTCGCTGCTCAACAAGCGCGCCCACGACTACTCGTCGGGCACCAGGACGTCGCGGGACGCCACCGAGGAGGAGCTGGCACTCATCGACGAGCGCCGCGCCCCCCTTCTGGAGGCCATCATCACCGAGGTCCAGGATGAAGACCTGATGGAGCGCTACCTCGAGGGCGAGGAGCTGGCCGCCGAGGAGGTGCACGCCGCCCTGCTGGCCGCCGTCGAGTCGGGGCGCTTCTTCCCCGTCCTCCCCGCGCACACCACCTCCGACAAGGGAACCGAGGAGCTGCTGCGCTGGATCGAGCGCGGGTTCCCGGCCCCCGCGTCGCACCACATTCCCCAGATCACCACCCCCAACGGCGCCACCCTGCCCGCTGCCACCGGCGATCCCCAGGGCCCGTTGATCGCCCAGGTCATCCGCACCACGTCGGACAACTTCGCCGGCCGCACCAGCCTGGTCCGGATCTTCAGCGGGTCGCTGCGGGTCGACGATGTCGTCCACGTCTCGGGGCACCGCGAGCTGTTCGGCGCGGACGCCGACCCGATGCATCCCGACCACGACGACGACGAGCGCATCGGCCCGATGAGCATCACCCTGGGCGGCGAGATTCTCGCCAAGCCCGTGGCTGTCGCGGGCGAGATCGTCGCGGTGACCCGGCTCTCGAAGGCGGAGACCGGGGACACGCTGTCAGATCCCGCCCGCCCCGCACTGCTGCCGCCCTGGTCGCTGCCCACGCCCCAGCTGCCTGTCGCCATCCATGCGGCCAGCCGCGGCGACGAGGACAAGCTCGCCTCCGCGCTGCACCGCCTCGCGCTGGAAGACCCCACGGTCCATCTGGAGCGCAACGCGGGCACCGAGCAGCAGTTGTTGTGGGTGATGGGCCAGGCACACAAGGAACTGCTGTTGGCGCGGCTCCGGGACCGCTACCAGGTGGGCTTCAAGGAGGAGCCGGTACGGGTGGCGCTGCGGGAGACGTTCGTGGCGCCGTCGAGGGGTAAGGGCCGCCACGTCAAGCAGTCCGGCGGGCACGGGCAGTTCGCGGTCTGCGACGTCGAGGTGGAGCCGCTCCCCCGCGGCGGCGGCTTCGAGTTCGTGGACAAGGTGGTCGGTGGCTCGGTGCCGCGCGCCTACATCGGCTCCGTCCAGAAGGGCCTTGAGCAGCAACTGGCGCACGGCACCACCTTCGGGATGCCGATGGTGGACGTGCGGGTGACCCTCCACGACGGCAAGTCGCACTCGGTGGACTCCTCCGACATGGCGTTCCAGGTGGCCGGCCAACTCGCCCTCCGGGACGCGGCCGGTCCCGGGAAGGTGGGCCTGCTGGAGCCCATCGACCGCGTGCGGGTCACCACGGGCGACTCGTTCATGGGCTCGGTGCTCACGGATCTCGCCGGCCGCAGGGCCCAGGTGCAGGGCAGCGACCTCGACGGGCACGGCCACGCCACCATCGAGGCGCTGGTTCCGCAGAGCGAGCTGGTGACCTACCCGATCGACCTGCGTGGCGTCGCTCAGGGCACGGGCAGCTTCACCCGCGAGTTCCACGGCTACGAGTTGATGCCTCAGGAGCTCTGGCCGAAACAGTGACGCTGGTCCGGCTCGACGCTGGGGTCACCCCTCGTCGAGCCGGACGCGGCACCCGCCTCAGCGTCGCCGGGACAACGCCACCGCGACGGCGTCGAGCAGCGCGTCGGCGACCTCACGCTTGCTGCCCGCCGTCTCAGCCACGACACGGTCGTCGCTGTCGAGGATGATCAGCCGATTGTCGGCCGCCTCGAAGCCCTTCTCCCACCCCACCTCGTTGACCGCGAGCAGGTCCACGTCCTTGCGACGGCGCTTCCGCACGGCCCGCGCCAGCAGTTCCCCGCCCGTGGCCGTCTCCGCCGCGAAGGCCACCACGACCTGCCCCGGACGGCGTCGGGCCGCCAGCCCTGCGACGATGTCCTCGTTCTCCACCAGCGTCAGGACGGGGGCGCTGCCCGCCTCCTTGGTCAGCTTCCCCTCCGATACCTCCGCTACCCGGTAGTCGGCCACCGCGGCGGCCATGATCACCACGTCGGCGTCCGTCGACGCCCCCGTCATCACGGCGGACAGCTCGGCCGCGGACCCCGCCGTCGCGATCTCGATCCCCGGTCGGCGCGCCTCGCGCAACACCTCGCCTTCGATGTTGCAGGCCGCCAGCAGCACTCTGGCCCCGCGGGCGGCGGCCGCGGCGGCAAGCGCCACGCCCTGGCGTCCACTCGACCGATTGCCCAGGAACCGCACCGGATCGATGGGCTCCCGGGTCCCGCCGGCGGACACTGCGACGGTCATGCCGGCCAGGTCCTGGCCGGACGCCAGCAGCGCGTTAGCCAGGTCGTGGATCTCCTCCGGCTCGCTCATCCGGCCCGGTCCGGAGTCACCGCCCGTGAGCGGACCCACGGCCGGCCCCACCACGTGCACGCCCCTGGAGGCCAGCGTCGCCATGTTGGCGACCGTCGCCGGGTGCTGCCACATCTCGGTGTGCATGGCCGGCGCGACGAGCACCGGCGCGCGCGTTGCCAGCAGGGTGGTGCCCAGGAGGTCCGAGGCCAGGCCCGCAGCCATGGATGCGATGGTGTTGGCGGTCGCGGGAGCCACCACCACCAGGTCGGCGCGCTGCCCGAGCGCCACGTGCCGCACCTCCGGAACGTCGTCGTGCACCGACGTGGTGACCCGGTTGCGCGAGATGGCCTCCCAGGTGGGCAGGCCGACGAAACGCAGGGCATCCTCGGTGGGGACGACGTGCACCTCGTGACCGTCGAGGACGAACAGCCGCACCAGGTGGACCGATTTGTAGGCGGCAATGCCGCCCGTGACTCCCACGACGATGACCATGCGCCGATTCTCTCAGGTTCGACGCCCGTACCGTGGGTCTCGTCTAACCCCCGGTACGCTTCGCGGCATGTGCACGGTGGTGATCAGGGTCCCGGAGCCAGGAGTCGGCCCGGTCCGGGTACTGGCGGTCCGCGACGAGGACCCGCTCCGGCCGTGGCGCCCCCTCGGCGCCTGGTGGCCGGGCCGGCCGCAGGTACGCGGGGTGATGGACGAGCTGGCCGGCGGCGCCTGGCTGGCCGCTGATGACCACCGGCTCGCCGTCCTCCTCAACCGCGCCGGCGGCACGGACGTGGAGCGGCCCACCTCCCGCGGTTCACTGGTGCTGGACTCCCTGGCAGGACGCCCCCTCCCCCGTCCGCTCACCACGCTGGGGTTCAACCTCGTGGAGGCGAACGCCGCAGGCGCACGGGTCACCTCGTGGGAGGGCGGGGAGCCCCGGGTGACGGACCTGGTGCCGGGCACACACATGGTGGCCCACGACGACGTCGACGATCCCGCCACGGCGCGCATCGCCGCCTGGCTGGGGGCCTTCGCCGCCACGCCCACCGTCGACGCCCCCGCCGGCCCATGGTGGTCCGGATGGATGGCGGTGCTGGAGGACAGCGCCCGGCTCGACGCCGGCGACGACCGCGCCATCATCCGCGACAACCGTCCCCACGGATACCCCACGCTCAGCCTGCTGGTGGCCGTCGCCTCGGTGGACGGGGACGGGGTCACGGTCTCGACGGACACGCTGACGCGTCCCGGCCGGTGGAACCAGCCGCGCCTCTGAGAAGGGCGGGGCGCTGAGTCGGGTTGTCTAGCCGCGCCCAGGGCGGCCCGGTCCGGGTCCGCTCAGAAGATGCCGCCGTTGTCCACGATGCGCTTGCCGAACGGGAAGCAGGTCACGGGGATCATCTTGAGGCTCACGTAGGCGTTGGCGATGCCGACGATGGTCAGCGCCTGCGCCAGCGCCGCGGCCACGTGGGCCAACGCGAGCCACCATCCGGCGATGAGGAACCAGATCACGTTCATGATGGCGGAGCCGGCGCCGGACCCTGGCTTGGGGACGACGCTCTTGCCGAACGGCCACAACACGTAGCGGGCCATCCGGAAGGACGCCACGCCCACGGGGATGGTGATGATGAAGATGCAGGCGATGACGCCCGCGAGGAAGTAGCCCAGCGCGAGCCAGAACCCTCCGAGGACGACCCAGATGATGTTGAGCAGTGTGCGCATGATCCTTCTCCTGCTGCGTGGACGGTGACACCACAAGGGTAGGCGCTGCCCGGAGCACCCCGCGGCGGGTAGTGGGAGACGACCACTAGGCTGGTCCGGTGGATCCGTTGCCCCCTCGCCTGCGCCGTGACGTGGTCAGCTTCGTCCGCCGGAGCGCCCGGATGAACGAGTCGCAGGCGAAGTCCTGGGAACGACACCGCGGGCACTACGTCATCGAGGTGCCCCGCGGCCACCTGTCCACCTCCCTCGCCGACGGCGCCACCGTCGACTGGGCGGCCGAGTTCGGGCGCGAGGCGCCGTTGATCGTGGAGATCGGTTCCGGCGCCGGTGAGTCGCTCACAGCCATGGCTGCGCGGCACCCGGGTTCGGACGTGGTGGCCTTCGAGGTGTTCGAACCGGCGGTCGCCTCCACCCTGGGCCGCCTCGCCCGCGACGACGTCAGCAACGTGCGGATCGTCGTCGCTGACGGAGCCCAGGGCCTGCGGCAGTTGTTCGCCGACGGCTCCGTGGGCGAGTTGTGGACCTTCTTCGCAGACCCCTGGCACAAGAAGCGCCACCACAAGCGGCGGCTCGTGGGCCCGGACTTCGCCGACGTGGTCGCGGCCAAGCTGGCTCCCGGTGGGCTGTGGCGGCTGGCGACGGACTGGGAGGACTACGCCCTCTGGATGCGGGACCACCTCGACGCCGCGCCCGGTCTCGCCAACGTCCACGACGGCTGGGCCCCGCGGCTGGCCGAGCGACCCCTCACGAAGTACGAGGCCCGCGGACTCGCGGCCGGCCGCCGGGTGTACGACCTCACCTATCGGAGGATCGATGCGGCTTAGGCTGGACGTCGCCTACGACGGCACGCACTTCCACGGCTGGGCCACGCAGCCCGGCCTCCGGACCGTGCAGGGCGTGGTGGAGGAGTGGATCGGGCAGGTGCTGCGCCTCCCCGCGCCGCCCCTGGTGATGGCGGCGGGGCGCACCGACGCCGGCGTCCACGCCCGCGGCCAGGTGTGCCACGTGGATCTCCCAGCCGCAGTCATCGAGACCGGGCTCCCCGCGCGGCGCAGGCGCACCGACGTGCGCGCGCTCCCCGGGGAGGCGCCAGACCGCTTCTACGACGAGCTCCTCCGACGCCTCCGCCGCGCGCTCCCCGCCGATGTCGTCCTCCGATCCGTCTCCCCCGCCCCGGCCGGATTCGACGCCCGCTTCTCGGCGATCTGGCGGCGCTACTGCTACCGGATGCTGGACGCCACCACGCCCCCGGACCCGCTGCTCCGCGGGCACGTCGTCGCCCTGCGTCACGCCGTGGACATGGAGGCGTTCAACACCGCCGCCGCGTCGCTCCTGGGGCTGCGGGACTTCGCGCCCTTCTGTAAACCCCGGGCCGGCGCCACCACCATCCGCGACCTCAAGCAGCTCAGCGCCGTCCGGCACGCCGACGGGCTGATCGAGGTACACCTCCTGGCCGACGCGTTCTGCCACTCCATGGTCCGGTCCCTGGTCGGTGCGCTGAGCGCCGTCGCCGGAGGCCGCCGCGACCTCGCCTGGCTGCACCGCGTCGCCTCCCAGCGCGCCCGGCACGGCGAGGTGCTGGTGATGCCCGCGCGCGGGCTCACGCTGGAGGAGGTCGGCTATCCGCCGGATCAGGATCTCGCGGCGCGTGCTCTCGCGTCCCGCGCCATGCGCACCCTGGAGGACGAGTGAGCCATTACTTCCACACGCCGACCGGACCGGTCACGACGAGGCAGATCACCGCGACCATCTGGGACCACACCCTCACGTTCACCACCGCAGGCGGGGTGTTCTCCGGCGCCCGGCTCGACCCCGGCACGGCCGTGCTCCTGCGCGCGTTCGAGCCGCCCGAGACGGGCCACCTCCTGGACCTCGGATGCGGGTTCGGGCCCATCGCGGTGGCCCTTGCCGTCGCGTCGCCGGACGTCACGGTGGACGCCGTGGACGTCAACGCGCTCGCCGTCGACCTCACCACCACCAATGCGGCCCAGTCAGGGGTCGCGGACCGGGTACGCGCCACCGTCCCTGAGGGCGTCGCACCGGAGGCCCGCTACACCCAGATCTGGTCCAACCCCCCGATCCGCATCGGCAAGGAGGCCCTGCACGCGCTGCTGCTCACCTGGCTTCCCCGCCTCACGCCCGACGGTGTGGCCCGGCTGGTGGTGAGCAAGAACCTCGGTGGGGACTCGCTGCAGCGCTGGCTCATCGACCAGGGGTACCCGACGGAGCGGATCACCTCGGCGAAGGGCTTCCGGATCCTCGAGGTGTCACACGCCTCTCCGCCCGAGTGACCTCCCGCCCGCCGCCGGCGTGGCAGGCTGGTGCGGGGAGGGAGCAACTCATGTACCGGCCAGCGCTGCAACTCACGTTCGACGCCACCTCGCCCAGGCGGCTCGGCCTCTTCTGGGTGGAGGCCCTGGGATACGCCGTCGACCCCCCGCCGGGAGGCAGCATCGGCCCGGCGGACGTGACTGTCGCGGCATGGCTGGACTTCCTGGCCGTCTCCGGGCTTCCCGAGGAGCGCTGGGACGACGCCATGGCCCTCGTGGACCCGGACGGCGCCCGCCCCCGCATCTTCATCCAGAAGGTGCCGGAGCCCAAGACGGCCAAGAATCGCCTCCACATCGACGTCCGCGCCGGCGAGGGCCTGCGCGGCGACGAGCGCATGGCCGTCCTCGAGTCCGAGGCGAGTCGGCTCGTCGGTCTGGGCGCCTCCCAGGTCCAGCGTTTCGAACCGGACCCGCCGATGAGCCACGGCTTCATCGTGATGCGGGATCCCGAGGGCAACGAGTTCTGCCTCGACTGACCGTCCGCGGCATAGTTGAAGCACGAACTATTTTTACGGCATAGGATGGCTCTGTCAGCGCGCCCCAGGGCGCGAGTCTTCAGCTGAAGGAGCGAGCTATGACCTACACCCTCCCGGACCTCGACTACGACTACAGCGCGCTTGCGCCCCACATCGCCCCCGAGATCATGGAGCTGCACCACAGCAAGCACCATGCCGCCTACGTCAAAGGCATCAACGACGCGCTCGAGCAGCTTGCCGCCGCGCGCGACAAGGGCGACCTCGGCGCCGTCAACAAGCTGAGCAAGGACGCCGCGTTCCACCTCGGCGGCCACATCAACCACTCGGTGTTCTGGAAGAACATGTCGCCCGACGGCGGCGGCCGCCCCGACGGCGAGCTCGCGTCCGCGATCGACGAGTACTTCGGCGGCTTCGACGCCTTCCAGAAGCACTTCAACGCGGTGGCCAACGGCATCCAGGGCTCCGGCTGGTCGATGCTCGTGTGGGACACGCTCGGCCAGCGGATGAACATCAACCAGCTGTTCGACCAGCAGGGCAACCTGCCGGCCGGCCAGATCCCGCTGCTGCAGCTGGACATGTGGGAGCACGCCTTCTACCTGCAGTACAAGAACGTCAAGGGCGATTACGTCAACGCCTGGTGGAACGTGGTCAACTGGGCCGACGTCACCGAGCGCTTCACGAAGGCGCAGGCGGCCTCGGCCGCACTCGCCTGACGCGAACCGTCGCACGCGAGGAGGGGCCCCGGGGAGATCCCCGGGGCCCCTCCTCGCCTTGTCGTGCCTCAGTCGAGCAACGTGCGGTCAGCCAGCGTCGCGCCCTTGATCTTGGAGAACTCTGCGAGCAGGTGATCGGCGGTGATGTGCTTCTTCTCCGCCTCGTCCACCTCCAGCACCACCTTGCCCTCGTGCATCATGATCAGCCGGTTGCCCAGTTCGATGGCCTGGTGCATGTTGTGGGTGACCATCAGAGTGGTCAGCCGATGCCGGGCCACGGCCTCTCCGGTCAGCCGGGTGATCAGCTCCGCCCGGGACGGGTCCAGTGCGGCCGTGTGCTCGTCGAGCAGCAGGATCGACGGTTGGGCGTAGGTGGCCATGAGCAGGCTCAGCGCCTGCCGCTGCCCGCCGGACAGCATGCCGACGCGCATCTGCAACCGGTCCTCGAGGCCGAGCTCCAGCGTCGCCAGAGCCTCGCGGTACAGCGCGCGTTTGGGCTTGGTGACGGCCATGCCCAGGCCGCGGCGCTTGCCGCGCTCGAACGCGATGGACAGGTTCTCCTCGATGGTGAGATGCGGGGAGGTTCCGGCCATCGGGTCCTGGAACACGCGCGCCACCCAGCGGGCCCGGCTGTGTTCCGGCATCCGCGTGACGTCGCGGTTGTCGATGACCACCTGGCCGCCCTCTGCCAGGTAGCGTCCTGCGACGACGTTGAGCATGGTCGACTTGCCGGCGCCGTTGGAGCCGATGACGGTGACGAAGTCTCCCTCGTGGAGCGTGAGCGTGAGATCGTCGAGCGCCACGCGCTCGTTGACGGTGCCCGGGAAGAACCGCTTGGTGACGCCTACCAGCTTGAGCATCAGGCCACCGCCCCCTCTGCCAGCGCCTTGCCGCGCCGACGCTGAGAGCGGAAGCGCCGCAGCGGACCGGACGCGGGCACCACGAGCGCGAGCACCACGAGGACAGCCGAGACCAGCTTCATGTCGTTGGGGTTGAAGCCGTTGTTGAGCGCGATCTGGATCACCCCGCGGTAGATCAGCGAGCCGAGCGCTGCCGCCATCACGGCCTGCCACACGGCCGTCAGGCCGAAGATGGCCTGACCGACGATGACTGAGGCGAGGCCCGCGACGATGAGGCCGATGCCCATCGAGATGTCGGAGAACCCCTGATACTGCGCCACGAGGGTGCCGCAGAGCGCGACCAGCCCATTGGAGAGCATGAGGCCCACGATCTTGGTCATGCCGGTGTTGATGCCCTGGGACTGTGCCATCAGCTCGTTGTCGCCGGTGGCGCGCATGCCCACGCCGTAGCTGGTGCCCAGGAACCAGTAGACCAGCGCGCCGATGACGACGACCACGACGGCGAAGAGCGCCACGGACACCCACGTCCCGAGGACCCGATCCGCCCGCAGCCCGGAGAACAGGGTCTCCTGGCGCAGCAGCGGCACGTTGGCCTTGTTGCCCATGATCCGCAGGTTGATGGAGTAGAGAGCGATCTGCGTGAGGATGCCCGCCAGCAGCGGGTTGATCTTCCCCCAGACGTGCAGGAGGCCCGTGACGGCTCCGGCGATCATGCCGGCCACCACGCCCGCGACCATCGCGAGTGGGATCGGCGCCCCGTTCACGATGAGGATGGCGCAGGTGGCCGCCCCCGTCGTGAACGAGCCGTCCACCGTGAGGTCCGGGAAGTCCAGGACCCGGTAGGTGAGGTACACCCCCAACGCCATGACGGCGTAGAGGAGCCCGATCTCAGACGCGATGATCATCGTGCTGGTCGTCTCAGAACTGCTTGGTGGCGCGCGAGACGATGGCCTCGGGCAGCGTGAGGCCCTGCTTCAGGGCCGCATCCACGTTGACGAAGAGGTCGAACTCCTTCTGGGTCTCCACCGGGATGTCGGAGGCAGGGGTGCCCTCGAGCAGCTGCAGGAACACCGCGGCGGCGTCCTTGCCCTGCTGGGTGTAGTTCACCGAGAGCCCGGCGGCGGCGCCGCGCTCCATCGTCGACTCATCCGAGGCGAAGACGGGCTTCTGCTTCTGCTCGGCCACCTGGATGAGCGACTCGGCAGCGGAGACCACCGTGTTGTCGGTGGGGATGAGGTACGCGTCGACGTCGAGCGACTCGGCGGCCTGCTGCACCTCCGAGGAGTTGGTGACGGTGGCCGTCATGATCTCGATTCCCATCTCCGCGGCCGCCTCCTCCGCCTCGGCGACCTGCACCTCGGAGTTGACCTCGCCGGAGGAGTACACGATGCCGACGGACGCCACCTCGGGCAGCGCCTCCTTGATCAGCTCGAGCTGCTCCTTCATGGGGTTGAGGTCCGACACGCCGGTGATGTTGGCGTCAGGTGCCTCCCAGGAGGTGACGAGGCCGGCCGCGACCGGGTCCGTCACTGCGGCGAACACGATGGGCCGGTCGGTGATCACGTTGGCCAACGACTGCGCGGTGGGCGTGGCGATGGCGAGGAACCCGTCGTAGTCCGACGACGCGAAGGTGTTGGCGATGCTGGTGAGCGTCGACTGGTCTCCCTGCGCGTTCTGCAGGTCGAACTCCACGTTCTCACCTTCGACGTAACCGGCCTCGGCCAGCGCGTCGATGAAGCCCTGCTGGGCGGCGTCGAGCGCGGGGTGCGCCACGATGGTGGCCACGCCGACCTTGATCGACTCCGGCGCGGCCTGGGTCGACGCGGCGGCCGAGCTGGAGGCGGCCGATGCGGCGGGTGAGCCGTCAGAGGACGAGGTGGGCGTGGTGGAGGCGCCACCACAGGCGGTGAGGGCGAGGGCGCCGACGGCACCCATCGCGAGGGCCTTGAGCTTCATGATTCTCCTTGGAGGGGGTTCGCAGATGGCTAAGCGTAGTTTTCCGGCGCGGATCGCTCCGACGCCGTCCACGTGTCAGTAGGTGGTGGCGGCGTCGTCGAGCACGTCGTCGGGGAGGGTGATGCCCATCCGCTCCGCGGCCCCGGGATTGACGACGAGCTCAAGCGTCTGCTGCAGCTCGACGGGGGTCTCCGCCGGATCGGCCCCCTCGAGAATGCGGGCGATGATGCCGGCGGTCTGCACCCCTTGGGCCTTGTAGTCGGTGGCCAGCGCCGCGGCCGCACCGCGCTCCACGGAGTCCGGGTCCGACGTGACGAGGAGGCGCTGGCGCTGCTCGGCCACCTGGATCATGGACTCCATCGCCGAGACCACCGTGTTGTCCACCAGCACGAAGTACGCGTCGACATCGAGGGATTCCGCGGCCTGCTGCACCTCGGAGGAGTTGGTGATGGTGGCGGTCTTCACCTCGATGCCGAGCTCGGCCCCGGCCTCGATGGCGGCCTGGGCCTGCACCTGCGCGTTGACCTCCGCCGACGAGTACACGATGCCCACGGACTGCACCTCGGGCAGGATCCGCTGGATGACGGCGAGCTGCTCGCCGGTGGGAAGCTGGTCGCTGGTGCCGGTGACGTTACCTCCGGGCGCCTCCAAGGATTCGACCAGGCCGGCGGCGACCGGGTCGGTGACGGAGGCGAAGACGATGGGCCGGTCCTGGATCACCTGGGCCAGCGCCTGGGCCGGGGGCGTCGCGATTGCCACGAACAGGTCCTTGTCCGACGCGGCGAACGTGTTGGCGATGGAGGTGAGCGTGGCCTGGTCCCCCTGCGGGTTCTGGAAGTCCAGCGTCAGGTTCTCGCCCTCGACGTAGCCGGCCTGGGCGAGTCCCTCCCGGATCCCCTCGTAGACGAGGTCCAGGGAGGGGTGCGACACGATGGTCACGGCCCCGATGGACACCGACGGCTTCTCCGACGCCGCGCTCCCGGAGACCGACGGCGCCGGCTCCGAGCCGGTGACGGCCGGTGTGGCGCCCACGGCGCACCCGCTCATCAGCAGCACTCCGGCCAGGGCAGCACCCGCTACCGCACGTCGCAACATCGCGTCTCCTCTCGACAGGTCGCTCAACCTTATCGGCGCGGAGCGACGGGACTGAAACCGGGCCCGGTTGGCCGGACCCCGGACAGCGTTGAAGGGGCCCCCGGAGGGACCCCTTCAACGCTCAGCCACTACTTCGCGTCGGTCTCCGCGACCTCAGCCTCGTCCGCCGCATCCTCGACCACGACCTCGTCGGCAGCGGCCTCCTCGACCTCGGCCTCGGCGGCCTCGTCGACAGCAGCGTCCTCGGACTCCGCGACCTCGGGCTCGGCGGCCACAGCTGCCGGCTTGGCCTCGGCCTTGGCGGCCTTCGGCTTCGCCACGACGGGCTCGGTGATGATCTCGATCACCGCGAGGGGCGCGTTGTCGCCCTTGCGGTTGCCGATCTTGGTGATGCGGGTGTAGCCACCCTCACGTCCCTCAAGGGTGGGCGCGATCTCGTCGAACAACCGACGCACGACGTCCTTGTCCGTGATGGACGTGAGCACCAGGCGGCGGGCGTGGAGGTCACCGCGCTTGGCCTTGGTCAGCAGCTTCTCGGCCAGCGGCTGCATGCGGCGGGCGCGCGTCTCCGTGGTGGTGATGCGGCCGTGCTCGAAGAGCTGGGTGGCGAGGTTGCGCAGGATGATGCGCTCGTGGGTGGGGCTGCCGCCCAGACGAGCGCCCTTGGTTGGCTTGGGCATGAGTCAATCTCCAGTTGTGTGCGGTGTGTGGGCGGTCAGTACTGCTCGGTCTCGGCGAAGTCAACGTCCTCGTCGTTGTCCTCGTCGTACCGCTCGATGGCCTGCATCGGGTCGAAACCGGGGTGCGAGTCACGCAGAGCGAGGCCGAGTCCGGCCAGGGTCTCCTTGACCTCGTCGATGGACTTCGAGCCGAAGTTGCGGATGTCGAGCAGGTCCTCTTCGCTGCGGGCCACGAGCTCACCCACGGTGTGGATGCCCTCACGCTTGAGGCAGTTGTAGGAGCGCACCGACAGTTCGAGATCCTCGACGGGGAGGTTCAGCGACTCCGCGATCTGCTCGTCGACGGGCGACGGACCGATCTCGATGCCCTCGGCGTCCGTGTTGAGCTCGCGGGCCAGGCCGAACAGCTCCACGAGGGTGCGGCCGGCGGAGGCCATGGCGTCACGGGGCGCGATCGACGGCTTGGTCTCGACGTCGATGATCAGCCGGTCGAAGTCCGTGCGCTGCGCAACACGGGTGGCCTCGACCTTGTAGGTCACCTTGAGCACCGGCGAGTAGATCGAGTCCACGGGGATGCGGCTGATCTCGGCGTCGGGGTTCTTGTTCTGCACGCTGGAGACGTAACCGCGGCCGCGCTCGACCACCAGCTCCATCTCGAGCTTCCCGCTGTCGTTGAGCGTGGCGATGTGCAGCTCCGGGTTGTGGATCTCGACACCGGCCGGGGGCTGGATGTCACCGGCGGTGACGGTGCCGGCACCTGCCTTGCGCAGGTACATGACCACCGGCTCGTCCTCCTCGGAGGACAGCACGAGGCTCTTGATGTTGAGGATCATCTCGGTGGCGTCCTCGACGACGCCCGCCAACGTGGAGAACTCGTGCTGGTTGCCCTCGATCTTGATGCTGGTCACCGCGGCGCCAGGGATGGAGGAGAGCAAGGTGCGTCGCAGCGAGTTGCCGAGCGTGTAGCCGAATCCGGGCTCCAGCGGTTCGATGATGAACCGCGACCGGTACTCGGAGACGACCTCCTCGGCGAGGGTGGGGCGCTGTGCAATGAGCATATTCGTTAATCCTTCCCGCACCGACCGCAATTTGAGGGTGCGAAGCACGGGGGCTACGGCCGCCGTGCGCCCACGCTGCACCATGCAGCGCGGCCTGTATTCACTTGTTTCCGACAGTGGCACCCCTGTGACCGCTCCGCTCGCGGAGCCCGGTGAACCGCGACGAAGTCGCCTGGTTCACCGGAACAGCTAGCCGCGCGAGCGGAGCGAGCACGTTGGGGCCCACGGGGGCGAAGCCCCCGTGCGTTACTTGGAGTACAGCTCGACGATCATCTGCTCCTGGACGTCCACCACGATCTGCTCGCGGACGGGGAGCTGGTGCACGAGGATGCGCATCCGGTTGGGACGCGCCTCCAGCCATGCGGGAACCGAACGGTCGCTGTGGGTCTCACGTGCGATCACGAGCGGCGTCATGGTCAGCGACTTCTCGGCGACATCGATGATGTCGTGCGCGCGGACGCGGAACGACGGGATGTTCACGCGCTGGCCGTTGACCAGGAAGTGACCGTGCACGACGAGCTGGCGGGCCTGCCGACGCGTGGAGGCGAAGCCGGCGCGGTAGATCACGTTGTCCAGACGCGACTCGAGGATCTGAAGCAGACGGTCACCGGTCTTGCCGGGGGAACGGTCGGCTTCCTCGTAGTAGCGGCGGAACTGCTTCTCCAGGACGCCGTAGGCGAACCGGGCCTTCTGCTTCTCCTTGAGCTGCAGCGAGTACTCGGAGTCCTTGGTTCGGCCGCGGCCGTGCACACCCGGGGGGTACGGACGGCGCTCGAAGGCCTTGTCATTGCCGACCAGGTCAGTCCCGAGACGACGGGACTTCTTGGTCATGGGGCCGGTGTAACGAGCCATTATCTATGTGTCCTTTTCTCTCTCAGGCGATCAGACGCGACGGCGCTTGGGCGGGCGGCAGCCGTTGTGCGGCGTCGGGGTCACGTCAGAGATGGCGCCGACCTCGAGGCCGACGGAGCCGAGCGAGCGGATCGCGGTCTCACGACCGGAGCCGGGGCCCTTGACGAACACGTCGACGCGCTTCATGCCGTGCTCCATGGCACGACGACCAGCGGCCTCGGCGGCCATCTGCGCGGCGAACGGCGTGGACTTGCGGGAACCCTTGAAGCCGACGGTGCCGGCAGAGGCCCACGAAATCACGGCACCGGTGGGATCGGTGATCGAGATGATGGTGTTGTTGAACGTGCTCTTGATGTGCGCCTGTCCGGCCAGCACATTCTTCTTTTCCTTGCGGCGCACCTTTGTTTTGGAGGCGGCCGCCTTGCGGCTTGCAGTAGCCATTGAGTCTCTCTCCTAAGTCCTGCAGAGGGGCGCGGTTAGCGCGCCTTCTTCTTGCCAGCGACGGCCTTCTTCTTGCCCTTGCGAGTGCGCGCGTTGGTACGCGTGCGCTGACCACGGACCGGGAGACCACTGCGGTGGCGACGGCCCTGGTAGTTGCCGATCTCCACCTTGCGGCGGATGTCGGCGGCAACCGTACGGCGGAGGTCGCCCTCGATCTCGTAGTTGCCTTCGATGTGGTCGCGCAGGGCGACGAGTTGGTCCTCCGTCAGCTGGTGGACTCGGGTGTCGCCACTGACTCCAGTGGCGGCGAGGGTTTCAGCGGCCCGGGTCTTACCGAGACCGAAGATGTAGGTGAGTGCGACTTCCAGGCGCTTTTCACGCGGAAGATCAACACCGACGAGGCGTGCCATCAGGCGGTTACCTTTCTCAAGTTTCGGTCCTGACTCACTGCTGAGCCCGGTCGCGGACCGCGAAGGTGTGTGGCGTGACGCGTCCCCGCCGCCTGTGGTGCTCTGTGCACCGACGGGGCCCTGGCCTTCGCCCAGGGGTGGGGACCCCGGAGGGTCCTTGCAATCACGTTGATTTCAGTTGTCGGCGGAGTGGGCGATCGACCCGTCCCGCGGTGTTCTGCGTACCAGGGGCCTGGTGGCCCCGGGTCAGCCCTGACGCTGCTTGTGGCGCGGGTTCTCGCAGATCACCATCACACGACCGTGCCGGCGGATGACCTTGCACTTGTCGCAGATCTTCTTGACGCTCGGCTGAACCTTCATTCGAGCAACCTTTTCAATCGGCGACTGGGAGCGCGGACGCGCCCAATCTTGTGGTGGATGTGCTTGGCCGCAGAGCCGGGCACGCGTGCGTGACCGGGCATAGACGACCGACGCACCACTCTACGCGACGGGGTCACGGTTCGCCAAAACGGGTGGTGCCGGGACGGTCTCCCCCGCCTGCGCGGCCCGGGCATGAAAAAAAGGGCGCCGCCGTCACCGGCGATGCCCTTCCCAGTGGGGTGCGGCCGTGGCCGCAGCGCTCACTTGTGACGGTAGACGATGCGACCGCGCGTCAGGTCGTAGGGGGACAGCTCCACGACGACGCGGTCCGCGGGCAGAATGCGGATGTAGTGCTGGCGCATCTTGCCGCTGATGGTCGTCAGGACCTTGTGGCCATTGGCCAACTCCACGCGGAACATCGCGTTGGGCAGGGCCTCGACCACGGTGCCCTCGAGCTCGAGGGCTCCTTCTTTCTTCGCCATGTACTCTCTTTCATTACCCCGGCTCACCCACTGCGCGCCGGACAGTACCAATCGGACATTCTACGCTGCCGCCCTCGCTAGGCCAAACATCGCCGTCTCCGTTGGTGGATACGCTGTGCCCATGAGCTACTTCGCCGTGCAGTACACCTACGCAGACGACACCGCCGGCCTCGACGCCGAGCGCCCGAGCCACCGCGCCTACCTCTCCACGCTCCTCGACGGGGCCCTGGTGACCAGCGGGCCCTACGTCGGCAGCAGCCTCCCCGGCGCGCTGCTGATCTTCAGGGCGGAGTCGGCGGACGAGCTCGAGGCGCTGCTGGACCGCGATCCGTTCTGGACGGCGGGGCTCGTCGCGGAGCGCTCCGTCGAGGAATGGAGCCCGGTCCTGGGGAGTCTCTCCGCGGGCTGATCAGCCCTGCAGCAGGGCCGCGATCGACGGGTGCGCCGCGGTGTAGCCCTCGAGGAGCGCCCTCCCGAGCCGCGGTGACCCCACCAGCGGGTGGATGGAGAATCCTTCCCACGCCTTCTCGGGGCTCCCGGTCAGCGCAGCCTCGGCGATCGCCTGCTCGGATGCCCGCAGCGTGCCCATCTGGCCGAGCTGCTGGAGGGTGAGCGGGGCCACGGGCAGGGGATGGACGCCCGACGCGTCGACGACGCACCCCACCTCCACGACCACGTCGTCAGGCAGGCCGGCCGCGGTGCGGACCCCGTCGGTGCGGTTGGCCACGTCGAGAATCATCCGCTCGGGCTCCCCCGTGGCCAGCGCCGTCATGAGCCGCAGGGCCACCTCCTGGTAGCCGCCTCCGGCCACGTCCTCGTCGCGCCGGGCCTCGTCGGCATCGCGGGCCTCGGCCATGTAGGAGGCCTCCCGCTCGCGGAGCGCCTCGCGCCACAGGCCGAGGGGGGACTCGCAGCACGCCACCTCGTCGTAGAACCGGCCCTGCTGGCGGTGCAGGTACTGGCCGCGGGTCTGGCTGGAGTCCCGGATGGTGCGGATGGCCTCGTCGGTCTTCCAGTAGTAGTACAGGTACTCGTTGGGCAGGGCGCCCATCGCCCGGACCCACGGCTTGCCGAGAAGCCGGGCCTCCTCGACGCCTTCCAGCGCCTCGTCCGAGGCCAGGAGCCCGGGAAGCCTGTCCACGCCGTCGACGCTCACCGACCGCAGCCACCCCATGTGGTTGAGCCCCACGTAGTCGTAGTCCACACGGTCGCGGTCGTGCTCGAGGGAGACCCCCAGCAGCCGCGACACCCGCTTCACCAGCCCGATGGGCGTGTCGCAGATGCCGACCACCCGGTCACCGAGAACCGCCCGCATGGCCTGGGTGACGATGCCCGCGGGGTTGGTGAAGTTGATCGTCCACGCCTCCGGCGCGACCTGCGCGATGACCTCCGCCACGTGCCTCATCACGGGGACGGTGCGCAGCGCGTACGCCAGGCCGCCGGGTCCGACCGTCTCCTGCCCCAGCAGGCCGAGATCGAGCGCGACGCGCTCGTCGCTGATCCTCCCCTCCGCCCCGCCCACCCGGATGGCGGCGAACACGAAGTGGGCGCCGGCGAGGGCGTCACGCAGGTCCGTGGTGACGCGCACGCGCGGCGGGTCCACCAGGCCCCGGGACTGTTCGGCGACGACGCGCCCGATGGCGTCCAGCCGGGCGGCCGACGTGTCGTAGAGCACCACCTCCGTGATGTCGACGGCGGGCCGACCGGCGGCCGCCAGGGCGTTGGTGGCCACGGCGTCGTAGATCAGCGGCACGCGGAAGCCGCCGCCACCCAGGATCACGAGTTTCATGACGGTGTGGACCTCCCGATCGCGCATGGCCTCCCGCCCGGAGACTCGCCAATGCGGGGTTCACAACCATGTCTTTAGTGGCAGTATCGAGCATATAGATGTCCGAGGAGGGACCATGACGCTTCGCCCGATCAACCGCCGCCACTTTCTCCACGGTGCCGGACTTGCCAGTGCCGCTGTGCTGGCCGCGTGCGCCCCGGGAGACTCACCCGCTCCCGCCACCACCGCCTCCGGGAGCGCACCGGCTCCCGCGCAGACCGACCCCGCCGCGCTGGGCGACGTCGAGCTCGTGGTGTGGGACCAGGAGGTTCGCGGCAGCCAGAACGACGCCCTCGTCGCGCTGATCGCGGCGTTCGAGGAGAAGTACCCCAACATCACGATCACCCGCACCAGCCAGTCGTTCGACGACCTCAAGGCCCAGGTGTCGCTCGCGCTCAGCGGCAACGACGTCCCCGACGTCGTGCAGGTCAACAACGCGCGGGGCGACATGGGCCAGTTCGTGAAGGCCGGACAACTGCTGGACCTCAGCCCCTACGCCACCCAGTACGGCTGGGAGGACCGCTTCCCCGCCTCCGTGCTCGGCAAGGTGCGCTACTCCACCGACGCCACGACCTTCGGTGACGGCAACCTCTACGGCCTCCCGCAGACCGGCGAGATCGTCGGACTGTTCTACTCGCAGGCAAAGCTCGACGCCATCGGCGGCCAGGCCCCGGAGACGTGGGAGGACTACCTCGCCCTCCTCGACGCGGCCAAGGCCGCCGGCGAGCAGCCGATGGTGCTGGGCAACATCGAGAAATGGCCCGCGCTGCACGTGTTCGGCCCCCTGCAGGCCCACTACGTGGAGCCCGACACGATCGTGCAGCTCGGCATGGGCAACGCGGGCGCCACCTGGACCGACGAGGCCAACGTCGCCGCCATGGAGCAGTTCGCCACCTGGGGCGCGGAGGGCAACTTCGGCACCTCCCCCAACGGCCTGGACTACGACGCCGCGTGGACCGAGTTCACCCAGGGCACTGGCGTCTTCCTCCCCGGCGGCTCCTGGCTGGCCACCGACATGGAGGCCGTCGTGGGTGAGGATCTGCGCTTCATGGCCCCGCCACCTGCGGTCGACGGGACGCTGGCCACCACCGGCGGCACCGGCATCCCCTTCTCCATCCCCGCCAAGGCGAAGAACCCCGTCGCCGCGGCCGCCTACATCGACTTCATCACCAGCGAGGAGGCGATGCAGGTCATCGCCGACAACGGAGGCATGCCGGTGCTCCGCACCGCCGAGCTCGCGCCGGCGTCGGGCGTGCAGAAGGACATCTACGAGGCCTTCGACAAGGTCTCGCAGGAGGGCACCCTGCTGCCCTACCTCGACTACGCGACCCCGTCGTTCAGCGACACCGCGGGCACCGGACTGCAGGAGGTCCTCGGTGGGCAGAAGTCGCCGACCGATGTGCTGGCTGATTTCGAGGCCGACTATCAGGCGTTCGTCGGCGGCTGAGCATGCGAGCCGCGACGAGGAGGCGGGGCAGGCCGTCGGCGGTCGTCCAGGGCCGGGTGACACCGTACCTCTACATCCTGCCCGCCTTCCTGGTCTACGGGCTCTTCCTGCTGTACCCCCTCGTCAGGGCCGCTCAGTTCTCCCTGTACGACTGGCCAGGGTTCGGACCCTCCCGGTTCGTGGGGCTCGGCAACTACGCCGACCTCCTCGGCGACGGTCGTTTCCTCGACGCGATCGCCCACGCCCTGACGCTGATCCTCTTCTACTCGATCATGCCGCTGGCGGTCGGCCTGGTCCTCGCCGCCATCCTGCGACGCGGCCAGGTGCGGGGCCTGGGCTTCTTCCGCGTGGTCATCTTCATGCCCCAGGTCATCGCCCTGGTGGTGGTGGCGGTCGCCTGGCACCAGATCTACTCCCCCAGCGGCATCCTCAACGACGCCCTCGCACTGCTCGGCCTCGGCCACCTGGCCCGCGGGTGGCTGGGTGATCCCACCCTCGCCCTGCCCGCCGTCGGCATGATCGGGTTCTGGCTGTCGACGGGCCTGGTGATGCTCCTGCTGCTGCTCGGCATGGGCCGCATCCCCAACGACCTGTACGAGGCGGCGCGGCTCGACGGGGCCGGGCCCGTGCGTGAGTTCTTCGCGATCAGCCTCCCCAGCGTCAAGGCCGAGATCACCACAGCCCTGGTGCTCACGGTCATCGCGGCGCTCAAGACCTTCGACCTCGTCTACGTCACCACCTCCGGCGGTCCGGGCACCGCCACCACCGTGCCGTCCTACGAGGTGTACAACCGGGCATTCAACCTCAAGGAGGTCGGCTCCGCATCCGCCGTGGCCATCGTGCTCACCCTCCTGGTGTTCGGCATCAACGTCGTCATCTCGCGCATCGGTGAGGAGAGGGTGATCGGGCGATGAGGGTCGGTGCGGGTGAGAAGGTGCTCAACTACGTGGTCCTGACGCTCTTCGCGGCGTACGCGCTGTTTCCCATCCTGACGATCGCGCTCACCGCGCTGGGCCCACAGAGCCGCGTGACGACGCCTGGACCCCACTTCTCCAACATCGCCGACGCCTGGGAGATCGGCGGCTTTGCCGAGGCGCTCACCCGCTCACTCATGGTCGCGGTACTGGTCGTGGGCGCGGCGCTGACCCTGTCGGTCCTGGCCGGGTACGCGTTCGGCACCATGCGCTTCACCGGCTCGACGGCGTTGTTCTACCTCTTCCTGCTCGGCCTCATGGTGCCGGCCGAGGCCATCATCATCCCGCTGTTCTTCGACCTGCGGACCGTGGGCCTCACGGACACGATCTGGGCCGTCGCGCTTCCCCAGATCGCGCAGTCGGTGGCCTTCGGCACGTTCTGGATGCGCGCCCAGTTCCGGGCCCTTCCACCCAATCTGATCGAGGCGGCCGCCATCGACGGGGTCACCGGCATGAGCACCCTGTGGCGGGTGGTCGTGCCGCCGTCGCTGCCGTCGATCGCCACCGTCGCGGTCCTGATGTTCATGTGGACGTGGAACGAGTTTCTCATTCCGCTGATCATGAGCCCGGGGGCCCGGTGGCGCACCGCCCCGCTCGGGCTGGCCATCTTCAAGGGCCAGTACACCGCGGACAACGCGCTGATCGCGGCGGCCGGAGTCATCATCGCCGCGCCCATCATCATCGTGTTCCTCCTCCTGCAGCGCTACTTCATCACCGGCATGCTGGAAGGAGCGGCCAAGGAATGACCGAGCACGACCACCCCCTGAGCAGCGACGTCACCGTGTGCGAGGAGTGCTCCCCCTGGGATCCGCTCGAGGCGCGGCGCAGCGCCGGCGATCCCCCGCTGGACGTCCTCACCACCGGCACCATCTTCTTCGACATCATCTTCACCGGTCTCCCCAGGCTGCCGGAGCCGGGGGAGGAACTGTACAGCGCGGGCATGGGCTCCTGCCCGGGCGGGATCGCCAACCTCGCGACGGCGGCGGCCCGGCTGGGCCTGCGCACAGGGCTGGTGGCCGGTTTCGGTGACGACGCGTACGGAGACTGGATGTGGGACACGCTGAGCGGGCAGGAGAAGATCGACCTCAGCGCCTCGCGTCGGTTCTCCAACTTCCACTCCGCGCTCACGGTGTCCATGGCCTTCCACGACGACCGTGGCATGGTCACCCACATGCATCCGCTGCCGGAGTCGCTGGAGGCGGACCTGCTGGCCGCACCGGCGGCCCGATCCGCCACCGTCGATCTCAGGAGTCCCGCCCCCTGGTGGAAGACTCTCAAGGACCGCGGCACGCTGATCTTCGCCGACGTGGGGTTCGACGAGACGGGGCACTGGGACCAGTCCGTCCTGCGCCTGCTCGAGGACTGCCACGCCTTCACCCCCAATGCGGTCGAGGCCCTGCATTACACGCGCACGGACAGGCCCACCGACGCCGTCCGCAGGCTGGCCGATCTCGTGCCCCTCGCGGTGGTGACCGACGGCGTGCGGGGCTCCTTCGCCATCGACCAGGCATCCGGCGAGGAGGCGTACTGCCCCGCCGTCGCGGTCGACGCCATCGATCCCACCGGTGCCGGGGACGTCTTCGCAGCCTCCATCCTGCTCGGCACCCTCGCGGGGTGGCCGCTCGAGGACCGCCTACGCTTCGCGGCGTTGAGCTCGTCCCTGGCGGTCAGGCAGTTCGGCGGATCGCTGGCGGCGCCAGGCTGGGGCGACATCGCGGACTGGTGGCGGCTCAACTCCGCCCGCGCCGCCGACGGCGACCTCAAGGCCGCCTACGTGCTGCGCGACTACGGCTTCCTCCACGATCTGCTGCCGGACCATCCCGTCCAGGGCGTCAGGAGGGCGCGCGGCACGTTCGCGATGGCATCCGACGCGGGGGCGAGACACCCGCACTGAGGGTCAGTCGACGTCGGCCGGGTCAGCCGTCCAGGTGTTGCAGTTGCCCAACGTGTCCGAGTAGAGCCCTCGCATCCCCCAGGAGGCCATCGAGTCCCGTGAGCCGTGGATGCCGTCCTCGATGACGGCACGCAGGTACGGCTCGAAGGAGTCGTAGACCTCGCGCGTCATCGTGAAGGACGAGTCCCGCGCGATCATCGCGTACGCAAAGCAGGTGGCCTGCAGTTCCAGGCGCCGCGCGGCCTCGTTGCCACCGGCCACATTGACTTCGGCGACGAACATCCCCGCCTCTGACTGCAGGTGGTGCCCGTACTCATGGCCGGCCATGTCCTTGACCCCGAAGTCGTGCCAGCTGGCCCCGTTCAGGGTGGCCTCGCCGAAGTAGATGGCGCCGCCCTGGGCGGAGCAGTAGAGGGCCGGGGCGGATACCTCACCACAGGGCGTGTCCACGGTGTCGCCGCCGTAGAAGTAGACCGGAACATCGCCCGTGCTGTGGCCGAGGGAGGCCATCGCGGGCCTCCATGCCGCCTGGATGCAGTCCATCTGGGCCACCGCCGCCTCCTCCAGTGCCGTCATGGTGGTCACGCTGGAGGGTTCGGGGCACCCGCGCATCGGGGGAACCGCTGTCGCGTACAACGGGTTCTGCTGCAGCGTGACCCAGTCCGGGTCCGTCGAATCGGGGGCGGGCAGCTGCGGCCACTCCCGGGCGGGTAGGCCGCGTTCGTCGGGCTGCGACGGTGCGACGGTGGGCGCCGCGCTGGGCGGCGGGGGCTCTTCGGGAGGATCCGACTGCACCGCCGAGGGGGGCCGCGCCGAGACGAGATCCGACAGGGCCCCCATCACGGACGCGACCGCCAGCAGACCCACCCCGGCGAACACAAGGAGCACCACCACCAGCACCCCGCCGGTGCGGGACCGTCGGGGCTGCGGCGGTGGCCACCCTCCGGGCGTCACGACACCAGCTCCGGCGCCGCGACCCACGTGTTGCAGTCTCCGAGCGTCTCGGCATAGAGCCCCCGGGCCCCCCAGTGCCGCATCGAGTCCCGGCTGCCGTGGACCCCGTCCACGAGCATGGTGTCCAGCCGGGCCTGCCAGGACGCCAGAGTCACGTCGTTGAAGGGCACCGCCGGGTTGTGGATGGTCATCAGGGCCGACCAGCAGGTGGCCTGGAGCTCCGCGCGGCGCTCCATCTCGGCCGACGGATCGAGGCTGATCTTCACGGCCGTGATCCCAGCGAGGTGCTGCAGATGGTGCCCGTACTCGTGGTTGACCATCTCGTTGACGGCCAGATCCCAGGTCTGGGCCATGTGGAAGTGGCCGTCTCCGAAGTGGACGGTCCCCTCGCCGGTGGAGCAGTAGAAGGCCGGGGCCTCCAGGTAGCCGCAGTCGCTGGCCGTGCCGGCGCCGTCGAAGAACTCCAGGGCCGGCTGCGCGTCGGGCCAGCCGATCTGCCGGAGGGTGGGCTGCCACGCGGCGTGGAGGCACTCCCACTGGCTCCTGACGGCGGCCTGCCAGGCCTCCCGCGACGCCGCGACACCCGGCGGTGGGCATCCGATCAAGGTCGCGGGCCGCACGTCATCGAGGGCGGTCCGCTGCGCCGCCGCCCAGGGGGACGCGGGGTCCGCGGGTGGCAGGGGCGCCCAGGACCGGTCGGGCAACATCCACTCGGCTGCTCCGGGCAGCGGGGCGGGGGACGCGATCACGGTCGCCGACGGCGACGTGGCGGCAGGTGCCGCGTCCGTCGAGGGCCACGAGCGGGACGCGACGGTGAAACCCGCGACGGTGAGCGCGGCGGCGACCGTCACGGCCAGTGCCGCGACCCCCACCTTCATCGCCGGCGTCATGCCCGGCTCGGGCGGCTCGTGATGCCATTCCTGCGTCACGGCACCTGCTCAGAGGAAGGCGACCATCAGCAGCAGCACGAGGATGCTCACCAGCGCCACCCCGACGACACCGACACCGACGGCCAGAGGAAGGAGGTTCCGGGACTCGGAGACCCGCCCCGCCGGAGTGCTGCCGCCCCGCGCCACGATGGCCGGCACCTCGGCGACGGCGGCGGGCAGCCGTTCGATGACCGGCACGAGGTCCCCCAGCGAGTGGGCGGCGTAGACCACATCCATCGCCTCGGCGTACTGCTCATGGGTGATGCGCCCGTCCGCGAACGCACCGTTGAGGCGAGCGGTCAGCGACTCGCGTTCCCGCTCGTCGACGGGGTCCGCTGCCCGCTGCAGGTACTTGGAGGACGGAGGGAGCGCCATGGGGCCATCATAGGCCGCGCCGCAAGCACCGGGCCCGCGTCCGACGGGGTGGGGCGCTCAGTCCGCCAGCGGCCCGAACAGGTCGCCCAGCCGCTCGGCACCGCCGTCGGGTTCGGTCAGCACCCAGAGGCCGTGCTCCGTGAGCGCCACCGTGTTCTCCCAGTGGGAACCCCGCGACGCATCCCTGCTCACCACGGTCCAGCCGTCGTCCAGCTCCAGCGTCTGATGCAGACCGGTGGTGAGCATCGGCTCGATGGCCAGAGCCATCCCCACCGCCAGCTTCGGGGTGGGGCGGCGGCGGTGCCAGTTCGGCACGTCGGGTTCCATGTGCATCTCCGAGCCGATGCCGTGGCCCGTGTACTCGCGCAGCGTGCCGTAGCGCACGGGCAGCGTCTTGACGTAGTCCTCGATGGCGCGCGAGACGTCACCCACCCGCCCACCGGCCCGCATGGCGCGGGCTCCCGCCCACATCGCCTCGCGGGTGGCCTCGATCAGCGCGACGTCCTCCGGGGCCGGCGCGCCGACGACGACGGTGCGGGCCGCGTCACCGTGCCAGCCCTCCACGATCGCGCCGAAGTCGATGGACACGACGTCGCCGTCTGCGAGCACCCGCTCGCCCGGGATACCGTGGACGAGCACGTCGTTGACGGAGATGCAGGCCACCCCGGGGAACCCGTTACCCCAGTCCGAGCCGTAGTCCAGGAACGAGGACTCCGCGTTGTTGCGGGCCAGGACGTCGCGGCCGATGGCGTCCAGTTCACCCGTGGTGATGCCGACGTCAGCGGCGCCGCACATGGCCTCCAGCCCAGCGGCGACCACCAGACCGGCCTTACGCATCAGGCGCAGCTCCGCGGCAGACTTCAGCTCGATGCTCACGGCGTGGTACCGGTGTGGGCGTCGACCATGTCGAACATGCGCTGCTGCACCTCGTCGACCGTGCCGGTGCCCTCGACGTCGACGAGCAGGTTCTTGTTCTCGTAGTGGAAGAGCAGGGGCGCCGTCTGGCCGGCGTAGACCTCCATGCGGCGGCGGATGGTGTCCGCGTTGTCGTCCGCCCGGCCCTCCTTCTCCGCGCGCGCGAGCAGGCGCTGCACCAGGGCCTCGGGCTCCACGTGCAGCGAGACGACGGCGTCGAGCTGCTCGCCGCGGCCGGCGAGGTAGCGGTCCAGGAAGTACACCTGGTGCATCGTGCGCGGGAAGCCGTCGAGCAGGAAGCCCGGCTCGCAGTCCGCGTCGCCGAGCCGGTCCGCGACGATCTCCTCGGTCACATCGTCGGGCACGTACTCCCCCGCGTCGATGATCTCCTTGACCTTGATCCCCAGCGGCGTCTGGGTCTTGATGTGATGCCTGAAAATGTCGCCCGTCGAGATGGCGGGGACGCCGTAGCGCTCGGCGAGTGCCGTGGCCTGGGTCCCCTTCCCTGCACCGGGGGCGCCCATGATCAGCAGCCTCATCGCAGGAACCCCTCGTAGTTGCGCTGCTGCAACTGGCTCTCGATCTTCTTGACGGTGTCCAGGGCCACGCCGACGATGATGAGGATGGAGGTGCCGCCGAACGGGAAGTTCTGCTGCGCACCCACCGCCATGAACGCGATGGTGGGGATCAGAGCGATGGTGGCGAGGTAGAGCGAGCCGGGAGCCGTCAGCCGAGACAGGACATAGGCCAGGTACCGCTCCGTGGGCTTCCCCGCACGGATGCCCGGGATGAAGCCGCCGTACTTCTTCATGTTGTCCGAGACCTCCTCCGGGTTGAAGGTGATGGAGACGTAGAAGTAGCAGAACGCGATGATCAGGAAGAACTGCGTCAGGTTGTACACCCAGGACTGCGCACCCTGGCCGGTGAAGTTCGCCTGGATCCACTGAGACACGACGCCGTCGGGCCTGAAGGTCGAGTACAGGACCGGGAGGTACAGCATGGAGGAGGCGAAGATGACCGGAATGACGCCGGACTGGTTGACCTTCAGCGGGATGTAGGTGGTGGACCCACCCACGAGGCGACGGCCCACCATGCGCTTGGCGTACTGCACCGGGATCCGCCGCTGACCCTGCTCCACCCAGATGATGCCCAGCATGACCAGCAGGCCGATGCCGATGACGAGGAAGAACAGGAACCAGCCCGTGACGCCCTCGTGGCTCTGCTTGATGGACCACAGGCCGGAGGGGAAGCTGGCCGCGATCTGCGTGAAGATCATGATGGACATGCCGTTGCCGATGCCGCGCTCGGTGATCAGCTCACCCATCCACATGATGATGCCGGTGCCGGCTGTCATCACGAGGACCATGGTGATGAGGGGCAGGAGCTCATCGGTGTAGAGGATCCCGTCACAGCCCTGGAACAGCTGCCCCGTGCGGGCGAGCGTGACGAACGCCGTCGCGTTGAGGACGGCCAGCACGAGGGTGAGGTAACGGGTGTACTCGGTGATCTTCTGCTGACCGGTGCCGCCCTCCTTCTTGAGGGCCTCGAGCTTCGGGATCACCACCGTCAGGAGCTGGAGGATGATCGACGCCGTGATGTAGGGCATGATGCCGAGCGCAAAGATCGTCAGCTGCAGTAGCGCGCCGCCCGAGAACAGGTTGATCATCGAATAGATGCCGGCGGAGTCCCCCTGCTCGGCCAGCGCCAGGCACTGGTCGATGCGCGAGATGTTCACATTGGGCGACGGGATGGTCGATCCCAGACGGAACACGACGATGATGCCCAGCGTGAAGAGGATCTTCTTGCGAAGATCCGGGGTCTTCAGCGCGTTGGCCAAGGCGGAGATCATCCGGCCCTACTTTCGGTTCGTTGACAACACGGCACAGTGCGCAGGAGGCACGGCAACCAGGGAAGCCTATCAAGCGGGCCACGGGCGCCAAAACGCCGGAGGCCGCGGTGAGCAGCTCGGGAACAAGGCCGACGGGGTGGGCCCGGAGAGTCCGAGCCCACCCCGTCGGTGGTGAATATGCGGTGGAACCGATTCAGAGTTCGGTCACCGAGCCGCCGGCGGCCTCGAGCTTCGCCTTGGCGGAGCCGGAGAACGCGTGGGCGGTCACGTCGAGCGCCACGTCCACGTCACCGTTGCCGAGCACCTTGACGAGGTTGCCGGAGCGCACTGCGCCGGCGTCCACCAGGTCCTCGATGCCCACGGAGCCGCCCTCGGGGAACAGCTCGGCGAGACGGCCGACATTGACGATCTGGAACTCCACCCGGAAGGGGTTCTTGAACCCCTTCAGCTTCGGGAGGCGCATGTGCAACGGCATCTGGCCACCCTCGAAGTTCGCCGGCACGTTCTTGCGTGCACCGGTGCCCTTCGTGCCGCGACCGGCGGTCTTGCCCTTGGATCCCTCACCACGGCCGACACGGGTCTTCGCCGTCTTGGCGCCCGGTGCCGGACGCAGGTGATGCAGCTTGAGCGTCATCACTTCACCTCTTCCACGGTAACGAGGTGGGCCACGGTGCGGATCATGCCGAGCACCTCGGGGCGGTCCTCGCGGACCACCGAGGCGCCGATGCGATTCAGCCCGAGCGTCCGCAGCGTGTCACGCTGGTTCTGCTTGCCGCCCACCCCAGACTTTGCCTGGGTGATCTTCAACTCAGCCATCAGTGAGTCACCCCTTCCCTGGCAGCGCGGAGGAGCGCCGCCGGGGCGACGTCCTCGACCCGCATGCCGCGACGATTCGCCACGGCCTGCGGCTCTTCGAGCTGCTTGAGCGCCTCCACCGTGGCGTGCACCACGTTGAGGGCGTTCGACGACCCGAGCGACTTGGCGAGCACGTCGTGCACGCCCGCACACTCGAGCACGGCGCGGGCCGAGCCACCGGCGATGACGCCGGTACCCGGGGACGCCGGGCGCAGCATGACCACGCCGGCGGCCTTCTCGCCCTGGACCGGGTGCGGGATGGTGCGCTGGATCAGCGGCACGCGGAAGAAGTGCTTCTTGGCCTCTTCCACACCCTTGGCGATAGCGGCCGGCACCTCCTTCGCCTTGCCGTAGCCGACACCGACCATGCCCTCGCCGTCGCCGACGACGACCAGTGCGGTGAAGCTGAAGCGACGACCACCCTGGACGACCTTCGACACGCGGTTGATGGTGACAACGCGCTCGAGGTACTTGCTTTCTTCCTTGGGAGCCTGGCCACGACGATCGTCACGGCCACGACGCTCACCGGTCGCGCCGCCACCGCGGCGCTGTTGGGTCTCACTCATCGTGAAAAACCTTTCCTTTCGTCGAGTTAGAAGCCGAGCCCGGCCTCGCGGGCGGCATCGGCCAGAGCCGCAATCCGACCGTGGTACTTGTTACCTGCACGGTCGAAGACGACCTGCTCGACTCCGGCGGCCTTGGCGCGTTCGGCGATCAGTGTGCCGACCTTGCGCGCCTTCTCCGACTTGTCCGCCTCGACGCCGCGCAGGTCGGCCTCCATGGTGGACGCGGACGCCAGCGTCGTGCCCTGGACGTCGTCGATCACCTGAACGAACAGGTGTCGCGACGACCGGCTGACGACGAGACGGGGACGCTCGGCCGAACCGTTGATCTTCTTGCGCGCACGCAGCTGCCGACGGGCGCGGGACGCCGTCTTGGGAGCCAGCCCCTTGCGGTTGCTGAGCGAGATGGCCATTACTTACCAGCCTTTCCGGCCTTGCGGCGGACGTGCTCGCCCGCGTAGCGGACGCCCTTGCCCTTGTAGGGCTCAGGCTTGCGGAGCTTGCGGATGTTGGCCGCGGTTTCGCCAACAAGCTGCTTGTCGATGCCCTGGACGCTGAAGCGCGTGGGGGTCTCGACGACGAACGTGACGCCCTCAGGAGCGTTCACGACGACGGGATGCGAGAAGCCGAGAGCGAACTCGAGCTGCTGCGGGCCCTTGGCCATGACGCGATAACCGACGCCGACGATCTCGAGCTTCTTCTCGTAGCCCTCGGTCACCCCGACGATCATGTTGCTGACCAGGGTGCGGGTGAGGCCATGGAGGGACCTGCTCTCGCGCTCGTCGTTGGGACGCGCAACCTCGAGTAGGCCCTCTTCGTTCCTGTCGATCGTGATCGGCTCGGCCACGGTCAGCGTCAGGGCACCCTTGGGGCCCTTGACACCGACGTTGCGGCCATCGAGCGACACGTCGACACCGGACGGGATGGCGATGGGGAGTCTGCCAATGCGAGACATAACTGTTTCTCTCCTTACCTTCGCCCGGTCACCAGACGTAGGCGAGGACTTCGCCGCCTACGGCTTTGGCGTTTGCTTCACGGTCCGTCAGAAGCCCCTGGGAGGTCGAGATGATGGCGATACCCAGACCGCCCAACACCTTCGGCAGCTCGGTGGCCTTGGCGTAGACACGCAGGCCGGGCTTGCTGATGCGACGCAGTCCCACAATGGAACGCTCGCGGGAATCGCCGTACTTAAGGGTCACCTTGAGCGTCTTGCCGACCTGGCCTTCGACATCTGCCAGTTCGTAGCTCGCGATGTAACCGTTGGTCTTGAGGATCTCGGCGATACCCACCTTGATCTTCGACGACGGCATGGACGTCGAGTCCAGGAACGCCTGATTGGCGTTGCGGACACGCGTCAGCATGTCAGCGATCGGATCAGTCATCGTCATGACTTATTGCCTCTTTCTCGCGCCGGTTTCCGGGGACCCGGACCTGTCGCAACTTGGAATCGTGGTGGAAGTGTGTCCGGTCACCAGGACGACTTGGTCACGCCGGGCAGCTCGCCCGCGTGCGCGAGGTCGCGCAGGCAGATGCGGCAGAGCCCGAACTTGCGGTAGACCGAATGGGGCCTGCCGCACTTCTGGCAGCGGGAGTAGGCGCGCACACCGAACTTCGGCTTGCGGGACTGCTTGACCTTGAGTGCTGTCTTTGCCATGGGTCAGCTCACTTCTTCTTCTTGGCGTAGAACGCGGGGCCGCGCTTCGACTTCTGCTTCGTCGGATCGTCGGTGGCCTTGAACGGGAAGCCGAGCAGCTTGAGCAGCGCGCGACCCTCCACGTCGTTGGTGGCCGAGGTGACGAACGTGATGTCCATGCCGCGGACCCGGTCGATCCGGTCCTGGTCGATCTCGAGGAACATGACCTGCTCCGAGAGCCCGAAGGTGTAGTTGCCGTTGCCGTCGAACTGGCGGCCGTTGAGGCCACGGAAGTCACGGATTCGGGGCAGGGCCAGCGTCAGCAGCCGGTCCGCGAACTCCCACATCCGGTCGCCGCGCAGCGTGACGTGGCAGCCGATGGGCTGACCCTCACGCAACTTGAACTGGGCGATCGACTTGCGGGCCTTCGTCACGGAAGGCTTCTGGCCGGTGATGGCGGTGAGGTCCTTGATGGCGCCCTCGATGATCTTCGAGTCGCGCGCGGCCTCGCCGACACCCATGTTGACCACGATCTTGACCAGACCGGGGATCTGCATGACGTTGTCGAACTGGAACTCCTCCTGGAGCGCCGGGACGATGGTCTCGCGGTACTTGGCCTTGAGGCGCGGAATCGCGGTGGGGGTTACGGTGGCGGTCATCAGATCTCCTCACCGGTCTTGCGGGCGATGCGCACGGAGCGCTCCTTGGTGTATTCGGAGCCGTCGGGACGGCGCTTGGTGACCTCGACGCGCTTGTAACCGATGCGCGTCACGACCTCCTTGCCGTCAACCTTGACCACCAGCTGCACGTTCGACACGTGGATCGGCGCCTCGACGGTGATGATGCCGCCCTCGACCTTGCGGCCGGCCGCGGTCTGCGACTCGCGACGGTGCTTCTTCACGAGGTTGACACCCTGCACGGTGACGCGCTCGGTGGCCGGATCGACGGCGATGACTTCGGCGATGACGCCCTTGTCCTTGCCCGAGAGGACCTTGACACGGTCACCCTTCTTGATGCTGAGCGATGCCATGTCAGATCACCTCCGGAGCGAGCGAGACGATGCGCATGAACTTCTTCTCACGCAGTTCGCGCGCCACCGGGCCGAAGATGCGGGTGCCGCGGGGCTCCCCGTCGTTCTTCAGGATGACGGCGGCGTTCTCGTCGAACTTGATGTAGGAACCGTCGGCGCGACGACGCTCCTTGACGGTACGGACGACGACGGCCTTGACCACGTCGCCCTTCTTGACGTTACCGCCGGGGATCGCGTCCTTGACGGTGGCGACGATGGTGTCACCGAGATAGGCGTAGCGGCGCTTGGAGCCGCCGAGCACACGGATGCACAAGATCTCCTTGGCACCAGTGTTGTCGGCGACTTTCAGTCGCGACTCCTGCTGGATCATTGACTTCTCCTTGATCCACCGGTTCCCATGCATGAGGCCTGGTGGAACTAGAAACGAACCCCCTGGATTTTGCCAGGAGGCGGCATCCAACTCGAGAGAGAGGAAGCGATGTGAACCCGGGAAAGGTCCCCTCGAAAGGGCACAGACCCAAGGCAACTTGAACAGTCTAGCCCCGTGGTGCCCCACGGGAGAAATCAGCCCCGACGACGCCCGCGGCCGGTGGCCGTGGAGAAGGCGGCAGCGCCTCCGGAGGCGCTCTGGCCGTTGCCCGTCCGGGATCCGGAGGGGCGCGCCGGGCGGGCCGGGCGGCCGTCCGAGTTGACCCGGGGACCCGCCGCACGGGGGTTCTGACCACGCTCGCCACCCCTGCCGCGACCCTCGCGGGCCGGCTCGCGCCGACGGCCGCCGCCCTGGGGGGCCGGCGCCTCCGCCTTGATGATCCCGCCGGGGAAGGAGCGCTCCCCCGGGGCGATTTCACGCAGCACCGGGTGCCGCTCGTCGGCCCTGG
Source organism: Tessaracoccus pujii (assembly GCF_054483895.1). Lineage (NCBI taxonomy): Bacteria > Bacillati > Actinomycetota > Actinomycetes > Propionibacteriales > Propionibacteriaceae > Tessaracoccus > Tessaracoccus pujii. The sequence goes on from NZ_CM137012.1 coordinate 1,558,869, forward strand.
TGACGGTGGGCTTGACGCCGGCCTTGCGGGTGAGGTCGCGGACATCGTTGCGCTGCGCGTCGAGCATGAGCGTGACGACGGTGCCCTCGGCGCCGGCGCGGGCGGTGCGGCCCGAGCGGTGCGTGTAGGCCTTGTGCTCCACCGGCGGGTCGGCGTGGATGACCAGGCCGACGTCGTCGACGTGGATCCCGCGGGCGGCGACGTCCGTGGCCACGAGCGTCTGCGCGGTGCCTGCGTGGAATGCGGCCATCGAGCGCTCGCGGGCGCTCTGGCTCATGTTGCCTTGCAGTTCCACGGCCGGGATTCCGGCCGCGTTGAGCTGCTTGGCGATCTTCTTGGCGCGGTGCTTGGTGCGCGTGAACACGACCGAGCGCCCGGGGGCCGCGGTGAGGTCGATGAGGACCGGTAGGTGCCGGTCGTCGGCCACGTGCAGGACGTGGTGCGTCATGGTGGAGACAGGCGACTCGGCCGAGTCCGCCTCGTGGACGACGGGGTTGTGCATGAACTGGTCGACCAGCGTGCCCACCGCCTTGTCGAGCGTGGCCGAGAACAGCATGCGCTGCCCAGCCTTCGGCGTCTGCGACAGGAGGCGCCTGACGGACGGCAGGAACCCGAGGTCCGCCATGTGGTCGGCCTCGTCGATGATGGTGATCTCGATGCCCCCCATGGAGGCGACGCCCTGCGAAATGAGGTCCTCGAGGCGTCCGGGGCAGGCGACGATCACGTCGACGCCCCTGGTCAGCGCGAGGGCCTGCGGCTTCTGGTTGACACCGCCGAAGATGGTGCGCGACGTGAGTCCGGCAGTGGCCGCCAGGGGCGCGAGCGCCTCATCGATCTGCAGGGCGAGCTCGCGGGTGGGAGCCAGGATGAGCGCCCGGGGACGCTTCGGGGTGCGGCGCGTCCCGGACGCGGCGAGCCGCGCCACCAGCGGCAGCAGGAACGCGTAGGTCTTGCCCGATCCGGTGCGGCCACGGCCCAGCACGTCGCGGCCCGCCAGCGAGTCAGGCAGCGTCGCGGCCTGGATGGGCGTGGGAAGGGTGATGTCGCGGTCCGCGAGGACGGTGGCGAGCGTGGAGGGCACGCCGAGCGCGCCGAAAGACAGTGAAGACATGAGAAAAACTCCCGTGTGGGGGTGATGCAGCGGTTCTGCCCGGCGCGGACTAGGCGTCCGCAGCGCGATGGCATCAGGAAAAGAAAAGCTCGGGGACTCAGAGCAGAACGATCCGAGTGCTGAGGATCACTCTACCCCACGCGTTCCGCAGAGGCCGCATCGTGCGTCGTCCCCGCTGGCAGGATGGACGTCATGGCACCGCGCAGACTCCTCATCACTGGCGCCACCGGCGGGATCGGGGCGCTCCTGGCGCGCCGATTGCGCGGCGAGTACGACCTCGTCCTCCAGGGGCGCCACCCCGACGACGACGACCCGGACACCATCCGCATCGCCGACCTCACGGACTACGACGCCACCCTCGCGCTCATGGAGGGGGTGGACACCGTCGTCCACATGGCGGGCGCGGCGTCGCCCGAGTCGACGTGGGACGCCGTGCTGAGCGCCAACATCATAGGCCTGCGCAACGCGCTGGAGGCCGCCCGTGAGGCCGGGGTGCGGCGCTTCGTCTTCGCCTCGTCCAACCACGCGATGGGGATGTACGACCGCGACGAGCAGTGGCCCGTGTATCCACACATGCTCCCCCGCCCGGACTCGCTCTACGGGGTGTCGAAGGTGTTCGGCGAGGCGCTCGGCCGCTTTTACCACGACCAGCACGGCATGGACTTCATCTCGCTGCGGATCGGCTGGAGCACGAAGGACACCCTCGGCACGGATCTCGATCTGCTGCGCGCGATGTGGTTGAGCGAGGACGACACCGTCGAGGTGGTGCGGTGCGCCATCGAGGCACCGGTCCGCTTCGGTCTCTACTACGCCGTCTCGGACAACCCCAACCGTCGCTGGGATCTCACCAACACCATGCTGGAGCTGGGCTACCGTCCCAGGGACTCGTGGACGGACCACTCCCCGGCGGGGGAGGACACGAACCAGCCCACTCCGGACTCCTGGCCCGAGGGCTCCTGAGCCCGAGGGACGGCGGCCGGACCGTTCTCCACAGGCCGGGCTTGACCTGGGAAAGGCGCGGTGCTCTCACCAAGAGTGGTGCGAACCCCACCGCAACCAGGAAGCCCCCTGATCATGAGACCACGCCCCGCCCTCGTCCTGCTCATCACCGTCATCCTCACCCTGCTCGTCGCGCCCGCCCCGGCCGATGCCCGGCCCCAGGACGGCCCGTTGGCCGGCGCCGGGCACACCGTGTCCATGCCGCGCACGGGGCGGGACTGGTACGGCGCCTACCACCTGGGGCAGGTCACCGCCTACTGCGCCGACCTGATGTCCGCGCCGCCGCGGCGCGCCACCGGATGGACCGAGCTGCCTGCCGGCACGCCGCTGACCAAGCAGTCGGGGGTTGCCGGCGGCGCCCCGGTCCCCCACGGGAACGGCACCACGACCGTCTCCGACGCGGAGGCGGCGGACCTCGCCTGGGTCCTCACCCACACCGGGCAGAGTCCCGCCGCGGACACCGGTGCCGCCGTCGAGCACTTCGTCCGGCTCCGCACGGTCGACGGCGCCGAGCAGACAGCCCGCGAAACCGAGCGCTGGTCGGCGGTGACCGCGGCCCATCCTGGGGCGCGCACGGAGTTCGAGAGGCTGACACGCGAGGCGGCCAGATTCGCGGGACCGTACACGGCCCACCTGGACTGGGTGGAGCGCCCGACGCTCACGGAGCCCAGCGGGCTGCTGCGGGCATCGGTGACCTCCCGCTCCGGGGTCGCTGTGCCCGGCATCACGGTGTCGGTGGCCGGCACCGGGGCGGTCACTGTGTCGGCACCCCCGTCCGTCACCGATGGCTCCGGCGTTGCGAGGTTCGGCGTGACGATGCCCCTGCCAGGGTCGGACCCAGTCGACGGCGGGGTCACCGTCACGTTCTCCGGGCTCGCAGGCGCAGCCCCGCGTGTCTTCGTGCCCTCCGAACGGACCGTCCAGCGTCTGCTGCTCGCGCCCGCCCGGGTGTCGGTGGCGGCCGGCGCAGAGGCGTCGCTCTCGCCACGCTTCACACCCACGGTCAGCACGCGCACCCGCAACGTGGTCGCCCTGGCCGGCGAGGCCGCGGTGGACATCGTGACCCTGACCGGTGGTCGCCCCGGTGCACGGTTCTCCGGCACCACCACCCTCTACGGCCCGTTCACATCCCTCGACGACCTCGCCGCTGCCACGCCCAGCGACGAGCGGCGGGTGGGCGAAGCACATTTCTCCGGGCGCTACGGCGAGGACGGCTCGGCGGAGGCGGCCTCCACGTCCCTGTCGTTTCCCGAGGCCGGGTATTACCACTGGGCAGAAGCGCTCGCCCCGGCCGAGTTCGTCTCCCCTCCCCCTGCGCCCGGGTGGCCGCAGCAGCCCGAGACGAGTCTGGTGCTCGCCCCGTCGGTCACCACGGAACTGAGCCCCCACGGGACCGCTGAGGCGGGTGTGGAGGCCTCGGACGCACTGCGCCTCGACGGGGTGCCGGGGAGGGCGGTTCCGGATTCGTCCGAGGTGACCATCGTCGCCAGCGGCCGCCTGGTCGGCCCGGTGGCACCGCGCGTGGCGGGGGCGTCCACCAGCTGTGAGGCGGTGGAGTGGTCACAGGCGCCGACGGTGGCGAGTTATGACGCACGTCCCCTGGAGACGGCGGTGACCACCGGGCTCGCGCGAGCCCACCTGACCGAACCAGGTTGCTACTCCGCCGAGGCCACGGTCACCCTCACCCACACGAGCCGGGCCCCCATCGTCGTGCGCCACGAGCTCGGCCATCCCACGCAGACCCTGCTGATCACCGCGCCACCCGAGCCCAGCCCGACGCCCGCTCCGACGCCCACACTGCCGGTACCGGTCACGACGCCGCAGTCCCGGCCTGGGCTGCCATCGACGGGGTGGTGAGCAACGGGCTCGCGCTGGTGCCGCACTGACCGACCGGCAGCTCGGCAGCCTCCGGACACACGGAAAGGCCCGCCCCCACGGGGACGGGCCGATCTGTGCGTGCGCTTGACTTACTTGGCGCGCTCGATGATCTCGACCAGGCGCCAGCGCTTCTGCGCGGACAGCGGACGGGTCTCCATGACGCGGACCCGGTCGCCGATGCCGGCCGAGTTCTCCTCGTCGTGCGCCTTGAGGCGCGAGGACTTCGTCATGACCTTGCCGTACAGCGGGTGCTTCACACGGTCCTCGACGAGGACCACGATCGTCTTGTCCATCTTGTCGGACACGACGACGCCCTGCACGACCTTGCGGGCGCCGCGCTGTTCAGTGGTGGTGATGTCTTCGCTCATATTCACTTCTCCTCAACAACCGGCTCGTCGACGATGCCGAGGTTGCGCTCCTGCAGAACGGTGTAGATGCGTGCGATGTCCTTGCGGACGTTGCGCATCCGGCTGCTCGACTCCAGCTGGCCGGTGGCAGCCTGGAAACGAAGGCCGAACAGCTCCTCCTTCAACTCAACGACCTTGGCGTTGAGTTGATCACGCGACAGACCACGCAGGTCGTGTGCGGCGAGAGAGTTACTCATCAGATGTCACCTGCTTCGCGCTTGATGAAGCGTGCCTTGAAGGGCAGCTTGTGGATGGCCAGACGCAGCGCCTCGCGGGCCACGTCCTCCGGCACGCCGGAGAGCTCGAACAACACGCGTCCGGGCTTGATGTTGGCGATCCACCACTCGGGGGAACCCTTGCCGGAACCCATGCGGGTCTCGGCAGGCTTCTTGGTCAGGGGGCGGTCCGGGTACACGTTGATCCAGACCTTGCCGCCACGCTTGATGTGGCGGGTCATGGCGATACGAGCGGCCTCGATCTGACGGTTGGTCAGGTACGAGGACTCGAGCGCCTGAATGCCGTACTCACCGAAGGCGAGCTTGGTGCCGCCCTTGGCCGCACCGTCACGCGTGGGGTGGTGCTGCTTACGGAACTTCACGCGACGAGGAATCAGCATGATCAGGCTCCTGCGTTCTCGGTGGCGGGCGCAGCCGGGGCCTCAACCTGGGCTGCGTCGGCGCGACGGCGACCGCCGCGCTCGGGACGATCCCCACGAGCCTCGCCGCGAGCCGGGCGACGGCCCGGACGCTGCTGACGGCCACCGGGGGCGTTATTGCGGGCGGCCTTCTGGGCAGCACGCTCGGCGCGGGTACCCACGACGTCGCCCTTGTAGATCCACACCTTGACGCCGATCCGGCCGAACGTGGTGCGGGCCTCGAAGAAGCCGTAGTCGATGTCGGCGCGCAGCGTGTGCAGCGGCACGCGACCCTCGCGGTACCCCTCGGAGCGCGACATTTCCGCGCCACCGAGACGGCCCGAGCACTTGATCTTGATGCCCATCGCGCCGGAGCGCATGGCGGTCTGCTGAGCCTTGCGCATCGCGCGGCGGAAGGCCACGCGGGCACCGAGCTGCTCGGCGACACCCTGGGCCACGAGCTGCGCATCGATCTCGGGGTTCTTGACCTCGAGGATGTTCAGCTGGACCTGCTTGCCGGTCAGCTTCTCCAGCTCGGCGCGCACCCGCTCCGCCTCGGCGCCGTTACGGCCGATGACGATGCCCGGACGTGCGGCGTGCAGGAAGATGGTGACGCGCTCCGAGCGACGCTCGATCTCGATGGACGAGACCCCTGCGCGCTCGAGGGTCTTGGTGAGGTAACCGCGGATCTTGACATCCTCACCCACGAACTCCGAGTACTGCTTGTCGCTGTACCAGCGGCTCGTGTGATCGGTGGTGATGCCGAGGCGGAAGCCAATCGGGTTGATCTTTTGGCCCATAATCAGGCTCCCTTCGTCTCGCGGGGTTCGACGACCACGGTGATGTGCGCACCGCGCTTGAGGATGCGGCTGGCCGAACCCTTCGCTCGGGGGCGGATTCGCCGCAGGGTCACGCCCTCGTCGACGAACGCCTTGGAGATGTACAGGTCGTCGGACCGCAGCGCCTCGGCGCTCTCCGCATTGGCCACGGCCGAAGCCACAACCTTGTAGACCGGCTCGGAAGCCGCCTGCGGTGCGAACTTGAGGGCGACCAGGGCGTCCTTGACGCTCATGCCGCGGACCAGGTCGACGACGCGACGCACCTTGGTGGGGCTCATCCGGACGTGGCGCGCGATGGCGTACGAGCCAGGACGATCACCGAGCAGGTTCTCGCGACGACGGCTGTTGCCGTTCTCGTTGCTCATAGTTGATTCAGTTCCTTATCTCGCGCCTCAGCGGCGACGGGCCTTTTTGTCGTCCTTCACGTGACCCCGGAAGGTGCGCGTGGGAGCGAACTCGCCCAACTTGTGACCGATCATCGCCTCCGTGACGAACACCGGGATGTGCTTGCGGCCGTCGTGCACTGCGATGGTGTGCCCGAGCATGTCGGGGATGATCATCGAGCGACGTGACCAGGTCTTGATGACGTTCTTGGTGCCCTTGTCGTTCTGAACATCCACCTTCTTCTGCAGGTGGTCGTCGACGAAGGGGCCCTTCTTCAAGCTGCGTGGCATTTTTCCTCAGGCTCCCTATCAGCGCTTCTTACCGGTCTTGCGACGGCGGACGATCAGGCGACTGCTCGCCTTGTTCTTGTCGCGGGTGCGGCCCTCGGGCTTGCCCCACGGCGACACGGGGTGACGGCCACCGGACGTGCGGCCCTCGCCACCACCGTGCGGGTGGTCGACGGGGTTCATCACGACGCCGCGGACGGTCGGGCGGATGCCCTTCCAGCGGTTGCGGCCGGCCTTGCCCCAGTTGATGTTGGACTGCTCGGCGTTGCCGACCGTCCCGATCGACGCGCGGCAGCGGATGTCCACCAGGCGCATTTCGCCCGAGGGCATGCGCAGGGTGGCGAACTTGCCTTCGCGGGCGACGAGCTGGATGGCGGCGCCGGCCGAGCGGCCGAGCTTGGCGCCGCCGCCGGGGCGCATCTCCACCGCGTGCACCGTGGTGCCGACGGGGATCTGGCGCAGCTCGAGGTTGTTGCCCGGCTTGATGTCCGAGCCCTCACCGGCGGTGACGACGGTGCCCTGAGTCAGGCCGTTCGGCGCGATGATGTAGCGCTTCTCGCCGTCGGCGTAGTGCAGCAGCGCGATGCGGGCGGTGCGGTTGGGGTCGTACTCGATGTGAGCGACCTTGGCCGGCACGCCGTCCTTGTCATAGCGCTTGAAGTCGATGATGCGGTAGGCCTGCTTGTGGCCGCCACCGATGTGACGCGTGGTGATGCGTCCGGTGTTGTTGCGGCCACCGGTCTTCGGCTTCGGCGCGAGCAGCGACTTCTCCGGCGTGGAGCGCGTGAGTTCGACGAAGTCTGACACGCTGGAGCCGCGGCGGCCCGGCGTGGTCGGCTTGTACTTACGGATACCCATGAGTTTTCGTTCCTTCTCTCAGTGGCTCGCCGGTCAGGAGACCGGGCCTCCGAAGATGTCGATGCTCTGGCCCTCAGCGACGGTGATGATCGCACGCTTGGTGTCGACCTTCTTGCCGTACCCGTACTTCGTGCGGCGACGCTTGCCGGTGCGGTTGAGGGTGTTCACGGAGGTGACCTTGACGTCGAAGATGGCCTCGATGGCGATCTTGATCTCGGTCTTGTTGGCGTCCGGGGAGACGATGAAGGTGTACTTCCCGTCATCGAGCAGGTTGTAGCTCTTCTCGCTCACCACGGGACGCAGGATGACGTCGCGGTGATCGCGGATCTTCAGCGATGTCGTCACTGGTCCTTCTCCTCAGTCTTCTTGGTGGCCTTGGGGGCCTCGTCGGCCTGGCTCTCCTCGGCTGCGGCCTCGGACTCGGTCGCCACGGCCTTGACGGACTTCCCCGTCGGCGAACCGGCGGTGAAGGCGGCCAGGGCTGCGGAGGTGAAGACCACCTTGTCGTTGGCGAGCACGTCGTAGGTGTTGAGCTGATCGACGGCGAGCGCGTGCACCGTGGGGACGTTACGCAGGCTCAGCCAGGCGACGTCCTCGAAACGGTCGAGCACGACGAGCACCTTGGACAGGTCACCGGCCACACCGGTCAGCGCCGCGATGGCACCCTTCGTCGAGGGCGTCTCGCCCGCGACGATCTCGGAGATGACGAACACGGCCCCTTCGCGGGCCCGGTCCGACAGCGCGCCACGGAGGGCGGCCGCGATCATCTTCTTGGGGGTGCGCTGGTCGTAGCTGCGGGGCTGCGGTCCGTGGACCACACCGCCACCGGCCCACTGCGGGGCGCGGCGCGAACCCTGACGGGCGCGGCCGGTGCCCTTCTGGCGCCAGGGCTTGATGCCACCGCCGCGCACCTGGGCGCGGGTCTTGGTGGAGTGCGTGCCCTGACGGGCCGCGGCCAGCTGGGCCACGACCACCTGGTGGATCAGGGGAATGTTGGTCTGCGTGTCGAACAGCGCGGCGGGGAGATCGGCCTTGCCGGCCTTCTTGCCCTTGGCGTCGACGACGTCAACGGTCAGGTCGCTCATGAGACGACACCCTTCTTGGCTGCGCTGCGGACGACGACGAGCGACCCGTTGTTACCCGGGATGGCGCCGCGGACCAGCAGCAGTCCACGCTCCGCGTCGACGGCGTGGACCTTGAGGTTCTGGATGGTGACCTTCGCGTTGCCCATCCGGCCGGCCATCTTCATCCCCTTGAACACCTTGCCGGGGGTGGAGCAGCCACCGATGGAGCCCGGCGAGCGGTGCTTGCGGTGCACACCGTGCGAGGCCTTGAGGCCGTGGAAGCCGTGGCGCTTCATGACGCCCGCGGTGCCCTTGCCCTTGGTGGTGCCGGTCACGTCGACGATCTCGCCGTCGGCGAAGAGCTCAGCGGTCAGCTCCTGGCCGAGGGTGAACTCCGACGCATCGGCGGTGCGGAGCTCGACGAGGTGCTTGCGGGGGGTGACGTCGGCCTTGGCGAAGTGTCCCGCGGACGGCTTGGTCACCTTCTTGGCCTTGATCGCGCCGAAGCCGAGCTGGACGGCTGAGTAGCCGTCCGTGTCCGGCGTGCGGACCTGCGTCACGACGCAGGGACCGGCCTGGATCACGGTCACGGGGACGATCTTGTTGTTCTCGTCCCACAGCTGGGTCATGCCGAGCTTGGTGCCCAGGATGCCCTTCACAATTCGTTCACTCATCACTTCAGACCTCACGGGAGCTTGATCTCGATATCAACGCCGGCAGGCAGGTCGAGACGCATCAGCGAATCGACGGTCTTCGGCGTCGGATCGAGGATGTCGATCAGGCGCTTGTGCGTACGCATCTCGAAGTGCTCGCGGCTGTCCTTGTACTTGTGGGGCGAACGGATCACGCAGAACACGTTCTTCTCCGTCGGCAGCGGCACCGGGCCGGCCACCTTGGCGCCCGTGCGAGTCACGGTGTCGACGATCTTGCGCGCCGAGCTGTCGATGACCTCATGGTCATAGGCCCGCAGTCTGATGCGGATCTTTTGTCCAGCCACGTCGTTCCTTCTTCTCTAGCCCTGTGGAAATTTCACGTTCCTGCGGGGTATAACCCCTTGTCACTCCAACCCCCGAGGTCGGGAGTGTCGGGGCCTCGGCCACAAGTTGAGGTACACCTTCCGGGTGGGAAGGCCACATCTCGCGCTTGGGCGTCTGCTCGACCTCGCTCGTGGGGCATGGCGTCACAGGACACCGACCCCTCGCGGAGCAACCGGACCATTCTGGCACGGCCCGGGCGGGCTGCCAAATCGGGGCGTGCCGCGCGCCGGGACTCAGTAGGCCAGGAGCCCGCGGGACCGGAAGACGGCCCGCGCCGCGTCCACGTCCTCCGGCGACGGTGGGCGCGTGTCGCTGAGAGCGTAGACCATGCCCAGCTCCGCCCACTTGTCCCGGCCCATCTGGTGGAAGGGCAGGACCTCGACCCGCGTGAGGCCACGGAGCGTGGCCGCGTAGTCGGCGACCCCGGCGATCGTGACGGGGTCGTCGGTCAGCCCTGGGACCAGGACGAACCGGATCCAGGTCTCGATCCCCAGATCGGACAGGCGCCGGCCGAACTCGAGCGTGGGAGCCAGTTCGCGTCCGGTGACCCGACGGTGGGTGGCGTCGTCACCGGCCTTGACGTCCAGGAGGACCAGGTCCACGTCCGCCAGCATCGAGTCCGTGGCGCGCCGGCCGAGGAAGCCCGAGGTGTCCAGCGCCGTATGGATGCCCATCTCCCGTGCCCCCCTCAGGAGCCGGGCGGCGAAGGCCGGCTGCTGCAGGACCTCCCCGCCCGAGAGGGTGATGCCGCCACCGGCGGCCCGGAACACCCCGCGGTACCGCCGGAACCGCGCCAGCAGGTCGGTGGCCAGCACCGGCAGCCCGCGCGAGGCGGCCATCGTGTCCGGGTTGTGGCAGTAGAGGCAGCGCAGCGGGCACCCGGCCAGGAACGTGGTCATCCGGGTGCCCGGGCCGTCGACGGCGGTGACCAGCTCCCACGAGTGCACGGACCCCACCTCCCCCGACCGCTGGGCGGCCAGGAGCTCGGAGCGGGTGAGGTGGTGCGCCACCGGAATGCCGCCGAGCATCGCCGACGCCCGCGGCCGCCGTTCGACCGGAGCCGCGACCCTCGGGCCCACGGATCCCGGGACCGTCAGGGTCAGCGTCACAGGGCCTCGTGGAAGGTCCGCGACAGCACGTCGAGCTGCTGCTCGCGCGAGAGACGCACGAAGTTCACCGCGTACCCGGACACGCGGATGGTGAGCTGCGGGTAGTTCTCCGGGTGCTCCATGGCGTCGAGGAGGGTCTCGCGGTTGAGCACGTTGATGTTGGCGTGGTAGAGCCCCTCCCCCATGCCGGCGTCGAGGATGCCGACGAGATTGGCCACGCGCTCGGCCTCGGTGCGGCCCAACGCCTGGGGCGTGATGGTGTTGGTGAGCGAGATGCCGTCGAGGGCGTCGTCGTAGGACAGCTTGCCGACGCTCATCATGGAGGCGAGCATCCCGTGGGTGTCCGCCCCGTTCTCCGGGTTGGCGCCGGGCGCGAACGGGGTGCCGGCCGCGTGCCCGCAGGGGAACGCGCCGGTGGCCTTGCCGTAGACCACGTTGGACGTGATGGTGAGCACGGACTGGGTGGGCACGGCGTCGCGGTACAGCCGGATACGGCGGATCTTGTCCATCACCGTCGACACCACGAGCTGGGCCAGCTCGTCGGCCCGGTCGTCGTCGTTGCCGTAGCGCGGGAAATCACCCTCCGTCAGGTAGTCGATCACCAGTCCCGTCTCGTCGCGCACGGGCGTGACCGTGGCGTACCGGATGGCCGCCAGCGAGTCCGCGACGATCGAGAGGCCGGCGATGCCGCAGCCCAGCGTGCGGACGATCTCATCGTCGTGCAGGGCCATCTCCATCGCCTCGTAGGCGTACCTGTCGTGGCAGTAGTGGATGATGTTGAGCGCCTCGACGTAGGTCTCGACGGCCCAGGTGAGCATCTCGTCGTAGCGCGCCCAGACGGTGTCGAAGTCCAGCGGCGCGTCTCCGGTGATCGGTGCGTAGCCCTCCACCACCCGCGCGCCGGTCATCTCGTCGCGCCCGCCGTTGATGGCGTAGAGGAACGCCTTGGCGGTGTTGAGCCGCGCACCGAAGAACTGCATCTGCTTGCCGATGGCCATGGGTGAGACGCAGCACGCGATGGCGGTGTCGTCGCCCCAGTGGCACCGGATCTCGGCGTCGGACTCGTACTGGAGGGCCGAGGTCTCGATGGAGATCAGCGAGCAGAAGTCCTTGTAGCCTGCCGGGAGTGCGGCGTCCCAGTAGATGGTGATGTTCGGCTCGGGCGCGGGGCCGAGGTTGCGCAGCGTCTGCAGCAGCCGGAACGACGTCTTCGTCACCAGGGTGCGGCCGTCGTCGGCGAACCCGCCGTCGGACCAGGTGGCCCAGTACGGGTCTCCGGAGAAGATCTGATCGTAGTCCTCGGTCCGCAGGAACCGGACGATGCGCAGCTTCGTGACCAGCGCGTCGATGATCTCCTGCGCCCCCTCCTCGGTCAGCGCGCCGGCGGCGAGGTCGCGCTCGGCGTAGACGTCGAAGAAGCCCGAGAGGCGCCCGATGCTCATGGCGGCACCGTCCTGGCTCTTCACGGAGGCCAGATAGGCCAGGTACGTCCACTGGACGGCCTCCAGGAACGTCGCCGCGGGGCGTGCCAGGTCGATGCCGTAGCTGGCGCCGAGGTTACCCAGCTTCTTCAGTGCCTTGATCTGCTCGGCGTGCTCCTCGCGGTAGCGCGCCCAGTTCTCCGAGAAGGGCTGGTCCGCGACGGAGTCGAGGTCGGTGCGCTTGGCCTCGATGAGCCGGTCGAGCCCGTAGAGGGCCACGCGGCGGTAGTCCCCGATGATGCGCCCGCGGCCGTAGGCGTCCGGCAGCCCGGTGATGAGGTGGGCGCTGCGGGCCTTGCGGATGCGGGGGCTGTAGATGTCGAAGACGGCCTCGTTGTGCGTCTTGCGGTAGCGGGTGAAGATCTCCTTGATCCGCTGATCCGGCTCGAGCCCCGCCTCCTTGATGGCGGTCTCGACCATCCGCCACCCTCCGGCCGGCATCATGGGCCGCTTGAGGGGAACATCGGTCTGCAGGCCGACGATGACGTCGTCGTCTGCGCAGATGTAGCCCGCCGGGAAGGCGTCGACGTCTCCGGGGATGTGGGTCTCCACATCGTAGACGCGGCGTGCGCGCTCCACGCTCAGGTAGTCGCGCTGCAGGGTCTCCCACACCGTGAGCGTCTTCGCCGTGGGGCCGGACAGGAAGCGCGCATCGCCGAGGTAGGGGGTGAAGTTGGCCAGGATGAAGCCGCGCACGTCGACCGAGTGCTGCCAGTCCCCCGGCTGGAATCCGCGCCAGGCATCGCCGGCGGAGGTGGTGGCGTGGAGGGTGGCCGAGGCCGTCATGGTGCTCCCAGATATCGGACGGTTGTGTCTGATCGGCAGCACCGCGGACCGACCACCGGGCGGTTCCGTCCAGGAGCCGGCCACCGCGGTGTCGCCAACGATGGAATTGATACTACTCCTCGTAGGAACCGCCGCGACCCCGCCCCCTTGTTGGTCCGACCTACTCGACGACGAACCCCACCGACCAGGCTGCCGCCCTCGGCCGGAGCATGTATTCGGGCCGCACGTCCGGGCCGCAGGACCGAGACCCCAGCCCGTGCTGCTGCGCGTCGAGGTACAGGTGCGTGGCGGTGGATGCCGGCAGCTCGTGCGGATGCCTGGCGGCGGTGACCTGGTGGGCGTCGTGCTCGCGGAGCGTGAAGCCGGGCAGCTCGCCCGCCGCTCGGTCCGCATGGATGCTGAGCCCGAGTTCCGGCAGCGCAAGCTCGCGCAGGTCCATCCTGTGGCCGCTCTCCTGCGGCACGGCGTAGGTGACGACGAGGTCCGCGACGCTGGACTGGAAGCGGCCCACGTACGCAGCGGTGGCCGAATCCACGTAGCTCTCGTGCGGCCCCGTGCCGAACCAGGCGGCCTGGCTGAGGCCGGCGGGCAGCTCGAAGTGCAGCCCGATCCGCGGCCATGTGCCCGTCCAGCCCTGCGTCGGCTCCGCGGAGGCGTCGAGGCGCAGGGCGTCGCCGTCGAGGCTCCAGATGAGCTGGAGTGTCACTGCCTGGCGGGTGGCTGCCGGGGCGTAGCGCTGCAGCACCGTCAGGCGCCCCGGGCCGGGGGTCACCGAGAGCACGCGGCGGTGCAGGCGGTCCAGGCCGGCCGCCCGCCACTGCTCGAGCCACGCGGGCGCCGGGGCCCCGACGCCGCGGGAGGCGGTGGCCTCGACGTCGACGTAGGAGTTGAACCCGGTCAGCGAGTCGTTCTCGGTAGGGGCGCGCCACAGCTCCAGCCTGGGGCCCCGGACGTCGCGGCCGGCCAGCTCCACGAGGTCGCCCGTACGCGCGTCGAAGCGGGCGGCCCCGAGCGCGTAGACACCCTCGACGGCAGCGGGCGGCTCGCCCGTCACCGGGGCGCGGGGAACGCGGGGCGCCTCCGCGAGCAGCGACTGGACCCGGCTGACCACGTGCCCGGCGCCGGCCCACGGCCCGTCCTCGGCGGTGACTGCCTCGACGGTGCGCCACAGCTCGCCCGCCGCCGGCGGGTGGAACGGGGGCAGCTCCACGCACACCAGCTCGCCGGGCGCGACGGTGCGGATGTCCACCTCGCCGGACGCGACCTCGCGGCCGTCCACCTCGTCGCGCCACACGATGCGCAGGTCCGCGGTGTCGCCGTCGTGTCGGCGGTTCTCCACACCCAGTTCCTCGTCGGTGATGGTGAGCTTGACCGGCGTCACGACGGCGGCGTACTCCGCCAGCATCGTGGTGGGGGTGCCGTCGGCCAGCACCATGCCGTCGCAGACGAAGGACCCGTCGTGCAGCTCCTCACCGAAGTCCCCGCCGTAGCCGAAGTACGGGGTGCCGTCGGCGGTGGCGGTGCGCAGCCCGTGGTCCCGCCACTCCCACACGAAGCCGCCGTGCCACTGCGGGAGGGTGTCGAAGCGCTCCTCGTAGTCGACGACGGCGCCCGCGCCGTTGCCCATGGCGTGCAGGTACTCGCACAGGATCATCGGCCGGGAGGCCAGCTCGGCCATGCGTCCTGGCGAGCCGTGCAGGTTGCGCCCGATGCCGGCCGACATGTCCTCCATCTCCTCCACGGTGGCGTACATGCGCGAGACCGTGTCGGTGTAGCGGCCCTCGAAGTCCGCCTCGTAGTGGACGGGGCGCTCGGGGTCGCGGCGGTGCAGCCAGGAGGCCATGGCCGCGGCGTTGGCACCGGTCCCCGACTCGTTGCCCAGCGACCAGGCGACGATCGACGGGTGGTTCTTGTCGCGCTCGAACATCCGCTCGGCCCGGTCCAGCAGCGTGTCTCGCCAGCGGGGGTCGTCGGTGGGGTTGTCCACCCAGCCGCCGCGCTCGAAGCCGTGGGTCTCGAGGTCGCACTCGTCGATCACCCACAGCCCGATCTCGTCGGTGAGGTCGAAGAAGTCCGGGTGCGGCGGATAGTGCGAGGTGCGCACGGCGTTGATGTTGTGCCGCTTCATGAGGTGCAGCTGCGCGCGCACCGAGTCCTTGTCGAACACGCGGCCGTGATCCGGGTCGTACTCGTGGCGGTTGACGCCGCGGATGCGCAGCTTGCGGCCGTTGACGCGCCACTCGTGGCCCACGATCTCGATCCGCCGGAACCCCACGCGCAGCGTCCGGGTCTCGGCGGCGTTGCTCACCTGGGCGTCGTACAGGCGGGGGCGGTCCGCGCTCCACGGGTCGACGATCCCGGCCGGGATCGGGGCGACGTCGGCTTGGGACGCGAAGGTCGCGGCGAGGCCGAGCTCCTTGACGGTGACGGTGATCGGGTAGGCCGCGTCGGAGGCGCGGAGTTCGGGGATCAGGCGGCCCTCACCCGTGGCGGGGTCGACATCGGCGCGCAGCCACACGTCGTCGACGCCGGCCGAGGGACGGGCCAGTACGGTCACGGGCCGGAAGATGCCCGGCAGCCACCACTGGTCCTGATCCTCGACATAGCTCGCGGCCGACCATTGGTGCACCCGCACGTGCAGCACGTTGCGCCCGGGCCTCGCCTGGGCGGTGACGTCGAGCTCCTGCGCCAGGCGGCTGCCGCGCACCACGCCCACCTGCTCCCCGTTCAGCGAGGCGATGGCGAGCGACTCGACGCCGTCGAAGCGGAGGTGGACGCGCTCGCCGAAGCCCGCCGGAAGCTCGAACTCGACCCGGTAGTCGCCCGTCGGGTTGTCGTCGGGCACGAACGGCGGCTCTACGGGGAACGGGAAGTCGACGTTGGTGTACGCGGGCCTGCCCCAGTCGTCTCGGCCCTGCAGCACCCAGTGGCTGGGCACCGGGATCTCGTCCCACCCGGAGTCGTCGAAGTCCACGCCGGCGGCACCCCGCGGGGCCGCATCCGGCCTCGGCGAGAAGCGGAACCGCCACCGGCCGCTCAGGTCGATCTCGGGGGCATCAGAGGCGATCCGCGACCGCGGCTGGACCCGGTTCCCCGACCCAGGTGAGAACGACACGATCTCCGACACTTCTCTGCCTCCACTGTTCGACTGCCCCCTCACCCTATCCACAGACCGGAGGTCTCCACCGCAAGCCGGGGTAGGCTGCGGACACCGACCGATCAAGGGGGATCCGCCGTGTCCGAGCTCGCCGACATCACCGCGTTCCTCGCCGCCCGCGAGCCATGGTCGCTCCTACCACCCGGGCGCATCGCCGCCTTCGCGCAGCGGGCCGAGGGACGCTACGTCCGCCGCGGCACCGTGGTACTCGCCGCCGGCGCGGCGCCCACCGCCATGTTCCTGGTCCGCTCGGGCGCCGTCGAGATCCTCGACGCCGGCGGCAACCTCGTCGACCACGACGAGCAGGGCGCCTGCTTCGGCCAGTCGTCCATCATCGAGGAGCGTCCCTCGCGCTTCACCTTCACCGCACTCGAGGACACCCTGCTCTGGGCGTTCGCCCCGGACGTGGTGCGCGAACTCGTCGCCGTGCCGGAGGTGCGGCGGTACTTGACCGAGTCCCGGCTCAGCGACGTCACCCGCCAGGTCCCCGAGGGCGGCCCCGTACTGCAGATGCCGGTGGCCGATATGCTCACCCGCTCCCCCGTCACCATCCACTCCGGCGCCACCGTGGGCGATGCCGCCCAGGCGATGGACGAGGCCCGGGTGTCGGCGATCCTCGTCACCGAGGAGGAACGGCTGGTCGGGATCCTCACGGACCGGGACCTGCGCCGGGTGGTGGCACGGGCCGTCCCGCCGTCCTCACCCCTCGCGGAGACCATGTCCACGGCCCCGCACACCATCGCGCACGACGCCCTCGCGCTCGACGTGCTGCTGAACCTGGTGGAACACCGGATCCACCACCTGCCCGTGATGGACGGAGACACCATCCTCGGGATGGTCACCTCCGGCGACCTCATGCGCCTCGAGCGCTCGAGCCCTCTCTACGTGGTGGGCGACCTCGCCCGACAGTCGGACCCGGCCGGGCTGGCGCGGGTCATGGCCCGCGTGCCGAAACTGGTGGGCCGGCTGCTTCGTCAGGACGCCACCGCCGAGGACATCACCCGCATCGTCAGCCGGACCACCGAGGCGCTGTGGCAGCGCCTGCTGGACCTCGGCCAGGAGCGGCTCGGCCCGCCGCCCGTTCCCTACTGCTGGGTGGCGCTCGGCTCGCTGGCGCGCGGTGAGCAGGCGCTCGCCTCGGACCAGGACCACGCGCTGATCCTCAGCGACGACTATCGCGACGAGCACTCCGGGTACTTCGGGCAGCTGGCCGAGTTCGTCACCTCGGCGCTCGTCGAATGCGGCTTCCCGCGCTGCAAGGGAGAGGCCATGGCCACCAACCCTCGCTGGCGCAAGACGCTGGGGGCGTGGAGCCGTGAGTTCGGCACCTGGCTGGCCTCGCCCACGTCGGAGGCCGTGCTCAACTCGTCGATCTTCTTCGACATGCGGCCCGTGCACGGCGACCACACCCTCTACGCAGCGCTCCAGCACCGCGTCCTGCGGACCGCGCCGTCGTCCACGCGCTTCCTCGGTCACCTCGCCAAGCACGTCAACGACGCCGAGGTGCCCATCGGCTTCCTGCGCGGCCTCGTCGTCGAGAAGAAGGGCCAGCACCGCGCCCGGCTCGACATCAAGCTCGGGGGCATCAACCCCATCGTCGACGTCGCCCGCATCCACGCGCTCCACAAGGGCCTGCCACAGGTCTCGACCCGGGGGCGGCTCCTCGCGGCCGCCGAGCACGGCGCCCAGGTGGACAATCTGCTCGACGCCTACGAGTTCCTCGGCTACACGCGCCTCAAGCACCAGGGCCGGCAGGTGGCCGCCGGCCAGGAGCCCGACAACCACATCGACCCCGAGGACCTCTCCGACTTCGAACGCCGCCACCTGCGCGACGCGTTCTCCATCGTCGGCAAGGCCCAGTCCGCCCTCACCGTGACCTTCCAGACCCAGTTCATCTCATGATCTGGCCGTTCCGGCGCACCAACGCCGCCGCGGCGGCCAAGGTGCCCGAGGGCGCGCTGCGCCGCTTCCTCACCACCGAGCCGCAGCCGCGCCACACGCCGCTGGCCGAGGTGGCACTGCTGGCCATGGATTTCGAGACCACCGGCCTCACGCCCGGCACGGATCACCTGCTCTCTGTGGGCATGGTGGACGTGACCGGACTCAGCATCCCGATGGGAACCGCCACCAACTTCTACGTCAACCCCGGCCAGGAGGTGGGCCAATCCGCCGTCATCCACCAGATCACCGACGACGAACTCGCCGACGCCGTCACCAGCGCAGAGGCGGTGGAGGCCATCTTCGACCGGCTCACCGGACGGGTCCTGCTGGCCCACCACGCGGCCATCGAGGTGGGCTTCCTCACCGCGGCGGTGCGGCGGCTCCACGGCGTCAGCATCGACGTGCCCGCGGTGGACACGATGGTGCTGGGCCACCGCGCCCTCGGGTTCGACGAGGACCACCCGCGCGACGCCCTGCGCCTGTGGAAGCTGCGATCCCGCGCGGGCCTCCCGCGCTACCGCGGCCATGACGCCGTCGTCGACGCCCTGGCCTGTGCCGAGCTGTACCTGGCGCTCGCCCAGGAGCTGGGGGTCAGGGATCTCGGCCACCTCCTGCGCCTCTCGTGAACCCCCACAGTCCCACCGACCCCACCGTCCCGCCGTCCGGGCGGGCTGCCGAGGAGCCCTCATGAGCACCATCTGCTGGTTCCGGCGCGTGCTGCGCCTCGACGATCATCCGGCGCTGGTGGCCGCCGCCGGGGAGGGCGTCGTGGTGCCGTTGGTGATCCTCGACCCGGAGGAGGCTGCCGCCCACCCCGCCTCCGCCCAGCGGCAGGTGATGAGCCTGCCCGTCCTGGACGCCGAACTCCGTCGCCGCGGCAGCCGGCTCATCGTGCGCCGGGGACGGCCCGACGATGTTCTCGGCGCCGTCGTCCGCGAGGTCGGCGCGTCATCGGTCCACACCACACACGGCTTCCCGTTCTCCTCAGACGATGGCCTCGAGGACGCGGCGCGGCAGTCCGGTGCGCGCCTGCACCTGCACCCGGCGGCCGACCTCGTGCCCCGCGGCTCCGTACGCACCGGGTCCGGCGGCGTGTTCCGCGTCTACTCGCCGTTCTTCAAGGCGCTCAAGCAGGTCCCGATCACCGCGCCCCTGGAAGCCCCGGAGCTCGCCTCCCCCGACGACTGGCCGTCATCGGAGGGGCCGGACTGGCCCGAGGCCCGCCAGGCCATGCGACGCGGGTGGGACGTCGTGGCCGCCGCCGTGGAGCCCGGCGAGGGGCCCGCGATGCGTCGACTCGTCGATTTCCTCGACGAGCCGGTGACCGACTACCCGGTGCAGCGCGACGAGCCGTGGCGCACCGCCACCTCCGGGCTCTCCGACGCCCTCGCCGTCGGCGAGATCAGCGCCCGCCGGATCTGGCACACGTCGCTGCCCGCGTGGCGCGCCGGCGCGCCGGGGGTGGAGTCCTTCCTCTCCGAGCTGGCGTGGCGCGAGTTCGCCCGCGACCTCCTCGCCGAGGCACCCACGCTCGGGGAGCGGTGCTGGCGGCCCGAATGGGAGTCCTTCCCCTGGGACGGCGACGGCGAGTCCGCGGAACTCTGGCGCCGCGGCCGCACCGGCGTGGACATGGTGGACGCGGGCATGCGTGAGCTGTTCGCCACCGGCCGGATGCACAACCGCGTGCGGATGATCGCCGCCAGCTACCTGACCAAGCACCTGCTGACCGACTGGCGCGTCGGCCTGGCCTGGTTCGAACGGACGCTCACCGACTGGGACCCGGCGTCCAACGCCATGAACTGGCAGTGGGTGGCCGGCTGCGGACCCGACGCCTCCCCGTACTTCCGGATCTTCAACCCCGACACCCAGGCCACCAGGTTCGACCCGCACGGCGCGTACCGCCGCCACTGGCTCTCGCCGTCGGCGGAAGGCGCCCGGCGGTTCGCCGCTGCAGCCCCCGTCTCGTGGCACGTCGACCTCACCGAACGCAGCGAACCCACGATCGCGTTGAGCGACGGCCGCGCCCGGGCCCTCGCCGCGTACGAGTCGATGCGCGCCTCCCAGGGGAGCTGATCCGGGTGTCCCGGGCGTGTCGGGGCTTGGGCCCCGACACACCTCTTGGCTAGAGTCACCGACCGTATGTCTTCCTCCGCGCTGGACCACCTGTCTCCCGCCTTCCCGCAACGCGCGGCGTGGGGCACCGCGTCATCGCTCCGCGCGTGGCAGGCGTCGGCGCTGGATCAGTACGAGCGGGACCAGCCCCGTGACTTCCTGTGCGTGGCCACCCCCGGCGCCGGCAAGACCACCTTCGCGCTGCGCATCGCGACGGCCCTCCTGGCGTCGCGCACCATCCGCCGCATCGTCGTGGTCACGCCCACCGAACACCTGAAGGTCCAGTGGGCCGACGCCGCCGCCCGCGTGGGCATTCAACTGGACCCGGGCCTGGGCGGTTCGTCGCGCCGCGGCCGGGCCAAGGAGTACCACGGCTCGGCCGTGACCTACGCGGGCGTCGCGGCCCGCGCCTACGTGTACGAGGCGCTCTGCCACTCGAAGGAGACCCTGGTGATCTTCGACGAGATCCACCACGCGGGAGATTCCAAGAGCTGGGGCGAGGCCATCACCTACGCGTTCTCCCACGCCACCCGTCGGGTGGCGCTGACGGGCACCCCGTTCCGCTCGGACGACCATCCCATCCCGTTCGTCGCCTACGACGATGTGGCGCCTGGGGTGCAGCAGTCACGGGCGGACTACACGTACGGCTACACCGAGGCACTCGCCGACCACGTCGTGCGGCCGGTGCTGTTCATGAACTACGGCGGGCAGATGCGCTGGCGGACGAAGTCGGGCGACGAGTTGGGCGCGGACCTGGGCGTGCCCATGACCCGGGACCTGACCGCGCACGCGTGGCGCACCGCCCTGGCGCCCACCGGGGAGTGGATCCCCGCCGTGCTGCGGGCAGCCGACCGGCGGCTCACCGAGGTCCGGCGGCACGTCCCCGACGCGGCCGGCCTCGTGATCGCCACCAACCAGACCACCGCGCGCGCCTACGCCCGTCTCCTGCACGAGATGACCGGCACCAAGCCCTGCGTCGTGCTCTCCGACGACACCAAGGCCACCGCCCGGATCGACACCTTCTCCACCTCGGAGGAGCGGTGGATGGTGGCGGTGCGGATGGTGTCGGAGGGCGTCGACGTGCCACGCCTCGCCGTCGGGGTGTACGCCACCGCCACCTCCACCCCGCTATTCTTCGCCCAGGCCGTCGGCCGGTTCGTCCGCAGCCGTCGCCGCGGTGAGGTGGCCACCGTCTTCCTGCCCACCGTCCCGGTCCTGCTGGCGCACGCCGCGACCCTCGAGCGGCAACGCGACCACGTCCTCGGCAGGCCGAAGTCCGGTGATGCCGTCGACATCTGGGCCGAGACGGAGGCCCTCATCGAGCAGGCCAACCGCGGAGACTCCGCGTCCGACGATCTGCTCGGCCAGTTCGAGGCGCTCGAATCATCGGCCACGTTCGACCACGTGCTGTTCGACTCCCAGGCCTTCGGCATGCACGCCGAGCCCACCTCCGCCGACGAGCAGGACTACCTCGGGCTGCCCGGCCTGCTGGAGCCCGCCCAGGTCAGCGCCCTGCTGGCGGACCGGCAGCGCCGGCAGCTGAGGCGGCGTGAGCGCGACGACCGCAAGGCCGAGCCGGAGGTGGCGCTGCACCGGGCCCTGTCGTCGAAGCGCAAGGAGCTCAACTCGCTGGTGGCGCAGTACGCGCGCGCCAAGGGGGTGCCGCACAGCCACGTGCACGCGGACCTGCGGCGCGAATGCGGCGGCCCCTCGCTTGCCCAGGCCTCGCAGAGTGAGGTCGACGACCGCGTCACGGCCGTCCGGGCCTGGCTTCGCGGCTGACGCGCTGCCGGGACGGTTATCGTGGGGGCATGAGCGAGCACGACGAACACTCCACCGGCGGCGTCTACTCCGTCAAGGGCCGGGAGTTCACCCGCGATTCCACCTACATCGACACCCGCATCGTGGCGGAGCCTCGCCCTGGCACCGACGACCACCCCGTCGAGCCCGGGCGCTACCGCCTGATCGCGGCCTACGCCTGCCCCTGGGCCAACCGCAGCATCATCGTCCGCGACCTCCTCGGTCTGGAGGACGTGATCTCCCTGGGCACGCCGGGCCCCACGCATGATTCGGACTCCTGGACCTTCGACCTGGACCCCGGGGGCGTGGACCCGGTCCTGGGCATCCCACGGATCAAGGACACCTACGAGAAGCGCTTCCCGGGCTACCCGCGCGGCATCACCGTCCCGGTCATCGTCGACGTGCCCACGGGGAAAGTGGTGACCAACGACTTCCCGCAGATCACCGAGGACCTCTTCTTCGAGTGGAGAGCGTTCCACAAGCAGGACGCCCCGGACCTGTGGCCCGCCCACCTCCGCGACGAGATGGAGCAGGTGATGCGCCGCGTCTACACCGAGGTCAACAACGGCGTCTACCGGTGCGGCTTCGCCGGCTCGCAGGAGGCCTACGACGCGGCCTACGACCGGCTCTGGACGGCGATGGACTGGCTCGAGGAGCGGCTGGCGGGGCGCCGCTACCTCATGGGAGACACGATCACCGAGGCCGACGTGCGGCTGTTCACCACGCTGGTGCGCTTCGACCCCGTCTACCACGGCCACTTCAAGTGCAACCGCTCCAAGCTCACCGAGCTGCCCAACCTCTGGGGCTACGCCCGCGACCTCTACCAGACGCCGGGCTTCGGCACCAACGTGGACTTCGAGCAGATCAAGCGGCACTACTACGTGGTGCACACGGATCTCAACCCGCTCAGCATCGTGCCCAAGGGGCCGGACCTGAGTGGGTGGACCTCGCCCCACGGTCGCGGCTGACACCACGGGGACACGACGGCGGGGCGCCCCCGATGGGACGCCCCGCCGTTGCGGGAGCGATCAGCTCGCGGCTTGCGACTCGTCGACGCTGCCCTCGATCTGGTTGACCTGCGCGGAGTGCTGCACCTCGATCTTGCGGGGCTTGGCGGTCTCCGCCACCGGGATGGTGAGCTTCAGGACGCCGTCGGAGTACGAGGCGCTGATCCTGTCCGTGGCCAGGCCTCGGCCGAGTGTCAGCTGGCGGGCGAAGGTGCCCAGTGCCCGCTCACGGGTGAGCCACTGCGCGCCCTCGTCCTCGACGGGCGACTTGCGTTCCGCACGGACGGTCACGGTGGCGCCGTCCATGTCGATGTCGATGCTCCCCGGATCCACTCCGGGCAGATCGATGTGCGCGACGAACTCGTCGCCGGTGCGGTAGAGGTCCATCGGCATCGCCACGGAGGCCGGAGTGCGAGAGACGTCGCTCAGGAGGCGGTCGATGTCGCGGAAGGGGTCGAAGCCAGGCATGTGTGTGTCCTTTCTGTGTCATGAGTGCCGGACTCTTTGCCTTGAGTGTACCTCGCTCAACTACAAGGTCAAGCCCCTTGAGCGGAGGAGACTCAACGTCGCGACCTCGGACTCCAGGAGCCTTCGACGGGGTCCGGTCAGGCGTTGCCGCCCCCGTCCGCGAGGATGGCGGCGCCGGTGACGAAGCTCGACCGGTCGCTCGCCAGCCAGACCACCACGTCGGCGATCTCAGAGGGGAGCCCGACGCGGCGCAGTGGCCGATCCGCCGCGTCGGCGAGGAACGAGCGCATGTCCCACCCGATCTGGTCGGCCTCCGCGGCCAGCATGGGGGTGTCGGTGTCACCCGGGTTGACGGAGTTGACCCTGATGTTGGCCGGGCCGTGGTCGATCGCCATGGCGCGCGTCATGTTCACCACGGCGCCCTTGCTGGCGCAGTACGGCAGCGCCCGGCCCCCGCCTTTGAGGCCCCACCCGGACCCGGTGTTGATGATCGACCCACCGCCGGCGGCCTCGAGGAGGGGCACGGTGTGCTTGACCATGAGGAAGATGGCCCGCACGTTGACTGCGAAGCTGAGGTCCCAGTCCTCCACCGCAGTCTCCACCGCTGTGGTCCGCCGCACGATCCCCGCGTTGTTGAACACCACGTCCACCCCGCCGAACTCGTCCGCAACCCGCGCCACCACGCTCTCCACCGCGGCCTCGTCGGAGACGTCGGCACCGATGCCGACGGCCCGCCCGCCCTCGGCGACGATGCTCTGCGCCACGGCCTCGGCTGCCGCCCGGTTCAGGTCCACCACTGCGACGGCGGCGCCCTCGCGTGCCATGGCCCGGCAGGTGGCAGCGCCGATTCCTCCTGCGCCCCCGGTCACGATGGCGCGCTTGTTGAGCAACAGCATGCTCACTCCTCTCTGAGTGTCTGATCTGTCGAGGCGGCCACGGCCCGCACGACGGCGGTGTCCTGGACCCCGGTGATGATGCGGTGGTAGCCGCTCAACGCGGCGTCGACCCGGTCGTCGCCGGTGTCGATGAGCAGTGGCCCGGCAAGGCCGCGGAGCTTGTCGGGGGTCGCCACCACCAGGAGCGCCGGGGTAGCGAGATGGGCGAGCACCCGACCTGACAGCTGCTGGTTGCCGCGGCCCAGCAGGAAGCCCTGTCCCCCGATGACGGTCAGCACCGCCCGGGACGGGTGCTCCGCCGTCCATGCCACAAGTTGCTCCTCGTCCGCGTCCGCCAGCACGACGGTGCCGTCGTGCACGACGTCGACTCCGAGGGGCGTCTTGGCGATGCCCAGTTCGGCGGCGACGGCCTCCATCGTGCTGCCCGGTCCGAGCAGCCAGCTCCCCAGTCGGAGGCGGTCCGCCACGGCAGAGGCGATGCCAGCCGGGATGGACCCCGGGCCCTGCTCGGCGGCGACCTTCCGCGCCTGAGTCCGGCCCCCGGCGACGGGTACCTGCAGCTCCCCACGCGGCCGGGGCACGACGCGACCGGCGCGCACCTCGTCCTCATCGATGTCGAGCACCGCCTTGATCTCCGTGCGGGGTGCGGCTGCGCCCTGCCAGGCCGCGGCCATGCGGCCGGCCACGGCGGGGCTGACCGCGAACACCGGGGAGTACATCTTGACCCCGCAGGGTATGCCTAGCGCCGCGACGCCGGAGCGGCCCTCCATCGCGGCCGCGACGTCGCCCGCAGTGCCGTCACCACCGGCGAACAGGATCAGCGTCGCTCCCGCGTCGGCCAGCGCCCGCACCGCGGCGGAGGTGTCTGCCGCCGAGGTCTCGGGCCCGACGGCGGCATGCACCACCTGGGCTGGCAGCCCTGCGTCAAGCACGCTGAGCTCCCCCATCGGCCCGGCCGACGTGAGCACGGGGCCGTGCAGGTTCCGGATCGCCTCTGTCGCCCGCGCCTGAGCTCGGGACGAGGATCCACGGTCGCGGGCAAGCGACTGCACCCGGGCCCCGTCGCTGCCCTTCAGGGCGGCCGGCCCGCCGATCCCGGCCACCGGGTTGACCACCAGCCCGATCACCTGCTGACGCCGCGTCACCCCGGCTGCCCGTACTTGCGCTGGTACGCCCGCCAGGTCACGGCCCACCGCGAGGGGTCGTCGAGGTCCGCCTCCTCGTTGACCATCCGGTGGATCGTCTGGCGGTGAGGGGCGTCGATCACCGTGCGCGGTTCCTCGCGGGCCTGCCGCGCCACCTCCGCCAGGGTCGCCACGTACTCGTCGAGCTCCGCCATGGAGTACGCCTCGGTGGGCTCCAGCGTGAAGGGTTGGGGGACGACGAACGGATGGTGGCTGGACCAGTAGTGCATGCCGTAGTCCGACATGCGGATCCCGATCTGCTCCGTGCTGATCCCCGTGTCCTCGTACAACTCCTGCCACGAGTAGCGCACCTGCTCGATCCGCCGCCGCCCTGCGGCGTAGGGGGCCGACGCGCCGGGGATCTCCAGCACCCGCTTGAGGAGATAGTTGTTGTTGAGCACGGCGATCTCACTGACCGCGCGAAGCCCCTCGGGCCCCAGCGCGCGGATCCAGGCGTAGGCGCGGCCGATCACCGGCGTCACCCCGTAGAAGGGACCGATCTTGCCGATCGACCGCGGCCGGTCGTAGTCGAGCTCGTAGCGCTCCCCCACCTTGGTGATCAACGGGTAGGGCAGAAAGTCGACGAGGTGCTCGGCCACCGCGCTGACGCCACCGCCGGGCCCGCCACAGCCGTGGGGCGTGGAGAAGGTCTTGTGCAGGTTGAAGTGGCACAGGTCGAAGCCCGCATCGCGGGCGCGGGTGATGCCGAGGATGCCGTTGGCGTTGGCCTGGTCGTAGCAGGCCAGAGCCCCCACCTCGTGCACGGCCTCGACGAACTCGCGGATGCGCGGGTTGTAGATGCCCGTGTCCTCCGGGTTCGTGATCAGCAGCGCCGCCGTCTGCGGGCCGATGGCCGACCTGAGCGCATCCAGGTCCGGGTAGCCGTCAGCATCGGGG
This sequence comes from Tessaracoccus pujii, assembly GCF_054483895.1. Classification (NCBI taxonomy): domain Bacteria; kingdom Bacillati; phylum Actinomycetota; class Actinomycetes; order Propionibacteriales; family Propionibacteriaceae; genus Tessaracoccus; species Tessaracoccus pujii. Next base: position 1,585,205 of record NZ_CM137012.1, read on the forward strand.
TAGAGCGTGATGACGTCGTAGCCCGCGGTCTTGGCGGCCGCGGCGTTGCTGGGATGGCTGAAGATCGTCGTGATCACCTCGCGGCGCTGGTCGGCTTCCCCGTTGGCAGCGTGATACGCCCGGATCATGGCCACGTTGGCCCAGATGGCGCCCGAGCCGCCGGAGGTCTGCATGCTGGCCCTGGCCATGCCCGAGATCGCACACATCATCTGCTCGGTCTCCCAGAACAACGCCAGGGCACCCTGGACGGAGTCCGGGTCCTGCAGCGGATGCAGGTCGCGCAGCTTCGGCGTGTTGACCAGCTGGTCGTTGACCTTGGGCGAGTACTTCATGGTGCAGGTGCCCTGTCCGATGTCCACGTTCAGGTCGGCGCCCAGGTTCTCCTGCGAGAGTCGGTCGTAGTGGCGCAGGACCCGCATCTGGCCCATCTCGGGGAGACCCATCGGGCTGGTGCGCCTCAGCTCCGGGGGCAGCACCGCGTCGAGGCCGCCGGTGGTGGCCACGACCTCCTCCTCGGGCCGGGCGACCAGCACGCCGCGCTCGCCGGGGGCCGAGAGCTCGAACACCAGCGGCTCGTCCCAGCGGGCCTGGTGGAACCGGCGCAGGCCCGGCTTCGCCGCGACGGGCAGTCCTGGGGTGTCGGTCATGTCAGTTCTCCTTCGCGGCCGCGGCCAGGGTGGCGACGAGCAGGTCGATGTCGGCCTGGGTGTGGATTTCGGTGATGCAGATCGTCAAGAGGTGTTCGCCGGTCACGACGCCCGGCTCAACGCCCCGGCTCCTGGCGGCGGCGACCAGCTCGGCCGCCGGCACGGGCGTGCGCACCCTGAACTCCCGGATGTGCAGCGCGTCGTCGGTGGTGGGGAACCCTGCGTCCGCGAGCCGGGTCTGGGCGTACCGCGTGCGCAGCACCAGCGTCTCGCCGAGTTCCGCCATCCCGTCGGGGCCCATGAGCGAGAGGTAGACCCCGGCCGCGATCCCCCACAGCGCTGCGGCTGTGCCCACCCATTCCTTGCCGTCTTCCCGGACGGCGAACGAGGTGCGCTCGTAGGCCACGTCGCCGAATCCGTACTCGCCGGGCACGGACGTGGCCACCAGGCCGAACAGGCGGGCGGGCAGTTCCATCACGAGGCGCGGGTCGTCGGCCATGGCGATGAAGCCCGCGTGTGCGCCGCCGAACCATTGCCCGAGGCCGAGGGACTGGATGTCACCGCAAGTGATGTCGGCGCCCTGACCGGCCGGCGGTTCCAGCACGCCGTGGACGATGGGGTCTGTGCCGACGATCAGGAGCGCCCCGACGGAATGGGCCAGGGCGGCCAGCTCGCGCAGGTTCGGTTCCACCGCACCGTGCGCGGACGGCGACTCCACCCAGATCGCTGCCAGGTCGTCCGCCACCGCGCTGCGAGCGGCATCGAGGTCCGCCACCCCGTCCTTGGGGGCAACCGGGACGAGGTCCAGGTTCGGGTCGACGAAGTCGCGCACCCGCGCGAGCTTGTCGTCGAGCACGTCGCTGACCTGCAGCACCCGTCGCCGCCCCGTGGCCCGGCCCGCGATCGCGAGGGAGGTGGCCGTGGCCTGGTAGCCGTCGTAGGTGGGGACCGTGACCACGTCGGTCTGCAGCACCTCCGCAAGCTGTGAGGTGTACTCCCACAACGCCTGGAATCGCCCGTGGTCCTCGTAGGGCTCGCCCGCGTAAGCAGTGAGGAACTCCCCGCGGTTGATCACCTCGGTGACCACGGCGGGCACCGCGTGCGGGTAGGTGCCCTGTCCGAGGAAGCTCAGCACCTCGTCGGAGGATGAGTTGACGCTGATGAGCTGGGTGAAGTGTCGACGCAGTTCGTGCTCGGTGAGGATGGCCGGCGGAAGGTCCAGCACGCCGTCGAAACGCAGATGCGAGGGGATCTCGGCGTAGAAGTCCTCCACCGACTCAGCTTGGACCGCGGCCAGCATGGCCCGCTTGGCCTGCGGCGCGCTGTTGGGGATATAGGGATGGACAACTGCCATGGCGGGTCCTTCGAGTCGTGGTTGGGTGGGAGAGAGTCAGCCCTTGACTGCGCCGCCGAGTAGGCCGGCGACGAACTGCTTCTGGAACAGCAGGAAGATGACGAGCATGGGGATGGTGGTGAGCAGAGAGCCCATCATCAGGCCGGAGTAGTCGACGCGGGACAGGCCCACCATGGTGTTGAGGGCCACCGGGATGGTGTACATGGCCTCGTCGTTGAGCATCAGGAGCGGCCACAGGAACGAATTCCACTGGGACATGAACGTGTAGATCATCAGTGCGCCCAGTTGCGGCCGGGCGATCGGGAGCACCGTGGTGAAGAAGATGCGCAGATCGCTGGCCCCATCGATCCGGGCCGCCTCGATGATCGACGTGGGGAAGTTCAGGAACGACTGCCGCATGAGGAAGATCCCGAACGCGCTCGCCAGGAAGGGCATGATGACAGCCTGGTAGGTATTGATCCATCCCAGCGAGGCCATGATCTGGAACAGCGGCACCAGGAGCACCTGCATCGGGATCATCATGGTGGCCATGATGAACAGGAACACGAGGTTCCGGCCCCGGAACTGGTACTTGGCCAGGGCGAACCCGGCCATGGCCGACACCAGCGAGCTGAACACCGTGTAGACGACGGCGATCAGCAGCGAGTTGACCATCACACGCGCGAACCCCGTCGACTCCTGCAGGCGCACCAGGTTGACGAGGAACTGGTCGCCCGGCACCAACGGCGGCGGGGTACCGAACAGGTCAGCGGTGGTGTGGGTGGCAGCGATGATCATCCAGGCGAACGGCACCATCGACGCGACGGCACCCCCCAGGAGCACCAGGTAGCTGACGACCTTGACCATGGGATGGGCGTGGCTAGTCATCGCTGCCCCTCGTGAGCCAGAACTGGACGAGGGACAGCACCATGATGATCAGCACCACTGCCCAGGCGATGGCCGAGGCGTAGCCGAAGTCGAACTGCCGGAAGCCCACTCGGTACAGGTACAGCACCGGGGTGAGTGTGGCATCGGAGGGTCCCCCGCCGGTGAGGGTGTAGTTCTCGTCGAAGAGTTGCAGCGTGCCGATGGTCGACGTGATGGACACGAAGAGCAGCACGGGCTTGACCCCGGGGATGACCACATGCCGGAAGGTGCGCCACCCGTCGGCGCCGTCGAGGGCCGCCGATTCGTAGAGTTCGTGGGCGATGGCCTGCAGACCAGCGAGCACGAGCACCATGTTGTAGCCGGTCCAACGCCAGGTCATGGAAGCGATCAGCGACGCCTTGGCCCAGAGCGGGTTGTTGAGGAAGTCGATCGGCGCCGCCCCGAACAGGGCCAGGAACTGGTTGACGATGCCGCCGTCGGTCTGCAGCATCAGCCGGAAGACCAGCGAGTAGGCGACGAGGGTGGTCACCGCCGGCAGGAAGTGGATCAACCGGAACATGGTGCGGAACTTGAGCCACGCCTGGTTGAGCAGCGTCGCCAGCCCCAGCGCCAGGCCCACCATTAGTGGGACCTGGATGACCAGCAGCAGCAGGGCGTTGGCGATGCTGGTGCGGAACTGTGCGTCGCCCATCAGCTTCACGTAGTTGCCGGCCCCTGCCCACACCGCGACGCCCCTGTCGCTGGTGTACAGACTCTGCAGCAGGGAGGCCGCCAGGGGGTAGACGAAGAAGACCGCGAACAGGACCACGGCGGGCGACGCGAAGAGCCAACCGGAGCGGGCGGTGCGACGGGACAGACGCGATCTCCGCGTCGCCTGGGATCTCTGCCCCGTCGCCATGGCGGTGGTCACGGACCTCAGCTGACCGTGCGTCCGGTCTGCTGCGCGATCGCCTCTGCGGCACCGTCCAGCGCAGCCTTGGCATCCGTCCCGTTCAGGATCGCCTCCACCGTCGCGTTGGCCACGATCTCGCTGGCCTTGGCGTAGTCGCCGGTGAAGTAGACGGGCGGGATGCTCGCGGTGAGGTCGGCGAAGACCTTCAAGGCCTGCTGCCCGCCGAAGTACTCGTCCTCGGCCTCGAAGGCGGCGTCCTGCAGGGCGGGGAGGTAGGCCGGGAACAGCCCGTCAGTCTCGGACATCTCCACCTGCCTCGGGACATCCATGAGCACGTAGGACGCGAAGTCGATGGCGAGCTCGGCATTGGCCGCCTGGGCGGGGATGACCAGGTTGGAGCCACCGTTGTTCGAGGTCGTGAGGTCGTCGGCGTTGAACGTGGGCAGCGGCGCGACCCCGTACGTGCCGCTCAGTTCGGGCGCGTCGCCCTTGAGCGTGCCCATCCACCAGACCGCCTCGGGGAGGAAGGCGGACTTGCCCGCCTTCGCTGCGGTGACGCGGGCGTCCCAGCCCTTGACGTTGTTGATGAGGTTCTTGCTCCGCAACTCCTGCATCCAGGTCAGGGTCGAAACAGCCTTGTCGGAGTTGATCACGATGTCTCCGGCCTCGTCGAAGATACCTGCCCCCTGCTGCTGCAGCAGGCGCAGGAACATCGAGCCCGTCGAGAGGTCGGCGTCCAGCAACGTGGCGCCGTTCTTGGCATGGATCTTCTCGGCCACCGCGGTCAGATCGGCCCACGTGGTGATGTCCGCTGGGGTGGCCCCCACCTCGGCGAGGTAGTCGGAGCGGTAGTAGAGGGCGACGGTGCCGGAGTCCCACGGCATCGCGTAGATCTTGCCGTCGACAGATGCCGCGGCCCACTTGGACGGGTCGAAGTCGGCCTCATCCGCTCCGATGGCGGGGGTCAGGTCGACGAATTCGCCGGGGAAGGATTCGAGGTAGCCGGGCATCCGCTCCGTCTCCATGGTGATCAGGTCCGGCAATCCCGTGCCGGCCTGCAGGCCGACGGAGATCTTGTCGTAGGCGTTGTCGTACCCGACATCGACGACATCGATCGTGGTGCCCGGGTGCTCTGCAACGTAGTCCTCGGCGTAGCGCGTCAGGGCAGCGGCCGCGACGTCCCAGCTCCAGACGGTGATCTCGCCGGAGACCTCCCCGGAGGGGCTGACGGCGACGCTTGGCGCGCTCTGCGGAGTGGTCCCCGTGCCGCCCATGGCGCACCCTGACAGAAGCACTGCTGCGGCGGCGACGGTGGTGAGGACGAACGTGGGCTTCTTCATCGGAGCTCCTCGCATTCTGAATTTTGTATACTGAATGTAGGAGCACGGTACACTGTGGACCAGGGCCCAGACCCCGGTTTCACAAAACTGATGTGTGGCCGCCGGAACCCGGGAGGGACGCAGGCGGCCCTGAAACGGAGCAAGAGTGCTGATTCAGAGGCAGACCCTGCGGGTGCAGGTGCGCGACGAGCTTCTCAACCGGCTGCGGCGCGGGTCGATCCCGCCGGGCACCGGCATCAATGAGGCCGCGCTGGCCGCGGAGCTGGGAGTCAGCCGCACCCCACTGCGGGAGGCGCTGATCGCGCTGGAGACCGAAGGGCAGATCGAATCGGAGATGGGCAAGGGCTTCCGTTTCGCGCCCGCCAGCATCGACGAGCTCGCACAATTGGCCCCCATCATCGCCCAGCTCGAATGCCTCGCTCTGGACCTCACCCCTGAGGACGAGTGGGACCGCATCGCTCCCCAGCTACTCGAGTGGGCACGCGATTTCCCGGCTTCCGTGGCCGATCACCGCGAGGTGACGATGCGGGACGCCGACTGGCACGAGCTCCTCACCAGCGCCTGCCCCAACGAACGACTGCTCTCCCTCCTGCGCTCCCTCAAGCTGGCCGAACACCGCTACGAGTACGAGATCGTCGACTCGGGGTCGAAGATCCGTCGTCACGCGGTGGAGCACGAGACGATCGCCACCTGCCTCATCAACAAGGATCTGGACGGTGCGAAGGACGCGCTGTCGTCCAACTGGATCAACGGCATCTGGCGCATCATCGAGCAGACCGAGGCGCGCTCAGCTTCGCAGGGGAAATGAAGCAGGCGAGTTCACCGGCAGGGCGGGACGGGGTCGGGCCGGCGGCCTCGACGAGTAGGTGGGCGCATCGTGACTGATCGCTCTCTCACGCCTTGGAGATGCCGGGAGTGACGTCGGACGTCGACGTTGCCTAGCGCAGGGTTGCGCTCAGGGCTTTCAGGCGCGCCAGGGACGACTCGCGGCCCAGCAGTTCCATCGACTCGAACAGCGGCGGCGACACCCGGCGCCCCGACACCGCGACACGGATCGGCGCGAACGCGAACTTCGCCTTGATCCCCATCCCCTCGACGATGCGCTCCTTCAACGCGGCCTGGATGGAGGCCGCGTCGAACGGCACCGACTCCGCGACGGCGACGGCGGCATCCAGGACCGCCCCGGCGCTGTCCGGGAGGGCGGCCACGGCCTCCTCCTCGAGGCTCAGCGCGGCGTCGTCGACGAACAGGTAGTCCAGCTGGGGCAGCGCGTCCTTGAGCAGGACGAGGCGCTCCTGGATGATCGGGACGGCGCGACGCAGGAGCTCGGCCTGTTCCGCAGTCGGGGCCCACCGTTCCCGCTCGAACTCCAGGATGCGGTCGGCCAACTCACCGGCGCTGAGGGCGCGGATGTAGTGCCCGTTGAGCCAGTCCAGCTTCTTGAGGTCGAAGATGGGCCCGACGGTGTTGACCTTGTCCCACGAGAAGTCGGCCACGAACTCGTCGAAGCTCTTGACCTCGGCGTCCTCGTCGCCGGCGTAGCCGAGGAGCTGCAGGAAGTTGCGCACGGCCTCCGGGAGATAGCCCTGCTCCTTGAACCACATGAGGCGCGCGGCGGGGTTCTTCCGCTTGGAGATCTTGGACTTGTCGGTGTTGCGCAGCAGCGGCATGTGCGCGAACGCGGGCCGCTCCCAGCCGAGCCAGTCGTAGAGCAGGACATGCTTGGGCGTGGACGAGATCCACTCCTCCCCACGCACCACCGTGTCGATCCCCATGAGGTGATCGTCGACCACGACCGCCAGGTGGTAGGTGGGGAAGCCGTCGGCCTTGAGGATCACCTGGTCATCCGGCCGAGGTGCCCTGACGATGCCGCGCACGATGTCCTCGAACTCCAGCGGCACGTCGTCGGGGATGAGCATCCGCACCACAGGAGTCTCCGAGAAGCCCGGCAGCGCTGCCCGCTCCTCGCGCGATTTCCCCACACACAACCGGTCGTACCCGGTCACCGACAGCTTCAGCGCCTCCTGCTCCTTCCGGAGCTCCGCCAGGCGCTCCGGCGAGCACCAGCAGTGGTAGGCATGTCCCTCGGCGAGGAGCTGGTCCACGAACGGGCGGTAGGTGTCCAGTCGCTCCGACTGCCGGTAAGGCCCGTACTCGCCACCGATGTGCGGGCCCTCATCGGCCCGCAGACCGAGCCACTCGAGCGAGTCGTAGATCTGCTGCTCGCTACCCTCCACCAGGCGGTTGCGATCGGTGTCCTCGATGCGCAGCACGAATGCGCCACCGGTCTTGCGGGCCCACGCCAGGTCGAAGAGCGCCATGAAGGCGGTGCCGACGTGGGGGTCGCCGGTAGGTGAGGGTGCGACGCGGGTTCGGGCGGGGCTGGGAGTGGCGCTCATAGTGGCTTCACCCTATCGGGCAAACTTGGACCCATGACGACCGAACCGGGCCCCACCCCCGCCAAGGCACTCCAGCACGCGCAGGGCGTGGTGGGTGACGCCGCACGCGGGAAGATCCGCGCGGACCTCGCCGACGCGCCGCCCCCGAAGCCGGCGCAGCTCACCCGCGCGTTCAGCTACCTGCTCGACGACCTGGTGCAGGTGCCCGGTACCAAGGTGCGCGTGGGGCTGGACCCCGTGCTGTCGCTGATCCCCTGGGCCGGCACCGCGGTGGGCGCCGTGTTCGGCGGGGTGGTCCTCGTCGACGCCATCCGCCTCCGGGCCCCGCTCCCGGTGCTGACCCGCATGGTCGGCAACTCGGTGCTGGACTGGCTGGTGGGCATGGTGCCGTTCATCGGCGCCTTCTTCGACGTGGCCTTCAGATCCAACAAGAAGAACCTCAGGCTGCTCAACCGCACCATCGAGAACCGCGAGCTGGTGCGCCAGGCATCGGTCAAGTACTGGATGGGAGTGGGCGGCCTCGCGCTCGTCCTGCTCGCCGTCATCGTCGCGATCCCCGTCGTCGTGATCCTTGGAGTCAACCAGCTCATCGCCACCGCCGGCTGAGCGTCCGCGACGCGGGGGGCATGCTAACTTACCGGCATGACCGACCCCTCCCCCGCCCCCTCCAACTTCATCTACGACGCCGTCAGATCCGACGTCGTCGTGGGGAAGCGGGGCGGACGCGTGCAGACGAGGTTCCCACCCGAACCCAACGGATTCCTGCACATCGGTCACGCCAAGGCCATCGTCGTCGATTTCGGCGTGGCGGCGGACTTCGGCGGCATCTGCATCCTCCGCCTCGACGACACCAACCCCGAGACCGAGGACACCAGCTTCGTCGAGGGCATAGTCGAGGACATCGAGTGGCTCGGCTACGAGCCGGCGGACGTCCGCTACGCCTCGGACTACTTCGAGCAGCTCTACCGCTGGGCTGAGCAGCTCATCGCCGAGGGCCATGCCTATGTCGACGACCAGGACGGCGAGGCCATCTCGGCCGGCCGGGGTGGCTTCGGCAGGCCCGGTGTGGACTCTCCGTTCCGCACCCGGTCCGCGGAGGTGAACCTCGACCTGTTCCGCCGGATGCGCGCCGGCGAGTTCGCCGACGGATCCCGCGTTCTGCGCGCCAGGATCGACATGTCCCACGAGAACATGCAGATGCGCGACCCGATCATGTACCGCATCCGCCGGGTGGTGCATCACCGCACCGGGGACGCGTGGTCCATCTACCCCACCTACGACTGGGCCCACGGCCAGTCCGATGCCATCGAGGGCGTCACCCACTCGATCTGCACGCTGGAGTTCGAGTCCCACCGCCCCCTCTACGACTGGTTCCTCGCCCGGCTCGGCGTCGACGAGCCCCCACGCCAGTACGAGTTCGCCCGCCTCGAGCTCACCCACACCGTCACGTCGAAGCGACGGTTGGCCAGGCTCGTGATGGACGGGGTGGTGGACGGGTGGGACGACGCCCGGATGCCCACCCTGCGCGGCCTGCGCAGGCGGGGCTACCCTGCGGCCGCCATCCGCGCCTTCTGCCGAGAGGTGGGCACCACGCGCACCAACTCGCGCCAGTCCATCGAGGCCCTCGAAAGCTACGTCCGACGCGAACTCAACACGTCTGCCCAGCGCCGGATGGCGGTCATCCGCCCGCTCAAGCTGCGTATCACCAACTGGCCGGTCGACGAGGCCGGCCAGCCCGTGGTGGAGCACTTCGAGCTGGCGAACAATCCGGAGCGGGCCGACGACGGCACCCGCAGCGTCGCGTTCAGCGGCGACCTCTGGATCGAGCGGGAGGACTTCCAGGAGGTGCCCCCGCCGAAGTACTTCCGGCTCTCGCCCGGCCGCGAGGTGCGCCTCCGGGGGGCCTACTTCGTGACCGCCACCGACGTCGTGAAGGACGAGGAGGGCAACGTCGTGGAGGTGCTCGCCACCTACGACCCGGCCTCCAAGGGTGGCAACTCACCCGACGGCCGCAAGGTCAAGTCCACGATGCACTGGGTGTCGGCGCCGCACGCGGTGTCGGCCACCGTGGCGCTGTACGGGCGGCTGTTCACCGCCGAGGCTCCGGGCGACGCGACGGGCGAGGCCCTGGACGACCTCAACCCCGACTCACGCGAGGTGCTCGCCGGGGCCAAGGTTGAGGCGGCGCTGCTCGACGCGCGGCCCGGTGAGGTGGTGCAGTTCGAGCGCCTGGGCTACTTCGCCGCGGATCTGGACGAGCCGATGCACTTCCATCGCACCGTGGGCCTGCGGGATGAGTGGGTGGCCATCCAGAAGCGGGGCTGAGCCCTCCCCGCCGGGAACGCGAAGAGGGCCGTGCAGCGGAAGCTGCACGGCCCTCTTCGGGCTTTTCAGGCCAAGATCACTTGAGGATCTTGACGACGTTGCCTGCACCCACGGTGCGGCCGCCCTCACGGATGGCGAACTTGAGGTTCTCCTCCATGGCGATCGGCTTGTTGAGGTGCACGGTCATCTCGGTGTTGTCACCAGGCATGACCATCTCGGTGCCGGCAGGCAGCTGGACGACCCCGGTCACGTCCGTGGTGCGGAAGTAGAACTGGGGGGAGTAGTTCGAGAAGAACGGCTTGTGACGGCCACCCTCCTCCTTCGCCAGCACGTAGACGTTGGCCTCGAAGTCCGTGTGCGGCGTGGTGGAACCGGGCTTGATGACAACCATGCCGCGCTCCACGTCTTCCTTCTTGGTGCCGCGAAGCAGAAGGCCGACGTTCTCGCCCGCGCGACCCTCGTCGAGGATCTTGCGGAACATCTCCACACCGGTGACCGTGGAGGACTGCTTGGTCTCACGGATGCCGATGATGTCGACCGTCTCGCCGGTCTTGACGATGCCGCGCTCGATGCGGCCGGTGATGACGGTGCCACGACCGGTGATCGTGAAGACGTCCTCCACGGGCATCAGGAAGGGCTTCTCGGTGTCACGCGCGGGCTGCGGGATGTACTCGTCGACGGCGTCCATGAGCTCGAGGATGGTCGCGCTCCACTTCTCGTCGCCCTGGAGCGCGGGGAACGCGGCGACGCGGACGACCTTGGTGTCCTCGAAGCCCTGAGCCGTCAGGATCTCGTCGAGTTCCATCTCGACCAGTTCGATCAGGTCAGCGTCCGCGTCGTCGATCATGTCGCACTTGTTGAGGGCGACGACCATGGCAGGAACGCCGACCTGGCGGGCCAGGAGGATGTGCTCGTGGGTCTGGGCCATCGGGCCGTCAGTGGCGGCCACGACGAGGATCGCGCCATCCATCTGGGCAGCACCGGTGATCATGTTCTTGACGTAGTCCGCGTGGCCGGGGCAGTCGACGTGCGCGTAGTGACGCTTCTCGGTCTGGTACTCGACGTGCGCGATGGAGATGGTGATACCGCGCTGACGCTCCTCGGGCGCCTTGTCGATCTGGTCGAACGCCGACACAGCATTCCACTGGGGGTACTTGTCGTGGAGCACCTTGGTGATCGCCGCGGTCAGAGTGGTCTTGCCGTGGTCGACGTGTCCAATGGTGCCGATGTTGCAGTGCGGCTTAGTCCGCTCAAACTTGGCCTTTGCCACGAGGGCTCCTTCTTGGGATCTCGCCTCGCTGGTTGCGGGGCGTCGCTTGTGGTTCCTCAGTAGAGGTCAGCATCTGAGCTTAGCGCCCAAACGCATACCTGACCAATCCTATAGGAGCACCGTTCTCAGTCAAACCGGGTTCATCGCGCAGCCGTCGCCGGCCGAGGCCGGGCGGACAACGCCGGATGGCCGGGGTCTCCCCCGGCCATCCGTGTGTCACTGCGCGACGCCGTGCGCCGCGACCGGGGTCACTCGCCCCCGCGGGCCTTGGCGACGATCTCCTCGGAGATGGCCTTCGGGGTCTCGGCGTAGGAATCGAACTCCATCGAGTACGACGCCTGGCCCGAGGTCTTCGACCGGAGGTCACCGACGTAGCCGAACATCTCAGACAGCGGCACGAGCGCCCGCACGACGCGGTTGCCGTGAGCCTCGTCCATCGACTGGATGTGGCCGCGACGGGAGTTGAGGTCGCCGATGACGGTGCCCATGTAGTCCTCGGGCGTGGTCACCTCGACGGCCATGACGGGCTCGAGAATGGCCGGGTCCGCACGGCGGGCGGCCTCCTTGAACGCCTGCGCGCCGGCCAGCTTGAAGGCCAGCTCGGAGGAGTCGACGTCGTGGTAGGCGCCGTCGGTCAGCGTCACCTTGATGTTGTCCACGGGGTAACCGGCCAGGACACCGAAGTGCAGCGCGTCCTTGATCCCGGCGTCGACCGCGGGGATGTACTCCCGCGGGATGCGGCCGCCGGTGACGCCGTTGACGAACTCGTATCCCGAACCCGGCTCCGTCGGCTCGAGGTCGATGATGACGCGGGCGAACTGACCCGAGCCACCGGTCTGCTTCTTGTGGGTGTACTCGACCTTCTCCACCTTCTTGCGGAGGGTCTCGCGGTAGGCCACCTGGGGCTTGCCGATGTTGGCCTCGACCTTGAACTCGCGACGCATGCGGTCGATGAGGACGTCGAGGTGGAGCTCGCCCATGCCGGCGATGATGGTCTGGCCGGTCTCCTCGTCCGTGTGGACGCGGAAGGTCGGGTCCTCCTCCGCCAGGCGCTGGATGGCGTTGGAGAGCTTCTCCTGGTCCGACTTGGTCTTGGGCTCGATGGCCTGTTCGATGACCGGGTTGGGGAAGGTCATCGACTCCAGCACGATCGGGTTGGCCGGGTCGCACAGGGTCTCACCGGTGGTGGTGTCCTTGAGGCCCATCACCGCGCAGATCATGCCGGCGCCGATCTGCTCGATCTCCTCGCGCTTGTTGGCGTGCATCTGGTAGATCTTGCCGATGCGCTCCTTGCGACCCTTCGTGGCGTTGAGCACCTGGGACCCCGAGTGCAGCACACCGGAGTAGATGCGCACGAAGGTCAGGCGCCCGAGGTGCGGATCGGCGGCCACCTTGAAGGCCAGGATCGACAGCGGCTCGTCCTCGGCCGGGTGGCGCTCCATGCGGACCGACTCGTCGTTGGGCTTGAACCCCTCGATGGCGGGCACGTCGAGCGGGGACGGCAGGTAGGCCACCACGGCGTCGAGCAGGGGCTGGACGCCCTTGTTCTTGAACGACGAGCCGCAGACCACAGCGGTGAACGTGTTGGTGATGACGCCCTTGCGGACGGCCGCCTTGACCTGCGCGACCGTGGGCTCCTCGCCCTCCATGTAGAGCTCCATGATGTCGTCGTCGACGTCCGCGACGCGCTCGATCAGTATGGCGTGGGCGGCCTCAGCGGCCTCCTTGAGGTCGGCGGGGATCTCCTCGACGGTGTAGTCCTCACCCATCGTGGTCTCGCCACGCCACGTGAGCGCCCGCATCTCCACGAGGTCCACGACACCCAGGAAGCCGCCCTCGGAGCCGATCGGGAGCTGCAGGAGCACCGGATCGGTGTTCAGGCGCTCACGGATGGTCTTGACGCAGTGGTCGAACGAGGCGCCCGTGCGGTCCAGCTTGTTGATGTAGCAGATGCGCGGCACACCGTACTTGGAGGCCTGACGCCACACCGTCATCGACTGCGGCTCAACGCCGGCCACGCCGTCGAACACCGCGACGGCGCCGTCGAGCACGCGGAGCGAACGCTCCACCTCGACGGTGAAGTCGACGTGCCCGGGGGTGTCGATGATGTTGATCAGGTTGTCTTTCCAGAAACAGGTCGTGGCGGCCGACGTGATCGTGATGCCGCGCTCCTGCTCCTGCTCCATCCAGTCCATCACGGCGGCGCCCTCGTGAACCTCACCGATCTTGTAGGTCTTGCCGGTGTAGAACAAGATGCGCTCGGTGGTGGTGGTCTTGCCGGCGTCGATGTGCGCCATGATGCCGATGTTGCGAACCTTGGAAAGGTCGATCACTGTGCAGTCCTTATGTCTCTGGGTAGTAGACGGTGAAGGCCCCCGGGGTTGAAACCCGGGGGCATCCGATCACCAGCGGTAGTGCGCGAAGGCGCGGTTGGCCTCAGCCATCTTGTGCGTGTCCTCGCGACGCTTCACCGAGGCACCGAGGCCGTTGGACGCGTCGAGGATCTCGTTCATGAGGCGCTCGGTCATGGTCTTCTCGCGGCGGGCGCGGGAGAAGCTCACGAGCCAGCGCATGGCCAGGGTGTTCTGGCGGCCCGGCTTGACCTCGATCGGCACCTGGTAGGTGGCGCCACCGACGCGACGGGACTTCACCTCGACGGACGGCTTGACGTTGTCCAGCGCGCGCTTGAGCGTCTGCACCGGATCCGTCCCGGTCTTGGTGCGCGTGCCCTCCAGGGCGTCGTAGACGATGGACTGCGCGATGGTCTTCTTCCCGTCGAGCAGGATCTTGCTCACGAGCTGAGAGACGAGCGGGGAGCCGTACACCGGGTCGATGATGACCGGGCGCTTCGGGGCGGGACCCTTGCGAGGCATTACTTCTCCTTCTTCGCGCCGTAGCGGCTGCGGGCCTGCTTGCGGCCCTTGACGCCCTGGGTGTCAAGGGAGCCGCGGATGATCTTGTAGCGAACGCCGGGCAGGTCCTTCACACGGCCACCGCGCACGAGCACCATCGAGTGCTCCTGCAGGTTGTGGCCGACACCCGGAATGTAGGCGGTGACTTCGATGCCGGAGCTCAGGCGCACACGAGCGACCTTGCGCAGCGCGGAGTTCGGCTTCTTGGGGGTGGTGGTGTACACACGGGTGCACACGCCACGGCGCTGAGGGGAACCCTTCAACGCGGGCGTCTTGTTCTTCGAGACTTTGTCGGTGCGGCCCTTGCGGACCAGCTGCTGAATAGTTGGCACCTGTTGGTATCACTTTCGTTGTCTGGGCGGACGTTGGTTTTCCCTGGCGCAACTCTGGTCGGCGGGGGGCAAGGTCACCGTTTCCAGCCTCACGACGCATCGAGTTGCCGTGCGAACTCCGCACAGGTCTGGTCTCTTCGCAACGAATAAGAGCGCCAGGATCATGCCAGGGCACGCACAAATGGGCCCGAGCAACCGGGCACGCCTCACAAGGTTACTCCAGCGCGTCACCAGGGTCAAAACAGGGAAGAGGGCCCCGGACGCGAGTCCGGAGCCCTCCCCATGGGACGGTGTCAGCGAATCTCGCCGAAGTCCATCTCGTCGAGCGGGACGGCGGGGCCGACCACATCGGAACCGAACGAGTAGTCGTACGGGTCGTAGCTCATGGTGTAGGCGCTCGCGCGGGCCTCCTCGGTGGGCTCCACCCGGATGTTGCGGTACCGCTCGAGACCGGTACCGGCCGGGATCAGCTTGCCCAGGATGACGTTCTCCTTGAGGCCCTTGAGCGTGTCGCTCTTGCCCTGGATGGCCGCGTCCGTGAGGACCTTGGTGGTCTCCTGGAACGAGGCCGCCGACAGCCAGGACTCGGTGGCCAGCGACGCCTTGGTGATGCCCATGAGGACCGGGCGACCCTCGGCCGGCTTGGCGCCTTCGGTCAACGCCTGACGGTTGGCCGCCTCGTAGGAGGCGCGGTCCACGAGCTCACCTGGCATCATCGACGTCTCTCCGGAGTCGATGACCGTCACGCGACGGAGCATCTGCCGGATGATGATCTCGATGTGCTTGTCGTGGATGGGGGCGCCCTGGGTGCGGTACACCCGCTGGACCTCTTCCACGAGGTGCTCCTGCACCTTCCGCAGGCCCCGGATCCGCAGGACGTCCTGCGGATCCACCTGGCCGGCGGTCAGCTGCTGACCGATGCTGACGCGCACGCCGTCCTCGATGTGAGTCCGGTTGCCGTGGTGGTCCTCGAACTCCAGGCGGGCGCGGCGCGCCACCGGGTACTCGAGGTCCTCGCCGCCGTCGTCGCGGACGATGACGAGCTTGCGGCTGCGGTCACCGTCCTCGATCCGGACCACGCCGTCGGCCTCCGCGATGGGGGCCTTGCCCTTGGGCTGACGCGCCTCGAAGAGCTCCGTCACGCGGGGCAGACCCTGCGTGATGTCGTCCCCGGCCACACCACCGGTGTGGAAGGTACGCATCGTCAGCTGGGTGCCGGGCTCGCCGATCGACTGGGCCGCGACGATGCCGATGGCCTCGCCGACGTCGACCACCTTGCCGGAGGCCAGCGAACGGCCGTAGCACAGGGCGCACGTGCCGAACGCGGACTCACAGGTCAGGACGGAACGCACCTTGACCTCGGTGAGGCCCGCCGCGACCATGACGTTGATCTCAGCGTCCCCCAGGTCCGTCCCGGCCTCGACCAGGACGGTCCCCTCCGCGTCGACGGCGTCGACGGCCAGCGCACGGGCGTAGACGGCGGTCTCGACCTCGGGTGAGGTCTCCACCGTGGCGCCCTCCGCGAACGGCTCGGCCGCCACCCGCACCGGCTTACCCATGTCGTCGGCGCCCGGCCTGGTCCACTTCGCGATGACCTTGGTCAGGCCGCGCTCGGTGCCGCAGTCCTCCTCGCGGATGATGACATCCTGCGAGACGTCCACGAGGCGTCGGGTCAGGTAGCCCGAGTCTGCGGTACGCAGAGCGGTGTCAGCCTGACCCTTACGACCACCGTGCGTCGAGATGAAGTACTCGAGGACCGACAGCCCCTCACGGAAGTTGGACTTGATGGGGCGGGCGATGATGTCGCCCTTGGGGTTGGCCACCAGCCCTCGCATGGCGGCGATCTGACGCATCTGCGTCATGTTTCCTCGGGCCCCCGAGTCCACCATCATGAAGATGGGGTTGTCCGCCGTGAAGTTGGCCTTCATGGCCTCGGTGAGCTCGGCTGTCGCGTCCGTCCAGATCGCGATGAGCTCCTGGCGGCGCTCATCCTCCGTCACGGTGCCGCGCTCGTAGAGCTTGTCGATCTTCGACGCGCGGGCCTCGTAACCCTCGAGGATCTGGGCCTTCTGCGGCGGGGTCTGGACGTCCGAGATGGACACCGTCACACCGGACTGCGTGGCCCACCTGAAACCGAGGTCCTTGAGGTTGTCCAGCGCTGCCGCAACGACCACCTTCGGGTACCGCTCGGCCAGGTCGTTGACGATCTGCCCGAGGACCTTCTTGCCCACGACGGTGTTGACGAAGGCGAAGTCGTCCGGCAGCGCCTCGTTGAAGAGGGCGCGGCCGAGCGTGGTCGCCACGAGGTGCGAACCGTCGGGGCGCGCCTCCTCACCGTCGATGACGACGTTCGTCAGGCGGATGTGGATGTTCGAGCCGATCGCGAGGTCCCCGCGGTCGAACGCCATGATGGCCTCGGCCAGCGACGAGAACGAGCGGCCCTCGCCTGCCCTCGGACGCAGCAGCGTCAGGAAGTAGTGGCCGATGATCATGTCCTGCGTGGGCATGGTGACCGGACGACCGTCAGCGGGCTTGAGGATGTTGTTCGTCGACAGCATGAGGATCCGCGCCTCGGCCTGGGCCTCGGCTGACAGCGGCAGGTGCACGGCCATCTGGTCGCCGTCGAAGTCCGCGTTGAACGCGGTGCAGACGAGCGGGTGGATCTGGATGGCCTTGCCCTCGATGAGCTGAGGCTCGAAGGCCTGGATGCCGAGGCGGTGGAGCGTGGGTGCGCGGTTGAGCAGCACCGGGTGCTCGGCGATGACCTCTTCGAGTACGTCCCACACGACGGGGCGCTGACGCTCCACCATGCGCTTGGCGGCCTTGATGTTCTGCGCGTGGTTGAGGTCGTCCAGGCGCTTCATGACGAAGGGCTTGAACAGCTCCAGCGCCATGGCCTTCGGCAGCCCGCACTGGTGCAGCTTGAGCTGCGGCCCCACGACGATGACGGAACGGCCCGAGTAGTCCACGCGCTTGCCGAGGAGGTTCTGGCGGAACCGGCCCTGCTTGCCCTTGAGCATGTCCGAGATGGACTTGAGCGGGCGGTTGCCCGGTCCTGTGACGGGGCGGCCGCGGCGGCCGTTGTCGAACAACGAGTCGACGGCCTCCTGAAGCATCCGCTTCTCGTTGTTGACGATGATCTCGGGCGCGCCGAGATCCAACAGCCGCTTGAGGCGGTTGTTGCGGTTGATCACGCGACGGTAGAGGTCGTTGAGGTCCGAGGTGGCGAAACGGCCACCGTCGAGCTGGACCATGGGGCGCAGGTCCGGCGGGATCACCGGCACGGCGTCGAGCACCATGGCCGAGGGATGGTTCTGCCCGGACAGGAACGCCGCGACCACCTTGAGCCGCTTGAGCGCACGGGTCTTCCGCTGGCCCTTGCCGGTGGCGATGATCTCGCGCAGGTTGATGGACTCGGCCTTGAGGTCGAAGGACTGGAGGCGCTTCTGGATGGCCTCGGCGCCCATGGAGCCCTCGAAGTACTTCGAGAAGCGCTTCTTCATCTCGCGGTAGAGCATCTCGTCGCCCTCGAGGTCCTGGACCTTCAGGCTCTTGAAGCGCTGCCACACCTCGTCGATGCGGTCCAGCTGACGCTGCGCGCGGGTGCGGATCTGGCCGGCCTCACGCTCGGCCGCTTCGCGGACCTTGCGCTTGATGTCTGCCTTGGCGCCCTCGTCCTCGAGCTGGGCGAGATCCTCTTCGAGCTTGCGCATGCGCGCCTCGATGTCGGCGTCGCGGCGGGACGCGACCTGCTTGGACTCGACCTCCACCTTGGCCTGCAGGGACGCGAGATCCCGGTGACGGGCCTCCTCGTCGACGGCGGTGATCATGTGCGCGGCGAAGTAGATGACCTTCTCGAGGTCCTTCGGGGCGATGTCCAGCAGGTAGCCCAGCCGGCTCGGCACGCCCTTGAAGTACCAGATGTGCGTCACCGGGGCGGCGAGCTCGATGTGGCCCATGCGCTCGCGGCGCACGTTGGACCGAGTCACCTCGACGCCGCAGCGCTCGCAGATGATGCCCTTGAACCGGACCCGCTTGTACTTGCCGCAGTAGCACTCCCAGTCACGGGTGGGGCCGAAGATCTTCTCGCAGAAGAGACCGTCGCGCTCAGGCTTGAGCGTGCGGTAGTTGATGGTCTCCGGCTTCTTGACCTCGCCGTGCGACCACTCGCGGATCTGGTCTGCGTTGGCGAGACCGATCCGCAGCTCGTCGTAGAAGTTCACGTCCAGCACGTTGCTTCTCTTTCCCCTCCAGTGGCCGGTGACGGGCCCTGGAGATCAGGGTGAATCTGGTTCAAGTTGTCCTGGGGAGGATGGGGGCGAAGCCCCTCGTGGAAGGCGGACGTCGTCCGCCTGCCACGGCCTCAGCGATGTTCGAGCGAATCGACCCCCACCGGGGGGTCCACGGGGGGCTCGCCCCCCGTGCGCTCAGACTTCGCCGACATCCATGAAGTTGTCGCTGCCGGGGCGGCGGCCGAGGTCGATGCCGAAGTCCTCGGCAGAGCGCATGTCGTCCTCGGAATCGCGCAGGTCGATGACCCGGCCGTCGTCGGAGAGCACCTCCACGTTCAGGCAGAGGGACTTCATCTCCTTGACGAGCACCTTGAACGACTCCGGGATGCCCGGTTCGGGGATGTTCTCGCCCTTGACGATCGCTTCGTAGACCTTCACGCGGCCGGGCACGTCGTCGGACTTGATGGTCAGGAGCTCCTGGAGAGCCCATGCGGCGCCGTAGGCCTCGAGGGCCCACACCTCCATCTCGCCGAACCGCTGACCGCCGAACTGGGCCTTACCACCCAGCGGCTGCTGCGTGATCATGGAGTACGGGCCGGTGGAGCGCGCGTGGATCTTGTCGTCGACGAGGTGGTGCAGCTTCAGCAGGTACATGTAGCCCACGCCGACGCGCTGCGGGTAGGGCTCGCCGGAGCGACCGTCGAAGAGCTGGGCCTTGCCGCCGCCGTCGACGAGGCGTACCCCGTCACGCGAGACCAGCGAGTTGGCCAGCAGCCCGTTGATCTCGGCCTCGGAGGCGCCGTCGAACACCGGGGTGGCGACCTTGGCGTTGCCGTCCATGCGGCCGAGGCCGACCTCGCGCAGGCGCTCGGCCCACTCCTCCTGCACCTCGGAGACGTCCCAACCGGTCTTGGCGATCCACCCGAGATGGTTCTCCAGCACCTGCCCCACGTTCATCCGGGAGGGGACGCCCAGGGGGTTGAGGACGATGTCCACCGGGGTGCCGTCCTCCATGAACGGCATGTCCTCGATGGGCAGGATCTTCGAGATGACGCCCTTGTTACCGTGGCGGCCGGCGAGCTTGTCGCCGTCGGAGATCTTGCGCTTCTGGGCGACGTGCACCCGCACCAGCTCATTGACGCCGGGAGGCAGTTCGTCGTCGTCCTCGCGGTTGAACACGCGGACCGCGATGACCGTGCCGGACTCGCCGTGGGGCACCTTGAGGGACGTGTCGCGCACCTCGCGGGCCTTCTCGCCGAAGATGGCGCGCAGCAGGCGCTCCTCGGGCGTCAGCTCGGTCTCGCCCTTCGGCGTGACCTTGCCCACCAGGATGTCTCCGGCCGAGACCTCGGCACCGATGCGCACGATGCCCCGCTCGTCGAGATCTCCGAGCATCTCGTCGGAGACGTTGGGGATCTCGCGGGTGATCTCCTCCGCGCCCAGCTTCGTGTCGCGGGCGTCGACCTCGTGCTCCTCGATGTGGATCGAGGTGAGGACGTCGTCCTGGACGATGCGCTGGGAGAGGATGATCGCGTCCTCGTAGTTGAGGCCCTCCCACGGCATGAAGGCAACCAGCAGGTTCTTGCCCAGGGCGAGCTCGCCCTGATCCGTGCAGGGACCGTCCGCGAGCGGAGTCCCCACCTCGATGCGGTCACCCGGCTTCACCAGCGGGCGCTGGTTGATGCAGGTGCCCGCGTTGGAGCGGACGAACTTGTCCAGCTTGTAGGACTGGTAGGTGCCGTCGTCGTTGGCGATCTCGAGGAGATCGGCCGAGACCGTCGTCACCACGCCCGGCTTCTTGGCCAGGGTCACGTCGCCGACGTCCACCGCCGCGCGGTATTCCATGCCGGTGCCGACGAAGGGGGCCTCGTTGCGGATCAGCGGGACGGCCTGACGCTGCATGTTGGCGCCCATGAGGGCTCGCGACGCGTCGTCGTGCTCGAGGAACGGGATCAGCGCCGTGGCGATGGAGACCATCTGCCGGGGCGACACGTCCATGTACTCCACGTCCGTGCCGGGGATCTGGTCCACGTCACCGTGCTTGAGGCGCACGAGCACGCGCTCCTCGGAGAGCCGCCCGTCCTTGCCGACGTGGGCGTTGGCCTGCGCGATGGAGTAGCGATCCTCCTCGTCCGCGGTGAGGTAGTCGATCTGGTCCGTGACGACGCCCTCGACCACCTTGCGGTACGGGGTCTCGATGAACCCGAAGGCGTTGACGCGGGCGAAGGAGGCCAGCGAGCCGATGAGGCCGATGTTGGGGCCTTCAGGGGTTTCGATGGGGCACATGCGGCCGTAGTGCGACGGGTGGACGTCACGGACCTCCATGCCGGCGCGGTCACGGGAGAGACCGCCGGGGCCGAGCGCGGAGAGGCGACGCTTGTGGGTCAGGCCCGCGAGCGGGTTGTTCTGATCCATGAACTGCGACAGCTGCGAGGTGCCGAAGAACTCCTTGAGCGCCGCCGTGACGGGCCGGATGTTGATCAGCGTCTGCGGCGTGATGGCCTCGATGTCCTGCGTGGTCATGCGGTCCCGCACCACGCGCTCCATGCGGCCGAGGCCGGTGCGCAGCTGGTTCTGGATGAGCTCGCCCACCGTGCGGAGACGACGGTTACCGAAGTGGTCGATGTCGTCAGGCTCCACCGGAAGGTCACCCAGCGTGTCGCGGTGCTCGTGGAGCGCCACGATGTAGCGGATGGCGGCCCCGATGTCCTCAAGTGTCAGGACCTGCTGGTCGAACGGCAGGTCGAGGCCGAGCTTCTTGTTGATCTTGTAGCGACCGACCTTGGCCGTGTCGTAGCGCTTGGGGTTGAAGTAGTAGTTGTCCAGCAGCGCCTGGGCGGCATCCCGCGCCGGCGGTTCGCCAGGGCGCAGCTTGCGGTAGATATCCAGCAGCGCCTCGTCCTGGGTCTTGACGGAGTCCTTCTCCAGCGTCAGGCGCATGGACTCGTACTCGCCGAACTCCTCGAGGATCCTGTCCTCGGACCAGCCGAGGGCCTTGAGAAGAACGGTGACGTTCTGCTTGCGCTTGCGGTCCAGGCGGACGAACACCATGTCGCGCTTGTCGATCTCGAACTCCAGCCACGCACCGCGCGACGGGATCACCTTGCAGGAGAAGATGTCCTTGTCCGAGGTCTTGTCCGGGGTCTGCTCGAAGTACACGCCGGGCGAACGGACCAGCTGCGACACGACGACGCGCTCGGTGCCGTTGATGATGAAGGTGCCGCGATCCGTCATGAGCGGGAAGTCGCCGATGAAGACCGTCTGGCTCTTGATCTCGCCGGTGTCGTTGTTGACGAACTCCGCGGTGACGAAGAGGGGGGCCGCGTAGGTGACGTCCCGGTCCTTGCACTCCTCAATGGTCCACTTGGGGCTCTCGAAGCGGTGGTCCCGGAACGACAGAGACATGGTCTCGTTGAAGTCCTCGATGGGCGAGATCTCCGCAAAGATCTCCTCCAGGCCGGAGCGGGTGTTGACGTCGGTACGGCCAGCGGCCAGCTGTCCCTCTACCTTCTCCACCCAGGCCTCGTTACCGATGAGCCAGTTGTAGGCGTCGATCTGCAAATCCAGGAGGTTGGGGACCTCTAGCGGCTCATGAATCTTCGCGAAGGAGATTCGGCCGGTGGATGAGACGACATTGGTGTTCTTCAACGCAGAGCGCGAGGCGGCCAAGATACGGTCCTTCCAAGAACGCTTGAAGCAAAATGTTTCCGTGCATGGCGAAGCTCCCGTGTCAAGTCACGGGGCGCAACGCATAGCTGGGCAAACAACCACTATAGAGCAATAGGCACAGGACGGCAACTACCGCAGGCCCTGCTGGTCATGCGGTCGACTTCGATCCCCTTTGATCTCTACGCCACGATGATAGCGGCCGCGGCGGCCGGCGCAACCCCGCCCCCGGCGCGTCGCGGCAGCACGTGCAACGGCCCGCCCCCCGGCAGGGGACGGGCCGTTGATCGCTGTGAGCTGAGGGGTCAGATCACTTGAGCTCGACCGAGCCGCCGGCGGCCTCGAGGGCCTCCTTGGCCTTGGCCGCGGTCTCCTTGTCGACCTGCTCCAGCACAGGCTTGGGGGCGCCCTCGACGAGGTCCTTGGCCTCCTTCAGGCCGAGGGAGGTCAGAGCGCGCACCTCCTTGATGACGGCGATCTTCTTCTCGCCGCCGGAGGTCAGGATGACGTCGACCTTGTCCGAGACTTCCTCGTCGGCACCGGCGTCGTCGCCAGCCGCGGGGGCGGCAGCGGCGGCAACCGCGACGGGGGCGGCAGCGGTGACACCGAAGGTGTCCTCGAAGAGCTTCACGAACTCAGAGAGCTCGATGAGGGTCATCTCCTTGAAGGCGTCAAGGAGCTCGTCAGTGGTGAGCTTCGCCATGGTGGCGTTTCCTTTCGTAGAAAGATCAGTGATTGCAGCGGCGCTGCAACGGATCACTCCGCAGCGTCAGCTGCAACGGGTGCCGCATCAGCGGCGGGGGTCTCGTCTGTGGCGTCGGCGGCAGGCGCGGAGCCGGCGCCACCGATCAGGGAGGGGTTGGCCTCGGCAGCGGTCTGCAGAGCACCGAACAGGCGGGCACCCTGCGACAGCGGGGCGGCCAGCATGTAGACGGCCTTGGCCATGTTGGCCTGCAGTGCGCCGGCCATCTTGGCCAGCAGAACCTCGCGGGACTCGAGGTCCGCGAGCTTCAGGACGGCCTGGGCGTCGAGGAACTTTCCCTCGAGCACACCACCCTTGATTGCCAGAGACGGGTGGGCCTTTGCGAAGTCACGCAGCCCCTTGGTGGCGGCAGCGATATCACCGCTGACGAACGCGATGCCTGTGGGGCCGGTGAGGGAGTCTGCGATTCCCTCGATGCCGGCTTCCTTGGCTGCGATCGCCGCAAGGGTGTTCTTCGCAACGGCGTAGGTTGCGTTCTCACCGAGGGATCGACGAAGGGTCTTCAGATCCTTGACGGTGAGACCGCGGTACTCGGTCAGCACTGCCGCCGCGGAGTTACTGAACTGGTCAGTGAGATCCGCGACCTTGGCAGCCTTATCCGGCCTCGCCATGTGGTCTCCTTCCGGTCTAACAGCCTCCGTCCGCCCGGGTGGGCGGCGGGAGGGCCGAAGTGCAGTGACGCAAAAAACGCCCCGACGCCGGCGGCGCGGGGCGACCCGTGGAACGGGAAGCTGACACGTACACCTGCGCGGGTGCCTTGCGGCGTTTATGGCTGGGATGCCACCTGCGGTCTTCGGCTCTGCGAACTATACCCAGGAGCCGACGCCGCCCCAAATCGGGCACGCGGGCTGCCCCGTGAGCCCGGGCGTGTCGACTTGAGCGGCGTGCACTAACCTCGACATGTTGATCTGTTCCACTCCGAGAGGACCCTCATGCGTCGCATCCTCGCCGCCGGCCTACTGGCCACCCTCGCCGTGAGCGCCTGCAGCGCCCCGTCGACCACCACCGACCCCTCCTCCGCTCCGGCGGACTCCACCGACCGCACCTACGACGTCTCAGGCGTGGCAAAGGTGGACGACATCGCAGCCCTGCTGCCGCAGGAGATCGCAGACAAGGGCACGCTGACCATCGGTGCCGCCACCGACTATGCGCCGGCCGAGTTCCGCGCTGACGATCTCACCACCGCCATCGGCTACGACGTCGACCTCGGCAAGGCGATCGGGAAGGTGCTCGGGGTCGAGACCGAGGTGGTCGACGGTGAGTTCGCCTCCCTGCTGCCCGGCATCGGCACCAAGTACGACATCGGCATCTCCTCGTTCACGGTCACCGAGGAGCGCACCGCGAACTTCACGATGATCTCCTACATCACGGTGGGCTCCAGCTTCGCCGTGAAGAAGGGCAACCCGGAGGCGTTCGACCCGGAGAACCTGTGCGGCCAGACGATCGGCGTCCAGACCGGTACCTGGCAGGAGGAGGAACTCGCCGGGTTCACGCAGGCCTGCGAGGACGAGGGCCAGGAGCCCATCGAGGTCCTCCCCTACGCCAAGCAGTCAGACGTCACCACCAACCTCGTGGGCGGCAAGGTGAAGGCCTTCTACGCGGACTCGACGGTGGCCTCCTACGCGGTGGCGCTGACCAACGACCAGCTCGAGGTGGTCGGGGGCGTGCGTGACGCGGCCCCGCAGGGCATCGTCGTGGCGCAGGACGACGTCGAGCTCACCGCCGCCATCCAGCAGGCGGTCCAGTCGCTCATGGACGACGGCACATGGGCCGCGATCCTCGACAGCTGGGGTGTCACCGAGGCCGGCCTCGACATGGCCGAGATCCACCCGCAGGCCTGAGCATGCGCCAGCCCACGCCGGAGCTGATCCACGCCCGCCCGGTCCCCAGGCCCAGCCTGTGGATCTGGGCCGGCGTCGTGCTGGTGCTCGTGGGCATGCTCGTCCACGGCCTGCTGACCAACCCCAATTACCACTGGGACGTGGTCGCCGGGCACCTGCTCGATCCGCGCATCATCTCCGGCCTGGGCTGGACACTGCTGCTCACCGTCGGCGCCATGGCATTGGGCATCACGCTGGCGGTGACGACGGCGATGATGCGGATGGGCACCAACCCCATCCTGCAGGCGGTGGCATGGGCCTACATCTGGTTCTTCCGCGGCACCCCCGTCTACACCCAGCTGGTCTTCTGGGGCCTGCTGCCGGTGCTCTACCCGCGGCTCAGCCTCGGCATCCCGTTCGGCCCCGAGTTCTTCGAGTTCACCACGCAGGACGTCATCAACGCGGGCGTCGCGGCCATCCTGGGCCTGGGGCTCAACGAGGGCGCGTACCTGTCGGAGATCGTGCGCTCGGGCCTCAACTCAGTGGACAAGGGACAGTGGGAGGCTGCGACGGCGCTGGGCATGAAGCGCTCCACGACGCTGCGCCGGGTGATCATCCCGCAGGCCATGCGCGTCATCGTGCCGCCCACCGGCAACGAGACCATCTCCATGCTGAAGACCACCTCGCTCGTGCTCGCGGTCCCGTTCAGCCTGGAGCTGACGTTCGTCACCAACGCCATCGGCAACAAGAACTTCCTCCCCGTCCCGCTGCTCATCGTCGCCGCGATCTACTACCTGGTGGTGACGTCGATCCTGATGGTGGGCCAGTCCTACCTGGAGGCGTACTACGGTCGCGGCTTCGACACCGACACCACGGGGCGCGCGAAGCCGGCCAAGGGCATGTCACGGCGGCAGCAGGCCATCCTCGCCGCGGGCACGGTGCACACCGATCCGAATCTGGAGGTGACCCCATGAGCGCGATGGTCGAGGCACGGGGTGTTCACAAGCTCTTCGGTCACCTGCACGTCCTCAAGGGCGTGGACCTCACCGTCGGCAGGGGCGAAGTGTGCGTGGTGCTGGGCCCGTCGGGGTCCGGCAAGTCCACCCTGATCCGTTGCATCAACGAGCTGGAGCAGATCAGTTCCGGCCGGATGTTCGTCGGCGGGGAGCTGATGGGGCTGCGCGAGGTGAACGGCCGCCTGCATCGCCGCAGCGACAAGGAGATCGCGCAGCAGCGGTCCAAGGTGGGCATGGTGTTCCAGCGCTTCAACCTGTTCCCACACATGACCGCTCTCGAGAACGTGATGGAGGCGCCACGTCAGGTGCGCGGGCTGTCCAAGCCCGCGGCCGAGTCCCTGGCCCGTGACCAGCTCGAGCGCGTGGGCCTCTCGGACCGCTCGGACCACTACCCGTCCCAGCTCTCCGGTGGTCAGCAGCAGCGCGTCGCGATCGCCCGCGCCCTGGCCATGGAGCCGGAGCTGATGCTGTTCGACGAGCCCACCTCTGCCCTTGATCCCGAGCTGGTGGGCGAGGTGTTGAGCGTCATGCAGGAGCTGGCGGCCAGCGGCATGACCATGATCGTGGTGACCCACGAGGTGGGTTTCGCCCGCGAGGTGGCGGACCAGGTGGTGTTCATGGACGACGGCGTCGTCGTCGAGCGCGGCACCCCGGCCGAGGTCATCGACCACCCACAGCAGCAGCGCACCCGGGACTTCTTCGCCAAGGTCCTCTGAGGGCACCCGCCGCCGGGCTTCAGCCGATCTCGAGGAGGGCCAGCGGGATCTCGGAGGGCAACTCGCCCGCGAGGTAGCCCGTCGGCCCGAATCTGGACGCCAACCTCCCGCCCACCGTGCCGTGCAGATAGGCCGCCCAGACCGCGGCCTGGGCCGGCTCCGCGCCCCGCGCGCACAGACCCACCACGATGCCGGCCTTCACGTCGCCCGAACCCGCGACTCCCAGCCCCGCGTTGCCCTCGTCGCTGCGCCAGAGCCGCCCGTCGGGAGTGCCGATGAAGGTGCTGGAGGATCCTGAGCTCACCACGGCCCCGGTGGCCTCGGCCAGGCGGAGGACCGCGGCCCCCTGGTCCCGGCGCACCTCTTCCTCGTCGACGCCCAAGGTCAACGCCAGCTCGCTCAGGTTGGGCGAGAGGACCAGCGCGTCGAGGGCACCCCCTCGCGACGGGTCCTCCGTGAGCCAGGCCAGCGCCAGGGCGTCGAGCACCACGGTCCCGCGGAGCAGGGGAGCCACGGCCTCCATCAACGCGACCGCTCGGCCGACGTCGAGCATGCCGGGGCCGATCAGCGTGGCGTCCGCGCCCGGAGAGTAGTCGACCACCACCGTCGCGGCCGCCCAGGTGAGATCGCCCTCCGCCGAGCACTGCGCCCCGCGGACCAGCGACTCGGGCATCGCCACGGCCATGGGCACCGCCACCGGCTCAGGCACCACGAGCTGGGTCTTGCCAGCGCCCGATCGCATGGCGGCACGCGCCGCCAGCAGCACACCGCCTGGATTGGGCACGCTGCCACCGACGATCAGCGCGCGCCCCCGGGCGTCCTTGCTCCCCCGCGGCGACGGCAGGGGCCAGTCGCGCAGCACGGCAGGGGTGATGACGGTCGGCCGGTCCCGCGCGTCGGTCATCCCTCCCCCCTCCGCGACGGCTGCGCCTCGGCGCCTCCGTCGCCGCCCTCCCGGGCATGGCCGGGCTCGCGCGTCACGCGGGCCTCGCCGCTGCCCAGCAGCGCACTCACGTCGTCGCGGGCCGCCAGCTGCAGGGCGCCGTCGCGCTCGATGTAGCGCGTCATGGAGCAGTTGGCCACGGGCTCCTCCTTCTGGAGGGCCACCACCTGCGCCGCCTCGAGACCCTCCAGAACGTAGCGGAAGGCGAGGATGACCGCCTCGTGGCTGAACAGCCAGACCCGCTCCCCCGCGTAGCGCGCCTGCAGTTCCACCAGGAGGCTGCGGATCCGCAGGATCACGTCTGCCCAGGACTCGCCGCCGGGCGGCCGGTAGTAGAACTTCCCCACCCTGTCGCGGCGTTCGGACTCCTCCGGGTGTTCCGCCTTGATGCCGTACCACGTCACGCCGTCGAAGATGCCGAGTTCACGCTCCCGAAGGCGCTCGTCGAGCAGGATCTCCGTCCCCTGCAAGGCCGCCAGTGCGCGCTCTGCGGTGGCTCGGGCTCGGCGAAAGGGTGAGCTCACGACGACGGTGGGCCGCTCGCCGGCGGGGAGCGCGGCGATGTGGCGCCCCAGTGCCTCGGCCTGGCGCCGGCCTTCACCCGACAGGTCGATCAGCTCGTCGTTGGTGGGCAGGTCGAGGCGGTGCGCCTTGGCGGCTATGGCGGCGTGGTCGGCAACGTTGCCGAGACTCTGGCCATGCCTGACCAGGACGATCTCGGCCGGTCCCGTCGCGGAGCCCTCGGTGGCGACAGTGGTCATGGGCGTCCCTTCCGTCGTGCTGGTCCCCCACCCTACGACGCGGCCGCGCCCACGGCCAGGACGCGCGTCAGTCCGGCCGCCAGGTGAAGCGTGGCGGCCGGCGGTCACGGAAGGCGGCGATCCCCTCCTCCTTGTCCGGGCCGGCGTTCGCCCGCTGGACCCAGGAGATGGCCGTCTCCGCCTCCAGGTCGCGGTGGACCAGGCCGTCGACGATCTCCTTGGAGGCCCGGAGCGTGAGCTGCGAGAGGCCCGCCATCTGCTCACCCACTCCGATGGCCGCTGACAGGGCGTCTCCGGCGTCCACGACCCGGTTGAGCAGGCCCACCGCCAGCGCGCGCTCCGCGTCCACGCGGGCCGCGGTGAACAGCAACTCCTTGGTCACGGCTGGGCCCATGAGGTGGATCATCCGCTCGGTGGCCGACACCGGGTAGACGATCCCCAGCGTGGCCGGGGGGACGGAGAAGGTGGCCGTGGCCCCGGCGATCCTCAGGTCGCAGCCCAGGGCCAACTCCAGGCCCCCGCCGTAGCACGCGCCCTCGATGGCGGCGATGACGGGCTTGGGGCTCCGGGCGATGGCCAGTTCGGCGTTGATGGGGCGCTCGGCATGGTGGAGCTCATCGAGCCCACCGATGTCCGACCCGGCGCAGAAGGTTCCCTCCGCACCGGTGAGGACCACGACGGCCACCTCCGGATCTGCGTCGAGGTCCCGCATCAGCGCGGGCACACGGCGCCACATGTCGTCGGTCATCGCGTTGCGCTTGCCGGGGTTGTTGAGCGTGATGACGGCGATGCTGCCCTGGCGGCGGAGGTCGACGGTGGCCATGGGGCCATCCTGTCACCAGACGCGCCTCGGGGCGGGCACCGCGATGGTGCCCGCCCCGAGAGCGCGGTGTGGGTGGTGGAGCTCAGGCCTCGGGGGGCTTGGTCATCGAGGTGTCGACGAGCACGCTGGGGCTCATGGTGGCCGAGACCGCGATCTTGCGGACGTAGCGGCCCTTCGACGCGGACGGCTTCAGACGCACGATCTCCTCGATCACCGCGAAGTAGTTGTCCGTGAGTTGCTCCTGCGTGAACGACACCTTCCCGATGAGGAACTGCAGGTTCCCGTGGCGGTCGATGCGGAACTCGATCTTGCCGCCCTTGATGTCGGCCACGGCCTTGGCGACGTCCATCGTGACGGTGCCGGTCTTGGGGTTGGGCATCAGACCGCGCGGGCCGAGGACGCGCCCGAGGCGGCCGACCTTGCCCATGAGATCCGGGGTGGCGACGACGGCGTCGAAGTCCAGGTAGCCGCCGGCCACCTTCTCGATCAGTTCGTCGGTGCCGACCTCGTCGGCGCCAGCGGCCCGGGCGGCGTCAGCCTTGTCACCGGCGGCGAAGACGAGGACCCGAGCCGTCTTGCCTGTGCCGTGCGGAAGGTTGACCGTGCCGCGGATCATCTGGTCCGCCTTGCGGGGGTCGACGCCCAGGCGGACGGCGACGTCGACGGTCTCGTCGAACTTGGCCGAGGCCATCTCCTTGACGAGGCGAAGCGCCTCGTCGGGGCTGTACGCCTGTGCTTCGGCGCGCTTCTCTGCGGCGCCTCGGTATGCCTTGCTGTGCTTCATGCTGGTTCCTTCTTGTCTGCCGGCCTCGTAGGCCGGTCCACCAGTTCTGGTGCGGGGTGCTGTCCCCTACCAGGGAGAGTGAACGGGGGGTGGATCAGTCGACGGTGACGCCCATGGAGCGGGCGGTGCCTTCGACGATCTTCATGGCGGCCTCAATGTCGTTGGCGTTGAGGTCAGGGAGCTTGGTCTGCGCGATCTCGCGGATCTGGTCCTTGGAGAGCTTGCCGACCTTGGTGGTCAGCGGGTTCGCAGCACCGCTCTTGATGCCGGCGGCCTTCTTGATCAGCTCAGCGGCGGGCGGCGTCTTCGTGATGAAGGTGAACGTGCGGTCCTCGTAGATCGTGATCTCGACGGGGATGACGTTGCCGCGCTGGGACTCCGTGGCGGCGTTGTACGCCTTCACGAACTCCATGATGTTGACACCGTGCGGACCGAGTGCGGTACCGACCGGGGGCGCGGGCGTGGCTGAGCCGGCGTTCAGAGCGACCTTGACGAGGGCCGCGACCTTCTTCTTGGGAGGCATGGGTGGGTCCTTTACCTAAATGGGTGGAAGTGCCCGCAGGCGGGCGCAACGCACAATCTTAGACGACTTTCTCGACCTGCTTGAATTCGAGGTCGACGGGTGTCTCGCGCCCCAGGATCTCGACGAGGGCGATGAGCCGCTGATTGTTCGGATTGAGTTCGGTGATCGTGGCGTGGACCCCGGTGAAGGGGCCGTCGGTCACCATGACGGAGTCGCCGACTGCGAAGTCCACGACCTCCACCTTGCGCTTCCGCGAGACGGCGGCGCCCGCCTGCTCGGCGTTCACCTTCGCATGCACGGACGGGGTCAGCATGTTGAGGACCTCGTCGATGGACAGCGCCACCGGCTGTTGTCCGTGGCCGACGAAGCCGGTGACGGAGGGGGTCTGGCGCACGACGCTCCACGAGTCGTCGGTCAGTTCCATCCGGATGAGCACGTAGCCCGGCAGCACGCAGCGCGTGACCGTCTTGCGGGCGTTGTTGCGGATCTCGACGACTTCCTCGGTGGGGACGACCGTCTCGAAGATGAACTCCTCCATGTTGAGGGTCTGCGCGCGGGAGTCCACGTTCTGCTTCACGCGGTTCTCCATGCCCGAGTACGTGTGGATCACGTACCACTCGCCGACCTTCGACTCGAGCTCTTCGCGCAACTCGGCCAGTGCGGCCGCGACCGCGTCGTCCGCGTCCTGTTCGGCCTGGTCCTCCTCCGGCGTGGCGGGCTCCTCGGCCAGCAGCACGGGCGACTCGTCAGCGTCAGCGTCCGCCGACAGGTCGCCGAGGTCGATCTCCACGTCGTCGGTGGCGGCGTCCTCCAAGCTGCCGAGGTCGATCTCGAAGTTGATGTCGTTGTTGTCAGAGTCGGTCATGCATTGCTCCCAAAGATCTGCAGAAGTGACCAGCCGAACGCCATGTCCAGCACTCCCACGAAGAAAATCATGATGAGCACGAAGACCAGCACCGCGCCGAACATGGTGACGAGTTGCGGCCATGTGGGCCAGACAACCTTCTTGAGCTCGCCGGCGGACTGCCGGACGAACTCGGCGGGGTTGTGGGCGGCGTACGGGTCTTCGCCCTCCGCGAGGGCGGCGTTGCGCTTCCGGGTGGGGGCGCTCTTGCGCACCGGCGCCTTGGCTGTCTTGCGCGCGATGACGGGCGCCGCGGCGAGGTCCTCGTCGTCGAACTCGTGCTCGAGCCCGGCGATGATCTCGTCCTCGGACTCCGCGCCCACAAGGGTCACGTCCTCGTCGGCTGCCATGGCGTCGGCTTCGGCGGCCGCGAGGGCGTCCTCGTCAGCGACGATCTCGTCCGCGTCGGGCGCGCTGGCGTCCTCGGAGACGAACTCCTGGCCCTCCGGCTCTGCGTCGCGCGACTTGTCGCTCACGCTGGACTTCCCTTCGCATATACAAACAAAATGCCTCACCGACCACGTGTGTCGGCAGGCGTGCGAGGCGGCCGGAATCGACGGCTACCTAGCAGGGCAGGAGGGACTCGAACCCCCAACCTGCGGTTTTGGAGACCGCTGCTCTGCCAATTGAGCTACTACCCTTTGGCGGTTGGACCGCCACGCGCCGGGTGCTTTTGAGCACACGACGACCATGGCAATAACTACCGGTGATCCCCAACTATATGCGGTTTGCACCCCAGATGCGAACCAGGTCAGGCCAGTGACGACAGCCATGCCCGGTGCAGATCCGCGTACCTTCCCTGGCCGGCGACGAGGTCCGCCGGGCTTCCGTCCTCCACCACGCGGCCGTGCTGGAGGACGAGCACGCGGTCTGCGATCTCCACCGTCGACAAACGGTGGGCGATGATGATCGCCGTGCGATCCGCGAGGATGGTGCGCAACGCGCGCTGGACGAGCCGCTCCGTGGGGACGTCGAGCGAGGACGTGGCCTCGTCGAGGATGAGGACCCGCGGATCGGCCAGC
Organism: Tessaracoccus pujii; assembly: GCF_054483895.1. Classification (NCBI taxonomy): domain Bacteria; kingdom Bacillati; phylum Actinomycetota; class Actinomycetes; order Propionibacteriales; family Propionibacteriaceae; genus Tessaracoccus; species Tessaracoccus pujii. The sequence continues at coordinate 1,617,516 of NZ_CM137012.1, forward strand.
ACCACGCGGGCAAAGGCCACCAGCTGGCGCTGGCCCGCCGAGAGCCGCGACCCCCGCTTTCCGGTGTCCGTGTCGTATCCCCTCGGCATGGCCTCGATGAACGTGTCGGCCCCCACCGCACGGGCCGCCGCGACCACCTGCTCGCGGGTTGCCCCGGGCCTGCCGAATGCGATGTTGTCCGCCACGGAGCCGGCGAAGATGAAGTTCTCCTGCGTGAGGAGCGTGACGTGGCGGCGCAGGGTGTCGTCGGCGAGGTGACGCACATCGACGCCGTCGAGATGCACCGATCCCGCCTGGGGATCGTAGAACCGCGCCACGAGCTTGGCGATGGTGGTCTTGCCCGCCCCGGTGGTCCCGACGAGGGCGACGGTCTGGCCGGAGTCGATGGAGAGCGAGAGCCCCGGGAGCACGGTGGCGCCCTCGATGTAGGAGAAGGTGACGCCGTCGAGCGCCACCTCCCCGCGCGCGGTCGGCAGGGCGACGGGGTGCTCAGGGTCGCGGACGTCGGGCTCCTCGTCCATCACGCTCGCCACCTTCTCCAGCGCGGTGAGCGCGGACTGCAGCGACGAGATGAACTGCCCGATGTCCTGCATGGGATCGAAGAACATCCTCACGTACAGCACGAACGCCGCGAGGGTGCCGACGCTCAACTGGTCACCGAGCGCCATGAAACCACCGACCGCCACCACGACCACGACGCCCACGTGACCGACGAACTGGATGCCCGGCATGGCGCGCGCGAACACCCGCAGGGCCGTGGTGTTGGCGTCGCGGTACTGCAGCGCCACCGCCTCGAAGATCTCGCGGGAGCGCGGTTCGCGGCGGAAGGCCTGCACGGCCTTGATGCCGGTCATCGTCTCGATGAACTGGACGATCACGATGGCCGACAGGGTCCGCACGTGCCGGAAGGCCCGCGTGGACGCCTTGGCGAACCACCTCATGAGCAGCCACAGCAACGGATAGGTGAAGAACGCCACCAGCGCCAGCCGCCAATCGAGCAGCAGCAGGATGACGGTGGAGCCGACGATGGTGAGCAGGGCCGCGACCACCACGTCGATGCCTTGGAGGACGAGTTCCTGGACGGCCTCGACGTCGCTGGTCATCCGCGACACCGCCCTGCCGGAGGTGTACCGGTCGTGGAACCCGACGCTCAGCCGCTGGAACTGCCGGTACAGCCGGCGGCGGAGGGTCAGCAGCAGGTCGTTGCCGATCACGCCGGACCTCCGCAGGAAGAACGAGCGGCAGGTGACCTGCACGACGATGGCGCCCACCATCACCCCGAGGAGGGTGACCAGCGTCGAGGACACGCCGCCCTGCAGCGCCGGGATGCCGTCGTCGAGCACGCGCTGGACCAGGACGGGGACGGCGAGGCGAGCCAGCGACTCCAGCACCACGGCGACGACGAGGACGGCACCCCAGCGTCGGTAGGGGCGGACCAGGTCCGCCAGCAGCCTCCGGCTCGCGGGTCTGAGGGCCACCGTGGAGTCGGTCTCCTCCGAGATCTCCTGCTTGACGCCGCGCCAGTCCTCGAGCGCCGTGTCGCGGGTATCGGTCATCGGGCCGCCTCCTCTGCCAGGTCGGGCTCGATGCTGTAATCGGCGGACAGCAGCTCTCGATACTCCGGCACGGTCGCCAGGAGTTCCTGGTGCGTGCCGACGTGGGCGATGCGGCCCTCGACGAGCATCGCGACGCGGTCCGCGAGCAGCACCGTCGAGGCCCGGTGGGCCACGACGATGCCGGTCACCCCCACCAGGGTGGCCTTGAGCGCGGCCTCCACCTCGGCCTCGGTGTGGATGTCCAGCGCGCTGAGGGTGTCGTCGAGGACGAGGACCTTGGGTGAGACGAGGATGGCCCTGGCCAGGGCGAGCCGCTGGCGCTGGCCGCCGGAGAGGCTGAGACCCTGTTCGCCCAGCCTGGTGTCGAGGCCCCACGGCAGGTCGTGGACGAACTCCGCCGACGCCACCCGGAGCGCCTCCGCGATGTCCCCGTCCGACGCGTCGGGCCGGCCCAGGGTCAGGTTCTCGCGGGCCGACATGGAGAAGAGGATCGGGTCCTCGAAGGCGGTGGCGACGAGGGACCGCAGCTGGGTGAGCTCCAGCTCACGGATGTCCACGCCGTCGAGGAGGATGGCTCCCCCCGTGACGTCCTGAAGGCGCGGGATCAGCGAGACGATCGTGGACTTGCCGGATCCGGTGCCGCCGACGAGGGCCACGGTCTCACCGGGGGCGATGTCGAGGGTCACGTCCGTGAGCGTGGGAGCGTCGGCGTCGTCGAACCGGAACTGGACGTGGCGCAGGCTCAGGGCGCCGCGCGGCCGCGCGATGCGGCGGGTGCCGGAGGTGATCGTCACGGGCGCGTCGAACACCTCACACACCCGGTCCGCCGCGGTCTGCGCCTCACGCATGAAGGACAGGAGGAACCCCAGCGACCCCACGGGCCACGCCAGCGAGAGCAGGAGGGTGACGAACGCCACCACCTGGCCCAGCGTCAGGAGCCCGTCCGCTGAGGCGACGGCGGCGCCGCCGAGCACCACCACCAGCAGCACCGAGGGGAACACCTCCAGCAGCGTCCAGAGCACGGAGGCGAGCCTCATCCTGTGGACCCCCGCGTCGCGGAGCGCCACGGCGCGGCGGTCGAAACCACTGAACGCGAAGGGCACCCGGCCGAAGGAGCGGATCACCCGGACGCCGTGCAGCGCCTCCTCCGCCGCGGAGGCCACATCTCCGGTGCGATCCTGCACCTGCCGCGACACCAGCCCGAAGCGGTGGACGAGGTAGGTGGTGGCCGCCACCACCGGCACCACCGAGACCAGCACCGCGACCCCGAGCGGCCAGTGCATGGCCACCATGATGGACACCACGACCACGATCTGGATGGTGTTCATGATGAGCATGAGCACGCCGAAGGACATGAAGCGGCGCAGCAACCCGAGGTCGCTCATGATCCGCGACAGCAGTTGCCCCGACTCCCAGCGCTTGTGGAAGCCGAGTTGGAGGGCCTGCAGCGTGTCGAACAGGTCCAGGCGGATGTTGGCCTCCAGGGACGACGTGGCCCGGGTGAGCATCCATCGCCGGGCCAGGTTGATGGACGCGTCCACGGCCCCGGCCGCCAGGATCAGCAGCGCGTACAGCGCCACCCCCCACGGATCCCGCCCGGCGATGGGGCCGTCGACGATGCGGCCCAGCAGCAGGGGGATGAGCACGGCCATGGCCACACCGATGGGCGCCAGGGCCAGAGCCAGCGCGAACTGCCGCCAGAACGGCAGCAGGTAGGGCAGCAACCGCACCAGGCTGGAGCGACGGGGCGCGGCGGGGCGAACCGGGTTGGTGAGGGGCTGAGGCACCCGGACAGGCTACTGCGGCCCCCGTTCATCGTCGAAGGCCTAGACTGGGTGGCTATGACGTCGGCCCTGCTCAGCGCCCTCATCGAGGGCATCGACCGGGTGCTTCCCGACGCGGCGGCGCTGCGGCGCGCCATTCACGCCGAGCCGCACCTGAGCGGCGAGGAGGAACCCACCCGCGACACGTTCGTCCGGGCGGCCGAGTGGACCCACTGGACCCACCTGGCGCACACGGGCGCCTGGGCCCGGCTGGGGCCGGCGGGGCCGGCGGTGGGGCTCCGCGCCGAACTGGACGCGCTCCCGGTGACGGAGTCGACGGGGATCGAATGGGAGTCGCGGCGGCCGGGCGTCATGCACGCCTGCGGCCACGACGTGCATCTCGGCGCGCTCTGGGCCCTGATCACGGCGGCCCGGGATCTTGATCTGCCCGTCGGCATGGTGCCCATCCTGCAGCCCCGGGAGGAGGTGACCCCGGCGGGCGCCGGGGACATCGTCGCCTCCGGGCTGCTGGACGATCAGGAGATCGAGGCCATGGTCGGCGTGCACGTCCAGCCGCAGGTCGAACGCGGCGTGGTGTCCACCGGCGCCGGCGCGGTCAACGCCGCCTACGACGAGTTCGAGATCGTGGTGCGCGGGCGCCCGGGGCACGGCGCCTACCCGCACGTGGCCATCGACCCCATCACCACACTGGCCAGCATCGTGACCGCCGTCTCCGGGCTGCCCACGCGGATCATCGACCCCACCCACCCAACGGTGGTGTCCATCGGCCAGATCTCCGGCGGGACGGCGGCCAACATCATCGCCGACGAGGCCCGCTGCCGTGGCACCATCCGGACCTACTCCGACGACGACCGCGCCCTCCTGCACGACGCCATCGCCCGCACCGCCGACGCCGTGGCGTTGGCGCGGGGCGCTGCGGCGGGGACGCGCTTCATCCACGGCGGGCCGGCGCTGGTCAACGACCCGGGGCTGGTGCGGCGGCTCGATCCCATCCTCGCGGCCATGGGCGTCATCGTGGCGGAGACGCCGTTCCGGTCCTGCGGCTCGGACGACTTCGGGGAGTACGGCCTGGCCACCGCCTCCGTGATGTGCTTCATCGGGACGGGGCGGGCCGACGGGGTGGGCCTGCACCACGGCGCCTTCCTGCCCGGCCGGGACGCGTTGCGGCTCGCCGCGCACACCTTCGCAGCGGGCTACGTCGCGGCGGCGCAGGCGGTGCTGGAGCGTCGGGACTGACGCGTGCCCCGCACCGCATCCCGGGTCAGAGGCTGAGCCCCACCAGGTTGACCTCCGGGACCAGTCGGACCCCGAACCGCTGCTCCACCCCGTCGCGGACCTCGCGGGCCAGCGCCACCAGGTCTGCCGCGGTCGCGGAGCCCCGGTTGGTGAGGGCCAGCACGTGCTTCGACGACAGGGCGGCGCGGGCGTTGCCGTGCCCCCTGGCGTAGCCGGCGTGCTGGATGAGCCACGCCGCGCTGGTCTTGACCGTGCCCTCGTCGGTCGGGTAGCGGGGGGCGTCGTCCGGCAGCGCGGCGGCCTGATCGGGGGTGAGGAGCGGGTTGGTGAAGAACGACCCCGCGCTCCACGTGTCGTGATCGGCCTCGTCGAGCACCATGCCCTTGCCCGCCCTGATCGCCAGGACCGACTCGCGGACCCGCGCCGCGGGTGCGCGCCGTCCGGGTTCGGTGCCCAGGTGCCGGGCCAGCTCCGGATAGGCGATCGGCGCGCCGAGGGACCCGAGGGGAAGCTGGAAGCCCACCTCGAGCACGACGAAGCGGCCGGGTTCGCGCTTGAACCGGGATGTGCGGTACGCGAAGCCGCAGTCGCTGAGGGGAAATGTGCGCTGGGTGCGGTCCCGGCGGTCCCAGGTGCGCACCGACGTGATGGTCTGCGAGACGTCCGCGCCGTAGGCGCCGACGTTCTGGATGGGGGTGGCACCGACCGAGCCCGGGATGCCGGAGAGCGTCTCCAGCCCGCTCCACTCCTGCTCGACGGCGTACGCCACCACGTCGTCCCAGTTCTCGCCCGCCGCGACCCTGATCGCCGCCCCGCCGCAGGTGGACACGTCCGCGTCGAGGCCGCTGAGCGCCACCCGGACCACGGTGCCGGGGAAGCCGTCGTCGGCGACCAGCAGATTGGAGCCACCGCCGAGGATGAGCAGCGGCTCTCCGGCGGTGTCGCAAGCCGTGACCAGGTCGATCAGCTCGCGCTCCGTCGTCGCCACCTCGAACCGCCGGGCCTCACCGCCGACGCGCAGCGTCGTGTGGTCCGCCAGGCGGGCCGAGGCCGCGACCTCCGGGCTGCCGGTGTCCACCGACAGCCGGTCGATCCGGCACTCAGTCAACCCGCACCTGGACCCTGGCCGCACCCAGGACCGCCTCGTCGCCGCACGTGGCGGTCAGCGAGACGGTGGCCAGGCCGTCGGCCACGTGCGTGACCGTCGCGGCGTACAGCACCTCGGTGCCCTCGTCCGTGTCCGGCACGACGACGGGGCGCGTGAAGCGGACGAAGTAGCTGACCACGCGCGCCGGGTCGCCGATCCAGTCCGTGACCACCGTCAGGCCGGCCCCCATGGTCCACATCCCGTGGGCCACCACTCCGGGCAGTCCGATGGCGCGGGCGTGGCGGTCCGAGAAGTGGATCTCGTTGAAGTCCGTGGAGGCCCCGGAGTAGCGCACCACCGTCGAGCGGGTGACGCGGACCCGCAGGGGCGGCAGCTCAAGGCCGGCGTATGCCTCAGGCATCGTCATCCTCCCGGGTGTGCATGAGGGTGGAGCGGGCCTCACAGGCCGTGACGCCGTCCACGGCGAGGTCCACCAGGACCGTGATCATGTCCAGGGCGCCACGCCCGCGCACCTTCTCGATGCTGAGCTCGGCGACGACGGCGTCCCCCGGGCGCAGCGGCCGGTGAAACGTGAACGTCTGGTCCGTGTGCATGGTGCGGTTGAGCGCCAGGCCCAGCTCGTCGTCGGCGAAGAGGCTCCCCCATGCCTGGGCCGCGATGACGGCGGCGAAGGTGGGCGGAGCGATGGGATCCTCCCCGGAGTAGGCGGGGTTGGCGTCACGCAGCGCTTCGGCGAACTCGGCGATCTTGGCGTGGCTGACCACATAGGGCGGGGCGGCCGGATAGCGGCGCCCGACATGCTCGGAGGTGATGGGCATGGGCGCAAGGCTACCGGCACCCGCGGCGCCGCGTCGGCCCTGCACAGTTGCGCGGTCGGCGTGTAATACGCAACGAGACCGGCCACCGTGGGGTGGCCGGTCTCGGCGTATGCGGGGGAGGAGCTCAGCGGGTCTCGCGGTGCGCCCTGTGGGTGCGGCAACGCGGGCAGAACTTCTTGATCTCGAGGCGATCAGGATCGTTGCGGCGGTTCTTCTTGGTGATGTAGTTGCGCTCCTTGCACTCGGTGCACGCGAGCGTGATCTTCGGACGAACGTCCTGACTCTTCTTGGCCATGGTCACATTCCTTAGTTGGCTTCGCGCGGAGCGCTGGTGTGGCGGTTGTGGTGACGAGGGCGGGATTCGAACCCGCGACACAGCGATTATGAGCCGCTTGCTCTACCGACTGAGCTACCCCGTCAGAGTTCCGTCCCGATGTTCCGGGAAAGAACCGAGCCCCCATGCGGAATCGAACCGCAGACCTTCTCCTTACCATGGAGACGCTCTACCTACTGAGCTATAGGGGCCAGCCGACGACCAACCATACACGCCGTCCGCCAGCGGCCACAAATCGCCGTGGGTCAGGCCTTCAACGCCGCGACCGCCACCTCGAGGGCGCCCTGGAACAAGGTCTCCCGCTCGTCCGCGGAGAGGTCCGAGGAGCCGTCCTTCAGGTGATCCGAGACGGTCAGCACGGCCAGCGCCTCGGCGTTGTTGGCCAACGCGCAGGCGTACAGGCCGGCGGCCTCCATCTCGACTCCCAGCGTGCCCAACCTGTCGAGGCCGGGGATCACGTCCGTGCGGGAGGAGTAGAAGAGGTCACTGGTGAACACGGCGCCCACGTGGACCGGCCGACCCTGGCCGCGTGCGAACTCGACGGCGCCGCGCAGCATGTCGTAGGACGCGGCCAGCGACAGGGACACCCCCGGGATGTCGATCGTCGACACCGCCGAGTTGGTGTGCGCCGAGGACGCGACGATCACGTCCTTCACCGCGACCTTCGACGAGATGCCGCCGCAGGTTCCGACGCGGCAGATCCGCTTCACGCCGAACTGCGAGAAGAGTTCGGTGGCGTAGATCGACAGTGACGGAACGCCCATGCCGGAGGCCATCGCCGTCATCGGCACCCCGTCGACGGTGCCCGTCCAGGCCGCGATGCCGCGGACGTCCGAGACGAGTCGGACGTCGCGCATGCGGGTGTTCGCGATGCGCTCGGCCCGCCGGGGGTCTCCGGGCATGATCACGAGTGGTGCGATGTCGCCGGGCTCGCAGGCGATGTGTGGGGTGGCCATCGTCGGCCCCTCTCTGGCGGTGGGTGAAGCAGAACTAGGCCCCGAACCAATCCGATTCGAGGCCTAGTGGCAGGTGTTGGATTTGAACCAACGTAGGCTACGCCGACGGTTTTACAGACCGCTCCCTTTGGCCACTCGGGCAACCTGCCATGCCGGGAATCCCGGCGACGCACGAGCATATCAGCGCCCGCGCCACATCGCCAACGCACCCTCCCACCCGCGCGGCTGGCAGAATGGTCGGACACCTACAGAGCCCCGCAGGAGGCACACCCATGGCCGCAGACAGCTCGTTCGACGTCGTGAGCAAGGTCGACCGTCAGGAGGTCGACAACGCCCTCAACCAGGCCGCCAAGGAGGTCAGCCAGCGCTTCGACTTCAAGAACACCGACGCCAGAATCGTCTGGTCGGGCGAGAACATCGAGATGGAGGCCGTGTCCGAGGAGCGGGTCAAGGCCGTCCTGGACGTGTTCCAGTCCAAGCTCGCGCGCCGGGGCGTGAGCCTCAAGGCGCTCGACGCCGGGGAGCCCCGCGCGTCCGGCAAGCTGTGGAAGATCACCGCCACCACCAAGCAGGGCATCCAGCAGGAGGACGCGAAGAAGATCTCGAAGCTGCTGCGCGACCAGGGCCCCAAGGGCGTCAAGTGCCAGATTCAGGGCGACGAACTGCGCATCACCTCAAAGAGCCGCGACGACCTCCAGACCGTGCAGACGCTCATCAAGGAGCAGGACTACGACTTCGCGGTCCAGTACGTCAACTACCGCTGACTCTCCCCCATGCGCATCGGCACCCATAACGTCAACGGCATCCGCGCCGCCCTCAGGCGAGGGTTCCGCCCCTACTGGGACCGTACCGCCGCGGACGTGATCGCCCTGCAGGAGGTCCGGTGCCGCGTCGACGACCTGCCGCTCGAGGCCTTCCACGGCTACCACGTCACCCTCGACACCGGACTCACGGCAGGGCGCAACGGCGTCGCGGTACTGACCCGGGTGAGGCCGGCACGCGTCCGGGCGCTCGACGGCACGGCGTGCCAGTTCGGACCTGACCTCCAGCCCGAGTACGTGCCGGCCGAACGCATCGTCAACCGCGACCTCGCCCGCTTCGCCACCGAGGGCCGCTACCTCGAGGTCGACCTGGCCGACGCACCACTGCGCGTCGCGTCGGTCTACCTCCCAAAGGGCGCCGCGTGGCCCCACGAGGAGGGTGGCGAGGTGAAGTACCAGCGCAAGATGCGCTTCATGCGCGGGTTCGCCCGGCTCCTGACGTCGTCGCGGCGGGAGGCGGCGGCCGAGGGGCGCGAGTTCCTCGTCATGGGGGACTTCAACATCGCCCACACCCGCCAGGACCTGCGCAACTGGCGCACCAACCAGCGGTCCGAGGGGTTCCTGCCGGAGGAGCGCGAGTGGTTCAGCTCCATCCTCAGCCCCCGGAGCCTCGTCGACGTGGTGCGTCACGTGCACCCGCAGGCGGAGGGTCCGTACAGCTGGTGGTCCTGGCGTGGCCAGGCCTGGGCCAACGACGCCGGCTGGCGCATCGACTACCACCTGGCCTCGGCCGCGCTGGCCAGGAGCGCCACGGCCGCCTGGGTGGGCCGCGAGCCCAGCTACGACGAGCGCGTCAGCGACCACTCCCCCGTCGTCGTGGACTACGCGCCCCCGACGACGCCTCTCACGCCCTGACCGGCTGCGGCTCCTCCATCGGTTGGCTCAGCTCATGGGTGTGCATCATCCAGTAGGCCGCCGCGAACAGGACCAGCACCAGGATCCACGGGCCGTTGCGCAGCCCGAACGTCATGGCCGCGAATCCCAGCAGGACGACCGTGATGACGATCGCTGCCCGCAACAGCCTGGACGACGGGTGCGCCATGGGCAGCAGCACCGCCCCCCACAGCAGGTACCACGAGTGCAGCGCCGGCGCGCAGAGGGCGAACCAGAGGAACGAGTACGCGAGGAAGTGCAGCGGCCGGCGCCCCAGGTGCCGGTACGCGAACACGGCGATGCCCGCCACCGACACCACGGCGCCGACGGCGCGCACGACGGTGACCACAGCCCGCCCGCTCGGGTCCAGACCCAGAAGCGTGGCGGGGTATTGGAGGGCGTGCCCCAGCAGCGTGAAGGGCGAGACGGTCTCGGCCATCCCGGGGACGTTCATGGCGTTGATCCATCCGAATCCCATGCCTGAGCCCACCGAGATGAGGGCGAACACCCCCACGGCCAGCGCAAGCGACGCGAGTGCCTTCCCGGCCGCCCAGGCGACGTCGCGGGGATGCCACGACGTCCACGGCGTGACCAGGAAGGGCAACGCCACCGCCGCGAGGAAGGCGGGCTGCTTGATGGCGGCGGCCACCCCGATGACGAGCGCCGCCGCCCACCACCGTCGCCAGCGCATCGCCAGCCAGATGCCCAGCACCATCAGGCCCACCATGAGCGCGTCGTTGTGGGCGCCACCCACGAAGTCGATGATCAGGATGGGGTTGAGGACGGCGAACCAACTGGCGGCGGCGTGGTCCACCCCGACCCGGTGGGCGATCCGGGGCACCAGCGCGCCGATCAGGACCACGCCCACGAGCGCCGGCACCCGCATGAGAACGGCGGACACGAACGGGTCGAGGCCCGCCACCAGGACGATCCCGTGGCTCATCCACAGCGACAGCGGCCCGTAGGGCGCCGTCGTCTCCCGCCACACCCACGCCACCTGGTCCGCGTAGTACCCGGGGAGAATCCCGGGTCCCACCTGGTACGGGCTGAGGTTGTTGTGGATCAGCCACCCGTGCGCGGCGTAGGAGTACGCGTCGTGGGAGAAGATCGGCGGCCCGGCCGCCAACGGCAGGGCCATGATGGTGAGCACCGCCCAGTGCCTGAGCTGCGGCTGCCCCATCGCCCGGCGCCGGGCCGGTCGCAGCCGGAACCAGGCCTCCAGCAGCAGCGCCAGACCCACCAGTGTGGTGACGGTGCCGACGACCTTCGTGGTGGCTCCCTCGATTCCCAGGCCGCGCAGCACGTCCCACATGGGCGAGGCCTGCGGGAGATAGGCCGGGCTCAGCGAGCCGAGGAGGATGCCGAAGGTGCCGATGAAGCCGAACCAGACGGCGCGCGTGGACGCCGCCTGTCTGAGATCACGGGCCGCCTGCGCGAGAGGGCTACTCACCGCCCTCCCGTCGGGGGGCCAACTGATCGCGGCGGTGCACCAGGTCCACCAACCGGTCCGCGGAGGGCACGTGACCGCCTCCCCACTCCAGGGCGTCGGTGGGGCACTGCTCGATACACACCCCGCAGTACATGCACAGCGCCCAGTCGATGGCGAAGGTGTCGAGCACGTTGTGCGTGCGGGGACGAGCCCCGGGCGCTGGGACGCTCTGCTCGAGGTGGGACGTCAGCGTGATGCACCACGTGGGGCACTCGCGCGCGCAGATCATGCAGGACGTACAGCGCTCCTCGATCAGCGCGATGGAGCCGTGGGCCACGCTCACGTGACCCTCCTGACCCGGCTCCCGGTCGCCGACAGCGCGATGTCGGCCGGTGTCGCGGCCGGATCCGCCACGACCGCGGGGTCCGGGACCCCGGGTGGGACCAGCTTCCGCCGGCCAGGCGACTGCTCGGACTCGCCGGGCTCCAGCGCCCCCGGCCAGTGGCGGGTCTGCCGGGGCTCCAGCAGGGCGTCCTTGCGCAGCGGGGCACCTCCGGCGTGGTGGATGAGCGGACGGTTGTCCGCGCCGTCGAACTGCACGCCGAAGAAGTCGTGCACCTGGCGCTGCAGCCACGCGGCACCGGGGTACAGGTCCGCGACATCCGGCAGGTGGGCATCGTCGCGCGGAGTGAGGACGCCCAGGTGGGTGCGGGCGCCGTCGTCTGGGTTCTCCAGCCACAGCAGCACGCGGATGTGGTCCGAGAGGCCCACGTCGTCGACGGCGGTGAGGTTGGCCAGGAACGTGAACCCCTCGGCGCGCGCGGCGGCGACCCTGCCGCGCCACGCCCCCGCGTCCACCATCTCCACGTTCGGGTGGGCGGCCAGGCGCTCAGAGGTCGAGGCGCGCACGGCGGACCCCCTCGAGGAAGTGGTCGAGCGCCTCCGGCGGCGGCGGGCAGCCCGCGATGAAATGGTCCACGGCCACCACCGACCCGGCCCCCGCGAGCACGGAGTAGGAGTCCCAGTACGGGCCTCCGGCACTGGCGCACGCCCCGAACGCCACCACCGTCCGATCGACCCGCAGCCGATCCAGGGCGTCCTGCACGGCGGGCACGAGCGGCGCCGTGAGGGTGCCCGACAGCGTCACGACCAGGGCGGCGCCCGGCGGAATCGACGACGGATCGACGGCGGGACGCTCCCCCGCTGCGGCCTGCGTCTCCAGCGCGCAGCAGGCCAACGGCACGTCGACGACGAACACCGTCGCGTCGTCGAACCAGTCGCGGGCAGCCAGCATGAGGGGCAGTCTACTTCTGCCCGTTCACCCTCAGCGCAACCAACGAGGCCGGGGGTTGGGGGCGAGAACCGTACACTGGGCCAGACGACTGACCCCGAGATTCCCTGAGGTAGATAGCACGTGGCTGACCAGCTCCCCCTCGACCGAGTAGTCATCCGCTTCGCCGGCGATTCCGGCGACGGCATGCAGCTCACCGGCGACCGGTTCACGGCAGAGACGGCGAGCTTCGGCAACGACATTGCCACGCTGCCCAACTTCCCCGCCGAGATCCGCGCGCCCCAGGGCACGCTTCCCGGCGTCTCCAGCTTCCAGCTGCACTTCGCCAACTTCGACATCGTCACCCCCGGTGACGTGCCGGACGTGCTCGTGGCGATGAACCCCGCAGCGCTGAAGGCCAACCTGCGTGACCTGCCCCGCGGCGGAGTGATCATCGTCGACACCGCGGACTTCACCAAGCGCAACCTCGCCAAGATCGGATGGGCGAGCAACCCGCTCGAGGACGGCACGCTCGCCAACTACTCGGTACACGCCCTGGACCTCACGGGCCTGGCCACCGGCGCCGTCGCCGAGTTCGACCTCTCCCGCAAGGACTCGTCGCGCACCAAGAACATGTTCGCCCTCGGGATGCTGAGCTGGCTGTACTCGCGCCCCACGGAGGGCACGGTGAAGTTCCTCACGCAGAAGTTCGCGAAGGTGCCGCTCATCCGCGACGCGAACATCGCGGCTTTCAACGCCGGCTACGCCTTCGGCGAGACGACGGAGGCGTTCGAGGTGCGCTACCACGTGGCGCCCGCCCCCATGCCACAGGGCCGCTACCGCCAGATCTCGGGCAACATCGCCACCGCCTACGGCCTCATCACCGGCGCCCACAAGGCAGGGATGCAGCTGTTCCTCGGCTCGTATCCCATCACCCCCGCCTCGGACATCCTGCACGAGTTGTCGCGGCGCAAGGACCTCGGCGTGATGACCTTCCAGGCCGAGGACGAGATCGCCGGCGTGGGGGCTGCCATCGGCGCCTCGTTCGCCGGCGCGCTGGGCGTCACCACGACGTCGGGCCCAGGCATGGCACTCAAGGGTGAGGCCATCGGCCTGGCGGTGATGACCGAGCTGCCCTTGGTGATCGTGAACGTGCAGCGCTCCGGGCCCTCCACCGGCATGCCCACCAAGACGGAGCAGGCGGACCTCATGCAGGCGCTCCACGGGCGTAACGGCGAGGCCCCCGTGCCGGTGCTGGCCGCCAAGTCGTCGACGGACTGCTTCGAGACCGCCATCGAGGCGGTGCGCATCGCGGTGAAGTACCGCACGCCCGTCATCATGCTCTCCGACGGCTACCTCGCCAACGGCGCCGAGCCGTGGAAGATCCCCGACCTGGACGCCATCGCCCCCATCGAGCCCGGGTTCGCCGTCGGCCCCAACGCCACCGACGAGAAGGGCAAGGACGTCTTCCTCCCCTACGACCGGGACCCGGACACCCTCGCCCGCGCCTGGGCCGTCCCCGGCACCCCCGGCCTCGAGCACCGCATCGGCGGCATCGAGAAGGCTGCCCGCACCGGCAACGTGTCCTACGACCCGGACAACCACGAGCTCATGACCCGCACCCGGCAGGCCAAGATCGACGGGATCGTCGCCGACATCCCAGACGTCGTCGTCGACGACCCCAGCGGACAGGCGCGCGTCCTCGTGCTCGGCTGGGGCTCCACCTACGGGCCGATCACCGCCGCCGCCCGCCGCGTCCGCCTCAGCGGACGCCACGTGGCGCTCGCCCACCTGCGGCACCTCAACCCCATGCCCGCCAACCTCGGCGACGTGCTGCGCGCCTACGACAAGGTGGTGGTGCCGGAGATGAACCTCGGCCAGCTCGCCTCCGTCCTGCAGGCCCGCTATCTCGTCGAGATCTCCAGCTACTCGCGCGTCCGCGGCCTCCCGATCTCGCTCAGCGAGCTCGAGGTGGACCTCATCGCCGAGATCGACGCACTTCAGGAGGAGAACTGATGACCACCGGCCTCGTCGGAGTTCCGCTGAGCCTTCAGCCACTGGGCAAGAAGGACTACACCAGCGACCAGGAGGTGCGCTGGTGCCCCGGGTGCGGCGACTACGCCGTCCTGTCCACCTTCCAGTCGATGATGGCCACGTTCGGCATCAAGCGGGAGAACACCGTCATCGTCTCGGGCATCGGCTGCTCGTCGCGGTTCCCGTACTACGTGGACACCTACGGGATGCACTCGATCCACGGGCGCGCGCCGGCCATCGCCACCGGTGTCGCGGTGACCCGGCCGGATCTGAACGTCTGGGTGGTCACCGGCGACGGCGACGCGCTGTCCATCGGAGGCAACCACCTCGTGCACGCCCTGCGCCGCAACGTGAACATCACCATCATGCTGTTCAACAACCGCATCTACGGGCTGACCAAGGGCCAGTACTCCCCCACCTCCGAGCTGGGCAAGGTCACGAAGTCCACCCCGTACGGTTCGCTGGACACGCCCTTCAACCCGGTGTCGCTGGCGCTGGGCGCCGAGGCCTCGTTCGTGGCCCGCACCATCGACTCGGACCGCGCGCACCTGACCGAGGTGCTGACTGCCGCCACGCAGCACCGCGGCGCCTCACTGGTGGAGATCTACCAGAACTGCCCCATCTTCAACGACGACGCCTTCGCCACGCTCAAGGGCCCCGAGGGCGCGCTGATCTCGCTCAAGCACGGGCAGCCCATCGTGTTCGCCGGCGGCGAGCAGTGCGTGATCCGGGACGCCGACGGGGACCTCAAGATCGTCGACACCGCCACCGCGGATCAATCCCGCATCGTCATCCACGACGAGACGCGGGCGGACCCGTCGCAGGCGTTCGCATTGTCGCGGCTCACGGAGACCGGCGTCCTCCGGCAGGCGCCCATCGGCATCTTCCGCCGCGTACCCCGCCCCAGCTACGACGACCTGCTGCGCGACCAGATCGCGGCAGTCCGGGCCGAAGACACGGGCGCCGCGCTGGCCGCTGTGATCGCGGGCCCGGACACGTGGGAGGCCGACGAGCGCTGATCCCCGACGGTCGCCGCGGTTCAGGGCTTCGCCCGCTCGCTAGGCTGGCGGGCATGACTTCTGCCATCACCTTCGAGCACTTCGACCCGGCCGTCCGGCCCCGCGACGACCTCTTCCGTCACGTCAACGGGACCTGGCTGCGCAGCGCGACCATCGCGCCGGACCGGTCGTCGGCGGGAGGTTTCGTCGATCTCGTGGAGCAGGCAGAGAAGGACGTGCTGGCGCTCGTCACCGAGCTGCCGGCAGGAGATGTCGCCACCGACGAGGGCAAGGTCGCGGCCCTGTACGCGTCCTTCATGGACACGGAGCGCGCCGAGGCCCTGGGCGCCACGCCCCTGCAGCCCGTGTTCGCCGCGATCGACGCCATCGGCTCGACGAGCGACCTGGCGGGCCACCTCGGCTGGTCGCTGCGCCACGGCCTCAGCCCTCTGGTCCACCTCTACGAAGAGTCCGACCCCGGCGAGCCCACCCGCTACGCCGTCTTCTCCTCCCAGGGTGGGCTCGGCCTGCCCGACGAGGCGTACTACCGCGAGGAGGGGCACGCCGAGATCCGCGAGCTGTACCTCGCCCACGTGACCCGGGTCCTCGCACTTGCCGGGTTCGCCGACGCCGCGGACCAGGCCCGGGCGGTCATGGACCTGGAGACCGCCATCGCGGCCCACCACTGGGACCGCGTCCGCCTCCGCGACCTCCGCGCCATGTACAACCCCACCTCCTACGACGACGTCGTGGCGGCCTCACCCGGCTTCGACTGGGACGCATTCCTCGCCGGGGCAGGCATCCCCCGGGAGAAGCTGACCGAGGTGATCGTCTCGCAGCCGTCGTTCCTCGAGGGCACCGCCCCCCTGCTGGACTCGACGCCGCTGGACGCGTGGCGCAGCTGGGCACGCTGGAAGGCGATCGCCGCACTGTCGCCGTACCTGTCGTCGGAGTTCGTCGAGGCCCGGTTCGACTTCTACGAACGCACCCTCAACGGCAACGAGGAGCAGCGGCCGCGCTGGAAGCGTGGCATCGCGTTCGTCGAGGGCGTGCTCGGCGAGGCGGTGGGTCGGGCCTACGTGGCGCGTCACTTCCTGCCAGAGGCCAAGCAGGCGATGGACGTGCTCGTCGCCAACCTGCTGGCGGCATACCGCGAGTCCATCGAGCGGCTCACCTGGATGACGGAGGAGACCCGCGCCGAGGCGCTCCGCAAGCTCGGCCAGTTCACCCCGAAGGTGGGGTACCCGTCGAAGTGGCGCGACTACTCCGCCCTCGAGGTGTCTCCGGACTCCCTGGTGCCCAACGTGCTGGCGGCCAACTCGTTCGAGTTGGACTACATGCTCGGCCGGATCGGCGCACCCGTGGATCGCGACGAGTGGCAGATGTTCCCGCAGACCGTCAACGCCTACTACCACCCGCTGCGCAACGAGATCGTGTTCCCGGCCGCCATCCTGCAGCCGCCGTTCTTCAACGCCGACGCCGACGACGCGGTCAACTACGGCGCCATCGGCGCGGTGATCGGGCATGAGATCGGCCACGGTTTCGACGACAAGGGTTCCACGTGCGACGGTGACGGCCGGCTGCGCGACTGGTGGCAGCCTGCGGACCGCGACTCGTTCGAAGCGCTCGCCGACCGGCTCACCGGGCAGTTCGACGGCCTGGTGCCGGAGGGCGTCGACAGCGGCTCGGTCAACGGGAAGCTCACCGTCGGTGAGAACATCGGCGACCTGGGTGGGCTCGGTATCGCCTACCGCGCGTGGCTGCTGGCCGGCGGGGACCCTGACGGGGAGCCGATCGACGGGCTCACCCCCGCACAGCGTTTCTTCGTGGGCTGGGCCCAGGCGTGGCGCGGCAAGCGCCGCCCCGAGGCGATGAAGGTACTCCTCGCCACCGACCCCCACTCCCCCGGCGAGTTCCGCTGCAACCAGATCGTGCGCAACCTGGACCCCTTCTACGAGGCGTTCGGTGTCACCCCTGAGGACGCCCTCTGGCTTCCCGAGGAGGACCGCGTCACCATCTGGTGACGCCGGCCGGGCCCCCGCCGTGGTTCCTCAGGGCAACCGGAGGGGAGTCAGGCGGTGCGGTCCACCAGGTCCGTGCAGACCTTGAGCAGCGCATCCTTGGCGACGCCGTCGGGCAACGGTGCCAGGTGGTTGCGGGCGAGGTCCGCGCGACGCTCCACCTCAGCCTTCGCCCGATGCATCACGGGGTGACTGCGAAGAGCGGCCAGCACCCGGGCGAGGGCTGCGTCTCCGCTCAGGTCTCCGTCGATCAGGGCCAACAACTCGGCGTCCGCCGGATCCTTCGACGCGCGGAGCATGAGCACCGGCAGCGTCGGCACGCCCTCCCGCAGGTCTGTCCCGGGAGTCTTGCCCGTCTTGGTGGAGGTGATGTCGATGAGATCGTCCGAGAGCTGGAACACCAGGCCGACCTCCTCACCGAAGGCCGCGAGCGCCTCCAGCACGGTCCGGTCCGCGCCCGCCACCATGCCGCCGAACAGCGCGGATGCCGCGATGAGGGACCCGGTCTTGTCCGCGATCACCTGGATGTAGTGCTCCAACGGGTCCTGTCCGTCCGCCGGGCCCTTCGTCTCGGCGATCTGTCCCTGCGCGAGGCGGGCAAAAGTCTCCGCCTGCAGCATCACGTACTCGACACCCAGCTCGGCGACGGTCGTCGACGCGCGCGCGAACAGGAAATCGCCCACGAGGATGGCCACCGAGTTGCCCCAGAGCCGGTTCGCCGACGGCGCCCCGCGGCGAAGGTCCGCAACGTCCATGACGTCGTCGTGGTACAGGCTGGCGACGTGCGTCAGTTCCATCACCATGGCCGCGCGCATGAGGTCCGCCTCGTCGACGTCCCCTCCGAACTCCGCGGCGAGAAACACCAGCAGCGGGCGGAACCTCTTGCCACCGGCGGCGATGATGTGCCGTGCCACCTCGGTCACGAACGGAGAACCGGCGACGGCCGACTCGACCAGCCGCTCCTCGAAAGAATCGAGAAGGGCATTCAGGTGCTCATCGAGCGGCGCGTCCGCCACGGGGTCTCCTAGTCAGGGTCAGCGAATGAACTGGGCCGCGTCCGCGATCAGCGCCAGCACGCCGCCGGGGATCAGGCCGAGCACAAGGGTAACCACTCCGGCGACGACAAGCACAGACCAGGTCCACAGCGAGGGTGTCTCCACGGTCCCGATCTCGTATTCGTTGGCGTCCTGGAACCACATGGCCACGACGACCTTGAGGTAGAAGAACGCGGCGATCACGCTCATCACCACCGCCACGAGGACCAACCAGCCGTAGCCGCCGGCCCAGGCGGAAGCGAACACCGCCAGCTTGCCGACGAAGCCCGACGTCAGCGGGATGCCGGCGAAGCTGAGCAGGAAGAGGGTCATGAGCGCTGCGATCACCGGGTTGCGGCGACCGAGGCCCTTCCACGCGTCGAGGCTGTTGGCCTCACCGCCGGAACGACGCACCATCGTGATGATGGCGAAGGCCCCGAGCGTGGCCACACCGTAGGTCAGCAGGTAGAAACCGATGGCTCCCACGCTGGAGATGCTCACGTCGTCGCCGGCCTGCACCGCACCCACGACACCGACCAGGATGAATCCGGCGTGCGCGATGGACGAGTACGCGAGCAGCCGCTTGATGTCGTTCTGGGCAAGGGCCACCGTCGCTCCGAGGAGCATGGTCACCACCGCCACCACCGCGAACATGAGCTGCCAGTCCCACCGCAGACCGCCGAGGGCGACGTAGAAGACCCGCAGCAGGGCCGCGACCGCGGCCGTCTTGGTGGCCACCGCCATGAATCCGGTCACCGGCGACGGGGCACCCATGTACACGTCCGGGGTCCAGGCGTGGAAGGGCACAGCGCCGATCTTGAACAGCAGGCCGACGGAGGTCAGCAGCATGCCCGTGAGCAGCAGAGGCGTGCTCCCCGAGCCCGCCGTGATCGCTGCGTCGATGGCCACCAGCTGGAACGCGCCCGAGTAGCCGTAGAGCATGGCCACGCCGTAGAGCATGATGGCCGAGGCGAGCGATCCGAGCAGGAAGTACTTCAAGGCGGCTTCCTGGCTGAGCAGGCGGCGACGACGCGCCATTCCGGTCAGCAGGTACAGCGGCAGCGAGAAGATCTCCACCGCGACGAACAGCGTCAGGAGGTCGTTGGCCGAGGCGAAGATCATCATGCCGAACAGCGAGAAGAGCAGCAGCGGGAAGACCTCGGTGTGCTCACGGCGGAGGCGATCAGCCTCACGCTCGAGCGGCGACCCGGGAACGGTGGCCGCGGAGGACGCGAAGGCGGACTGGCCGCTGCCCAGACCCCGCTCGGCGAACAGCGCCACACCCCCGAGCCCGAAGACCAGCAGGAGGCTCCAGAAGAAGAACGACGGGCCGTCGATGGCGAGGACGCCCATGGCTGCGATCTGCGGGGTGGCCTGGATCCAGTTGAGGATGGTCAGGCCGAGGGCCGCGACCACGCCGAGCGCAGCCAGCGAGGACTGCACGACGTAGCGCAGCTCCCGCGGCACGGCCGCCTCGATCAGCACGCCGAGGCAGGCGACGGCCAGGATCACCAGGAGCGGCGACAGCAGCATCCACTCCAGAGTGGGAGCAGCGATCTCCAACACGTTGATCATCGGTTGCCTTCCTTGACCTGCGGGGCGGGATCCTCGACTCCGACGACGGCCATCGTCTGGGCCGCCGTCTCGTCAGCCATCACCAGCACGGGCCTGGGCACGAAGCCGAAGACGATGAGGAGGATGAGGAGCGGGGCCACGACGGCCTTCTCACGGGCGCTGAGGTCGTGGGTGACCTGGGTGGAGACCTGCTCCGTGACGGGGCCGGTCATGGTGGTCTTGTACATGCGCAGCACGTACACCGCCGCCATCACCATGCCCAGGGTGATGACCGCCGTGTGGATCGGGTACCGCTGCCAGGCGCCGGCCATCACGAGGAACTCCGAGACGAAGCTGCCCATGCCGGGGAGCGCGAGCGCGGACAGGCCCGACATCAGCAGCACGCCGGCCAGGACCGGGGCCACCTTCTGCACGCCGCCGAAGGCGTCGATGTGCGCGGAACCGCGACGACGAATCAGGAACCCGACGACGAGGAACAGTGCCGCCGTCGACAGGCCGTGGTTGAACATGTAGAAGATCGAGCCGCTGATGGACTGGGAAGTGAGGGCGAAGATGCCGAACACCATGAACCCGAAGTGGCTGATCGAGGTGTAGGACACCAGGCGCAGCAGATCCGTGGCCCCGAAGGCCATGAAGGCCCCGTAGAGGACGGAGACGAGCGCCCAGATCAGGATCACCGGGGTGGCCCACTGGGTGGCCTCGGGGAACGCGGTGAGACAGATCTTCAGCATGCCGAAGGTGCCGATCTTGTCCAGGATGCCCACCAGAAGGGTGGAGGTGCCGGGGGTGGACTGCTCCGCAGCATCCGGCAGCCACGTGTGCAGCCCGGCGAGCGGTGCCTTCACCGCGAACGCGAAGAAGAAGCCGGCGAAGAGCCAGCGGCCCAACTCCGTGCTCATCTCGAGGCCGATGAGGTCCCCGATCAGGAAGCTGGGGCTGCCGGCCGCCGCGGTCACGGCGTAGACGCCCGCCACCGCCACCAGCATCACCAGGCCTCCGGCCAGGGAGTAGAGCAGGAACTTCATGGCGGCCGCGGACCGCTTGGGGCCGCCGAACCCGCCGATGAGGAAATAGGTGGGGATGAGGGTGGCTTCGAAGGCGACGTAGAACACCAGGATGTCGGAGGCCATGAAGACGAACAGCGCGAAGGACTGCAGCAGGAGCGCCAACGCGAAGAAGGTGGTGGTGTCCCAGCGGGCATCCGGCGCCTCGCCGACGCGCCACTCGGCGAGTAGCACGACCGGCACCAGGATGACGGTCATGAGGACGAGGACGGCCCCCATCCCGTCGAGGTCGAGCGCGTAGTGCGCGCCGATCTGCGGGATCCAGGCGACCTCTTCGGCCAGCGGCACGCCCCGGGCCTGCAGCACGACCGCGAGGACGCCGAGGATGGCGGTGGTGAGGGCGACGCCGTAGCCGATCAGCCTGCCGGCCGGGCCCTTCACGACGAACAGCACCAGCGCGCCGGCGAGCGGCACGAGGGCAAGGATGGTCAGTAGTGGCAATGGCATGTTCTTCGAATTCTCCTTAGCCCAGCTGACCGATGATCACGACGGCGGCGAGCGCGAGCACACCGACACCGAGGATGAGGCCGTAGCTGCGCACGTAGCCGTTCTGGCCCTTGCGCAACCAGGCCCCCAGGCCGCTCGCGAGGCTCGCGCTGCCCATGGCGACACCGTCGACGGCGCCGCGGTCGAACCAGGTGAGGCCGGAGGCCAGGCCCTTGGCGGGGCGGACGACGGCGTACTCGTTGAACGCGTCGCCGTACAGGTCACTGCGACCGGCGAGCACGAGCGGGTTGGCGGTGGCGGGGGCGTCGACGGGAATGTCGCGGCGGTGCAGCCACCAGCCGATCAGCACGCCGACGGCGACCACCGCCAATGTGGCCACGCCGACGGTGGTGAAGGTGAGCAGCCCGGTGGTGTGCTCCTCCTGGCCCGTCGAGGACGCGAGCCATCCCTGGATCCATCCGTTGAGGAACAGTCCCGCGACGAGCGACAGGGCGCCCAGCACCATGAGCGGCACGGTCATGACCAGGGGGGACTCGTGCGGGTGCACGTCCTTCTCCCACCGCTTCACACCGAAGAAGGTCATCATCATGAGACGTGTCATGTAGTAGGCCGTGACTCCGGCGCCGATGAGCGCCAGCACCCCGATGACGGTGTTCTCGTGGAACGCCGCCTCGATGATGTGGTCCTTCGAGTAGAAGCCCGCGGTGAACGGGAAGCCGATGATGGCGAGGTATCCCATCGCGAAGGTGATGAACGTGATCCGCATGCTCGACGACAGCGCGCCGTAGTGGCGCATGTTCACGTCGTCGTTCATCCCGTGCATGACGGAACCGGCGCCGAGGAACATGTTGGCCTTGAAGAAGCCGTGCGTGAGCAGGTGGAAGATCGCGAACGACGCCCCTGCCGGGCCCAGCCCGGCCGCCAGCATCATGTAGCCGATCTGCGACATGGTCGAGCCCGCCAGGACCTTCTTGATGTCGTCCTTCGACGAGCCGATCCATGCGCCCACCAGCAGCGTCACGGTGCCGACGATGGCCACGGCCGTCGTGGCGACCTCGGTCTGCTCGTAGATGGCGTTGGACCGCACCACCAGGTACACGCCGGCGGTGACCATGGTGGCCGCGTGGATGAGGGCCGACACCGGGGTGGGGCCCTCCATGGCGTCCAGCAGCCAGGACTGCAGCGGGACCTGCGCGGACTTGCCGCAGGCACCCAGCAGGAGCAGCAGGCCGATCAGCGTGGCCCACGCGGGGCTGAGCGACTCCGCGCCCGCGTTGACGTCGGCGAACTTCACGCTGCCGAACATGGCCAGCATGGTGAAGATCGCCATGCTGAGACCGAGGTCGCCCACTCGGTTGACGATGAACGCCTTGTTGCCGGCGGCCGCCGCGGACGGCTTGTGCGCCCAGAAGGAGATGAGCAGGAACGAGGCCAGGCCGACGCCCTCCCACCCGAGGAAGAGCACCAGGTAGTTGTTGGCCAGGACCAGCGTGAGCATGGCCGCGATGAAGAGGTTCAGGTAGGCGAAGAACCGTCGACGGCGGTCGTCGTGGGCCATGTACCCGATCGAGTACACGTGGATCAGCGATCCGACGCCGGTGATGAGGAGCACGAAGAGGATCGACAGGGGATCCACCAGGAGGCCGAACTCGATTGACCAGGAGCCGGTGGAGATCCACTCGTAGACGCTCACGTCGATCTGCCGCGCGTCCTCGGCGGCGCCGAGGAGCTGGACGAAGAGGACGAGGCCCAGGACGAAGGAGGCGATGGGGGCGAGGGTGGCCAGGAGATGGCCCCACCCGTCGGCCAGCCGGCCGGCCAGCAGCAGGAACGCAGCGCTGGCCAGCGGGATCGCGATCAGCAGCCACGCCATGGCGCCGGAGCCGGACAGGGCGGACACGGATTCGAGGAGTTGCACGCTTCTAAACCCCTTAGAACTTCATCAGGTTGGCGTCGTCGACGGAAGCCGATCGGCGGGCACGGTAGACGGCGACGATGATCGCCAGCCCCACCACGACCTCCGCGGCCGCCACCACCATGACGAAGAACGCCGCGATGAGGCCGTCCAGGTTGCCGTGGTAGTTGGCGAAGGCGACGAAGGCCAGGTTGGTGGCATTGAGCATGAGCTCGATGCTCATGAAGGCGATGATCGCGTTGCGGCGAAGCAGGAATCCTGCGATTCCGATCGCGAAGAGGATCGCCGAGAGAACGAGATAGCCCTCCGGGTTCATTCGTCGTCTCCTTCGGTCTCGTCGGTCCGGCCGGCGATGGCGGCGTAAGCCGAGGTGGTGGGCGAGCGCAGTTCGTTGACGTCGACGATGACGCCGCGCATGGACAACGTGTTCGACACCGACTTCTCAGCGATGGAACCGTCGGGCAGCAGCGCCGGCGTGGAGATCGCGTTGTGCCGGGCGAACACGCCGGAGCTGGGCAGCGCACCCGGGTGCACCCCCTCCTCCGAGTAGGCGCGGACCCGCTCCTGCAGGGACTCGACCTGCGAGGCCTTGCGCTTGAGCTGCTCGCCGTGGGCCAGGATCATGGCGCCGACTGCGGCGGTGATCAGGAGTGCGGCGGTGGCCTCGAAGATGAAGACGTACTTGGAGAACAGGAGTGCGGCCAGCGACTGGATGTTTCCTCCGTACTCCGCGTTCGCCGCGGTCAGGCCGGCGGGGGCGCCGTTGACGGCGAACTGCCCGACGCCCAGCACGAGGAGCGCGCCGAGCCCCACCGCGACGAGCACCGACGAGGCGCGGTGGCCCTTGATGGTCTCCACCACGGAGTCCGTCGAGTCCACGCCGACCAGCATGACGACGAACAGGAAGAGCATGAGGATTGCGCCCGTGTAGACGATGATCTGGATCACGAACAGGAACGGCGCGTCGTTGGCGGCGTACAACACCGCGAGGCTGACCATGACGCCGGCCATCCAGATGGCGGAGTGGACCGGCTTCCGCGACAGCAGCAGCCCCAGCGCGCACACCACCGCGATGGGTGCGCAGACCCAGAAGGCCACCTCACTGGCGGTCACCAGCGGAATCAAGGGCATCATGTGGCGGCTCCTGAGATTGTGGCGGTGCGGGTGTCCGGCGTGCCGGTCTCCGGCAGCCCGAGGAAGTAGGTCTGCTCGTTGTCGCCCAGTCGACGGGGGTGCGGGGGCTGCTCCATGCCGCTGAGCAGCGGGGCCAGCAGGTCCTGCTTCTCGTAGATCAGCTTGGCGCGCGTGTCGTCCGAGATCTTGAACTCGTTGGTCATCGTCAGGGCGCGCGTGGGGCAGGCCTCGATGCACAGGCCGCAGAAGATGCAGCGCAGGTAGTTGATCTGGTAGACGCGGCCGTAGCGCTCACCGGGTGAGTAGCGGTCGTCGTCGGTGTTGTCGGCACCCTCGACGTAGATCGCGTCCGCCGGGCACGCCCAGGCGCACAACTCGCAACCGACGCACTTCTCCAGACCGTCGGGCCAGCGGTTGAGCTGGTGCCGGCCGTGGAAGCGGGGCATGGTGACCTTCTCCGCGCCCTTCTTGTGCGGGTAGGACTGCGTGAAGGTCTTGCGGAAGATCGTGTTGAACGTGACGCCGAAACCGGCCCACGGATCTAGCAGTCCCATCAGGACTCCTTCCCTTCGGTGGCGGCTGTCGACATGGACTCATCGTCTCCACGGCCCGACACCACGCCGGCGAACTCCGGCAGGATCTGCCCCGGCCGGGGAGGCGTCGGGTAGCCGCCGGCGAAGGGGTCGAAGACCTCGTCGGTGGTCACCACGCGTGGCTCCGGCTGGTCCGAGACACGGTCCTTCCCGCCGAGGATGAGGTACAGGACCACGATGAGAGCCAGCGAGAGGCCGATGGTGTAGCCGGGGGCCACTGCGATCATCAGGATCCACACCAGGGAGATCGGGATGAGGCCCTTCCAGCCGAGGTTCATGAACTGGTCGTAGCGGAATCGCGGCAGGGTGCCGCGGAGCCACACGAACACCGAGATCAGCAGCTGGACCTTCAGGACGAAGAACACCGGGCCGAGCCACGGGTTGTTCATGAAGGGGATCAGGTTGAGCGGCCACGGGGGCAGGTATCCGCCGAGGAACAGCGTGGTGCACACGGCCGAGACGGTGGCCATGTTGATGTACTCGGCGAGGAAGAACATGGCGTAGCGGAAGCCGGAGTACTCGGTGAGGTAACCAGAGACGAGTTCCGATTCACATTCGGGAAGATCGAACGGCGCACGGTTCGTCTCCCCCACCATCGAGATGCCGTAGATGACGAACGACGGGAAAAGCAGGATGGCGTACCACCCGGTGATGCCCGGATCGAAGGTCATGTCGGTGAACGGCACGCGGAAGAGAATGGTCTGCCGCTGCGCCTCGACGATCTGCGCGGTGGACATGGCGCCCGCCTGCAGGAACACCGCCACCATCGACAGGCCCATGGCGATCTCGTAGGAGATCATCTGGGCCGTGGACCGGATCGAGCCGAGGAAGGAGTACGTGGAGTTGCCCGCCCAGCCGGCGAGCACGATGCCGTAGATGCCGATGGAGGCCACGGCCAGGATGAAGAGCGTGGCCACCGGGAGGTCCGTGACCTGCAGCCGGGTGGTGACGCCGAACATCTCCACCTCACCGCCGAACGGGATCACCGTCCAGGTGGTGAACGCCGCGACACCGGTGAGGATGGGTGCCAGGTTGAACACCCACTTGTCCGCGTTCTTCGGCCGGAAGTCCTCCTTGACGAGGAGCTTGGCACCGTCGGCGAGGGCCTGTCCGAGCCCGAAGGGGCCGTTCATGATGGGGCCGAGGCGGTGCTGCATCTTGCCGACCAGGCGCCGCTCGTACCACACGTTGAAGATGGTCCAGACCAGGAGGATGACGAACATCGCCACCACCTTGATCAGGATCAGCCACCAGGGGTCCTGGAAGAAGATGTTCATGTCAGGCTCCTTCATCCATCGAGACGGCCGAGACGTGGGCGGGGGCGCCGGGCACCACGGAAAGCCGGTCGGCTGTGTTGGGGTTCAGCGGAACCCAGACCACGTCGTCGACCATGCCGGGGGTGACCTCGACCGGCAGGACCATGGTGCCGCCGTCGGACTCCACCGTGGCCACGTCCCCGAGGCCGAGGCGTTCGGCCGTGGCTGCGGACACACGGGCGACGGCGGGCCGGGCCGTGGCCCGCAGCGCCAGCTCGTGGTCATTGCCCTGCGAAGCGTCCAGCAGCTCGCGCCACCCGGCGAGCGTCACGCCGTCGGCGGCCGCGACGGACGCGTTCACCGTCGGGGTGGCGGTGCGCTGGCCGTCCCACGTGCCCAGCTCGATCAGGTCGGCGTAGGCCTGCTTCGAGGCGCGGAACCCGAGGTCCTGGCCCATCGCATCGGCGAGGGCGGCCAGGATCCGCAGGTCGGTCATGGGCGAGGGGACGTTCTTGTTGACCACCCGCACCCGTCCGTGACGGTGCTCCCAGTTGAGGAAATGGCCCGACTGCTCCTCGACGAGGGCGGCCGGCAGCACCACGTCGGCGCGCTGCGACACCTGGGAAAGGCGCTGTTCGATGCTGAGCACGAACTCGGCCCTCTCCAGGCCGGCGAGCGCCGTGGACGGGTCGGCGAGGTCCGCCGGATCCACACCAGCCAGCACGAGCGCCTTGAGGGAGCCGTCGGCGGCGGCCGCGAACTGCTCCTCCGCGGAGAGGCCCACGTCTGCCGGCAGCGAGGCGAGGCCCCACTGCGAGGCCACGTCTACGCGCGCGGTCGGGTCGCTGACGGGACGACCGCCGGGCAACAGGCCCGGCAGGCATCCGGCCTCGACCGCGCCCACGTCGCCTGCGCGGCGCGGGATCCAGGCGAGGCGGGAGCCGGTGGCGTCCGCCTTGGCGGCGACGGCGCTGAGGAGGCCGGGAACGGTGGCCGCCCGCTCGCCCACGAGGATCACGGTGCCGGCATCGAGATCGGTGAGCTCGTCGAGCGCAGCGACCTCCCCACCGGGGGCGACCGGGACCAGGGTGGCGGACAACTTCTCAGAGCCGCGCGACGCGAACGGCGCCAGCGTGGTGACCTTCAGGCGGTTCCCGCGCACCGCCTTCCGGAGCCGCAGGAACACGATGGGCGACTCATCCTCCGGCTCGAAGCTCACCAGGACCACGTGGCCGGCGCTGTCGAGATCCGAGTAGGTGACCGACCGGGTCAGGGGCTGCCCGGCCACGCGGGCCGCGAGGAACTCGGCCTCCTCGGCCGACGAGGGCCTGGAGCGGAAGTCAACGCTGTTGGTGCCCAGGACTGCGCGGGCGAACCGGCTGTAGCCGTAGGCGTTCTCGACGGTGAGCCGTCCACCGGTCTGGACGCCGACGGAGGTGCCCGCGGCCCGGAGCCCGAGGACCACGGCATCGATGGCCTCGGGCCAGGATGCGGGCTGGAGCACGCCGTCGCGGCGCACGAGCGGAAGGGTGATGCGGTCCTCGCCCCGTGCGTACATGAAGCCGAAGCGGCCCTTGTCGCAGCTCCACTCCTCGTTGACGGCCTCGTTCTCGCTGGCGAGGCGCCGCTTGACCTGGTGGTGGCGCTGATCGGCGCGCAGCTGGCAGCCGGAGGCGCAGTGCTCACAGGTCACCGTCGTCGACACGAGGTCGAAGGGGCGCGCCTGGAAGCGGTACGCGGCCGAGGTGAGGGCGCCGACCGGGCAGATCTGCACGACGTTGCCCGAGAAGTAGGAGTCGTAGGGATCCTGCTCGTAGGTGCCGATCTGCTGGAGCGCGCCGCGCTCGACGAGCGCGATGAACGGGTCTCCGGAGATCTGCTCCGAGAACCGGGTGCAGCGCGCGCACAGCACGCAGCGCTCGCGGTCCAGCAGGATCTGCGCCGAGATGCTCACCGGTTTCGGGAAGGTGCGCTTCAGCTCACGGAACCGGCTCTCCCCCGGCCCGTGCGACAACGCCTGGTTCTGGAGGGGGCACTCGCCGCCCTTGTCGCAGATGGGGCAGTCCAGCGGGTGGTTGATGAGCAGCAGCTCCAGCATCCCCACCTGCGCCTTCTTGGCGACCGGGGAGCTGACCTGCGTGTTGACCTTCATGCCCTCGGCCACCGGCATGGTGCACGAGGCCTGCGGCTTGGGGAATCCGCGTCCGTTGCCGGCGTCGGGGATGTCCACCATGCACTGGCGACAGGCGCCGACGGGGTCGAGCAGGGGGTGGTCGCAGAAGCGCGGGATGGCGGTGCCGATCATCTCCGCGGCGCGGATGATGAGGGTGCCCTTCGGCACGCTCACCTGGGTGCCGTCGATGGTGAGGGTCACCAGATCCGGCTTCGGCGCGACCTCCTCACCCGTGGTGGTCTTGGTGTCGACGCTCATCGAAGGTCTCCTTCCACGGCGAACAGCGCGCTCTTCTCGTAGGGGAACAGTTCCCAGGCCGGCGTGTGGTAGCCGAGCTCGAACTCGGAGCGGAAGTGCCGCACCGCGCTGGTGACGCAGGCGACGGCGCCATCTGCCAGGGCGCAGAACGAGCGCCCGCCGATGTTGTCACAGATGTCCAGCAGCTTGTCCACGTCGCCCTCCAGGGCGGTGCCGGCCTCGAACTTCATGAGCAGCTGCACCAGCCACCACGAGCCTTCACGGCAGGGGGTGCACTTGCCGCAGGACTCGTGCTTGTAGAACTCGACGAACCGCAGCGTGGTGCGCACGATCGACGTGGTCTCGTCGAAGACCTGCAGGGCCTTGGTGCCCAGCATGCTGCCGGCTCCGGCCATCCCCTCGTAGTCCAGGGGAAGGTCGAGGTGTTCGGCCGTGAGGATGGGCGTCGACGAGCCGCCGGGGGTGAAGAACTTCAGCTCACCACCACCGCGGATTCCGCCGGACAAGTCCAGCAGCTGACGCATCGTGATGCCCATGGGGGCCTCGAACTGTCCGGGGCGGGCGACGTGCCCGGACAACGAGTAGAGGGTGAACCCGCTCGACTTCTCCGACCCCATCGACTTGAACCAGGACGCGCCGTTGGTGAGGATCGACGGCACCGAGGCGATCGACTCCACGTTGTTGATCACGGTGGGGGATGCGTACAGGCCGGCCACGGCCGGGAACGGCGGGCGCAGGCGCGGTTGCCCGCGGCGGCCCTCGAGCGAGTCGAGCAGCGCCGTCTCCTCGCCGCAGATGTAGGCGCCGGCCCCCGCGTGGACGATGATGTCCAGGTCGTAGCCGGTGCCGAGGATGTTCCTGCCCAGGTACCCGGCGGCGTATGCCTCGCGCACCGCCTGCTGCAGCCGGCGGATGACGTGCAGCACCTCGCCGCGACAGTAGATGAACGCCGTGTGGGCGTTGATGGCGTAGGAGGAGATGATCACGCCCTCGACGAGGGTGTGGGGCGTGGCGAGCATGAGCGGCATGTCCTTGCAGGTGCCCGGCTCCGACTCGTCCGCGTTGACCACGAGGTACTTCGGGTTGGGATTGTCCTGGGGCACGAAGGACCACTTCATGCCGGTGGGGAAGCCGGCCCCGCCACGGCCGCGGAGATTGGCCTCCTTGACCAGGTTCACCACGTCCACGGGCTGCATCGCCAGCGCGGTGCGCAGGGCGCGGTAGCCGCCGCTGGTCTCGTAGCGCGACAGCTTCCACGAGTTGTCCTCGCCCCAGTGGGCGGAGAGGACCGGGGTCAGCAGATCCGTCACTTGGTGGCCTCCGGCTTCTCAGCGGCCGGCCGGGTGTCGGCCGACGGCGCGGACCAGTTGTTCTCGCGGGCGATCTCGCGCCCGAGCAGTGAGGCGGCTCCGGCCGAGGGGCCCTCGTCGGCACGCCCGTCCGGGAATCCCGCCAGCACCCGCTCCGCCTCGCGCCACGAGGTGAGCGTGGCCCCGCGCGGGGACACCACCTCCTCGTCGGCGACCAGCTGGTCCAGGAGCTCATCGAGCTTCGCGGGATCCATGTTGTCGAAGAACTCCCAGTTGACCATCGTCACCGGAGCGAAGTCGCATGCCGCGTTGCACTCGAGGCGCTCCAACGAGACCTGCCCGTCCGGCGTGGTCTGGTTCTCGTCGATCCCCAGGCGCTTCTTGGCCCGGTCGAGCAGGATGTCGCCACCCATCACGGCGCACAGCGCGGTGGTGCAGACGCCGACGTGGTGCTTGCCGGCGGGGCGCCGCTTGTACATGGTGTAGAAGGTGGCGACACCGGAGACCTGGGCGGTGGTGATGCCCAGCACGTCCGCGCACACCTCGATGCCGCGGGGGCTGACCCGGCCGTCCACCGACTGCACGAGGTGCAGCATCGGCAGCAGTGCCGAGCGTGGCTGCGGGTACCGGGCGGCGAGCTGACGCAACTCCTCGATGGTGCCCTCGTCGATGCTGGTCGACTGATCCGAGTAGTCCACCGAACCGGACTCGGGGAAGTTGCTGGCAAAGTGGCCGCTCATCGGTCCACACCTCCAAGGACGGGGTCGAGGCTGGCGATCGCGACGACGACGTCGGACATCATGCCGCCCTCGCACATCGCCGGGATCGACTGCAGGTGGTTGAAGCCCGGATCCCGGAAGTGGACCCGGTAGGGGCGGGTGCCGCCGTCGGAGACGACGTGACAGGCCAGTTCGCCCTTGGGCGACTCGATGGCCTCGTACACCTGACCGACCGGCACCTTGAAGCCCTCGGTCACGATCTTGAAGTGGTGGATCAGCGCCTCCATGGACTCGCCCATGATGTGCTTGATGTGCTCGTTGGAGTTGCCCTGGCCGTCCTCGCCGACGGACAGCTGGGCCGGCCACGCGATCTTCGTGTCCGCCACCATCACGGGCTGGCCCTGGGTGCGCTCCAGGCGCTCGTAGCACTGCTCGACGATCTTCAAGGACTCCCAGCACTCCTGCAGGCGGATCCGGAAGCGTCCGTAGGCGTCGTTCGAATCCCACGTGACGGTGTCGAACTCGTAGGTCTCGTAGCCGCAGTAGGGCTGCTTCTTACGCAGGTCCCAGTCGTAGCCGGTGGCGCGCAGCGGCGGGCCCGACATGCCCATCATCATGGCCGAGGTGAGGTCCATGACGCCGACGCCGGACTGGCGGCCGATGAAGATGGGGTTCTCGTTGCAGAAGATGGCGTACTCCGGCAGGTGCTTCTTCAGCCAGTCGATGACCGTGCGGAGGTGGCTGAGCCCGTCCTCCGGCAGGTCGTTGGCGACGCCGCCGGGGCGGATGTAGGCGTGGTTCATGCGCAGCCCGGAGAGCCCCTCGAGGAAGTCGAGGATCATCTCGCGCTCGCGGAACGCGACCGTCATGACGGTCAGGGCTCCGATCTCCATGCCGCCGGTTCCCATCGCCACCAGGTGTGAGGCGATCCGGTTGAGTTCCATGACGAGGACCCGGATGATGCTGGCCCGCTCCGGAACCTCATCGGTGATCCCCAGCAGGCGCTCGACGGCCAGGCAGTAGACGGCCTCGTTGAACAGCGGGGCGACGTAGTCCATGCGGGTCACATAAGTGACCCCCTGGGTCCACGTCTTGTACTCCATGTTCTTCTCGATGCCGGTGTGCAGGAAGCCGATGCCGGGGCGGATCGAGGTGACGGTCTCGCCGTCCATCTCCAGGATGAGGCGGAGCACCCCGTGCGTCGACGGGTGCTGCGGGCCCATGTTGACCACGATGGTCTCGTCGCCGCGCTCGGCGTGCTCGGCGGCGATGTCCGCCCAGTCCCCGCCCTGCGCCAGGTAGACGCGGTCAGCCTTGTCTGCCGTCGACCCCGCGAAGACGTCTTCGGTCGCTGCGTGCGTGCTCATCAGGAGTAGTTCCTCCGGTTATCGGGGGCGGGGACCTTGGCGCCCTTGTACTCGACGTCCACGCCGCCGAGCGGGTAGTCCTTGCGCTGCGGGTGACCCTGCCAGTCGTCGGGCATGAGGATGCGGGTCAGCGACGGGTGGCCGTCGAAGACGACGCCGAACATGTCCCAGGTCTCGCGCTCGTGGTAATCGGCCATGGGATAGGTGGCCACCACCGAGGGGATGTGGGGATCCTCCTCGGGGCACGTGACCTCGAGGCGCACCCGGCGGTTGTGGGTGTGGCTGAGCAGGTGGTAGACCACGTGCAGCTCGGCGCCCCGCTCCTGCGGGTAGTGCACCCCGGACACCGACGCGCACACCTCGAAACGGAGGTAGGCGTCGTCGCGGAACCGGCGCACCACGTCGGGCAGCTGCTCGCGCGGCACATAGATGGTCAGCTCCCCGCGGTCGAACAGGACGCGGCCCTCCCCCAGCCCTGGCAGCACCTCGAGCGCGCGGCCGTGGATGGCGTCGAACGGTTCGCCGAACGGGCCTTCGGAGCGCCCGGGCATCGCGAGCTCGCGGCGGATGCCGCTGTAGCCTGAGGTGTCGCCCGACCCGCGCGACCACATGCCCTCCTGGCGCGCGAAGACCGGCTGGCCCACGGGGGCGGCGGCCTGGGCGGGCAGGTTCTGCTCGGGTTGCGTCTCGCTCATCGCATGAGTCCCTTCAACTCCACCTTGGCCGGCGCGATGAGCGCAGCCCGTTCGGCCTCCTCGACGGCGGCTGCCTCGTTCGGCCCGATGGGGCGGTTCTGCACCTTCTCGCGCAGCTTGAACATCGCGTCGATCAGCATGTCCGGCCGCGGGGGGCAGCCGGGGACGTACATGTCCACGGGGAGGAAATGGTCACAGCCCTGGACGATGGCGTAGTTGTTGAACATGCCGCCCGACGACGCGCAGGCACCCATCGAGATGACCCACTTAGGGTTGGGCATCTGGTCGTAGACCTGGCGCACCACCGGCGCCATCTTCTGCGAGACGCGGCCGGAGACGATCATGAGGTCCGCCTGGCGCGGCGAGGCGCGGAACACCTCCTGGCCCCAGCGTCCTGCGTCGTAGCGGGGCGTGCCGTAGGCCATCATCTCGATGGCGCAACAGGCCAGACCCATCGTCGCGGGCCAGAACGAGGCCTTGCGGACCCAGCCGAAGACACCCTCGACCGTGGTCAGGAGGATGCCGCTGGGGAGCTTGTCTTCGATACCCATGCCTGGATTTCCTCTCAGTCCCAGTCGAGGCCGTTGCGGCGCAGGACATAGAAGTACGCGATGAACACGGTGACGATGAACACGATCATCTCGACGACGGCGAAGGTGCCCAACTGCCGGTAGGCCACGGCCCACGGGAAGAGGAAGACCACCTCGATGTCGAAGATGATGAACAGCA
Source organism: Tessaracoccus pujii (assembly GCF_054483895.1). NCBI lineage: Bacteria > Bacillati > Actinomycetota > Actinomycetes > Propionibacteriales > Propionibacteriaceae > Tessaracoccus > Tessaracoccus pujii. Next base: position 1,651,023 of record NZ_CM137012.1, read on the forward strand.
TGGCGGTGATGTAGTACTTGACCGGGAAGCGGCCTCCGCCCACAGGCTGCGGGGTGGGCTGGATGCCGCACTCGTAGCTGTCGTACTTGGCCCGGTTGTAGCGCCGGGGGCCGACGACGAGGCTCAGCGACATCGAGATCACCACGAAGACGGTGGCCAGGACCACCATGCCCACGATCGGGATGTAAGGATTCATCAGTGAACTTTCCTTCCGGTCAGGCCGAGGGCGCAGCCTTGCAGAGCGCGTTGATGATGCGGTCCATGGCATCACCGCCATGCGAGTCGGTCAGGTTGGCCAGCAGTTTCATCACGAAGCGCATCAGCGTCTTGCGGGGCAGTCCGTAGCGCGTACAGAGGTGCATGATCCGGGGGTCGCCGATGAGTTTCACGAAGATGGTGCCGAGGCGATAGTAGCCACCGAGGCTCGCCTTCAGCTGGGCGGGATATGCCTGCATGGCCTGCTCGGCGGACCTGGTGCCGGCGCCACGCGAGAACGCCTCGGCCAGGGCCGAGGCGGCCATCTCAGCCGATTCCATCGCGTATGCGATGCCCTCGCCGTTGAACGGATTGACCATGCCTCCGGCGTCGCCCACCAGCACGAGCCCGCGGCCGTAGTGGGGCTGGCGGTTGAACGCCATGGGGAGCGCGGCGCCCTGCACCGGGCCCACCATGTTCTCGTCGCGGAAGCCCCACTCCTCCGGCGTGTTCTCGAGCCAGCGCTTCAGCAGCGCACGGTAATCCGTCTTGCCGAAACTCTTCGAGGTGTTGAGCACGCCCAGGCCGACGTTGCAGGTGCCGTCACCCATGCCGAACACCCAGCCGTAGCCGGGCATGAGCGTGGACACGTGGGGCTTGCCGTCCCACAACTCGAGCCAGGACTCGAGGTGGTCGTCGTTGGTACGCGGGGACGTGAAGTAGGTCCGCACGGCCACACCCATGGGGCGGTCGTCGCGCTTGTTCAGGCCCATGGACACCGACAGGCGCGACGAGTTGCCGTCCGCCGCGACCACGTAGGGGGCGCGGAAGGCGCGGCCATCCTTGGTGGTGACGCCCGTGATCCGGCCCGTGCGGTCGTCGAGGACCGCGGCGTCCACGTTGGCTCCCTCCACGAGGGTGGCGCCCTGGGCGACGGCGTGCCTGGCGAGCATGTCGTCGAAGTCCGCGCGGGGCCGGACGAGTCCGTAGGGCGGGAAGTCGGTGAGGTCCGGCCAGGGCAGCTCGAACGGCTCGGTGCGGCCACCGTAGACGCGAAGACCCTTGTTGTGGAGCCAGCCGTTGGCCTCGGAGGTGTCGATCCCGATGCGGGTCAGCGCACGGGTGGCGCGGGGGGTGAGACCGTCGCCGCACACCTTCTCGCGGGGGAAGTGTGACTTCTCCAGGAGGGTCACGTTGAGGCCGTGCCGCGCCAGGTAGGCAGCAGTGCTGGATCCGCCGGGGCCCGCACCGACGACGATGACGTCCGATTCGGTGGGTGTGTCGGCAGACGCCGCGCCATCAGGCTTGGCGAACGACATGCGGTTCTCCTGTCTTCCCGGGCGTCTCTCGCGGTCAGTCTAGGGGGTGCCCGCAGATTTCGACCAACCGGGTTCAGAACGACCCAAGGCCCACTGACAAGGCCTTGCGGGGGCATTTAAGTTATGACTACGTTGCGTAATAGTCGGTTCGCCGAGGTTCGCCAGGAAGGTCCACGGGTTGGGGGCGGGTGGCCCGCGGGTCATCGCACGGCTATGCTCGCCAAGGTGATTCTGGACTTCGGCAGTGCGAGGATGCGCGCCACGACCGTCGCCATCGCGGACCCCGGCCCCCTTGAGCGGTTTCTGCCTGACGCGGCACCCGGGTGCGCCTTCGTGCGGCGCGGCGAGGGCTTCGTGACGCTCGGCGAGGTGGCGCGCTTCGAGACCGACACCCTCGAGGCCGCCGACGTGTGGTGGGACGAGATATCGAGCCAGATCGATCACGACTCCGAGATGCCCGGAGAGTTCGGCACGGGGCCGCTGGCCGTGGGCGCGTTCACCTTCGACCCCGACCGCTCCGAGGACCGCTCGGTCCTCATCGTCCCCGAGGTCATCGTCGGGCGGCGCGGCGGCGTGTCATGGATGACCCGGCTGGGGGCCTCGCGCCGCACCACCACGCTCCCCCCGCCCGGCTCGCCGACCGTCCCGCCCAGGGGCCTGCGGCAACTCGGCGGGTCCATGACCGAGCAGCTGTGGACGGACATCGTCGCGGCAGTGGTGGACCTCATCCGGCGCGACGAGGTGCACAAGGTGGTCCTGGCGCGTGACCTCCGCGTCCGGGCCGACGCGCCGCTGGACCTGCGCCACCTCCTCGCCGAGCTGATGGCGAAATACCCCATGACGTGGACCTACCTCGTCGACGGAATCGTGGGCGCCACCCCGGAGCTGCTGCTGCGCCGGCACGGCGGCCTGGTGACCTCGCGGGTGCTGGCCGGCACCGTCTGGCGCGACGCCGAAGGTACCGACCCCCTGGCCAAGGCGACCGAACTGGCGCGCTCGCAGAAGGACATCTCGGAGCATGAGTTCGCCGTCGACTCCGTCGCCTCCGCGCTGGCGCCCTACTGCCAGGCGATGAACGTCCCCGAGGCGCCGTCGGTCCTCAAGCTGCCCAACGTCATGCACCTGGCCACCGACATCACGGGCGTGGTCAGCCAGTCCGCCAGCGCCCTGACGCTGGCCGCGGCCCTGCACCCGAGCGCGGCCGTGTGCGGTACCCCGACCCACCTGGCGCTGGACATCATCAGTGAACTGGAATCCCTGGACCGCGGCCGCTACGCCGGCCCCGTCGGGTGGGTGGACACCCAGGGCGACGGCGAGTGGGCCATCGCCCTGCGCGGGGGCCAGGTGCGCCCGGGGACCCCTGAGGAGATCCAGCTGTTCGCCGGCGCGGGCATCGTCGCGGATTCGGCGCCGGAGGCCGAACTCGCCGAGACCGGCGCGAAGTTCGTCCCGATGCTGCAGGCCCTCGGACTGGCCTGATCAGCGCTTCCGCGGCACCTGGATCTTCTGCTTCGGGCTGCCGGGTCCGCCGCTGCGTCGGGTCTTCTCCTCCTCGAGCAGGCGCTTCTGTTCCGCCTGCTGGTCCATGAGGGTGTCGCGGTCCAGGCCGGAGCGCAGGAGCATGAAGGCGATCAGCGCGATGATCAGCGAGACCCACACCGGCCAGTTGAACACGATCGGCAGGGTCACGAGCACCACGATGTCCACACCGCGCAGCAGCGAGAACAGCAGCCCCGGCGGCATGGCGCCGATGCCGGTGGAGACGATGGGGCCGGAGTAGTCCGCCGGCTTGGCCGAGACCCAGCGCACCGCCGCCAGCAGGCCTGCGACGCCCGTCACCAGAGCTGAGGAGGCCGCCGTGACCGGATCCGACTCCACCCCCCCTGCCACGCCGAGGAACGCAGGGAAGACGCCGACGGTCCACAGGAGCGCCAGCACCGCCGGCACGATCATGGCCGCCTGCTTGATCTGGGACGGGTCGAACGGGAGGCAGCGCTGGAGGCCCTTGGTGCGCGTGAGGACCCGGAGGGAGTTCATGAACGGCACCAGCGCCGCCAGCAGCACGAGAGCCGAGATGGGCGGGTTGAGCATCGCCAGCCCCAGGGCCTGTACCGCGTAGGGCACCACCATGGTGGCGAGCAGGGTGATCAGCGGCATGGGTTGGCGCCACAGGCGCTGCACGTCGCGCATGACCAGCGCGGTCAGCCCTGACCCGGCGCCGCGCGTGGGGCGCACGTGGCCGCGCTTCTTGGCCTTCGCCTCGACGAGGATGTCGCGGATCAGCGCGAACTCCAGCGCGAACGCGGCGCCCTGCAGGCCGCTGAGCAGCGAACCGCCGGTGGTCAGGCGCTGGCGGCGGATGTTGCGCAGCCGTCGGTGGGCCAGGAACCCGGCCACTACGACCAGCAGCAGCCCCACGCCGGCGATGATGTAGGCCAGCTCCACCGCGATGAGGGTCAGCCCGCCGAGATCCATCCAGCCGGCAGCGCCGCTGACCAGCAGCACCATGGTGCCGATCGCCGTGGCCCCGATGATCCACTGCACCCCGGTGACGATCCAGTGCCGGTCCAGCCCCTGCTCGGCCGCCGCGAACGCGATGAGTCCCGCCGCCCCCAGGCCGCCGGCCAGCGCCCAGATGCCGATCTCCGCGGCCCGGGAGCCGGTCAGGGAGGCGATGAGCGCGCCGGCAGCGGCGCCCAGGACGGCCGCGGCGGCGATGCCGCCGACGAGGCGGCCGGCCAGCAGGCGGCGCCGGTCGGTAGGTCCGTCCATGAGCCAGAATCCCTCGGCCGACGACGCGACGACCGGGCCGAACAGCCTGGCCACCACGAGCGTGAACGCCAGGATGCCCGCCACCGAGGCCCAGGGCAGGAGTCCGCGGGCGGCCACGCAGCCCGCGGTGTCACAGATGGCCGCGGTGCGTTGAGCCTGGAGGATGGACGACACCAGCATGGCGCCGATGAGGACGATGGAGAACACCATGACGTACCCGTCGGACAGGGCCTGCCACAGGTTGCGGTCCGCGCGGCCGCGGCGCCAGTCGCGCATCAGCAGCTTGAGCTGCTTCTCGTCGACGACGCCGACCTCCGTCAGCCGGTGGTCCATCATCGGGCGCCCCCGAGGTGGAGCTCGCGGGCCCCGATGGCCTGCAGCAGGGAGGGTTCGTGGCTGGCGAGCACGATGGCGAGACCGCCGGCGAGCTCCGCCTTCAACCGCTCACCCAGCCAGGCGACGCCCTCCACGTCGAGACGCTGCTCGGGCTCGTCGAGCACGAGCAGCTGGCGGGGGCGGACGAACGCGGTGGCCAGCGCAAGGCGTCGGCGCTGACCCGACGAGAGGGTGCTGGGCAGCTGCCCCGCCTGCGGGACCAGCTGCACCTCCTCGAGCACCTCGTCGACGAGGTCGTCGGGGTCGTGGAGGCCGTGTGCCCGGGCCAGAAGATCGAGGTGCTCGACGACGCTGAGGTCCGGGAAGAAGTCCAGGTCGTCGATGACGGTGGCCACGGTGCGACGGATCTCCGGGTTGGTCTCGGTGACCTTGGTGCCGTTGACGGTGATGGTGCCCTCGTCCGGACGGTCGGCTCCCACGAGGCAGCGCAGCACCGTCGACTTTCCGGCGCCGTTGCGTCCCGTCAGGGCGACCGCCTCCCCTGCGTGCACCCTCATGCTGAAGTTCTCGATGATGGTCACGGGCCCGTAGGCCTTCTTGAGGTTGTCGACCTGGAGTACGACGTCTTTCTTAGCCACGCGGCCAATTGTGGCTCATCGACGAAGCGGTGGCACATCGGGCGCCTGCCTCGCCGGGACGGCCACCACCTGATCGACGAACCGCCGGATGATCGAGGCCACCGCCGCCGGGTGCGTGAGCGGTGCGAAGTGGCTCGCCCGGGGAACGATGGCCAGCCCGGCTCCGGGCACCAGGCGACGGTACCGGCGCTCGTCGACCCTCATCTGGTCGAACTGCCCGTTGAGAAACAGCACGGGACACGCCACCGTGGCCAGGACGCGCGGCGGGCAGTCCTCGGCCACCGCGCGCCATACGGCGGGCAGCGAGCCGTAGGACGCCGCGTCGGGGAGCAGGCCCTCCCGAACGCCGAGCCGCCTGGCGAGCCCGAGCCGGACCCGGCCGAGCCGCCGGTGATCCACCCGCCCCGTCAGCCAGGCGAAGCCCCGGTACGGCACGGCCATCGGCCCCCTCGGGTTGCCCGTCGCGCCGATCAGCACCACCCCCGCCAGCCGGGGGCGCGGGGTCGAGGCGAACAGCCCGCAGAGGTAGCCGCCGAGGCTGTGCCCGACGAGGACCACGGGCCGATCCCCGGCCGCGGCCTCACCGATGACCTCGAGCGCGCCCGCCGTCGAGAACGTCTCCCCGCTCCGGGGACCGTGGCCCGGCAGGTCCACCGCGACCACGTCGAGGCCGGGCAGCAGCGCCGGATAGTCGGCCCACTGCGCCGACGAGGACATCGAGCCGTGCACCAGCACGAGGCGGGCCGTGCTCGGGTCCTGCGGTTGCGTCATGGGTCAAGCATGCCGCCCGCGCCGGTCTGCCGGGCGCCCCGCTAGGCTGCAGCAATGCAGAATCAGCGGGCCACGATGGAGAAGCGACGCGGCGAGGTGGCCGCCATGTTCGACGGCGTGGCCAAGCGCTACGACCTCTTCAACTCCGTCCTCAGCCTCGGCCAGGTGCACGCCTGGCGCAGGGCCACCGTGAGGGCCATCGCCCCGCGGCCCGGTCAACGGATCCTCGACCTGGCCGCCGGCACGGGCACCTCCTCCGCGGTGCTCGCGGAGGCGGGCGCCTACGTGGTGCCCTCGGACATCTCGATCGGCATGCTCACGCAGGGCCGCCGTCAGCAGCCCCACCTGGACTTCGTGGCGGGCGACGCCCTGGCCCTCCCCTTCGCCGATGCCACGTTCGACGCCGTGACCATCTCCTACGGCCTGCGCAACGTGGAGCGCACCCTGGACGCCCTCGTGGAGATGCGCCGGGTGACCAGGCCGGGCGGCAGGATCGTGATCGCCGAGTTCTCCACCCCCACCATGCCGGCCTTCCGGCACGTCTACACCAACTACCTGGTGGCTGCCCTGCCCACCATCGCCAGGCTGTCGAGCAATCCGGTGGCCTACGGCTACCTGGCCGAATCCATCCTGGCGTGGCCGGATCAGCGGGGGCTGGCGCAGCTGATGCTGGAGGCCGGGTGGAGCGGCGTCGAGTGGCAGGATCACGCGGGGGGCATCGTCGCGCTGCATCGCGGCTGGAACGCCTGACGTGAACGGGTTCGTGCTGGACGCCTACGCCGCGCGCAGCTGCCCGGTCAAGACGTTCCATCTCTTCGATCCCACCCTGGCCCAGCCGGAGGCGCCCCTCGACGAGTCGCTGCGCGAGTCGTTCCAGGGCGGCTCGGACTTCCGCGACGAGGTACTCAACCGGCTCGCCGCGGACGCCGGGGCCGTGGACCTCCGTGGCATGCATCAGGCGGGCGCCAGCTGGGTGGAGCGGGAGGCGGCCTGCCTGGCGGCCATGGGTGCCGGCGCGCCAGTGATCCTCGGGGGGGTGCTGCCGCTGGACCTCGACGGGCACCGGAGCGGGCGCCCGGACGCGTTGGTCCGCGGCACGGACACCGCCTCCGGGGCGGCGGGCTACTGGCCGCTCAAGGTCAAGCCCTACCGGGTGCGCGAGAAGCAGGTGGGCGCCACCGCCCTGCAATGGTCGCCGCTTGGCCACATCGGCGCCTGCGAGGTTCTCCCGGACCTGCGCTACCGCGTCTACCGCGAGGGGGCGCTGCTCGAACTGGCGCACCACTGGCGGCTGCTCGAATCCTGCGGATTCGCCTCCTCGGAGCCGCGGGCGGCGGTCGTGGGCAACGATCGCGCGGCGGGCGCCGAACCCACGGCCACCTGGGTGGACCTCACGCACCGCTTCATCCGCACCTATTCTCGCAGCGCCGGCCACAAGCTCCGCTCGGCGCTCGAGCGTTACGACCACGAGCACCAGTTCCGCGTCCACGTGGCCGAGCGCGCCGCGGAGCGCACCGGCCTGGACGATCCGCCCCCCGTGGTCCGGCCGATCAGGGTCAAGGAGTGCGAATGGTGCTCGTGGTGGTCGGTGTGCCGGACGCGCATCGACGACGACGACCTGTCGCTGCGCATCTCCAAGGCGCCGCTGGACGTGCGCGAGCTGCAGACCCTGATGAGCCTGGGCATCACGACGGTGGCGCAATTGGCGGAGGCGGACGTCGAGGAGCTTCTACCGCGCTACCTTCCGCTCACGGGGCACCGCGACCGCCCCGAGCAGCGGCTCCGGCAGGCCGCGAAGCGGGCCCGCATGCTGGCCACCGGGGTGGACCTGGAGCGGGTGAGCGTGGACCCCATCGGCGTGCCCCGAGCCGCCGTCGAGGTGGACCTGGACATCGAGACCTCCGACGACGGCACGGTGTATCTGTGGGGCGCCCTGGTTGCCGGGGACGACGCCTCCCCGGCCCCCCGCTACGTGCAGTTCAGCCGCTTCGGGGCGGACGTCGCGTCCAAGGAGTTCGAGCTGGCGGAGGAGTTCGCCCGGTGGCTGCTCGGCCTGGTCCAGCGGCACCCCGAGCTGCGCGTGTTTCACTACAGCGACTACGAGACCGTCCACCTGCACCGGCTCGCCGAACGCAGCGCCAGCCCGGTGTTGAAGGAGCTGTGCGGGATCATCCGCACGCACTTCGTGGACCTGTTCGGCTTCGTGCGGGACAACTTCGTCGGCGTGGACGGCCTGGGCCTCAAGGTGGTCGCCACTCGCGGCGCCGGATTCGCCTGGCGCGACGAGGAGCCGGGCGGCCTGGCGTCGCAGACCTGGTTCAGCGAGGCGGTCACGGGCACCACGCCGGAGTCGCGCGCCGCGGCCCGGGAGCGCGTGCTGCAGTACAACGAGGACGACGTGCGGGCCACCCTGGCGGTCCGCCGCTGGCTGACGGGCCTGGACGCCCCCGCGGCGGAGGCCTCAGCCCCGTCGTAGCGTGGCGACGATCAACTCGGCGCCACCGACGAGCGCACGCTCGAGCTCTCCGCGGGTCCCCACCCGCACCGAGTTCCAGCCCAGGGCCTGTCCGACGGGCACCAGGTCGAGGCCCTGCGGGGTGCCGAAGACGCGCTCGAAGCTGTCCGCGTAGGCCGGCGCCCCCTGCTCCAGGCCGTGGAAGATCGACCCGCCGCCGTCGTCGGCCACCACGATCCGGAGCCGGGAGGCCGGCTCCTGCGGGGCCCGGACGAGGGCGCCGAGGTCGTGCTGGAGGGTGAGGTCACCCAGCAGCACGGTGGTCGGACGACGGCCCGCCAGGGCGATCCCCGTGGCCGTGGCCACGGTGCCGTCGATCCCCGCCAACCCGCGGTTCGCGAACACCCGCGGCGGCGACGACGCGATGGGCGCGAGGTCCGCGGCGCGGATGATGGAGCTGGAGCCCAGCACGAGGTCGTCGGCGTCGGTCAGGGACGCCAGCACGGCATCCGCCACGTCGCGCTGGGTGAAGCCCGTCGCGGCGGCGTCGCCCTCCACGGCCGCCTCACGCCACTGGTCCACCCAGGCCGGGTCCTGGTCCTGCAGGATCACGCGGTCGGCGATCACTGAGGCACGGTGCCCCGGGTCGATCCAGGCGGCCGTGGACGAGACCACGACGATCTCCACGTCCCGCCGCGACAGCAGCGCCGTCACCGGGCGCGACAAGGTGGGGTGTCCCACCACGATCACGCGCGCGATGGCGCGGCCCACCCCGTCGAGCAGTTCGCGGTAGCGGGCCACCGCGTTGGGCCCGCTGCGGGCGTTGGACGACGGCTCCGCCAGCAGCGGCGCCCCTGACACCTCGGCCAGCGCCCGCGCCTCCAGACCGACGGTGGGCGGCGCGTCGCCCACCAGCACCACCGTGCGGCGGGCGTCGAGCTCGACGGCCGTGTGCCCAGCAGACCTCGGGACCGCGAACCCGCGCGGGCGCAGCGCCGGGAGGGTGCCCACCAGCGGTGCCGCGAACTCGGCGTTGAGCTGCACCGGCCCGGGCTGGCGGGTGCGCCTCCCCTCGGCGAGCGCGACGGCGCGGTGCACGCCGGCCGCCCACGCATCCTCGTCGCCGGACTCCGATGACAGGCGCACGACCCCGAGCGTCGACGGGCCGAACGCGCCCACCTGGTCTGTGGTCTGGTTGGCCCCGGTCCCGACCAGGTGCGCGGGCCGGTCCGCCGTGATCAGCACGAGCGCCACACCCGAGGCCTTCGCCTCCATGGCGGCGGGCGCCAGGTTGGCCACGGCGGTCCCGGAGGTGGTGATCACCGCCACGGCACGCCCCGATTCCTTGGCCAGCCCGAGCGCGGTGAACCCCGCGACCCGCTCGTCGACGCGCACGTGCAGCCGCAGCGCACCGGCCCGGTCCGCCCGGTCAGCGGCGAGCGCGAGCGAGGCGCTGCGGGATCCGGGGGCCAGGACGACGTCGGTGACGCCGGAGCCGATGAGGGCGTCGAGGACCACCGATCCGAGCTCGATGCTGCTCATCGTCCCTCCTCCACGAGCCGGTGGACCCGCTCCCACCGATCCAACCAGAACCTGGTGAGCTCCGGGCCGGCCGCGTGGCGCTCGAGCAGGCGGGGCTCCACGTCGATCCCGCCGACGCCGATCACCCCGTCGACGGGCACGAGGGGGTGCGTCACCACGTCGTGCGCGAGCAGGCGGCCGGTCTCCAGCCCGCAGGCGTACGGCAGGTCCGGCAGCGCGGCGGCCAGGGCCACCCCCGCCCGCAGACCGACGGAGGTCTCCACCGCGCTGGAGACCACGACGGGCAGCCCGACCGCCTCCGCCAGCCGCAGGCAGGCCCGCACGCCCCCCAGTGGCTGCACCTTCAGCACGGCGATGTCCGCGGCGCCGGCGTCGCGGACCCGGAGCGGGTCCGCGGCTCTGCGGATGGACTCGTCCGCCGCGATCGGCACACCGATGTCCATCGCCCGCAGGGCGGCGAGGTCCTCGACGGTGGCGCACGGCTGCTCGGCGAACTCCAGCGCGTAGTGGCCCAGCTCCCGGAGGGCGTCGCGAGCCTCGGCCAGGGACCAGGCCCCGTTGGCGTCCACCCGGATCCGGGCGTCCGGCAGGGCCGAGCGCACCGCCGCGACCCTGGCCACGTCGTCGTCCAGCCGCTCGCCCGCGGCCGCGACCTTGATCTTGACGGTCCGGCACCCGGAGGCGACCGCGCGGGCCGCGGCCTGGTCGGGAGGGAGGGCAGGCACGATCCCGTTGACCTCCACCCAGCCGCGGACGGGGTCGGGATAGCCGTGCCCAGCGGCCTCCAGCGCGGCGCGCAGCCAGGATGCGGCCTCGTGGTCGCCGTACTCGGGGAACGGGCTCCATTCGGCCCATCCGGCCGCGCCGTGGATCAGCACGGCGCTGCGCCGGGTGAGGCCCCGGAACGGCACCGTCAAAGGAACATCGACGACGTGGAGCCTCATGCCAGCGACACACCCGCCAGCAGGCCGACCGCGATCCCGATCTCGGCCATGCCGGTGGACTGGATGACGGGGATGAGGGCGCGGCCCGTGGCACCGCCCAGGACCCGCCGCAGTGGGGCGACGAGGAGCAGCCCGCCGACGAGCGCGACGAGGGCCCACCAGGTGGTGAGGGCCGCGAACCCGAGTGTCGCGACGAGGGCGAGTGCCGCGAGGAGCGCGAAGAACAGCCGCGACCCCCGGTCCCCCAGCCGCACCGGCAGGGTCATCTTGCCGACGACGGCGTCCGTGGCGATGTCGCGCAGGTTGTTGGCCACGAGGATGGCGCTGGCGAGCGAGCCGACGGAGGTCGCGGCCAGCCACGCGTGCGGGGGCGCGGCGTCGGCGATGACGTACGCGGTGCCGACGGTGGCGACGAGGCCGAAGAACACGAACACCATGACCTCACCCAGACCCAGGTAGCCGTACGGTCTGGCGCCACCGGTGTAGTACCAGGCCGACAGGATGCTGAGGGCACCCACGGCGAGCAGCCACCAGTGCCCGCTGAGGGCCACGACGGCGATGCCGGCCAGGCCGGCCAGCCCGAACGCGGCGAACGCGGCCGTCTTCACCGCACGGGGAGACGCTAGGCCCGACGCCACGAGGCGGGTGGGGCCGACGCGGTCGTCGTCGGTGCCCCGCACGCCGTCGGAGTAGTCGTTGGCGTAGTTGACCCCCACCTGCAGGGCGAGCGCGACGCCGAGGCACAGCGCGGCCATGCCCCAGTCGTAGTGGCCGAGCGCGGCGGCGCTGGCCGCTCCGGCGAGGATGGGGGCGACGGCGGCGGGCAGGGTGCGGGGGCGCGCACCGGCCACCCAGACTGTGAGCTTCTCGTTCATGACCCGAGCAACTGTAGGAGCTTTTCGCGGTCCGGTTTGCCGCCGGCGGTCCGGGGCAGCCCCCGGACCAGCACGCATTGCCGTGGCAGGGAGGCCGCGGGGAGCGTCTCCCGGAGGCGGTCGCGCCAGCCGGCCAGGTCTCCGCTCGTCGCGAACAGCACCACGCGCACCCCCCATTCGGGGTCCGGCACGGCCAGCACCTCGGTGTCCGGGTCGAGCGCCAGGGCGGCGCCGCGCACCGCGGCCAGGTCGACGTTGACGCCCCCGCTGATCACCACGTCGTCGATGCGCCCGTCGATGACCAGCCTGCCGTCGGCCCAGCGGCCCCTGTCGCGGGTGAGGAGGGCGCCGTCGACGAGCACCTCGGCCGTCTCACGGGGCATTCCCAGATAGCCGTCGAACAGGGTGGGGCCGGCGATGGACACCCGGGCGTCGGCCCCCAGCCGGACGTCGACGCCCGGCAGCGGCACCCCGTCCCACACCACCCCGCCGCAGGTCTCGCTCATGCCGTAGGTCCCGATCACGGCGATCCCCGCCGCCTCGGCGCGTCGGCGCAGGTCCGGGTCGAGCGCCGAGCCGCCCACGAGCACCGCGTCGAACCGGGCCAGCCCCGCCGCGACACCGGGGTCCCCGAGCGCACGGAACAGTTGCGTGGCCACGATGGACACGGCGTTGGGTCCCGCCGCCGGTTCGAGCCCCGCCAGCGACGGGTCGGCGAGGCGCACGCCGCGACCCCGCAGCCCGCGCACGAGCACCATGAGCCCCGCAACGTAGCGCGGCGGCAGCGCGAGGTGCCAGGTGGCGCGGAATCCGAGCCGCTCGTGGGCGGCGTCCGCTGCGGCGGCGAGGGCGGCGCGGCCGAGGACCACCCGCTTCGCCGGGCCGGTGGATCCCGAGGTGCCGACGACGGCGGTGCCGGGCGGCGCGGAACCCTCGCCGTCGGCGAGCCACAGGCCGGCCCCCTCGCCGAGGAGGCTGCGCGCGTCGTCGATCCAGTGGCCCACGTCGTCACATTAGCCCGCGAGTAGGATAGGTCTGTGACCCGGGTTCTTCTGATCATCGCGATCGTGATGCTCACCGTGTACTGCGTCGTCGAGGTGGCGCAGGCGCGGGGGCAACGCGTGCGTGCCATGCCGCGGTGGCTGTGGGCGTTCCTGGTCATCGGTCTGCCGGTGGTGGGTCCGCTGGCGTGGCTCTTCCTGGGCCGCCCGACGACGGGCGGACGGGCCCTCGACCGCGGGCCCAGCGCCCCGGACGACGACGAGGACTTTCTCCGCGGCCTCCGCTGAGCCAGTCCACGAGTTCGGCACCCGGCCCTAGACAGCCTAGAATGGGTCGGCCACGTCGGACAGAGGAGAACAGATCATGCCTGGAGCAGTGGGGGCGGTGTCCGACTGGCTCCGCGAGTGCGCCCGCGAGTTCGCGCTGCGCAGCGAGGAGTTGGACGGCCTGGACCGCACCCTCGGTGACGGCGACCACGGCACCAACATGCGGCGCGGCACCGAGGCGGCGTTGACCATCGACCTCAGCGAGACCCCCACCGCCGCCGAAGCGTTGCGCCTGGTGGGCATGGCGCTGGTCAGCACCGTGGGCGGCGCCTCCGGTCCGCTCTTCGGCACCTTCTTCCTGCGGGCAGGCGCGTCCTGGCCCTCGGAGGTCTCGACGGCCGGGTTGGCCCGCGCGCTGCGTTCCGGTCTCGACGGCGTGGTCGCCCGTGGCCGCGCCGAGGTGGGCGACAAGACCATGGTGGACGCGCTGGAACCCGCCGCACGGGCCATGGAGGAGGCGGCCGCAGAGGGCTGCGCCGTGGCTGAGGCGCTGGCCAGGGCGGCCACGGCGGCCGAGGCCGGACGCGACGCCACCCTGCCCCTGGTGGCCAGGCGCGGCCGCGCTGCGCTGAAGGCCGAATCCTCCGTGGGCGTCATCGACCCGGGAGCGGTCTCCATGGCGCTGATCCTCGCCACGGCGGCCAAGCACATCCGGTGAGCGAATCGCGCCGGCGTCAAGGCCCTGGGGGCGCCCCGCGCGCCGCCTCTCCCCCCGGCGCGGGCGGTGTGGCACGATCGCAGAGTGACCGCCGACGACCCGGGCTTCACCGAACGCGAGTTCCAGATCCGCGACCTCAACGTCGTGGTCCTCGATTCGCGCCCCGACGCCATGCCGCTGGAGAAGGCGTTCGTGTTGGTGCACGGGCTGGGAGTGTCGTCGCTGTATTTCCGTGAACTCGCCCGCCATCTGGCACCGCATGCCCGCGTCGTGACCGTGGACCTTCCCGGCTTCGGGCGGGCCGACACGCCGGACCGGACGCTGCGCATCCCCAGCTTCGCGCTGGCGCTGATCGACACCATCGAGCGGCTGGGCCTCCACGACGCCGTCCTCGTCGGACACTCCATGGGCGTCCAGGTGGTGGTTGAGGCCTTGCGCCGCCAGCCCACGATCGCCTCGGCCGGCGTGCTGATCGGCCCCGTCGTCAACGGCGCCGAGCGGCGCGCTCCGACGGTGGTGCGACGCTTCCTCCAGGCCGCCTCGCGGGAGACCCCCGCGTCGGCCTGGCCGTCCATCCGCGCCTGGCTCAGCTGCGGTCCGCGGTGGTTCATCGACACCTTCCCCGCGATGCTCGCCTACCCCATCGAGGAACGCATCGCCGAGGTGCGCGCGGACCTCGCGCTCATCGCCGGAGAGTACGACCGGCTGGCACCGGGCCCATGGCTCGACGTCCTGCGGGCGGCCGCGGGCAGCGAGCGCGTCACCGTCGACGTCGTGCCGAACGCCTCGCACCAGGTGATGGTCACGCACCCGGAGCGGGTGGTGGACGGCTGCCTCGACATCGCGGGGCTGACGTGAGGCGGGTCCGGGCAGCGATCGGCCGGGCGCGCGCGGCGGCCACCGACTGGGGCATCGCCGGCCGCGACATGACCGCCGCGCTCTGGCGGCGCGTCCTCCCCTGGCGCCACCCCGGGCAGGACGGGGACGGACACGGTTGCCGCGACATTCCGGTGGTGCTCCTGCCCGGCATCCTGGAGCCGTGGAGCTACCTCGCCCCCCTGGCCCGCTGGCTGGTCAGGCACGGGCACCGCGTCGAGTTCGTCGAGACGCTGGGCTGGAACCTGGGCGATCTCGACGCGTCGGCGCAGCGCTGCCTGGCGGTGCTCGAGGAGCGGGGGGTCCGGAGGTGCGTCCTGGTGGCGCACTCGAAGGGCGGGCTGATCGGCAAGTCCGTGCTCCTGCGCCAGCGCGACGACGTGGCCCTGGGCCTCGTGACGGTCGCCACGCCGTTCGGGGGGTCGACGGTGGGCAGGAGGCTGCACCGGCTGGTCGCGAGGTCCCCGCTCGGCCTGTTCTCGCCGGAGAATCCGATCCTGCGCAGCCTGGCAGACGACGTGAGCGCCAACGCGCGCATCGTGTCCCTGGCCCCGGCGTGGGACCAGGTGATCCCGGACGGCTCGCATCTGGCGGGGGCCACCAACGTGAACCTCGACGTGCCCGGCCACTTCCGCCCCATGCGCGAGGAGTCGGTGTGGAGGATCATCCACGACCACATCCACCGCCTCGCCGACGTCGACCCGGCTCCCTGAGGGGCCGTGGTCCCACCCGGCCTCAGTCGATGTGGATGTCCTCGTAGCTGCGGGGGTCCTCGATCGGTTCCAGATGGCCGATGACCCGCAACTCCCTGAACTCGCCCTGGATCAGGTCCACCAGGTCCTCCATGGCGTCGTGGCCCTGCTGCACGGACCAGGCGCCCGGCACGAGCATGTGGAACTCCATGAACGCCCGCGCGCCGGAGATGCGCGTCCGGAAGGCGTGGAACCTGATGTCCTCGCGCTCGTGCTCTTCCAGGATCTCCCGCAGCCGGGCGTTGGTCTCCTTGGGCAGCGCCTCGTCCATGAGCCCTGAGGCCGATTCGGAGACCAGCCGCCATCCGGTCCACAGGATGTTGAGGCCCACCAGCAGCGCGACGACCGGATCCAGCCAGTCCCAGCCCGTGAGCCACACCAGGGCGATGCCCACCACGACGCCGGCGGAGGTCACCACGTCTGTCATGAGGTGATGCCCGTCGGCCTTGAGCGTGATCGAGTTGTAGCGACTCCCGGCCCTGAGCAGGACCACCGCCACGCCGCCGTTGACGGCCGCGGCCACCACCGAGATCAGCAGGCCCACCCCGATCTCCTCCAGCGGCCGGGGGAAGATCAGCCGTTCGACGGCGAACCCCACGATGGCCACCGCCGCCACGAAGATCATCACGCCCTCGATGGCGGAGGAGAAGTACTCGGCCTTCGAGTGGCCGAAGTGGTGGTTCTTGTCCGCCGGTTTCGCCGCGACCCGCAGCGCGAACAGCGCCACGACCGCCGCCACCAGGTTGACCACCGACTCCGCGGCGTCGGAGAGCAGGCCGACGGATCCGGTGATGAGCCAGGCTGAGGTCTTCAGCGCGATGGTGACGAGCGCGGCCGCGATCGACAACCAGGCGAACTTCGTGAGGTCGACGCGTGGTGTGGGCATGCGTCCATCCTGTCGCGTCCCGTCGGGCGGGATCAACGTCGGCTCAACGGGCCAGGAGGTTGATGAGGTCGCCGTCGCCGCCGAGCGCGCGCACGTTGGCGCCGATCAGCCCGTCGGCCTCCTGGGGGCGCCCGCTGGCCACGTGCGGCGTCAGGAGCACGTTCGGCTCGTCCCACAGGGGCGACGATGGGGGCAGCGGCTCGACGGCCGTCACGTCCAGCGCCGCACCGGCCACCCTGCCGGAGCGCACCGCGGCGAGCAGCGCCTCCTCGTCGACGGTGGTGCCGCGGCCGACGTTGACCACCAGTGCCGCGGGCTTCAGCTGCGCGAGCCGCTCGGCGTTCAACGCCGCGTCGGTCGAGCCGTGCCTCGGTAGCACCATGATCAGCACGTCGGTCTCCGCCAGGACCAGCGGGAGGGAGTCCTCGTCGAACACCTCGAAGCCGTGCCGCGGCCCCGTGGAGCGGGCGATGCCGGTGACCCACGCACCGAGGGCGCGGAGCAGGGGCGCCAGCCGGGACGCGATGGAGCCGAAGCCCCAGATCGTCACGTTGGCGCCGTCGAGGGTGATGATGCGGCCGTCGTGGGCCCGGTCCAGCATGGCCCCGCCCAGTTCGTCGTCCCAGACGTGGTCCTGCTGCTGCCGCATCGCCAGCGGCAGCAGCCGCACCAGTGCGAGCGTGAGCGCCAGCGCGTGCTCGGCCACGGGCCCGTCGTGGAGTCCCACCCCGCTGGCCAGCAGCACGTCCGGCGCGAAGCCGGCGGCCACCACGGTGTCCGGGCCGGCCGCCAGGCCCTGGACGAGGCGGAGCCGCGTCATGCGGCGGGCGGAGTCCGCGAGCACGTCACCGCTCTGCCCCCACACCACCAGCACCTCGGCGTCCACGTGCTCCTCCGGTACGGGGCGATCGCCCGGGATCACCACCACCTCAGCGCCGTCGATCGACGGTATCGCTCCGGTGTACGTGTCTGGGATCAGGACCTTCATCTGGCAAGCACCTCCATAGGACCGGCCCAGCATCCCACAGGCGGGTGGGCGTCCTGCGGCAGAACTCGGTAACCTGCAGGGGTGCTGACCATGCAAGAAGCCCTCCGCCGCCTTTCCGACTACTGGACCGCGAAGGGCTGCCTCACGTGGCAGCCGTTCAACAGCGAGGTGGGCGCCGGCACGATGAATCCGGCGACGGTGCTGCGGGTCCTCGGGCCGGAGCCGTGGGACGTGGCCTACGTGGAGCCGTCGGTGCGCCCGGACGATTCCCGCTACGGCGAGAACCCCAACCGGCTGCAGATGCACACCCAGTTCCAGGTCATCCTCAAGCCCGAACCCGGCAACCCGCAGGAGCTGTACCTGGGCTCGCTGGAAGCGCTCGGCATCGACCTGTCCAAGCACGACGTGCGCTTCGTCGAGGACAACTGGCAGCAGCCCGCCATCGGCGCCTGGGGCCTCGGCTGGGAGGTGTGGCTGGACGGCATGGAGATCACGCAGTTCACCTACTTCCAGCAGGTGGGTGGCCAGAACCTGGATCCGGTCCCCGTGGAGCTCACCTACGGCGTGGAGCGGATCCTCATGGCCCAGCAGGGCGTGACGCACTTCAAGGACATCGTCTACTCCATCGCCTCCGACGGCCGCCCCGTCACCTACGGTGAGGCGTTCGGGCAGCAGGAGTACGAGATGAGCCGCTACTACCTGGACGACGCGGACGTCGAGGCCAACCGCCGGCTGTACGAGACCTACGTCGGCGAGGCCGCCCGCATGGTCGAGGCCAGGCTCCCGGTCCCCGCCCACGGCTACATCCTCAAGTCCAGCCACGCCTTCAACGTGCTCGACGCCCGCGGCGCCATCTCGACGACGGAGCGGGCCAAGGCGTTCGCGACGATGCGCCGGCTGATGCGCGACACGGCCGTCCTGTGGATCGAGCGCCGCGAGGAGCTCGGCTACCCGCTGCTGCGCGAGGCGGCCCCGGCACCGGTGGCATCCGACGCCCCCGTGGACCGCGCGGCGCTCGGCACGGCCCCGCAGACCCTGGCCTTCGAGATCGGCGTGGAGGAGCTCCCGCCGCACGTCGTGCCCCAGACCGTCGACGCCGTCCGCGAGGCCCTCACCGCCAAGCTAGCGGCGACCCGCCTGACCCACGGCGCCATAACCGTCGACGGCACCCCCCGTCGCATCGTGGCTGTGGTGGAGGATGTCGCGGCCCAGGAGCCCGACGCAGAGCAGCTGCGCAAGGGGCCGAAGTGGGTCGCCGCCTTCGACGCCGACGGCAACCCGTCCAAGGCGCTGCAGGGCTTCATGCGGGGCCAGAGCGTCGAGGCGGGCCAGGTGGTGCGCGCGGAGATCGGCGGACAGGACCACGCGGTTGTCGCGGTGACGGTGACCGGGCGCCACGTGCTCGACGTGGCCGGCGAGGCCCTCACCGACATCGTCTCGGGCCTGCGCGCCGAGAAGAACATGCGCTGGAGCGACCCCTCCCTCTCCTTCTCCCGCGCGATCCGGTGGATCGTAGCGCTCTGGGGCGACACCGTCGTGCCCGCCACCGTCTCCGGGCTCACCGCCGGGCGCGCCACCTCCCTGCAGCGCGCCGTCGCCGGCCAGGAGTCGGGCACGCGCTCCGACGGCGCCCGCGTCGGCTGGGTGGACGTGGCCACCGCCGCGGACCTCCTCCCCACGATCGCCTCCGGCTCCATCACGGTCTCCACGTCCGCGCGCCGCGCGTCGGTGGTGGAGCAGGCGGTCGCGCTGGCGGCAGGCGTCGGCGGCACGGTGGACGTGGACGGCGAGGCTGCGGTGATCGACGAGATCACCAACCTGGTCGAGGATCCCCGCGGTGTGCTGGGCCACTTCGACGAGCGCTACCTCGAGCTGCCGGAGCGGATTCTCACCACCGTCATGCGCAAGCACCAGCGCTACCTGCCGGTGTACCGCGACGGCGGGCTCGCGCCCCACTTCGTCACCATGGCCAACGGCCTCTGCGACGACGACACCGTCCGAGCCGGTAACGAGTCGGTCATCCGCGCCCGCTACGAGGACGCGTTGTTCTTCTGGAACGCGGACCTGCAGGCAGAGGGCGTGGACGCCTTCGTGCCCGGCCTGGACAAGCTCACCTTCGAGGAGCGCCTCGGGTCCGTGGGGGCCCGCGCCCGCCGCATCGCGGACGTCGCCGGGAAGCTCGCGGACCGGGTCGCACTGGCCGGCGAGGACCGCGCCACGCTCACCCGCGCCGGGCAGCTGGCCAAGTTCGACCTGGCCACCCAGATGGTGGTGGAGATGAGCTCCCTGGCCGGGTTCATCGCCCGCGAGTACGCCGTCCGCAAGGGCGAGACGCAGGCCGTGGCCGATGCGCTGTACGAGATGGAGCAGCCGCACACGTCCGCGGATCCGGTGCCCGCGTCGATCCCCGGCGCGCTGCTGGCCCTGGCCGACCGCTTCGACCTGCTCGCCGCCATGTTCGCGCTCGGGGCCAAGCCCACGGGCTCGTCGGACCCCTTCGGCCTGCGCCGCGCCGCCCTGGGCGTGGTGCGGATCCTGCGCGAGTCCGCCGGCACCCCGCTCGAGTCCCTGACCGTGCGGGCCGGCCTTGAGGATGCCGTCGCACGCCTGGCGGACCAGGGCGTGGAGGTCGCGGCGGACGCCGTCGACGCGGCGCTGGAGTTCACCGTCGGCCGCTTCGCGCAGCTGCTGCGCGACGAGGGCACGTCGGCTGACCTGGTCACCGCGATCCTCCCCGCCGCCGACGCCCCGGGACGGGGGGCCAGGCTCCTGCGCGAGCTCGATGAGGCCCGGCAGGACCCGCGGCTGCGGGAACTCGTGTCGACGCTGGTGCGGATCGGGCGGATCCTGCCCGCGAGCACGGCGGCCGGCTATGACGAAGCACTGCTGACCGAGCCGGCCGAGGTGGAACTGCGCACAGCGGTGGAGGCCGCCCCGGCCAGCAGCGCCGACGCGACGATCCCCGCCCTGCTGGACGCCACGGGTGACGTCGTGGCCGCGGCGGACCGGTTCTTCACCGACATCCTGGTCAACGCCGAGGATCCGGCCGTGCGCGCGTCGCGCCAGGGGCTCCTGGCATCGGTCCTGGCCCTGGCACCCGCGGGCGTCGACTGGCGGGCCCTGGATATCGCCCTGGGGTGAGTCGCTTCACTCAGGCGTTCGCGCGGAGCCGAACGTCAGAGCGCCCTGCGGGATGACTGCGTGCCGCAGGAAGCCAGGCGCTAACTGCGGCGGTATCTTGACCCGCGCCTGAGTCCGTCAGGTATCCGTGCTTTCGGCACCCCCGGCGAAAACTGTCGGTGCCCGGAACCATACTGCTTCGTATGACGGGGTCCAGCAGTGCAGATCTTCATCTTCTATGGGCGAAATCGCATGCAGGCGGTATTCCCCATTCTCTGATCGGGCACTTGATGGACTCAGCTGCCACGGCCGAATTGATCTGGGATCACTTCATTCCAGTGGCTGTCCGCAACGCAGTCGATAGCGCGTGCGAGCGGCGCGGCCGCGAGGTGTTCGTTGCCACCTGTGGTCTTCACGACATCGGAAAGGCCACCCCGGCCTTCCAGTCCAAGGTCCCTCTTCTGGCGCAGCAGGTCAGAGACTCCGGGTTGGACTGGGGGCTGCGAACCCTCGCCGATGCACATCTTTGGCACCACACCTTGGCAGGGGCAGCCATCATCGACGGCCTGACCTACCGCTCCGGAACAACGGAAATTCACACGTGGGTCTCCTCCCTCGTCAGCGGACATCATGGGCTTCTCAAGGGCAGAGTCGGGCGCCCGCGAAAGTCCCATGGTGGGGCACGCTGGGTCGCTGTGCAGGAGGAACTCGCCGTGCTCGTGCTGCACCGACTGGGATCGGATCTGACTGTCCTGAATCTCCCCGCGCCGTCACCCCAGACCCAGTTGAGCCTTCTCGGATACGTCACAATGGCGGACTGGATCGCGAGTTCTGACGAGTTTCCTGGGTTGGGACTGAGGGACGTATCACTGGCGGAGGCGCGTGCCAGAGCGGATCGAGCTTGGATCCACCTGGGCATCCGCTCTGGATGGGACCCGAGCGCTCTGAGCCAGACGACATTCGATGAGCGCTTCGGCCGGGTCCCGGCTCCGCTTCAGGACCTGATTCCCGGGATCATTAAGACGCTCGATGGACCGGCCTTGTTGATCGTCGAAGCGCCGATGGGTGAGGGCAAGACCGAAGCTGCGCTCTGGGCAACGGAACACCTTTCGGCGGCGCTCGGCTTCGAGGGCTTCGTGTTCGCTATGCCCACGCAAGGCACCACTGATGCGATGTACTCGCGCGTCACCAAATGGGCGGAGAGCGTTGACCGCGAGTTCACGGTCAGCCTGCTTCATGGCAAGGCCATGCTGAATCAGGAATGGGTCGCCCGCTTGAACAGCCAGCACGGTGAGGACCTGTCCGACATCTATGACGAGGATGACCCCTTCGGGATGGGGATGTCGAGGGCTGACCGGGCGGGCGTTCCCGCCGAGTGGCTGCTGGGCCGACACCGCAGCCTCCTGTCCCCTGGTGTGGTCGGTACGGTGGACCAGATCCTGTGGGCGGCCACCCGGACCCGCTTCGTCTCACTGCGGCATGCGGGCTTGGCAGGGAAGGTCGTCATCATCGACGAGGTGCACAGCTTCGATGTGCACATGTCTCAGTTCGTCCACGAGTTGCTACGCTGGTGCGGCGACGGCGGCATCCCAGTGCTGCTCATGTCGGCGACATTGCCCGCTGCCACACGGGACGGGCTCGTTGCCGCGTACTGTGGCCGAGACCCTGACTCCCTGCCCCAGAGCGGGGACTACCCCCGGGTCACGGTCGCGGGGCCAGAGCGCGAAACAACTACCGTTGCCTGCGCATCACGACTCCGCCCCGCCTCAGTCGACGTCGAGGTCCTGGACCCTGCGGACCCTGACGACCTTCAGCCGATCGCCACCCGGGTCGCGGACGAGGTCGCGGACGGCGGCGTAGCCCTGGTCATTCTCAACACCGTCGCACGAGCTCAGGGCGTCTATCGGCTCCTGAGGGACCGCAGCGTGGACGTCGAGTTGGTCCACGGGCGCCTCACAACTGCGGAGAGGGCACGCCGAACGCACGCGGCAGTCGCTGCACTCGGGCCGAACGTAGCCCGACCGGCTCAGCGAGTGATCGTGGCCACGCAGATCGCAGAACAGAGTTTCGATGTGGATGCTGACGTCCTGTTCAGCGACATTGCCCCCATTGACCTCCTTCTGCAACGCATGGGCCGGCTTCACAGGCACGCACGCAGCGCCGAGGAACGACCCCCCCGGCTCCGTCGCCCGCGAACGATCATCACGGGTGTACGCCTGGGCGAGGATCCCCCCCGGTGGATCTCGGCCTTCGATGCCGTCTACGGACAACGCCCGGAGGCAAAGGGCAGGTTCACCCGTAGCCACGCTCTGCTCGCAACCTGCGACCTCCTCCTGCGACATCCCAGCACCTGGACCATGCCGACCGATATCCCCGATCTGGTGAGCTACGGGTACTCGGACGCCTGGCGCGAGAGCTGTCACTGGCCCGAGGCCGCCGAGCAGGCGTGGAAGGACCTGATGGCAGACGCCACACGAAGGCGCTCCCGGGCCGCGACGTTCACTCTCGGCGGCCTCCAGGCAGATCTCTGGAGGACCCGGGACATTTCCGACCTACATGCACTGCCCGTTGACGATGAACCTCCGGTGGTTCGGGATGGTGAACCGACCCTTGAGGTCTGCCTCGTCAGGCGATCCGCGGACGGCTACTTCATGTTGGACGGCACCCCTCTCGGCCCGACTGGCTCGAGGGCAACAGACCCCGACGTGGCTCGGCGCCTGCTCGGCGACACTGTCCGTGTCCGTCAAGACATCCGGTTGGGAGACCTTTCGGCGCCGTCGGGGTTCAACGGCTCGCATTTGCTGGCCCGCCAGCCGACCCTGGTGCTTGACGGCAGCTTCCAGGCCACTACACCTGCGGGGCGAGTGAGCTACGACTTGGAGGTGGGGCTCTCTATCGAACGGCAGCGCGAAGGAGAGCCCCACTACCCCGCGGTTGCAGGGACCACTCTGCGCCCCCTAACAGGCCCGGATGACCACCGCGAAGCGGCGACTCGCCGACTTTACTAGGCGAGCCTCCCCATGAGGACGATTTCGTCGAAAAGCCCACGCTGGTCCGAGCTACCCACTACCTTCCTCCTAATAGACCATTCAGAAAGAGCAACGATGACGTTCAATCTCGCCTCAAGTAGCTGGGTACCAGTCGTGACTGCCTCCGGCCCCGCACAGGTCTCCCTACAGCACGCACTGGCCCATGCACCCCTCATCAAGGGCCTAGACTTCGGCAACCCTCTAGCGGGCGGCGCCTTGGCGCGCCTCCTCGTGGCCATCGTGGTGGACGCTTTCGGGCCCGTCTCTTCAACCGAGGAGTGGCGCAGGCTATTCGAAGCCGGATCCTTCGATCGCTCGGTGCTCGACTCCTACTTCGAGGAGCACTATGACCGCTTCGACTTACTTGGCGGCCCGCACCCTTTCTATCAGGTTGCCGAAATCGAGCCCGCCAGTGGCGAGTGGAAATCGGTGACTCTGCTGATCCCTGAAATCGCAACCGGCAACAACGTGCCACTCTTCACGTCCGTCCTGGAGTCCACCGTCGAGGCGTTGTCGCCCGCCGAGGCAGCCAGGGGGCTGGTGACAATCCAGGCGTGGGACACAGCCGCCATCAAGTCGGCTGCAGTCGGCGATCCCAGGGCCAGCCGGGGCAAAACCACCGGTAACCCCACAGGGCCACTTGGTCACCTTGGCCTGGTGTTGCCGGAAGGGCGCAACCTGTTTGAATCCTTGGTGCTGGAGACCCCTGTCAAAGCTGAGCAAGCTGGCGATCTGCCTGCATGGCGGCGCGAGTGGTCGGCCGAGTGGAATGTCCATCAGCCACGGGGAATCCGCGAACTCCTGACATGGCAGTCACGACGGATCCGGCTCATCGGTGATACGGATGGCATCACCGGTGTTCTTGTGGCGGCGGGCGACCGGATGGACTTTGTTCCGCCGCACCTAGAACCACACGCGGCGTGGCGTATCGACACCAAGGGCGCTGTCTCCCACCGCCCCCGCCGTCACATCTCAGGACGCTCAGCGTGGCGCGGCATGGACGCCCTCCTGGCATCTGACGCGGCCAGAGGAGGCGATGCGTCAGGACCGTGTGCGTTGCGCAATATCGGTACCGCTGGACGATTCCTGCCGGATGATTACCCGCTCGGCGTCCTCTGCATCGGCGTTGAGTATGGGAATCAATCCGCCGTTTTCGAGAACGTGATCTTCGACCGGATCCCCATGCCACTGCGCGCCTTGGAGGATCTCGACGGATTGTCCCTTGCTGACGACCTAATCAGAGTTGTCGCCACTGCCGAGAGTCTCCGCAGACTTGTGAACGATCTCCAGTCGGACATCCGACGCGCGTGCGGAGGAGACAAGATCCCCTGGGACAAGGGAGATCACCGTGGAGACTCCATGATGTCCGAATTCGACGAACCAACCAGATGGCTCCTGCTGCGTCTCCAGGAGGAACCAGACAAAGGCGATGAGGCACTGGCAGACTGGCGCAGAACAGCCCGAGCCATCACCTGGACTACTGGGAACCGACTCCTCGATGCCGCCCCGCCACGGGCCGTGGCCGGCGTGGGACCGAAGAAGGACCCCTTCACTCTGGCGCGGGCGGAGGCATTCTTCCGTGGAGCACTTAAGAAGATCATCCCCCATTCACAAGAGGAGGAAGCATGACCTACTACTGGGAACGGCAAATGGACGGAACTTGGCGGCCCCCGCCCGGTCAGGACCTGGCGGCGATGCGCCGCGGCCTGGGCCGCGAGGCTGGAGAGGTTCCGCAGATGTGGGGTCTCTACAGCAACCTCACCGGTGATGGCAGAGTAACCAACCACCTCAGGGCTGAGCATGAGGCGCTTGCCTTGTTCGGCCTCCATCAGCAGTCGGTCAAGCGCCACGTGCATGAGACAGGTCGTGGTGTTGGTGATCTCGCCCGAGCTGTCCTGTTGAGCGGGAGATTCAGCGAAGAGGCAGTCACCCAGCGGTTCGTGCGTGCGGCCGCAGCTCAGTCCATCGGCGCGGTCGCCCACCATCTCCGTGGGCTGATCCAAGAGGCCAAGACCCTCGGACACGTTCCCACTCTGGACTACACCAGGCTGGCAAGCGACCTCGCCGCTTGGCAGGACCCCCTTCGCCTCACCGGCGTTCGTCGTCGCTGGGGGCTCCAGTTCCATTCCAACAGACCCAAGACAGATTCAGGAGAACACTCATGACCAACTACTTCGTCGACGTCCACATCCTCCAGGACCTCCCTCCGTCGTGCATCAACCGCGACGACAACGGCACCCCAAAGCAAGCTACGTACGGCGGCGTCGACCGGCTCCGCGTCTCGTCCCAGGCTTGGAAGCGCGCCACCCGCATGGCCTTCGAGAAGACCATACCCAAGGAGGAACTCGGCGTGCGTACCCGACGAGTCGCGCCGATGGTGGTCAAGGCCTTCATCGAAAGAGGGCTGGACGAAACGGACGCTGCTGCGGTCACAGAGTTCCTGCTAGCGCCCATCAAATCCAAGGGGAAAAAGGAGACCGATCTTGCCTACCTCCTGTTCTTCGCCCGAGAACAACTGGTCCGTCTGGTCGATGCGGTGATGGCGCTGCCTAATGACTGGCGCGGTCAGAATCAGGCGGCCATCGAGAAGGCACTGCATGATGTAGATCTCGCGCACTACCTTTCCAACGGCCACTCGCTCGACGTCGCCCTGTTTGGAAGAATGGTGGCCGATGTTCCTGCGATAAACGTCGATGCGGCCGCTCAGGTGGCGCACGCCCTGTCCACGCACAGCGCCGAGGTTCAGTTCGACTACTACACGGCCGTGGACGACGAGCAGGAGGACGCAGAGACCGGAGCCGGCATGATCGGCACGATCGAGTTCAACTCCGCGACCATGTACCGCTACGCCACCGTGTCCACTGATCAGCTGCTGCTGAACTTGGGAGGGGACACCGGAGCGATGGTCGACGGTGTGGCCGAGTTCATCCGCGCGTTCGCACTATCCATGCCGAGTGGTCACCAGTCGAGCTACGCCGCCCACACGCGACCCGCGTTGTTGGCCGTGATCGTTCGCGCTGATCAGCCCGTCAACGCTGTGTCGGCGTTCGAGAAGCCGGTGTGGACCCCGGGCAAGGGCTTCATGGCCGAATCTCAGGAGCGGTTGGTTGACCACCTCGCTGGAGAGGCTGCACGGTGGGGCGACCGCCCCGCCCAGATCGCGGCAAGCTACGCGGCCACTCAGCAGTCTGGTGCGGCTCTGGAGGCGTACTTCGGTTCGGCCCTGTCGCTCGACGCGCTGCTCTCAAGGGTCCGTGGTGCGATCCAGGAAGCCTCGGCATGACCGGACACTGTCTCGTCCTGCGGCTGGCAGGGCCCCTACAGTCCTGGGGTGTGTCGAGTCGGTTCAACCGCCGCGACACGCAAAGCCAACCCACGAAGTCTGGGGTGCTCGGGTTGCTCGCGGCTGCGGAGGGACGTCGGCGACAGGACAGCATCGAAGACCTCCTCGGCCTTAGCCTCCTGGTGCGCGTCGATCAGCCGGGGTCGAGGCTGCGCGACTACCACACCGTCTCGACCCTGGACGGTGAGCCTCTGCTGTCTGCCAATGTGAGCCCCCGTGGGCGCCAGATGCCAACTTCGCCGAAGAAGCTCACACATGTGACGCAACGCTTCTATCTGCAAGACGCCGTCTTCGTGGCGGTCGTGGAGGGTCCCCTCCATCTGCTGGGGGGACTCGAATCCGCCATACAACGCCCGGTCTTCCCCTTGGCTCTCGGCCGAAGGGCGTGCGTGCCGACCCAGCCCTTGCTGCTGCGCGATGAGGACGGCGGCGAGATCTGGACCGGTGGTCTCATCGAGGTAGCGAGAAGGGTGCCATGGCAGGCAGCCGCATGGCACAGGCGTCGTGTGGCCACCGAGGAGACCATTCGGCTGCCGATCTCGCTGGATGACGCTGATGGACAGGATGTCGCGACGGATGTCCCTTCGAACTTCGAGCCCACCAAGCGCGGGATGATGAGTCGCCGCGTGTCACACGCCTGGGTTGAGGTTCCGACGGACGTCGCGACGACCGGCGCCAGCCACGACCCATTCTCGCTGCTGTAGGGAGCTGACGATGACTTTCCTCTCGAAGATCCGGCTGAACCCCCTGCGGAGCGGCGCTCAGCGCCTGCTGCAGAACCCGCAGCGGCTCCATGCAGCCCTGCTCGGGGCCTTCCCGCCCCAGCATGAGGCCGAAGGGCGCCTCCTCTGGCGGCTGGAGGTTCACAACCACCACGCAGACGTGGTGGCGCTCTCAGGTCCGCGCCCCGACTGGACTCACCTCGTAGAACACGCCGGCTGGCCCAATGCTGACGGCGGAGAACCCATCGTGGCCGACTATCAACCCCTGCTGGCCCTGATCGCCACGGGTCGCGAGTTCGCCTTCCGTACCACGCTCAACACCGTCAGCACCTCGGCCAGGCCGCATGCCCCGACCGAGTCTCAGAGCCGCCGGATCGCGAACGGCCGCAAACCCAGGGTCGGTCAACGCACGGCTGAGCATCAGATCAACTGGTTCCTTGCACGCGCGGCGGATGAACAGGCTCAATGGGGGTTTACAGTGGGCAGTTCAACTAATCCCAGGCTGCGCGTGACGGGCCGTGATCAGCTGCGGTTCACGCGTCGGCCTGGCGAGCCACCCGTCACTCTCAACGTCGCGACCTTCGAAGGGGTCTTACGTGTGACGGATTCAGAACGCACGCGTTCGAGTCTGGTAGACGGGATCGGCAAGGGCAAGGCCTATGGTTGCGGGTTGGTGACCTTGGCACGCCCGGAGCCCTGATCGCCATGTGGTGGCTCGCTGAAACTCATGACCTGCACCAAGTCTCCGATCGGATCTCCACGGTGTATGTCGAGCGCTGTCACGTCGACAGGGCCGAGAACGCCGTTGTCTTCATCAACAAGGCTCGTACCGTCCGATTGCCTGCGGCGATGATCGCCGCAGTTCTCCTAGGGCCCGGCACTCGAATCACCCACGGGGCAATCAGGCTGCTGGCCGACTCAGGTACGGCGGTGTCCTGGGTAGGAGAGAACGGTGTCCGAATGTACGCCTCGGGCATGGGAGTTGCCCGCGGCTCACAGCTGATCACGCGCCAGGCCTATCTGGTGTCGCGGACCCCGGAGCGGCTCGGCGTGGCTCGCGCCATGTACGGCATGCGATTCCCCGACGAGGATGTGTCCGGCCTGACCATGCAGCAACTGCGTGGACGCGAGGGCGCCCGGGTGAAGCGGATCTACCGGCAGCAATCGGAGCGAACGGGGGTCCCATGGCGCCGGCGGGAGTACAAAGCGGGTGATGCCTTCGCCGCAGGTGACGACGTCAACCGACTGCTCTCAGCCGGCAACGCTGCCCTGTACGGGGCCAGCCATGCGGCGATTGTGGGGGTCGGAGCCAGTCCTGCACTCGGGTTCGTCCACACCGGGCACGCGTTGTCCTTCGTCCTCGACATCGCCGACCTCTACAAGGCGGAGTACACGATCCCACTGGCCTTTGACCTAGCAGCTGCAGGTCGTGTGGACGAGAGTGAGATCCGGTACGAGTTGCGGGACCGGTTCGCCAATGGCCAGTTCATGGCACGCGTGGTCTCTGATGTGATCCGGCTTCTTATGGGCGGCGAAAGGCCGGCTGGGGCGTCCGAGGACCAGCGCCTGCTGTGGGATGAGGCCGGCAACGTGGAGGGCGGGCGCAACTGGGATGAGGAGTTCGAGATCCTCTCCAGGGAAGGATTCGTCGCCATTCGAGGACCTGAGTTCGATGAACCAGAGGTGCCGTTTTGAGCACCGTCGTCGTGCTGGTCGCTGCCCCAGAAGGTCTGCGGGGGCACCTGACGAGATGGATGGTGGAGGTCCAGGCAGGCGTGTTCGTGGGGTCTCCTTCGGCGCGCATCCGAGATGGGCTCTGGCGCGTTCTTGAGCAGAGGATCGGCGACGGTCAAGCCGTCATGGTGGAACCCGCCGGCAACGAGCAAGGTTGGCAGATTCGCACCGCTGGGCGCGACCGCTGGACCCCTGTGGACTTTGATGGACTCATGCTCTGCGCTCGCGAACGTAGAAAGATACCCTAGTCAGCGAGTGTCGTCCCCGCGCGAGCGGGGGTCATCCGCTGCGCACCATCCTGGCGCGCGCTGCCGCCCTGTCGTCCCCGCGCGAGCGGGGGTCATCCTGCGCACCCATTGGGCCACCATCCTGTCCAGCGGTCGTCCCCGCGCGAGCGGGGGTCATCCGCGTGTGTACGCATCCTCGAGCTCACGCTGGGAGTCGTCCCCGCGCGAGCGGGGGTCATCCCGGGCCGCCGGTCACATAGTCGACGTTCAGAGTGTCGTCCCCGCGCGAGCGGGGGTCATCCCGCTCTGGTCCTACCGCTGGCCGACGCGACAGTGTCGTCCCCGCGCGAGCGGGGGTCATCCGACGACCGCCGACGCCTCGATCTTCGGATTTAGGTCGTCCCCGCGCGAGCGGGGGTCATCCTGCCCGCCCCGCGGCGCTCGCCGCGTCCATGTTGTCGTCCCCGCGCGAGCGGGGGTCATCCGACCGGCGCGGACGCCGACGACCTCGCGTCATCGTCGTCCCCGCGCGAGCGGGGGTCATCCGTCCGAGGTCATCGCCAATCTGGACGTCAACAAGTCGTCCCCGCGCGAGCGGGGGTCATCCGACACGCCCCTACGGCGTCGCCTGCTACCAGCTGTCGTCCCCGCGCGAGCGGGGGTCATCCGGAGACCATCGGCCATGTCGACATCATCACCGCGTCGTCCCCGCGCGAGCGGGGGTCATCCGTCCGCCATCTGCCCGACCGGTCCCCGCATGGCGTCGTCCCCGCGCGAGCGGGGGTCATCCGCTCCTAGGCCTGGGCGCGGACCTCGCCGCCCAGTCGTCCCCGCGCGAGCGGGGGTCATCCGGCCACCGCCGTCATGGAGGCCGTTCAGGACCGGTCGTCCCCGCGCGAGCGGGGGTCATCCGCTTGGCACCGGCCCGAACGCGCCCTTGCGCGAGTCGTCCCCGCGCGAGCGGGGGTCATCCGGGGTCCGGCGGCATCGCCTTCGTCGGCTGTGAGTCGTCCCCGCGCGAGCGGGGGTCATCCGACCAGTTCCATGCGCGCCCAGCGCCCGCGTCAGTCGTCCCCGCGCGAGCGGGGGTCATCCGCCATAGCGTCCTGTCGGGCATGTAGAGCGTCGGTCGTCCCCGCGCGAGCGGGGGTCATCCGACCGCCTCCGGGGCCCCCTCGGTCGCAGCTGAGTCGTCCCCGCGCGAGCGGGGGTCATCCTGGGCCGTCCGGTGTTGGCTGCCTGTTTGGGATGTCGTCCCCGCGCGAGCGGGGGTCATCCGCGCCCGACCGCTGGTCGACCACCCCGGCCTGAGTCGTCCCCGCGCGAGCGGGGGTCATCCGACTGCTGCGATGGTGTACGCGACGCTGCCCAGGTCGTCCCCGCGCGAGCGGGGGTCATCCGAGAACCGGAACAGCAGCACGAGGCACGGACCAGTCGTCCCCGCGCGAGCGGGGGTCATCCGGCGTCCACGGCGCTCGTGATGCACGAGACTGTGTCGTCCCCGCGCGAGCGGGGGTCATCCGGAGTTCGTCACCAACGCTGCGGCGACGGATTAGTCGTCCCCGCGCGAGCGGGGGTCATCCGACGGTCGGGCGTGAGTATGCTGCACCCGCTGGGTCGTCCCCGCGCGAGCGGGGGTCATCCGGGTCAGCCGATGCCGCGCGTGACGGCGGCCTAGTCGTCCCCGCGCGAGCGGGGGTCATCCAGTTATAAACGGGGCCATGTGTGCCCGGACTAGGTCGTCCCCGCGCGAGCGGGGGTCATCCGAGCTGGCAGGCGTAGCGGAGGCTGTTGCTCTCGTCGTCCCCGCGCGAGCGGGGGTCATCCGCAGCATGTCGGCGGTGACCTTGCGTGCACGGAGTCGTCCCCGCGCGAGCGGGGGTCATCCGGTTCCCTGCGCGTCGGTCGTCTGGCGCATCAGGTCGTCCCCGCGCGAGCGGGGGTCATCCCTGGCAGTCGCCGGCCGGTCTGTCTGGATCGAGGTCGTCCCCGCGCGAGCGGGGGTCATCCGGTGGCCTCGGGTGTGTCTGAGTTCCGTGCGAAGTCGTCCCCGCGCGAGCGGGGGTCATCCGCCTGAGCCGAGCGGCGAGGGCGGAGACGGACTGTCGTCCCCGCGCGAGCGGGGGTCATCCGCCGGGTGCGTATCAGTGCTCGGCAGAGTCACGGTCGTCCCCGCGCGAGCGGGGGTCATTCGGGTCAGCCGATGCCGCGCGTGACGGCGGCCCGGTCGTCCCCGCGCGAGCGGGGGTCATCCGTCGCGGACGTTCACTGAACCACCCGCCTAGCGGTCGTCCCCGCGCGAGCGGGGGTCATCCGACGACGGCGTTGTCGCTGGACGTCCTGGCGCGGTCGTCCCCGCGCGAGCGGGGGTCATCCGGGCGCCGACTTTAGCGGAGCCATGAAGCTCGGGTCGTCCCCGCGCGAGCGGGGGTCATCCGCTGGTACGTGTCCCCACTAGCCGTTTCGTGTTGTCGTCCCCGCGCGAGCGGGGGTCATCCGATCGGCGACTCGTCCGACGACGCGGGCAAGAAGTCGTCCCCGCGCGAGCGGGGGTCATCCGCTCAGCCGCAAGGGCAGATCGCCTGACGGTCAGTCGTCCCCGCGCGAGCGGGGGTCATCCGATGCCCACCGCAACACCGATGGCCGGAGTTGCGTCGTCCCCGCGCGAGCGGGGGTCATCCGAGCAGCAGCGGCGAAGCGCTTCACGAATCCCGGTCGTCCCCGCGCGAGCGGGGGTCATCCGAAATTTCGCGTCAAACGTGGGCCACACGAAGAGCCGTCCCCGCGCGAGCGGGGGTCATCCGGCGATGACGGTGTGCTGCATGTCGATGACACCGTCGTCCCCGCGCGAGCGGGGGTCATCCGCTTCATCACAGCTGTTGCCAGCACGGACAGGAGTCGTCCCCGCGCGAGCGGGGGTCATCCCTCCCCGCAGCGCGTCGCGTTGAATGTGGATGAGTCGTCCCCGCGCGAGCGGGGGTCATCCGTGGTATCGGCGCCGCTGACCTTCTTGAACCAGGTCCTCCCCGCGCGAGCGGGGGTCATCCGGTCGGCACGCGCTGGCTGATCCCCCTGTCGGAGTCGTCCCCGCGCGAGCGGGGGTCATCCGTTCCCGATGATCCCGAACCGGCGCTACTTGTTGTCGTCCCCGCGCGAGCGGGGGTCATCCGATCCTCGACCATGCGGGCGTGGAGATGCGCCCGTCGTCCCCGCGCGAGCGGGGGTCATCCGGTCACGCGAGACGTGGCCATCCATGACTCCGTGTCGTCCCCGCGCGAGCGGGGGTCATCCGCGCGCCGAAGGACGCGGAGCTGGCCATCTCCGGTCGTCCCCGCGCGAGCGGGGGTCATCCGTGCTTGGATGCGGCCAACTCCTTGGCGAGTTGGTCGTCCCCGCGCGAGCGGGGGTCATCCGCCACCACCGCTCCTCTTCAGCCGACGCCGGAAGTCGTCCCCGCGCGAGCGGGGGTCATCCGAACGTCGTCGGCCCCGTCATGTTCTGGCTGTGGTCGTCCCCGCGCGAGCGGGGGTCATCCGATCTCCTTGGGAACGGCCTTGGCGTTCATCGCGTCGTCCCCGCGCGAGCGGGGGTCATCCGCTCATGGCCGCCGAGTATGCCGACGGTCACGCGTCGTCCCCGCGCGAGCGGGGGTCATCCGGTTCGCGAGGACTTCATCCGATTGCCGAACAAGTCGTCCCCGCGCGAGCGGGGGTCATCCGCAGCGCGTCTTCCGCGACGGCGCTTTCGAGACGTCGTCCCCGCGCGAGCGGGGGTCATCCAGTCACTGTTCACCTACTGGCAGACCAACACCCGGTCGTCCCCGCGCGAGCGGGGGTCATCCGGTGCCATACCCCAAATCGGCCCTGACTAGGGGGTCGTCCCCGCGCGAGCGGGGGTCATCCTGTGGCGTTGGACTTGTCGTGCTTGCTCATCACGTCGTCCCCGCGCGAGCGGGGGTCATCCTGCAAGGCGCCCCGCGTCGTCGTCGCCTGCCGCGTCGTCCCCGCGCGAGCGGGGGTCATCCGGGGTCCGAACGTCTGGTGGTCGTGGATGCCGAGTCGTCCCCGCGCGAGCGGGGGTCATCCGATCTACGTCTCCATCTGGGCGGGCGACTTCCGGTCGTCCCCGCGCGAGCGGGGGTCATCCGTAGGTCGGCAGGCGGTGCTTGCGTGACCAGTGGTCGTCCCCGCGCGAGCGGGGGTCATCCTGCGGCGACCGGCTTTCCCGCCTCGTACTTTGGGTCGTCCCCGCGCGAGCGGGGGTCATCCGGTGACCAACACGCGCGTGTGGCTCGTGGAGCGGTCGTCCCCGCGCGAGCGGGGGTCATCCGGGGCAAATCATGAGCCTTGAGCTCATCAAGCAGTCGTCCCCGCGCGAGCGGGGGTCATCCGTCAGGCGACAGGCCGACGGTGAGCGCAACAAGGTCGTCCCCGCGCGAGCGGGGGTCATCCGGCCGCCGACGAGCCGATGGGTGCCACCCGTGAGTCGTCCCCGCGCGAGCGGGGGTCATCCGAAGTACGGGGTTGGCGCCATCGCCACGGGTGGGTCGTCCCCGCGCGAGCGGGGGTCATCCGATCACCGCCGACTTGCTGCTCGTCGGCGCCGGGTCGTCCCCGCGCGAGCGGGGGTCATCCGCGTCCGTGATGGGTCGGCGCTGGGGCTTGCTGTCGTCCCCGCGCGAGCGGGGGTCATCCCGCCGACTGGCTGGGGCCGCTCGTTGTTGTCATGTCGTCCCCGCGCGAGCGGGGGTCATCCGTGGCCCGGCGCACCCTCGCACAGACCTCCCGTGTCGTCCCCGCGCGAGCGGGGGTCATCCGGAGATCATCTCCCTCGGCCTGATCCACGGGATGTCGTCCCCGCGCGAGCGGGGGTCATCCGGCCTCAACGAGCGTCTGGAGGCGGGCCTGGAGGTCGTCCCCGCGCGAGCGGGGGTCATCCGCTCGACGACAAGGTTGTGACGGAGTACATCTAGTCGTCCCCGCGCGAGCGGGGGTCATCCGCAGTTGAGCGACGAAATGGCCAGCTCTGCGTCGTCGTCCCCGCGCGAGCGGGGGTCATCCGATCCTGCATTACGTCTATCGTGGCTCGCCCTGGTCGTCCCCGCGCGAGCGGGGGTCATCCGCCGTTGATGTGCGCCATGCCCCCGGCGCGCATGTCGTCCCCGCGCGAGCGGGGGTCATCCGACCTGGCAGTGCCGACGGTATGGACGCGCTACGTCGTCCCCGCGCGAGCGGGGGTCATCCGATCGACTCGAAGGAGGTACCACTGATGCTGGCGTCGTCCCCGCGCGAGCGGGGGTCATCCGCGAGCCAACACCTGGGAGCAGGCCAAGGCCCTGTCGTCCCCGCGCGAGCGGGGGTCATCCGCGCTGGGTGTCACTCCGGGGCGACCGTGGCGCGTCGTCCCCGCGCGAGCGGGGGTCATCCGGTTGTCGACGGTCACGTCGTCACCCAGCCACAGTCGTCCCCGCGCGAGCGGGGGTCATCCGTCGGGCAGCGGCGCCAACGTCGTCCCGACCGGGTCGTCCCCGCGCGAGCGGGGGTCATCCGTCCGACGACAAGCCGGCCGATCCGCAGGTATTGTCGTCCCCGCGCGAGCGGGGGTCATCCGGGTTGCCGCCCCCCGGTCCCCGCCTCCAACACGTCGTCCCCGCGCGAGCGGGGGTCATCCGTAGCCGTCGATGTCGCCCGGGTTGTGGCCGTGGTCGTCCCCGCGCGAGCGGGGGTCATCCGGCGCTCGAGGACATGGTCGCCGCGACGAACCAGTCGTCCCCGCGCGAGCGGGGGTCATCCGATGACGTCGAGTGCGAGGCCGGTGGCGTGCTCGTCGTCCCCGCGCGAGCGGGGGTCATCCGGTCCTCCGTGATCCATTCCCGCAGGCCCCGGAGTCGTCCCCGCGCGAGCGGGGGTCATCCGGCCGGGTGCGTATCGGTGCCCGGCAGGGTCACGTCGTCCCCGCGCGAGCGGGGGTCATCCGCCCTTGAGTAACTACTGATGCCTGAGCGGGAGGTCGTCCCCGCGCGAGCGGGGGTCATCCCCAGGTGGACCGACTGCGAGTCGACGGAAACGCGTCGTCCCCGCGCGAGCGGGGGTCATCCGCCGTTGATGTGCGCCATACCCCCGGCGCGCATGTCGTCCCCGCGCGAGCGGGGGTCATCCGAGCATCGAGCATGCCACCGGCCGCGCCCTGGAGTCGTCCCCGCGCGAGCGGGGGTCATCCGCGGCGGGTACCTACTGCTATGAGCTGGGTTCGGTCGTCCCCGCGCGAGCGGGGGTCATCCGAACGGCGGGACCGCCATCGAGGAGATCGGCGGGTCGTCCCCGCGCGAGCGGGGGTCATCCCTGGCGGCGGCCCTGGTTCTCGCCCTCGGCCGTGTCGTCCCCGCGCGAGCGGGGGTCATCCGCCCTCCCATCGCCCCCATGGCGTCGGGGCCGTGTCGTCCCCGCGCGAGCGGGGGTCATCCGTCGGCCAGCGCGACCGAGTGGACGCGCCCCGCGTCGTCCCCGCGCGAGCGGGGGTCATCCTCGCAGATCCCGTAGCAGTCTGCGGTGTGGGTGGTCGTCCCCGCGCGAGCGGGGGTCATCCGACCGGCGCCCAGATCCGCGAGGACATCACCAGGTCGTCCCCGCGCGAGCGGGGGTCATCCGCAGCTCCGGGATTTTGAAAAGGGCGACGCCCGGTCGTCCCCGCGCGAGCGGGGGTCATCCGGAGACCATGGAGGGCGCCTTCGACCGCGTGAAGTCGTCCCCGCGCGAGCGGGGGTCATCCGCTGTCTCAGGATTCGCTGCAGCGAGGCGTCATGTCGTCCCCGCGCGAGCGGGGGCCATCCGCTGTCTCAGGATTCGCTGCAGCGAGGCGTCATGTCGTCCCCGCGCGAGCGGGGGTCATCCGTGCGGTTGCCCGGTCGGGGTACTCGACGGTGAGTCGTCCCCGCGCGAGCGGGGGTCATCCGATGCAGGGCTTTATGTCGGCGCTACTGCTGGGGTCGTCCCCGCGCGAGCGGGGGTCATCCGACTACGCCTCGGCGATCGGTGAGGTCACACGCGTCGTCCCCGCGCGAGCGGGGGTCATCCGCGGGGTGGGTCTGCCTGCGCCGCGGAGCCGGGGTCGTCCCCGCGCGAGCGGGGGTCATCCCGGCTGCATCCGCTGCTTCGGCAGCTTTTCGGGGCCGTCTCGAAGGGTCGTGTCGTGACGTCCAAGCGCAACTCGACCTTCAGTCGAGCATGCGGGTGCCGCTGGGGGTGACCTCGTAGCGGTAACCGAGAGGACTGAACCAGTAGAACTGGCCGGGTCTGGGTTGATCCACTCGCCAGGCGCGCGCGGTTTTCGCCCGATGGACTCTGCGGCTGAGGGGGGCGAGGTTCCCGATCCGAGTCTGGCCGCGGCAGCCGGGCGCGAACGGCTGGGTGTGATCCAGGTCCAGACCGGCAGCCCGCCGCTTCGAGTAGGGGAACATCTCGTGATCCATGGTCAGCATCAGCGCCTTCTTCAACCCCACCGACGGCGTGTAGCCGTCCTCGGCGGGGACCTCCGCAAGGTCGATCACCGGCTGCACCGAGACCTGCAACCCGGGCAGCAGTTCGGCCAGCAGCGCGGTGGTGATGTGCCCGGCGCGGTCGATCCGGGCCGGCCCGGTGAGCTGGCCGGCGGCGTCGGTGTGGATGTGCACCGCCAACTCCAGCCTGGGTCGCAGTTTCGCCAGCGGGGTGGTGATGGTGCCGCACAGTGCGCCGAGGCAGTGCGGGTCGTGCCGCTGCCCACCATGGACTGCGGCGGCGGGCGCGGCAGGCACGCCACCGTCCAGCGCCGCCGACACACTCTCGAGGAGTGCGGGCTGGGCGGCTTGTTGCAGCAGCGCCAGCGCGTAGGCCGGGTTCGCCAGCACCCCCAGCGCCTTGGCGCGCAGGATGGTCTTCGACGTGTCGGGGTGCTCGGTGGCGAGCAGGTCCGCGATCCGATCCACCGCCGCGTCGAGGTAGCGGGCGTCGATCACATCAAGGCGGCCGGTCAGGTTCATCACCCCGTCGAACAGGCCCCAGACATGCACCCCACGGCTGGCCCGCTGCCGACGCTCGCGCTCCGCGGCCACCGCCGGGTCCGCCTCGATGATCATCTTCTTCAACAGGTTGAATGCGGCTGTCCAACCCAACCTCACCTGCCTGCCCACCCACAGGTCGGTGACGGCGTCTGCCGCCTCGGCGGGAAGGTCCACACACATCGAGGCGGCCCTGCACGCGCGGGACGGTTCGACCCGCGCCTCCTGCACCGCCTGGAACAGGCCGGGGTGGCGATGCTTCAGGTTCAGGGCATCGGCCAGCTTCGACGCTGCGGCGGTGGGAGTGCAGCGCAACACCCCGGCCAACTCCAACGCGATGAACTCCGATACCGCCGGGGTGCCGACACCCCCGACGGCGATCCTGCGTTCGGCCAGCACCTCCACCACCTGGTCGTAGCCCACCTCGTAGTGGTCTGCCAGGTCACAGAGGAGGGTGAGGGTCTGGGCTTCGGCGAAGCGGCGCAGCTCGTCGACGGAGCGTAACTGCTCCGCAACCTCCCGCGCCGTGTCCTCCATGACCACAACACTACGGACCACCACTGACAGTTTTCGCTCACCTGTGCGACATGTGGCGAAGTTCTTGGTGAGATTCTCCGCACCGAGAGGTAGGGTGAGCATCGCCAGTCGTACTCCACATCCCGGAGTCAGGGAACCCGGTGCGATTCCGGGACTGACGCGCAGCGGTGAGGGTGACGGTCGGAGCACGCCAGAGATGGCAGCCACTGGGGTGATACCCGGGAAGGCGCACCGGTCCGAACGATCCCGAGTCCGAAGACCTGCTGGCCCTAGCGGCAACCGCCGCCAGGTCTCAGTGGGGCCCCGCGCACGGGCCCAGGACCGAAGGGCCTCGTTCCCATGACACTTCTCCGCGACCGACGAGACCGGTGCCCCGGCGCGCTGCGTCCGTGGCCCGCCGACGACGGCCTCCTGGTGCGTCTGCGTCTCATCGGGGGCCGCGTGGCCACCCGGTCCCTGGTCGCCCTCGCTGCGGTGGCCGAACGGTTCGGTGATGGGCGCGTGCGCGTCACCGGGCGCGCGAACCTGCAGGTGCGTGCCTTCCCCGGTGCCGCCGGCTCCCTCGACGCGGAGGCACTGGCCGCCCTCGAGGAAACCGGCCTACTGCCCAGCCGCTCACACGAACGTGTCCGCAATGTGATGGTCTCGCCGCAGAGCGGACTGGCTGGGGGGCGGGCGGACCTGCGTCCGGTCTCAGCAGCCTTCGACTCTCTCCTGCAGGCCACACCGCGCCTGGCGGACCTGCCTGGCCGGTTCCTCGTGGTACTCGACGACGGCCGGGGCGACCTCGTGGAGCATCGCTCCGACCTCGCTCTCGTCGCCTTGGACCACGACACGGGACAACTCCGCGTCGGCGGTGACTGGGGTCAGGTGGTGCCCATCGCCGCGGCACCCGAGAACCTCGTCGCACTCGCCCTACGGTTCCTCTCGTCGCGTGGCTCCGGGCCCACCGCGCCCTGGCACGTGACCGAACTGGCCGTCCCCCTCGTCGCCCCGGCCCCGCCGGATCCGAGGCTGCCCACCCCCGCCGCGCCGCTCCCGTACGGCGAGGTACCCGGGGGCCGGCATGTTCCCGTCCCGGAGAACGGGCTCGAACGCACCGAGATCGCCGCGCTGGCCGACGGCGCGCCTGAAGTCATCGTCACGCCCTGGCGGGGTGTGCTCGTCCCCCGAGGAGAATCAGCATGATGCACCCCACCCGGCCGACCAGGCACTACGACTACATCGGCGAAGGCCGGGACATCTATGTCAACTCCTTCGCCGCCATCCGCCTCGCGGCCGACCTCGCCGCAGTTCCCCCGGACGCCGAGAAGGTGGCCGTGCGGATGATCCACGGCAGCGGTCAGGTCGATCTCGTGGGCGACCTGGTGATCCATCCGCGGCTCGTCGCGGCCGCCCGAGGGGCTCTCGAGGCGGGAGCACCGATCCTCTGCGACGCCACCATGGTGGCCACAGGGGTCACCCGCCGTCGGCTGCCCCGCGACAACGAGGTGCTGTGCTTCCTCAACGACGACCGCGTCGCTGGCCTCGCCGAGGCCTGGGGAACGACCCGTACCGCGGCGGCGGTGTCTCTGTGGGAGCCGCTGCTCGACGGTGCTGTCGTCGCGATCGGCAACGCCCCGACCGCGCTGTTCCACCTGCTCGAGATGATCATCGACGGCGCCCCCCGGCCCGCCGCGATCCTCGGCTGCCCCGTCGGTTTCATCGGCGCAGCGGAGTCCAAGCAGGAGTTGATCGATCTTCATGACCGCTACGGCATCGATATCCCCTATCTCACGGTCCTGGGACGACGGGGCGGGTCGGCCATGACCTCGTCGGCGCTCAACGCCTTGGCACTGGAGCAGGAATGAGGGGGCGGTTCTACGGTGTCGGCGTCGGCCCCGGCGACCCCGACCTCATCACGCTCAAGGCGGCCCGCCTCATCCAGGGCGCCGACGTGGTGGCCTACCACGCCGGCGTGGGCCGCCAGTCGAACGCCCGTCGCACCGCCAGCGGACTCTTCCGGTCGGATGTTGTGGAGGAGCAGCTGACCTACCCGCTGACTACGGGGAAGACGGACCACCCGGGCGGTTACGCGGGCGCCATGGCCGCCTTCTACGCGGACTCCGCGGCACGGCTCGCCGGACATCTCCAGGCAGGGCGCGATGTCGTGCTGCTCGCCGAGGGTGATCCGCTGCTCTACGGGTCCTGCATGTACATGCAGGACCGGCTCGCCGTGGACTTCGACACGGAAATCGTTCCCGGCGTGCCGGCGTTCGCCGCCGCGACCGCGGCGGTCCGCAGCCCCCTGGTGCGCCAGACCGACGTACTGACCGTGCTCCCGGGAACCCTCCCCGAGCAGGAACTCGCCCGGCGCCTCGCCGACACGGACGGAGCGATCATCATGAAGTTGGGCCGCACCTTTCCGGCGGTCCGCCGCGCGCTGGAGGCCTCGGGCCGGCTCAAGGAGTCCGTGTACGTCGAGCGCGCGTCGATGAGCGAGGAGCGCTGGATGCCCGTGAGCGAGGTGAAGGCTGACGAGGTGCCCTACTTCTCGCTCATCGTCGTGACGGGCGACTCACGCAACGGCACCCGGTCCCGCGACGGCGACGAGCCGACGGCACCGGCCCTGACCACCTCGCAGACCGGTGAGGTCCTCGTCGTCGGGCTGGGACCTGGGCCGGAGGACTGGATGACGGGCGAGGCGGTCACGGCGTTGAGCGACGTGGACCATGTCGTCGGCTACGGACCCTACGTGGACCGGGTACCGCACCGGGTGGGTCTGACGCGGCACGCGTCGGGCAACACCGTCGAGGTCGAGCGGGCCCGGCTGGCCCTCGACCTCGCGCGCGCGGGCGAGCGGGTCGCGGTGGTGTCGGGGGGCGATGCCGGCATCTTCGGCATGGCCGCTGCCGTGTTCGAGGCGGCCGAGGATCCGCTGTACGCCGACGTGCGGATCCGCGTCCTCCCCGGCGTCAGCGCGGTGCAGGCCGTGGCCGCCCGCGCCGGCGCACCGATCGGCGCCGACTTCGCCGTGGTCAGCCTGTCCGACCGGCTCAAGCCCTGGACAGTCGTGGAGCGTCGCCTGCGCGCGATCGCCGACGCCGACCTGGTCCTGGCCATCTACAACCCCGCCTCGCGGGCCCGAAGCACCCAGATCACCGAGGCGCGCCGCATTCTGCTCGAGCACCGGGCCCGCGACACCGTCGTGGTGGTGGGGCGCGACGTCGGGCGTCGGGAGGAATCCCTCACGGTCACGACGCTCGGCGAGCTGGATCCGGCGTCGATCGATATGAAGTGCCTCGTCATCGTGGGCGCCTCGGGAACCCGCGTGGGGCCCGCCGGCGTGTGGACCCCGAGGTTCGTGCGGTGACCGTCCACTTCGTCGGGGCCGGTCCCGGGGCGGGGGACCTGCTGACCGTACGGGCCACGCGCCTGCTCGCCGGCGCAGATGTCGTGCTTTATCCGGGCACCTATCTGGATCCCGATGTGCTGTCACACGCGGGCGCGGCTGCGGCTCTCGTGGACACGCAGCACCTCGACCTGGATGAGATCACCGACCGCCTCGTGGCCGCGCACCGAGCGGGCCGGGTCGCGGTCAGGCTCACCTCCGGTGATCCGTCGCTGTATTCCGCGCTCGCGGAGCAGACGCGACGTCTCGACGCCGTCGGGGTCCCCTGGGACGTCACCCCCGGTGTTCCCGCCTACGCCGCGGCGGCCGCCGCGATCGGGCGGGAGCTGACGGTACCGATGCTGGCGCAGTCGGTGGTCCTCACCCGCGCCCAGGCCCGCTCGACACTGATGCCCGCGACCGAATCGCTCGCCGCGTTCGCCGCCACCCGCGCCACCCTCGTGCTCCACCTGGCCATCACGAGGGTGCGGAGTCTCATGACGGAGATCGAGCCCGAGTACGGCGCCGGCTGCCCCGCCGTCGTCGTCTACCGGGCCAGTCAGCAGGAGCAGCAGATTCTCACCGCGACGGTCGGGACCATCGCGGATGCCGTCGAGGGCGCAGGGCTCCGGCAGGCGGCCGTGATCCTGGTCGGGCCGGCCCTGGACCCGAGTCCGGGCGGCGAATCCTACCTGTACGACCCGGACCGCGCGCGCCGCAGACCGCCTGTGGTCAGGCGATCGTCAGCGCCCATCGCGTGACCGCGTAGCCAGGCACCCACCCAGAGGGCGTCCGCACCTCGCAACCGATCCTGGTGAGCTGTCCCCCGAAGCGGTGCTGCAGCTCTACCAGCCGCGCCGCGTCCCCCTTCCCGACGGCATGGGCGACGAGCCGGCCGCCGGGCCGAAGGGCACCCAGACACGCGGCAGCGAGCCGGGACGCGGCCGCGCCGGGGCCGAGATGCACCGCGTCCGGCACGGTCAGCCCAGCCAGGGCCGACGGCGCCGTCCCGACCGCGACCGGCAGCCTGGGGACGCCGAGCCGCGCAGCGAGGTCGCCGATCGGCCCGGATGCCGCCGCATCGGGCACGACCGCCGTGGCCAGGCAGGTGGGATGCGCGCGGAGCCACTCGACCGCCACGGGACCCGCGCCTCGGCCGATGTCCCACAGCCGCCCGCCGGGGACCGGCCCCAACAGCGCCAGGGCCGACGCCCGGACATCGCGCGGGAGGGGGGGCCCCACCCCCGCCAACAGGCTGTCGGGCACACCCGCCGTCCACCCGGCGATCAACTCACCGACGCACTGGATCGCGACGATGTTCAGCCGCGGGAACTCCGCGCCTTCGGCCGCGGCGAAGGCGTCGAGGTCGAGCCGACTCTCGTCTCCGCCGAGATTCCCCAGCACCGTCAGGCGCGACGAGCCGTATCCGGCCTCGACGAGGAGCGCCCCGAGCAGCCGCGGGGTGACGTCGTCTGAGGACAGCACCAGCAGGCGTCGGCCGGGCGCCAGGTCCCGCAGCACGAGAGACACGTCACGCCCCACCACGCTGACAAGGCCATGGGACTCCGCCGGCCAGCGCATGGCGGCCCGGGCCAGCGCCACCGATGAGACAGCTGGGCGGATCTCGACGCCGTCCGGGCCGAGGATGTCGATGAGCACCGAGCCGATCCCCGAGACCAGCGGGTCGCCGGATGCCAGCACCACCACCGTGGTGTCGGGGTGAGCGGTGACGATCTCGGCCAGGCCGGCCCGCAGCGGGGAGGGCAGGCGGAGCCGCACCTGCCCGGGGACCGGGGGCAGAAGCTCCAGGTGCCGCGCCGCGCCGACGACGAGGGTTCCGGATCCGGCGAGCTCCTCGCTGACCGCGTGAACGCCGTCGGCCGCGACGCCGACGACGATCACCCGGCCGGTGGCGCGGCCAGCCGCCGCGGGGCTTCTGTCGGACACGACAAAGGACGTTATCATGTGGGCATAGGCACGAGGTGCCCCGGAAGGCTCAACCATCGGACACGGTGGCGCAGGCGACGGGGAGAATCTGGGAAGCCGGTGAGAGTCCGGCACAGGCCCGCTGCGGTGAGCCCGGCCTTCGCGTGAGCGAAGGACCAGGCAAGTCCGAAGACCGGCCTCGCGCCCGACCATGACCATGGCGACACGAGCGGGAGCCTCACATGCCGGTGCACTTTCCTTTCCCTGCCGTTCTCGGCTGCGAGACCGACGCGATGGACGACATGGGCCTGGCGCTGGTCCTGTCCACCATCTCCCCCGAAATCGGCGGGGTCCTCATCCGCGGCGAGAAGGGGACCGCCAAATCGACCACGGTGCGGGCGCTGACCGCCGTCCTCCCGCACGTGAGGGTCTACGCCGCGGACCGGTTCTCGGTTGATCCGGCGGACCCCGCGGCGACCTCCCCTGACGGCCCCTTCGGGCCCGGGGCCGAGACCGTGGACCGGCCCGTGCGTCTCGTGGAACTTCCTGTCGGGGCGACGGAGGACCGCGTGCTCGGCTCGCTGCACCTGGAGCGGGCGCTGTCCCACGGACGCGTCGAATACGAGCCCGGCCTGCTCGCCCGCGCCCACCGGGGTCTGCTGTACGTCGACGAGGTGAACCTCCTGCACGATCACCTCGTCGACCTGCTGCTGGACGCGGCCGCGATGGGGCGGGTGAGCGTGGAGCGTGACAGCGTCTCCGTGGAGCACCTGGCGCGCTTCGTGCTGATCGGAACCATGAACCCCGAGGAGGGCGAACTGCGTCCGCAGCTCCTGGACCGCTTCGGCCTCACCGTGGAAGTTGCGGCCCCCCGGGACCCCGGGTTGCGGGCGGAGGTCGTACGGCGGCGGATGGCCTTCGACGGGGACCCGATCGGCTTCGCCGAGAGGTACCGGCCCGCGGAGGAGGCGCTCACCCGCCGGATCGAGGCGTCGCGCGCCAGGGTCGTCTCGGTTCGGCTGCCCGACGCCGCCCTGCTGAAGATCGCCGAGATCTGCT
Organism: Tessaracoccus pujii; assembly: GCF_054483895.1. Lineage (NCBI taxonomy): Bacteria > Bacillati > Actinomycetota > Actinomycetes > Propionibacteriales > Propionibacteriaceae > Tessaracoccus > Tessaracoccus pujii. The sequence continues at coordinate 1,695,460 of NZ_CM137012.1, forward strand.
CGGCCTTCGAGGTCGACGGGTTGCGCGCCGACCTCGTCACGGCCCGCACCGCCGTGGCGCATGCCGCCTGGGAGGGCCGCACGGAAGTGACGCGGGCCGATATCCGCCGGGCTGCTCTCCTGGCCCTGCCGCACCGGCGGCGGCGCAACCCGTTCGACGCGCCCGGGCTCGACGAGCAGCTCCTCGACGACCTCCTCGGGCGCGACCTTCCTCCGCCGGACGATGATCCGACCCGCGACGACGCCTCCCCGCCGGGGGATCCCACCGACGAGAGCCCTGATCCGCAGGACCCCACCGGCACCGACTCGGCGGCGGACCGCTCCGCGGAGGGCAGCCCGCCGCTCGACGGCGAGGGCCCGGATACGGCGGCCGCAGGTCCGGCATCGGACGCGGCCTCCGAGAGCCGGGTTTCCAGCGGGGACCCCTACCGGCCGAAGGCCTTCATCGTGCAGGGAATCGGTCACGGGGCGGCCGGTCGCCGCAGCCGCGCCATCAGCGAGACCGGCCGTCGGATCGGGGCGAGCCGCGCAGTGGGCGCCGTCGGCGGTCTGCACCTCGTCCAAACCCTGCTGGCCGCCGCCGAGCGTGCGCCGGAGCGGGACCGTCAGGGGCGGGTGCTGCTGCAGCCGGAGGATGCCCGCACCGCGGTGCGGGAGGGCCGCGAGGCCAATCTCATCCTCTTCTGCGTCGACGCCTCCGGGTCCATGGCAGCCCGAAAGCGGATGGGGCAGGTCAAGACGGCGATCCTCTCGCTGTTGCTCGACGCCTACAGGCGGCGGGACAAGGTGGGGCTCATCAGCTTCCGGGGCCGGCAGGCGGATCTGGTCCTGCCGCCGACGCACTCCGTCGACGTGGCGGCGGCCCGCCTTGACGATCTCGCCGCCGGCGGCCGCACGCCGCTGGCCGAGGGGCTCCTCGAGGCGGCAGCGGTGCTGACACGTGAACGCCGTCGCGACCCGCGACTGCGCCCTCTCCTCATCGTCGTCACCGACGGGCGCGCCACCGGGGGCGCCGACGCGCTGGCCCGCTCCGAGTTGGCTGCCGCGCACCTCGCGGGGCTCGGCGTGATGAGCGTCGTCATCGACGGCGAGAGCGGCCCGCTGCGGCTCGGCCTCGCCGCGCGCCTCGCCGATCGACTCGGCGCCCGACACGTCCCCGTGGCCGAGGTCACCGCGGACGCCCTCACGTCCACGGTCCACACCCACACGAGAAGAGCCGCCTGATGCCCCAAGGCCAACCGCTGTCCGTCCCCGACGACGGACTCACCACACGCCAGCGCCGTACCCAGCCACTTCTCATCGTCCACACCGGCGAGGGCAAGGGCAAGTCCACGGCGGCCTTCGGCCTCGCGCTGCGTGGGTGGAACCAGGGCTGGCGCATCGGCGTCTTCCAGTTCGTCAAGTCCGCCAAGTGGCGCATCGGTGAGCAGACCGTCCTGGAACGCCTCGGGCGGCTCCATGACGAGACAGGCGAGGGGGGTCCTGTGGAATGGCACAAGATGGGCGCCGGCTGGTCGTGGACCCGTAAGCAGGGTGACGTGGACGACCATCGGGCCGCCGCCCGCGAGGGATGGCTGGAGGTCAAGCGCAGGCTCGCCGACCAGGCGCACGACATGGTCATCCTGGACGAGTTCACCTACCCCATGACGTGGGGATGGGTCGACGTCGAGGACGTGGTCACCACCTTGGCCCTCCGCCCCGGGACGCAGCACGTGATCATCACAGGTCGCGGCGCCGATGCGCGTCTGGTCGAGATGGCGGACCTGGTCACCGAGATGACCAAGGTGAAGCACCCGATGGACGCGGGACAGAAGGGGCAGCGCGGCATCGAGTGGTGAGCCGGCCGGTCGCCCCGCTCACATCCTCCGCAGCAACCAGGCCAGCACCGCGTCGACATCCACCACCGTGGGCACGCCCTGGGGGCCCGGTGGCCGCCGCACCATCACCACCCTCACACCCAGTTCCGCGGCCGCTTCCAGCTTCGCCCGGGTGTAGGTGCCCCCTGAGTCCTTCGTGACGAGGACATCGGTGCGGTGGCGGCGCATGAGCGCCCGCTCGTCGTCGAGCGGGTACGGGCCGCGACTCCGCAGGACCTCCCAGGACTGGGGCACCGGGACGTCGGGGGCATCCACCACGCGGGCCAGCACCGGAAGGTCGCCCAGCGCCGGCACGTAGCGCGCAAGTTCCTGCCGTCCGACCGTGAGGAATGGCCGGGCACCTGCCCGGGCGGCGGCATCGGCCGCCGTTTCGTGGTCGTCCACGCAGCGCCAGGCCGGGTCGGGCGGCCAGCCCGGCCGCTCCAGCCTGAGCAGCGGCACACCGTCGGCGCGGCACGCCTCGACCGCGTTCGCGGTCATCCCCAGCGCAAAGGGGTGGGTGGCGTCGACGACGACGTCGTAGGCCACCAGCTCGGCACGGAGGCCCTCCACACCACCGAAACCTCCCGTCCGAACGCGCCCCGGCGGCAGTCGCGGGGCCGCGACGCGGCCGGCCAGGGAAGTGGTGACGTCGACGCCCGGTACCTCGACCAGCCGCGCGGCCAGCCGGCGCGCCTCGCTGGTGCCGCCGAGGATGAGCAGCCTCATCCGGCACCGCCCTCCAGCGGTGGCGGGGACCCACCGGGGGCACGCAGGAGTGCGATGTCCATGACCCAGCCGGCGCGAGCCCGGGCACGCTCCCGCGCGGCAGGCAGGTCGTGGCTGACCTCCGCCACCCGGCCGGCCATCAGTTCCTCGGAGTCGGCGCCGAGGTTCGCCCCCCACCAGATCGACCAGTCGTCGAGGCCCTCGAGGGCGGGCACCCCACCCAGCATGACGACGAGGTTCGTCTGGCCGGCCGCGATGTCCTGGCGCAGCCGGCGCGCCGTCGTGACGTGCACCGGGTCTGCGACGGGGTGGAGGACCATCCGGTGCCGGGCCGCCAGCGCCTGCGGAGCGCTGATCCCCGGCAGCACGTCGTAGTTCAGCGGGAGCCTCGCGGCGATCCCCTCGACGATGCGGATGGTCGAGTCGTAGAGGCCCGGGTCACCCCAGACCAGGAAGGCCGCGGTGCCACCCCGGGCACGCAGGATCTCCTCGTAGGCGGTGACCCGGGCCGCGTGCCAGGCTCTGACCGCGGCCGGATAGTCCGCAGGAGCGTCGCGGTCGCGCTCGGGGTCGGGCACCTCGACCACCTCGACGCCGTGGGCGGCGGCGATGGCCCGGCGGGCCGCCAACAGTCCGTCGTCATCGCGCTTCCTGGCTGCGAGCACGTAGTCGGACTCAGCCAGAGCCCGCGACACCTCCGGCGTCACGTGGTGCGCACCCATGCCGATGCCGAGGATCCGCACCCTCACCGGTCCCCTCATGTGTCGTCCTCCAACTCGCCCTCGACCTCGAGGTAGATGTCACGCATGGCCGCGAGGGTATCGGCATCGGGCTCCGCCCACAGCCCGCGCTCCGCGGCCTCATGCAACCGCTCGATGATCCCACGCAGGGCCCAGGGGTTCGACCTGCGCAGGAATTCCTGCGTGGCGTCGTCGAGGACGTACGCGTGGGCCAACCGGTCGTACATCCAGTCATGCACCACACCCGCCGTCGCGTCGAAGCCGAACAGGTAGTCGACGGTCGCGGCGAGTTCGAAGGCCCCCTTGTAGCCATGACGCTGCATCGCCGCGATCCATCGAGGATTCACGACCCGGGCCCTGAATACGCGCGCCGTCTCCTCGGCGAGAGTACGGGTGCGTACGGAATCCGGTGAGGTGGAGTCCCCGACGTACGCCTTCGGCGCCGTCCCGGCCAGCGCCCGAACGGTGGCCACCATCCCGCCGTGGTACTGGAAGTAGTCGTCGGAATCCGCGATGTCATGCTCGGCGGAGTCGATGTTCTTCGCCGCCACCGCGATACGTCGGTAGTTGGTTCGCATGTCCTCGGCAGCCGGGGACCCGTCGAGACCGCGGCCGTAGGCGAAGCCACCCCAGGCCGTGTACACCTCGGCGAGGTCCGCGTCGTTGCGCCAGGTACCGGACTCGATCACCTGCAGGATGCCGGCGCCGTAGGAGCCGGGCTTCGAGCCGAAGATGCGGGTGGTCGCCCGGCGGTGGTCGCCGTGCACCGCGAGATCGGCGCGGGCGTGAGCCAGCACGAAATTCATCTCGTCGGGCTCGTCAAGGCCGGCGACCATGCCGACGGCGTCGTCGAGCATCGCGACCACGTGCGGGAACGCATCGCGAAAGAAACCTGAGATCCGAAGCGTCACGTCGATGCGGGGGCGGCCCAACTCCTCGAGCGGTACCACCGTCAGCCGCGACACCCGCCGCGACGCCTCGTCCCACTCCGGCCGGACGCCGAGCAGGGCGAGGACTTCGGCGACGTCGTCGCCGGACGTGCGCATGGCGCTGGTGCCCCATACCGAGAGCCCGACCGACGCCGGGTAGGTGCCGGCCTCATCGAGGTGGCGCTGGAGCAGGGAGTCGGCCATCGCCTGTCCTGTCTGCCACGCCAGGCGGCTCGGCACCGCCCGCGGATCCACGGTGTAGAAATTGCGCCCGGTGGGCAGCACGTTCACGAGCCCGCGCAGCGGCGAGCCTGAGGGGCCGGCGGGGACGAAGCCACCAGCGAGCGCATGCACGACGGCGCTGAGCTCGTCCGTCGTGGCCGCCAGCCGCGGGACGACCTGCTCCGCGGCGAACCTGAGGACGCGCCCGACTTCGGCGTCCTCGTGGAGCGTCGAGACGGCGGACGGGTCCCAGCCCGCCGCCTCCGCCCGGTGGATGAGATCCCGCGCCTGGGACTCGGCCAGGTCGACGGCCGCCAGGTCTGCTCCCTCGGTGAGGCCCAACGCGGCCCGCAGACCAGGGACGGCGTCGCCCACGCCTCCCCAGACCTGCGTCGCGCGCAGGATCGCCAGGACGAGATTGACGCGGGCCTCACCCGTGGGGGCGGCACCCAGGATGTGGAGACCGTCGCGGATCTGGGCGTCCTTGATCTCGCAGAGCCAGCCGTCGACGTGGAGCAGGAAGTCATCGAAGTCGTCGTCATGCGGCTGCTCGTCGAGGCCCAGGTCGCGGTGCATCTCCGCCGAGCGCATCAGCTGCCAGATCTCGCCGCGGATCGCGGGGAGCTTCGCGGGGTCCATGGCGGCGATGTTGGCGTGCTCGTCGAGGAGCTGCTCGAGCCGGGCGATGTCGCCATAAGTCTCCGCCCGGGCCATCGGCGGGATGAGGTGGTCGACGATCGTCGCGTGCGCTCGGCGCTTGGCCTGGGCACCCTCCCCCGGGTCGTTGACGAGGAACGGGTAGATCAGGGGCAGGTCGCCGATCGCGGCATCGGGTCCGCAGGAGGCCGATAGGGCGGCGTTCTTCCCGGGGAGCCACTCCATCGAGCCGTGCTTGCCCAGGTGGACCACCGCGTCGGCCGAGAAGCCGTGCTCGAGCCAGCGGTACGCGGCGAGGTAGTGGTGGCTGGGCGGCAGATCCGGGTCGTGGTAGATCGCCACGGGGTTCTCACCGAAGCCCCGCGGTGGCTGGATGAGGACGATGACGTTGCCCGCCTGGAGTGTCGCCAGCACCAGTTCCCCGGCCTCGTTGACGAACAGAGTGCCGGGCGACTCCCCCCAGGAGGCCACCATGGCGGCGCGCAGGTCGGCGGGCAGATGCGCGGTCCAGGCGTCGTACTGGGCGGACGAGATGCGGACGTGCGCCTCGGTCAGCTGCGCGGATGTGAGCCACTCCTCGTCCTGCCCACCGGCGGCGATAAGGGCGTGGATGAGCGCGTCCCCGGCCGCGGTGTCGTCGCCCAGGTCCAGCAGGTGGTGGATCGGGAAGTCGGCGGTGTCGTCGGCCGGACCCAGGTCGTAGCCTTCGGCGCGGAGGAGGCGCAGCAGACGGATCGCGGAGACCGGGGTGTCGAGCCCCACCGCGTTGCCGATGCGGGAGTGTTTGGTCGGATAGGCCGACAGCACCAGGGCCACGCGCTTACGCGCGTTAGGGATGCGGCGGAGCCGGGCGTGGTTGACGGCGATCCGTGCCACCCGGGCGGTGCGCTCGGGGTCAGCGACGTAGGCAGGAAGGCCCTGCTCGTCGATCTCCTTGAACGAGAACGGTGCGGTGATGATGCGCCCGTCGAACTCGGGGATCGCGATCTGGTTGGCCGAGTCGAGCGGCGTCGCGCCCTCGGCCGAGGCCTCCCAATCGGCGCGCGCCGCGGTGAGACACAGACCCTGTAGCACCGGGATGTCCAGTGCGGCCATCCGGGCGACGTCCCAGGACTCGTCCTCTCCGCCGGCCCCTGCGGTGGCGGGGACGGATCCACCGGCGGCCAGCACGGTGACCACGAGCGCGTCCAAGGTGCCGAGTGCCTCGTAGAGGGCGTCAGGGGCCGAGCGCAGCGACCCCGCGTAGATCGGGACGCCGACCGCTTCACGGGTGTCATCGACGGCGTCGGCCAGCGCATGCGCGAAAGCGTTGTTACCGCTCGCCTCGTGGGCCCGGTAATAGAGGATGCCGATGCGCGGAAGTGCCGGATCGCCGGCGGGCCGTTCGGCGTAGCCCCACGCGGCGATCACGCTGGGGGGCTCGAATCCGAGGCCGGTAAGCAGGATGGTGTCGGAGAGGAAGGCGTGGAGTTCGGCCAGATTCGCCGGGCCGCCCTCGGCCAGGTAGCGGTGCGCCTCGGCCGCGACCCTCATCGGCACCGTCGACAGCTCCATCAGTTCAGGGCTCGGCTGATGCTCACCGCCGAGGATCACCAGCGGGGTACCGGAGGCCCGTGCGTGGGTGATTCCCGGCCAGAGGTCCTGAGGGGAGCCGAGGAGCCGGACGACCACGAGGTCCGCGTCGGCGACGAGGCGGGCCAGCGTGTCGTCGGCCGCCCGTCCGGGATTGGCCCACGTGTATCTCGAGCCGCTGGCGCGGGCGGACAACAGGTCCGTATCGGACGTGGACAGCAGCGCGATGTGCGCGGGTGAATCAGCCATTCGCGGGTTTCCTCCTCGGGGTTCTCGCCCCGTAGATCGGTCGGATGCACCTGTGGACAGTGTCTGGCTGGTCGATCAACGACATCACAGTGGCGGAACCGCCCCGGAGTCACACCGGGTTCCTCGCCCACAAGCTGCGATGAGCCTAGCGACATTCTCAGCGGCAGGACAGGCGAACCCGCACCCCACCGCGGCCGATGATCGACCCGCGTGCTGAGTAGGCTTGGTGGGATGGCTGTCAAGGGTTGGTTCGGACTTCCTCTCTTCGGGCAGAGTCCCCGCCCGGAGGTGGTCTCCTGCACGCTCTCGGGGGGCGGATCACGCGCGGGCTTCCAGTTGGGCGCGCTCGACTACCTGTACCGGCACGACGAGGCCTTCTCACCCAGCATCTTCGTCGGCGCCTCCGCCGGCGCCATCGTGGCCTCCGCGCTGGCCCAGGACCCCACCAGGGACGGACAGCAGCGCTACCTGAACCGGTTGACCGAGATCTGGATGGCCATGACGGGGCCGGCCGACATGTTCACCCCGCGACCTTGGTTCGAGCGGTTGCAGGCGGAGGCACCGGGGTGGCTCGAGGTGGTCACGCCCATCAGGGAGGCGCCGGCCCGTACCTCCCGGCCACGCGCGGCGCTCCTGCCTTTCCTGCGCTACTCGCCCGGGAGCCCGTCCAGCCCGGCCGAGCCGGCGCCACCGCCTGATCCGCTCGAGTTGGCGCTCACCCCCGACGAGGACGTCCGCTCGGACTGGTCCCTGACCGTACTGTCGGGCATCGCCTCGCATCTGGGCCGCCTACCGCGGATTGGCACCGGCCTGAGCACCATCTGGCAGGGCATGGACCGTTCCCGCTCGATGTTCCGGCCCGGCCCCATGCTCGCCCATCTCCTGGACCCGGACACGTTCGACCCAGGCCGTGTCGCCGCGTCCGGGGTGACGCTGAGGATCGCGATGGTGTCACTGGAATCCGGCGAGCTGCGGTTCATGACGGAGGCCGGCACCCTCGTCGACCGCCGGAACGATCCTGTCGACGACACCGCGCACAACCTGGCCGTGGGGGTGTTGGCCTCCTGTGCCATTCCCGCCGTGTTCCGGCCGGTTCCCCTGGGCGACGAGACCTATGTCGACGGCGGCGCCCGCGAGAACCTTCCCGCGGAGTTGACCATCGGCCAGCTGGGCGCCGCCCGCAACTACGTCATCTCGTCGCAGGCCAGCGGAGTGCCCAGACGTCCCAGCATGGTGGATGCGGACATGTTCTCGGTGGTGATGCGCGCCACGGAGATCCTCATCGACGAGGCCGGCCGCGACGAGCTGGCCTACGCCCACTCGGCCGGCGCCATCGTCATCCACCCCGAGCTCGGCGTGCATGACTCCATGACGGTGCACCCGGGGCTGATCGCCATCAACCGTGACTACGGCTGGCTGCGCGCCGCCGAGCGCCACCTCGGGCTCGGCGAGTCGGCGGAGACCCTGCACAGGCGCATCACGGCCCTGCGGATGAGGATCCTGCGGCTCGAGGAGCAGCTGCTGAGCAACCCCGAGCCCGCGCGCAGGGATTTCCTTGGCCTGCGCAGCGCCAAGGTGGAGTTGCGGGACGCCGTGCGCAGCACCCACGGCACACCACTGCCGGACGGCGCCGACTCGTGGTGGACGACATGGGAGCGGCACCCCGTGCCCCCGAGCATGCAACCCCCCTGGATGCCCCTCACGCCCCAGGCCTGACCACTAGGCTGAGCCCGTGAAGACAACCTTCGACCTCAGGTGGGAGCGCTACGGGGCAGATCTGATCTCAGCCCTGGAGAGCGTGTACGGCGAGCGTTCGTGGGAGGTCACCGACAGGGTCCGCGACCTCGTGCGGGCCAAGTTCGACGCACGCAGCGACGAGCTGCGCGAACTCGACGAGGCCCGCCTCCTGCGTCCTGACTGGCTCCAGCTGCCCACCCAGGTGGGCTACGTGGCCTACACGGAGCGGTTCGCCGGCACTCTCCGCGGCATCACGGACCATCTCGACTACCTGCAGGACCTGGGCGTGACCTACCTGCACCTCATGCCGCTCCTGCAGCCACGTGAGGGCGCGAACGACGGCGGATACGCGGTGGCGGACTACCGCACGGTCCGCCCGGATCTCGGCACCATGGAGGATCTGGAGGAACTCACCGGAAACCTCCGGCGCAACGGCATCTCGCTGGTGGTGGACCTCGTGCTCAACCACGTGGCACGTGAGCACGAATGGGCGGTGCGGGCGCGCGCCGGGGATGAGAAGTACCGCAACTACTTCATGGTCTTCCCGGACCGGACCATGCCGGACCGCTATGAGCAGACGCTCCCGGAGGTGTTCCCGGACTTCGCGCCCGGCAACTTCACCTGGGACGACGACCTGGCCGGCTGGGTCTGGACCACGTTCAACGACTACCAGTGGGACGTCAACTGGGCCAACCCGGACGTGTTCGTCGAGTACCTGGACATCATCCTGGACCTGGCCAACCGGGGCGTCGAGGTGCTCCGGCTGGACGCCATCGCGTTCATCTGGAAGGTGATGGGCACCAACTGCCAGAACCAGCCCCCGGTGCACGCCGTCTCGCAGGCGATGCGCGCGGCCGTGCGCATCGCGGCCCCCGCGGTGGCGTTCAAGGCAGAAGCCATCGTCGGCCCCAAGGATCTCATCGCGTACTTCGGCGAGGGCGAGCACTACGGCAAGGTCTCCGACATCGCCTACCACAACTCGCTGATGGCACAGCTGTGGTCGACGCTCGCCACGCACGACACCACCCTGATGCGCCGCGCGCTGGGCGGGTTCCCGCCGAAGCCGTCCACGGCCACGTGGGGCACCTACATCCGATGCCACGACGACATCGGCTGGGCCATCGACGACGTGGACGCCGCGACGGCGGGCCTCAACGGCTTCGCGCACCGCAAGTTCCTCAGCGATTTCTACTCCGGCGAACACCCGGACTCGTTCGCGAAGGGGCTGGTGTTCCAGGCCAACGAGACCACAGGGGACCGGCGGATCTCCGGGTCCCTGGCCTCACTGGCTGGGCTCGAGAAGGCCATCGACTCCGGCAACGCCTACCGGATCGAGCTCGCCGTCGCCAGGATCAACCTGCTGCACGCGGTCATCTGCGGGTGGGGCGGCGTGCCGCTGCTCTACATGGGTGACGAGGTGGCCACCCTCAACGACCACGACTTCGCCCGGGACCCTGCCCACGCCGATGACAATCGCTGGGTCCACCGTCCGGTGATGGACTGGGACGCCGTGGCGGCGCTGGGAGACAACCCCTCCTCGCCCGCGGCCCGCGTCAACGCGTGGCTGCGTCACGTGCTGGGCGTCCGGCGCGTGACCCCGCACCTGCACGCCGCGCGGGAGGGCCAGTTCCTCGAAACCGGAGACCCCCGGGTCCTGGCCATCAAGCGGGACCACCCCGTCGGCCCCATGGTGCAGGTCTACAACATGTCGCCGGCGGAGATCACGGTGCCCATGGCGTGCGTGAGCGAGACCCTGGGCGAGACCGCCCGGGAGCTGCTCGACGGCGTGGAGTGGGACCTGACGCCCTGGACCATGACGCTGCGTCCCTACGCGGTGCACTGGTTCACGCGCTGACGGGTCTGCGGCCTGCGGCGGTGCCCCCAGCGGGGCTCGAACCCGCGACCCATGGATTAAAAGTCCACTGCTCTACCTGCTGAGCTATAGGGGCCACAGCAGTGTAGCGGTCCAGGGCGTGGCAGGCTGGGGCCCATGCCCGCGTGGTCCTGGTTCGTCGTCGCCCTCCTCGTCGGGGGCGCCCTGCTGGGCGCGGCGGTCCTCGCGGACAGAGGCGCGCGGCGGCGCGCCACGGGGGCCGATGAGGCCGCACCGCGACGGGGCCTCGACGAGGTGGACCGCAACGTCCCGCACTACATCACGCAGGACGAGGTGGACGCCATGCGCGCCCCCTCGGCCGGCGCGGGGCCCGCGCACCTCGGACACGCCGGCGAGGGGTTCGGCTTCGGCCACGCCCACCCCGACTTCGCCACCCACCGCGACGGCGCGCTCTGGCGTGACCCGCAGATCCTGGTGATCGACGGCGAGGTGAGCTCCATGCGGGAACTTCTGGGCCCGGTCTCCCGCGCTTCCGCCGAGGCCCCGTTGGTCCTGGTCGCCGCAGGTTTCCACCCTGAGGTGCTGAGCACGCTGGCCGCCAACCGCCGAGCGCTGGGCCTGGCTCTGGTGGGCGCCGTTGCGGGTGGCAGGGACCGGGCGCGTCTGGCCGAACTGCTCGGCGTCGCGCAGGTTCCCCTGGACGACCTCCGCTCCGGTTATCTGCCGGAGCAGGTCTACGGCCGCGCCGCCACATGGTCGAGCACCGCGCGGCGCGCGTGGGTCGATCCCCTGGACCTCGGCTGAACCTCAACCTCGACCATGAACCTCAAGTCAGACTTCAGCTCACTTGATTCTGAGCCGCCCAAGACTCTCTCAACGAGCGTTCAGTTGACCTCCCCGGCACAGCTGCTTGATTAACGTCCTAGTCAGGGCGATATAGCCGCCGCACGGGCACGCGAATGACACAGCTGTAATTTTCACCCCGCGCACGGCGTGTCGCCTTGCCTTCTCTCAGGCAACCCTCAAGTGGCGATTGTCCGCCTCCGACAAGGGCTCTTAGTGTCCGAGGCAGCGGCCGGACGTGTCGGGGGCTACGCAGCCCCGGGGAAGCGGGACGTCCGGTCTCCACCGCACACCTGCACGAGGAGAGACGTGAAGACAGCATTCAAGGGCCTCCGTGGCATCGCCGCCGCGGCGGGCATCGCGATCCTGGTCCAAGGGCTCGGAACGATCGCCCTCGGCCCGGCTGCCGACGCCGACATCGCGTCGGTGACGGCCACCGCCAACGTCAACATCAGGACCTCGCCCACCACCTCCAGCACGCGCCTGGCCGTGCTCCTGCGCGGCCAGAGCCTGCCGAGCGACGGGTCGGCCAACGGGTGGACGAAGGTCACGTACCAGGGGCGGACCGCCTACGTCGCGAGCGCCTATCTGACCGGCGGCACCGCCTCGGCCGCGCCGTCGTCGCAGACGACGAACGGAACCACCACCTCCGCGACGGGCAGCGTCTTCACCACCGGCAACCTCAACCTGCGCGTCGGCCCTTCGCTGTCGGACTCCATCTCGGTCGTCGTGCAGCGCGGTACGGCCCTCACGCTCACGGGCACGGTGAGTGGCACCTACGCCCAGGTGTCCTACAACGGCAAGGTGCTGTGGGCAGCCTCCCGCTACCTGTCCGCCACGGCGTCGGCCGCATACTCCGAACTGCCTCCGGTCACCGGCAAGGGCCGGGCCACCACCGCGCTCATGATCCGCACCACCAGCACCGCCGCGTTCGTCAATCTGGGCGACGTGCCCCGGGGCACGATCCTGGACACCACGGGCGTGGTCACCAACGGCATGGCCCAGGTGATCCACCAGGGGGCCGTGCGGTGGGTGAACGCCACGTACCTCTCCGCAGTCACGGCCACCACGCCCGCACCCACCGCCCCCGCCGTCCCCGCCACCACGCTGCGTTACGCCACCACGGTGCTGAACATCTGGACCGCCAGCAGCGGAACGTCCTATGTGGGCGAGATCCCCAAGGGCGGCGAGGTCCAGGTCACCGGCCTGGTGACCAACGGCCGGGCCCAGGCCGTCGTCAACGGCGCCGTGCGCTGGGTGACCGCGCGCTACCTCTCGGCGACGGAACCGGCCGACGGGACCGCGTCGGGCGGCAGCAGCACCACGCTGAACCGCGGATACTCCAGCGGCCTCGACCTGACCAACGCCAACGTCCAGGCCATCACCCGCGACATCTGGAACCGCTACCCCGCGATCACCACCATGTACGGCTGGCGCCGCGACGTGACGCCGGACCACCCCGCCGGCCGCGCCGTCGACGTCATGATCCCCAGCTACTCGGCCAACCAGGCACTGGGGTGGGAGATCGCCGAGTACTACCGGGCGAACGCCGCCAAGTACAACATCAACTACATCATCTTCGCGCAGAAGATCTGGTCCGTGGCACGCTCCAGCGAAGGGTGGCGCGCCATGGCCGATCGAGGCAGCGACAACGCCAACCACTACAACCACGTCCACATCAACACCTACGGCTGAGCACTCTCCCCCACCCATCCGGATCCCGGATGGGTCGGCGCGGCCCGTTTGCGCGCCCCCCGGCGAAGTCCCTAGACTGTCCGGTGCTGGTCCCCATCGTCTAGCGGCCTAGGACTCCGCCCTTTCACGGCGGCAGCACGGGTTCGAATCCCGTTGGGGATGCTCATGCCCACTCTCCGGAGGGGGTCTGAACCGGTTACGACAAGGTGTTGGCCCGATTTCCCTTCCAGGAATCTGGCACGCTATAGTTACCGGGCTGGCGTGGCCAGCAGGTCAAGAAATTGGCCCCGTAGCGCAGTTGGTTAGCGCGCCGCCCTGTCACGGCGGAGGTCGCGGGTTCGAGTCCCGTCGGGGTCGCTGGGTCGGCGGAAACGCCCGGCCACCTGGCCAGGTAGCTCAGCTGGTAGCAGCGTTCGCCTGAAAAGTGAAAGGTCGCCGGTTCGATCCCGGCCCTGGCCACCGAATGCCCCGCTCCGGCGGGGTTTTTTCGGTCCTACCCCACGCCCAGCAGCGCCAGAGCCTCATTGATCTCCCCCGGGGACATCGCTCCCTTGCGGACGGCTGCCAGAGTGCCGTCGGCCTTCACGAAGTAGTGCGTGGGCACCGACGAGGCAAGGTAGCGCAGCGAGATCTCCCCGATGGGGTCCGGGACGCTGGTGATCGTGAGGTCAAGGCGATCTGCGTAGTCCGTGACCAGGTCCCGGTCCTCGCGGAGGTAGATGGCCACCACGTCGATCCGGTCCGACGCCGCCTCGACGTCCGGTAGCTCCGCACGGCAGATCGAGCACCAGGTGGCCTGGAAAAGCAGCCACACGGGCCGTCCGGCATAGTCGTCCAACGAGACGGGGACCCCGTCGATGTCCAGCGCCGTGAATCCCGGCGCCCGGGCACCCACGGCCGGCCCTTCGAGCGGCACCGTCTGCCCCGTAGAGGCCGCCTCACTGGCTGCCCCACCCTTGACGAGATAGATGGCACCCACCACGAGCACGACAAGCACAGCAAGCCCCAGGATGCCCAGGAGGCGTCCGCGGGCCTGTCCGCTACGCATAGGAGTGCAGACCCCCGAAGAAGTGGTTGCCGAAGTAGGCGAACAGGATGGTGAGGAACCCGATCACCAGCAGCCAGGAGGACTTGGTGCCACGCCAGTCCCGCACCACCCGGGCGTGCAGGAACGCGCCGTAGACCAACCAGGTCACCAAGGCGGCCGTCTCCTTGGGATCCCAGCCCCAGTAGCGCCCCCACGCGGTGCTCGCCCACACCGAGCCCAGCACGATCATGATGGTGAGCAGGGGGAAGGTGATGACGGCGGCGCGGTAGCCCACGTCGTCGAGGACCTCCTGGCGCGGCAGGTGGAGCCGGGTGAGGTGCGGATGCAGCAGGTACAGCACGGCGGCCCCGAACGAGACGCAGGCGGCGCCGTAGGCGATGATGGCGAATCCGACGTGCAGGGTCAGCAGCAGGTTGTTCTGCAGGGCGGGGATCAAGGGCCGGACGCCGGTGTCCAGGCTCAGCGCGTAGACGAGCATGGCTGCAGCCACGGGCAGCACGACCAGCGACAGCATCCGGATCCGGTAGCGCAGCCCGAAGAACAGGTTGACCAGCAGGATCCCCCATGTGAAGGCGACAGCGAACTCGTGCTGGTTCGCGAAAGGCCCGTGCCCGGTGAGACTCATCCGGATCGCCATGTAGGCCGTCAGCAGCAGCAGCGCTATCACCTGGAACGCCGTGGCGTACCACCCCAGGCTGGTGCCCCTTCCGGGCTGCACGGGCGCCTCGGACTGCGCGGGAGCCAACTCGGCGCCACCCACACTCACCTTCGCGCGCGCGCTGACCGTGGTCACGGCATCTCGGCGACGCGACGTGACCAGCGCGATGCCACTGACCAGGCCCAGCAGGACGAAGACGGTGGCGGCGGTGACGAGATATTCAGCGAACTCGAGCATCAACAGGCTCCTTCTCAGCGTCGGCGGCCGGGGCGGTCGCGTCGATCTGCTCCACGAGGGCACGGAAGTGCCGCTCGAAGGTGGTGTCCAACTTCTCGGCAGAGGCGATGCGCAGCATGGTGTGGTCCCCCTGCGGCACCGCGCGCACCCACAGGCGCCGGTGGCGCAGCGTGAACGTCATCGTCATGCCCAGCACCAGCAGTGCGGACCCGATCCACATCCAGATCGCCCCCGGGTCCTGGCGGGCGATGATGCCGGTGTAGCGCTGCTCGCGCTCGAAGGTGAGCTGCAGCCCGGCCCCGGATGCGGTCTCGCCCTGCTCAACCGGCAGCACGTCCACCCTCTCACCGCTGGCCACGTCGTAGAGCTCGAAGACCGCGCTGCCGGCGGTGATGGCCGCGTCGACGGCGCCGGAGGCGGGCGTGACCACCAGGACTTCCATGCCCGTACCCTCCGGCGTGATCTTGCCGATGGCGTAGCGCCCGTCGTTGCTCTGCCACTTCAACGGGACGGAGCCCTCGAACAGGGTGGCGCCGGCGTCGTCGGCGATGCGGAGGCGAGCCGCGATACCGAAGGACGCCTGGTGGAGCGCGGCGCCCTCCACCACCAGGGGAGAGTTGACCCGGACGTCGCGGGCGTCGAGCACCGCACCGTCGCGCGTGACGACGAGGTGGCTCACGTAGTCCGTGGGACGGCCGGCGTCGTCGTAGGAGTCCATGAAGGACTCGGCGGTGACCGTGAGACCGGTGCCGTGGCCCACGTCGACGCTCTCGCCGACGGCGATGTCCAGGTTGGTCTCGAAGCCGGTGAACGCGGAGACCCCGAAGGCAGCCAGGATCACCACCATCGCCGAGTGGGCGATGGCCGTGCCGAAGGGGCCCCACCTGAACCTGTCGGCGTACACGCCGACGGCGGGCGCAGTGAGCCGTTCGTCAGCCAGGAAGCGGTACCGCTGGCCGCCCAGCACGGATCGGACGTGGGCGACCGCCTGCTCCGGGCCCAGCGGCAAGGTCATCTCGGCCCGGTACTGGGCATGGTCGAAGAACTTCTCCGTCACATGGGTCCGCGGGTGGGTGGCGCGCTCCCAGAGTTGTGGAAGCCGGTGGACGGTGCAGGCGATGATCGACATCGCCAGCAGGATCGTCACGCCGAGGAACAGCGGGGAGGTCCAGATTCCGAATAGACCGAGGAACTCGAGGACGGGCGTCCATCCGCCGTAGCGGGGCCGGACGGACTCCAGCCAGTCGGCCCTGGCGAGCGCGTCCAGGCCGGCCGGGGCCTGGACGATCATGGTGCCCAGCAGAGCCAGCACGGCCATCGCCAGGATGACCAGAACCCCCAGAAGCTTGGATCGAAGGAGCCGGTAGATCCAGCTGAACAGTTCGCGCACGGCCCCTCACTCCTCGCTGGACGGGGATGGGGAGGCCGATGAGGCGGCCAAGGCGTCCAGGTGGGAGCGCACGGTGGCCGCCAGGTCCGAGTCGGGGGCCACGTCGAGGACCTTCTGCCAGTCGGCGCGTGCCGCCTCGGCGTCAGGCGGGTCCTCCGAGAGGTGGACGAATCCGAGGTTGAACCAGGCCTGCGGGTTGCTGGGGTCCACCTCGGTGACCGTGGTCCAGAGCTGCTCCGCCCGCTCGACGTCGCCGTCGTTGAAGGTGAGGACGCCGAGCTCGAGATTGGCGGCCACATCCTCAGGACTCTCTGCCAGCGTGGCCTCCAGCTCGGCCCTGCGGGCGGCGCTGTCGGTGGCCGTCGCCTGCGAGGCCTGTGTCGTGGCGAGGGCTGCGGTGTCCGCCGGGAGACCCATCCGGAAGACGCCATAGACCACTGCCGCAACGAGCAGCACGCCCAGGAGCGGCACGAGGATCCCGGACTTCCTGGGGGCAGCCGCGACCGTGGCGGCCGGCTTGTCCGCCGGCGTATGGACGAGGGGCCGGCGACGGGGCTCGTCGTCGTGCTCCCCCAGCTCGGCCAGGGCGAGGTCTGCCGCGTCGTGGATCTCGAATGGCCCGACCCACGGGGGAGCGGCCTGCGAGGACGCAGCCTGGGCCCGCGCCTCGTCCGCGCGGGCGTCGGCCCACTCCCGCAGCGGCCCAGGGGCCATGGCGAGGAAGTCCAGCAGGGCTTGGGTGTGCGCGTCCGCGGGGCTCTCGACCGTGTCGGGGGCCCCGGGCCGCGCGCTGGTGTCAGGCTCCACGTTCCTCGGACTTCTGCTCGTTCTCCGCACTGATGTCGGAGGGCTCCAATGTGGTGACGTCGACGCCGGTGAGGACCAGCTGGCCCTTGCGCGACGCGTCGAGCGAGTCCGCCAGGATCCGCTGGATGTAGGCCGGCGCGTGGAACCCGTAGGAGTTCTCGGAGTAGACGTAATCGAGGTAGAAGCTGGCCTTGTTCTGGAACTCGCGTGCCTGCTCGATGGCCTCCGCCGGAGTCCCGTCCGTCTGCGCCGTCTCCAGTGCACGGATCAGCGCCACGAGCGAGTCGAAGGCCACGTCGCGAGTGCCGATGAACTGGTCCTGGATGCCGACCACGCGCTCGGTCATCTCCTCCTCGCTGGTGTGATGACAGGTCATGCAGGAGGAGTTGACGGCCAGCAGCGGGGACTGGATGTGGTGGCTGGTGACCTTGCGGGCGCCTTCGGCCTCGTAGGGCATGTGGCAGTCCGCGCAGCTGACACCGTTGGCCGCGTGGACCGAGTTGGACCAGAAGATGTCGAACTCCGGATGCTGCGCCTTGACCACCTTCGCGCCGGTCGTGGCGTGCTCGAAGTCCTTGTGGCCGTCCTCCTGGTAGTACTCCCAGATCTGGTCGATGTCGAGGCCCTTGGTCCAGGGGAAGATGAGCTCCTTGGACTCCTTCTCGAAGTAGTACTCCACATGGCACTGGCCGCACACGAAGCTCCGCATCTCCTGGCGGGTGGCGTCGCGATTGACGTCGTAGTCCTCGATACCCTCGCTGGCCTTGAGCGCCGCGATGCCGGTCTCGAAAGCCGGGCGGGTGATCCGCAGCTCCATGGTCTCGGGGTCGTGGCAGTCGATGCAGGCCACCGGATGCTCCACGAGCTGGGTGACGTCCGTGTAGGCCATCTGGTTCATCTCCATGAACCCTGCCTGGCGGTCGCCGTCACCCAGTTCGTTCATGAGTGCGACGGTGGAGGCATGACAGTTGATGCAGGTGCCGGGTTGGTTGAACTCGGTGACCCGCAGTGTGTAGCGCTGGTCCTCGAGCATGTACTCATGCCCGCGGGCGTGCCGGTAGTCCACCGAGAACGGGTAGCCGGCCCACATGTCCTTGAGCCGGGGATCCTCCTCCAGCCTGCTGGTGGACACGACGGTCCGCGGGTCCGTGGCGGTGACGGTACGCTCCTCCGCCACAGAGCCGGCGTGCGTGGTGGCCTCCATCTCCTTCGTCCTGAGGAAGGACTGGTACTGGGCCGGGAAGTTCTGGCCCCAGATGGCCGGGTCCACGACCGTGTCGTCCAGTTCGACCACCTTCGTGAACGAGTCGCTCGCCTCCTCCATCCGCTCGATGACGTTCGCCAGCAGCGCGGTGATGCCCGCCGTCACGACGGCGGTGATCGCGATCGCCACGATGAGGATCCCGATCCAGCGGTTGCGCTTCCTCTTCTCCGGCGTTGCCTGAGGTTCTTCGGTGGTAGTCATGTGCCTCACCTGCTCCTGTGCCCGACGTCGACGTGGCAGCGGGTGCAGTTGACCTGCTCGCTGCCGGCGGTCATGCGCATATCACTCGTGAAGTCCGAGTGGCAGTAGAGGCATGCCTCGTTCGTCACCGCCCGGTTGGAATCACGGATCTCGATGTTTTCGGGGTACCAGCCGGTGGTGAATTTCAGCCCGTGCCAGAACCCGTTGTCGGCCTTGACGTAGTACTTGTTGATGAGGTTGTCGTGGGGCGCGTGGCAGTCGTTGCACGTGGCCACGTTGGTGTGGCTGCCCGCCAGCCATGCGTCGTACTGGCGCTCCATGACGTGACAGTTCACGCAGGACGCCGGGTCGTTGCCGAGGTAGGAGATGCCACGGGCGTACACGAAGGTGAACAGGCCCACCCCGATGAGCGACCCCACGACGAACACGGCTGCTGCGATGAGCAGCCGCGGCCTCGTCAGCCAGGCCCGGACTCCGGTGCGTGCGGTCATTGCATCTACTCCTACGCCGCATAGTAGTGCTACCAAACGTAGTAGATGCGGGTTCGGCGTAACCGCCGACCCCTGCGCCGCGGATCAGCCCGAATAGCAGCGCAGGAAGCGGGCATATTCAGCGAAGACCCGCCCGCGCACGTCCTCTCGCGAGAGCACCAGGTCGTGCAGGGCGTCAGGGAAACGGGCGATGACCACGAGGTGCCCGAGCTGGGGAGCGCGGGCCGCGATGCGCTCGACGTCCAGCACGATGTCTGCCACCTTGAAGCCCTCGTCCCAGGCACGACGGAAATCGCTGCGTCCCGAGACGGCGACCAGCACGGGGCAGTCGATGGCGAGGCCGGCGGCCACGCGTGCGTGGCCGTCGAGGATGGCGGCCATCCAGCCGACCCGGATCAGGAACGCCTTGTCCCCCTTGAGGTTGAGGTTGTACTCCCACTCCCCCTCCTCGGACCGGGAGATGCAGCGCCGATAGAAGCCGCTGTCCACCTGCGGCAGCACGGTGGTGGCCACCACCGCGCGGGCCGCGCTGAGCACCGGCTGCGTGGCCGGCCGGAGCAGCGAGTTGGCCTGGAGCTCGAGCCACGGCGCGTTGAGGATGAGCGCCGCGAAGGCACCCGGCCGCTCGTGGGCCCACAGGGCCGCCACCAGACCACCCGTGGAGTGGCCCATCAGCACGATCCTGTCGTGCCCCTCGTCGACCAGGACGGACAGCGCCTCATCCAGCTCACGGAAGTAGTCGGTGAGGTTCGCGACGTAGCCCGCCAGCTGCCTGCTGCGCAGGGAACGCCCGTAGCGCCGCAGGTCCACCGCGTAGAAGTCGTACCCCTGCGCCGCCATCTCGTCGGCCAGATGCGCCTGGAAGAAGTAGTCGTTCCACCCGTGGACGTAGAGGACGGCCCGGCCTCCGGTGGGTTCATTGCGACGGACGAGCGTGGCCACCAGAGTGCCGGCCGGTTCGAGAGCATAGGTGGGCTCATCCGGAAGGGGGATGACCAGCTGCTCGTACCCGGGCAGCTCACCGTCGGGCACCCAGGGGTGCCCAGCCTCAGGAGGAGCGGCGCTCGTAATCGTCGTCGTACTCCTCGGGCACCTCGGCATACGCTTCGGGGATGTCGTTGTTGCTGCTTTCGCCGACGTACTCGTCGCCACGGAGCTCGCGCTCGAGTGACGCGAAGTCGGTGTCCACCGCGCGATACTTCAGGTCTCGTGCGACCTTGGTCTGCTTCGCCTTTGCACGGCCGCGCCCCATATCGGGTCGACCCCCTCGCTTTGTCCCTCGCGGGCTGGCCGCGGAATTTGTCTGATACTCGTGGGGTACAGGCTACCCAATCAGACGGGTTACTCCAAAGCACCGGCCGACGGGGTGCCCCGATGCGCGCTGCCGCCACGCGCAGCGCCGCAACGATAAGCTGGGCCGCATTCGACCCTGAGGAGTTCAACACAACATGGGCAAGATCATCTACACCCTCACCGACGAGGCCCCGCTGCTCGCCACGTACTCGTTCCTTCCGATCATCAACGCGTTCGCCGGCCAGGCCGGCGTGGACGTCGAGACGCGGGACATCTCTCTCGCCGGGCGGATCCTCGCCCTGTTCGGGGACGCATTGCCGGAGGATCAGCGGATCGACGATGCCCTCAGCGAGTTGGGCGAACTGGCGAAATCGCCCGACGCCAACATCATCAAGCTGCCCAACGTGTCCGCCTCGGTGCCCCAGCTCAAGGCCGCGGTCACCGAGCTGCAGTGCCAGGGCTACGGGCTTCCCGACTACCCTGAGGACCCGCAGACCGACGAGGCGCGTGAGATCCGCGCCCGCTACGACCGCGTCATGGGTTCGGCCGTCAACCCGGTGCTGCGTGAGGGTAACTCGGATCGTCGGGCCCCCGAGTCGGTGAAGAACTACGCGCGCAAGAACCCGCACCGCATGGGCCCATGGACGCCCGAGTCCAGGACCGCCGTCGTCACGATGGACGCCGACGACTTCCGTCACAACGAGCAGTCCGTGGTCCTCCCGTCCGCCGACGCCCTGACCATCCGGCACCGCGCCGCCGACGGCACCGAGACGGTCCTCAAGGCCGGCTTGAAGGTGCTCGCAGGTGAGGTGGTGGACGCCACCGTCATGCGCGCCGCCGCGCTCGACGAGTTCCTCCGCGCCCAGGTGGCCGCCGCCAAGGAGTCCGGGGTGCTGTTCTCGGTCCACCTCAAGGCCACGATGATGAAGGTCTCGGACCCCATCATCTTCGGCCACGTGATCGAAGCGTTCTTCCCCGAGGTGTTCCAGCGCTACGGCGCAGACCTCGAGGCCGCCGGCCTGTCCCCCAACGACGGGCTGGGTGCCATCCTCGCCGGCCTGGACGCCCTTCCCGACGGGGCCGCGATCAGGGCCGCGTTCGAGCAGGGCCTGGCCGACGGCCCGGCGCTCGCCATGGTGAACTCGGACAAGGGCATCACCAACCTGCACGTTCCCTCGGACGTGATCGTCGACGCCTCCATGCCTGCGATGATCCGCCAGTCGGGCCACATGTGGGGCCCCGACGGCGAGGAGGCGGACACCCTGGCTGTGCTGCCGGACTCGTCGTACGCCGGTGTCTACCAGGCCGTGATCGAGGACTGCCAGGCCCACGGCGCCTACGACCCCCGCACCATGGGCACGGTGCCCAACGTTGGACTCATGGCCCAGAAGGCCGAGGAGTACGGCTCACACGACAAGACCTTCGAGATCCCCGCCGACGGCGTGGTCGAGGTCCTGGACGCGGCCGGAACCGTCCTGATGAGCCATGACGTGTCCGCCGGTGACATCTGGCGTGCATGCCAGACCAAGGATGCGCCCATCCAGGACTGGGTCAAGCTCGCCGTCACCCGGGCCCGGCTCACGGGCTGGCCGGCCGTGTTCTGGCTGGACACCGAGCGCGCCCACGACCGTCAGCTCATCGAGAAGGTGCGCGGCTACCTGGCCGGGCACGACACCGACGGGCTGCAGATCGAGATCATGAGCCCCGTCGAGGCGACCCGCTTCACGGTGGAGCGCATCCGCCGGGGAGACAACACCATCTCGGTGACGGGCAACGTGCTGCGCGACTACCTCACGGATCTCTTCCCCATTCTGGAGCTGGGCACATCGGCCAAGATGCTGTCCGTCGTGCCCCTCATGGCCGGTGGAGGGCTCTTCGAGACGGGCGCCGGCGGCTCCGCCCCGAAGCACGTGCAGCAACTGGTGGCGGAGAACTACCTGCGCTGGGACTCCCTGGGCGAATTCCTCGCCTTGGCCGCGTCGTTCGAGCACCTTGCGCAGACAGAGGGCAACGCGCGCGCGGGGATCCTCGCGGGCACGCTGGACCGGGCCACGGGGACGTTCCTGGACAACGACAAGTCGCCCACCCGTCGCCTCGGCGGCATCGACAACCGCGGTTCGCACTTCTTCCTGGCGCTCTACTGGGCCCAGGAGCTGGCCCGCCAGAGCGACGACGCCGAGCTCGCGGCCATCTTCGCCCCCGTCGCCGAAGCCTTGGCGGCCAACGAGGATGCGATCGTCGCCGAGCTGCTGGCCGTGCAAGGACGGCCCGCGGACATCGGTGGGTACTACCGTCCGGACGCGGAGAAGACGGTCGCGGTGATGCGCCCCTCGCACACCTTCAACGCGATCATCGACGCGCTCGCCTGACACGGATGGCACACGAGAGAGGCGCCGCCCACTCGGGCGGCGCCTCTCTCGTGTCTGATGCGGCAGGTCAGCTGAAGATCTTCTTCAGCCAGCCCACGAAACCGCCCTGGGCCGCGGGGGCCGGCTCGGCTGCGCGCGCAGCAGCGACGGGGGCCTCGGACTGGACGGTGGCCTCGGGCTCGGTGGCCACGGCCTGCTCCACAGCCTCGACGTTCTTGATGGCCGAGACCTCGAACACGAGGGACACGTTCTCGGACACGAGCACGCCGCCGGTCTCCAGCGCGGCGTTCCACACCAGGCCGAAGTCCTTGCGGTTGACCTGCACGGAACCCGACAGGCCCACGCGCTCATTGCCGAACGGGTCCGTGGCCACGCCATCGAAGTCGAAGTCGATCGTCACCGGACGGGTGACGTCCTTGATCGTGAGGTCGCCCTCCACGCGCAGGACGGCTTCGCTCGGCGCGGACACCGATGTCGACACGAAGGTGATGGTGGGGTACTGCTCCACGTCGAAGAAGTCGCCGGAGCGCAGGTGACCGTCGCGGTCGGCGCTGCCGGTGTCGACGGAGGCGGCGTTGATCGTCACGGAGATGGCTGCGTCACGCAGGTCGGCGCCGGTGGAGGCGCTGCCCTCGAAGTCGGTGAACGCACCGCGGACCTTGGTCACCATCGCGTGCCGCGCGGTGAAGCCGATCTCGGTGTGGCTGGGGTCGATGGTGTAGGTGCCGGCAAGCTGCTGCAGGGTGGTCATGGGGGATCTCCTCGTGGGGCCGTTACTGGAAGTTGAACCTGAGACAATCCTAGCGGAGATTAGTTGAAGTGTCAATCACCTCCGGACCAGGGTCAGCGCCCCACCGGTTGCGGCTCCCGCTGGGCGATCCACACGCGCAACCTGAGCGGCCAGCCCCGCTCCACGGCCAGCCTCACGCCGTCGTGCATCATGAGGTAGGCCAGAACCCCGAGCGCCGCCGCACCTGTGCTCAGCGCGCCGACGAGCACCATGACCCTCGGCCCCCACACCTCCCCCAGCCACCCGATGAGCGGAGCGCCCAGGGGCGTGCCGCCGATGAAGATCGCCATGTAGACGGCCATCACGCGTCCGCGGAACTCGGGAGCGGTCCCCAGCTGGACCGCGGCATTCGCCGTCGTCATCACGGTCAGGGCGAAGAACCCGGTGGGGACGAGCAGCGCCGCATACGAGGCGAAGCTGGGAGCGGCCGCCAGGAGCGCGGTACTCACGGAGAATGCCCCCAACGCGGCCAGGACGGTGCGGAGCCCGGGTCGGGTGCGGCGGGTCGCGGCGAGCGCGGCCCCCAGCGTCCCGATGGCCATGACCGTGCCGAGCAGGCCGAACTCCTGGGCCCCCTTCCCGAACACCTCCGTGGCCATCGTCGCGTTGTAGATCTGGAAGTTCATGCCGAACGTGCCGAGGGCGAAGACGATCACCATCAGGACCACCAGGTCCGGCCGGCCACGCAGGTAACGAAGCCCGTCGCGCGTCGCGCCCCGTGCCCTGACCCGCCTGGAGGGCCGCAACTCGCCGGGCCGCAACGCGACGACGGCGGCGAGCATGGCCAGGAAGCTGATCGCGTTGATCAGCAGGGTGGGGCCCACACCGAACGCGGCGATGAGCAGGCCGGCCGCCCCGGGCCCGATCAACCGTGCCCCGTTGAACGACGTGGAGTTGAGTCCCACCGCGTTGGGCAGCAGCTCCGGCGGCACGATCTCCGACACGAAGGACTGACGGGCGGGATTGTCGAAGGCCGTGACGACACCCTGCAGGAAGGCGAAGACGAAGACGTGCCACAGCTGAACGACCCCCAGGGCCACCACCAGCCACAGGCCCAGGGCGATGAGCCCCAGGAGCGTCTGCGTGATCACGAGCATCCGCCGCTTGGGCATCCGGTCCACGAGCGCCCCGGCATAGGGCGCGAGGACGGGGATGGCCAGGAACTGAAGCGCCGTGACCAGCCCGAGCGCCGCGCTGGATCCGTCAGTGAGTTCGGTCAGGACCAGCCAGTCCTGCCCCACGCGCTGCACCCAGGTGCCGATGTTGCTGACGAGCGCCCCGGCGAAGAAGAGCCGGTAGTTGCGGACCGCGAAGGAGGCGAACATGCGTCCCCGCTCAGTCCGCATGCGAGACCTCCATGAGCAGGCCCGCGGCGCGGCGCAGCAGGTCCAACTGCTCGGCGTCGAGGGAGGCGATGTGGGTGAGCATCCACGTATCCCGGCTGGCGATGGTCTCCTCGACCACGCGACCCCCCATGGCGGTGATGCTGACCAGGATCTGGCGCCCGTCGTCCGGGTGCGGCGCGCGTTCGACCAGTCCCTTGCCCGCCAGGCAGTTCACCGTCCGGGTCATCGACGGCGTGCTGACGGCGTCGCGGGCCGCCAGCTGTGTCGGCGTCTGGGGTCCTGCGTGATGCAGAGAGACCAGCACCGAGAACTGGTGCGGGGCCACGTCGCTGGTGCTCTCGAACCGCACGCGGCGGGAGATGCGCTGGCAGGCGACCCGCAGGTCGTTGGCGAGGGTGAGGAGATCTGCGTCGTAGTCCGGCATGCAGTCCTTTCGTGCGGTTGATTAGTCTAGTTCATTACCTTGACTAATCAAATGCACGCAACCCCAGGTGACCTCAGGCGGTCGACCGCCTTTCGGCGAACAGCTGCAACACTGTCCCGCGGGCGGCCTCGCGCGCTGCCGAGACAGCGCCGAGCGAGACCACGTCACCCCCGAAACCCGAAGCCACGACGGCGGGCGGCCTCAACTCGAGTTCGTCGGCAAGGTGGGCCGCCGCCAAGTCGATGACCTCCCCCAGCGCGCCCGCGACAGCCCCGCAGACGACGATGACCTCCGGGTCGTAGAACCGCGACACCACGCTGCAGATGCGCCCCAGCGTGACGCCCAACTCCTCGAGCATCGGGCGCGCCACCGGGTCCGACAGCCGCGCATCGGCGAGGATCGTCTCGGCGGTCACGCCTGCGTCGGTCAGGCGCGACCACGGGTGACCCGCAGGGATGCGGCCCGAGTCCAGCGCCGCCCGCACCCACTTCTCCGCCAGGTCCCCCATCCCCCAGGTGCCACCGACGCCTGGCACGTAGGCCAGAGCCTCCAACTCGCCCACGCCACCGTGAGCCCCGCGCACCAGCCGGCCGTCCAGGAAGACACCCGAGCCGAGCCGGCGGCCGGACAGCATGGCGACGAAGTGCCGCCTCCCCCGCGCGGCGCCCAGTGCGCCCTCCACCAGGGCCGCCAGGGCCGCGTCGTTCTCCACCCGCACGACGGGGAACACCTCGGCCAGCGCGCCGTGCAGATCTGCGTTCATGAACCGCCAGAAGCCGGACGGGTTCGACGGGGACTCACCGCCGGCGTCCACCGGGGCCGGCACGCCCACGCCGACCGCGATGACGTCCCCCCGATCGCGACCTGCGGCCGACAGCACCGCGTCGATCACGGCGAAGGCGGCGGCGCGGCGCTCTCCCGGGTCGCGCTGGTCGAGATCGAACGGGTCGGAGAGCGCCAGTTGCTCACGCGCAAGCACGCCGCCCTTCAGGTCCGCCAGCACGGCGGTGAAGGTCCACGCACCCGCGTCGATCCCGACGATGAGGCCCGCCTCGTCCTGCAGCATGAAACGCCGCGCCGGGCGCCCGAGCCGCTGCGTCGTCATCGATCCCGTAGCGGCCGGCTCGACGATCAGGCCCACGTCGATCAGCGCATCCAGTGCGGAGAGCGCCGTGGACCTGGTCATCCCGAGCGCGTCGATGACATCGTCTGCCCTGAACGCAGCAGCGTCCCAGGCGAAGTCGAGGACCGCCGATGTGCTCGCGCGGCGCAAGGGCAGACGGTCTGCCGATTCCATGTTGCCCTCCCCCTTGACGCTCGTCCGGATGTGATGCATCCTAACGGAGACGGCTTTTCTTCGATGACTCAATTTAATCGAAACAGAAACCAAAAGTCGCTGACGACGAAGGGACAACGACGTGCCTCTACCCCCACCGCCCTCACCGGGCAGCCTTGCCGAGCGCTGGGCCCCACCCCGGCGCACCCTCCTCAAGACCCTCGCCGCCGTCGGCGCCGCGGGGGCGATCCCATGGGCGACCGGCTGCGCATCCGGCGCCCAGCAGACCATCACGTTCCACCAGTCCAAGCCGGAGGCGGTGCCGTACTTCCGCCAACTCGCTGCCGACTTCCCCGCCTCGCAGGGCGACTACCGCATCCTGCACGACATCTCGACGAACCTCTCGGCGAGTTTCGTGCGCAGCAACCCGCCGGACCTGGGCATGCTCAACTACAACCTGGAGATGGCCAGGTTCATGGAGCGCGGCGCCCTCTCGGACCTCTCGGACCTGCCGGAGGCGGGCACCATCCGCGACGACATCATCGAGCTGTCCAAGTCCTACCCGCAGTACCCCGGCCGCACCAGCGTGCTGCCCTACTCCGCGATGGCCGCGTCCGTGATCTACAACAAGCGGATCTTCGCCGACAACGGCGTCGAGGTGCCCACCACGTGGGACGCGCTGATCGACGTCTGCGAGCGGCTCAAGGGCGCCGGGGTCACCCCCTTCTACGCCACGTTCATGGACCCGTGGACGATCATGCAGGGGTGGTTCGACTATGTCGCCGGCGGCATGCTCGATGTCGCGGAGTTCTATCGGAAGATGAACGAGATCGGCGCCGGCGTCGGCCCGGACTCCGAGGTCTCGTTCCAGACCACCATGCTGGAGCCTGTGCGCAAGATGGTCCAGCTGACGTCCTACATCAACGGGGACGCCGGCAGCCGCGGGTACGGCGACGGCAACACCGCCTTCGCCAGCGGGACCGCCGCCATGATCCTCCAGGGGCCCTGGGCATTCGGGGAGTTCGAGAAGGTCGGCACCGACCTGGATCTCGGCACCTTCCCCCTGCCCGCCACGGACAACCCCGAAGACCTCAAGGTGCGCGTGAACATCGACCTCGCCCTCTGGGTGCCCGAGGTGGCCAACGGCCGGGAGGGGGCCCGCGCGTTCCTGCAGCACCTCATGAAGCCCGAGATCCAGGACCCGTACAACGCGCAGTTCCTCGGCTTCGGCACCACCAAGGACGCCGCCCCGGTCACCGACCCGCGGATCCTCGGGATGCAGGCCTACTACGACTCCGGCAAGTTCTACATGGGCCCGTCGCAGTTCATTCCCAACAACATTCCCGCGCCCAACTACTTCCAGTCGATCGTCCTCGGCGCAGACCCCGAACCGCTACTCGCCCAGCTCGACCGCGACTGGGCCCGACTCGCCTTCCGGGCCTGAGACGAAGGAGTCACACATGTCAACCTTGCCCCGGGCCACCGCGCCCGAGTCCACCGGGACACGCGCTCCGCGTCGCGGCGTCGAGCCAATCTACTGGCTGTTCCTGCTCCCCGCCGTCGCGGTGTTCACGCTCATGATCACCTACCCCGCCGTCGAGGGAATCGCCATGAGCTTCACCAACTCGATGGGCTTCGGCGACTTCGACTGGATCGGTTTCCGCAACTACGTGGCCCTATTCCGCGACGAGAACATCCTCTCCTCCTACGGCTTCACGTTCCTCTTCGCCGCCGTGACGGTGGTGCTGGTCAACATCATCGCCTTCTTCCTGGCGCTGGGCCTGACCGCGAAGATCAGGCTCACCAACCCGCTGCGCGCGATCTTCGTCATCCCCATGGTGATCTCCGCCATCATCTACTCGTTCGTCTTCCGGTACCTGTTCAGCAACTCGCTGCCGCAACTCGGTGAGGCCCTCGACATCGAGACGCTGTCGACGAGCCTGCTGGCCAACCCGGATTGGGCGTGGTTCGCGATCGTCATCGTCACCACCTGGGGTTCGGTCCCGGCAGCCATGTTGATCTACATCGCCGGCCTGATGACCGTGCCCGGCGAGGTCTACGAGGCCAGCTCCATCGACGGCGCCACCCCGTGGAAGAACCTGTGGCACATCACGTTGCCCCTGGTGGCCGGCTACGTGGGGATCAACCTGATCCTCGGCTTCAAGGGCTACCTCGCGGTCTACGACCAGATCGTCGGCCTCACGCAGGGCGGTCCGGGCACGGCCACCCGGAGCGTCGCGTTCACCATCTTCGCCGGGTTCAGCGGAGGCGACTACGCCTACCAGATGGCCAACGCCGCCGTCTTCTTCGTCATCACGATCATCATCGCAATGCTGCAGCTCCGCCTCACCCAAGGAAGGTCCAGCTCATGAGCACTCCCATCGCAGCGGCAGCCGCCGCCGCCCAGGCGCCCACGGCCGCCCGTCGCGGCCGGGTAGGTCGCGAGAAGACCAACTGGACGGCCACCATCCTGCTGATCCTGGCAGCCGTCACTGTGCTCGTGCCGCTCTACGTCACGGTCATGATGGCCTTCAAGACCGCACAGCAGTCCACGGACCTCAACGCGTTCAGCCTGCCCAGCCCGTGGAGCGTGAGCGGGTTCGTCGAGGCCTGGAGCCTGACCAACTTTCCGCGGGCCTTCCTGGTGTCTCTGATCGTCACTCTGGTGGCGGTCGCCGGCGCGATCCTCGTGTCGTCGATGGCCGCCTACGCCATCGTGCGCAACTGGGACCGGAAGGTCTTCAAGTACTCGTTCTACTACCTGCTGGCCGCCATGTTCATCCCGTTCCCGGTCGTCGCGCTGCCTCAGGTGCGGCTCACCGGCCTCCTCGGGTTGGACAACTACGCCGGCGTGGCCATCCTGCACATCGTGTTCGGATTGGCCTTCAACACCCTGCTGTTCAGCACCTTCCTGCGCTCCATCCCGCTCGAACTGGAGGAGTCGATGCGGATGGACGGCGCCAGCACGTGGCAGACGTTCTGGAAGCTGATCTTTCCGCTGCTGTCGCCCATGGCGGCCACGGTGGGCATCTTCGCCTTCCTCGGCTCCTGGAACGACTTCATGATGCCGTCGCTGATCATCTCGCAGCCGGAGTGGCAGACCATCCCCGTGGTCAACAGCATCTTCCAGACGCAGTTCAGCAACAACTACAACGTGAGCTTCGCTTCGTACCTGATGGCCATGGCCCCCGCCATCGTCGTCTACATGTTCGCGCAGCGCTGGGTGATGTCCGGCCTGACGCAGGGTGCCATCAAGTAGCGCCGACCCACCCCGGTGGGCCCTGCACGCCGCGGGCCCACCTCCCGACCGACCGCATAGGAGAACCATGACCACAGAACGCCAGCAGACCGCCCCCGCCCACCGCCCGGACGGCTGGTGGCGCTCTGCGGTCGTCTACCAGATCTACCCACGGTCCTTCCAGGACTCCAATGGCGACGGGATCGGCGACATCCCCGGCATCACGAGCCGCCTCGACCACCTGGCGGAGCTCGGCGTCGAGGTCATCTGGCTGTCGCCCGTCTACCGCTCCCCGCAGGTGGACAACGGCTACGACATCAGCGACTACCGCGACATCGACCCGCTGTTCGGCACGCTGGAGGACCTCGCCGAGCTCCTCACCCAGGCCCACGGCCGCGGGATCAGGCTCGTGATGGACCTTGTGGTCAACCACACCTCGGACCTCCACCCGTGGTTCCTCGAGTCGCGGGACCCCTCGTCCCCGAAGCGGGACTGGTACTTCTGGCGGCCGGCCCGAGCCGGGCACGAGCCGGGCACGCCTGGCGCCGAGCCCGACGACAGCGGCGCCGCGTTCGCGCCGTCGGCGTGGACCTTCGACCCCACCAGCGGCGAGTACTACCTGAGCATGTTCAGCCCCGCGCAGCCCGACCTCAACTGGGAGAACCCGGATGTGCGCCACGCCGTCTACGACATGATGCGCTGGTGGGTGGCCCGAGGCGTCGACGGCTTCCGGATGGACGTGATCAACCTCATCTCGAAGCCCGGCACCCTCATCTCCGGCGGCCCGGTCGAACCCGGGTCGGCCGACTTCAGGCAGATCGCCAACGGCCCCCGGCTCGACGAGTTCCTCGCCGAGATGAACCGCGAGGTGGGCCTCGACGAGCTCAACCTGCTCACCGTCGGCGAGATGCCTGATGCGACGCTGGAGGTGGCCCGGCGCGTCACAGACCCAACCCGCCGAGAGCTCAACATGGTGTTCACCTTCGAGCACGTCAGCCTCGATCAGGCCGGCAGCAAGTGGAACCTGGCCGAGCGGTCCCTGCCCCGGCTCAAGGGCAACCTCGCCGAGTGGCAGTACGGGTTGGCCGAATCCGGCTGGAACTCGCTGTACCTGGACAATCACGATCAGCCGCGGGCCGTGTCGCGCTTCGGCGACGACTCCCCCGAACACCGCGTGAACTCCGCCAAGACGCTGGCCACGGTGCTGCACCTGCACAAGGGGACCCCGTACGTGTACCAGGGCGAGGAGCTGGGCATGACGAACGCCCCCCTGACCCAGATCGGGCACTACCGCGACGTCGAGTCGCTGAACTACCACACGCTCGCCACCTCCGCCGGCCTCGAGGAGGCCGCCGTGCTGCGGTCGCTGGCCGCGAAGAGCCGCGACCATGCCCGCACCCCGGTGCAGTGGGACGCCACCGAGCACGCCGGCTTCACCACCGGCGAGCCGTGGTTCGCCGTCAACCCCAACCACCTCGAGATCAATGCCGAAGCGGCACGCCGCGACCCTGGATCGGTCTTCACGCACTTCCAGCACCTGATCCGCTTGCGCCACGAGGACGCCGTGGTGCGCGAGGGGCGCTTCGACCTGCTGCTGCCCGAGCATGAACAGCTCTGGGCCTTCACCCGCACCCTGGGCGACGACTCCCTGCTGGTGGTCGCCAACTGCTCATCGGCGCCCGCGGAGCTCCCGCTCGACATCCACACCCTGCTCGGCGGCGCACAACTGCTGCTCGGAACCCACGACCACGCAGACCCCGCGGTGCTCGCCCCCTGGGAGTCCCGCATCCTCCGGCTGGCCCGCTAGCCTCGTTCCCCGAAAGGACACCGTTCCATGCAGGACACCACGGACCAGGAGACCCTGGTCCCCAGCCAGAGCGCCGACTGGTGGCGCCAGGCCGTCGTCTACCAGATCTATCCCCGCAGCTTCGCCGACGGCAACGGCGACGGCATCGGCGATCTCCGGGGCATCGCCTCCCGGATCGACTACCTCGCCGGTCTCGGTATCGACGCGGTGTGGTTGAGTCCGTTCTACCCCTCGGAGCTCGCGGACGGCGGCTACGACGTCATCGACTACCGGGGAGTCGACCCGCGCATCGGCACGCTCGACGAGTTCGACGAGTTGGCCGCAGCCCTGCACGCCCGCGGCATCCGCATCCTCATCGACATCGTCCCCAACCACAGCTCGAACCTGCACGCCTGGTTCCAGCAGGCGCTCACCGACGGGCCAGCATCCCCGGCGCGCGATCGCTACATCTTCCGCGACGGCACCGGGGCGGACGGCTCGGAACCGCCCACCGACTGGGTCTCCATCTTCGGGGGCAGCGCCTGGGAACGGGTGGCCGACGGGCAGTGGTACCTGCACACCTTCGCCGTGGAACAGCCGGACCTCAACTGGGCGGATGCGGAGGTGCGGGCCGAGTTCCTCGACATCCTGCGGTTCTGGGCGGACCGGGGCGTCGACGGTTTCCGCGTGGACGCCGCGCACATGCTCGCCAAGGACCTCACCGAGCCGCTGCCCACCCAGGCCGAGCTGGAGGCCCTGCCCCGGGACGGGAGCCACCCCACCTGGGACCGCGACGAGCTCCAGGAGATCTACGCCGAGTGGCGCACCGTCTTCGACTCCTACGATCCACCGCGGACCGCAGTGGCGGAGGCCGCGGTGCATTCCTCGCGGGTGCCGCTCTACGCGAGCCCGACGACGCTCGGGCAGTCGTTCTTCTTCGACCTCCAGCTCGCCGACTACGACGCCGCGGCCTTCCACAGGATCATCGACGAGTGCCTGGCCGTCGCGGCTGTCTCCGGGTCCTCGGTGACGTGGGTACTGAACAACCACGACACCATCCGCACGGCCAGCCGTTACGGCACCCCGTTCCCCGGCACGAACCCGGACGGCGCGCCGTTGCGCAAGCACGGCGGCGACTGGCTGATGGCGGGCGGCGACCCTGCGCTCATCGACGCCGCCGCGGGCCTGCGCCGAGCCCGCGCCGCCTCGCTGCTCCTCCTCGCGCTGCCCGGCTCGGCCTACCTCTACCAAGGGGAGGAGCTCGGCCTGCAGGAGGTCGCGGAGATCCCCGACGCGCTGCGGGCAGACCCGGCCTTCTTCCGCAACCGCGAGCTGGAGGTGGGCCGCGACGGCTGCCGCGTGCCGCTGCCGTGGACCCGCGGCGGGCCGTCGTTCGGGTTCGGCGACGGCGGGTCGCACCTGCCGCAGCCCCTGTGGTTCGGCGCCTACTCCGTCGAGGCGGAGACCGGGGATCCGACGTCGACGCTCTCGATGTACCGTCGTGCCCTGGAGCTGCGGCGCCGTCTCCTGGCCGGGGAGGTCATGGAGTGGGTGGAGACGGGTCGCGACGATGTGCTGCGGTTCCGTCGCGGGGACGGCTGGGAGGTGGTCTCCAACTTCGGCACCGAGCCGTTCCCCCTGCCCGACGGCGAGCTCCTGCTCTCGTCCGGCCCGGTCACCGACTCCCTCCCGGGCGAAACCACCGCCTGGCTCGCCGCCCCCACCGCCGTGCGACCAGGAGGGTTTGGTTGAGCCGGACACGGCTCTCGACGGGTGACGTTGAGCCGGACACGGCTCTCAACGGGTGACGTTGAGCCGGACACGGCTCTCGACGCACGCATGGCCGTTCTTGAACGATCCAAGCGGCGCGAGACCCAGATCAGGCTCAAACAAGCGGGCACCATCTCCACGCCGGAACCCCGATCACCCCGCCGGTGAACGCGTTGCCTGCCAGGAAGATGGGGACGACGCTCGCCAGCGTGTCTGCGATGGTGCCGTCGGCGAGGGCCGGAGGCGGGGCCGGCCGCACGTCAGAGGAGGAAGGCCTCCCCCGGGCCCTCTGAGGCCTGGATCTCGCCCAGCACCCAGCTGTGCACGCCTCGCGCGGTGAGCGCGGCCAGCGCCGCGTCCACCTGGCTCTGCGGCAGGATCGCCACCATGCCGACGCCCATGTTGAGCGTGGCGTCGATGTCGTCCTGCTTCAGCCCGCCCACCTGCTGAACAAGCTGGAAGATCGCGGGCGGGGTCCAGCTGGAGCGCCGGAGCACGGCCGCCATGTCGTTGGGGATCACCCTGGCCAGGTTGTTGGCCAGGCCACCGCCGGTGATGTGGCTCATGGCGTGCACCTCGACCCGCCCGATGAGGTCGAGCACATCGAGGGCGTAGATCCGGGTGGGTTCGAGGAGCTCCTCGCCCAGGGTCCGGCCCAGCTCGTCGACGTGGCGGTCCAGTGCCCAGCCGGCCTGCGTCAGCAGCACATGTCGCACCAGCGAGTACCCGTTGGAGTGCAGGCCGGAGGAGGCCATCGCGATGACCGCGTCACCGGTGCGCACCCGCTCCGCGCCGAGGATCTTCGACCGCTCGACCACCCCCGTCGTCGCGCCCGCGATGTCGTACTCGTGCGGCTCCAGGAGACCGGGATGTTCCGCGGTCTCGCCGCCGATCAGCGAACACCCAGCCGCGACACACGCGTCCGCGATCCCCGAGACGATGGCCGCGATCCGCTCCGGCACCACCTTCCCACAGGCGATGTAGTCCGTGACGAACAACGGCTCGGCGCCGCAGACGACGAGGTCGTCGACCAGCATGCCGAGAAGGTCGAAGCCGATGGTGTCGTGCTTGTCCATGGCCTGCGCGATGGCCACCTTGGTGCCCACGCCGTCGGTGGACGTGGCCAGCACGGGGTGCTGGTAGTTCTTGAACGCCCTGGCGTCGAAGAAGCCGGCGAAGCCGCCGAGCCCTCCCAGCACCTCAGGGCGGCGGGTCCTGGCCACGTGGACCTTCATGAGGTCGACGGCGCGGTCTCCCGCCTCGATGTCGACGCCGGCGGCGGCGTAGGCGCTCTTCTCGTTCATCGGTTCTCCTCAAGGCTCAGCAGCTCGGCCTGCGCCGGCGGGATGGCGACGGGATACTGCCCGTCGAAGCAGGCCCGGCACAGGTGTTGCGCCGGCACCAACGTGGCCTCCGTCAGGCCATCGAGCGAGATGTAGCCCAGCGAGTCGGCGCCCAGCGAGCGACGGATCTCCTCCACCGTCAGCCCGGGCGCGATGAGCTCGGCGCGGGTGGCGAAGTCGATGCCGTAGAAGCAGGGCCATTTCACCGGGGGCGACGAGATCCGCACGTGCACCTCGCGGGCACCGGCCTCGCGCAGCATGCGCACCAGCGCGCGCTGGGTGTTGCCGCGCACGATGGAGTCGTCGACGACCACCAGTCGCTTGCCCTCGATCACCTCGCGGAGCGGGTTGAGCTTGAGCCGGATGCCGAGCTGGCGGATGGTCTGGCTGGGCTGAATGAAGGTACGACCCACGTAGGCGTTCTTCACCAGGCCCTGGCCGTAGGGGATGCCCGAGGCCTGCGCGTAGCCGATGGCCGACGGCGTCCCCGACTCGGGCACCGGGATGACGAGGTCCGCCTCCACGGGATGCTCCTCGGCGAGCTTCTGCCCGATCCGGACCCGTACCGTGTGCACGCCGCGCCCGGCGATGGTGGTGTCCGGCCGGGCGAGGTAGACGTATTCGAAGATGCAGCCCTTGGGTTCGGCCTCGGCGAACCGCACGGAGCGCAGGCCGCGCTCGTCGATGGCGAGGAACTCGCCGGGCTCGACCTCGCGGACGAAGCTGGCGCCGACGATGTCCAGCGCGGCGGTCTCCGAGGCGACGACCCAACCGTTGGCCAGGCGCCCGATGACGAGCGGGCGGAACCCCTGGGGGTCGCGCGCGGCGAACAGGGTGCGCTCCGTCATGAAGGTGAGACAGAAGGCCCCCCGCAGGCGGGGCAACACCTTCATGGCCACCGACTCGACGGGCTCCTCGCCGAAGCTCGCCATCAGCGCGGTCACCAGCGACGTGTCGTTGGTGGAGTCCATGGTCTTCTTCTCGGGCACCCGCTCCGTGGGGTCCAGCTCCGCCAGCCACGCCTCGAGTTCGTGGGTGTTGGTGAGGTTGCCGTTGTGCGCCAGCGCCAGTCCCCCGGCATGCGTGGCGCGGAACGTGGGCTGGGCGTTGTGCCACACGCTGGCGCCGGTCGTCGAGTAGCGGGTGTGGCCGATGGCGAGCCGGCCCGGGAGCGACTTCAGGGTGGCCTCGTTGAACACCTGGCTGACCAGCCCCATGTCCTTGTAGACCATGATCCGCTGGAGGTTGCTCACCGCGATGCCGGCGGACTCCTGGCCACGGTGCTGCAGAGCGAACAGCCCGAAGAAAGTCAGCTGGGCGACGTCCTCCTCGGGCGCCCAGACGCCGAAGACGCCACACTCTTCCTTGGGACCCTCATAGCCTGGCACGCGCCAGACTCTACCCGCTGGGGGCATGACGGGTGACGCGCGCCCATCGGTCACGGGCCGGTGGCGCCTCCCGGGTGGAGTGAGACCTGCGTCGCCTTGACCACTGCCGTCACGGTCAGGTCCGGGGTCAGCGACAGGTCCCGGACCGCGGCCGGGGTGAGGTCTGCGGCGATGCGCTGACCGGCAACCTCCAGCGTGACCCGCTGCACGGGCCAGCGATCCTCGATGCCCACCACGGTTGCGGGCAGCTCATTGCGTGGGCTGCCGTGGGGCGCCGCCCGGAAGATGCTGACTGCCGCCGGCGAGAACACCGCGCGGGTCGGGCCGGCGGGTAGGTCGTCGCGGGAGAGGCCGGCGATCGCCGTCGACGCGTCGAGCCACACGGCTGAGTCGCCCCGCGACTGCCCGTGGAGCAGGTTCACCCCGACGAACCCGGCGAGAAACGCCGACGAGGGTCGCTCCCCGAGATCGTCGACGGCGCCCTCTGCCACCACCACACCATCTGCCAGCTCGATCATGCGGTCCGCCAGCGTCACGACGTCGAGGAAGTCGTGGGTGACGAGGACGGTGGTCACGTCCTGCAGCCGTTCGCGCAGCAGACGCCGGAGCTCGGGCGCCACGGTGGCGTCCAGCGCGGCCATGGGCTCGTCGAGGAGGACCACCTCGGGGTCGGCGGCGAGCGACCTGGCCACCGAGACCCGCTGCGCCTGCCCCCCGGACAGCTCCGCAGGGCGCCGGTCGGCCAGGTCCCGGCACCCCACGGCGGCCAACTCGTCGAGCGCCCGCCGCCTTGAGACCGCGCGACCGATCCCGCGCGCGCGCAGCCCGAAGGCCACGTTGTCCACCACGCTGAGATGGGGGAAGAGCAGCGAGCGTTGTTCCACGTAGCCGAAGCGCCTCAGGTGCGGCGGGACGTGCCCGCCCGGGCCGGAGAGGTCGCGGCCGTGCACGGTCACCACCCCGGCGTCGGGGGCCAGCTCGCCAGAGATCAGCTGCAGGAGGCTGGACTTGCCGGCGCCGTTGGGGCCGATCACCGCCACCGTCGAGCCCTCCGGGATGACGACGTCGAGGTGGAGTCCGCGGGACGCGTGGGTGGCCTGGATCCGGATCGCCTCAGACATCCCGACCCCCGGTGCGCAGGGCGACGAAGACGATCAGGGCCGCCACGGTCAGCAGCACGACGGCGAGCGCGACGGCCAGGTCGGTGTCGGACTCACGCAGCAGGTAGATCTCCAGCGGCAGCGTCCGGGTCACGCCCTGCAGTGACCCGGCGAAGGTGAGCGTGGCGCCGAACTCCCCCAACGCGCGGGCGAAGGCCAACGCCGCCCCGGTCAGCACGGCGGGCGCCGCCAGTGGCAGGGTGACCCGCCTGAACACGTGCGACGGCGAGGCCCCGAGGTGCGCGGCGGCGCGCTCGTAGTGCGTGCCCGTGGACCGCAGCGCCCCCTCTAGCGAGACCACCAGGAAGGGGAGGGCCACGAAGGTCTGGGCCACCACGACGGCGGCGGTGGTGAAGCCGATCTCGATCCCGATGACGGCCAGCGGAGCGCCGACCAGGCCGCGTCTGCCGAGCGTCGCGAGGAGGGCGAGGCCGGCGACGACGGGCGGCAGCACCATCGGCACCGTCACCACCGTGCGGGCCGCGGCCACCCAGCCGCCCGACGACCTGGCCAGCACCAGCGCCATCGGAACGCCCAGGATCAGGCAGATAACCGTCGAGGCAGCGCAGGTGCCCAGGCTGAGCAGGAGCGCGTCGCGGGCCCTGTCCGAGGCGAGCAGCTCGGCCATGCGGCCCCAGGGAGCACGGACGAGCAGCCCGAGCATCGGGATCACCAGCACCGTCATCCCCATCAGGAACGGCACCCAGGCCCACCTGGGGAGGAGCGTCGACCTCACGCTGGGGGGCCGAATCCGGCGGCCCGCAGCTCGTCCTGCCAGGGTCCGAGCACCGAGGCGACGAACTCCCGCGCCGCCCTGGGATGCGGCGCATCCCTCAGCACGGCGATCCAGTAGGTGTTGGCGTGCTTGTCGGCGCCGGGGATCTCGATGGACTCGACGCCGTCGCTGGACGCGGCATCGGTGGCGTAGGCCAGGCCTGCGTCGGCCTCCCCGGACGCCACCTTTCCGAGGACGTCGGCCACCCTGGTCTCCTCCGAGACGGGAGCCAACTCGAGACCAGCCGCGGCCGCCAGCGCGACGGCGGATGCCCCGCACGGCACCTCCGGGGCGCACGTCACGAGCTTGCCGCGACTGAGCGACGCGTCGAAACCGGTCACGCCGGTTGGGTTGCCGGCGGGGACGACGACCACGAGGCGGTTGGACGCGAAGGGTCGCGGCTCCCCCTCGATCAGCCCCGCGTCCACCGCGCGGTCCATCGTCGGACCGTCTGCGGACAGGAAGACATCGGCGGGTGCGCCCGAGCTGAGCTGGTCCACCAACCCGGCCGAGCCGTCGAAGCTGAACCGTGCGTCCGGGCTGACGTCTGCGAGCACCGTGCTCAACGACGAGGCGGCGAACACCACCGGGGCCTCATCCGGCTCCGCACCGCACGACGCCAGCGCAGCGCACGCGAGGAGCACGGTCCAGACGGACCCCTTCACCTGCGCCATGGGGGGCACGTTACACCTGCGTCGTGACCGCGCAGTTTCCTGGCCTCTGGCTGACCGTCAAGGGGTTCCGTACGCTGGAGCCATGAGTTATCGTGCCGCCGTCATCACCTGCTCGGATCGGGCGTCGACAGACGTCTATGAGGATCGGTCGGGTCCGTTGATCCGCGACGCACTGACCCAGCTCGGCTTCGACGTGGCGGAACCCGTCATCGTGCCGGACGAGGCGGAGGTAATCGCCACCGAGATCCGGCTCGCCGTGGCCGACGGCGCCCGTGTGGTGATCACCACCGGTGGAACCGGCGTGGGGCCCCGCGACGTCACGGTCGAGGCCACCCGGTCGCTGATCAGCTACGAAGTCCCCGGAGTCGCGGAGGCGGTCCGCAGCCTGGGCTCGGCCAACACGCCCCTCTCGTGGCTGTCGCGCGGGCTGGCGGGCGTCATCGACCACGACGACAACCGGGCGTTCGTCTACAACGCCCCCGGCTCCCGCGGCGGCGCCCGCGACGCGCTCTCGGTCCTGGCCCCACTGCTGGCGCACATCGTGGACCAGCTCGACGGCGCGGACCACGACCTCAACCGTCCCTCCAGCACCGCCCGACCCACCGTCGCCCCCGCGTCGGAGTGGAGTTGAGCCGACCGCTCAGGAGCCGACGGGGCGGGTCCAGTCACCGGAGCGCCCCCCGCTCTTGGCCGTGATCCTCGCCGAGGCGATCTCGGCCGAGCGGTCCACGCCCTTGACCATGTCGACGACGGCCAGCGCCGCGACGGTTACGGCGGTCAGCGCCTCCATTTCGACACCCGTGCGGTCCGCCGTGCGGACGGTGGCCTCGATGAACACCCCTGAATCCACGATCTGCAGGTCCACAACGGCCCCGTGGACGCCGATGACGTGCGCCAACGGCAGGAGGTCCGGCACCTTCTTCGTCGCCGCGATCCCCGCGACCCGCGCGACCGCCAGGACGTCGCCCTTCGGAACCGTGCCGCCCCGGAGGGCCGCGACCACCTCCGCCGAGCATCGGACGGAGGCGACGGCGGTGGCCGAGCGCACCGTGGGCTGCTTCCCGGTGACGTCGACCATGCGGGCCTCGCCGCGGGCATCCAGATGGGTGAACTCCATGACGCAAGCCTGGCAGGTCGGCGGACATCCGGCCAGCCGACCCTTCATATGTGACCCTTCGGTCACCTATGCTCGGGACATGGACGAGGACCTCGTGTTCAAGGCGCTGGCGGATCCCATCCGTCGGTTGCTCATGGATGCGCTCTTCGAGCGGGACGGCCGCCCGCTCGCGGAACTGACGGACCTGGTCCGGACCCGGGCGGACATGACCCGGTTCGGCGTCGCCAAGCACCTCCGCATCCTGGAGGAGGCCGGCGTCGTCACCACGCGAAGGCAAGGCCGGGAGAAGCTCCACCACCTCAACCCGGTCCCGATCCAGCAGATCCACGACCGGTGGATCGGCAAGTACACCGAGCGGGCCGGCATCGCGTCCGTGCTGCTTCAGCTCAGACACGTCGTCGAGAGCGACACTCCGAAAGGCTGATCATGAACAACACCGTCATCTACAGCATCTACATCGACGCCCCGGCGCAGAAGGTCTGGGACGCCATCACCACATCCGAATACACCACGCGGTGGGGCTACGGCGGCGACGTCGAGATCGACCCCCGCCCCGGCGGCAACTACCGCAATCTGGCCACCGACGAGATGAAGCAGATGGGCATGGGAGACGTCGCCGTGAGCGGCACGGTGGTCGAGATCGAGGAGCCGCGACGCCTGGTCCTTGACTGGGCGCCGGCCTGGTACCCCGGCGCAGAGGCAACCCGCGTCACATGGGAGCTCACCGAGTATCCGAGCGGCCTGACACAGCTCGTCCTCACCCACGACGTGACGAAGAACCCGCAGCTCCTCGCCGAGGTGACCGGCGGCGCGGATCCGAGCTCCGGTGGCGGTGGATGGCCGTGGGCACTGTCGGGGCTCAAGACCCTGCTGGAGACCGGCCGATCCATGGACGAACCCGCCGCCTGATTGTCGAGCGCCGCAGGCAGTGACGTCGGGTGTCGCACCCGGCACCCGACGTCACTCCTCAGGTCATTTGGTGACGTGGACCGCCACGACGTCGCCCGGACTGACGGCTTCCTCCACCTCTGGAACGACGGCGAGGCCGTCGGCCAGGTGGAGCGAGGCCACCAGGTGGGAGCCTGAGCCGAGCCGGTGCGAGGGCAGCACCGCGCCGTCGACGATGCGCACCGGCGTGTACTGCCGACGGCCCGGCGGGCTGCGCCACCCCTCGGCGACGGGAAGCTCGACGGACGGCCACCGGGTGGGCAGGCCCTGGAAAGCGGCCAGCAGCGGGCGCAGGTACGCCCACGCTGAGACGAACACGCTGACCGGGTTGCCGGGCAGACCCAGGAACGCCACGGCCCGCCCGTCCCGGGCGCGCAGTGCGCCGCAGGCCTGCGGCTTGCCCGGCTGCATCGCCACCGTGACGAACTCGATCTCGCCCTCGACCACCTGACGAACCACCTCGAACGCCCCCACCGACACCCCGCCGGAGGTGACCACCACGTCTGCTGCGCCGGAGGCCTCGTCGAGCACCCGCGCGAATTGGGCTCCGTCGTCGGGCACCGATCGCCGCAGCACCACCTGGCCGCCGAACCTCTCCACGAGGCCGGCGAGCAGGATCGAGTTGGAGTCCGGGATCTGGCCGAAGCCGAGCGGTTCACCGGCGGGCGCCAGCTCGGAGCCTGTCGACAGCACCGCGACCCGCGGCCTCCGCCGCAGCGGCACGGTCCCGAAGCCGATCGACGCCGCCGCGGACGCGGCCTCCGGCCCCCAGATGGCGCCGGAGGGCAGGACGACGTCACCCGCGCGCACGTCCTCACCGACCCGTCGCACGTGCCTGCCCGGCACCGCCACCTCGTGGACGACGACACGATCGGGCAGCGGCGCGGCGCCCATCGGCTGGTCGGTCGCCTCCACCGGGACGACGGCGTCGGCCCCCGGCGGCATCGGTGCGCCAGTCATGATCCGGGCCGCCTCCCCGGGCCCCACCGTCGGGGTGGATGTGACGCCGGCAGGGACGTCGCCGACCACGCGCAGCGCGGCGCCGGGCGTCGCGTCGGCGGCGCGCACCGCGAACCCGTCCATGGCCGAGTTGTCGAAGGGGGGGACCGCCAGCCGCGCCACCAGGTCCTCAGTCAGGACCCGTCCGCGACCCTCACCCACGGGCGTCACCTCGGATGGCAAGAGCGCGGCCATCGCCAGCACCCGCTCCAGGTACCCCTCGACGCTCAGCATTCGCAGCCACGGCTCACGGGCACTGCGACCACTCGTGGGTGCCATCGGCGAGGAATTGCTTCTTCCAGATCGGCAACCTCTCCTTGACCCGCTCCACCAGGTCAGACGCGCAGCCGAACGCCTGCGCCCGGTGCGAGGCCGCGACCGCCACGAACAGGGCAACTCCCCCGATGCCCAGCGTGCCGACGCGGTGCTGCGCGGCGATCGCGTGGACGCCGTCGCGCCCCTCGAACTCGGCCACGATCTCCCGCATCACGGCCTGCGCCGTCGGATGCCCGACGTACTCGATGCCCGTGACCGCCACCCCGTGGTCGTGGTTGCGCACGATGCCGCCGAACGTGACGACGGCGCCCGCGCGGTCATCGGTGACGAACCCCGTCAGCGCGTCGACGTCGACGTCGTCGGCCGTCACCCCTGCGAGTTGCTTCACACACACACCCTAGCCCGAGGGGTCAGCTGGGCTTCGGCGCGCCTGGGCGGGCGTAGCGGAACCAGGTGATCGCGATGCACATCACGGCCCAGACAGCGCCGATCGCGTAGAACATCGTCGGGCTCATGATGGTGAGTCCGACGCCGAACAGGAACGGTCCGAAGGCCGCGATGGCCGCGGTCCAGCCGATCACGCCGCCAGCCTGCCGCTTCTCGAAGATCATCGGCATCTGCTTGAACGTCGACGCGTTGCCGTTCCCGGAGAACAGGAAGATCAGCAGCATGCCCCACAGGAACTGGTTGAAACCGCCCTGCAGCGCGGCGGCGCTGGAGGTGTCCGGGGTGAGCGCCGGAATCGTGAAGAGGATCGAGCCCAGGATGCCGATGCCGGAGATGAGCGTCCAGATGGCGCCGCCCATCCGGTCCGTCAACGGCGAGAACACGATGCGGGCCCCGGCACCGACGAGCGGGCCGAGGAACACGAACTTCACCGGGTCCGGCAGGGTGTAGCCGTCGACGAGCATGGTGGCGGTGGCCCCCGCGCCCTCAACGATGGCGGTGTTGCCCGCCCCGTACAGGTTGAGCATCAGGAGGCCGAACTGGGCCGCCAGGCCGGAGAACGTGCCGAAGGTCATGATGTAGAGGACCGTCATCCACCAGGTGTCCTGGTTGGAGAAGATGTCGAACTGCTGCTTGATGTTGGCCTTGATCGGCACGGACCGCAGCGCGATGTAGGCCCAGATGGCGCCGACGATGATGAACGGGATGTAGACCAACGCCGAGTTCTGGTACCAGACGGTGACGGGGTCCTTGCCCGCGAACGCCATCTGCTGCGAGCCGAGGAACCCGAACATGCCGAAGGTGATCAGCCAGGGCGTCATGAGCTGGACAAGTGACACGCCGAAGTTCCCGATGCCGGCCTGGAGGCCGAGCGCCGTGCCCTGCATGCGCCTGGGGAAGAAGTAGGACGTCGACGGCATGAAGCCGGAGAAGGCGCCGCCACCGATGCCGGAGAGGAACGCCAGGCCCATGAGGCGCCAGTACGGCACGTCGGGGTTGGTGACCTCGAAGCCCCATCCGAGGACCGGCAGGATGAGCAGCAGGGTGGTCAACGTGACCATCTTGCGGGTGCCGATCTTGGGTGGGAGCACCATCCACACCAGCCTCAGCAGGCCGCCGGACAGGCCGGGCATGGCGGCCATCCAGTAAAGCTGCTCCTTCGTGAAGGTGAACCCGAGCGCGTTGAGCTTGGGCACGATGGCGCTCGGCAGGAACCAGGCGACGAAGGCCAACGTCAGCGTGAACGTCGTGATGGTCAGCGTGTTCCAGGCGAGCCTGCTGTCCCACTTCTCGGGATCCTCCGGATCCCATGCTTGCAGCCAGTCACCCTTGGTCTCGAACTTGGTGCTCATACTGTGGCCTCCTCCAGAGGAAGTTCGATGGTGCCGGCGAGCTCAGGGGACTTGTCGTGCAGCATCTTGACGATGGTGAGATGCATCCAGGCCGCGCAGATGACGGTGAGGATGAACAGGACGAAGAAGGTGGAGGTCGGGAACCCCGACCACACCTTCGTGTAGGCGAACAAGGGTGGGAGGACGAACCCGCCGAGGCCACCCAGGGTGCCGACGAGGCCGCCGACGGAGCCGACGTTCTCCGGGAAGTACTCGGGGATGTGCTTGAACACGGCCGCCTTCCCCAGGCCCATCGCGCAGCCCAGGAGGAACACCAGCACCGCGAACATCCACAGGTTGAGCGAGTACGCGAGGTGCTGGGTCTGGGTGCCGTCGGCGTGGTCGATGACGATGTGGCCGTTGGGCATCATCAGGATGCCCGTGGTGACCAGCATCAGGGCGAAGGTCCAGTACATGACCCGGCGCGCGCCCATGTGGTCGCTGAGCCACCCGCCGACGGGGCGCAGCAGGGAGGCGGGGAAGATGAAGGTCGCGGTGAGCAGGCCTGCCGTGGTGAGGCTCACGTCGAAGTTGTCGACGTAGTACTTGGGCAGCCACGCCGACAGCGCGACATAGGCCCCGAAGACAGCCACGTAGTAGAGGCTGAACCGCCACACGCGCATGTGCCGGAGCGGGAGCAGCATCTCCCGGACGCTCCTGCTGGTTCCCGGCGCCCGGTCCACGTGCGGCACGACGATCCAC
Organism: Tessaracoccus pujii; assembly: GCF_054483895.1. Lineage (NCBI taxonomy): Bacteria > Bacillati > Actinomycetota > Actinomycetes > Propionibacteriales > Propionibacteriaceae > Tessaracoccus > Tessaracoccus pujii. The sequence continues at coordinate 1,740,130 of NZ_CM137012.1, forward strand.
ACCGCCACACCGACGATGACCAGCAGCACCGCGTAGATCACGGGCACCAGCCGCCAGCCGCCCTCGATACCGAACGCGAAGGTGGCCCCGGCCGTCCCCGCGATGAGGGGCGGCCCGATGAACTTGGTGACGGAGGCGCCCACGTTGCCGGCGCCGAACACGCCGAGCGCGAGGCCCTGCCGCTTGCGCGAGTACCAGCTGGCGTTCCAGGTGGTGCCCACGGAGAACAGGTTGCCGGCGAAGCCGACGAGGAAGGCGAGAACCAGCAGCAACCCGTAGCTGTCCGCCTTGGACACCAGGAAGGCCGGAAGCGCGGTGGCGAACAGCAGGAACAGGGTGACCTTCCGGCCACCGATGCGGTCCGCCAGGATCCCGGCCGGAAGGCGCCACATCGAACCGTTGAGGACGGCGAGCGCCGAGATCCAGGACAACTCGACGTCGGTGAGGCCGAGTTCCTTCTGGATGGGGACGCCGAGGATGCCGAACATCAGCCACACCGCGAACATCAGCGTGAACGCGAGGGTGGACATGACCATGACCCGGCCGGCGCCCTGGCCCGTGTCGTGGACGGGCGCCACCTCGATGAGGTGTTTGCTCACTTCGTTGGTCTCTCTGGGGGAAGGGTCTGGAGGGAGGTGCTCAGCGCCGCGCGCGCTTGTTGTCCTGGGTACCGACGGGGTCCCAGCCGCGGCCCTTCACGGTCGCGGATCGACGCGCCGAGTCGTCGCGGGAGCGGTAGACGATGTAGGGCCTGAAGAGGTAGTGGAACGGCGCCGAGAAGGCGTGCACCAGCCGCGTGAACGGAATGATGGCGAACAGGAGCATGCCGATGACGACGTGCGTCTGGAACTGCCAGGTGGCGTTGCCCATGGCCTCGACGTCGGGCTGAAGCACGAAGAGCGAGCGGAACCACACCGAGACGGTCTCACGGTAGTTGTGCTCCTCACCCGTGGGCGTGGTGTCCCCTGTCAGCGTGGCCACCAAGCCCAGGCCGATGACGGTGGCCAGCACGAGATACATGATCTTGTCGTTCCACGTGGTGGCCTTGAACACCGCCGTCGTGGAGCGCCGGCGCCAGATCAGCAACACCAGGCCGACGACCAGCGCAAGCCCCGCGAGGCCGCCGCCGTACAGCGCCCCGGCATGGTAGGTGTGCTGGTCGATGCCGATCCAGTCCGTGAACGCCTTGGGGATGAGGAGCCCGACGAGGTGCCCCATGAGCACCGCGATCAGCGCGAAGTGGAAGATCGGGGAGCCGATCTTCAGCAGCCTCGACTCGTAGAGCTGGGAGGACCGGGTGGTCCAGCCGAACTGGTCGAACCGGTAGCGCCAGATCAGCCCGCCGACGAGCACCAGCAGCACGACGTAGGGCAGGACGCCCCAGAGCAGAGTGGTCATCGCATGCTCCCTTGCAGTTGCGGATAGGGCAGGAACGTGGGCTCCAGGCCGACGGTCTCGCTGGGCGGGCCGCCCAACAGGTCACGCACCTCGGAACGGGTCTTGGGGGACGGGCCGCCGAGGGCGTCGCAGACGGCCGCGACGACGCCGGCCTGCGGCAGCTTGTCCTCCTGCAAACCGATGCGCAGCAATTCCAGGCTGGCGCGGTAGGTGTTGAGCAGGCTGAGCCCGAGTTCGGGATGCCCGACGGCGGCGAACTCCAGCACCATCGGCAGGTAGTCCGGTAGTTCGCCCGCGAGGTCGACGACGAGGCCGGAATCGCGGTAGGTCTGCTTGATGGCGGCCAGCACCTCGCCGCGGCGACGGGTGTCGCCGTCGGTCCAGTACGTGAGGTGCAGCGCGTGGCGGCGGGACAGGTCGAACTCCTGCACGTACCACGACTGCAGCTCCATGATCGGCATGCTGCGCAGGTGCGCGACGGTGGGCGCGAACAGCGCACCGGCACCGGTCTCGGCCACCGCGTCCTCGATCATCGGCAGCCGGGCCAGCAGCGCCTCGTCCGGGTAGCTGAGCAGCAGCCCGGCGGCCTGGAACACCACCGCCGACATCATGCCCCGCTCGCGTCGCGCTGGCGCGCCTTGGCGTCGGCGAAGCTCTCGATCGCCACCGGCACGACGCGGCCCGATGACGTGCCGAACACCCCTTCGCCCCCGGCCCCCGGCCCACCCTCGAAGTCCAGGGAGCAGCCCATCTCCTCAAGGTTGTGCGCCTGCTCGGCGTGCGCCTTCGGGATGACGTAGCGCTCGTCGTACTTCGCGATGGCCAACAGCCGGTACATCTGCTCCATGGCCGAGGGCTCCATCCCGACGGCGTGCGCCAATTCCGGCTGCCGCTCGCGGCCGAGCGTCACGTCGCGCATGTAGGAGCGCATGGCGGCGAGCTTCTGCAGGACGCGGGTCACCACGTCGGCGTCCCCGGCGGTGAACAGCTCCGCCAGGTACTCGACCGGGATGCGGAGCGCGTCGATGGCGCCGAACAGGTTGCCGCCGGCCTCCGAGTCATGACCCTGCTCCTTGAGGAGGTCCACCACCGGGGAGAGCGGGGGCACGTACCAGACCATGGGCATGGTGCGGTACTCAGGATGCAGCGGCAGCGCCACCTTGAAGTGCTTGATCAGCGCATACACCGGCGACTTCTGCGCGGCGGTCAGCCAGTCCGACGGAATGCCGTTGGCCCTGGCGTCGGCGATCACCTGAGGGTCGTGCGGGTCCAGCATCAGGTCCAGCTGGGCCTGGTAGAGGTCCTTCTCATCGGCGAGCGCGGCCTTCGTGACCTGGTCCGCGTCGTAGAGGATGATGCCGATGTAGCGCAGCCGCCCCACGCAGGTTTCGGAGCACACCGTCGGCAGCCCCACCTCAAGGCGCGGGTAGCACATGGTGCACTTCTCGGCCTTGCCGGAGCGGTGGTTGAAGTAGATCTTCTTGTAGGGACAGCCGGTGATGCACTGCCGCCAACCACGGCACTTGTCCTGGTCCACTAGGACGATGCCATCCTCGGAACGCTTGTAGATGGCGCCGGAGGGGCAGGCGGCCATGCACGAGGGGTTGAGGCAGTGCTCGCAGATCCGGGGCACGAAGAACATGAACGTCTTCTCGTACTCGAACTTGATCTGCAGGTTGGCGTCCTCGAGGAGCTTCTTGACGATCGGGTCATCGTGGCCGGACTCGTGGATGCCCCCCAGCGCGTCGTCCCAGTTGGCTGAGGCCTTGATCGCCATGTTCTCGCCCGTGATGAGCGATTTCGGCCGGGCGACCGGGAAGTCGTCCCCGAGTGGGGCCTGGACCAGGTTCTCGTAGTCGTAGGTCCAGGGCTCGTAGTAGTCGCTCATCTCCGGCTGCACCGGGGAGGCGAAGATGCTGAGCAGCTTCTTGAACCGGCCGCCGGAGCGCAGCTTCAGCCGCCCCGACTTGGTGCGGACCCAGCCGCCCTGCCACTTCTCCTGGTCCTCGTACGTGCGGGGATAGCCCTGACCCGGGCGGGTCTCGACGTTGTTGAACCACACGTATTCGGTGCCGGCTCGGTTGGTCCACGCCTGCTTGCAGGTGACCGAGCAGGTGTGGCAGCCGATGCACTTGTCGAGGTTCATCACCATGGCCACCTGGGCCATCACGCGACGCTGCTTGGCCATCAGTACTGGACCTCCTGGGAACGGCGGCGCACCGTCGACACAATGTCGCGTTGAACGCCGGTGGGGCCGATGTAGTTGAAGGCGTACGCCTGGTGCGCGTAGCCGCCGATGAGGTGGGTGGGTTTCAGCAGGATCCGGGTCACCGAGTTGTGGATGCCGCCCCGTCGGCCGGTGGCCTCGGACTTCGGCACGTCGATGGTGCGCTCCTGCGCGTGCTGGACGTAGCAGATGCCGTCCGGCAGCTTCGGGGTGACGACGGCGCGGGCCACGAACACTCCGTTGGCGTTGGTGAGCTCGATCCAGTCGTTGTCCCTCACCCCGATGCTGGTGGCGTCCGCCACACTGAGCCACGCCTGGGGCCCGCCCCTGCCGAGGCTGAGCATGAACAGGTTGTCCTGGTACTCCGAGTGGATGGACCACTTGTTGTGCACCGTGAGGTAGCGCAGCGTGATGGCCTTCTCGCCGTTGGGCCCGAGCTCCGGCTCGCCGTAGTCCCGCCCCATGTCCAGGGGCGGCCGGAAGATCGGCAGCTGCTCCCCCGCATCCGCCATCCAGTCGTGGTCGAGGAAGAAGTGCATGCGGCCCGAAAGCGTGTGCCACGGCTTGAGCCGCTCGGTGTTGATGGTGAACGCGGCGTAGCGGCGCCCGCCGGTCTCCGAGCCCGACCACTCCGGTGAGGTGATCACGGGCTGCGGCGACTGCTGGGTCTGGATGAAGGTGATCTGCTTCTCCTCCGACCCCTCCGACAGGTCGGCGAGCTTGCGGCCGGTCTTGCGCTCCAGGTCCCGGAAACCCTGCGTCGCGAGCTCGCCGTTGGTGGTGCCGGAGAACATCAGGATGGCCTCGGCCATCCGCTGGTCCGTGTTGATCGCCGGACGGCCCTCGGCCGGGCCGGACGGGTACACGCCGTGCAGCTTGCCGAGCTTGGTCACCTGGTGGCCCACGTCGTAGGTGATGTTCTTCACCGTGAAGCCCAGTTTCTCCGCCAGCGGGCCGACGGTGAGCAACTTGTCCGCGATGGCCGTGTAGTCGCGTTCCACGACGGCCAGCACCGGCATGTTCTTCCCGGGCACCCCCTCCAGGTCCGTCCCCCGCCAGTCCGGCACGTGGCCGCCCGGCTGGGCGATCTGCCCCGGAGTGTCGTGCTGCAGCGCGACGGCCACCAGATCCTTGCGGGTGTCCAGGCGACCCTTCGCCAGTTCGGAGAGCTTGATCGCGAGTTCGGCGAAGACGTCGAAGTCGCTCTTCGTCTCCCATGGCGGGTCGATGGCGGGGGTGAAGGCGTGCACGAAGGGGTGCATGTCGGTGGAGCTGAGGTCGTACTTCTCGTACCAGGTGGCGGCCGGCAGCACGATGTCGCTGAGCAGCGTCGAACTGGTCATGCGGAAGTCCGCGGTGATCAGCAGGTCCAGCTTCCCCTCGGGCGCCTCGTCGTGCCAGGTCACCACGTCCGGGCGCAGCTCAGCGCCGTGACCGTTGGCCATCACGTTGTTGTGGGTGCCCAGTAGGTGCTTGAGGAAGTACTCGTTGCCCTTGGCGGAGGAGCCGAACAGGTTGGAGCGCCACAGGATCATGGTGCGCGGCCAGTTCTGCGGCGCGTCGATGTCCTCGACGGAGCTCTTCAGCTCGCCCGAGTTGAGCTTGGCGGCCACGTAGGCCTGCGGCGTCTCGTACTCCCCGCGGCCCACGGCGGCGATGGCCTCGTCGGCCAGGTCCAGCGGGTTCGCGTCGAACTGCGGGTAGAAGGGCATCCAGCCGAGGCGGTGCGACAGCGCGATCGCGTCGGCCGAGTGGGTCCCGTCGAGGCTGCCCGTGGACAGCGGAGACTTGATCCGGTCCGCGGAGAAGCCGTCGGTGCGCCACTGGTCCGTGTGCATGTACCAATAGGCCGTGCCGATCATGGTGCGCGGTGGCCGCGACCAGTCCGTGGCGTTGGCCATGTTGAACCAGCCCGTCATGGGGCGGCACTTCTCCTGGCCCACGTAGTGGGCCCAGCCGCCGCCGTTCTTGCCGATGCAGCCGGTCATCATGAGCAGGGCGATGATGGCGCGGTACGTGACGTCCGCGTGGAACCAGTGGCAGATGCCCGCGCCGATGATGATCATCGTGCGGCCCTTCGACTCCTCCGAGTTCGCCGCAAACTCGCGGGCGATGCGCAGGCACGCCTCTGCCGGCACGGACGTGATCTCCGCCTGCCAGGCCGGGGTGTAGGGAACGGTGGCGTCGTCGTACCCCGTGGGCCACACGCCCGGCAGCCCGTCGCGGGCCACGCCGTACTGGGCGAGCATGAGGTCGAAGACGGTGGTGACGAGCTTGCCCTCCACCATCCGGGCGGGGACGCCCCGGTGGATGATGCTGCCCTCCCCCTTCGGGTCCTCGAAGCAGGGCAGGGAGATCTCGACCTTGTCCGCCTCCGCCTGCTCAAGCAGGGTGAGCGCGGGACGGATGTCGCCGAGGTCCAGGTTCCAGAGGCCGGCACCGTCCTCCGAGTAGCGGTAGCCCATGGAGCCGTTGGGCACGGCGGGGCCGGAGGTGGCGTCGTCCCACACCACCGTCTTGAAGGCGGCATCGGAGACCGACGAGTGGAGGGGGAGGTCCGCGGCGGTGAGGAACTTGCCCGGCACCAGGCCGTGGCCGTCCGGGTGGTCCACCAGCGTGATCAGCATGCCGAGATCGGTGTACTGCTTGACGTAACCGTCGAAGTACTCCACCTTCTTGTCGACGAAGTTCTCCTTGAGGATGACGTGGCCCATGGCCATGGCCAGCGCGGCGTCCGTGCCGGCCTGCGCGGGCAGCCACTCGTCGGCGAACTTCACGTTGTCCGCGTAGTCCGGGCTGACGGTGACCACCTTGGTGCCGCGGTAGCGCACCTCCGCCATCCAGTGCGCGTCGGGCGTGCGCGTGACCGGCACGTTGGAGCCCCACATCATGAGGTACGTGGAGTCCCACCAGTCGCCGGACTCCGGCACATCCGTCTGGTCGCCGAACACCTGCGGTGAGGCGACGGGGAGGTCCGCGTACCAGTCGTAGAAGCTGGTCATCGCGCCGCCGATGAGGTGCGTGAATCGGGTGCCGATGGCGTGCGAGACCATGCTCATCGCCGGGATCGGCGAGAACGAGACGCAGCGGTCCGGGCCGTAGAACTTGATGGTGTTGACGTAGCTGGCGGCCGAGATCTCGAGGGCCTCCTCCCACGAGATGCGCACCAGGCCGCCCTTGCCGCGTGCCTGCTGGTACCTGCGACGCTTGACCGGGTCCGTCGAGATCTCGCGGAACGCGGCCACCGGGTCACCCAGGCGCTTCTTCGCCTCGCGGTACATCTCGATGAGGACGCCGCGACCGTAGGGGTAGCGCACCCTGGTGGGCGAGTAGGTGTACCACGAAAACGCGGCCCCACGGGGGCATCCGCGGGGCTCGTACTCCGGCCGGTCCGGGCCGGTGGTGGGGTAGTCCGTCTGCTGCGCCTCCCACGTGATGATCCCGTCCTTGACGTAGACCTTCCACGAGCAGGAGCCGGTGCAGTTGACGCCGTGGGTTGAGCGGACCACCTTGTCGTGGCTCCAGCGGTCGCGGTAGAAGACATCGCCCGCGCGGCCCCCCTGCCGGAAAACGGCGCGGCCGTCGTCGGTGCCGTCCCAGCGGGTGAAGAACCGGCCAAGCTTCAGCAGGGCATCAGAGGCGGGGCCGTCAATGCGCGCGGAATCGGTGCTCATGGGCGTCAGCTTTCCATGCCATGGGGACAAACGTCCAAACTTCTGGGAAAAAACTATGACGTGTCGTCGTAGATCACCGCATCGACTCCCGCGACGACGGCCTGACTAGGCGTGTCGACATCCCGCGTGACGTCGGCGGGCGCCCGCACCCGCGCCACCTGCAGCCCTCCCAAGAGCCGCCGGACAGACACGTCGCGCAGCGCCGGTACCTCCCCCACGGCCCGCCGCAGCGCGGCTGCCGGGTACCGGCCGGCGAGGTACTGCGGCCAGGACTCGGCGTCCTCCAGCACCACGCCGTCGGGAGCCATCACGGCCGCCGCGAGGGCGGCGACGACCGCGTCCGGGTTCGCCAGGTCCCCAGCGAGGAGCATCACCTCCTCCGCCTCCCCAGGCAACGCGTCCACGGCCGCCGCGATCCCCGCCACCGGTCCCCCGAACGGCGGTTCCTCCAGCACGAACGACACCCGCGGGTCCCCGAACCCGGCGCGCCGGGGGGAGGCGACGACCACGCGATCGGCCCAGCCGAGGGCCGCGTCGCAGGTGCGCTGGAGCAGGGAACGGTCCCCGACGGTGAGCTCGAGCTTGTCCGTACCCATGCGCGAGGACCGGCCGCCGCCGAGGACCACGGCGAGGCGCATCGGCCTAGTGGCCGGCGAAGCGCGAGTCCACGCCGGCCGCCTCGGCGGCTCCGGCGAAGAAGCGGATCTCCATGAGGTTCCTCTCGTCATCCGCCGATGGCGCTCATCGTGCGGGCGGGTTGAACGAATCCGGCGTCGTCGATGCCGTGCGCCCTGGGCTTGGCGGCGTGCGCGCCGGTCCAGGCTGCCACGAGGTCCTCATCTGAGCCGCCTCCGCGGACGATGGCGCGCAGATCGGTCTCGGTGCGGGAGAACAGGCAGGTGCGCACCTGCCCGTCAGAGGTGAGGCGCGTCCGGTCACAGGCCCCGCAGAAGGGGTTGGTGACCGAGGCGATCACGCCGATCGTCCCGCCCGGCTGTCGGTCGTCGGGTGCGACGCGCCACAACTCGGCGGGCGCCGCGCCGCGCGGCTCATCGAGCGGGGTCAGCCCGAAGCGGGTCCTCAGCTGCGCCAGGATCTCGTCCGAGGTGACCATGCGGGACCGGTCCCACTCGTGCTGCGGACCCAGCGGCATCTGCTCGATGAAGCGCAACTGATAGCCGCGGGCCAGGCAGAACTCGGCCAGGGGCACGATGTCTGCCTCGTTCTCGCCGCGCATGATGACCGAGTTCACCTTCACCGGGCGCAGTCCGGCGGCGTCGACGGCAGCGATGCTGGCCAGCACGTCATCCAGACGGTCACGCCGGGCGAGCCGCGCGTACCGGGCGGCGTCGAGGGAGTCCAGGGAGATGTTGACCCGGTCCAGTCCCGCCGCGACCAACCCGCCGATCCGCTTGTCCAGGCCCAGCCCGTTGGTCGTGAGCGCCAGCTCGGGGCGACCATTGGGACCCCGCAGGTCCGCGGCGCCGGCGACGATCCGCTCGAGCCCCGGGCGCAGCAGGGGCTCACCGCCGGTGAATCGGAGGCGAGCCACGCCCAACCGTTCCACCGCGACCCGGAGCACGCGGATCACCTCGTCGTCTGTCAGGGTCTCCTCGGCCGGCAGCCACGCAAGCCCCTCGGCCGGCATGCAGTAGGTGCAGCGCAGGTTGCAGCGGTCGGTGAGGGACACGCGCAGATCGCGCGCGATCCTCCCGTGGCTGTCCGACAACCGTGCCTCCTGCATGGGCGCATGCTACCCCGAGAGGGCTAGCCCTCGGCGCGCATGCGAAACTGGATCGATGAGCAGAGACCCGCACGGACTTGGGCCGACCCGGACCCGGGTCCTCGCCCTGCTGCAGTCCGCGCCGGGCCCCATGGCGGTGGCGGAGGTGGCCGACGAGCTCGGGCTGCACCGCAACTCGGCGCGCTTCCATCTTGAGGGGCTCCGGGACGCCGGCTACGCCGTCAGCGCCGCGGCCCCACTCGGCCACACCGGGCGCCCGCCGCTGCTGTTCGCCGCCACCAGCGATTCCCCCAACGTGACCAACTCCCACCTGATGGAGCTGGCGGAGGTCCTCATCCAGAACTTCGTCACCACGCTGCCGGACGGTTCCCGGTTGGCGGAGGAGGCCGGACGGGGCTGGGGACGGTCGATGACCGGGCCGGAGGGAGTCCCGCAGGATCCCATCGCCGGACTCGTCCTGCACCTGGCCGAGCGCGGCTTCAGCACCTCCGCGACGGGGGGCCACCTCACCTTCACCCGGTGCCCGTTCCGCGCGGAGGTGGGCCTGCGCGAGCTGCCCGTCGTCTGCGCCATCCATCAGGGCTTCGTCGACGGCTACCTCGGCGCCACCGGGAGCGACCTGGTGGCGGATCGGATCGAGGTGGGCCCCCGCGTGTGTCACCTCGCGCTGCACGGACCCCCCGCACACGGGACCACGCCGGAGGGCTGAGCCCCTCTCGGAGCCCGCCGACCGGCGTGGATCGGTCTGGGGTCTCGTCAGCCCTTGACGCCGCCGGCGGTGAGGCCGGCCACGATGTAGCGCTGCAGGTACATGAACAGCACGATGATCGGGATGGCCGCCAGCACCGCGCCCGCCGCGAACAGCGACCAGGGCGCGTTGCGCTCGTCCGAGCCCCACACGTACAGACCGACGGCCAGGGTGTAGTTCTCGGGCCTGGCCAACACGATCTTTGCCAAGATGAATTCGCCGTAGGACCCGACGAAGCTCAGCAGCCCCACCACCGCGAGGATGGGTGTGACGAGCCGCATGATGATTCCCCAGAAAATCTGGGCGTGCGTGGCGCCGTCGATCTTGGCGGCCTCGTCGAGTTCCATGGGGATGGTGTTGAAGAATCCGTACATGAGGAACGTGTTGGCCCCCAACGCGCCACCGAGGTAGATGGCGATCAGTTGGAGGTGGGACCCGACGCCGAGGAACGGGAAGATCTCACCCAGGGTGAGCGCCAGCAGGAAGATGGCGACGAACGCCAGCATCTGCGGGAACATCTGGATGATGAGCAGCGCGGTGAGCCCACCGCGCCGTCCCTTGAACCTGAACCGGCTGAAGGCGTAGGCAGCGGCGGCCCCCATCAGGACGGTGCCGACCGCGGTGACGCTGCTGACGTAGAACGACTGGAGCGCCCATCGCGGGTAGTCCGTGGTCATCAGCTCGGCGTAGTGCTCGCCGGTGATGCTGGTGAACAGCCGCAGCGAGCCGGTGAGCGTGCCGTTGGTGTTGAGCGAGGCCGACAACACGTACAGCAGCGGGAAGGTGCAGTAGGCGATCACGAGGATCCCGAAGACATGCTTCCACCCCACCTGGGCCCACCACCTGCCCCCATGGAGACGCACATCGTTGTCGCCGTTGGCGAGTTTCCTGGCCATCACATGATCTCCTCAAGCTTGCGGGTCTGCCTGAATCCCAGCCAGGAGATGAAGCCGACCACCAGGAAGATGACGATCGACATGGCGCTGGCCAGGCCGTACTGCCGGTTGCCGCCCTCGAACGCGATGGCGTAGACCATCGAGATGAGAATGTCGGTCTCGCCGACGGGCACCGGAGCCCCGGAGTAGTTGGGTCCGCCGCCCGTGAGCATGTAGATCAGCGAGAAGTTGTTGAAGTTGAACGCGAAGCTCGCGATGAGCAGCGGCGCCACCGAGACCAGCAGCAGGGGCAGCGTGATGCCCCAGAACCGGCGCAACGGTCCCGCGCCGTCCATGATCCCGGCCTCGGTGAGTTCCTGGGGAATGGACTGCAGCGCCCCGGTGGTGACCAGGAACATGTACGGGAATCCGAGCCACAGGTTGACGCCCAGGATGGCCAGTTTGGCGAGGTTGCCGTCCGTGAACCACGGGATGCTGGCCCCGCCCAGGAGGACCTGATTGATGAACCCGAACTCCTGGTTGAGGAGACCGCGCCACACCAGAGCCGCGAGGAACCCGGGGAAGGCGTACGGGAGGATGAACAGGGCTCGATAGAGCGTGCGGCCCTTGACGCGCGGGTCGTTGAACACCACCGCGAGGAGCAGTCCGAACGCGAACGTGGTGAGGACCGACAGGATGGCGAAGGCGAACGTCCACGCCATGGAGGACAGGAACGGGCCGGCCAGCCGGGAATCGGTGAACATGCGCGAGAAGTTCTCGAACCCCACGACCACCCGCCATCCGGGGGTCAGGGTGCGGCCGTCGTCGGCCACGAACTGACCCACACTGTCGTCGGCCGTGTACACCTTCCCCTCAGCGTCGGTGAACGTGTCGGCGGCTTCGTCGTAGGCGAGGAGCGACTTGGCGACGTAGGCCATGGCCGCGTTGTCAGTGCGGAGCCACCCGTCGTCGGGGTTGTCGGAGACGCTGACCCTCAGGCCGAGGACCTCGTCCTGGCGCAGCTGGATCTCGGCGAGCGGGAGGACCGTCGCGCCTGGGACCTCCGTCACCCTGCCACCGTCGACGACGGCGTCCGGGGCGTCGGCCAGCGGGGACTCGGCGTCGCCGACCTTGGCCTGCTCGCCGTCGACGATGGCGAAGCCGATCTGGCCGTCACGGTCGTACACCGTGACCGGATAGGTGGGCGTGCCCTCGACCCGACGGTCCGAGGTCTTCATGATCTGGGTGATGGCGGGCTGCTTGGTGTCGTTGTGCCCGTCACCGTAGTTGGTGAAGGCCACGTAGGCCGTGTTCACCATGACGTAGACCTGGAACACGATCAGGAAGATCAGGCCCGGCACGAGGTACTTGGCCGGGATCGCACGCTTCGAGAAGTACACGTAGTCGACGACGATGAGAGTGAGGACGAGGAAGACGAGGACGCCCCACTCCTGCTGGCCATAGCTGGCCATGATGCCGTAGAGGCCAAACGCGTTGACCAGCATCATGAGGACGAGCTTCACGTAGAAGCCCGGGCGCGAGAGGTCCCGCGCATGGGAGAGCCTCGGCGACCGCGGTGTCGTGGAGTTGCTCAAGGGAGTTCAACCTTCGCTTCGCTGCGAGTATGGACCGGGGGTCGGGCGGCCTCAGCTGCCCGACCCCCGGAGGATGGTGACCTACGGGTCAGGTGATCAGAACTTGGCTTCGATGTTCTCGACCATGGCGTTCCACGCCGCGGCGGGCTCCGCGTTGCCGGTGATGATGCTCACCTCAGCGCCGCCCCAGAACTCCCAGACAGCACCCATCTCGGGGATGGCGGGCATGGGCTGGCCGTCCTTGCCTGCCTCACCGAAGCCAGCCAGGATCTCGTCGGCGACGGCGTCAGCCGACTCCGTCAGGGCCGGCATGCGGCCGCCGAGCTCGAACATGGCGTCCTGGGCCTCCTTGCTGGCCATGTAGTCCAGGAACTGCGAGGCGAGCAGGGTGTTCTCGGACTTCGACGACAGGAACACGCCCTGCACGCCGACGAACGGCGCGGAGGGCTGGCCGCCGGCCGACGGGACGGGCAGCACGGAGATGTCCATGCCCGCGCCCACGAAGTCTCCGGTCCACCAGGGCCCGGTGATGATGTAGGGGGTCTTGCCGTCGATGAAGGCCTGCTTGGCGGTCTCACCGTCGAGCGAGGAGGAGACGACCTTCTCCGCCGCGAGCTTCTTGAGGTACTCGGCGAACGCCAGGCCCTCTTCCCCGCCCATCCCGAGCTCAGCGGTGTAGTCGCCGTTGGCGTCTGTCTTGAACACCGGCGCACCGAAGGACGTCTGCAGCGGGTAGAGGTGGTACGCGTCGCCGCCGGGCCCCTGCTGGATGACGATGGGGAACTCGGCGCCCTCAGCATCCTTGCCCTGGGCGATCAGCTCGTCGAACGTGGCCGGGGTGTCCTGCACCATGGCGTTGTTGCGGACGAGGGCGATGTTCTCGATGGCGTAGGGGACGCCGTACAGCTGCCCCTCCAGGGTGAAGCCGCGGGTGGCCACCTCGTTGAAGCCCGAGACCTGGTCACCGAGCTCAACGGGGGCGACGACACCGTTCTTGACGAGGTCACCGGTCCAGTCGTGCGCGCCGACGATGAGGTCGGGGCCCTCACCCGTGGGCGCCTGGGCGATGAAGTCGGTCTTGACGTCCGCGGTGGGCTTCTGGACCACGTCGAGCGTCACGCCCGAGGCGGCCAGGAAGGACTCGCCCAGGGACTTGAACGCGTCGATGCGGGTCTCGTCGACCCAGACGGTCAGGGTGCCGGCGGCCGCGGGGGCGGAACTCTCGGCCGGAGCGCTGCTCGCGGCGCTGGAGGCAGCATCCGTAGCGGAAGGGGAGGTGGTGCTCGACGTGCCGCCGCCACAGGCGACCAGCGTCAGAGAAAGCCCGGCCGCAGCGGCGGCGAGAAGGCTCTTGCGCATGTGTGTAACTCCTTCGTTATCCCGGGCCGCTTCGGTGCCGACCCGATCTGATGTGAATCGTAACCTGTTCTGCAAAGCTTGCAAACTCTTTGCAATAACACTTCTATAACATTCCCGATCCGCCGACGACGGTCGCCCAGGGACCACCATCTCCGCGTATAGGCGCCTGCCCCGCCGCCCTCGCGAGTGTGCAACGATTCTGCAAACCCGTTGCAAAGTGGCGCGATTTCTTGCACACTAGCCTGCGACGACGTGCGTCACTGGAAACTCGACGGAGAGGAGGGCCGATGATCCCGGCACGAGCCAAGCTCGCGGATCTGGCCGTCGCCGCCGGCGTGTCCACCGCCACCGTCTCCCGCGTGCTCAACGGCAAGCCCGGGGTGGCGGAGGCCACACGGATGTCGGTGCTGGCCACCCTCGAGTCCCTGGGCTACCCCTTGGAGCCGGAATCCAGCACAGGCGAGGGGCTGATCGCCGTCATGGTGCCGGAGCTGGCCAACCCATCGTTCGCCTCGTTCGCCAACGAGTTGGCGCTCATCCTCACCGCCGCCGGGCGCCACATGATCCTGTGCACCGCCGGCCCTGGTGGCACCAGCGAGGACCAGTACCTCGACGCGCTGCTCGGCGTCGAGATCGCCGGGATCATCTCCGTCTCCGGCACCCCTGCGGACACCGAGGCCTCGTCCGATCACTACCAGCGGCTCATCGACGCCGGCGTGCCCGCCGTGTTCATCAACGGCTACAACCCCACCGTCGACGCCTCCTTCTTCTCGTGCTCCGACGCCGAAGCAGTGGCGATGTCGGTGGCCCATCTGCGGTCCTACGGCCACACGCGGATCGGGCTGGCCGTGGGTCAGCAGCGCTACCTCCCCAGCCGCCGTAAAATGACCGCCTTCCTGGGGCTGGGCTTCGCCGCCTCCTCGACCGTGTCGACCCTGTTCACCGTCGAGGGCGGGCAGGCGGCCGCGTCACGACTCTTCGACTCCGGCCACACGGCCATCGTCTGCGGGTCCGACGTCATGGCGCTCGGGGCCGTGCGCGAGGCCCGATCCCGAGGCCTGGACGTGCCCGGTGATGTCTCCGTCGTCGGCTACGACGACTCGCCCCTCATGGCCTTCACCAGCCCCGCCCTCACCACCGTGCGCCAGCCCGTGGCCGCCATGACCCAGGCCGCCGTCGCATCGCTCCTCACCGCCATCCGGGGGCTCCCGACCGATCCCACCGAGATGCTGTTCCATCCCGACCTCATCATCCGCCAGTCGACAGGACCACTTCATGACCGCTGAATGGTGGCGCGACGCCGTCATTTACCAGATCTACCCGCGCTCCTTCGCCGATTCGGACGGGGACGGCTACGGCGACCTCCCCGGCGTCATCGGCAAGATCCCATACCTGGCGCGGCTGGGCGTTGACGCCATCTGGCTGTCCCCCTTCTACAGGTCACCCATGGCCGATGCCGGCTACGACGTGGCCGACTACGAGGAGATCGACCCGATGTTCGGCACTCTCGCGGACGCGGACGAGCTCATCGAGGCGGCGCACGCGGCCGGCCTGCGCGTCGTCGTCGACCTGGTGCCGAACCACACGTCCGACGAACACCGCTGGTTCCAGGCCGCGGTCGCGGCCGGACCCGGCTCCCCGGAAAGGGAGATGTACCACTTCCTCGACGGTCGCGGCGAGGGCGGCGAGCTGCCGCCGAACAACTGGAAGTCCGTCTTCGGCGGCGCCGGCTGGAGCCGTCTCACCGCGCCGGACGGCACGCCGGAGCAGTGGTACCTCCACCTCTTCGACGTGAAGCAGCCGGACCTCGACTGGTCCCAGGAACGGGTCCGTGCCGCGTTCGACGGCGTGCTGCGCTTCTGGCTGGACCGCGGCGTCGACGGCTTCCGCGTGGACGTGGCGCACGGACTGGTCAAGGCCGAGGGGCTCCCGGACTTCGACGAGGACCAGATCATGCTCGACGGCCAGGCGGGCCCCATGTGGGACCAGGACGGGGTCCACGAGGTCTACCGCAGGTGGCGCACGGTGCTGGACGCCTACGACGGCGAGCGCTCCCTCGTGGCCGAGGCCTGGGTGGCCGATCCCCAGCGCCTGGCGCTGTACCTGCGCCCGGACGAGATGCACACCGCGTTCAACTTCCAGTTCCTGGAGAGCCCGTGGGACGCCGCGTCCTACCGCCAGGTCATCACCGCCACCATGGCGGCCGACGAGGCCGTCGGAGCACCGACCACCTGGGTGCTGAGCAACCACGACGTGCTGCGTCACGTCAGCCGCCTCGGCCTGGCCTCACCGGGCTCCAGCCATGAGGGCCTCGGGGCTGACGACGAGCAGCCCGACAACACCGTCGGGCTCCGCCGGGCCAGGGCCGCCACGCTGATGATGCTGGCGCTGCCAGGGTCGGCCTACCTGTACCAGGGCGAGGAACTCGGTCTTCCGGACCACACCACGCTCCCCGACGAACTCCGCCAGGACCCCACCTGGTTCCGCTCGGAGTTCACCCGGCCCGGCCGCGACGGGTGCCGGATTCCCATGCCGTGGGTGGCCTCCGAGCAGGGCCTCGGCTTCTCCCCCACCGGCAGGAGCTGGCTACCCCACCCGGAGTCGTACCAGAGCCTGGCCGCGGACCAGCAGGTGGTCGCCCGCGGGAGCACGCTGGGCCTCTACCGCGCGGCGATCGCGGCCCGCAAGGACCTGCAGCTCGGCCGCGGCGAGTTGACCTGGGTCGACGCCGGTGAGTCGCTCGTCGCGTTCGACAACGGCGAGGTGCGTGTCATGACCAACGTGCTGGGTGCCCCCGTGGCGCTGCCGGAGGGCTTCGAGGTGCTGCTGGCGAGCGTGCCCCTCCGGGGGCACGTGCTGCCCACCGACGCGACGGTGTGGCTCACCCGGGTGTGAGGTCCAGGGCGGCGGCTGCGGCGGACTTCGCGGCCGCAGCGGTGTGCGCGGACACGGCGGCCGCCCCCGCGGCGGCGCACTGTTCCGCCGTGACGCGACTCAGCGCGATGCCGACGGAGGCCACGGCCGAGGCAGCCATCGACAGCGACGTGGCACCCAGACCCACCAGGACGCAGGCGAGCAGCGGGTCCGCCGCCGCCTCGCCGCAGACGCCCACCGGCTTGTGGGCGCGCCGTCCCGCGTCGCAGGTCAGCTGGATCAGCCTCAGCACGGCCGGCTGCCAGGGGTCGGTGAGGTGCGCGAGCTCCGGCGCGAGCCGGTCCGCGGCCATCACGTACTGCGTGAGGTCGTTGGTGCCGATGGAGACGAAGTCCACCGTCGCGAGGAAGGCGTCGGCCAGCAGAGCGACGGCCGGCACCTCGACCATGATCCCGGCCTTCAGGCCACGCTCGCGGCACGCGCGCGCGAACTCGGCGGCCTCGTCGACCGTGGCGATCATCGGCGCCATCACCCACGGTGGCACGGAGCGTCCCTGCGCGGCGCGGGCGATGGCGTCGAGCTGTCGCGAGACCAGCCCGGGCTGGTTCAGGGAGAGCCGGTTGCCGCGCACGCCGAGGGCGGGATTGGGCTCGTCGGGCATCGTCGCGAACGGCACGGGCTTGTCGGTGCCCGCGTCCAGGGTGCGCACCACCACCTTGCGCCCGCCGAAGGCGTCGAGCACGGCCGCGTAGGTGGCCGCCTGCTCCTCGACGCCGGGCTCGTGCTGGGCGCTGAGGAAGCCGAGCTCGGTGCGGTAGAGGCCGACGCCCTGGGCGGGACCTGCGGCCGCGGCCTGCGCCGCGTTCCCGTCGGCGACGTTGGCGAGCAGTTCGACGGGCACGCCGTCGGCCGTCCGGCCGGGGCCGGACCAGCCGGAGACGAGGCGGCGGCGCTCGGCGTCGGCAGCCACGCGCGCCATGGCCTCGGCCGGATCCACGCCCCGAGACACGGTGCCGGCGGCGCCGTCGAGCAGCACCGTCTCGCCGTCGGCGATGCTGGCGAGATCCGCGGCCGCCACCACGCACGGCAGGGAACGCTGGCGGGCGATGATCGCGGTATGGCTGGTGGGACCCCCCAGCCGGATGACCAGGCCGACGATGCGCTCGGGGTCCAGGTCTGCGGTGTCGGCCGGAGCGAGGTCCTCGGCCAGGAGGATCGACGGGCGGTCCGGGCGGGGTAAGCCCGGCTCCCGGAGACCGAGGAGGTGGGCGGCGACGCGGTCGCGGATGTCGCGCAGGTCCGTGGCGCGCTCGGCCATCAGCCCCCCGAGCGCGGTGAGCGCCGCCACGAACTCACCCAGGGCCTTTGCGGCGGCCTGGGGCGCCCCGAGACCCGCCCCCACGTACTTGACGGCCGGGCGCGTCCAGCCACGGTCGCGGGCGAGGGCCGCCGTCGTGACGAGGACCTGGGCAACATCACCGGTGGCGCGCTCGGCGCGGGACTCGTAGCCGGCCGCCACGGCCTCCACCGCCGCCTTGAGCCGGTCCACCTCGGCGGGTCGCTCGGACTCGTCCAGGGCACCGTCGGCCTCGGGAATCGGGACCGACGACCGGAGCCACACCACGGGCGCCACGACGACGCCTTCCACCACACCCGTCCCGCTCACCACATCAGCCATGCCGCTCCATCCCCTGAGTGCCCGTCGCCGCCCAACCTACTCACCGCGACCCGCGGCTGGGAAGGACCTCGGCCTTGGCTATGCTTGCCCGTGTTCCGCCCGCAACGGTGCGGCGGTGACGAAAGGAGCCTCAGATGGCCAGCAAGACCGTGACCGTCGGGTCCGTGGTGGGACTCCATGCCCGCCCGGCAGCTCTCATCGCCGCCGCTGCCGGCGAATACGACGACGACATCACCATTTCCCTCGACGGCGCCACGGTGGACGCCGCCTCCTCCCTGCTGATCATGACGCTGGGCGCCGAGAAGGGCGCCGTCGTCACGGTGGAGTCCGAGAACGCCGAGGCAGTGGACCGGATCGCCGCCATGGTGGAGCAGGACCTCGACGCCTGACCCAGGTGGAGCGTCAGCGCGAGTCACAGGAGCTCAGTGATGACTGATCATGTCCCGGACGACGTGGACCCGGCTGGCCGCGACCTGCGCGAGTACACCGATCAGCTGCGCCCGGATCACCCCGTCGTGCGCAACGTGCGCGGCGAGTGGGTGCTTCTGCGGCACGCGGATGTGGTGGCGGCGGCCACCGATCCCGTGACGTTCTCCAGCGCCGTCTCGGCCCATGTTCACGTCCCCAACGGGCTCGACGGCGACGCCCACCGCGCCGCCCGCGAGACCTTGGACCGCTACGTCGAGCCCGGCGCCCTGGCACCACACGAGCCGGCGTTCCGCGAGGTGGCGCGCGGCCTGTACGCCGCACTCCCCCGCGGGGTCACGGTGGACGCGGTGCGCGACATCGGCTTCCCGTTCGCAGTCCGCGCACAGAGCGCATGGCTGGGGTGGCCGGCCTCACTCGAAGACCACCTGCTGGACTGGATGGCGGCCAACCATGCGGCCACCCGGTCGGGAGACCGGTCCCGGACCGCGGAGGTGGCGGCGGAGTTCGACGCGATCATCGGCTCGGTCCTCGCCCCGCGCCGGCGCCTCGGCGACGACGCCCCGGACGACATCACCACCGCCCTCCTGCGCGACGAGATGGCGGGCCGGCCGTTCACGGACGAGGAACTGGTCTCCGTCCTGCGGAACTGGACCGGGGGCGACCTCGGCTCGATCGCGTTGTGCGTCGGGGTGGTCTTCGCGTTCCTGGCGGACCACCCGGACCTGCAGCACCGTCTGCGCTCGGGCGTCAGCGACGAGGAGATCGACGCCATCGTCGACGAGATCCTGCGCATCGACGACCCGTTCACCTCCAACCGGCGTCGCACCACCTGCCCGGTCACCATCGGCGGCGCGGAGATCCCCGCGGGCGCCGTCGTGAAACTGCACTGGACCTCCGCCAACCGGGACCGGGCCGTCTTCGGTGATCCGGACCACTTCAACCCAGAGGGCAACGCGCCGCGCAATCTGGTCTACGGCACCGGCCCGCACATGTGCCCTGGCAGGCCCCTGGCCACTGTGGAGCTGCGGATCGGGGTCCAGGAGGCATTGGCGGCCACCACCTGGATCGAGTGGGCGCCGGGCGCCCCGGCCGAGCGCGAGGTGACCCCGGTCGGCGGGTGGGCCCACGTGCCCGTTGTCCTCAACTAGCGGTCACAGCGCGGTACCGACGATAGGTTGAGTCGCGACCCGTCGAGCGGGGCGTCCCGGACCGGGAGCCGCCGCGGCAGCGGGCGACGGAGGAGGCGCGATGGCATTGCCGGAACAGCTGGCCGGGCGGCTGAGGCTGCCCGTGGTGGCGGCTCCGATGTTTCTGGTCTCCGGGCCGGAGCTCGTCGTCGCGTGCTGCAAAGCCGGGGTGCTCGGCACTTTTCCTGCGCTGAACCGCCGCTCGACCGAGGCCTTCGAGGGCTGGCTCGAGGAGATCGAACGGGCCCTCACTCCGCCGGACGCCCCGTTCGGCGTGAACCTCATCGTGCACCCCACCAACACGCGCCTCGACGCGGACCTGGCTGTCGTCGTCGAGCACCGGGTGCCGGTGGTGATCACGTCGCTCGGGGCGGTACCCGAGGTGGTGGACGCGGTGCACTCGTACGGCGGCCTGGTGTTCCATGATGTGACCACGCTGCGGCACGCGCGCAAGGCCGCTTCTGCGGACGTCGATGGGCTGGTGCTGGTGGCAGCCGGCGCCGGAGGGCATGCGGGAGCGCTCAATCCCTTCGCGCTCCTCGCCTCTGTGCGGCCCTGGTTCGACGGCGTGATCCTGCTGGCGGGGAGCCTGAGCAGCGGTGCCGACGTCGTCGCCGCGCGGGCTCTTGGCGCGGACCTGGCCTACCTGGGCACGCGGTTCCTGGCCACCCGGGAATCCCTCGCGCCGGACGACTACCGGGCGATGGTGGTGTCCGCGGAGGCCGCCGACGTCGTGTACACCCCGGCCGTGAGCGGCATTCCCGCCAACTTCCTCGCCCCCAGCCTGGCCGCCGCCGGCGTGGACCCCGAGGGGCCGCCCGCAGCGTCTGAGGACGTCAAGGCCTGGCGAGACGTGTGGTCCGCCGGACACGGCGTGGCCGGCATCACGGACGTGCCCACCGTCGCCGAACTCGTCGACCGCCTGGACGCGGACTACCGGAGCACCCTGGCCCGCCTGCAAGGAGACCATCGATGAGCACCGTGCTGCTGACCCGCGACGACGGCGTGGCCACCCTCACCCTCAACCGCCCCGAGAAGCTCAACGCGTTCACCCTGGACATGGGCCGCGAATTCGTCGACGCCCTGCGGGATGCGGACCGCGACGACGCCGTCCGCGCGATCATCGTCACCGGCTCGGGCCGCGCGTTCTGCGCCGGGATGGAGCTGAGCGAGGGCGACAACGTGTTCGGATTCGATCCGCGCATGGATCTCAGTCCTGCCGAGCTTCGCGACCGCTGGACGGAGCGCGAGGTGGTCGACGGCGCCCTCGAGCCGGGAGGAAAGCTCACGCTGGCCATCCTGGAGTGCCGCAAGCCGGTGATCGCAGCCATCAACGGCCCCGGCGTGGGCATCGGGTCCACCATGACGCTGCCGATGGATGCCCGCCTCGCTTCGACGGAGGCCCGGATGGGGTTCGTGTTCGCCCGGCTGGGCATCACGCCTGAGGCCTGCTCGACCTGGTTCCTGCCCCGCATCGTCGGGCAGTCCAGGGCCCTGGACCTGCTCTACAGCGGTGACATCATCACCGCCGGGCGGGCGCTGGAGATCGGGCTGGTCGACGCCGTGCACGAGCCCGGTGAACTCCTCTCAGCGGCCCGCGCCGTCGCTGACCGGATGACGCTTGGCCGCTCCGCGCACGCGGTCGCGATGACCCGGCAGCTGGTGTTCAGGCACCTGGCAGGAGCGAGCGTGGTCGACGCCCACCTGGCGGAGTCGCTCGCGCTGCGACACTCGGCCCACGGCGACGGCCGGGAGGGTGGGCTCGCGTTCCTGGCCAAGCGTGCGCCGCGGTTCAGCCAGCCCGCCCCGGAGGCGTTCGACCACGTCTTCCCCACCTGAGGCGGCCTCAGGCGTCGTCGTGGCGGTCCGCGTCGTCGAGGTGGCGCTCGAGTGCGGCGATGAGCTCAGGCGTCATCGCCGGGATGGGCCCGGTGTCGAAGACCCCGCCCGACAGCGCGCCCGGCTCCAGCAGGTTGTCCAGGGACTCGGCGCTGAGCAGGCCCTCGGCCAGCACGAGGTCGCGGATAGATCGCCCACCCTTCAGCGCCTCCTTGGCCAGCCGCGACGCGTGCGCGTAGCCGAGGAGAGGCATGAGGGCCGTGACCACCCCCACCGACTGGTCGACCTGCAGGCGCGTGCGCTCCGCGTTGGCGGTGATGCCGTCGACACAGTTGGTGCGCAGCGTCCGGACCGCACGCCGCAGCCACGTCGAGTTCTGGAGCAGGACGTGCGCCATCACCGGTTCGAACGCGTTGAGCTGAAGCTGGCCGGCCTCGGAGGCCATCGCCACCGTCACGTCGGATCCCGCGATGACGAACGCCACCTGGTTCACGGCCTCCGGGATCACCGGATTCACCTTTCCGGGCATGATCGAGCTGCCCGCCTGCACCGGCGGCAGCACGATCTCGGCGAACCCGGCCTGAGGGCCGGAGCTCAACAGGCGGAGATCGTTGCAGATCTTCGACAGCTTCATCGCCGAGCGCTTCATCACCGAGGAGGTGGACATGAAGACGCCGGTGTCGCTGGTGGCCTCGATGAGGTCGTCGGCCAGCACGAGGTCCTCGAAGCCGGTGATCTCGCGGAGGTGCCCGATCACGGCCGCCCCGTAGCCCGGAGGGGCGGTGATGCCGGTGCCGATGGCCGTGGCACCGAGGTTGAGCTCCATGAGCAGGGGGCGCACGTCCTCGATCCGGTCGATGTCCTCGCCGAGAGTGGTGGAGAACCCGCGGAACTCCTGCCCGAGCGTCATCGGCACCGCATCCTGCAACTGAGTGCGGCCCACCTTCAGCACTTCGCGAAACTCCCTGCCCTTGACCGCGAACGAGTGCCTGAGTAGCCGCAACTCATCGGCCAGCTTGGTCAGCGCGACCACCAGGCTCAGCTTGACGGCGCTCGGATAGGTGTCGTTGGTCGACTGCGAGCGGTTGACGTGATCGTTCGGCGAGAGGAAGGCATAGTCGCCGAAGGGCCGGCCGGCGAGCTGCAAAGCCCGGTTGGCGATGACCTCGTTGACGTTCATGTTCGTCGACGTACCGGCACCGCCCTGGATGACACCCACGACGAACTGGTCATGGAGGCGCCCCTCGATGATGTCCTGGGCGGCCCGGTCGATCAGCTGGGCGAGGTTGCCGTCGAGGACCCCGATGTCGCGGTTGGCGCGGGCGGCTGCCTGCTTCACCTGCGCGTAGGCGACCAGGAGATCCGGATAGACGCTGATCTCGCGGCGGCTGATCCGGAAGTTGTGGACGGCCCGTGCCGTGTTGATTCCCCAGTAGGCGTCGTCGGGGATCTCCATCTCCCCAAGTGAGTCGCGCTCGATCCGCACCCTGCCTCCTTCTTTCCGGCTCACGCTACCGGGCGGTTAGATGGCCGTATGGGTTTCGAACTGATCGCCTGGGTCGCACTGCGCGACCCCGCGGGGCGGGTGTTGCTGGCACGACGCGACGGCACTGACCGCGGGAACGGCCTGTGGAACCTGCCCGGTGGGCACGTCGGCGACGGCGAGCCGGCCGCCGCCGCCGCCGCGCGCGAGGCCTCCGAGGAGGTGGGGGCGCTGCTCGATCCGTCGACGCTGCGACACATCGGGATCCAGCGGTTCGACCTCCCCTACCCGTCAGGCCGCGCCAGGGGGGTCAACTTCTTCTTCGAGACCTCCGACTGGCGCGGCGACCTCGCGCCGGGTGAGGCGACCTCCGAACTGGGCTGGTTCGCGCCGCAGGCCCTGCCCCCCGACATCCTGCCCTGGCTCCCCGCCGCGATCGCGGCCCACCTGCTGGAGGGCCGCTTCTGGGTGGAGTCGGTGGGCTGAGTTCATCGCAGGGTGGCGGCGGCCTCCAGCGCCATCCACGCCTGCAGCTGGGCGGCGAGTTCGACGGTGTGGCCGACCACCGCGGTCTCCGTCGGCGAGGTGTCCTGCGGAAAGACTGTGACGTCGCCGCCGCGCCAGCCGCGGGTGCCTCGTCCGGCCCAGAGCGCGCCCCCGAAGTCCGAGGTCAGGAGCGACGCCGTCGAACGGGTGTGCTGCGGAAGGCGGGTGTCGCGGGCGGCGAGCGCCAGGTAGCGGGTCAGGATGCCGGTGAACAGTCCCCCGTCGCCGGCGCCGTGGGTGCGGAGGAGCCGGATCCCGGGATGCGTGAGGTGGGCGGCCACCGCGTCGACGTGGCGGACGGCCTCATCAAGTCGACCGAGCGCCAGCATGAGGCCCAGGACCGGGCCCTGGTTGTACGTGAACACGTGCGGCACCAGGTCGACGCGCTCCCGGGGGTGAGGGCCGGCGAGTCGAAGACCGTCGCGGAACAGCCCGGAGGCCGGGTCCGCGAGGTGTTCGTGGAGCCAGTCCAACAGGCGGGACGCCTCGTCGAGATGACCGGTCCTGGCGAGATACAGGGCGATGGGACCGGTGGCGGCCGTGTTCTTGACGTCGCGGTCCAGGCTCCAGAACGCGCCACCGCCCCAGTCGTCGGTGATGGCCGAGCGGAGTACCCGGTCCAGGCCCCGTGCGGGGCGGCCCGCACGCTGGGCGGCGAGCGCAAGCCAGGCCATGTCGTCGAAGTAGCGGTTGCGGAGGCGCCCCCCGTTCCGCAGCCGGATGCCCCGGATCTGGCTGCCGATGAGGCGCTCGTCCACCATTGACGAGCCTCGGCGCCGGGCGTCGACGAGGCAGTCGAGGAGGTGAGCCTGCCACCAGTAGTGCCACGGCCCGCTGGATCGGCCCGGGCGTGCGGTGGCGGCGAGGTACGTGAACGGGACGCCCGCCCAGCGCCCTCCGAAGAGGGCGAGGACGGAGCGGGCTGCCTCGTCGGCGCGATCCGCCGTCACGCCAGGCGCTGCAGGAACAGGGTCTCGGCCAGCGCGGCCTTGGCGAAGTCGGCCAGGTCCAGCGACTCGTCGATGCCGTGCATCCGCGACATCGGGTCCGTCACGGCCGTGACCAGCACCAGCGCGCCGGGGTTCCGGTTCGCGAACTCGGCGACGATGGGGATGGAGCCGCCGACCCCGATCTCCACGGGGGCCACGCCGAAAGCCTCGGTGAATGAGCCCAGCGCGGCGCGGGCGCGGTCGTCGTCGAGGGAGATGACACTCCCGGAGCCGTTCTGCCCATGCTCCACGACGACGCGAGCGCCCCACGGCGCGTTGGCGAGCAGGTGGGCACGGAGGGCGGCCTGGGCCTCGTCGGCGTCCTGGCCGGGGGCGAGGCGGACGCTCACCTTGGCGCGCGCGGTGGGGATGAGGGTGTTGGACGCGTCCTTGACAGGCGTGGCATCGATGGCCAGCACTGAAGCCGCGGGCCTGGTCCACATGCGGGCCGAGGCCGGGCCGTCCCCGATCCACTGCACGCCGTCGAGAATCCCGGTCTCCTCGCGCAGCCGGTCGTTGTCGTAGTCGACGGCTGGGTCCGGGTCGCTGGTCAGCCCGGCGACGGCCACGTTGCCGCGCTCGTCATGGAGGGTGGCGAGAAGGCGGCACAACGCGGTGAGCGCGTCGGGCACGACACCGCCGAACTGGCCCGAATGCAGCCCTGTGGCCAGCGTGGACACCGTGACCTCGGCGTCGACCATGCCGCGCAGGGTGGTGGTGAAGGAGGGTTCGCCGACCTTCCAGTTGACCGAGTCCGCGATGATGAAGACGTCCGCGGCAAGATCATCGACGTGGTTGTCGAGGAGCGCACCCATCGACGGCGACCCGATCTCCTCCTCACCCTCGATGAACAGCGTGACCCCCACCGGAGGCCGACCGTCGAAGGCGCGGAGCGCAGCGAGGTGCACGGCGATCCCGCCCTTGTCGTCGGCTGATCCGCGGGCGTAGAGCCGGCCGTCGCGCTCGATGGGCGAGAACGGGTCCGACGTCCACGCCGCGTCGTCCCCGGTGGGCTGTACGTCGTAGTGCGCGTAGAGCAGTACGGTGGGGGCGCCCTCGGGCGCCGGGAAGTGGCCGAACACGGCAGGCTTCCCCCCGGCGTGGAGGATGCGCACGTCCGGGCACCCGGTGTCGCGGATGAGAGTGGCGACGGCATCGGCGGCGGCGAGGATGTTGTCGTCGTGCTCGGGCATCGAGGAGACCGATGGGATGGCGATGAGTCGCTTGAGGTCGGTGAGGACGGCGGGCAGGACGTCGGTGACGCGATCGGTGAGGCTCATGCCTCCACCCTACTGAGGTGCGGAATCTGTTCCTCCAGGCTGGCCCTCGCGCCCCTTAGCACCCCGACGGCCAGCCTGGAGGAACGCTAGCCGCACGGCGGCCGTTTCAGTGCCTCACGGACGCGGTCGACCATGTCGTCCATCGTCGCAGCCGTGAAACGCAGGACTGTCCAGCCGGCGAGCGTGAGGAGGACGTCGCGCCTGCGGTCGTGGACGAACGCCTCGTGATCCTTGTGGAACTGCCAGCCGTCGAACTCGAGGGCCAACCGGTGCCCGGGGAGCGCGACGTCGATGAAGAATCGCTCCGACTCGATCATCACTTCCAGGTTCGCCTTCCACCCCGTGATCCGTGCCTTCCGCAGACGCACGTGCGCGTCGCGCTCAAGCTCGGACCAGGGCTCATCCCGGGACTCGTGGAGGAGCCGTGCGCGTGCTGCGTTGCCCGCTCTCGCCGGCATGGCGGCGAGAGCCTCCCAGAGTGACGCGAGAGTAACGGCTTCGCGTCTGAGGGCCTCGTCGATCACTGCGCCGCCCATGGTGTCCGTCAGTTCCAGGACGCTGTGTTCCGGGGTGCTGATGAACACCTCACCGTTCCATTGCCGGAGATCAGCAGGGATCTTTCTGGCTTCAAAGGCATAGCCCTGTGCCGGCCGACGCCTCGTCGAGGCCACCTGAACCTTCTCCACGGTCAACTCAGGCCACCAGCTGAGCCGCGCCGCGGTGTCCCTCACGAACGTGAGGTTCGGATCGACCGCGGCGATGGCTGCGGTGCGGATCTCAAAGGTGGCGGCCTGCTCCGGCGACGTGAACACCCCTGGGAGAACCCTTGTGATGTCGCCGCGCTTGTGCGCCCGATCGATGGCGTCACCGAGCGCTGGGTACAACTCTCTACGGATGATCGCATCGTTGTTGATGATCTCCTGCAGTTCATGCCTCACTCAGGCTTGTTCGTCAGCCGCAGCCCGTGCCTCCCGGCCGACTCTTCCGCTGTGGACAAGCACCCATGCGGACATCGTTCCTCCAGGCGGCCATCCGCGGCCCCGAAGACACCGAAGGCGCGCCTGGAGGAACGTCAGCCGCACTCCGACCTCGCAGGCGAGAGATAGTGTGGATGCATGGTGCGCCAGGACCTCGCCGACCTGATCCGGGAACGCCGGATCGAGACGGTGCCCCCTGACCCCGAGCAGGTGGCACTGCTCCGGGAGCAGTCCGCCGCGCACCTGGCCAGCTCGCGGCTGATCGGCCAGACCGACCCGGCCGGTGCCTTCTCGCTCGCCTACGACGCCATCCGCAAGCAGCTCACCGCCACACTCCTGGACCACGGCTTCCGCGCCCGGAGCGCGGGCAGCCACACCGCGACCGGTCAGGCCGCCGCCATCCTCCTCCCCCATTTCGACGCCGACGGGTTCGAATGGTTACGCACGGTGCGCATCGCCACCGAGTACGGCTCCGACAAGCACCCCACCGCGACCCTCGCGGACCTCGACCGCGCCTGGAAGTTCGCCGACGGGCTGGCCAGGCAGCTGGCTCCTAGGCCATCGCGGCTGGGATCGGCGCCGTCCATACGGATTCCGCCTCAGCCAGACCCACGGTGAACTGGTCGACGAATTCCAGTTCCGGCTCGCCCGTGACCTCGCCCAGGCGCGACGACGGCACGCCCCGCTCCGCGCACAGCGCCTCGAACTCCGCGACACTCGAGCCCGGCAGCGACACCACAGCCCTGGCCGACGACTCGGCGAACAGCGCGACGGTCGGATCGCCGTCGGGCAACGTCACGGCGAAGCCGAGCCCGTTACGGAAGGCCGATTCGGCCAGCGCGACACCCAGGCCCCCCTCGCTCAGGTCGTGCGCCGACGACAACAGCCCTCGCCGGGCCGCCTCACCCATCACGCCGGCCAGCGCTTTCTCGGCGCCGAGCGCCACCGCGGGCGGCATGCCGCCCAGGTGTCCGTCGTGCACGGCGGAGGCCCAGATCGAACCCGACAATTCCTCCCTGGTCTCGCCGAGCAGCACGATGGCGTCGCCCGAGTGGGTGAAGCCGGAGCGCAGCCTGGTGGCCACGTCGTCGATGACTCCGAGGACGCCGACGGTGGGCGTGGGCAGGATGGGGGTGGTGGCGGTCTGGTTGTACAGGGACACGTTGCCGCCGGTCACGGGCACGCCGAGCTCGCGGCACCCGTCGACGAGGCCCAGCACGGCTTCCGCGAACTGCCACATGACCTCGGGGTCCTCCGGGGAGCCGAAGTTGAGGCAGTCGGTGATGGCCACGGGCTCTGCGCCGGTCACGGCGACATTGCGGTAGGACTCGGCCAGCGACAGTTGTGCCCCGAGGTAAGGGTTGAGGTAGGTGAACCGCGAGTTGGCGTCCAGCGCGAGCGCGATGCCGAGCCCCGTCTCCTCGTCGATGCGGAGCATGCCGGAATCCTCCGGCTGGGCGAGGACGGAATTGCCGCGGACGTAGCGGTCGTACTGCTCGGTGACCCACGTCTTGTCCGCGATGTTGCCGTGGCCGAGCACCGTGACCAGCGCGGCCTTCAGACCCTCAGGCGAGTTGTCCCGCGGAAGGTCCTCGGCACGGTTGGCGTTGACCTCGTCGAGCCACTCGGGCCGGTGGTAGGGACGCTCGTAGACCGGCCCCTCGTGCGCGACCGTCTTCGGATCCACGTCGACGATCGTCTCGCCGTGCCACTGGATGATCAGCCTGTCGCCCTCGATGACCTCACCGACGACGGTGGCCTGCACGTCCCACTTGGCGCAGATCTCCATGAACTGTGCGACGTGGGCGGGTTCGACCACCGCCATCATCCGCTCCTGGGACTCGCTCATGAGGATCTCCTCCGGCGCGAGGGTGGGGTCGCGGAGGGGCACGAGGTCCAGGTTGACGAACATGCCGCCGTCGCCCGCCGAGGCCAGCTCGGAGGTGGCGCAGGAGATGCCGGCGGCGCCGAAGTCCTGCAGTCCGTTGATGATGTCCGCCTGGAACAGCTCGAGCGTGCACTCGATGAGCAGCTTCTCCATGAACGGGTCACCCACCTGGACGCTGGGCCGCTTGGCGGGGCCGGTCTCGTCGAAGGTCTCGGAGGCGAGGATGGAGGCGCCGCCGATGCCGTCACCGCCGGTGGACGCGCCGAAGAGGATCACCTGGTTGCCGACGCCGGTGGCCTTGGCGAAGTGGAGGTCCTCGTGCCGCAGCACCCCGACGCACAGCGCGTTGACCAGCGGGTTGCCGAGGTAGCTCTCGTGGAACTGCACCTCACCGCCGATGTTGGGCAGGCCGAGGCAGTTGCCGTAGCCGCCGACGCCGGCGACGACGCCCGGCAGGACGCGACGGGTGTCGTCCTCGTCGAGCGGGCCGAAACGAAGCGAGTCCATCACGCCGATGGGCCGGGCGCCCATGGCCAGGATGTCGCGCACGATGCCGCCCACGCCGGTGGCCGCGCCCTGGTAGGGCTCCACGAAGGACGGGTGGTTGTGCGACTCGGCCTTGAACGTGACCGCGTAACCGTGGCCGATGTCGACGACGCCCGCGTTGTCGCCGATGCCGGCCAGCAGCGGACCGCGGGGGGTCTCCTGGCTGAGCTCGCCGAACCTGCGCAGGTGCACCTTGGAGGACTTGTAGGAGCAGTGCTCGGACCACATGACCGAGTACATGGCCAGCTCGGCCGACGTGGGCCGCCTGCCCAGGATCCGGCGGATCTCCGCGTACTCGTCGTCCTTCACGCCCAGCGCCGCGTACGGCTGCTCGACGTCGGGGGTCTGGACTGCATGTTCAACCGTGTCTGCCACGGGGTCAATCTACCGTCGCACGCCTGCGCGTGGGCAACGCGCCGACGTTCGCGGACCGGTGGCCCTCAGACTCGGACGGAGAGGAACTGCAGCACGGACTCGAAGAACGGGCGGCCGTCGAGAGTCGGGCTGGTCAGCTCCTCGACGTTGTGCTCAGGGTGCGGCATGAGGCCGACCACGTTGCCCCGCTCGTTGGTGATGCCCGCGATGTCGTTGGCCGAGCCGTTGGGGTTGTCCAGGTAGCGGAAGACCACCTGGTCGTTGTCCTCCAGCTTGCGCAGCGTCTCGGGCGAAGCCTGGTAGTTGCCCTCGCCGTTCTTCAGCGCGATCGTGATCTCGTCGCCCTTGTCGAAGGCGCATGTCCACGTGGTGTCGATGGTCTCGACGCGCAGGCGCACGTCGCGGCAGATGAAGTGCTGGCCCACGTTGCGGATCATCGCGCCCTCCAGGAGGTGCGCCTCGCAGAGGAGCTGGAAGCCGTTGCAGATCCCGAGGACCGGCATGCCCTGGTTGGCCGCGTCGATGACCGTGCTCATCACGGGGCTGAACCGCGCGATGGCGCCGCAACGCAGGTAGTCGCCGTAGGAGAAGCCGCCGGGCAGGATGATGGCGTCCACGCCGTCGATGGAGTCCGACCCATGCCACAACGGCACGGCCTCGCTCCCCGTCAGCCGGACGGCGCGGAGCGCATCGTGGTCGTCCAGCGACCCTGGGAACGTGACGACGCCGATGCGAGGCATCAGCCGGCCACCACGTCGAACGACTCGATGACCGTGTTGGCCAGCAGCTTCTCCGCCGCCTCGCCGATCTGCGCGAGCACCTCGGGCGTGACCTCGCCGTCGACCTCGATCTCGAACCTCTTGCCCTGACGGACGGTGAGGCCGTCGAAGCCCAGCCGCCTGAGGGCGCCGGTGACGGCCTTCCCCTGCGGATCCAGGATCTCGGGCTTCGGCATGACGTTGACGACGACGCGTGGCATGGCACGGATCCTAGCCCACGGCGTCCGCGCGCGACGACGCCGGACAGCGTCAGCCCCGCGACAGTGCCACGTCGACGGCGGCGCGGATCTCGGCGTGTCCGGCGCCGAGGCGCCCCGCCTCCTCGACGAACCTCGCCGCGAGCACCGCCAACCTCTGGTCCATGGCCCCGACCGCCCCGGTCACCACGGTGCCCTGGACCCGCCGGCTCGCCACCAGCCCGTCCGCCTCGAGCTCCCGATACGTCCGCATCACGGTCCCTGGAGCCAGGCCGAGGTCTTGGGCCAGCTGCCTGACCGTCGGCAGCCTCGTCCCCGAGGCCAGGGTGCCGGTGCGGATGAGCCCGGCGAGTTGTCTCCGCATCTGCTCATACGGTGGCGTGGGATCGGCGGAGTCCACGCGCAGCGAGACGGTCATCGGGCACCGCCGTCGCGCGGCACGAGGAGGATGACGCCGGCGCCGAGGAGACCCGCGAGCGCCACGAAGGCTCCGAGGAGGCTTACCACCCCGGCTGCGGTGACGGTGGGGACTGGCGCGAGCTGCACCAGGTCCATGCCCCCGACGAGCAGGATGGCGAACGCCGCGCCGCTGACGCCGACGCCGAGGCCGGCGACGATCCCCTCCGCGGTGATCCGGCGCAGGGCGTCGTCGACCCGCACGAGTTCCGCGTCAGCGCCGTTGCGCGGACGCCGCACCGTCATGACGAGGCCGATGCCCGCCGCCACCAGCAGCAGCACGAGCGCGATGCTCACCCAGATGGTGTAGTAGCTGCCCGGGTACGGGCTCCGCAGCGAGCCGAAGACGCCCTCGGCTCCGCCGTCGCCCTGGGTCCACCAGGCCGCCACGGCACGCCCGGCGCGGCCCATGTCATCGGGCGAGGCCGCCAGTGTCGAAAAGAGAGCCGCGGTGAGGAGGAGCGCCAGCAGGCAGGCCACCCACCTGCTCAGGGCCGCCGGGAGGTAGTCGCGCAAGCGCCGGTGTTCGACCCCGGCGCTGCCCCGGACGCGCGCCGCCTTGTAGACGCTGCGCTGGCCGACGACGATGGCGCTCACGACGGCGGTAGCGGCCAGCAGCGGCGCAGCGAAGGTGTAGGGGCGCAGGTGCCCGAACGACACGGCGGCCACCGCCACCGCCGCGCCGACGACCAACCCGATCACCCGCCACCCGATGGTCGCACGACGCAGTGACCTCAGTCCGGGGTAGACCGCCTCGTCGAACGCGAGCGAACGGGCCCGCCTGCGTCCCAGGAGCAGAGCGGCGGCGAGCGCCACCAGGACGGCCAGCGGCAGCAGTACCAGCGAGAAGAGTCCTGAGGCGGCCACGGCGCCCTCCTTGTATCATGTAGGTGACACAAAACTAGCGTCCGGCGGACCTTGTGTCAACATCTTGACACAACACGATCGGAGCCCGCGGGCTACCCTGAGCGCCATGCCGTCGTCGCGCTCCGCCGTCCCACCGTTCGAGGTGATGACCGTGCTGGACCGCGTCGCGACGCTGCGCGCCGCCGGGCGAGACGTCATCTCACTCTGCGCCGGAGAACCCGCCGGCGGTGCGCCGTCGGCCGTCAACGCCGAGGCGGCCCGGCTGCATGCCGAGGGCCGACCCTTCGGCTACACCCCGGCGCTCGGGGTCCGGCCGCTGCGCGAGGCGCTGGCCGCGCACTATCGACGGTGGTACGGGGTGCACCTCTCCCCGGATCGCGTCGCGCTCACCACCGGCTCCTCCGGCGGATTCCTGCTCGCGTTCCTGGCCGCCTTCGAGGCCGGCGACCAGGTGGCGCTCGCTCGCCCCGGGTACCCCGCCTACCGCAACATCCTGAAGTCGTTGGGATGCGAGGTGGTGGACATCGACTGTGGCCCCGAGGTCAGGTTCCAGCCCACCGTCGACCTGCTGTCCGCCGCGCACCGGGAGGGGCCCCTGGCCGGGCTGATCCTCGCCTCCCCGGCCAACCCGACCGGGACCATGGTGAGCCGCGACGAGCTGGCCGCGCTCGTTGAGTGGTGTGACGCGCACGGCGTGCGGCTGATCAGCGATGAGATCTATCACGGCGTCACGTACCCCGTGGGGGGCGACCGGGGGACCTCCGCCCTCGAACTCGGCAGCGAGGCCGTCGTGGTGTCGTCGTTCAGCAAGTACTGGGGCATGACGGGCTGGCGGCTCGGCTGGCTGGTGCTGCCGGAGGACCTGGTGGGCGCCGTCGACGCGTTGGCCGGGAACCTCGCCCTGTGCCCACCCGCCCCCGCGCAGCACGCGGCACTTCGGGCGTTCGACGACGCCTCCTACGCCGAGTGCGACGCGGCCGTGGCCGACTTCGCCGCCGCCCGCGCGGTGCTGCTGGACAACGCCGGACGCCTGGCGTGGGGTGTCGCGGCGCCGGCCGACGGCGCGTTCTACTACTACGCCGACCTGGGTCCCCAGCTGGACCGGTGGGGCACCTCGGCGGCGTACGCGTCGGCACTGCTGGAGGCCACCGGTGTCGCGGTGACGCCGGGGCGCGACTTCGACGCCCGCCTCGGCGGCCGGACGGTGCGGATCAGCTTCGCGGCCGGGAGAGCGGCGATCGCCGAGGCCGTCGAGCGGATCGTCGCGTTCCAGGGCTGAGCTACCGGGAGACGGTGGGGTCCCCGTCGATCCAGAACCGCAGCGGGAAGTCCGCCGCCCTGCCCACCCCGATGCGCGGGCCGACGGCGATACCGGGTTCGCCCCCCGCACGGGGGCTGAGCAGGAGGCCTGTCGAGCCGTCGAGGGGCGCGCCCGCGTCGGCGAGCGTGATGCCCATCGCGACGGTGAGGCGCGCGGGCCCGGCCGCCAGGTCCGTGTCCCGGCGGGTGACCCCCGCCGCGGCACGCCGCGCCCGCGCGATCGCGACCCCCTCGATCACCTCACCGGCCCGGATCAGCACCCCCGTGGGTGTGCCGTCGACGGCGACCACCGCGTTGAAGCAGGTGTGCAGTCCCATGTGCCGGTACACGTAGGCGTGGCGTGGCGGGCCGAACATGGCGGCGTTGCGGGCCGATGGCCCGCGGTAGGCGTGCGAGGCCGGGTCGTAGCCGCCGCCGTAGGCCTCGACCTCGGTGATGCGCAGCGTCACCCGCTCGCCGTCACGGTCGACGGTGAGGCTGCCGCCCAGGAGCGCGCGCGCCTCGCGGGCGACGGCCTCCAGCAGCCGGACAGCACGGGCGGGCAGTTCGGGGTAGGAGGCGGCGGGCGGGACCAGTATCACTCGGGGCGCGGGGTGAGCAGGTCGACGAGCGCTGGGCCGAGCGTCGACGTCGGCATGGGGACGCCGTCGACGTGGGTGATGCTCGCAACGATCCGGCCGCTCGACAGCAGCCACGCACCCCGGCAGCGCTCCAGGTCGTAGCGGGTCAGCGTCTCCACCTCGACGTCGAGGCCGGCATCAGGCGCCTTGTCGAGCAGCTCGGCGATGGTGATGGAGCGCAGGATCCCGTGCAGCGGTGGCGTGACGAGGACGCCGTCGATGTCGAGCACCACACTGGAGGTCGGGCCCTCGAGCAGGGCACCGGACGGGGTGATGAAGATGACGTCGTCTGCGCCTTTGGCCTTGGCGTAGCGCTTGGCGGCCATGTTGACGCCGTAGGACAGGGACTTGGCGCCGGGCAGAAGCCACGGCATCGGAGCGATGTCTGCGCCCTCGAACCCGCGGTCCAGCAGCAGCACGCGCACGCCGTGGATGCGCTCGCGCTTCGTGGCGTCGTCGAGCGGGGCCGCCATCACCCAGCCGTTGGGCTCGTCGAGACCCTCGGGCCCCCGGGTCTGGATGACCCTCAGCACGGCCTCCGGCTCGGCGGCCCAGTCCCAGGCCGCGAGGATCGCGGCGACGGCCCGCCGGTAGCCGGCCTCGTCCGGCGCGGGCAGGTCCAGGAGGCGCGCGGAGGCGGCCAGGCGGTCGAGGTGCTCGTCGAGCTGATGCGCCCGGCCGAAACTGGCCAGCAGGGCGTCGAACACGCCGTCGCCGCGGACCACGCCCTGGTCGTCGGCGCGGACGATCGGGCGGCTGGGGTCGACGAGGGTGCCGTCGAGGAGGGCGAGCATGGCGATGGTCATGCCCACGAGATTACGCCCCGGCCGCGGGGGCGAACTCTCGGCCGGTGAGGCGGCGGAACGCCTCCAGGTAGCGCTCCCGGGTGGCGGCCACGACGTGGTCCGGCAGGGGCGGAGGGGGCGTGTCGGACGCCTTGTCCCAGCCCGACTCCTTGGCCAGCCAGTCCCGGACGTACTGCTTGTCGAAGCTCGGCAGGGACTCCCCCGGCTCCCACGCCGACGCGTCCCAGAACCTGGACGAGTCCGGGGTCAGGACCTCGTCGGCGAGTACGAGCGTGCCGTCGGCGCGGCGGCCGAACTCGACCTTGGTATCTGCCAGGATGATGCCGCGCCCGGCGGCGATGCGCTGCGCCCGGGCGTAGATCGCCAGCGTCAGCTCCCGTAGCTGCGCGGCCAGTTCGTCGCCGTGCAGACGGGCGATCGTGGCGAAGTCGACGTTCTCGTCGTGCTCGCCCAGCGGCGCCTTGATGGCTGGCGTGAAGATGGGTTTCGGCAGCCTGTCCCCGTCACGCAGGCCCTCCGGCAGGGGAACTCCGCACACCGTCCCCGACACCTGGTACTCGGCCCATCCGGATCCGGTGAGGTAGCCGCGGGCCACGCACTCCACCTCCACCATGTCCAACGCCTCGACGAGCGTCGCGCGACCCTCCACCGCGGCTGGCACCTCCGTCGACACCACGTGGTTGTCGACGAGGTCCGCCAGCTGGTCGAACCACCACAGGCTGAGCTGGGTGAGGATCGCACCCTTGTCCGGGATGGGGGTGCTGAGCACATGGTCATAGGCCGAGATGTTGTCCGTGGCCACCATGAGGATCCGCTCGACGCCGCCGTCGTCGACGGTGTACAGCTCGCGCACCTTGCCGGCGTGGCGGAGCGGAAGGTTGACCAGGTCTCCGTACTGAATCACGGGACCGAGCCTAGCGCCCCCGGCCCCTCCCACAGCCATACCGCCCGATCGCCGGCGGGCCGCTGCGAAGATCACGATCCGGTCACGAAACACATTGGGTCTTGACGACTCACAGGACCCCGGATACCTTTATGTCATCGATGTAAACCGACAGCGGCCGAAGCCGGCCAAAACGGCTCATCGGAGCGGGGACGGCACGGACGCCGGACCCGTTTTCAACGCTATAAATCGTGACGCGCCCCACCCGGCGCGCAAGAGGCGGAGGCTGCTGTGATTCAGCGCACATACCGGCCCGGTCGAGGAGAATGCCAGTGAAGAAGCTGCTCTACTCCCCGAAGGTCGCGCCGTACATCTTCGTGCTCCCCTTCGTCCTCACGCTGGGGATCTTCTGGGTGAGTCCGTTGATCAAGTCGTTCATCATGAGCGGCCAGGACATCATCCCCGGCTCGGTCGAGAACGTCGGCTTCGCCAACTTCGAGCGGCTGCTGGGGGACCGCCTCTTCTACGTGGCGCTCGGCAACTCGATGAAGTACATGATCTTCACGCTCTTCCTTCTGATCCCCATCCCGCTCCTGCTGGCGGTGCTGATCAACTCCAAACTGGGCAGCGACAAGTTCAAGGCCATGTTCAAGTCGGTCATGTTCGTGCCGGCGCTGACCTCCGTCGTAGTCGCCGGCATCGTCTTCCGGCTCATCTTCAGCGAATCCCCGACCGCGCTGATGAACCAGATCGTCGGGGCCTTCGGCATGGATCCGGTCAAGTGGCTCAAGGGCAGCGAGACCGGGTTCATGGCGCTGCTCACGGTGGCGAGCTGGCGCTGGACAGGCGTCAACATCCTCTACTTCCTCGCCGGGCTGCAGGCCATCCCCAACGACTACTACGAGGCGGCGGACCTGGACGGCGCGAATGCGTGGCAGAAGTTCTGGCATGTGACCGTCCCGCAGATCAAGCCCACGATCGTCTTCGTGATCACCATCAGCGTCTACGGCGGCCTGGCGATGTTCCTGGAGAGCTTCATGCTCTGGGGCGGCAACAACTCGCCGCAGAACATCGGCCTCACGATCGTCGGCTACCTCTACCGCCAGGGCATCGAGAAGAACGACCTGGGCTACGCCTCAGCTGTGGGCGTCGTGCTCCTCGTCATCGTGCTGGCCATCAACATCCCGCAGCTCATCGCCACCGGGACCTTCAAGAAGGAGGAGCGGTGAGCACCTCATCATCACAGGTGAAGCCGATCGACGCGCGGCTCACGGGCAGGAAGGCCGCGCGCGTCGGCAAGAACGGCCGGCAGCTCAGCGACGAGGGCAAGGCCCACCGCCGTCGTTCCATCGGCCGGATCGCCCTGGTCATGCTCGTGTTCCTGGGCCTGGCCGCCCTCGTCCTCATCCCGTTCTGGGCGATCTTCGTCGCCACTTTCCAGGACGGCAACATGATCGTGCGCTACGGCCTCAACCTCGGGATCGACTTCGCCAACGCCAGCTTCGACAACTGGGTCGCCCTGTTCACGGACTCCGGGAGCTACTTCCGCTGGTTCTTCAACAGCACGCTCGTCACCCTGCTGCAGGTGGGACTGACGCTGGCGATCAGCTCGTTCGTCGCCTACGGCTTCGCGATGTACGAGTTCCGCTTCAAGAGCACCCTGTTCGTCGCCGTGATCCTTCTCATGTCGGTGCCGTTCGAGATGCTCATGCTCCCGCTCTACATCCAGATCAACGACATGCAACTGCAGGACACCTACACGGCGGTGATCCTGCCGTTCCTGGCACACGCGGTGACCATCATGTTCTTCCGGCAGTACCTGCGGGGGATCCCCAAGGAGATCGTCGAGGCCGGCCGCCTCGACGGCGTCACGGAGTTCGGCATCTTCTTCCGTCTCGTTCTCCCGCTGACCAAGCCGGCGTTCGCCGCCATGGCGATCCTCAACGGCATGGGCAGCTGGAACAACTTCCTCTGGCCCCTGCTCGCCCTGCGCAGCCCGGACAAGTACACGCTCCCCATCGGCCTCAACACGCTGCTCACGCCCTACGGCAACAACTACGAGCTCCTCATCGTCGGATCGTTCTTCTCCATGATCCCGATCTTCATCCTGTTCCTCCTGTTCCAGCGGTTCTTCATCGAAGGCATGACCGCGGGAGCCGTCAAGGGCTGACCGCCCTCCCCCATCCACCCACGACTCATCGACACAGCTGCTCCACAGCACAGGTGCTGTAGACCAAGAAAGGACATTCTTCGATGACACTCAAGAAGTTCACCACTGCGGCACTTGCCGCGGGCATGGCCGCCATGGCCCTGACCGCGTGCAACACCGCCACGCCGGACACCTCGGCCGAGTCCACCGCTGAGGGCTCCGTCATCACGCAGGAAGCCGTCGAGGGCGCCACCGAACTCGAACTGTGGACGTTCGTCGAGCTCCACGCGCAGTTCTACACCGAGATGGCGGAGATCTGGAACGAGCAGAACCCGGACAAGCTCGTGCAGATCGCCGTCAACGTCCTCCCCTACGACGACATGCACAACAAGCTGCAGATCGCGCTGACCTCCGGCCAGGGCGCCCCGGACATCTCGGACATCGAGGCCGGCAAGTTCCCGCAGTTCACGCAGGGCACCCCGGCGCTGATGGACCTCACCGAAGCGGCCGCTCCCTACCGCGACGACATCGTCGAGGCCCGCCTGGACCTGTTCTCCAAGGACGACGCCCTCTACGGCTTGGACTTCCACGTCGGCGCCACCATGGCGTTCTACAACACCGAACTCCTCGAGGCCGCCGGGATCGACTACACGACGATCAAGACCTGGGACGACTACCAGGAGGCCGGAACCAAGTACTACGAGACAACCGGCAAGTACATGGGCACGGTGGACACCTCCGCCGCATGGCAGGAGGGTCTCCTCCTGGCCCAGCTCGGCGGGGAGTACTTCACCGAGGACGGCAAGGTCAACATCAACAGCCCCGAGATGATCGAGGCTCTCACCATCCTCAAGGGCCTGCAGGAGGCCAACGCCGCTGCGGTCCCCCCGGGCGGTCAGCCCGACACCGAAGAGGCCTTCGGGGCCTACAACAACGGCGACTACGCCGCTGCCGTGATGCCGTTCTGGTTCACCTCCCGCTACCTGGCCTACATGCCCGACTTCTCCGGCAAGATCGCCATCGCTCCCCCGCCCACCGTTGACGACCCCGAGGTCATCTCCGTCGGCGGCGGCGGCACCGGCACCGCAGTGATGAAGGACGGCGAGAACGCCGACCTGGCGGCCGAGTTCATCGCGTGGGCCAAGCTGGGCACCGAGGGCAACATCGCCACGTGGGACCTGCTGGGCTTCGACCCCCTGAACACCGAGGTGTGGGCGGACGAGACCATCACCCACAACCCCGACAACCCCTTCGTGCAGTACTTCCAGAACAACCCCTTCGAGCCGCTCCTGGAGATCCAGGACAGCATCGGACACCTGGAGTCCTTCACCAACGGCAACATGCCCTCGGTGAACAACCTCATCAACACCCAGACCCTCAACGACATCTTCGAAAACGATGTGCCGATCGAGGAAGCGCTCAACCAGGCGCAGTCTGACCTGCAGAACGAGCTCGGCGAGTAAGACCGCCACGCTCCATCCATCCCCTCGGAGACGGGGCGATCGGGCGCAGCCCGCACGGGCTCGCCCGATCGCCCCGTTTCCATGCCCGGCGCACGACGCCGAGCGCACACCCCCACACGTCTGAGGAAGATTCACCATGACCACCAACCGCATCACAGTGGACCCGGACTTCGTCGTCGGCCCGGTTCGGCGCCGGACCTTCGGCTCGTTCGTCGAGCACCTCGGGCGCTGCGTCTACACCGGCATCTACGAGCCCGGGCACCCCAGCGCCGACGAGGACGGCATCCGCACCGACGTCCTCGACCTCGTGCGCGAGCTGGGCGTCAGCACCGTCCGCTACCCCGGCGGCAACTTCGTCTCCGGCTACCGCTGGGAGGACGGCGTCGGCCCCGTCGACCAGCGCCCGGCCCGACTCGACCTGGCCTGGCACTCCACCGAACCCAACACCTTCGGCACCGACGAGTTCATGTCCTGGTGCAAGAAGGCCGACGTCGAGCCCATGATGGCCATCAACCTCGGCACCCGCGGCATCCAGGAGTCGCTGGACATCCTCGAGTACTGCAACGTGCCTCAGGGCTCGCACTTCGCCGATCGCCGCCGCGCCAACGGCGTGGAGGACCCGTACCGCGTGACGATGTGGTGTCTCGGCAACGAGATGGACGGCCCGTGGCAGATCGGCCACAAGACCCCCCAGGAGTACGGGCGGCTCGCCGCGGAGAGTGCACGCGCGATGCGCATGATCGATCCCGGCCTTGAGCTCGTGGCGTGCGGCTCCTCCAACACGGAGATGCCCACCTTCGGCGAATGGGAGCGCGTGGTCCTCACCGAGACCTACGACGTGGTGGACCTGATCTCCGCGCACGTCTACTACTTCGAGGATGACGGCGACCTCGGCTCGTTCCTCGCCTCGGCCGTCAACATGGACGACTTCATCGACGGCGTGGTCGCCACCGCTGACGCCGTGCGTACCGCGACGAAGCGCACCAAGCGGATCAAC
This sequence comes from Tessaracoccus pujii, assembly GCF_054483895.1. Taxonomy (NCBI): domain Bacteria; kingdom Bacillati; phylum Actinomycetota; class Actinomycetes; order Propionibacteriales; family Propionibacteriaceae; genus Tessaracoccus; species Tessaracoccus pujii. Next base: position 1,780,378 of record NZ_CM137012.1, read on the forward strand.
ATCTCGTTCGACGAGTGGAACGTCTGGTACCAGCAGCGCGTCGAGTCGAAGGTGTCCGAGGGCGACGACTGGCCGGTGGCCCCCCGCCTGCTGGAGGACCGTTACAACGTGGCCGACGCCGTAGTGGTGGGCAACCTGCTCATCTCACTGCTGCGCCACACGGACCGCGTGCACTCGGCGTCGCTGGCGCAACTGGTCAACGTGATCGCGCCGATCATGACCGAGCCCGGCGGCCCGGCGTGGAAGCAGACCACGTTCCACCCGTTCGCGCTCACCTCGAAGTACGCCCGAGGATCGGTGCTCAACGTGCCGATCCACAGCGACACCTACGAGACGGCCAGGTACGGCGACGTCGCGCTGCTCGACGCGGTGGCCACGCACGACGCCGAAGCCGGCGAGGTCGCGGTGTTCGTGGTCAACCGGGGGGTCGACGGCGCGGCACCGGTCGAGGTCAACCTCAAGGCGTTCGGCGACGTGCGCCTCGTCGAGGCGGTCGAACTGTCGAACCCGGATCACACGTGGGCGGCGTCGATGGAGGACTCGACCTCGGTCGAGCCCAAGGCCATCGCGGGCGTGGCGATCGTCGACGGCGTCCTCAAGGCGGAACTGCCTGCGGTCAGCTGGGCGATGTTCCGCCTCACCGTCCCGGCTCCATGAGTGGCCCCACCGCCCATCTTCGGGTTGTTCAGATGTCGGCGCCCGCGTAGCGGTCCGGGGCGTCGGCCATGCCCGCGGCCAGCGTCGACCCGTCGGCGTCGTCGATGAGCAGGAACGCGCCGGTGCGGCGGAGCTCGCGATAGTCGTCGATGGGCAGGTCGTCGGCCAGCCGGACCCGGACGCGGCCGATGTCGTTGAGGCGTAGCTCCTGCGGGGCGCGACGGTACTCGACGGTGTCGATGTCCAGCTGGTCGATGATCTCCTCCACCATGGCCCGGACCGTCCTGGTGCCGGCGCGCAACAGCACCCGGTCGCGTGGGCGGACCGGCCGCTCCGACAACACGCAGATGGTTCCGCCCACGGACCTGGTCACGTAGCCGCGACGCTCGGGCTCCGCGAACAGATCACCCCGCGAGATGTCGATGTCGTCGGCCAACCGCAGTGTCACGGACTGCGGCGCGAACGCCACCCGCAGCTCCCGAACAGACCCGTCGGCCTGCCCCTGGTCGATCCCGACGACGGTGGTGGTCCGCCCGCCGGGCAACACGGCCACCTCGTCGCCCACGTGCACGACGCCGGCGGCCAGCCGGCCTGCGTAGCCGCGGTAATCACGGTGCTGGCCCGTCTGCGGGCGGAGCACCACCTGGACCGGGAACCGCAGGGGCTGCGCGGCTGGATCCCTGCCCACAGGAACGGCTTCGAGGTGCTCCAGGAGCGTGGGCCCGTCGTACCAGGGGGTGTTGGCGGAGCGGTCCACGACGTTGTCGCCCAGCAGCGCCGACAGCGGCACCGCCACCACATCCTCGATGTCGAACCGCGACGCCAGGGCCCGCGCGTCGGCGACGATCTCCTCGTAGCGCTCCTGGCTCCACTCCACCAGATCCATCTTGTTCACCGCGACCGCCACGTGACGCACGCCCAGGAGCCCCGTGACCGCGACGTGCCGGCGCGTCTGCTCGACCACGCCGTGCCGCGCGTCGACCAGGATCAGTGCGAGCTCGGCCGTGGAGGCGCCGGTGACCATGTTGCGCGTGTACTGCACGTGGCCGGGGGTGTCGGCGAGCACGTAGGAGCGGTTGGCGGTGGAGAAGTAGCGGTAGGCCACGTCGATGGTGATGCCCTGTTCGCGCTCGGCGCGGAGGCCGTCGGTGAGCAGCGCCAGGTCCGCGCCCTCAAGGCCGCGTTCCCGCGACACCCGTTCCACCGCGTCGAGCTGATCGGCCAGAACTGACTTGGTGTCGTAGAGCAGGCGCCCCACCAGCGTGGACTTGCCGTCGTCGACGGAGCCGGCGGTGGCGAGCCGGAGGAGGTCGTGCGTCATCAGAAATACCCCTGCTTCTTGCGGTCTTCCATGGCGGCCTCGGACAGCCTGTCGTCTGCGCGGGTGGCTCCGCGCTCGGTGATCCGCGACGCCGCGACCTCCAGGATCACTCCCGCGACATCGGCCGCGTCGGACTCGACGGCGCCCGTGCAGCTCATGTCGCCGACGGTGCGGTAGCGGACCGTGCGGACCTCCAGGGCTTCGCCCGGCTTCGGGCCGCCCCACTCCCCCGCGGCCAGCCACATGCCGTCGCGCGGGAACACCTCCCGTTCGTGCGAGTAGTAGAGGCTGGGCAGGGCGATGTTCTCGCGCTCGATGTAGCGCCAGATGTCCAGCTCGGTCCAGTTCGACAACGGGAACACCCGGACGTGCTCGCCGGGCGAGTGCTTGCCGTTGTACAGGTCCCACAGTTCCGGGCGCTGGCGACGGGGGTCCCAGGCGCCGAACGCGTCGCGCAGGGAGAACACCCGCTCCTTGGCGCGTGCCTTCTCCTCGTCGCGGCGGCCGCCGCCGAAGACGGCGTCGAAGCGACCTTCCTCGATGGCGTCCAGCAGCGGGACGGTCTGCAGCGGGTTGCGCGTGCCGTCCGGGCGCTCGCGGAGGCGGCCGTCGTCGATGTAGTCCTGCACCTTGGCCACGTGGAGCCGGGCACCGATGCGGGCGACGGTGTCGTCGCGGTAGGTCAGCACCTCCGGGAAGTTGTGCCCGGTGTCGACGTGCAGCAGCGCGAACGGCAGCGACGCGGGCGCGAACGCCTTGAGCGCCAGGTGCAGCATGACGACGGAGTCCTTGCCGCCGCTGAACAGGATGACGGGGCGCTCGAACTCGCCCTCCACCTCGCGGAAGATGTGGATGGCCTCGGACTCCAGGTGATCCAGGTGGTCCAGCGTGTATTCGGGGGGCAATGTCATGTGTGGAGTCCGCATTCGGTCTTGTTCTTCCCGGCCCAACGGCCGGCTCTGGGGTCTTCTCCGGGCGCGACGGGGCGCGTGCAGGGCACGCAGCCGATGGACGCGTACCCGCGCTCGCGCAGCGGGTTCATGTGGACGTCCTCCTCGAACGCGAACCGCTCCACGTCGTCGTCGTCCCACGCCGCGATCGGGTTGAGCTTGACGATGCGCCGCTTCTCGTCGAAGCCCACCAGCGTGATGTCGGTGCGGGTGGGCGCGTCGACGCGGCGCATTCCCGTCACCCAGGCCTTGTGACCGGCGATGGCCCGGTTGAGGGGCTCCACCTTGCGCATGGCGCAGCAGAGGTCGGGGTCGCGGTCGTGGAGCTTGGCGCCGTACTGCGCGTCCTGCTCGTTGACGCTGAGCAGCGGCAGGATGGTGCGGATCTGGACGCGTTCGGCGTAGTGGTCGCGGGTCTCCAGCGTCTCGGCGAAGTGGTAGCCGGTGTCGAGGAAGAACACGTCCAGGCTGGGGGCCGACTGGGCGATGAGCTCCACCAGCACCTCGTCGCCCATCGACGACGCGACGGTGACGTCTGAGCCGAAGGTCTCCTCGGCCCAGTGCAGCACCTCGCGGCTGAGCTTCACCCTGCCGAGGTGGCCGGCGTAGGCGGGGTCGGCCTCCAGCGCGGTGAACCGCGCGTTGGCCTCGTCGGCGATGGCGTGCAGGTCATCCATGGTCGGCCTCCTCCTCGGCGATCCGGGCGGGGATGTGTTCGGTGGCCACCCGATGCTGGCTCACGGAGAACACGCGGGCGCAGGCGAGGCAGTGCCACGCCCCGCTCGGCTCCTCGACGGGCCGCAGGTCCTCCTCGGCGCAGAACGGGCAGTGGAAGATCACGGCGCTCATCGCAGGAGCTCCTCGTCGGCACGGTGGGCCCACTGCGCGAACGGCTCGTCGCCGTCGCGGTGGGCGAGGAAGGTGCGGGCGAGGCGCTCGATGTAATCAGGCAGGTCCGGGGCCGCCACCTTCAGCGCCCGCGTCTTGCGGGCCAGCTGTGGCGTGGCGCCCAGCCCTCCACCGAGGTGCACCTGGAACAGCTCGACGAGGTTGCCCTCGGCGTCGGTCTGCACCATGCCCTTGAGGCCGACGTCGGCCACCTGCGTGCGGGCGCACGCGTTGGGGCAGCCGTTGACGTGGATGCTGAAGGGCACGTCGAACGTCGGGAGCCGGGCCTCGAGCTCCTCGACGATGAGCCGGGCGCGGGCCTTCGTCTCGACGAGGGCGAGCTTGCAGTATTCGATGCCGGTGCAGGCCATTACGCCCCGGCGGAACTCCGAGGGCCGCGCGGGCAGGTCCTCGGCGTCGAGCGCCTCCACGAGTGCCTCGACGTTGTCGCCGGGCACGTCGAGGACGAGCAGCTTCTGGTGCGGGGTGAGCCGGACGCGTCCCGAGCCGTGCTGGGCGGCGAGGTCGGCGATGCGCGCGAGGCGCGTGCCGGACACGCGGCCCGCGATGGGGGCGACGCCCACCCAGAAGGCGCCGTCGGCCTGCGGGTTGACGCCCACGTGGTCGCGGCGGAGGCTCGTCGCGTCCTGCGGCGGCCCGTCGGTCAGGGTGCGGCCGAGGTACTCGGTCTCCAGGATGCTGCGGAACTTCTCCGGCCCCCAGTCGGCCATGAGGAACTTGAGGCGGGCGCGGTTGCGGAGACGCCGGTAACCGTAGTCGCGGAAGATCGAGATGACGCCCTTCCACACCTCGGGGATCTCCTCCAGCGACACCCACGCGCCGAGACGCTGCGCGAACATCGGGTTGGTGGAGAGGCCCCCGGCCACCCAGAGGTCGAAGCCGGGCCCGTGCTCGGGGTGGACGACGCCGACGAACGAGACGTCGTTGACCTCGTGCGCCACGTCGAGATTGGGGCTGCCGGAGATGGCCGTCTTGAACTTGCGGGGCAGGTTGGAGAACTCGGGGCTGCCGATGTAGTTGTCCAGGATGGTCTGCACGGCCGGGGTGCCGTCGACGATCTCGTTGGCGGCGATGCCCGCCACCGGTGAGCCGAGGATGACGCGGGGGGTGTCGCCGCAGGCCTCCGCCGTCGTGAGGCCCACGGCCTCGAGGCGCCGCCAGATCTCCGGCACGTCCTCCACGCGGATCCAGTGCAGCTGGATGTTCTGGCGGTCCGAGATGTCCGCGGTGTCGCGGGCGAACTCGGTGGAAATGCCCGCGATGACGCGCAGCTGCTCGTTGTTCAGGGCGCCTCCGTCGGAGCGGACACGCATCATGAAGAACTCGTCGTCGAGTTCCTCGGGCGCGAGGGTCGCGGTCTTGCCGCCGTCGACGCCGGGCTTGCGCTGCGTGTAGAGGCCCCACCAGCGCATCCGGCCGCGCAGGTCGTCAGGTGTGATGCTGGCGAAACCCTCCTTGGAGTAGACGTCCTCGATCCGGGCGCGGACGTTGAGGCCGTCGTCGGCCTGCTTGAACACCTCGTTGGGGTTCAGCGGCGTCCTGTCGCCATCGGCCCAGGCGCCGGTGGCCTGGTTGCGCTTGGGGCGGGTTACCGCTTCGGTCATCGTCGGTCCTTCGTCGGGGGCCCTTACTGCTCCCCCCAACGTGACGATGCGGCCGGTCATTCCCGGCGAGGGCCCCTGATCGCCATGGGCGAACAGCTTCCTGCTCAGGCCTCCGCGCCGTCGACGGTGGTGACCGCGCGGGCGGTGCCCTCCACCACCACCGGGATGCTGTTGACACCGATGACGCCCAGGAACAGGGTCTCGTACGATCCCCGGATGGTGACGCGGGCACGATCTCCGCCCTCGACCGTCGCCGTGGCCGCCAGGCCGGCCGCCCGGGCGAAGCCCACGGCCTCACGCTTGGCTGCCGCGGCATCGAGTGTCGCGCCCGCCGGTGTGACCCGGAGCTCGTGGGTGGCGGCCCTGGCTGCCTGGGCAGCGACCGCACGCGCCTCCTGCTCGGCGGCGGCATGCCCGGCGAAGTCCACGCCGAGGCCGACGGCGATGATGAACGCCGGGAGAGAGACGGAGGTCCAGACGGAGAGCGCCATGCCGCGTTGGCCGCGAGGGTCGCGGCGTTCGTGGCTCGACGAGGTGGCTCGCCGGGACGACCCGCGGTGCTTCAGGCGACGGCGGGGCGCGTCTCCGGCCGGCGCGCAGCCCCCGTTCACCGGACTGTCACCGCCTGAACCTCACCGATGATGACGTCCGCGGAGCGGCTCAACCGCAGCGGCAGCGTGCCCGTGAAGCCGGCGGCGGACCAGGTCACCGACCACCCCGAGGTCGCGGTGACGGTGTAGCGCCCGTCCTCGTCGTAGACGTGGCCGCAGTCAGGTGAGGCGACGTTCCTGCCGCCCTGGGTTCTGGCCGACGACCACGGCGTGCCCCGCCCGCACGTCACGGTGGCGCCGTCGCCCATGTCCCACGTGACCTCGTCAGCTCGGGCGTTCAGAGTCACCGCGATCCCCGAGTCAGTCGCCGATCTCGACACCGGTCCCCACTGCGTCTCCGACGGGGAGTCGGCCCAGAGCCAGGTCTCCCAGCCGACGAACCCCATCCGCTCGACCGAATCCCCGCGAGGCTGCATGCCGATGTCGATGGCTTCGAGGCCGATCGACGCCAGCACCCGCCGCGCGGCGGCCTCCGCATCTGCTCGGCTGACGGGGTCAGGTGCCGCCGGAAGCCAGCGTGTGAAAGTCATGCCGGGGTCGGGCACCATCGAGCCGTTGGGTCGCACACAGGAATAGACCGCACCATCGGTGTTCGAGCCCCAGGCCGGGTCCGTCAGCGGAGGCTGTGGGCTCATTTCCCGGCACCATCCCTGAGCCACCCCACTCCACGTCCCGTACGCCGTCAGACAGGAGATCTGCTTACCCGCGTAGGAACAGGTCCGTTCGCCACCAGCTTGTGCCGTCGCAGCCCCCGGCCCGGCTCTTCCGCCTTTGTCGCCCCCGCCTGGAAGATCAACCCACTTGACGCAACTTGCGGTGATCAGGTTGGCCACAGTGCAAATCGATTCCGCTCGAGCACTCCAACTGGCCCCAGTCGCTAGGATCGCAACGATGACGAGCATCAACAGTCCTCTCAGCATGCCGCAGCCTTGTTGGTGATCATCGCGACTCGCCAACGGTCGTCCAGACCTGCCTCCAACACGGCCTGCTCAACGAACGTCGGCGCTCCGGGTGCCAACATCGTCTCGCCGGTCTCGTAGTTCTCTAGACGAAGCTGACGACGGTCTACGCAGTAGCTCACCAGCGCGGACCTCACTCCGTCCTCATCGCCGGATGCTGGCGCCTCGACCTGCACTGATCTGAACTGAAGGCCACCCAATGTCCTGATCTTCTCGTCGCGAAGTTGCCCGATTATGTCAAGAATCAAGTTCTGCTGCTCACCGGTAGTGATCAGCTGCGTTTCAGTCAGGTCACTCAGCGAGGGGTCGCCCGTGAACTTGTGATGAATCCTCCAGTACTCCATCCACGCTGCGCGGACCTCCGCCTGCTCGGGTGTCTCCGTCGGGGGCGCGGGCTCGAAGGACTCGACCACCGTCGGCGACGGGCTGGGGGTCGGGGACGGACTGGGAGCCGCGACACTCGGAGACAGCGACACCGTCGGACTCGGCGCCTGCGTGGGCTCAGGGTCCGGGGTACAGCCGGCAGTCAGGCCGACCACGGCGAGGGCTACGAGGAGATGGCGCATGACGCTCCGATCGATCGGGACGACGCCCATTCAATCAAGCCAGGGGGTCACTTCTCCATGTACCGAAGTCGATTGTGGACAACTCTCAGAGCACAGCACCCGGCCGGTACGCCGCTGCCGCGGGATCCGCGCCCACCACGTCGGCCACCCTCGCCGCGACCCTCGCGACCTGCGCCTGCGCCGTCCCCGCCAATTCCAGCGGGCTGACCACGAGCGCGTCGAGTTCGTCGCGGGTCAGGCCCAGCCGCTCGTCGGCCGCCAGGCGCGCGAGCAGGTCGTTGCCCCGCGCCCCGCCTCGGAGGTCCAGCGCCACCGCGACGGCGTGCTCCTTGATCGCCTCGTGCGCGACCTCGCGGCCCACGCCCTTGCGCACCGCTGCCATGAGCACCTTGGTGGTGGTGAGGAAGGGCAGGTACCGGTCCAGCTCCGCCTCGATGACCGCCGGGAACGCGCCGAAGTCGGCGAGCACGGTGAGGAACGTCTCGAACAGGCCGTCGAGGGCGAAGAACGCGTCCGGCAGCGCCACGCGTCGCACCACGGAGCAGGAGACGTCGCCCTCGTTCCACTGGTCGCCGGCGAGCTCGCCCACCATGGACACGTAGCCGCGCAGCACGACGGCGAGGCCGTTGACGCGCTCGCAGGAGCGCGTGTTCATCTTGTGCGGCATGGCCGAGGAGCCCACCTGCCCCTCCTTGAACCCCTCCGTGACCAGCTCCAGGCCGGCCATGAGCCGGATGGTGGTGGCCACGTTCGACGGCGCCGCGGCGATCTGCGCCAGCGCGGTCACCGCGTCGTAGTCGAGCGAGCGCGGGTACACCTGCCCCGTCGAGGTGAGGACGGCCCCGAAGCCCAGTTCGTCGGCGATCCGCTGCTCCAGCTCGGCGAGCTTGTCAGCGTCGCCGCCGAGGAGGTCGAGCATGTCCTGAGCGGTGCCGACGGGGCCCTTGATCCCACGCGCGGGGTAGCGGGCGATGAGGTCGTCGAGGCGGGCCAGGCCCGTGAGCAGCTCGTCGGCCGCCGTCGCGAACCGCTTGCCCAGCGTCGTCAGCTGAGCAGCCACGTTGTGCGAGCGGCCGGTCAGCGGCTGGTCGGCGTACCGGGTGGCGAGGCGGGCGAGCTGCGCGAGGGCCGCGACCACCCGGATCCGGACCGTCCGCAGCGAGTCCAGGACCTGGAGCTGCTCGATGTTCTCGGTGAGGTCGCGCGAGGTCATGCCCTTGTGGATGTGCTCGAACCCCGCGAGGTCGTTGAACTCCTCGATGCGGGCCTTGACGTCATGGCGGGTGATGCGTTCGCGGGCGTTGATGGAGTCGAGGTCCACCTGGTCGATGACCCGCTCGTAGGCCGCGATCACCGCGTCGGCGTCAGCGCCGCCGAAGTCGACGCCGAGGTCGCGTTGCGCGCGCAGCACGGCGAGCCACAGCTTGCGTTCGGAGGCGATCTTGGCCTCGGGGGCCCAGATGTCGCGCATCTGCTGCGAGGCGTAGCGGGTGGCCAGGACGTTGGGGACGCTCATGGCACCACAGCCTAGGACTCCCCTGTGGATACCGGAAAAGCCGGTCCCGAGCGTCCCACCATGGCGATGTGTCCAACCAGTCGCCACACAACGAGTGCGATTCCGGGGAGATGGAGCGGATAGAGGTCCGTCTCCCCGATTCCTCACCCTCAAGCCTTCCCGGGCTCATGTCCAAGGCGCACCTCACGACTCTGGGCTACGACTCGGCCCGGATCGAGTTGGCGATTGCCGACGGCGGCCTCAGGAAAGTCTCCAGGGGATGGTTCGCCACGCCCCAGGCTCACCAGTGGGAGTTGGAGGCGCTCGCAGCTGGCGCCCGGGTCGGCTGCTTGAGCGGTTGCCAGGTGCATGGCCTCTGGACGCCCCAGCACGCAGAGGCGCACTTCATCATCGGCATGGGATCCGCCTCCCTGGGCTCGACCTGGCATCGATCGCCTCGGAGATTGCCGGGGATAGGTCTCTTTCCGCTGAGCGAATGCCTCGCCCAGGTTATCCGGCATCACACTCCTGAGGAGGCCCTGATGGTTCTCGAGTCCGCCGTCCACAAGGCGATGCTGTCCTCCGACGACGCACAATCCCTGATCCGCGGGGCCTCGGTCCACAAGCAGCGCACCTTGCAGTTCTTCGACGGGGAGGCGGGGTCCGGCTCGGAGACGCGGGTCAGGCTGTTCTTGCAGCAGCACCGCTTTGCTGTCCGTTCTCAGCACCAGATCGCAGGAGTGGGGGCAGTGGATCTGCTCGTCGGCAGATCGCTGATCATCGAGTGCGACAGCGCCGCCCACCACACCGATCATCGGGAGGACCGACGCCGGGATCTGGCCGCGCGCGAACTGGGCTATTCGACGTTGAGGTTGAGCTACAGCCAGATCCACAAGACCTGGAGCAAGACGAGCGCCAAGTTGCTTCGCATACTGCGGACGGGTGAGCACCTCACCCCGACTTCGCCCTTGCGTACATAGTGAGAATCCGGGGAGGTGGCTCGCATGGAGGGCTACTTCCCCGGATTCTCACTCTTCATTGACGGCACCGTCGACGTGCAATTCACCGCCCTGTACGGCGCGCGATCCGGCACGGGCTCACGACAGGTCGCCCACCAGGTGCGGCTTCCCCTCCCCGTTCACGACGGCGAATCGCCAGCCCGCCTCGTCCCGGACCGCCGCGAACGACACCTTCCCCGGCAGCAGAATGGGCTTGGCGAACTGGACCCGCACCGTATAGGCCTCCGGGATCTGCCCGCCCAACGCCGCGACACTCCTGGCATGCGTCCACATCCCGTGGATGATGGGCCGCGGGAAGCCGAACAGCCGGGCGGTCAGGGGGCTGAGGTGGATCGGGTTGGAGTCACCCGAGACCGCCGCGTACCGCCGCCCCAGATCCGGACCCAACCGCCACTGCTGCGACGGCGCCACCTGAGGCGCCTCCAGGCGCAGGCCGGGCACCACCTCACCGGCGACCTTCGCCCCGCCCGCCAGGTAGGCCGACGAGCCGCTCCAGACCAGATCGTCGCCGACATGGACCTCGCCCCGCATGTCGAACACCGCACCCTTGGCGTGCGACCGCAGGCCCTCCGCGCGCACCGACACGCGCAGCCGCTCCCCTACCGCCACCGGACGCAGCAGTGTCATCTCGTTGCTCACGTGCACCAGGCCCGCCAGGGGGAACGGGAAGTCGTCGGCCGCCATCATCGCCATCTGCAGGGGGAACGTCAGTACGTGCAGCCAGGTGGCCGGCATCGCGTCGCGCACCGCGTATCCCGTGACCCGCGCGTAGGCCGCCAGCCGCGACACGTCGACGGCGTGGTCCATCACCATGAAGGTCCGGTCCGGCATCGATGCCACGGCGCCGGGCCGCTTCGCCAGGCCCGCCACGGCCTTGAGCAACAGCCCGCCGTCCTTGGGGAGGGCGGGCAGCACCTTCACGTCGCGGCTCATCAGGCGCCCACCAGATTCTGGCCGCACACGCGGATGACCTGACCGTCGACCCCGCCGGAGGCCGGCCCGCACAGGTACGCCAGCGTCTCCGCCACGTCGACGGGGTTGCCGCCCTGGGTGAGCGAGTTGGAGCGGCGGAAGACCTCCCGCTGCACGAACGGGATGGCCGCCGTCATCTCCGTCTCGATGAAGCCCGGCGCCACGGCGTTGACGGTGACCGGCCGGTCCGCGAGCTCGTCCCGCATGGCCCACACCAGGCCCATCACGCCGGCCTTCGAGGCCGCATAGTTGGTCTGGCCCTTGTTGCCGGCCACGCCCGAGGTGGACGCGATCCCGACGATCCGCGCCGATGCTCCCAATCCGCCGGGCACGTCGTGGCTGAGCAGAAACTCGTTGATCCGCATCTCGGCCGCGAGGTTCACGTCGAGCACCGACGCCCAGCGCTTCTCGTCGAGGTTGGCCAGCAGCTTGTCGCGGGTGATGCCCGCGTTGTGGACGACGGCCCAGATCCGCGCCGACTCGCCGCGCACCCCCGCCACGTGCTCGGCCATCCTCGCCCCGGCATCGGGCACTGTGATGTCCAGCTGCAACGCCGAGCCGCCGATCTCGTTGGCCACCTTGGCCAGCGCGTCTCCCGTGGCTGGGACGTCGACGGCCACCACCGTCGCGCCGTCCCTGGAGAACGTCCGCGCGATCGCGGCCCCGATGCCCCGTGCCGCCCCGGTGACCACGACCACGCGCCCCTCGAACGGCCGGGCGGTCAGCTCGTGCGGGTCCTTCGACGGGCCCACCCGCCAGGTCTGGCCGCTCACGAACGCCGAGCGGCCTTCCAGCAGGAACGAGAAGGTCGACGCCAGGTCAGCGGCCGTCGTGCCCGTCCGGACGAACACCAGGTTCGAGGTCGCGCCTCCGCGCAGCTCCTTGCCCACGGTCCGGTTGATCCCGTCGATGCCTTGGGCCACCGCCTTGGCCTCGAGCCCCGTCACATCGCGCGCATCCGTGGCCAGGATGATCACGCGCCCGGAGTTCTCCAGCCCACGCATCGCGGGACGGAGGACCCGACGGAGGCCCTCCAGCTGGGTGATCTCCCGCACGCCGGTGGCGTCGACGACCACCGCCCCCGGCTTCACCGGGTAGCGCGGCGCCTGATCGCGACCCTTCTCATCCTTGGTCCTCGCCTCGGGCACGTCGAGCAACGCATCGCTCGGCGCCACCCCCAACTGGGCGAGGGTGGACGCCGCCAGGCCGCCGCCGTCGAGAGCCCCCAACACGACGGGCCCGGACGGCATGACCCGCCCGCGCCGCAGCGTCGGCGGCTCCGCCAGCCCCGCCTTCCTCGCGACGAACTTCCCCGCAGGGGTGCCGTACAGTTTCTCCAACACGTTCATCTCACGCCTCCAGAATCGCGACGACGCCCTGGCCGCCGGCCGCGCAGATCGATACCAGGCCCCGGGAGCCGGGGCCGCGCTCGTGCAGCATCTTGGCCAGGGAGGCGACGATGCGGCCGCCCGTGGCGGCGAAGGGGTGCCCGGCGGCCAAGGACGAGCCCTTGACGTTGAGCTTGGAGCGGTCCACCGACCCCATGCCCTGCTGCTCCAGCGCCTTGAGCGTCGCCAGCACGGTCGAGGCGAACGCCTCGTGGAATTCCAGGAAGTCGAAGTCCCCGAGGCTGAGGCCGTTGCGCTCCAGCAGCACGGGGATGGCGCGGGCGGGGGCCAGCAGCAGGTCCTCCTTGCCGGTGGTGTAGTCCGCCGCGGCCACCTGCGCGTCGATCACCTTCGCCCACACCGGCCAGCCGCGACCCCGCGCGAAGCCCTCCTCGGCCAGCAGCACCACTGCGGCGCCGTCGGTCAGTGCCGTGGAGTTGCCCGCCGTCATGGTGGCGTTCTCCCCGCCGAAGACCGTGCGGAGCTTGGCGAGAGCCTCCTGGGTGGTGTCCGGACGCAGGATGCCGTCCCGCGACACCTTCAGGTACGGCGTGACAAGGTCGTCGAAGAAGCCCGCCTCCCACGCCGCCGCCAGGTTGCGGTGCGACGCCAGGGCCAACTCGTCCTGCTCCTCGCGCGTCACGCCCCACCTGGCCGTGGTCAACGCCTGCGACTCACCCATGCTCAGACCCGTTCGCGGCTCCACGACGGCCGGCGGGACCGGCGCGAGGTCAGCCGGGCGGATCCTGGACAGCGCGGCCAGCTTGTCCGGCACGGACCTCGCCCGCGACAGCGCGAGCAGCGCCTTCCGCAGGCCCTCCGAGGCCACGAGCGGCGCGTCCGACGCCGAATCGACGCCGCCCGCGATCGCCACGTCCATCTGCCCCAGCTTGATCTTGTTGCTGGCGTACACCACGGCCTCGAGGCCCGTGCCGCACGCCTGCTGAAGGTCGCAGGCGGGCGTGTGCGGCGAGAGCGCCGAGCCGAGGACCGCCTCGCGGGTGAGGTTGAAGTCCCTCGTGTGCTTGAGGACGGCGCCCGCGACCACTTCGCCGACCTCCTCGCCCGCCAGCCCGAACCGGGCGACGAGCCCGTCGAGCGCCGCGGTCAGCAGATCCTGGGCAGAGGCCTCGGCGTACTTGCCGCCGGCCTTGACGAAGGGGGTGCGGTTGCCGCCCACCACCACTGCGTTGCGTGTCATCGACGTCGATCCTCTCGCTGGGGTATTCGATACCAAGAGTAGCAGGTACGCGAAGTTTCGGGTACCCTGAGTTTCATGAAGATCGACGAGGATCCGTCGGCCCCTGCCGCCCACCACGCGCCGGACGGCCGCGCCTCCCGCTGGGAGGAGCACAACAGCCTCCGCCGGCGCGCCCTGGTGGAGGACGCCGTGCGCGCCATCCGCGAGCACGGCCCCTCTGTCGGCATGGACGAGATCGCCGCGCTGGGGGGCACGTCGAAGACCGTGCTCTACCGGCACTTCGGCGACAAGGCAGGCCTCTACCGTGCCGTCGTGGAGTCGGTGCACGAGTTCATTCTGCGCAAGCTGCCGCTGGAGGACGCCGCGACATTCGAGCCCCGGGACCTCGTCCTCAACCTCGCCGACGCCTACCTCGCCGTCGTGGAGCGGGACCGCAACCTGTACCTCTTCGTCTCCACCCGCCCCTCGGGCGAGACCCCCGTGGACGACCCGGTCCTCGGCATCACCACCCGCATCGGCAACGAGGTGGCCGAGGCCATGAGGTCCTGGCTGCGCCGGGAGGGCCTCAGCGAGGAGCCGGCCAACATCTGGGCCCACGGCGCCGTCGGGTTCATCTGGGCGGTCGCCGACCGCTGGATCGTCACCAACCTCCGACGGCCGCGCGCCGAGGTCGTCGCCTACATCGATCAACTGTTCGCACCGGCGTTCGCCGCTCAGACCAAGGAGCACGCATCATGACACTCTCCCCCACAGGCGAGGCCCTCCGTCGCGCCCTCGACGGCCCGTTCCACGCCCTGAAGCAGCGCTGGCGGGACGAGGTGACCGCCGACGAGGTGGTCCGCGACACCGCCCTCACCGTCGAGGAGGCGCGGGACTGGACCCTGGACCGGGTGCAGAGGCTCGCGCACCGCGACCTCGTCACCGCAGGCTTCCCGGCGGCCGTGGGCGGGGTGGGTAGCACCGCCGAGTCGGTGGCGAACTTCGAGATGGTGGCCATGGGCGACCTCTCGCTCACCATCAAGACCGGCGTCCAGCACGGCCTGTTCGGCGGCGCCATCGTCAACCTCGGCACCGCCTATCACCACGAGACCTTCCTGCCGGGCGCCATCAGCTGTGAGCTGCTCGGCTGCTTCGCCATGACGGAGCTGGGCCACGGCTCAGATGTGCAGTCCATCGAGACCACCATCACCTGGCTTCCGGAGACCGCCGAGTTCGAGGTCGATTCGCCCACTCCGTCGGCCACGAAGGCCTACATCGGCAACGCCGCACGCGACGGCCGGATGGCCGCGGTGTTCGGCCAGCTGATCGTCGACGGGGAGCACCAGGGCGTGCACGTGGTGCTGGTGCCCATCCGCGACGAGTCCGGCCACGACCTGCCGGGTGTGACCACCGGTGACCACGGCCACAAGGGCGGCCTGCTGGGCATCGACAACGGCACCATCGCCTTCGATCACGTGCGCGTCCCGCGGCTGATGCTGCTGGATCGTTACGGCGGCGTCGACGACGAGGGCCGCTACCACTCTCCGATCGAGAGCAAGAACGCCCGGTTCTTCACCATGCTCGGCACGCTGGTCCGCGGCCGGATCTGCGTGGGCGGCGGGGCGGCGTCGGCCGCACGCAAGGCGCTCACCATCGCCGTCGAGTACGGCGACAGGCGGCGCCAGTTCCGTCGTCCGGGGCTGGGCGAGGAGATCCCCCTGCTGGACTACCTCACGCATCAGCGCCGGCTGCTCCCGCACCTGGCCAGGGCGTACGCCTACGGCTTCGCGCAGAACGAGCTGGCCCTGCAGCTCCAGCGGGTGATGGACGCAGACGGCTCCGACGTGCGGAGCTCGCGCGAGCTGGAGACCCGCGCGGCGGGCATGAAGGCCGTGCTCACGCGGTGGGCGCTGGACTCCATGCAGGAGGCCCGCGAGGCGTGCGGCGGCGCCGGCTACATGTCGGACAACGGCATCACGATGGCACGCCAGGACGCCGACATCTTCGCCACTTTCGAGGGTGACAACACCGTCCTGCTGCAGCTGGTCGCCAAGGCGCTGCTGCTGGAGTACAAGTCCACCTGGGGCGACATGGATCTGCGCGGCACCGCGCAGAAGACGGCCGCGATCCTGGGACAGACCGTGTTGGAGCGCACGACGGCGCGCTCGGTGATCGACCGGCTGATCGCCGTCGCGGACCGCAAGCCGGACTCGCAGCGGATGAGGGCGCGGGGTTGGCACGTGCAGATGTTCGAGTTCCGGGAGAAGCACGTCGTCGAGGGCCTGGCGCGGCGGATGCGCGCGGCGAGCAGGGTGGCGGAGGACCAGCAGCAGCGGGCCATCAACGCGCTCCAGACCCACATGCTGGAGGCGGCGAAGGCGCACGTGGACCGGGTGGTCCTGGAGGCGTTCATCGAGGGCATCGAGGAGTGCGACGACGACTACGTCAAGGCGCTGCTGGTCAAGGTGTGCGACCTCTACGCCCTGGCCACCATCGAGGGCAACCGTGCCTGGTACATGGAACACGAGGCGTTCGACCCACGTCGCAGCAAGGCGATCTCGGCCACCGTCGACGACCTGTGCGGCGAGCTGCGCCCCAGGGCGCGCGAGTTGGCCGAGGGGCTCGGCGTCCCGGAGGGCTGGCTGAGGCACCCGCGCGAGGCGGTGCCGCCGCTGCTGCCGCCGCCCGATGAGAGTCGGGATCGGGCAGTCCGGTTCACCTCGGTGGCGGACCGTGTCCCCTCCTCCGCCGTGGATGCGGAGGAGGGCCGTAGGTCGTCCCTCAGGGTCGCGGCGAACGTCTGAGGAGGCCCTCCTCGAACCTCACTGGTACGACACGAAATTGGGCCTGGGCTCCACGTCCTGCATCGTCTGCTGCGGGGTCATCGTCGAGGAGTCCTCGTCGACGAAGTTCTTCCACCCCAACCAGGTGTTGGCCGGTAGGCCCGCCTTGAGGTTGCGCCACGTCTCCTGCTTGAGGGCGGGGCTACCGTTCCCATCGGCGTGGACGAGGTACTGGATCTCGTCGCGGCTGGTGTCGAGCCGCTCGCGGCCCAGGATCATCCGCTGCTGGAACTGGTGCAGGATCACCACCTTGGGAGGCAGGTCGTTGGCGGCGACGAGGTCGGCCAGCCAGTGCCCGGTGGAGTTGACCTCTTCCACGGTCACCTGGCCGATGATGGTCATGTGCCGCTGGCCCGGCCTCAGCCGCCACTCGGGGTCGATCGCGAGTCCGACGGTGGGGCGCTTCAGCAGTTCCTCGTAGCGCCTGGCCTGGGTGAGGAAGTCGGTGCGTCCCGGCTGGAGGTCGAGCACGCAGTAGATCCCGGCCGCCTCCGCCGCCTCGATGTACGCGAGAAGCTGTTCGGGCGGGGTCTCGAAGGAGTAGTCACCGTCGGCGCCGGCCGACGCGCTGGCCACCGTCGTGATGATCTCGAACGCGCCGACGACGGGCACGTCGCTGAACTCCTGGTACTGCGCGGCGAGATCCTGGACCCGGGCGACGGATGCGGCCGGACCCTGCTCGCCGAGGAGGCCGAGCGTCCCGCCGGAGGGGTGCCCGTAGAGCGCCACCATCATGCGGCCAGGGAACGGTGCGACACCGCCGCCGGGGAGTTCGTCGAGGCTGCGGGCCGCCTCGACACGCGCCGCGAACCGGTCGCTCTCGCCGAACGCTCCGATGCCCAGGACCGCTCCCGGGATCCTCTTGACCAGCGCGACCGACTCGGCCGTGGCGCGGGGGTCGTCGAAGGCCACCTCGGTGACGGTGATCCCTGCGGAGGCCAGGACGGCCGTGGTGGCAGCCGAGACGGCCTGACCCGCACGTCGCAGCGCCCCCGCAGTGGCGGGCGACGCCTCGAGGGGCAACCCGTCCACCTCCACGTCAGCGGGGTCGACCGGCGCGTCGATCACGACACGGTCGCCGAGGTCCAGGCCCTCCGCCGGGTAGGCGATGACGGTGTGGGCCTGGAGCCGGTCCAGTTCCGCCGCGAGCTCCGGCCCCGCGAGGAGTAGTGGGAGACCGAGCGCTGCCGCTGTCGCGACGGCGGCCGCCATATCTCCGCCGGACGTGGGGCTGGGCGATGGCGCGGGGGTCGAGGCGCCCGCCGAAGGTGAGGCGCTCGGAGCGGTACCCGCGGGCTGCACGACGACCACAGCGGTGGCCTCCGCCAGCACCAACCGGCTGACCGCCAGACTGCCGGCGTCATCGGAGGGCAGCACGGCTGACGCAAGGTCCGCGTTCGCCACGACGCGGTGGCCGTTGGCCATCGGCGACGCGCCAGCAGACGGGCTCTGCGTGCCCCCGGAGCGCGTGGCTGATCCGTCGCCTGGGGAGCCGGTGCACCCGGCCGCGGCGGCGACGGCGCCGGCGGCGAGTCCCAGCAGCGCAAGGCGTCGTGCAATCATCCGGAAAGACTGCCATCCCACCCGCTGGTCCTGAAATCCTCATGCGGACCGGTGGGCAGACCGCGACATTGTGACGCCAGTGACGCACTCCCCGCTCCGCCCGGAGCGCAGACACCCCCACTGGGGGACACTTTCCGCGCGCCGGCCCCAGGAAGAGCGTTGACTGGACCGGATTTCAGTGAGGAACGCCGATGTCGGTGCGGTGGAAGCCGTCTGCGTAATCCACCCGGCCCAGCAGCGCGTAGGCGCGCTCGCGCGCCTGATCCACATCATCCCCCCGGCCCACGATGCCCAGCACCCGCCCCCCGGCCGAGACGAGGCGGTCGCCGTCGAGGCGCGTCCCCGCGTGCAGGACGTAGGCGTCGGCCTCGTCGTCCGGCAGCACGATCGTGCCGCCGGCGGCCGGCGTCCCGGGATAGCCCGCGGCGGCCGACACCACGACGACGGCGGCCCCCTCACGCCATGACAGGTGCTCCACCGTGTCCAACTCCCCCCGCGCTGCCGCCCGGAGGACGCCTGCCAAGGGCGTCTCCAGGAGAGCCAGGACGGCCTGGGTCTCCGGGTCGCCGAAGCGGACGTTGAACTCCACGACGCGCAGACCCCGCGACGTCAGCGCCAGCCCCGCATACAGGAGCCCGATGAACGGCGTGCCGCGCCTGCGCATCTCGGCCAGCGTGGGGTCGATGACCTCCGCCATGATCTGGTCCGTCAACCCTGGAGCTGCCCAGACCAGGGGGCTGTAGGCGCCCATACCGCCCGTGTTGGGGCCCGCGTCGGCGTCCCCGACCCGCTTGTAGTCCTGCGCCGGCAACAGCGGGAGCGCACGCTCGCCGTCGCAGATCGCGAACAGCGACACCTCCGGTCCGTCGAGGAAGTCCTCGATCACCACACGCCCGCAGGCGGCGGCGTGGGCCAGCGCGGCGTCCCGGTCATCAGTGACCACCACACCCTTGCCCGCGGCCAGGCCGTCATTCTTGACCACGTACGGGGCGCCGAACTCGTCCAGCGCGGCGGCGGCCTCCTCCGGGGTCTCGCAGACGTGGGAGTCCGCGGTGGGCACAAGGGCGGCCCGCATGACCTCCTTGGCGAATGCCTTGGACCCCTCGAGGACGGCGGCCTCCCGACCGGGCCCGAATGCGTCGATCCCCACCTCCCGCAGGGCGTCCGCGACCCCGGCCACCAGCGGAGCCTCCGGGCCGATCACGACGAGGTCCACCCCGAGCCGTTGGGCCGCCTCGACCACGGCGACCGGTGACGACGGGTCCAGCGAGTGGAGCGTGGCGATCCGCCCGATCCCTGGGTTCCCAGGGGCGGCGTGCAGCTCGGTGACGGAGGGATCGGCGGCCAGCGAGCGGGCCAGCGCGTGCTCGCGCCCGCCCGAGCCGAGGAGGAGGATCTTCACCCGCGTCAGCCTAGTGGTCCGCCGCGGGCGATCAGATCAGGTCGTTGATCGCCACAGACTGCTCGCGCCCGGGACCGACGCCGATGCCGCTGATCCGGCACCCGATGAGCTCCTCGAGCCGCTTGACGTAGGCCTGGCACGTGGCCGGCAGGTCCTGGAACCGGCGGCAGCCGCTGATGTCCTCGGCCCAACCGTCGAGCTCCTCGTAGATGGGCTTGGCGTGGTGGAAGTCCGACTGCGTCATGGGCATCACCTCGTGGCGCACGCCGTCGACCTCGTAGGCCACGCAGACCGGGATCTTCTCCCAGCCGCTGAGGATGTCCAGTTTCGTGAGGAAGATGTCGGTGAACCCGTTGATCTTGACCGCCTGTTCCACGAGGACGGCGTCGAACCAGCCGCAGCGGCGAGGCCGCCCCGTCGTGGCGCCGAACTCGGCGCCGATCCGGCGGAGCTCCTCGCCGTCGTGGTCGAACAGCTCGGTGGGGAACGGGCCCTCGCCGACACGGGTGGTGTAGGCCTTCGCGATGCCGATGGTGCGGTCGATCCGGGTGGGACCGACGCCGCCGCCGGTGGTGGCGCCCGCCGCGGTCGGGTTCGACGACGTCACGTACGGGTAGGTGCCCTGGTCCACGTCGAGGTGGTGCGCCTGGGCGCCCTCGAACAGCACCACCTTGCCGGCGTCCAGCGCGTCGTTGACATAGCGGCCGGAGTCCACGATGTGGGGGCGGATGGTGTCCGCGTGCTTGAGCAGCGACTGGACGATCTCCTCGGCGATGATCGGGCGCCGGTTGTAGACCTTGACCAGGAGCTGGTTCTTCTGGTCCAGCGCGGCGTCCACCTTCTGGCGCAGGATCGACTCGTCCAGGATGTCCTGGATCCGGATGCCGAGGCGGTTGACCTTGTCCGAGTAGCAGGGCCCAACGCCGCGACCCGTGGTGCCGATGCGCCGCTTCCCGAGGAACCGCTCGGTCACCTTGTCCAGCACCTTGTGGTACTCGGTGATGATGTGGGCATTGGCCGACAGGAGGGGGTGCGCCACGTGGACCCCGCGCTCCGCCAACACCGCGAGTTCCTCGGCCAGCACGTCGAGGTCGACGACGACGCCGTTGCCGATCACGGTGGTGGTGTTCGGGTTGAGGATGCCGGAGGGCAACAGGTGGAGCACGAACTTCTCGCCGCCCACCACCAGGGTGTGGCCCGCATTGTTGCCGCCGGAGTAACGCACGCAGACGTCGACGCGATCACCCAGCTGATCGGTCGCCTTCCCCTTGCCTTCGTCTCCCCATTGAGCCCCGACCACGACAACGCTCGGCATGTCGCCCTCCTCCACGCACATGGATGAAGCCCCTGCGGTTCGCTGGGGCCTTACCGGTGGAGTCTATCGGACGCCCCCTCCCTGCACCGGCGCGGCGTTGGGGTCCGCAGTCAGGACGCGTGTTGATCCAGCCAGCGTTCAATCTCCCTCTTCGGCAGCGCGCCCACCTGCCGCGACACTTCCGTCCCGTCGCGGAGCAACACCATGGTGGGGATGCTCATGGCGCCGAAGCGGGACTGGATGGCGCGGTTGTCGTCGACGTTGACCTTGACCACCTTGAGCCGCCCGGCGCGCTCCTGCGAGAGCTTCTCCAGGATGGGCGCCACCATCCGGCATGGCCCGCACCAGGGGGCCCAGAGGTCCACCAGGACGGGCACGCGCGTGGCGGCCACCTGGTCGAAGTCGGCGTCGGAGCCGTCCACCAGCCAGGGCAGATCGGCCTTGCACCTGGCGCACCGGGGGAGGCCGGCGGCCGACGCGGGCACCCGGTTGCGCGCGGCGCAGGACACACATGTGACGATGCTCATGCTCCCATGATCCACGAAGCCGCCACCGCACGGCCCCGAACCGGCTCCCACGTCGCACATCAGTGGCATCGGGTTATCGGAAAGTGCACGAAAGGTCAGGGCTCTTGCCTAGCATCGACTGTGGGGACCAGCATCGATGTGTTCCCCGCAACGACGCAGGAGGTTGGGACCGTGAAGAAGCTCATCAATTCCCCCGACGATGTGATCGCCGACGCACTCAAGGGCGTGGAGGCATCAGACCAGAACGTGCGCGTGGATCACGAGAACCGCGTGATCTACCGCGCCACCCCGAAGGAGGCCGGCAAGGTCGCCATCATCTCCGGCGGCGGCTCGGGCCACGAGCCGATGCACGGCGGCTTCGTCGGCGTCGGCATGCTCGACGCGGCGTGCGCGGGCCAGGTGTTCACCTCCCCCACACCGGACCAGATGATCGAGGCCACCACCGTCGTGGACACCGGCGGTGGCGTCCTGCACATCGTGAAGAACTACACCGGCGACATCATGAACTTCGAGATGGCTGCTGAGATGGCCAGCGATTCCGGCATCCCCGTGGAGACGGTCATCGTGGCCGACGACGTCGCGGTGCAGGACTCGCTGTACACCGCAGGACGCCGCGGCGTGGGCACCACCGTGCTGCTGGAGAAGATCGTCGGGGCCGCCGCGGAGGAGGGCCAGGACCTGGCTGCCGTGAAGGCGCTCGCACAGAAGGTCGCGGACAACGGCCGCTCGATGGGCATGGCGCTCACCTCGTGCACGGTGCCGTCGGCCGGGAAGCCCACGTTCGACCTGCCCGAGGATCAGATCGAGATCGGGATCGGCATCCACGGTGAGCCCGGCCGCCACCGCGAGCCCATCGCCGACGCGAAGTCCGTGGCCAAGCAGCTGGTGGATCCCATCCTGCATGACCTGGACTTCACCGGAGCCCCCGTGATCGCCATGCTCAACGGCATGGGCGGCACGCCGCTGATCGAGCTCTACCTCATGTACGGCGAAGTGGTGGCGCTGCTCAAGGAGGCAGGCGTGGAGGTGTCGCGGAACCTGGTGGGCAACTACATCACCAGCCTGGACATGGCCGGCTGCTCGCTCACGCTGCTCAAAGCTGATGAGGACCTGATTCGCCTGTGGGACGCGCCCGTGCAGACCGCGGGTCTACGGTGGGGCCTGTGACCGAACAACACCTCACCCTGGACCTCCTCGCGGACTGGCTGCGCCGCTACGCGCAGATCATCGACGAGAACAAGGTCTTCCTGACGGACCTGGATTCCGCCATCGGTGACGCCGATCACGGCGCCAACATGGCCCGTGGGACAGCCGCCGTGTTGCTGCATCTTGATCAGGCCACCACGATCGATGGCCTCTTCAAGAAGGCTGGCATGACGCTGGTGAGCACGGTCGGCGGCACCGCCGGCCCGCTCTACGGCACCCTGCTGATGAAGATGGGGATGGCCAGCGGGACCGTGGTCGAGCTCTCGCCGGAGGAGTTCGGAAAGGCGTTCCGGGCCGGGCTCGAAGGGTTGATCGCCCGGGGTAAGACGGAGTTGGGCGACAAGACGATGGTGGACGCCCTGGCGCCCGCCATCGACGCCTTCGACGCCGCGGTGGCGGACGGCGCCGGGCTGCACGACGCAGTGGCAGCCGCCACGCAGTCCGCGGCTGCGGGACGCGACGCCACCACGCCGATGGTGGCGAAGAAGGGCAGGGCGAGCTACCTGGGCGAGCGGTCCGCCGGGCACCAGGATCCCGGTGCCACGTCGTCGGCCTATCTCTTCGACGCCCTGGCGGACGTGATCGGCGCCTGATGGCGGTCGGCATCGTCGTCGTCTCGCACAGTCGCGCGCTCGCCGAGGCCGCCGTCGAGTTGGCCATGCAGATGGTCCACGAGGCACCCTCGCCCGTGGCCATCGCCGCCGGCATGCCCGACGGCGGGCTGGGGACGGATGCCACGGCGGTCGCGGCGGCCGTCGCCGAGGTGGACCGGGGCGACGGTGTGGTCATCTTCGTCGACATGGGCTCGGCGCTGATGAGCGCCGAGATGGGAGTGGAGTTCGCGGGCGTGGAGAACGTCCGGATCCTCGCCGCGCCGTTCGTCGAGGGCCTCACGGCGGGGCTGGTGCGCGCCGTGGGCGGCGCATCGCTGGCGGACGTCGCGGAGGAGGCCGAATCGGCGCTCACGCCCAAGCTCATGGCGCTGGGCCGGGCCTCATCGCCCGACGAGCAGGCGGCCGGTGGACCGGCCTCTGCCTCCCCGGAACTCTCAGGTGACGGACCAGACGGGGCCGATGGCGTCGCCTCCGGCGAGGCGGTGCTGGTCAACGAGACGGGCCTGCACGCCCGGCCGGCGGCGCTGTTCGTCGCCGAGGCCCGCCGGTTCGACGCCGACGTCCGAATCAGCAACGCGGACATCGGTCCGGTCAAGGCGGCCAGCAGCATCGGGCTGGCCACCCTCAACGCCCGCAAGGGTGACGTCCTCCGCCTGACGGCCACCGGCCCTCAGGCACGCGAGGCCGTCGACGCGCTCGTGACCCTCATATCGGCCGGCTTCGGCGAGAAGTGAGCGCGCGCCGCTAGGCTGAGCGGCATGAGCGACACGCACCCCAACCTGATGGCCTCCCCTGTGGTCGTGCGCCTGCCGGAGGACCCCGCTCTCGCGGCGATCGCCGAGCACGGCAAGGAACGCTTCCTCGAGATCGTCGCGCAGCATCCCACGTCGTCGCTGTGCTGGGCACTGCTCGCCGAGACCTGCCTGACCGAGGAGGATCTCGGCAGCGCCGTGGCCGCCTATGCCTACGCCCGCACCGGTTACCACCGCGGGCTGGACACGCTGCGGCGCAACGGCTGGAAGGGATCCGGCCAGGTGCCGTGGGAACACGAACCCAACCAGGGCTTCCTGCGTGCTTTGTGGGCGTTGAGTGTCGCGGCGGGGCGGATCGGCGAGACCGAGGAGCAGGAACGGTGTGCGCAGTTCCTCCGCGACTCCTCCGAGACCGCCTACCAGGTGCTGGCGGAGCCTGTCATCTAGATCGGTTCAACCTCATCACCCGGAGCGCGCGGCTAGTGTTCCTCCAGGCTGGTTGTCGGGCCCTGTTTTGCCTTCGAGATCCAGCCTGGAGGAACACTTCCCGCAACATGCAGCCCGATCGCCGCATTGCACAATGCGTGGGCGGCTCTGCCGCTCCCGTGGATCCGGGAGACCTGGCTAGGCTGGCGGCATGATCTTCATCGTCGTCAAGTACCAGGTCAAGCCTGAATCCGCCGAGCAGTGGATGGATGTCGTCGGCCCCTTCAACGAGGCCACGCGAGCCGAGCCGGGGAACCTGTGGTTCGAGTGGTCGCGCAGCATGGAGAACCCCAACGAGTATGTGCTCGTCGAGGCCTTCCGCGACGGCGACGCCGGCTCGGCGCACGTCAACTCCGCCCACTTCCCTCGAGGACTGGACGCCATGCGCCCGCACATCCTCGCCACCCCGCAGATCATCTCGCGCACGATCGACGGAGACGGCTGGGACACCATGGGCGAGCTCCGGATCGACTGACCCTAACGCCCGACGTGGCAGGCGGCCATCGCCGCCTCCTGGCCGCCGTCGAACCGAATCGGGTCTGCGGAGAAGACAGGGGTGCACGCGTCGCGGGTCAGTTCACGGTGCGCGGTCCCGTCGTCGAAGCCGAGGTTGCGGCACCCGTCGACTCGGAGGTAGACGTCGTGGAGTCCGGTGGCATCGAGGACGCGCAGAACGAGTCCGGAGCGTTGGTCGAAGTCCGAGATGCATTCGTCGGGGTTCCCGCTAGCTCCTTCGGGCGCGGCCGCGATGGCCGCGACAAGGCCCGCGGCCTCCTCCCCCGCCACCACTCGCGACGCGCTCAGATTGGGGCGGTCCCCCTCCGACGCAGAGTCGAGATGGCGGCAGAGACCCACCTCGACGACGCCGGTCGCGCTCGACACATCCCACGCCTCCGGCCTGTCATCGAGGGTCGAGAACGGGGCGTGCGGCGTACACCCGGCTGCGTCCCGCTCGAACTCGACGGCGGAGTCGAGGATCTTCTGGGCCGTGGCCCGCTCGTCGTCGGGGGCGTCCTGCCTCAGCGTCACGCGGACGTCGACGTCTGCCACGGTACGGCTCAGCACGGGGGTGAGGGTCGAGGGTTCCAGCGCCGGGTCGGCGAAGCCCAGATAGGTCTGCACCCAGCCGGCCTGGAACTCAGGGCACGCGATCGCCGCGACCGGACCGGCGGGCGTCGAGACGAACGGGCCGGCCGGCGGGACGGGCTCCGGCGTCGCGCCCAGGCACCACGGCACCCAGGCGTAGTCGCTGTATCCCCACTCCTCGGGCACCTGCGCCGCCACATCCCCTCGAGACACCCACCGCCAACCGTCCTCCGGAGCAGGCAGCCCACTCACGCTCGTCGGAGCGGCAGGCGTGGCCACCTGGACCGGGCGGCTGGTCAGCACCACCGCCACAGCGACGACCATCGCCACGAGGGCCACCGTCGCCACCACCGCCCACACGAGGTGCGCAAGGCGTGGCGGCGCCTTCCGCCCCATCGGGGCCCGCTGGCCCATGGCGCCACTGAATGCCTGATCTGAACGGTCGCTCATCTGGACTCCTCGTTCGACGTGTACTCCCGTGCCCGAAGGCACGGGTGAGGGCGGCGCCGTCGACAGGACGACCCGCACCCACACCTCTATACGCTCCGGGACCGCGCTTCGCTGCAACGCGCCGCACACGTGGCCACACACCTTCCCGGGGCTCACGGTTCGTGGCACCAGGCTCCCGCCACGTAGACTCTCCCGAGGCCCCCACCGTCGATCCCCCGGAGATGCCTCATGCCCACACGCGAAGACCTGCGCAACGTCGCCATCGTCGCCCACGTCGACCACGGTAAGACGACGCTCGTCGACGCCATGTTGTGGCAGTCCGGTGCCTTCCGCGAGGGCTCCGACGTCAACAACCGCGTCATGGACTCGATGGACCTCGAGCGCGAGAAGGGCATCACCATCCTCGCGAAGAACACCGGCGTGCGGCACATCCGCCCCGACGGCACCGGGGTGACGATCAACATCATCGACACCCCCGGCCACGCCGACTTCGGCGGCGAGGTGGAGCGCGGCCTCGAAATGGTCGACGGCGTGGTCCTGCTGATCGACGCGTCCGAGGGCCCCCTCCCCCAGACCCGGTTCGTGCTGCGCAAGGCGCTGGCGAAGAACCTGCCGATCGTGGTGGTGGTCAACAAGGTGGACCGCAGCGACGCTCGCATCTCGGCCGTCGTCGAGGAAACCTACGACCTCTTCATGGACCTCATCGACGACGACGCGGCCCACGTGCTCGACTTCCCGATCGTGTATGCCTCCGCGAAGGCCGGTCGCGCCTCGCTGACGCAGCCCGAGGACGGCGGCATGCCGGACAGCCCCAATCTCGAGCCGCTGTTCGACACGTTGATGGAGCACATCCCCGCCCCCGTCTACGAAGAGGGCGCGATCCTCCAGGCGCACGTCACCAACCTCGACGCCTCACCGTACCTGGGCCGCCTCGCCCTGTGCCGCATCATCGCCGGTGAGATGAAGCGCGGCCAGCTCGTGTCGTGGTGCAAGACCGACGGCACCATCTCCACGGTGAAGCTGACCGAGATGTTCATGACCCAGGCGCTGGACCGCGTCCAGGCCGACATCGCCGGCCCAGGCGACATCGTCGCCATCGCGGGCATCCCGCAGATCATGATCGGCGAGACGCTCTCGGATCCCGAGACCCCCAAGCCGCTGCCGCTCATCCACGTCGACGAACCGTCGATCTCCATGACCATCGGCATCAACACCTCCCCCCTGGCCGGCCAGTCCGGCAAGAACCTCACCGCGCGCCTGCTGAAGGGTCGCCTGGAGCAGGAACTGGTCGGCAATGTGTCGATCAAGGTCAACACCACCGAGCGCCCGGACACCTGGGAGGTGCAGGGTCGCGGCGAGCTCCAGCTGGCCATCCTCGTGGAGATGATGCGCCGCGAGAGCTTCGAGCTCACCGTCGGTAAGCCCCAGGTGGTCACCAAGCTCGTCGACGGCAAGGTGCACGAGCCCATCGAACGCCTCACCGTCGACATCCCCGAGGACTTCGTCGGTGTGGTCACCCAGCTCATGGGGCTGCGCCGCGGCCGCATGGAGATGATGGTCAACCACGGCACCGGATGGGTCCGGATGGAGTTCATCGTGCCCGCCCGCGGCCTCATCGGCTTCCGCACGGAGTTCCTCACCGAGACCCGCGGCACCGGCATCATGAACCACGTGGGCGAGGGCTACGAGCCGTGGGCCGGCGAGTTCCGCACCCGTCCCACCGGCTCCCTGGTGGCGGACCGCACGGGCGTGGCCACGTCCTACGCGCTGTTCAACCTGCAGGAGCGCGGCACCATGTTCGTCGCTCCCGGAACCGAGGTGTACGAGGGCATGATCGTCGGCGAGAACCCCCGCGCCGAGGACATGGACGTCAACCCCACCAAGGAGAAGAAGCTCACCAACGTGCGCTCCTCCACGGGCGACGAGCTGGAGCGGCTGATCCCGGCCAAGAACATGTCGATGGAGCAGGCCCTGGAATTCTGCGCCGGCGACGAGTGCCTGGAGGTCACCCCTGCCGCGGTGCGCATCCGGAAGGTGGCGCTCAACGCCAACGACCGGGCCAAGGAGCGCAAGGGCGCCAAGAAGGGCTGACCGCTCAAGCTCCGCCTCTACCAGCTGCTCGCCGAGAGCTGATCCGCCTCCGCCTGGAGGTTGTTCCGGGCCTGGTGCTCCCAGAGCGCCAGGCCTTTCGGCGTGTTGAACACCGATCCGCGCTTGAGCATCCGCTCGACGAAGCGCCGGCGGCGCTGCGCCCACTCGGGCGTCCCCAGCGTTGGCAGCTCGGCCCGGATCGCCGCGACATTGGCGCGGTAGCGCTCCCACGGAAGCCCCAGCCCGTGCAGGTCCGCGTCGGCCATGCGCGCACCGGCCGCGTCGTCGGCCCGAGGCGCGTGATCGACGGTGACCAGGATCAGCCGGCACACCTCGTCGACCTCCGCGATCGGCAGGTGGGCCAGGAGGTCGCGCGCCAACGCGGCGGAGGCGAGTTCGTCGTCCGGGCTGGCGTTGCGATGGACCGCGTCATGGAACCAGAATGCGACACGCTCCAGCCTGCCCGCCTGCAGGATGTCGAGCGCCTCCAGCCCGTCGCCCAGGTGGGTCCGCGAGTGGTAGCGACGGTGCGGCTCGGACCACCTGGCGAGCAGTTCGGCCGCCACGGGGTCCGGCAGGAGTCCGTCGGCGTTCACCACGCCCGCACGGCGAAGTAGGCCACGCCCGCCCAGAGCCCTGCCCACAGCATGCTGGCGAACGTGCCGATGATGAACAGCTCACCCTTGCGCGACGTGCCCGACTCCGACGCCGTGGCCAGGTCCGCGTAGCGTCCGAGCCCTTTGACCGCGAGCACCATCGCGATGCCCGCGGGGAACTGCGTCACGATGCACGCATAGACCGCCAGGCGCTCCAGCATCCCGATCCACCGGCCTCCGGGCAGCTCCCGCTGAGCGGCTTCCAGACCGAGGCTGGCCCTGGTCTGAGCCACCTCGGTCTCGGACGACGGCGCGGACGCCTTGTCGATCCGCCTGAGCAGGGCCCGGACGACGGGGTTGCCGAGCGTGGCGACGAGTCCCGCGGCCACCAGTGTCGCGGCTTCCAGCACCAGCCCCCAGTCCATGCCCGGAACGCTACACCGCCTCCCCGACAAGCCCCGCAGGGAGCGTGCTACTACATTCTGACGATATGAAGGTAGTATCTACATATGAGCGAAATGAAGGGCGGACTGGCCGTGGCGCTCCTCGTGGACATCGTGGCGTCACGCTCCTCGCCCAGGGCTGCCCTGCACGCGGACGTCCTCCGCGCGGTTGAGGGCGTGAACGGCGCCGTCGAATCGGTGCACGAACTTCGCCCCACCGTCGGCGACGAACTCCAGGGCGTCTACCCCACCCTGGGCGCCGCGTTGACGGCCGGGTTGAGCCTCAGGCTCGCGCTCGCTCCCAGGTGGGATGCGCGGTGCGGGGTCGGGGGCGGCGAGGTGGTCGTCGTCGACGAGGCACGCGGGATCCAGGACGGCTCCGGCTGGTGGCTGGCCCGCGAGGCGATCGACTGGGTGAAGGCGCAGGCGGCCAGACCCGGCTACGAGACGGTGCGGACCGCGATCCGCGACGAGCGGGCGGCAGCCACCCCGTCGGCCGACGCGGTGTCGCGGCTTGTGGACGTGCACCTGACCCGGCTACGCCCGGGGGCCCTCTCCACCCTCCGGGGCATGCTCGAGGGCCTGGACAACGCGGAGATCGCCGACATCGAGGGCATCAGCGCGTCGGCCAACTCTCAGCGCGTGCGCAACAACGACCTTCGCCCGCTGATGGACGTCATCATCGCCCTGGGCCAGCTCCCCTAGACCGCGGTGGGCGGCACCAACTCGGCGAGGAGGGCGCGCACCCGGGCATCGATGTCTTCGCGCAGCAGCGTCATGCGCTCCTCACCCTCGATGCCCCGCAGCGAGGGTTCGTCCGTCAGCCACGTCTCGATGGTGCCGCGCATGCCCTCCAGGGGCTCCACCACCGCCTCGCCGCCGACGAGCACCACCTTGTCCACGCGGCGCAGGATCTCCGGGTCGATCGCCTTGGGCTCCTCGCCGTCGAACGTGGCGCCCACCTGCTCCACGCTGGCGCGCGACTCCTCATTGAGCGCGGCGGCCGGTTTGGTGCCTGCGGAGTAGACGTCGACGGTGTCGCCGGCGTGCAAACGCGCGAGCGCTGCGGCCATCTGGCTCTTGCCGCCGTTCTTCACGCACACGAACAGGACGCTCGGCTTCATAGGTGTTCCCTTCTCGGAGTCGTTCTTGGCGTCGGTGTCATCGATGCGGACCACCGCGTCATCGGCGGATTCTTCGTCGGACTTCATCCACTTCTTGCGCCCGCGCTGGACGATCAGGGGGTCGGTGGGCCTGATCGCGGAGGGGTCCTTTCCCTCGTACTCATGCAGGTCGAGGAAGAGGCGCATCGCATTGAGCCGCGCGCGCTTCTTGTCGTTGGACTTGATCCGGTACCACGGGGCGATCTCGGTGTCTGTGTGCTTGAGCATCGCCGTCTTCGCCGCTGTGTA
Source organism: Tessaracoccus pujii (assembly GCF_054483895.1). Classification (NCBI taxonomy): domain Bacteria; kingdom Bacillati; phylum Actinomycetota; class Actinomycetes; order Propionibacteriales; family Propionibacteriaceae; genus Tessaracoccus; species Tessaracoccus pujii. The sequence continues at coordinate 1,810,795 of NZ_CM137012.1, forward strand.
GTCCTCCCAGCGGCCGAGCGACTCCAGGTCCATCGGCGACAGCTTCCACTGGCGAACCGGGTCGATCTGCCGGATCGCGAACCGCGTGCGCTGTTCGCGTTGCGCCACGGAGAACCACAGCTTCGTGACCGTGATGCCCGATTGGATCAGCATCTCTTCGAACAGGGGCGCCTGCCGGATGAAGATCTCATACTCCTCGTCGGTGCAGAACCCCATGACCCGCTCGACCCCGGCCCGGTTGTACCAGGACCGGTCGAAGAGCACGATCTCACCCGCCGTCGGCAGGTGCTGCACGTAACGCTGGAAGTACCACTGCCCCCTCTCCCGCTCCGTCGGCGCGGCCAGCGCCACGACGCGCGCGGTCCTGGGGTTGAGATGCTCGGTGAAGCGCTTGATCGCGCCACCCTTGCCCGCGGCGTCGCGGCCTTCGAAGATGATCACGTGTTTCGTGCCGGCGTCCTGCGCGGCGTACTGGAACTTGAGCAGTTCGATCTGCAGTTCCCGCTTCTCCGCCTCGTACTCGTTCCTGTCGAGGAGTTCGTCGTAGGGGTGGCGGTCCCGCCAGGTCTCGACGGCCTGGCCCATCGGGTCGATCAGGTAGGGATCCTCCCCGTGGACATCGGCGACGGCGTACCCCTCGTCGCGCAACTTGTCGATGTACTCACGGAGGTTCTGGCTCATGGGAATAGTTCATCACCTCCGGGTGAACGCCAGTTGAACGCGCCCAAGACGGCCACGAGCCTGAGCCGAGACTCGTCGGCGTGGCAGCGTTGCCATCGCCGGCCTGAGCTTCCGAGTGCTGTGTCCGGCTCAACCCCCTCCCACGAGTGCCGTGTCCGGCTCAACCCCCTCCCACGAGTGCCGTGTCCGGCTCAACCCTCATCGGAACGCCGCCCCCGCGACCGCCGCGACACCCGGGCCGGCTTCAGCGCATCATCGGCGACGCGGGCCACGCCCGCGGGGCGCGACGCGCGAACCATCGTCCAAGCTCCCGCCCACACCGTGAGCACCCCCAAGGACGACCCCAGCTGCAGTGGGTGCACGACGGTGCCGTGGGTCCACACCAGCATCGCGCCGGCGATCATCAACACAAAGCTCAACAGGGCGAGATAGCGGTCCTGCACCGTTCCCAGCGGAGGGATCAGGCGGTACTCCACCAGACCGATCAGTGGCACCAGCACCGAGATGAGCACCATGCCGACGGCGAGCACGGTGACCTGCGAGAGCAACACGGGCGCGGCAGCCGGCATCAACCGTGCGAGGAGGATGAGGCCCGCGCCCCCCACCAGCAGGCACGGCACATGCCACAGGTAGACCGTCATGGCCAGGGCGCTCAGCCGCGACAGTCCCGCCTCGGCCCTCCCGGACAAGGCGTCGAACACGCCTGCTCGTTCGACCAGGCCCATGACCGCGGTCTGCCCCACCCCGAGCAGGGCCATCGCCAACGTCGGCGGCATGTGGTTGGCCAGCGGGGCGTTGGCGAACCCGACGGCCGACGCCGGGTACCCGAAGAAGAGGATCAGGACCGCGATCGCGGCCGCGGCCGCGAACAGGACGGCCCACGTCCGCCGCACGGGTCCCTCGCGGAACCAGCCGCGCTGGTACCCGATGCCCAGCTGATGGCACAGCGGCCACACGAGAAACATGTTGATCTGGCCGATGTCGTTGCGCCCGAACCCCAGCCATGCCCTGTCGACCACCACGATGCCGAGCAGCATCACGACGATCACCCACGCCCCGAACCGGTCGTGCAGAACCACCATCAGCGGCGCGAACAGCACGATCACCAGGTACACCGAGATGAACCAGAGCAGGAACATGAGCGAACGGCTGAGCTCGGCCGCCAGCAGCCCGTAGCCCGCCCACGCCGCGACCGTCGCGATGACCGCGAAGAACGTCACGAACAGCGTCAACCCACCGGTCAGTCGCCGACCCCGGTTGGCGAGGTAGTGGGAGAAGCCGGTGCCCCGCCGCTGCATCTTGTCCACGATCAGCGCGTTGGAGAATCCGCCGCAGGCGAAGAACAGCGGCATGGACATCAGCAGCCACGACAGGGCCCACACCCAGGTGGGCGGCGTCCAGAGCCCGGCCTCCAGCGTGCCGTCCGGCTTCAGGGACGCCTTGTAGATGAAGCCGTGGAAGACGACCACCACGAGGACCGACAGGGCGCGGGCCACGTCGATGGTGTGGTTGCGCCGCGGCTCGGTCTGCACGGGGACATGATGCCAGTCCGGCGCGCTATCCGAGGACGGGGCGCACGTGCAGCCCGACGTCCGGGTCGACGAGCGCCTCCTGGGCTGCGGGGATGCCGTCGGCCAGCAGTTCGGCGTCGACGGGAACCGACCGCTTGATCAGCCCGAGCGCGATGGGGCCCAGTTCGTGATGGCGCGACGACGAGCCGACGACGCCGACGGTCCGGCCGCCGAACTCGATGGCCGCCCCCTCCGCGGGCAGCGCCGACATGGTGCCGTCGAGGTGCAACTGGACGAGCCGTCGGGGCGGGCGCCCCAGCGTGTGCACCCGGGCAACCGTCTCCTGCCCGCGATAGCAGCCCTTGTCCAGGTGCGTGCCCACCAGTCCGATCTCGTTAGGGATGGTCTTGTGGTCCGTGTCGACGAAGATCCGCGGCACCCCCGCGGCGATCCGCATGGCGTCGAACGCCCACGTGCCGGCGGTGCCCTCCACCGCCGCGTCATGGGGCAGGAACACCTCCAGTCCACCCAGCTCCGAGTCGCGGACGCGCCACGAGCCGTCGACCGGCACCCGGTGCCCCATCCAGGCGAGCCTCAGGTCCGGGCGGATCGACACCTCGACACGCATCGCGAAACGCATCCGCTGGAGGAACTCCACCAGCGCGCCGGCCCGGCCCGGCTCGGTCCACGCCAGGAAGGAGGCGCCGTCGTCGACGCCGTGCATCACGTGCTCGATGTGGCCGGTGGGCGACAGGATCAGCGCCGTGGTGGCCTCGCCGGGCCGCAGCCCGCTCAGGTGCTGGGTGGTGATCGAGTGGAGCCAGCCGAGCCTGTCGGCTCCGCTCACCTCGACGATCTCGCGGTTGCGCAGGTCCACGACGCCCTCACCGGCCGCGAGGGCGCGCGCCTCCGTCACCGGGTTGCCGTAGTGCCACGCCAGCCCGGCGTCAAGGCCGTTCTCCACCGTCACCGGCATGTCAGACCCGCTTCAGCCGGGCCCACATGTGCGGGCGCAGCTCGTGGTCGGTGGTGGCGCGGTCCAGCGCGTACATGAGGTCGCCCTCCACCTTGCCGTAGAGCCGCTGACCCGCGGAATGCGAGACGCTGGCCGACTCCGTTCGTACGACGGCGTCCGTCAGCAGGTCGATCCGGGTCACCTGGATCTTGCCGACGAGGACCTCGGTCCAGCCGTCGGCGCTGGTCAGCACCACCTCGAGGGAAGCGTCCGCCTTGGGGCGCCAGAAGCCGGTTTCCATGCTGAGCGGCACCTGGTCCGCGCCCTCGTCGCTGAGCAGGAACGTCTGCGAGGCGTAGTACAGGTAGTCGCCACCGTTGTGATTGAACTCGACGCGCTGCTCGAACTCGAAGCCTTCGCCCTCATGGTCCGTGCCGCTGCCGGTGCCCTCCCACCGGCCGACCAGCCATCCCAGCGCCGTCAGCGCAGGGTTGAGGCCCTCGGGTACCTCGATGTCAATGTTCACGTCTGATCTCCTCGCAACTCACGCCACAGACCCCTCAGTGTGAAACCGAGCGCGACGAGCGCACCGGCGCCCAGCGCGACGGTGGCGACAATCAGCACCCACACCAGAACCGCGGCCATGCGGGCCAGTATACGAACGGGCCACAATGGGCCCATGCGCGTGGTGGTGACGAAGGTGCTCGAGGCGTCCGTCGAGGTCGACGGCGAGGTGACCGCCCGGCTCGACGGCCCGGGGTTGCTGGTCCTGGCGGGCGTGGGCCGTGACGACGACGCCTCGGACGCGGCGGCCCTTGCGCGCAAGATCTGGGGCCTGCGGATCCTGGACGGCGAGTCCTCTGCGAGCGACACCGGCGCCCCGCTCCTCGTGGTCAGCCAGTTCACGCTGTACGCCTCCACCCGGAAGGGCCGCCGTCCCTCCTGGAGCCTCGCCGCGCCCGGTGAGGTGAGCGGGCCCCTCGTCGAGGAGCTGTGCCGCCAACTGGAGGTGCTGGGCGCGACGGTGGCGCGGGGCCGATTCGGCGCCCACATGCGCGTGGCGTCGGTCAACGACGGGCCCGTCACGATCATCATGGACACGCGAACCTGGGAATGACCCCCCAGCGAGGGCGGTCAGGCGGGGCCCAGGAACTCCAGCGAGCTGACGGACACCGCGTCGGTGGAGATGCCGTCGTCGCCTGGCGGGGTGGCCTCCAGGACCGTGAAGGTCATGGACTCGGTGACCATTTCCGGGAACCGGACCTCCTGCGGATGGCGGTTGTTGGCCGCCAGGCCCTGCTCGAAGAACGAGCCGTCCGAGAAGGTCCAGCGGAGGGTGAGGATGCGACGCTCGGACAGGTAGCGGTCCGTCCAGGCCGTGTTGCCGTTGACGACCCGCAACCCCACCAGCGCCCGAGGACCCGGAAACGTGACCGTGACAGTCTCGTCCACCCCCCTGCCGCGACACCGCCAGATGGTGTCGGGTTTGCTGTCCAGGAGCGAATAGGCGCCGTCCACGCTGCCACCCTCGAGGCAGTCCCCGTCCGCCCCGATGGCCTGAACCGTGGCCACCGGGCCGTCGTACGGCGCGAAGGCGTCGGGCGGAATGGACGCGGTGGCCGAGGCGGAGACCGTCGAGGACTCGTTGGGACGCGGCTGCGGCTCCGGCGGGAAGATCCACATCCGGCCGACGGTGAACGCCAGCCCGAGAGTCACGGCGGCCAGGGTCACCACGGCGCGGGGTGCCCAACCGTCGCGCACATCGGTGGCGGCGACGGCCTTCACGGCCGCCTTGTCCGGCAGCCGGTCGTGCGCCTCGGCGCCCCGCACGTCGTCGGATTCGGCGGCCGGCCGGAAGTATTCGTCCGGAACCCGCTGGTCCATGTGCGCCATGCTACAAGTCGTTGCGGATGTCGCTCGGGGACCTACGACGATACGATGAGCCAGGCCAGTCGACGGAAGGAGGACCACGTGTGAGCAGCATCCTCTTCGTCTCCGACGGCGAACCGCCCGTGGAGCTGACGCTCCTCAGCCATCAGGTGACGGCGGTGACGTCCGCGGCCCAGGCGCTGGTGGACGCGGAGACCATGGACGTGGTGGTGGTTGACGGCCGCTCGGACCTGGCCGGTGCCCGGTCCGCGTGTCAGACGCTGGCCAAGAGCGGCGGCACCCCGGTCCTGCTCCTCGTGGCCACCTCGGGGCTGGCGGTCCTGTCGCCGGACTGGGGGTTCTCGGACTTCGTCGCGGCCGGGAGCGAGCCGGCCGAGTTGGACGCCCGGCTCCGCATCCTGGCCAAGACCAACGTGGACCCGGATGTACTCACGGCCGGACCCATCCGCATCGACGGCGCCGCGTACAGCGCGAGCCTCGACGGCGCCCCGCTGGACCTCACCTACACGGAGTTCGAGCTGCTGCGATACCTCATGCAGCATCCAGGGCGGGTGCTGTCCCGCGAGACCCTCGTCAGCCAGGTCTGGGGTTACGACTACTACGGCGGCACCCGGACGGTGGACGTGCACGTGCGCCGCCTCCGCGCGAAGCTCGGGCAATTCGACTACTACATCGGCACGGTGCGTAACGTGGGGTACAGGTTCGCCAACTCCAGGGAGGGACACCGTGCTGGTTAATCTGACCACGCTCACTCCGACCATGCAGGATGCGCTGCGCCGCCTCGTGGCCGCCATCACCGAGCACGACGGCGTCTCGCCGATCAACGAGTCTGCGTCGCTCGGCATCGAAGGGCTGCGCGAGGCGGAGTTCTTCTTCATGGGACTGCGCTCGGACCCCTACGGCTTCGTGGTGTGTGACGAACGCGACGGCACGCTGCTGCTCGGCGTGCACCCGGCTCACCGGGGCGAGGGCGTGGGCACCAAGCTGTTGGAGGAGGCCATGCGCGCCCACCCGGACTTCGCGGTGTGGGCGTTCGGCACGCTGCCGGGCGGCGACGCCCTGGCCAACCGGCTGGGGTTCTACCCAGTCAGGACGCTCCTGCGCATGGAACGCCCGCTCGCGGGTGCGGCGGAAGCCGCCGTGGACCCCGCGGACGGCTATCGGATCGTCACCTACACCCCGGACCTGGCGGATCGGATCGTCGCGGTCAACGCGAGGGCGTTCGCGAGCCACCCTGAGCAGGGCCGCCTGACCCGCAGGGAGTTCGACGACCTGACGCGCCTCCCCTGGTTCGACCCGTCGGGCTTCTTCGTGGCGCTCGCCGGCGACGAGGTGGCCGGATTCCACTGGACCAAGCGCCACGGCGGCGGCTTGGGCGAGGTGTATCTCATCGCCGTCGCCGCCGAGCACGAGGGCCGGGGGCTGGGCCGCGCCCTGCTGGCCCGGGGTCTGGCCCACCTGGAGGCCGTGGGAGACGAACGGGTCCAGCTCTACGTGGAGGGCGATCAGAAAAGGGTCGTCACGATGTACCAACGTGCCGGTTTCCAGATCATGCAGACCGACACCAGCTACCGCCTCGAGAGGTAAGAGACATTGAGTGAGACGCCGCTACCGGCGAACCGTTACCTGGATCGGGAGATCTCCTGGCTCCAGTTCAACGAGCGGGTGCTGGATCTGGCCCGCGACACCACGCGGATCCCGCTGATCGAGCGGGCGAAGTTCCTGGCTATCTTCTCCTCCAACCTCGACGAGTTCTTCATGGTGCGCATCGCCGGACTCAAGCGGCGGATCGCCGCGGGGGTCGCGGTCCCCACCGTCACCGGCAAGATGCCCGGAGAACTGCACGGCGAGTTGCTGGAGAACATCAGAGCCCTGGTCAAGGAGCAGTCGCGGGTTTTCCAGGACGAGATCCGGCCGGCTCTCGCTGCGGAGGGGATCGAGATCCTGCGCTGGGATCAGCTCACCGCCACGGAGAAGGACCGCATGCGGGCACTGTTCGCGGAGCGGATCTTCCCGGTCCTCACGCCGTTGGCGGTGGACCCCTCACACCCCTTCCCCTATATCTCAGGCCTGTCGATCAACCTGGCGGTGCTGCTGAAGAGCCCGCAGTCCGGGGCCCGCCAGTTCGCGCGGGTGAAGGTTCCGTCGGTGCTGTCGCGTCTCGTCAAGCTGGCCGAGGGCCGCTTCGTGACGCTCGAGGAGATCATCGCCCGCCACCTGGGCCAGCTGTTCACCGGCATGCAGGTGGTGTCCTACACAACCTTCCGGGTGACCCGCAACGAGGACATCGAGGTGGAGGAGGACGACGCGGAGAACCTGCTGTTCGCCCTGGAGAAGGAACTGCTCCGCAGCAAGGTGGGCCGCCCGCCGGTGCGCCTCGAGGTGGAGGAGGGCATCGACGAGCACATGCTCACCATGCTCATGGCCGAGCTGGACGTCCGCGACAGCGAGGTCTTCCGCCTCACCGCGCCGCTGGACCTCACCGCGCTGTTCGCGCTCGCAGACTCCCAACGGGAGGACCTGAAGTACCCCAACTTCCTCCCCATCACGCACCCTGACCTCGCGGAGGTGGAGAGCGCCAGCCCTGCTGACATGTTCAAGGCGCTCAAGCTGCGCGACGTCCTGGTGCAGCACCCCTATGATTCCTTCGCCACGTCCGTGCAGCGGTTCATCGAGCAGTCGGCCGCGGACCCCGCCGTCCTGGCCATCAAGCAGACGCTGTACCGCACCTCGGGAGATTCGCCCATCGTCGACGCCCTCATCGAGGCTGCCCAGGCGGGCAAGCAGGTGCTCGCCGTCGTCGAGATCAAGGCGCGCTTCGATGAGCAGGCCAACATCGGCTGGGCCCGCAAGCTGGAGAAGTCCGGGGTGCACGTCGTCTACGGCATGCTCGGGCTCAAGACCCACTGCAAGCTGTCCATGGTGGTGCGGGAGGAAGCTGACGGGCTGCGCCGCTACGCGCACATCGGCACCGGTAACTACAACCCGAAGACGGCCCGCCAGTACGAGGACATGGGCCTGCTCACGTCCAACCCCATCATCACCGACGACGTGGCCCGGCTGTTCAACCACCTGTCCGGCATGACGCAGGAGACCCACTACCGCCGGCTCCTCGTCGCCCCGCACGGCATCCGCAGGGGCCTGCTGGAGTACGTCGAGGACGAGATCGCCAACCACCGGGCCGGCAAGCCGGCCGGCATCAAGTTCAAGGTCAACTCCGTGGTGGACGAGTCCCTCACCGACGCGCTGTATCGCGCCTCGCAGGCGGGTGTCCCCGTCGACATCTGGGTGCGCGGCATCTGCACCATCCGCCCGGGGGTCCCCGGCCTCAGCGACAACATCCGCGTCCGCTCCATCCTGGGCCGCTTCCTGGAGCACTCCCGGGTGTTCTGGTTCGCCGGCGGTGGGCGCCCCATCGTCGGGCTGGGGTCCGCGGACATGATGCACCGCAACCTCGACCGGCGGGTCGAGGCCATCGTGGGGATCAGCAACCCCGCGCACGTCCGGCAGGTCGAGGAGTTGTTCGAGATGGCCTTCAACCCCACCACGGTGCACTGGACGCTGACGGACGACACCTGGAGGGCCCACACCACACACGCCGACGGTTCCCCCCTGACCGACCTTCAGGAGATTCTCATCCAGCAGACAGCTGCCCGCCGCTCCTCCCGATGAGCAAGAGGGCGAAGATCCGGGCGGCGGGCGCGGTGGTGCTCCGCGGCACCGGCGACGACATGGAAGTGCTGATGATCCACCGGCCCGCCTACGACGACTGGTCGCTGCCGAAGGGCAAGGGCGCGGCGGACGAGCTGGCACCCCGCACCGCGGTCCGCGAAGTGCGGGAGGAGACCGGTGCCGTGGTCCGGCTCGGGCTGAGGCTGCCGTCGATCCGGTACGAGCTGGCCAAGGGGCCCAAGACCGTGGAGTACTGGCGCGCCGAAGTGCTGGAGCAGCACCCGCGCGAACCCGACGCGGAGGTGGATCGGGTGCGATGGTTCACCATCGACGAGGCCATGCGGCGCCTCACCTATGCAGACGAGCGTCGAGTGCTGTCGGCTGCCCTCCTGACCCCCCGCACCACGCCCCTCCTGCTGGTGCGCCACGCCAAGGCGATGCTGCGCAAGGACTGGAGCGGGCCTGACCAGGAGCGGAGGCTCTCGGGTCGGGGCAGACGCCAGGCGCGTGAACTGTCGCAGCTGTTCGCCGCCTACGGGGTGGAACGGCTCGTGTCCTCGTCGTCGACCCGGTGCGCCGACACGCTCCTGCCCTACGCCCGACAGCGCGGGCTGCCCGTGGAGACCGAGGACGTGCTCACCGAGGAGGAGGGCACGGTGCACCCCGATGTGGTGACCTCCTACACCGCCGACCTGTTCCTCAGCATCAACGACCCGACGGCGGTGTGCGGGCACCGCCCCGTGCTGCCGGCAATGTTCGAGGGCCTGGACCTCCCTGCCCGGCCGATGGTGGTGGGCGAGGTGATCGTGGTGCACCGCGACGACGATGGCGAGAAGGTGTCGGTGGAGGTCCACAAACCCACGGCATGAGTTTTTCTGAATCTGCCTTAAGTACCCGATTTCACGCCCGCGCAGGCGAAAACTCGGCTTCCGTTCACCTTCTGTTCACCCAACAGGCCCGATCACGTTACTTCGCTTCTCTACCGTCCAGAGCAGGAACGCTCGAACACCCCGGTTCCGGGCCCCGCGAGGGCCACCACCCGTCTTGGAAGGCACCCGAAGTATGAAGATCCGTCTGACCGCTGCACTCGGTCTCTCCGCCGCTCTCCTCCTGTCGGCCTGCGCCGCCAACGAGGTCACCACCCCGGACACCACCGGCTCGGCCTCCGCATCGGCCGCCGCATCGGGCGACGCCAGCGCCCCCGCCTCGGAGCTCGAGGGCACCCTCGCCGGCAAGGGCTCCTCCGCCATGAACTCCGCCCAGACCACCTGGATCGCCAAGTTCCAGGAGGCCAACCCCGGCGTCACCGTCAACTACGCGCCCGACGGCTCCGGCGCCGGCCGTGAGGCCTTCATGGGCGCCGGCGTGGACTTCGCCGGCTCGGACCGCGCGTTCAAGCTGGATGAGAACGTGGCGGGCGCCTCGTCGCTGTGCGCCGACGACTCGATCGCCTACGACCTCCCGATCTACGTCTCCCCCATCGCGGTGATCTTCAACCTCGAGGGCGTCACCGAACTCAACCTCAACCCCGACACGCTGGCCGGCATCTTCAACGGTTCCATCACCAAGTGGAACGACCCGGCCATCGCCGCCACCAACGAGGGCGTCGAGCTGCCGGACATGGACATCACCCCCGTCCACCGCTCGGATGACTCGGGCACCACCGAGAACTTCACCGACTACCTCAACAAGACCGCCCCCAGCGTGTGGACGAACGAGGCCGACGGCGAATGGACCTACGAGGGCGGCGAGGCTGCCAAGGGCACCTCCGGCGTGGTGGCAGCGGTCACCAACGGCACCGGCACCATCGGCTACGCCGACGCCTCGCAGGCCGGTGAGCTCTCGGTGGCCATGATCGGCGACGACGAGTTCTACGGCCCCACGGCCGAGGCCGCCGCCGCCGCGGTCGACGTCTCCCCCATGGAGGAGGGCCGCGACGCCAACGACCTCGCCATCAACCTGGACCGCAGCGCCGAGGGCTACGGCATCGTGCTGGTCGCCTACGCCATGGCGTGCGCCGAGTACGCGGACCCGGCCAAGGCCGAGCTCGTGAAGGCCTACCTGGGTTACGTCGCCTCCGAGCAGGGTCAGGCTGACGCTGCCGAGGGCGCCGGCTCCGCTCCGCTGGCCGCCGGCCTCCGCGATAAGGTGCTCGCCGCCATCGATTCCATCAAGTGACCGTAAGATCGCAGTAACCCCAGAGTCGCGCCTCTCGCATGCGGGAGGCGCGACTCTGGGGTTGGGCGCCAGCCCGGCCCACCCCCGGCTCACAACCAGGAGACCCATGTCGACGATCGACGCGGAGGCGACACCCACGCCGCAGCCTAACGACTCCCTCCCACATCGCGACGATGACAGCCACGCCCTCCGGCACAGCAGCAAGCGCTTCGGAGACAAGCTCTACAAGGGCATCTCCACCGGCTCCGGCATCCTCATCCTCGTCATCCTGGCGGCCGTGGCGACATTCCTCGTCGGATTGTCCATCCCGGCCTTCACCGCTGACGCCGCGGACCTGCAGTACGGCGAGTTCCTCAGCTACGCATTGCCGTTCGCGTTCGGCACCGTGTGGGCTGCCTCGCTGGCCATGGTCTTCGCCGTACCGGTGGCCATCGGCATCGCGCTGTTCATCAGCCACTACGCCCCCCGACGGCTCGCTCAGGGCCTTGGCTACATCATCGACCTGCTCGCGGCTGTCCCCTCGGTGGTCTTCGGCCTGTGGGGCATCAATACGCTGGCCCCGCTCATGCGCCCCATCTACGTGTGGCTGGCGGAGAATTTCGGTGAACTCCCCGTCCTCGGGTGGTTCTTCGCGGGGCCGGTCTCCGGCACCGGGCGCACCGTGCTGACGGCCGCCATCGTGCTGGCCGTCATGGTGCTGCCCATCATCACGGCCATCTCCCGGGAGGTCTTCCTCCAGACGCCCCGCCTCCACGAAGAGGCGTCGCTGGCGCTGGGTGCCACCCGCTGGGAGATGATCCGCCAGGCGGTGCTGCCGTTCGGCACCCCAGGAGTCGTGTCCGCCTGCATGCTGGGCCTCGGCCGCGCACTGGGCGAGACCATGGCTATCGCCATGGTGCTGTCCCCCGCGGCGGTGATCCACTTCGAACTCCTCACCTCGAGCAACCCCAACACCATCGCGGGCAACATCGCGCTGGCCTTCCCGGAGGCCTTCGGCCTGGGGATCAACCAACTGATCGCCACCGGCCTCGTGCTGTTCGTGATCACGCTGGCCGTGAACATGACGGCGCGCTGGGTCCTGTCCCTGCGCAAGGAATTCTCGGGAGCCAACTGATGTCCGCCACCACCCTCACCAGGCAATCCAGCGAACTGACCGCGGGCCGGCTCCCGCGCTTCACCGCGTTGGCGATGCTCGTGGTCGCCTTCGTCGTCACCGCAGGGGTCCTGGCCCTGTTCAGCGCGGCAACCGTCGCGCCGGTCCTCATCATCGGCGTGATCGTGTTCCTCGGTGCGATGTTCGCGTTGTCGTGGGCAGTGGAGGGCATCCGCAAGGCGAAGGACCGCAATGCCCGCTACGTGGTGACCGGCTTCTTCCTCATCGCGCTCCTCCCCCTGGTCTCGCTGATCTGGCAGACGGTGGTCAAGGGCCTCGTGCGGATGGATCCGCAGTTCTTCAGCTATTCGATGCGCAACGTCATCGGCGAGGGCGGCGGGGCCATCCACGCCATCTGGGGCACGCTCATCGTCACGGGGATCGCCTCCCTCATCTCGGTGCCGATCGGCCTGTTCACCGCCATCTACCTCGTGGAGTACAGCGCCGGCAGCAGGCTCGCCTCGGCCATTCGCTTCTTCGTCGACGTGATGACCGGCATCCCCTCCATCGTCGCCGGTCTGTTCGCCTACACCCTGTTCAGCCTCGTGTTCGGTCCGGGGACGAACAACGGCGTGTCGGGCGCCGTGGCTCTGTCGGTCCTCATGATCCCGACGGTGGTCCGATCCGTGGAGGAGATGCTGCGGCTGGTCCCCAACGAGCTGCGCGAGGCTTCCTACGCGCTGGGCGTGCCGAAGTGGCGCACCATCGCCAAGGTGGTCCTGCCCACGGCCCTGGCCGGCATCATCACCGGTGTCGTGCTGGCCGTCGCCCGCGTCATCGGCGAGACCGCGCCGCTGCTGGTCACCGCCGGCATCACGGCGTCGATGAACGCCAATCCGCTCTCCAACCCGATGGCCACCCTGCCGGTGTTCGTGTACTACCAGTACGTGACTCCAGGAATCCCGCAGGACCCGTTCTACGCTCGCGCGTGGGCCGGAGCCCTCACCCTCATCCTCATCGTCATGGGCCTCAACGCGATCGGTCGACTCATCGCGTGGAAGTTCGCCCCCAAGTCCGGCCGCTGATCAGGAAGATCTAGACATGTCCAAGCGAATTGAGCTCAAGGATCTCGACATCTACTACGGCAAGTTCCACGCCGTCAAGTCGGTCAACATGACCATCGAGCCCCGGGCCGTCACCGCGTTCATCGGCTCCTCCGGCTGCGGGAAGTCCACCGTCCTGCGCTCCATCAACCGCATGCATGAGGTGATCGACGGGGCCTATGTCGACGGGCACGTCCTCCTCGACGGAGTGGACCTCTACGACAAGACCGTGGACCCCGTACGTGTCCGCCGCCACATCGGCATGGTGTTCCAGCGGCCCAATCCGTTCCCCACCATGTCGATCAGGGAGAACATCCTCGCCGGCGTACGGCTCAACAACGCACGGATGACCCGATCCGAATCCGATGACCTCGTGGAACAGTCCCTCAAGGGGGCAAACCTCTGGAACGAGGTCAAGGACCGCCTTGACAAGCCGGGCTCGGGCCTGTCAGGCGGCCAGCAGCAGCGCCTGTGCATCGCGCGCGCCATCGCCGTGTCCCCGGACGTGCTCCTCATGGACGAGCCCTGTTCCGCCCTGGACCCCATCTCCACCCTGGCCATCGAGGACCTCATCAAGGATCTCAAGGAGACCTACACGGTGGTGATCGTCACGCACAACATGCAGCAGGCGGCGCGTGTCTCGGACTCCACGGCGTTCTTCAACCTCAAGGCACACGGTCAGCCAGGCGAGTTGATCGAGTACGGCTCCACGGAGAAGATCTTCCACAACCCGGACCAGAAGGCCACGGAGGACTACATCACGGGTCGCTTCGGCTGAGCCGGCCACCCCGGTTCGCGGCGCCGCTTCCCTGGGGTGGCGCTACGACTCCTCGACGGACCAGAACGTGACGGGTTCGGCCGCCTTGCCGCAGCTCAGCGGCGCCTCGTCTCCGGTGTCGATGCGGGTCACCCGCACGGTGCCGCGCCACTGGCCGTGCCGCAGCGTGACGAGGTCGCCGTCGGTGGCGCTGTCCAGGTCCACAGCCCGGGCGGCACCGAACCTCTCCACTGCCCAAGCTTCGGCCGCCTGACGCTCCGGTGGAAGATGGCTGCGCCCGCGGTCCGCGCGCTGCCCCCCGGGCCACAGCAGCCCCACACCGGCGTCGCGGTGCGCGGCCAGCGCCTCACCCACCGTCAGCCGCCCCAGCACTTGGCCGGTGGGCAGCAGCAGCGCCGTGGGCGCGAACCGGTGGCCGCCCAGGTGGGAGCACTCCCACAGCGATTCGGGGGCAACCTCGTCGGTGAGCGTCTCCAGGACGGGGCGCCCCTCGAGCGCGCAACACTGGTCGCGTTTGGCGTGCGTGCACACCAGCAGCACCGGCTCGGCCTCCGGGTCCGCCGGTGGCGGGGCACCGGCCGCGCGCCACTGGGCGAGCCATCCTTCGACCTCGGCCGCTGCACCCACCTCGAAGCGGGTCACCCACCCCCCGCCGTCGAAACCACCCGACACCAGGACCGTGAGGGGCTCGTCGCCGACGGTGTTGCGCGAGGCGTGCCGGATGAGCAGCAACCGGCCGCCCATCTCCTCGATGAGGGCCTCCAGCCGCGCGCCGAGGGCCGGGTCGAGCGCCCGCGCGCTCGTGGCGGCCTTCGCGCCCCAGGGCCCGGGGGTCTCGAGGCACACCCAGAATTCTGCGCGAGCAGCCGTACCCCACGCCGGGAGACCGGAGGCGGACCACAGCACGGAGCAGCGCGACATGATGGCCAGCCTACCCAGAGAGCCTGTCAGGCGCAGTCGACGAGGCCCACCGTCGCCTTGAGGCGCAGCACGCGGGTGGCGGAGTCGAGCACCCGTGCGGAGAAGGCCCCGTCCGAGGCCTCCTTGGCCACCGTCGCCTCGATCATCTCCCCCATGATGCCCGGGTCCGCGTTGATCACCAGATCCCCTCCCGCGTCGAGGAATCCCACCGCGCGCTCCGCCGGGGGAATGCCGGCCACCGACCGCGCGACGCCGAGATCATCCGCGATGACGACGCCGTCGAAGCCCATCTCGGAGCGCAGGAGGTCGGAGACGATGACGCGACTGAACACCGCCTCCGAGGCCGGGTCGATCTGGGAGAACACCGCCGACGACACCATCACCGAGCCCGCGCCGGCTTCGATCCCCGCCCGGAAGGAGTCCAGGAACGTGTCGTCGCGGGTGGTGTCGTCGTCGGTCGCTGCACCCTGGTCGGTGTTGACGTCCACCTCACCCAGTCCTGGGAAGTGCTTGAGGGAGGTGGCGATCCCCGCGTCCGTCATCCCCTCGACGAACTCCACCACGGCCGCCGCCACCACCTGCGGGGCGTTGCCGTAGTTGCGGGACAGGGCACCGATGGGCGCATTGCTGGTCTGCTTCTCGGCGGGCACGACGTCAGCGACGGGCGCAAGGTCGTAATGGACCCCTGCGCGGCGCAACTGCTCGCCCCACCGTCGGCTCGCCTCACGCAGCTGGCCCTCGGGCATGACCCCCTGGTCGATCGCCGGCGGGATCACGTCGAAGCCCTCCCCCCGCAGGCGCTGAACCTGGCCGCCCTCCTGGTCCACGGCAATCATGAGCGGCAGCGCGGCAGTGCCGAGGCTCCCCAGCTCCGCGGTGAGCGCCCGCACCCCGTCGATGCCGGTGGAGGTATTGCCCAGGAGCACCACCGACCCCACCCTGCCCAGCGAGATGGCCGCCCGGGTGCTCTGGTCCAGACCCGACGTGGTGACCCCAACCATGAAGAGTTGGCCCACCCTGGTGGGGCCGTCCAGGCCCTCCGCGATGCTGCGGCAGCTGGCCGCCGTCGGCGTGTGGCGGGCGATGGACGCACTGGACGCCTCAACCGCATCACCGCCGGGAGCGGAGGCATCGACGGTGGCCAGCGTGGGGGGCAGCACCGGGCCGGGCGCGCAGCCCACCGCCGCGAGGGCGGCCAGGGACGCGACGGCGCACGCAGCGCGGGTGGGGAACACTCAGCGGTCCAGGTAGACGGGGTGGTGCGCGTCGACCAGCCCCAGCAGAGCGTTCTCCACCACCTCAGGCAGCGCCGGATGGATCCAGTACTGGCCGCGCGCCATCTGGGTCACCGGGAGCCCGAAGCTCATGGCCTGGACGAGCGGCTGCAGGAGCGTGGGAGCCTGGGGGCCCATGATGTGGGCACCCAGCAGGTGCCAGCTGTGCGGATCCGCCAGCAGCTTCACGAAGTGACCCTCGTCCTCCATGGCCCACCCGTAGGCAACGTCGGCGTAGCGCTGCCGCGCCACGACGTGCGGAACCCCCCACGCCTTGAGCTGCTCCTCCGTGGCGCCCACGCTGGCGATCTGTGGATCGCTGAACACGGCGTGGGGCACGTAGCGGTGGTCCGTCTCGACGAGGGCGTCGGGATGAAGCAGATTGTGCTGCACGGTGCGCATCTCCGCGTTGGCCACGTGCTTGAGCAGGAAGTCCGACGATGCGTCGCCCATGGCCCAGACGCCGGGGACGTTGGTGCGCTGCTGCGCGTCCACGCGGATCTGGCCGGCCGCCCGCACCTCGACACCGGCGGCCGTGAGGTTGAGCGAGTCCGCATTGCGGTCCCGCCCCACCGCGAGCAGCAGCGCGTCGGCGAAGTATTCGTACTCGACCCCGTTGCGGTCCTTGGTGATCACCGTCAGCCCGCCGCCGGGACCGTTCTCGACGGCGCTGAGCTGCTGGTTGAGCCGGATGTGGACCCTGCGGGACAAGCGGTCTGCGAAGTGCTCGGCGACCTCGCGATCATGGTGGCGCAGCAGCACGTCCGAACGGTTGATCAGGGTCACATCGGTGCCCAGAGCGGAGAACACGTGGGCGAACTCCGCCGCGATATACCCGCCGCCCACGATGACGAGCCGCCTGGGCCGCTCGTCGATCCGCATGATGGTGTCCGACGTGTGGACGCGGTCCGCCACCTCGTCGAGGCCAGGCACGTCGACCATGCGCGGGCGTGAACCGGTGGCGATGACGACGTGGTCCGCACTGATCTGGTCCTCGCCCACCTGCAGCGTCCGCGGGCCGACGAACCGCCCCTCGCCGTGGAAGACGGTGACGTTGCCGGACTGCTCGCGCCATGCCAGGCCCCCGGCGGAGATCGGATCGATCCGGCCGAAGATCCGGTCCCGGATCCCCCTCCAGTCCGATCCGCGGTACTGCAGATCCACCCCCAGCCGCTTCGCCTCAGCCGGCGAGGCGGCGTGGCCCGCGGGGAGGACGAACATCTTGGTGGGGATGCAGCCACGGTTCAGGCACGTGCCGCCGAACGTCTCGTCGCGCTCGATGAGCGCGACATTCCAGGAGGCGAACCGCTCGTCGATCAGCGAGTTCCCCGATCCGGACCCGATGACCGCCAGATCAAAATGCTGCATGTGGCCATTCTTCCATGGACGGCCCAGCTCGACCGTCGCCTCCGCGGGGCGTCGTCCGCCTGCCCGTAAGCTGGCCCCCATGAGCAACTCGTGGGCAGTGGTCACCGGCGCGTCGAGCGGGCTGGGGGTCGGCTTCGCGGAGCGGCTCTCCGCCGACGGATACAACGTGCTGCTGGTGGCCAGGCGGCAGGATCTGCTCCAGTCCGTGGCGGACCGGATCCGGTCCACGACAGGCGTGGAGGTCGAGGTGTGGCCGGCGGATCTCACGGACCGGAAGGAACGCGCGCGGCTCGCTGCCCGGATGGCGCAGCTGGACGTCAGCCACCTGGTCAACAACGCCGGCTTCTGGGCCATGGGCGAGTTCCACGAGGTGTCACCGGACCTGGTGCGCGACGAGATGGAGCTCAACATGGTGGCGCTGACCGAGCTGACCCGGGCCGTCCTTCCCGCCATGGTGGAGCGCAGGGCCGGCGCGGTGATCAACGTTGCGTCGACGGCCGCGTTCCAGCCCACGCCGACGATGGCGGTCTATGCCGCGTCGAAGGCCTACGTGATGCGGCTGACCGTCGCGCTGTGGGAGGAGCTGTACGCCACAGGCGTCCGCGCCATCGTCATCTGCCCGGGCCCCACCGACACGGACTTCTTCGCCACGGCAGGCGACGACACGGTGATGCGCCGCCGCCGCACGGTTGCCCAGGTGGTGGACACCACGTTCGTGGGTCTGCGCGCGCACCGGCCCGTGGTGGTGGACGGCCCCACCAACGTTGCGTTGGCGCTGGCCACTCGCCTGGTACCGATGCACCTTCAGGCCCGCATCGCCCGCCTGGTCACGACGAACTGAGTTACCCGACGCGCACGGACTTGTTCTCCGACGAGGTCGCCGGCGGGTTGCCGCCCCGCACGGTGGCCTCGACGTCGTAGCTGCCCTCGCCCAGCCGCACGCTGACCGACCACACTCGCCACCCGTCGGCGTTGATGCCTGTGGAGGTCTGCGCGGACGTCTCCGCCACCACTCGGCTGGTGTCGATGTCGGTGATCCGCACGATGGGCACCCCCACATCAGGCTTCACGGTGCCGATGATCACGACCTGGCCCGGCGCCAGCCGGGCGGCGTTCCTCGGCGAGTTGATCCACAGCAGCGGCATCGGCGTGAGCCCCGTCCGCGTGAAGCCGGTGCCGCTGACGAACCCGGCCGGGGGCGGAGCCCCGTCGGCGAGGAACTTGACCCGCAGCTGGGGGTCACCCATCAGCTCGGAGGCTGTGTAGACGATCTGGTCGCGCGCCCGGGCGGCCAGTACCGGCGAGGACAGATCGACGTACGCGTCGGAGGTCAGGTCCACCGTGAGCGTGTCGCCGGCCAGCTCCGTGCCCACCAGGGTGCCTGGCCCCCACGCGGACTCGTAGTCCGGGTCCAGCGGAGCTAGCGTGAGCAGGGCGTCCAGGGCACCGCGGACCAGGTTGGCCGTGGCCGGGAGGTCGCGGAGTTCCCGGTACAGCTTCCCGTCCTGCCTGCCGACGTAGTACAGCGGCACCCCGCGCACCTGGGCGGGAAGGGAGCGCGAGGCCACGGCTGTCGCGGAGACCGTGGGGCCGGATTGCGAGGGCTCTGGCGTGGCGAGCGTCGGTCGGGTGAGCGCGGCAAGCAGCAGTCCGGCGACCACGGCCACGACCGTCACGGACGCCACCATCCGCGGGCCGAAGCTCCTGTGCCGTTGCGAGGCGAGCTGGAGCAGCTCGCCCTCCAGGGTCTCCGTCCCGGGGGCCTGAACCATGCGCGCGGCCGAGCGCAGCGCCGCGGTGGCTTCCTGCGACAGGGACTCGATGACGCCGGGTTGACTGCCTGGCGTGGGGTCACCCACGCGGGAGCGCAGGGCTTCCAGGGCCGACTCGAGCCTCTGGTTGCAGCCCCGCACAGACATGCGCATGATGCCGGCCAACTCCGGGCCGAAGACGGCGAGGTAGTGGCTGACGATCACCAGTTCCGCGGCCCGGGGCGGGAGCGATGACACCGCCCGGAGGATCTCCCGCTGGCGTCCCTCGGCCACCTCCGGAAGCCGGATGGGGTCCGTGGCGCCGCGGACGCCTCGGGCGAGGTGCACCACGTGCTCCTGCAGGAACTCGATGCGTTCAGCCGGGTCGATCAGCCGGTGGCCACGGCGGTGCAGCGCGAGCAGCGCGCTGCGGAGGATGCGCCCGGACTGGGCCTCGGCGTCGAGCAGCACGGCGAGCCGGTGCAGAGTGGCCCCCTGCTCCTCGTACAGCCGGACCAACCAGTCCGGTGCCTCGTCCGACGCCACCGCTCAGATGCCCGCGTACGAGTGGAGCCCGCTGAAGAGCAGATTGACGCCGATGAAATTGAACCAGAACGTCGCCAGCCCCACGAGCGCGACGATCGCCACCGGGCGCCCACGCCATCCTGCGGTCGCGCGGGCATGGAGGTAGGCGACGTAGACGATCCACGTGATGAAGGACCAGGTCTCCTTCGGGTCCCAATTCCAGAACCGGCCCCAGGCGTACTGCGCCCAGATGGCCCCGGCCGCGATCGTGAAAGTCCACAACGGGACGGCGAACGCGTGCAGCCGGTACGAGATGAGGTCCAGCTTCTGCGCGGACGGCACCTTGGCCAGGTATCCGCTGACGGGGACGCCCCGCTCGGCGGAGCGACGCTCGGCAGCGTCCCGGATGAGGAACAGCGCCGACGCCACCGCGCCCACGTTGAAGGCCGCCCCGGAGATGGCGGCCGCCACGATGTGGATGATGAACCAGACGCTGTGCAGGGCCGGCACCAGCGGTGAGACCTCCACGTAGAACTGCGTCACCGACAACCCCAGTCCGATCGTGAACAGCAGGGTCAGGCCGAGCCCGAGCCACCGCATGCCGAACTTCGCCACGCAGAACAGGTAGATGATCACCGCGAACGCGAGAGCCGAGGTGATGAACTCGTACATGTTGCCCCACGGCGGCCGATCGGCCGCCACCCCGCGCAGGACCACGGCGCCCACGTGCAGGACTGCCGACAGCACGGTGGCGGCGACCGCGAAGCGCCCCCACAGGTCCACCCTGATGCGCTGGGAGTCCTCGGAGCCGTCCGATGGGCGCAGCGGGGCGAGGCCTCGGGCGGCAGACCACTCGAGCGCATGCAGCGCGAAGGCGAGCAGGTAGCCGACGGCCGCGTAGACCATGGCGGTGTAGGACCACTCGGACAGAGTCATACCGATGCCTCCTCCTTGGTTTCCTCGGGCGGCGCGCCCCCATTGTGCACAGGATGTGCCACCGTGGCCAACAGAGCCGCCACGTCCTCGTCGAGGCCGCTCGCCGCGTCTGCCCGGTCCAAGCCCCCCACGAGGGCCATACCGCCGGCCACTCGCACGAAGAGCCGACGGGGGCGCACGAACAGCGACACGCTCAGTCCGGTGACGCCAACGAGGAGGGACACCAACGTCATGGTGTTGCCCGGGGTCTCGCTGACCTGCAGCTTCACCCACCGGTCCCAGCCGTCGAAGCTGATGGATCCCAGGCCGTCCGGCAGGGCGAACCCCGCCCCGGGCAGCATCCGGGCGCGCAGCACCTCTCCCCCGTCACCGGGCACCGGCGTGAGGCCGGCGGTGTTGAGGGTGTAGACGCTCTCAGGGATGCCGGTCTCCTGGGCGCGGGGACCGGACCAGGCGTTGAGATACACCTCGGGGTTGAGTGCGTCGGGGAAGACGGAGTGCGGTCCCGTCTCGTCCAGCACCGCCGTCGGGAAGAAGAACGCCTCGAATGCCAGCCGCTGCGGGCTGGCGTCGGGCACCTTCACCACGCCGACGGAGGCGAAGTTGCCGTCCTGCGGGAGGAACACCACCGGACCGCTGAACGCCACGTCGCCGTTGCCGTCGGTGACGGTGAAGTTCGGTGCGTAGCCGTGGCCGATGAGGTTGACCTGGGTGCCGCCCGCGGTGATCAGCGGCTCGTTGACGGTGAGCAGCGCTTCTCGGGTGCCGGCGGCGTCCGTGAGGCTGACGTCGGCGTCGAACTGCCGCGCCGCGCCGCGCTGGACGGCCCCCGTCTCGAACGACGCCCGGAACTCCTCGACCTGGACGGAGAACCCCTCGAGCCCGTCGGTGTCCACGAGGGAACCGGAGGTGAAGTCGTCGTACTGGGTGATCACGTTGGCGAAGCCGCGCCCCTCCACCACCACGACGGTGCCGTGGAATCCCCACAGGTTGGACCAGGCCATGCCGAGCAGCATCGCCACCAGAGAGATATGGAAGATCAGGTTGCCGGCCTCACGCGTGTAGCCGCGCTCGGCGGAGACGCCGTCGGCGAGCCTCCTGGTGCGGTACCTCCTGCCCCTCAGCCATGCCTCCGCGGCCCCCAGCGCCTCCTCGGGGGCCCCGCGCAGCGCGCCGGAGGCTGACGCGGGCAACCTCTCGATCCGCGACGGCAGCGCCGGCGGAGGTGTGCGCACAGCCGTCCAGTACCTGGCGATGCGAGGCAGGATGCAGCCGATCAGGGACACGAACAGCAGCAGGTAGACCGCGGAGAACGCCGGCGAGGTGTAGACGTCGTAGAAGCCCAGCGGCTCGAAGATGGCGTCCCAGAAGGGGTTGTCGCGCTTGAAGTCCATCACCGAGATGGGTGAGGCGCTCTGCTGCGGAATCATCGAGCCCGGGATGGCCGCCAGGGCCAGCAGGAACAGCAGCAGCAGGGCGGTGCGCATGGAGGTGAGCTGCCCCCACACCCAGCGCAGGAGCGCCGACGGCGCGAGGGCCCGGCCGTCCGGCTGCGTCACAGGATGGTCCCGAAGCTGGCGGCCCACTGGCGGAGCACCCCGACGAGCACATCCCACCACCCCACCACCATGGCGAGGCCCACCAGCATCATCGCCACCCCGCCGACGCGCTGCAGCAGGAGCCCGTGGCGCCTCATCCACTCGAACCGCGGGGCCAGGGCCGTGAACGCGACGGCGAACAGCAGGAACGGAAGGCCGAGCCCCAGCGCGTAGGCGAACGCCAGGATGCCCCCACGGGTGGCCGATCCCTCGTTGAGGGCCAGGGTGAGCACCACCGACAACGCGGGCCCGATGCAGGGCGTCCACCCCAGGCCGAACACCATGCCAAGCAGCGGCGAGGCCCACACCCCTACCCGCGGCGTCACGCTGGGGCGCCATCCCGACGGCACCGGCAGCCATCCGGCGAACCCGGCGCCGAGCACCATGATGACGACGCCGAGCAGCACCGTGATGAGACGCATGTTGGTGAGCAGCACGGCGCCGAGGCCCCCGAGGAGGGCGCCCGTGAGGACGAACACCACCGAGAAGCCGAGAATGAAGCCCAGCGTGCCGCCCACCAGGTGCCGCCTAGACCCGGTACCCGCCATGATCTGGGCCGAGCCCAGTCCGGAGGCATAGGACAGGTAGCCGGGGAGCAGAGGCAGCACGCAGGGCGACAGGAAGGACACCAGCCCGGCCAGCATCGCCACCGGAACGGCCACCAGCATGGAGGAGGTGAGCGCCTCACGCGCCCAGGACTCCAGCAGGATCATGGCCCGGCCTCAACGTCCTCGACGATGCCGCTCAACGTGGTGGCGTCCACCTCGCCGAGGACTCGCGCCGCGACGCGACCGTCGGCGTCGATGACGACCGTGCTGGGAATGGCCTTGGGGGGAAGCTGGCCGAATCCCAGCAGCAGCTCCCCGTCGGGGTCGAAGATGCTGGGGTAGGTGAGGCCGAACGCCCGTTCGAACGCCAGGGCCGGTGCGGCGTCGAGGTCCCGCGTGTTGACGCCCAGGAACTCCACCTCGCCACCCAGCGCGCGGTGGGCCTCGACCAGCTCGGGGGCCTCTGCGCGGCATGGAGCGCACCACGAGCCCCACACGTTGACCACGACGGTGCGGCCGGCGAAGTCCGCGGTGGACACCTCCTCGCCCGACAGAGTGGTCCCGGCCAGGATGGGGGCCGCGGGGCGTTGGTCCGCGGGGATGATGGAGACCGTCCCGTCACCGCCCTGGAAGCCCACGCCGTCCGCCCCGGCCTGAGTGCCGCAGCCGGTCAGCAACCCCGCCGCGGCCACGCCCGCGAGGAGGGCCCTCACGTCCCGACCTTGAACCGCCGGCTCTGCACCCCGGGCAGCAGGTCCGCGACCGGCTCGACGTAATCCACCGCGGTGACCACGCCGTCGCGGAGGGTGAAGCTGGTGACGGAGCACAGGGTGCACTGCCGCCGGCGCGGATCGTGGACGAGCGGGCGTCCCTCCGCGTCACTCCGGGCGATCCAGATGGGCAGCTGATGGCTCACCACCAGGGCCTGTCCACCCGGGCCGGCGGCCGCTGCTGCGTCGGCGATGGCGGCGCGCATGCGGGCGGCCACCTTCTTGTAGGGCTCCCCCCAGCTGGGCTCCAGCGGGTTGCGCATGTGCCAGAACATGCGTGGATCCCGCAGCGCCCTGTTGTTCTTGCCGAACACCATGCCCTCGAACCGGTTGTCCGCCTCGATGATGCGCTCGTCGGTGGTGATCTCCAGCGCCGGGAAGAGCGCGGCGGTGGGGGCCAGCGTCTCCTGGGCGCGTTGCAGCGGCGAGCAGCGCAGATGGGTGAGGGGCACGTCGCGCCAGTGCTGCGACATGCGTTCGGCCATCTGCCGGCCCAGGTCCGAGAGCCCGAAGCCCGGCAGGCGGCCGTACAGCACACCGCCAGGGTTCTCCACTTGTCCGTGCCGCATCACGTGCACGATGGTTGCGTCCGTCACGCCATCACCCTAGTCCGCCGGGGAAACGGCCTTGCGACGCTTCCGGCGCTTGCGCTGCGAGGGCTTGGCGACGGGGAGACCCGCCGCCACCTGGTCGGCGCGCCGGCGATCCGCGAAACGGGCCAGCGACTCGGCGAGGGACTCGAAGGTGGGCACATCTGCGACCACGTCCACCCGGAGCCCGTGCATCTCGCACGCGGCGGCGGTAGCCGGCCCGATGGCGGCGACGACCGTGGCGGAGTGCGGCTTGCCGGCGATGCCGATCATGTTGCGCACGGCGGTGGCCGAGGTGAAGACCACGGCGTCGAACATGCCAGTCTTGATGTCGTCGCGGACCTCGGCGGGCGGTGGCGCGGCGCGCACGGTCCGGTAGGCGGTCACCTCCTCGACCTCCCAACCGAGGCGGCTGAGGCCGACGAGGAGCGGCTCGACCGAGACGTCCGCGGAGGGCACGAGTACCCGGTTGAGCGGGTCGATGAGGTCGTCGTAGGCAGGGAACTCGTTGGCCAGCGCTCCGGTGGTGTTCTCCACCACCGGCGTGAGGTCCGCGACGAGCCCGAGGCGGGCGAGCGCCTCTACCGTGCCGCGGCCCACGGCGGCGAGGCTGATCCCGGACAGCGCCCGTGAGTCCAGGCCGTACTCCGCGAGACGCTCGGCGATGGCGGTGACCGCGTGGGGTGAGGTGAACACCAGCCACAGGTAGCGACCGTCGACGAGGCCCCGGACGGCCTTCTCCATACCCTGCTCGGTACGGGGAGGCTCGATGGACATGGTGGCCACCAGTTCCGTGCTCGCCCCGTAGTGCGCCAGCTCCTCGGTCAGGGAGGCGAGGTCGTCCTTGGTGCGCGGTGTGATGACGCGCCAGTCGAACAGGGGCTTGCCCTCGAACCAGGCGTAGCGCTGCCGTCGGACTTCCTCGATGCCCGGGCCGACGATGAAGTAGCACTCGTCGGCGTCCACGTCCTCGATCTCGCCCCAGGTGAGCACCTCGCTGACCTGCGCCGTCGTCCCGACGCCCATAAGGCTCAGGCACTGGCCGGAGCGGCCGAACCGCGCCTCCGCCTCCCGCGCCAACTGACGGGCCCGGGTGCCGGCGGTGCGCACCACGAGGGTGTTGGCGCTGGGCCACTCGTCGATGGGGGGCACCTCGAGCATGGCGTCGAGCGCCGCGAACGCGGCCGTCGCCTTCACGCCGCCGAAGGACAGTGCGGCGCTCCACCGGTTGATCCCGGGGACCACGTTCGCGCGGATGCCCGCGGCAGCCAGGACCTCCGGCAGCACGCCCCCCGCGTCGGCATCGGTGAAGTAGTCACCTGAGTGGAGCCGGACCACCCGTCGTCCGCGTGCCACTGCGCTGAGGATCTCCGACACCTCGTCATCGCCCCCGGCGAAGCGGACCTCGGCGTGGGCGGGCGCGAGGGCGCGGACCTGCTCCACATCCGCGGACGGGTCGACGATGATGAGATCCGCGAAGCGTATGGCCCGGGATCCGGACAGGGTGAGGAGCCCAAGATCCGCGGGGCCGGAACCGACAAACGTGACCGACCCACCGGTCGGCTCGAACTCCGGCGGAGTGGCCGGTGAGGTCGGTTCCATGGAATCGGTCACTTCGATCTATTCCGTTCAGGGCTGGTCGGCGAGGGACGGGATCCAATCGGCCGGCGTGTCCCACAGGGACGGGACGGCCAAGGCCGCGCGGAGTGCGTCATCGTCGACGAACCAGTAGCCGAACTGCCGCTGATCCACGAAAGTGACAGGCACGTGATCGGTGTACCTGGCCCGCAGCGCCGCGTCGGTGTCGACGTCGACGGCGCGCCACCGCACACCGAGGTCCTCGCAGGCGCTCCTGACCACCGCTTCGGCCTCCACACAGAGGTGACAGCCGGAGCGGGTCAGCAGCAGGACCCGCGAGGGTGGTGCCACTACTTGCCGGCGCGACGACGCTGGATGCGCGTCTTCTTCAGAAGCTTGCGGTGCTTCTTCTTGGCCATGCGCTTGCGTCGCTTCTTGATGACAGAACCCACTGTGTGCCTTTCATTACCGGATGATCCGGGTGGTTCAATGTGCCTGGCCACACTGGGCCAGACAGTGAATCTTAGCTGTTAGGGACGGTGATCGACCAATCTCAGCGGGCCATCGCCCGGCCGCGGTCGGCGCACGCCTCCATCGCGGCGAGGAACGCGGCGCGCACGGCCCGCTCGTCGAGCACTCTCAACGCGGCCGCCGTCGTGCCGGCCGGGGACGTCACCTGCTCCCGCAGTTCGCCCGGCCGGGTCCCGGTGGCGAGCAGGGAGGCCGACCCCACGAACGTCTGCACCACCAGATCCGTGGCCTGGGCGCGGGTCAGCCCTTGGTGCACCCCGGCCTCGATCATGGCGTCAGCCACATAGAACAGGTAGGCGGGGCCGGAGCCGGAGACCGCCGTGAGGGCGTCGATCTGGCTCTCCGGGATGACCATGCTGCGCCCGACGGCGTCCATCAGGGATGCGACCAGGTCCAGCTGTTCGGCGGTGGCCCAGGTCCCGGACACCACACCGGCCATCCCCTGGCCCACCAGCGCGGGGGTGTTCGGCATGACCCGCACCACCGCGGTCCCATCCGGCAGCCCGGCCTCGAGCTGGGCGACGGGGGTGCCGGCGGCAATGGAGACGACCAGCGGTGACAACTGCCCGCCCTCCAACTGAGGGGTGAGCGCCGCGAGGACGTCCGGAATCTGGTGGGGCTTGACCGCGAGGACCACCACGTCCGCCGCCGCGGCGTCCTGCAAGGCCACCGCACGCACGCCGTGGCGTGCCTGGATGGCGGCGGCGCGTTCCTCGGCCGGCTCGACGATGCTCAGCTCCTCCGGCAGGCGCCCCGCGGCGAGCCACCCGGCCAGCAACGCCTCGCCCATGGCGCCGGCGCCGATCAGCGTGAGCTTCATCGGGCGAGCAGCTCGGCGATCTGGATGGCGTTGAGGGCGGCGCCCTTGCGCAGATTGTCGTTGCTGATGAACAGCACGAGACCGTGGTTTCCCTCGACGCTGCGGTCCTGGCGGATCCGTCCCACCAGCGACGCGTCTGCGCCGGCGGCCTGGAGCGGCGTGGGGACGTCGACGAGTTGCACGCCGGGGGCGTCGGCCAGCAGCGCGCGTGCCTGATCGGGTGTGATCTCGCGCCCGAAGGTCGCGTGGACGGACAGGGAGTGACCCGTGAAGACCGGCACCCGAACGCAGGTTCCGGCCACCCTCAGGTCGGGCAGGTGGAGGATCTTGCGCGACTCGTTGCGCAGCTTCTTCTCCTCGTCCGTCTCTCCCTCACCGTCGTCGACGAGGCTGCCCGCGAGCGGCACGACGTTGTAGGCGATGGGGGCGACGTAGGGCGCGATGTCCGCGGGCTGGAACGCGGACCCGTCCTGAGCCAGGACGCGCGGGTCCTCCATCAGGCCGAGCTGGCCCGCCAGCGCCTCCACACCCTTGACGCCCGAGCCGGAGACGGCCTGGAAGGTGGTGACCTGCAGCGCCTCGAGGCCCGCCGCGTCGTGCAGCGCCTTGAGCACCGGCATGGCCGCCATGGTGGTGCAGTTGGGATTGGCGATGATGCCGAGCCCGGCCAGGGCGATGTCCTCAGGGTTGACCTCGGAGACCACCAACGGGACGCGATCGTCCATGCGCCAGGCGGAGGAGTTGTCCACCACGATGGCGCCGGCCTCGGCCACCCGCGGCGCCCACGTCGTCGAGGTGGCTCCGCCGGCGGAGAAGAGCGCCACGTCGAGGCCGGAGAAGTCCGCGGTCCCGATGTCCTCGACCACCACCTCACCGGCACCCCAGGGCAACACCCTGCCGGCCGACCGCGCCGAGGCGAAGTAGCGGATCTGCTCAACCGGGACATCGCGCTCCGCCAGGAGACGACGCATCACGCCACCCACCTGCCCGGTCGCTCCGAAAACTCCTACACGCATGGGCTGAAGTCTACGACGCCGTCACCGATCGCCGCTCCCCCAGCCGGCGCTGGGTAGTGTTCGCCTCGAGGAGTTCGCGAGAGAGGTCCGATGATGCCGCAGGTTCCCCAGCCCCATCCGTCCCGCATCACGCCCTTCGCGGGCCACGCGGTCGTGGTGGGCGTCACCCCGGAGCAGCCGGATCTCGTCCTGCTGACCGCGGCGGAACTCGCCCGCGCACAGGGGGGCGCCCTGTTCTGCGCCTACGCCGACCCGGGTCGCGTCGTCGACCGCGAGTTCCCCGACGGCAACGTCGAGCACAGCGACATGGACCCGGACATGTCCGACGACGAGGAGTGGCGGCAGCGGCAGGCGAGGATCGTCGCGGCGATCGAGGAGGCGCTGGCCGGCTCGGGCGTGTCGTGGGAGTTTCGCTACCTGGCGGGGCGACCGGACCGGGCGCTGACCCATCTGGCGCGTGCCGTCGACGCCGCGGTGATCGTCGTCGGTACGGGGCGGCCCGGGCGTAGCGGGAGATTCCACGGGTTGCTCGACGCCGCCGTCGGCACCCACCTGGTCCACCATCAGCATCGGCCCGTGCTCACGGTCCCCACCTCTGTGGTCGACTGGAAGACGCCACTGGAATGGCGGTGACCACCACTCCGGGGCCGGCTTACCTGCGCCCCTCGCTGATCGGCCTCGTCGCGCTGGGGGGCGCCGCCGGGACCGCGCTGCGGCACGCGATCGAGTCCGCGTTCGGCGCCTCGGCAGGCGAGTTCCCCTGGGCCACGTTCGCGATCAACGTCACCGGGGCCATGATCCTTGGCGCATTGCTGGAGTCCTTGGCGCTGGTGCGGGCCGAGGGTGGCCGCCGCCGGGTGCTGCAGCTGACGCTGGGCACGGGACTGCTCGGCGGCTACACCACCTACAGCACCTTCGTGCTCGAGACCCTGACTCTGGGGCGGGCCGGCGACGTGGCACTCGCCGCGACCTACGCCGCCGCCTCACTTCTGGCCGGCTTCATCGCCGCCCTCGCGGCGATGACAGCGCTCAGGCGGATCGTCCGCGCAGCAAGGCCGATATGACGCCGATCTGGGTGGCCCTGGCCGGGGGCCTCGGGGCCGCTGCCCGATTCACCCTCGACGGCGCGCTCACCTCCCGCAGCCGCCGAACCCTCCCTGCCGCGACCCTGATCATCAACGTGCTCGGCTCGTTCCTCCTGGGACTGGTCACCGGACGGGTCGCCGACGGAGCCGCTCCCACCCTGCAGCTCATCGCCGGGGTCGGGTTCCTCGGCGGGTTCACCACCTTCAGCACCGCGAGCGTCGAACTGGTGCGGCTGGCGCGAGCCGGCCGGCCGGTGGCGGCCGCGGGGCTCGCGGTGGCGATGCTCGCGCTCAGCCTGGCCGCCGCCGGCGCGGGACTGGCCGTCGGGCCTGTGCTCCCCTGAGCCGGATCAGCGCCCGAGCCAGGCCAGCAGCACCGGCAGCAGGGGCGCCCCGACGAAGGCCGCGATGTCCAGCAGCGAGTGGGTGATCACCAGCGGCATGACGCGCTTGATCTTCATGTACAGCCAGCCGAAGGCCAGCCCCATGACGAGGTTGCCGACGAATCCGCCGAACCCCTGATAGAGGTGATAGCCGCCGCGGATGAGCGCGCTGACGACGACGACGGCCCACATCCGGCCGCCGGTCTGCGCCCACCGGGAGAAGAGATAGCCGATCATCAGCACCTCCTCCAGCACGCCGTTCATCACCGCGCGCAGCAGCAGGACGGGCACCGTCCACCAGTTGGCGGCCAGGTTGGCGGTACTGACCTGCGTGTTGATGCCGATCTCCACGGCGAAGAGGTAGAAGGCGAGGCCCGCCACCCCGATCATGGCGAACACGCCGAAACCCCAGGACAGATCGTGGCCCGGCCTGCGCAGGTCGAAGCCCATCACGCGCCACGGCCCCTCCGCCGGGCGGCGCTGCGTGGCGAGGAGATAGAGCGCCAGCACCACGGGGATCAGCGGGAACGTCATCCACGCCACCTGGTAGGCGAGGTCCAGCCACGGCCGGTCAGGCGTGGCGCTGGTGTTGATCGACGTGGTCTGCTGATTGAGCGGGATCGGCCGGGTGAGCTTCTCGATGATGGACAACACGGCGTAGATGGCCGACTGTCCCAAGGACAACAGCAGCACGATGGCGATCTCGGTGCGCAGCAGGCGCCGGGAGGCGCCGCCCACCGTCGATGACACCGCCAGCGGGGCCGCCGTCATCGCTTGTCCGAGATGGCCCGCAGGTAGCTGTACAGCGTGCGCGGGCGCGCGGCGATCCTCGTGGTCAGGTACTCGAACCATGCGGGGCCGAACGGCACATAGGTGCGGGAGCGGTAGCCGATGTCCGTCAGCCGGCGCTGCTCCAACGGGCGCACGCCGTAGAACATCTGGAACTCGAAGCCGTCACGGCCGACGGCGTTACGCCGCGCGAGATCCTGCGCGATGGCGATGATCGTGGGGTCGTGCGAGGCGACCATCGCGTAGCCGCCGTCCTCCATGACGCGGCGCACGCCGCGCACGAGCGCCAGGGACTTCTCCTGCTCATCGCGGTAGCCGGCGCTTCTGGGCACCGGATAGGAGCCGACGCAGAGCCGCACCCGGGCGCCCTCCGCCGCGACCCTCGAGGCGTCGCGTTCGGCGCGCCGGATGTCCATCGGGAGGGTCAGCCCGATGGTGTCGCACTCGTCCCGGGCCTGCTGCCAGAGCGCGAGGGTCTCGTCGTACTCCTCGGTGCCCTGCATCTCCAGCGTCACGACGGCGCCGGCCGCATTGCTCACGCGGCAGAGTTCACCGAGCCGGTCCCTGGCACTGGAGGGGCTGTCCCTGAGCCCCAGCGACGAAGGCTTGACCGAGATGTCCACGCCGGCCGCGTCGGCACCAAGCGCCTCCAGCGCGCGGCACAACATCGCGGGGGTCTCCGCCTCGCTGTCCGAGCTGGGCAGGTAGGCCAACGACACGAGCAACCCCTGTCGCACCAGCGTGCGCGTCACGGCCACCGCGTCGTCGATGGTCTCTCCCGCCACGTAGGCCTTGGCGAACTCCTCCGCCGCGCCCGAGGCCAGCGCCGAGGTCTGCACCCGCCGCGACCTGATCACCCCGCGGACCGCGCTGTTAAGACGCGACATCCACCCTCCTCGCCGTGCCCTTGGCCAGCACGGACCGGATGGAGGCCAGCGATTCGCCCAGCAGTTCCTCCCGCTCATGCCGCGACCGCGCCCTCCTGGAGGAGACCTCCAGCACCATGTGCCCCTCGAACCCTGAGGCGGCGATCTCCTCGACCACCGTCCAGGCCGCCTGGTCCCCCTCGCCGGGCATGAGGTGTTCATCCTTGAGGGAGCCGCGACCGTCGGTCAGGTGGACGTGCGCCAGCCTGTCCCCCCAGGCGCGCACCAGATCCAGCGACTGCCGCTGGGACGTGGACGCGTGGCTGAGGTCCAGCGTGAGGTGGTCGTAGTCGTACGGAGTGGGGTCCCAGCCGGGCAGGTACGCCTGGAAGTGACCGGCGGGCGTGCGCCAGGGATACATGTTCTCGACGGCGAACTGCACGTCCATCTCCGCGTTGAGCCGCTTGATGCCGGCCACGAAGCCCGCCCCGTACTCGCGCTGCCAGCGGAATGGGGGATGTACCACGACGGTGTCGCCCCCGAACCGCTGCACGGCCTCGCCTGATCGCCGCAGCTTGTCCCACGGCTCGGAGCCCCAGGTGCTCTGCGTGACGAGCAGCGTGGGTGCGTGCACCGAGAGCACGGGCACACCGTGATAGGAGGCGAGCTTCTCGATGGCGTCGATGTCCGTGGAGAGCGCGTCGACACCGACCATCAGCTCGATGCCGTCGTACCCCAGGGAGGCGGCCAGCTCGAACGCGCTGGCCGAGGCCTCCGGGAACACCGACGTGGTCGACAGAAGAACCTTCGACGTGGACACATCGCCACCCTACTAGCGATGAGGGAGGACCGGCGAGGGCCGATTAGTTGTTTAGCGCTGCTCAGGGCAAGAATGGGGCCATGCACGTCGACCATCTGATCTTTGCGACCGGCCCCGACGGCCTCAAGGCTGAGGCATCACGGCTCGCTGATGCGCTGGGCACCGACTACAAGGACGGTGGCTTCCATCCAAGGTTCGGCACCCGCAACCACATCATCCCGCTCGCGGACGCCCGCTACATCGAGGTGGTCGAGGTGCTCGATCACCCGGCAGCCGAGAAGGCCGCCTTCGGGCAGGCCGTCCGCGCCCGCTCCGAGATGGGCGGCGGCTGGATGGGATGGGTGGTCAGCGTGCCCGACATCGCCCCGTTCGAGCAGCGGCTGGAGCGTTCGGCCGTCACCGGCCTGCGTCACTTCCCCGACGGCCGTCGGCTTGAATGGGTCCAGATCGGCATCAGAGGGCTGATCGCGGACCCGCAACTGCCCTACTTCCTGGAGTGGAAGAGCGACGACTCGTTGCGCCCGGCCGCCCTGCGCGGCGAGGTCCGCCTCACGTCGATGCAGATCTCCGGCTCGGCGGACCGCCTGTCAGAGTGGCTGGCCATGCCGGTGGCGGACGAGCTCGACGGCATCCGCCTCGATCTCGTGGCCCCCCACGGCACACCCGGCATCTCCAACGTGACCTTTGAGACGCCGAAGGGCACCGTCACCATCTGAGACCCCTGCTGCAGGCGCAACCGCAGGCCCGGCTCCCCACAGGTGGGCAGCTCTCAGCACCGCGACCACCTTCTGCCGCTCGCTCGGCTGCGGCTTTGTCGGTGGGCGCACCTAAGCTCATTCGTGTGGCGAAGAAACAAGACATCTACCACTGCACCGAGTGCGGCTGGACGACGGTGCGGTGGGTGGGCAGGTGCGGCGAGTGTCAGGCCTGGGGCACCGTCGCCGAGCGCGGCGCCCCGAAACTCAGGCAGGTGTCCTCCTCGGTTCCCGTGGACGCAGCAGTCCCCATCACCCAGGTCCCCACGGACACCGCGCAGCGCCGGCTCACCACCATCGCGGAGCTGGACCGCGTCCTGGGCGCCGGGCTCGTGCCGGGCGCCGTCGTCCTCCTGGCCGGTGAGCCTGGCGTCGGAAAGTCCACCCTGCTGCTGGACGTCGCAGCGAAGTGGGCCCGTTCGGGCCAGACCACGCTCTACATCTCCGGAGAGGAATCCGCGTCGCAGGTGCGGCTGCGGGCCGAGCGCACCGGCGCCGTGGCCGAGTCGCTCTACCTGGCCTCGGAGAACGACCTGGGGACGGTGCTCGGCCACATCGAGACCGTGCGCCCCTCGCTGCTCGTGCTGGACTCGGTGCAGACCATCGCCACCGCGGAGGCCGAGGGCGCGCCCGGCGGGCCGGCGCAGGTCCGGGAGGTGACGGGGGCGCTCGCCAAGGTGGCCAAGCGCGAGGACATGGCGGTGATCATCGTCGGGCACGTCACCAAGGACGGCTCCATCGCGGGGCCCCGCACGCTGGAGCACCTCGTCGACGTGGTGCTCACGTTCGAGGGGGACCGGCACTCCGGTTTTCGCATGGTGCGCGCCACGAAGAACCGCTTCGGCCCCGCGGACGAGGTGGGATGCTTCGAGATGAGCGAGACGGGGATCGTGGAGGTGCCGGACCCCTCAGGGCTGTTCACCACCACGCATGCCGAGCCCACGCCGGGGACCTGCGTGACCGTCACGCTGGAGGGCAGGCGCCCGCTGCTGGCGGAGATCCAGGCGCTGGTGGCGCCCTCCCCGTACCAGTCCTCGCCCCGCCGGACCACACACGGGCTGGACGCCTCGAGGATCGCGATGGTGCTGGCCGTCCTCGAGCGGAAGGCACGGCTGCCGCTGTCACAGCACGACGTGTACGTCTCGACGGTGGGCGGGGCCAGGGTCACGGACCCGTCGGTGGACCTCGCCACGGCCATCGCGATCGCATCGGCCGCCGTGGACCGGCAGCACCCCCGCCGGTTCCTGGCGCTGGGAGAGGTGGGGCTCGCCGGAGACCTCCGCCGCGTCCCGGGGGTTGAGCGTCGCCTCGCGGAGGCGGCCCGGCTGGGGTTCGAACTGGCCATCGTGCCCACCGGGTCGCGGGACGTGACCGTGAAGGTGCCCCGCCTTGGAAGCCTGAAGGTGGTGGAGGTGACCACGTTGGCGGACGCTCTGGGCGTGCTGGACCTCCGTCGCGGGGCCAAGGAGTAGGGCGGTGGGGGCGTTGCGGATCGGTGAGGTGGCCCGCCGCACGGGCCTGTCGCAGCGCACGTTGCGCCACTACGACGAGCTGGGCCTCCTGGTGCCGAGCGGTCGCTCGTCGGCGGACTACCGGCTCTATTCCCACGAGGATCTTGTGCGGCTCCTCGCCATCCAGCACCTCAAGTCGCTGGGTCTGTCCCTGGGGGAGGTGCGCAGCGCGCTGGATGACCCGGCCGTGGACGCGCCCGCCATGCTGGGGCAGCACGCCGCCGCCGTGGAGCGACGGATCGCCGCGGAGCAGGATCTGCTCGGGAGGCTCCGGGCGCTCCAGTCCGCCGCGGAGGCGGGATGGGACGACGTGCTGGACGCCATCGCGCTGAGCGAGCGGCTGCGCCATCCGCATGCCGAGGTACGGCTCCGCGCGGCGCTCACCGGGCACGCGTCCGCGCCGTTCGAGGACCTCGTCGAGGTGCTGCGCAGCGACCCGGAGCCGGGGGTCCGGGAGGCGGCCACCTGGGCCATCACCCAACGCCCCGCCGGGGCCGCGGCCAGGCTCGGCGACGCGCTTGCCTCAGGCGACGCGCGGGCCCGCCACGCGTTGGCGCACGTGCTGGGCAAGCTGCGCGACCCGTCCGCGGTGCCGCTGCTCGGAGAGCTGCTACGCGACGACGAGGCCGATGTGGCCGCCAAGGCCGCCTTCAGCCTGGGTCAGGTGGGCGGGCCGGGTGCCGTGGCCGCGCTGGTCGCCGCGCTCGGCGACCAGCGGCCTGGTGTGCGCGACGAGGTGGCGGCGGCGCTGGCGGCGCTGGACGGGGCGGTGGAGCCGCTCGTCGCGGCGCTGTCGGACCCCCAGCCGGCGGTCCGGGCGCTCGCGGCGGAGGCGCTGGGGTTGTCGCGGGAGCCCACCACCGTCGCCGCGCTCACGGCTCTGCTCTCCGATACGCAGCCCGAGGTACGTTTCGCGGCCCTGTTGGCGCTCGGGCAGCTGGACGACGAGGGTGCCGCGCGCGCCGTCGAGGGTGAGATCGACTCGCCCGACGACCGCGCGCGGCTCCTGGCCCGCCGTCTGGTGGCGGACCGTCAGGCGGTCGCCCCGGCCGCCGCGTCCCGATCGGAGCGGAAGCGCCTGGCCACCTGAGCGATCAGGGCATCCTCCCCGCCGGCGAGGCGCTCGAGGGCGCCGTCCGCGGCCCCGGTCAGCTGCCCCAGCGCGGAGACCGCAGCCAGCCGCACGTCGGCGTCCGTGTCGAGGGCGGCAGCCTCAAGAGCGGCCGCGGCGGGATCGGCGTCGGGGCCTCCAAGGTGGCCCAGCGCCTCGGCCGCATGGGCGCGCACCTCGGCGTCGGGATCGCCCAGTGCCGAGGTGAGCGCCGGGACCGCGGCCTCGCCGAGACGGTGCAGCGCCGTGGTGAGCGCGTCGCGCTGCAGCGCCGCCCCGTGGCCCAGGCGCTGCGTCAACGCCTCCGCGGCTTCGGGGCGCCTCGTGTTGGCGACGGCCCGGTAGGCCTTGATCGCCACGTCGGGGTGCTCGTCGTCCACCAGGGGGCGCAGGTGCTCGAAGTGCCTGGGGTCGCCGATCTTGCTGAATACGTGGGCGGCGGTGCGCCGCTGCGCGGGCTCGTCGCTGATCAGCATGTCGAGAAGGTCCGGCTCCACCTCCGCGGCGTGCTGGACAAGTGCCCAGGTGAGGTCCTCGCGGACGCGCGGATCCGGCTCGACGCGCATCCGCTCCACGAGGGCGGGGGCGGCGGAGGGATCCTTCGTCGCGCCGAGGGTGAGCGCCGCATGCCGGCGCACGGTGCCGTCGTGGTCGGCGAGGGACGAGATGATGCTCTGCAGTTCGGTCATGCGCTCGACGGTAAACCTTGACGCCGCGTCAAGGTCAAGCCAGGCGCTGACCCCGGCCGTCGTCCCTCAGCGAACACGCCCTGGCTGCACTTGCGTGGGGGCAGGACCAGTGCGTGCGACCACAGGAGAGACATGCCAGACGTTGCCATGATGACCCAGCTCGGCGGACTGCTCATCCGGCACCTCAAGGCGTTCAACACGGATGCCTCACCGCTGCCGGGGGAACCCGCCGACGACGCCGAGCGTGAGGACGCGGAGAGCTTCACGGCCGCGCTGGAGAAGTTGGGACCCACCTTCATCAAGTTCGGCCAGCTGCTTTCCACGCGCCAGGACCTGCTCCCTGCCGTCTACACCGACGCGCTGTCGCGGCTCCAGGACGACGTGTCGCCGGTTCCCGTCGAGGAGGTCCGGGAGCGGATCGAGAGCTCGATCGGTGCCCCCATCTCGACGCTCTTCACCGAGTTCGACGACGTGCCGCTGGCATCGGCGTCCCTGGCCCAGGCCCATCGCGCGGTCACCCGGACCGGCCGTGAGGTGGTGGTGAAGGTCCTGCGCCCGGGCGTGCGGGAGCGCGTTCGCAGGGATCTGGCGTCGCTGGCCGAACTCGCTGACTTCGCCGACGCCAACACGGCCATCGGGCCCAGGCTAGGCGCGGCCCGGATGCTGGCGCAGTTCCGGCGCTCCATGGCCGACGAGCTCGACTACCGCAAGGAGGCGGCCAACCTCGACCTGTTCCGCCGCCTCGTGCAGGACGAGCCGGACCTGGTGGTGCCCGGCTATGTCCCGGACTACTCCGCCGACGACGTGCTGACGCTGGAGTTCATGCCCGGCAAGAAGATCACCGACGTGGGACCACTGGCCATGCTGGACGTGGACGGCGCCCGCCTGGCCGCAGCCTTGTTCCGCTTCATGCTCAGCGCCATGCTGATCGACGGCATCCTGCACGCCGACCCCCATCCCGGCAACCTGTTCCTCACCCCCGAACACAGAATCGCCATCCTGGACGTCGGCATGGTGGTGCGGCTGCCCGGCCGGCTGCGTAGCGCCATGGTGAAGCTGCTGGTGTCGATCGGCGACGGCGACGGCGAGGGGGCCGCGACCATCCTGGCCGACATGGGCCACCCCACGGCGGACTACGACGCGGCCGCCTTCCGCGACGACGTGTCGCACCTGGTCTCCTCCACCCTCTCCATGGGCGCGGACCTGCAGGCCGGCAGTGTGCTGATGCAGCTGGCGCGGGTCTCCGGCGTGCACGGCCTGCGCCCGCCGGCGGAGATGACGCTCGTGGCCAAGGCGCTGCTCAACCTCGACCAGGCCACCCAGCACCTGGACCCGAAGTTCACACCCATCGAGGCCATCCGGGCCAACCTGCCCACCATCCTCACCGCGGGCCTGAAGCCCGGCGCCGGGCAGACCCTGCTGGGCACCATCGAGGGCAAGGAGTTTCTGGAGCGCCTGCCCAGACGCGCCAACCGCCTCATGGACGCGCTCACCGAGGGCGAACTGGCGTTCAAGATCGACGCGTTCGATGAGAGCCGGATGCTGATGGTGCTGCAGCAGGTGGCCAACCGCCTGTCGACCGCCCTGATCCTCGCGGCCATCACCATCGCGGCGGCCCTGCTGATGTTCGCCGACGTCGGTCCCCGCCTCCTGGGCTATCCGGCGCTGGGCACCGTCTTCTTCCTGCTCGCGGCCGTCGGCGGCCTGGTGATGGTGGCCACCATCCTCTGGCACGACCGCCCTGTCCGCCGCAACGTCAAGCGCACGGACCGAAAGGCCCGGCTCTCGGACGACCCCGGACGCTCCTAGCGGCCCCTACACTGGGCGGATCACCACGGGGAGGTGCGTTGCCCAAGTCCACGGTCCGTCGCTATCTGAAACTGCTCGCGCCCGGCACCCCGCTCCGCGCGGGCCTGGACCGGATTCTGCTCGGGGGAACCGGCGCCCTGATCGTGCTGGGCAACAACGCGAAGGTGCACCAGGTGTGCTCGGGAGGCTTCCAGATCGGGGTCGAGTGCACCGAGCAGGCACTGCGCGAGCTCGCCAAGCTGGACGGTGCCATCATCCTGTCGACGGATCTCTCCACCATCATCGCGGCCGGCGTGCACCTGGTGCCGGCCGGTGACCTCCCCACCGCGGAGACCGGAACCCGCCACCGCTCGGCCGACCGGACGGCCCAGGCCTCCGGTGTGCCCGTGGTGACGGTGTCGGCCTCCATGTCCACCGTCTCGCTCTTCCTCGAGGGCCGGCGCCACGTCGTCGAGACCGCCCCCCAGGTGATCAGCCGGGCCAACCAGACCCTGGCCACCCTGGCACGGGTGGTCACGCGGCTGGGTGACCTGATGGATCAGTTCACCGCCCTCGAGATCGGCGAGCAGGTGACGCTACGGGACCTCACTCACGTGGTGCACCGCCTGGAGCTCACGCGCAGGTTGTCCTCCGAGATGCAGTTCCACGCCGACGTCCTCGGCGTCGAGGGACGCATGGTGGCCATGCAGCACGCTGAACTCGCCACGAGTTTCGACGGTGTCGCGGGGCTCCTGACAGAGGACTACGCGCACAACCTCGACGAGCCGGCGGAGTTCGACCTGGCGCGCCTGCACAATTTCTCCACCGAGGAACTGTTCAGCGGCCAGCTGGTGGCCCAGCGCCTCGGTTTCGGCTCGAACCCGCCCATGGAACAGCTGCTGACCACCCGCGGCGTCAGGCTCCTCACCATGGTCGGCCGCCTGCCGTCGCCTCTGGTGGCCAAGCTCGTGGACCGGTTCACCCTCCAGGAGCTGTCCGGGGCCCCGGTGAGCTCCCTGCTCGAGGTGGAGGGCATCGGACAGCTCCGCGCGCGCCAGATTCGCGACGCGATGCTGCGGATCGCAGAGATCACCTGACGCGGACCCGTCTTCCGCCGGCGTCGCGACGGTATAGCCTGGGCGCACACACAGGGGAGCGCCACTGGGGCGCTGAGAGTGCGGGAAGCCGCAGACCCTCAACCTGATCCGGTTAGCACCGGCGTAGGGAGTGAGAATCTCCTCGGCCTCGCCGAGCCTCCGAAAGGAGACACGTATGTCCAGGACGTCCACCACCAGGACCCTTGCCGCCTCGGTCGCGGCGCTCGCCCTCGTCGCCTGCGCGGGCTCGCCGCAGTCCACGACGACCACCGGCCCGTCCTCGGCAGCCGGGCCCACAGAGACCAGCACCCTCACCGTCTTCACCCACGACGCGTTCACGCTGCCGGACGAGCTGAAGGCCTCGTTCGCCGAGCAGACGGGCTACGACGTGACCTATACGACGCCGGGGGACGCGGGCGCGCTGGTCAACCAGCTGATCCTCACCAAGGACTCCCCGCTCGGCGACGTGGTGTTCGGTATCGACAACACCTTCGCGTCCCGTGCCTCGGACGAAGGCGTCCTGGCGCCGTACACCTCGCCGGCCGCGGCCACGGTGCCCGAGGAGTTCCAGGCCCCGGATCTCACCCCCGTCGACTACGGCGACGTCTGCATCAACGCGGACAAGGCCTGGTTCGAGGACCACGCCCTGCCCGTGCCGGTCACCCTCGACGACCTGGCTGAGCCCGAGTACAAGGACCTCCTGGTGGTCACCAACCCGGCGTCGTCGTCGCCGGGGTTGGCGTTCCTCATCGCCACCGTCGGCGCCAAGGGCGAGGGCTACCTGGAGTACTGGCGCTCGCTGATGGACAACGGCACCAAGATCGCCTCGGGCTGGACGGACGCCTACTACACCGACTTCTCCGGCGCCGACGGCAAGGGCCCCCGGCCGCTCGTCCTGTCCTACGCGACCTCGCCGGCCTTCACCGTCTCCGGCGACGAGTCCACGACCGTGGCCCTCTTGGAGACCTGTTTCCGGCAGGTCGAGTACGCGGGCGTGATCGCGGGCGCCGAGAACGAGGTGGGGGCCCGGAAGTTCATCGACTTCATGCTCACGCCTGAGGTCCAGGCGGCCATCCCGGAGAACCTCTACATGTTCCCCGTCGTCCCCGGGACCCCCCTTCCTGAGCAGTGGGAGAGGTTCGCCGCGCTGCCCGACGCGCCCATCGAGGTGCCGCAGGAGGAGATCGGCGCCTCCCGCGACGAGTGGATCCGGGCGTGGACCGACGCCACCAGTTGACCCGGGCACTGTGGCGGGGCGGGTGGGTGGTCGCCGCGGCGATCCCCGCCGCCTTCCTCGCGGTGTTCTTCGCCTGGCCGGCGGCCGCTCTCATCGCGCGCGGCTTCCACGACGGTGCCGCCTGGACGCTGGACGGGTTCACCGCGGTCTACAACTCCCCCCGCACCTGGCGGGCCGTCCGGTTCACCCTGGGCTCGGCCCTCGCCACGACGGCGGCCTGCCTTGCGCTGGGTCTCCCGGGCGCGTACGTGCTGTACCGGTGCAGCTTCCGCGGCCGCGACACCCTGCGCGCGCTGGTGGCGGTTCCGTTCGTGCTGCCGACGGTGGTGGCGGGTGTGGCGTTCGGCTCCCTGCTGCGCGAGGACGGCCTCCTCGGATGGCTCGGCCTGGGAGGCTCGGTGGCCGCCATTCTCGCCGCGATGGTGTTCTTCAACTATTCGGTGGTGGTGCGCGCCGTCGGCACCTTCTGGGCGCGTCTGGACCCTCGGCTGGGTCAGGCCGCCGCGACCCTGGGGGCCTCCCCGGCGCGTGTCCTCGCGACGGTGACCATCCCGACGCTGGCGCCGGCGCTCCTGTCGTCAGCCTCCCTGGTGTTCCTCTTCAGCGCCTCGTCCTACGGCATCGTGATGGTGCTGGGCGAGACGCGGTTCCAGACCGTCGAGACCGAGATCTGGTTCCTCACCACGCAGCTTCTGGATCTGCCGGCCGCGGCGGCGCTGTCCGTCGCCCAACTGGTGATCGTCACCGCCACCCTGTGGGTCAGTGGCCACGCCCAGGCGCGGATGACCCGCGCGCTGCGCCTGCATCCCGAGAGTGCAGGGGCGCGGCCCCTCTCCCTGGTCCGCGACTGGCCCGCGATCGCAGCGACCGTCGCGGTCGTCGTCGGGCTGCTGGCGCTGCCCCTGGCCAACCTCCTCTGGCGCTCCCTGACCGTCCAGGGGGAGTTCGGCCTCGCCAACTACCTCCGCCTGGCCACCGCCGACAGCCTCGGGGCGACCGTCTGGGAGGCGCTCCGCACGACGCTGGTGACCGCTCTGGCCGCCACCGCCGTGGCCCTCACGCTGGGCGTCCTGGTGGCGCTGGTCGCGTCGCGGCGGCCGCGGCGCCGACGCGGCAGGCAGGCCCTCGCCGTGCTCGAGGGCCTGTTCCTGCTCCCGCTGGGCGTCTCGGCGGTCACCGTCGGCTTCGGCTACCTCATCACCCTGAACCGGCCGCCGCTGGATCTGCGCTCCAGCATCGTGCTGATCCCCATCGCGCAGGCGGTGGTCGCGCTCCCGCTGGTGGTCCGGACGCTGCTGCCCACGCTGCGTGCCATCGACCCCCGACAGCTGGAGGCCGCCGCCACACTCGGATCCACCCCCGGCCAGGTCCTGCGGCGCATCGAGCTCCCCCACCTGGCGCGCGGCGTGGGACTGGCCGCGGGATTCGCCTTCGCGACGTCGCTCGGCGAGTTCGGCGCCACGTCGTTCCTCGCACGGCCGGACAACCCCACTTTGCCCGTGCTGATCTTCCGTGCGTTCGGTCGCCCCGGCGCCGAGAACTACGGCCTCGCCCTGGCCGCGTCCGTCATCCTGGCAGGATTGGCCGGAGTCACCATGGCCGTCGCTGAACGCGCGCGCCCGAAGGAGGTAGCCACGTGGTAGCCGGTCTGACCGTGCACGACGCTGTCGTGCGTTACGGCCGCACCACCGCCGTCGATCAGGTCTCGTTGGCCGTGCCGCGGGGCAGCGTCGTGGGCCTTCTCGGGCCCTCCGGCTCCGGCAAGTCCACGCTGCTGCGCGCCATCGCGGGCCTTGAGCCGCTGGTTGCCGGGTCCATCGCCTGGGACGGCGTGGACCTCGCCGGCGTCAAGGTCCACCAACGCAACTTCGGCCTCGTCTTCCAGGACGCGCAGCTCTTCCCGACCATGACGGTGGGCAGGAACATCGCCTACGGGCTGGGCAGGCTGAGCCGCGAGGGCCAGCGCGCCAGGGTGGCGGAGATGCTCGAGCTCGTCGGGTTGCCGGGCTACGAGCAGCGGCGAACCACAGAGCTCTCGGGCGGACAGGCGCAGCGCGTGGCATTGGCGCGCTCCCTGGCCCCCTCGCCCCGGGCCCTCCTGCTCGACGAGCCACTCTCCGCACTCGACACCGGCCTGCGCCGTCGCCTCGCCGACGACCTGGCCAGGATCCTGCGCGAGACCCACACCACGGCGGTCTACGTCACCCATGACCACCAGGAGGCCTA
This sequence comes from Tessaracoccus pujii, assembly GCF_054483895.1. Taxonomy (NCBI): domain Bacteria; kingdom Bacillati; phylum Actinomycetota; class Actinomycetes; order Propionibacteriales; family Propionibacteriaceae; genus Tessaracoccus; species Tessaracoccus pujii. Next base: position 1,853,239 of record NZ_CM137012.1, read on the forward strand.
CACCATCGCCGATTCGGTGGCGGTCCTGCACGACGGCGCCCTCCTGCAGATGGACGATCCCGAGGCCCTGCGGCGTGCGCCGGCCTCGAAGCAGGTGGCCGCATTCCTGGGAAGCAGAGCGTTCCTCACGGAGCACCAGGCAAGGGCGCTGGGCTGGCACGGTGCCCTGCCCGTGGGAGCGGTCCTCGGCGTGGGCCAGAGCTCGCTGGTGCTCGACGACGCGGGCGTGGAGGTGGCCGTCGTGGACCAGGGCTACACCGTCGACCACGTGGAGATCGGCGTGCGCCTGCCGGACGGGCAGCGGGCCACGGTGGCCTCTCCCGAGCGGGTGGAGGGTCCGACGGTGCGTATACGGCTCGTCGGGGGGGCCGTCACACCCGCGTGAGGGACCCTTTCCAGGCCGCGCGGATGCGCTGCCCCACCGTGACGGCGCTGCCGACGGCCACCACGGCGAGCGCGACGGTCAGAATGAGCGTCGGCCCGCCCAGGCCGACGGCGAGGGTCCCGACGGCTGCGACGGCGAGCCGGTCCGACCGTTCGAACAGGCCGGCGGAGGCGTCCCAGCCCTCGGCCTCGGCACGGGCCCGCGCGTAGGACACCGCGAACCCCAGCACCATGCAGGCCAGGGCCAGCCCCAGGACGACCTGGTCGCGGCTCGCGGCCCAGAGTGCCAGGCCGGCGAACGCGGCGCCGTCGGCCAGGCGGTCCAGAGTCGAGTCCAGGAACGCGCCGAACCTCGTCACCCGTCCGCCCTTCCTCGCCATGGTGCCGTCCAGGCCGTCAGCCAGGAGGAAGACGGTCAGCACGACCACCCCGGTCACCAGTTCACCCCTGGGAAGAAACCACAGCGCTGCGGCCGCGACCCCCACCGTGCCGGCCACGGTGACCGCCGTCGGGGAGATCCCCAGCCGGAGCAGGAGAAGGGCCAACGGGGTCAAGGCGCGCCCGTAGGCACCGCGGAGGAAGGAGAGCACCTCCCCAGCCTACCGAGCCGATCCCCGTCCACGGTCGGGAGGCCACCTGGGGCTCACTGTCCGCCCCCGGACGGGTTGACGCTACGGTGAACCGGTGGCCCGCGACAGATTCCCCCAGTCCGTGTACGGCACCGGCGACGAGCCGGACGCCCGATTCACCCTGGCCAACGAGCGCACCTACCTGGCCTGGATCCGCACGTCATTGGCGCTGTTGGCCGGAGGGATCGCCCTGGAGGTGCTCGGGCTGGGCATCGACGAGTTCTTCCGCATGGCCGCCTCAGTGGTCCTCATGGGCACGGGGATCGCGGCCGCCCCCGTCGCCTGGTGGGGGTGGGCCCGCTACGAGCGGGCCCTGCGCAACAACACACCGTTGCCCGCCTCGATGTTCGCCCTTCCCATCGCCGCGGCCGTCGCCGTGAGCGGCCTTCTGGTGTTCGTCGGCTTTCTCCTGCGATGACCCAACGCCCCTACGACCCCGGTCTCCAGCCCGAGCGCACGGTCCTGGCGTGGCAGCGCACCTCCCTGTCGATCGGCATGGGCGCCCTGATCTTCGCCAGGGTCGAGGCGACTGTCCTCGGCGTCTGGTCCTGGGCCTTCGCCGGCGCGGGCCTGGCCTCGGCGGTGCTCATCGGCGTCTGGTCGCGCCGCCGCTACGGCTACACGCACCGCACGCTCACGGCCGGCGGTACCCGCCTGGCAGACGGTCTCCTCCCCGCCGTGCTGGCGATGGTGGTCGCCGTGGGTGGCATCGTGGCCCTGGCCCTGGCCGTGATCGCCGGCTGACATAGAAAGACGGGCGGGGCGGACCCGAAGGTCCGCCCCGCCCGTATGCACCCTGGTCAGGCGGTGGCTGCTCCGTCGCCCTCTGCCACCGGCTGAAGCTCGGGCAGGTCCGCCTTCGCGACGCCGGTGAACTTGAACGGCAGCTCTGCGCCCTCCTCGCTGACGTCGACCTGGACGATCTGGCCCGCCTGGATCTCGCCGAACAGGATCTTCTCCGCCAGCAGATCCTCGATGTCGCGCTGCAGCGCCCGCCGAAGCGGGCGGGCACCGAGCACCGGGTCGAAGCCGCGCTTCGCGATGAGCGTCTTGGCCGCAGGCGTGAGCTCGATGCCCATGTCCTTGTCCTTGAGCCGCAACTCGATCTGCGCCACCATGAGGTCCACGATCCGCTCGATATCGGCCTGCGTGAGCTGATGGAACACGACGATCTCGTCGACGCGGTTGAGGAATTCGGGGCGGAAGTGCTGCTTCAGCTCATCCGAGACCTTCGCCTTCATCTTCTCGTACCCCGATTCCTGGTCACCGGACCGGGTGAACCCGAGGTTGATGTTCTTCGAGATGTCGCGCGACCCGAGGTTCGTGGTCATCACGATGACAGTGTTCTTGAAGTCCACCACCCTGCCTTGCGCGTCCGTGAGCCGACCTTCGTCGAGGATCTGCAACAGGGAATTGAAGATGTCCGGGTGGGCCTTCTCGATCTCGTCGAACAACACCACCGAGAACGGCTTGCGACGGACCTTCTCCGTGAGCTGCCCGCCCTCTTCGTACCCGATGTAACCGGGAGGGGAACCGAACATCCGCGACGCGGTGTGCTTTTCCGAGTATTCGCTCATGTCCAGCGTGATGAGGGCGTCCTCATCCCCGAACAGGAACTCGGTGAGCGCCTTTGTCAGCTCCGTCTTGCCGACGCCCGAAGGCCCGGCGAAGATGAATGAACCGCTGGGCCGCTTGGGGTCCTTGAGCCCGGCGCGGGTGCGCCGGATGGACCGCGAGAGCGCCTTGACGGCGTCGTTCTGCCCGATGTAGCGCTTCCCCAGTTCCTCCTCCATGCGGAGCAGCCGCTGGGACTCCTCCTCCGTGAGCTTGAACACGGGGATGCCGGTTGACCCGGAGAGCACGACGGCGATCTCCTCCTCGCCGACGACGGCGGGGATGTCCGAATCGCCCTGCTTCCAGGCCTCTTCGCGCTCGGCGCGCTGGGCGCGAAGCTTCTGCTCCTCGTCACGGAGGCGTGCGGCGCGCTCGAAGTCCTGCGCGTCGATGGCGGCGTCCTTCTCCAGCTTGTTGGCCGCGATCGCCTCGTCGAATTCACGCAGGTCCGGCGGCGCCGTCATGCGCTGGATGCGCAGCCGGGCCCCGGCCTCGTCGATCAGGTCGATGGCCTTGTCCGGGAGGAAGCGGTCCTGGATGTAGCGGTCCGCCATGGTGGCCGCGGCCACGAGGGCCTCGTCCGTGATGGTGATCCGGTGGTGCGCCTCGTACCGGTCCCGGAGGCCCTTGAGGATGTCCACCGTGAGCGCGACCGAGGGCTCGGCCACCTGGATGGGCTGGAAGCGGCGCTCGAGCGCGGCGTCCTTCTCGATGTGCTTGCGGTACTCGTCCAGGGTGGTGGCCCCGATGGTCTGGAGCTCCCCTCTGGCCAGCATGGGCTTGAGGATGCTCGCGGCGTCGATGGCGCCCTCCGCGGCGCCCGCCCCGACGAGGGTGTGGATCTCGTCGATGAACAGCATGATGTCGCCGCGGGTCTTGATCTCCTTGAGCACCTTCTTCAGGCGCTCCTCGAAATCACCGCGGTAGCGCGAGCCGGCCACCAGGGCGCCCAGATCCAGCGTGTAGATCTGCTTGTCACGCAGCGTCTCAGGCACGTCTCCGCGGACGATGGCCTGGGCCAGCCCTTCGACGACGGCCGTCTTGCCCACGCCGGGCTCACCGATCAGCACCGGGTTGTTCTTGGTGCGGCGGCTGAGCACGGTCATGACGCGCTCGATCTCGTGGACGCGGCCGATGACCGGGTCCAGCTGGTTCTCGCGCGCGGCCTGGGTGAGGTTGCGGCCGAACTGGTCCAGGACCTGCGAGCTGCCCTTCTCGGGACCCGTCTCCGGGGCGCCGGACATGGACGCCTCGCGCCCCTGGTATCCGGTGATCAGCTGCAACACGGTGTTGCGGACCCGGTTGAGGTCGGCGCCGAGCTTGATCAGCACCTGGGCCGCGACGCCCTCGCCCTCACGGATGAGGCCGAGCAGGATGTGCTCGGTGCCGATGTAGTTGTGATTCATCTGGAGCGCCTCGCGCAGCGAGAGCTCCAGCACCTTCTTGGCGCGCGGGGTGAACGGGATGTGCCCCGTGGGAACCTGCTGCCCCTGGCCGATGATCTCCTCGACCTGCTCGCGCACCGCTTCCAGCGCGATGCCGAGCGACTCGAGCGCCTTCGCCGCCACACCCTCACCCTCATGGATGAGGCCGAGCAGGATGTGCTCGGTGCCGATGAAGTTGTGGTTGAGCAGCTTCGCCTCGTCCTGTGCCAGGACGATCACGCGGCGTGCGCGGTCCGTGAACCGTTCGAACATGAAAACTTCCCTCCTGCGGCCCGACGACGTGCGACGGGCAGCCGCCTCTAGCTTACTGATGCCAGCGAGGGAACCAATCCTCCGCGGTTCACTGGCCGCGAACGTGGACCGTTACTGGGCCGCTTCGTAGGCCGCGAGGATCTGGGCGGGGACGCGGCCGCGGTCCGACACCTCGAAGCCGTTGGCCCGTGCCCACTCGCGGACCGCGTTGGTGTCCTTGCCGGTGGAGCGTGCCGCGGCCTTGCGCGCGGACTTGCGGCCCGCCTTGGTGGCCTTCTCGATGAATGGCGCGAGCGCCGCCTCGAGCTTGCTGGCATTCTTCTCGGAGAGGTCGATGGTGTACGCGTCGCGCCCGAGCGAGAATTCGACTGTGCGGGCGTCATTGGTGCCATCGATGTCGTCGACGAGAAATACGCGGATCTGACGTGCCATGAATGCTCCTTGGGGGGATGGGATTCTCCGGAGAACACTACCGCGCATCACCCTGAAAGGGAAAGGAATTCGAGATGAGGTCTGTGGAACTGATGACGGTCGGAGGACTTTCGCTCCCAGGCCATACTGCCGTGACATTGGGGCCGAGGCATCCTTCGAGCGTCGGCCTGATTCGACTCAGCATCGACCTTGATGGGGATGTGGTGACCGCCGCGGACGTCACTTCCGGCTATGGTCACCGAGCCGCCGAGAAGTTATTCGAGGTGCGTGATTTCCGATCGATGATCATGCTCGGGGACCGTCATGACTGGCTGGCCGCCTTCAGCGGTGAATTGACCCTGGTGCTCACTGTGGAGAATGCAATGCGTCTTACTGCTCCGCCGCGGGCGACAATTCTGCGGACGCTGCTGGCCGAGTATGCGCGTATCCACAGCCACCTCTCCTACCTCAGCTACCTGGCCGACGGCGAGCTCTCCGGCCGGCTCTGGACCACCGTGGACGGGCTTCGACGTCACATGCTGGCGTGGACGGGCAACCGGGTCCATCCCATGCTGTGCCGCGTCGGCGGGCTCGCCACGGACGCGCCGGAGGGATGGCTGGCTGGCCTGGAGCCCCACCTCGACGAGGTCGCGCGGCTGTCCGCGGATCTGCGGGCCACCCTCGCCGGGACCAGCCGGTTCTCCGGCCTGGCGGTGCTGGACCCCGAGATCTGCCTGGGCTACGGCCTGTCCGGTCCGGTGGCCCGTGCCTGCGGACTGGACGTGGACCGTCGGCACGGCGGCTACCTGTCCTACGGCGAGCTCTTCAGGCCAGCGGGACTGAGGACGGCGGGGGACGCCGAGGCCCGTCTGGCGATCCTCATCGACGAGCTGGGCACCAGCGTCGACATGATCCGGATGGCTCGGTCCCTGGCCGAGGACGGCCCCGGCGACGTGGCGATCCGGCTGTCGCGGCGGCTGAAGGTGCCCGAGGGCGAGCATGCTACGGAAATCGAGGCCCCATGGGGGATCGCGTCGTGTCTCATGGTCTCGCGCGGTGGCGCCACTCCGTGGCGTGTGGCGCTCCGGACGCCGTCGTTCAGCAACCTGTCGGTTCTCGCCCGTGCCCTGGCGGGGGTGCCGAAAGACCGCATCGCCGACGCCGTCGCCTCGGTGGGCTACAGCGTCGGCGATGCCGACAAGTAGACGGGGTCAGGCCTGGCGGCGCAACTCCGGAAGCATCTCGAGGTTGAGCTTGGTCAGGTTCACCATGGTGGGGTGCTCGTTCTCGCCCCAGATGTCGGCCACGCTCGGCGAGACGCGGCGCGGCAGGTCCACGATGTTGGCGGTGTCCTCGGCCTCCAGTTCGGCGATCCGGGCCTCCAGTGCCTCGATCCGCGCCTGGCGCTCGGCAACCTCGGCACGCAGCCACGCGGCGTTGCCGCGCATGGAGCTCAGCTCGGCCTTGGCCGCACCCAGCTGGCTGCGCAGCTTGGCGATCACGGACTGCAGGTTCTCGGCGCGTGCGTTGAAGCGGACGATCATGGCCACGGACTCCTCGTGGAACCGCGAGGCCTGCTGAGACCGCAGCCCCACCTCATGCTTCATCTCCACTACGTGGCGCTCGCGCTCGGCCTTCAGCTCGCGCCACGCGGCCCACACGGCGACGAACGCCATGGCCACCGCGACGAGCACGCCACCGCGGAGGATCCACACGTCACCTACCAGGGAGGCGAGGGAGACCGCGGTGCCCACACCCAGGATCGTGAGCGCGAGCGTCCGCTCTGTGGACTTCTGTGAAGCGTGTCGACCAGCCATGCCGTCAGAGTAGGCGGTCGGACCAGAACTCCCGGTCAGGCGGCCGGGCGTGTCGTGATCACGCCGGGGAGGCCACCCCGTTGTTGGGCTTGTCATCGTCGTCATCGTCGTCGCGGACCACGCAGGCCCGTTCGAGGAGCGCGCCTGCCCCGGCGAGCAGCAGCGACGCGACTATGGTGGCGGCGCCCTGGACGACACGCGCCGACGGCAGGGGGGCGTCGAAGAGCTGCAGGTACCGCGCGACGTAGACCACGTGGGCACCTGCCAGCACCGCACCGGTCATGATCATGGATTTGCCGATGGCCAGGGCCGCCACTGACTCCTGCGGCTCGACCCGGTGCTCGTGGATCCGCTTCGGCAGCAGCCGCGCGTACACCGCGACCCCCACCGCCAGCGCAACCATGAGGAGGGGAACCGACCAGGGCACCACAGGAGGGAACGAGCCCGCGGCCTCGAAACCCAGCAGGATCAGGGCGCAGATGACGGCACCCGCGAGCACCGAGATGACGGCCTGACGGGCAGTGGTCAGGCCGAGGCGCGGCCCGTCGCTCAAAAGCCTGTGGCGGCCGTGATGACGACGTCGTCGCGGCGGGTCACCGTCGACGTGTCGAGGTCATCGACCAGGTCCGCGATGGGGCCGTGTCCGGCGATCTCGGCGTTGGGGTCGATGTCCAGCCACGGCACCAGCACGAAGGCGCGCTCGTGCGCGCGCGGGTGAGGCAGTTCGATGCTGTCCTCGGAGATCCGCTTGCCGACCATGATGATGTCGATGTCCAGGGTCCGGGGGCCGTGCCTCAGCTCCCGGGTCCGGCCGAAGTTCTCCTCGATGGCCTGGGCGCGATCGAGCAGGGTGAGCGGTTCGAGCGTGGACTCCGCGACCACGACGAGGTTGAGGAAGTCCGCCTGCTCCTGGACGTCGCCCTCCGGCTTGGTCTCGTACACCGGGGACACGTCGACCAGGATCAGGTCCGGGGTCTCAGCGAGGTAGTCCACCGCCTCCTGCAGGATGGCGGCCGAATCCCCCATGTTGGACCCGAGGCTCAGCACCACCTTCGCAATGGGGCGCAGATTGCCCAGCGTGTCGACATCGATATCGAAAGGACCGTTAGACATCTCTACTCCTGCTGATCGTGACGGCAACATCCGTGAAGGTCTGGCTCAGGGGCGCCCGGGGCTTGTGCACCGTGACCGTGACGTTGCCCACTCTGCCATGGTCCAGGCACCTCTCCGCAATCTCCCCAGCCACTGTCTCAATGAGGTTGCGTGGCGGTCCCGTGATCACCGACTCGACGATGTCGGCGATGTCGGCATAGCTGACGGTGTCCGCCAACTCGTCTGTCGTGGTCTCCAGGGGGAGCTCCAGGACCACGTCGACGACGAACGGCTGACCGTCGCGACGCTCGTGGGGAAAGACCCCGTGAAATCCCGTCGCGGTGAGTCCTGTGAGCGTGATCCTGTCGATGTGCGTGCTCCCTCCGGCCCTGCCCCGACCCTACCGCACGGCTCTCCGACGGCTGGGCCGCGGGGGCCTGCTCTCAGTGGATCTCGATGGGGTGTTCGTGCCTGAGGCGACGCGCCACCGCGATGGCGTCGCCCTGATGGATCACGTCGTGGGTGCGCACCGCCCACACCCCGTGCAGCGCCGACCAGAAGGACACGGCAGCCGTCGCGCCGTCTCGCCCCTCAGGCTCCCGTCCGCCCAGCAGCTCGCCGAGGAAGGCTTTACGGGAGGCGCCGATGAGCACCCGGTGACCCATCGCCTGGAACCGGTCCAGGTGCCTGAGTACCGTCCAGTTGTGGTCCCACGACTTCGAGAAGCCGAGACCGGGATCCAGGATGATCCGCTCCCCCGGGATCCCTGCGGTGAGGGCCGCGTCCCGTTGGGCGGTCACCTCCGCGAGGACCTCGCCCACCACGTCGGAGTACAGGGCGGCCGTCTGCATGCGGACAGAGTGCTCCCGCCAGTGCATGACGACGAAGTCCGCCCTCGAGCGCGCCACCACTCCCAGCATGTCCGCGTCGGCCTGCCCGCCGGAGACGTCGTTGATGATGGCGGCGCCGGCCTCGATGGCCTCCCGCGCCACATCGGCGCGCATGGTGTCCACGGAGACCCGGACACCGTCCGCAGCCAGCGCCCGCACCACGGGAACCACCCTGTCCAGTTCCTCGTCGAGGGACACCCGCTGCGCGCCCGGGCGCGTGGACTCGCCGCCGATGTCGATCAGGGAGGCTCCCTCTGCCAGCATCCTCCGGGCATGCCGCAGCGCCTCCTTCGGGTCGAGGAAGCGTCCGCCGTCGGAGAAGGAATCGGGGGTCACGTTGACGATCCCCATCACGAGGGTCATCGCGTCACCTCCCGATGATGAGGCTCATCGCCTCCGCGCGGGTGGCGGGCTGCCGAAGGAGCCCGCGGACCGCTGAGGTCACGGTCCGGCTCCCCGGCTTCCGGACCCCGCGCATGGTCATGCAGGTGTGCTCGGCCTCCACCACGACGATGACGCCGCGCGCGTCGAGGTGCTCGACGAGTGCGTCGGCGATCTGGGTGGTGAGCCGTTCCTGCACCTGCAGCCGGCGGGCGTAGACATCGACCAGCCTCGCGAGCTTGGACAGCCCGGTCACGCGCCCGTTCACCGACGGGATGTAGCCCACGTGCGCCACGCCGGTGAAGGGCAGGAGGTGGTGTTCGCAGGTACTGACCAGCTCGATGTCCTTGACCAGCACCATCTCGTCGTGGGCGATGTCGAAGGTCTTGCCCAGCACGCCGGACGCGTCGGCCCCGTGACCGGCCAGCAACTCGCCCCACGCCCGTGCCACCCGGTCGGGAGTCTCCAGCAGCCCGTCGCGCTCCGGGTCCTCGCCGATGGCGATGAGAAGTTCGCGTACCGCGGCCGCCGCTCGCGTGTGGTCGACGGCCATGTCAGTGACCGGCCGGCGGGACGGGCGGACCCCACGGAGACGGTCCGGTCTCAGGGGGCTGCGGGCCGGAGCCCGGTTGGAAGTCCGGCCCGACGCCGGGTGGGGTGGGCGGCGAGGGGAGGACCGCCGGGCCGCCTGCCGGGCCGTCCGGAGCGGGGGGCACGTCCACGGGTGGCAGGTGCGAGGGCTGGCGCAAGTCCGAGCCCGTCCACGCGGGGCGCTTGTCCCGGCGCCGGAGCCCGGTGAACACCTCGGCCACCTCCGCCTTGTTCAGGGTCTCCCTGGCGAACAGTTGCCGGACGAGTTCATCCAGGACGTCGCGGTTCTCCTGGAGCACGTCGAACGCCTCCTGATGGGCCGTGTGGATCAGCTTGGCCACCTCGTCGTCCACGACGGCCGCCATGGCCTGCGAGAACTCCTGGCTGGAGTCCGTGCCCCGCATCCCCATGAAGGGCTCCGAGTCACCGCCGCCGAGCTTGACGGCCCCGACCCGCTCGCTCATGCCGAACTGCATCACCATGGCGCGGGCCACCTTGGTGGCCTTCTCGATGTCATTGGAGGCCCCGGTGGTGGGGTCGTGGAACACGAGCTCCTCGGCGGCCCGGCCGCCCATCATGTAGGCCATCTGGTCCAGCAACTCGGCGCGGGTCTGCGAGTACTTGTCCGCGTCGGGCATGACCATGGTGTACCCCAGGGCGCGCCCACGCGGGAGGATGGTGACCTTCTGCACCGGGTCGTTGCCGGGCAGGGCGGCCGCGACGAGCGCGTGGCCACCCTCGTGGTAGGCGGTGATGAGGCGCTCGCGGTCGTTCATGAGACGCGTGCGCTTCTGCGGCCCGGCGATGACCCTGTCGATGGCCTCGTCGAGCTGCGGCTGCCGGATCATCTCCTGGTTCATGCGGGCCGACAGGAGGGCCGCCTCGTTGAGGACGTTGGCGAGGTCCGCGCCGGAGAATCCCGGCGTGCGACGGGCGATCGATGCCAGGTCCACATCGCTGGAGAGCGGCTTGCCCTTGGCGTGCACCTGCAGGATCTTGTGACGACCGTCGAAGTCCGGCGCTTCCACGCCGATCTGCCGGTCGAAGCGGCCGGGGCGCAGCAGTGCCGGGTCCAGCACGTCCGGCCGGTTGGTGGCGGCGATGAGGATGACGCCGCCGCGCACGTCGAAGCCGTCCATCTCGACCAGCAGCTGGTTCAGGGTCTGTTCGCGCTCGTCGTGCCCGCCGCCCATGCCGGCGCCTCGGTGGCGGCCTACGGCGTCGATCTCGTCGATGAAGATGATGGCGGGGGCGTTCTCCTTGGCCTGGTTGAACAGGTCCCGCACGCGGGACGCGCCCACCCCGACGAACATCTCGACGAAGTCCGACCCCGAGATAGAGAAGAACGGCACCGACGCCTCCCCCGCGACGGCGCGCGCGAGCAGGGTCTTACCGGTGCCGGGCGGCCCGTACAGCAGCACGCCCTTGGGGATCTTCGCCCCCAGTTTCTGGAACTTCGCGGGCTCGGCGAGGAATTCCTTGATCTCCTCGAGCTCCTCCACGGCCTCCTGTGCCCCCGCCACATCCTTGAACGTCGTCTTGGGGGTGTCCTTGCTCACCAGCTTGGCCTTGGACTTCCCGAACGACAGCGGGCCTCCCTGGCCGCCGCCGGACATCGAGCGCATGATCCAGAAGAACACCAGGATCATGATGAGGAATGGCAGACCCGTGTAGAGGAGCATGGACAGCAGCCCGGGGCTGGGGTTGGTGCCCGACCAGCGCTCGAGGGTGCCCTCTGATTCGCGCCGCTCCAGGATGGGGATGATGTCGTCCACCTGGTTGCCCACCCACGCGGACTGCGTCTTGACACCCTGGTCATCGGTGATCTGGATGGTCTGCTCGCCGTCGACGAGCACCACCTCGCGCAGCTGCTCATCGCTGTTGAGTAGCGCGAGACTCTCCGAGGTGGGGACGGTCTGGAATCCGGTGACGCTGCTCAGCAGCTGCATGCCCATGAGGAGGACGAGCAGGCTGATCAGAATCCAGGCCATCGGGCTCTTGAAGAACTTCTGCACGGGCAAAGCCGATCTAATAGGGCGACGGTGGGGTGCACCGAAACACTACCAGCGGGCCCAACCGGCCCCGCCGTCGCTCACGCCCGGGGAGGGGCGCGCGGTCAGCTGTAGACGTGGGGCGAGAGGGTGCCCACGTCACGCAGGTTGCGGTAGCGGCCCGCGTAGTCCAGGCCGTAACCGACCACGAACTCGTTGGGGATCTCGAAGCCCACGTACTTCACCGGGACGTCGATCTGCGCCGCGTCCGGCTTGCGGAACATGGTCATGATCTCCAGCGAGGCCGGCCCCCGGGACGCCAGGTTGCTCATGAGGTAGGACAGCGTGAGGCCGGTGTCGATGATGTCCTCGACGACGATGACGTCGCGGCCCTCCAACTCCACGCTGAGGTCCTTCAGAATGCGCACCACCCCGCTGGACTGGGTCCCCGCACCGTAGGACGACACCGCCATCCAGTCCATCTGGACGTGACTACGCATGGCGCGCTGCAGATCGCTCATCACCATCACCGCGCCGTTGAGGACGCCCACGAGGAGCACCTCGCGGCCCAGATAGTCCTCGTCGATATGTGCGGCGATCTCGGCCACGCGGGCCTGGATCTGGTCAGAGGTGAAAAGCACCTTTTCAAGGTCTTGTGCAACGTCAGCGGCATCCACGGTTGGTCAGCCTATCGCGACGGCGCCGGTGCCGCAGCCCCGGCCCCATCCCGCGGAGACGGCGTGTACACCAGGACGCCGGAGGCGCGTTCCACCGAGCCGCCGGGGACCGTCACCGCTCCCTGCCCGTGCCAGCGGTCCACGAGGGCGGCCACCGCCATGACGTGCACCATGCCCGCCGTCGGTGACCTGACGCCGAGCCAGCGCTGGATCGCGCGCCACCGCAGCGCGTCGGGCAGCCCGTCGAGGTCATTCACGGGCAGCGTCCCTCGCTCGCCGACGGCGCGCGCGGCCAACTGGTCGAGCAGGTCCGCGTCCGCCCTGGCCAACGTGGCCGTACGCGCGAGCGCCGGGCCCACGTCGCGTCCCAGCGCCGCCGACAGGTCCCGCAGGTAGCCGCGCACGGCGACCCGGGCGAACCGGGGGTCCTGGTTCATGGGGTCGTGCCACACGTCCACCCCCCACTCCCGGCACGCCTGCTCTGTGTCCGAGCGTCGGAGTCCGAGGAGCGGGCGGAGGAACCGGCCGCGCACCGGCGCCATGCCGGCCAGCGACCGGGTCCCGGCGCCGCGCAGCAGCCCCAGCAGCACCGTCTCCGCCTGGTCGTCCAGCGTGTGCCCCAGCAGGACCGGAGCCCCGGGGGCCTCCAGCGCGGCCAGCCGCGCCTCCCGGGCGGCCGCCTCCAGCCCGCCGGCGTGGGGCGGGGGCACGGTCACGGACTCGACCGCACCGTCGATCCCGACGGCGGCCAGCCGCGCGACCGTGGCGTCGGCCACGCCCCGGGAGCCGGCCTGCAGCCCGTGATCCACCACCAGCACGCGGATCGTCGCCCCAGCGCGCACGGCCGCCCACTGCGCGCCCAGCGCGAGGGCCGTGGAGTCCGCGCCGCCTGAGCAGCCGACGGTCACCGGACCGGTCGGGAGCACCGCCGCGACAGCCTGCGCCACGCGGAGGGCGGCCGGCCCCAGCTCACGCCGCGCCATGGACCCTCCGCACCCAGGCGGCGGGATCGGCGATCTCGCCGGGTCCCGGGAGAGCGTCCGGAGCCGCGAAGGCGGCCGCCAGACCCTTGGGCCCCCGGGCGCGGTGCACCGCGGTGCAGAACGCCAGCCCGTCGCGGTACTGGGCGTCCTTGTTCAACGAGCCGGAGAGGCGTGTGAGCAGCGACCGGCTCCGCGGCCGCTGGAAGGCGCGCCTCAGCGCGGCCACCGTGCCGATCCGCCGTCGGCCGGCCTGATCGGCCACGTGATCGGCGTGACCCTCCAGGAAGGTCATGGTCGCGATGAGGGAGGCCAGGTCCGCCCGGGCGGATGGAGAGGTGAGCAGCGCCGCGACGTCGCCCGTCGAACGCCAACCGGCGAGCCCCTCCAGCAGGTGCGCGTCGTCTGCGGCCAGGCGCGTCATCAGCCCCCGCAGATGGTCGCCCAACCAGGGCGCGGCGTGGAACTGCAGCGCGTGCGTCTGCTCGTGCAGCGCGATCCACAGCCGGAAGTCCGCCGGCACGAAACCGTGGCTGAGTTCGTGCGCCACGATGGTGGGCGCCACGAGATACAGGGCGCGGCTTCCGGTGAAGGCGTCGTACTGGCCGAGCATCCTGCGGCTCACCGCCCCGATGGCGAGGCCGGCGACGAGTCCATTACCGACGCCGCGCAGGGCATTGAGCGCCGCGGGGCGGCGCGCGGGCAGGCCGAGTTCGGCGACGGCGCCGTCGGCCATGGCCCTCACGGCACGTCCCCAGCCTGCCCAGTCCACCACCCTGATGTCGCTCGCACCTGCGCTGTCCAGGCCCAGGTGGCGCCCGGCCACCTCGCCGGCCAGCCGCGCCGTCACCCGGAGGTCGGCCGCCAGCCGCTGCGCCTCCGGCCGCGACAGCGCGGGAAGCTCCCCGGCCGCCGAGGACGCGACGCGACGGGCGATGGCCCAGTTGAGGATCGGGGCGTGCTCCATCAGCACCCGCACGAGGCGACGACCCCGGTGGCCTGGTCCGTCCACAGCTTGGCCGAGAAGCCGTCGGGGGTGCCGTTGACGAGGAACGCGAAGGCGAGCTGGCGGTCATCGGCCGTGAGCGCGGTGCCGGCGAGGGTGGACACGAAGGAGAGCGTGCCGGTCTTCGCCTGGGCGACCCCCCGCGCCGGGCGCGACACATCGTCGGTGAAGCGGTCTGACAGCGTGCCGGTGACTCCGGCGATGGGAAGCCCGTCGAGGACGACGGAGAGGCGGGGATCGGTGCTCATGCGCCGCATGGCCGCGGCCAGCATGTGCGCCGTGACGAGGTTGCTGCGCGACAGGCCGGAGGCGTCGTACAGCTCGGCGCCGTCGTCCCAGAGGCCGAGGGAGGCCAGGCGCTCCTCGATGGCGGCGACCGACCCGGCGAACGTGGCCGGGCGTCCGGTGGCCAGCGCCAGCTGGAAGCCCAGCACCTCGGTGAAGGAGTTGTTGGACCTGTTCATGGCGGTCTCGACGAGCACGTGGACGGGGAGCGACTCGACCCTGGCGATCTCCGCCCCGCTACCCACCGCTGCGACGGGGGCGCCGCTGACTGTAATGCCGGCGGCCGAGAGCTGGGCGGCGAACACCGTCGCCGCGGCCAGGGCTGGCGTGCGGCTGCGGGCGCCGCCCACTTGCCCCTCGTCCACCCAGAGCGCCGACAGCTGGGTGACCTGGTCCCGGTAGTTCGACGGCCAGGTGGAGTTCCACCCTTCGTCGGTGAAGAGGGTGGCGTCGAAGCCGAGCGTGACTTCTGTCTGGCCGGCTGCCTTCAGCGCGGCGGCGGTCGCCCCGGCGAGCTGCTGGGTGGTGGGCGGCTGCGGATAGGAGCCCGCCTCCGCGGGAACGCTGCGCAGCAGGGGATCGCCTCCACCCACGAGCACGATCTGCCCCGGGGCCGGCTGGACCACGGTGGTGGCGAACCGCTCGGAGCCGGTGAACGCGCTCATGACGGCCAGGGTGGTCAGCGTCTTGGTGTTCGAGGCGGGGATCAGCGGCGTGTCGCTGATGCTGGCGGCCACCACGTCGCCCGTCGTGACGTCGAGGACCTCCCACGCCACCTGGACCGGCGCGCCGTCGACCCCCACCAGGGCGGTCCGGTCCAGTGCGGCGAGCCGGGCGTCGAGCGTCGCGCGGACGGGCATGATCCCGGCAGGTGGCGCGGACGCGGCGTCGGCGAGCCCGGTACCCGCGGCTGCGGTCTCCGGCGTGGGCGAGGGCGAGGGCGAGAACAGCGCCGGCGGGATGGTGGTGGGCGCCCCGTCGCGCGTGGCGCCAACGGCCTGCAGCAGTGGCTGGTGGAACAGCGCAGCGGCGAACACGGCGATGAGCAACAGCCCTACCAGAAGCCACGCGAGGACCCGTTCCATGGTCCTCGAGCGTGTCCGCACGGTGTCCTCCGAACCTGTATCCTGCAGGGGTAGTTGACCCGCTGCTGCAGCGGGCACCGATCTCAATCATAGGAGTGCCCTCAGTGAGCGAAGACGCACCCGTCGGCATGACCCCCGTGGATCCCGGCCGTCGCATCCTGTTCGACGTCACGGTCGAGATCCCCAAGGGCACCAAGAACAAGTACGAGATGGACCACAACACCGGGCGCATCCGGCTGGACCGGACCCTGTTCACCTCCACCCAGTACCCGTACGACTACGGCTTCGTCGAGGGCACCCTCGGCCAGGACGGAGACCCTCTGGACGCCATGGTCATCGGCGCCGAGCCCACGTTCCCCGGCTGCCTCATCGAGTGCTACGCCGTGGCGATGTTCCGCATGACCGACGAGATGGGCGGAGATGACAAGGTGCTCTGCGTCGCCACCGCGGACACCCGTCGCAAGCACATCACTGACCTGTCCTCCGTGCCGGAGCACCTGCTCCTGGAGGTCGAGCACTTCTTCTCGGTCTACAAGGACCTCGAGCCGGGCAAGTCCGTCGAGGGGGCCACGTGGACGGGCCGTGAGGAGGCCGAGGCGGAGGTCTCAGCGTCGTTCGAGCGCGCGAAGGGCACCCCCTACGAGCATCACCACCTCAACCTGGCCTGATCGGCGACATGCCCCGCTACCTCATGCTGCGTACGCCGTCGGCCAACCGCGTGTACGCCGGCGAGTCCGGTCCGCTCACGGCCGCCGAACTGGAACTGACCGCGCCCTTCGCGCGGGACATCGTCGAGGTGGACCTTGCGGGGGTCAGCTATCTGGCGTTCGACTCCCCCGGGCTGGCCGAGCCTCAGCTGGAGTCGGTGGCGCGGCAGTCGGCGTGCTTCGCGCTGTTCGAACTCGAAGGGGACCTGCTGCGCCCCGTCGCCCTCCCCCGGCCGTTCGTGCTCGACGAGGACCTGGTCAGCATCCCCAAGTACCAGGGCAAGACCAATGAGCAGTTCACGCAGCTGCTCCTCAACGTCACGCTGGCGGCCCTCACCCGTGAGCCGACGGGCCCGCGCCAGATCCTCGATCCGCTCGCCGGGCGCGGCACCACCCTGTCGACGGCCCTCCTCCTCGGGCACGACGCATACGGCGTTGAAGGAGACGCGAAGGCGTTCGAGCAGATGGCCTCGTTCTACACCGCCTACCTACGCCGCAAGAGGCTCAAGCACACGGCGGACACGACCCCCGTCAGACGTGACGGCAAGGCCGTGGGCAAGAGATTCGACGCGGAGCTCAGGCTCGAGGGCGCCACGCTGCACCTCACCTCCTTCACCGGAGACACGCGGGACTCCGCGGCCCTGTTCGGCAGGAAGAGATTCGACGCCATCGTCGCCGACGCCCCCTACGGCGTCGTTCACGGCTCCTCCACCGACGTGCGCGGGGTCGCGGGCAAGCGTGACCGGTCACCCGCAGGCCTTCTCGGCGAGGCCATCCCGGTGTGGGCCGGACAACTCATGCACGGCGGCGCGCTGGGGATCAGTTGGAACACGTTCGGGCTGTCGCGGCAGGACCTGGCTGCCATGCTGGCCGGGGCCGGGCTCGACGTGTGCGAGGGCGGCGCCTGGGAGCGGTTCGCCCACCGCGTCGACTCGTCCATCAAGCGCGACCTCATCGTGGCCACCCGGTCCTGACGGAGCTCCGCGGTTGTTCCCCGGCGTAGGCTCGACCCATGCGACGACTCGTGCTCATGCGCCACGCGAAGACCGAGGCCAACAACGTCGGCGGTGACAAGGCCCGCCGGCTCATGCCGCGCGGGGTCCGGGAGGCGCAGGAGGCAGGTGTCGCGCTCGCCGGGCTGGGCCTCGGCTACGCGCTGGTGTCGTCCTCCGAGCGCACCCGCGAGACGTTCGCCGCCCTTGGCCTGAACATCCCCGTCGAGTTCCAGGACGCCCTGTACCACCAGGGCACGGAGACCATGCTCCAGCGCATCGGCGAGACCGATCCGGACATCACCGGCCTCCTCGTCGTCGGCCATGCACCCACGATCCCCAGCCTCGTGGCCGAGCTGGCCTACGCGAGCAACCGCGCCGAGGCGGACCAGGCACAGTGCTGGTTCCCCACCTCCGCCTACACCACGTTCGTGTTCGACGGATCCTGGGCCGATCTGGCCGCCGGCGACTTCTCGACGATCCGGCTGGAAGAGATCAAGCGGCCCGGTTAACCGTGCGGTAACGCACCGGCGACACATCGTTACACGCGCCCGCCATCCCTTACCCAACCGTTACCGTGCGACGGCTCAGCCGACACGGGCGCCCTGCAGGATTCCGTCCATGACAGTTCTCGAAATCAGCGCAGGCGATACCGCTTGGGTCCTGGTGAGCGCAGCCATGGTGCTGCTCATGACCCCCGGTCTCGCGTTCTTCTACGGCGGCATGGTCCGCGCCAAGAGCGTGCTCAACATGCTCATGATGTCGATCACCACCATGGGCGTCGTCGGGGTCCTGTGGGTGGTCGTCGGCTACTCCATGGCCTTCGGCAACTCCATGGGCGGGTTCCTGGGCAACCCCCTGGAGTTCCTGTTCCTCAACGGCCTCATGGACCCTGAGCGGGCCACCTTCACGGTGCCGGCCATGGTCTTCGCCGGGTTCCAGGCCGCCTTCGCGATCATCGCGGTCGCGCTGATCTCCGGCGCCGTGGCCGACCGCATGAAGTTCTCGGCCTGGGCCGTCTTCGCCGCTGTGTGGGCGCTCCTGGTGTACTTCCCCGCCGCGCACTGGGTCTTCAGCTTCGACGGCGGCACCGCGGAGACCGGCGGCTTCATCGCCAACGGCATCCAGGCCATCGACTTCGCCGGCGGCACCGCCATCCACATCAACGCGGGAGCCGCGGCGCTCGCCCTGGCCATCGTGATCGGACCCCGCCTGGGCTTCGGCCGCACTCCCATGCGTCCCCACAACCTCACCCTCGTCATGCTCGGCGCAGGCATCCTGTGGTTCGGCTGGTTCGGGTTCAACGCGGGCTCGGCGCTGGGCGCCAACGCGATGGCCGGCGTCGCCTGGATCAACACGCTGGCCGCCGCTGCGGCCGCGATGCTGAGCTGGCTCCTGGTCGAGCGGCTCCGCGACGGTCGCGCCACCAGCCTGGGCGCCGCCTCCGGCATCGTCGCGGGCCTGGTCGGCGTCACGCCCGCCGCCCACTCCGTCAGCCCCCTCGGCGCGCTGATCATCGGCGTCCTCGCCGGCGTGGCCTGCGCATTCGCCATCGGCCTGAAGTCCCGCCTCGGCTACGACGACTCGCTCGACGTGGTCGGCGTCCACCTGGTCGGCGGGCTCGTCGGCACCCTGGCCATCGGCTTCCTGGCCGATCCGGCCTCACCCGCGGGCGTGGCGGGCCTGTTCTACGGCGGCGGCGTCGACCAGCTCTGGCGGCAGGCGCTCGGCGCGCTCGTGGTGATGGTCTACTCCTTCGTGGTGACGTTGATCATCGCCAAGGTCCTCGACAAGGTCATGGGCCTGCGGGTCGCCGAACTGGCCGAGACGCAGGGCATCGACACCGTCGAACACGCTGAGACCGGCTACGACCTCAGCGCGGTCGGCTACTCCACCTACGGCGTTCGGCAGACGCTGATCGTTCCCACCCCCCGAGAGGACGTGCAGGCATGAGGCTCGTCACGGCAATCGTTCAGCCCACCATGTTGACCCAGGTTCAGATCGCGCTCGCCCAGCACGGCGTGGCCGGCATGACCGTCACCGAATGCTCCGGCTATGCCCGCCAGCGCGGCCACAAGGAGTTCTACCGAGGCGCCGAGTACACGATCGACTTCATCACGAAGGCCAAGATCGAGGTCATCGTGGAGGACGGCGAGGCGGAGGCCGTGATCGACGTGATCACCCGCGCGGCCCGCACCGGCGCCGTGGGCGACGGCAAGGTCTGGTCGACGCCCGTCGATGAGATCGTCCGGATCCGCACCGGGGAGAAGGGCTCCGCAGCAATCTGAGTCCGTAGGACTGTCAGAGGGAGGGCGACGCACCACGCGTCGCCCTCCCTCTGCGTCGAGCCTCAGGCGGTGACGAAGGGGTAGGCCGCGAACAGCGCGCCCAGTCTCGACCGGAGCGTCGCGCTGAGTGGCACGAACTCGTCGGTCTCGAGGGATCGCCGACCGGGTCGCCCGGCGCGTGCCCAGACCCCGCGCACGACTCCGCCGGCCACGATGGACTTCTTGAACACCCCGTTGTTGCCCGGCACGAGCCGGTGGTGTTGCTCGGCCGACATTGCGAACAGCCGGTCCTGGTAGCCGAGGATGAACTCGTCGAATCCGGGCAGCAGCAGCGCGGCTGAAGGTCGCCTCCCCAGCGCGGCGGCCTCCTCCACGAGTCCCGGGCGCCAGAAGCTCGGCTCCTCGGCGCCGTCGCTGTCCAGGTGGTCGGAAACGTGGGCCAAGGCCGTGCGGATCTCCCCCAGGCCGAGTTTGGTCCACCACGCGAAGTCGCGCACTGTCGCCGGACCGTGACTGGTCAGGTAGCGGCGCAGAAGTTCGGCGACGCCGGCCACCCGGTCCCCGTTGAACCGGCCTTCCAGGCTCGAGCCCTGGGGCAGCCATCGCGACGCGAGGATGAGATCCTGCTCGGTGCCGTTCCACGGCCCGTAGCAGAGGGTGCCGCCGGCGATGAGGTGGAACAGCAGGTGGTAGCCCCGGCCGCCCGCGGTAGCCAGCCCGTGGGCGTCCCAGTGTGCGAACAGCCCTGCGCGCGGTACGGGGCCGTCGTCGAGCCGGCCGACGGCGAGTGCCCGTGCAAGGTCGACCTGGGCCTGATCGAGCTGCAGTTGATGGCTCCGTGCCGAGGCGGCCCGCAACGACGGACGCGCGCACAGCTCCGTGATCCACGCGGCGTCGGTGCCCGGCAGCAGGAACACCGTCCCACGCATGGGATAACCGCGCACGATCCGGCCCTCGTCCAGGTCCTCGAGCACGGAGCCAACGTCCCCCTGGGCGCGAAGCACCGCCGAGGCGAGCACACCGGGCAGGTCCTGGGCCTGCATGGCGCCGAACGCGCCCACGGCGTCCGCGGGCCTCGCGTAGGGGCGCGTGACCAGGCCCTGCGCCACGAGGCGCAGCCTGCCGAGCCGAGGGTCAGGCGAGATTGCGGGCGACAACAGCGGCCACCTCGCGGCCGGAGCGCACGGCGCCCTCCAGGTATCCGTTGAACCGCGTGGCGTACTCGGCCCCGGCCCAGTGCAGCACGCCGTCGGGCTCCGCCAGGATGGGTCCGTTGGTGGTCCAGACGCCGGGGGCGAAGTGGGCGCCGTGGCAGCCGCCCGTGAACTTCTCGGTGGACCAGTCACGCTCGATGTACGACAGCGGCTTGGCGGCGACCTCGCCGAACGTCCGCACCACGGAATCCACGAAGGCCCGCTCGCGCAGCGTGACGGAGCGGCGCGACAGGCTGTCGGCGTCTGCCCCCTCGAAGAACCCCATGAGGTGCCCGCGCTCGGAGTTGTCCGACGTGGTGTCGAAGGTCACCCTGACCGCGCCCTCGTCGGCGCTGGACTGGCCGGAGAAGCCCAGCTCGCGCCAGAACGGCTTGTCGTAGATGAGGAACGCCTTGATGACGTTGCCCGGGGAGACCTTGTCCGCAGCCTCCCCGCGCCACGCCGCCAGGGGAGGCTCGTGGGGCAGCGCGACGGCGAGCCGCGGGGGAAGTGTCGAGATGACCTGCCGGGCCTCCACCACGTGGCCGTCGGCCAGGATCAGCCGGGCACCTTGGTCCGTGTGCTCCACCCGCGAGACCTCGGCGCCGAGGCGCACCACGTCTCCGAGGCGGGCGGCGAGGGCGTCCACGACCGCTGCCATACCACCGTCGACCCGCTTCTGATGCAGGCCCCCGTTGCTGGCCAGCATGGTTTCGAGATCCGGACCCGAGTTGACCTGGTGCAGCCCCTCGACGAGGGTGGCGTCCTTCGGCATGGGCCCGAAGGCGGCCGCGTAGACCTCGCCGAACCTGCGCTGGGCGCCGTGCGTGCGGAGGTTCGTGGTGACCCATCGCCGCAGGTCCTGCTTGAGCCAGGCGTCGTTGGCCTTGCGCCATGCCGGATCATCGCGGAGGCGTTCCGCCAGGCGACGAAGCCGAAGCAGCCCCTGCCCGAGGTCGGAGACCTCGAAGGGCGTCAGCGCCGCGACGTCCTCCTTCGACGGCACCTGCAGGGCCTGGCCGCGGAGGCGGACCACCAGGTTCCCGCGGGCGGGGAGACCGATGGTGTCGAGACCGAGGTCCTCGATGATCTCCAGCAGTTCATCGAACCCAGGCCCGATCCACTGCCCACCGAGTTCGACGTAGGACCCGTCGCTCAATACCTTGTTCTCGACGCGGCCCCCCACCCGGTCCCGGGCCTCGAGCACCGTGACGGACAGGCCGCGGTCCGTGAGGTATCGCGCGGCCACGAGCCCTGCCAGGCCAGCCCCGATGATGGCGCAGTCGAACACGGTGTTCCTCCTAGACGGATCCCCGGGTCGGGGAAGCGATGCCCAGCCTACAAGGCCCGCCCTTCATCGAGGCGCCGGAGTCTCCTAAGCGAGGGCCCCCGATGGGTGCGTGGCCAGCCACACCGCGAAGCCTCGATCCGCGGGGAGGGACGCGTACAACGTGGCCTGATACACGTGGTAGAGGTCCGGTTTACCCTCCCAGGTGTGCGCCACCGGCGCGTTGGTGGGATCCAGCTCTGAGTGCCAGCTTCCGCGCTCATGGTCGATGAAGTGCGCATCCGCGAACCGCCAGAGAGTCTCGTACCACTCCTGGTAGCGCTCCTCCCCCGTGGCGAGCCACAGGTAGCGCGCCGCGCCCATGGCCTCCGCCACCTCCCAGAAGAACCGCTCCTCCACCACCGGGGTGCCGTCCCAGTCCACCGTGTACACGAAGCCGCCGTCAGCCGCCCACGCGTCGCGGATGGCCCCCTCGAACAGCGCTGTCGCCGCAGGCAGCATCCACGGCTCGTCCGCGCCCAACCCCCTCAGCTGGAGCAGGAGCTTGGTCCACTCGAGCCAGTGACCAGGCTGTGAGCCGTACGGCCGGAACGCGTGGCGGGGGTCGTCGGCGTTGTACTGGCCCAAGGGTTGCCAGCGGGCCGTGAAGTGCTCCGGTAAGCGCCATGCCCCGTCCTCGGGAGTGGCGGCGCCCGCGGCTATCCTCCGCGCGATCGACGTTGCCCGCGTGAGGAACTTGCCCTCTCCGGTGGCCTCGTAGGCCGCGAGGTAAGCCTCGGTGAGGTGCATGTTGGCGTTCTGGCCGCGGTACTCGTCGAGGGTGGTGAACGTGCGGTCGTAGCCCTCGACGCAGATGCCCTCCTCCTCGCTCCAGTAGTGGCGGTCGATCACGGCCGAGGCCGCGTCCAGCAGCGCCCGTCCGCGGCTGAAGCCGGCCACCGTTGCCGAGCTGGCCGCCAGGAGGAGCTGGGCCGTCCCGTAGAGTTCCTTGCGGTCCTGCGGCGCGTCCCCGCCGACAACGGGCACCCACCCGTCGAACTGGGCGTCCCGGCCGGGTCCGTCGAGGTAGAAGTCCAGGCCGTGCTCCACCACCTCCCGGGCCCCCGCGCGCCCCTCGAGGGCGGCGAGGGAGAATACGTGCGTCATGCGGGCGCCGATGAACAGCTGCGCGCCCATCTCCGGCATGGCGCGCCCGTCGCTCCCGATCCATGCGAAACCCCCGGAGGGTAGGCACACCTCGGGCTGATAGAAGTCCAGCAGATCTCGGCGGTGTTCGACGAGGAACTGACGGTGGACAGCATCCTCGAATCGGTCCGGGCGCTCACCGAACATGGGGCGGGTCATGCGTGGTCCTCTCCGATGCGGCCGGCCAGCCAACCGAGCTGGTGCCATGTCTGGACGTCCTGGCCACCTTCATGGCCGCTGTGCGGATAGACGACGATGTCACGCTCACCCCCATAGGCGTTGTGCGCCGCGAAGACCGTCGACGGGGGGCAGATGGTGTCCGCCAGCGCCACCGAGAACAGCGCCGGGCACTCGGCACGCCGCGCGAACGACACCCCGTCGAAGTGGCCCAGCGTCTCCCACACCGCGTCCTCCAGATGAGGGGCCGCCCTGATGAAGCGGGCGATGTCGGAGACCGGGGCGTCGTCGGTGAGGGACACCGCCCGGCGGATGTGACACATGAACGCCACGTCCGGCATGGCGCCGGCCAGGCTGAGCCCCAGGGAAGGCGCCAACCCGGCGACGGCGAGCGTCAGATAGCCGCCCTGCGATCCTCCGGCGATGAACATCCGGGACTCATCCACGAGCCGATGAGCGGCCGCCAGCTGGAGCATCCGCACCGCGTCGGTGATGAGCCGGCGGTAATAGTAGGTCTCCGGCGACGAGATGCCCTTGGTCATGGGACCGGCCGGGCCGAATTCCCCCGCCGCCACGTCCGGATCCGGGGTCCGCTCGAATAGGCTCGCGGAATGCCAGCCCTGCCCTCGATTGTCGAGGTCGAACTGCGCGAACCCGGCGGCGGCGAACACCGGAGCCAGCGGCATGCCTCGCGAGACCGAGTACCCGTGGTAACGCACGACGGTCGGCAACGGGCCGCTGGCACCGGCGGGGACATGCAGCCACGCCTTGACGGGCGCGCCGCCGAAGCCGGTGAACGTGAGGTCGTAGGTGTCGATCAGCGCCTGCCGGTTGTCGATCAGCGCCTCGTCGAGCAGCGCGACGGGCTCGTCGTGAGCGAGCGTGGATGACCAGAACTCGTCGAAGCGCGGCGATTCGGGCACGTCGGGCTGATAGGTGCGCAGGGCGTCGAGGGGCAGATCGAACTGGGCCATGGGCGGCACTCTATCGATCCCCACCGACGGCCGCGACGCGGCCCATCCGTGGTGCCGGGACGCACGAGGCCCCGGTCTTCGACCGGGGCCCGCACTGGAGCCGCCCACGGGAATCGAACCCGTGACCTACGCTTTACGAGAGCGTCGCTCTACCAACTGAGCTAGGGCGGCAGCACGCAGGAACTATACCGGCGACGCTTCGCCGCGGCAAAGCGCGTGCGCCCCGGAGGACCCGGACGGCCGGCACGGCTGCGCTAGGAACAGGTCGTGCCGTCCTCCGGGGCGACGCCGTCGTAGAGGTAGGCGTCCACGGCGTCGGCGATGCAGCCGTTGTCCCCGGTGACGGCCCCGTGGCCGGCGCCCTCCAGGGTCAGCAGCGTGCCGGACTCGAGCTGCTCGGCCATGGCCCCCGCCTGTTCGTACGGAGTGGCCGAATCGCCCGTGGTGCCCACGACGAGGATGGTGGGCGCGCCCTGGGCGGTGATCCTGATCTGCGGCGCAGACTCGGCCGTCCAGAGCTGGCAGGTGTAGCCCATGCCCATGTGGGGCGCCATGAGCGGGGCCTCGTCGAACGTGTCGCGCCATTCCTGGGGGACCGGCGCCACGCCCTCGTCCGCGGCGTCCGCGCACACCATGGCCGGGAACGCGTAGGCGATGGTCTCGTACGCCGTCGGGCCGCGCCCATTGAGGAGGTCCGCCGAGTAGAGCAGTGCCTCTCCGTCCCCTGCGATGGCGGACGCGATCACCTGGGCCAGGGTGCGGTAGGCCTCCTCGGTCTCGTAGAGGTACAGCGCTATCCCGGTGGCCGCCATGCTCTGCGTCAGCCGCCTGTCACCCACTTGGATCGGCCGGGCGTCGAGTCCGGTCAGGAAATCGTCGATCGTGTCCGTGATCTCCTGCTGCTCATCGCCCAGGCCGCAGAGGTCCGAGCCCGCGCACCACTGCGTGAAGTTGGCCATCGCGCGTTCAAAGCCCTCGGTCTGGGGGGTGTCGCCCTCGCCGGTGATGTCCACCGCGGCGTCGAGCACCATCCGGCCCACGGAACCGGGAAACAGCTCGGCGTACATCGCGCCGACGTACGTGCCGTAGGAGACGCCGACGTAGTTCAGCTTCTCCGCGCCCAGGAGGTGGCGGAGCAGATCGAGATCGCGCACCACGTCGATGGTGGTGATGTGATCCAGCAGCTTGCCGGACCCGTCGCGGCACTGCTGCGCGAAGTCGGCGGCCCCCTCCTGGAGCGCGCGGTCCTCGGCTGCGTCGTCCGGGCTGGCGTCCAGCCCCAAGATCTGATCGGTCTCCTCGAGCGTGCCGCACACCACTGCGGTGCTCTCACCCGTGCCTCGCGGATCCCAGCCCACCGTGTCGTAGTTGGTCCATCGGCCGGCGATCTGCTGGGCCATGTCCTGCCCACCGAACCCGGGCCCCCCGGGATTGACGAACAGCGGCCCGCGCGACGAATCACCATTGATGACGCGGCGCACCGCGATCTCGATGGCCTCCCCGGCCGGGTTGTCCCAGTCCAGGGGGACCTTCACGGTGGCGCACTGCCCGGCGGAGGCATCCTCATCGCAGAGTTCCCAGTCCACCACCTGGGTGGCGTAGGCCTCCAGGCCTCCGGCCGGGGCGACGAACTCCACCTCCGGCGTGTCGATGGGTTGGTAGTCCAGCTGACGGTCCGCGTCGCGGCCGGGCTCGTCCGGGAAGGTCTCGTGGTCCTCGACCGGAACCTCGGGCATCCCCGGCATCCGGGCACCGGCGGCCAGTGGCGACGGGGTGGCCGGCCCAGGAGTGTGTGGCGATGCGGGCTGATCACGGTTGCGTCCTCCCACGAAACCGCCGAGGAACAAAGTGCCCACCAGCGTGATCGCGATGAGCGCCAACACCGCCTGGATGAGGGTGACTCTCCTACTCATCCGCGCCCTTACCCGCGAGCTCCTGCTCCACTACCCGCCGGCCGTGCGCCGTTGTGCATACCGCCTCCAACGGACACCGGACGATCTCCCCGCCCGGACGCCGCACGGTGACCGACTGCAGGGGAACCTGATGACCCGTGACCACCCCCGGCTCCCCGTCCACGCTCACCTGGTCCCCGACGCCCGGCGCGCGCTGCAGGAAGTCCACGTAGAGGGGGTGCTCGTACTTGAGGCAGCACATCATCCGGCCGCAGGCACCGGCTATCTGCAGGGGGTTGGACGGAAGTCCCTGCACGCGCGCCAGGCGCAGAGACAGGGGTTCGAAGTCCGTGAGGAACGTGGTGCAGCAGAACTCGCGCCCGCAGCTTCCGACGCCCCCGATCAGCCGCGCGGCGTCGCGGGCACCCACCTGCCGCAGATCGATGCGGGCTTCGAGAGCGCGGGCGAGGTCGCCCAGGAGTTGGCGGAAGTCCACCCGCTGAGGTGCGGTGTAGTAGATGGCCACGAGGCGGTCGAATTCGGTCGACCGATCCACGTAGTCCACCCCCACGACCTTCATCGGGAGGTGATGCTTGGCGATGAGGCCCTTGGCCAGCCCTGTGGCCTCCTCCCGGATCCGCCGGTTGGCCTCGTCGCGGGCGAGGTCCGCCGCATCCGCCGGGCCGGGGCAGACCGGAAGGCCGACGAAACCGTCCACGACCTCCTCGGGAGCCCACACGCACTGGGCCACCTCGTCGCCGTCAGGCGTCGGGTAACGGACCCAGTCCCCCACCGCGTACTGGTGGACGCCTGGGTCCAGATAGTGCAGTTGGCCGTATCGCTCGAAGGCGACAGCCATCACCCGTGCCATGAGGTCAGCCTAGTGAACGGCCCAAACGGCCCGGGCGTCGGCCTCCGCTCAGCGGAGGCCGACACTGCTCAGTGCTTCGCCTCGCGGGCGTTCTCCCTGGCCTTCGAGAAGGCGCCGTCGATGCCCCACCGGCCGCCGCCGAGGGAGAGGAACAGGACCCCGACGCCGAAGAGGAGGAGATCCTTGTCCCCGAGGAAGCCCTCCATCCCGTCGATGAACGGGCTGAACTGACCCCACCGGATGAACGCGAGCGCGCCGACGGCCACGAATGCGAGCAGGAGACCGACCACACGGACCGCCAGACCGATCACCAGGAGCACGGCCAGCGCAGCCAGCCCGAAGCCGAGAATCCAGGCCACGAGACGCGGCTCAGGAATCAGAGTGCGCCCCAGGAATTCGGCCGTGGCGTCGATGTCGCTCAGCACCTGGTAGCCGACCACGCCCAGCACGGCCGCGGTCACCAGCCGCAGGACGAAGAGCCCGAAGCTGCCGAAGCCGCCCACACCCTTGCGGCGCAGCGGCCGGGGATCACGCACGGAGTTGGCGTCCGAGGTCTGAACCAGACCCAGCCGCTGGTCCCGCGCCTCCTTCTCGGCGCGCAACTGGTGCGCGAGCCGCTCCTCCTCGGCCACCTCGTCGTCCACGGTGCGGCGGCCTGCGCCCTCGATCACCTGTGTGTCATCTGCACCCGCGCGGTCTGCCCGGTACAGCCCGGCCAGGGCGGCGGCGCCGGCGGCTCCGCCTGCCGCGCCCGCCGCTGCAGCGGTTTCCTGACCTGCGCCACCGCCGGCCACCACAGGCATCGCCCGAGTGGCGTCGGGATCCTCCACGCCGTCACCGCTCCCGGACTCCTCCGGAGACTCGGGCGACGGTGTGTCCTGCTGGTCGGTGTGGCCCGCAGGCTCGGCGTCTGCGGGCCATCCGAAGGGCTCCGCGGGGTGGCCGAACGATGCAGGCTGAGGCTCTGATTCGGCGACAGGCTCAGCCTCGGGCTCGGGCTTCCCTGCCTCTGGCGCCGGTGCGGCCTCGTCCCACTCCGGGGCGTCCTCGACGGGCTGCCCCTCGGCGTGATCCTCGCCGTGGACCTCCGCCTCGCCCGCGTCCGCGGCCGGGGCCTCAGCGTCATGGACCCCGGTCTCCGCCCACTGGTCCCCGGCAGGCTCGTCGATGGCGGGCTCTGGCGAGGCGTCGTCCACCGGCGGTTCGGCGGAGGGCCCCCCGCCGCTCTCCTCCGGCGGGCGTGCCTCGGCTGCGGGCTGGCTGGGTGCGGGGGGCACGGGCACGGTCTGCTCCGATGAGTAGTCATCCCACTCGGCTGGCTCCACAGGCACGCCGTAGTCGTCCTCTTCGGCCGTCCACTCCTCGTCGCGAGGTGTGCCTTGCTGGACCCAATCGTTGTTGGACATCAGTTCCCCTATCCGTGGGCAGTCTTGCGCTCCATCTTGGCACCCGGTGGCAGGGGTGTGCCGAGGACACGCCCGAGGGGGTCAGGTCCGCGCGGCCAGCGAAATGCTGATGAGCAGCGCCTCCAACGCCAACAGAGGGGCCACGTTGCCCTCGAGGGCCGTGCGCGCCTGGAGGATGGCATCCAGGGCTCGGATCGTCTGCTCCGGGGTGGACCGCCGCGCGGCCGGCTCGATCTCGTCCGCGAGATCGGCATTGACCAGGGGCACGTCCGGCGCCGTCTGCCTGGCAAGGACGTCGCGGTAGTACCCGGTCAGTTCCGTGAGGACGCGATCCAGCGCGTCGCGCTGCAGCCGCTTACCGCGGGCCTTCTGCTGCTCCTCAAGCTCCCGGATGGCGGCCTGCGCGTTGCGCGGCTTGGCACCCCGCCCGCCCACGCCCAACGCCCCCTGCAGGGCGGCCATCTCCTTCGCGTCGAGTTCCGCCGTGGCCTGTGCCGCCTCCTCCGCGCTGGAGGAGACGAGATTGTCCGCCGCGTCCAGGCAGGCCGTGACCGAGGTCAGCTTCCGGGGCAGGGAGAGGATCTCCCGGCGGCGGATCCGGGCGTCCTCCGACCGGGCCAGCATGCGCGCGCGACCGACGTGCCCCTGCGCGGCGCGGGCGGCGTGCGCGGCCAAGGCGGGGGAGATCCCGTCACGGGTGACCAGGAGTTCCGTCACCGCATCGTCGCCGGGGGTGACCAGCTTGATGGCCCGGCAGCGTGACCGGATGGTGATGATCACGTCGTCCGCGCTCGGCGCGCAGAGCAGCCACACCGTTCTCGGCGCCGGCTCCTCCAGCCCCTTGAGCAGCGCGTCGGCGCCCCTCTCAGTGATGCGGTCCGCGTCCTCCACCACCACGATCTGGTACTGGTTCTTGACGGGCATGACCCCCGCCCGGCCCACGAGCGCGCGCACCTCGTCCACCCCGATCGACAACTGCTCCGTGCGCAGCAGCGTGACATCCGGATGCGCGCCGGTCAGTGTGGTGCGACAGTCCACGCACTGCCCGCAGCCGCCCTTGGCGCACTGCAGTGCGGCGGCGAACGCCTTGGCCGCGTTGGATCGGCCCGATCCCGGGGGGCCGACGAAAAGCCAGGCGTGCGTCATGGCGTGACGGCGCCCCTCCACGGCCCGACGGAGGGTGGCGACGGCGCGCTCCTGCCCGATCAGCTCAGAGAAGACGTCACCCATGGCCGCCATCCTGCCATGGCCCGCCGACGGTTCGCTCGGGCGGGCGCGTCCCTCAGGCCGCGTCACCCCCGAGCATGGCACCCACGCGGTCGGCTATGGCGGTGGCCAACGCCTCACGCGTCGCCCGGGCGTCCAGGACGAGATAGCGTTCAGGGGCCGCGGCGGCCAGATCGAGGAAGAACTGGCGGGCGCGCAGGTGCAGCCCGATCCCCGCACCTTCGAGCCGGTCCTTGTCCGCGATGGTCTCCATGGCCAGGGACGGGTCCGTGTCGAGCAGCACCGTGAGGTTCGGCGTGAGCCCACCCACGGCCCACCAGGCGATCCTGCCGACCTCGTCGATGTCCAGCGCCCGACCCGCCCCCTGATAGGCGATCATGGAATCGACATAGCGGTCGCACACCACCACGTCGCCGCGCTCCAACGCGGGCCCGATCAGCTCGAAGACGTGCTGGGCCTTGTCAGCGGCGTACATGAGCGCCTCGGCGCGCGCGTCCACGTGGCCCATCGCCGGGTCCAGCACCAGGCGCCGCAGCTCGGTCCCCACCTGCGTGCCGCCCGGCTGCCTCGTGACGACGTGACCCACGCCGCGACCCTCGAGCCACCGGGACAGGCGTTCCACCTGCGTGGACTTGCCCACGCCGTCGCCTCCCTCGAAGACGATGAACAGGCCCGTCATTTCTTCCCGACCTGACTCTTCCCGGCTCGCTTCATGAGCTTGCGGGCCTCGGCGACGCGTTCGGGCCACCGCTCGATGAAGGCCTCACGCTGCGTCCGCACCTGGTGACGTTTCCGCTCGGCGTCACGCCCCAGGCTGAAGGCCTGGGTGGCGCTCAGCCCGTCCAGCGCCGGATCGCCGACGAAAGCGCCGAGGGCACAGCGACGCAGATCCTGGGTCACGTCCGCCAGTCGGCGCAGGAACCTGGTGACCGCCTTGGGGAACAGCGGGGACGCCACCGCGACCACCACCTCGAGCTGTTCGGCGGCACGCAGGGCCCCCTGCCACTTGTCGTCCGGGGAGTCCACCGCCAGGGCGCGACAGCGGTCCGCGAGAATGAACGTGGCCTGCTCGGCGCGCTCGTAGAGCAGTTCCCCGGCCTGCTTGTGCGCGAGATCCCCCAGGCGCGGCGCTCTTACGGCGCCTACGAGGGAGTCGATGACGTCCAGCATGGGTGTCTCGATCTCCGCCGGCGACGAGTACGGCAGTCCCGCCAGCGCCCGCTCGGTGGCCTCGCGCCAGGACGGCTCCAGCACCGGGGCCAGACCGCGAAGGTCGCGGCCGAAGGCCCAGAGCCTTGCGTTGAGGTCCGCCAGGTCGTCGCTCTCTGCGGCACGGCGCGCCAGGTCCGCCCGCACGAGGCTATGGAGGTGCTCAGCGAACACGGCGCCGACGAACTCCTCCAGCGAGGAGTCGCGACGGATCTCGCGGGGGCGGGGGAAGCTGGTGAGCCCCGTCGCCGGGGCACCGAGTCGCTGCTGGATGGTGGGGTAATGGTCCACAACGGTCGCGTTGACCGACATCGCGGCGCTGACCAGGAAATCGCGCTGCTGGCCCGTCAGATGTTCGGTGGGGGTGATGGTGACTTCGCGGTAGCGGGCGACGGTGATGCCGCTGCGCCGGACCCGGACCCGTTCGTCGCGGACCACGGCCGCGATCCTGCCCTCTGTGGTCCGCAGCGCCCACTCGTCGCGCTCACAGTGCAGCGCGGCCATGGTGCCCAGCACCCCACGTCTGACCAGCGGCCGGAGCATGCGCGCGTAGTGCTCCGGAAGATCACCCGAGGCGCCCAGCGGAACCACCTGTTCGGCGGGCAGGTGCGGTGCCCAGGCCGGTGCCGACAGGTACCACTCGCCCATGCCGTCGATCACCCGGTGCGCCACGATCACGCCCGCCCGGAGGAGCCTGGCGTCGCTGACGTCGAGCACGGTCACGTCCATCGTGTACGACGCGGCCGGGCGACGGAGGATGCGCGGCAGGCCGACGGCGTCCGACGTGAGCCGTGGCGGATCAGAGGTGAACGGGACCTCCAGCCGGAGCACGGCGCGTCGCTTCTTAGCCATGGGGCAACCCTAGTGGCGCGAGCCCGCGGCCAGAGCCGACGGTGCCGCTCACGCCTTCTTGGCGCCGGCTGCCGGCTTCTTGGCCGCCGGCTTGCGTGCGGTCGTCGCCCTCTTGGCCACCGGCTTCTTCGCCGGGCCCTTGGCCCGCTTCTCCGCGATCAACTCGAAGGCCCGCTCGGGGGTGATCGCCTCCGGATCGTCGTCGCGCCGCAGCGTGGCGTTGGTCTCGCCGTCGGTGACGTAGGGACCGAACCGGCCGGACTTCAGCACCACCGGTTTCGCGGACACCGGGTCCGCACCGTACTCCTTCAGCGGCGCCGCGGCGGCAGCCCGCCCGCGCGTCTTCGGTTGCGCGTAGATGGCCAGCGCTTCCTCCAGGGAGATGGAGAAGATCTGATCCTCAGCGGCCAGGGAACGGGAGTCCGTGCCGCGCTTGAGGTACGGACCGTAGCGGCCGTTCTGCGCCGTGATCTCGGTGCCGTCCGGGTCCACCCCCACCACGCGGGGCAGGCTCATCAGCAGGAGCGCGGTGGGCAGGTCGATGGAGTCCAGCGACATGGACGAGAAGAGCGACCCCGTCCTCGGCTTGGCCGACTTCGGGGAGTCCTCCGGCAGCACCTCCGTGACGTAGGGCCCGTACCGGCCGTTCTTCGCCACGATCATGGTGCCGGTGGCCTCATCGACGCCGAGCTCGCGCTCCTCGTCGAGCGGCCTGCTCAGCAGTTCCTCGGCCACCTCGACGGTCAACGCATCCGGGGCCATGTCCTCGGGCACGTTGGCCCGGCGGCCGTCCGAGGACTCGACGTAGGTGCCGTACCGGCCCACCCGCACATCGATGCCCGAGTCGCGCAGCGCAAAGGTGGACAGCGCGCGGGCGTCGATCTCGCCCAGCTCGGTGACCAGGGTCTCCAGACCGTGGTGCGAGCTGCCCTCCGGGCCGCGGTAGAAGTCCGACAGCACGGTGAGGCGCTTGGCCTTGCCTGCCGCGATCTCGTCGAGCTGATCCTCGAGCTGCGCGGTGAACGCGTAGTCCACCAGCTCCGAGAAGTGCTCCTCCAGTAGCCGCGTGACGGCGAACGCCAGCCACGTCGGGACCAGCGCGGACCCCTTCTTGAACACGTAGTCCCGCGCCGTGATGGTGCGGATGATGGAGGCGTAGGTGGACGGGCGCCCGATCTCCAGCTCCTCCAGCTTCGCCACCAGCGACGGCTCGGTGTAGCGGGCGGGCGGGCGGGTCTCGTGGCCCAGCGCGTCGACCTTGGCCACCTCGAGGCTCCGACCCCGCTCCAGGACGGGCAGTCGGGTCTGCTGATCGTCCGAGGCCGAGTCGTCGTCGACACTGACCACGTAGGCCTTGAGGAAGCCGGGGAAGGTGATGGTACGACCCGAGGCCACCAGCCCCGCCGTCGTCGCCGCGCCGGCCCCGACCTGGACCGGAGCGAAGGCAGCGTCGACCCGGATGGTCAGCGACTCGCCCTTGGCGTCCGACATCTGCGAGGCCAGCGTGCGGCGCCAGATCAGCTGGTAGAGCTTGAACGCGTCGCCCCCCAGGCCGGTCTCGTCCGGATGCCGGAACGTGTCACCGGCCGGCCTGATGGCCTCGTGCGCCTCCTGGGCGTTCTTCACCTTCGACGCGTAGACCCTGGGTTGCGCGGGGAGGTACGCCTCGCCGAAGAGCTCCCTGACCTGCTGCCGCGCGGCCTGGATGGCCTGCCCGGCCAGCGTCACGGAGTCCGTACGCATGTAGGTGATGAAACCCTTCTCGTACAGCTCCTGCGCCACCCGCATGGCCCGCTCCGAGGTGAACCCGAGCTTCCGCCCGGCCTCCTGCTGCAGCGTCGTGGTGCGGAACGGCTCGTAGGGCTTGCGCGTGTAGGGCTTGGCCTCGACGGCGCCGACCACGAGGGTCGCGGCGGTGAGAGCCTCGGCCAGCGCCCGGGCGGTGGCCTCGTCGAGCACGAGGGAGTCCTGCGCGGTCAGCTCGCCGGCGGCGTTGAAATCGCGGCCCTGGGCCACCTTGGCGTCGCCGACGGTCGCCAGGCGGGCGGGAAACGTGCGCGGTTCCGCGTCGGGGCCCGCGTCCAGGTAGGTGTCGAGGTCCCAGTACGAGGCCGGTACGAACGCGATCCGCTCGCGCTCCCTGTCCACCACCAGCCGCGTCGCGACGGACTGCACCCGGCCCGCGGACAACCGTGGCATGACCTTCTTCCACAGCACGGGCGAGACCTCGTAGCCGTACAACCGGTCCAGGATCCGGCGCGTCTCCTGCGCGTCGACCAGATCGACGTCCAGTTCACGGGGATTGGTCACCGCCTCGGCGATGGCGGACTTGGTGATCTCGTGGAACACCATCCGCTTCACCGGGACCTTCGGCTTCAGCTCCTCCATGAGGTGCCACGCGATGGCCTCGCCCTCACGGTCACCGTCGGTGGCCAGCAGGAGTTCGTCGACGCCGGCGAGCTTGGACTTCAGATCTCTGATGGTGGATTTCTTGTCCGGGGACACGACATAGATGGGCTGGAAGTCGTTGTCGACGTTGACGCCGGTGCGCGCCCACTTCTCGCCCTTGTACTTGGCGGGAACCTCGGCGGCCGAGGTGGGAAGGTCGCGGACGTGACCACGGCTGGACTCGACGATGTAGTCGGAGCCGAGGAAGCCGGCGATTTTGGTCGCCTTGGTCGGCGACTCGACGATCACGAGACGCTTTGAAGCCATGGGTGAATCAGCCCTCCGGTCGGAAACTCCTCGAACAATAGCCTGCGCTGTCAATCCGGCCGTGCCACCGGGCGTCGGCGTCAGGCGTGTGCGCAATGCCGCCGGCTCCGGCGCGGACGTGCCAGGCGGGATGTCCCGCTCGTCACTGGCCGATGCGCAGCATCTGAGTGAGCAGCGCCGTGCGGAGCTCCGGCACGACGGCGGCGGCCAGGTCCGACGCGTCGGTCTGGAGGACCTGTGCGACGGCACCGAGCACCTGGGCGACGGTGAGATCTCCGTCGAGGGCGCCCAGCACAGCGGCCAGGGCCGTGTCCGCCTTGATGGCGCGCCGCAGCCCGACGCTCTGGCGGAAGACTATGTGCTCAGGATCCTCAGCCCCGGGACGCCCGATGGCCTCCTGGTCCACGTCGACGAGCCGGGGGCGGGTGGCGAGGAGTTCGCGCAGCGCGAGTGTCGCGGCCGTGACGGCGCCCGCGTGCCGGCCGAACACCGCGCCGACGGGTTGCGCCACGGCGTGGGGCCAGGTCTCGAGGCGCAGATGCGGCTCGTCCCGGCCCGCCCTGGTGACCAGGATCCACCCCATGCCGACGGCCCGCACCCCGAGCCTGTCGAAGTAGCGGAGCCACTCGTCATAGGCCCCGCGCCATCGCGGGGAGCCCACCAACCCGGCGTCGGTCAGCCACATCTCTATATAGGAGAAGATGTCCAGCCGCTCACGCTCGATGACCCACGCGTCGCACCCGGCTGGGATCCAGCCGCGGAGCCTGTCCTCCCACGGCTGGTCGAGGATGGCCCAGTTGGTGAGCAGCTGGAGGCTGCCGCCCGGGGTGAGGTGGTCCGCGGCCCCACGCACCAGCGTCTCGACGAGGGAATCCCCTTCGAAGTTGGCCTCACGGTAGGTCAAGGTGTCCGCCTCGTGAGTGGGCGGGCTCATCACGAACGGCGGGTTGGACACGATGAGGTCGAAGCGCTCGCCCTGCACCGGGTCGTACAACGAGCCCGCGCGCAGATCGAGGGCCACCCCGTTGAGCTCTGCCGTGAGACGGGCCAGTTCCAGCGCCCGGGGGTTGACGTCGGTGGCCACCACCCGGGACGCGTGGCGCGCCAGGTGCAGCGACTGCACGCCACACCCGGTGCCCAGGTCCAGCGCGGAGCCCACCCGCTCGCGGGGCGTGATCTGCGCCAGCGTGCTCGACGCCGGCGACACGCCCAGCACGTAGTCCGGGCGCGTCGGGGCCGTCTCGCCGTCCATCCCCGGCGTGGGATCCGCGACGATCCACCCGGACGCGCCGTCGTCCGGGGAGCCGTAGGGACGGATGTCGACCAGCGCCCGCATCCGGCCCCCGGTGAGCGTCTCCAGGTACCCGGCCGCCTGCATGGCCGACACGTCGACTGCCTCGGCGAGCTGGTCCGCGTCGACGGGCTGCTGGAGCACGAACAGCCGGATCAGAGTGGACAGCGGGTCGGAGGCCTCACCGAGCGCCACGTCGGCGGGGACCGTCGAGTTTCGCCCCAGACCGTCCTGCCCCGCCTCGCCGATCCGCCCGAGGACCGCGTCGACGGTGAAGTCCGCCGCCACCAGGCGGGCGCGCAGGGCGGAGGCATCGAGAGGCATGGACGCCATCCTAGGCGCCCATGCCCTGGCGGTCACCGGACCGAGTCGGTGGCCCCCTGCCAGAGATTGACGCCCTCGACGACCGAGTGCTGGTCGATGGCGGAGAGTTCCTCCGCGGTGAAGTCCAGGACGCCCAGCGCGTCGAGATTTGCGTCGAGTTGCTGCACCGAGGAGGCGCCGAGCACGACGGAGGTGACGGAGGCCTCTCCCTGATCGCGAAGTGCCCAGGCGATCGCCATCTGGGCGAGGCTCTGGCCGCGGGCCTGCGCGATGTCGTTGAGCGCCCGCAGGTGGTCGATGTTCTCCTCGGTGAGGAGCCCCGTGTCCAGGGACTTGCCCTGCGCGGCGCGCGAATCCGAGGGGATCCCGTCGAGATAGCGGTCCGTCAGCATGCCCTGGGCCAGCGGCGAGAAGGCGATGACGCCCATGCCCGCGGCGTGGCAGGCCTCCAACAAGCTCGGCTCACCCTGCTCGACCCACCGGTTGAGCACGGAGTACGACGGCTGGTGGATGATCAGCGGGGTGCCCAGCGAGCGCGCGATCTGCTGCGCCTCCGCGGTGAGCTTGGCCGAGTACGACGAGATGCCCGCGTACAGCGCCTTGCCCGAACGGACCGCCTGGTCCAGGGCCGCCATGGTCTCCTCCAGGGGCGTCTCCGGATCCGGGCGGTGGTGGTAGAAGATGTCGACATACTCCAGCCCCATGCGCGTGAGGGAGTCGTCGAGCGAGCTGAGCAGGTACTTCCTGGAGCCTCCGAACCCGTAGGGGCCGGGCCACATGTCCCAGCCCGCCTTGGACGAGATGACGAGCTCGTGGCGGTAGCGGGCGAAGTCCTCGGCCATGATCCGACCGAAGTTGGTTTCGGACGCGCCGTAGGGCGGCCCGTAGTTGTTCGCCAGATCGAAGTGCGTGACGCCGCGGTCGAAGGCGCGGCGCAGGATCCGGCGCTGGGTCTGCAGGGGGAAGTCGTCGCCGAAGTTGTGCCACAGGCCCAGCGAGATCGCGGGGAGCTTGAGACCTGACGCGCCCAGGCGTCGGTACGGCATGGAGGAATAGCGGTCTTCGGCGGCGATGTAAGTCATACCAGCACTGTATCGCCGCGGCACGGCGCCTGCCGGGGACGGGGATCCACGACCGCCACGCCCATCCGGCCGGCTCAGGTGCCGGCCGTGGCCGACCTGGTGAGCCGCGACGGCCCCCACGGAACCCTTGGTTCCAGGGGCACGCCGACGGTGACCTGCACGACCACCGCCCTGCCCGACACCGCCACCTCGCAACCGGTGACGGTCCCGTGGTTGCGGCGGGCGGCTTCGCCCGCAGCCCCACAGGCGGAGCTGCCCTCGACCGTGGCACTCACCGCAGCCAGGGCTGCCAGCTCCGCCGTGTGTTCGGCGCGGCGGGCGAGATAGAACCACTGGATGAGAACGGCGCCCGCCATGAACACCGAGACGAGGACCAGGCACACCCCGGCCACCAGCGCCGAACCGGCCGCCCCGCGCTGGTCACCGCGCCACGTCATGGGCCGACCCCCGGCTCGTAGGCGGCCCACGCCGTGGATGTCACGCTGAGGGGGCCCAGGCCTGGGACCTCGAGCGCCATGGCGACCGTGACACTCACCCCCGCCCGATCGGTGCTCACGTCGATCGTGGACCGGCGCGGCGCCCGTGCCCTGGCCTCCTGGAGCGACGCGTCGTCGCCTCGGGCCGCTTGACGTGCGATCTGGGCGCTGGATTCCGCCACCGTCGCCTGCGCCACGCCCAACAGGGAGAGCCCGACGAGACACGCGGTGAGCGTCACCGCCGTCACCAGCCCGATGGCCAGCTCGACGGTCACCATCCCCCGCGAGCCGCGCCGGGGCCTCCGCTGCCTGCTCATTGAGCCGGGTCACCCACCGTTCGCGACGGTGGTGAACACGTTGATCACCCAGTCGAAAAGGGTCTTGTAGAAGGTGTTGTCTCCGAAGATCCGCAGCAGCACGAGGGCCACTGTGGCGGCGGCGAGCAGCCCGAGGGCGTACTCGACGGTGGTGAGTCCGCGCTGCGCCAACGCGCGGGCGCGACCTGCTCGGCTCGGGACGGGGTGTGCCATGGGGCGTCCTTTCGGTGTGCCGGCCGCCTCTCAGCCGGTCAGCCCCTTGATCGCCCGGCCATCTCACCATTTCCCGTGCGGGCCCCGAGGTTGTGGATGGACGCGACGGACAACACCGATGGCTGTGGATGACGGGACGGGGTCTCATCGAGCAGGAGCGCCAACAACTCGGCGGCGTCGGCCTTGTTGAGCACCTGGTTCGCGTTGCCGCACTTGGGCGAGACCACGCAGGCAGGACAACCCGCCTCGCAGGCGCATCGGGTGAGACGGTCCAGGGTGGCGCCCAGCCACTGCTCAGCTGCCTCGAAGCCTCGGTAGGCGAACCCGGCCCCGCCGGACATGCCGTCGTGGACGAACACCGTCGGGAGCCCCGTGTCCGGGTGAAGCGCCGTGCTCACTCCGCCGATGTCCCACCGGTCACACGGGGCGAACGCCGGCAGGAGCCCGATGGCGGTGTGCTCCATGGCGTGCGCCGCGGCCCCCATCTGCAGCTCGGCCCAGCCGAGCCGGCCGGCCAACGACGCGGGCACCGTCCACCACACCGCCTGCGTGGTCATGCGGTGCAGCGGCAGGTCCAGCGGCGTGGAATCCCAGACGTCGTGGGTGACCTCGTCGCGACGGAGGTAACCGGTCACCTGGGAGTCCAGCCGCACCTCTCCCCGGCTGACCCAGGTGGCACCCAGCGTCCGCCGAGCCTCCTCCCGCACCACCTCGATGTCGAACGACGACTGGGCCTGGGTGTAGTAGCGGGGGCACGACGATGCGACCATCGCCTGGTGCTCGCCCAGGTCCAGCTCCTCGACGGTGAAGCTCTCGCCCTGGTGGAGATAGACCGCACCGGGGTGCACCGTGCGGTCCGCCGCAGCCGCGTCCACCATCCCCACGACCCTGCCCGTGGTCCGCTCGATGATGTCCACCGGGCGCCCTCCCATGGACCTGAGGTTGATGAAGTCCACCGCGCGATCCGGGCGGGTCCAGAAGAACCTGTCGCGCCGCGCCCGCAGCACGCCCTGCTGCGCCAGCGCCCGGGCGACCACGGGTGCCGTCGGGCCGAACCACCTGGCGTCCTCGTCTGACAGGGGAAGCTCCTGCGCCGCCGCCGCCAGGTGCGGGCCGAGCACCCTCGGGTTCTCCGGATGCAGCACCGCCCGCTCCACGGACGCCTCGAACACCAGCTCCGGATGCTCGAGGAGGTAGGCGTCCAACGGGTCCTCCCTGGCCAGGAGCACCACCAGCGATTCCTGACCCCGGCGTCCTGCGCGGCCGGCCTGCTGCCAGAAGGAGGACAGCTTGCCCGGATAGCCGGACACCAGCACGGCGTCCATGCCCGCCACATCCACCCCGAGCTCCAACGCGTTGGTGCTGGCCAGGCCGCGCAGCTCCCGGCTGTGCAGCCCGGCTTCCAGGGAACGCCGGTCCACCGCGAGGTACCCGCCGCGGTACGAGGCGATCCGGGTGGGCTCCGCCGAGAGCTCCTGGGCCGCGAGGGAAACCAGTTCCGCGCCCTGGCGCGACGGCACGAACGCGATGGTCTGGGCATCGTCATCGGTGAGCCGGGCCAGCAATTCGGCGGTGGCGGCGCGCAGCGACGACGCGGGACGCCACAGCACCGCGGTACGTCGACCGCTCGGAGACGCGTCCCGGTC
Source organism: Tessaracoccus pujii (assembly GCF_054483895.1). Classification (NCBI taxonomy): domain Bacteria; kingdom Bacillati; phylum Actinomycetota; class Actinomycetes; order Propionibacteriales; family Propionibacteriaceae; genus Tessaracoccus; species Tessaracoccus pujii. The sequence goes on from NZ_CM137012.1 coordinate 1,893,094, forward strand.
GATGACCTGCACATGGTCCGCGCCGATGAGCGTGCCGGCGAACTCGCCCGCGTTGGGGGCGGTGGCCGAGGACAGCGCGACGACCGGGTCCGCGCCGTACTGCGCAGCCAGCCGCCTCAGCCGCCGGATCACCTGGGCCACGTGGGCCCCGAAGACGCCCTGGTAGCGGTGGGCCTCGTCGACGACGATGTAGCGCAACGACCCGAGGAACGACGCCCACCTCTGGTGGCCGGGAAGCACCGAGAAGTGCAACATGTCCGGGTTGGTCAGCACCAGATCCGCATGCTCCCTGGCGAATCTGCGCTCCGCCTCGTCCGAGTCACCGTCCAGGGCGCCGATCCGCCACCCCTGCGGACCCACTGCCGCGGCCGCCCGCGCCTGATCGTGCGCGAGGGCCTTCGTAGGAGCCAGGTACACCGCGGTGTGACGCGAGCTGAGGCGGGCCCGCGTGGAGTCCACGGTAACGCCGAGCCGGCCCTCTGCCGTGGCGGCGATGATGGGCATCAGGTACCCGAGGGTCTTGCCTGACCCGGTGGGGGTGCAGACGATGGCGTGCCTGCCCTCGAACAGCGCCTGGGCGAAGTCCACCTGGTGCTCCCAGGGCGCAGGGACCCCCGAGCGCTGGATCCGCTCCACAGCCTCGGATGAGAGCCAGTCCGGCCACCGTGATGTCCGGCCCGCGGCAGGCTCCCGCAGCGAGACGGCGACTGCCTCGTCCCTGGCGCTCACCCAGCCGAACTTCACACCACCACTGTGCCAGCGACGGCTGACACTTCCACAACGCGCCCCGACGCCGACCCCAGTCACCCCACTGGGGTGGGCTTGCGCGAGTAGAATGCGAGGCAACAGGGAGGCGGGGCAGTGTGCCGGTCGGTCGGCCAGTGCGGGCCCGTCCACCGCCGAGTTCGGCTCGGCACGGCGGCCGGGGCGATGGTGCTCGCCCTCGGCCTCCTGAGTTGTGGCCCGTCGCCCGTCACGCCCGCGGCCCCTTCTCCTGTGCCCACCTCCCAGCAACCCTCCGCTCCCGCCTCCCCGCTCCCCCCGACGCCGACTCTCTCCCCCTCCCAGGTGCCCACCAGCGACGGACCCGCGACGCACAGTCCCAGCACCGCCCGCCCGACGGTCACGCCCACCACGAGTTCGGCAGCTGCCTCCACCACGAAAGTCACGGCTTCCGCCGCGCCGTCGTCGACGCGCACCGAGACCACCGCCACGCCGTCGACCAGCACACCCCGCCCGACGCTGACAACCACTCCCCCGGCCCCCGCGACCCTCGTGCAGCTGTGGGCGGGGCAGGACATCGAGGTGTTCACCACTCAACGCAGGGTGGTGGCCCTCACCTTCGACGGCGGCGCCTCCGCGGACGCCGTGACGCCGATCCTGGCCACGCTGGCCACCCACGGGGTACCCGCCACCTTCTTCGTCACGGGCCAGTTCGCGCGGGCCTACCCCGATGCCGTCCGGGCGATGGACCGCGCCGGCCATCCGGTGGGCAATCACAGTGACACGCACCCGTACTTCACGCGGATCACGAACGAGGAGATCCGCGCCCAGCTGACCGCCGCCGAACGGAGCATCTCCGCACTGACCGGCACCACCACCAAGCCCCTGTTCCGCTTCCCGTACGGCGATGTCGCCGACCTCGACATCCGGGTGGTCAACGGCGCCGGCTACATCCCGGTCCGGTGGACCGTGGACACGCTGGGATGGAAGGGCACCAGCGGGGGCATCACCACCGCCGTCGTCCGCCAGCGGATCCTGGACCGGCTGCAGCCGGGTGCTGTCGTGCTGATGCACGTGGGCGCCCACCCGGAGGACGGCTCCACGCTGGACTCGGACGCCCTCCCAGGCATCATCAGCGATCTACACGCCCGCGGATACGGCTTCGCCACCCTGCCGGACCTCCTCGACGACGCCCCCTGAACTCATCCGAAGAACCCCTGCATCAGGCTGGCGATGATCGGCACGACGCCCACGGCCATGAACGCTGGGAGGAAGCAGGCCATCAATGGGACGACAGACCGCACACCAACGGTGCGGGCCCGCTTGGCGGCCCTGTCCCGCATCCCCTGCCGCGCGTCCTCGGCGTGGTCGGTCAGGATCCCCACCAGCGACGTCCCTGACCGTTCGGCCCGCATGATGTCCATGGCAGGGCGCCCCCAGACGGGATGTCCGCGGAGCGGCTGCCAGGCGTCCGGCCCCGCCCTCCCCAACGCCAGCTCCGCCCCGACGCGCTCGAGGAGCCGACGCGTGGTGGGCGGCGACACCCCCGCCACGTCCGCCACCGCGCGGGAGGTGGGGAGGCCGACGCGCAGACAGACCGAGAGGAAGTCCAGGGCATCGGGGAGTTCGTCCGCCGCAACGGCCCAATCCGGCCTCGGCGCGGCGAAACCCAGGCCCCAGAAGGTAAGGCCGCCGAGCAGTGCCCCGGCACTCAGGCCCGGTCCGACATCCAGAATGAGCAGGCTCACCAGCAGGACCCCGGCCCCCACGGCCGCACGCTGCCGCGCCGACGGTGCCCCTGGCCGCGCTGCCGCCAGCCTCACGGGGACACCAAGGGGGGCGCTGAGCGATGCGAGGCGCTCCGACGGCGAGGCGAGGACCAGCCACGACGCGAGGGCGGCCGCGAGCGCGGCGAGGACGAGGGTGCTCATCATCTGTCGCTCCGCCGGGTCTGGGCTCCCCCACGTGGGCCTGGCCGAGCCAGCGCCTCCACCCAGAGCACTCCCGCGGCAGTAAGCAGCACGCCTGCCACCGTCAACAGCTGCCCCAACGGCTCGGTCAGGAGGAACTCCGGCGTGTTGACGCCGGCCACCAGCCCCAGCCCGACCGCGAGCAGCGGTAGCGCCGCCATGATGTGGCCGCTCGTCCGCGCAGCCGCAAGTTCGGTCTCCACGACCGCCTCGACCTGGCGCTGCCTGCGCAGGGTCTCAGCCACCCCTGAGAGGACGCCGGCGATGGGGGCCCCCGTCCGCTCGCTGAGCCGCCACGCGGCCGCGACCGGCCGCATCCCGCTCAGGCCCGGGCGGGATGCGGCCCGATCCAGCTCACGGGCGACGTCCGCGCCCAGCCTGGCCGCCGAAGCCGCCGACGCCAGCACGGGGAAGTCCGTGGCGGCCTCCGCCAACGCCTGGTGCGGGATGTTGCCCGCCCGCAGCAACGACGCAAGGGCGCGGGCCGCCTGGGCGCAGTCCTCCGCCGCCGATGCTTCGCGGCGTCGACGACGTCTGCCCGCGATCACCCACGCCACCGTGCCCGCCGCCACCCCCACGCACACGACCCACCCCGTGACTCTCACGCCCCACACGCCCGCGACGACCACCGGCAGCAGCAGCGCGAGCACGGTCCACCCCACAGACGGATGCCCGCGCCTCCTGACCCGCGACGGGATTAACCGGGATTCGGCGCCGGCCGGCGGTGGCCCCATCATCATGGCGGCGGCGAGCGCGGCGGTGAGGACGGCCGGGATCATCCCCCCACCGCCTTTAGAAGCAGATCGGCCCCCGCGCCGAAGGTGAGGCCCCCGTCGGTGAGAGTGGCGGCGGGCAGGATCTCCACCATCGCGTCCGCCCCGCGCAGAAAGACACCCACCTGCGCCACCCTCCTGCGTCCGCTGCTCTCCCGGGTCACGTGGATGACCACCTTGAGCGCCGACGCAACCTGCGCGTGGCACGCCTCCCTGCTCATCCCGCCGAGCGCCGCGAGGGCCTCGAGCCGTGCCGGGATGTCCGCGACCGAGTTGGCGTGCACCGTCCCACAGCCGCCCTCGTGACCGGTGTTCAGGGCGGTGAGCAGGTCCGTCAACTCCGCGCCGCGCACCTCACCCAGCACCACCCGGTCCGGCCTCATGCGCAGCGCCTGGCGCACAAGCATGGTCAGAGTGATGGCCCCTGCCCCCTCGGCGTTTGCCGGCCTGGCCTCCAGCCGCACACAGTGCGGATGATCGGGGATGAGCTCCCGGGCATCCTCCACGAGCACGATCCGCTCCGTTGCCGGCACCTGCGCCAGCATGGCGGCCAGGAGCGTGGTCTTGCCTGTGCCGGTACCACCCGAGATGAGAAACGGCACCCGCCTGCGGACCACGTCCCGGAGTAGCTGGGCCCCCGCCTCCGGCAGCGAGCCGGCCGCCACGAGGTCCGCCAGGGAGAAGGTCCTGGCCGCCGGGACCCGCAGCGACAGGCAGGTCCCTGGGGCGGACACCGGGGCGAGGACGGCGTGGAGCCGTACCCCTCCAGGCAGCCGTCCGTCGACGAAGGGTGCCGCGTCGTCCAGCCGCCGCCCCGCCGCTGCAGCCAGGCGGATGGCGAGACGCCGCACCTGCTCGTCGTCCACGAAGGCCAGGTCAGCCCGCTCGAGCCCGGATCCGCGATCCACGAACACGTCACGGGGGCCGTTGACCACCACGTCGGAGACCCCGGGGTGGCGCAGCAGCTCGTCGAGCGGTCCGGCGCCCACGCTGTTGCGACGAAGGTCCGCAAGAACCTCGTGCACGGCGGCATCCGTGACCGCGACCCCCATGGAGCGGAGCGCGGAGGCCACGTCCACGGGGGCGTACGGCCGGCCCAGAGCCGCCAGGTGGACCTGCACCTGGTCCAGGTCCACGTCAACCACGGGTGAGTTCCCTGAGGACGGCCGCCACCTGGGCGGCGTAACGCCGGGCCGGCCCGCCCACAGGATGCAGGCCCAGTTCGGCGAGGCGCGGGAGGGCGCGATGCTGATCGATGCGGCCGAGGCTGCGCGCCACGAGAGTGCGGCAGATCACCTGCTCGGGCAGGGTGCGACCGGGGCCGTGCCGCACCACGATGGCGCTTGGCGTGACCCCCCGCGTCTCGCCCAACATCCTGGCCGCGGCCACGGAGCGGACGTCTGCCCCCACCACCAGGACAGTGTGATCCACGGGCAGGGGCGCGGGGTCACGGCCGCAGTCCAGCACCACGAGACGGTGGGAGCGCGCCAGGGCGGACACCACCGCGGAGACGGAACCCGGCGACGGGGGTCCCGGATCCTGGCGGGACTGCGCCAGGAGTGCCATACCCGCCACCGCCGGCAGACGCGCCGCCACCTCGCCCAGTTCCCCGTGCGCACCCGCCAGGTCCGCCCAGCGGACGCCCTCCACGGCCTCCGCGCCGACGGCGAGGTCCAGCCCGCCGCTGCTCGCCGCCAGGTCCACCACCGCAGATCCCATGGCCTGGCGCGCACCGGTGAGGCCGAGTGCCAGGGCCAACGTGCTGACGCCCAGGCCTCCCGTGGCGCCGACCAACGCCACCGTCGACCCTCGCTGACGTTCCGATGTTCGGGCCCGGGCCAGGACAGCGGCCAACCGGCCGCCGGTGTCCGGGAGCGGCAGCACCGGCAGCTCCAGCTCCGCGGAGCAGCGGGCCAGCTCAGCCGGCGACGTGCCCACCAGGTAGGCCCTCCCCGCAGGCGCCGACGACCACCTGGCCGCGACCTCGGTGGAGACGAGCCGCAGCCCGGCCGCCGCCCAGTGCGCCCCCACGGAGTCCGCGTCCCGCGCCACCTGGACGGGAAGCTCCAGGGCGGCCGCCGTCACCTCGACGGCCTCGATCACCGACGGATCCTTGGCACACAGCAGCACACGCACGGGCGTCTCCATGACACCTTGATCGCACGGGATCGCCGCCGTTTCCCAGGTGTGCTGCGCGCTGTGGAGAACCCGTGGCGGGCGGGGTCCGGTTACCCTTGACTCGATCTACCCCGGAAGGACCCCATGAGCCGTACCACCCTCCCCACCGAGGCCTTGGACTGGTTGGCGGTGTGGCACGGTGTGCGCGCTCTGGCGCTCAACCCCGAACCGCACCTCGCGCGGCGGCTGACGGATGCCGGCCACTCACTCTTCGCCCTCACCGACGACGTGGCCCGCTTGCGCCGCCTGCACGCCATCCGCAACGTCACTCCGATACTGGCGCGCCCCGAGGCCATTCCCATGGACCCGTGCGCCGTCGAGGTGGCATTCGTCCACCAGGGCCTGCACCACTACGACCTGGGGCAGGCGCTCGCCCAGATCGCCCGCGTCCTGCGGCCGGGCGGCTGCCTGAGCGCCTCCTACCTGGTCCGCGACGACTCGGTCCCGTGGGTGCGTCGGCTGGCCGCGCTGCTGCGTCGGTTCGACCCGATGGCCATGAAGGGCGACTACGGGCATCACAGCCTGGCCGAGCTGGGTGCCAGCAAGTACTTCCCGGAGGTCGAGGAGCGCGCCTTCCGGGTATGGCAGACCGTCACGCGGGATGACCTCCAGAGCCTGGTGCGGGCCCAACCGCTGGCCGCCAACCTCGACGAGACCCAGCTCGCGCAGCTCCTGCGCCAGGTGGCCGAGCTCTACGACGGGGCGGTGCGTCCGGGTGAGAGCCTGAGGCTCCCGTTCCAGCTGCTGTGTGCGCGCGCCTGGGTCAGCCACGAGGAGCTGACCGCCCCCGTCGTCCTGCCCGACAACGCCCTGGCGATCCAGCTGTAGCCCCTGGTAAGTCCGATCGCCACCCCAGGCGGCGCGTGCTGCCACTAGGCTGGCGAGTGCCGAAAGGAGCACCATGCGTATTGAGCCCAGCCACCCCCTGACAGACATCAAGGACGCCGTCTCGGACTTCGTCGCCCGCGAGTCGGAGCTGGCGGCGGCCGAACTCAAGCCCGCCGCCAAGGCCGCGGGCTTCGGTGCCGGTCTCTTCGCCGGTGCCGCGCTGTTCGCGTTCCACGCCATCTGGATGCTCGTCATCCTCATCGCACTGGCCGTGGGGCTGCTGCTCTACGCCGTCACACCCCTGGGTCCGTGGTCCTCGTTCACGCTCGGTTTCCTCGCCAGCGTCCTCATCTCACTCATCATCGCCGGGGTGCTGGCCGTCCTGGGACGCAACAAGTTCCGGCAGGTCAGGAAGCCCGAGGCCACGATCCTCGAGGCCAAGGCCACGCTGGACGCCGTCGTCGCGGCCATCGCCTCGCGGACCCAGGGCAGCGAGGTCGTGATCAGGCCCGGTGACCTTCCGAAGTTCCGCGACGCGGACCGCGAGAGCAACCTCGGGCGACCATAGGCGCGCCGCCTGGTTCGCGAGTCGCCCCCGACATGGCAGGCTTGGGCCCATGACCAAGTGGGAATACTTCGTGGCCCCGATCCTGTCGCACGTGGCGCAGCAGATCCTCAACAACTTCGGCTCGGAGGGCTGGGAACTCATCCAGCTGGCCCCGGGCCCCAACCCCGACACCCTCGTCGGCTACTTCAAGCGCCCCGCCAGCGGCGCATGACGGCTCCCTCACGCCGCCTGACCGAGCTGGGCATCGACCTGCCACCCGTCGCCACCCCCGTGGCGGCCTATGTCCCGGCCACCCGCGTGGGCGATCAGATCTGGACCTCCGGGCAGTTGCCCAGCGTCGCAGGGGAGCTCTCCCTCACCGGCAAGCTGGGCGCGGGCGTCACAGCCGAGGAGGGCGCCGCGGCGGCGCGCGTCGCAGCACTCAACGCGCTGGCCGCCGCCGCTGCACTGGCGGGGGGCGTGGACCAGATCCGACGTGTGGTCAAGGTTGTGGTCTATGTGGCGAGCGAGCCGGCGTTCAGCGGGCAACCCGCCGTCGCGAACGGTGCCTCCACCCTGTTCGGCGAGGTGTTCGGCGACGCCGGCGCCCACGTCCGTTCCGCGGTAGGCGTCTCGGTACTGCCCTTGGACGCGCCCGTCGAGGTCGAGCTCATCGTCGAGGTCTGATGAACCGGCCGGCCGACGTCCACCGGGCCCTCGCAGAGGCCTATCCCGACGCGCGGTGCGAGCTGGACTTCGACACGCCGTTCGAACTGCTCGTGGCCACAGTCCTGTCCGCCCAGTCCACGGACCGGCGCGTCAACTCGGTCACGCCCGCGCTCTTCGGCCGGTACCCCACCCCCGCGGCGCTCGCGGAGGCGGACCGCGCGACGGTCGAGTCCCTCATCGGGCCGGTGGGTTTCTTCCGCAACAAGACCACCGCCATCATCGGCCTCGCCCGGAGGATCGTCGACGAGTTCGACGGGCGCGTCCCGGGCACCCTCGAGGAATTGGTGACGCTTCCCGGGGTGGGCCGGAAGACGGCCAACGTGGTGCTCGGCAACGCCTTCGGGGTGCCCGGGGTCACGCCCGACACGCACCTCATCAGGGTGTCGGGACGGCTCGGGTGGAGCGCGAGCACCAGGCCCGACGACGTGGAGCGCGACGTCGGGGCCCTGTTTCCGCCTGACGAGTGGGTGATGCTCTGCCACCGCGTGATCTGGCACGGGCGCCGCTGCTGCCACGCGCGGCGCCCCGCGTGCGGAGCCTGTCCAGTCCGTGACCTGTGCCCCAGCCGTACCCTCGGCGAACAGGATCCAGCCATCGCCGCCGGCCTCATCCGCGAGCCGCGCGGGTAATCTCGTTCCGGTGACCTCCCTGCTGCTCCGTGCGACGCTCGCCGCGACACTCGCGCTGGCCGCCTGCTCCCCTGCGGTCACCGCCCCCACACCGGATCCCGTCGCCACCCCCGCGGCGCCGGCGGACCTGGCGGCCCTGCGGGTCCAGTTCGGCCTTCCCGACTGCCCGGCCACGGATCCGGACGCGCCGCAGTCCGCCGACGGACTGCCCCGGACCAGCCTGCAGTGTCTGGGCAGCGACACGACGGTGAACCTCGCGGGCCTGCCGCGCACCCCCACGATTCTCAACCTCTGGGCCCAGTGGTGTGGACCCTGCCGCGAGGAGGCTCCCTTCCTGCGCGAAGGAGTCACCAAGCTCGAGGGGGTCAGCTTCATCGGCGTCAACTACAACGACCCCAAACCGGACTGGGCGATCGAGTTCGCCGGGCTCGCCGGCTGGCTGTACCCCCACGTCGTGGACGAGGACAGGTCCCTTCAGGTGGACCTGCGGGTCCCAGGGCTTCCCACCACGTATTTCATCGACGTCGACGGTCGGATCGCCGGGGTGCATGCCGGCCCCCTGGCCTCGACGCAGCAACTGGTGGACCTCACCGACGAGTATCTGGGTGCGGGATGAGGCATCCCGAGTCCTTCGAGCAGCTGTGCCGCGCCCTGGTGCACGGGCCGACGGCGCGTCACCTCCACCTCGACCGCACGCCGCGGGGGGAGCGGGCGGCCGCGGTCCTCATGCTGTTCTCCGACGACGCCGATCCCTCGCTCACCTTCGTGACGCGGGCCGAGACGATGCGCCGCCACGCCGGTCAGATCGCCTTGCCCGGGGGCGCCGTCGACCCGACGGACACCGACCGCCGCCACACGGCGCTCCGGGAGGCGGACGAGGAGATCGGACTGGCGGCCGAACACGTCTCAGTGCTGGGCGAACTCCCACCGCTCTGGGTGCCGGCCTCCCGCTACGACGTGACGACGGTGGTGGCGGTCTGGCCGGGTGGGCACCCCTTGGAGCCGCGCGACCCCGCGGAGACGGGCGCGGTGCACGCCTTCACCGTGGCGGAGCTGGCCTCCCCTGCTGTGCGCGTGACGGCTCGCCACCCGAGCGGCTTCGAAGGGCCGGCGTTCGTGATGGGTGCCCAGTTCATCTGGGGGCTGACCGCGCACCTGGTGGACTGGGTGCTGGATCTGGGTGGATGGGCGCAGCCATGGGACCGCGACCGGGTCTCCGGCATCCCGGCGCGCTACATGCGCGACTAGCGGTGATCCATGAGAGACGACACCGGCGCACGGCAAGCCGCGCGCCGGTGCAGTGGCGTGAGTTCTATCCGTGGCGGACGGGCAGAACGGTGATGGTGGCCTCAGCCGTGTCGTGAAAATCGACCAGGACGTCGTGCCACGAATCGATGTCCGGACGGGAGCGCAGGAGCGCCCGCCTTTCCCGCTCGGTCATGCCGCCCCAGACGCCCCATTCGATGCGGTTGTCCAGCGCCTCTGCCAGACATTCCGACCGGACCGGACATCCGACGCACACGGACCGTGCGCGCTTCTGATCCTTGCCCTCGGGGAATAGAGCGTCCGCCATGTCTCGGCACTTGGCGTGGAGCGTCCATTCGCTCACCTCGGCGAGTGACATGAGCTGCCCTCCTTTGCGCAGTTGCTGTCAATACCCTGACGCTAGCGCATCCCCGGCCCATCGCAACAGGGGTCCCACCGGTAAAGATGCAAGCCAGCCCGGCGAGCATGGCCTCCTGGGACCCGTCACGTAAACTGAGCAAATGAAGTCTGCCTCCCTCAGCCAGAAGGCGTACTCCGTCCTCATGTTCCTCGCCGTGAGCGTGCTCGCGGGCCTCCTGCTGTCGGGCCTGGCCGTGCCGTTCGCCGCGCTCGCCGGGGGTGGCGCCAAGATGGCGGCGGACTCGCTGGAGTTCCTTCCCGCGGACCTGGAGACCCCCCCGCAGTCAGAGCGCTCACGCGTGCTGATGGCGGACGGTCAGGTGCTGGCCACGTTCTTCAACGAGAACCGCGTCTATGTACCGCTGTCGGACATCGCCCCGGTGATGCAGGACGCCCAGATCGCCATCGAGGACCACCGGTTCTACGAGCACGGCGCCATCGACTTCCAGGGCTTCGGTCGCGCCTTCGTCAAGACCATGACGGGTGACACCCAAGGCGCCTCGACGCTCACCCAGCAGTACGTCAAGCTGGTGCGCGTCGAATCGGCCGTGGCAGCCGGCGACAAGGAGGGGGTCAGCAAGGCCACCGAGGTGACCCTCGACCGTAAGATCATCGAGGCCCGCTACGCCATGGCGCTCGAGGAGCGGCTGACCAAGGACGAGATCCTGGAGCGCTACCTCAACATCGCCTACTACGGCGACGGGGCCTACGGCGTCGAGGCGGCAGCTCAGCACTACTGGGGCACCACGGCCAAGGCCCTCACGCTGGAGCAGGCGGCCATGCTGGCCGGTCTGGTGCAGAACCCCGTGGCCACGAACCCGGTGAAGAACCCGGACAAGGCCATCGCGCGGCGCAATGTGGTACTCAACCGGATGGCCGAACTCGGCATCATCAGCGAGGACCGGGCTGCCGAGGCCAAGGCGGTCGCGTTCGATCCCGCCACCGTCACCCGCACGCCCAACGGCTGCACGTCGTCGCCGTACCCCTTCCTGTGCGACTACGTCCGCCTCACGCTGCTCAGCGACGCGATGCCGAGCATGGGGGCGACGCTGGAGGAGCGCGAGAACCTGCTCAACCGGGGCGGTCTGACCATCAACACCCTGATCGACCCCGCGGCGCAGGCGTCGGCCGAGGCCGCGGTGGCGGACCTGATCGCCCCCACCGATCCCGTGCTGGCCGGAGCAGCCCTGATCCAGCCCAGCACCGGCCTGATCGTCGCCCTGGCGCAGTCCCGCCCGGACATGGGCACGGACCCGGGCGAGACCTACTACAACTACAACGTGGAACGCGCGATGGGCGGCGCCGAGGGATACCAGGCCGGCTCCACCTTCAAGACGTTCACGATCGCGGCAGCCCTGGACCTCGGGATGACGCCGGAGCGCTCCTACACCGCGCCGGCCGAGCTCCCCCTGGAGGGGATGACGTTCAAGAACTGTTCCGGCCCGTTCGTGTTCAAGCAGGACCACAGCGTCCGCAACTACGACCGCGGCTACGGCAAGATCGACATGATCAGCGCCGCGGAGGACTCGGTCAACACCTACTTCATGCAGTTGGAGGCCGACGCGGGCATCTGCGCGTCGATCGACATAGCCAAAGCGGCGGGCGTGAAGATGTCCACCGGCCAGGATCTGCGGGTCAACCAGAACTACCCCACGTTCGTGCTCGGCACATCCGAGGTCACCCCCCTGTCCATGGCGGAGGCGTACGCCACGTTCGCCAACCGCGGCATCCACTGCACGCCCATCATCCTGAAGTCGGTCACGACGAAGGACGGGGCGGACCTGGCCGTGCCGTCTGCCGACTGCACGCAGGTGATCCGGCCTGAGATCGCCGACGGCGTCAACTACATCCTGCAGAGCGTCGTCAAGCAGGGCACGGGCTACCCGGCCCGCCTCCGCGACGGGCGCCCCCAAGCCGGGAAGACGGGCACGATCACCGATAACCAGGCCGTCTGGTTCGCGGGCTACACGCCGGAGATGGCTGGGGCTGCGTGGATCGCCATCGACAAGACCAACCCCTGGTACGAGACCAAGCGCAAGACCCTCAAGAACGTGCGCCTTCCCAGCGGCACGTACCTCCGGGGCACTGGCGGCGGCGACGCCGGACTCATCTGGAACGCCGCCATGTCGTCGGCTCTGGCGGGCAAACCGGAGACGGCGTTCACGGCGCCGTCCAAGGAAGTGCTCGAGGGCGTGAAGGTGCCGCTGCCGGACGTGTCCGGCATGGGTTACAACGAGGCTGAGCGCACGCTGGAGGCCGCCGGCTTCCAGACCGAGCGCTGGGGGATCTACTCCAGCCGCCCCCGTGGCACGTTCCTGGGAATCTCGCCTGAGGGCTCCGCCGTGAAATTCTCGACGGTGCGGCTCAAGGTGTCCGTCGGGCCGAAGCCCAAGCCCAAACCTGAGCCCTCTCCCGAGCCTTCTCCGACGCCCGCGACACCGGCGCCAGCCGCCACGCCCACCCCTGCGGCCACGCAGGACCCGCCCGGTAAATCGGACCGATGACGCGCCCGGTGCTGCGTGCACTCGGCGCCACCGCGGCCCTGGGCGCGGCCGGTTTCGGGTGGGGGCTGATCGAGGCGGCGCTGTTCACCGTCCGCCGGGTGGACCTGGACATCCTGCCCCCTGGGGGCAGATCGATCAGGATCCTGCACGTCTCCGACGTCCACCTCACCACGAGCCAGCACTTCAAGCTGGATTTCGTACGGTCGATGGCGGCCCTCGAGCCGGATCTCGTGGTCAACACCGGCGACAACATCGCCCAGGCCGAGGCGATCTTCCCCCTGCTCGCCGCGTGGAACAAGCTCCGGCTGGTGCCGGGCGTGTTTGTGTTCGGCTCCAACGACTACTACTCTCCGCACTTCCGCAATCCGCTGCGCTACCTCGTGCACGGCAAGTCGGAGTCAGAGGGCCGGTCGCGCCCCACCCTGCCTTGGGAGAAGCTGCGTGACGGCATGACCAGGCACGGCTGGGTAGATCTCACCCACCGTCGCGCCGCACTGGAGGTCAACGGCTACCGCCTCGCGTTCCGGGGCGTCGACGACGCCCACCTCGGCCGCGACGACTACGCTGCCGTGGCGGGACCGCCGGACCCGGAGGCCCACCTCAACATCGGCGTCACGCACGCGCCCTACCTGCGGCTCCTGGACGCGATGACCGCCGACGGCATGGACCTGATCTTCGCGGGCCACACCCACGGCGGCCAGGTGACCGTCCCCGGCTACGGCGCGCTGGTGACCAACTGCGACCTCGACCCCGCGCGGGTCAAGGGCCTGTCCACCCACACCGCCGGCGGTCGCACCGCCCACCTCCACGTGTCGGCGGGCGTGGGCACCTCCCCGTACGCCCCCTACCGGTTCGCCTGCAGGCCGGAGGTCACCCTCCTGACGCTCCGTCCGGTTTCGCGGTGACGACGCCGATGGGCTAGTATCTCGGTTGGCCCTCTGGGCCATCGGGGTGTGGCGCAGCTTGGTAGCGCGCGTCGTTCGGGACGACGAGGCCGCAGGTTCAAATCCTGTCACCCCGACGCAGGTCGAGAGAAATGGGCAAGCGCCCACAGCTCTCGACTTTTTGTTGCCCATGGTCTCGGCGCTTGTCCATTTCCGAGGCCAAGGAGGGGGTTGGAGGGACGAAGTCCCGGAACACCCCGACGCAGGTCGAGAGAAATGGGCAAGCGCCCACAGCTCTCGACTTTTTGTTGCCCATGGTCTCGGCGCTTGTCCATTTCCGAGGCCAAGGAGGGGGTTGGAGGGACGAAGTCCCGGAACACCCCGACGCAGGTCGAGAGAAATGGGCAAGCGCCCACAGCTCTCGACTTTTTGTTGCCCATGGTCTCGGCGCTTGTCCATTTCCGAGGCCAAGGAGGGGGTTGGAGGGACGAAGTCCCGGAACACCCCGACGCAGGTCGAGAGAAATGGGCAAGCGCCCACAGCTCTCGGTCTTTTCGTCTTTACGGTCAACGGTGAGCTCGCGTCCGTCTGGGCGCGGGATCCTGCCGCGGCGCCCCTCTCCGCCCCGACGCCCCGCCCGGCCCCGCCGGGCCTAAGCTGGTGGACACCTCACGGACGGAGCCGACGATGACCTGGACGCCCCTGCGCACCACTCACTACATCGATGGGCGTTTCAGCACCGACCAGCCCACCCTCGTCGTGGAGAACCCGGCAACCGGCGAGGCACTGGCCACGGTGGCCGATGCCGGGCCCGAGGTGGCGATGGCCTGCCTGGACGCCGCCGTCGACGCCGCCGCCGGCTGGGCCGCCACCGAGCCACGGTTCCGCGGAGAGCTGCTGCGCGCAGCCTGGGAGCGGATCCTGGAGCGCGCGGACGAGTTCGCCGAGACCATGACCCGGGAGATGGGCAAGCCCTTCGCCGAGGCGCGAGGCGAGGTCACGTACGGCGCCGAGTTCCTGCGCTGGTTCGCCGAGGAGACCCCCCGGATCCACGGGCGCTACACCGTCGCGCCCGTCGGCGGGCAGCGGCTGCTCACCACGAAGCAACCAGTCGGGCCGGTCCTCGCGATCACGCCGTGGAACTTCCCGTTGGCCATGGCCACGCGCAAGCTGGGGCCGGCCCTGGCCGCCGGCTGCACCGCGGTCCTCAAGCCCGCCCAGCTGACGCCGCTCACCTCGCTGCTGCTCATGGACGTCTTCGACGAGGTGGGCGTCCCCGCGGGCGTGGTGAACTGCTTCGTGTCGTCGTCGGCCTCCGCGACAACAGGTCCCCTGATCGCCGACCGACGGCTGCGCAAGCTCACCTTCACCGGCTCGACATCCGTCGGAGTCACGCTGCTCGAGCAGGCCTCCGCCAACGTGCTCAAGACCTCCATGGAGCTGGGCGGCAACGCCCCGTTCCTGGTCCTGCCCAGCGCGGACGTGGACCGCGCCGTCGAGGGGGCGTTGGTGGCGAAGATGCGTAACATCGGGCAGGCCTGCACGGCTGCCAACCGGCTGATCGTGCACCGCAGCCTCGTCGAGGAGTTCACCGAGAAGCTCGCCGCGCGCGTGGGCGCGATGAAGGTGGGTGACGGCATGGCCGAGGGAGTCGAGGTGGGACCGCTGGTGTCCGCGTCGGCGCTGGACGACGTCGAGGCGATGGTTCGTGAGGCCGTGGCCGACGGGGCCCGCGTGGTCGTCGGCGGCTCGCGGGGCGAGGGCCCGGGCCACTTCATGCAGCCCACCGTCCTGGCCGACGTGGACCCGTCGTCGCGCTGTTTCCGCCAGGAGATCTTCGGGCCCGTCGCCCCCATCGTGGCCGTGGACTCGGTCGACGAGGCGGTCGCGCTGGCCAACGACACCGACTACGGGCTCATGAGCTACGTCTTCGCCGAGGACCTCACGGAGGCCATCACGACGGCCGAGCGACTGGAGTCCGGCATGGTGGGGCTCAATTCCGGGCTGGTGTCCAACCCGGCCGCCCCGTTCGGCGGTGTGAAGAGTTCCGGCCTGGGGCGCGAAGGTGGCCCCGAGGGGATCGAGGAGTTCCTCGAGATCAAGTACATCGGGATGTCGCTGGGGTAGCGCCGGGGTGGCCCGGCGGGTCAGTAGTCGGCCGCCCGTCCGGTGTCATCAAGGCAGCGGAGCCCGGGCACTCCGGCCGGCACGTCGTTCTGGGCCAGGTCCCGGCACGGGATCGCGTCCTGGAACGCCACGATGTACTGCCACCGTCGCTCCGTGATGCCCCAGATGGTGAGGCTGTCACCGCATGTGGTCTCCTCGTCACCGAAGACGAACCCGTCGCGGTGCACCGCCCTGACATCCACCCGCGAGGTGACGCACCCCGTCTCGTCGGCATAGCCCAACCGCACAGCCAGGAAGTCCCGGAACGAGGCAGGCAGCTCCGCGTGCTCTCGCGCCTCCTCGGGTGTGGTGACCGCTGCCCCGACCTCCGCCCACGGACCGCCCTCCGGTGAGGGCTGCGGCACCGGGGTCAGAGCCGTGGTGGGGGCCAGTTCGAGTGACGGCTCCGGCTGGGGATCGGGAGCCTCCGACTCCGCCGGGAGCGGCGAGCTTGACGACGGACCCACCGAGGCCGTGGCCGGCGGCGGCGCCGATGGCGCGGGGGCGACGTCCGCAGCGGCCCCGCAGGACCCCAGCGTCAGCGCGACGGCCAGCACGCCACCTGTCAGCATCACATTCCGCACGGCACCGACGCTACCAGGGGTCCACGCGTCCACCCGAAGTTGGCACGGGCACCCGGGGCGGCGGGCTACCGTGGAGGCGGACAGCGCTCAAGGACGACGCGGCTGTCCGAGGCAAGTGTCGCACCGAGGAGACCCATGTCAACCGCTACCGAGATCCGCCAGATGACCCGAACCGACCTCCCCTCCACGGGCATGGCCCCGTCGCACCCGAGGCTGCTCGCATGGCTCGACGAGGTCGTCGCGTTGTGCAGGCCGGACGCCGTCCACTACTGCGACGGCTCGGATGTCGAGTACGACGCGCTGGTGCGCGAACTCGAGGCCAAGGGCACGATCATCCGGCTCAACGACACGCTGAAGCCCCACTCAATCCTGGCGCGCACCGACCCCGACGACGTGGCCCGGGTGGAGGACCAGACGTTCATCTGCTCCAAGGACGAGCGCAACGCCGGGCCCACGAACAACTGGATGGACCCGGACCAGATGAAGCGGGTGATGACGCCCCTGTTCGACGGGTGCATGTCCGGCCGGACCATGTACGTGATGCCGTTCTGCATGGGCAGCCTGGATGCCGACGACCCGAAGTACGGCGTCGAGGTGTCCGACTCCGCCTACGTCGCCCTGTCGATGAAGATCATGACGCGCATGGGCGCCGAGACCCTGGCCAGGATGGAGGAGACCGACGCGGACTTCGTGCCGGCGCTGCACTCCGTCGGGATGCCGCTGGCCGAGGGCCAGGAGGACGTGCCGTGGCCGTGCAACGAGAGCAAGTACATCGTCCACTTCACCGACGAGCGCGTCATCTGGTCCTACGGGTCCGGCTACGGCGGCAACTCGCTGCTGGGCAAGAAGTGCTACGCGCTGCGGATCGCCTCCGTCATGGCCCGCGATGAGGGCTGGCTGGCCGAGCACATGCTGATCCTCAAGCTGATCTCCCCCGAGGGGCGTCAGTACCACGTGGCGGCGGCGTTCCCGTCGGCCTGCGGGAAGACCAACCTGGCGATGCTGGAGCCCACGATCCCGGGCTGGACCGTCGAGACCCTGGGCGACGACATCGCCTGGCTGCGCTTCGGAGCGGACGGCCGCCTGTACGCCACCAATCCGGAGACGGGATTCTTCGGTGTGGCGCCGGGCACCAGCTACGAGACCAATCCCAACGCCATGCGCTCGATCGAGGCGGGCAACACGATCTTCACCAACGTCGCCCTGACTCCCGACGGCGACGTGTGGTGGGAGGGCATGACACCCCAGAAGCCGGAGTCGCTCATCGACTGGAAGGGCCGCGAGTGGCGGGGCGCCACCGGCCCCGTGGGCGGCCGGCCCGACGAGAAGGCCGCGCATCCCAACAGCCGGTTCTGCACCCCGATCGACCAGTGCCCCATCCTGTCGGAGGACTACTACTCGCCGCACGGGGTCCCCCTGGACGCGATCATCTTCGGCGGCCGGCGGGAGAACACCATCCCGTTGGTGATGCAGTCGAGGACCTGGCAGCACGGCGTGTTCATGGGCGCCACGTGCTCGTCGGAGACGACGGCCGCAGCCTCCGGCGCCGTCGGGGTGCTGCGCCGGGATCCCATGGCCATGCTCCCGTTCATCGGCTACCACGTGGCTGACTACGTGCAGCACTGGATCAACATCGGCAGGACCGCCCAGGCGGACAAGCTGCCGAAGATCTTCTACGTCAACTGGTTCCGCCGCGACGCCGACGGCCGCTTCATGTGGCCCGGTTTCGGCGAGAATTCCCGCGTGCTCAAGTGGATCGCGCAGCGCGTCGACGGGCTGGCCGACGCGGTGGAGACGCCCATCGGGTTCGTGCCGGCTGAGGGCAGCCTCGACGTGGAGGGGCTGGACATCGACGCCCGCGATCTCAGCGACGTGGTGTCCTTCAAGGACAACGAATGGCGCGACGAGGTGCCTCGCATCGGGCGCTGGTTCGACACCTTCGGATGGCGGCTCCCGCGCGAAATCGTCGACGAGCTGCGCACGCTGGAGCGGGCGCTCGGCCGGTCGTCGACGGATACCTGACCCCTGGCGTCAGTCCACGCGTCCCAGGATCAGCCCGGGGAGCTCGGGGACCTCGTCGGCATAGTCGACGGCGCCCTCCAGCGCGTCGAGTGCTCGGTCGAAGCGCTCGGGAGTGGCCGTGTGGAGGGTGAACAGCGGCTGTCCGGCAGTCACCGCGTCGCCCGGCTTGGCGTGCATCTCGACCCCAGCCACGGCCTGGACGTCGTCCTCCTTCCTGGCTCGCCCGGCACCGAGGCGCCACGCGGCCACCCCGACGGCGAAGGCGTCCATCCTGGTGAGGTACCCGGCGCGGCCGGCCGTCACGGTGTGCTGATGGGTCGCCACCGGCAGCGACGCGTCAGGGTCTCCGCCCTGGGCGGCGATCATCCGGCGCCACACGTCCATCGCCCGACCGTCCTGCAGCGCCGGTGCCGGGTCCACGCCCGGCCGTCCGGCTGCGGTCAGCATCTCCCTGGCCAGCGCCACCGTCAACTCGACCACATCGGCTGGACCACCCCCGGCGAGGACCTCGACGGACTCGCGCACCTCGAGCGCGTTGCCTGCGGTGAGCCCCAGTGGCGTGTCCATGCCCGTGAGCAGCGCGACGGTGGTGACGCCGGCGTCCTTGCCCAGGTCCACCATGGTGCGGGCGAGCTCCTCGGCCTGGTCGAACGACTTCATGAACGCGCCGGAGCCCACCTTGACGTCGAGGACCAGCGCCCCCGTGCCCTCGGCGATCTTCTTGCTCATGATGGAACTCGCGATCAGCGGGATGGCCTCGACGGTGCCCGTGGTGTCGCGGAGGGCGTAGAGCTTCTTGTCCGCGGGGGCCAGGCCGGAGCCCGCCGCGCAGATGACCGCGCCGACGTCCTCGAGCTGACGGAAGATCTCCTCGTTGGTCAATGCCGCGCGCCACCCGGGGATGGCCTCGAGCTTGTCCAGCGTGCCGCCGGTGTGGCCAAGGCCACGCCCCGACAGCTGCGGGACCGCCACGTCGAACACCGCGACGAGGGGGGCCAGCGGGAGGGTGATCTTGTCCCCCACGCCGCCCGTGGAGTGCTTGTCCGCCGTCGGCCTGCTGAGCGTGGAGAAGTCCATCCGCTCCCCGGAGGCGATCATCGCGGCGGTCCAGCGGGCGATCTCGTCGCGATCCATGCCCTTGAGGAGGATGGCCATGGCCAGCGCCGACATCTGATAGTCGGCCACCCGGCCCGTGGTGTAGGCGTCGACCACCCAGTCGATCTCGTCCGGGCTCAGCCTGCCCCCGTCGCGCTTGGTGCGAATGAGGTCAACCACGTCCATGCTCATGCTCCCAGGCTAGTGGTCATCCCCGTGAGCGGCGCGAGGTCACCGCCTCCCCCTCCGGGCACGACACGCCGACGAAGCCGTCCCCCGTCGGCCCTGGGGACCCCCATGTGCGGGAAGAGCGCACTTTGGTGCCCCGGCCAGGATCTGGCAGGATCGAAGCTCTCCACCCCACGCCGCGACGTAGCCCTGCGCGCGATGGGGCCCTCCTGCCCGACGGAAGTTCTCATGTCCAAGGAAGTCCTGCGCGCCCGTTGGGGCGTCATTCTGCTGTTCTGGCTCAACGGCGTCGCCTGGTCCTCCATCCTGCCGCGCTACCCCGAGATCAAGGTTGCGCTGGAGGCGTCCAACACCGCATTCGGCCTGGCCGTGGGACTGGGACCTGTGGGTGGGCTCGTCGCCGGCCTCTTCACCGCCCGCCTGGTGCGCCGGTTCAGCTCGGCCTCCGTGGCCACCGTGACGCTCATCACGGGCATCGCGACCCTCAACCTCATCGCCTTCGCGCCGCACATCGCCGTGTTCTCCGCCGCCCTCGCCTTCATGGCGGCCATGGACGCCGTCACGGACATCTCGATGAACGCCCATGGCCTCCGCGTGCAGAAGCTGTACGGCCGCAGCATCCTCAACTCGTTCCACGGCTGGTGGTCCATCGGCGCGGTGTGCGGCGGCTTCCTCGGCTCGGTCGCCGCGCAGATCGACATGGCGCTGTGGCTGCAGGCCATCATCGCGACCGTCGTGTTCGGCTTCATCGCGCTGTTCGCCCGCACACTGCTCCTCCCGGGCAGAGACCAGGAGCCGTTGAGCGAGGCGGCCGCTACGGAGGTGCGCCCGAGCCGCCGGATCCCTGCCTCCATGTGGCTGCGGCTCATCGCGCTGGGCCTCCTCGGTGCCTCCGTCGGCCTAGTCGAGGACAGCGCCGCGTCGTGGGGTGCCATCTACATGGACGGCATGTTCGACGTCATCCCGTTCGTGGCGGGCCTCGCCTTCGTCGCACTGCAGCTGGCCCAGATGATCGGCCGGTTCACCGGCGACGCCCTGGTCAACCGGATCGGCGCCCGCCCCGCGGTGACCTGGGGTGTGAGTGTCGCGGCCCTGGGCATGGGGATGGCGGTTGCGTTCCCGCACCCGGCCACCACCATCATCGGCTTCGCGTGCGCCGGCTGGGGCATCGCGACGGGGATCCCGTCGGCCATGCACGCCGCCGACGAGCTTCCCGGCATGGCGCACGGCTCCGGCCTGACGTTCGTGACGTGGCTGATGCGGCTCGGCTTCTTCGCGGGCCCGCCGCTGATCGGCCTGGTCGGCGACCTCGTCAGCCTGCGCTGGGCGCTCATCGTGGTGCCCACCACCGCGCTGGTGGCGCTGGCCCTCACGCCCGCCCTCACGCCGCCGCGGAACGCCCGCCCCGCCGTCGTCCGAGGTGATTGACTGGGGCACATGACCTTCTGGCTGCCCTCCCCCCGCACCCCGGACCCGATGGACGCCCCGCCGCTGAGGTGGGGCATGCTCGGCACCGGATGGATCGCTGAGCGCTTCGTCGAGGCCTTGCACACGCACACCCGGCAGCGGGTGGTGGTGGTCGGCTCCCGCACATCCGAAAAAGGCGCCGAGTTCGCTTCCCGGCACGGCATCGAGCGCAGCCTCGTGGGCTACGAGGCGGTGGCGGCGGACCCGACGGTGGACATCGTCTACGTGGCCACGCCGCACAGCGAGCACCGCGACAACGCGCTCCTCGCGATCGCGGCCGGCAAGCACGTCCTCATCGAGAAGGCCTTCACCCGTAACCTGGGCGAGGCCACCGAGGTGGTGGACGCGGCCCGCGCCGCGGGGGTCGCGGCGATGGAGGCCATGTGGACGCGCTTCCTTCCGCACATGGATGTGGTGCGCCAGGTCCTGGCCGACGGCGCACTCGGCGAGATCGAGACCGCGTTCGCCGACCACGGGCAGTGGTTCCCCAAGGACCCGGACTTCCGCCTCTTCGACCCGGCCAAGGCCGGCGGAGCCATGCTGGACCTCGGGGTGTACCCGGTGAGCTTCGCACACTTCGCCCTCGGCACCCCCGGCGCGGCCCTGGCGACGGGCACCAGGGCCTTTACCGGCGTTGACCGGCAGATCTCGGCCGTGCTGACGGGATTCGAGCGGCACCCGATGGCTCACGGGATCGTGACGACGACGCTGGCCGCCCTGACCCCCACGCTCGCGTTCGTCGCGGGCGACGAGGCCCGCCTGGAGATCCCCGGCCCCTTCTACGGGCCGCAGCCGGTCACGGTGACCCGCCGCGACGGTGAACGCACCTCATCCGAGGCGGGGCCGATCCCAGCGCACGAGGGGTTGTGCTACCAGGCGGCGCACCTCGCCGCCCTGATCACGGAGGGGCGGCTCGAGTCCGAGATCCTGCCGCTCGACGAGACCTTGGCCGTCATGGCGACGATGGACGAGCTGCGCCGCCAGGTGGGCGTCTCGCTGCCGGGCGAGGTCCTTTAGGCGAGAAGCCCCGTGAAGGCGACGCGCCGGCCGCCCGGGCCTTTGCGTTCCGGTGTGGTTCACTACCGAACGAGTCGTTTTTCTTCCGGTTCCGCGCACCTGACCGGCCTAATTGGTTCAGATGGGCGGGGCCGGAGATGGCACTGTTGGGTACAGGCCCGCGGACAGAGTCGCCGGGGCGCAAGGAGACCGATGTTCACCATCCCCACGCCGTGGTACGACGCGTACGTGTTCGACCTCGACGGCACGATCTACCTCGGCGACGACCTCCTCCAGGGAGCGCAAACGCTGATCGAGGGGGTCCGCGCGGAGGGCAAGGTGGTGAAGTTCCTCTCCAACAACCCCACCAAGGACCCCCGGCAGTACCAGGCCAAGCTGGAGGCGCTCGGGCTGCCGACGCCGCTGGAGGACATCGCCAACACCGTCGTCACCACCACGCGCTGGCTGCTCGACCATCAGCCGGAGGCGGCGCTGTTCGTCGTGGGCGAGGAGCCGCTCAAGCGGTCGCTGCGCGCGGCCGGATTCCGGCTGACCGAGGATCCGGCGGAGATCGACGTGGTGGTCGCGTCGTACGACCGCACCTTCGACTACCGCAAGTTGCAGATCGCCTTCGACGCGCTGTGGTTCCACAAGCGCGCGATCCTCATCCAGACCAACCCGGACCGGTTCTGCCCGTTTCCGGGGGGTCGCGGAGAGCCTGACTGCGCGGCGATCACCGCCGCGATCGAGGCGTGCACGGGCGTCACGTGCAGCGTGAGCCTGGGCAAGCCGTCGCCGGTGATGCTGGAGGCCGCGCTGGGCGGGCTCGGCCTCGACCTCTCGCGCTGCCTGATGGTGGGCGATCGCCTGCACACCGACATCCAGATGGCCGTCGACGCCGGCATGGCATCAGCCCTGGTGCTGACGGGCGAATCGACACTCGAGGATGTCGCGGCGCTGCCAGAGGACAAGCGCCCCACGTACGTCGTCGAGCGCATCGACCTGCTCCTTCCAGAGCCCGGCCCGCGCGGCTAATCCAGGATGAGCTCGGGGTAGACCGGCTGCCACATGCGGTCGAACACGTCCTGCACCGGATTGTCCAACTCCACGCCCGCGACGCCGTCCTCAGCGGCCGCCCGCGCCACCGCGATCGCCACCGTGGCCGAGACGCGACGGAGCTCGCCGATCCGCGGGAGCAGCGGCGCGCCCATCGTACGCAGGCTGACCAGCGACGCCACCGCCCTGGCGGCCGCCGCGATCATCCGGTCCGTCACCCTGCTCGCCTGGCACACCGCGACCCCAAGACCCAGCCCGGGGAAGACCAGCGCGTTGTTGGCCTGCGCGACGTCGAACGTGACGTCCCCGCGGGTCACCGGATCGAACGGCGAACCCGTCGCGATCAGCGCCGCGCCGTCGGTCCACTCCAGGAGGTCCGCGGGCGTCGCCTCGGCCAGCGTGGTGGGGTTGGACAGCGGCAGGATGATCGGCCGGCGCACATGGCCCGCCAGGCCCCGGATCATGGGCTCGGTGAAGGTGCCCGGCTGGCCCGACGTGCCGATCAGGATGGTGGGGCGGACGTTGCGCACGACGTCGGCGAGGCTGACACGGCCGTGGTCATCGAGTTCCCAGCCGGCCACCTCGTCGGGCCTGCGGGCATACGGGCGCTGGAAGTCGCGCACGCCCGCGGAGTCCTCCAGGATGAGCCCGCGGCTGTTGAGGCACCAGAACGTGTTGTGGGCCTCCGCGTCCGACAGGCCCTCGTCGAGCATCATGTCGCGGAACAGGTCCGCGATGCCGATGCCCGCGGTGCCCGCCCCGTAGATGACGATCCGCTGGTCGCGCAGCCGCTCCCCCAGGCCCTTGATGGCCGCGAGCGCGGCCGCGCTGACGACGGCGGCCGTGCCCTGGACGTCATCGTTGAACGTGCAGACGCGCTCGCGGTAGCGGGTGAGGATGGTGTGAGCGTTGGCGGCGCCGAAGTCCTCCCAGTGGATCATCGCGTGCGGGTAGAGCTTCTGCGCGGCCACGACGAATGCCTCGATGAAGTCGTCGTACCGCTTGCCGCGCACCCGCGCGTGCCGGAGCCCCGGGTACAGGTCGTCGTTGAGGAGGCCGAGGTTGTCGGTGCCGACGTCGAGGCCGACGGCGAGCATCCGGTCCGGGTCCACCCCTGCGCCGGCGGTGTACAGGCTCTTCTTGCCGTGGCAGATCTGGATGCCGCCCACGCCCTGGTCGCCGATGCCGAGGATGCCCTCGGAGTCGGTGACGATGATGATGTCCACATCGTCAGGGTCGCGGTTGCTCGCCAGCAGCGACTGCTCGATGGCATCGGGCGCATCGATGGACAGGAAGACGCCCGTCAGGCGGGTGAACTGGTGGCTGAACTGCGCGATCGCGTCGCCGATGGTGGGCGTGTACACGATCGGCATGATCTCTTCGAGGTGCTCGCTGAGCAGCCGGTAGAACAGCACCGTATTGCGGTCGCGCAGCGCGGTCAGGCGACGGAACTTCGCCATGGGTGTACGCGCGTCGAGGAACTGCTCGTAGGCGCGGTGCAGCTGGGCGTCGATCGGCGTGATGCCGGTGGGGAGCAGGCCCACGAGGCCGAGCTCCTCGCGTTCCTCCAGGGTGAAGGCGGTGCCCCGGTTGAGCCGGGGGGTCCACAGGATGTCGCCTCCGCGGATGTTGACCTTCACGCGGGAGCCGTGATTGCCGGGGAGGACCTCGTAACGACGTTGTTCGGGCACTGACCCAACCTACCGCGAGCGGACGGCCCGCCGAAAGCTGCGGACCGATCAGCCGTCGGACTCGGTCAGCCTCCGCACGGCCCAGTCCACGGCCTCCGACAGTTCGCGGACATGCTGGTCGTCGTCGAACACCCTCATGAGGCGGCACGTCCGCTGCTGGGATTCGGTCATCCCCTGGGCCACGAAGGCCACCCCGCGGGCCTTGAGCTGCCGGCCCACCGCCTTGATCGCGTCGGCGCCGGAGGCGTCGAGGATGGTCATCCGATGGCAACGCAGGATCACGGCGCCGACCTCGTCCTCGACGGCGGTGACCTCGTCGACGAATCGACGGGCATTGCCGTAGAACAGAGCCCCGTCCACGCGGAAGATCGCGAGCTGTGTGCGGAGGTGCTCATGTTCCGGCCGAAGGTCCACGTCGCCCTCGCGAGTGTTGGTGGGCAGCCGCTGACGCGCGACGACGGAGTAGGAGGCCATGTGGCGCAGGCTCATCAGCGCTGCCATACCGATGCCCAGGAGCACGGCCGCAACCAGATCGAGAAGGATGGTGGCGCCCAGCGTGAGCCAGAAGGTGTTGCGGTCCGCCCGGGTGACCGCGCTGAGGGTGCGCACAAGGCCGAGATTGATCATCCGGCCGGCAGTGACCAGCAACACGCCTCCCAACGCCGCCATCGGAATCAGCGACACCAGCGGCGCCAGCAGCAGCATGACGACCAACAGGACCACCGCGTGCGAGACCGACGCCAGCCGCGTCCTCGCGCCCGAACGGACGCTGACGGCGGTGCGGGCGATCGCGCCGGTGGCAGGCAGGCCGCCGAAGAGGCCGGACGCCACGTTGGCGAGCCCCTGGCCCATGAGTTCCCGGTCCGGGCTGGTCTGAGTGAGGTCGGATCGCATCCCGTCGGCCACGCGCGCGGACAGCAACGACTCGAGTGCCGCAAGGGCCGCCACGGCAAACGCCGGCGCGATCAGGTCCTGGAGGAGCGCTGCGTCGAACAGCGGCAATGTGGGCATCGGCAGGCCTGTGGGGAGGGCCCCGATCCGAAGGACGTCCGCACCGCTCAGTTCCACCGCGATGGTGGCCACGACGATCGCGATGAGCGAGAGGGGAAGACGCCGGAAGAATCGGTGCCCCATCAGATGGACGGCGATCACACCCACCGTCACCAGGAGCGGCTGCCAGGCGCTGGTCCAGTCCGTGGAGCCCAGCGTGAGCCACGACGAGACCAGTGTGGACTCAGCCTCCGCCCGCTCGGTTCCCAGGACGAGCGGGATCTGCTGCAGTGCGATGATGACGCCGATGCCGATGGTGAACCCCTCCACCACGGAAAGGGGTATGAACTCCACCGAGCGCCCCACCGCTGTCAGGGCCATCGCCACGACGATGACGCCGGCCATGATGGCCAGCAAGGGAACGGTCTCGACGCCGTGCTTGGCGATCACCGGCAGCAGCACCACCGTCATGGCACCGGTGGGGCCCGAGACCTGCAGGTGGCTACCCCCGAAAATCGCCGCGACGAGGCCCGCGATGATCGCGGTGACCAGCCCTGCGGCCGCGCCCGCTCCCGAGGCGACGCCGAAGCCGAGCGCCAGGGGCAGCGCGACGATACCCACGGTGATCCCCGCGAGCAGGTCCTTGCCCCAGGACGAGCGCAGGCCGGCGTAGTCCTTCGGCGTGGGCCACAACCCGGCGAAGCTCACCAGGTGGCTGCCGACGAGAGCGCGGTACCGCTCCACCTGTTCTCTGGGTGTGAGCCGCTGCGCTTCGATCCTGAAATCCCTGTTGCCCACCACTCACCTCTCCGGGGACAGGGTACGCCTGGGCCCCGGGACCGGGCCTCCGGGGCCACCCTGTGAGCCGGCGATCCTCATGTCGATTGCTCCTGCACCACTCCCCGTTCAGCGCAGGAACAGGGCCTTCAGACGCAGGGTGGCCGCCGTCGTCCCTACCCCGATCATCACCGCGAAATAGGCCAGGTGCCCCCAGATCGACGGCCGGATCAGGCCGGTGGTCAGCTGCCGCACCATGTCCACGGCATGCCACAGCGGCATGGCCATGATCACCCATTGCACGGACTCGGGGTACACGTCGATGGGGAAGAAGGTGGCCGACAACAGGAACATCGGCAGCATCACGAAATAGACGGCGTCCAGGTGCTGGAACGACGTCATGAAGCTGGTGGCAGCCAGCCCCACGGCCGCGAACCCGAACGCCACCATCAACGCCGCCGGGATGGCCAGCACCGCCGTCCAGGACAGGTTCAGCCCGAGCGCCGTCGTCACCACCATGAACCCACACGCGTACAGCAGCCCTCGGAACAGCGCCATGATGATCTCACCCAACGCCACGTCCATGGGGCCGAGCGACGTGGACAGCATCTGGTCGTAGATCTTGCCGTAGCGCATGCGGAAGAAGACGTTCATCGTCGAGTCGTAGATGGCGCCGTTCATGGCCGAGACCGCCATCAACGCGGGGGCGATGTAGGCGGCGTAGGCGACGTCGCGGCCGTAGAACGCCACCGTGCCGATGAGTGCACCGAGCCCCAGACCCATCGAGAGGAGGTAGAACACCGGCTCGAAGAAGCCCGTCAGGATGATCAGCCAGTTGTTGCGGGCGATCACCCTCATTCCGCGCGCCACCACAGAGCGCGTGTTGCCCCCGTAGAGGCCGGCGAGGAACGCCGGCACGCGCGGAGCGGGAGCCTGAATGGGAGATGTCATTCGTCGAGCCTCCGCCGGAACGTGCGGATGGACAGCCATCCGCAGACCACCGCGAGCAGGGCGAGGAACCCGACGTGCACCGTGGCCATCAGCAGGCTCAGTGGCTGCCCGTACATGGCCCAGCGCCCCAGCTCGGCCGCGTGCCACAGCGGCGAGATCCACCCGATGGGCTGGAGGTAGCCTGGCAACGTCTCGAGCGGGAAGTAGGTGCCGGAGAACAGGGTGAGCGGCACGACGACGAACCGCTCGATGAAGGACAACTGTCCGCGGTCATCCTTCTGGGTGGCCACCCACGCCATCACCGCGAACCCCACGGCCACCGACAGGAGCAGCCCGACGGGGAGCAGCGCCAGGGCCCGCAGCGGCCCCGCGATCCCGAACAGCACCAGCGCGGTGAGATAGAAGCCCAGCACCGGCAGCACCCGCAGCAGCACGGCCACCTGCACGCCCACCGCCATCTGGGCCGGACTGATGGGCGTCAGCCGCATCGCAGGGAAGGTGTTGAACCACTTGAACCCGCCGAACACCCCGTAGGTGTTCTCCTGCGAGGCCGTGAGCATCGCCGTCGACATGACCAGCGCAGGCGCGATGAACGTGAGATACGGCACGCCCCCGATGCCCTCGCCCTGATCGACGAGGACACCCAGCCCGGCGCCCAGCCCGAGCAGGTAGATCACCGGGGAGCCGATGCCGGTGACCAGCAGCGTGACGAGGTAGCGGCGCATGCGGTGCACGTGGTGCTCGACGACGGCCCACCACCCCCAGCGCGCGACCACACGGTGGTCCGAGGACATGCGGCGGTCGATGACCCCGCTACGAGGCGCGAGGTCCGCGCTCATTCGATCAGGCTCCTGCCGGTGAGTCTCAGGAACACGTCCTCCAGAGAGGAGCGCCGCACGAGCGACGTGACGGGCTCCATCCCCCGCTCGATCACGGCCTGGAGGGCGTGTTCGCCGTTGTCGGTATAGATGAGCACCCGGTCCGGCAGCACCTCCTGGCGCTCGCCGATGCCGCCTAGCACCCGGGCCGCCTCCTCGTTGCGCGAGGAGCCGAAGCGCACCTCCAGGACCTCGCGGGTGGAGTACTGGCGGATGAGCGACGGCGGGCTCCCCTCGGCGACGATGCGCCCCTTGTCGATCACGACGAGGCGATCACACAGCTGCTCGGCCTCGTCCATGAAGTGCGTGGTGACCACGAGCGTGACCCCCTCCTCCTTGAGCCGGAACAGGCGGTCCCACAGCACGTGACGCGCCTGGGGATCCAGGCCTGTCGTCGGCTCGTCCAGGAGCATGATCTTCGGGTTGTTGATCAGGCCGCGCGCGATGGTGAGGCGGCGCTTCATGCCGCCCGAGAGGCCGTCGACGCGGGCCAGGCGCTTGTCGCGGAGCTGGGCGAAGTCCAGCAGCTCCTCTGCCCGCTGCCTGACGTAGGCGCGGGGAAGGCCGAAGTAGCGGCCGTAGACGGTGAGGTTGTCGATCACCCTGAGCTCCTCGTCGAGGAGGTCCCCCTGGGGGACGATGCCCAGCTGCGCCCGGATCTGCGGGCCGTGGTGGTTGGTGTCCAGTCCGAGGACGGTGAGCTCGCCGGCGGTGCGGGTGGAGGTGGCCGCGATCATCCGCATGGTGGTGGACTTGCCCGCCCCGTTGGGACCGAGGAAGCCGAACGACTCCCCCGGCGCGATGTCGAAGCTGATCCCGTCCACAGCGGTGAGGGTGCCGTAGCGCTTGGTCAGCGCGCGGGCGGTGATCACTGGCTCAGTCACCCGCGACACATTACGACACCCCACCGACGATTCACACGGCCTCAGCCCCGGGTGCACAAGGCGGCGACGCAGGGCTGGGCC
Source organism: Tessaracoccus pujii (assembly GCF_054483895.1). Taxonomy (NCBI): domain Bacteria; kingdom Bacillati; phylum Actinomycetota; class Actinomycetes; order Propionibacteriales; family Propionibacteriaceae; genus Tessaracoccus; species Tessaracoccus pujii. The sequence continues at coordinate 1,922,351 of NZ_CM137012.1, forward strand.
GCCGTCGGCGCACCTGGCGGAAAATCAGGTCTCCGCCAGGTGGGCCGACGGACTCGTGTCACTTGCGCGAACGGTTGCCCGACGTGCGGGTGACCTGAACGATGGTCGGGCGGGGCACGGCGACCTTGTCACCCACCTGGACCGGGCCGCCGGCGGGCAGCTGATCGGGGAAATACGACGTGTGGGCGTCCCACTCGCCGTCCTCGCCGGGGTGCTGCACTGCGATGAACACCGACTGGTCCTTGTCGTGGATGACCGGTCCGCAGGTCTCGGCGTCGACGGGTACGCCCAGGAACTGCTGCACGCGCCCGCGCTCCGGGCCCGTGAGGGTCACCTTGTGCAGGGCGTCGCTGAGGCCGATGGTGCCGGGCTGGCCGTCGGTCGAGATCCAGAGGGTGCCCTCGGAGTCGAACGCCAGGTTGTCCGGGCAGCTGATCGGCGAGACCTTGTCGGCGGGGAAGCCGGCGAAGTAGGCCGACGTCGAGGAGGCCGGATCTCCACACAGGAGCAGGATGCTCCAGGCGAAGGTCGTCGCCGCGGCGTCGTTTCCTGCCTCGGTCATCTCGACGACGTGGCCGTCGCGGTTGGGGGCGACGGGGTTGGCCTCGTCGACGGCGCTGGTGACGCCGCGCCGGCTGTTGTTCGTCAACGCGAGGTACACCTTGCCGGTGAGCGGGTTGGGCTCCATGTCCTCGGGGCGGTCCATCGGGGTGGCACCCACGCGATCCGCGGCGAGGCGCGTGTAGACGAGCACCTCCTCGACGGTCATGCCGTCCACGAGGGACGTGGTGCCCCGCACGAGGGGAATCCACTCCCCCGTGCCGTCGAAGGCGCCGTCGGCGGGGAGGGTGCCATCCCCGGTGATCTGCGCCTGAGGCGAGTTGCCGGAGTACTTGGCCACGTAGAGCGTGCCGTCCTGCAGGAGCGTCAGGTTGTGCGCCTTGTCGCCCTCGCGGTACTTGGCCGAGGAGACGAACTTGTAGACGTAGTCGTTGCGCTCGTCGTCGCCCATGTAGACCACGGCGTGGCCGGACTTGGAGATCGCGACGGTGCCGGCCTCGTGCTTGAAGCGTCCGAGGGCGGTGTGCTTGACCGGCGTCGACGTCGGATCCTCCGGGTCCACCTCGACGATCCAGCCGAATCGGTTGGCCTCGTTCGCGTAGCCAGGGGTGTTGAGGTTGAACCGGTCGTAGTAACGCTCCCACTGCCGGTTCGTCTGCCCACTGCCGATGCCGTAGCGCCCGTCCTCGGGCGACCCGGTGCCGACGAAGTACTGGTTGAAGTTCTCCTCGCCGGAGAGCACGGTGCCCCAGGGGGTGGTGCCGCCGGCGCAGTTGTTGAGGGTGCCGATCACCTTCGTGCCGGTGGGGTCGGCGTCGGTCTTCATCAGGTCCGCGCCGGCCGCCGGGCCGCTGACCGTGAACTCGGTGAAGGCGGTGATGCGGCGGTTGCGGCGCCCGCCCCTGACGTAGGTCCACACGTCGCCCTGCTTGGCGCGGGTCAGTTCCACCACGGACAGGCCGTGGGCCGCGAGTGCCGCGTCGACGATGTCCCGCTCATCGGTCCCGGGCGGGAACATGATGTTCTCGTTGGTGTACTCGTGGCTGGTCACCAGGTAGCCGGACCGGTCGTTGCGGCCGTCGGAGATGATGTTGAGGTAGTCGCAGTTGTAGCCGAACTGCTTGGCCTGCGACGCCCCGGTCTGCTTCGTGATGTCGAACTCCGGCGAGTCGGCGAACAGCGGGTCGCCCCAGCGGATGATCGGATCCCAGCGGTAGCCCTCGGGCACGGTCACGGTGTCGACCGTGCGGGCCGTCGGCCCGATCGCGGTGAAGGGGAGCTTGCCGCCGCCCTTGGGCGGGTTGCCGAAGTCTGCCGCGGCCGGCCGGGCCATCGCTCCGCCGACGACGATCGCGCCGGTCACCCCGGCACCGGCGCCGAGCGCGGCGCGGCGGGAGAACACGCCGCTGACGATGTCGCGGAAGGACTCGTTGCCGGAGGTATTGGGGGCGGGATGCGCGCAGGCGCTGCCGCACTTGAGTTCGCAGGTGACGGCTGATCGGTTACCGCGGGTGTGGCCGAGCATGGGAAGCAGGCGCTTCATGGAGGGTCTCCTCTTGGTGGTCGGTGGGTCCTGACCATCCAACGCGACCCCCCACCCCACAGCCCCCAACGTCAGGTGACCGTTCGATGAACACTCGGTGACTCACACGCCCCCTACCGGGTGGTGGAATTGAGCCGATGGATGGGCTCAATGCGCGAAACGGCCAATTCGATCGTTCAACTCAGCGCGAACCCATCCATCGGCTCAAACCCCACCCAGCCACAGGCGATGCAGAGTGGGGTCGGGAACGAGCTCGGGGTGGAAGGTGCAGGCCACGACGCTGCCCTGCCGCACCGCGACCGGCTCGTCGCCGCGCACCGCGATGACCTCCACACCAGCGCCCACCCGTTCGATCCGCGGCGCGCGGATGAACACCCCCTGCATGGTCCCCGACGACGGGGCGGCGCCCTCCCGCGGGTCGCTGGGGCGGGCAGCCGGGCCGACCAGGCTGACCTCCGCCTCACCCGAGGCCAGTTGCGCACCGAACGCGTTGCGGCGAACGGTGACGTTCAGGCCCCCGATGGTGGCGTAGCCGGCCAAGGCAGCCGGGTCGGCGACGTCGTCGGCCAGCAGGATCAGGCCGGCGCAGGTCCCGAAGACCGGAAGCCCCCGGTCGACGAAGCCGCGGATGGCGGTGAGCAGCCCGCTGGGACTGGCCAGCCGCGCGATCGCCGTCGACTCGCCGCCCGGGAGCACCAGCGCCTCGAGCCCGACGAGATCGTCGGGCTTGCGGACCGGCCTCACCGACCGCCCGAGCGACTCCAGCACGGCCGCGTGCTCCCGAACCGCTCCCTGCAGGGCGAGGATTCCGACGGTCACCAGCCGCGCTCGGCCAGCCGGTGCGGGGCCGGCACATCGGCCACATTGATGCCCACCATGGCCTCGCCCAGCCCGCGCGACGCCTCCGCGATCGCCATCGGGTCCTCGAAGTGCGCCGTCGCCTCGACGATCGCCTTCGCCCGGCGCTCGGGGTTGCCGGACTTGAAGATGCCGGAACCCACGAACACGCCGTCGGCGCCAAGCTGCATCATCATCGCGGCGTCGGCGGGCGTGGCGATGCCGCCGGCCACGAACAGCACGACGGGGAGCGCACCGTCGCGTGCGACGCGGCGCACCAGCTCGTAGGGGGCCGCGAGCTCCTTGGCCGCGACGAACAGCTCATCGTCGCACTTCGCCGCGAGGGCCCGGATCTCGCCCTTGATGGTGCGCAGGTGCTTCATGGCCTCGGACACGTCACCGGTGCCAGCCTCCCCCTTGCTGCGGATCATCGAGGCGCCCTCCGTGATCCGGCGAAGCGCCTCCCCGAGGTTCGTGGCGCCGCACACGAACGGCACCTCGAACTGCGTCTTGTCGATGTGGTTGACGAAATCCGCGGGCGACAGCACCTCGGACTCGTCGACGTAGTCCACACCCAACGCCTGCAACACCTGCGCCTCGACGAAGTGGCCGATGCGGGCCTTCGCCATCACGGGGATGGACACGGTCTCGATGATGCGGGAGATGAGGTCCGGGTCGCTCATCCGGGCGACGCCGCCCTGTGCCCGGATGTCGGCAGGTACCCGTTCCAGCGCCATCACGGCCACCGCGCCCGCATCCTCGGCGATGCGCGCCTGCTCGGGCGTGACGACGTCCATGATCACGCCGCCCTTGAGCATCTCGGCGAGTCCGGTGTTGACGAGGGCGCGCGTGGGCGCAGTGGTATCAGGTGCGGTCATGGTGACGATGATGTCCGCTCAGACTGGACCAGACAAGAGCCAGATGCCACCCATTCTGATGTACCAGAGCGTATGCTGTGCGCCATGGAGTCCGAGGCACTGACCACCCTGGCGCTCGACCGGGCGCCGGGATCGGCTCCGCTGCCGGCCCAGATCGCAGCCGGAATCCGCAGCCTGATCGCCTCAGGCGCCCTGGCAGGCGGCGACGTCCTGGCCTCCAGCCGGTCGGCCGCCGAGATCCTCTCCGTGTCCAGGGGAACCGTCAGCGCCGCCTACGATCAACTGGTCGCCGAGGGATATCTCGTGGCCCGGGACCGCTCGGGGATGCGGGTGGCCCCCAACCTCTCGACACACGCGCGCCAGGCGGCGCCGCAGAGCCGCCGCCCCCCGCATCGGCGGCCACGGCTGCAGCTGGACTTCAGCTCGGGCCACGAGACGGCCCATCCGCTGGACGACGCGGTGTGGCGGTCATCCCTCCGCGCCGCCGTCGGACCGGGAGGGCCCCTCCTGACTGAGGCCATCGCCCAGCATCTGCGTCTCATGCGCGCCATGGCCGTGGACCCGGACGCGGTGATCGTCACCGCTGGCGCGCGCTCCGGGCTGGCGCTACTGCTGGGCGTGGTGGCGCGGCGCACCGGGGCGCGGCCGCGGGTCGCCGTCGAGAGCCCCGGCTTCCCCGGCCTCCGCCGCGTGCTGGAGGTGCTGGGGGTAGAGGTGGTGCCTGTTCCTGTGGGGCCCGACGGGGTGGACACCGATGCACTCACCCGGTCCCTGCCGCTGGACCTGGTGCTCGTCACACCCAATCATCAGTTCCCGGCCGGCACCGCCCTGCACGCCGCCGGCCGGCAATCGCTCATCGGCTGGGCTTCGCGCACCGGGGTGCTGCTCGTCGAGGACGACTACGACTCCGAGTACCGCCACCTGGGCCCGCCACTACCCCCGCTGTGGAGCCTGGCGCCCGGCATCGTCGCGCATCTCGGCACGTTCGCCGCGGTCCTGGGCCGCGACGTGGCCACGGGCTACCTCGTGGCGCCGCCGTCGTGGCACGACGACCTCCTCGACGCCCAGGCTGCGCTGGGCGGAGGCGTGGCTCCCATCGTGCAGCGGGCGCTGGCGCGCTATCTCCAGGCGGGGGGTTTGAGGCGACGCCTGGCGCGCGCCCGCCGCGGCGCTGTGGCGGCGCAGGGGGAGGTGGCCGCGCGGCTGGCGGCGCTCACGGCACTCCCCCACATGGTGAGGGTCACCGACACCGGCCACCTCCTCATCCTCGAGATGCGGCGTGACGACGCGGTGCGGATCCGGGAGAACTGCCGACGCGGCGGGCTCCTGGTGGCGGACCTGGCCGACGGTTGGGCCGACAACCCGGGCCTCACGGGTCTCCTGGTCAGCTACGGCGGCCACGACGCCGACGAGGTCCGCCGGGCCTTGGCGATCATCCTCGGAGCGGCCGCCTTCGGGCAGCTCACCCCTGGATGATCCGGAACGTCACGACCTGGTCAGCGGCGGCAGCGCCACGGCGCGCGCCCGGTCCGTCTCTGCGTCGAACATGGATCGACGACCCTCAAAAGCGCGCCCGAGGGTGACCTGGTCCGCGTACTCCAGGTCTCCGCCCACGGGCAGTCCGCTGGCGGGGCGCGTGACGCGCACCCCGAAGTCGCGCAGCATGCGGCTGAGGTAGGCCGCGGTGGCCTCGCCCTGGGTGTCGGGATCCGTGGCCAGGATCACTTCCGTGACCTCGCCATCGGCGAGGCGCTGGAACAGCTCGCGCGTGTGCAGGTCCGCTGGGCCGCGACCGTCGATGGGCGAGATAGACCCACCCAGCACGTGGTAGAGCCCACGGAACTCGTTGGTGCGTTCCACGGCGACGACGTCCTTGGACTCCTCGACGACACACAGCTGCGTGCGGTCCCGACGGGGGTCCCTGCACACGCGGCACCGTTCCTCCTGCGAGATGTTGAAGCACACCTCGCAGAACCGCGAGGTCTCCTTCACCCTGCGAAGCGTGTCCGACAGTGCGTAGACGTCCTCGGCGGGGGCGTCGAGCAGGTGGAAGGCGATGCGTTGCGCGCCGCGCGGACCGATGCCGGGCAGCCTGCTCAGCTCGTCGATGAGGTCCTGAATTGGCCCTTCGTACACGGAAGTGGTCAGCCCCCGAGGCCGGGCATGGGCGGCAGCGAGGGCATGTCCGGCATGGCTGCCGCCGTGGCGGCGTCTGCAGCCGACTTCGCCGAGCGGAAGGCCGCGATGATCAGGGCGGACAGGGTTTCGGTGTCCTCCGGATCCCAGGCCTGGGCCTTGATGTCGACCTGCTCCAGATCCCCGCCGCCGGTGAGCGTCACGGACACCAGACCTCCGCCGGCCGACCCCGTGAAGGTCTTCTCCGCCAGCTCCGCCTGGGCGCGCGCCAGGTCGTCCTGCAGCTGCTGCGCCTGCTGCATCAGCGCGTTGATGTCAAAGTCACCGAACATGTGGGTTCACTCCTGGATGGGTTGAGGGCCAGCTTATGCGTGCGTCAGGACTCGTTGAGGTCCCGCACTGCGATGATCTCCGCCCCGAACGCGCTGCTCAGCAGTTCCTCGGCGTTGTGCTCGGTGTCCAGGACCTCGTCATCGTGGGAAACCTCCACGTCCGGAGCCGGCTCGGGTTGCGGGACGGGGGCGGGCTCCGGGGCTGGTGGCGGCGCGACGGGGGCGCCCGTGGGCCGCTGCGCGGGCTGAGCGGCGGGGCCGGGCTCGCCCGAGGACAGGACCGACTGGATGCGCAGCTCCACCCCGATGACCTGGATCAGCGCGTCCGCCAACACGTCCGCGCTGCCGCCGCTGCCGAAATTGTCCTTCGGTCCGGTCTGGGCGAAGCCGAGGTGCAGCACGCCGTCGGCCACGTCCAGGATCTGGGCGTGCTGGCTGAGCAGCATGAAGGTGAAGCGGCGGCGCTGCTTGACCTCTTCCAGCACGTTGGGCCACACCCGCCGAAGTTCGGCGGCGGTCAGCTTCGCCTGGCGGGCCTTCGCTGCCTCCGACGGTGGCGCGGCCTTCGCCGGCGCGGGCGCTGGCGGCGCCACCGAGTGCTCCGGGGGGGCGCCGGCGGGACGCTGGCGGGGCGGCTCGGCGGGCGGCCGCCGCTGCTCGGGCTCCTGTGCTGCGGGGCGCTCCGGCGGCGCGGGGGCGCGGTGCGGTGCGGCGGCGGGCGACTCGGGCGCTGCGGGGGCGCGCTGCGTCACAGGCGTCGACGCCGGGGGCTCGGTGGCCGGCGTCGACGGCTCCGCGGCGCCCATCATCCCCACGCGGCGTTCCAGCCGATCCATCCTGGCCGGCAGTCCACGCTCACCGGCGTCCGCGCCGGGCAGCAGCACCCGTGCGCACATCAGCTCCAGGTGCAGGCGCGGCGCGGTGGTGCCCCGCATGTCCGTGAGCCCCGTCGCGATCACCTCCGCGGCGCGGGTGAGTTCACCGGCGCCCAGGCCCGCCACCTGCGTCTGGAGGCGCTGTGCCTGATCCGCCGCCACGTCCAGCAGCCCGTTGGTGGCCGCGTCGGGAACGGCCGACAGGATGACGAGGTCCCGGAGGCGACGCAACAGGTCCTCGGCGAACCGGCGGGGGTCCTGACCCACGTCGATCACCTTGTCCACGGTGCGGAACACCCCTGCCGCGTCGCCCGCGGCGAACGCGTCCATGATCTCGTCGAGCAGCGCGTCGGGCGTGTAGCCCAGCAGGGCAGCGGCCTGCATGTAGCTGACGCCCTCCTCCCCCGAGCCGCCGAGCAGCTGATCCAGCACCGAGAGCGAGTCCCGGACCGAACCACCCCCGGCGCGGACCACCAGCGGGAGGGCGGTCTGGTCCACCATGACGCCCTCGGTCTGACAGATCTCGGCCAGGTAGTCACCCAGCACGCGGGGCGGCACGAGGCGGAACGGGTAGTGGTGCGTGCGGGACCGGATGGTGCCGATGACCTTCTCCGGCTCCGTGGTGGCGAAGATGAACTTCGTGTGCGGTGGCGGTTCCTCCACCAGCTTGAGCAGCGCGTTGAACCCCTGCGGCGTCACCATGTGCGCCTCGTCGATGATGTAGATCTTGTAGCGGCTCGCCACCGGGGCGAAGTACGCGCGCTCACGGAGGTCCCGGGCGTCGTCGACACCTCCGTGGGAGGCTGCGTCGATCTCGATCACGTCGATGGACCCGGGGCCGCCCCGCGCCAGGTCCTGGCACGACTCGCACTGTCCGCAGGGGGTGGAGGTGGGCCCCTTCTCGCAGTTGAGGCAGCGCGCCAGGATGCGCGCCGAGGTGGTCTTCCCGCAGCCCCGCGGGCCGGAGAAGAGGTAAGCGTGGTTGACCTTGTTGTTCTCCAGCGCCCGCTGCAGCGGCACGGTGACGTGGTCCTGGCCGATGAGTTCGGAGAACGTGTCCGGGCGGTAGCGGCGATACAGGGCCAGGGGCGCCGCCGGGGACTCGCGACGGGGGGTGTGGTCCAGCTTCGACGGCGGCACGTGCAGGGCCGGGGCATCCTCCACCGGGTCCGGAATCTCATCGAAGAGGCCCGGCCCCTCCATGGGCTCGAACCCGGGCTGGTCAGCCGCTCCGAGCGCCTGATCGCTGATCAGGGCGTACTCGTCCTCGTCGTACTCGTCGTCCACGCGACCCACCCTATTCCAGAGGCACGACATTTCCAGGGGCAAAGAAAAGGGCCCCTCGCGCACCCGGAAGAGCTCACTTACCCTTGCTGCCTTCCGACCCTGGGGGAGTTGGGCGAGGTACCGCCGCGCGAGGAACCGGGGCCAACTCTACCCCATGCATCGGCGGGGCCCTGTCGACGTTCCTGGCCTAGGCTCGCGTCATGGTGAGCAGGGTGGATCCGGTGATCGCGCAGGTGTGGCGGGGTGGGCATCTCGAGTGCCTGCATCACGGCGCGGTGGTGGTGACGGCGCCGGACGGAACCGTCCGCTTCGCCGCGGGCGACACCTCCTCCCAGATCCTTCCGCGCTCGTCGCTCAAGCCGCTGCAGGCGGTCGCCATGCTGCGCCACGGGCTCGACGTCGACGGCGCGGAACTGGCCCTGGTCGGCGCCTCGCACTCCGGGGAGACGTTCCACCTCGACGGCGTGCGCAGCATCCTCGAAGGGGCGGGCCTGTCCCCCGCAGACCTCCAGACCACGCCGGGGCTGCCGCTCGACGCCGGGGCCCAGGCCGCCTGGCTGGCGGACGGGCACGGACGGGAGCCGCTGGCGCACAACTGCTCCGGCAAGCACGCCGGCATGCTGCGGACCTGCGCGCGGGCGGGCTGGCCGACCGACTCCTACCTCGACATCACCCATCCGCTCCAGATCCTCTCGCGCGAGGTCATCGCCGAGCTGGCCGGCGAGGCCGTGGGCGAGCCGGTGGTCGACGGGTGCGGCGCCCCCGCGTTCGCCGTCAGCCTGGCCGGCCTGGCACGGGCATTCGGCCGCCTGGCCGGGGCACCCACGGGGCCGGAACGACGGGTGGGCGACGCCTTCCGCGCGCACCCCGAGTACGCGTCGGGCACACGGCGCGACGAGGTGGTCCTGCACCGCGAGATACCGGGGCTGGTGTGCAAGGTGGGCGCCGAGGGCTGCTACGCGATCGGGCTGGCCGACGGCACGGGGGTCGCGGTGAAGGTGGGCGACGGCCACCACCGGGGCACGGTCGCGCCGGTGGTGGCCGTGCTGGCCGCGCTGGGCCACGACACGCCGGCGCTGAGGGCTCTGGACCCGGAACCGGTGCTCGGCCATGGCAGGCCCGTGGGCCGCGTCGTCGTGGACCCCGATCTTCGGGCCGTCTTGCGCTCGGCGCTCTGACTGGCACCGCCGTCGCCCTCCGCGCAGGCGTCCGATAGTCTGCGCGCGCTCCAGTCCTTCTCTCCCAGGGGTCCGCCATGAACGCCGTCGTGCTGTCTGTTGTCGTGATGCTCGTGCTGTCCGTCCTGCGTGTGCACGTCGTGCTGGCGCTCTTCCTCGGCGCCCTCGTCGGCGGCCTGCTGGCGGGCCTCGGCCTCGAGGGCACGATGGTGGCGTTCCAGGAGGGACTGGCCGGAGGCGCGAAGATCGCCCTGAGCTACGCGCTCCTCGGCGCGTTCGCCATGGCTGTGGCGCACTCCGGCCTGCCCCAACTGCTGGCGAGCTGGCTGATCCGCAAGCTCGACGCGGACGACCTCAGCAGGTCGCAGAAGGTCACCCGGTGGACCACCGCCGGCCTGCTGACCGGGATCCTGGCGATGGCGATCATGAGCCAGAACCTCATCCCGGTGCACATCGCGTTCATCCCACTGCTGATCCCGCCGCTGCTCATCATCATGAACCGGCTGCGCCTCGACAGGCGGGCCGTGGCCAGCGTGCTCACGTTCGGCCTTGTCACCACCTACATGTTCCTGCCCATCGGATTCGGCAAGATCTTCCTCAGCGACATCCTCTACGGCAACATCATCGCCTCCGGTCTCGACGTCAGCGGCGTCAACGTGATGTCCGCCATGGGAATCCCGGCGCTGGGCATGGTGATCGGCCTTGTCGTCGCGGTGTTCGTCACCTACCGGCGGCCCCGCGAGTACGACCGGGACGCGGTGGTGGACCACGACGCACCGTCAGAGATCAAGGGCTACCGCATCGCCATTGCACTGGCCGCCATCGTCGCCTCCTTCGGCGTGCAGGTCTGGCTGACCTTCGCGGGATCCGCTGCCGATCCGCTCCTGGTGGGCGCTCTGCTCGGGCTGTGCCTGTTCATCATCACGGGTGCCGTGAAGTGGCAGGACGCCGACGAGGTCTTCACCGGCGGCATGCGGATGATGGCATTGATCGGGCTGATCATGATCGCCGCGCAGGGCTTCGCGTCGGTGATGCGCGCCACTGAGCAGATCGCGCCCCTCGTGGAGGGCTCTGCCGCATTGTTCGGCGACAACCGGGGCATGGCCGCGTTCGCGATGCTGCTGGTGGGTCTGCTGGTCACGATGGGCATCGGCAGCTCGTTCTCGACGCTTCCGATCATCACGGCCATCTACGTGCCGCTCTGCATCTCGTTGGGATTCTCGCCCGTGGCCACCGTGGCGATCATCGGCACGGCCGGAGCCCTCGGCGACGCGGGCTCACCCGCCTCCGATTCCACGCTCGGCCCCACCGCCGGTCTGAACGCGGACGGCCAGCACGACCACATCCGCGACACCGTCATCCCCACGTTCCTGCACTTCAATCTGCCGCTGCTGGCGGCAGGCTGGGTCGCGGCGATGGTGCTCTGAGCCTCCGCGGCACAACCGCGGGGGACGGTGCAGGCACGGGTCCTCCCCCGACTTGAGAGGTCAGGACCCGCTCCGGTAAGGTCTCGCCTTGGAGGATTCGCCTAGAGGCCTATGGCGCTCGCTTGGAAAGCGGGTTGGGTTAACGCCCTCACGAGTTCGAATCTCGTATCCTCCGCCACCACGATTCCCGCTCTGACTAGGGCGGGAATCGCCATTTCTGGGGCACAGCGGGGTGCCAGACGCGATTCGTGCCCCGAATGTGCCCCGAGTTTTTCGGGAGTGCGTGCGCTTCGTGGGGGCACTCGTATCATTTTCCTGGGTGCGATGGACAGGGGAGTCCCGCATTCAGGCGCCAGGACCCCGCGGCCGCACAGCGCTACATGCCTGGGCGCGCCGGGCATCGTTGACAGGTCGGTGGTCAGGATGGTGCTTGCGTGGACGGACGTCTCCGGTCAGGCAGCTCCCACGGGAGGCGGGGTCGGCTGTCGACACATGTCCGGTTGGTGCCTGGTGATGGTCCTCCGCCTCGCGCCTCGGTGGCCTGCTTGGGCACCGAGTGGGCACCAAGGCCCGGAGTAGGGCGCCGTTGCTCACGCTGTGTCCAGCTCCGGGCCGGGTTCTTACTAGCAAGAGAACACAGCGAGGGGGGGCACCACCGAATCTCGCGCCCTGCCATCAAAGGAGTTGTCGTAATGGCCGTCGCTACGCATCCCGAAGCCAGCAAGTATCCCAGCGCCGAGTGGCTATCCCTTCAACAGGCTGCTCTCTACTACGGAGTAAGTGTTGACACTCTACGTCGTCGTATCTCCGCTGGCCGTCTGCCAGCAGCCCGGTTTGGAGTGCGGCTGATCAGGGTGCGTGTTGAAGACCTCGATCGCTTGTTCCGGCCCATCCCCGTCGGAGATGCCCTCGTCAGGGCCCACGCATCCTGAGAGCCCCCCGACAACTGCGAGGGTCTGACCCGCGCATCCTGATGGCCATCACCGTCTTCCTGTTCGTCCTCAGGAGTCGGGGCCGTGTCGCCCGTTCCTCTGTCGGGCCCAGGCACGGGGACGCTCAAGCGCCAACAACCGACCGAATCGGTGCTGGCTGAGTATTCGGTCTTCTGAGCGCCAGCGGTATTGCGGTTGAGCGCCATCCGTCGCCGTGCGGGTTCGTGGGGTTGAGCGCCACCGGTTCGTGTCGGTGAGCGCCGGGTGCGGGGTTCGTAGGCTCCTCCTGCCGTGTGGCCTATCACGCGGCAGAAGGAGTGATTGGGATGGTACGCAAGATCAAAGCGAAGCTGGTGCTTCGGCTCCGCGAGGAGGGGTTCTCGGGCAGGCAGATCGCCGCGCAGGGCATGTCACGCCATAGCGTGACCGCGGTCATCGAGGCCGCCGAGCGGGAGGACGTCGGCTGGGACGACGTCGCCGACCTGGACGAGGCGCAGGTGTATGCCCGTCTGTTCCCGGGCCGCGGGGAGCATGAGAGCGTCCATGCGCAGCCGGACTGGCCGTCGGTGCATCGCGAGCTCGCCCGGGTCGGGGTGACGTTGAAGCTGCTCCATGGCGAGTACGTCGACCGATGCCGCGTCGAGGGGTCGACGGCGATGGGCTATGACCGGTTCTGCAAGAACTATCAGCAGCATGTCCTGGTCAGCGGGGCCGCGTCGCGGATCGGTCACAAGGCCGGGCAGAGCATCGAGGTCGACTGGTCCGGGCCGACGATGCAGCTGACCGATCCGGTGACCGGGCAGCAGCAGCGCGTCTACTTGTTCGTGGCCACGTTGCCGTTCTCCCGCTACGCGTTCGTCGAGCCGGCCCTGGATATGCGGCAGGACACGTGGCTGCGGGCGCATGTGGCGATGTTCGACTGGTTCGGCGGCTCCGTCCCGCGGATCGTTCCAGACAACCTGAAGACCGGCGTGATCAAACACCCCGCCGAGGGTGAGGTGGTCCTCAACGACGCCTACCGGGAGTTGGCTGCGCACTACTCGGCTGCGGTGCTACCCGGCAGGGTCCGGAAACCCAAGGACAAGGCCAGCGTCGAAAACACCGTCGCGCATGTCGCGACGTGGGTGATCGCCGGGCTCCGGGACCGCCGCTTCGCCACGCTGCCCGAGCTGCGCGCCGCGATCTACCAGCGGGTGGAGGCCTACAACCGTGAACCCTTCCAGAAACGCCAAGGCTCCCGGCTGAGTGTGTTCGAAGCGGAGGAGAAGCCGCTGCTGCGGCCGCTGCCCGCGGTCGCGTTCGAGATCAGCCGCTGGGTCTACGGGCGACGAGTCCAGAAGAATGGGCATGTCGTGTGGGAGAAGAACTTCTACTCCGTGCCGTATTCGCATATTGGTCGCAGTGTCGATCTGCGGGTCACCGACACGATGCTCGAGGTGTTCACCGGTCACACGCGGCTGACCAGCCACCTGCTCGCACCACCAGGCGTGTTCAACCAGTACCGCACCCACGACGCCGATCTGCCCGAGGGGCCGCGCTACCGGCAATGGGACGCGGCCAGGGTCCGCCAGTGGGCGGGCCGGGTCGGGGAGAACACGCTGACCGTGGTCAACCGGATCTTCGAGTCCGTCCCGGTCGATGAGCAGGGCCTCGATGCCGCGCTGGCGGTCCTGCGGCTCACTCGCCGCTACTCGACTGAACGCCTCGAAGCAGCCTGCCAGATCGCCTTGGCGTCCAGGGTCCGCTCGCCCCGCTACGCCCATCTGAGGCCGATCCTGGAAACCAACCAGGACCACACCCGCAGCCGAGGGCCGGGGATCGAACCGGAGAACGGCGGCGGTGGGCCGGTCGGGTACGTGCGTGGGGCCGACTACTACGGAGGCGCACGATGACCCGGATCGATACCGAGACCAAACGCAAGCTCCGCGAGATCGGCGCCACCTGCCTGGTCGACGCCCTGGAAACCCAGGACGACACCCTCACCCTCGGGATGGTGTTCGAAGAACGCATCAAGCTGGCCGTCGACGACGCCCACGCCACGTTCACCCACGGCAAGGTCGAAGGCCTGATCCGCCGGGCGGGGCTGCGTTACCCGAACGCGGACTTCCGCCGCCTCGACCTGGTCGAACAGCGTGGCCTCGACCGCGGGGTGATTGCCCAACTGGGCACCTGCACCTTCATCACCAGACAGCAGAACGTCGTGTTCCAAGGCTTCACCGGATCCGGGAAGTCCTACCTCGGCTCCGCGCTGGCGAAACAGGCCTGCCAGCACCGGTATCGGGCGCACTACATACGCATGCCCGACCTCGAAGAGGCCTGGGCTGCGGCCAGGGACCGGCCCGCCGGGAAGGAGAAGTTCCTCCGCAAATACGCCGCGTTCACGCTGCTCGTGATCGACGAATGGCTCCTCGACCCGCCCGACGACAGCACCCGCAGCATGCTCCTGGAACTGCTTGAACGCCGCTACGACGCAGTCTCCACCGTGTTCTGCACCCAGTACGCGAAGAAAGACTGGCACCAGCGCCTCGGCTCCGGAGTCCACGCCGATGCGATCATGGACCGCATCGTCCACAACACCATCTGGATCGAAACCGGCGGCACCAACATGCGCGAACACACCGCCACCGCATAACCCAGAGCCGGTGAGCGCCACCACGACCCCCGGTGGCGCTCACCGGCACTACCCCCGGCGCTCGACCCCAATATCCAGTGGCGCTCAAGCGCGATAACCAACGGCGCTCACACGGTCAAATACTCACTGGCTGACAGTCTCGCCGATGGCTACATCCCGCGCGAGGGGTATCTCGAGAGGCTCAGCCTGCTTCAGGAGAAGCAGGACCAGTGATCCTGCCCCGGCTGCCGAGGCATGAACCCTGGCTGCCGCAGGCGGGGGCTCTCGCGTCGCTGCGGGGGCGACAGTCATCAGATGTGCGGATGCCATGAACACGCTCGCGACGGACAGGATGAGGCCGCGCGGGGAGTCCGCGCAGAGGATCAGCAGCCGTGGGGCTCATGAAACATCTAACTCCCCGTGCCCGAGCATGCGAACAGGTCGGCAGTATCCGGACCCGACCGGCTGGCCGGCCCGAGCCGCCGCCGAGTCCTCGCCCATCAGGAGGGACGCCTCCCGAAATTGCCGGGCCGATGGTTTGCGTCAGCTTCCCTGCCGCTGATCAGCCCTTCCTGATCGATCAAGCCACCCGTCGGCTCCCATTCGGGCCAAGAAGGTGACTGGAGACGGCGGGCTTGCTCATTGCTCGCAGCTCGACACGAACTCCGCTATAGGCCCGAGCGCTCCTGCGCGGAGTTGGTAGTGCACCCAGCGGCCACGCTGGTCTCGTTCGAGAAGTCCGGATTCGACCAGCTTCTTGAGGTGGTGGGACAGGGTTGGCTGAGAGATGCCGAGTGCGTCGGGCAGGTGGCAGGCGCAGGCCGTGGTGTCTGGGGAGTCTGCAACCAATCGGAGCAACCTGAGCCTGACTGGATCTGCGAGCACTTTGAGCACGGCGGCCAGCCGCTCCGCGTCGGTAGCCGACATGAGTGCGTCATTGCTGGCGGGAGCGCACTCGAGGAGGGGCAGGGTACGGATCATGTCGAGAGCTTTCTCGTACTGCGTGCTGGTTCGTTGCGGCTGGAGGAGTTCGCCACCTGGCCCTGGAGCGGGTTCCCTCCGGTCATGCCCATCTCATCAAGGAGGTCGTGGACCCGCTCCGCGATGTCGTCTCGCATCAGCCGGACGCGATCTAGCCCCTCGATACCCTGATCTGCGGGGTCCGGGATGACCCAGGTGTCGATCGTTGCGCGCATGCCCTCGACGGCCTCCACACGGGCCTCGCTTCCAAGCACGATGATGCGGTCTGCGTCGGTCAGCATCTCTGGTTCGAGCCGGGTCGGAACCTGGTCGGACATGTCCGCGCCGAGTTCCGCGACCGCAGACGCGGACAGGTCGTGCACCTGCGCGTCCGGTGCAGTTCCTGCTGATCTGACGTTGACGCGCTCACCTGCGCCCTGCCGCATGATTGCGGCGGCGATCTGCGATTTGCCGGCGTTGTGGACGCACACGAAGAGGACGGTAGGCCTAGCCCGCTCAATGGGGGAAGGCTTCACCGACGTGTCAGCGGCCGCGAGATCCATCAGGTCCTCCCCTTGCACATCGACGGCTATCGATACGAACCATACCCCCATTCGCAACCGACCAAAGAATGCCCGCAGCCCTGGGACAGCCTTCTAGGCCGGCTTCAGTGTCACGCTGGTGTCGTAGAAGCTGACGCTTCCCCCCACAGGGCCGATCAGGCAGGTGTTCTTCAGGGTCGGGTCCGTCCACATCGCCGCGTTGGCGTGGACACCCTTGCGGCGCCGCTCCTCGCCCTCGACGACATGGCCGTTCGTGAACCACGAGGGCAGCGGTTGGCGAGTTCAGCAGCCGGAGGCTGGTGCGATCAGGCTCGGGTAGTCCGCGCCGAGTGCACCACTCACCTCACGAGCCACCGTGGGCAGGTAGGCCTTGACGGCGTTGGTGGCCCGCAGGTGGTTCATGATGACCTCGTTGGCCCGGACCTTCTCCTGGCTGCGGCGCAGCTGGTTGACCTGTTCCTGGCTCGGTGGCAGTCCGGCCTGTTGCGTCCGTACGAGACTGGCCTGCGGGCCACGGAGGGCCATCATGGTCTGTTGCGCCTCAAGGTCGTCGGCCAAGGCGTCGGTTGCGGCCCGGTAGGCGGCTACGGCGGGGGCTTGGCGGAGTGCGCGGCCGAACGTCAGGGCAGCGTCGTGGAGATCGGGGGTCAGCATGATTGCCTTCTCCTGTCAGCCGCAGCAGCCGCCGGAGCGGCTGTTGGCGGCAAAGTCGATGCCGACCTCAGCGGTCACGACGGATGCCGTGTCGCGACACACATCCTGGAACGCTGACATGGCCGCCGCGTAGGCGGCAACCGTCGGGACGCTGAGCATCGCTTCCTGGCTGCGCTCCAGGTCCGCGCGGTGGGCGTCGGTCAGGACTCCCACCGTGATCTCCGCCCGAAACTCCTGCTGGAGTTGTTCGAACGCGGCAATTGCGGCGTTCGCCTCGGCGTCGGTGGAGACGGCCTCGTCGGCGGCCAGCAGGGCGGTGAACTCGTTGCTGGACTTCAGCGCCGCACCGAACGCTCTAGCGGCGGCGTGCACCTCGGCTTCGGCGTCAGCCGGCGCCTGGAGGGTTGGATTCAGCATGTGGTCAGGGCTCCTCGTGGTGGGTCGGTGTGATGCGGTCGAAGACTGGGCCGTGCGCCGTGGTTTCCTAGGAGGCCAGGCGGGCGAGCCGCTTGGGTCCGATGGGTTCCTCGTGCAGCAGGGGGACGATGGCGAGCCGCTTGGCGCGGGCCCGTACGGAGTCGACAGGTCCTTGTTCCTGGATTGCCCGGTGACGGAGCAGGGGTGATGTGGTGGTGGCGGCGGCAAGCGACTGGTTGATCACCCAGGCCCAGGGCTGGATGCCGGCCCGCTTCAGGTCGTCCTCGAGGATGCCCGCCTCGAGGACGGGCGTGGTCTCCGGCAGCGTGACGAGCAGGATCCTGGTGTAGTCGGGGTCCTGGAGTCGCATCATGGGGGTGGCGTAGTGGGCGCCTTCGGGCATGTTGCGGGCGATCTCGCGGTGATAGGAGCCGGCGGCGTCCATGAGCAGCAGGGTGTGGCCGGTGGGCGCGGTGTCCATCACGACGAACGTGCGACGCGCTTGGTTGACCAGTCGGGAGAACTGCTTGAAGACCGCGACCTCCTCGGTGCAGGGGGACAGCAGGTCCTCGGCCAAGAGGGCCCGGCCAGCCTCATCAAGGTCTTTGCCCTTGGTGGCCATGACGTGATCGCGGTACTCCTGGACTGCCTGAGCGGGATTGACCTGCGACATGGTGAGGGTGGGTAGCGCGTCACCTTCCCCCATGGTGTGTGCCAGGCGCCCGGCAGGATCGGTGGTGGTGAGGTGGACCTCGTGGCCCAACTCGGCGAGGCGGGTGGCGACCGCCGCGGCGATGGTGGTCTTCCCGACGCCGCCCTTGCCCATGCACATGATGAGCCCATGCCCGGGGGCGGCAAGGTCGTCGACCATGTCGTTCAACGAGGGGGCGATGTCCTCACGCAAGTAGCTGACTGAGTCCATCGGAAGCGTCGTTGAGCCGTCGAACAATGACCGGAGCGCGGCGAGGCCGACCATGTTGTCGGGCTTGAGTTCGATGACATCGCGAGGGACCCCCGCCAACGAGGCCGGCATGTCGGCGACGGCGGCCTGCTCCCGTTCCCGGATGGCGACGACCAGGCTGTCGTCGGCTCCAGCGGTATCGGGGAGCACCCCGTTGATCACCACGTTGCTGGGCTTGATGCCGGTCTCGCTCAGTTCCTCGGCGGTCCGGGCGAGCTCGGCAAGGCTGGAGGCCTGCGCCCTGGCGACCAGCACCAGGCGGGTGACCGAAGGATCGGCCAGTGCCGTCACCGCTCCGCCGTAGAGGGTGCGTTGCTTCTCCAGTCCGGACAGGGGGCCCAGGCAGGAGGCGTCACCCTTGCCTGTGTCGAGGAAGCCGGTCCAGTCGCCGGGCAGCTTCAGGAGCCGGATGGTGTGACCGGTGGGGGCGGTGTCGAACAGGACGTGGTCGTAGTCGGCGACCAGCGTCGGGTCGGCCAGCAGTCCGGTGAACTCGTTGAACGATGCGATCTCGGTGGTGCATGATCCGGACAGCTGTTCGGTCATCTCGGCGATCTCACGTGCGGGCAGGAAGGCTCGAACGGGGCCGATGATTCGCTCACGGTAGTCGGCGGCGGCCTGTTCGGGGTCGATCTCCAGGGCGTCCAGGCCGGGGACCGACGTCACTGCCGTGATGGTGTTGCCGATCGTCTGGCCGAAAACCTGACCGACGTTGGACGCCGGGTCGGTGCTCACCAGAAGCACGCGACGTCCGGCTTCGGCGAGCTGCACCGCCGAGGCGCACGCGATCGAGGTCTTGCCCACGCCGCCCTTGCCGGTGAAGAAGAGGAAGCGCGTGGGACTGCTGAGGAATTTCATGTCCACAGCCTCAGCAACCGCCGCCGCCGCAGCAGGAGCCGCCACCCACGGTGGCCAAGCTGAAACGCGGACGAAGAGTGGGTGTGCCAAGGCCCGCGTAGCGGGCGAGCATCTCACGCGTGGGGTAACTGCCGGTCAGCACGGTCACGTCGTCAACCAGGACCAGGGGAAGCCCCTCCGATCCGGCCGCCTGAAGGAAGCTCATCACCGCTGGGCTCTCCACGAACGCCGTCGGGTCGTTGGCCAGGTTGTGCCGGGTGATGTCGACGCCCTGTTGCTTCACGTAGTCCAGGTCGGCGGAGAAGTTCACCAACGCCTGGTCCACGTCCTCACCACACACCCCGGTGTTGCAGCACAACGCTGGCTCGAAAACTCGGATATTGACCATGATTTCCTCTCGAAGACACATCGAAGACCGTCGATGTGAACTCTAGCCTAGTCGAATCGATGGAAGTCAATCTGGCGGGGGTGCCATGCCGGTGGGCGCTACTGCCAGGTTCCGCCGTACATGACCCTGGTGACGTTCGCGTCGTCGTCGAGGGCGACCAGGTCGGCTCTGGCTCCTGCTGCGACTCTTCCGACGTTGTGGAGGTTGAGGGTACTCGGCGGGAAGGATGGTGGCGCTGCGGACCGCTTGGGCAAGCGGGATTCCGTAGGCGACGGCGTTGCGTACCGCCCTGTCGAGGGTGAGGGTGCTGCCGGCGATGGTGTCGAGTCCGGTCAGTCGAGCCACCCGATCGCTGACCTCGACCGGCAGAGCGCCCAGCTGGTAATCGCCGTCCGGGGCCCCGGCGGCCGCCATGGCATCGGTGATCAGGACGACCCGGTTCGGCAGCAGGCGCATCGGGTAGGCCGCCAGTGCGGGACTCACGTGGATGCCATCGAAGATCAACTCGACCGTGGTCCGCGAGTCGTCCAGGAACGCCAGGATCGGCCCAGGGTCGCGGTGGCCCAGCGGTGACATCGCGCTGAAGATGTGGGTGACCCCTGTAGCGCCCACCTCGATGGCGGCCTTGGTGATGTTGTAGCTGGCGGCGGTATGACCGATGGCCGGAAGGCAGCCGTTGGCGAGCAACACCTGAATCGCATCCATGGCGCCCGGGAGTTCCGGTGCGATGGTCGCCATACTGATGGTGCCGCCGGCGGCGGCGAGTAAGGCGGCGACGGTGTCGGGGATCGGATCGGCCAGCAACTCTCCTCTCCCGAACACGTCCGCCGGGGTCACCGCAACCACCGGCTTCCCCACGACGCCGAAGAAGACCTTCAGGTCATACCAGGCAGCAAGCACAGAGTTCGGGCGCACCCGAGCCACCAGGAACTCCAGATAGGCATCCAGCAACGGGTCACCGAAGCTGCCCGGCGGCGCCCCCGTCACCCGATCAGCAGCAGGGAGCAAACACGGCAACAGCGACATTGAGGGCACCTCCACCCGATCCTGACACCCCCACCACTGTCAAGGGCCACTGGTTTCTGCCCGGAGGCGGACATGAAACCTGCCCGGTAGCGGTCACGAGAAGTGCCCGGTGGTGGCCATGGGATCTGCCCCAGGGGGTTGTTGGCCATCCACCTCGGTCGAGGGCGTGGTTAGTGCAAGGGGGTCACCCCCCGGCCGGCGAGTGCTTGGGTGAGGCGGACGCTGTCGCCGCTGGTTTGGCAGACGTGGGCGTGGTGGAGGAGCCGGTCGACGGTGGCGGTGGCCAGCGTTTTGGGCATGAGTTCGTCGAAGCCGGCGGGGTGGAGGTTGGAGCTGATCGCGACGGAGCGTTTCTCGTAGGCGGCGTCGACCAAGCGGTAGAGGCCCTCGGCGGCGTCGTGGGACACGGGCAGCAGGCCGATGTCATCGACGACGACGACGTCGGCGCGCAGGATCCGGGCGATGGCTTTCGACACGGTGTCGTCGGCGCGGTGCCGGCGCAGCAGGAGGCCGAGGTCTTCGAGGGTGAACCAGGCGACGCGTAGTCCTTGTTCGACGGCGTGTTGGCCGAGTGCTTCGAGGAAGAACGTCTTCCCGGTGCCGGAGGGGCCGCAGACGACGAGGTTCTCCCGCCGACCGACCCATTCCAGGGTCCGGAGTGCTTGTTGGGTGGGGGCCGGGATCGATGAGGCGGTCGGCTGCCAGGCGTCGAAGGTTTTCCCGGTGGGGAACCCGGCGGCGGTGCGGCGGGTGGCGAGCGCGGAGCGTTCCCTTCCGGTGACCTCTTCGATGAGGAGGGCCTTGATGATTTCGGCGGGGTCCCAGCGTTGCGCTCGGGCGGTGGCGAGGATGTCAGGTGCCTGGGCCCGCATGTAGGGCAACCGCATCCGGCGCAGCAGGCCTTCCAGATCGGCCGGTAGCGGCGGGGCGACCGGGACTCCCGCGACGGGGACGGCGACCTTCGGTGCGGTCATGAGGCGATCTCCTGGGCGGGGTTGGTGCCGTAGGTGGCCCAGCCGCGGGTGCCTTGGGTCAGGGACTGGTCCTCGCTGGCCTGCAGCTGTTGGGGGTGGGGTCGGCTGCGGTGGTGGTCGAGGATGGAGGCGAGGTCGGCCTCGGCGAAGCGGCCGTGGACGGCGGCATGCCCCAAGGCCCAGTCGACGTCGGCGGGGTTGAACAGGCGTGCCAGCTGGACCGCGGCGGCCATCTTGACCCGCATCTTCCCGGTGCCCGCGTGAGCGGCCTCGACCAGCCAGATCCGCGCCCCTTCACCGAGGGCGAGGAACTCGGTGTCAGCGACCGTCTTCGCCCTGGGTGACCGCTCCAGGGCCCCGGCCGGGGCGGGCGGGAAATGCAGCCCCTCAAGCATCGGCGTGCCTGGGGTGGCGCGTCGGTGGCGGGCGACCTCGACCGGGCCCGCGTCGTCGAGGTGGCAGATCACGATCTGCTCATCCGCGCCGCGGCCGTGGACGCGGACCCAGACCGTCTCGCCGCAGAGCCGGTGAGGGACGGAGTACTGGCCGTGTTCGAAGTTCACCATCGGCGTGTTGTCCGGCACCACCCTCGTGGTCCCGAACGCGACCGTGAACGGCGCCGCGGCGACAGGATGCAACCGTGGGCGTTCCTCGGCCAGCATCTCGGCCGGGGCCCGGCGGGTGACCCGATGCGGGCGGGCGTTGACCAAGTCGCAGAACGCCTCGCAGGCGGCTTCGAGGTCGGCGAACGTGTCGTAGGCGTCGCGCAGGTTGGCGTCGGTGGGCACCAGGTCGGCCTTCGCGAGCTTCACCGATGATTCGGTGCCGCCCTTGCTCGCCGGGTCCGCCGGAACACATGTGTGAACCGTCACCGCATAATGCGAGGCGAAGGCGACCAGCTGCTGGTTCCGGACCGGGATCCCGGCGATGTGCTCACTGGTGACGGTCTTCTCGTTGTCGGTCAACACATACGTCGGGACGCCCCCGATCCGGCGGAACGTGACATCCAAGGCGGCGAACACCGAGGGCAGGGTCTTGTCCCGCAGCGGCAGCACCACCCGGAATCTCGACCACGCGACCCAGGCGACGAACAGGACCGTCTTGACCCCGTCGATCAACGGCCCGTCGCCGTAGTCGTACTGCAACCACATCCCGGGCTCGGTCACCCACGGCCGATGAACCCGGCGGTTCCCGACCCGGAACGCGGTCTTCGCGGCCGCGACCGCTCGGCGGGTGGTGCGCTCCGAGCCGGTGTAGCCCAGCCACTCCAGCTTCTGGTGGACCCTGTCGGCGCGGACCTTCCCCTTCGACCGCTCGACCCACTCCTCGACCTTCTCCAGGTAGTCGTCGATCAACTGCGGCCGGCGGGCCGTCCCCGACGGCGGGCCACCCAGCTTGTCGCGGGCCTCCACATAGCGTTTCACCGTGTGATGGGAACACCCCACCAACTCGGCGGTGTCACGCAACGACCCGGTCAGATCGTAAGCATCCAAGATTTCCATGATTTCCTCGGCAGACTTCAAGATGTCCCTTCCCGGGTGACGAACAGTGCTTCAGCACCACTCATCGCACTCGAGGAAGGGACGCCGACCGCGGACGCGGCAGGCAACGGATGTCGTGTCGGGCAGATCCCATGGCCACCACCGGGCAGATTTCATGACCGCCAGCGGGCAACTACATGACCGTCACTGGGCATTTTTCCGTGTCCGCCGACACACCACAGAGGCGCCGGTCAATCAGAAGATCACCCACATATCAAGCATGAGAGTGAGGTCGGCGAGTGTCCGTGGCCGAGCCTCGGAGCCCGACCCGGGTTGACATTCGACGGCTTGAGCACCGCAGGGCACGACCTTGCACATCAGGGAGTTGGGTGGCGGTGTGTTCCTCCCAGGCGTCCTCGGGTGTTGATGCCGATGGAACCCAGGCGGGTCTGGCGGCGATCTTGCGGTGAGGTGGCGTCACGTTTCCCGGCCTACGTGACGAATGCCGCCCGCAGGGAGTGGGGCGCGAACCCCGACGCGCCAACCGGCCTGGGTGTGACTGTGACCGTCCTGGGGTCCAGCGACCTGCGTGGCCACACTGGGCCATCAGCTGCAGATCGTGGTTTCAGAGGTCGGCAGGTTCACACCACGCGCGGAACTCAGGCCGCGGCGGTCGTGACTCCACTCGCGCGGCGGCAGCGGCACGTCGTCGCAGGAGACGAGCTGCTGTCGCCGTCGGCAGCCGACGCTCACCGGATTCTCTGGGTGATCCGATGTAATACGCGGGTCGATCTGCGGCGTCAGAGGTGGAGCGGCTTGCCACCGCCCAGCGCGAGAACCAATGCTTCGCGGGACTTCCCCGACTTCCCCGGGTAGGCGATGTGTCCTTGACGGAACCTTGACCGGATGAGCATCGAAGGCAGACGACTGGGGCGTCATAGTGGTCCTACATTTCTACATGTTCTTAGGAGAAATCCGTGTTCGTTCGCCATGGCGGTCTGCGCCGCCCCCTGTTCCTCACCGTTCTTGTGATGGCCGCCTTGACGCTGACTGCCTGTGGGCAGGATGCACCGGCTGCTGGTTCGGCTGCGCCGTTGAGCAGTGCCGCCGCTACGCAGAGCGACGAGGGCGCTGCCGGTGAGGGAGGCACCGGACCTCAGGAGCCGATGGCGATCCGGGGCACGGTGTGGGTTGCCAACGAGGACGGTGATTCCTTGTCGGCCATCGACGCGGACACCGGTGTCGTGGTGACCACGGTGAGCGGGATCGAGAGTCCTCACAATGTTCAGGTGAGCCCTGATGGTGGCACGGTCTGGGCTGTCAGTGGTCACGCCAACGCTGTGGTGGCGCTGGATGCCGCGACGTATGAGCTGTTGGGGACCGCTCCGACCGGTGTGAGCCCTGCGCATGTGGTCGTTAGTCCTGATGGTGAGCAGGTCCTTGTCACCAACTCGGGGGATGACACGCTGAGCGTCTACGACGCCGAGTCGCTGGAGCTCCGGGCCACCGTTGACCTCAGTGCCGGGCCGCACGGCCTGCGTCCCACCCCGGACGGTGCGGCGGTGGTCGTGGCCAACACCACAGCGGGCACTGTCGACGTGGTCGACACTGACACCTATGAAGTCACCGCGACGATCCCGGTCGGGGACTCCCCTCCGCAGGTCGCTGTCGCACCGGACGGGCGGTACGCCTACGTGAGCCTGGTCGGGTCCAGTTCTGTGGTGAAGGTCGACCTGGTGGAGCAGAAGGTCACGGGATCGGTGTCGGTTCCGTCGCCGCCGGTCCAGCTGTACCTGACCGCGGACGGGACCCGCTTGCTGTCGGCCGACCAGGGAACCGAGGGCGCCCCTGGCAGTACCGTGTCCGTGATCGACTCGGCCTCCATGACCATCGAGGACACCATCGCCGCGGGGGCTGGCCCGCACGGGGTGGTTGTCGAACCGACCGGGCAGCGGGCCTGGGTGACCAACCTCTATGACGACACGGTCTCCGTGATCGACCTGTCGACCAACCAGACCGTCTCGACTGTGTCTGTGGGCGACAAGCCAAACGGCATCAGCTACAGCCCTCAATCGCCTACGCCCGGGCCCGCCACTACCAGCGTCACCGTCCCCGACTACGCCACCGGAGCCGAGGGCGGCCACGCGGAGCACTGACCCGGCTGGGCGACCCTCCATCCTGATCGACGGGGCGGTCCTCGAAATGGCAGCCGCTTCTCGGCCCGCAGTTCCACATCCGACATTGGGGGTGGAACCGATGCATGGATGGATGTAGAGGGAATCTTTACTCCGCAGGCGCGAGGATCCTTACACGTGACGGTCAAGCTTGTTGCATCGGGTGGTCACGGGACCACCCACTCGGTCCAGGAGGATAGACATGATGGGTTACGGCGGTTTTGGCGGTATGGGGTGGGGCGGCATGGTCGGCATGGTGCTGCTGTGGGCGGTGCTGATTGGTCTGGTGGTGTGGGCGGTGACCAGGCTCTTGCCGACGCGCCCCAACGGTGGCGGCATGCAGCCCGGGCCGGAGACACCGGAGGAGATCCTGGATCGTCGGTTCGCCCGCGGCGAGGTTGACGTCGAGACGTATCAGGTGCAGCGGGCTGCGCTGGCCTCGGCCCGGGGTGAACGCCGATGACTGGGCGGGGCCTGACTCAGGCCGGCCCACGCTGGCTGGCGTGGCTGGTGTTGGTGGTCGCGAGCGTGCTGTTCATAGCCTCGGTGGTCTTGGCCGCTTGGGGAGGTGCTCGCCCTTACCCTGGCGCTGCCGGTGTCGCGCCGAACTGGAACGGGCATGGTCCGATGATGGGAGCCAACGGTCGCGGGTGGGTCGGACCGTCGGGCGGAATGATGGGCGCCGGGGGCGGCTCCATGATGAGCGGCTCCATGATGGGCGGCGGGGTGTGGCTGGCCGGCGACGGCGTCCGGGTCGACACCATCACCCAGGCAAGGGCTCGCGCGACGCAGGCTGCGGCGGTCAGTGGGCTCATACCGGGCGAGGTGATGCAGTTCACCACCAACTTCTACGTCGAGTTGAGGGACGCCTCCGGTGAGGCCACCACCGAGGTGCTCGTGGACCCGGCCACCGGTGCGGTGTCCACCGAGTACGGGCCGGCCATGATGTGGAACACCGGCAGCCGGACCGCGGCCATGTCCGCTGATGAGGCCGTTGCGATCGCCGACGGCTGGCTGCAGACCAATGCCGCCGGTGAGACGGCGGCAGGGATGGCCATGGAGTATCCGGGGTACTACACCCTCGACACCGCCTCGGGCGGTACGACGGTGGGCATGCTGTCGGTCAACGCCACCACTGGGGCGGTCTGGTACCACACGTGGCACGGCCGGTTCGTCGGGGAGGAGGACGCTTGAGCGTGGGTTCTGCCAAGCAGCCGAGCATCCTGGTGGTTGACGACGAACCCAGCCTGGTCAGGGTGGTGGAGGGCTACCTGACCAAGGAGGGGTTCTCCGTGCGCACCGCCGGCGACGGCGAGACGGCGCTGGCAATGGCGCGGGAGTCAGAGCCTGACGTGGTTGTGCTCGACCTGGGACTGCCCGGCATCGACGGCGTCGAGGTATGCCGGCAGCTGCGGACGTTCAGCAGCTGCTACGTCCTGATGTTGACTGCGCGCGCCGACGAGGTGGACATGCTCATCGGGCTTGCGGTGGGAGCCGACGACTACGTCACCAAACCCTTCTCGGCCCGCGCACTGGTGGCGCGGGTCAGAACGCTGCTCCGGCGGCCACGCACCCCAGCCGACACCACGGCACAGGAAGCCCCTGAGGCACGTGTCTTCGGGGACCTGACAGTGGACGTTCCGGCGCGCGAAGCGCGCGTCGCGGGCTCACTGGTGGCGTTGACGCGCACGGAGTACGACCTGCTCGAGGCCTTGAGCGGGAGTCCCCGCATCGTGTTCACCCGACAACAGTTGCTCGACCGCGTCTGGAACGACACGACGGGCTCCGCCGCGAGCGACGAGCACCTCGTCGACATCCACGTCGGCCACCTCCGTCGCAAGCTCGGCGACGACCCCCGCGACGCCCGCTACGTCCTGACCATCCGCGGGGTCGGCTACCGGATGGGCCCGGGATGACCGCCCACCGAAAGGATCCGCGACTGGCACGACTCGCCCTGGCCCCCCGGCTCCTGCTCAACAACCTGCTCGTCATCCTGGCCGGCGCCGGCACCGTGCTCGTCGTAGTGCTCCTCGTCACCCCGTCGGTGTTCCAGCTCCACCTGGACAGGGCGGGCGTCGCCGCCGACTCGGAGGCCCTGCAACACATCCTGATGGCGATCCAGGACGCCGTCCTCGTGGCCGTGGGGATCGGCGTCGCCGCCGCAGCGTTCACGGCCGCCACCATCAGCTGGGTCGTGGCCCGCCGGCTCGCCGCTCCCGTGCGGGATGCCGCAGACACCAGCCGTCGACTGGCGCACGGAGACCTGGACGCCCGGGTGCTCGATCCCCGCATGGGCCCCGAGTTCGCCACCCTCGCCGCGTCGGTCAACGAGCTGGCCGAGCGACTCCAGGCCACCGAGACCACCCGCCGCGCACTCACCGCCGACCTGGCCCACCAGCTCCGCACCCCCATCGCCTCCATCGAAGCCACCATCGAGGCCGTCCGAGACGATGTACTGCCCGCCGATCACCAAACCTGGGACACCCTTGCCGCCCAGAGCGCGCGGCTCCGACGCCTGGTCGCCGACCTCGAGGTGGTCTCCCGCGCCGAGGAACGTCAACTGCTCCTCAGCGCCGAACCCGTTCCTGTCCCCACCATGATCCACGCGGCCGTTGCCGCGCATTCGGAGCGCTACCGGTCCGCCGGCGTCCGGATCGACGCCTCACTCGCTGACAGCACCCCTCGCGTGCTGGTCGACCCCGAACGAATCCAGGAAGTCCTCGGCAGCCTGCTCGACAACGCGCTCCGCTGCACCCCGGCCGGCGGCACCGTCACCATCGCCGGTCGGCCCAGCCCGTCCGGGGACTCGGCGGTCATCACGGTGACCGACAACGGCCTCGGCCTCACCCCCGCCGAAACAGGGCAGATCTTCCGCCGCTTCGCGAAAGCTGCCGACAGCCCCGGCAGCGGCCTCGGGCTGACCATCGCCCGCGCCATCGTCGAGGCCCACCACGGGACCCTCACCGCCGACAGCGCCGGCCCCGGCACCGGCGCCCGATTCACGATCACCCTCCCTGCCAGCGGTTCCCGGCGAACCCGCCACTGAAGGCAGGCGGAACTAGCAACACCAACTCCCTGAGCCTTGATCCACCCGTGGAGTGGCTCAGCATGGTGGAGGGACAGGAGGCGCCTGCTTCTGGCTTGGGATACAGGTGGCTACGACCAGAAAGCTCAGGCCAGGCCCGTCCGGGAGTTGGCCCTGGTGAAGAGTAGGCTCACCCGAGTCCACGCACCTACCCCGCACGCGGCGAGCACTTCCTCACCAGATGCGACAAGACACCGACGAGCGCTGAGCCAAGCACCAGGATTTCGCCGCCGATCGCCTGCCCAAGCCCCACTCTGAATCGTGGGACCCAGGCCCTCAGACTTCTTGATCAAAAGCGGAGGGGATAGTTGAACGGATCTACATTGTCGCGGGACAGTGGTCTTATCGGCCGGATCGACCGGCACCGACATGAAGGAGACCACAGCCCGGGCGGGGATCCCGCTGACTCGAGGCCCGCAACGCCGCATCAGGACGCGACGAGCGATGAAACCAACCCTCACTGTCACCACCTCACCAACGGTCAGGGATGGCCCCAGGCGCGTCCACGGCGGGCTCACCCCCAGGACTATAGAAGCTGCAAGGTGGTCAGGCAGGTGGGGCCCTCAGCGTCGGAGGAGAAGCGGCTCTCGGCGCGCTTCCCGTCCTTGGTGACGACGACGACGCCCGCGAGGTCCTTGGGGATCCAGAAACCGACGAAGCCGTTGGCGTAGGTGGTCGCGTCCTCGTCGACGAGCACCTCACCTGAATCGGTGGTGATCGTCACCTTCACGTCCGCCTCAGCCAATTCCCCTCGGCAGGTGCCGAGGTTGTGGAAGTAGCACTCATGAGTGGTGGTCTCGTACGGCGCGATCGACAGGTAGAACTCATCACCGTCGAGGGGCATCGAGGCCTCGATGGTGCCGTCGCTGAGCAGTACCTCGTCGTAGCGCACCGACGCGGCCAGCGGCAGCGGGCGCTGAGCGTCGAGCCGGTCGAGCGCCTCCACGACCTCGGCGCCGCTCTTCCCCACCAACCCGTGCGCCGCAAGCAACGCCCCCGCGTCCCCCGCCGCGACGCTCGGCGCCGCCGTCGACACGGAATCTCGCGGGGTCTCGGCAACCTCCGGGGTTGAGCAAGCCGACAGCGCCAAGACGGCGGCGAGCGGCACAGCGATACGAATGGTCAGATGATGGCGGCGCATGGGTGTCTCCAGGAGCTATGTGTCTTCAAGGAAGTCGAGGTCTCCGCGACTGAGCGCGGCACGGTTTCGGACAGGTCGTCCAACCAGAATGCCGCAATCGCTGAATGCGCCAGTCACACGCTTAGTCAAGATCAGATCAAGAAGATCACGAGGCGGGCGAAAGTGACACGATCCTCGTCTGGTATCATCGTCACATGACGATAACAACGACGGTTAAGGATGGATCCGCGGTCGGGGATCTGTCGGTGGCCGCTGCCTTCTTCCACGGCTTGTCCGATCCTTCGCGGCTGGCGATCCTGCAACACTTGACGTTGGGCGAGCATCGGGTGCGTGATCTGACAGCCCATCTCGGGTTGGCGCAGTCGACGGTGAGCGCCCACCTGGCGTGTCTGCGCGAGTGCGGCCTCGTGTCGTCGCGGCCGGAGGGTCGCGCGTCGGTCTTCTCGCTGGTGGGCGCCCCGGAGTTGCTGGCCGTCTTGGCGGCTGCGGAGCGCCTGCTTGAGTCGAGCGGGCAGGCTGTGGCGCTGTGTCCGAACTATGGGGTCGGCACCACCACGAACCCCTCCCCCGATCTGTTGAAGGCCCACGGGGCGGAGGCCCAGCGATGAACAGGCCAGCGATCAGCGGACGCGAACACGGGAACACCGCAAACACCGAGAGCGCGTGCGGCTGCGAGGCACCCGCAGGCGCCAGCAGTGATGATGACGACGCGGTGGAGCATCTGTGGCAGGTCCGCGACATCCAGTTCGGGCTGGCCTCTGGGGTGC
Organism: Tessaracoccus pujii; assembly: GCF_054483895.1. Lineage (NCBI taxonomy): Bacteria > Bacillati > Actinomycetota > Actinomycetes > Propionibacteriales > Propionibacteriaceae > Tessaracoccus > Tessaracoccus pujii. Next base: position 1,952,397 of record NZ_CM137012.1, read on the forward strand.
TGCTGCTGGCCGGCTTCGTCTCCGGACTGCTGGGCTGGGAGGTTGCCGAGCTGGTGTTGAGCGTCGCGGCGCTTCTGGTGGGGGCGTCGACGTTCGTGCCCGGAGCGTTGAAGAGGCTGGCGCGCGGCAAGGTCGGGGTCGGGCTCCTGATGACCATCGGCGCAGTCGGCGCAACTGCTCTGGGGCAGATCGAGGAGGCGGCGATGCTGGCCTTCCTGTTCTCCCTGGCCGAAGGTTTGGAGGACTACTCGCTGGCCAAGACCAGACGCGGGTTGCGGGCGCTGCTGGGTCTGGTTCCGCGTGAGGCGACGATCAGGCGCAACGGTCGGGATGTGGTGCTGAGCCCCGACGATCTGGTGGTCGGGGATCTGATGATCGTGAAGCCGGGCGAGCGGGTGGCCACCGACGGTGACATCCGGGCCGGCAGGACGGCGGTGGACACCTCCGCCATCACCGGCGAATCGATGCCCGTCGAGGTGGGCCCAGGGGACCCCGTGTTCGCCGGTTCCGTCAACGGCTCCGGCGTCCTCGAGGTCGAGGTCACGGCCGCGGCCAGGGACAACTCTCTTGCCCGGATCGTGCACATCGTGGAGGCCGAGCAGTCCCGGAAGGGCGACACGCAGCGGCTGGCCGACCGGATCGCCACGCCCCTGGTGCCGGGCATCCTGATCGCCGCCACCCTGACCGTCATGGCGGGCTTCCTGCTCGGGGAACCGGCGGTGTGGCTGCAGCGGGCCCTGGTGATGGTGGTGGCCGCCTCCCCGTGTGCGCTGGCGATCTCCGTTCCCGTGACCGCGGTGGCGTCCATCGGCGCGGCCAGCCGTCGCGGGATCCTGATCAAGGGGGGCGCCGCACTGGAGAGCCTCGGCAAGGTCCGCACCATCGCCCTGGACAAGACCGGCACCCTGACCCGCAACCAGCCGGCCGTCGCCGACGTCGCACCCGCCGACGGCTACTGCCCAGCCGAAGTACTCGGCCTGGCCGCCGCGCTCGAGGCGCGAAGCGAACACCCGCTCGCCCGCGCAATCCTGGCAGCCGCCGACGACGTGCGCGCAGCCGATGAGGTGACCGCCGAGGTCGGATCCGGGCTCACCGGCCGCATGGACGGGCGCAGCCTCCGGCTGGGACGCCCCGGTTGGATCGACCCCGGCCCACTGACCGCGCACGTGACCCGCATGCAGGACGCCGGCGCCACCGCAGTCATCGTGGAAGTCGACGGCATCCCCGTAGGAGCGATCGCCGTCCGCGACGAACTACGCCCAGAAGCCCCCGAAGTCATCGCGCAACTCCGCGCGGACGGCTACACCATCGTCATGCTCACCGGCGACAACGGCGCAACCGCGCGCGCCATCGCACGGGAGGCCGGGATCAGCGAGGTGTACGCCGACCTGCGCCCCGAGGACAAGTCCGCGATCATCGAGCGGCTCCGCCGGGAAGGCCACTCGACAGCGATGGTCGGCGACGGCGTCAACGACGCCCCCGCGCTCGCCACCGCCGACCTCGGCATCGCGATGGGGGCGATGGGCACCGACGTGGCCATCGAGACCGCCGACGTGGCGCTGATGGGCGACGACCTACGGCTGCTCCCCCACGCGCTGGACCACGCCCGACGTACCCGTCGCATCATGCTCCAGAACGTGATCCTCTCGATCGCACTCATCACGATCCTCATCCCAGTCGGGCTCTTCGGAGTACTCGGGTTGGCAGCCGTCGTCCTCGTCCACGAAGTCGCGGAGGTATTCGTGATCGGCAACGGCATCCGGGCAGGACGCAGCACCGCCCTGTCCCCGATCACCGCACCTATCCGTCGGTCAGAACCCGCGATGGTCCCAGCATGAGCGACACCCACGACCACACCCACGCGAATCCGGGGACCAACCGGACCAGGCTGGCGATCGCGTTCGGGATCACCGCCACCATCCTGATCGCCGAGGTCATCGGCGCATGGTGGACCAACAGCCTCGCCCTCCTCGTCGACGCCGGGCATATGCTCACTGACGCCTCCGGCCTGCTGATGGCACTGATCGCCGCCTCCCTGGCCCTGCGGCCGCCCACACCGGAGCGGACCTGGGGATACCGTCGCGCGGAGGTGCTGGCCGCCGGCGCCCAGTCCGCGATCCTCCTCGCCGTCGGGATCTACGCTTTCATCGAAGGGGTCCGTCGGCTCTTCGACCCGGCAGAGGTCACCGCTGGCGGGCTGCTGGTGTTCGGGATCGTCGGACTCGTCGGCAACATCGTCGCCATGCTTGTCCTGGGCGCGGGCCGCGCCGCGAACCTCAACATGCGTGCCGCGTTCCTCGAAGTGGTCAACGACGCCCTCGGATCCGTGGCGGTCATTATCAGCGCGATCGTCATCTCGCTCACCGGATGGACCCGGATCGACGCCATCGCCGGGATGCTGATCGCCGCCCTGATCGTCCCCCGCGCGATCACGATCCTCAAGGAAGCCGGGGGGATCCTGCTCGAATCCACCCCCAGAGGCCTGAACCTCGACGACGTCCGCGGACACATCCTCCAGGTCCCGCACGTGATCGGGGTGCACGACCTGCACGCCTCCACCATCGCCACCGGGCTACCGGTCCTCACAGCCCACGTCGTCGTCGAAGAAACCTGCTTCGCCCAGGGCCACGTCTCCCAGAAGCTTCGGGACCTCCAAACCTGCGTCGCCGAACACTTCGACGTCAGCGTCGAACACTCCACCTTCCAGATCGAAGCCCCCTCCCATAGCGCACTGGAACGCCACTCACACCACTGAAACAACGCTCATGGGAATCCGGTTGGCCCCGACGAAGGCTGGCAGTCGACGCCGTGAACACGGCGGAAGGACGTAGGATCGGGCATCGCACACCTCCCCGAGGGCGCCCATCCACCGCCGAGAATCAAGGAAGGTCAGACATGAGACAGTCAGGGCGCCACCCCTCAGCCCGGTGGGTGAGTCACCTCGCCTTGGTCCTCACCGTGATGATCCTGACCGGTTGCTCAAGTGGATCGGGCCAGGCGGGAGTGTTTGACTCAGCAGGTTTTCAAGGAGGTGACGGTTCAGTGACCATTGTCCCTGCCGAGCAGCGGCGATCGGCCCCAGAGCTGGCCGGGGAAACCTTGGACGGTGCACCGCTGACCACTGCAGACTTCCCGGGCCAACTCCTGGTGCTCAACGTTTGGGGATCATGGTGCGCCCCCTGCCGGTCTGAAGCACCCGCCCTCGTCGAAGCGGCCGCCCAACTGCCGGGGGTGCAGTTCATCGGCATAAACACCCGCGACCTCAACCCGGCCCCGGCGCAGGCGTTCGTTCGGGCCTTCGACATCCCCTACCCCAACATCTACGACCCCGACGGTGCGCTCCTGCTCGAGTTCGGGCAGCTTCCACCCAAGGCTATCCCCAGTACTTTGGTCATCGATTCTGAAGGGCGGGTCGCTGCACGGATACTCGGTGAGACCACCGCCTCGACGTTGGTCGGCATCATCGAAGACGTCACGGCGGCGGAATGATCCCTCTCGAGTCCTGGGTAAGCCAAGCGATGTCATCGTCACTGCTCCTGGGGATCCCTGTCGCCATGCTCGCCGGTGTCATCTCTTTCGCCTCGCCCTGCGTCTTGCCCCTGCTCCCAGGCTACCTGTCGTTTGCCTCTGGTCTTGGGGCCCACGAGATCACTCAAGGAACCGGCAACCGACGACTCCTGCTCCTGGGAACCCTGGGATTCGTGCTCGGGTTCGCCGTCGTTTTCGTCCTCACAGGGGCCCTCCTGGGTGGCCTCGGAGCCGTCCTACTCACCTACGAGCGCATCATCACGATCGCTGCCGGAATCCTGATCATCCTGATGGGGCTGGGCTTCCTCGGCTGGATCCCCCTGCCCGCGCAGCGACGCCCGCAAACCGCCCGCGCCGGAGCCCTCGCCTCCCCCCTACTCGGGATAGCCTTCGGCCTCGGCTGGACCCCTTGCATCGGCCCCACCCTGTCTGTGGTTCTCACCCTCGCCCTCAACGAGGGCTCGGCCGCCCGTGGCGGGCTGCTGGCCTTCTGGTACGCAATCGGCCTTGGCCTGCCCTTCCTCGCCTTCGCGGCTTCGTTCACCACATTCGCTCCCCATTTCGAGTGGCTCAAGCGCCACCAACGCGCCCTGCAGCGTGCCGGTGGTGGGCTGCTCATTGTGGTTGGGATATCCATGGTCACCGGCCTGTGGGCCATCCTCGTTGCCTACCTGCGACAGTGGGCCTCAACATTCGGGACCATCCTGTGAACATGGGGCACCCGAAGGAAACCCTCATCACGTTGGCCAGCACCTCCGATCCCATGCTTCGGGCGCCGGCTCACCTCCGGAGCCACGGGCTGGTGATACCCCAACCCACATGGCCAGGACGGTGCTCACCGTGGTCAGGGGGTGACCGTGGCGATGCGAAGACGGCGCCCCAGCCACCAGGCCACCACACCGAAGACCGCGAATCCAGCGATGTTCCAGCTTGCTGCCTCGGCCCAGGGATCGATTTTACCCCGCGTAGCTCCGCCAGGAGGAGGTGAACATCGCGTCTGCACGGACCTCATCGAAGCGCTGGAAAAGGAATCGCCCAAATGAAAGAGTTCCTCAAGTGCTACCAGTGCGCTGACGCGTCCGACGACCGCTGGGCCCTGCTACTAGGAACTCGCAGCCCTGACGGCAGGAAGGGGACCGACTTGCCCGTCAACCCAGCTAGACACCTACAGGCACTTGCGCCGCCACACAGGGCTGGGACTGCCAGGCTGATGCCGGCCAGGCATAGAGCCCTGATCGGGACACCAACGGCTGCCTCTCGATCAGCCAGCGGGCGAACTCACGTAGAGGTGCTCGCGAAAACTGGAGCGCACCACGCCCGCAGGGCTGATCCGGTGGACCCCCAAGGCATCACTGGAGGCGCGTGGTGACCTCGTCGAGGAGTTCCTTCGGGTCGAGCCACATGGAGGGGTAGTTGCCATTCCAGCGTTGGACGCCATCGCCGTCGATGAGGACGAAGCCGTGGCCGGGCATCCCGGGGTGCATGCCCTTGTCGAGGACGTCGTACGCCTTCGACACGGTCCCGTCGTCGAGGAGATAGGGGGTGGTGACGCCGAACTGCTGCATGTCGGGCAGGATCTGCTCGGCGCTGTTCATGACGATTGGCAAAACCTCGATGCCCGCCTCGGCGAAGCCGGGATCCTTCTCGATCTCGGCCATCTGCATGGTGCAGGATGCGCAGCCGGCGCCTTCGTTGAAATAGATCAGCACCGGGTTGGGTCGCAGGTCGCTGAGAGTGACGCTGGTGCCGGCTGTGGTGGTGAGGGTGAAGTCGGGTGCGAGGCGCTGGGTGTCGCCCTGCTCGGGGATGGCGGACCACAGCCCGTAACCGACGACGACGACGACGATCAGGGTCACTACTCCGCCGATGATCCGGCTCCAGGTGCGGCGCTTCGTGTCGCGGCGCGTCTCGGCCTCCTGGCGGGCTTTGAGTTGCTCGCGCCGTGAGGGTGCGGGGTTCGTGGGGGTCATCGTGGCTCCAGGGAGAGTGTCGTCGGAGTGCTGGCTCCTTCGGGCGCGGGGGTCGGTGCGAGTTGGGTGTCGCAGCAGTCATGGACGGCGGCGGTGGGCTTGGCGTGTCGGCGGTCGCGAAGGGTGGCGATGACGAACACGGCCACCAGTGCGAGCAGTGCCAGTCCGAGGACGGCCTCGGGGATAGGGGCGGTGATCGCGATCAGCCAGGCGAAGACCTCGGAGAGCCAGGCGCCCATGCCGACCAGCGGGGCGTCGGCGCCGGTCATCTCGGTGGCGCCGGCTTGGCCGATCACGAGGATGCCCATGATCACGAACCCGACGGCGACCAGCAGGTTGACGGTGTTGGTGGCCAGCGTGAAGCGGCCCAGGTTGATCCGGATGGGCTTGGCGCGGAGGCTGCGCATCCGCTCGGGTCGCTTGTCCCACAGCAGTGCCATCACGAACAGCGGGATCACCATCCCGAACACGTAGGCCAGACCGAGCACCAGCCCACCGACGGGCGAGCCGGACAGCGCCGACAGGGTCATCACGCCCGCCAGGACCGGCGCGCAGCAACTGGAGGCGATGCCGGAAAACACGCCGAGGCTGAAGAAGGTGGCAGTGTCACCGCGTGCGGTGTCAGGCGCCCGGAGGAACGACGGCATCGACCACATCGCCCCCGACAACGCCAACAGGCCGAGTCCGATCATCAACAGGCCGCCGGCCCAGTAGAGAACCACGTGGTACTTGGCAATGGCGCCGGCGATCAGGCTGACCCCCATGGTGATCGGGACCAGGACCGCCGACAGTCCGGCGGCGAACACGAAGGTCAGCGGGATCAGGCGCCAACGGCGGTTCTTCGCCGCCGCAGCCAGATAGCTGGGAGCAAGGAAGACGATGCAGCACGGGGCGAACAGCGCGACGCCGCCGGCGAGGAACGCCGCCAGGACCCCTCCCGCGCTGAGCAAGTCGGCACCCATCAGCGGGCACCGAGGCGGTCGACGAGCCGCGCCAGCTTGCCTCGCGGAATGCGGCCGGCGTGGAAGTACCTGCCCGCCACCAGGGTCAGCGGGAAACTCCCAGGGCGGTGCTCGGCGATCAGCGCCTCACCTTGCGGTGACTCCGCCGGCACTGCCGTCAGCCGCAACAATCCTGCACGGTCCAGAGCGTTGAGGCGTTGATGGGCGTCGTCGCAGAAGTGACAGGCGGGGGTGGTCACCAGGGTGACGTTGACCACCTGGGTCGGTGCGGTCGGCGGTGCTGGCGCCGGAATCTCGTTCACGATCCCATCCTCAACCCTCCAGATCAGGGAACGGTTCAGCCCGGGTCAAGGTTCGGCCAAGAACACTCCCCCAGCACCGTGAGGGGGGTGGGGTGGCGGGCGGGCGTGTGGCAATAATGGCTGTATGGCTGAGCCCCGCAGGTCGAGTGTGTTGGTGATCGACGACGAGCGCCCGCTGGCAGGGATCGTCGCCTCCTACCTCAACAAGGCAGGCTTCGACACCGCCCTGGCCTACACCGGCCCGGACGGCGTCTCCTCGGCGCAAGACCTGGACCCCGACGTCATCATCCTTGACCTGGGCCTACCCGGCATCGACGGCATCGAGGTGTGCCGCCAGATCCGGCTGTTCTCCGACTGCTACATCCTGATGCTGACCGCCCGGGCCGACGAGGTCGACAAACTGATCGGCTTGTCGGTGGGCGCCGACGACTACCTGACCAAACCGTTCAGCCCCCGCGAGCTCATCGCCCGCGTCAACACCGTGCTGAGACGCCCGCGCCGCCAGACCCACGTCGCACAACTGACCGCGCCGCGCGAGTTCGGGCGGCTGCGGGTGGACGCGGAGGGCCGCGACGTGTGGGTCGACGACCAGCAGGTGGGGCTCACCCGCACCGAGTTCGACATCCTCGACGCACTCTCAGCCCGACCCAACGTGGCGCTGAGCAGGCGGCAGATCATCGACGCGGTGTGGGGCCCGGGCTGGGCCGGCGACGACCACGTCGTCGACGTCCATGTGGCAAATCTCCGCAAGAAGCTCGACGACCCGCCCGCGGAACCGCGCTACATCCTCACCGTCCGCGGCGTCGGATACCGGATGGGACCAGGGCGATGACCAGGCTGCGCGGTCTCGTGGGCCGGATGCGGTGGGGCACCCGCACCTTCCTCACCCAGGCCCTGGTGGTGGCAGTCGGCGTGATCACCGCCGCCCTGGTCGCTGTGGTGGTCGGGCCCCCACTGTTCCACGAACACCTGCAACAACTCGGTCACGCGGACGGAACTGCCGAGATGGGGCATGTGGAGCAGGCGTTCCTCGACGCTGGCGTCAGATCGCTGGGCATCGGACTGGTGGTGGCACTCACGCTGGCTATCGGCCTGGCCTGGATCGAGACCAGGCGGCTGCGCCGCCCACTGGAACAACTGACCGCAGCCGCCGCCCAGCTCGAGGCAGGCGACTACACCGCCCGCGTCCCCCAGAGTGGAACAAGTCCCGAGTTCACGGCCGTCGCCGACGCGTTCAACGACATGGCCAGCCGCCTGGACTCCACCGAGACCAGCAGACGGCGGCTTCTCTCCGACGTGGCACACGAGCTCCGCACCCCCCTGGCCACGCTGACCGCTGAGCTGGAGGCCGTCATCGACGACGTGGTCCCCTGGGACCACGACAGCCAACAGCTGCTCACCCTCCAGGCCGCCCGGCTCAAGAAGATCGCCGCCGACCTCGACGACGTATCCCGCGCCGAGGAAGGCCGATTCACCCTCGACACCCATACCCAGCCGGTCTGGGACCTCATCGAGCCCGCCGTCGCCACCGTCGCCACCCGATACCAGGCCAAGGGAGTCGTCTTGTCCGCGGACTCCGACCCGGGCTCCGTCGCAGCGGATCCGCAGCGGGTGGGACAGATCCTCGGCAACCTCCTCGACAACGCGCTGCGGCACACCCCCATCGGGGGGATCGTGCGCCTCAGCGCGCGCGAGTCCAGGGACGAGGTGGTGATCACGGTCACCGACACCGGTGACGGCCTCACCCCCGACCAGATCGCCAAGGTGTTCGACCGGTTCTACCGCGCTGACACGGCACGGGCCCGCGATGCGGGCGGTTCCGGGATCGGGCTGACCATCGCCCGCAGCCTCGCCCTGGCTCACGGCGGCTCACTGACAGCCGCCAGCCCCGGCCCCGGACACGGCTCGATCTTCACCCTGCACCTGCCCACCGCGCCAGCACCTGAGCGGGTCTTGATCGATTCTTGACCTTACACGGGTTGGCTCTTGAGCTGATCGTTCATAGCCTCGACGTTAGGACCGGCGGCCCCCGTCGGCCAGGAATGGAGCATCTTTCATGACACGCACTAAGCGGATCACTGCCACTTTGGCGGGGCTGGTCCTGACGGCCACCCTGGCGGCCTGCGCGGACCAGGGCGCCACTCCCCCGACGGCGACCACCTCCCCGACAGGCAGCACCTCCGCCACGGCCACTGAGTCCGAGTCGGCGTCGGCGAGCGCCTCATCTGAGGTGTCCGCCGACCACAACGACCAGGACACCACGTTCGCGCAGATGATGATCATCCATCACGAGGGCGCCATCGAAATGTCCCAGCTGGCGATCGAACGCGCCGAAACACCCGAGGTCGTGGCCCTCGCGGAGCGCATCGCCGAGGCACAAGGCCCCGAGATCGAGGAGATGACCGCCTGGCTCAGCGCCTGGGGTGAAGACGTCTCCCCCGGTGGGCATGGCGGCATGGACATGGGCGGCATGGACATGAACGGAATGAGCCAGGAGGAGATGATGACCCAACTCGACGGCATGTCCGGCGCCGACTTTGATCAGGCGTTCCTCGAGGCCATGATCGCCCACCACGAGGGTGCGATCGGGATGTCCGAGCAGCAGTTGGCCGAGGGGCAGAACCCGGATGCTCTCATGTTGGCGGAGAAGATCATCGCCGACCAGCAGACTGAGATCACCGAGATGCAGGAGATGCTCACCAGCCTCTGACCAACCCAGGCGTGCAAGCGATGAGGCGCCCGTCCAGCCGTTGTGGCTGGGCGGGCGCTTCGTCGGTTGCCCTGGTTGGCGCGAACGCCGTACCTGGCGGGGTTAGGCGGCTGGGTTGCTGGCGAGATGCTCGGCGTCGAAGAGGTCCTGGCAACGTCGGCAGCAGAAGTAGAACCGCTGGCCTTCGACGTCGCGGAACAGTCCCGCCGCCTCCGCGGTGGACTTCAGCGTGCTGGTCCCGCGGACCGTGCAGGTGACCAGCTCGTCGCCTGGGCCCGCCACCACGTCATGTTGACAGTGATGGCCCCCACCCTGACCGCCGCCGGCGTGACCGCCGCAGCAGCCTCCCTCCTGCTGGTTCCCGTGCTGGTGTCCATGCTCGTGATTGCACATGTGCTTGGTTTCCTTTCATTTCATTGTGGTGTTGATCATCGGGTGGGCGAGGCGCTGTGGTGCCCCTCGTGGTCCTCGGTGCCGGACGCGCTGGCGGAAGCGGCCGGTGTGGGGGTGTCTTGTTCGCTGGAGGTGGCGGGGTTGAACAGTGGCCCGATCACGAACGCGGACAGGGCGAACAGGCCGGTGAACACCGCTATGCCAATCGCAGGGGCCTTCCAGGTGCTGAACCGGCGATGCAGCCGTCGCAGCAGGGGGATGCTCAACGCCAACCCGACCACGTAGAGCAGCGTGTTGCCGAGGAATCCCGTCAGGAGCGCGGCCCCGGCCAGGAACCCGATGTGGTGCATCACGTGCGGCGCCAGGCCCATCAACGCACCGAGGGTGGCCCGTGTGCCGGCCCAGAGCGCACCCCAGAAGCCGCGACGCCCCCCTGTCATGCCTGGGGTGGTATCGGTGATCGTGTCCATCGCGCCGCTCACCGTCCGACCGGATGGGGGCTGGGGACAGCCGACGAGGGGTCGGCGGCGGAGACGTTTGAGACTGGAGCAGCAGGATGGAACGTGTCTCGGAGGATCAGGGCGGCGCCGAGGATGATGCTGGCGATGCCGATCAGCTGCGCCTCTGTGAGATCGAGCACGACGTGTGGGTTGATGCGGACCATCTCGGCGAGGAGGCGGGCCGCTCCGCTGAGCATCAGATAGGACCCGAACACGGCCACCGGCCGCAGTCTGCGGCCCAGCGCCCACAAGATGCCGGCGATCAGGAATGCACCGGCCGCTTCATATAGCTGGACCGGGTGCACCGGAACGTCGACCGGCACCACTCCGTTGGGGAACGCCATCCCCCAGGGCAGATCGGTGGGCGTGCCGTAGGTGCCGTCCCCGGCCAGGAAGCAGCCGATCCGGCCGATGCCGTAGGCCACCGACAGCGGCGCCGCCATCGCGCCCGCCACCCGTCCAAGGGGGAGGTCGTGGCGTCGGGTCATCACGATCACCGCGATCGCCCCCGCGATCAGGCCCCCGTACCAGACGAACCCGGACCCGCCGAACAGGTGCCAACTGAAGTTGTCCCAGTTCGCGATCAGGTAGTACACCTTCGCGCCGACGAACCCCCACACCGTCGCCCACAACGCGATCGAGTGCGCCAGCTCCTTGTCGTAACCGATCCGCGTGAACGCGCGCCCCAACAGGAACGCGCCGACCAGCAGCGCCAGCGCCTTACTCAGCCCATAGGACTGGATCCCCACACCAAATATCGAGAACACCTCAGGCCACACAGCCCACTCCCATCGTCAAAGAAGTTCCAGGCGCACGACGTGACCGCGGGGCCTCACTGCCCAGTCTCAACCGGTCGCCTCAAGCAACGAGCAGGACCCGGACAAGGTTTGGTCAAGATCCCAGTCCACGTGCCCGGACCCACACGGTAAGGCCGGATCTTGACCGAAGCCTGACCAGATCAGATCAATGCTCAGAGACGACCTTCGTCTTCCGGGTGGCGAAGTATGCGTTTTCCCGGCGGTGCCAGAGGATCGCCGTCGCGGCACTCGCAGCCATCAAAATCGGCGCGAAGAGCGCGGCCGGTCCAAGTGTTCCGTAGATCGCGTAGCCGATGAGCGGCACCACAGCGGCTGCGATCAAGCATCCGATGGCGATCCACGACGGCGAACCCCTTCGGAGCCCAGGCAACAGCAGGATGACTCCTGCTACCCCCGCAATCAGCGACAACGGGGCGTCAAAGCGCGCATACCCCAGCAAAAGCGGGTCGAACCAAGAATGCCGAGTCATGGGCATCTCAACACCCAGTGACGGGTCGACGAGCCAGCGCATCTCCAGGGTCGGCAGCAACATCACCACGACGCCCCCCACAGCAAAGACCACGGCGACGGCGCCCAACCAACGCTTCATTGCCCGATCATCGCAGGGCCGATGTTGGCAAGGGTCGGAACCCAATCAAGTAGACTCGAGCTCGGCGCGGCATGTCCCAGCAAGCCCTTCGAGGTCGAGCTTCACTGTGTCACCCGGGGGTGACCGGGAAACACGCGAAACCGACTTCGAAAGCCACTCGAAGAACTCTTTGAAGTTGAGCCCACGGAGCCGGAGCGGCGGCCGGTTCGGGCTGAACCTTGCCAGCACACTCATGTCGGCATCAGCGCCGACAACTCAGCGATGGAATCGTTCTTCGCGTTGCTGGAGCTGCGATTCGTCTGAGCCGAGCCCCCGAGTGTACATCGACGTCAGCCCTCCGGCGAGGTGGGTGGACGTTGTCTTACTGCGGACCTTCGCAGAGTAGGAGGATGGCATCTCCTAGCAAGCGACGCGCTGACGCCGTCAACGAAGGGCCGCGATGATGGCGTCGTGGAGCTCGGTGTCGAGCTCAAGACTGTCGAAGGTTGCGGCATGCTCCCAGATGAGAGCGGCCGTGGCTCGGATTACATTCATGGGCTCCTCCCCCGTGGCGACAAGGCGGACCCGACGCCCGTCGGCGGCAACTACTGCATCAGCGGCGGCCGACTTGAGGAACTTGCCGTTGCGCGTGAGACGGATCGGGGGGTACGGCAAGGTGAGATCACGAAGGTCGCGCAAGATGAAGTCGGGTCTTGCATCGGGGTGCGCGGCGAAGGCATCTTGAGGCTGACTGATGCCAGTGAAGACGAGGGCGCTACTCATCCCGGATCGGTTTGCGCCTCTGATGTCTGTGTCGACCTGGTCGCCGATGAATAGCCATCGGGAGCCGGGGAATCGTTCGCGCGCGGCGTCGAAGATCGCCTCTTCGGGCTTTCCGGCCACGAGCGGTTCGCGGTTGACGACAGCGCGTACGGCTGCGACGATCGCACCATTGCCGGGGGCCAGGCCGCGCTCGAGTGGAAGTGCGGTGTCGAGGTTCGTCGCAACCCACGGAATCCCGGAGGCCAGAGCGTAAGCAGCTTCGGCGAGGTCATTCCAGCTCACGTGTGGTGAGAAACCTTGCACGACCGCATCGGGATGCTCATCCGCCGTGCGGACAAGTCGGTATCCCGCCCCTTGGAGCACCGTCGTCAGCCCCGGACCACCGACGACCAGCAGAGACGTTCCAGGCTCGACGACCCTTGAGAGGAGCAGCAGTGTCGCCTGCGGTGAGGTGACGACATCATCTGCGTCGACGCCGAGTCCCATTGTCGTCAGCTGTTCCGCGACGTCCGCTGCCAGCCGAGAGGCGTTGTTCGTCAGGAACCCCACCGTCTTCGTCTCTCGAGCCGCGTTCAAAGCGGTGACGGCGTGCGGTATGGGTGCTGCGCCGCGGTAGACGACTCCGTCGAGGTCGGAGAGGATGACGTCCGCGCTGTCAAGAGGGGTGGGGTGGGCGTCTCTGGCCATGCTGTCTCCCAGGTCGATGGGTGGACTACAGTCCGGTCTTCCATTCTACGCCGATTCGGTCTATGATCAGCTAGACAGGGCTATACAGGTATAGATAGGAGTCCCGTATGTTGATTGGCATTGGCTGCGACCCGAATGCAGCCACCCTCAAGGATGCCGTCGCTGATTACCTTCGCGAGCTCGGCCACGAGGTTCGTGATTTCGGCTCCGACGACCCCCTGTACCCGAAGACAGCCATAGCGGTGGCGGAAAGCGTCGCGGCGAAGGAGGTCGAGCGTGGTGTCGTGATGTGCGGCACCGGCATCGGCGTCTCCATCTCTGCGAATAAGGTTCCCGGGGCGTACTGCGCACTGCTCACGGACGCGTACCAAGCCGAGCGTGCTCAGCTGAGCAACGACGCCAACATGGTCGCATTCGGAGCTCAGGTCACCGGCGTCGAGACGATCAAGCGACTCGTTCGCGAATACCTCTCGGTGTCGTACGGGGAGAACGAGCGGAGCGCTCCGAAGCTCGCCGCTCTGTACGACTACGAAACCGAGAACACTCGCGTATGAATACCGTCCCGCTGCAGATCGAGGCGGAACTCGCACGCCTGAACGTCCTGCGGATGGTGCGGGCAGGCGGTTCTGGCCACCTTGGAGGAGCACTCTCGTGCATCGACATCGTGACCGCGCTGTACTTCGCGACCATGCGCGTCAACCCGCAAGCCCCGAAGGACCCGAACCGCGACCGGTTCCTGCTGTCCGCGGGCCATAAAGCAATGGCGCAGTACGCCGTCCTCGGCCGGCGCGGCTACTTCGAGGAGACGCTGTACGACACCTACGGCTCCGTCGGCAGCAAACTCGGCGGTCACCCTGACCTTCACAAGCTTCCGGGGATTGAAGCGAACACGGGCGCCCTGGGTCACGGGCTGTCGATTGCCGCAGGGATGGCACTTGGCCTTCGCGCAGCGGGCAACGGAGGACGGGTTTTCACCGTCCTTGGGGATGGTGAGCTCCCCGAAGGGGCGAACTGGGAAGGCGCGTCCATTGCGGCCCACCACCGACTCGACAACCTCGTCGCTTTCGTCGATGTCAACGATCTGCAGATCTCCGGGCCGACCGCTGAGGTCATGAACATGGAGCCGATTGCCGACAAGTTCGCAGCGTTCGGGTGGAACACCGTCACCATCGACGGGAACGATATCGATGCCGTCCTCGGCGCCGTCAGCACCGCGGACGGTGAAAAGGGCCGGCCTACTGTCGTCGTTGCTCGCACGACGAAGGCGAAGGGCATCAGCTTCCTGGAAGGGACCCTTGCCTCGCACTACTGGAAGCCGACGGTCGAGGAACTCGACCGAGCCGAACGTGAAGTGCACGCCCGCATCGACAACCTGCGCGAATGGAACGACCATGGCTGCTGAGACGCCTACTCTTATCGATCCGCGAAAGACCTTCGGGCAAGCAGTGACCGACCTCGCTGCGAGCGATGACCGTGTCGTCGTCCTCTCCGCCGACAGCGGGCTGTCGTCGGGATTCGGCTCATTTCGCGAGCGCTACCCCGACCGCTACTACGAGTTCGGCATTCAGGAACACGGAACAACGGGCGTCGCGGCAGGTCTCGCAACAACCGGGAAAATCCCCGTCTTCGCAGCCATCGCAGCGTTTGTCACCAACCGGAACTACGAAGCATTCCGTAACGACATCGCGTACATGGGTCAGAACGTCAAGATCGTCGGTCGCAACGGAGGGATCACTTACTCCGACCTCGGGCCCACACACTACTCCCTCGAAGACTATGCAATCATCCGCATGCTTCCCGGGGTCGTCGTCCTCTCACCCCAGGACCCCGGAGAGATCCGGGAGGCAGCGAAGGCGATGATTGAGCACGACGGGCCCGTGTACATGCGCATCGGGGGCCCATCGATCCCCGATCTGTTCCCGCAGGCACCGTTCACCATCGGGGAAGGGCGGATGATTCGGGAAGGGTCTCGCGCAACGGTCGTCACGACGGGGACCATCACCCCGGAGGTCGTGGTCGCGGTGCAACGGCTCGCGGACGACGGCGTCGATGTGGAGCTCATCGGGATGCCAACTGTCGAACCTGTTGACGCGGCGCTTATCCGCGCGTCCGCTCATCGCACCGGACGCGTCATCACCGTCGAGGAGCACTACACCCGCGGCGGTCTCTCCGCGGCCGTTGGCGAGGCTCTGGCATCCTCGGGAATTCCCGTGCACGCCATCGGGTTGCCGCATGAGCACATCGTCACCGGTACGTACTCAGGTCTGCTTGCCCGATACGCGCTTGACGCCGCGGGACTGTACGAGCGCATTCGGCTGCTCGTCCGCTAGGCGGACCCGCTGTGGTGGGCCCCGAGTTATCCACCACGGCGGGTTCACTCACGCTTGTAATCGAACTTCAGCCGCACCGCATCGCCGCGGAAGACGATGGTCGAGTACTCAAAGGCCGTCCCTGCCGGGTTCGTGATGACATCCGTCAACAGCAGTGCCGGGTCGCCCTTGCGCAGCTCCAGCAGCTTGGCGTCGGTTCCGTCCACGGCGATGACTTCCAGATCTTCGGAGACACTCTTCATCGACAGATTGAATTTGTCTTCGAGAACCACGCACAGCTGCTCGTTGACGACATCCAGCTGATCCAGTCCCGGCGCGAGGCTCGCTGGCACGAAGGAGCGGTGGACGCTCAGAGGCTTCCCGTCTACCGTCCGCAGTCGCATGATGGCGATGACCTCGGCGCCCTCCGGCAGATTCAGGTGCTCACGCACTCTCGTCGGCGCGGGAGCGCGCTCCGTAGAAATCAACGTCGTCACGATGTCGTACCCGAGCACTTCGAGCTGCTCACGGATTCCTTTGTATGCAGGAGAGACCGCGTTGATCTTTTGCGGGGCGACGAACGTGCCCCTGCCAGGGACGCGGATGAGCAGACCCTCACCCGCCAGCTTGTTGAGCACACCACGAATCGTCATGCGGCTCAGGCTGTACTCCCGGTTCAGCTCGTTCTCCGACGGGATGCGCTGCTCGGGTGCCCACTCACCACTGGCGATCTTCGCGTGAAAGATGTCCTCGAGCTGCTGATAGATCGGTGTCGCTGAGTCGCGCTCAATCACGTCGGTCATCCTTACGCCTCCAGAATTTTCCACATGATCTTACCAAGTAGGTCTTGTATAGAGTTGTATAGCCATGTACTCTGGGTCCAGACGGACCGGAACGAAGGATGTTCTGGCCCGAACTCGACACAAGGAAGTGAGATCGGACTATGGCCGTATCAACTCGTCGTCTCACGACGGGAGCTCGGAAGCACGGATACGCGGTTCCCGCCGTGAACGTCTTCGACGAGATCAGCATGCGCGCGGTCATCGCCGCAGCCGAGGAGAAGGACTCGCCTCTGATTGTCCAGGTCTCGACAAAGACTGTTCGCACCTCGGGGACCGCTTTCATCACGAGCCTTTTCCAGGCGCTCACGCGGCACACATCCGTGCCGGTCGCGCTCCACTTGGATCACTGCCCGGACCGTTCTGTCCTCTCTGACGTCATTGCCGCCGGGTGGTCATCGGTTCTCTTCGATGCTTCTGACCGTGATCTTGCTGATGCAGAGCGTGAGACGACGGAAGTCGTCAAGGAGGCTCACGCAGCGGGCGTCGACGTCGAATCCGAGATCGAGAACATCCTCGGGGTCGAAGACGGAGTCGGCAGCGACGAAGCCCACCACGCGTATAGCGTCGACCAGCTCGCAGCCATCGCGGAGCGCACCGGTGCTGACCTGCTCGCCCCGCAGTTGGGCACGAGCCACGGCCTGTTCACGTCCAAGCCGACCCTTCTCCCTGAGCGCGCCCGCGAACTCGCGCACCTCACGGACAAGGGAATTGTTCTTCACGGGGGAACCGGCCTTGAGCCCGCCGACTTCCGCGCCTTCATCAACAATGGCGTCTCCAAGATCAACATCTCCACAGCCGTCAAGCACGCGTACATGCAGGCATCGGCGGAGCATCTCGATTGGGCACGCGCCAACAACCATTGGGATCCGCCGAAGTTGATGACTGCCATCGGTGATGCTGTCACCAGCGTCATCGGTGACCACATCGAGTGGTTCGGCTCCGATGGCATGGCAGCCAAGGCGAAGGCCGTCAAGCCGTGACTCGCGCCCTGATCTTCGACTGCGACGGAGTGCTCGCAGACACCGAGCGCTATGGTCACCTGCCCGCCTTCAACGACACCTTCGCGCATTTCAACCTTCCCGTGCACTGGTCCGAGGAGGACTATGCCGAGAAGGTACGAATCGGCGGCGGCAAGGAGCGTCTCGCCTCGCTTCTCACCAGCGACTTCATTGCGTCGGCGAACTTGCCCACCGACGAAGCTGCACAGATCGAGCTCGTCAAGCGGTGGCACCGCTTCAAGACGGACCGCTATACAGCGAAGGTTCGAGCTGGTGAGATGCCCGGGCGGCCCGGAATCGCCCGAATCGTCGCTGCTGCACACGACGCAGGATGGCTGCTCGCTGTCGCATCCACGTCCGCCGAAGAATCGGTGCGCGCCGTGCTGGAGCATGCGGTCGGTGCAGAGTCCGCCTCCTGGTTCCGTATCTACGCGGGAGACGTGGTCCCGGCGAAGAAGCCGGCACCGGACATCTACCTGCTCGCTCTGCGGGACCTCGGTGTCGACGCGGCGGACGCTGTGGTCGTCGAAGACAGCCAGAACGGGCTGCGGGCCGCCGCCGCGGCCGGCATCACCACGGTCGTGACGGTGTCCAGTTACACCGCCGACGAGGACTTCACCGAGGCGGCACTGGTCGTTGACAGCCTGGGTGACCAGCCGCAGACGCCAGCGCGCTTCCTTTCCAACCCGCGTGGCGTCGAGGAGACCGGTCAGGTCACCCTCGACACCCTCACTGCCCTCACCATCCGATAACCCAACCCGAGGATCATCATGAGCAGCACCTTCAGCCAGGCGGGCGTCGCCCGCGTCGAGAGCGTCATCAAGCTCATCGCACAGACGTGCGTCGACAATGAGAAGTACTTCAGCGACCTGGATGCCGTTGTCGGCGACGGCGACTTCGGATACTCGCTCGCTCGCGGATTCGAGAACGTCATCGCCGAATGGGACGAGTACGACCGGTCGGATCTCAGCACCTTCATCCAGAAGGTTGCGACTACGATGTCCGGCCGTATCGGTGGCTCGTCCGGCCCGATCTGGGGCACGGCGTTCCTTCGCGCCGCTATCTCCGTGAAAGACAAGAACGACATCAGCCAGGCCGATGTGGTCGCGATGCTTCGCTCGGCCGTCGAGGGCATCATGAAGCGCGGCGGCGCCTCCCTCGGAGACAAGACGCTGCTGGACGCTCTGGTCCCGCTCACCGATGCCATCGAGGCGGACCTCGATAAGGGTCTGGACGGCAAGGCTGTCGCTCAGCACGCAGCCGAGGTCGCACGCGCCGCCGCCGAAGAGACCGCGAAGCTCGAGGCACATCGTGGCCGCGCGTCCTACACCGGTGAGCGCAGCATCGGCTCCCCCGACCCGGGCGCCATCGCGATGGCAGTGCTCGCCGAGCGCGTCGCCGAGACCTGGTAACGACTCACCCTCCCTCCACCCCCATCCCACACAAGGAAGTGAGAACACAATGAAGAAGTTCATCAACGACCCGAAGGCGTTCGTTCCGGAGATGCTGAAGGGTCTGGCCCTGGCGAACCCTGACACGCTCACGTACGACCCGAAGTACAACCTCATCGTCCGCGCCGATGCGCCCAACAACGACAAGGTCTCCATCATCCAGGGCTCCGGCTCTGGCCACGAGCCCGCACACGTGATGATTGTCGGCAAGGGCATGCTGGACGCCGCCTGCCCCGGTGACGTGTTCGCCGCCCCGCCCACCGATTTCGTCGTCGAGGCCGCACGCCGCGTCAAGAGCGACAAGGGTGTGCTGCTGCTGGTGAACAACTACACCGGCGACAAGATGGCATTCGAAATGGCAGAAGAGCTCGCTGCCGCAGAGGGCATCAAGGTGCGCACCCTCTTCATCGACGACGACGTCGCGGTGAAGGACTCGCTGTATACCATCGGTCGCCGCGGCGTCGCTGGCAACTTCTTCGTCATCAAGGCCGTCGGCGCTGCCGCTGAGGCCGGCAAGGATCTCGACGAGATCGTCCGGATCGGCGAGAAGGTCAACGCCGTCACCCGCACCATGGGCGTGGCGCTCACCGCCTGCACCCCGCCCGCCAAGGGCGAGCCGCTGTTCGAGATCGGCGACGACGAGATCGAAGTCGGCATCGGTATCCACGGTGAGCCCGGCCGTGCACGTCAGAAGTGGGTCCCGGCGAACGAGATCGTCGACCTGCTTCTGGAGCCCATCGTGAGCGACATCCCCTACAGCAGCGGCGATGACGTCGCGCTGATGGTGAACGGTCTCGGTGGCACGCCCATCAGCGAGCTGTACCTTCTGTACGGCATCGCACACGAGAAGCTCGCGGCCCAAGGAATTACCCCAACCCGTAGCTATGTCGGCGAATACTGCACCTCGCTGGACATGGCGGGCGCGTCCATCACGCTTGTCAAGCTTGACGACGAGATCCGCGAACTTCTCGAGGCTCCCGCGGAGATCCCGATCCGCACCTTCTAAGGAGCCCCCCGCTGTGCGGCGCAGGTCACGCTGCGCCGCACAGTCTCACACTGAGCAATCCCCGGGTGGGCCGCGGTTGGCCCTCGACTGTCCACCCGGCGCCGCTCGCACGCACACCATCCCTTGTACCACGCTCAATCCGAGCCCGCGGTTTGACCTCCGCGGACACAGACGTCCGCGGATGGGTGCCCGTGGCCGGCCCGCTCATCGGAGGCGCGCTCGCCACCGGGTTGTCCATCGCACTGCTTCCTGTCATCTGACGGGAACCCCTAGCCCTCGGTCGGTCCACTGTCTTTCAAGTCATGATCGGGACCGTCCGAGGCTCCACCCCAGTCGTCGCTCATGCGACGCCTAACACCCGCAACACCTGACCTTCAATGAAGAGGAGACACCATGTCGAACCCCAAGCTTCAGGACACCATCACCCTTGAGGACGCACTCCGCGTCATCGATGCCGCCATCGCGCGCGCTGAGGAGATCGGACAGCCCCAGGACATCGCCGTCGTGGACGCCGGAGGCAACCTCAAGGCACACGTGCGGATGGATACTGCGAACATCGGCAGCATCCACATCGCTATCAATAAGGCGTATACGTCCATTGCCTTCCAGACCCAGACCAAAGACCTCACGGGAGCAACACGCCCGACCGGCGACCTGTACGGTCTCAACGATGCTCACGGCGGCCGCATCGTCGTGTTCCCCGGAGGCATTCCGCTCGTCCGCGACGGTGTCATCGTCGGTGCCATCGGAGTGTCCACCGGCAGTATCGAAGAGGACCAGACAGTAGCCGAGGCCGGAGCCGCCGCACTCTGACCTAGGGCGTGTCTGACAATGTCTTGACCCAGGCGATGACGGCGTTGAGGACGACGGCCGCGCGGCAGACGATGGCGTGTTTGTCGCACGCGCCGCCGCCGAAGAGACCGCGAAGCTCGAGGCACATCGTGGCCGCGCGTCCTACACCGGTGAGCGCAGCATCGGCTCCCCCGACCCGGGCGCCATCGCGATGGCAGTGCTCGCCGAGCGCGTCGCCGAGACCTGGTAACGACTCACCCTCCCTCCACCCCCATCCCACACAAGGAAGTGAGAACACAATGAAGAAGTTCATCAACGACCCGAAGGCGTTCGTTCCGGAGATGCTGAAGGGTCTGGCCCTGGCGAACCCTGACACGCTCACGTACGACCCGAAGTACAACCTCATCGTCCGCGCCGATGCGCCCAACAACGACAAGGTCTCCATCATCCAGGGCTCCGGCTCTGGCCACGAGCCCGCACACGTGATGATTGTCGGCAAGGGCATGCTGGACGCCGCCTGCCCCGGTGACGTGTTCGCCGCCCCGCCCACCGATTTCGTCGTCGAGGCCGCACGCCGCGTCAAGAGCGACAAGGGTGTGCTGCTGCTGGTGAACAACTACACCGGCGACAAGATGGCATTCGAAATGGCAGAAGAGCTCGCTGCCGCAGAGGGCATCAAGGTGCGCACCCTCTTCATCGACGACGACGTCGCGGTGAAGGACTCGCTGTATACCATCGGTCGCCGCGGCGTCGCTGGCAACTTCTTCGTCATCAAGGCCGTCGGCGCTGCCGCTGAGGCCGGCAAGGATCTCGACGAGATCGTCCGGATCGGCGAGAAGGTCAACGCCGTCACCCGCACCATGGGCGTGGCGCTCACCGCCTGCACCCCGCCCGCCAAGGGCGAGCCGCTGTTCGAGATCGGCGACGACGAGATCGAAGTCGGCATCGGTATCCACGGTGAGCCCGGCCGTGCACGTCAGAAGTGGGTCCCGGCGAACGAGATCGTCGACCTGCTTCTGGAGCCCATCGTGAGCGACATCCCCTACAGCAGCGGCGATGACGTCGCGCTGATGGTGAACGGTCTCGGTGGCACGCCCATCAGCGAGCTGTACCTTCTGTACGGCATCGCACACGAGAAGCTCGCGGCCCAAGGAATTACCCCAACCCGTAGCTATGTCGGCGAATACTGCACCTCGCTGGACATGGCGGGCGCGTCCATCACGCTTGTCAAGCTTGACGACGAGATCCGCGAACTTCTCGAGGCTCCCGCGGAGATCCCGATCCGCACCTTCTAAGGAGCCCCCCGCTGTGCGGCGCAGGTCACGCTGCGCCGCACAGTCTCACACTGAGCAATCCCCGGGTGGGCCGCGGTTGGCCCTCGACTGTCCACCCGGCGCCGCTCGCACGCACACCATCCCTTGTACCACGCTCAATCCGAGCCCGCGGTTTGACCTCCGCGGACACAGACGTCCGCGGATGGGTGCCCGTGGCCGGCCCGCTCATCGGAGGCGCGCTCGCCACCGGGTTGTCCATCGCACTGCTTCCTGTCATCTGACGGGAACCCCTAGCCCTCGGTCGGTCCACTGTCTTTCAAGTCATGATCGGGACCGTCCGAGGCTCCACCCCAGTCGTCGCTCATGCGACGCCTAACACCCGCAACACCTGACCTTCAATGAAGAGGAGACACCATGTCGAACCCCAAGATTCAGGACACCATCACCCTTGAGGACGCACTCCGCGTCATCGATGCCGCCATCGCGCGCGCTGAGGAGATCGGACAGCCCCAGGACATCGCCGTCGTGGACGCCGGAGGCAACCTCAAGGCACACGTGCGGATGGATACTGCGAACATCGGCAGCATCCACATCGCTATCAATAAGGCGTATACGTCCATTGCCTTCCAGACCCAGACCAAAGACCTCACGGGAGCAACACGCCCGACCGGCGACCTGTACGGTCTCAACGATGCTCACGGCGGCCGCATCGTCGTGTTCCCCGGAGGCATTCCGCTCGTCCGCGACGGTGTCATCGTCGGTGCCATCGGAGTGTCCACCGGCAGTATCGAAGAGGACCAGACAGTAGCCGAGGCCGGAGCCGCCGCACTCTGACCTAGGGCGTGTCTGACAATGTCTTGACCCAGGCGATGACGGCGTTGAGGACGACGGCCGCGCGGCAGACGATGGCGTGTTTGTCGTGAAGCGCCCTGAGAAGGCCGCAGCAGTGGAGACCTGACCGCCCGGTTGATGCGCTCTGCGGGGATCGAGGGCGTGAGGGGTTCGAAGCGGATCAAGACGACGAGGCCGGACCCGGCGTCGGCGCGGCACCCTGATCTGGTGAAGCGGGAGTTCACCGCGACCGCACCGAACCGGCTCTGGGTCACCGACCTGACATTCGTGACGACCTGGACCGGGCGTCGCCTACGTGTGCTTCATCATCGACGCGTTCAGCAGGATGATCGCGGGGTGGCGGGTCGCATCGCACATACGCACCGAGATGGTCCTCAACGCGATCGAGATGGCCCGCTGGTCCCGCGGCGCCCGGCACGAGAATCCGCGGTGTTGCATCGACCGGTTGAACTCGCCCAATTCACCTCGATTCGCTACGGCGAACCCCTCGCAGACATCGGCGCCACGCCCTCGATCGGAACCGTCGGCTGTCGACGACGGTTGAAAACTGAACACTTTCGACGGTGAAAAGTGGACACTCCCACGACGATCGGAGAGTGATCACTATGGAGGATTGGGCCTTGATCAGGAGGCTTGCCGCGGAGGGTGTGCCGAACGCGCGGATCGCGGCGAGGTTGGGGATCTCGAGGACGACGGTGGTCAAGGCGGTCGCCTCCGATGCGCCACCGCGCTATGTGAGGACCCCGACCGGGACCTCGTTCGCGGTGTTCGAGCCCAGGGTGAAGACGCTGCTGGCCGGGTGTCCGGAGATGCCGGCATCGGTGATCGCGGAAAGGGTCGGCTGGACGGGATCGGAGTCGTAGTTCCGGGAGAACGTGGCCCGGCTACGACCGGAGCAGCGGCGCCCGGATCCGGCTGACCGGCTCGTCTGGGACGCCGGGGACGCGGCGCAGTGTGATCTGTGGTTCCCGCCTGCGAGGATCCCTGTCGGGACCGGGACGGGCGTGTTGTTGCCGGTGTTGGTGATGACCGCGGCGTTCTCCCGTTCACGGTCGGCCGGATGATCCCGTCGAAGACGACCGAGGATCTGCTGCTGGGCATGTGGGCACTCCTGCAGGCGTTGGGCAGGGTTCCTCGCGGCTGATCTGGGATAACGAACGCGGTATCGGCCGCGGTGCCTCCAGGGCTGCGGGGGTGGAGTCGTTCATGGGGACCCTCGCGACGAGCCTGGTGCTGCTCAAGGCGAGGGATCCGGAGTCGAAGGGGATCGTGGAACGCCGCAACGGCTGGTTCGAGACGTCGTTCATGCCGGGCCGCGAGTTCAGGCCGCCGGCCGATTTCAACGAGCAGTTCACCGACTGGCTCGGTCAGGCCAACCAGAAGATCGTGCGGACTGAACCGCCCCGGGTTTAGTGGAGGGTCTTGACCGCTTCAGGAGAGTGGAGTCATGCCTGCACCAAGGAAGTACAACGACGAGTTGCGTGAGCGTGCGGTCCGCACGGTCAACGAGACGATCAGGGAGAACCCGGGGATGCCGGCCAAGCGCGCCTGCAACCAGGTGGGCGAGCAGCTGGGGATCCCGGGATCGACGCTGCGGAACTGGCTGCGGGCCCCCGGGCTGGGGGTCGGGTCGTCGGCGGTGGAGACCGATCCGCATGCTCGGCTCGTGCAGCTGGAGAAGGAGAACCGGGAGCTCCGTCGAGCGAACGCGATACTGAGGTCGGCCTCGGCTTATGTGGGTGATCGGTGTCAAGCGGTGGCTTGATCCAGGCGTTCGAGTAGGCCGGTGTAGACCTCGGCGCGGCGGGTTTGGCCTTTGGCGCAGGCGTCGTCTCGTTGGGCTTGCAGGAGGGGGCGGTGCTCGTGGGTGGTGAAGAACATGGGACAGGTCTCGCAGATGGTTTCGTAGCGGCAATCGAGCTCGACGGGCCGGCGGCAGTAGCCGTTGCCGAGTAGGCGTTTGGCTACCTCGGCGTGGAGGGCGGTCATGGCGGGACCAGCGGCGTCGGCGGGTAGCACGGGTGTGGCGGGCGTGGGTTGGGCCTGGTGGTAGAGGGCTTCGATCTTGCTGGTGACCTGGAAGTACTGGTCGGCGACGGTGCGGTCGCCGATGCGGGCATAGACCATGGTCATGGACAGGTCGGTGTGTCCGAGCAGCGCGGCGATGGCTTCCAGACTCATGCCGCGGTTGATGGCTTGGGTGGCAAGGGTGTGTCGCAGTTGGTGGGGATGGACGTGCCCGATCCCGGCCGTGGTGGCTGCTTTCTGGACGGCCTTGTCGACGCGTGTGGGAGGGATCGGCCGGCCGCGTTCGAGCAGGAGCAGGTCACTGGCCTGCCAGGACGGGCGATTGGCGATCCAGCCGTCGATGAGGGTCTTCAGGGCGGGGTCGAGGGGGATGTAGCGGTCGGTGTGAAGTTTCCCGACTGGGGTGCGTAGCCAGTAGCCGGTGCCGATCTGGACAACGGCGTCGATGCGCAGGCCGAGAAGTTCGCCGCGACGCATGCCGGTGCGGGCCAGGATCTGGACCATCAACCGATCCAGTTCGTCGGGCAACCGGGCGGCTGCGGTCATGAACGCTGCGGCGGCGGCGTCGTGGAGGAACTTCGGCAATGGCCTGTCCAGCCGCGGGCGGTCTTCGCGGAAGACCAGGCCCGTGCGGGGCTGGTCTGGGTAGTCCCACTCGGTGATGCGCGTGAAGAAGGTGTGCAGGTGCCCCATGCGCATTCCCAAGGTGGTCCTCGACAGACCGGGTTGGCCGCGGTATCCGGGACGCTGGTCGAGCCATGCGCGGTAGTCCTCGATGTGGCGGCGCTCAAGCTCGGCGATTCTTGTGACGCCGGGGTGACGAGCGGTCAGGAAGGCGGCGAACTGCCGCAGGGTGGTGTTGAACAAGGTCACCGACGACGGCCGTAGCGAGGCGGAGCACTGCTGCAGGTAGCGGCGCATCGTCTGGGCCATCACCGGGACCTGTGCTGTGATCTGGTCCCAGTCGACCTCGGCGGCGGGGCGGTGGTTCCAGATGCGGCGTAGCTCGGCGCGTTCAGCTTGCCCGCGGTGGAACATCACCGCGTCGAGGCCGAACAAGGGCGTCGACAAGGACTTGTGGGGCGGGTTGTCATGCAGCGCTAGGGCAGCGTCGAAGAACGCAGCGCGTGCAGGTTGGTAGGTTGCGGCCGTCAGCTGTTCCGGCGCCAGCCCGGAGACCACGCAGATCCGGGCCAGATGTGACCACATCCGCTGGCATTGTCGAAGGCTGAAGCCCAGCTCTGTGGCCTGGGCGGTGAAGCGTTGGTGCTGCTCGGGATAGGCATCTTGGACGTAGATGCCCCAGTGGCAGCCCGACTGCGCCACGAACGCCGCATCAACCGGGGTCTGGGTGGCGATCACGGCATGCGCGGCAAAGGACATGACCTCGGTGCGAACCTGACGTCGTTGCTGGATGCTGGCCGACCTCCAACCCTCGAGGTCGCCGAACAAGCGGGCGAAGCGCGCCGCCGCTAGCCGACGGCCCTTACGGACGGCCGCAGCTGCGCCGCCGGCGATGTAGGCGTCGATCACCTCACCCAAGACGGGGCTGACACTCTGGTGCTCGGCCGGGACGCTCATGGTTCGCTCCTGGTGATCGGTGGGTAGATGTCGGCCAACACGCTCATCGCGTCGCGATACTGATCGGCGAGCCAGTCATTGGACAGGTGCAGATAGATCCGGGTGGTTTCCAAGTTCGCGTGTCCGGCCTGGGCCTGGATCGCCTCCAACGCCATCCCGGCCTCCCGCAGCCGGGTGAAGCACGTGTGCCGCAACTCGTGACAGGTCGCATGACGTAACCCGGCTCGGCGGCGGGCGCCGGCCAGGACCTCGTCTAGCCCGGCCGGGCTCAACGGCCGGCCCCGGCGAGGGCCCTTCAACACCACGAACACCAGCTCCGGATCAGAACCCGCGGGGCGCTCCGTGGCGAGATAGTCGGCCAGCTGGATGAAGAAGGCCTCGACGACCGGGACGATGCGTTCGTGGCCGCCCTTGCCCTGATGGACGAACACGCGCTGGTCACCCAGCTGCATGTCACTCAAGCGCAGACCCAACACCTCGCAGCGCCGGAGCCCGGCGTGCAACATCAGCGTCACCATGGCCCGGTCCCGCTGCGTGCGCAACGCCGCCATCAACGCCGCTGCCTCGCCCGGCGACAGGACCTGCGGCAGGCGCTTCGGGGCCCGGATCAGCGGCGAGCCCCGCAAGGAGCGGGACCGCGGCGACATCGACCGCGGGACCGGTTGCCGCTCACACAACCCCCGCGCGACCAGATAGTCGAACACCGACGACACCGTCGCCAGCCGACGCTTGATCGTCGAGGCAGCCAAGCCCTGCTCGCCATCGGCCAACCGGACCACGTTGCCGCCATGACGAGGAGCCCGCTGCTGCTCAATGAACGCCAGCACGTCCGCCGTGGTCACCGCCAGCGGTGCTTTCCCCACCACCTCGAAGAACACCTTGATGTCGAAAGCCTGCGCCAGTACGGAATTTGGGCGCAAGCGGGCTGCCGTGAACCGCAGATACTCATCCAGCAACTGCTCGCCGATCGTGGGCGCGGCCCCATCGATGAAATCCAGATGCGGCTCGAAACGCTCCATCACCAGCCCCCGCCCAGACGTCGATGGCCCCATCGTCGCCGTCACGTCGGCTGCCCGCTGCATCAGGGTCGAGATCACCTACATATCAAGCCTTTCTTCGCGGCGGAGCTCGACCGCCCCTCTCCACGTTGATCAACTACATCGATCAGCACAAGGACCGCTTCGGGGTCGAGCCGATCTGCGCCGTGCTCACACAGGCCGGCGCCCAGATCGCCCCGAGCACCTATTACGCGGCCAAGAAGCGCTCACCGTCGCAGCGGGCGCTGGCCGACGCGGCGCTGGATGAGCGCATCCAAGCGACCTACCAGGCGAACTACCAGGTCTACGGGGTGATGAAGATGTGGAAGGTCCTCAACCGGCAGGAGGTCCGAGACGAGCACGGCCGGACCACCGGGGTCCACTATCCACCGGTGGCCCGGTGCACCGTGGCCCCCCGTATGAGGGCGTTGGGTCTGACCGGAGCGGTCGCCGGTGATCACAAGCGGCCCCGCACGACCCTACCGGCCAAGGACGCCCATCCGGCAGACCAACTCAACCGCGACTTCACGTCCCCGGCGCCGGACAACCGGTGGGTCGCTGACATCACCTACGTGCCAACATGGGCCGGGTTCGTCTACGTGGCGTTCGTGATGGACCTGTTCTCCCGCAGGATCGTCGGCTGGCGGGTCTCCGGATCACTGCACACCGACCTGGCCCTGGACGCCCTCGAGCAGGCCATCTGGCAGCGGCAGCGCGACGGGCGGGTGCTGGCGGGTCTGGTCCACCACGCCGACCGCGGCGTCCAGTATCGAGCGATCCGCTACACCGAACGCTTGGAGGAACTCGGCATCGTCGCCTCGGTCGGGTCCAAGGGCGATTCATACGACAACGCCGCCGCCGAGGCGCTGAACCGGGTCTTCAAGACCGAGCTGATCCGGCGTCGAGGGCCGTGGCGCACTCTTGAGCACGTCGAGCTGGAAGTTCTCAGATGGGTCGACTGGTACAACACGGCCCGGCCACACACCTGGTGCGACTACCTCGCACCCGCCGCATACGAGCACGCCTACGATGCTGCTCAGAACCCTTCCGCGGCGACCGCCGCCGAAGAACACACAACTCTCCACTAAACCCGGGGTGGTTCAATCGGACCCCTGATGGATACGGCGAAGACCGAGGTCTTGGCCTTCGCCGGGTTCCCGCGGGCGCATTGGAGCAAGATCTGGTCGACCAACCCCCTGGAAAGGTTGAACAAGGAGATCAAACGCCGCGCCCGCGTGGTGGGGATCTTTCCCAACGAGGCCTCCGTGATCCGCCTGGTGGGGATGATCCTCGCTGACACCAACGACGAATGGATCACCGACGAACGCCGCTACCTCTCCGAAGGATCCATGGCGCTACTGCTCCCCGCCCGCGATAATGAACCCATCGCCGCCATCACCGGCGGCGACGCGTGAGCAACCGGGGAACACCCCGAAAGCCCACCACCCAGCGGGGCGCAATCTGACCACCTGACCGTGACTTTCGGATTGCACCGTGCCTACCCTGATGACATACCCCTTTGGGGTGTCGTGGCGGCGCCACGGGTCCACCGCGGCTCGGGTCGTCGAGGAAAGGGCTCTTCGGCGTAGGTCGAAGTCCCGTGGCGGGTGCGTGCCAAAGTCGAGATTCAAAGGCGGTGATCGACATGGGTTCAAGCGGCAGTTCTTCAGATGGCGCCCGAGCGGATGTGGTGCTCGCGGGACACCGCGATCACCAGAAACCTGCCGTCCACTGCGTCGACCTGTAGCCGGAGCCGCGCGGTGGAGTCGCTGTCGCCCCCGGCCGGTACCGTGACCAGCGAGATTCCTTCCCGCCCCGGTCAGGGCGACGGCCTGAGACCCGACGGACGGGCAGGCATCCGCCGAGCCCATCGGCGCACGACCTGTCGGCCGAGCGGCCGGAGAGGAAGACCCGATCATGAAGAGTCAAACCACGGTCCTAGAGGCCGGTGGCCTGCACTGGGCCACCTCGGAATCAGTGATCGAGAAGACGTTACTAGGGGTACCCGGCGTGCTGGCCGTCGAGGCCAGCGCCGTCTCCCAGACCGCGACGGTCACCTACGACCCGAACCAGACCTCGGTCGCCCAACTGGTCGGCTGGGTCAATGACTGCGGCTACCACTGCACCGGGCAGTCGGTACCTAGCCACATCTGCCACACCATGGCGGAACCGGTCTCGACCGACCCCCACATCGGCCACGAACGGCACACCGGCCACGGGGGTGGGGATGAGGCTGGCGGATCCGCGCAGGCGGTGATGGGCCACGGCGGGCATGGTGGGTCGATGGTGGACATGGTGCGAGACATGCGCAACCGTCTCCTGGTCGCCGCGGTCCTGTCGGTGGTCATCTTGTTCTGGTCGCCGATCGGGCGGGAGGTCCTGGGGTTCACCGTGCCGGCACCCTTCGGGCTACGCGACGACGTCTTCTCTCTGATCTTGTCCCTGCCGGTGGTGTTCTACTCGGCGTGGATCTTCTTCGACGGGGCCTTCCGGGCGCTCCGCGCGAGGACGCTGGACATGATGGTCCTGGTGGCGGTCGCGGTCGGGGCAGGCTGGTTGTACAGCGTGGTGGTCACGTTCACCGGCGGGGGTGAGGTCTTCTACGAAGCCGCCACGGTCCTGACCACCTTCGTCCTGCTCGGGCACTGGCTGGAGATGCGGGCCCGTGGCGGCGCGAACGACGCTGTGCGCACGCTGCTCGAACTCGCGCCCTCCCAGGCAGTCGTGCTCCGGGACGGTCAGCCCGTGGAGGTCCCGACCTCCGAAGTCGTCACCGGTGACCTGCTACTGGTACGGCCGGGGGCGAAGATCCCAGTCGATGCGGTGGTGGAGGAGGGGGAGTCCGAAGTCGACGA
Source organism: Tessaracoccus pujii (assembly GCF_054483895.1). Taxonomy (NCBI): domain Bacteria; kingdom Bacillati; phylum Actinomycetota; class Actinomycetes; order Propionibacteriales; family Propionibacteriaceae; genus Tessaracoccus; species Tessaracoccus pujii. The sequence continues at coordinate 1,982,643 of NZ_CM137012.1, forward strand.
GTCGATGGTGACCGGAGAGTCCATGCCGGTGGAGAAGGCGCCCGGCGCGGACGTGATCGGTGCCTCGATCAACACCACCGGCACCTTGCGGGTCCGCGCCGCAAGAGTCGGCGCGGACACCGCGTTGGCGCAGATCGTCAAGATGGTTCAGGAGGCTCAGAACTCCAAGGCCCCGGGCCAGCGCCTGGCCGACCGGGCCGCGTTCTGGCTGGTGTTCGTCGCCCTCATCGGCGGCACTGTTACCTTCGCGGTGTGGATGCTCGCCGGCGTCGGCGTGGCACAGGCGATGCTCTTCGCCATCACCGTCGTGGTCATCACATGCCCCGACGCCCTCGGTCTGGCGACCCCAACTGCGATCATGGTCGGTACCGGGATGGGCGCCAAGCGGGGAGTGTTGTTCAAGAACGCCACCGCCCTCGAGGGGATGGCGAGGATCGACACGGTGGTGATGGACAAGACGGGCACCCTAACCAAGGGGGAGCCTGAGGTCACCGACGTTCTCGCGGCGGGGATGGGCGAGGATGAGATGCTGGCCTTGGTCGCTGCCGTCGAACGCGAGTCTGAACACCCCATGGCCCGCGCCATCGACCGCCGAGCCGCCGAGCGCGGCGTGCCCGTGCTCTCCGTGAGCGAGTTCCTCAACGTCCCGGGCCACGGCGCAACCGCCACCGTCGACGGCCGACGTGTCCTGGTGGGAAACCTCCGCCTGATGGTCCGGGAGAACGTCGACCTCGGCGACCTGGCCGTGAGCCGTGACGAGTTGGCCGCATCGGGGCGCACGGCAGTGCTCGCCGCGGTGGATGGGCGCGCGGTTGGTGTCATCGCATTGGCCGACGCCGCGCGGGACACTGCTGCTGCCGCTGTCGCCGCCCTGCACGAGTCCGGGATCGAGGTCGTCATGCTGACCGGCGACAACGAGGCCACCGCTCTACGTATCGCTGACCAGCTCGGCATCGACACCGTCATCGCCGAGGTTCTGCCCGGGGACAAGGCGAACAAGATCGCCGAGTTGCAGCAGTCCGGAAAGACGGTCGCGATGGTGGGTGATGGCGTCAACGACGCGCCTGCGTTGGCCCAGGCCGACATCGGTATCGCGATTGGTGCCGGGACGGACGTGGCCATCGAGACCGCGGACATCGTCCTGATGCGCTCCGATCCTTTGGACGTCTCCGTCGCACTGCGCATCGGCAAGGGAACCGTACGCAAGGAGCGTCAGAACCTGGCCTGGGCCATCGGCTACAACGTCATCGCGCTGCCGATCGCCGCCGGGGTGTTTTACCCCGCTTTCGGCCTGATGCTGCGCCCAGAGATCGCCGCCCTCTCGATGTCGGGCTCCACGGTCATCGTCACCGTCAATGCCCTCCTGCTCAAACAGCTCAGGCTGCCCGCGCAGCAGGCCCCGGCCGCGCCGCAAGGCCAGGCCCGGGAGCCGGAGCCCACCGCTCCAGTGCCGTCCGGCATCCGCTGACCGGGGGGTGGGCGTGGACGACCCTGTTGGCCTCACCGCTTCGGCGACGGGAGCGGGGACCGAAGAAACCCGGCGGCCGAAGGCGTTGCGGATGCTGTGGATCACAGCGGCCTGGGGGGCGTGCTTCGTGGCGATCGAGTGGGGGCTCCGCGACGCCCCCCTCCTGTGGTTCGCCGCGCTGCGGGCCCTCATCGCCGGGGCGGCCCTGTTGGCCCTCGGCGCCGCCTTGCACCGCCCTGTCCCCCGTGGCTGGCGCGCCTGGGGACTCATCACGGTCCTAGGCCTGGTCAACGTCACAGTGGCATTCGCCGCGATGTTCGGCGGGGTCGCCGGCGGCGCGACCGGGACCGCCGCGGTGCTGGCCAACGCCCAGCCCCTGCTGATCCTCCTCCCCGCCTGGTATTTCTACGGCGAGAGGCTCTCCCCCCGGACTTCGGCCGCCCTGGTCGTCGGCTTCGCCGGGCTGGTCGCCGTTGCGCTGCCCGGTGGCGGGGCAGCGGGGCGGCATTGTCGCTCCTGTCAGCCGCCGCCGTGACCGCCGGCACCCTGCTCTCCCGGCGGCTGACCGGGCTGGATCTGGTCACGGCCACCGCGTGGCACCTGCTGATTGGCGCGGCTGGACTGATGATGCTCGCCGCGGCCGTGGAGGGCCCGCCGGTGATCCTATGGAGTCCCCGCTTCACCCTCTCGCTGGCGTTCCTGGCCCTTGTTGGTACCGCAGCGACGACCATGGCGTGGTTCGCCGAGGCGCGCCGCAGCCGGCTCGACACGTTGACGGCGTGGACGTTCCTGACTCCGGTCCTTGGTATCGCGTTGGCCTCCGTCGCACTGGGCGAGCGACCGGGCGGATGGACCGCCGCCGGGCTCCTCGCTGTGCTGGCGGCCATGTGGATCGCTCTTCGACCACCTCACCGGCCCCCCACGCACCCGACGGCTGTCAGCCCCGCCGACTGGTGAGCCACACGGCCGGTCACCTGAGCAACGAGTAGGACCCGGACAGGGTGCAGTGAAGATCCGACCACCTGGCCGGGTCTTGTCGGGATCTTGACCCCACCCAGACCGGTTCCCGACATCGCGGGGGGCACCATCGAACATGGACACGCGAAACCGACCAGGAAGAGAGGGTGATTCGACGTGGCGACGATGACACAGGCCACCTACGGGGTGCGCGGGCTCAGCTGCTGGCGCTGCATGATCAGCGCTGTGGACGCGGTCCGGGCCTTGCCCGGGGTGCACACCGTCGGCATGGATTTGGAGCCGCACGGCGAGTCGCTGTTGACGCTGGCGCCGGCCGGCGCCGTGACCAGCTCGCAGGTCCGAGCCACCCTCGACCGCTCCGGGTTCGAACTGACCCGACGCCGGCGCCGCCCCCGACCCGGGTCCCGCCACCGACTTGCCCTCACCACAGTCCCTGTGGACGACGGCCGGGAAATCTTGACCGAAGCCTGACCCCCTCTGGGTCATTTCCGAACCTTCCTGGGTCTACCCTCGAATTATACCCCCCCAGGGTAATGGGTGGGAGTCGAGAAGAAGTGGAGATTGTGATGCTCTGGCTGGTCATAGGTGGGGCGGTGGTCCTGACCGGGCTGCTGTTGTGGTTCTTCTTTGGCCCGAAACGGGCCGGGAAAGTCCGCATCGAGGACGGTGTTCAGGTGGTCGATGTGACCGTCGACGGGGGCTACAACCCCGGCGTGATCGAGGGGGTGCGTCCCGGGATGCCGGTGCGGATCATGTTCGACCGCCGAGAGGGCGGTGAGTGCACCTCGCGAGTTGTGATGTCGGACTTCAAGGTCAACGCGAGCCTTCCCGCGTACCGCACCACCGCCGTCGAGTTCACGCCCACGGAGGCCGGCGAGTTCCGCTTCGCATGCGGCATGAACATGGTCTCCGGTCTGATCCGCGTCACCGGCGACCCCCACACCGCACCAGCCCCCCTCACCGCACCGGAGCATCATGCGCAGACGACCGCCTCCCCGGCGGCGACGGGTCTGTCGACCGACGGCGCCGATGACGATGAGGCGGAGCGGGCCGCGGAGATCGGGGACCTGACCCGGCGGGTGACCATCGGCGCGATCCTCACAGCCCCGGCGCTGATCGCGGTGATGGCCGTCGAACTGTTCGGCGCCACCTGGGTGCCTGAGATCTTGATGAGTCCGTGGTTGCAGTTGGCGTTGATTGCGCCGGTGATGCTGTGGTCGGGGTGGCCGATCCACCGCGTCGGGTGGCGGGCCTTGTCGCACCGCACCGCGGACATGAACTCGCTGATCACGCTGGGCACTGTCGCGGCGTTCGGTTACAGCCTGGTGGTCACCTTCGCCCCCGGCCTCCTGCCTGAGGAGTTGCGGCAGGTGTACTTCGAAGCCGTCGGGGTGATCATCACGTTGATCCTGCTCGGCCGTCTCCTGGAAACCAAAGCCAAGGCCGGCACCGGTGAGGCCATCCGTAAGCTGATCGGCCTCCAGCCCCGCACCGCGCGGGTCCTGCGCGACGACACCGAACTGGAGATCCCGGTCGAGGACGTCGTCGTCGGCGATGTGATCGTGATCCGTCCCGGGGAGAAGATGCCTGTCGACGGTGAGGTGATCCACGGATCCTCCGCTGTCGACGAGTCGATGGTGACCGGCGAATCCATCCCTGCGGCCAAGACCGTCGGCGACACCATCATCGGCGCCACCATCAACGCCACCGGGGCACTGCGATATGTCGCCACCAAGGTCGGCTCCGACACCATGCTCGCCCAGATCATCAAACTGGTCCGTGAGGCCCAGGGCTCGAAGGCCCCCATCCAACGGCTCGTGGACAAGGTCTCCAGCTACTTCGTCCCGGTCGTGATCATCGTCGCGGTGTGGACGCTGGCGATCTGGCTGCTGGTGGGTCCCCCGCCGGTGTTCGTGTTTGCGCTCGTCGCCGCGGTCTCGGTCCTGATCATCGCCTGCCCCTGCGCCTTGGGGCTCGCGACCCCGATGTCGATCACCGTGGGCACCGGGAAGGGAGCCGAATACGGCATCCTGATCCGCTCCGCTGAAGCGCTGGAAACCGCGCACAAGCTTGACGCGATCATCCTCGATAAGACCGGCACCATCACCAAGGGTGTACCGACCCTCACCGACGTCGCCACCGTCGCAGCGTTCGATGAGAACCAGCTCCTCGGCTGGGTCGCCGCTATCGAGAACAGCTCCGAGCACCCCCTGGCGGCGGCGATCGTCACCGGCGCCACCGACCGCGGTCTCACCCTGGGCGAGGTCACCGACTTCGACTCGATCACCGGGCAAGGCGTCCGCGGCCACGTCGACGGCCACGACGTCCTGATCGGCAACCGGCGACTTCTCGACGAAAATGGCATCAGTACCGACACGCTGCAGCCGCTGCATGACGCGCTCGCCGCAGGGGGCAAGACGCCGATGCTGGTGGCCGTCGACGGGCTCCCCGCGGGAATCGTGGCGGTCGCCGACACCATCAAGGACGGCTCCCCCGCCGCGGTCGCGGCCCTCCAGGCACGCGGCATCGAGGTCATCATGATGACCGGCGACAACCGGGCAACCGCCGCCGCGATCGCCTCCCAGGTCGGGATCCGTCGCGTGGTCGCCGAAGTGATGCCCGCCCACAAGGCCGCCGAGGTCCGCCGGCTCCAGGACGAAGGCAGAATCGTCGGAATGGTCGGCGACGGCATCAACGACGCCCCCGCACTGGCCCAGGCAGACGTCGGCTCCGCGATCGGCACCGGCACCGATGTGGCCATCGAATCCTCCGACATCACGCTGATCTCCGGCGCACTGTCAGGGGTGGTCACCGCCGTCGACCTGTCGCGGGCCACCATGCGCAACATCAAACAGAACCTGGTGTTCGCGTTCCTCTACAACAGCCTGGGCATCCCCATCGCCGCAGGTTTGCTCTACCCGTTCTTCGGGATCCTGCTCAGCCCCATGGTCGCCGCCGCGGCCATGGCGCTGTCCTCACTGTCGGTGGTCACCAACGCCAACCGGCTCCGCCGCTGGGCACCACACCCCATCGACCAGACCCCCACCCCCGTCACCCCCGTCACCCCCGTCGTCGAAATCGGCGGCGAAACCCCCACCACCCAGCACCACACCACCGGAAAGGACACCCCCATGTTCGGCAAGAAGACCACCGCCACCGCCCAGATCGATCCCGTCTGCGGCATGAAGGTCAAGCCCGCCACCGCGGCCGCCACCCGCACCATCGGCGAGACCACGATCTACTTCTGCTCCACCCACTGCGCCGAAGCCTTCGACGCCGACCCCGCCCGCTACGGACACCCCCACGCCCCGGCCGAGCACCCCCACGAGCCCACCCACACCCCCGCCCCGCACCACCACCACTAGGCGCCGAACCAGACCAGGTCCAGGACACATGACCAGCAACCCACAGCGTCAGGAACTCATCGGCCAACTCGCGGTGATCGAAGGCCACATCCGTGGCATCGCCCGCATGGTCGACCAGGACGCCAACTGCATCGAGATCCTCACCCAGACCTCAGCAGTCACCGGCTCGCTGCGCTCAGTCGCCCTGGACCTGGTCGGCAACCACCTCCAGCACTGCCTCACCCAGGCCATCCAGTCAGCAGATCCCGCCTACCGGGACGCCAAGGTCAGCGAAGCCTCCACAGCCATCTCACGCCTGGTCCGCAGCTGAACCGTTCTTGATCAGAGGTTGACCAGCCGCGGATCGGATCTGAATCCCGACCCCGCACAGTGGAAGTAACATCCGAACGAGAGGAACCCGGCTCATGAGCCTCCACAGCCACCACCGCCCCACCGGCCCCGACGCCCCACCCGCCGCCACCGGACCCGCCCAGCAGCACCAAGGCCATGGTGGCCACATGTGGCACATGCTCCTGATGTGCCTACCGTTGATCGGGTTCGGCCTGTGGTCCCTGTTCAGCGGAGGCGGCGGAGGCGCGCTGATCGGCGGCCTCCTCTGCGCGGGCATGATGCTGCTCATGCACGGCCGCCCAGGCGCCGGGCACCGCCACTGAAACTTGGCCGCGGCGGAGTGCCCGACCCCAACACAGAACCCAGCGAACACCAAGGCAAGGGGGTACAAGTGACCAGAAGCGCCGCTCCCCACGGCATCCACCCACCTGGTACCACGGCGCCACGGCACCTGGACCTGCACACGGCACTTGTCCAGTCAGCCCACCCGTTACAGGTGACCTCGGACGGCATGGCCACGCCGATCCTCACGCAACCCGTCGCCAACGAACCGGCCCCCGTCGGGGCCGGCGACGTCTTCGGCGCCACCGTCGAGGTGGAGTTCCAGGTCGCCCATGTCGCCGAAGGCATGGACCGATTCGCGGCACTGCCTAGAGCGGTGTCCAGGGCCGCCGAGGCGGCCTCTACATACGAAGGCTCGGGTGGGACCGCTACTGTCACGGACAGAGTCAGCCTTGGGAGCTGGCCATGACTGCCCTGTTCGGAGAGCTGCTGGTGACCCGTTGGAGGACCCAACAGCATGATCGCTGGACCCGAACCCAGCTCGATGATCACCAGCAGCGGATGCTGGCGCGTCTGCGCGACCATGCCGCCCGACAGTCGCCCTACTATGCCGACCAGCACCGCGGCATGCAGTCCGCCCCGCTGTCGCAGCTGCCGCCCTTGACCAAGACACAACTGATGGCGCAGTGGGACCGGCTGGTGACCTCTCCGGAGCTTCGCCTCGAAGCGGTGACCCGCCGGTTGCAGGATCTGGAGTCCCGGGGTGGTGATCCCGGACAACCCTGGCAGGGTCGTTGGTGGACCGCGGCCACCGCCGGCTCCACCGGCCAACGGGGCGTCTTCGTGTGGAACCGTCGCGAATGGAAAAGCATCCTCTCCTCTGGGGTGTGACACTTCTCGTGGACAGTCGTTACCAGGAAGGAACGACGAGACGAGATGTCATCGAAACGCAGGAAGTACACCCCGGAGTTCAAGGCTGACGCGGTCCAGCTCGTGGTGGTCGCGCAGCGGCCGATCGCGCAGGTCGCGCGGGAGTTGGAGATCAATGAGAGCTCGCTGGGCTACTGGGTCAAGATCTACCGGGAACAGCACCCTGACCCGGTGAAGGCCCCGCCCCCGGTGGAGGCGGCCCGCCTGGCCGCGTTGGAGGCCGAGGTGCGCCGGCTGTCGGAGGAGAACGCGTTCCTGAAAAAAGCCGCGGCTTATGTGGGTGATCGGTGTCAAGCGGTGGCTTGATCCAGGCGTTCGAGTAGGCCGGTGTAGACCTCGGCGCGGCGGGTTTGGCCTTTGGCGCAGGCGTCGTCTCGTTGGGCTTGCAGGAGGGGGCGGTGCTCGTGGGTGGTGAAGAACATGGGACAGGTCTCGCAGATGGTTTCGTAGCGGCAATCGAGCTCGACGGGCCGGCGGCAGTAGCCGTTGCCGAGTAGGCGTTTGGCTACCTCGGCGTGGAGGGCGGTCATGGCGGGACCAGCGGCGTCGGCGGGTAGCACGGGTGTGGCGGGCGTGGGTTGGGCCTGGTGGTAGAGGGCTTCGATCTTGCTGGTGACCTGGAAGTACTGGTCGGCGACGGTGCGGTCGCCGATGCGGGCATAGACCATGGTCATGGACAGGTCGGTGTGTCCGAGCAGCGCGGCGATGGCTTCCAGACTCATGCCGCGGTTGATGGCTTGGGTGGCAAGGGTGTGTCGCAGTTGGTGGGGATGGACGTGCCCGATCCCGGCCGTGGTGGCTGCTTTCTGGACGGCCTTGTCGACGCGTGTGGGAGGGATCGGCCGGCCGCGTTCGAGCAGGAGCAGGTCACTGGCCTGCCAGGACGGGCGATTGGCGATCCAGCCGTCGATGAGGGTCTTCAGGGCGGGGTCGAGGGGGATGTAGCGGTCGGTGTGAAGTTTCCCGACTGGGGTGCGTAGCCAGTAGCCGGTGCCGATCTGGACAACGGCGTCGATGCGCAGGCCGAGAAGTTCGCCGCGACGCATGCCGGTGCGGGCCAGGATCTGGACCATCAACCGATCCAGTTCGTCGGGCAACCGGGCGGCTGCGGTCATGAACGCTGCGGCGGCGGCGTCGTGGAGGAACTTCGGCAATGGCCTGTCCAGCCGCGGGCGGTCTTCGCGGAAGACCAGGCCCGTGCGGGGCTGGTCTGGGTAGTCCCACTCGGTGATGCGCGTGAAGAAGGTGTGCAGGTGCCCCATGCGCATTCCCAAGGTGGTCCTCGACAGACCGGGTTGGCCGCGGTATCCGGGACGCTGGTCGAGCCATGCGCGGTAGTCCTCGATGTGGCGGCGCTCAAGCTCGGCGATTCTTGTGACGCCGGGGTGACGAGCGGTCAGGAAGGCGGCGAACTGCCGCAGGGTGGTGTTGAACAAGGTCACCGACGACGGCCGTAGCGAGGCGGAGCACTGCTGCAGGTAGCGGCGCATCGTCTGGGCCATCACCGGGACCTGTGCTGTGATCTGGTCCCAGTCGACCTCGGCGGCGGGGCGGTGGTTCCAGATGCGGCGTAGCTCGGCGCGTTCAGCTTGCCCGCGGTGGAACATCACCGCGTCGAGGCCGAACAAGGGCGTCGACAAGGACTTGTGGGGCGGGTTGTCATGCAGCGCTAGGGCAGCGTCGAAGAACGCAGCGCGTGCAGGTTGGTAGGTTGCGGCCGTCAGCTGTTCCGGCGCCAGCCCGGAGACCACGCAGATCCGGGCCAGATGTGACCACATCCGCTGGCATTGTCGAAGGATCCGCTGATCATTTGGGGCATCCGTCCGGGGGTGGGCTTGACGGTGGCTGTGGGGCCGCCGGTGGGGCCGGTGAGGGCCGGTTGCTTGCCCTCCGGCCCTTGTTCAGGGCCCTTTTCTGCGGTTCTGGGCAGGCTGCCGCCAGGGGCTACCCGGTAGCAGCGGCGGTCTTGAGTCTGGTTTCGATCGTGTTCGCGCGGGCGAGCATCAGCAGGTTCGCCGAGGCCATCGCGACCTGGAGCTGGTTCAGGTTCTTCGCCAGCCCGCGGTAGCGGGTCTTGGACAGCCCGAAGTCCCGCTTCACGATCAGGAACACGTGCTCCACCTTCGCCCGCACCGACGCCTTCCTCGACTCGAGTCGCTGCTCGTGAGGGTGCATCGCTCTCCACGTGCCCTGCCGGGCAGCGACCCGCCACTCGACGTGTGACAGGTGGTCGTCGCCGCGGATCTCGGGGCGTTTCGTCACACCCGAATAGCCGGCGTCGGCGTAGACGACCTGGTCATCCTCGCGCACCAGATGGGTGATCTGGTCCAGGTCGTGCACGTTGGCTGCTGTCGCGGTCACCGAGTGCACTAGACCCGTGCCGGCATCGACCCCGGCGTGGGCCTTCATCCCGAAGTACCACTGGCGCCCCTTCCTGGTCTGATGCATCTCGGGATCCCGGGTGCCGGTGGCGTTCTTCGTCGACGAAGGTGCGGCGATGATCGTGGCATCCACGATGCTCCCGCCACGCATGACCAGACCGTCGGCCTCCAGCCGGGCGTTCAACGCGGAGAACATCGCCTCACCCAGCTGGTGCTCCTCCAGCAGGTGCCGAAAATGCAGCAGGGTCGTGGCGTCAGGGACCTGCCTGGTAGCGAAGTCCACACCCATGAACTTGCGCATCGCGTACGAGTCGTTGATCTGATCTTCCACGCCTTCGTCGGAGAGGTGGAACCACACCTGCAGCAGGTACATCCGCAGCATCGTCTCGAGCGGTATCGGCCGCCTGCCGCGGGTCTTGTTGTAGTAGTGCGGCTCGATCAGCTTGACCCAGTCCGCCCACGGCACCACCGCGTCCATCCGCTTGAGGAACTCCTCCCGCTTCGGGACCCGGCGACGCTGACCGTACTCGACCTCAGACAAACTCGGCTGCAACTCATCCACAACCAGCATTCTACCTAGCCAACACGCCATTCACCGGCCAAACACCCACCGACTGCGCATCCACCGACAAACCAGGCTGGCCCATTAATCAGCGGTTCCCGAAGGCTGAAGCCCAGCTCTGTGGCCTGGGCGGTGAAGCGTTGGTGCTGCTCGGGATAGGCATCTTGGACGTAGATGCCCCAGTGGCAGCCCGACTGCGCCACGAACGCCGCATCAACCGGGGTCTGGGTGGCGATCACGGCATGCGCGGCAAAGGACATGACCTCGGTGCGAACCTGACGTCGTTGCTGGATGCTGGCCGACCTCCAACCCTCGAGGTCGCCGAACAAGCGGGCGAAGCGCGCCGCCGCTAGCCGACGGCCCTTACGGACGGCCGCAGCTGCGCCGCCGGCGATGTAGGCGTCGATCACCTCACCCAAGACGGGGCTGACACTCTGGTGCTCGGCCGGGACGCTCATGGTTCGCTCCTGGTGATCGGTGGGTAGATGTCGGCCAACACGCTCATCGCGTCGCGATACTGATCGGCGAGCCAGTCATTGGACAGGTGCAGATAGATCCGGGTGGTTTCCAAGTTCGCGTGTCCGGCCTGGGCCTGGATCGCCTCCAACGCCATCCCGGCCTCCCGCAGCCGGGTGAAGCACGTGTGCCGCAACTCGTGACAGGTCGCATGACGTAACCCGGCTCGGCGGCGGGCGCCGGCCAGGACCTCGTCTAGCCCGGCCGGGCTCAACGGCCGGCCCCGGCGAGGGCCCTTCAACACCACGAACACCAGCTCCGGATCAGAACCCGCGGGGCGCTCCGTGGCGAGATAGTCGGCCAGCTGGATGAAGAAGGCCTCGACGACCGGGACGATGCGTTCGTGGCCGCCCTTGCCCTGATGGACGAACACGCGCTGGTCACCCAGCTGCATGTCACTCAAGCGCAGACCCAACACCTCGCAGCGCCGGAGCCCGGCGTGCAACATCAGCGTCACCATGGCCCGGTCCCGCTGCGTGCGCAACGCCGCCATCAACGCCGCTGCCTCGCCCGGCGACAGGACCTGCGGCAGGCGCTTCGGGGCCCGGATCAGCGGCGAGCCCCGCAAGGAGCGGGACCGCGGCGACATCGACCGCGGGACCGGTTGCCGCTCACACAACCCCCGCGCGACCAGATAGTCGAACACCGACGACACCGTCGCCAGCCGACGCTTGATCGTCGAGGCAGCCAAGCCCTGCTCGCCATCGGCCAACCGGACCACGTTGCCGCCATGACGAGGAGCCCGCTGCTGCTCAATGAACGCCAGCACGTCCGCCGTGGTCACCGCCAGCGGTGCTTTCCCCACCACCTCGAAGAACACCTTGATGTCGAAAGCCTGCGCCAGTACGGAATTTGGGCGCAAGCGGGCTGCCGTGAACCGCAGATACTCATCCAGCAACTGCTCGCCGATCGTGGGCGCGGCCCCATCGATGAAATCCAGATGCGGCTCGAAACGCTCCATCACCAGCCCCCGCCCAGACGTCGATGGCCCCATCGTCGCCGTCACGTCGGCTGCCCGCTGCATCAGGGTCGAGATCACCTACATATCAAGCCCTTCTTCGCCAGGACGCAACCGTGACCGACAAGTTCACGCTGATCCACGCGGAGAAGGCCACCCACTCGGTCGAGTTGATGACCCGCCTGCTGCACGTGTCACGCGCCGGTTACTACTCGTGGGTGAAGCGACGCGACACCCCGAGCCCGGCGGCGACCCGACGGGCGGAGGTGACCGCTGCGGTGATCGACAGCCACACCGCCTCCAATGGCGTCAACGGGCACCGCCGGGTGCGCGCTGACCTGACCGCCGACGGCGTGCCCGCCTCGGAGGGGATGGTGCGCTCGATCATGCGCCAGGCCGGGATCGCCGGCATCCAACCGCGGACGAAGAAACGCACCACGATCCCCGCCGACGACGCCGAACAGCACCCTGACCTGGTCAAACGCGACTTCACCGCCGACACGCCAGGGACCAAGCTGGTCGGTGACATCACCTACCTGCGCGCTGGCGAGGGGTGGCTGTTCCTGGCCACCGTGATCGATCTCCACTCCCGGATGGTGGTCGGCTGGGCAATGGCCGAGCACATGCGCACCGAACTGATCAGCGCCGCTCTGCGGATGGCCCACACCCACGGACACCTCGCCCCTGGAGCGATCTTCCACTCGGACCGCGGATCTCAGTACACCTCCGCCGACTACGCCGCCGTCGCCGCCCAACTCGGGGTGCTGTTGTCGGTCGGGCGGACCGGATCGTGCCACGACAACGCGGTGGCCGAATCGTGGTTCTCGATGCTGAAGAACGAGATGTACCACCGGCACAGGTTCGCGACCCGAGCCCAAGCCAGGCTCCACGTCATGCAGTACATCGAGGTGTTCTACAACCGACGCCGCCGCCACTCCACCCTCGACTACCAAACCCCAGCCGCGGTCCACGCCGCTGCCCACCAACCTCAGACCGCAGCCGCGGCCTGACCAACAAAACACCTGTCCACGAAACTTGACACAGCCCATACGTGAGCAGTACGACGCTCTGGGCTGCCTCGCGGTCCACGGTCCAGTGCCCAGACACGAAGCCGGGGAACTCCCGAAGACCCGGAATGATCATCTGCTCGAGTGCCTTCCGCTGCTCCGCCTCCCGGTTTAGGTTCATGCGGAACGAGGCCAAGGTTGCGTGCGACGGTCCACTCATGGACAACAGGATGCCCTCGCTCTGCGCCCACCGCCAGGGCCTTGGTGCGGGGGATGTCCACCTCGGGTTGCGATGGTTCGCAGCGAACCGCTGGGCGGGACAGTGAGGTCCCACATAGCCGGTGGATTGCACGGCGATGCACTCCTTTGCCGCTGTCGGGCTAAGCGACGCCTACGCCAGAATGTCACGAGCGCTGAGGATCTGGGGTCCCAGCCCCCATGCCCGCCACGTGCCGTCTTCAAGTCGCAGCATCGTGAGGAAGACCATAGGTGTGACGAACGAGGCGAACGATTGAACCGCGGTGGGGGCTTCTGGGACGAACCGCATGACCGCCACACGATCTGGAGCGTCAACAAGCTGGATCACCCGTGAAGCCAGCCCTCTTCCCTTGAGGAGGTCACGCGCCCGTTGGTAGTCGCCCCAAACCGTTGGGTCATAAGTCAGAAGTCGCACGGCTTCGGCGTCAGCCGACAACGCTGTCCACCATAGGAAAGCGACCTGGGCCGGGTTCGTCAGATCTCCGAGTGCCCCGAGGGCGGCAAGCGCTTCGTCCTCGGCGGCCGGGATGAGTGCCGCCACGGGCGACTCATCCTGTCCCTCGGTAGCGAGGGCATCGTGGGCGAGTGTGGCGAACGTCGGTACCGTTGCGGTCAGGGCCGCGAGGTACTGGGTGATGCTCATAGTGGGCTGGCGGTACCGGGCTACGTCCAAGCGAAGGGCGTCCAGTACCTCTTGGCGGTGCTCGGCGAGCAGCAACGACAGGAACCTGTCAGGGTGCTGAATGGACACCCCATGGGGCTCGGCCGAGGCCGGGGGGAAGTCCTTCAGGTTGAACGTCAGCAGGACGTCTGCGCCCCCTGCGATGGCCGCGGCCAGCACATGGCGGTCCTTAGGGTCGCACGTGAGCCGGTGAATCAAGTCGTCGTAACCGTCCACCGATGCTTCTTCGTCAAAGGCATCCCGCATCGCGGCCACACGCTGCTTCGCCCGATCAGGGGTCATCAGCTTGAGCTTCGGCAGGTTCCGTTCTACCTCATCCAGGATCTCGTCGGACCACAGCGGAGTCAGCAGCCCAGCCTCAGCCAGGGACAGCAGGCACGAAGTCAGCCGAATGGGCACCAACGTGCACGCATCCAGCAGCACGACGGGGCCACTCATCGAGTGCGGATCACCTCGTCAGCAGGAGTGCCGAAATCGACGTCCTGAGCCAGCCTCCCCAACGCAGCACGACGCTTCGACGTCCGCTCCCGCAGGTACCGATCGACCTCCGATGCTCGGACCTTGCGATGCGTGCCGGCCCCGGCTGCCTCGATAGTCCCTTGATCGATGAGTCGGACGACCGTCATCCGGCTTACGCCCAGGTGATCCGCGACGGCCTGGGTGCTGAGCAATTCGTCAGAAGGAAGAACCACCGCCCCCGGGGACGTCTCCAACACCTCCAGGAGACGCAGAAATGGCTCACGCGCTGACATGTCCTCTACCGCCTCCAAGGCGGCATGCAACTGACGTGCTTGATCCGCAGCCAACATTCCAGTCATGCATCCAGGCTAGCCGAAACGCACAAAACGCACAAGATTACCGATGTGCGGCCGCGGTCACCCGGGTGTGAGCCACCTTCGGAGAGGACGGCGCAGTCCTTGCTTTAGCGCTCGCTCATGCTGCGCTGAGTCGATCGCCATCGTGGCCAAGCGTGCATGGGCGTTGATGTCGGGAAGGTCTGCGGGATGCTGACTCTGCTGCTGTTTGGGTGATCATCTCGGCGTTCGTCATTGCCCTGGCGGAGAGCCCCACCCACGCGCATCGTGAGGGGATCCGCAGGTGGGGTCATCATCCAACCCTGGTGATGACTGGCCATGCTGGCGTGCCTACAGTTAGGTGGCCCCTTCCAAGGTGGCTCGTAACAGGGCGTTGAAGGGCTCACCCGTGAACTGGGCCGCGTGACCGGCGCCCTTGACGACGGCGCGTTGCGCCCCCACCCGACCGGCCAACTCATCGCGGATGGCAGCGAAGATGTCCCTGTGCCCACCAGATACGACCACGATGGGAAAGTCCGCCGCAGCGAGCTCAGGTACCGGGGTTGGCACTTCCCACGGGGCCGCTCCTGTCAAGAGTGCGACGGCCGCCTTACGCAGCCCCTCCGGCAGCGGATCGGGGATCTGGCTCACCTCTGCCGGATCATTACCGAAGAACACCAGGAACTGACGCAAGAAGTGCTCGGGATCTCGCTGCTCGACAGCAATGCATCGTAGCCGGTGATGAACGCCTCGACGTGTGCTCGACCCCGCATCAGGTCGAAAGCCACCGGCTCGATCAGGACGAGGCTCTTCACGGCCTGCGGGTTGCGTGCGGCAGCCAGCATCGCGAGCAACCCGCCCATGGAGTAGCCGACCAGATGTGCGCCGTCCCCCAGCAGGCCACTGATGGTGACTGCATCGGCGAGCTGATCATCCGGAGCGTCGGGCGCCGATAGCACATAGCCCTGCCGATCAGGGAGGACTAGATCGTACGTCGCAGACAGGGCCCCCTGCTGCGCCCAGGTCTCCTGGCCACCGGTCACCCACTGTGAACCAACACGATGACATCACGGGCAGGATCCAACGACCGGTTGACGCCCATGAGCAGTCCTTTCTTGATCCCTGGCACACGCGCTTGTTGCAGCAGCCGACGATAAGGATCGACATTCGCGCACAACCAGGGCTCCATCATGTTCCCCAAGCGTGCACGTATGTCAGGGCGTGGCACGACAACGTGTGAAACCCCGCTGCGGAGAGCGAGACCACCATGGGTGTCGGCCCCGACCACATCACTCACCTCAGCAACCCGTGGCTCCCTTCCCGTGGACCGGTCAACAGCACGAAGGACTGCCTCCGTCGCCGGCCGACATCAGCCGAGCCCCCGCCTCGCTCGGACTCCCAGCTACGCTCTGCCGCGTCCTTCCCCGCGCTGCCTCGACAAGCCCATACCCCCCTCCCTTGATGTAGAACACACCTCTTGCACGACGGTTCGCGCTGTGGCTGGGGCGAGTGCGGGTTCTTAGGGGGTATGACGGCGTCACTGCACAAGCTGACGGCCGGGTCGGGCTATGACTACCTGACCCGGCAGGTCGCTGTCCAAGACTCCACGGAGAAGGGTCACGCGTCGCTGACGTCGTACTACACCGAGAAGGGAGAGGTCCCCGGACGCTGGGTCGGCGCCGGCCTCAAGGCGCTGGAGATGGAGCCTGGGAGCCCGGTGTCGGAGGTGCAGATGCGGGCATTGTTCGGGGCGGGGAACCATCCCGATATGGAGGCCCGACTCTCCGCCCTCCCGAAGGGCGCCACCGTCGAGCAGATCCGCCGCGCGGCGCGGCTGGGGTCGCCGTTCAGGGTGCATGAGGCGGCCACAGTGTTTCAGCAGGCGGTCGCGATCCGGTGTAGCCAATGGGCCGCCGCCAACGGTCTCGGAAGTGACGCCTCGGTGCCTGTCGATGTGCGGGCAGGGATCCGCAACGAGCTCGCCAGAGCCGGCTTTCAGCAGCGGATGGGCAGGGCTCCGAGCAGTCTGGAGCTGTCCTCGGAGGTGGCGCGGTTGACGCGGAATGCGACGACGGCGTGTGCGGGGTTCGATGTGACGTTCACGCCGGTGAAGTCGGTCTCAGCCTTGTGGGCGGTCGCGCCACAGCCGATGGCAGCTCAGATTGAGGAGGCCCACAACGCCGCCGTCGCCGACGCCCTGGCCTACCTCGAGCAGCGGGTGCTGTACTCGCGGCGCGGCGCTGGTGGGGTGCGTCAGGTCGAGGTGACCGGCCTGATCGCAGCCGCGTTCACGCACCGGGACTCGCGCGCGGGGGATCCGAATCTGCACACCCATGTCGCGATCGCGAACAAGGTCCAGACCCTGGATGGGGCGTGGTTGGCGATCGACGGGCGGCCCTTGTTCGCGGGGATGGTGAGCGTCTCGGAGGTGTACAACACGCAGCTGGAAGCCCACCTCACTACCCGTCTGGGTCTCCGTTTCGCTCCGGATCTGACCCGGGATCCGGCGAAGCGACCGGTCCGGGAGATCGTCGGCGTCCCGGAGCAGTTGCGTGAGGCGTGGTCCAGCCGGAGGGCCGCGATCGTGGCCCGTCAGGCCGAGCTCGCCGTCGACTTCCAGCACGATCATCATCGCCCGCCGACACCTGCCGAGGCGATCGCGTTGGCGCAGCAGGCCACGTTGGAGACCCGTCAGGCCAAGCACGAACCCCGCACCCTGACCGAGCAGCGGACCACCTGGGCAGCCCAAGCGACCGCGGTGCTCGGCGTCGACGGCGTGACGCGCATGCTCGCCGACGTGCACGCCGCGGGCCGCGCGCCGGGGCCGGCGGCGACGGCGGAATGGGTGGACTCGGTGGCCGACGAGATGGTGACAAGGATGGGTCTGTCGCGGGCGTCGTGGACGGTGTGGCACCTGCAGGCCGAAGCTTCCCGGAGGGCCAGGGAACGCGCCACCAGTCCCGAACAAGCCGCCCAGCTCACCGCCGAGCTGCTGGCTGCGGCGACCGATCGCTGTGTCGCGTTGGAGGGGTGGGTCGATCCGATCAGCGACCCGCAGGTCCTGCGCCGCACGGACGGGGAATCGGTGTACACCACCGTCGGGAGCCGGCGGTTCACGTCCACCGCCGTGATCGAAGCCGAACAGACCATCACCAACGCCGCGACACTGCTGGATGGCCGGACAGCGAGCGAGGCGGACGTGTCGCTGGCGCTGCTGTCCTCCACCGCCAATGGCATCACTCTCACCGCTGGACAGATCGCCTTGGTGCGTCAGATGGCCACCAGCGGACGCCGGGTCCAGCTCGCCCTCGCCGCCGCCGGATCCGGGAAAACCACCGCCCTCGCAGCCCTGGCCCACGCATGGCAGGACGGCGGAGGAACCGTCATGGGGCTCGCCCCCTCCGCCATCGCAGCACGCCTATTGGCAGACCACGTCGGCCACGCCACCACCCTGGCAAAGGTCGCCTGGGACCTCCACCACAACCACAACGATGTCCACTCCACGATCGGACCTGACACGCTGATCATCATCGACGAAGCTGGGATGGCTGATACACCCACCCTGGCGGCGGTGATCGGAGTGGCGATGGCGCGTGGGGCGTCGGTGCGGTTGATCGGGGATGATCAGCAGCTCGCCGCCGTCGGCGCCGGCGGGGTGCTGCGCGACATCGACCACACCCACGGCGCCGTCCACCTCACTGAGGTCATGCGGTTCGCTGACACCGCGGAAGCAGCCGCCTCCCTCGCGCTGCGTGACGGCCGACCCGAGGCTCTTGGCTTTTACCTCGACCAGCAGCGGATCCATGCCGGCTCGGACGAAAGCGTCCTCCGCGACGCCCTCAACGGCTGGCAGACCGACCGCGCGGCCGGCCTTGACACGGTGATGCTGGCCGGCACCCGCGACCAGGTCACCCAACTCAACCAATGGGCCCGCGAACACCGCCTCACCGCCACCGGCAGCCACATTGAGGGTCCCGTCGCCGCGCTGTCAGACGGGAACCTCGCCTCCGTCGGGGACGTCATCGTCACCCGACTCAACGACCGTCGACTCTCCGTCAGCGCCACCGACTGGGTCAAGAACGGCGACCGCTGGACAGTCACCGCCGTCACCACCACCGGAGCAATCCACGCAGTTCATCGTCTCTCCGGATCCCGGATTCAACTACCCCCCACCTACGTCACCCAAAGCGTGGAGCTGGGCTACGCGGTGACCGTCCACGGCGCCCAAGGCATCACCGTCGACACCACCCACACCGTCCTCACCGGCGCCGAAACCCGGCAGCAGTTGTATGTGGCGATGAGCCGCGGACGCCGGTCGAACCATGCCTATGTGGAGGTGGTCGACGGCGGCGGGGAGAACTCCCCCATCCACCCCACCACCCTGCGACCAGTCACCGCCGGCGACATCCTCGAATCCATCCTTGCCCGCGACGGATCCTCCAGATCCGTCATCACCGAAACCCGGCACGCCGTCGACCCCTACACCCGCCTCGGCCAGGCGGTGGCCCGCTACACCGACGCGCTGAGCGTCGCCGTCGAACACCTCAACACCCACGCCGCACGCGAGCTGGATCGGAATGCCGACGAGGTCGTCGATCAGCTCACCTCTAGCGCGGCGTGGCCCACCCTCCGGGCCCACCTCCTCCTGCTCTCGGCCGCCAGCGAGACGTCCCCTTCACCGCTCCAGCTGCTCCGCGATGCTGTGGATGCGCGCGAACTGTCAACTGCCCAGGATCCGGCGGCAGTCCTGACCTGGCGACTCCCCCACCCCGACACAACGGGGCCACTCCCCTGGCTCACCGGCATCCTGGAGACACTCGCTCACCACGACCAGTGGGGCCCCTACCTCGCCGCCCGGGCCTCCCAGGTCCGTGATTTCGCCGCCGAAGTCCGAGACGCCACAGCTGCCATCGGGCGCCCGGTGTGGGCGTTGCCGGGGCAGACGTTGACCTCGTCGAGCGTGACCGAGGTGGAGGTGTGGCGCGCCGCCTGGCAGGTCGAACGATCCGACCGACGACCCACCGGACCCGCTCAACTCGGCGCAGCCGCACACCACTGGCAAACACACCTCACCGACCGGCTCCGCCCCGCCCACCCCGTCGCGATCTGGACCAACCTCCTGCTCGACATCCGCCCCGACCTCCCCCGCGACCCCTACACCCCCGTGCTCGCCCACCGCCTCGCCTCCCTCCACAACACAGGCGTACCGATCACCGAACACCTCGCCGCAGCCGTCGCCGACGGACCGCTGCCCGCAGAGCAGCCCGCAGCCGCGCTGTGGTGGCGCCTCAGCCGACACATTGCTACCGCGGACGCGCCCACAATGCCTGCTTGGGAGGGGTCGCTCGTCGAGCGTCTCGGCTACGAAGCGACGGCCGATCTGGAAGCCAGCCCCTGGTGGCCACACCTCGCTGCCGCCATCACCCACGGCACCGACCAGGGCCTCCACATCGACGACTTGATCGCTCCCGTGGCGGATGTGTCCGGGTTCGATGATGCGTGTCAGGCGATCCTGTGGCGCGCCCACCACCTCACCGAAACCAACACCGCACTGGTCGACGAGGACGGGTTTGAGGCGCCTCCGCATCCCGACGAGCTGCCGCCCGACGGGATCGATGAGATCGACTGGTCCACGCGCACCGCCGACCTCGCCGAAGCCGCCCGGTTACGGGAGCGCACCGACCCCGATTGCAGCGAGGTCGAGCTGCGGCAAGCATTCGCAGCAGCCGACCGCTGGGCCGACGAACCCCACACCCCGGAGCGCCTCGCCCAGGTCACCCAGGCCGCAGCCGGGTTCTTCGAGGTCCAGCTGCCCGGGAGCTGGAGCCACAGCTACTTCGCGCAGCGGTTCGGGCAGGATCTCGCCGGCGACCCCCGATTCAGGGTCGGTCACGCGCCAGCCGGCTGGACCAGCCTCGTCACGGACCTCCGGAAGCGGGGGTTCACCACCGCCGAGCTACTGGCGGCCGGAGTGGCCACCACCACCCGGCAGGGCAACGTGATCGATCGATTCCGCGACCGAGCCATCCTCCCCATCACCCACGACGGCGTCATCGTCGGGTTCGTCGGCCGACGCCACCCCGACGCCGACGACGACCACGGCCCGAAGTACCTCAACAGCCCCGCCAGCCCACTGTTCGCCAAGCGCGACGTGCTCTACGGCCACCGCCACCTCACCCACGATGCTGTGCCAGTCATCGTGGAAGGGCCAATGGACGCGATCGCGGTCACCCTCGCCGGCCGAGGCGCCTTCATCGGCGTCGCACCACTCGGCACCGCCTTCACCCCCGAACAGGCTCTACTGCTGCGCGGCGGGGTCACGCCGGTGATTGCAACCGACTCCGACAACGCCGGCCACGTCGCAGCCGAGAACGCCTTCTGGCTGCTGGCCCAGCACCGCCACGACCCCCACCGCCTACTCCTTCCCGCGGGCAGCGACCCGGCACAGCTCTTCGAACAGCACGGACCCGACGCCCTCCACGACGCCCTCACCAATGCCACCACCGCCCAGGCGCAGCTGATGCTCCGCGACCGCGCCACCTTCCTCAACCCCATCGAAGCTGGCCGCCAGATCGCCGACATCATCGCCGCCCGCCCCGCCACCACCTGGGGCGACGAACTGCACCTCGTCCCGGAGGAGCAGACCCGATACCTGGTGGCGCGGGTCAACGCCTGGACCACCACACCCACCTCAGCCGCCGACCAAGCCAAGGAGCAGACCCGGGCCATGCGACAACGCCTCGACCAGCCCTCCACTGAACGCTGGCAGCAGTGGGCCGACACCACCGGCCTCGCCGGGACGCCGGAGTGGCCATCGATAGCTGCCAGGCTCGACGAGCTACACCACGCCGGCGCCGACACCAACCTACTGGCCCGACGCCTCGCCAGGGTCCCCGCCGCCGTGGTCACAGCAACCCTGGCCCAACACAAGCCCGGTGGTCGGGTGGAGATCGACTGGCGCCCCTGGGCCGCCGGCGTCAACAGCGACCTCCTTGCACCGAACAGTTGGGACAGCGTCACTTCCCAGCTGACGCACCTCCAAACGTGTGGCGCCGACCTCGAGGCGCTCGCTCGCTCCCTCATGGGCTGCTCAGCTGATCGGATCACGACCACCCTGCTGAGGGTCCTGAGGCATCACCTCGGCCCATCCCTAGAGCTCACCCCGACACGGGATCCAGAGAAGCGTGTCAGCCCTAGGATCATCGAACGGTCGACTGGCTCCGGGCCACCACGGCCCAGTCGGTAGTAGATGCTGTGCGCGAGATTTGGGCGGGGCAGACGACTGGGCGGCGATGACGACGCACCACCGACGACCATGTCAGCCGAGCAGAAGGTATAGAGCGGTCAGCGCCACGAAGACGGTCACCAGCCGGTCGAACGTCGGTTGATCAATGCGCCGGATGATCAACCTGCCCACCCATGTCCCAAGCAGGACCGCTGGCGCAAGAGCGAAGGCCAACACCGCAGTGTCGGCCCGCACGATGCCGAGCCCGATAGAGACTGGGAGCTTTGTCAGGTTGACAGCGAAGAAGAACCAGGCAGTTGTCCCGAGGAACCTCCACTTGTCGTACTTGGCGGCGAGCAGATACAGGTTCATGGGAGGTCCGCCTGCGTTCGCGACCATGGTGGTGAAACCCGCCAGCGACCCGTAGGACCTGGCCACAGCCGGCCGGTGCGGAGCCAACCTGTCCGACCACCGTCCCAGCACGAGCAGACTGACCAGGATCGCTCCGATCGTCCGCTTCAACAATGGGCCGTCCACCCAGCTCAGAAACAAGGCCCCGAGCCCGATACCGATGAGCACCGGCACCACCAACCGACCGATCAAACGCCAGTCGACGTTACGACGATACGTCCAGATCGCCACCATGTCACCCACCAAGAGCAGCACCAGGACGACCCCCGTCGAGTCCTTCGTCGGGATCACTAACGCAGCCAGGACAACCGCGATCATCGCCACTCCCCCGATCGCGGTCTTCGCAAAGCCGATGAGCAGCCCGCAGATAAGCAAGATCAGCCACTCCGCCAGCGAGACAGTAGCCAGGACATGCACCCATTCGGTCATGCCCGGTACACGCTCCCAAGTCCCCGCTGCTTCTCCACCGAACATATCTCCATGGACGCCACCCATCACTAAGTTCGACCCTCCGGCTGGTTGGCACGCCGCCACCCCACGCCCGTTCGAACAAGTTAGCACGGGGTGGACACATTGCTCATTGCATGAGATGTACTCTTGTCTTGTCTACGACCCGACGTCGTAGATGCGTGGCGGTCGCTCTGCACACGGTGACACGTGGACGACGCCAACCCACAGAACCTTCAAAGGAAGACATCGTGACGAATCCCTCGCTCGTTACCCAACCCGCCACAGGGAGGCCGCGCGGATTCATGCGCGCGGCCCTCTACGGCGCGTTCGGGCTCCTGACTCTGGCTCTGGCCGCGTGCTCGGGTGGCCCGGCTGAGCCCGCCGAAACCGGCTCCCACACCTCCGAGTTCGACCTGCCGCTGCCCGACCTGCACGCGGTCACGTTCTTCGGCGGGACCATCAGCGGCTGGTGGCTCCTCATGGTCGGCATGCTGATCTGTGTGGCCGGATTCGTGTTCGGGATCCTCAGCTACATCAAGCTGAAGAACCTCCCCGTCCACTCGTCCATGCGGGACGTGTCCGAGCTGATCTACGCCACGTGCAAGGCCTACCTCCTGCAGCAGGGCAAGTTCCTGATGTTGCTGTTCGCGTTCATCGGTGCCGTGATCTTCGTCTACTTCGGGTTCCTCAACACCACCGGCGGCTGGGCCCGGGTGTTCATCGTGCTGGGGTTCGCGATCATCGGCATGCTGGGTTCCTATGCCATCGCCTGGTACGGCATCCGGCTGAACACGTTCGCCAACTCGCGGACCTCGTTCGCCGCCTTGGAGGGCAAGCCGTTCAAGGTCTACGACATCCCGATGCGCTCGGGCATGAGCGTGGGCATGGTGCTGATCTCGACCGAACTCATCATGATGCTGGCCATCCTGATGTTCGTGCCGGCCGACATCGCCACCGCCTGCTTCCTCGGCTTCGCGATCGGTGAGTCGCTGGGCGCCTCGGCGTTGCGTATCGCCGGCGGTATCTTCACCAAGATCGCCGACATCGGTTCGGACCTGATGAAGATCGTGTTCAAGATCGGCGAGGACGACCCGCGTAACCCCGGCACCATCGCAGACTGCGTGGGCGACAACGCCGGAGACTCCGTCGGCCCCTCCGCGGATGGCTTCGAGACCTACGGCGTCACCGGCGTCGCGCTGATCACCTTCATCCTGCTCGGCGTCCAGGCGGACCTGCAGGCCCACTTCCTGATCTGGATCTTCTTCATCCGCGCGATCATGCTGGTGGCCTCGGCGCTGTCCTACTTCGGCAACGCGATGTGGGCCAAGTCGAAGTTCGGCGACGCCGACGAGATGGAATTCGAGACCCCGCTGACCTCGCTGGTGTGGCTCACCTCGATCGTGTCCATTGTCCTGACCTTCATCATGTCGGCCATCCTGATCCCCGACGTCGGCGGCGACACCACCCTGTGGTGGAAGCTCTCACTGATCATCTCCTTCGGCACCCTGGCCGGCGCGGTCATCCCCGAGCTGGTCAAGGTCTTCACCGGCGTCCGCGCCAAGCACGTCCAGGAGGTCGTGAAGTCGGCCAAGGAAGGCGGCGCCTCCCTCGACATCCTCTCCGGCCTGGTCGCCGGAAACTTCTCGGCCTACTGGCTGGGCATCGCGATCGTGTCCCTGATGGCAGGCGCCTACGGCGTCTCCACGCTGATCGAACCCGGCGCGATGGTCGACGGCGTGGTCACCGGCGGCGTCATGCTCGTCCCGGGCGTGTTCGCGCTGGGCCTGGTGGCCTTCGGTTTCCTGGGCATGGGCCCGGTCACCATCGCCGTGGACTCCTACGGCCCGGTCACCGACAACGCACAGAGCGTCTACGAGCTGTCCCAGATCGAATCGCTCCCCGGCATCCGCGAGGAGCTCGAGCGCGACTACAGCATCACCCCCAACTTCGAACGGGCCAAGTACCTGCTCGAGGCCAACGACGGCGCCGGCAACACCTTCAAGGCCACGGCCAAGCCCGTTCTGATCGGTACCGCAGCGGTGGGCGCCACCACGATGATCTTCTCCATCATCATGGGGCTGACCTCCGGTCTGACCACCAACGTCGAGAACCTGTCCCTGCTGCACGTGCCGTTCCTGCTGGGCCTGATCACCGGCGGCGCGATCATCTACTGGTTCACCGGCGCCTCCATGCAGGCCGTCACCACCGGGGCATTCCGCGCAGTGGAGTTCATCAAGGCCAACATCGACCTTGAAGGCACCACCAAGGCCTCCGTCGAAACCTCCCGCAAGGTGGTGGAGATCTGCACCCAGTACGCCCAGAAGGGCATGTTCAACATCTTCCTGGGGATCTTCTTCGCCACCCTCGCGTTCGCCTTCGTCGAGCCGTACTTCTTCATCGGCTACCTGATCTCGATCGCCATCTTCGGGCTCTACCAGGCCATCTTCATGGCCAACGCCGGTGGCGCCTGGGACAACGCGAAGAAGATCGTCGAGGTGGACCTGCAGGCCAAGGGCACCGAACTCCACGACGCCAGCATCGTCGGCGACACCGTCGGCGACCCGTTCAAGGACACCTCCTCGGTGGCCCTCAACCCGGTCATCAAGTTCACCACCCTGTTCGGCATGCTCGCGATCGAGCTCTCGATCATCATCGGCAACCCCGCCATCAACGCCGTCCTCGCCGTCACCTTCGGCGTGGCCAGCATCTACATGGTGTACCGCTCCTTCTACAACATGCGGATCGACGCACCCATGCTCACCTCCGCGGACTTCGCCTACCTCAAGGAAGACGCGAAGGCAGCGAGGGCCGAGATGGCAGAGAGGGACACCGTCGGCTCCGCCCTCTAGCCGGTCAGTGACAGTGGGCCCCGGGCTGCACCTGCAGCCCGGGGCCCATCAGAAGGAAGCGTCGGCGGACGTCACCGTCCTAACCGTGTGCATCAACGAGAGATGGCTAGATGGTGATGCCCGTCAACACGAGGAGGCGGTCGTCGGTGATGTCCGCCATGGCGGTGGCTACACCCTCGCGGCCTTGGCCGGAAGCCTTCCATCCGCCGTACGACATCTGGTCCGCCCTGAAGGTCGGCACGTCACCGATGATGACACCTCCCACCTCAAGCCGCTGCTGGGCGAGGAATGCCGTCTGGATATCGGTCGTGAAGACGCCCGCCTGTAGGCCGTACTTCGAGGAGTTCACGAGCTCGAAGGCCTCGTCGATGTCCTCGAAGGTCGCAAGGGTAAGAACGGGGCCGAAGACCTCATTGTTGGCGATGATCGAATCCGGGGGGACGTCAGTGAGGAGCGTCGGAGAGACCGTTGTTCCTTCCGCCGTCCCGCCAGTGAGCAGATTGGCTCCTCGATCCGTGGCATCGGTCACCCACGTCACGATTCGGCTCGCCGAGTCGAGATCAATGACCGGCCCCACCTGCACCTCGGCATCGGCCGGGTCACCCTGCCTGAGCCCCTCCATGACCTTGACCAGTTCCGTCGTGAACTCCTCCGCGATGCTCGAGTGGACGTAGACACGCTGTACGCCAACACACGACTGTCCCGCCTGGTAGCAACCGAAAAGCCCGATTCGGGCGGCTGCAGTTCTGATGTCCGGCCAATCAGCGGTCACGACGACTGCGGCATCACCGCCGAGTTCGGTGATCACATGCTTGTCCGGTGCTGCGGCGCGAATCATGGCACCCACCCGGTCAGATCCAGTGAATGAGATCACTGGCAGTCGCGGGTCCGTGAGCAAAGGCTCCTGCTGGCTGAGACTCATGGGCAAGACAGAGAACATCTGCTGCGGGAGTGCCGTTTCAGCGACGAGTTCGCCGAGCAGGAGTGAGGAGAGGGGCGCCTTCGGCGTGGGCTTCACAAGAACGGGGGCGCCGACTGCGAGCGCGGGCGCTACTTTGTGCGCCACAAGGTTCAGGGGAAAGTTGAAAGGCGTGATCGCCAGGATCGGACCGCGGGGGAACCGTCGAACGAGTGCCATTCTGCCGGCACCCCCTTCGTCGCTGTCCAATCGCATGAGTTCACCCGAGAACCTCCTGGCCTCCTCTGACGCCCATCTGAAGGTGGAGATCGCCCGGCGCACCTCGTTTCGGGCCCACATGTCCGCCTTGCCACTCTCCATCGTGATCAGGTGGGCTATCTCGTCGAATCGCTCGTTCATCCGGTGGTAGACGTGATCGAGCGCGGATGCTCGCACGTGGGCAGGAAGCGCTTGGGCCTCTGCACGGACGGCGGCGAGATCTGCGACGGCCTGTTCGACTTGCTGGTCGGTTGGCATCGAGACTTCAGCAACAAGCGTGCCGTCATAGGGGGACCGAACCTCAAAGGATTCAGCGCCCAACGTTGGCACACCTGACAGATAGAACGGACTGGGCATGGGGGCTCCTTGGTAGCGGTCTCTTGACTCGATTGGGTGTCGGTTTCCGGGGCGAAGGTGAAAGTGGTTCGGGTGGCCGCTAGGTGAGACATCGTACCCGTTGGGGCACCAGTCGACTGCGGCCTGAAGCCGCCGCCGTGGCGACGGCGGGTCAGCTGCCCACTGCCAGGCAGGTGGCTCGGGCGACTGCCGCGACATTGTCCGCAGTGAAGCCGTACTTGGTGAAGAGACGGGCGCCGGAAGCTGATTCCCCGAAGTGGTCGATGGCAATGATCGCTCCATTGTCGCCCACGTAGCCCCGCCACCCCATACTGATGCCGGCTTCCACAGCCACCTTGGCGACCCCGGGCGGCAGAACCTCGGCCCGGTACTCCCCCGGCTGCTCGTCGAACCATTCCTGACAGGGCATGGAGACCACGCGGGTGCCGATGCCTTCGGCCTGCAGCTGGTCGCGGGCGGTGAGGGCCACCTCGACTTCGGAGCCTGTGGCGATCAGGACGACGCGCAGCTGGCCGTCGGCGTCGACCAGGATGTAGCCGCCCTTGGCCGTGTCCGACGCCGGGGCGATGCCGGCTTGGTCGCGGTCGACCGTGAGCAGGTCCTGACGGGAGAGGATGATCGCCGAAGGCCGGTCGGTGTGGGACAGGGCAAGCGCCCAGGCCTGCACGGTCTCGTTGGCGTCAGCCGGCCGGATCACATCAAGGCCCGGGATGGCCCGCAGCGACGCGAGGTGCTCGACCGGTTGATGAGTGGCGCCGTCCTCGCCGACGCCCACCGAGTCATGCGACCACACGAAGATGCTGGGCACCTTCTGGATCGCGGCCAACCGGACTGCGCCGCGCATGTAGTCGGCGAAGACAAGGAAGGTGCCGCCGTAACAGCGGGTCAGCCCGGAGATGGTGATCGCGTTGATGATGTTGCCCATCGCGTGCTCGCGGATGCCGAAGTGCAGCGTCCGCCCGGTGAAGTCCCCGGCGAACTCAGGTGACGACTGATCCGGCGGCAGGAATGACTTGACGCCCTTCATGGTGGTGAAGTTGGGCCCAGCCAGGTCGGCGGAGCCGCCCCACAATTCCGGCATCACCTCCGCCAAAGCGTTCAGCACGTCCCCGGAGGCTGCGCGGGTGGACTTTGTGCCCGGCGGAAACACTGGTAGCGCCGCCGCGAGATCTTCGGGGAGGCGGCGGCTGACAAGGCGCTCGTAGAGGTCGGCGTGGTCGGGATTGCTGCTTTGCCACGCTTCAAACCGGGGAAGCCATTCCGCCTTAGCGGCCGCCGCCCGCGACGCCGCGTTGCTGCGGGTATGCTCCAGCACGTCGGCCTCGACGGCGAAGTGGGCGGCAGGGTCGAAGCCGAGAGTGGATTTGAGCCCAGCAATCTCCGATGCGCCCAGTTTCGCGCCGTGGACGCTGTGGTGGCCGGCCATGGTGGGCAGCGGCCAGCCAATCGTGGTCGTCAGCCTGATGAAGCTCGGCTTGTCCGTGACAGCTTTCGCAGCTTCGATGGCGTCGAAGAGGGCCCCCAGGTTCTCGGTGTAGCCGCTGCCGCCGTCGGTCCAATCGACATGTTGCACATGCCAGCCGTAGGCCGCGTACCGGGCCATCACGTCTTCGGTGAACGTGATCTGGGTCTCTCCCTCGATGGAGATCCGATTGTCGTCGTAGATCAACACCAGATTGCCCAGCTTCTGCGCACCGGCCAGCGATGACGCCTCTGACGCCACACCCTCCTGCATGCAGCCATCGCCGGCGATCGTGAAGACCGTCCGGTCAAACACGCTCGGCTTCCCCAGCGGGGTAGACGGGTCCAACAGTGCGCGCTCCCGACGGGCCGCCATCGCGAACCCGACCGCGTTGGAGATGCCCGCACCCAACGGACCGGTGGTGCATTCGACACCGTCGGTGTGGCCGAGCTCAGGGTGGCCAGGAGTCCGCGACCCCTCGGTGCGAAGCGCCTCGAGGTCGGCAAGCTCGAGTCCGTACCCAGCGAGGAACAGCTGGCAGTACTGGGTCAACGAAGAGTGCCCCGCAGACAGGACGAAGCGGTCGCGACCGAGCCAGGTCGGCTCAGCGGGGTCGCCTCTCATGACCTTCTGGTACAGCAGGTACGCCACCGGCGCCAAGGACACGGCGGTCCCGGGATGACCGTTGCCCACCTTCTCCACCGCGTCGGCGGCGAGGATCCGGGCAGTATCCACCGCCCTCTGGTCCAGCTCGGTCCAGGTGAAATCGGTCATCGTTGTCCTCTTCTTCCGTGAGTGTGCCCACGCCGGGGCGGGTGAGTTGCTGAGCGCAACCTTCAGTTGGTCTGGTCGGGCGGGAGGATCTTCAGCTCGGGATATACCGGCTTCCACATCCGTTGGTAGATGTCGCTGATCGGGTTGACCATGGGACGTCGAGCCAATCCCTGCCGTTCGGCTGTCTCAGCCACAGCCTTGGCGATGGTGGCCGCGACGAGGCGGAGGTCCCCCATCGAGGGCAGGAGCGAGGCGCCTGGCCTGAACTCGTTGACCAGGCCCGCCAGTGCGTCGGCGGCCGCGTAGATCATCTCCTCGGTGACCCGGCGGGCCTGGACCACCGACACGCCCAGGCCGAGGCCGGGAAAGATCAGGGCGTTGTTCGCTTGCGCGATGGTGTGATAGACGTCGCCGTGCTTGACGGTGCCATAAGGGCTTCCCGTGGCGATCAACGCCCTTCCGTCGGTCCATTCGAGGACGTCGGCCGGATGAGCCTCGGAGCGGCTCGTGGGGTTGGACAGGGGAAGAACGATCGGCCGTTGGCAGCTGTCGGCCATGGCCCGCACGACCTCCTCGGTGAACGCGCCATGCTGGGCGGAAGCACCGATCAGGATCGTCGGAGCAACCGCGCGAATCGTCTCAGCCAACGTGATGTGCGCTGGGTCGGCCACGTCCCACTGCGAGACCTCGGACCTCGTTCTGGCGTACGGTCGTTGGAAGTCACGGACGCCTGACGAGTCCTCCACGATGAGCCCACGGCTGTTGAACGCGTAGAAGTGGGAGTGACCGTCGTCGCGTAGACCCGCCTTCGCCATGGCCTCCCTGATGATGTCGGCGATGCCGACGCCTGCCGTGCCCGCGCCGTAGACCACCACGCGGTGCTGTGGCAACGGGGTTCCGGTGAGGCGCGCGGCTGCGAGCACAGCGGCCAAGACCACCGCGGCTGTGCCTTGGATGTCGTCGTTGAAGGTGCAGACGTCGTTGGCGTAGCGGTTGAGAATGCGGTGGGCGTTGGCTGCACCGAAGTCCTCCCAGTGGAGCAGCGCGTTGGGGAAGAGCCGCGTCACGGTCTGCACGAATTGATCGATGAATTCGTCGTAGCGCTCCCCACGCACACGCGCATGGCGCTCGCCGAGGTACATGTCGGAGTTGAGCAGCCCGAGGTTGTCGGTGCCAACGTCAAGGACGATCGGGATGGCACGGCGGGGGTGAATGCCGGCGGCGGCAGTGTAGACGCCCAGCTTGCCGATCGCGATCTGGATGCCGCCGATCCCCTGATCGCCGATGCCGAGAATCCCTTCGGCGTCAGTCACCACGACGAGGTCCACGTCGTCCGCGTCGAGTTCGTAGTCAAGCAGCGATCGTTCGATCAGTTCGGGATGGTCGATGGAGAGGAACAATCCTCGAGACCCCACGTACTCGTGGCTGAACCGTTCGATGGCCTCACCGATGGTAGGGGTGTAGATGATCGGCAGCATCTCTTCGAGATGCTCGCTGAGGAGGCGGTAGAAGAGGACCTCGTTGCGGTCGCGCAGTTGTGAGAGGTAGATGAACTTGGCCAGCGGGGAGGGCGAGCGGTCGTACTGGGCGTACGTCCGGCGCAT
The DNA here is from genome assembly GCF_054483895.1 of Tessaracoccus pujii. Taxonomy (NCBI): domain Bacteria; kingdom Bacillati; phylum Actinomycetota; class Actinomycetes; order Propionibacteriales; family Propionibacteriaceae; genus Tessaracoccus; species Tessaracoccus pujii. The sequence goes on from NZ_CM137012.1 coordinate 2,013,463, forward strand.
CTGCTCCTCGATGGTGGTGACCCGGCTCGGCAAGAGTCCCGAGAGATCCAGCGCCTCGCGCTCCTCCAGCGAGAAGGCGGTACCGCGGTTTGCCATCGGGTGCACCAGGACGAGTCGGCCACGAGCGCTGATCTCAAGCACTGCGTCACGGGAACGCGTGTCCAGGTTGAAGGTGCGCTGTCGCATGCCTGCTCCGATCCAAGTTCGCACTTCCGCGGGCCGGCGAAGGGCCCCTCTCCAGACCCAGTATACTCATACAACGGACACCTTGACCATTGTATGACACCTAAGTATGGAGTGGCACTCGCGGCCGACACCGTATCTGACCGCTCCCGGCGCACGGGCGAGGCATCCCGCGCGCCGAGCCGCTGTACGGCGGTCGGCCGGCCAGGATTCACCGCATATTCTCTTCCAGTTGACAGTCTGACCGTTGCATGATAGGAAAGGGCACACAGAAGGACGAACTTCTGCGCATCCTCAGCCGGACCATTGGCCAGCGTCCAACTGCCATGTCCGAAGAGGCGATCAAGGCAAGGCTACGGCCGCTGCGATGCCGATGGCAGACAGGGACCCGACCGCCACAACCAACCACTGCAAGGGAGCAACCGTGGCAAGAGAAGGAATCACCGTCGGATTGATCGGAACGGGACGGATCGGAGCCGATCACGCTCGGACCATCAACACGCTGGACAACATCGCCGGACTCGTGGTGGCCGACTTCGACTCGAATCGGGCCGCGATGGTGGCGGCGGAACTGAATGCCCGTCAGGTAGATCCGGACAAGCTGATCAGCCAGGTGGACGCGTTGATCGTGGCAACCCCCACGAACGCGCACGCCGAGTACATCATGGCTGCAGCGAAGGCCGGCGTTCCGGTATTCACCGAGAAGCCGGTGGCACTGGATGTCCCGACAACGAAGCGCGTCGTCGACACGGTGGCCCAGACCGGCACCCTCGTCCAGGTCGGTTTCATGCGCCGCTTCGACAAGGGCTACATCAACGCCCGCAAGCTGCTCGGCGAGGGCTACATCGGCGAACTCCGTCGTGGGCACGCCGTCACTGGCGACTACCCGCCTCCGCCCGCGAGCTACATCCCCGGCTCCGGCGGCATCTTCAAGGACTGCACGATCCACGACGCGGACATCATCCGCTGGGTCACCGGCCGCGAGGTCGTCGAGGCATACGTCGTCGGTGCCAGCCGCGGCGCCGCCTACTTCGGGGAGCAGGGCGACATCGACGAAGGCGCTGGAGTTCTGACGCTCGACGACGGCTCGTTCATCACGCTCCAGGTCTCACGCAACAATGCAGCCGGCTATGACATCCGGCTCGAACTCGCTGGAAGCAAGGAGACGATCTCGGTCGGTTTCGCCGAGTTCATGGCCGTCACCTCTGCCGAGCCCGACTTCACGTTCGCCCAGGCTGGTGCTCGGTACCCGAACTTCTACCCACGCTTCGTGCCCGCTTACGCCTCGGAAATCTCCGAGTTCGTGTCCAGCGTGCTCGAGGGCGGCGAGAGCAAGTGCACCCTCCAGGACGCGCTGGAGGCGCTCTACATCTGTGAAGCACTGGATCTTTCATTGGCAGAGCACCGACCGGTGCGTCTCGACGAGATTAAGGAGTAACAAATCATGCAGCGTTTCGCAATGATCGGTGCCGGGCGCATCGCCCCCGCACATGCACGCTCATTCGCAAGCAACCCGGACGTCGAGCTCAAGTGGGTGGCGGACCCGGTCCCGGGAGCCGCTGAGCGCATCGCAGGCCCACTCGGGGCGCGCGCGACCCTCGATGCCCACGAGGCCATCAACGCCGACGACGTCGACGCGGTCCTGATCTGCTCGCCCACCCCCACCCACGTCGAGATGATCCTCGCCTCCGTTGCGGCGGGCAAGGCGGTGCTCTGCGAGAAGCCGATCGACCTGTCGCTCCAACGGGTCGACGAGTGTCTGGAGGCGCTCAAGGGCAAGGACGCCAAGGTGATGATCGGCTTCAACCGGCGATTCGACCCCTCCTTTGCCAACATCCACGCGCGAGTCCTAGAGGGTGAACTCGGCGACGTCGAGCAGATCGTCGTGATCTCCCGCGATCCGGCCCCGCCGCCCGCGGCCTACGTCGCGCAGTCGGGGGGCATCTTCCGGGACATGACGATCCACGACTTCGACATGGTGCGCTTCTTCCTGCCCGACATCGTCGAGGTGTCGGCGACGGGCCAGAACCTCATCGATCTCGGCATCAAGGAGGCCGGCGACTTCGACGGCGTCGTCGTGACCCTCAAGTCCGCAACCGGTGCCGTGGCGACGATCATCAACTCCCGCCACTGCGCCTTCGGCTACGACCAGCGGCTGGAGGTCTTCGGACCCAAGGGAATGATGCAGGCCGTCAATCAGCTGCCGAACTCCGTCCGCAGCTACGGCTCAGATCACGCAGAGAGCACCGTCGCCTACCACAACTTCTTCATGGGGCGGTATGCCGAGGCCTACGCCGGCGAGCTGGCGGCCTTCGTCGCCGCGATCGAGTCTGGCTCACCGCTGTCGCCGTCTCTAGCCGACGGCAGGGCAGCGCTGGTTCTGGCTGACGCCGCTGGGCAAGCGGCCCGCTCCGGCGTCGCGGTGCAGATCCCGGCGGTGCCGGCGTGACCGACGAGCTCTTCGCCACCTGCTGGACGACCGCAGGCGACGTCAGTCCGATGGAGGCCGACAAACAGTCACCCGTCGATTTCCGGGAACGGGTCGAGGTGACCTCGGCCGCGGGATTCATGGGCATGGGCTTCCTCCTCTGCGATCTCGAAGTGGCCGAGGCCAAGTACGGCATCGACGGGATGCGAAAGATCCTCGCTGACAACGGCATCCGACGCTGGGAGACCGAACTCCTGCAGAACTGGTGGGGGCCAGGACCCCAACGGGCCGAGTCCGACGCCAACCGCACTGCCATGCTGCGCTACCTGGAGGAACTCGGAGGCTACGACCTGAAGGTCGCTCCTGACGACTCCGGTGAGGACTGGAGCATGGACCAGTGGGCCGCCGAATTCGCGGTGTTGGCCACTGAAACGGCAAACGTCGGCGCACGTCTGGGCATCGAGTTCCTGCCGTGGATGAACATCGCCACCATCACGGATGGCTTGGCGCTGGTGGAGGCGGCCGGGCACCCTAACGGAGGACTGATCGTTGATGTCTGGCACACTGAGAGGGCGGCCACGCCCCACGAGGTGGTGGCAGCCTGTCCGGTCGAGCGGATCGTCGGCATCGAGCTGTCCGACGCCAGCGCCGTCATGGTGGGCGACTGGCTCCCCGATACGGTCAAGAACCGCCGCCTCCCCGGCGAGGGCGACTTCGACCTCAAGGGAGTGGTGGCCGCACTGCGGGCAACGGGCTGGAACGGCCCCTGGGGAGTGGAGATCCTCTCCTCGACCCACCGCAAGCTGCCAGTGGCAGAGGCCGCACGGCGGGCCTTTGAGTCGACCCAGACGCTCCTCTGTTCTTGACGGAGTGAGTACTCCACCAGGCGACATGAGACGAGACTGACGCGACCGACGGAGGCTGGACCTGCTCAGGCGAGCACTCGGAGGGCTGGCTGGTGGTTGAGAGGTCAACCTCTCGACCCCCAGCCAGCGGTCCTCGGATACCCCGGGCCTGATCTGTCGACGTTATCCGCTGGATGACACGCAATTGCTAGAACAAAGTCTCATATGACGGTCATTCCGTCCACAGCGATAGTGCCCGTGCGCGACTTAACGCGCACGGGCACGTTCTGCGCTCCGACAAGCCGCTTCCATCACCCTGCGTGTAGGCCGGAGCCGCATTCTGACTGCCTCAACAGACTAACCCTTAACCATCTACTCTCACGCAGTTGACACTGACACCGTTGCATAGTAAGAATTACCCATGCGCTCCAAAGCGCTTCTTGCACAAGGAAGTCAAGAGTCACAACCACGACACCCGAACCGGGACAGCCACATCGGCGTCCCTGCCAGCCACGGAGCCGGCCGGTTCGCATCGGGTTGGCCATACGAACAGTGAGGGAGGTCGGGGAATGACGGTACTTACACAGGACGTCACATCGCCGTTGTCGAATGAGCCAGGGGGTGTGCTCCTCGAGGCCGAAGGCCTGAGCAAGCTCTTCCCCGGCGTGCGCGCCCTCCACAACGTGGCGTTCACGCTGCGAGGTGGCGAAGTCCATGCGCTGGTCGGAGAGAACGGTGCCGGCAAGTCGACCCTGATGAAGGTGTTCGCGGGCCTGTACCAGCCCGACGGCGGTGAGATTCGGCTGCGCGGTGAGCGAATCACCCTGCCGACCCCGATCTCCGCCCACCACGCGGGAATCAGCGTCATCCACCAGGAGTTCTTCCTGATGAACCACCTCACGGTGGCCCAGAACATCTTCATCGGTCGCGAGCCCAAGCTCCCCGGCGGGTTTCTCAACGACGACCGCGCCTTGAACCGGCAGGCCGCCGAGCTGCTCGGCCGCCTGGGCGTCGACATCGACCCCAAGGTGCAGGTCTCCCACCTCACGGTCGCCCAACAGCAGATGGTTGAGATCGCCAAGGCGTTGTCCTTCAATGCCTCGGTTCTGATCATGGACGAGCCGACCGCTTCGCTGACCGACGCCGAGGTTACGACCCTCTTCCGGATCATCGCCAACTTCGTGACGCCCACCACTGCCGTGGTCTACATCTCCCACCGCATGGAGGAGATCAAGAAGATCTCCACCCAGGTCACGGTCTTGCGCGATGGCGAGCTCATCGACTCCCGGCCCGCCTCGCAACTGACGATCCAGCAGATCATCCAGCTGATGGTCGGCCGCGAGATCGCAGCCAACATCCGTCCGGAGATCCGCGAAGCTACAACGCCCGTCCTCCAGGTCGAGCACCTGTCGTCCGCGCGTCTGCTCAAGGACGTCAGCTTCACCCTGGAGAAGGGCGAGATCCTCGGCTTTGCCGGACTGATGGGCGCAGGACGTACCGAGACCGCGCGGGCATTGATCGGTGCCGATCCGAAGTCCGCCGGCCGGGTGCTGATCAACGGGCAACAGGTGAATATCACCCATCCCGGTGACGCAGTGCGCATGGGCATCGGTTATCTCTCCGAGGATCGCAAGCGCTACGGCCTGATCCTGGGCCAGGACGTCGCGGCAAACACGGTGCTGGCGTCGATCTCTCAGTTCACGAGGGCGGGATTCCTGCAAGACAACGACATGCGCCAGGCTGCGGAGAAGTGGGCCACCACCTTGTCCACCAAAACCCCCCACGTCCGGCAGCTGGTACGCAACCTGTCGGGCGGCAACCAGCAGAAGGTGGTGCTCGCCAAGTGGCTGCAGCGCGACTGCGACATTCTCATCTTCGATGAGCCGACCCGAGGCATCGACGTCGGCGCCAAGCAGGAGATTTACAGCCTGCTCGAACGCCTGACCAAGGACGAGGGCAAGTCCATCATCATGATCTCCTCCGAGATGGAGGAAGTCCTCCGAATGTCCGACCGAATCGCCGTGATGTGTGACGGCCGTATCACCGGGATCCTGACGAACGCCGAGGCCACCCAGGAAAAGATCATGCAATTAGCCACCGAATTCAATCCAAACGCAACCCAGAATGAGGCGTGAGAAAATGAGTGTCACCACCAGTACCGCCTCGAGCGCGGCCAACACCAGCGTGAAGTGGGCCGTCCCGGATCGGTACAAGATGTTCCTTCAGCAGGGCATGGTCCTGCTCGTCCTGATCCTGCTGGGCATGTTCTTCAGCCTGATGAACCCCAACTTCGCAAGCTGGTCGAACATCTCCTCCCTTCTCCTGGCATCCGTCGTCACTGGCATCCAGGCCCTCGGGCTCTCGTTCGTGATCGCCACCGGCGGCATCGACCTGACGCCCGGAATGGGAATGGCGGCTACAGCGGTGTTCACCGCCGTGCTGATCGCCGAATTCGGGTTCCAGCTCCCGATCTGGGTCGGCATCATCGGCGGCATCGCCGCAGGCGCCCTGCTCGGTCTGACCAACGGACTATTGATCGCCTACCTCCGAATGCAGCCAATGATCGCAACTCTGGCCATGATGATGGTCTGCGGGGGCTTGGCGCTGGTGATGGCTGAAGGCAAGACCGTGTCCCTGCGCTCGGTCCCCGGCTACGCCGACATCGCCATGGGACAGGCGATCCCTGGCATCCCCAACGGCGTCACCATCCTGATCGTCCTCGCGATCATCGCCGGCGTCATGATGAACAAGACCCCGATCGGTCGCTACGCACTGGCGATCGGGTCCAACGAAGAGGCAACTCGGATCTCCGGTGTCAACACCCGACGCTGGAAGGTCCTCGCCTACGTCATCGGCGGCGTCTTCACCGGCATCTCCGGCATCCTGATGTCCTCACGCCTCTCTGCCGCCCAGCCCACCCTCGGCCAGGGCTACGAGATGTACGCCATCGCGGCCGCCGTCATCGGTGGCACGTCGCTCCGAGGCGGTCGAGCGTCCATCTTCGGTGCCGTGATCGGCGCCGTCACCATTCAGACCATCTTCAACGGCCTGACCGTCATGGGCGTTCAGGACCAGTGGCAGAAGGTCATCCTCGGCGTCGTCGTCCTGGTCGCCGTGTTCGTCGACATCATGCGGCGCGGCGGAAAAGAAGAGTGATCGCTACACCCAAGACCGCAGCTGGGACCTCCAGCTTCGACCCACCAACCATCTTCCACCACCCACAGAAGGAGTACCTACGATGAGGAAGCTACTCGCAAGCTTCGCTATCGCGACTGTCGCAATCGCGACACTCGGCGCCTGCACCAACACAGCCACCACTACCGACAGCGCTACCAGCGGTGGCAGCGGCGCCGCCGAGGGCACCATTCGCGTCGCCCTGATCGCCAAGGGGACGTCGGACTACTGGACGCTCGCCAAGGACGGCGCCATGGCTGCCGGAGAGGACCTGGGTGCTGAGGTCAGCTTCAACGCCCCGGACACCGAGAACGAGGGCGACAAGCAGCTCAACCAACTGCAGGCGGCCATCAACGACCAGCCCGACGGAGTCGGCATCGCACCCCAGGACGGCGCCCAGGACGGCGCGCCGGCCATCGTCGAAGCAGCCGCCGAGGCCGGTATCCCCACGGTCGTCTTCGACACCCCCCTCAAGTCCACAGACGCGGCGATCGCAACCATCGCCTCTGACAACCCCGGTATCGGCGCACAGGCTGCCGAGGAGCTGTCGAAGCTGATCGGCGGCAAGGGCAAGGTGGCGATGATCACCAACGGTGAAAGCGGAACGGCCGCCGCGCGGCGCGACGGTTTCACCGAATGGTTGGAGGCCAATGCGCCTGACATCGAGGTCGTCGACATCCAGAACGGCGAGTCGGATCAGGCAAAGTCCTCCGACAAGGCGCAGGCCATCCTGCAGGCCAACCCCGACCTGGCCGGCTTCGCAGGGACCAGCGACTTCGGCACCATCGCCATCGCTGACCAGGTGGCGGCCATGGGCATGGACACCAAGGTCGTCGGCATCGACGCGCCCCCGGACGTGCTGACGCTCCTCAGCGAGGGCAAGGTCACTGGCGTCGTCGCTCAGAACCCGTACGACATGGGCTACCAGACCGTCAAGCTTCTGGTGGAAGCCGCCCAGGGCACCCAGCCGTCCGAGAAGAGCATCATCTCCGAGTCCGTCTGGGTCACCAAGGACAACATGAACGACGACGACATCAAGAAGATCATCGGCATCAGCTGACATCGATGGATCCTGGCCCATTCGCCGAAGTCATCGTGCTTCGGCGAATGGGCCCTGGTTCCTGTCCGGCAGCCCGTCGGCTCCGTGCAGACCACGACCCCGACCGCCGACCGGTCAGGTACCAACCACGTGAAAGGGCGAGTCTCCCCCATGGACTCTGATACCAAGCGCGAGCCCCTGCGGATCGGCATCCTGGGTGCCGCGCGAATCGCGGATCCCGCCGTCGTCCATCCCGCAGCCCTGGCCGGTGCGCGCGTGGTGGCCATCGCCGCCCGTGACCACGACCGGGCACAGGCGTATGCGTCGGCCCGTGGTATCCCCACCGCCTATGGCGACTACGAATCGCTACTGGCCGATCCCACCGTCGAGGTCGTCTACAACCCGACACCGAACAGTCTCCATGTCGAGTGGACGCTGGCCGCGATCCGCGCAGGCAAGCACGTCTTCACAGAGAAGCCGTTGGCCAGCAACGCCGAGGAGGCCAGGCTCGTGGCTCCCGCGGCGGCGGCGGCGGGCGTCGTCGTGTTCGAGGCTTTTCACTACCGCTACCACCCGGTCTACAACCGGTTTCTCGAGCTCCTCAAGAGCGGCGCCATCGGTGAGTTGAAGCAGCTTGACGTCAGCATGAAGTGGGAGTGCTCCGATCTGCACGACATTCGCTGGTCCTGGCCCCTGTCCGGCGGCTGCCTCATGGACGTCGGCTGCTACACCATCCACGTTGCCAGGGATGTGTCCGCGATCCTTGGCGACGAGCCTGATGTCCTGTCCTGTCGCACCGGCCCACGACCGGGCGCTGATCCCCGCATCGACGCGTGGGCGCACGTGAGTCTCCTCCTGCCGGGCGGTGCGACGGCCGCCCTGCACGCCGATCTGAACGCAGCCCGCAGCCACTCGATCCTCGCCACCGGCAGGAAGGGAACCCTGTTCGTGCCGAACTACATCAACCCTCACGATGACGATCGGATCATTCTGCGTACGCCCGCGGGCGAAGTCGTGGAGCACCATGGCCGGGAAACCACCTACAGACACCAGCTCGAGGCGTTAGTAGCCGCCATCCGGCAGGGGGCGCCGTTCCCCACGACCGCGACCGATGGCATCGCGAACATGGAGATGATTGACGAGTGCTATCGCCTCGCCGATCTGCCACTGCGAGAGTCCGCCCCGGCCTGACGACTGATCCACCTGCCGCTCCCCGAACCGCCACCAGCGCACCGTCGACACGCCACCGGTAGAGCAGAGGATCGACGGAGAGCCCGTAGTATTGGAGGGAGAGTTCACATGGCGGGCCAACTCACCCCCAGGTGACAGAATGAACGATAATTCCAGAGATCGTCGCGTCTGACGAAGACGTCCGGCACACATCTCAGCACAGAAACGGGAGCCTCAGCGTGGAGCCAGTCCGCAAGGCCACTGAAGCCTCGGTCGCAGCGCCCCCGGCCGCTCCGGGCCCCGCGAATCGGCGCTCCACCGACGAGGCAATGGGTCTCGAGTTGTTCCGTAAGGCCAACGGGGTGCTCGCGCTCCTGGAAAAGGGTGGCGACTGGTCGGCCCAGGAGATCGCGGAGGCGACGGACGAGCCCGTCAGCTCCACCTACCGCATGCTGACCAGCCTGAAGGAGATCGGGTTCGTGGAGAACGGTCTCACCAGGGGCCGTTTCCGCTTAGGGCTCTACGCAATGACCATGGGGGCCGTCTGCGACGACCGCTTGAGCCTGCGGGATACGGCCACGCCGTGGCTGGAGTGGTTGCAGACAAACACCACGGCAACATCCTTCCTGATGCTCCGCCGGGGGGTCAACGCTGTCTGCATCGATCGGGTCGTCGGCAAGGGGGTTCGGTCCTTGGCCCTGCGGCTGGGTGGGTCGATGCCACTGTATGCGGGTGCCGGCCCTCGCGCCCTGCTGGCATTCGTCGCCGACGCCGAGAGGCGCGCGGTGCTGGACCATTTCGAACAGGAATCTGAGGTAGACCCACAAGTGCCGACCCGACGCCAGCTGGAGCGCACGATCGAGGAGATCCAGGCTGCCGGCGTCTCGTTGTCGGACGAGGACGTGACTCCCGGAATTGCAGCGGTCGGAGCCCCGGTGTTCAACCACCGCGGCGAACTGGTTGCGGCCATCTCCGTCAGCACCGCTCGGATGCGACTGCTGCAGGATCGCGCAAAGACGGTCTCGCTGGTTCTGGAAGCCGCCAACGAAGTGAGTCAAGCCATGGGGTATCGGGGCGGACGGGAGTCAACGACATGAAGAAGCCGCTTCGCTTACTGGGAAACGCGCGACGCCTCCTCGATACGATCGCCGACGAGGGCCCGATGACAACGGGACACCTGGCCGAAGCGTTGGAGATGCCGCGATCCACAGTCTTCCGGTTGGCCGAGGGCCTGGCCGCCATCGACCTGGTCACGATCCGTGCGAACGGCACCATAGACATCGCCAGCCGCTGGCTCTCGCTGGCCGACACCGCCCTCGAAGCCCGCACCGAATGGCAACCGGCCCGGCGCATCCTGCGCGAACTGGCCGAGCTCACTGAGTGCACCAGCGTCCTGTGCGTCTATCAGAACAGAACGCCCATGTGTCTGGATTGGGTGCCCGGGAAGCTCAACGAGGTTCTCCTGGCACAACCAGGGCGCCAAGTCCCCCTGCACGCAGGCGCGGAAGGACGGTCGATCCTGAGCAGCCTGGACCCGGAAGACCTCCAGGCTGTCCTCTCACAAGCGCCGTTCGAGGCCTTCACCCCGTCCACCATGATCTCCAGCGAGGAGCTTCAGGGAGACGTGGCCCGCAGTCGCCGACAGGGCTACACCGTGTCACTCGACGACACTATCCTCGGGCTTGGATCCATCAGCGTGGTGGTGCGCGACAACGTCCGCGGCCAACTGGGATCAATCGCCGTGTCGTCATTCAGCGATGAGATCCTGCGCCGCTCCGAGGAATTGGGGCAGGCCCTGATGAGAGCCGCTGCCCAGCATGAGCAGATGACCAACGAGGTCGATCCGGCCTAGAGGCCCAGCCGAAAAGTGGGTGGGGCGCGACGTCGCGTGCGCAGTCCGGGCGGGGGCGGGCCTCACCCCCGAGACCCGCCGCCACGTCTTTCGATGGGCTTTGTTCAGAAGCCGTTCGGGAAGTTGGCCCTCATGTAGTCAACGCAGGTCTTCAGGTCGTTGACGGGGCCCTCGCCCTCAACCGGCTCGGGTCCCATCAGCGTTGTGTCGCGCTCCAGGACGTACCAGCCCGTGTAGCCCGAGTTCTCGAGGTGCTGCACGATATCGGCCACCGGCACATCACCCTGGCCGAACGGCAGGAAGATGTCCTGCTCGGTGGCTTCCAGCAGGCTGATCTCCCGCGAGATGACCTTCTCGGCGATGCTGAGGTTCACGTCCTTCAGATGGGCGTGGGAGACGCGGTTGCCCAGGTCCTTCGTGAACTGCAGTGGGTCGTACCCCCCAAGAGCAAGGTGCCCGGTATCCACCGTCCACTTCACGTCGCACGCTTCGGCGACCCGCTTCACGTCCTCGGCAACCTCGACCATGCTGCTCAGGTGCGGGTGCAGGGTATGGACGAGATCGTGCGCGGCGCAGATGTCTTCGAGCCTGTCGAGCGAATCTGCCAGCACCTTCAGCTCATCGGCGTCCATCCGGTGCGGGTCGCTCCAGCTCGGATCCTTGATCGCGCAGGTGACGAAGGTGGTGGCGCCGAGACTCTGCAGCCGAGCAGCCATCCTCTCGGCCTTCTCCATGGCCCACGCCTTCTGGGCGGTGTCATGGAGCGGCAGCGGCACGAAGTCCGCGATCACCTGCACCTCGTACTCCGCCAGGATCTCTTTGATCTGGCCGATGTCCTCAGGGAAGAACCCCGGGGAGCCCAGCTCGATCGCGTCCAGCCCCAGAGACTTCATCTCCCGAAGCACGCGGCGGGCCTCCAGCATGGGACCCCACCCCGGCATCTCACACACGCCCCAGGAGATGGGCGCACCAGCGACTCGTTTCATGACAACCAACCTTCTATGTGCGTCAGACCCCGACGGCGCAATGCGACAGTTGAGATCGTCCTTAGAATTATCACTCAGCAGACTACACGACACTCTTGCGGGAACTTGGCGGGGGTGCCCTAGCCAAGATCACGAGGTGGCTGGGGCAGAGCCCGGACCGACTCGCGATGTTCCCCCGCCTCGCGTTCATCGGGCTTAGCACTCAGGGACATCGACCAAGCGACTTCTTCTCTTCCAGTTGACGTATTGGCCACTACGTGATAGAACTGTGTACAGGTTCGGTCCACGAGGCGCTTGCGCCGGGGGTGGATCCGTTGCCGGAGGGCATTCCGGCTTTCAATGTTGAAAGGAAATGCAAGACATGAGCTCAGACACCGTTCGCCTTACCGTCGGGCAGGCAATCGTCTCGTTCCTCAAGGCCCAGAAGGTGGAGCGTGATGGTGTCACGCAGCCATTCTTCGGCGGAGCCCTGGGCATCTTCGGACATGGGAATGTCGCCGGCCTCGGCCAGGCGCTCCTGCAGTACGAGGAGGAATTCCCCTACATCCAGGGGCGAAACGAGCAGGGCCTCGTGCATGCGGCCATCGGCTACGCCAAGGCACGCAACCGCATGGGCGCCATGGCCGTCACCACCTCGATCGGCCCTGGGGCCGCCAACATGGTGACCGGCGCCGGCACCGCGACGTCCAACCGGATCCCGGTGCTGCTGATCCCATCGGACTACTTCGCCACACGTCGCACCGGTTCGGTGCTCCAGCAGGTTGAGCACTTCCACAACCCGGACATCTCCACCAACGACGCCTTCCGCGCGGTCTCCAACTTCTGGGATCGTGTGTACCGCCCCGAGCAGCTGGCCGAGTCGCTGCTTCAGGCCATGCGCGTCCTCACCTCTCCGGTCGACACCGGCGCCGTCACAGTCTGCGTCCCTCAGGACGTCCAGGCCGAGGCCTACGACTTCCCGACGGACCTCTTCCGTGACCGGGTGTGGAACATCGCCCGCCAGCGCGCCGACCTCAGCCAGCTCGACAAGGCCGCGGCCCTGATCAAGTCGGCGCAGAGGCCCGTCATCATCGCCGGCGGCGGCGTCATCTACTCCGACGCCATGGACGAGCTCAAGACCTTCATCGAGAAGACCGGTATCCCGGTGGGACTCACCCAATCGGGCAAGGCCTCCCTCTCCCATGCGCACCCGCTCAACGCCGGCGCCCTGGGCTCCAGTGGCTCGAGGTTCGCCAACGGTCTGGCCCAGAGAGCCGACCTCGTGATCGGCATCGGCACGCGCTACACCGACTTCACCACCGCATCCAACACCCTCTTCCAGAACCCGGACGTCAGGTTCGTCAACATCAACACCACAGAGTTCGACGCCTACAAGGAGTCCGCCACGGGACTGGTGGGAGATGCCCGCGAGTCCTTGCGTGAGCTTGGGGATCGTCTGGCCGACTGGCAGGTTCCAGCTGGCTACAGGGAGCACGCTATCGCTGAGGCCCAGGCCTGGCGTGAAGAGATCGACCGCATCATCGACCCGGTCTCCGAGACCGGTTCGCTCAGCCAGGCCGCGGCCATGGGCATCGTCAACTCCTTCGCCAAGGACAACGACGTCGTCATCAACGCCGCAGGCTCGATGCCTGGCGACCTCCACCGCATCTGGCGGCCCGGTGGCCCCTACTCCTACGGCATCGAGTACGGCTACTCGTGCATGGGCTACGAGGTCGCCGCCGGTGTTGGCGCCAAGCTCGCCGACCCCGACCGCGAGGTCATCACCTTCATCGGCGACGGAACCTGGCTCATGCTCTCCGCCGAGCTCCTGACCTCCATCCAGGAGAAGCTGAAGCAGATCGTCCTGATCGTCGACAACAAGGGCTACGGCTCCATCGGGGCACTCTCCGAGTCTGTCGGCTCGCAGGCCTTCGGCTGCCGGTTCAAGTACCGCGATGACGAGTCCGGTCTCTACGGCCACGACTACCTGCCGATCGACTTTGTCGCCAACGCCGCCAGCTACGGCGCCACGGTCTACAAGGCGTCCACCGTCGAGACCCTCACCGAGGCGATGACCAAGGCCGTTGCCTCTCCCGACACCACCGTGATCTACCTCGAGGTGGACGCCAAGGCCCGCTTCGGCGGCTCCGGAGCGTGGTGGGAGGTCCCGGTGGCGGAGATCTCCGAACTGGAGTCCGTTGAAACCGCCCGCGTTGTCTACGACGAGAACCGCGCCAAGCAGCGGCTCTACCTCTGACGGCCATCGCCGGACAGACCCTGAGAAACCCCGAAAGCCAATCGAGATAGGCGATGAGCGTAGACATGGACGTCAAGACCACGAATTTGAGTGATGTTGCGAAGCAGGCGAGATGGCACATCATCTCCACCGTTGCAGCAAGCAAGGCCGGGCACATCGGCGGTCCCCTTTCGGCGACCGACCTGTTGGTGTCGCTGTACTTCTCGGAGATGCACGTCGATCCGAACAACCCGCAGGACCCTGACCGGGATCGGTTCATCCTGTCCAAGGGACACTCGGCGATCGGGCTCTACACCGTCCTCGCCCTTCGGGGGTACTTCCCGGTGGCCGAACTGGCCACCTTCGACCACGGAGCATCCCGCCTCCAAGGGCATCCGGACATGCACCTGACCCCCGGGATCGACGCTTCGACCGGATCCCTCGGCATGGGCCTGTCGATCGGCACCGGCATGGCCATCGCGGCGAAGAAGCAGGGCAAGAGCTTCCACACCTTCGTCATGCTCGGCGACGGCGAGTCCGAGGAGGGGCAGGTCTGGGAGTCGATCCTGATGGCTCCTCGATACGGCCTCGACAACCTGACCGCCATCTTCGACCTCAACGGTCTGCAGCAGTACGGGTGGCCGGCCAAGCCGAGCGACCGGTTCGATCGCAGCGAGCCCCTCGGGCACGTCGACCTGGAGGCGGTGATGCGCGGCTTCGGCTGGAACGTGATCACCATCGACGGAAACGACCTGGAGCAGATTCGCGCCGCCTTCGACGAGAATCGGGCGCTGCGAACCTCCGGCAAGCCGACCGCAATCCTCGCCCGCACGACCAAGGGCGCCGGCGTCTCATTCACAGCCGGCACGTTCAAGTGGCACAACGGTGTCGCGACAGAAGCACAACTGGCAACGGCCCGCGCGGAGTTGCTGGATCAGACAGGAGCAGAAAAGTGAAGGCCCAACGCGCAGTGTGGGGCGAGACCCTCGTCGATCTTGCGAAGAAGGACTCCCGGGTCCTCGTGCTGGACGCCGACCTTGCAACATCCACCCAGGCGGTCAACGTCGCCAACGAGGTGCCCGATGCCTTCCTCGAGATGGGGATCGCGGAGGCCAATATGGTGGGCGTCGCGATGGGCTTGACCACGCTCGGATATCGCCCCTGGCTCTCGACCTTCGGTGTCTTCCTCACGTCGAGGGCACTCGACCAGATCCGCGTTCTCGTCTCCCAGACGAAGGCACCGGTACGCATCTCCGGGGCCTACGCCGGACTCCTGAACGGTTCCTCGGGCAAGACGCACCAGGACATCGAGGACCTGGCCACCATGCGGGCGATGCCCAACATGGTTGTGCTGGCCCCCGCCGACGAGTACGAAGCGGAGTCGATGATGCGGTGGACCGCGGAGTTCGACGGCCCCGTCTACATGCGGGTCGCCCGAGACGCTGTGGCCCCCGTGTTCACCGAGGAGTACGACTTCCAGCCTGGCGCCGTGTACCGGCTGAGGGACGGCGCCGACCTCACCCTCGTGTCAACGGGCGTCCAGACGTCGCGGGTCATGGAGACGGCCGCCCTGCTGGCCGAGTCCGGGATCCAGGCCGGCGTTGTGCACGTGCCCTCGCTCAAGCCGCTCGACGAGGCCGCACTGGTCGCCCAGCTCGCAACCACCGCTTTGGTGATCACCGTCGAGGAGCACTCGATCATCGGCGGTCTGGGCGGGCTCGTTGCAGAGGTTGTGGCCGCGGAGCTTCCCGGAACCCGGGTGGTCCGGCTGGGACTCGCCGACGCCTGGTCCGAGTCTGCCCCGAACGACTACCTGCTGGACCACTACGGGTTGTCCCCGCAGAGGGTCGCGGAGCAGGTCCAGTCCGTCCACGCACGACACAACTGACCCCCACCACATCCAGAGAAGAGAGTGAAGAAATGACTGACTGGTTCTATCCGGCCGGAACGGCCGCTGAGGGTCCATGGCTTCTGTCGGTCGGCGCGGAGGGTTCCCCCACCGAACTGCCCGGATGGGTCCACACGGGGATCAAGGTCGCAGACCTGGCGGTCGGGGCGCAGCTTACGCTGCCCGCCGCGGATGAGGAGCGCATCATCGTTCCGCTCTGGGGGGCCTTCGATGTGGTCGCCAGCGGCCAGACTTATGCGCTGCGTGGGAGGGCCAACGTCTTCTCGGGTCCCACCGACGTCTGCTACATCGGCAAGGGCCAGGACGTGACGATCACGGCGACCGGCCCTGGCAGGGTGGCCGTGGCCACCGCGCCGGCGTCGAACCAGAAGCCCAACCGCCTGGTCAAGGCCGAAGAGATCGCCGCCGAGATCCGCGGCACGGGCAATTGCTCCCGTGAGGTGCACAACTTCGGCACCGTCGCCAACCTGGACGCGGACCGCTTCATCGTGTGCGAGGTCATCACGCCCGCGGGCAACTGGTCGTCCTACCCCCCGCACAAGCACGACGAGATCACCGAGACCGAGAACTCGCTCGAGGAGATCTACTACTTCGAGACCGGTGAGGTCCAGGGTGCTCCTGAGGCGGCGCAGCCGATCGGCTACGCCCGTGTCTACTCGACCGATCCCGCCAGGCCGATCGACGTGACCGCCGAGGTTCGCTCCGGCGACGCCCTGTTCGTCCCACACGGGTGGCACGGGCCTGCGGCAGCAGCCCCCGGCTACAACATGTACTACCTCAACGTGATGGCAGGGCCGGGCGATCGGGAGTGGGTGGTCACCAACGACCCCTGCCACTCCTGGATCCCGCAGTCGATGGCAGATCAACCGATCGACACCCGGCTGCCACTCAGCCTCTAGACCGGCCCGCACAGCGCGCCGCCACTACAACAAACAAGGAGAATCATGAGGATCCGGGGAGCCGTTCTCGAGGAGATGGGGCGACCCTCACCGTTCGCGGTGAGCAAGCCGATCACGATCTCGGAGCTGGAACTCGACCCGCCGGGGCCGACCGAGGTGCTCGTGCGGATCGAGGCTGCCGGCATCTGCCACTCCGACCTCTCGGTCGTCAACGGTGCACGCCCTCGACCCATGCCGATGCTGCTGGGTCACGAGTCGGCCGGCATCGTCGAGCAGGTGGGCTCCGAGGTCCACACCTTGGTCACCGGGCAGCGCGTGGTGATGGCCTTCCTTCCCCGATGCGGAGAGTGCGCGGGTTGCCTCACCGGCGGCCGGCTCCCCTGTACGCCGGGTAGCGCGGCGAATGCCGCGGGCACGCTGCTCTCCGGCGCCGTCCGCCTGCACCGTGATGGCGCGCCGATCCTGCACCACCTGGGTGTGTCCGGCTTCGCCACCTACGCGGTCGTCGACCAGCGCTCGGTCGTGGCGGTGCCGCTGGAGGTGCCGGCGCACATCGCCGCCGTCCTCGGCTGCGCCGTCCTGACCGGCGGCGGGGCGGTCATGAACGCCGGCAATCCCGCTGAGGGCGAGGACGTGGCTGTCGTCGGGCTCGGCGGGGTCGGAATGGCTGCCGTGATCACGGCGCTCGCACTCGGCCGTGGACGGGTGATCGGCGTCGACGCGCTGCCCGACAAGCTCGACCGGGCGCTTGAGCTCGGCGTCGCGGAGGTGTACACCCCGGACCAGGCGATCGCCGCCGGCCTCAAGGCGCCTGTGGTCATCGAAGCGGCGGGCCACCCGCGCGCGCTGGAGACGGCCTTCGCCATCACCGCGCCCGGAGGGCGCACGGTCACCGTCGGCCTGCCACACCCTGATGCCCGCGCCTCGCTCTCGCCCGCAGTGATGACGGGCGAAGCCAGGACGATCATCGGCAGCTACCTGGGCTCGGCGGTCCCCGCACGGGACATTCCCGCCTACGCACAGATGTGGCTGGACGGAACCCTCCCGGTGGAGGCACTGATCTCCGGCCACATCCGGCTCGACCAGATCAATGAGGGCATGGATGCCCTCCACGAAGGCCGCGCCATGCGGCAGATCATCGATCTCGCCGACGAGGTCTGATCTTTGCTCTCACACAGTAGGCAATCTGTCTACTGTGTGATAGTATCAACATACAAGCACACAACATAGGACAGCAGGTCAGCTTAGATCTGAAATCCGAAGGTGCGTCAGTCATGTAAGCCCCGCCCAGTCGCAAGCGTATGCGAGCCGGCTATCCGGGGTCTCCCCCGACGAGGAAGTCGAGTCGCCGAGGCTACGGACGGCATGCCCATCTCGCGAGAACCCTCGCGCTTCGGATCTCCCCTTGAAGCTTACCTCTCGTGAGGAGTAGGAAATCATGACACTCAAGACCGGCGAAGAGTACGTAGAGAGCCTTCGTCAGCTCGACCTGAAGGTCTATCTGTTCGGGGAGAAGGTGGACAACCCCGTCGACCACCCGATCCTGCGCCCGTCGCTCAACTCGGTGAAGGCCACCTACGACCTGGCCCAGGATCCGGAACACCGGGAGCTCGCCACGGCGATCTCGCCGTTCACCGGCGAGCGGGTCAACAGGTTCGCGCACATCCACTCAAGCACGCAGGATCTGGTCAACAAGGTGCGCATGCAGCGCGTCCTCGGCCAGAAGACTGCCTCGTGCTTCCAGCGGTGCGTCGGCATGGACGCCCTGAACTCGATGTACAGCACCACCTTCGACATCGACCAGGCGCGCGGCACGTCGTACCACGAGAACTTCCTCACCTACCTGCGCTACATCCAGTCCTCAGACCTCATCGTCGACGGCGCGATGACCGACCCCAAGGGTGACCGGTCGCTGCCTCCCCACAAGCAGCCCGACCCCGACATGTTCCTTCACGTCGTCGAGCGGCGCGAGGACGGCATTGTCGTCCGCGGCGCCAAGGCGCACCAGACCGGGGCCTGCAACTCCCACGAGATGATCGTCATGCCCACCCAGAGCATGACCGAGGCCGATGCCGACTACGCCGTCGCGTTCGCCGTCCCGATGGACGCCGAGGGCATCTTCATGATCGTCGGGCGTCAGTCCTGCGACACCCGCAAGCTCGAAGGAAGCCCGATGGATACGGGCAACCCCGACTTCGGAGGCATGGAAGCCCTCATCGTCTTCGACGACGTCTTCGTGCCGAACGACCGAGTCTTCATGAACGGCGAATACGACTTCTCGGGGTCACTCGTCGAGCGTTTCGCCGGCTACCACCGGCAGAGCTACGGCGGCTGCAAGACCGGCGTCGCGGACGTCCTGATCGGTGCGACAGCCTTGGCCGCCGACTACAACGGTGTCCCCCGCGTCTCCCACGTCAAGGACAAGATCATCGAGATGGTCCACCTCAACGAGACGCTGTGGGCCTGTGGCCTCGCCTGCTCGTACGAGGGCACGCAGACCGCGAGCGGCAACTACCTCGTCGACCTGCTGCTGGCCAACGTGTGCAAGCAGAACGTGACGCGCTTCCCCTACGAGATCGTGCGGCTCGCCACGGATGTCGCCGGCGGCCTGATGGTCACCGCCCCGTCGGAGAAGGAACTGCGCGATCCCACGCTCGGCCCGATCGTCGAGAAGTACTTCAAGGCGGCACCGGGGGTCTCCACGGAGAACCGCCTCAAGGTGATGCGCTTCATCGAGAACATGGCGCTGGGAACCGGCGCTGTCGCGTACATGACTGAGTCGCTGCACGGGGCGGGTTCGCCGCAGGCGCAGCGGATCATGATCGGCCGCCAGGCCGACCTCGAGGCGAAGAAGTCCCTCGCCAAGGCGATCGCCCACATCCAGGACTAGCCCCTCCGGGGAGGAAGGGGATCGACGGCCATGGCCACCCAGCAACTTCTAGAGATCGAGGCTGTCCTCGACGCCCGCGTGCGGCCCGCCCTGAGGCAGCACGGGGGTGCCATTGAGATCGAGGCACTCGACGAGGCGGGCGTGTTGGGCGTCCGGTTGTTGGGCGCCTGCGTGGGGTGCCCGGCCGCCGACCTGTCGATGCAGCAACTCGTCCGCGAGGAACTGCTCGGGGTCGTGACGGGGCTCTCCGACGTGGTCCTGGTGGGCAGTGTCAGCGATGACCTCCTCGGCCAGGCCAGGCACCTGCTGCAGCGAGGATCCCGCCGGGTTCCGCTCCGGCTCACCGCACGAACCGGTTGTGATATTCGCAAGGAGGAAAGACGATGGACTGGCGCAGCTACTACCGCTCGCATCTGACTTCAGCGGCGGACGCGGTCAACTACATCCGGTCCGGGGACCGGGTGGTCACGGGCCACGCCTGCGCAGAGCCGGCGGTACTCATCGACGCCATGGTGGCCAATGCCGCCGCCTACACCGACGTTGAGATCGTGCACATGGTGCCGATGGGTCCGGCGCGGTACTGCGCCGAGGGCATGGAGTCGTCGTTCCGTCACAACAGCATCTTCGCCGGTTCCCCCACCCGCAAGGCGATCGAGGCCGGCCGAGCAGACTTCACTCCCGTCTTCTTCTCCCAGGTGCCTCGGCTGCTGCGCACGACCCTCCGCGTCGATGTCGCACTGATCCAGGTGACGCCGCCTGACGAGCACGGGTACTGCAGCCTGGGCGTCTCGGTGGACTACACCAAACCGGCCGCGGAGGCGGCGCGGATCGTGATCGCGCAGGTGAACCGGGAGATGCCGCGCACGATGGGCGACAGCTTCCTCCACGTCACCCAGATCCAGCACTTCGTGGAAGCAGACGTTCCCGTCATTGAACTCCCGCCGCCGAACATCGGTGAGGTGGAACAGGCGATCGGCCGCCACTGCGCCAGCCTCGTCCGAGACGGCGACACCCTGCAACTGGGCATCGGGGCCATCCCCGACGCCGTACTGAAGGAACTCGGCGACAAGAAGGACCTCGGCATCCACTCGGAGATGTTCTCCGATGGGGTCGTCGACCTGATCGAGGCAGGCGTGGTGAACAACAGCCGCAAGACCCTCAACCCAGGGCGATGCGTGGTCACCTTCCTGATGGGTTCCCGCCGCCTCTACGATTTCGTGGACGACAACCCGATGATCCAGATGGCCCCCGTCGATTACGTGAACGACCCGGTGGTCATTGCGCAGAACGACAACCTCGTGTCCATCAACTCCTGCGTCCAGGTCGACCTCATCGGTCAGGTCGTGTCCAGTTCCGTCGGCCTCCGGCAGATCAGCGGAATCGGCGGGCAGGCGGACTTCGTCAGGGGTGCGTCGATGAGCCGCGGCGGCAGGACGATCATGGCGATCGCCTCCACCACACGGGGAGGCTCGGCGTCCAAGATCGTGCCCTTCCTCGACGCCGGCGCATCCGTCAGCACCGGCCGATGCGACGTCGACTACGTCGTCACCGAGTTCGGCATCGCCCAGCTCTGGGGACGAACCCTGCGCTCCCGAGCCGAACAACTCATTTCCATTGCCCATCCGAACTTCCGCGACGAACTGACCGCAGAGTACGAGCGACGATTCGCTCCCCTGGTAATGGTCTGAAGGAACTGACATGCACTTCGAACTGACCGACGAACAACAACTCACCAGGGACTCGGTGCGCGACTTCGCAGAAGCCGAGGTGGCCCCGCTGGCGGCCGAGATCGACCGCGACCACCGTCCCCCGCTGGAGACCATCCCCAAGCTGGGCGAGCTCGGCCTCCTGGGAATGTTCGTGCCACCCGAGTACGGCGGCACCGGGATGGACACCCTCAGCTACGTGATCGCCGTCGAAGAACTGGCCCGGGTGTGCGCAACGACGTCGGTCATGGTGGAGGCCCACAACAGCCTGGCGATCTGGCCGATCCTGCACTACGGCACCGAGGCACAGAAGAACGCCTACCTGCCCGATATGGCCTCCGGTGCGCGCATGGGGGCCTTCGGCCTCACCGAGCCCGGAGCCGGCACCGACGTCGCGGCCATGACCACGACGGCGGTCGCGGATGGCGACGGCTACCTCCTCAACGGCCAGAAGGTCTTCATCACCGGTGGCGGGTACGCCGATGCCTTCGTCATCTTCGCCCGCACCACGGCCGAGGGCCCGGCCCACAGGACGATCAGCGCGTTCATCGTCGATCGCAGCCTGCCGGGCTTCGAGGTCGGCGAAGGCGAACGGAAGCTCGGCATCCGAGGGTCCAGCACACCGCCGTTGATGTTCTCCGATGTCCGCCTGCCGAAGGACGCGCTGCTGGGCGAGGAGGGCCATGGCTTCGAGATCGCGATGCGCACCCTCGACGGTGGGCGGATCGGGATCGCCGCGCAGGCCCTCGGGATCGCACAGGGTGCGTTCGAGGCCTCGGTGTCCTACGCGAAGGAGCGGGTGCAGTTCGGTCGTCCGATCGGTTCGCTGCAGGCCATCCAGTGGATGATCGCCGACATGGCCACCGAGATCGAAGCCGGCCGACTCCTCACCTATCAGGCGGCCTGGCTCGAGGGACAGGGCAAGCCCTACTCCATCGCCGCGGCGAAAGCGAAGCTGTACTGCGGCCAGTTGGCTTCACGGGTCGCGGGAATGGCGATCCAGATCCATGGGGGCAACGGGTACACCGAGGCCTACCCGGTGGAGCGCGCCTACCGCGACGCGAAGATCACCGAGATCTACGAAGGCACCAACGAAGTGCAGCGGCTCGTGATCGCCAAGAGCCTGCTTTCCCCACGACCGGGCTCCGGCGCTGCGCGCCAGGCCCGATCCTGATCGCGGATCACGAGGAGCAGACGATGAAGATCGCAGTGGCCTACAAGTGGGCAGGCGACCCTCAGGAGGCGAGCGTCGGTGCGGACGGCACCGTTGACCTCAGCAGGGCGAAATCGGTGGTTAGCGACTACGATGCCGTGGCCATCGAGGTAGGGCGACAGCTCGCCGACGCCACAGGAGCCGAACTGGTGGGCCTGTGCGTGGGTGGCGCCGCGGCGGCCGTGCCGATGGCGACGAAGTCGGCCCTCGCCCGGGGTCTTGACCGCGTGGTTCTGGCAACCGACGACCAGCTGGCCACGGCGGGCTCCACCAGCATCGCCGCGGTCATGGCTGAGCTCGTGCGGCGGCTGGGTGATGTGTCGCTGGTGCTCACCGGCGACTCCTCCATCGACGTCGGGGCCAAGATGGTGCCGACCGTACTGGGCGGATTCCTGGCATGGCCGACCCTCACCGACGTGACCGGTGTGACCCCCGACGGCTCGGCCTTGGCCGTCTCCCGAACCCTTGCCGAGGGCGTCCAGAACCTGCGCGTGGAGTCCCCCGCGGTGCTGGCGATCGCAACGGATGCCGCGACCCCCAGGGTACCGGGAATGAAGGACGTGCTGGCGGCGGGCAAGAAACCGGTGGAAGTCATCCCCGCGGCGAGCCTCGCAGTGCCGACAGTCCTTGAGGGCGTGCTCCGCTCAGCGGCGCCGCTCGAAGGACCAAGCCGTAAGAGCATTCGCATCGACGGATCCGACCCACGGGCAGGGGCGACCGCACTGGTCAGCGCCCTCCGCTCGGACGGAGTACTGGCCAAGACGACAGGAGATCGAGCATGAGCCGGACCAGCTACGTGATCGTGGCACCTAACTCGGGCGTTGACAAGCTCGTCACCGCCGCCGCCGGCCTGGGCGGCCGCCTGGTGGCCCTCGTCGTGGGTCGGCAGCAGCTCGCGGCCGCGGTCGCGGCCTCCGGCGTCGACGAGGTGAAGTGGTTCGACTGCCCGGACAACGGCGCTGCGGAGGCCTTCGCCCCCGCCGTCGCCTCCGCGGTCACCTACGCGCCTGGTGTTTTGCTCGCCGGAAGAGACCCCGCGAGCCGGGTCCTGCTCGGGGCCGCCGCCGCGGCCGTCCTGGCCCCCGTCGCAACCGGGGTCACGGAACTCTCAGCCGAAGGTGACCTGACACTGGTCACCGCCGGGGTGTACGGCGGCATCGCCAGCCGCACAATGGCCTACCCCGGTCCGGTCGCCCTGCTCATGGATGACGGTGGCATCACCGGGACCGGTGGGCCGGCCGCCCCGATCTTGAGCCAGGCCGGGCAGAAGCTCGCCATCGAGGTCACCAGTCGCCAACCGAGCCGCGAGGCTGCCGTCGACCTCGGCACCGCCCAGCGGGTGGTGGGCGTAGGGCGCGGCCTGAAGGCGCGCGAGGATCTGAGCTTTGTCGGTGCCCTCGCGGGTGCGCTGGGAGCCGAACTTGGGTGCACCCGTCCCCTCGCCGAGGGGCTCGAATGGCTGCCCAAGGACCGCTACATCGGAATCTCCGGACAGCACATCTCACCCCAGCTGTACTTCGCGATCGGCATCTCCGGCCAGCTGCAGCACATGGCCGGGGCCCGATCCGCTCACACCATCGTCGCGATCAACTCTGACCCAGCCGCGCCTATCATCAAAGATGCCGACTACATGGTCGTCGGCGATCTCTACGAGCTGGTGCCCGCGATCACCGCAGAGCTCGGCTGAGGACCCCATGCCCGAGGCAATCGACCCCGACTTCGACGTCATCGTGGTGGGCGCCGGGGTGGCAGGCTGCGTCGCCGCCTACCAGCTGGCCAAGGCAGGGCTGGAGGTCGCTCTGATCGAGCGAGGCGAAACCCCCGGCTCCAAGAACCTCTCCGGAGGCGTGCTCTACAGCACGGTGATGGACCAGGTCTTCCCAGACTTCCTCGCCCAGGCGCCCATCGAGCGGCGAATCGACCGCAACCAACTCTGCTTCCTCAACGCCGACTCCTGGGTGGCCATCGACTACGCCGACGAGCGGCTCGGCAAGGCCGGGACAGCTGTCACAGTCCTGCGGGCCCGCCTGGACGCCTGGCTGGCCGAGCAGTGCGAACTGGCCGGTGTGGCTGTGATGGCAGGCGTCCGCGTTGATGCCCTGCTGCGCGAGGGCCCTGCCGAATCCCCCCGCATCGTCGGGGTGCAGGCCGGGGAGGATGAACTCCGAGCCCGCGTCGTTGTGGCCGCCGACGGAGTGAACTCGTTCCTCTGCCGCGACGCCGGACTCAGGCAGCAGCCACCGCCCCACCATCTGGCAGTCGGCGTGAAGGCCCTTGTCCGACTTCCTCAGGATGCGCTGGAACAACGGTTCGGCCTGTCGGGTGACAGCGGCGCAGCACTGGCCGTTGTCGGCGCCTGCACACAGGGCATCGGTGGTGGCGGCTTCCTCTACACCAACCGCGACTCGATATCGGTGGGAGTGGTGCTCCGCCTCGACGACCTCGTCGCGAAGGGGGCCAGCTCCAACGAGGTCTTCGACCAGTTCCTGCAACACCCGTTCGTCGCCGGGAAGCTCGAAGGCGGCGACCTGGTCGAATACGGCTGCCACATGGTGGCTGAAGGAGGCAGGGAGATGCGCCGACGTCTCACCTGGGATGGCCTCGTGGTGGTCGGGGATGCCGCAGGATTCACCATCAACAACGGGCTGACCGTGCGGGGGATGGATCTGGCCGCCGGCTCGGGGATCGCGGCCGCCACCGCCATCTCGGCCGCCATCACCGCCGGCGACACCTCGGCGGCCGGCCTGGCCCGATATGACACCGAGCTGGACGCCGGCTTCGTCGGCCAGGACATAAAGACCTACGCCAGGGCGCCGAAGTTCCTCGAGAGCGAACGCCTCTACGGCGCCTACGGCGAACTGCTGGCCAACGTGATGCACGGCGTGTTCAACGTCGACTCCAGTCCTCGCAAACACCTTGCCGCACTCGCCCTCCACGAGCTGAAGAAATCACCGGTGCGGTTGGGCCAACTGGTCTCAGACGGCTGGGGGGCGGTGAGGGCACTGTGAAGCTTGCTCCATTGTCTGAGCGCCTTGCCGGGAACCGCTTCGTCACCGACGAGGAGGAAACCCACATCGTCGTCAACGACGACCTGGCCCGCGCCACCGGCACAGCGAAGCGACTGATCGACGTCTGCCCAGCCGGGGTCTACTCCTGGGCAGCTGACGGGACGATTGCCGTTGAGTACGCAGCCTGCCTCGAGTGCGGCACGTGCCTCGCCGTCGCCTCCCCCGGGACACTCTCCTGGCGGTATCCACGCGGAGGGTTCGGCGTCCAGTACCGCGATGGCTGAGCGCGCACCGCTCCCCCACAGGATCCAGAGCAACACAGGAAGAGACACAACTGATATGACCGAAGAGATCGTTCTTGCCGGAGCCGTCCGCACAGCCATCGGCAAATTCGGCGGCGCACTGGCCGGCACCTCACCGGTAGAGCTGGGCACCGCCGTGATCGCCGAGGCGCTGCGCCGCGCCGGTGTGGCCGCAGCCGAGGTGGACGAGGTGATCATGGGCCACGTCCTGCAGGCGGGAACCGGTCAGAACATTGCTCGGCAGTGCAGCGTGGGTGCCGGGATCCCGATCGAGGTTCCTGGTTTGACGGTGAACAAGGTGTGCGGATCCGGATTGTCGGCGGTCAACCTCGCTGCGGCGCTGATCCGCTCGGGCGAGGCAGAGGTCGTCGTCGTCGGGGGCGTCGAGAGCATGTCCCGGGCGCCGTACCTGCTCGATAAGGCACGGTTCGGCTACCGGCTCGGCGAGGGAAGGCTGATCGACACGCTGCTGAGTGAGGGGCTCACAGACAGCTTCAACGGCTACCACATGGGGATCACGGCCGAGAACATCGCCGAGCGTTACCAGATCTCACGCGCTGACCAGGACGCTTTCGCGGCCACGAGCCAGCAGCGGGCCGCGGCAGCCCAGGCTGCGGGCACCTTTACCGCCGAGATCCTCCCGATGGAGGTGCAGGTGGGGCGGGAGCGCGTCGCCTTCGACACCGACGAAGGTGTCCGCGCGGGCACGACCGCGGCCTCCCTGGGCAAGCTGCGTCCGGCCTTCAAACCGGACGGCACCGTGACCGCAGGGAACGCATCAGGCATCAGCGACGGCGCGGCTGCTCTCATTGTTCTCAGCGCGAAACGGGCACGAGAGCTCGGCGTGACGCCGATGGGCACCTGGCTCGGTGGCGCGGCCGCCGGTGTGGACCCGGCCGTGATGGGCCGCGGCCCAGTCGAGAGCACCCGCAAGGTGCTGTTCAAGACCGGCACCAACCTCTCCGACATCGGCATCGTGGAACTGAACGAGGCCTTCGCCGCGCAGTCGCTCTGCGTGATCAGGGAGCTGGGCCTCGACCCGGAGCTGGTCAACGTGCACGGAGGCGCGATCGCCCTCGGCCATCCGCTCGGCGCCTCCGGCGCCCGCATCCTGGTGACGCTGCTGCACGAGCAGCGGCGCGCGGGGATCGAACTGGGGCTGGCCTCCCTCTGCATCGGCGGCGGCATGGGAATCTCGACGCTCGTCCGGATGGGTGAGTGAACATGTCACTGGTCACCTACGAACTCGTTGATCACGTCGCCACGCTCACCATCGATCGGGAGCGTGCGCTCAACGCCCTGAACCACGACGTCCTCGTCGAACTCGGCGAGGCCCTTCAGCAGGTCCGCGACGATGGCCCGCGCTGCGTGATCGTGACCGGCGCCGGGAGCCGCGCGTTCGTCGCCGGCGCCGACGTGCGGGAGATGGCGACGATGACCCGACGCGAGGCCGCGGCGTTCAGTGAACTCGGCAACCGGGTCTTCCGGGCACTGGAGCGGCTGCCGATGCCATCCATCGCCGCGGTGAACGGCTACGCCCTCGGGGGCGGCTGCGAGTTGGCGATGAGCTGCGACATCCGGCTCGCGTCCACCAGGGCGGTGTTCGGCCAGCCGGAAGTGGGCCTGGGCATCACGCCCGGCTTCGGCGGTACCCAGCGACTCGCCCGTCTGGTGGGCGGGGGCATCGCCCGTGAACTGCTGTTCTCCACCCGTCGGATCGACGCGGCAAGGGCGCGGGCGATCGGGCTGGTGAACGATGTACTCGCTCCGGAGGAGCTCATGCCCGCAGCGCAGCAACTTGCTGCGGAGATCGCGGCCCAGGCGCCGATCGCGGTACGCGCGACGAAGGAGGCGCTCAGCCTGGGCCTTCAGACCGACCTGGACACAGCCTTGGCCATCGAGGTAACCCAGTTCGCGGCCTGCTTCGAGACGACCGACCAGCGCGGGGCCATGGCGGCCTTCGTAGACAAGCGCAAGGCTGATCCGTTCCAGGACCAGTGACGGCGCCAGCCGACCATTTTCAATCGAATGAGGAAAGACATGCTTATAGGAGTGGTTGGAGCCGGCACCATGGGCTCAGGAATCGCAGAAGCCCTGGTCCGGCACGGTGGCTACCAGGTGTTGCTCAGCGACGCGACGGAGGAGCTGGCCAACCGTGGCAGGGACCGGATCCTCGCCAGCCTGAAGCGACAACTTGCCAAGGGCAGGCTCACCGAGGCCGACGTCTCCGACATCACCGGCCGGCTCAGCACCTGCCTCGTGGACGGCCTCAAGGACTGTGACCTGGTCGTCGAGGCGATCATCGAGGTGATGGCAGCCAAGCGCCAACTGTTCGAACACCTGGACGTCATCTGTGGCCCTGAGGCCATCCTCGCCACGAACACCTCCTCGCTGTCGGTCACAGAGATCGGTCGGGGACTGAACCACGCAGTGGTCGGCATGCACTTCTTCAATCCCGCACCCGTGATGAAGCTCGTCGAGGTGATCGCCGGGGCCGGCACACCGCCAGCCACCGTTGAGGCCGTGAGGGACATCGCTGTGGCCATCGGCAAGACCCCGGTCACCGTGCAGGAGGGCGCCGGGTTCGTGGTCAACCGGATCCTCATCCCGATGATCAACGAAGCGATCGAGGTGGTTGCCAACGGCACGGCCACGATCGAGGACATCGACGCCGCGATGCAGCTGGGAGCCAACCACCCCATGGGCCCGCTGGCGCTGGGCGACCTGGTGGGTCTGGACGTTGTGTTGGCGATCATGGAGGTACTCCAGAGCGAGACCGGCGACCCCAAGTACCGGCCGCACCCGCTACTGCGCAAGTACGTCCGCGCTGGCTGGCTAGGCCGCAAGACCGGGCGGGGCTTCCACCACTACCCCGCCTCCTGAGCCCTGGACGGAACCCTCGCCCAGCAATGAACGGGCGAACACTAGATGATGCCTCGGATGGACGCCCGCTGAGGGCGACTCACCAGATGTAGGCACGGAACACGAGCCCGGAAGGGGCGAACAATGCGGATTGCCATCGGCAACGACCACGCCGGCTACAGCCTGAAGTTGGAGGTCGTGGAACACCTGCGCGCGATGGGCCACGAGGTGGACGATCTCGGCCATCACGGTGCCGACCGC
Organism: Tessaracoccus pujii; assembly: GCF_054483895.1. Lineage (NCBI taxonomy): Bacteria > Bacillati > Actinomycetota > Actinomycetes > Propionibacteriales > Propionibacteriaceae > Tessaracoccus > Tessaracoccus pujii. The sequence goes on from NZ_CM137012.1 coordinate 2,042,405, forward strand.
GCCGACTACCCGACATACGGACGCGCCGTAGCCGAGGCCGTCGCCTCAGGGCTGGCGCCGAGAGGCATCGTGATCTGCGGTTCCGGGGTGGGTATATCGATCGCCGCGAACAAGGTCCTGGGCATTCGCTGCGTCTGCTGCAGCGAACCCTACTCCGCGCGTCTGTCGCGACAACACAACAACTCAAACGTCCTCGCGCTCGGCGCACGGGTGGTCGGGACGGGCCTGGCGATGATGATCATCGATACCTGGCTCGAGGCCGACTTCGAAGAGGGCGGCCGGCACGCAGACCGGCTGGCGCTCATCAGCGACATCGAGAGGGAGCGTTCGCCTCTCTGAATTCCCAGACAGCGACCAAGGCGGCGGCGACAACAGCGCCGCCGTCTGTCCCGTCGTTGAACAGAGCCAGCTCCATCCGCACGGGGTGGTGTCCAGCGGTGCGGCCAGGCTCTTCTCCGCCGCGCCGATCCCGATTCGGCCTAATTCCTGCCAGATTGACGCTCTGTCCGGTGCGTGATAGACATTGAGTCACAGGTGACCGTGAAAGCTCAGTGTCGAGCGGCTCGCCCTGTCAATCAAGTCGTCACGGCTCGTTTTGCAGCCAGAACCAACAATGGCGCGGTCGTCCGCCGAGCGAGGAGGTGCACCGCGATGGATCCTCATCACCCCCTCGTGCGGATGTCCGGCATTACCAAGTCCTTTGGAGCGGTCAAGGTTCTGCGCGGAGTCGACCTCACATTGACGGCGGGCCAGGTGCACGCCCTCATGGGCGAGAACGGCGCCGGCAAGTCCACCTTGATGCGCATCCTGATGGGGATCTACCAGGCCGACGACGGCGTCATCGAGCTCGAAGGCGAACCGGTGCAGTTCCGGTCCGCCGGCGAGGCCCTGCACCACGGTGTGTCGATGATCCACCAGGAACTCAATCCGGTGCTCGACCAACCGGTGTTCGAGAACCTCTTTCTCGGCCGCGAGCTGAGGACCCGGGCCGGACTGGTGGACAAGCGCCGGATGAGGGAAGAATCGCGCGCGCTGCTGGCCCAGCTGGGGCTTGCCACGGACCCGAACACCTTGCTTCGAGCGCTGTCCGTCGCCAAGCGGCAGCTCGTGGAGATTGCGAAGGCAATCTCTGTAGGGGCGAAAGTCATCGTGATGGACGAACCGACTTCTGCGATCACCGAGTCAGAGGTGGAGGTCCTTTTCAGGGAGATCAGGAAGCTGCGCGATCGAGGCGTTGGAGTGATCTACATCTCTCACAAGATGGAGGAGATCTTCCAGATCAGCGACGCCATCACCGTGATGCGCGACGGGCAGATGGTGGCGACCGGGCCCGCTTCCAGCTTCAACCGAGCATCGCTCATACGTCACATGGTCGGCCGCGATCTCAATGACGCGTTCCCCAAGGTCGACACTCAGTTCGGGCCCGAGGTACTCCGGGCCCAAGGCTTCACGTCCGGGGTACGCGTCAAGGACGCGGAGATGAGTGTGCGCGCCGGGGAGATCCTCGGCATAGCCGGGCTGGTGGGAGCGGGCCGCAGCGAACTCATGGAGTGCATTTTCGGCCTACGCCGCAAGGAGTCGGGTCGCATCTTCATCCGAGGCAAGGAGGTGAGGATCCGCTCTCCGCGTGACGCCATACGCCATCGCCTCGCGTTCCTTACGGAGGATCGGAAGTCGACCGGGCTGAACCTGGTCGGCTCCGTCCAGGACAACATCACCGCAGCCACCCTCCGCCGGTTCGCGCGGGGTGGATTCCTGCGGACGCGTCTGCAGCGAACTGCGGCGACGCGCTTCGTCGACCGCCTACGGATCAAGACCGCGGGCCTGGGACAGGCTGTTCGACTGCTGTCCGGGGGCAACCAGCAGAAGGTCGTCCTGGCCAAGTGGCTGCTGAGCGAACCGGACATCATCATTCTGGACGAACCCACCCGTGGCATCGACGTCGGCGCGAAGCGGGAGATCTACCTGCTCCTCGGCGAACTCGTCTCCCAAGGGAAAGCCGTGATCCTCATCTCCTCCGAAATGCCGGAAGTAATGGGCTTGGCCGACCGGATAGTCGTCATGGCTCAGGGTCGAGTCACTGGCGAACTCCACCGATCCGAGTTCTCCCAGGAGCAGATCATGCACCTCGCAGCGACCTTCGAAGGATAACCATGCCCACAATGCCTCGCAGCGGAATCAACGCACAGTTGAGCTCTCTTCTCCGCAACTATGGGATCGTCCTCGTCCTCGTTGTTCTCGTCGTCGTGTTGACGTTCCTTTCGCCGGACATGGTATTCGCCTCACCGAAGAACCTGGTGACGGTACTCAAACAGGCGGCGATCAACGGGATTCTCGCGATGGGCATCATGTTCGTCATCGTCTCTGGGGGGATCGACCTCTCCGTGGGTTCGATCGTTGCCCTCGCCGGTGTGGTCGCTGCCGCCTTCGCTCACCCCGGGGAATATCCGCTGATCGTGTCGATCATGCTGGCTGCACTGGTTGGGGCGGCCGTGGGTGCGTTCAACGGTGTCGCCGTGGCAGTGGGGCATATCCCACCGTTCATCGTCACACTCGGGACGATGACGGTGGTGCGGGGCTTGGCGCTGATCGTGTCCGGCGGCGTGCCCGTCTCCAACGTCTCCCCCGAGTTCGAGGCCCTCTCCGGCCTCGTCGGATCAATACCACTGCTGGCGATCTACTACGCCGTCGTGATCGCAGTGTGCGCCGTTGTGCTCAACCGCACCGTCTTCGGACGCCACGTGTACTCAGTGGGCGGCAACGAGGTAGCAGCCGAGGTCTCCGGCATCTCCGTGCGGTGGGTGAAGATCGGTGTCTACACGATCTCCGGGCTCCTGGCGGGCATCTGCGGGCTGCTCAACGCGTCACGCACGATCACGGGCGCACCCAACGCTGGCGTCTCCTACGAGTTGGATGCCATCGCCGCCGTTGTCATCGGCGGGGTCTCCATGGCCGGCGGACTGGGCAGGTGGTACGGCGTTGTCGTCGGGGCACTCCTGATCGCCGTCATGGGAAACGGGCTCGACCTTCTCGGTGTCGACTCCAACTATCAGCAGGTCGTCAAGGGCCTGATCATCATTCTCGCTGTGTTCTGGGACATCCGGGGCAAGCGGAGCCTACGGCTCGAAACGTAGAACCGAAACAATCCGCACGATTCGAAGGGAATCGACAATGAAGCAACGCACCCTGGTGGCACTCGTCAGCCCACTACTGACGGTTGCCCTCCTGGCCGGCTGTTCCAGTACACCCGGAACATCGGGCTCTGACGCAAGCACCGGCGCCGGCACCCAGAGGGTCAAGATCGCTCTGGTCATGAGCCATCTGACCAACTCGTTCACCACGACGTTCTCGGCATCCGCCAAGGCCGAAGCCGAGAAGTTGGGGGCCGAACTCACAGTCTTCGACGGCAAGAAGGAACAGGCCACCCAGAACGCGGCCGTCGAGACGGCGATCACCCAGCAGTTCGACGGCATCATGGTGGAGCCGGGGTCCGTTGACGGCATCCGGCCCGCCGTCGAAGCCGCGAATGCAGCCGAGATCCCGATCATGACGGTGGTCCAGAAGATGACCGAGCAGGACCTTGCGAAGGCCTACGTAGGAGGCGACGACGAAGCCGCGGGCGAGATGCAGATGCAAATGGCGGTCGACGCGATCGGCGGCCAAGGAAGCATCGCCGTCCTGTGGGGTCCGATGGGCTCCGACGCGCAACTCATCCGCAAGAAGGGCTACGACACTGTCCTGGCCGCCAACCCTGGTGTTGAGATCATCTTCGACAGCACCGCGAACTGGGTAACCGACGAGGCTCTGAAGCTCACGGAGAATTGGCTTCAGACGGGCAAGCAGATCGACTACGTCGTGGCGCAGAATGACGCCATGGCTATCGGCGCCGCCAAAGCTGTCCAAGACGCGCAACTGGATATCCCTGTGAGCGGGATCGACGCGACACCTGAAGGCCTGCAGGCGATCAAGGATGCGCGGCTCGCCGGCTCGGTGTCCCAAGACACCGTAGGCATGGGCCAGCTCTCGAGTCAGATCATGCTCGAGGCAATCAAGGGTGAAGCCGTTGAGCCCACCACGCTCACCACCCCGGTCTGGGTGACCACGGAAAACGTGTTCAAGTTCGAGTGACCATGGCGCCGGTTCGGACTGGCCGTTGGACTCCGTTTCCCAGACCGAACCCTACGCAACCGTGCCAGGCTGCGCGTGGGGAGCCCGAGTTCGACGGGGCGACCGCACTCGCGCAGCCTGGTGGTTGAAGGTTACGTTCTTCGGGCCAGCGCTTCTGGAACTCCGATAGCCGCTTCCGCGTGGCGAAGTGCCTGGACAACCGGCAGTTGTTCACCGGAGAGGAAGCGCAGCAGCGCGCCCCCGCCGGTACAGACGTAATCCAGATCATCGATGACCGCGAACGCGTGGGCCGCGGAAATACTGTCGCCGCCACCCACCACTGAGAATGCCTGCGAGCCTGCTACGTGGCGCCATACCTCCCGGGTGCCGTACGCGGACGGGGCGGCTTCGAAGACGCCCATCGGGCCGTTGACGAAGACCGTGGCCGCGGCCTGGATGAACTCGGCGAACCGGGCCACGGTCAACTCGCCGATGTCGACGTAAGACTCGGCATCCTGGAGGCTGTCCACTCCCACCTCTCGACGTTCGCCCTCGACGACGCAGGCGAGGTCAACCGGCAGCACTATCCGGCCGGAGTAGGACATGAGGACGCGCCGTCCCTCGTCGATGTACTGCGCCAGCCCCTTGTCGCGGAGGAAGTCCATGGACGCGGCGCCGATCTCGTGGCCCTGGGCGGCGAGCATGATGTTGCCCACGAGCCCACCACACAGAACCGTGTCGGCGCTCCCCGTGGAGAGCACCCTCTCCATCATGGAGAACGCGTCCTGCACCTTGGCGCCGCCCAGAATGAAGACGCAGGGTCGATCGGGCGCCTCCATGATCCCGGATACCACGCCATACTCACGCTCGAAGAGCCGGCCCATGCACGAGGGCAGAACCATCTCGAACCCGCAGAGCGTCGGCTGTGCCCGGTGAGCCGCCGCGAACGCGTCGCACACGTAGAGGTCGGCCAGGGGCGCGAGCTTCTCGACGCACAACGTCGAGGCCATCTGCTCCATCGTCAGGTTCAGCCTCGTCTCGAACAGGGTCTGCTCCTCCGCGACGAACCGGACGTTGTCGAGAAGCAGGATCTGGCCAGGCTTGAGCCGAGCGATCGCCTCCCTCGCGGCAGGACCGACGACGTCGTCGATGAACATCACGTCGCGGCCGAGGTACTCCTCCAGATAGGAGGCATGCAACCTTGTCGTGTAGTAGTTCTGGTATTCGACGTCGCTGCCCTGGTGGGCGAGCAGCACCAGCTTCGCACCACGGTCAGCCAACTCGCTGACCGTGGGCAGGCAGGCCCGGATGCGGGTGGTGTCCTTGAGGCGCCCAGCCGCCTTGTCGACGGGCTGGTTGATATCGATGCGACACAGGACCGTCCGACCTGCAACCTCGAAGTCGTCGAGGGTCAGGATCTGGTACTTCATGGCCCGTCAGGCCTTGGCCATACCGAGGTATCTGTTGGTCAGGGCGAGGCCCTCGAGCCGATCCTCCTGCATCCGCATGGAGGCACGGATCGCGTCGATGTTCTCCGGGATCACGACGGCCTCCTGCGGGATGTTGATGGCGAACATGATGTCGTTGCCGGACATCACCACCGACTCGTCCCACGCGGCCACTTCGTACATGTCTCCGCGCGGGTTGCCGAGGTCGCGGGCGTACTTGAACAGCGAGGCGTTGCCGAGGAAGCCCTTGGCGAGGCTGACCACCCTGATGCGGCCATGCTCGTTGAAGAGCTCCAGCAGGCTGGCCTTGTCGATCGACTTCTTCGGTGTCACCAGCACCGTGATGATGTGGCCGTGGGTCACAGGGGTGTGCACCAGGATCCCCGTCGTAGTTACGTGCGGCATGATCGTCATCAGATCGAGGGCCTGGTGGCTCGGCGCCGCTTCGACCTGCAGCGCGTTGGTCAGGCCACGGTTGTAGTCGCCGGGATCAGCCACCCGCCGGATGATGGTGATCGCGACACGCTCGGCGCCGACGGCCCGGTCGATGCAGTCGACCACCCGGATCAGACCGGTGGTGTTGCAGCTGGTGAGCTTGAGGAACTGGGCACCCACGCCCTGCTCGTAGTTGGCATAGCCGTGGAAGAAGACGTCCGCAACCGAGTTCTGCTCGCCGCCCTGGAAGATCGCCTTCTTCCCATGCTTCAGATAGAGCTCCTTGTTCCGCGCGCCCACGCCGGCATTCGTTGCGTCCAGCATGATGTCGACGCTCTCTACGAGGTCCTCAAGTGACCCTGCGATCGGCACGCCTGCATCTTCGAGGAGCGAGCGATTCTCAGGCTGGGCATTGAAGAACCTGTACGGCATGCCGCGCTCAACCAGAGCCTGAACCGGCAGCGTCGGTGCCACGTCCGCAACCCCGACCAGTTCCATGTCCTCCTGCAGGACAACACCGTCAGCAAGACGCTGCCCGATGGTGCCGTAGCCGGCTACACCCACACGTACTTTCTCCATGAACGGTCCTCTACCTAGTGATTCGTCTGTTGGGTCTCAGTTGCTGGTCCGGGCAGGAGGGCCTCACGGCACGACCTTGCGGCGGCCCGGGTCGCCGGGGGCAAGCAGATTGATCTGCTCGATGATCGCGGCGGTCATCTCGGCCGTCGTCGCAGTGCCACCCAGGTCGGCGGTTCGAACGCCGGCCCTCAGCGCCGCTTCGAAGGCCTGGATCAGGTGGTGAGATGCGCCGGGCTCGCCGAGATGCTCGAGCATCATGGCTCCCGACCAGATCTGCCCGATCGGGTTCGCGATGCCGCGACCGGCGATGTCAGGGGCTGACCCATGCACGGGCTCGAACAGCGAGGGGTGCCTTCCCTCTGGATTGAGGTTGGCGCTCGGCGCGACGCCGATCGACCCGGCGATCGCACCGGCAAGATCCGACAGGATGTCGCCGAAGAGGTTCGAGGCGACGATGACATCGAACTCCGCCGGGCGAAGGACCAGGCGGGCTGCGAGCGCGTCGATCAGCATGCTGCGGCTCTCCACACCGGGGTAGTCGCGGCCAACCTCAGATACGACCTCGTCCCAGAAGGGCATCGTGTGGATGATCCCGTTGGACTTCGTCGCCGAGGTGAGAAGCCCTCGCCTGCGTGCCGCCAGCTCGTAGGCGTACTTCGCGATCCGCGTGATGCCCCGTCTGGTGAACACGTTCTCCTGGATGGCCATCTCGTCGGGCAGGCCGACGAACGCCCTGCCTCCCATCTCGGAGTATTCGCCCTCGTTGTTCTCCCGCACGATGACCAGGTTGATGTCGTCGCCGCCCCGAACCGGAGAGGGCACGCCTGGCAGCGCACGCACCGGCCGGAGGTTCACGTACTGTTCGAAGGTCCGCCTGATGGGGATGAGCAGGCCCCAGAGTGTTTCGGTGTCGGGGATCTCTGGAATGCCCACGGCGCCGAGGAAGATGGCGTCGTGCCCCGCAAGCGTCTCCAGGCCGTCAGCGGGAAGCATGCGACCGTGTTGAAGGTAGTAGTCGGAGCCCCATTCGTAGTTCACCCACTCGAGCTGCAGGTCATAGGCGGGTAGGAGCTCACCGATGCAGTCAATGGCGGCCGGCACCACTTCCTTGCCGATCCCATCCCCGGCGATCACCGCGACGCTCTTGGACCTCATGATGCTCCCGTCGCCCATGACCAAACCGCATACAACCCAAGGCTAGCCTCGATGTCTCACGGTTGTTCGAGATCCGTGGTGATTCAGAGAAGTTCATACAGGATGTCATCGTTTCGCCCTCTTGGCCTCGGTTCGGATCACCTCGTGATCCCCGATTTCGCTATCGACACCCCCTGTATGGACCACGCGCCCCGCAGAAAGGGGCTAACGTTATGACCCAAGCGGACAGACTGTCCGTCCCGTAGGAGGAGGTAGTCATGGCCGTCGTCACCGTGTCCCGTCAGCTCGGTAGCCAGGGTGGCCGCATCGCGCAGGAGCTTGCTCTCCAGCTCGGCTACGACTTCGTGGACAAGTCGACGATCAACAAGGTCATCCGCCAGTACGGTCTCACCCGGCTCGACGCGATCTACGATCACAAACCCAAGATCTGGGAGTTGTTCAACGACGACAGCGCCACCACCATCCAGATGATGAATGAGACCATCGCCGCTGTCGCGGCCCGCGGCAACGTGGTGATCCTTGGCCGGGGCGGCTTCAGGGTGCTCCAGGGCATGGCGGACGTGGTGAACGTGTTCGTGAAGGCCCCGGAGGCGCTGCGAGCCGAGCGGGTCGCCAAGCGCAACGGCATCAACGTCACCGAGGCGGCCGCGTTGATCAAGGCCGATGACGAGATCCGCTCCCGGTTCATCCGGCTCTTCTACACCGCGGACTGGGCCGACGAGTCCAACTTCGACCTGGTGATCGACACCGAGACCACTTCTGATCGAGTCGCGATTGCTGAGATCACGGCGGCAGTTGCTGCCTTGCCGGCCCCCACCGTTGGGGAGCGCACCGCCGCCTCGATCTCGGCCGACCCTGTGCTGGCGAAGACCGTCGCAACGGTGATGGCCCGCAAGTCGCCAAAGTCCGGCTCACCCGCACCCCTCAGCCAGGAGACGCCAGCGCCCTGACTCTGAGAGGCCAGCAGTGAGAGAAGGCAACGCAACGCGGCAGCCAAAGAGGTGACCGCCACCCGCCCGTGGATCGCAATGCTGTCGCACTCGACGCCTCCTGCAATGTGCGGCGACGACCTGGAGTAGGCGGGCGCGGGGCGCCAAAGGGAAGGCGCGCTCCTCAGAGCGGGCCCCCCGACAGACCCGCGCATGACTGGAGTGCCTGGCCCTCCCCTGCCTTGCCGTTATCCATCTGCGCGCAACAAGCGGCGCCCTTCCGTCTGCCACCCAGGGCGCCGCCTACACGGAGCCCACCTAGTGGCCTATCGGTCCATTGACAGAGAGTCCACGCCCGCCGTGGACCTGACCTTCAAAATCCTCACGAGCCGTCGCGGCTGAACGAGGCGACTTGTGCTCGACAGCATGGAGGGTTACTATCAACCTGTGGCCGGAGTGTCCATTAGGCGAGACTTAGAACGGCTCACGCAACCTCAGAAGGAGCTTCAAAGATGAAGGTCGGTCTCTATCTGGTCGCACTCCACGACCTCGCGCTTCCGGCGGCACTCGATCAGATGGTCGCCTGGGGCATCACCGACGCAGAGGTGGCATCGGGTGGGTTCGTTCCCACGCCGCACTGCCCCACGCGTCAGCTCATCGACAGCGCTGACCAGCGCCAGGAGTGGGCGGCTCAATTCGAGGCCCGGGGTGTGCGCCTCACCGCCTTGAACTGCAACGGGAACCCGCTGCACCCCGATCCCCGGGTGGGCCCAGTGCACACCCAGGACCTGCGAGAGTCCATCCGGCTCGCCTCACTGCTCGGGGTGGACCGGGTGGTCGCGATGCCTGGCGGACCCGGAAGCGGACCCGAGGCGACCCGTCCCACCTGGACAGTGGCACCCTGGGAGAGCGGTCTGATCGACGTCCGCGACTACCAGTGGAGCGTCGCCACCCCCGCGTGGCGCGAACTCGCTGCCGAGGCGGAAGCCCACGGGGTGAAGCTCTGCATCGAAATGCACCCCCACTGCGTCGCCTACAACCCGCCGACGCTTGCCCGGCTGATTGAGGAGGTCGGCTCGGACGCTCTCGGCGTCAACCTCGACCCCAGTCACATGTTCTGGCAGGGAATCGATCCGATCCGCGCCGTCGAGCAGCTGTCCGGACGGATCTGGCAGGCCGCGGCCAAGGACACCATCCTGAACGCCGAGTCGATCGCGCGCTACGGCGTCCTGGACGACCGATTCAGCCGGATCCCAGAATCCGAGAACCCCTACCCACTCGGCGAGGGCTACACCACCACGCGACCCCCCGCAGATGCACCCTGGCAGTTCGCCGCCGCCGGCCGCGGCCATGACACCAACTGGTGGGCCGGCTTCATCGCTGCGCTGCAGCGGGCCGGGTACGACGACACCATCTCGATCGAAAACGAAGACTGGGATCTCAACACCGAAGAGGGGATCGTCTACGCCGCCGGCACACTCAACGACGCCCTCAAGCTCATCAACACTGAAGGAGAGGCTCACCGTGCCCACGCATGACACAACAGGAAGCAACGCCAAGGCGCTTCGCATCGCAATGATCGGCAGCGGCCTCATGGCGAAGTCGCACACCCTCGGATTCCGCAACGTCGAGGCGGTGTACGGCGAGTTGCCGCTGAAGCCCGAGCTGAGCATCCTCATTGATGCCAACGAGAAGATGGCGGAGGATGGCGCTCGGACGCTCGGCTACGCGAAGTGGGGCACAGATTGGCGTGACGCCGTCGCGGACCCCGACATTGACCTGGTCGACATCGTCACCCCGAACTGGCTGCACTTCGAGATCGCCATGGCGGCCATCGCGGCCGGCAAGGACGTGTACTGCGAGAAGCCCCTCGCCCTCACTGCGGCCGACGCGGAGACCATGTACCTGGCCGCCAAGGAAGCCGGCGTCCGTACCATCGTGGGGTTCAACTACGTGCGGAACCCGGCGATTGAGTACGCCAAGGAGCTCATCTCCTCAGGAGCGCTCGGCGACATCTGGGCCTTCAAGGCCACGTTCGCGCTTGACGCCGTCACGGACCCGAGTGTGCCGTTCACGTGGCGCTTCGAAAGGGCACGGGCAGGCTCTGGTGCCCTGGGCGACCTCGGCGCCCATATCGTCGCCCTCGCCCACGAACTGGTCGGGCCGATCAAGACGGTCAGCGCTCTCAGCACGACGGTCATCACCGAACGCCCCGAACCCGCTGGAGTCTTCGGATACGGCACCAAGGCCGCGGAGAGCGCCCCGCTTCGCCAGGTCGAGAATGACGACATCATCCAGTTCCTGGCACAGTTCGCCAGCGGCGCTGTCGGCACATTCGAGGCGAGCCGGGTCGCGACCGGGCGCGCCTACGAGCTAGCCGTCGAGGTCACCGGAAGCAAGGGCGCCCTGCGCTTCACGCAGCAGGACGCCTACAAGCTGGAGCTCTACCTGGCAGAGGGTGACGAGCTGCAGCGCGGATTCCGTGACGTCCCGATGGGCCCTGGTCACGGCGACTACGGGAAGTTCTGGCCATTCGCCGGGGCCCCGCTGGGCGTTCACGAGCTGAAGGTGATCGAGATCCACGAGCTGATCGATGCCCTCTCGTCCGACCGTGATCCCATGCCAGGTTTCGAGGACGCGTGGCGCGTCAGCGTCGTCCTCGATGCGGTCGAGGAGTCGGCGGCCGGGCGGCGCTGGGTTGACGTACCCGGAGTCTGACACACGGATCTCGCGTCGTCCTCGCTGGCTGGCTGTTTGACAACGGAGGGACATCCGCCCTCAGGCACGACGCGAGCCTGTCGGTTGGGGCTCCGGGACCTGGAACCCCAACCGACTACCCAATTATCGCTGCGAGTCGAGCCACAGCGGCCCGTGCTGACACGAGGAAGACAGACCAAATGACGGAGAACTTGAAGGCCACTTCGCCGGATAGCGACCAGACTGCGCGGTCAACGACCGGATACCGGCTGGCTGCCAGCGCCGAGATGATCTACCTGGACTTGCCGTTCATCGACAGGGTTCGGCGTATCCATGACCGTGGCCTGCTCGTCGAGATCTGGGGCTGGGCGGACAAGGACATCGAAGCTCTCGCCGCGTCCCCAGCCTCGATTGTCTCCATGACCGGGTATCTCAGCGGCAACCTCACCGAGGACGACGGGATCGCGACGTTCCTCTCGACGGCCGAGAGGTCGATCGAGGTAGCCAAAATGCTCAACTGCCCGAGCCTTAACGTGCATGGCACCGGCCTGGGCGAGGGAGGTCTCCCGGTCAGGCCTGTCGACGTCGTCACTCCCGCCATGTGGCTTCGCGCAGCCGACACCCTGCGCCTCCTGGCCGATCTGGGTGCGAAGCACGACAAGGTGTTCACCTTGGAGAACCTGAACCTTCCGGTGGACCACCCCGGTACACCGTTCGCGCTGGCCAGTGACACAAGAACCCTGGTGTCCGCCGTCAACTCCCCGAATCTCAGAATGAACCTGGACCTCTACCACGCCCAGATCGGTGAGGGGAACCTGATTGAACTGGTCAAGGCGAGCCAGCCGTGGATCGGCGAGATCCAGGTCGCGGACGTCCCAGGGCGCTGCGAACCCGGCACAGGCGAACTCAACTACGCCGCGGTCGCCCGCGTGCTGAGAGACATTGGCTACACCGGCGTGGTCGCGATGGAGGCCTTCGCCAAAGGCGATTCGGACGCTGCCCTGGATGCCTTCACGGCAGCCTTCGCCTGACCGCCGCGGGAGATCCTCACGTTGCGATTGTGGGGGCACTTCCAGCCTCGCGGAAAGCGCCGAACGGCGAAGGCTCGCCGAACCCGCCCCCGGCCAGCCACAGGGCGCCCGTAGACTCGCCCGCGACACGGGGTGCCCCCGCAGATGAGGGGCTGAGAACACACCCGCGAACCTGATTCAGGTAATTCTGACGGAGGAACTGTCCTGTGACCACCCGTACGCTCCCCCCTCCTTGGCGTCGATTCGTGACCGCCCTCGCCACCATCACCGTAGTCACTCTGGGTTCCGCCGGGTGTGGACCCGACGCCGGTGCCGCGATCTCCGCCGACACCACCGCGGTGCGCTTCGCCCTCGACTGGACCCCCAACACCAACCACACCGGCATGTACGTGGCACTTGAACGCGGCTACTTCGACGAGACCGGGATCGAGGTGGAACTCCTGCCGTTCAACCAGTCCCTGCCCGACCAGCTGATCGACGCCGGCCAAGCCGAGTTCGGCATCAGCTTCCAGAGCAACTTCACGGTCGCGAAGGCCGCGGGCGCCGAGGTCGTCTCCGTCATGGCCGTGCTGCAGAAGTGGGCCACCGCCATCGCCGTGAAGGCCGACGGCGGCATCGCCCGCCCGGCCGACCTCGACGGACGCACCTACGCCGGATTCGGTGAACCTGCCGAGGAACTCATGATGCAACGGGTCATCCAGGCCGACGGCGGCGCAGGGGCCTTCGAGACGGTCACCCTGGGCACGTCCGCCTACGAGGCCCTCTACGCAGACCGCGCGGACTTCACGGTCCCCTTCCTCGCCTGGGAGGGCATCGAGGCGGAGCACCGGGGCTACCCGCTGCGCTACTTCCATTACACCGACTACGGCTTCCCCGACACCTACAACGTGATCGTGTCCGGGAGCCCAGAATGGATCTCGGAGCACCCGGACGAGGCACGCGCGTTCGTGACCGCCCTGGTCCGCGGCTACGAGTTCGCCGCCGACAGCCCCGACGAGGCCGCCCAGATCCTCATCGACGCCAACCCCGGCTTCTTCACCGACACCGATCTCGTCATCGAAAGCCAGCGCATGCTCTCCGACGAATACCTCACCGACGACGCAGGACGCGTGGGCACCCAGACCGAAGACACGTGGCAGCAATACGGTCGCCTCCTCGTCGACAACGGCCTCCTCGACGGCCCCGACGGCCGGCCGCTGACCACCGAACCGGACTGGGCCGACTACTTCACCGATGACCTCATCGGCTGACCGGGCCGGACGAGGCGGGCGCCTTCGCGACTGCGAACCCCTCCGGGTGGGATGGCCGGTGGGGGTGAGCGTGGCCGTCCTGCTGACGCTGTGGGAGCTCGCGGTGGCGGTGTTCCAGCCCCGGCCATCGATCCTGCCGCCACCGAGCCGCATCGTCGAGCAGGCGCTCCTCCACGCCCCCGAGCTGGCCGAGCACACCTTGGCCACCCTCATCGTGACCCTGGCGGGGTTCACCTGCTCGCTCGCCTTCAGCTGGGCGGTGGCCATCACCGTCGACTTCAACGACACCCTGCGCCGGGCGATCACCCCGCTCCTCGTCGCGTCCCAAACCATCCCGATCATCGCGATCGCGCCCCTGATGATCCTGTGGTTCGGGTTCGGTCTGCTGCCGAAGGTACTGCTCGTGGTGCTCGTCACGTTCTTCCCCATGCTGCTGGGGCTGATCGAGGCCTTCCGCGCCACGCCCTCCGGGAAGGCGGAACTCCTCGCGAGCATGGGAGCCACCCGCTGGCAGCAGTTTCGATTCCTGCGGCTGCCTCAGGCAATACCGGCGTTCTTCACCTCGCTGCGGATCGCCGTCACCTACGCCGTCGTCGGCGCCATCTTCGCCGAGTACGCCGGCTCCACCGCCGGCCTCGGCGTCTACATGGCAGTCCAGAAGAACGCCTTCCGAACCGACCTCGTGCTGGCCGCCGTCGCGACCACCGCCGCGGTTAGCATCACCCTCTTCGCACTGGCCGTGCTCGCCGAACGACTCGTCGCCCCATGGGCACTACGAGTCCGGCAGGACACCGCAGGACGGCGCCGGTGAACGCCCCCATCCTCCAGGTGCAGAACCTCAGCCACCACTACCCCGACGGCACCGCCACGCTCGACGCCCTCAGCTTCGACCTGCACGAGGCCGAAGTGGTCTCCCTCATCGGCCCCAGCGGCTGCGGAAAGAGCACCCTGCTTCGCGTCCTCCTCGGACTCGAGCAACCCACCACAGGGCAAGTGACCCTGCGCCCGGGCACCCCGGAGCACCCCTTCGCCTACTACGCCCAGGACGACAACCTCTTCGAATGGCGCACCGTCGTCGACAACGCCGCGCTAGGCCTCGACGTAGCCCGGCGGAATCGGGCAGCGAGCAGGGCCCTGGTCCGCGCCATGCTCCTCGAGTTCGGCCTCGACGGCTTCGGCGACCACTTCCCCAGCCAACTGTCCGGGGGCATGCGACAACGCACCGCCCTCCTGCGCACCGTCGCCCAACACCGCCCGATCCTGCTGCTCGACGAGCCCTTCAGCGCCCTCGACGCCCTCACCCGCTCCGACCTCAACACCTGGCTCAGAGACGCAGCCACGCGCCACGGCTGGACCATCCTCCTCGTCACCCACGACCAGGCCGAAGCAAGGTTCCTCTCCCACCGCATCATCGAACTCAGCGCTCGACCGGCCAGCGTGGTAGGGGTGTCGACAGCCAAAGATCGGATGGCAGTAGCCGTATCGAGCCGCGACGGGATCACGCCGGTACCCGCTGATCTTCAATCCAGTGCGTTAGGCCCTTCGGCCCGAAGGGGAGTGTGGACGACGCTGAGAGACTGGACGATTTCACCGCCCGTCGAAAGTGCTCAGTCTTGAACGTCGCCGACAGGGAGATTGTCGTCGACTGAGATCAAAGCGAGCGCGACCGACCGTGTTGATCAGCCTGTCCATCGCTCGCGAGAACAAACGGGGGTCGGTCTATCTCTGCAGGGCCGCGATTCGAGGACCGAGCGGTTTGAGCCCGGCTACTGGACCGAGCTCCCCTCGATCATGGTCGATACATTTGCCGCTACGGCTGCCAAATAGTCCATCTCGGCCCGCTGGTATCGCAGAGCCATCTTGGGGGAGGTGTGGCCAGCGATTGCCTGGACCGCTCGGAGGTTTCCTCCTGACAACCTGTAGGCCCACGTGAGGCCGGTGACTCTTGTGCCATGGAAGACGTAGCCGCCATGACCGGTGAGCAGCTCACGGATCCGCTGCGACTCGTCGGATTCCGCCTCGCCGGTCTGGGTCAGATTATGGGCAGCACTGGCCTCCATCCCATCTGCAACCGCGTGACAGGCCTTCTTGAAGGCCCGGAGCCAATCCACGGACTTCACGGGGAGGCCGTCTTTGCCTCTCCAGAACAGGAGCCCCGTCCTGCCAAGCTGGGTGTGCCGACGCAGGTGGGCCTGCACGTCCTCGAGGAGCGCCGCCGGTATGGGAAGAGTGCGTGTGGCTATCCCCTTCCGGGCTGTCTTCAGCGGACCGAGTTGCACCGTACCCTCTGACTCCTTCACTGATTGGTGAACCTTCACCGTTGGAAGGTCTCCGGAGAGGCTGAAGTCACCGCGCCGCAACGCTCGGATCTCGCCAGAGCGCAGCCCCAGAACGCCACCAAGCAGAACACCCAAGCGCCAATGTTCCGGCATGTGGTTCGCCACTGAGTAGAGCACCTCGATGGGCAGCGGGTCGAGGTCACGCTCCCGTGAGGCTTGTGCGTGTGTGGCTGCCTTCACCCGCACCGGGTTCACCTCGATCAATTCAGCTTCAACAACGGCGTTCATGATCGCGCGCAGCAGGTCGTAAGCCTGCCGACACGAGGATTCACGCTGCTTGACCGGTAGGCCCTGCCACCACAGGCGAACATCCGCACGGGTCATCTCGGTAACCTTGATGTCACCCAAACCTCGCTGCGCAAGTGGCTTGCCCTTGATCATGCCCCGCCGGGTGATCGTGGCTGGCTCGGCGCATATGTAGAACTTCAGCAGCTGGCGGTACCGGTCCCGGGTAGAACCAGCGAGTTCACCGCGCTCCAGATAGTCCTTACCGTATGCGGCGATGGTGGGCACCGCGGCGGCGGCTTCACGTGCCACCTCCTCCCGGCGTCGTTCCTCCGCAGCCTGGTGCAGCCGGGCAAGAGGCGGGCTCCACTCGCCTCGTTGGACCAGTCGGTGTTCCCGGTCAAGCCAAGCCCAGGCGTCGCCCTTCGCGTCGAACGTTTGTGGCGCGGTGTAGCGAGTTCCGAGCTGGACGCCGTGGAATCCTCCGTGGAGGTATGAGGCCTGGTACCGGCCTGAGGGCAGCCTGCGAACCTTGCCCCAAGAGCGCTGGCTCTCTGCCACCGGCCCCCCTTTCCCAACCGCCGCCCCACAGTTGCGGCGGCATCTCGTATCATTTCTGGGGCGGTTTCGTGCCCCGAATGTGCCCCCAAATAGCTGCGCCATGCCTACGCAGGCGTATGCAAACTCGATGCGATCGAGGGTGAACTACCTTGTCAAGGGCCTATACTACACCCTGACAGGTACTTGAGAGATACGAGGTTGCGTCTTCGAATCTCGTATCCTCCGCCACCTCGCTGGGTTTGGGCTCGTGGGCCTGACTCGCTTGGCCCGGGCTTCTCGCGCAGGGCTGCGCCACATATTTCCATGCCGGAGGCAGGTGGGGCTGCCGCGCGGGTGGCCTGTGTGGGCACGAGGATTGTCGGCGGAGATTCCCCGTCGATCGTGGTCAGTCCCCCGCGACCGCCCGCTCGATCGCCGCGACGTCGATCTTCTGCATCGTGAGCATCGCGGCGAACGCCCGCTCGGACACGCCGGGCTCGTCCGATTCCATGGCCTCGGTGAGCGCCCGTGGCGTGATCTGCCAGGACACCCCCCATCGATCCTTGCACCAGCCGCAGGCGCTCTCCTGTCCGCCGTTGCCGACGATGGCCTCCCAGTAGCGATCGGTCTCCGCCTGGTCGTCTGTCGCGATCTGGAAGGAGAAGGCCTCGCTCTGCGGGAAGTCCGGGCCCCCGTTCAGGCCCATGCACGGGATGCCACAGACGGTGAAGTCCACCGTCAGGACGTCGCCCTTCCTGCCGCCGGGGAAGTCTCCGGGCGCCCGGTGCACGGCGCCCATCCTGCTGTCGGGGAATACCGAGGCGTAGAACTCGGCCGCCGCCTCGGCGTCCTTGTCGAACCACAGGCAGATCATGTTCTTGGGGATCGTCATCATCGCTCCTCCGATGTGGACACGGATCCACCGTAACCCGCCTCGTGGTGACGCGGCAATGGCCGCCGATGCGCGAGAAGACCACGCAGCCGTTCCCGGATGCCCACCGGGCCGTACAGGGCCTGGGGCGCTTCCAGGATGAAGGTGACGTCGTAGGACGTGAGCACTCTGACGACCTCTGAGGCCAGGCTCTCCGGAAACCTGATGTCCGACAGGACAGTGCTGCCGATCTCGACGTAGCCGCCGGCCGCGCCGACCAGCCCGTCGAACACCGAGTCCAGGATGCGCGCCGGCACCATCGACTTCGGCCTGCCCGTGCACAGCAGGACCCGGTGCCCGTTCGCGCGAGCCTGGCGGACCGCCTCGACGTGGCCGGGTGGGACCTGTCCGCGATCCGCGTAGGTCCCGTCGAAGTCGATGAACACTGCCTTGGGCATGCCTAGATCCTTCCAGCCCGGGAGTCCTGCGTCGCACACACCCGTGCGTGACGGATGCCGCGGCCAGCACCCGTCCCTCGTGGGGTGGCTGCGTGTCTCCTAGTCTGGAATCGTGAGTGAGCTGCGGATTGCGCCGATGCCGGGACTGCCCGAGGGGTTGGTGATCCCGAGCCGAGAGCTGATCGAGCGATTCTCACACGCGTCCGGTCCCGGAGGCCAAGGCGTCAACACGGCCGACTCGAGAGTTCAGCTGTCCTTCGATGTGGCCGCCTCCGCGGTTCTCGACGAGGTGCAGCGCGAGCGTCTGCAGCACCGGTTGAGGACGCGTCTTTCCGGCACCGTCCTCACGGTGGTCTCCGCCGGATTTCGCTCGCAGCGTCAGAATCGGGAGGCGGCACGGGAACGTCTGGCGGCGCTGCTGCTGGAAGGCCTCGCCCCGCCCTCGCCACCGAGGCGTCGCACCCGCCCGACGCGCGGTTCGATCGAACGGCGATTGGGCAACAAGCGACGACTCGGCGAAACCAAACGCCGTCGGGCCCGCCCCGACGACACCTGAGCCAGGGCGGGTCTGCGTCACCAGGCGGGCCGCAGCGGGAACCCGTTGGACCCGTCGTCAGCCGTGCGCACCGCCAGCACCTGATGCAACTGGACGTTGTTGCGTTCGAAGTTGAGACGCGATCCGGCCATGTAGAGACCCCACGCCCGCGCCGTCGGCTCCCCTGCCGCGGCCACACAGTCGTCCCAGGTGTTGACGAGATTGCTGCACCAGGCGGTGAGAGTCCGGGCGTAGTGCATCCGGAAGTTCTCCTCGTGCATGACCTCCAGGCCGGCGTTCTGCGCCTCCTTGATGATGGTGCCGGAGCCGCTCATCTCCCCGTCAGGAAAGACGTAACGGTCCATGAACGAGCCCATCCCCGCGCGCCGGTTGTGCGCGAGGGTGATGCAGTGGTTGAGCAGCCTGCCCTGTGGACGGAGGCGATCCCGGAGGAAGGCGAAGTAGGCGGCGTAATTGCGCACGCCGATGTGTTCTGTCAGCCCGATCGAGCTCACCGCATCGAAGCCTGCCTCGGTGATGTCACGGTAATCCCCGTGACGGACCTCGGCCAGGCCACCGAGCCCGTCGCGCTGGATGGTCTCCGAGGCCCAGGACGCCTGTTCGCGTGACAGGGTCACGCCCAGTGCCGTGACGCCGTAGTAACTGGCCGCGTGGCGCACCATGCCACCCCAGCCGCAGCCCACATCGAGGAGCCGCATCCCTGCCCGTAGCCCGAGCTTGCGGCAGATCAGGTCGTACTTCTCCGCCTGCGCCTCTTCGAGGGTGGCGTCGTCGCTCGGGTACACGGCGCAGGTGTAGGTCATGGACGGGCCGAGGATGTGCTCGTAGAAGGTGTTGGAGACGTCGTAGTGGTGCGCGATCGCCGCGGCGTCGCGCGACTTCGAATGGCGCAGTCCCGTGATCGCGCGGCGCCAGGCCGGCGGGCGTTCGGTCTCAGGTGGCGGCGGTGGCCTGAGCGCAGGGATACCCAGCCCACGCACCAGGTCCACCACCTCCGCCGGTGAGGGCATCCGGAACTTGAGCCGGTCCTGCATCAGCTTGAGCATCTCGTAGGGGTTGCCGGGATGGACGCCGAGCAGTTCCAGGTCTCCGGCCAGGTACGCCCGCACCATTCCCAGCTCGGCCGGGGCCGTCAGCAGGTAGGCCAGACCGCGCTGGTTGCGCAACACCAACTCCATCGACGCGTCCTCAGGACCGGCTGAGCTCCCGTCGTAGGCGGAGAACCGCATCGGTATGCCGTCGCGGACGAGCGAGTTGACCGCATCCGCTATCGACATCCTCGCGCCCCGGGTTGCATTCATAGTTTCCGCACCGCCTTGTCGTAGAGGCTGGTCAGCCGATTGTCCGGGTCATAGCGGGCCTTCACGGCGGCCAGGTTGGAGCCACCGTAGAGCCTGTCGAAGGTCCCCGGGTCGTAGAAGGCCTCGGAGTAGAGCGACTTGTGGCCCCCGAGATCGTGCACCTTGCGCTCGATCGCCCGATTGAGCCGCCCCTCGGCAGCATCCGGGCCCACGCGGACGGCGCCCCAGAAACCTGCGTTGACGTAGGTGGTGCCGGGCTCCAGCGGATAGCTCGGCCAGGGGCGGCGGCCCGCGCGATCAGCGTCCACCGTCGCAACCGGGTGCTCCGTCGACGCCCTCAGCCGCAGCGGGCACAGCCACACGGGACGCATGCCCACGTAGTCGTCGAACCAGGCGAGGAACTCCCCGAGGCGATCCACCGGGACCTCGACGTCCTGGATCACGCGCTCCTGCAGCGGGCGGCCGGCCAGCGCGTCGAACCGGTCCGTCAGACCGATCCGCCGGTCAAGACCGATCAGCCGATGGTAGACATCCGATCGGCGCCACCGACGCGGCCACAGCCGTCGCACCAGCGGGTGCTGCACACCGAAGGCCGCCGAGCACCAGAACCAGTCGGTGTCCCACCGCCAGAGGTAGTCGCGCATGGTCAGCTGGTCCGACGCGCGGGTGCGGATGGAGCGGTAGTAGATGTCCTGCCCGGTGTAGTCGCTGGGCGGGCCCGCCGGCCGGGCGGTCCAGGTGGCGAGCGTCAGGTAGTACTCCCCTGGCCCGAACGCCACCCCATCCAGGCCGTCGACCCGGATCCCCTCAAAGGAGCGGGTGGTGACGATCTCCTCGACCGTGGCCGCCAGCGCCGCCGCGTCGGTGAATCGGATGTGGCGGAGATCGACGTAGGCCGGCACCCTCTCCAACTCGATCACCAGCCTGGTGGCATAGCCCAGCGAGCCGTAGGAGTTCGGGAACGCGTCGAAGAGGTCCTCGCCCCGGCGGGTGGTGACGACCTCGCCGGCACCCGTGAACACGTCCATCTCGAGGACGGACTCGTGCGGCATCCCGTTGCGGAAGCTGGTGGATTCGATCCCCAGACCGCTGACCGCACCTCCCAGCGTGATGGTGCGGAGCTGCGGAACGACCAGCGGGATCAGTCCGTACGCGAGCGTCGCGTCGACGAGATCCTCATACGTGCACATGCCCTGGACCTCTGCCGTACCGGCCACAGGGTCGACGGCCAGTACGCCGGTGAGGCCGGAGACGTCGAGCCCGGACGAGCGCGTGGCGACACGCGGCCTGAAGAGGTTCGAGGTGCGCTTGGCGATGCGCACCTGAGAGCCGGCCGGGATCGCGTCGTACGACGATCGCAGCCGCGCAAGGGCCTGGCGGTGCTGTTCCGGGACACGTGACGCTGCCACACCCCCAACCTAGCCCCGATCCTCGGCCCGCGCCTCAGAGCCGACAGAGCCGACGCCCTTCACCGCGCGTCCCCCCAGTCCTCCGCATCTGAGGCAGGGAGTCGGCGTAGGATCCAGCCCCAGCGCAGGAGCACCACATGCGAGGCCGGTGCACCTGTGGAGCACGACGCTCCAGCCTCACCATCGGTCTACGAGAGGACGACCTGTGTCTCTGAACGGAGCACCTCCCTCAGTCGTCGTGATCGGTGATCTCTGCATCGACGACAACGAGGCGAACGGGCACATCCTCGAGCCGTCGTGGGGTTCGCCCGCGCTGTTCATCGCGCGACAGCTGCGGCTGGAGTATGGGCTGCACGCTCAGGTCAGCGGCCCTTACGGACTGGACCTCCTGCCCCTCATCACCGAATTCGAGCGGGACCGCGAGCCATCCGGTGAGCGCTCGTTGGCGTACAGGAACATCGTCGGCGGCCACAAGGCCACGCAGGACAGGACCCAGTACTGGCGTCCCGCGGACCGCCCGCTGCAACCGATCAGCCCCCGGGCCACCTGGCAGAACTGCGACCTGGTCTACTTCTGCCCCCTCGTCCCGGACGAGGACCGAGCGGCCGACATCGCGGAGTTCTGCGCCGCACGCCTGGAGGGACGGTCGGTGCAGGTCCTGCTGGCCCAGGGACTCATGCGAACCAGCGGGGCGCTGGCCGCCTCCTCCTACCGGCGGGTCCACCGCCGCGACATCGATGACGCCGAGGCCGCGACCTGGTCCTGCTTCGACATCGTCGTCTTCTCCGACGAGGACCTGCAGGACGCCGTCGCCAAGGCCACGCGGTGGTCAGCCGCAGACGCCGCCAGGAACACGGGGTACGTCGTCACCCAGGGGCACAGGGGCGCCACCCTGTGCTTCCAGGGGGCGGCGACGCCCTACCCCACCAGGCCCGCGGTCACCGACGCCACGGTCGGTGCAGGAGATGTCTTCGCCGCCACGCTGGGCCTCGAGTTCTACAGCGGCTTTGCCGCCGGGGCCCTCGGCCGATCCGATGCGCTGCATCAGGCAGTGGTCAAGGCCACAGCAGCGGCGTCACGGTATGTGGGGGCCGGCAGCGTGGCGACAGGGTGAACGGGCCCGTCCCCTGCACCGTCGCGTGCGAGGACCGGGACTTCATCGAGTGGCACGGAGGGTCTGCGCACGCAGTGGTGTGGGCGGTCGAGGCCGACACGGACCAGGTGCGCGGCGCGGTGTCGTCGGCGCGCGCACACTGGGGAGACGTGCTCCTGCCGCGACACCAGCGCCAGCCCCACATCACGCTCGCGTACGCCGGTCCCCTGGCGGCGCCGGGCGCCCAGCCCGTCGACGAGCCCTACACGGCTCTCCGGCTCGCTGGGGACCTCGCCAGGCTGACGAGCCTGGGGATGGGTCCGTTCCGCGTCGCCGTCGGAGGCTGGGGCACCTTCCCGATGGTTCCGTTCCTCCGCGCCTCCGCCCCCGAACTGCACGCCCTCAACGCCGCGCTGATGGCCGGCTCCGCGTATGACGGCGGATACGTCCCGCATGTGACGATCGGCCACTACGGCGTGACGCGGCCGCTGGCCGAGGTGACCGCCCGGGCGGCGCGATGGGCTGCTCCCTCCGTCGATCCGATCGACGTGACGGCGGTGACGCTGCTGGCCTACGAGACCCACGACATCGCCGGTCCACTGGCCGTCGTGGGGCGGCTGTCCCTCGCCGACCAGGCGTGGTCGTCTGCGGCATCCTTCGCCGGGCTCACCGACTGATCGGCGGGCCCAGTGGACTGCGATGCCCCGGTGACTAGAGCGCGGCTGCCACCAGAGCGGCCAGCACGAGGAAGGCCGCCTGCGTCACCTCGATGATCGACCCGAAGACGTCACCGGTCATGCCGCCCAGGCGTCGACGCAGCCGCGTCGCCCACAGGAATCCGATGCCGCCCGCGAGGCACGCAACGGACGCGAAGACCACCGCGCCGGCGGTGCCGCCGGCGAACGCCCCGACCCCCGCCGCGACCCCCACCACCGCGACACCCGTGGCCCAGGCCGTCGCAGCCGAGGTGGCGCCGATGAACAGGGCACCGAAGCCCTGCCTGCGGGCGGACGCCCGCGACACCGTCGCCGCCGTCACGACGGCCCGGCCCACCATCGCCGCGACACCCAACGCCCCGCCCGCCAGCAGCGCGCCGGATTCCGCCAGCGAACTGAGTGCGGCGGCGTCGATGAGCAGCGCGAGCACGAGCGCGGCCACTCCCATGGGGCCCACGTCCGACTTCCGCATGATCACCAGCGCCTCCTCGGCAGGCTTCCGCGACCCGAGGCCGTCGGCGGTGTCGGCCAGCCCGTCGAGGTGGAGCGCACCGGTGAGGGCGGCGACGACGGCGAGCGCCAGGGCGGCACCCAGCCAAGCGGCAGCGCCCAGGACCACGACGCCCCACAGCACCAGGCCGCCGGCGGCGCCCACCAGCAGCCCCACCCACGGGAAGGCCGCCATGGCGCGCCCGGCGAGGCGCCTGTCGATCGCGGCCACCGACGGCACCGGGATCACCGTGAACAACCCGAGGGCCGCGACGAGCCCCCTCACTTGAGCCGCTTCGCGATCCCGGCGGTGCACAGCCACACCTCGCGGCACACGGCCGCCAGGCGGGCGTTGAGCCTGCCCAGCTCGTCCCGGTAGCGCCGCCCCGACGGGGTGGCCGGCACGATCCCCGACCCCACCTCGTTGCTGACGACGATGACCTCGCGCGAGGTGGATTCCAACGCCCCGGCCAGGCGGGACACCTCGGTCTCCACGCGCTCCCGCCAGCCGGGGGCGGCGTCCCAGGCGCCAGCGCCCATGAGGACGCGGTCCAGCCAGACCGCGGCACAGTCGATGAGCACCGGCGCCGGATCGTCGCGTTCCAGCACGGCGGCGATGTCCAGGGTCTCCGTGGTGCGCCACGACGCGGGGCGCCGCCCGCGGTGCAGGGCCACGCGGTGCTCCCACTCGGCATCGCCGTCGGCCACCTCCGACGTGGCCACGTACTCCACATCCTCCGCCGCGCCGAGCTGGGCCTCCGCCCACGCCGACTTCCCGGAGCGGGCCCCACCGAGCACCAGGGCGGTTCCGGGGGCATGCACCAGCGGCGTCACCTGCGCCCGCTCCGCCAGTTGGACGAGCAGCGCCGCGCCGACCTCGTCGGTGGGATCGAGCCGGACGGTGAAATCCACGTCAGTCCTCCAACTCCAGCGCCGCCACCGCGCCGATGACCACGATGGCCGGAGGCCGGATGTCGGCGTTGGCGGCGGCCGCGGGGATCCCGGCCAGCGATGCCCGAAGCGCCAGCTGCCCTGGCGTGGTCCCGTCGGCCACCACAGCCGCCGGCGTGTCGCCGGGCAGACCGTGCCGCTGCAGCACATCCGCGATCTCGGGAAGGTTCTGCACGCCCATCAGCACCACGATCGTCAGGTTGCCGGCCGCGAGCGCGCCCCAGTTGACCTCGCTGCGCGGATCCGACGGCGGCACGTGCCCCGACACCACGACGAAGCCCTGCGTCAGTCCACGGTGGGTCACGGGAATGCCCGCCAGCGCGGGCACCGACACCGCCGACGTCACGCCCGGAATCACCCGCACGGGGACCCCGGCGTCGCGGCAGGCCAGCCACTCCTCGCCACCGCGACCGAAGACGTAGTTGTCGCCCCCCTTGAGCCGCACGACGCGCAACCCCCGGCGGGCACGATCGATGAGGAGGGCGTTGATCTCCTCCTGCGGCGTGAAATCGCCGCGCGGGATCTTGCCCACGTTGACGATCTCCGCACCGCGGCGCGCCTCCTCCATGCACTGGAGGGCACCGAGGCGGTCGTGCACGATGACGTCGGCCTCCCGAATGGCGGCCAGCCCGGCCACCGTCATGAGGCCGGGATCGCCCGGGCCACCGCCCACCAGGATGACGCTCCCCGGCGCGAATTCGTGATGCATGGCGCTCTCCTCGTGTCGGTGCGTCTCACACCCTAGCGACGCACCCGGCCCTGCCTTTATTCCACCCCTCGTCAGCGGTCCGCGCCGGACAGGGTCCGCCCGGCCCTGCGGGGCGACGTCCCCACCGGCGCCGCGGAACCTCCTAGACTCACCCCATGCGTGACGTGGTTGATGACCTGATCTGGGACGAGGCCCCCGGGCAGGCGGGGGCGGTGGCTCTCATTGATGCCCCGGCCCTCGTCGACGACGCCCTCACCCTCACCGACGACGTCCGCGTCTGGTGCGACGACTGGCGCGACGCCGCGACCGTGCCGGCAGAGCTCCTCGTCGAACACCCGTCCGACGTGGCCGGGGTGGACCTGGCGCTGGCGCGCCTGCCGAAATCCCTCGGCGCCCTCGACGAGATGGCCGTGCTGGTCCAGGGAGCTCCGGACGTCACCTTCATCGGCGGCGCCAGGATCAGGCACATGAACCGGACCATGAACGAGGTGCTCGGCAAGCACTTCACCGCCGTCGCGGCCAGCCTCGGCCGCTCGAAGTCGCGGGTGCTGCGCGCCTGGGGGCCGGCCGGGCTTGAGACCGACTGGCCGAAGGTGCGCGAGCACGCGGACCTGGGCTTCGCCGTCGCCGCGCACGGCGCCACGTTCGGGGGGATCAAGATCGACCCGGGGTCGCGGCTCCTCATCTCCGCGCTCGCGGGCGCCGGCCGCACCGAGGGCCTGGAGGCCGACGACGTGCTGGACTTCGGCTGCGGCAACGGCACCCTCGCCATGTGGCTGGCCAAGGAGGGCAAGCGGGTGGTGGCCCGGGACGTCAGCTGGTCCGCGGTCGCCGCGACAGCCGTGGCCGCGGAAATCAACCGGCTGACCGTCGATGTCACGTGGGGAGCCGGGCTGGACGGCTACGCCGACCACAGCGTCGACGCCATCGTCACGAACCCACCCTTCCACCAGGGCGTGGCGAAGGAGTCCTCGGACACGCTCGAGATGTTCGACGAGGCCACTCGCGTCCTCAGGCCGGGAGGGAAGGTCTGGTGCGTGTTCAACTCCCACCTGCCGTGGCGCAAGGACCTGAACGAGCGCGTCGGGCCCACCAGGGTCGCCGCGCAGGACCCCCGCTACACCGTCACGGTCACCACCGCCCGGTGAACCCTCTCCCAGTGGCGATCCGTGGATGGTAGACCGTCCCAGGATCACCACTGTAATGACACCTCCCGCTCCGCCCTATCAGTGACCCCTCAGAGGTTTCACAGGCGCCTCATAGACTTGATGGGTTACCTAGGGGCATACCTAGTTGAGGAGCCACGATGAGCAACGAGCAGCACCCCAGTCCCTGGAGCCGCGACTCCTGGACCGCCCGCGCCGAGGAGCCCACCCCGCCGGCTACCGGGCAGCAGGTCCAGCCGCAGTCACTCGGCGAGCCCTCAGGCTTCATCGCCGGCCAGTTCTCCTCCCAGGACAGCTCCGCGGAGGGTGCCCCGCAACAGTTCACCTACCCCCCGCCCGCATACCCCTTCGGCCAGCCCACTCCCGGTCCCGCTGCCGCCAGGAGCCGCTCCCGTCTCGCCGGGCTGCTCGCCGTGGCGGTGATGGCCGCGGGTGTGGGCGGCGGTGCCGGATTCACGGCGGCCCGGTTCGCAGACCAGTACGCGGCCTCCGCAGCCAGCTCCAGCGCCTCGACGATCCCCACCGAGACCCAGGTGGTTCAGGCGGACCCCGAGAACCCGAACTGGACGGCCGTCGCGGCGGCGGCGTCCAACGCGGTGGTCGCCATCCAGGTCACCGGCCAGGACGGTTCGGCCGGGCAGGGATCGGGGGTGGTGGTCGACGGCGAGGGCCACATCGTGACCAACAACCACGTGGTCTCCGGCAGCGGGAGCGGCGCGCGCATCGTCGTCCTGCTCGGCGCCTCGTCCTACGTCGCCGAGGTGATCGGCACAGACCCGTCGACCGATCTCGCGGTGATCAAACTGGTGGATCCCCCGTCGGACCTCACCGTCATGTCCTACGCGGACGAGTCCGAGCTGCAGGTGGGAGATCCGGTGATGGCCATCGGCAACCCGCTGGGCCTGACGGACACCGTGACCACCGGCATCGTCTCCGCCCTCAACCGTCCGGTGACCACCCGCGCCGTCACCAACAACACCGTCGGGCAGGGGCAGCAGGACGTGGTGGTGACGGCGGCCATCCAGACCAACGCGGCCATCAACCCCGGCAACTCGGGCGGCGCGCTGGTCAACGCGTCGGGCGAGCTGGTGGGCATCACCTCCTCCATCGCGTCGCTGGCCACATCCAGCTCCAGCGCCGGCAACATCGGCATCGGCTTCGCCATCGGGGCGGATCAGGTGGAGTACGTGGCCGAGCAGCTCATCGCCAACGGCGTGGCCGAGCACCCCCAGATCGGGATCAGCGCCAGCGACATCTCCACCACCGGCCCCCTCGGCGCCGCCGTCGCCGACGTGGTGCCCGGCTCCCCGGCCGACCAGGTCGGGCTGCAGGTGGGCGATCTCATCACCGCCGTCGACGGCGACCCCGTCTCCTCGACGGAGTCCCTGGTGGCGCTGGTCCGCGCCGGCCGCGTCGGCCGCGACATGACGCTCACAGTGCTGCGCGACGGGCAGGAGCAGGAGATCGTCGTCACGCCCATCGCCGCCGCCCGGTGACGCGCGCCCGTCCCATCCTCCGCCGCGCCACCGTTGCCCCCGCGCCCGCCCGGATAGCCTAGGCGCATGGAGATTCGCGTCACGCTGGCCGCCATGGGGCCCATTCCGGAGTCACTCGTGGCCCTCGTTCCCCCCACGGGGCACGTGATCAGCGACGAGACGCTGTACGGCCAGCGGATCAGCATGTTCACCGAGCACGACGACCCGGCCGCGCTGCGCACCGCACTCAAGGCCGTGGCGGGGAACGTGGCGGTCGGCGTGGTGACGGGGCCGCTGTCCCGGGTCCCGGCACAGCTGCTGCTCATGGACGTGGACTCCACCCTCACCACCACGGAGGCCATCGACCTCCTCGCCGAACATGCCGGCGTCGGGCCGAGGGTGGCCGAGATCACCGAGCGGGCGATGCGCGGGGAACTGGACTTCGCCCAGTCCCTCGGCGAGCGGGTCTCCACCCTCGCGGGTCTGCCCACCAGCATCTTCGCCGAGGTGGGCGAGGCGATGATCCTCTCCAACGGCGCGGCGGAACTCATCTCCGCGGCCCGCGCGTGCGGCGCGAAGGTGGGTGTCACCTCAGGCGGCTTCACCCAGCTCGTGGCACCGCTGGCCGAGCGCCTCGGGCTGGACTTCTTCAACGCCAACGAGCTCGAGACGGAACGGGTCGACGGTGAGGAGCGGCTGACCGGCCGCGTCACCGGCGCGATCGTGGACCGGGATCAGAAGGCGCGGGACCTGCTGCGGTTCGCCCACGCAGAGGGGATAGACCCGGCGCTGACGGTCGCGGTGGGCGACGGCGCCAACGATCTGGGCATGTTCGACGCCGCCGGGCTGTCCATCGCCTACTGCGCCAAGCCTGTCACCGCCGCGCACGCCGACGTGGCCATCAACTTCCCCCGCCTCGACGCGGTGGCCGCATTCGCCTTCAAGAGCGCACCGCTGGCCTGATCAGCTGTTCCAGCGGACGACAGCGGGCGAGTCCTTCTCCCAGCCCAGCACGCTGAGCGATCCCGTCAGCAGCGGGAAGCTGGCGGCCAACTCCACGGGGGCGCCGAGCCACAGCATGGACAGTACCCGCAGCGCATGCCCGTGGCCGAAGATCAGCACCCTCTCCACACCGGTGGCGCGGGCCCGGTCGATCGCCCGGCCCAGCCGCTCCACCACGTGTTCCTTCGTCTCCCCCTCCGGGAATCCCTCCCGGTCGATACCGGGCGCGCCGTGGGTCCAGATCCGCCAGCCCGGGACCCGCTCGGCGATCTGCAGGCTCGTGAGCCCCTCGCCCGGCCCGTAGGACCACTCCACCAGGTCGGGATCAATCACAGGTGCGGGGAAGCCGGCGAGCGCGGCGGTCTCCATCGCGCGACGACGGGGGGAGCTGAGCACCAGACCGAAGTGCTCGCCAGCAAGGCGCTCGCCCATCCGCTCGGCGTCGGCACGCCCCTCAGGCAGGAGACCCAGGTCCGTCACGGACGTGTGGCGCCCGACCTGGGACCACTCGGTGGCGCCATGGCGCACGAGCCACAGTTGGGTGCGTGGATTGCTCATCGCTGTCCTCTCGTCAGGTCCGGCTGTCGCCTGAGTCCAATCTACGTTTGCCCCACCCCCATGGGGGCGCAGCGTTGCATCCTGCAAAGATGGGATCACGGCAGCCCAGATGGGCTGACCACCCCGTCAGTGCACACGGTTGCACTGGCTCGCCCGCCGATCGGACAACTCCCGCGCGGCGGAAATGGCGTGCGTTCGCCGCTAGGGTGAGAGCGCACCGTAAATCTTCAAGGAGGACAGATGTCAGGTCGCATCCGCAACGAGGCATTCAAGCAGAAGGTCATGTCGGCCCACGATGCCGCAGCCCTCGTCGAGAACGGATGGAATGTCGGCTTCTCGGGCTTCACCGGGTCCGGTTATCCCAAGGTTTTCCCGGAGGCCCTCGCGGCCATCATCGAGGCCCGCCACAGCCACGATGAGCCGTTCAAGATCGGCGTCTGGACCGGCGCCTCCACCGCTCCCGAGCTCGACGGCGCCCTCGCGCGCACCGGTGGCATCTCGTACCGCGCGCCGTACCAGTCGGACCCCGACATGCGTAGCGCCATCAACGCCGGCATCTCGTACTACCAGGACATCCACCTCTCCCACATGGGCCCGCAGGTGTCGCAGGGGTTCCTCGGCCACCTCAACCTCGCCGTCGTCGAGGCCACCGCCATCACCGAGGACGGGGACATCATCCCGTCGTCATCGGTGGGCATGAACCGCACCTACCTGGATCACGCGGACCACGTGATCATCGAGGTCAACTCGTGGCAGTCCGAAGAGCTCTTCGGCATGCACGACATCTACTACCCCATCGGCGCCCTGCCGCCCAACCGCGTGCCGCTGCCCATCCAGAACGCCGGCGACCGCATCGGTGGCAAGGTGCTCAAGGTGGACGCGAGCAAGGTGATCGCGGTCATCGAGACCAACTCGGCAGACCGCAACACGCCGTTCAAGGGCCTCGACGACGACTCGCGCGCCATCGCCGGCAACTTCCTCGACTTCCTCGGCGCAGAGGTCAAGGCAGGGCGGCTTCCGGAGAACCTCCTTCCGCTGCAGTCCGGCGTGGGCAACATCGCCAACGCGGTGCTGGCCGGCCTCCTCCACGGCCCGTTCGAGAACCTCACCTCCTACACCGAGGTGATCCAGGACGGCATGGTGGACCTGCTGGACTCCGGCAAGCTCACCGTGGCGTCGGCCACCGCCTTCTCGCTCAGCCCCACCGCCGCCGAGCGGATGAACGACAACGCCGCGGACTACCGCAACAAGATCGTGCTGCGCCCCCAGGACGTGTCCAACCACCCCGAGGCCATCCGTCGGATGGGCGTCATCGCCTGCAACGGCATGATCGAGGCGGACATCTACGGCAACGTGAACTCCACCCACGTGATGGGCTCGCGCATGCAGAACGGCATCGGCGGCTCTGGTGACTTCACCCGCAACGGCTGGATCTCCAGCTTCGTCACGCCGTCGACGGCCAAGGGTGGGGCCATCTCCTGCATCGTCCCCATGGTCAACCACGTGGACCACACCGAGCACGACGTGCAGGTGCTGATCACCGAGCAGGGCCTCGCGGACCTGCGCGGCCTGGCCCCCCGCCAGCGCGCGCTCAAGATCATCGAGAACTGCGCGCACCCGGACTTCAAGGAGCCGCTGCGCGAGTACGTCAAGCTGGCGGAGAAGAAGGCCAACGGGCATCACACGC
This sequence comes from Tessaracoccus pujii, assembly GCF_054483895.1. NCBI lineage: Bacteria > Bacillati > Actinomycetota > Actinomycetes > Propionibacteriales > Propionibacteriaceae > Tessaracoccus > Tessaracoccus pujii. The sequence continues at coordinate 2,073,581 of NZ_CM137012.1, forward strand.
CGCACGACCTCGCCACGGCGCTCGGCTGGCACGTGCGGTTCCTCGAGACCGGCACCATGGTCGAGTGACATCTCGCTGAACGACAAGGCCCCGCCGTCTCGGACGGTGGGGCCTTCGTCTGCCCGCCCACGTCCGAGGCTGCGTCGCCGACGACGATAGGATCCCGGGATGACCCTGGTGCTCTCGGCCTTCATCACCTTCCTCCTCGTGATGGACCCCCTGGGCAACGCGCCGCTGTTTCTCACCTCACTGCAGCGCACCCGGCCGGACCGGCGCCAGTGGGTCATTGTCCGCGAATGCCTCATCGCGCTGGGGGTGATGGTGGCGTTCCTGTTCCTGGGGCAGGCGATGCTCACCGTCCTGCACATCGACGGCGCCGCGCTGCAGGCCGCCGGCGGGGTCATCCTGCTGCTGATCTCGATCCGGATGATCTTCCCCACGTCGCAGTCCAACCTGGCTGAGCCCATGACCCACGATGAGCCGTTCATCGTGCCGCTGGCGGTGCCCTACATCGCCGGCCCCTCGCTGCTGGCGGTCATCGTGGTGCTCGTCAGCCAGGACTCCGGCAACTGGCCCTGGTACCTCGGCGGACTCGTGCTGGCGTGGCTGGTCACCGCCGTGACCCTCTACTTCTCCGGCTTCCTGCAGCGCGTCGTCGGCACCCGGGCGCTCGTGGCGGTGGAGCGGTTGATGGGCATGATCCTGGTGATCATGGCCGTACAGATGATGTTCGAGGGCACCAAGGCGTTCTTCCTGGCCTGATCCTCCGGCGTTGGAGTGCCGCCGGCACTGCCGGAACACGTGGTCGACGCCGATCGCGCGGCCAATGTTCCTCCAGGCAGGGGCTCAGGCTCCTCAGCGGCTCGACGAGCCGCCTGGAGGAACATGAGCCGCAGGGGCGATGCGGGGCGGGGCGCTCGCCGGCCTGCTATGAATGACGCATGGCTCTTGACCTCGTCGAATTGCGACGCTCGCTGCATCTGATACCGGAGGTGGGGCTGCAGCTGCCGCAGACGCAGGCCCGCGTGCTGGAGGCCCTGGCCGGGCTGCCGCTGGAGATCACCCTCGGCGAGAGCGTCACCAGCGTGGTGGGCGTGCTGCGCGGCGGCCGCGCCACGCAGGGAAAGCGCCCCGTCGTCCTGCTGCGCGCGGACATGGACGCGCTGCCGGTGCAGGAGCTGACCGGGCTGGAGTACGCGTCGACCAACGGCGCGATGCACGCCTGCGGGCACGACCTCCACATGGCCATGCTCATCGGCGCCGCACACACACTGTGCGCACGCAGAGAAGAGCTGGCCGGCGACGTGATCTTCATGTTCCAGCCAGGCGAGGAGGGCGTCGACGGCGCCCGGTTCATGCTGGAGGAGGGGCTGCTGGACGTGGCCGGGTCGCGGCCGGACTGGGTCTACGCCATTCACGTGTGGGCGGCGCTGGATCCCCACGGCGTGTTCTCCACCAAGCCGGGCACCGTCATGGCGAGCTCGGACGTGGCGAAGGTGCGGGTGGTGGGTCGAGGCGGGCACGGGTCCACACCTCAGCTCGCGGCGGACCCGGTGCCGGCCCTGGCGGAGATCACCACCGCGCTCCACACCATGGTGACCAGGCGCTTCGACGTTCAGAACCCCGTCGTCGTCACCGTCGGCCTGCTGCAGGCGGGCACGATCGCCAACGTCATTCCGGAGGAGGGACGCCTGGAGGCGACGCTGCGCACGTTCGACACCGCCGTCCGGGCGAAGCTGGTGGGCATCATCCCCGAGGTGGTGGCGGGGATCGCATCCGCGCACGGCGTGCGGGGCGAGTTCGAGCTGCTCGAGCAGTACCCCGTCACGATCAACGACGACGCGGAGGCCGACGTCGTGGCCCGGGCCGTGGCCGACCTCTTCGGGGAGGAGCGACACCTGCGGTGGAGGAACCCGCTCGCCGGCGCGGAGGACTTCTCCCGGCTCCTGCAGGAGGCCCCGGGCTGCTTCATCGGGTTGTCGGCCTGCCCGCCCGAACTCGATCCGCTCACGGCCCCGTTCAACCACTCGGCCTACGCCCGGTTCGACGACGCTGTGGTCCCCGACGGCGCCGCGCTGTTCACCGAGCTGACGGTGCGCAAGCTGGGCGCCTGACCAGCCCCCCTCCCGCGCACGACACGCCGCCCGACCCGCACGTCGACCCCCACACAGGCCCTCGCGTGCGGATGGGACGGCGTGTCGTGCCCGGCAGGGGCGCGGGGGCCGTGCCGCGGGCATGATGGGCGGCATGCGCCCCATGCTCGCCACGCCGACGCCCACACCGGGCGTGCCGCCTTCGGGCGCCCAGTGGGTGCACGAGGTCAAGTGGGACGGGGTGCGCGCCCTCGGCGAGATCTGCGACGGCGCCCTGCGCCTGACCAACCGCACCGAGGGGGAGATCACGGTGGCGTACCCGGAGGTCGCGGCGGGCGCCGCCGGCCTGCCGGAGGGGGCCCTGTTCGACGGCGAGGTGGTGGCCCTCGACGACCAGGGCATCCCGTCGTTTCACGCCATCATGCCGCGGATGCACGTCCGCGACGCGCGTCGCGCCGCCCGCTGGTCCGCCGAACGGCCGGTCACCTTCGTCGTGTTCGACCTGCTCAGGGAGGCCGGGGCGGACCTGACGCGGCTGTCGCTGGAGGAGCGCCGGGAGCGCCTGGAACTGCTGGACCTCGACCGCCCCGCCTGGCGGTTGTCGGAGCAGTACGACGACGGCGGCGCGCTGGCCCACTTCACCCGCGAGGCGGGGCTGGAAGGGGTGATGAGCAAGCGTCGGGGGTCGCGCTACCAGCCCGGGGTGCGCAGCGACGACTGGGTGAAGACGCCGCACCGCTCAGAGCTCGTGGTGGTGATCGGCGGCTGGCTGCCCGAGGCGGGCAACCTGCACGCGCTCGGCGCGCTCTGGGTGGGGCAGCCCAACGACGAGGCGACCTTCGAGGCGGCGCCTCTGCTGTATCCGATGGGACGCGTCGGCTCCGGGTTGGGACGGGCCGAGCGCGACACCCTGCTGGCCGTCCTCCGCGACACCGAACGCCCCACTCCCCCGTTCGACCCGGTCCCGACGGACCCGGTGTCGCGGCAGGCGCGCTGGGTGGAGCCGATGTTGTGCGTGCAGGTGCGATACCTCAACGTCACCCCCGACGGCGCCCTCCGCCAGCCGGTCCTGCGGGCGCTGCGCCCGGACGTCGCCCCCGTGGACGCCGCCACGGCAGCCCTGCTCTAGTCACGCGTCGCGGCGGGCGACCAGGACGATGTCGTCATGGTGATGCGCCCCCGCGCCCTCGGCGACCGAGCGCTCGCGACGCTCGTGCACCAGCACTGTCCACCCCTCGCCCAGCCGCTCCGCCACGTCGTCGGGCGTGATCAGCGTGGCGGGGTCGATGTGCGCGTGCCTGGGAGCGAAGTCCGCGTGGTGGACGAACAGCAGCGCACCCCCGGGGGCGACGACGGACGCCAGCGATTCCACCGCCGAGGAGTCCTTGGGCAGGGGGACGTAGAACACCGACACCAGGTCGAAGTCGTCGTGCGGTAACGGCCGCCCCACCTCGCCCGCCACCCACTCGACGATCAGGCCGCTGTGCTCGGCGGCCCGCTGTCCGCGCTCCAGGGCCACCAGCGACGGGTCGAGCGCCGTGACCTCCCACCCGTGCCGGGCCAGCCACAACGCATCCGCGCCCTCGCCGCATCCCACGTCGAGCGCGCGTCCCCGGTGCAACTTCGGCGCCTCCGCGACTAGGGCCTCGTTGGCCCTGCCGCTCCACATCCGGTCGGTGTCGCGATAGGCCTGGTCCCAGTCGTGCTCGTGAGTCATGCCTGAAGTATCCCGCCGACTCGCAGACCCCGGCAATGATCCGGGCGCGGCTACCCTTGGTCACAAATGACCGAGCCCCAGCAGATCGCCACTCTCCCGCCCATCGAGGAGTTGCACGGCGACGTGCCGCGCAGCCCCCGCACGGGCGAGCCCCGGCGCCCGGCCGTCGTGCTGGTGGCCGCGGTGCTGCAGTACGTGGCGGTGGCGGGGTTGGCCGCCGCCTACGGGATCCACTGGTGGCTCGCCGTGCACCCGGCCAGCTACCCCACGTCGGCACGGCTGGTCGAGTGGGTGGTGCCGGAGCCGGGCAGGTGGGTGTCTCTCACGCTGGAGGGCGTCCTCGCCGCACTGCTCGTCCTCGCCGCCGGGGCGTGCGGCGTCGTCGGTTTCCAGGCGTGGAACGGCTGGCGATGGTCGCGGTGGGGCGGGCTGGCGGCGCTGGCGCCGGCCACCGGCTTCGCCGTCGCCCTCAACGACTGGGCCTTCATCGGGCTCGGGCTCGCCGTCGTGGCGGCGGGCCTGCTGTTCCTCCCGCCGGCGACGAGGTACTTCGGCCACTGGGAGCAGGTGCGCTCCGAGCGCCCGGTTGCGTATCGCAGGCCGCCCACCATCGTCTACGGGCGCCTCCCCCGGTTCCGCTGAGGCCGTAGGCTCTGGCGTCATGGCTCGAAACCCCTTCCTCGACGGCGCCCTCAAGGTGGTGCGCGAGGTTGCGCTCCGCGCCCTGGACCGCGCCTCCCGACCCCAAACCCGGCGACGCGCCGCCCCCAAGGCCCGGCCCACGCGCACGCGGCGCACAGACCGGGCCACGGCCACCGACGGCTACCCGGGGGACTTCACGGGCCGTCCCGACATCGTCTACAGCCCGCATCGCGACGGACGCCCCGACCCCGGCGAGGTGGTGTGGACCTGGGTCCCTTACGAGGAGGGCCACAGCGAGGGCAAGGACCGGCCGGTGCTGCTCATCGGCCGCGACGGCGCCTGGCTCCTCGGCCTCCAGGTCACGTCCCAGGATCACGACCGGGACGCCGCCCAGGAGGCGGCCGCGGGTCGCTACTGGATGGACATCGGCACCGGCGAGTGGGACAGCCAGCACCGGCCCAGCGAGGTGCGGCTCAACCGGATCGTCCGGATCGATCCCGACGCCGTCAGGCGGGTGGGAGCCATCCTGAGCCAGGGCATCTTCGAGGACGTGGCCCGCGAGGTCCTCCGCCACTACTGAGGGTCATAGATCGTGGGGTCTCCGGTTGCGCCGGCGGTGAACAACGCCCCCTCGATTCGGGTCTGTGCCCCCGCCCTGATTGAATAGTGGACCAGAGGGAACGAGAGGCGCTCATGATCACCGTGACCGACCTGACCAAGGTCTATCACCAGGGCAAACGCGAAGTGCGTGCGCTCGACGGTGTCACCCTCACCGTCCCTGCCGGTTCCATCCACGGCATCATCGGTCACTCCGGAGCGGGCAAGTCCACCCTGGTGCGCTGCCTCACGCTCCTGGACCGCCCCACGTCGGGCGCCGTCGAGATCAACGGCGTGGACCTCACGGCCGCGCATGCCGGCGCGCTGCGCACGGCCCGCCGTCGGATCGGGTTGGTGTTCCAGCAGGCCAACCTCTTCGACTCGCGCACCATCGCGGACAACGTCGGCTACCCCCTTGAGCTGATCGGCATGAAGAAGGCTGAGCGGGACGCGAAGGTGGCCGAGCTGTTGCGCGTCGTCGGCCTCCCCGATTCCGGACCCGCCTACCCGGCTCAACTCTCGGGCGGCATGCGGCAGCGCGTGGGAATCGCCCGGGCGCTGGCCACGGAGCCTGACGTACTGCTGTTCGACGAGCCCACCTCCGCCCTGGACCCGAAGACCACCGACGAGATCCTGGACCTCATCCTGAGCCTCAAGGGTCGCGGCGGGCTGGCCGTCCTCGTGATCACCCACGAGATGCACGTCGTGAAGAAGATCTGTGATTCGGTGTCGCTGCTCGACGGCGGCCGCATCGTCGAATCAGGGCCGCTGGTCGAGGTGGTCAACAGCCTCGACAGCCGCCTCGCGGAGGCCCTGCTCGGCATCCCGCCGCACGACCCGTTCGACGCGGTGGGCGGCACGTACGTCGACGTCCTGTCCTCCGGCGCCAAGGCCGCGATGCCCGTGGTGGCGCACACCTCACTACTGGTCGGCGCGGAGCTCAACATCGTGGCCGGCAGCGTCGAGCACCTGGCCGGCACCACGTTCTCGCACCTGCGCATCTCGGTGCCTCCGGGCACTGACCCGCAGCGCGTGATCGAGGTCCTCCGCGAGCAGGGCGCCGACGCGAAGCTCACCACGCCCGCCCCCACCGGCGAGGCGGCGCTGTGATCCCCCTGGAGACCTGGTTCAACAATCCCGCGCTGCAGAAGGCGCTGCTCCCGGCCATCTGGGAGACGCTCCTCATGGTCAGCCTCTCCAGCCTGGCGACGGTGCTCATCGGGCTGCCGCTCGGCGTCGTGCTGTACGTGACGCAGAAGGGCGCCCTCGGCGAGAACCGCCCGCTCAACGTCGTCCTCTCCAGCGTCGTGGTCAACATCACGCGCTCCATCCCCTACGCCATCCTCATGCTGGCCCTCATCCCGTTCACGCGCTGGATCGTGGGCACCTCGCTGGGACCCATCGCCGCGTCGGTGTCGCTGGCGATCGCGGCCATCCCGTTCTTCGCGCGGCTCGTGGAGACGGCCCTGCGCGACGTTCACCCCGGCAAGCTCGACGCGGCTCACGCGATGGGCTCGTCGAAGATGCAGTCGGTGACGAAGGTGCTGATCCCCGAAGCCATGCCGGGGCTGGTCGCGGGCATCACCACCACCGTCGTGACCATCATCGGGTACTCCGCGATGGCCGGGCTCGTGGGTGGCGGTGGCCTCGGTCGCCTCGCCTACAACTACGGCTTCCAGCGCTACCAGCCCGACGTCATGGTGGTCACGGTGGTGCTCATCGTCATCATGGTCCAGGGCATCCAGTGGCTGGGAGACCGGATCAGCCGCGCCGTCGACCACCGTTAGAGCCTCCCCAGTGGGGACCCAGCATCTCGCTGGACACGAAACCGGCCAACTTGTCGTTGGCCCCGAGCAGTAAGGGAAATTTCCTGATGCCAAAGATTCTCACCGCCATCGCCGCCTCGCTGGCGGCCGCCATGGCCCTGACCGCCTGCGGCGGCGACGCCACCCCGTCGACCTCGGCCACCGGCTCCTCCGCGGCCGCCGGCGAGGTGACGACCCTTGTCGTCGGCGCCAGCCCGGTGCCGCACGCGAAGATCCTCGAGTTCGTGCGTGACAACCTCGCCGAGGAGGCCGGCCTCGACATCGAGATCCGCGAGTTCGACGACTACGTCCTCCCGAACGAGGCGCTCGCCTCGGAGGAGCTGGACGCGAACTACTTCCAGCACCTGCCGTACCTGGAGAGCCAGATCGCGGACAAGGGCTACGAGTTCACCGCGGGCGAGGGCGTGCACATCGAGCCGCTGAAGCTGTTCTCGGACAAGTACGACTCCGTCGACGCCATCCCCGACGGCGCCACCATCGCCATCACCAACGACGTCTCCAACCAGTACCGCGGCCTGAAGCTGCTGGAGAAGGCCGGGCTGCTGACCGACGTGGCGGACGACGCGACCGTGCTGACGCTGACCGAGGCCGAGAACCCGAAGGGATTCGAGTTCGAGGAGACCCAGCCCGAGGTCGTCGTGCAGCAGATGTCCGACCCGTCGGTCGACGCGGCGGTGATCAACGCCAACTTCATCCTCACCGCCGGCCTCGACCCCAACGAGGCCATCGAGTCCGAAGAGGTCGAGGGCAACCCGTACGCCAACATGCTCGTGTGGCGCACCGGTGACGACAACCCCGGCATCCAGGCGCTCGAGGAGTTGCTGCACTCCGCCGAGGTGGCGGACTTCATCGCGGAGACCTGGCCCTCCGGCGACGTCATCCCCGGCAACGCCTGATCCACGCCCGAAGGGCCGTCGAGCACCCGCTCGGCGGCCCTTCGCCGTACCCCACGGAGTCGGGGTGCGCGTTAGGCTGGCCGGGTGAACAGCACGCGCGCAGTCCTCTTCGACCTGGACGGCACCCTCGCCGACACGGTTCCACTCATCGCCCAACACATCAGCGACACCCTCAACGCACACGGCATCCCCTGCACCCCCCGTGACGTGTACCCGCTGATCGGGCGTCCGATCGCCGACGCCATGAACGAGCTGCACGAGTTCGCCGGCGACGACGCCCGCATGGAGGCGGTCATCGTCGAGTACCGGGCGGCGCTGCACGAGGCCGTCAACGCCGCCGGCACCGAGCTGGTCCTTCCGGGGGTCCGGCAGATGCTGCGCGACCTGAGGGCCGCGGGCTACGCCGTCGGCGTGGTGACGGCGAAGGGCGGCCCGCAGGCCGAGCATCTGCTCACCATCACCGAGCTGCGCGACCTCGTCGACGTCCTTGTCACCACCGACGACGTGGAGCGCGGGAAGCCCGCGCCGGACTCGGCCCTGCTCGGGCTGGATCGGCTCGGGGCCCGCGCCGCGGACACGTGGTACGTGGGCGACGCCACGTCGGACATGGACATGGCGCTGGCCGCGGGGATGCGGGCGATGGGCATCACCACCGGTGCCGCGACGCACGAGGAGCTGGCGTCGGCGGGGGCCGAGGTGGTCGTCGAGCACGCCGACGACGTGACCCGCCTGCTGCGCCGGGAGGGCGGCCGGACGGGGCGCATCCTGTTCGACACCGCCACCAGCATCAACGGATTCATCGCCGACGAGAGCAACTCGCTGGCATGGCTGTTCGCCGTCGACGGCGGAGACCACCCGGACGAGGGGCTGTTTCCATCGGGCGCCGCCGTCATGGTGGAGGGATCCACCACCTACGAGTGGGTACTGGCCGAGTCCGACATCCTGGCCCACCCCGAGAAGTGGGCCGAGTTCCACGGGGAGCGGCCCACCTTCGTGTTCACCACCCGCGAGTTGCCGGTCCCGGAGGGTGCTGACGTCCGTTTCGTGTCCGGGCCCGTGGCGGATGCGCTCCCCGCGATCCGCGAGGCGGCCGGCGACGGCGACATCTGGGTGGTGGGCGGCGGCGACCTCGCCGGCCAGTTCCTCGACGCCGGAGCGCTGGACGAGATCGCCCTGTCGGTGGCCCCCGTCGCGCTCACGGGCGGCGCGCCGCTCTTTCCGCGTCGGGTGGAGTCGGACCGGCTGCGGCTGGTGTCGGCGACGGCGTTCGGCCAGTTCGCCCGGCTCGTCTACTCCGTTGTCGCGGCGAGGGAGTGAGCTGGGACCCTGGGGCGCGACGGGGGCGCGGGCCGTGCACGAATGAACGCCTTTCTGCCCTCCGGATGGCCGCTGGGGCCCTCCGGTCCGCTGTCTGTCGGCGTGTCGTGCTCGGACTGGCGCGGAGGTCGGGGGCGCGGGGGCGCCGGGACTGGGGGGTCGCGTTGCGTCAGATTGGCGCCCGGCCATGCGGACCGTAGGGTTGAGCTGAAGCACAGCGAGAAAGAGGCGCCCATGACGGCACACACCCACCGCGAGTCGGTCGTCGACCGTCCGGACTCCCCACGGTCCTGGTTCGGGCGGCTGCTCAAGGGGATCGCCGTGGGTGTCGGCGCCATCCTGCCGGGGCTGTCCGGCGGAGTGCTGGCCGTCATCTTCGGGCTCTACGACCCGATGATTCGGTTCCTCGCCAAGATCCGTCACCACTTCATGCGTAACGTGCTGTTCTTCGTCCCGATCGCCATCGGCATGGGGCTCGGCATCCTGGGCTTCTCCGTCGTGGTCGAGGCCGCCTTCGCCTCCTACGCGGCGCAGTTCACCTGCCTCTTCATCGGCTTCGTGATCGGTACGTTCCCCTCGCTGTACCGGCAGGCGGGCCGCAACGGTCGCAGCGCGACGCATCTTGTCATCATGGGGGTGGCCGCCGCGGCGATCTTCATGCTGATGCTCGCCGGCGGTCAGATGCTGGTCCAGGTGCCGCCGAGCATCCCCGTCTGGTTCGGCTCGGGCGCGCTCATCGGGCTGGGTGTGATCGTGCCGGGGATGTCGCCGTCGAACTTCCTCATCTACTTCGGTCTCTACGACAAGATGGCCAGCGGCATCAAGGACTTCGACATGAGCGTGGTCATCCCACTGTTCTTCGGTGTGGTGGCCTGTGTCCTGCTGCTCGCCAAGGCCGCCGCCTGGCTGTTCGACCGCTACTACGGCGGCATGTACCACTTCATCCTGGGCATGGTGGTGGGCTCGTCGCTGGCGATCTTCCCCACCGTCGTCTTCCCCGCATTCTCCCCGGACGGCCTGACCTCCAGCGGGCTGACGCTGACCACCGCCGTGGCCTTCGCCGTCGTCATGCTGGTGGTGGGGGCCATCGCCTCGTACCTGTTCAGCAAGGTGGAGGACAACGTCAGCGACATGCGCCACGAAATCGAGGAGACGGCCGCGAAGGTGACCGACGGCTGAGTCCGCCGCCGTGCTGTCGGCCGAGCCGCCGCGCGTTGTCGGGCTCGAGGGCTGAACGCGCCACGCGACCGGAGGAACGCGGGACCCCGACCGCAGGTGGCCGTGGCTCCGAGTGGAGCGGGCGACGGGAATCGAACCCGCGTATCAAGCTTGGGAAGCTAGCGCTCTACCATTGAGCTACGCCCGCGTGGGCCCTAGGTTAGCAAAGAAATCCTGCCCTCCTCCAACCGGCCTTCCAGACTCGCCACCCCACCCTGGGTAGGCTGAACGTCGTGGCTACGGCGAGGGCGGGGATCGAGCGCGACGACCGCGCCCTCATGCGGCTCGCCATGGCCCACGATGCCTCCCCCTACCTCCTCACGCCGTCGGGCGTGGTCACCCCGGAGACGGTCGAGGACGTCGCCACGCTCATGGTGCAGGCGGCCGAGGCCCGGCAGCCGATCACATTCCGTGCGGGCGGCACCAGCCTCTGCGGGCAATCCATCACCTCCGGTCTCCTCGTCGACGTACGGCGCAACTTCCGCACCATCGAGGTCCTCGACGACGGACTGCGCGTCCGCGCCGGGGCGGGGGCCACCCTGCGGGCCGTCAACGCCCGGCTCGCACGCCACGGCAGACGGCTGGGCCCCGATCCCACCAGCGACATCGCCTGCACCATCGGCGGCATCATCGCCAACAACTCCAGCGGCATGCTGGCGGGTGTCGCGCAGAACAGCTACCACACGCTGGAATCGATGGTGTTCGTGCTGCCCAGCGGCCGGATCGTCGACACGGCGGACCCGACGGCGGACATCACGCTCAGACTGGAGGAGACGCCGCTCGTGGGCGGGCTCCACATGCTGCGCAAACGCCTGAGGACCACACCGTCGTCCATCGCCGACATCAACCGGCTCTTCGCCATGAAGAACACCATAGGATACGGCCTCAATGCGCTCCTCGAGTTCCATCGTCCCGTGGACCTCATCCGCCACCTCCTCATCGGGTCCGAGGGCACCCTCGGCTTCGTCGCCGAGGCCACTTTCCGGACGGTCCCCCTCGCCCCCCACACTGCGGCTGCTCTGGCGCTCTTTCCCACCCTCGACGCCGCCGCGGCCGCGGTGCCGGGACTCGTCGAACACGGTTTCGAGGCCATCGAACTCATGGACGCCGCGTCGCTGCGGGTGGCCGGCGCCCAGCCAGGATCGCCTGCGCTCCTGCACGGCCGGGAGCTCACCACCGAGGCCGCGCTGCTCGTCGAGCTGCATGAGGTGGATGAGGACGTCCTCGCCGCGCGCCTGCAGGCCGCGGCAATCGCGCTGGGCGAGCTCGAGGTGATCGGCCGCGTGGCCCTCACTACTGAGGCGCACCACCGCAACGCGCTGGTGGAGCTCCGCCGCGGCCTCTATGCGCTCGTGGCGGGGGCGCGCCCGACAGGCTCCACGACGCTGCTCGAGGACATCTGCGTCCCCGTGACGGAGCTCGCGCCCGCCCTCCGCGACCTCGCCGACCTCCTCACCCGCAGCGGGTACCACGATGCACCCCTCTTCGCCCACGCGCGCGACGGCAACATCCACGTCCTCCTCAGCGAGCGGTTCGACGATGCCGCCAGCCTCGCTCGCCACCGGAAGTTCACGCGCCAGATGGTGCGGCTCACCCTCCGGCACCACGGCGTCCTCAAGGCCGAGCACGGCACCGGCCGGGCCATGGCGCCGTTCGTGCGCGAGCAGTACGGCGACGAGCTCTACGAGGTGATGCGCGAGATCAAGCACCTCTTCGACCCGGCCGGGGTGCTCAACCCGGGCGTCGTCATCTCGGACGAGCCCGACGCCCACCTCAAGAACCTCAAGCTCATGCCGACGATCGAGCCGGAGGTCGACGCGTGCATCGAGTGCGGCTTCTGTGAGCCGGTCTGCCCATCGCGGGACCTGACCCTCACCCCCAGGCAACGCATCGTGCTGCGCCGGGAGCTCGCCGCCCGCCAGGACGACACCGACCTGCTGCGCCAGGTGGAGGAGGACTACCGGTACGCGGCCATCGACACCTGCGCCGTCGACGGAATGTGCGCCGTGGCGTGCCCACTCGGCATCAATACCGGGGATCTGGTGCGCCGGCAGCGCGAGGAACGCGCCGGCGGGGTGGAGAAGGCCGCATGGAACCGCGCCGCCAGGACCTGGTCACTCGCCACGCGCATGGGATCGGCGGCTCTGACCCTCGCCAAGTCCACCGGCCCGCTGGCCTCGGTCGCGACGCGCCTGGGGCGGCGCGCCCTGGGTGACGACGTGGTCCCGGGGTACGACAACGACCTCCCCGAGGGCGCCGGCCTGCGCCGCAGGCCCCGTCGCCGCGACCGTGGTGGCGCCGGTGTCGCCGTCTACTTCCCCTCCTGCCTGCAGACCATGTTCGCCCCGTCCGGGCAGGGGGTTTTCCTGGCCTTCAACGAGCTGTGCCGACGCGCTGGGGTGAGGGTGTCGCTGCTCGACGCCTCCGGGCTGTGCTGCGGGTCCCCATGGAGCGCCAAGGGTCTCCGCGAGGGCTACGCCACCATGCAGGCCCAGGTCAGCACCGCGCTGAGCCGGCGCGGCCGGGACCTGACGGTTGTGGTGGACGCCTCGAGCTGCACCGAAGCCCTGGCCAGGATGACCGACGGCAGCGACGTCACCGTCGTGGACGTGGTTACCTTCGCGGCACAGCAGCTTGTGCCGCGGCTCACCGTGACCCGCTCGTTGCCCTCCCTGGTGCTGCATCCCACCTGTGCGTCCACACGCATGGACATCAACGACGACCTGCTGCGAGTCGCCGAGTTCATCAGCGACTCCGTCGAGGTGCCGCCGTCGTGGGCGTGCTGCGGCTTCGCGGGAGACCGGGGCCTCCTCCACCCGGAACTCACCGCGAGCGCCACCCGCGAGGAGGCCGACGAAGTGCGCACCGGGTACTTCGCCTACGCCACGCTGAACAGGACCTGCGAGATCGCGATGTCGCGGGCCACCGGCCGCACCTACGTCCACATCCTCGAGCTGTTGGCGGAGGCGACCCGCTGAGCCCGGCACATTTCCCGCTGGTCAGTCGCCAAGACCGGTGCCGACTCCCCTGGCCGCCCTGATCCAGGCGTGGTCCTGAGGAACGACCTTGAGGTTGCCGGCCACGTCCCCCAGCGGGACCGGCACGGCGTCGCCCCCCTGGGACGCCACCGTCACGCCGTAGTGACCCTCGGCGACGAGGTCCGCCCCGGCTGAGCCGAGCAGGGTGCCGAGCAGACGGTCGTTGGCGTCCGGGATGCCGCCGCGCTGGACGTACCCGAGGATGGTCACCCGCGACTCCAGGCCCGTCGCCTCCTCGAGCGCCGTGGCAACCTTGAAGGCGTTGTCGCGGTGGCCGGCCTCGATGGAGGCCTTGTGCGCCGCGGCGGCCGACTTCGCCTCGGGCGAGGAGGCCGCCTTCTTCAGCGCGTCGGCCGCCAGCAGGTCCGCGGTGTCCTGCACGTCCCTGGCACCCTCGGCGATGGCGATGACGGAGAAGTTGCGCCCAGACCCGGCCCTCTTCTTGATGGACGCCGCCATCGAGTCGATGTGGTAGGGGATCTCGGGGAGGAGGATGATGTCCGCGCCCCCGGCGATGCCCGAACCCAACGCCAGCCAGCCCGCCTTGTGGCCCATGATCTCGGCGATGATCACCCGGTGGTGCGAGTGCGCCGTCGAGTGCAGCCTGTCGATGGCCTCCGTCGCGATGCCGAGCGCGGTGGAGAAGCCGAAGCTCGTGTCGGTGTGGGCGATGTCGTTGTCGATGGTCTTGGGCAGGTGGATGACGTTGAGCCCCGCCTGCATCAGCCGGTTCGCGTTCTTGGCGGTGCCACCGCCGCCGATGCACACCAGGGCGTCGAGCTTGTTCTTCTCGAAGTTCTCGACGATGGTCGGCACCATGTCGCGGGCCTCGCCGTCGATCATCATCTTGTGCGGCTTGTCCCGCGAGGTGCCCAGGATGGTGCCGCCGATCGTCAGGATGCCCGACAGCGCGGGCCCGTCCAGCACCTGCCAGCGATCCTCGACCAGGCCGCGCAGCCCGTCACGGAAGCCGATCAGCTCCATGCCGTGCACGCCGATGGCCGCCTTGCCGAAACCCCGGATCGCAGCATTGAGGCCGGGCGAATCTCCGCCGGCCGTCAGGATTCCCACTCGCTTGCTCGCACCCATCACAGGCCTCCTCGTGTCCGGCCTCAACCCTACCGACGGCAGGCGCGCGGGGGGATGGAACGCGGCACTCCTAGACTGGGGGCATGTCCGAACCCCATCGCCTTGACGTGCTGCGCTGCGCGGACCAGGACCGCGAGGTGGTCGCCTCACTCCTCAACACCGCCTACACCGACGGCAGGCTCACGTTCGACGAGCACGCGGACCGGATCGCGCTCGCCTACGACGCCAAGACGTTCGGCGACCTGAACTCCCTCACCACGGACCTCGTCGCCTTCGAGCGCCCAGCCGCGCCGCCGGTGGCGGCGCGCTTCACTCCAAGCCTGGCACCCCAGCCGAGCCCCTACGCTCCCGTTGCGCCTCCCTCCGGGGCCCTCGCCGCCGGGGCGTTCACCGGCGGCAACTCGTTCCTCTCCACCTACAACCCGGGCCGCGTGACGAAGGTGTCCTCCACGGTGCAGCTCAACGCCTGGCTCAGTGAGATGCGGGTGGACCTCCTCGGCGCCGCCTTCGAGAGCCGGGACATCACCGTCCATCTCGGCGGCGGCATGTGCGAGGTGAAGATCCGCGTTCCGGAAGGCGTCGACGTCGACGTCTCGGGCATGAACCTGGTGATGGCCGAGGCGAAGGTGCAGGGGCTCCTTCCGCGGGCGGACGGCATCCGGATCAACCTCGTGGGCACCGTGTTCATGGGCGAGGTCAAAGTGGTGGGCCCGGGCGTGGACCGCCGTCGCTTCGAGCGGTTCATCCGATGACCGACACGCTGTTCGCCCCCCCGGGCACGGCCTGGCAGCGGCTCTCCCCCAACTATCTGCGGATGAAGCTCATCCTGATCCCCCTCGTCTGGACCCTCTGGTTCGCCCCGGGCGCCGTGGCGGCGTTCCTGCTGGGTCCGTCGTGGCTGGGCTGGGTCGTGGTGGGGATGTGGGCGGTCGTCCTCACCTGGCGCATCCTGCGCGCTCCCCGGGCGTTCCGACGGTGGGGCTACGCCGAGCGCGACACGGACGTCTATCTCACCAGCGGCCTCTTCCACCGCAGGCTGGTGTGCGTTCCCTACGGCCGGATGCAGCTGGTCCAGCTCCACTCCGGGCCCATCGATCGCGCCTTCCGCCTGGCCACCGTGGAGATGATCACCTCGTCCACCCAGGGCAGCATCTCCATCCCGGGTCTGGCACCCGCCGACGCGGCGGCCCTACGCGACCGGCTGATCCAGCGCGGCGAGACGCAGCAGGCCGGCATCTGATGACGCACCCGCCTCCGCTCCCGGCGCGGCCCGAGCCGCAGGTCGAGAAGGTGGTGGAGCGCCCCAGCCCGCTCACGGGCCTCGCGCACAGCGGGATCGTCCTGGCGGCTTCGGTGGTGTTCCTGGTCCGCGAACTTGACGACGGCGGACTGGAGGACCTGACCGGCCAGGCGTGGATCTTCGCACTGGTCGCGCTGGGCGCGGCGCTGGTGGCCGGGGTCTACGGCATCTTCGCCTGGCGCACCACGGCGTTCATCGTCGACGACGAGGAGTTCCGCGTGGAGCGGGCGTTCATCTCGCGCTCGTCGTCGCGGCTTGACTACACGAAGGTGCAGTCGGTGGACATCGCCCAACCCTTCGTCGCGCGGCTGCTCGGCCTGGCGAAGGTGCACATCGACGTCGGCGGCGCCGGGGGGCTCAGCCTGGCGTTCCTCACCAAGACGCGCGCCGAGTCGCTGCGCGAGCACCTGCTTGCCCGGATGGCGCTGGCGAAGGCCGGCCCGGCGGTGGCACCGGGCACCGAGGGAGAGGCCGTCGTCGCGTCCCCTGACGACCAGCCCGAGGAGCCGGTGCACGCCGTTCCACCGGCCACGCTGATCCTGGGCACCGCCGTGTCGACGACGGCGGCAGCCGCGCTGGCCACCGCCTTCCTGCTCCTCGGCGTCACCATCTGGGGCGGGACGTCGATCACGGCCTTCGGCGCGATGCTGGCGTTCGCCGGCTGGGCCTGGTCCAACATCGGCCGCAACTGGGGATTCCGGATGACGCGACGCGGGGAGACGCTGCGGATCTCACGCGGCCTGGCCTCCACTGCCACCCAGGGGCTGCGGCCGGACCGGATCCAGGGCGTGGTGATCCACCAGGACCTGCTGCAGCGCCTGACCGGGCTGCACCGGGTGACCGTCACGGTGCTCGGTTACGGGGACCCCGCAGACGACGAGGGCCGCTCCACCAACTCCATCGTGCTTCCGTTCGGCACATGGGGCGACGTCCTCACCGTCCTGCGCGCCATCTGGCCCGACGTGGACCTCAGCCGGATTCAGCCCACCCCGCAGCCGGATCGCGCCCGCTGGCTCACCCCCTTCTCACACACCCAGCACACGTGGGGTGTGGGCGAGGAGGTGCTGGTGGCGCACCACGGCCTGATCGACCACACGCTGGCGATCGTCCCGCACCGGAGAATGCAGTCGCTCTCGCTGCACCAGGGCCCGCTGCAGCGGCGGCTGCGGTTGGCCACCATCGCCGCGCACACCACGGACGGGCCGGTCTCGCTGCGCCTGTTCCACCTCGACGAGGCCGACGCCCGCCGACTCTTCGACGAGCAGCTCGAGCGCGGCCGGGCGGCCCGCGCCGTCGTCGCCACCGTCTGATCCTTCGGGCCATCGCCGACGGTCCAGGCGATACCGCTACGCTTTCGCGCATGAGCATCTTCCTGGGTATCGACGTTGGCGGTTCGGGCATCAAGGGCGCGCCCGTTGACCTGGAGGCGGGTGACTTCGCGGCGGACCGGCTCCGGATCCCGACGCCGGAGAAGTCCACCCCGAAGGCCGTGGCGGCCGTCGTCGGGGAGATCATCGAACACTTCCAGGGCGTCATCGGTGACAGCCCGGTGGGCCTCACCATCCCTGCGCCGGTGCTGCACGGCCGGGTGCCGTTCATGGCCAACCTCGACGTCAAGTGGAACGGGTTCAAGGCCGACGAGTACTTCGAGGACAAGCTCGGCCGCAAGGTGGTGCTCGTCAACGACGCCGACGCCGCGGGCCTGGCGGAGGTGCACTTCGGCGCCGCCAAGGACCACCCGGGCCTGGTCATCCTCACCACGCTGGGCACCGGGATCGGCGCCGCGATCATCTACCGCGGCGTGCTCATCCCCAACGCGGAGCTCGGCCACCTGGAGCTGTCGGGCTACGACGCGGAGAAGCGCGCCGCGTCCTCGGTCAAGGACAAGGAGGGCCTCAGCTACGAGGAGTGGGCCACCGAGCGCCTCCAGCCGTACTACAGCCACCTCGAGATGCTGTTCTCGCCGGACCTGTTCGTCACCGGCGGCGGAGTCTCCAAGGACTGGGACAAGTGGGGCCACCTGCTGACCCTGAAGACCCCCATGGTTCCTGCCAAGCTGCGCAACCGAGCGGGCATCATCGGCGCGGCGCTGGCCGCCCAGGACGCCGTCGAGCATCCCGACGTGCTGGCGATGATTCCCGCCGTCGTGGACGCCAACCCGGCGGACGTCGCGGACACCGAGTAACCTCCCCCTGACGCGGCGGCGGCGGGCGGACCCATTAATGGCCGCCCGCCGTCGCCGCGCCTCACATCCGTTCGGGGGCGTCGATCCCGAGGAGGTGCAGGCCGCGGGCCAGGACCTGCTTCGTGGCTGAGCACAGCGCCAGCCGCGACGCCCGCACATCGCCCTCGGACCGGAGCACCGGGCACGCCTCGTAGAACGTGGCCAGCGCACCGGCCAGGTCGTAGAGGTAGGCGCAGAGCTTGTGTGGCTGCAGGGAATGGGCCACCTCGTCGACCACCTCCCCGAAGCCGCTCAGCAGGAGCGCGAGCTGCTGCTCCGCCGGGTCGCCGAGGATGGTGACCGATCCCCACTTGACGTCCTCCGCCTCCGCCTTGCGCAGGATCTGGCTCACCCGGGCGTGGGCGTACTGCAGGTAGGGGCCTGTGTCCCCCGTGGTCTGCACCATGCGCTCGGCGTCGAAGGTGTAGTCCTTCTGCAGTCCGTTGGAGAGGTCCGCGTACTTGATGGCGGCCAGCGCGATGTTGGGGGCGGCCACCTCCTCCGCGGCGTCGAGCAGGGACCCGAGTGTCGCGGCGGAGCCGTCGCGGGTCTTGAACGGCTTGCCGTCGCGGCCGAGCACCATGCCGTAGCCGACGTGCTGGGCCGTCACGTCGCCGGGCAGGAAGCCGGCCTTGCGGGCGGCGGCGAACACCTGGGCGAAGTGCCCGCCCTGGCGGGCGTCGGTGACGTAGATGATCCGGGCCGCCTTGAGCTCACGGACCCGGCGACGGATCGCGGCGAGGTCCGTGGTGGCGTAGCCGTAGCCGCCGTCGGTCTTGCGCACGATGAGCGGCGCCTCGAAACCGTCGACGAACACGCACAGCGCGCCGTCGTCGATCACGGCCACCCCGGAGTCCTCGAGTTCCTTGACCAGCACCGGAAGGTCGGCGTTGTAGGTGGACTCGCCGGCCAGATCGTCGTCGGTGAGAAGGATCCCGAGCCGGCGGTAGGCCTCGTTGAAGGCGGGCTTGGAGATCTCGACGAGCTGGCGCCAGATGGCCAGCGACTCCTCGTCCCCGCCCTGGAAGACCGAGACCCGCGAGCGGGCGCGCGTGGCGAATTCCTCGTCCTCACGGAACCGGGCAGCGGCACGCTTGTAGAGCGCGTCGGCCTCGTCGAGGGTGAGGGCGCCGGCGTCGATGCCCTCGTCGAGGACCTCTTCGATCAGCATGCCGAACTGGGTGCCCCAGTCGCCGATGTGGTTCTGGGGGATGACCGTGTGGCCCAGCGCGCTGAGGACCCGGTTGAAGCAGTCCCCGATGATGGTGGTGCGCAGGTGGCCGACGTGCATCTGCTTGGCCACGTTGGGGGCGGAGTAGTCGATCACCACGCGCTGGGGGTATTTGACGGGGTTGAGCCCGCCATTCGGGTCCTCGAGCAGGGCGGTGGCGGCGGCGGCGAGCACGTCCGTGCGCATCCGGAAGTTGATGAAGCCGGGGCCGGCGATGTCCAGCGGCTCGCAGAGGTCGTCGACATCGAGGCGGGCCACGATGTCGGCGGCGACCTCGCGGGGCGGGCGCCCCTCCTGCTTGGCCAGGCGCAGCGCGACGTTGGACTGGAAGTGGCCGAACTGGGGTTTGGTGGCCGGGCGCATCTCGGGATCGACGCCGGTGAGGGCCCGGAGGCGGTCGTCGAGGAGGGCGGGGAGGGACTGCATGGGGGCCATTCTCGCACCCACCAGGGAATCACCCCAAGCCGACGACCGCTCCGGCAAACACGCGGGGGCCCTCCCCGCCAGGCGGAGAGGGCCCCGGAAGGGCGAGCCGGTGTCAGCGAGCCGCGGCCACGGACACACGCTCGGCCTGTGCGGCTCCACGGGTCCGGGTCAGCAGCCCGTCGACGGCGAACCTGCCGCCGCCGAGCACCGCGAGGAGCACCAGGCCCGCGGCCAGGCCGAGCACGAGCTCGACACCGTTGTTCTCGATGAACACCCCGTTGGGGGCGTGCACGAGGAACAGGGCGCCGGTGAGGGTGACGGCATTGACCGCCGCGGCCACCCGGGTCAGCGCGCCGATGACGAGCAGGATGCCTCCCACGATCTCTGCGGTGGCCACCACGGTGGCCGCGACCGCAGCCAGCGGGACCCCCATGTCGGCGAACGCCGCCGTCGTCCCGGCGAGCGTGTACTGCATGTACTTCTGCCATCCGTGGGCGAACAGGATGGCGCCGAGCGCGACGCGGGCCACGAGGAGGGCGATGTCGACGGCGGTCGGGGAGACGGACGAGGCGGGCTTGAACAGGAAGCTCATTGGGGGGTCACTCTCTTTCGGTGGTGGGGTCGGGTCAGGCCTGGACGGCGAAGCCGCCGGCCCACGAGATGGCTTCGCGTGCGGCGAGGGTGATCTGGAGGAAACCGATCGCCTCGAGCTCACGGGCCCGGCGGAGGGTCCCCGCGTCGATGGCCTTGAGCCCGGCATCGGTCACGATGCCCGACACCAGGGCCTTGGCCTCAGCGTCGTCGCCCGCGATCAGGACGGTGGTCGGCACGTCGCCGACGGTGCCACCGGCCAGCGTGGCCGCGAAGTTGGTGTTGAACGCCTTGACCACACGCGCGCCGGGCAGCTGTGCGGCGATGTCGGCTGCGGCCGAGGAGTCGGCCGGGACGGTGAGGGAGTCGAAGGTCTCGAAGTCCAGGGGGTTGGTGATGTCAACCACAACCTTGCCGGCGAACTCGTCGGCGCGCCCGGCGAGGACACCGTCGACAGCGGGATACGGGAGGGCGAGGACGACGACGTCGCCTGCCGGGGTGCGGTGGGCGTCGGCGCGGCCGAGGACCTCGACGGTGTGGCCGCCGCGCTCGGCGAGCCCTGCGATGGCCGAGCCCATGGCGCCGGATCCGATGATGGTGATGCTGGTCATGACTACTCCTTGGTGAAGCGACTGATTGGTTGTCCCTTCAAGCATGACAGACTTTGGTTAAAGATACAACTATCGGTAGACTGGGGGGCATGGAACCACGCTGGCTGAGCCGCCCCGAACTGGCGGCATGGGTGCGGCTCGCCGCCGTCATCGAGGTGCTGCCGAGCGTGCTGGACGCCCAGCTGCGGCGCGACTCAGACCTGACGCACTTCGACTACTACGTCCTCGCGATGCTCTCCGAGGCCGACCGGCGGACGCTGCGCATGAGCACGCTGGCCAGCCTCACCAACGCGACGCTCCCCCGGCTCTCCCACGTCGTGAAGCGGCTGGAGGACCGCCACCTGGTGGGCCGGTTCCCGTGCCCCGATGACGCACGGGCCACGAACGCGCGGCTGACCGAGGAGGGCTGGCAGGTGGTCCAGGGCGCTGCGCCCGGGCACGTCGAGGCGGTGCGCCAGTACGTGATCGACGCCCTCACCCCGGAGCAGGTCGGCCAACTCACCGACATCGCCGACGCCATCGTCCAGCGGCTGGACCCGGAACGCTCCCTCTCGGAGATGTACCGACGGCACGACACCCGCGAGGACGACGCAGCCGAACGCTGACGGGGGTCCGACCGGCGACCGGTCGGACCCCCGTCGAAGCGTCGGAGTCGAGCGTTGGGTCAGTGCAGCGTGTCCACCGCGGCCCGCTCGATCGCGAGGCCCGAGCGGTAACGCGCCATGAACCTGTCGAAGCCCTCGACGTCGGCCTGGTCCGGCTCGACGGTGTCGATCGCGGCACCGCCGAACACCGACGACGCCAGCCAGTCCGCCAGCGACGATTCACCCGAGCGCAGGAACGACGCCAGGAGCGCCATGCCCCACGCGCCGCCCTCGCCGGCGATCTCCCCCACCGACACCGGCGTGTTCATCGCTGCGGCGAGGAACCCCTGCGCCACCCCCTTGGTCTTGAACAGGCCACCATGGGCGAACATCGAGTCCAGCTCCACACCCTCGTCCTGGAGCAGGATGTCCATGCCCACCCGCAGCGCGCCCAGAGCGGCGAACAGGTGGGTGCGCATGAAGTTGGGCAACGTGAAGGCGCTGTGCGGGGTCCGGACGAACATCGGCCGGCCCGCCTCGAGCCCGACGACGTGCTCCCCGGCCAGGTAGTTGTAGGCCAGCATGCCGCCGCCGTCCGCGTCGCCCTTGAGCGCGGCGTTGTACAAGGTCTCGAACAGCGTGTTGGTGTCCACCTGGGCGCCCAGCGCGGCCGCGACCTCACCGAACAGCCCCACCCATGCCTGCAGATCCACCGCGCCGTTGTTGCAGTGCGCCATGGCCACCAGGTCACCGGCGGGCGTGGTGACCAGGTCGATCTCCTCGTGCAGCGCCGTGAGCGGCCTCTCCAGCACCACCATCGCGAAGATGCTGGTGCCCGCCGACACGTTGGCGGTGCGACGGGCAACGGCATTGGTGGCCACCATGCCGGTGCCGGCGTCGCCCTCAGCGGGCGCGAACGGGACGCCCGGGCGGAGCCGACCCGACGGATCGAGCAGGCGGGCGCCGTCGTCGGACAGGGCCCCCGCCTGCCGCCCGGCGGGGAGCACCGTGGGAAGAATGTCGGCGAGCTTCCAGCCGTAGCCGTGGTGCGCGACGAGCTCGTCGAACCGGGCGAGCATCCCCTCATCGAACTGGCCGGTGGCGGTGTCGATGGGGAACATGCCGCTGGCGTCGCCGACGCCGAGCGACCGTTCGCCGGTGAGGCGCCAGTGGACGTACCCCGCCAGGGTGGTCAGGTAATCGATGGAGCCCACGTGACTCTCGCCGCCGAGAACGGCCTGGTACAGGTGCGCGATGCTCCACCGCTGCGGGATGTTGTGCTGGAAGAGACGGGTCAGCGCCCCGGCCGCCTCGCCGGTGAGGGTGTTCTGCCACGTGCGGAACGGCACGAGCAGTGCCCCCGACGCGTCGAAGGCCATGTAGCCGTGCATCATGGCCGAGAAGCCCATGGTGCCGACGGTGTCGAGCGGCACTCCGAAGCGCGACTCGACGTCAGCGGCAAGATCGGCGTAGGCCGCCTGCAGGCCCTCCCACACCAGGTCCACGTCGTAGGTCCAGATGCCACCCACCAGGCTCGACTTCCAGTCGAAGCCTCCGGTGGCCAGTGGCTGGTGGTCATCCCCGATGAGGACGGCCTTGATCCGGGTCGATCCCAGCTCGATGCCGAGCGACGTCTGCCCGCCCACGATGGCGTCACGTCCCGCGCTCATGTTTTCCACGATGTACTCCTTATAGGTTGACCCGGCTCCCATCATCCCGCGCCGAGGCCGGCGGCGCCACGGGGGTGGCGGAAAAGTTGGTGCGCGCCCCCGGACGCTAGCCTTTGCCCATGCGGATCTCTGTGATCGGATGTGGATACCTCGGCGCGGTACACGCTGCGTGCATGGCCGAACTCGGCCACGACGTGGTGGGCCTGGACGTGGACGAGGAGAAGGTGGCCCTGCTCGCGCAGGGCAGGCCGTCGTTCCACGAGCCGGACTTCCCGGACCTCCTGGCCCGGCATGTGTCGTCGGGCAGGCTGCGGTTCACCACGGATCCGGCCCAGATCAGGGATGCCGAGATCCACTTCATCGGCGTCGGTACGCCGCAACTCCAGGGCCGCATGGCGGCGGACATGACCTACGTGCGGCAGGCGGTGCGCACCATCGTCGAGTACGCCGAGCCACCTGCGGGGGGCAGGCCGGTCCTCGTGGCCGGCAAGTCCACGGTGCCCGTCGGGACTGCGCAGGAGATCGCCGCGACACTCGGGTCCTCGGACAAGGATCTCCTCCTGGCCTGGAACCCCGAGTTCCTCCGCGAGGGGTACGCGGTGGCCGACACGCTGCACCCGGACCGCCTCGTCTACGGTCTCCCCGACGACCTGGCCCGCGGCGCCGTCGCGAAGGAGATCCTCGACGAGTGCTACGCGGGGCCCCTGTCCGAGGGCACTCCACTGGTTCTGGCCAACTACCCGACGGCCGAGCTGGTGAAGGTCGCGGCGAACTCCTTCCTCGCCACCAAGATCTCGTTCATCAACGCCATGGCCGAACTGTGCGACGCCACCGGAGGCGACGTCACGCGGCTGGCGGAGGCCATCGGCCACGACGACCGGATCGGGAAGAAGTTCCTGCAGGCCGGCATCGGCTTCGGTGGTGGCTGCCTGCCGAAGGACATCCGCGCGTTCATGGCCCGGGCCGGTGAGCTGGGGGTCGACGAGGCCCTCACCTTCCTGCGAGAGGTGGACGCCATCAACCTGCGGCGCCGCGACCATGCCGTCTCGCTGGCCGAGGAGGCCGTCGGTGGGCGGCTCGCGGGCAAGAAGGTGGCCGTGCTGGGCATCACGTTCAAGCCGGACACCGACGACCTGCGAGACTCCCCCGCCCTCGACATCGCCGGTCGCCTGTGGTCACGCGGTGCGGAACTCGCGGTGGTGGACCCCGCCGCGGGAGACCTGCTGCGCAAGCGCCAGCCGGAGCTCAACGTGAGCGACACCGTCGAGGAGGCCGTCCGCGACGCCCACGTGGTCATGGTGCTGACGCAGTGGCGGGAGTTCGTGGAGCTGGACCCGGCCGCGCTGGTGTCGCTGCCGGCGGCCGCCAACGTCGTGGACGGTCGCAACGTGCTCATCCCGCGCCGCTGGAGCGACGCGGGATGGCGCTATTTCGGGATGGGTCGCGGCGTCTCGGTCTGGTGAGGCAGGTCACCGACGCCGGCCGGACGTCAAACCTTGGCCGGCTGGCCGTAGACGTTCTGGTAGCGGTCGAACAACGAGTCGATCTTCTCCTGCGGGATGGGGATCAGCTCACCGAGCTGTCGCGCGATGTGCACCGTCCGCGCCACCTCCTCGCACATCACCGCCGCCTTGACGGCGTCGCGGCCGTCCTTGCCGATGGTGAACGGGCCGTGGTTCTGCATCAGCACGGCCCGGCTGCGGGAGTCCTTCAGTGTCTCGACGATGCCCTGGCCGATCGAGTCGTCGCCGATCAGCGCGAACGGGCCGACGGGGATGTCTCCGCCGAACTCGTCGGCCATCATGGTGAGCACGCACGGCACGGACTCACCGCGGGCGGCCCACGCCGTCGCGTAGGTCGAATGCGTGTGCACCACGCCGCCGATGTGCTCCATGTGGCGGTACACGTAGGCGTGGGCAGCGGTGTCGCTCGAAGGCTGCAGCGTCTCGGGCGTCCCGTCGTCGATCTTCACACCGTCGAGGGTGCACACCACCATGGCCTCGGCGGACAGGTCGTCGTAGGAGACGCCCGAGGGCTTGATCACGAACAGCTCCTCGCCGATCTGATCGGCGCAGCGGATGCGCTGCGACACGTTGCCGGCGGTCCAGACGACGAGCTCCCACCGGGGTAGTTCGGCGTGCAGGCGGGCGACGACCTCGCGGGTCCGGGCGACCTCCTCCTGCACGGCGGCGGGAAGGTCGGTGAGGGTGAGCGTCACGGGTTCCTCCATCGTTGTAACCACCTCGAATCCTAGGCCAGAACCGCGACCCTCGGGCCCCCGGCCCCGGCCAGGCACCACATCCCGCTGAGGGGCCGACGCCGCGGCCAGCGCGGCCCTGCGGGAGCGTCACTCACGGTGGTCGAGGTACCAGCTCACCAACGCCTGCGTGGAGGGGTCCTGGTTGGCCAGCGCTTCGGCGTCGCCGAAGACCGCCGGCGCGATGTCCATGGCCAGCTTCTTCCCCAACTCCACACCCCACTGGTCGAACGAGTCGATCCCCCACACGATGCCCTGCACGAACGTGATGTGTTCGTACAGGGCGATGAGCTGACCCACCACCGACGGGGTCAGCGCGGACGCCATGATCGACGTCGTGGGCCTGTTGCCCGGGAACACGCGGGCGGGGACGATCTCCTCAGCCGTGCCCTCGGCCCGGACCTCGTCGGCGGTCTTGCCGAAGGCCAGGGCTGCGGTCTGCGCGAAGAAGTTGGCGAGGAAGAGGCCGTGGACGTCGGTGTCGCCGTCCTTGACCGGGTGTGCCGGGTTGGCGACCGCGATGAAGTCCGCGGGGATGAGGCGCGTGCCCTGGTGGATCAACTGGTAGAACGCGTGCTGGCCGTTGGTGCCGGGCTCGCCCCAGAAGATCTCGCCGGTGTCGGAGGTGACCGGCGTGCCGTCCCACCGCACGGACTTGCCGTTGGACTCCATGGTGAGCTGCTGCAGGTAGGCGGCGAAGCGGTGAAGGTACTGCGCGTAGGGCAGGACGGCGTGGCTGTGCGCGTTCCAGAAGTTGACGTACCAGACGTTCATCAGGCCCATCAGCAGCGGAACGTTGCGCTCGGGCGCCTCGGTGCGGAAATGCGTGTCGACCGCGTGGAAGCCGGCGAGGAAGCTGTGGAAAGCGTCGGGGCCGATGGCGATCGCCACTGGAAGGCCGACGGCGGAGTCCACGGAGTAGCGGCCGCCCACCCAGTCCCAGAAGCCGAAGGCGTTGGCGGGGTCGATGCCGAAATCGGCCACCTTGTCCAGCGCCGTGGAGACGGCCACGAAGTGCTTGGCGACGGCGCCGAGGCGGGCCTCGTCGGAATCGTCGACGACCCCGGCCTCGGCCAGCCGGCCGAGGAACCAGTCGCGGGCCATCCGGGCGTTGGTGAGCGTCTCGAGGGTGGTGAAGGTCTTCGACGCGACGATGAACAGCGTCGTGGCGGGGTCCAGGTCCGCCAACGCCTCGGCGCAGTCGTTGGGGTCGATGTTGGAGACGAAACGGCACTCCAGGCCGGCCTGCTTGTAGGGCAGGAGGGCCTCGTAGACCATCACCGGACCGAGGTCCGAGCCACCGATGCCGATGTTGACCACCGTGGCGATGCGCTCACCCGTGACGCCGGTCCATTCACCGGAGCGAACCTTGTCGGCGAAGGCGTACATGCGGTCCAGGACCTCGTGCACATCCGCCACCACATCCTGCCCGTCGACGACGAGCTGGGCGTCGCGCGGGAGGCGCAGCGCGGTGTGGAGGACGGAGCGGCTCTCCGTGATGTTGATCCGCTCTCCCGCGAACATCGCGTCGCGGCGATCGGCCAGGTTGACCTGTTCCGCCAGCCGGACGAGGGCGGCGACGACGTCCTCGTTGATGAGGTTCTTGGAGAGGTCGACGCGGAGGTCGGCAATGTCGAAGGTGAGTTCCGCAGCCCGGTGCGGGTCCGCCTCGAACCAGCCGCGCAGGTCTGGCACGAGGGCGTCCTTGATGATGTGAAGGTCTGCCCAGGCTTCGGTGGTGGTGGCGTCAACCGGAGTGATCATGCCCACAGCCTAGGGCGCGCGCCGCGACGGGGGCCACGCCCCCGGGAGACGCGTTGAGCCGATGGATGGGCTCAACGCGGAAATCGCAGGGGTTGATCGTTCAAAGGCGCGACGAGCCCATCCATCGGCTCAACTCCGTCACCCTCCCGAGGGGTCAGCGGACGCTGATGTGCACGTGGTCGTAGTGGTTGGCGCTGACGCTGCCGCGGTCGGAGAAGCTGCGCCACCCGTCGCCGGAGCGCTGCGCCGTCCAGATCTGCTGGGAGTAGAGCACCTCGATGATGCCGAGGGCCGACGCGTTGGCCCGCGCCCATCGTGCGATCTCCCAACCGGCCTCACCCGAGACCATGACGTCGATGGCCCGGCCGGACGCGTGGTAGGAGTCCGAATCGGCGCGGTACCCGCCGTAGCTGGTGACCCGCGGGAACTCGGCACAGACGGCGCGCAGGACGGTGCGCGTGCGGGCGGTGAGGCCGGACTCGATGCCGGACGCGGCCGCGCACGCCTCGGTGGAGAAGCCCGACGAGCTGGACCCGCCCGAGTCGGCTGCCTGAGAGGTTCTGGCCGGCGCGGGCGCGACCACAGGCTTCTCCTGCGTGAGGAAGCCTTCCTTGATCCATCCCGCCTTGTGTGAGACTTCCACCTGGCGCCAGCCGTCGACGTGCCACTGCGTGATAGCTACCTCCGTGCCTTCACCCAGGGTTGTGCGGGCGTCGTATCCGACCCCCGGCCCGGTGCGCAGGTTGACCGACGCGGAGGTGTAGCGGGTGCCTGCGGAGTCGCCGAGCGCCGAGTAGTCCACGGTCTTCGAGGGGGCGGCCGCGGGGGTAGCCACAGCGGGGGCTGCCGACGCGGAGGTTGACGGAGCCGCGGAGGGGCTGGGCGTGGCCGACGGCGTGGGTGATGGCGACGGGGTGGCGCTCACGGACGGCGACGCCGAGGGCGCTGCGGAGGCCGCGGGCGTCAGCGACGGCCGGAGATAGTCGCGTGACACACCAAGAGGACTGGCGGCCGCCATGCTCGGGTCTGTGTGCTCGAGTCCCGCGCCGGTCTGCGGCAGGATCATCGCCAGAGCGGACAGCCCGGCCACCGACACCAGGGCCAGCGGGGCGAACACGAACCTCACGACCACCAGCGGACTCCGGGTGCGGATCCGCCGAGGAGGGGAGACGACGCCCAGCTCGACGACCTCGTCGTCATGCCGACCGAGCGCCGTGCGTCGTGCCTGAGCCATGCGGGCCTCATTCCTGAGAAACTTGAGAAACCTTTAAGGTTGTCTCAGGATACGTGCTCGCCGAGGAAACGCAAGCCGGGGAACCGACCAGTCTGGGGGCCTCCTCAGGCGACCCTCAGGAGTGGACTACGCTACGCAGCACTGTCAGGAACGGATCACCGATGCTCGCCACCGCCGTGCGCACCACCTTGGCCGCGATCCTCGTGGCCATGGTCGCGCTTATCGCCGCGCCCGCCCACGCCGCGGCGTCGGCCATCGACGCCACCTTCACCGTCTCCGAGGGTCAGGTCCGGATCGTCGGCACCCTCACATCCGAGGGCGATGCGGTGAAGCGCGCACGTGTCGTCGCCACCCTCGACGGAGCCGAGACCGCCTCAGCCAGCACCCTGGGCAACGGCAGCTTCGAGCTGTCATTCGCCCTGCCGGCTGACCTGTCCGCCGGCGACCATGTCGTGGCAGTCCGGTTCGCGGGCGCAGCAAAGGTGGACCCGTCACGCTCGCAGATCACCATCACCGTCGCGGGGTCCAGCGACGGCGGCGGTGGCGGCGGCTCCGCCGATCCCGGGTCCGACGACGGGGGCAGCACCGACGACGACGCGGCGAAGCCCCGCACCGACAAGGCACCCGCCACCCCCAAGGAGGCCCCTCCGGCCGCCCTCACCCTCACTGCCACGAGCACCGAGGACGCACTCAACGGCTCGGTGGTCGACGTGGCCGGCACCCTGGTCGCTGCCGACGGCACCGGAATCGCCGACGCGGGCATCTCCGTCGCGGACGCGGGCGGCGAGGTGGAGGATTCCTTCACCCTGACCACGTCGACCGGAAGCTTCCAGACCCTCTACGCCATCCCCGCCGACCAGCCCACCGGGGACCTGACGCTCACGATCTCGTTTCCTGGCACGGCCCGGCTGGCGGCCGCGAGCACGCAGCTGACGATCGCGGTCGAGCACACCGAGGTGGCCACCGCGACGCCGAGCCCCTCCGCCTCGCCGTCGCCCACGGCGTCGCCGTCCGCAACAGCTGACGGCTCCTCCACCGCGAGCCCGGCCGCCACCGGCGGCACGACGGCCACGCCGGATTCCGGCGTCGGCACCGCTATGACGTGGTTCCTCGCGGCGTCAGTGGTGGCCGGCGGCGGCGCCCTCCTCACCCTGGCGGTCCTGGTGTTCCGCGGGTCGCGCGGGGCCGCACTCCTCCCCGACGAGGAGGGCAATGCGATCGACTTCCTCGACGACGAGCTGAGCCTCGGTGACACCAGCGTGCTGACCGGCCTGAGCGCCCTGGACCTGGCAGACGACGAGCCGACCCAGCGTGTCCGCCCGGCCCGGGCGATGCCCGAGGACGACTAGCGCCCATAACGGCAACCCGATCGAGGACGGCGCTCAGGACGGCCGAGACGATGACAATGAACGTGCGCCGCGATCGGGCGGCGTCGTTCGAGCCGGTGGCCGTAGCCAAAGGCCAACCGCCTCGGGGCGAGCGAGGAAGCGCGAAAGTCGTTGACGGCCCGCGGCATGACCCATGGCACATACTGGGGCTGTGGGCCGGTGATGGCGGCGAAGGCGCTTGGCTTTCCGTTTCAGACTCCCGGATCACCCTCGCCGGCCAACCAGCGCACCGCGTTGCGCCACATGGTCGGGAACCCGTCCCAGGTGGTGAACGACGTCGGAGCCCAGTGCGTGTCGATGTCGCTGGCGTAGGCAAGGGTGCGGCCGGAACCATACGTGCCGATCACCATGAGCGGGTCGGCCGGGAAGGTTGCGACGACCCGCGCCTGACTCCGAGGCTGAAGCCGCTGGTAGCCCAGCAACGGCGGCCACTCCCCCTCAACCCCGGCCAGAATCGGATGGTCAGAACCACGCGCGATGCTGCCCTGGGGTGTCTCGATCCGATCGTCGCCCTGAATCATGTCGACGGGGAGTACGTCAGCGAGCGCGGTGTTGCGGTAGTTGGCTTTGCCCTCGATGCCCTGGAAGCTCATGTAGCCGCCGATCATCCCGAAGCCCCCGCCCCCGTCGACCCAGTCGCGGATGACCTCGAGGCGGTTGGGGGCGGTTCCACCCTCCCTGAACACCTTGGACGGCAGCAGCAGCGAGTTGGAGCCGATGTCCGAGAAGAGGATGACGTCGTGCCCGCTGAGGTCCGCCACCGTGTCTGGGAAGTGCTCGACCGCCAGTTGGCTGGGCAAGTAGGTCAAGGAGAAGCCATCGCGGTCCAAGGACTCGCGCAGCGCAAGGCCGGCCTCTTCATACCTCGAGGTCACGAACGAATCGAATCCCTTGACATGGATTTCCGTGACGCTCCACGATTCACCCACGAACAGTACGCGCACCACTTTCGATCTCCTGTCTCATCAGCTGCCGCGACCCCTTCGATCACCCTACAAAACCACATGCGATCGGGCGGAAAAACCGGTTCAATTGCCATAGGCTAGGCATGACGCTGCGTCGCGACGAGGGAGTTGCCATGAGCCAAACCAAGCCGTCTGAGGTCCACCTCCGGCCGGAGATGTTCCGCACTCACGAGGAGACCCTGCTGCGGTGCAGTAGCGGGATGGTGTCCACCTTCCGGTACCCGTCAGGCGTCGAAGCGCTCCGGCTCACGACCGATCGCGTGGAGCTGATCGTTCTGCCGTTCAGGGGCCAGCAGATCTGGCGCCTCTTCGTTGACGGTGAGGACGTCACGATGAAAACCCACTTCGACGAGCCCACGCCCTCCACTGTGTTCGAAGAGTCCTACGGCGGATTCCTGCTGCACTGCGGCGGCACGGGCGTGGGCCACCCCGGAGCGGAGGACACGCACGCGCTGCACGGTGAGCTGCCGACGGCGCGCTACGACTCTGCCTCCGTCCTCTTCGCGGAGGGCGAGGAGCCATGGCTCGGAGTCACCGGCAGCTGCCGCCTGCGGCGGACACACTCCATGGACATCGAGTTCCGGCCCTTGGTGCGCGTTAGGCCCAGGGAGACCCAGATCGAGATCGACGCCACGCTCACCAACCATCGGATCGCACCGTTCGACTACTCGTACATGTGCCACGTGAACTTCCCCCTGTTCGACGACGCGCGGCTCGAGCAGACCGTCAGCTTTGACGCCTCGCATTTCACGGTGGTGCCCGACGCTAACCAAGACTCGGAGACCGAGGCATACACCCGGCGCATCATCGAATCGCCCGAGGAGTCCAATCATCTCAGCCTCAGCCAACCCCTGGTCCCCGAGTACTGCGCCGTCATCCGCCCCCACTCGGGCGAGGACGGTTGGGCACACTTTTTGCAGGTCCGCCCCGCAGGCGATGCCGCCTTCGTCAGCTTCGACACAGCCACCCTCCCCATGGTGGTGCGGTGGATCTCCAACACCGGAGACGAAGCCGCGGCGGGGTTCTGCCTTCCGTCCACCACGCACCATCGAGGGCGGGCGGCGTCGAAGCGCGACGGGCTGCTCTCCACTGTGGACGGGTCGGCCAGCGTATCGATGCGGGTGGTCACCGGCCTCCTCAGCGAAACGCCGGCCAAGCACCTCCGGGCGCGCATTACGCAGATCAACGAGCGTGCGGTGGCGGGTGCCGACCCGTCGACCGGGAGCGCGGACTAGGGGACTCGGGCCCGCTGACGACGCTCCGGGCTCAGCCGGCGTTCGGCCGCGCCACCCCGGAGGACTTCCGCACCACCAACTCCGGATGCAGCAGCACCTGCTGGTGCCGGTGGTCCGGGTCGCCAGCGTGCGAGAGGAGCAGCTTGGCCGCGGTGTAGCCCATCTGTTGGATCGGCTGGCGCACCGAGGTGAGCGGAACCACCCAGTCGGCGGCGAACTCCACGTCGTCGTAACCGACGAGCGCCACGTCATCGGGCACCGTCACGCCCGCCCTGCCGAGGGCCCTGAATACCCCGAACGCGAGCATGTCGTTGCCGCACACGATCCCCGTGGGCAGGTCACCCATCTCCACCAGGCGTCGGGCACCGTCAAGCCCGCCCTGGATGCCGATGTCCTCGACGTTGACCTCGATCAGGACCTCGTCGGGGTTCAGGCCGTACGCCCTGATCGTCTCTCTCATCCCCAGCGCCCTCTGCTGCATCTGCCGGAGCCCTGCAGGACCGCCCAGGAATGCGAGGCGGCGGTGCCCCAGCTCCAGCAGGTGCTGGCTCGCGAGTCCTCCGCCCACCACGTCGTCGACGGCGACCGCGCAGCCCCGCTCGATCCCCATGTGGTCAAGGATGACGACGGGAAGCGCCGGGTCGAGCCGGTCGAGGACATTGTCGGACCCGGATGCCGGGCTCAGCAGCGCACCTCGGACCCGCTGCGCTGCGAGCGTCTTGAGGAGTTCGCTCTCCTTCTCCCTGTCGTTCTCCGAGTTGCAGAGCATGACGACGTGACCGGCCTCTCGGGCCGCGC
The DNA here is from genome assembly GCF_054483895.1 of Tessaracoccus pujii. NCBI lineage: Bacteria > Bacillati > Actinomycetota > Actinomycetes > Propionibacteriales > Propionibacteriaceae > Tessaracoccus > Tessaracoccus pujii. Next base: position 2,106,292 of record NZ_CM137012.1, read on the forward strand.
GCTCCACGGAGTGGGCGATCTCCATGTAGAAGGGGCTCATCAGGTCCAACACCACCAGCGCGATGACATTGCTGGGCGCGCCGGTGAGCAGGCGGGCCTGCAGGTTGGGGACAAATCCCAGATCTCGGATGGCAGCCATCACCGCGTCCCGCGTCGCAGGCGCCACCCGCTCCGGATGGTTGAGCGTGTTGGACACCGTTCCGACGGAGACGCCTGCCCGATTCGCGACGTCACGGATGCGAGCCGAGGCCGCTCGGCTGCTCTCGCCAAGGGACCGATCTGCCACCACTCCACTCCCCTCACCCTTGAAGGACCCAAGATAACGAACCCGTATCTTTTCTACGCGCCCCTTCACAGCACGAAGACTCCGGAGTAGCGTAGCCACCGACAGTTGAAGCGGTTCAATCGAAGGATGCCACGACGACGGGAGTCGTGCCGCCGGTAGTCCCAATCCGGATCCCGATCAGCCGCGAGGAGCAACGTCGAAAGGAAACGAGATGAAGCAACGACGCTTGATCAGCAGGCTCATCGGAGTAGCTGCGGCCGCCAGCCTCGCGCTGACCGCGTGCGGTGGCGACGCGGCCACCACCCCCGAGCCCACTGACGCCGCCAACAGCACCGCAGCAGGTGGCGGCGATTACACCATCGCCATCGTCCCGAAAGACTCCACCAACCCGTGGTTCGTCCGCATGGAGACCGGCGTGAAGAAGTTCGCCGAGGAATCAGGCCTCAACGTGTTCCAGCGCGGCCCCGCCGAGACCGACGCCACCATGCAGTCCCAGGTCATCCGTGACCTGATCGCCCAGGACGTCGATGCCATCGGAGTAGTCCCTGTGGACCCAGGGGCCCTTGAGCCCGTCCTCAAGGAGGCCATGGACGCCGGCATCGTCGTAGTGACCCACGAGGGCGCCAGCCAGGAGAACACGATGTATGACATCGAGGCCTTCAACAACACCGATTACGGCGCCTTCATCATGGACAACCTCGCTGAGGCCATGGGCGAAGAGGGCATGTACACCACGATGGTGGGCCACGTGACCAACGCGTCGCACAACGAGTGGGCCGACGGCGGCGTCGCGCGCGCCAAGGAGGCGTACCCGAACATGACCCTCCTCGAGGAGGAGCCTCGCGTCGAGTCCCAGGACGACGGCGAGACCGCCTACCAGAAGGCCAAGGAGCTCCTGAAGAAGTACCCAGACCTGAAGGGGATCATGGGCACCTCGTCGTTCGACGCCCCCGGCGTCGCACGCGCCATCGAGGAGCTGGGCCTCAAGGACAAGGTCTTCACCGCCGGCACGGGCATGCCCGCCGCCAACAAAGAGATCCTGGAGAAGGGCCTCGTCTCGGCGCTGACGCTGTGGGATCCGGCTGACGCAGGCTACGCCATGGCGTCGCTCGCCAAGAAGATCCTCGACGGCGAGGACATCGCCGACGGCGTGGATCTGGGCGTCAAGGGGTACGAGGGAATGAAGTTCGCCGAGGGCAGCGAGAAGGTCCTCGAGGGTGACGGCTGGATCGTCATCAGCGCGGACAACGTCGACGACTTCGGCTTCTGATGAACGGGCGTGGCGACCCAGACTCAGTCGGGCCGCCACGCCGCAGTTCTGACTAGTTCCCATGGGGGGCAGGGCGAGCCGCCTTGCCCCCCTCACCAGCCGAAGGACGACGATGACGACTGACACGGTCATCTCAGTGCGCAACCTCAGCAAGTCATTCGCCGGGGTCCAGGCACTGGACAACATCAACCTCGACATCCACGCGGGCGAGATCCACTGCCTCGCCGGGGAGAACGGAAGCGGTAAGTCGACGCTCATCAAGATCATCTCGGGGGTCTACGCGCCCGACAGCGGCACCATCGACATGGGCGGACGCAGCTACGAGCGCCTCAACCCCATCGAGGCCATACACAACGGTGTTCAGGTCATCTACCAGGACTTCTCGATCTTCCCCAATCTCACGGTGATGGAGAACCTGGCACTAAACAGCGAGCTCGCCGAGAACCGGAAGGTCGCGAACTGGCACCGGTTCCGTCGGATTGCACAGGAGGCGGTGGCCAAGATCAACTTCACCGTCGATCTCGACGCGACCGTCGGCGATCTGTCGGTGGCGGACAAGCAGTTGGTCGCCATCTCGCGCGCACTGTTGACCGACACCAAGCTCATCATCATGGACGAGCCCACCACCGCCCTCACCAACCGTGAGGTCGAGGCGCTGTTCAGGGTCATCCTGGACCTGAAATCGCGCGGGATCGCCATCCTGTTCGTCAGCCACAAGCTGGGCGAGGTCTTCGAGATCAGCGAGCGCTTCACCATCATCCGCAACGGCAAGCTGGTGGTGACCACCCTCCCCGAGGACCTGGACCACAAGAAGTTCGCTTTGTTCATGACCGGCAAGGACGTCGAAGACCTCGTCCTCCCGAAGGCCCAGGAGGTCGGCGAGCCGATTCTCGAGGTGAAGAACCTCTCGCTAAGCCGCGCCTACGACGACGTCAGCTTCACCCTGCACCGGGGCGAGGTTCTGGGCATCACTGGCCTCCTCGGGTCTGGGCGCACCGAACTCGCGCTCTCGCTGTTCGGCGTGTTCCCAGCCGACAGCGGCGAGGCCGTGATCAAGGGCGAGCGGGTCACCATCAACAGCATCTCCACAGCCATCGAGCACGGCATCGGCTATGTGCCGGAGGACCGGTTGACGGAGGGCTTGGCATTGGAACGTTCGATTGCGGACAACATCATCGTGTCCGAGATCGACGCCATGACGTCGCGTTTGGGCCTGCTGGACCGGACCAAGCGCCGCACGGAGGTGGGGCGCTGGGTCGAAGAACTCCGTATCGCCACCAAGAACCCAGACAACCCTGTCAACACACTCTCGGGCGGCAATCAGCAGAGGGTGGTGCTGGCCAAGTGGCTGGCCACAAACCCCGACATTCTGATCCTCAACGGCCCGACGGTGGGCGTTGACATCGGCTCCAAAGCGGAGATCCATCGCATCCTTCACCATCTCGCCGCAGAGGGGATGGGGATCATCGTCATCTCCGACGACATCCCCGAACTCGTGCAGACGTGCCGCCGGGTCTTGATCCTCCGGGACGGGTCCATCCAGGTGGAGGTTGACCCCGAGACCGTGAGCGAGCAGGAGTTGGCGGACATGATTACCGGCGGCTCGATCACCGTGGAGGTGGAGCGACATGAGTGAATTCGCCCGCAGGTTGCTGCGGTCCAACGAGTTCTACCTCCTCCTGGTCATCCTCGCCGTGGCGATGCTGATCCAGGTCCGAAGTGGCCAGTTCTTCACGGCCAACAACCTCGTAGACTTGGCCAACGCCATGGTGGTCCCCGGGCTGTTCGCCGTGGGCACCTACATGGTGCTCGTCTCCGGCGGCATCGACGTGTCCTTCCCCGCTCTGGCGTCGCTGGCGGTGTATTCGGTCACTCGCCTCCTCGTCGACAACGGATACGGCGGCGGCTTCTGGCTGCCCCTCCTCACGGTGGTGGTGCTCGGCGCCCTGCTCGGCGCCTTCAACGGGTCCTTCGCCGCACGGCTGGCTGTGCCGACGTTGATCATCACGCTCGGCACGGCCAACGTGTTCAAGGGGGTGATGCAGGGCGCGTTGGGCTCCGTGCAGATCGCCACACTGCCGCCCTCCATGGCGGAGTTCGGACGCGCAACCCTATTCGTCGCCCGCAACCCACAGTCCGGGCTCACCTCGAGCATGCCACTGTCGTTCCTCCTCCTGGTGGCGGTGGTCGCGATCGCCTTCGTCGTCATGCGCTACACGATGTTCGGACGCGGCGTCTACGCCATCGGCGGCGACGCGTCGTCGGCCGCCCGCGCCGGATTCAAGGTTCGGCGCATCAAGTTCTGGCTCTACGTGATGGCTGGCACGATCGCGGCCCTGGCCGGTCTGGTCCGGACCTCGATGATGGGACAGATGCACCCCACCAACCTGCTAGGGATGGAGATCATGGTCATCGCCGCCGTCGTCCTCGGCGGCACGGCGATCACCGGTGGCACCGGCACGCTCACCGGCGTCATGCTCGGGACCCTGCTCATCGTCATCGTCCAGAACTCGATGATCCTGATCGGCATTCCCACCTACTGGCAGAGGGTAGCGCTAGGTGTCCTCATCATCGCGGGCACGGGCATCTCGGCGGTTCAGCTCAACCAGAGACGTAAGCGCAACCGGATCGTGGCGGCATGAGAGGGGATGGACCTATGACCACAACGACGGAGCCCTCGGGCCCCACCTTCATCACCCGGATAGTGGGCGCCACCCGCCGCGACCCGCACCTCAGCCGCCTGACGCTGATCCTGATCTCCCTGCTGGTGTTGTTCCTGGTCCTACGCCCGAGGAACTTCACCAACATGGCCACCTGGAACTCCATGGCTGTCCAGTTCCCCGAGTTCGGCCTCATGGCCCTCGGCGTGATGCTGACGATGATCACGGGCGGCATCGACCTCGCCGTCGTGGGCATCGCCAACATGACCTCCATCGTGGCGGCCGTGATCATGCTGTCGCTGGTCCCCCCGGACGCGACGGGCAGCACGGTGCTGTTCGGGATCCTCCTGGCCATGGTGGCGTCGCTCGTCCTGGGCGCCCTGGCCGGCATCCTCAACGGGATCCTGGTGGCGAAGATCAAGATCCCGGCCATCCTGGTCACACTCGGGACCCTGGAGCTTTTCACCGGCGTGGCCATCGTCATCACGGCGGGACGACCCATCAGTGGGTTGCCGCCTGCCTACAGCAGCTTCATGGCCGGCAAGGTGGTGGGCGTCCCGATGCAGCTCATCGTGTTCATCGTCGCCGTGCTGCTCATCGCCTTCATCATGAAGCGCACCACGTTCGGCACCAAGCTCTACATGCTCGGCACCAACGCGACCAACGCCAAGTTCAGCGGTCTCAACACCACGTCGCTCCTGGTGCGCACCTACATGTTGTCCGGGATCATGGCCTCGCTGGCGGGGCTCGTGATGCTGGCCAACTACAACTCGGCCAAGGCCGACTACGGCGTGGTCTACACACTGCTGACGGTCCTCATTGTCGTCCTTGGCGGCGTGAACCCCAACGGCGGCAGCGGTCGGCTGATCGGGGTGGTCCTGGCGATCATCACGCTGCAGGTGCTGTCGTCCGGCCTCAACCTGTTCCCACAGATCAGCAACTTCTACCGCGACCTCATCTGGGGCGGGGTGCTGCTGCTGGTCATTGCCACCAGTGATTTCGGAGGACGAAGGCTCTTCCGCCGCCGCATCAGGAAGGAGACGCCGGCGTCATGAGAACCACACAGGACAAGCAGGTCGTGATGGGGGCCGACTTCGCGGGCTTCCACCTGAAGGAGCACGTCAAGTCGCACTTGGAAGCAAAGGGTTGGGAGGTGACGGACCTGACACCGGACAAGGACTCCGCTCCCATGTATCACCGTGTCGGGTTCCTCGTCGGTTCGCGCATCTCAGAGGGGGAGTTCGAGAAGGCTCTGCTGTTCTGCGGCACTGGGATGGGCATCCACGTGGCCGCCAGCAAGTGCCCGCACGTGCACGCAGCCGTCGCCGAGAGTGTCCGGGCCGCAAAGCGGGCGGCAACGGCCAATAACTGCAACGCACTCGCGATGGGCGGCTTTTGGACAGCCCCCCGTCTCGGCCAGGCCATGGCCGACGCGTTCCTCGAGCACTCCCTCGGCGACGGTTACGAGGAGTGGGACGGCTTCTACGAGTACCACCTGATCGGCTACGACGAGTGCGAGAATTTCGACTACGAGGCTTACAAGGCCAACGATTTCGCCGTGCCGGAGCCTCGCCACGTCGACCTCGGTCCGGAGCCGGTGGGCTTGGCCTTCTAGGAGAACGCTGAAGAAGGGCTGGCCCCGTCCGCCGGATGACTGGTGGGTCGAGCAGAGTGGCGTTGTGGGGCGATGGTGATGCTGCCTGTGGATTTCCCGGTTGGATCCAGTGAGGAACGGGCCCTCATGGCTGCCTTCTCGTGCCCTGAGGTGGCTGGCGGTCCGGTTGCCTGTGCAGATGGGACCCCAGCTCAGGCGGCCACCCATTCGGTTTGGCCCCAGGAGAAACCGGGGTTGAGGAGCCGTGCGAGTCCCCGGTCACTACCACTAGGCCCGGTCCAGCATCGCCTGGTCCACGGCGCGGAAGGACCGGCACCTGTCGCGCAGCATGGACAGCGACCCGCCGGTCACCGCGTCGCCGAGCAGCGCGGTGTCGACGCAGACCGCCCGCGTACCGGCCTTGTTCCACTCCCCGGACGCATAGGCCCCGAGCCCTCCGAGGGGCAGCACCCGCTCCGCGAGGCCCAGCTCGGCCAGCCGCGGCGCCATGGCGTGGCCGATGACGTCCGCCGGGTACAGCAGCGCGCCCGTGGCGGACGTGTCCAGCACGGCGCGCACCTCCGTCGGGGTCATCGCGCCGAGATAGCACGGCACGCCCAGCTCGCAGGCGGCGTCGGCAAGCGACCTCGAGGCCACGTCGCACAGCACGAAGGCGGCGCCGGCGCCAATGGCCGCGACGAGTTGCTCCACCGTGGTCACGCGCATGACGCCCAGCGTGGCCCGCGCGCCGAAGATGGACATCACATCCGCGACCGCGGACCCGGCCGCGGGCAGCGCGAAGGTGGCGAAACCCTCCTGGATCAGCACCTCCACCACGCCGACGAGGTCGTCGACGGAGGCGTCGGGAAGGCAGACGATGAGGCCGCTGAGCGAGGACATGGCCCCAATTCTGCCCCACGCGGGCGCGCGGTCGGGGACACCCATGTGGGCAGTCACCCCCGCCCGCGTCCGCCGCTGCCTAGACTGCGGCCATGTCTGGTCTCCTGACGCGCACGCAGCGCCTCGACGAGCTGCCCTACACGGGCAAGCACAACAAGCTCCTCATCGGTTCCGGTGTGGGGTGGGCGCTCGACGCCATGGACATCGGCCTGATCTCCTTCATCATGGCGGCGCTCGCCGTGGAATGGGGCCTCACCGGCGGCGAGCTGTCGCTCCTCGGCTCGGTGGGCTTCGTCGGCATGGCCTTCGGCGCCTCGCTCGGCGGGCTTCTGGCGGACCGGATCGGCCGCCGGCAGGTGTTCGCCCTGACGCTGCTGGTCTACGGCATCGCCACCGGCCTGTCCGCCCTGTCGACCGGCCTGGCGACGCTCATCATCTTCCGGTTCATCGTCGGCCTCGGGCTCGGCGCCGAGCTGCCCGTCGCGTCGACGCTGGTGAGCGAGTTCGCGCCGCGCCGCATCCGGGGCCGGGTCGTGGTGGCGCTGGAGTCGTTCTGGGCGGTGGGCTGGCTCGCCGCCGCCGCCATCGGCTTCTTCGTCGTGCCCACCGAGAACGGGTGGCGCTGGGCCCTTGCGCTCGGCGCCGTTCCCGCGGCGTACTCGCTGATCGTGCGCTACGGCCTGCCCGAGTCGGTGCGGTTCCTGGAGAGCAAGGGCCGGCACGCGGAGGCCGAGGCGGTCGTGTCGGACTTCGAGGAGGCCGCCGGCATCTCCGTGCCCGCGGATGCCAAGGCCCCCGACGCCGCGCCCGAGGCGTCCACCGTCGACAAGAGGGAGCTCTGGGGGGCGCGCTTCAAGCGCCGCACCATCGCGCTGTGGCTGACCTGGTTCGGTATCAACTTCGCCTACTACGGCGCCTTCATCTGGCTGCCCACCCTGCTGTTCGAGGGGGGCATGACGCTGGTGAAATCGTTCGAGTTCACCCTCTACATGACGCTGGCGCAGCTCCCCGGGTATGCGCTCGCGGCGGTGCTGGTGGAGGTGTGGGGGCGGCGCCCCACGCTCGTGACCTTCCTCGGCGGGTCGGTGGTGGGTGCGCTGGCGTTCGGGATGGCCCCGCAGGTCGCCGCCACCGTAGCCCCCGGCTCAGACAGTGCAGCCTTCGCCATCACGCTGACCGCCGGCTGCATCCTGTCGTTCTTCAACCTGGGCGCATGGGGCGCGCTGTACGCCATCACGCCGGAGGTCTATCCGACGGCGATGCGCGCCTCGGGCGCGGGCGCGGCCACGGCATTCGGGCGGATCGCCGCGATGCTGGCCCCGTTACTGGTGCCGTGGATCGTCTCCACCGCAGGACGCCCGGCCCTGTTCATGCTGTTCGGGGTGATGTTCAGCATAGCGATGGTGGCGGCCTGGTTCCTCCCCGAGTACACCGACCGTGCCCTGGACGAGGTCTGAGCGCCCCGCCACCCACCGGTTGATCCCCGCGCCCGCGAGGGCGCCGATCGTTGCGCCGAGGCTGTTGAACGCGACGTCGTGAGCGCTGGCGTCCCGGGCCATCCAGTACTGGACGGCCTCGATCATCACCGAGGCGGTGGCTCCGGCCACCGCCCAGACCCACCAGCGCACGCGCGGCAGCCAGAGCGCGGCGAGCAGGGCTGAGGGAAGCAGCATCGCGGTGTTGAGCAGACCGTCGGTCTGCTCGGGGGTGGCCCGGATGCCCAGCCGTCCGGCCGTGGACCAGATGGCCACCACCAGCCGGTTGACGCTCCAGCCGTCGGCGAGGAACACCAGCCACGTGACGGGCGCGGCCAGCGCCAGCACGAGCCACATCGCCCACCAGCGGACCTGCGGTGGCGGGGTCACTCGTTCGGGTCGACCTCGCCGAGCTCGCCCGAGGCGCCGTCGAGGTTTGCCGCGTGGTACTCGTCCATCGTGTCCCCGGCCAGCGCCTGGGACAGCAGCGACAACCCCTCGGTGTCCACGACGACGACGGACTGATCCCCCACCATGCCGACGCCCTTGATGGGCGCCTGGAGCATACCGATGGAACCGGTGCCGGTCAGCCGCATCGACAGCGCGAGATCCGTCACGTACTGGTTGGTCATCGCGTCGTCCACGGTCATGGTGTCGGCCAACTGGCCGACGACATTGCTGAAGGTGACGGGATTGGCGAGCGTGGCCGGCGTCATGACCTCGCGGATGATGGCCTTGACGACGGTCCGCTGCCGGTAGGCGCGGTCCAGGTCGCCGTTGGGGAGCGGGTAGCGCTCGCGCACGTAGACGAGTGCGCGTTCGCCGTCGAGGTGGATCTGGCCCTCCTCGAAGCGGACCCCGGGGTTCTGCTCGGTGGCCCAGGGGTTGTAGACCTCGACGCCGCCGACGGCATCTGTGAGCTTGACGAAGCCCTCGAAGTCGATGAGTGCCGTGTGGTCCATCCGGACCCCGGTGAGCTGCTCGAGCGTGCGCACGGTCAGTTGCGGGCCGCCGAAGGCATAGGCCCAGTTGAGCTTGCCCTTCCCGCGGCCGGGAATGTCGACCCACATGTCGCGCGGGAAGGAGATCAGGTAGACCGCCTGCCGGTCACCGGTGACGTGCGCGATCATGAGGGAGTCGCTGCGGCCGTTCTCGATGTCGTCGCGGGAATCGCTGGCCATGAGGACGAAGTTGATGGGGGCGGCCGTCTCCGACTCGCCCGCCTTGGGCGTGGCCGCCTGCGGGCGGCCCTCGTAGTCCTGTGGCGTCAGCTGCTGGTCGCGGGTGATGGAGTCCAGGGCCGAAAATCCGCGTCCCGCGTAGTACCCGCCTACGGCAAGCGCGGCGACCAGCACCCCCACGCACACCAGCAGGAGAACGAACAGCGGGCCACGCCGTCGCTTCCGCCTCGGCGCGTCCTCGTCGTCCAGGACGTCGAGTCCCTCATCGGCTGCTCTTCTCATGGGCCCATTGTCCACTGTGGCCGATCACGCACCAACCCGGGCTGGTGTCGCCGTCGGTCCGCGGGCATGCGTTGTTCCATCCTGCAAAGGCGCCCGACTACGCTCACTGCATGGTCGACACCGTGCTGGGGCTGCCGCTGCATCCGCTCATCGTGCACGCGGTCGTCGTGCTGCTGCCGCTGGCCGCGCTGGGGGTGATCGCCCTGGTCGTGGTCCCTCGCTGGAGGCCGAGGTTCGCGCTGCCGCTGCTCGCAATCCTCGCCGCGGGGGCGGGTTCCGCCGTTGTGGCGATGCCGGCCGGCAACGCACTGGCGGAGCAGGTGGGGCTGCCGGCCGCGCATCAGAGGTGGGGCACCGCCCTGGCGTTCACCTCGGTGGCCTATCTCGTGATCGCCGGCGGATGGCTCTGGTGGGTGCGGCGCGACACGGACGAGCCGACGGCGGCCCGCACAGCGACCGGCTGGGTTGCGGCGGCGCTGTCCGCCGTCGTGACGGGGCTGACCGTCCTGGCCGGCCACTCTGGCGCCACGGCGGTCTGGGCAGACGTGGTGGCCGCGCCGGCCACCGCCTCCCCGACGGTGGAGGCACCGAGCTCCCCCGCCGCGACACCGCCCCCCGGCACCACCCCGGCGCCGAGCACCACCGCGACGGCCGCGACCAGCGCCACCCCCACGCGCTTCGGCTCGCCCCCCGCCACCACCACATCGGCACCCGAGGAGGGCTACCCCGCCGCAGTGCTCGCGGATCACGCCACGGCCGAGTCGTGCTGGATCGCCGTCGAGGGATTCGTCTACGACGTGACCGACTGGATCCCGCAGCACCCCGGCGGCCCCGAGCGGATCATCCCGTTGTGCGGCACCGATGCCACCTCCGCGTTCGGCACCCAGCACGGCGACGCGACGCTGCCGAACCAGCGGCTCAGCGAGTTTCTGCTGGGGCCGCTTGCCTGATCCGGGCAGCAAAAACCCGCCCGGCCTGTGATCGGCGGGCGGGTTCGAGGCACGACGCGTCAGGCGGTCTGCGACTCGGCGTCCTGCGTGGCCTCGGCAAGCTGGCGACGCACGTCGTCCATGTCCAGGGCCTCGACGGCGTCGATGACCTCCTGCAGCGCCTTGGCCGGCAGTGCGCCGGACTCGCGGAACACCAGGATCCCGTCGCGGAACGCCATCAGGGTGGGGATCGCCTGGATCTGCGCGGCGGCGGCGAGGCCCTGCTCGGACTCGGTGTCCACCTTGCCGAAGCGGACGTCGGGGTGCGTCTGGGCGGCCTTCTCGAACACGGGGGCGAACGCACGGCAGGGGCCGCACCATTCGGCCCACCAGTCGACGAAGGTGATGCCCTCCGCTGCAACGGTGTCTTCGAAATTCTCGGCGGTCAGTTCAAGAGTGGGCATGGGATTTCCTTTCGAGGGGTGATCAGCACGACGCGTGGTCAGTGATGCGCTTGGCCGCGGCCACGCCGTAGCAGGCGAGGAGCGCAGCCAGGGCGACGAGCGTGGCCGGCGCCTGGGAGAGCATGAACGGGGCCACCACCACGGCCGCGGCCGGGATGATGCCGCACGAGCCCCCGGTGAGGTGCTCGCGCGCTGCGACACCTGCCGGAGGCACGTAGGTGGCCAGGGTGACGGCGCCTAAGAGCGCGGCCAGGACCAGGACGGTCACCTCGAGGGCGCCCGTCGTCTCCCTGGCCGAGTTCAGCGCCACGAAGAGAGCGACAGCGGCCACAACGGCGGCGACGGTGTGGCGGGTGGACCAGACCGCCCGCCAGTAGGCGGGGCCGCTGGCCGCGACCTTCACATCACCGAGGACCTGCTGAGACACGTCTGTTCACTTCCCTGTTCGTTGCTCACGGACAGGTCCAACTATACACAGATACCCCCTAGGGTATTCAAACGCAGATCGCGCCGACATTCCGGGAGGAGTCGTCGACTCACGCCCCGGGAATCGCCAGAGCGTCGACGAACCACGTCGTCAGCGTGGCCGGATGCGTGATCGCCGTGCCGACCACCACGGACCAGGCGCCGCGACGCATCGCCTCCGCGGCGTGCGCCGGCGTGTGGATCCGCCCCTCGACGATCAGCGGCCGGTCGGCCACCGCGAGCATCTCGTCGATCGCCTCCCAGTCGGGCCCCGCGGTCCTGGGCCGCTCGCCCGAGTAGCCCACCAGCGTGGTGCCGATCAGGTCCGCCCCGGCCTCCTGGGCCGCGACCGCGTCCCCTGCAGATCCGCAGTCCGCCATCACCAGCACCTCAGGGAAGCGCTCCCTCAGGCCGGCCACTGTGTCCGCCAGGGTCCGGCCGTCCGGGCGTGGGCGACGGGTGCCGTCGAGCGCCACCACCTCGCAGCCTGTCTCCGCCACCGCGAGGCAGTCCTCCAACGTCGGGGTGATGTACACGCCCTCCTTACCCACCTTCACGAGCCCGATGATCGGCACGTCGACGACGGCGCGGATCGCTCGCAGGTCCTCCAGGCCCTTCGCCCGGATGGCGGCCGCGCCGCCGATCACCGCCGACTGCGCCACCTGACTCATCGTCCGCGGGTCCAGCATCGGCTCCCCCGGGTACGCCTGGCAGGACACCACCAGCCGCCCGTGAATCGCCTCGATCACTACACTCATTGCCATTCCTCTCAACTCACTCTGGCGCCGACGGCGTCGAACACCGTCCGCGCCGCCCCGAGGATCGCGGCCTCGGGTCCGAGCGCGGCCCGCAGGAGCGGCAGGTCCTTCAGAACCGGTACCACCTCGCCGCGACACGCGTCCCTCAGCGGCCCCCACCACTCGTCGCCGGCGCGGGCCACTCCCCCACCGACCACCACGCATTCCGGGTCCAGCACCGTCACGATCCCCGCGAGAGCCCTGCCCAGCGCGACGGCGGCCTCAGCCACCACCCGACGAGCCGGCTCCACGCCCGCGGCGGCCAACGCCATGATCCCGGCCCCGGACAACCTCTCGCCAGAGGCCAGCGCGAAGGCCCGCTCGATCGACGGCCCCGCCGCGACCGCCTCCAGGTGCCCCTCAACCCCGCACGGGCAGCGCAGACCCTCGGCGCCGGGCGTGGGAACGTGCCCCATCTCGCCGGCCACGTGGTGCGCCCCGGTCCACAAGCTCCCGTCCAGGACGACGGCGCCACCCACCCCGGTGCCCACCGCCACCATCAGCATCGACGAGCGGCCCCGCCCCGCCCCCAGCCAGGCCTCGCCGAGCGCGTGCGCGTCGACGTCGTTGCGCACCTCGACCGGCCGTGTCGCGTCCCAGCCGAGCCGGGCGCGCAGCCCGGCCGCGACATCGGTGCCCACCCAGTGGGCGAACGTGTCGGTGGCCGAGATGATCCGCCCCGCCGTCGCATCAACGACGCCCGCCGTGCCGACGCCCACGCCGGCCACGTCGTCGATCCCGGCGGTCGCGCTTGCGACAAGGGCGGCGACGGCGTCGAGCACTGCCTCGCCGCCCGCGAGCGCGGGCGTGGGCGTGATCGACACCTCACCCATCGCCCCGTCCGGCGCCACGACGGCCACCGCGATCTTGGTGCCGCCGAGGTCGACGCCCACGGCCCTCACTGCAGGAGTCCCACCTCGACGAGGATGTCGCGGATGGCGGCCGTGTCGCCGTCGGTCAGCCCCTCGAGCGGCGCGGGCATCGCGGCGGAGTCGATGACACCGAGCAGCGCCAGGGCCGTCTTGAACGCGCCGATGCCACCGGCATCGCCGGAGCGACCCTGCGGCACGAACGCGATGTCGAAGAGCCGGGCGATCCGGGCCTGCTCGTCGCGCGCGGCCAGCCAGTCGCCGGCCTGGGCGGCCCGCCACATCCGGGCGTAGCCGGCGGGGTCGACGTTGGCCAGGCCGGGCACCGCGCCGTCGGCGCCGAGCAGGTACATGCCGTCGCACATCACCTCGTGGCCGGTCAACAGCACCAGTGGGTGCCCGGCCGCGGCGTTGGCGGAGACGAGCCGGCGGAAGCCGACGTCGTCGCCGGAAGAGTCCTTCACACCGGCGATGACACCGTCGCGGCCGAGGCGAACCAACAGGTCCACGCCCAGGTAGCTGTGCACGCGCACCGGCACGTTGTAGGCGAACACCGGCACCGTGACGGCGTCGGCCACCATGCGGAAGTGTCGCTCGGTCTCGGCCACGTCGTTGATCGCGTACAGCGGGGCGGTCACGACGACGGCGTCGGCGCCCAGCGACTCCGCCCGTCGGGCCTGCTCCGCGACGCGCCGCGCAGTGAGGTCAGGGGTGCCGACGAGCACCGGCACGCGCCCGGCGGCCCGCTCGACGACGCGGCGGGTCACTGTGTCGCGCTCGTCGTCGGTGAGGTAGGCCACCTGGCCGGAGGAGCCGAGGATGAACAGGCCGTTCATGCCACCGTCGATGAGGTGGTCGACGACGCGGTCCAGGGAGGGGAGATCGAGCTCGCCCCCGGGGGTGAAGGGGGTGATGACCGGGGGGATGGTTCCGGTGAAGGTGTGCATGGGAGGGGCTCCTTGGGAATCGATTGAGATCGGATACGGGGGGCGACGCGGTCGCGCGCTGCGCGGCGACCGGCTCTACCGACGGGAGCGGGAGCTCGGCCCGCGGGGTCGGTCAGAGGAGGGAGGGGACGGCGCTGAGGAGGGTCCGCGTGTACTCGTGCTGCGGGTTGGCGAACAGCTGATCCGCCGGACCCGTCTCGACAATCCGGCCGCCCAACATCACCGCCATCCGGTCGGAGATGTAGCGCACGGTGTTGATGTCGTGGCTGATGAACACCAGTCCGAGGCCCAACTGATCCTTCAGGTCGCTGAGCAGGTTGAGCACCTGCGCGCGCACCGACACGTCGAGGGCCGAGGTCGGCTCGTCGGCGATGATCACGTCGGGGTCCAGCGCCAGGGCGCGGGCGATGGCTACGCGCTGCCGCTGACCGCCGGAGATCTGGCGGGGCAGCACGTCGAGCGCCGACTGCGGCAGGCCCACGAGGTCGAGCAACTCCTTGACGCGATTCTCCCGTTCGGATGGCTCCAGGACGCCGTGCACCGTGAAGGGGTCGAGCAGCGTGTCGCGCACGATCATGCGTGGATTGAGCGCGGTGGCCGGGTCCTGGAATACGACCGAAACGGCGCGCCCCAGCTTCTTCCTGCCGGCCCCGTCGAGCTTCATGCGCTCGCCCTTGAAGTACACCTCGCCGGAGGTGACGGGTTGCAGGCCCACCATGACGCGGGCGAGCGTGGACTTGCCGCAGCCCGACTCGCCCACCAGGCCGAGGGTCTCCCCCTTGCTGACCGAGATGTCCACCCCGTTGACGGCGTGCACGCGGTCAGGGCGGAACAGCTTGCCGGTGCGCGACTTGTGGACGACGTGCACGTCGCGCAGGTCGATGACGGGGGTGCTCATCGCGCGCCCTCCTTCTCCAGCAGAGCCTCGAGCTCGCCGGTGCTGGCGTACAGGTGGTCCTCGGTCCCGGGCAGGGGGCGGAGCGTCGGCTTCTCGGTGAGTCCCGCCTGCGGGTGCGAGGAGCGAGGAGCGAACCGGTCGCCGCCGACGAACTCGCGGGGGCTGGGCACCACGCCCGGCACCTGGTGCAGGCGACCGGTGCCGGACTCGATGGACAGCACCGCCCCCAACAGGCCGCGGGTGTATTCGTGGGTCGGGTTGGTGAGCAGCTCAGTGGTCGCCGCCTGCTCCACGACCTGCCCCGCGTACATGACCGTGATCCGGTGAGCCACCTCGGCCACCAGGGCCAGGTCGTGCGACACGAACACCATGGCGAAACCGAGCTTCTCGCGCAGCTCGTTGAGCAGATCCACCACCTGCGCCTGCACGGTCACGTCGAGGGCCGTCGTGGGCTCGTCGGCGATCACCAGGCGCGGGTTGCGGGTGAGCGCCATGGCGATCAGCACGCGCTGGCGTTGACCTCCCGAGAGCTCGTGCGGGTAGGACTTGAGCGTGCGCGCCGGGTCGAGGCCGACGAGCTCGAGCAGCTCCTCGGCCGTGCGCCGTCCGCCCCGCCTGGTGAGCTGCCTCATCTGGGCACGGATGAGCATCGACGGGTTGAGCGAGCTCAGCGCATCCTGGTAGATCATGCTCATCTCATGGCCGCGCAGTGCGTTGCGGTCCCTCGGGCCCAGTGTCAGCAGCTCGCGGCCGTCGAACCTGACCGACCCCTCGATCCTGGCGGTCTCGGGCAGTAGACCCATGATCGCCATGGACGTGATCGACTTGCCGCAGCCCGACTCGCCCACCAACCCCATCGTCTCGCCCTCGCGGACGGTGAAGCTCACGTCGTCGACGATCTTGACGGCACCGTGCGCGCCCGGGAACGAGATCGAGAGGTGCTCGACCTCTAGCAGCGGCTGCGCGTGGGGGTTGACGAGCACGAGCCGGTCGCTGCGGGCTGCCTCCGCCACCTTGAGCGCATTCAGCCGGGCCTTGAGGGACTCGACCTGCGAGAGGTGCGAGGCTGCGATGCCGGCGGCGCCGACCTCGCCCTTGAGCTTGTCCTCATCGGACTGCACGTTGACGCGGGTCTTGATGCGCGGGGACGCGAACGAGTCCGTGAGGCCCTCGGACAGGATGTTGAGGCTGAGCGTCGTGATGAGGATGAACAGGCCGGGGAAGAACGTGCCCCACCAGTGGCCCGACAGCAGCAGCGCCTTGCCTTCGGAGAGCATGTTGCCCCAGGTGGGGGCGTTGACCGAGCTGATGCCGGTGCCGATGAAGGACAGCGACGCCTCGAACACGATGGCGTCGGCCACGAGCACCGTCGCGAAGACGAGGATGGGGGCCAGGCAGTTGCGGGCGACGTGCTTGAACAGGATCCACCAGGTCCGCGCGCCCATCACCTTGGACGCGGCCACGTAGTCCTCGCCGAACTGGGCGAGGACGTTGGCCCGGACCACGCGGGTGAGCTGCGGCACGTAGAGGAAGGCGATCGAGATGACGACCACGGGCAGCATCGGGAGGCGCGAGGACAGCGCGGTCACCATGACGGCGGCCAGCGCGATGCCTGGGAAGCTCATCACGATGTCGAGCGTGCGCATCAGCACCTCGGACACGACCTTGCGCGCAGTGCCTGCGATCGATCCGAGCACCGCGGCGACGACGAGCGCCAGCCCGGTGGCGGCCAGGCCGACCAGCAGCGAGACCCGGGCGCCGTACAGGACCCGGGAGAAGATGTCGCGGCCGCGGTCGTCGGTGCCGAAGAGGAACTCACCGTCCGGCGGGATCGCGGTGTCGGGGATCAGCTGGGTGCCCACGCCCTCGATGGTCACTTCCGAGTAGACGATCTTCGCCTCGGGCACGAGGCCGGATGCGCCGGGGCCGAAGGGGGCGACGAGCGGCGCGAAGACGGCGGCCAGCGCGAGCAGCGTCAGCACGACGAGCGCGATCCTGGAGCCGACGGGCAGTGCCCGGATGCCCTCGAACCGCAGTCCCGGCTGCTGGAGCTTCTCTCTGGACTCAGGCGACAGCATCAGATGCTCCTGATCCGGGGGTTGACCAGCACGTAGAGGAGGTCGACCACCAGGTTGATGATGATGAAGGCAAGCGCGATCGTGATCGTCACGCCCTGCACGATGTTGACGTCGTTGCGCATGATGCCCTGGAAGATGAGGTTGCCCATGCCTTGGATGTTGAAGATCATCTCGATGACGACGGCGCCGCCCATCATGTAGCCGACGCGGAGGCCCAGCACGGTGAGCGGGGTGATGAGCGCATTGCGCAGCACGTTCCGGCCCACGACGATGTGCTTGGGGATGCCCGCACCGATGGCGGTGCGCACGTAGTCGCGGTCGAGCTCCTCCACCATGGCGGTGCGCACCACGCGGGTGAGCGATCCCGACAGCGGAATGGCCATGCCGACGGCGGGGAGGGTGACCTGGTTGATGTAACCGGCCGGATCCTCGGTGAAGTGGGTCCAGTCGGTGATCACTGCCGGGAAGTAGCCGGCGCCCCCCGGGATGTTGCCGAACCACTGGATGAACAGCAGCGCCAGCCAGAACGATGGGGTGGCCAGCGAGGCGATGGAGATGAAGCGGATCGCCTGATCCGGCCACTTGTCGCGGAACAGCGCGGCGATGATGCCCAGCACGAGCGCGATGACGACGCCGAGGAAGAGGCCGATGAACGTCAGTTGGAGGGTGATGGGGAACGACCTGGCCACCATCTCGCCGATCGGGACACCGGTGAACGACTCCCCGAGGTCACCCTGGACGAGACCACCGAGGTAGCGCACGTACTTGACGAGGAGCGGGTCGTTGAGGCGGAACCGTTCCCGGTAGTTCTCGAGGGCCTCCGCGGAGGCCGACTCGCCGAGCGCCAGACGCGCCGGGTCGGCGGTCGACAGGGACATCACGAGGAACACCAGGAGGGTGGCACCCAAGACCATGATGGGCATCGCCAGCACTCGACGTAGCAATAGACGGATGAAGTTGGACACGGCGTCGTCAGTTCCTGCTCTTCAGTGGGGGTGGCAACCGCTCGGGGGACGAGTGAGGGGGCCGGCCGGGCTCCGGGCCGACCCCCTCACCAGGGAGCAACTAGGCGGTGCTGCCGACGCCCACGAACGAAAGGCCCGTCACCGCGATGGGCTGGAAGTCGACCAGCGTCTCCGCGTCGAACGCCGTGGGCGTCTTGCGGTGGAACAGCGGATACATCGGCAGGGTCTCGGAGGCAAGGTCGAACGCCTGACCCCAGAGAGCCTGCTGGTCGTCACCGGAAGCCGCAACAGCCTGGTCGAGCAGCTCCTGCATCTTCGTGTGCGACTCCTGGCCCTTCCAGTGCATGCGCTTGTCGGTCCAGACGTCGCCGCTGTACCACCAACGCAGCAGGAGGTCGGCGTCGTCACCGAAGACCGACGGATCGCCTGGCGCCACCACGATGTCGAAGGCGTTCGGGTCGCTGTCGATCGTGCCGTACACGTCGGACGACTGCTTCTCCTCGTAGCTGACGGTGAGACCGGCAGCCTCCAGGGACTCCTTGATGATCGGCCGCACGGCTCCGAAGAAGTCGTGGTTCGAGGCGAGCAGGCGCACCGAGGTCAGGCCGGTCTCGGCGAAGAGGGCCTTGGCCTTCTCGACGTCGAGGGCGTAGACGGTCGAGGCCTCCTGATAGGAGGCGTGCTCCTTCTGCAGGAACGAGGTGGACGGCGTGGCGAGGTCGGCCATGCCCACCTTGGTCATGCGGTCGTAGTCGAGCGCGTACATGACACCCTGACGGTTCTTGACGTCGTCCATCGGGGCCAGCCCCATGTTGAACATGATGAACACCAGACCGAAGCCCTGCTGGGCGGCGACCGACTTGCTCTGCGCGAGCGTGGCGAGGTCCGCGGCGGGCACGGAGTCGATCGCCTGGACGGTGCCCGACGAGATCGCGTTGGTGCGGGTCGCCGCATCGGGCAGGATCTGCCACACCATCGAGGCGGCGCGGGCCGGGTAGGGGCCGGTGTAGGCGTCGTTGCGCTCGAACACGACCTGCTGCGAGCTGGCGCCGTTGTCGGTCATCCGGTAGGCGCCGGTGCCGATCGGGTTGAGATCGAACGCCGCCTTGTCGGCCTCGACGGCGGCCTTCGGGACCACCTTGACCACCGAGAGACGTGCGGGCACGAGCGAGAAGGGGTACTTGGTGGTGAAGGTGACGGTGGTGTCGTCCTTGGCCGTGACGCCCTCCATGAAGCCGAGGAAGTTGGCGTACAGCGAGGTGTTGGCCGGATCGAGCACGCGCTCGAAGGAGAAGACCACGTCCTCGGTGGTGACCGGGGTGCCGTCGGTGAAGACGGCACCGTCGCGGAGGGTGACCTCCCAGGTGGTGTCGTCGACCTGCGTGGGCAGGTCCGCGCCGAGCGCGGCGTACACCTCGCGGGTGGCGGGGTGGATCTCGGTGAGGCCCTCCATGGTGTGCCAGTTCGCCGCCACCGTGAGGGCGGCCGTCGTGGTCATGGGGTCGTAGCCGTTGGTGCCGAGCTCGTAGGAGATGCCGGCGGTGATGGTCCCGGCGTCGGCGGCCGACGAGGCGGGCGCGCTCGAAGCGTCGCCCGTGCTGGGGGCGGCCGTCGGGCTGGTGGACGATTCGCTCGGCGCCCCGCAGGCCGCCAGGCTGGCCGCGAGGGTCGCGGCGGCGCCCAGGCTGCCGGCGAGCTTGAGAAGACTCCAGCGCGATGTGACGGGAACCTGATTCATCATTGAACTCCTTGGTGATCGGACATCCGATGTCTGACGTCCGCTAGACTAGCGCATGGGATCGAAGGGCGCTCCCACTTCGCTCATAGACATGAGCGTTTTTTCACCAGAGGGTGTTGACACATATGGCGAGATCCGAACCCCAGCGCCTCCGGCAGACCATCAATGCCGTGAAGGAGCTCATCCTCACGGAGCGGCTACTACCGGGCGACCCGCTCCCCACCGAGGCGCAACTCGTGGACCTGCTCGACGTCTCGCGGGGCAACCTGCGCGAGGCCGTGCGCACGCTCGTCGCGCTGGACATCCTCGAGGTCCGGCACGGCACGGGGACCTTCGTCGGGCAGATGTCGCTGCGCCCGCTCGTCGACGGCCTGGCCTTCAAGGGCGTGGTGCTCCCGGGGCACGATTTCGAGTCCCTGCGCCAGATCGTCGAGGTGCGCAGCGGGCTCGACCATGCGCTGGCGCCCGCCGTGGTTGAGCACCTCGACGATGCGGCGGCGGCAGCACTGAGCGATCTGTGCGACGCGATGGCCGCACACAGTGAGCGTAACGAGGCGTTCGCCACTGAGGATCGCGAGTTCCACCTCACCCTGGCGTCGATCCTCAGCAACGAGCTCTACGCCCAGCTGGTGGCCGCATTCTGGGACGTGCACACCCTGCTGGCGCCGCGGCTCGGTGTGCCGACGCCCCGAGACATCGCCGACACGGTCGTCGCACACCGGGAGATACTCGACGCAGCGAAGGCAAGGGACCTGGACGCGTACCGGGTTGCCGTGGACAACCACTACGCCCCGCTGTTGCGAGTCCTGGACTCCACCTCGGCGTAGGAACGCCGACGGGTGGTTACGTGGCTTGAGCCGGACACGGCCTTCGGTGACGGGCAATGAGCCGGACACGGCACTCGGCAGGGGCGACGAGCCTGGCGTCGGTCTCAAACCCCCGTCGGCCCCTTGTTACCGCTGCCACCGACGACGAGATCCAGATCCGGCTCAAACCACCCAGCCGAGACCAGGAACAGACCGGATCAGCGGTGTCAGGCGCTCTCGCGAACGATGAGCGTCGTCGGGAGGGTGACCTGGCGTGGCGCATCACCTCGGGCCTGCTCCAGCAGCAGCGTCACCATCTGCTCGCTGAGCTCACCCCATGGCTGGCGCATGGTGGTCAGCGGGGGGTCCAGTTCCTCCGCCAGGCCCGAATCGTCGAACCCGGCCACAGCCACGTCGTCGGGCATCCTCAAGCCTGCCTGCCGCAGCGCGCGGATGGCGCCGGCGGCCATGGCGTCCGAGGCGGCGAACACAGCGTCGAAAGGCGCCCCCCGCGCGATGATCCGCGCCATGGCCGCAAACCCGGAACGCAGGCCCCAGTCGCCGTAGTCGATGAGATCCTCATGCAGGTCCGGACCCATCTCCGCGCGGAAGCCGTCCAGCCGGAACCGACCCCCGGAGGTGTCCTGGGGCCCGGCGATCATGGCGATCCGGCGATGACCCCGGGCCCGAAGATGGCGCACCATCTCTCGTGCGGAGCCGGCCTCGTCCACCGCCACCCAGGCCACATCGTCGGCATGGCCCAGCGGCACCCCGCAGACCACCGTGGGCACGCCCTCGCGGGCGAGAGACTCGATGAGCCTGTCCGACTGGTGCGACGATATGAGCATGACGCCGTCGACGTGCCCCGACGCGAGGTAGCGGCGGGCGTTCTCACGCTCCGGCTCGGACCCGGCCACCAGCAGCACCAGGGTCATGGACCGTCTGGCCAGAGCCTGGGACGCGCCGCGCAGCAGGTTGGAGAACGTGGGGTCTAAAAAGAGCAGCGAGGTGTCCTCCGCCAGGAGGAAGGCCAGCGAATTGGCCCGGCCGGTGGCCAGGTTCCGTGCGGACTGGTTGGCCGTGTAACCGGTGGCCCGGACGGCACCCTCGACGGCGTCCCGCGCCTTCGGCGACACCCAGCGGCCGCCGTTGAGCACCCGCGACACCGTGGCGCTGGACACGCCGGCGGCCACCGCGACGTCGTTGATCGTTGGCCTGCCCCTGGGTTCCACGGTCTCCACGGATCGAACTGTAGCGCCGTTCGGCACGGCCGTCCCACGCCGGCCGCACAACTGTAAGCGGTTACAGTTTGATAACGAAATCGTGACCTCGCTTGCTTTTCGACGCCCGCGTGGCCAAGACTGTAAGCGCTTACAGGTTGGCAGAGGCCAGCCGGAACCGAGATACGACGAGGTGTCGACGCACGTGACCACCCCTTGGCCGGCCATCGCCGGCATCGCCTATGGCGGCGACTACAACCCCGAGCAGTGGCCCCGCCCCGTATGGGAAGAGGACGTGACGCTCATGCGCCGCGCCGGGGTCACCCTGGTCAGCGTCGGCATCTTCTCGTGGGCCAAGCTTGAGCCCGCATCCGGCACGTTCGACTTCGGCTGGCTCGACGAGCTCCTCGACCTCCTCCACGCCAACGGCATCGCGGTGGACCTCGGCACGCCCACCGCGTCACCGCCCGCCTGGTTCTTCGCCGATCATCCCGAGGCCCGGGTGATCACCCGCGACGGCACCGTCATGGGGTTCGGCTCGCGAGGTATGGCCGCCCCGTCGTCGACCGCCTACCGCGACGCGGCAGCCCGGATCGCCGGCGCGCTCGCCGAGCGCTACGCCGAGCACCCCGCCGTCGTGCTGTGGCACATCCACAACGAGTACGGCACCCCGGTGGGCGAGGACTACTCCCCCACCTCCGTGCAGGCGTGGCGGGAATGGCTCCGGACTCGCTACGGCTCACTTGATGCGCTCAACGACGCCTGGGGCACCGCCGTCTGGGGGCAGACGTACCACTCCTGGGACCACATCGGGGCTCCGGCCGCGGCGCCGTCGGTGGTGAACCCGACGATGCGGCTGGACTTCGCCCGCTTCACCGACAATCAGATGCGCGAGTGCTTCGCGGTGGAACGCGACGCCATCCGACGCCACGCCACCCAGCCGATCACCACCAACTTCATGGCCAACCAGCACTGGGGAACCGACCTCTGGGAGTGGGCCAAGATAGTCGACGTGGTCTCCGACGACCACTACCTCACCGCGGCGGACCCCGAGGCCGAGATCGGGCTGGCGATGGCCGCCGATCTCACCCGCTCGGTCGCCGGCGGCAGGCCGTGGATCCTGATGGAGCACTCCACGTCGGCCGTCAACTGGCAGCCGCGCAACGTGGCCAAGCGGCCCGGCCAGATGGCCCGCAACTCGCTGGCCCACGTCGCTCGAGGAGCCGACGCGGTGCTGTTCTTCCAGTGGAGGGCAGCGCGGTACGGCCAGGAGAAGTTCCACTCGGCGATGCTCCCCCATGCCGGCACCGAATCGCGGGTGTTCCGCGAGGTGGTGGAGCTGGGCGCCACACTCAGAGACATCGCCGACATCCGGGGCTCCCGCGTCGAGGCCGAGGTGGCCGTGCTGTGGGACTTCGAGTCCTTCTGGGCGCAGGACCTCGAATGGCGCCCCTCGGAGGGCCTGGACCACCGCAAGCAGGTGCGCGCCTACTACGAGCGGTTGTGGCGTGACCGCATCACGGTGGACTTCGCGCTGCCCTCCCACGACCTCACGCGCTACCGCCTCGTCGTGGTCCCCGCGCAGTATCTTCTGCGGGCCGACGACGCCACCGCCCTCATCCGCTACGTCGAGCAGGGCGGCACCCTCGTGGTGTCCTGCTTCTCGGCCGTCGTCGACGAGCACGATGCCGTCCACCGCGGCGGATTCCTCAGGCCGCTCGAGCCGGCGCTGGGCGTCTGGGTGGAGGAGTTCCTGCCCCTGCGCGACGGCGACTCGCTCACGCTCGACGGGCCCGATGGCCGGCTCCGCGCCGACGTGTGGGCCGAGGACCTCGTCCTCACGAGCGCGGAGGCGGTGGCCACCTACGTCGACGGCCCCGCGGCGGGCAAGCCTGCGATCACCCGGCACCGGCACGGCGCGGGCACCGCCTGGTACCTCAGCACCTGCCTCGACGCGCCGTCGCTCCAGGCCGTGATGGGCCGCGTCTACAGCGACGCCGGCCTGGCCCCCACCGCCCTCCCCGACGGCGTGGAGGTGGTCACCCGTCACGGTGCGGGCGCCACCTTCACCGTCGCCATCAACCACAACGACCACGCCGCGGAGCTTCCGCTCCCCGGCACGGACCTCGTCACCGGACACCACACGGACGGGACCCTTCGTCTCGAAGGCGGCGCAGTCGCCGTCGTCCGCTCCGAGGACACCACCCGCTCCACACCGGAGCACTGACACCACCGAAGGAAGGACCACACCATGCGCACATTCGCCAAGGCCGCGCTCGCTCTGAGCACCGCGGCCCTCATCGCCGGCTGCAGCGGCGGGGGCGGCACCACCCCCACCGCGTCCCCGGCCACCAGCGAGACCGCGGCCACCAGCGCCGCCCCCGAGTCGAGCGCCCCCTCGGGCGACGGCGCCACCCTGGTGATCTGGACCGACGCCGAGCGCGAGGAGGCCATCAAGAGCCAGGCCGAACTCTTCGAGGAGGCCACCGGCGCCACCGTCACCGTCGTACAGAAGAACTTCGAGGACCTGCGCAACGACTTCATCGCCCAGGTCCCCACCGGCGAGGGCCCCGACATCACGGTCGGAGCTCACGACTGGCTGGGCGCGCTCGTGACCGCCGGCGTCGTCGACACCGTCGACGTGGGCGACATGGCCTCGCAGTTCGAGCCCGTGGCGCTCGAGGCCATGACCTACGACGGCCAGCTCTACGCGCTGCCCTACTCACTGGAGACGGTCGCCCTGATCCAGAACGTCGACCTCGTCGGCGACACCGCCCCCGCAACCTGGGACGAGATGATCGAGATGGGCGAGGCGTCCGGCGCCGAGCGCCCGTTCGTCATCAACACCGGCGGCGAGACCGGCGACGGCTACACAATGTACGGCTTCCAGACCTCCTTCGGTGCGCCCGTGTTCGTCCAGGACGAGAGCGGCTCCTACACCTCCGAGGTGGGCATGGGCGGCGAGAAGGGTGAGGCCTTCGCGCAGTGGCTCTACGACAACGGCATGAAGGGCAAGGGCTACCTCAGCACCACCGTCGACTACGACATCAACAACGAACTCTTCTCCTCAGGCAAGGCCGCGTTCACCATCCAGGGCCCCTGGGCCATCCCGGCCTTCGAGGGCGTCAACCTGAAGGTCAGCCCCATCCCGTCCGCGGGTGGTGAGCCGGCCGGGCCGTTCGTCGGCGTCCAGGGCTTCTACCTGAGCTCGCAGAGCGCTAATCCGCTGCTGGCGCAGGACTTCCTGGTCAACTACCTCGGCACCGAAGAGGGCCAGCAGGCGCTCTACGACGCCGACCCGCGGCTCCCCGCCCTCACGGCCATCGGCGAGGAGGTCAAGTCGGACCCGATCATCGCTGGCTTCCTCGAGTCCTCGCAGAACGGCGTGCCCATGCCGAACATCCCCGAGATGGGCGCCGTGTGGGACTTCTGGAACGCGGCCGAGGCCCAGATCATCGCCGGGGCCGAGCCCGTGGCCACCTGGAACACGATGATCACCAACCTGCAGGCAGAGCTCGACAAGTAGCCGTCCACCGTCGAGGGGGGCGGGCCTCCCGCGGGCCGCCCCCCTCGACTCTCCCCAACGTGAGGAACACTGATGACGGTCACCGAAGACCAACAACTCACCGACCCCGCCCCACCCCGCTCCGAACCCCACGCCAGGGCGTGGCGAGGGCTGGGCGGCGGCTTCGTGGTCAAGCTCCTGCTCATGGGCGTGGTCAACGCCTTCGGGATCTCTGTGATCCTCAGCGCGTGGCAGGTGGAGTCCTGGGTGATCCTCGGCGCCTCCGTGGTGCTGCTGCTGTTCGCGGACTGGGTGTACTTCTCCAAGCGGGCCTTGCCGCTGAAGTACCTGTTGCCCGGCCTGGTGTTCCTCCTCATCTTCCAGGTGTTCACGCTGGCCTACACGGGCTATGTCGCGTTCACCAACTACGGCACCGGTCACGCGGGCTCGATGCAGCAGGCCGTCGACGCCGCGCTCATCCAGGCCGAGAAGCGCCTGCCGGACTCCCCCACCTACCCGCTCGCGGTGGTCCGCCAGGGCGAGCAGGTGGGCTTCGCCATCACCGATGGCGACGAGGTCAAAGTGGGCACGGAAACCGAGCCGTTGAGTGTGGTCGACGGCGCCGAAACGGCCGACGGCGGCACGCCCGCCTTGGTGCCCGGTTGGGACGTCGTCCCGCGGGCGCAACTGCTCACCGACACTGCGCTGCAGGGGGTGGTCACCTCCCTGCGCGTGCCCGTCTCCGACGACGCCACAGAGGGCTCGATCCGCACCCGCGAGGGGTCGAAGGGCACCATCTACTCGTCGTCCATGCGGTGGGACGCCGATGCGGGCACGCTCACCAACACCGACACCGGCGTGGTCTACAGCCCCGACGACCGCGGCCGCTTCGTGGGCGACGACGGCTCCAGCCTTCCGGCCGGCTGGTACGTCAACGTCGGGTTCGACAACTTCGTGCGGGCGGTCACGGACCCCACGCTGGCGGCACCCCTGTTCCAGGTGATGATCTGGACGTTCGTCTTCGCCATCGCCTCGGTGGTGGTGAGCTTCGCCGTCGGGCTGGCGTTCGCGCTCCTCTACAACGACGAGCGGCTGCGCGCCCGCAAGCTGATCCGCACTCTCCTGATCCTCCCGTACGCGTTCCCGGCCCTTCATGTCTGCGCTGCTGTGGCGCGGCATGCTCAACGCCGAGTTCGGCGTCGTCAACGAGTTGTTCTTCTTCGGCTCTTCCATCGGGTGGCTGTCGGATCCGCTGCTGGCACGGCTGGCCGTGATCTTCGTCAACGTGTGGCTCAGCTACCCCTACTGGTTCCTCGTCTGCACCGGGGCCCTGCAGGCGCTGCCCGCCGACACTTTGGAAGCCGCGACCATCGACGGCGCTAGCAGGTGGCGGCGATTCACGGCCATCACGCTGCCGCTGCTGCTGGTGTCGACGGCGCCGCTGGCCATCGCGTCCTTCGCGTTCAGCTTCAACAACTTCACCATCATCTACATGCTCACCGAGGGCGGGCCGGCCTTCCCGGGCAACCAGGCCCGCCTGGGCGGCACCGACATCCTGATCTCCGCGATCTACAAGATCTCCGGAGTCTCGGGTGGCGTGGCCGACTACGGCCTGGCGAGCGCCCTGTCCATCGTCGTGTTCATCGTGATCGGCGCCATCTCCGCGCTGGCGTTCCGCCAGACCCGCAAGTTGGAGGAGTTCCAGTGATGTCCCAGCCCTTCGTCGACGAGCGCAACAGTGAGGGCCGCCGCCAGGCGCGCCGCAAGCTCTGGGTGGCCGAAGTGGGCTGGAAGTACCCCCTGGCCGTGGTGCTCATCATCTACGCCGTGTTCCCGCTGCTCTACGTGCTGTCGGCGTCGTTCAACCCGCGCGGTTCGCTGGCCCGCAGCAGCGCCATGTTCAGTGCCTTCTCCCCGTCCAACTTCGCCGCGCTGGGCGAGACCATGTACTGGACGTGGTTCCTCAACACGCTCATCGTCGCCGGCTCGTCGGCTCTGGGCGCGGTGTTCATGGGCGCGGCGGCCGCCTACGCGTTCTCGCGCTTCCGGTTCAAGGGTCGCCGCTTCTCGCTGACGGCCCTGCTGATCGTGCAGATGTTTCCCCAGACCATCGCCTTCGTCGCCGTGTTCCTGCTCCTGCTGGGCCTCGGCGAGGTGGTGCCGGCGCTGGGCATCAATTCGAAGCTCGCGCTGATCAGCGTGTACCTCGGCGGCGCGCTGGGCGCCAACACCTTCCTCATGTACGGGTTCTTCAACACCATCCCCATGGAGATCGACGAGTCGGCCAAGATGGACGGTGCCTCGCACGCCCAGATCTTCTGGCGGTTGATCATGCCGCTGGTGGCGCCGATCCTCGCCGTCGTCGGCCTGCTCGCCTTCATCTCCGCCTTCGGCGACTTCATCCTCGCCAAGATCATCCTCGTCTCGGAGGACAACTGGACGTTGTCTGTCGGGATGTACCAGTGGGTGTCGAATCAACTGACGTCGCGCTGGGGGCTGTTCGCCGCCGGCGTCGTCCTGGCCGCCCTCCCCGTTCTGGCGCTGTTCCTCTCGCTGCAGCGCTACATCGTCGGCGGCCTGACCGCCGGCTCGGTCAAGGGCTGATCCTCAGCCTCCGCAGGAGGCGGGGTCTGAGCCCCTCCCCTCCCCTCACCCATCACCGACGATCGGAGTGCAAGATGAGAGTTCCTCGATTGGGGCGGGCCTTCGCCCTGCTCCTTGTCCCGGCCCTGGCGCTGTCCGCCGTGGGCCTCCCCGCCCAGGCCGAGCGCGGCCCGGTCCGCGCGGACGTCTTTGTCCAGAAGGTTGAGAACCTGCCTGAGGGCTTCATCAACGGTGTCGACGTCTCGTCGGTGCTGTCGCTGGAGGAGTCGGGCGTGGTGTTCCGCACCCGCACCGGCAAGAAGGCCGACCTCTTCCGGGTGCTGGCCGATCACGGCGTCACCGACGTGCGCGTGCGCGTCTGGAACGACCCGTGGGACGCCGACGGCAACGGCTACGGCGGCGGCAACGTCGACGTGCCCCGGGCCGTGGAGATCGGCCGGCGCGCCACGGCCGCCGGGCTGGGCGTCCTGGTGGACTTCCACTACTCCGACTTCTGGGCCGACCCGTCGAAGCAGCAGGCACCGAAGGCGTGGGAGGGGTTGTCCGTCCCCGCCAAGGCGACGGCGCTGCGCGAGTTCACCGCCGACGCCCTGACCGAGTTCCGCGACGCCGGGGTCGACGTCACCATGGTCCAGGTGGGCAACGAGACAAACGGCGCGATCGCAGGTGTGTCCGGCTTCGACGGCATGGCGGCCCTGTTCTCGGCCGGCTCCGCCGCCGTGCGCGAGGTGCTGCCGGAGGCGAAGGTGGCCATCCACTTCACGGACCCGCAGCGGGCCGGCCACTACGACCGGGCCGCGGCCGCACTCGACGCGCGCGGGGTGGAGTACGACGTGTTCGCCTCCTCCTACTACCCCTTCTGGCACGGCACGTTGGCCAACCTCACCTCGCTGCTCGGCGACATCCGGGAGCGGTACGGCAAGGAGGTCGCCGTGGTCGAGACCTCGTGGGCGTACACGCTCGAGGACCTCGACGGGCACACCAACGTCATCGACCAGGCGGGCGAGGCCACCGCGTACCCGGTGAGCGTGCAGGGCCAGGCCACCGCGGTCCGCGACGTCATCCAGGCGGTCTCGGACGCGGGCGGCATCGGCGTCTACTACTGGGAGCCGGCCTGGCTGCCGGTGGGTCCGGCGTCCGAGTGGGAGGCCAATCGCGTGCTCTGGGAGCGCGATGGCTCCGGCTGGGCCACCAGCTACGCAGGCGAGTACGACCCGCACGACGCCGGGCAGTGGTACGGCGGATCCTCGTGGGAGAACCAGGCGCTGTTCGCGGCCGACGGGCGGCCGCTGGGGTCGCTGAGCGTCTTCGAGTACGTGGAGACGGGTGCCGTCGCGCCGTTGGCGGTCACATCGGTTGAGGGCACGTCGATCCAGGTTGTCGATGGGCAACCCGTCGAGCTGCCGCCGACGGTGTCGGTGGTGTTCAACGACGGCTCCTCGGAGGAGCAGTCGGTGACCTGGTCCGAGGCTGCGGCGTGGATCGAGGGGCCCGGCGTCTATCCGGTGCCTGGGGTGACGTCGGGCGGGCACGCGGTCACCGCGACCCTCACCGTCATCGCAGTCAACCTGCTGGTCAACCCCGGCTTCGAAGACGCTGACGTGTCGATGTGGACGAGAACGGGTCAAGGCCTCACGGTGCGCTCCACCGACACGCCGCGGACGGGGTCACGCTCGGCGCACTTCTGGTACGGCTCGCCGTACTCCTTCAGCCTGTCCCAGACGGTGACGGCCGGTGCCGCGGGCGAATTCGCCGCGTCGGCATCGATCCAGGGCGACGGCGAGGGCGCCGGGTCGGTGACCCTCACCGTCGAGACGTCCGGGGGGGCCTCAGAGTCCGCCGCGTTCCAACTGAACGGGTGGCAGCAGTGGTACACGGCGGAGACCGCTTCGGTGGCGGTCACGTCCGGCGAGACGGTCACGGTGACCATCGCGGCCTCGCTGCCGGGTGGCGCCTGGGGCACGATCGACGACGTCGTCCTCGGGCGGCCGTCGGGTGTCGCGGCGGACACCTCCGAGCTGGCCGCGTTGGTTGCCGCAGCCGGAGCGCTCGACCCGCGGGACTACACGGAGGAGTCGTTCGGCGAGCTCACAGCGGCGCTGGATGTCGCGGCGGTGGTGCTGGGGGCGAGGACACCGAGCACGGCCATGGTCGACGAGGCCGAATCCCTGTTGTCGGGCGCGCTCGACTCGTTGGCCGCGGCCCCCAACGCGAAGGAGTCCATGCCTGCGCCTGCGTCGCCGTCGAAACGGCCGGTGATCCCACCGTCGCCGACGCACCCCCTGCGGTAGTCGCCGCGGGTGGACGTCGACCCCCTGATCTGGCCGGCCCGGGAGCGCATGCCCGGGCCGGCCCCAAGTGCGGTCGGGGGGTGTGGGGTGGGCATGTGGGCCGCATACCTATTCGATACCGCAGTGTTATGCTCTCGCGGTGCAGCTCCACACTCCGCCCTTGCCCGCGCCCGCATCGTCGCGCCCGCGGACCATCGTCACCACCGACAGCGAGGCCGACGACATCAACTCGTTCCTGCGCCTCCTCTACTACGCCAACGAGCTGGACATCGTCGGCCTGATCTACAACTCCTCGGTCCACCACTGGCAGGGCGACGGCGTGCACACGCTCCGCGAAGCGCAGCAGGCGGGGCTGATCACCAGCTTCATGGGCGAGACCGCCGGCAGCGAGGCCCGCTCCGACGACGCAACCACCTGGCGCTGGGAACCGATGGGCTGGATGGAGAAAATCATCCTCAGCGACTACAGCCAGGTATATCCCAACCTCCTCCGGCACGACCCGAACTACCCCTCCCCCGCCGAACTGTGGGCCACGGTGGCCGTGGGCAATGTCGCCTTCGAGAGCGACTTCAGCAGCGATTCCGAGGGGTCCGAGCTGATCAAGGCCGCCCTCCTCGACGACGACCCCCGCCCGCTCTACCTGCAGGTCTGGGGCGGGACCAACACGATCGCCCGCGCGCTGTTCAGCATCGAACTCGAGCACATCGACTCGAGCGACTGGGCAGAGATCCGCGCAGCCGTGGTCCACAAGGCGGTCATCCTCAGCATCGGCCAGCAGGACACCGCCTACGCCGACTACATCGCCGACGCGTGGCCCGAGATCCCGCTGCTCGACTTCGACGGGGCCTTCGGCGGGTTCACGTCCTTCTCACGCCGCTTCGCCTCCCCCGAGCTGATGCCCTACTACCGGGCCGGGTTCTGGGCGCCGAACATCAAGTACGGGCACGGCCCGGTGCTGGCCAACTACGGCCTGATCGGCGACGGGACCTACTTCGAGGGCGAGGGCGACAATCCCGGCTGGCAGCCGGGGCAGGCGAAGGACCCCTCCGCGTTCCGGATGTTCGGCCTCATCGGCGGCTTCGAACGCCTGGACTGGACCGGCGAGGGCGACACCCCAGCCTTCATGTGCCTGATCCCCACCGGTCTGCGCTTCCTGGAGGATCCGAGCCTGGGCGGCTGGGCCGGCCGCCTGGTGGCCACCGATGGCAACCCGCACACCTTCGTCGCCGGGGAGGACCACAACCCCCACGTCGGGCTGGAGCAGCGGGTGTACACCTGCATGCGCTGGGCGGCGGCGTTCCAGAACGACTTCGCCGCGCGCGCCGACTGGGGCATCACCCCGGACTTCCGGGGGGCGAACCACGCGCCCATCGTGTCGGGCCCGGCCGACGTGACCCTCTCCCCGGGCGGGTCGGTGACCCTCCACGCGACGGCCAGCGATCCCGACGGCGACGCCCTCGTCGCGAAGTGGTGGGTGTACTCGGAGGCGGGGTCGCTGAGCGACGAGCCGACGCTGGAATCGGACGGCTTCGAGGCGACGATCACACTCCCGTCGATGGCGGAACCGGGCCAGCGCGCGGTCGTGGTGATCGAGGTGACCGACGACGGCACACCCGCGTTGACGAGGTACGCCCAGGTTGTGGTCACCGTAAGCTGAGTCCGGTCCCACGTCGTTTTGCCTCCCCTAGACGGATGTGCGACGAGGCCCGCGGTATGCGACGCTGTCCCGGCAGGCCCACGCCGTTCGACGGCGGGCAACCGAAGGCCGCGCAATCGAAGGAAGTACGCAACATGAACTGGGTAGAGCTCGTCGGCTACATCGCCTCGGTGTTGATCGTGCTGTCCTTCGCGATGAGTTCCATCGTCAAGATTCGGATCATCTCGCTCGTCGGGTCCGTGTTCTACGTGGCCTACGGTGCCATGATCGGCTCCGTTCCCATCCTTCTCGCCAACATCACCATCGTCGTGTTTCACTGCATCGCGCTCTACAAGGAGTTCAGCAGCAAGTCCGACCTCGGCGCGACACCCATCGCCCCCGACGCGCCCTTCCTCGTGGACTTCCTGCACTCGCACCTCGACGACATCCGCCGGTCCCAGCCCGAGTACGAGCAGCGCCCGGCCGACACCGCCTTCGTCCTCATGCGCGAGGGCATGCCCGCAGGCGCGGTCCTCGGCACGCGCGACGGCGACACCCTCCACCTGACCCTCGACTACGTCCTCCCCGCCTACCGTGACTCCGAGCTGGGCCGCTGGATCTACGGGTCGAGGACCAGCGCACTGCGCGCCCACGGGATCCGGGAGGTGACGGCGTCACCCACCACCGACGTCCACCGCCGCTACCTCGAGCATGTCGGCTTCGAACGTCGCGACGCGACGTTGGCCAAGTCCCTCGCCTGACCGCGCGGCAAGCCCAGCGACGGCGCCCAAGCCCTACCCGGACCAGACCAGTACCCGCCGCCTGCCTGCGCACGACACGCCGTCACACCCCCGCCTCATGGACGCCCAGCCCATCCGGCCACGCTTCACGCGGCGTTTCGTGCACAGTTGCGACTCCCACGGCAAGGTGCCAGCTCAGCGGTCCCTCGACGCCCCACTCGCACTGCCGTCGGACCTCCTGCGCGGAATCGGTCCCCCAGCGCGGGTGTCCACGCTCAGGGCGGGGTGGGGTGGGTGCCAGTCCTGTCACGTTTCCGCGGTCAAAGCCGACACACCCCAGCCGCCACACACCCGCCTCGGCTCCGGAACGCGGACCTCACCCCAGCCGGCGGCGCCTGCGATGACCGCGAGTGCGACGAAGGCCAGCAGGATCCGGATCACCCAACGCAGGCCCCGAACCCACCGATGAGCTGGCCGACCATCCGCCAACCGGTGCACCCGCGTCCCAGCGCGTTGGGCCGGGGCGGCACAGCCCGCGACGAGATCAACACGACCTCACCCTGGGACTGCGGTCAGCCCTCCGGGGCCGGCGGGGCCGCGTCGCCCGTCGCGTCGAACGGGTCCGACCCCTCGTCGGCCATCCACTCGTAGCGCACCGTCTCGCCACCCGCGCGCCAGACCGACGGCGTCGACGCGTGAAGCCAGTCGAGCGGCTCCACTCCCCCTGGCACCCCTCCGTCGAGCGCCAGCCGCAGCGCCGCCGACAGGTCAGCGTCCACCGCATCAGTCCTCGTCACAGGATCCACCGACACGAACAGCGCCGTCCCGGACCGTGCGATCAGGTCCAGGAACTGGCGGTTCTTCCCCCAGTCGGTGCCGGTGGTGCTGGGCACGCAGTCCGCGTCGACCGTGAAGAACCGCCCATGCTGCGCCGCCCGGAACGCCAACGTGTTCACGCCCACCCGCCGGGTCCGCTCCCACACCAGGCCGGACGTGTCGTCACCGGTGCGCTGGGCCTCGACGAGCCCGGCCGCGAGATGTCCGACGACGTTGCACCCGAGGACTACGCCGTCGTCCCCCGCCGCGACCCTGATCGCCCGGTAGAAGTCCACCAGCACCTCTGCGGTGGTCCGGGTCCGGTCGTGCACGTGCACGCCGTCGGCGATCGGCCGCGGCCCCATCGTCGGCCCCCACTGGCCGAGTGCCTCGAAGGTGGAGAAGTCGTGTTTGATCAGCTCGAAGCCCCAGCCTCGGATGCGACGGACGTCGTCGGCGACGCGCTCGAGGGTCGCGGGGTGACTCGGATCCAACGCCCAGCCGCCCTGCCATGGCCGCAGTCCGCCGGCCTCCGGCTCCCAGCGGTGCTGCAGCGGCCGGAACCAGACCCCGGGCCGCACCCCCTCCGCCGCGATCCTCGCCGCCACCTCAGCCATGTCGGGGAACTCGATCGGGCGGCCCACGTCCCACGGGCCTCCCGACGCCGGCAGGCCATCGGCGGTGCCGTCAAGGCTCCACCCGTCGTCGACGACCCCGAAGGGTCGGACGGGATGGTCGCCGACCAGCTCGGCGACGGTCCGCGCGTCGCGCACCACCGCGTCCGCATCGAACCCGCGACCGTAGGCGTAGTACCAGTTGTTGGCCCCGACGAGGGGTCCGGACGGGCGAGGGTCGCGGCAGAGCGCGGAGGCCAACTCGCCCTGCGTTGCGAAGGCGGCCCCGCCGTCGACGAAGCGCACGACGGCCGCGGTCAGCTCTCGGCTGCCCAGGTCGACGGGGTCCGAGCCGGCGCGGAGGTCCAGCCACAGCGACACCCCGTCGGCGTCCTCCGTCCAGAACGCGAACGATCCCGCGCGGACGTCGACGCCTGCGCCCCAGGTGGAGGCGGCCGATGGCGAGTGGATCAGCACCATCCACGGGTGCACGGCGTCGGCGCGGAGCGGCTGCCAGCACGCGTCGCCGTAGGTGCGCTCCCAGGCGTCGCCGAGGACCAGCGCGTCGGCGGGGAGGGTGCGGCGCCAGCGGAGGTGCACCCGGCTGACGGGTACGCCGGCCGCGGCGACGGTGACCGCCATGCCGTGACCGTCGGGCAGGCAGCGCACGTCGATGCCGGTGCTTCGCGGGTCTCGCCAGGAGCCGCGGGGGCTGAGCTGGACGCGCACGAGGTCGGGAGTCGGGACGGTGACGGTGGCCATGTGATCTCCTTGTCCGGTGTGGTTTGAGCCGATGGATGGGCTCGCGGCGAGGCTCGCGCTCAGTTGCCGCAGGGGGGTCGCCGCGACCCCATCCATCGGCTCAAAACGCCCCAACCCGACCCCGCCAGAGCCCCGGGTGCGGGTGACGTGTGGGATCCGACGCGCGAGGGGGCCGGACGGTCTCCCGCCCGGCCCCTTCAGTGCTAGATCAGCCGTTGAACAGGGCGTTGACCTGCTCGTTTGCCGCATCCAGCGAATCGGCGTCGGCCTGGCCGGTGAACACCGCGTCAACCGCCGGCTGCATGATGCCGGTGATCTGCGAGGCGTAGTCCGTGATCGGGAACAGGAAGGTGGTGCCCTCGTTCACGTGCACCAGGAACGGCTCGACGTCGATCCCGCGATCGGCGAAGGCAGCCTGCGCCTTCTCGGTGGCCGACGGGATGGCCGGGAAGACCACACCGGCCTCGCCGACGATGTCCTGGCAGGCGGCGGAGCCGAGGTACTCGACCCACTTGATGGCGCCGGCCTTGTTGTCCGAACCGGACCACACGGAATCGGCCAGGCCGTTGTACATGGAGGCGCGCTCACCGGACGGGCCGGTGGGGGTGGGGGCGAGGCCGGTGTCGATGCCGGTGTAGCCGAACATCTGGTTGATCATCCAGGAACCGTTGGTGATCATGGCGTACTTGCCGGCGCCGAAGATGTCGCCGGAGCTCTGACCCGTGACGGCCTCGACGGTGGGCATGTAGCCCTTCTCGGCGAGGGAGGCCATCCAGGAGATGGTGTCCTTGAACTCGGCGGCGTCGTAGTTGTACTTGGTGCCCCAGGGGTTCTGGTCGGTCATGGTCCAGTCCGTGGTGCCGGAGTACATGCTCCACTGGGTCTGGCCGTTGCCGCCGCCTGAGCCACCGTCGAGGCCGAGGCCGTACACCGCGACCTTGTTCTTGTCGAAGCCGGGCTCGTCGCCACGAACACCGTTGTTGTCGATCGTCAGGTGGGCGATCATCTCCTCGTAGGTGCCGCCGTCCTCCGGGTTCCATTCGAGGGTGGCGAGTTCGGCCTCGTCGACGCCCGCGTCGGCGATGAGGGCCTTGTTGTAGAAGATGGCGACGGTGTCGAAGTCCTTCGGCAGGCCGTAGCGCTCGCCGTCCTGGCCGACCCAGAGGTCCGCGAGGCCCTCCTGGTAGTTGCCGACGTCCACGCCGTCGGCCTCGAGGGTTGCGGTGAGCGACTGCAGCTGTCCCTGGGTGACGAACTCCGGGTACTTGGACAGGTGGTTGGTGAATACGTCCGGAGCGGTGCCGGCGACGAAGCCGTTGGTGATGCCGGACCAGTAGTCGTCCCACGCGTACTGGGTGATGGTGACCGAGACGCCGGACTCCTCCTTGAAGCCGGCGGCGCACTGCTCGTAGGCGGGCTTCTGGTTG
This sequence comes from Tessaracoccus pujii, assembly GCF_054483895.1. Taxonomy (NCBI): domain Bacteria; kingdom Bacillati; phylum Actinomycetota; class Actinomycetes; order Propionibacteriales; family Propionibacteriaceae; genus Tessaracoccus; species Tessaracoccus pujii. The sequence goes on from NZ_CM137012.1 coordinate 2,142,511, forward strand.
TTGTCCCAGAGCCAGTAGTCGACCTCGCCGGAGGCGGCGCTCGTGTCGATGGCCGCGCCGCCGTCGGTGGTGGCGGTGGGCTCGGTGTCGCCGCCGCATGCGGTCAGCGACAGGGACAGGGCGGTGACGGCCGCGAGGGCGGTACCGGCCTTGCGGAGGGTGAACTTCGGCATTGCTGTTCCTTTCGGGAAGGGGTGGGGTGAGAGGGGGCGGACAGGGGGGAGGGTGACGACCGCGGGCTACTTGCTGCCCGAGTAGCCGATCGAGTCGATGATCTTTCGGGCGAAGGCGAAGAAGAGGATGAGCACGGGGATGGCGGCCACCAGGGTCGCGGCCATGAGGCCTGCCCAGTCCGGCGAACCGGCCGGGGTCTGGGAGCGGAACACGCCCAGCGCCACGGTGAGCACCTTGGTGTTCTCGGAGTTGCCCACCAGCAGCGGCCAGAAGTAGTCGTTCCAGGTGCCGATGAAGGTGAGGATGCCGAGCGTGGTGATGGGGGCGGTGCTCATCGGGAGGATGATCCGGAAGAACGTGCGCCAGGGGCCTGCACCGTCGAGCGACGCCGACTCCTCGATCTCCCTGTTGATGCCCAGGAAGAACTGGCGCAGGAAGAAGATGGCGAACGGGGTCATGAGGAACGACGGGAGGATCATGCCTGGGAAGGTGTTGAGCAGGCCGAGGTTCTTGATGAGGAGGAAGTTGGGGAGGCTGGTGAAGATCGGCGGCACCAGGAGGGCGCCGAGGAAGATCCCGAACACGATGTTGCGTCCGGGCCAGCGCAGCCGGGCGAAGGCGTAGGCCGCCATCGCGGAGAAGAACACCTGGCCGATGGTGACGGCGCCGGCGTAGATGACGGAGTTGCGCAGGTAGAGCCAGAAGTTCACCGACGCGCCGGAGCCGCCCTCGGCGATGGCCTCCTCCTGGGTGGCGAGTCCGAGCACGCGCCTGAAGGCGCCAAGGGTGAAGTCAACCGGGAGGAGTGATGACGGGTCCGACGACAGGGACCTCGTGGTGGAGAGGGCGGTGCGGAGCATCCAGTAGAACGGGAAGAGCGACAGGATCAGGAAAGCGATCATCGCGGCCCAGGCGAGGATCCGTCCGGCGTTCCACTTCTTCTTGGTGCGCTTGACCGGCGCCTCGGTGGTGGTGTCAGCGTGATTGGCCATGATGGGTCTCCTTACGCCAGGTCCGACTCGCCGGCGCGCAGCATCCGCAGTTGGATGGCGGCCAGGACGGCGAGGATGATGAAGAGGATGACGGCCAGGGCGCTGCCGTAGCCGAACTGACCTTCACCGAAGGCCTTCTGGTAGATGTAGTACTGCATCACGCGGGTGACGTTGACGGGGCCGCCTCGTGTGGTGACCGCGACCGTGTCGAACACCTGGAACGAGCCGGTGACCGTGATGACCAGGATCATCGCCAGGACGGGGCGCAGCAGCGGCAGCGTCATCTTCCAGAACGACGTCCACTCGGAGGCGCCGTCGATGGAGGCGGCCTCGTAGATGTACTTCGGGATGGTCTGCAGTCCGGCGAACACCAGCAGCGCGGTGTAGCCCATGTGCCTCCACACGTTGACGAAGGCGATGGTGGGGATGGCCCACATCTCGTCGGCGAAGAAGGCGATCCTGGAGGCGCCCATCCACTCGATGACCTGGTTGAACAGGCCGATCTGGTAGTCCAGCAGCCAGAACCACAGCATGGCGGCGATGACATTGGAGATCAGCCACGGCAGCAGGAGGGCACCGCGTAGCGCGATGGACTTGGTCAGCCGCTGCATCATCACGGCCAGCAGGACCGCGATGACGGTCTGGAAGCCGATGTTGAGGATCACGTACCAGATGGTCACGCTCATGGCGTTCCAGAACAGCGGGTCGACGGCGATCTTCTCGAAGTTCTGGGTGCCGATCCAGGTGGGTTTCCCCAGGATGTTGTACTGCGTGAAGCTGAAGTAGACGCCGCGGATGGCCGGCACGAGGTAGAAGACCACGAAGCCGATGGCGGCGGGGGCGATGAACATCAGCGCGGTGCGGAGGTCGCTCTTGCGCTTGCGGTTCGGGTCGAGGCTGTGCTCGATGGTTCGTGTACTCACCACGTTCCCCTCTTTGGGACTGCCCCGGCATCTCTGACGGGTGTGTGCGGGTTTGCATGATGGAATCTACACGCGTTACATCGGCAGCGCAAGACCCCGTTACAGAATCGTTATTGCGCAGAATCCACGCTTGCATTCGCCCCTGTGCTGATGCAACCATGATATCTACATGCGTAGATGATCGACGGACAACGCAGTTCCCGCCACGCCGGTCACTCCCCCAAGAACTCGGACAGATCCAGGAGGGATCCCTCATGAGCCAGCCCATCCACGCCTACGTCACACTGCGGACCGAGGGGGTCGGCGTCGTCGTCGATCTGACCGACGGGCGCCTCCCTTCGCTCCTGCACTGGGGCCCGGACCTCGGTGAGCTCAGCGCCGACGACGTCTCGGCGATGGCGCTTACCGCCGTGATGCCCGCCGCACCCAGCACCGTCGACGAGCCCAGCCGCCTCGCGCTCCTGCCCGAGCACTGGTCGGGTTGGGTCGGCCGCCCGGGTCTCAGCGGATCCCGCGCCGACGGCCGGGCCTGGTCGCCGCGGTTCACAACGCACACGCTGCTCGTCGACGGCACGCAGACAGCCGCCTCCGGCACGGCGCCCGCGCTCGTCGAGTTGGGCGCCGGGACCGTCGAGGTACTCGCCCGCGACGAGACCGCCGGGCTGGAGATCGGCCTCACGATGGAGCTCACCGCCGGCGGCATCCTGCGCAGCCAGGCACGCCTCCTCAACGCCGGCGACGACGACTACCGTCTCGACGACCTCGTCCTCGCCCTCCCGGTGCCCACCGTCGCCTCCGAGCTGCAGGACCAGGCCGGCCGATGGGCCAAGGAGCGCGTGCCGCAGCGCCGTGACTTCACCGTCGGCGCGCACGTCCGCGAGGGCCGCAAGGGCCGCACGGGCGCCGACGCCGCGACAGTCCTGCACGCCGGAACCCCCTCGTTCAGCTTCGCCGACGGCGAGGTCTGGGGGGTGCACGTGGGCTGGAGCGGCAACCACACCCACTACGCCGAGCGCGTCTTCACCGGCGAGCAGGTGATCGGTGGCGGCGAGCTGCTCCTCCCCGGCGAGGTGGTGCTGGCGCCGGGAGCTGAATACCTCAGCCCCTGGCTCTACGGCTCCTACGGCACGGGCCTCGACGAGGTGGCTCGTCGCTTCCACCGCTACCTGCGGTCGCGGCCGCAGCACCCGTCGTCGGTGCGACCGGTCACCATCAACGTGTGGGAGGCGGTCTACTTCGATCACTCGCTGCAGCCCCTGCTGGACCTCGCGGAGAAGGCGGCCGGCGTTGGCGTGGAGCGCTACGTGTTGGACGACGGCTGGTTCGGCGCCCGCCGCGACGACTTCGCCGGCCTCGGGGACTGGGTGGTCTCGACAGACATCTGGCCCGAGGGCCTGCACCCGCTGGTGAACCGGGTCAAGAAGCTCGGGATGCAGTTCGGACTGTGGTTCGAGCCCGAGATGATCAACGAGGACTCCGATGTGGCCCGCGCGCACCCCGAGTGGATCATGGCCACGGGCGGCCGGACGCCCGTGGAGTCGCGGCACCAGCAGGTGATCAACCTCGGCATCCCGGAGTGCTTCGACTACATCCTGGGCCAGATGAACGCGATCCTCGACGAGTACGACATCAGCTACATCAAGTGGGACCACAACCGCGACCTCATCGACGCCGGCACCCACGCCACAGGCCAGGCCGGCGTACACGCGCAGACCGAGGCCGTCTACCGCCTGATCGACGAGCTCAAAGCGGCCCACCCCGGGCTCGAGATCGAGTCCTGCTCGTCGGGCGGCGCCCGTGTGGACCTCGGCATCCTCCAGCGCACGGATCGCGTCTGGGTCTCGGACTGCATCGATCCGCTGGAGCGCCAGCAGATGATGCGCTGGACCCAGCAGCTCCTGCCGCCGGAGCTGCTCGGCTCGCACATCGCGTCGGGCACCTCCCACACCACCGGCCGCACGCACGAGCTGAACTTCCGCGCCGGCACGGCGCTGTTCGGGCACCTCGGCATCGAATGGGACCTGCGCCAGGCCTCCGACGACGAGCTGGCCGAGCTCAGCGAGTGGGTCGCGTTCCACAAGGCCCACCGCGAACTGCTGCACGGCGGCGACCTGGTGCGGATCGACTTCCCCGGCGACTCCCTCATGGCCACCGGCGTCGTCGCACCGGATCGGTCCAAGGCGATCTACTCGTTCGCGTCCGTCTCCACGCACGTCACCGCCCTGCGCGGCCGGCTGCGGATGCCGGGCCTGGATCCTGAGCGCCGCTACCGCGTCTCCCCTGTGCTGGTAGGGCGGGTGCCGTCGGGCCTGCGTCCGGCGATGTGGTGGGGCGTCGAACGCGACATGGCCACCGAAACCGTCGACCTCACCGCCGGCCGGCCTCCGCGACTGGTCCCCATCGCCGACGAGTCCGGCGTCGTCCTCTCGGGCCGGGTTCTGGGCTCTGTCGGCGTCATGGAGGCCCTGGTGCACCCCGACCACAGCCTGCTCTACCTCGTGGAGGCCGTCGACTGACGCATTGGCCCGCGGCGGCGCGGGAGCCCTACGCTTGACCACGACGATGAAAGGGACGATGACCAGCGAGAACGGGAAGCCGGCGCGGGGGGCAACCCGCGACGACGTCGCGCGGCTCGCCGGCGTCAGCTCCGCCGTCGTCAGCTACGTGGTCAACAACGGCCCCCGTCCCGTCGCAGAGGCCACGCGGACGCGGGTCCTGGAGGCGATCGACAAGCTCGGATACCGGCCCAACGCTGCGGCCCGGTCGCTGATCATGGGGCGATCGGACCTCGTCGGGCTCATCGTCCCGGACGTCCGCAACCCGTACTTCGCGGCGCTGGCCCAGGCCGTCGAGGTGGAGGCGCGGGCCCAGGGCGTCAACCTCGTGCTCGCCCAGGGCGCGACGGGTCATCTGGCCCACCTCGTCGAGTCCCTGAGCGGCCACCTGGTCGCGGGCATCATTTCAGCGGCGGTGCCCGAGCCGGCCGCGCTGGAGATCATCCTGCGCAACAAGATCACCATGGTGCGGTTGAGCCTGGTGCCGCCGGATGTGGATGCGACGTCGGTCCTGCCCGACTTCTACAACGGGGCGGTCGACGCCGTGCGCCACCTCGTCGAGGTGCACGGACACACCCGGATCGCGCTGGTCGTCGGCTCAGACCACCCCGAGGACGAGAGCGTGATCGACGACCGCTTCAGGGGTTGGCGCGACGTGCTCGGGGCGGCGGGATTGCCGACCGACGCGGTGATCCGGGTGCACTGGTCCTTGACGGCCGGCCGCGACGCCGCGCGGCGGCTGGTGCGCGACTTCCCGGAGTGCACGGCCGTGTTCACCATGTCGGACCAGCAGGGCATCGGTCTCATCGCGGGGCTGCACGAACTGGGCCGCTCCATCCCGGGCGACATCGCCGTCACCTCGTTCGACGGCTCACCCGAGGCCGAGTTCACCTACCCACCCCTGACAACGGCAAGCGTCCCGATGGACGCGATGGCCAAGGCGGCGGTGGCACGGCTGATGAAACCCGGCCTGAAGGCGATCGTGTTCCGGCCGGAGTTGATCCTGCGCGGCTCCTGCGGCTGTTGAGCCACGCGCTCCGGCTCCGGGAGCGCAACGAATTCCACTCGCCGTCGGCGAGGAAGCTGCCGGACAGGCTCATCGTCGTGGGCGCTCGGCGGGTCGACGATCGTCGGCGCACCGTCGTCCTCGACGCCAGGACAATCCGTGAAACTATTCCACATTGAAGTTTTTGGATCGACAGCTCCAGCTGTCAGAGGGGGACGGTGAGGAACTGCTGCATGTGGCGCCGCATATCCTCGGCCATGTCGATGCCGGGGATGTCGTTGAGCCAGAGCAGCTGGAGCCCCTCGACCATCGACACACAACTGACGGCGGCTGCGCGCGGGTCAACGCCCTCCCGCAGCTTGCCGAGCTCACGTAGGTCCTCGAAGGCCTGCGTGGTCTCCTTCACGATGAGCTCGAAGCGGTCCTTGAACTGCTGGTGCGCCGGGTGGTCCGGGCTGGTCGCCTCGCCGGCGATCACGGTATAGAACCTGATCAGATCGCGCTTCTCGTTGTTTCGGCGCGAGATTTCCAGCAGTCCACGCAGGAACTCGATGTCGCGGCGACCGCCGAGGATGTCCTGCGCGGTCTGGTCGCGGCGCTCGAACACCGCCAGGAGCATGGCCAGCTTCGAGTCGTAGTGATGCAGCAGGCCCGGCTGGCTCATGCCCACCTCCCGCGCGATCTCGCTCACCGAGGCGTTGGTGAAGCCCACCCGCGAGAAGACGCGGAAGGCCGCGTCGAGCACCTCCTCGCGGCGCTGCGCGCTCTTGCGGTACTCGCCCCGGACAGTTGCCATGGCAGGACGATAGCACCCCAGGAACGAAAACCTTGATACCTTTAGATTTTCGATCTACTGTCCTCACAAGACGCCGACGACCGCCGTCCACACCTTCACCGACGAAGACCCAACGAAGGGAAACACACCGATGTCCCGCATCATCAAGGCCCTGGCGCTGGGGGCAACCGCCTCCCTCGCGCTCACCGCCTGTTCCTCGGGTTCCAGCGACCCGACCACCTCGACCGGCAGCACGGCCGGCTCCGCGTCCTCGGCCACGGCGGCGGAGCGCGGCGGCGAGCTGCGCATCGGCGCCGTCGTCGACATCGCCACCTGGAAGGCGGCCGACGCCGAATGGGGCAACGTCGCCACGTACCACATGGCCGTCTACGACACCCTCCTGCGCACCGCGGCCGACGGCACCGTCGAACCCGGGCTCGCCGAGGAGTGGACCTACAACGACGCCAACACCGAGCTCACCCTCGAGCTGCGTGACGGGGTCACCTTCACCGACGGCACCGAGCTCACCGCGGACCTGGCGGCCCAGAACCTGATCCGGTTCCGCGACGGTGCCTCCCCCAACACGAGCAACCTCGCCGCCCTCACCGAGGCCACCGCGGCAGACGAGGACACCCTGGTGCTCACGCTCTCCAAGCCCGACCCGGCCCTGCTGACCTACCTCAGCCAGAACTCCGGCCTCGTCGCCGCCGCGTCCAGCTTCGACGCTGCCGACGCGCAGACCAACCCTGTCGGCTCCGGCCCGTACTTGCTCGACACCGCCGCCACCACCGTCGGCTCCAGCTACAAGCTCACCGCGAACCCGGACTACTGGGACCCGAGCATTCAGCACTACGACGCCATCACCATCAATTTCTACGCCGACGCATCCGCGCTGCTCAACGCGCTGCGCGACCAGCAGGTGGACGTCGCCAACCTCAACTCCGTCACGCAGATCCCCGACGCCGAGTCCGCGGGCTACACCATCAACCAGGCCCCCGTGAACTGGAAGGGCCTCATCATCGCCGACCGAAATGGCCAGGTGAACGAAGCCCTCGCCGACGTCCGCGTCCGTCAGGCCATCAACCACGCCATCGACCGTGAGGGCCTGCTCCAGGGCCTCGAGTCCGGCTACGGCGAGCCCACCACCCAGATCTTCGGCCCCGGCACCGAGGCCTTCATCCCCGAACTCGAGGACGCCTACCCCTACGACCCGGAGAAGGCCAAGGCCCTTCTGGCCGAGGCCGGCTACCCCGACGGCGTGACCATCGTGATGCCCCAGACCGGCTTCGTGCCCCCGTCGGAGCCGGAGCTCATCGCCGGCGTCCTGGCCGAGTCCGGCATCAACATCGAGTACGAACAGGCCGGCGAAGGCTTCATCGGCGAGCTTCTGGGCGGCAAGTGGGCGGCGTTCGCCTTCGGCCTCAACCAGGAGCCCATCGCGTGGATGACCTACCTGCTGGCTGTCGATCCGGGTTCGGCGTGGAACGTCTACCACCAGGGCGACGAGACCGTCGCCGGGTTTGCCGAGCGCATGCGTCTCGGTGGCGACGATGCCGAGGCCGCGGCCAAGGAGCTCAACGAGTACCTGGTCGATCAGGCCTGGTTCGCCCCCTTCTACCGGGTCATGGGCGTCATCGTGAGCGCCGACGGCACCTCGGTGACCATGAAGGACGGCCAGGCCGTGTCCAACCTCTGGGACATCGTCCCGGCCTGATCCCTCGAGAACCCTGGAGGGCGCATCTCATGCTCACATTCATCGCCAAGCGGCTGCTGACGGGCCTCGGCCTCGTCGCCGCGCTCAGCGTGCTGACCTTCTTCCTGCTGCAGATCGGCAACACCGACACTGCCCGCCGCATCGCGGGGCAGACAGCCACCGACGAGGCCGTGGCACAGGTGAAGGAACGGCTCGGGCTCGACAAGCCCGTGCTGGAGCAGTTCGCCTCATGGGCGGGCAACGCCCTCCAGGGTGACCTCGGCCTGTCGTGGTTCAACGGCCAGCCCGTGACCGACGCGATCTTCACCCGCGTCACGGTCACCATCTCACTCGCCGTCGGCTCGGTCTTCCTCACCGCTCTCATCGGCATCGTGCTGGGCGCGCTCGCCGCCACCCGGCGCGGATGGCTCGACCGGACCGTACAGATCATGGCGGTTCTCGGCCAGGCCATCCCCGGATTCCTCATGGCCCTGTTCCTGGTCATCGTGTTCGCCATCAACCTGGATTGGTTCCCCGCCACCGGCTACACGAGGTTCACGGTGTCACCCACCGAGTGGCTGCAGTCCATCGCCCTTCCCGTCGCGGCGCTCACCATCGGATCGATCGGCGGGGTGGCGCAGCAGGTGCGCGGTTCCATGATCGACGTGCTCGGCCGCGACTACGTGCGCACGCTCCGCAGCCGGGGCCTCCCCGCGCGGCGGATCGTGTACCGGCATGTGCTGCGCAACGCGGCGGGTCCCGCGCTCAGCATCCTCGGCCTCATGTTCGTCATCCTGTTGGGCGGGGCCGTGATCGTGGAGCAGTTGTTCTCCATCCCCGGCCTCGGCCCACTCGCCCTGACCAGCACGTCGAAGGGCGACCTGCCCATCGTGATGGGCATCGTCATCGTGACAGGCATCATCGTCACGCTCGTGAACACCCTCGTCGACATCGCTCAGGCATGGGTCAACCCGAAGGTCCGGCTGTCATGACAACACCCCTCGTCACACCGTCGGCGGCACCCGCCCAGACCCGGCCACCGCGCGGCACCCTGCTCAGGCGTCTCCTGGTTCACCCCCTGGGCGGGCCGGCGCTCATCTTCCTGGCCCTGGTCGCGATCGTCGCGGTGATCGGCCCCTTCGTCGCGCCGAACGACCCGTCCCTCACGTCGCTGAGGCGCATCTTCGCCCCACCTGTCGAGGATTTTCTCCTGGGCGGCGACTCCGCCGGCCGCGACATCTTCTCCCGGCTCCTGGTGGCCACGTCGTTCAGCATGGCGGGCGGGCTGCTGGTCGCCGCCATCGCCGCGACCATCGGGGTCACGGCCGGGCTCATCGCCGGCTACTTCGGCGGCTGGGTCGACTCACTGGGCTCGTGGTTCACAGCGCTGACCATGTCGCTGCCGGCGATCATCGTGCTCATCGCCGCCCGCGCGGTCATGGGGCCGTCGATGTGGGTGACGATGGCCATCTTCGGCGCCTTCATCTCCCCGGTGTACTACCGCGTGGTCTACAACTCCGTACGCGCGGTCCGCAACGAGCTCTACGTCGACGCGGCCCGCACCTCAGGCCTGTCCACGCCGAGGATCATCGGCCGGCACATCCTGCTCGCGGTCCGCGCGCCGGTCATCCTGTTGACCTCCGGCATCATCGCCGCGGGCATCGGCATGCAGGCCGGGTTCGACTTTCTCGGCCTCGGTGATCCCCTGACCCCGACCTGGGGCCAGATCCTCAACGAGGGCTTCTACAACATCAACCGCTCCGGCCTGCTGGTCGTGTGGCCGTCGCTCGCCCTCGGCCTGACGCTCGTCGCGCTCACCCTCCTCAGCACCGCCATCCGCGACGAGCTGGAGGGCACAGGCGAAGTCAAGCGCGGTCGAACCGCCTGGTGCGCCGCGACGGAGGCAGCGCCCGCGCCGTTGGCGCACGACGCGCCCGCCGCTGGACCGCTGCTGGAGGTGAACGGCCTCGCCGTGGCCTACCAGGGCACGACCACGTGGACGACAGTGGTGCACGACGCCCGCCTCACCGTGGCGCGCGGGGAGACCCACGGCCTGGTCGGCGAGTCCGGCTCCGGCAAGACCCAGACCGCCTTCGCGATCCTCGGCCTGCTGCCCTCGGGCGGCTCCGTCGTCGGCGGCTCGGTGGCCTTCGACGGGCAGGAGCTCGTGGGCCTGAGCTATGACGCGATGAACAAGCTCCGCGGACGCCGCATCGCGTACGTGCCGCAGGAGCCGATGACCAACCTGGACCCGTCGTTCACCGTCGGCTCCCAGCTCACCGACCCGCTCGTGATCGTGCTGGGGATGTCGCGGGCGGAGGCGAAGGAACGGGCGCTCTCGCTCCTGGAGAGAGTGGGCATCCCCGACCCCCAGCGCACCTTCGACTCCTACCCGCACCAACTCTCCGGCGGCATGGCGCAGCGCGTCCTCATCGCCGGCGCGGTGGCCTCCCACCCGGACCTGCTCATCGCCGACGAGCCCAGCACGGCACTCGACGTCACGGTCCAGGCGGAGGTGCTGGACCTGCTGCGAGACCTGCAGCATGAACTGGGCATGGCGATCCTGCTGGTCACCCACAACTTCGGCGTGGTGGCGGACCTGTGTGACCGGGTCTCCGTGATGCAGCGCGGCGTGATCGTGGAGACCGGACCCACCGTCGACGTGTTCCGCAACCCGCAGCATCCCTACACGCAGTCCCTGTTCGACGCGATCCCCTCCGGAGCACCGCGCACTCCCCTGCCGGGCGTGACCAGCTCCGGCAGTCTCGGCATCGGGAGCCTCTCATGACCCACCCCCTGCTCACCGTCGACGACCTGGTCGTCGAGTACCCCGGTCGCGGCTTCCGCGCCCAGCCGTTCCGCGCAGTCAAGGGCGTGAGCTTCGACATCCTCCCCGGCGAGACCGTCGGCCTGGTGGGCGAGTCCGGCTCCGGCAAGACCACCATCGGGCGGGCGATCCTGGGCCTGGCCCCGGTCTCCGGCGGCTCGATCGGGTTCCGCGGGGAGGACATCAGCCACCCCACGACCGCCCGCCGCCGCGAGCTGACCCGCGACATTCAGGTGGTCTACCAGGATCCCTACTCGTCGCTGAACCCGGCGCTGACCATCGGCGACTCGCTCACCGAGCCGATGATCGTGCGCAGGACGCCCAAGAAGGATGCCGAGCGACGGGTGCGCGAGCTCCTCGACCTCGTGCGGCTCCCCGCCGATGCCGCCCAGCGGATGCCGCGCGAGTTCTCCGGCGGCCAGCGGCAGCGGGTGGCGATCGCCCGGGCCTTGGCGCTCGACCCCACGCTCATCATCTGCGACGAGCCCGTCTCCGCTCTCGACCTGTCGACGCAGGCCCGCGTGCTGGAGCTGTTCCTGGAGATCCAGGAGCGGACCGGCGTGGCGTACCTGTTCATCTCCCACGATCTGGCCGTCGTGCGGGAGATGTCGCACCGGGTGGCCGTTCTGCTGCGCGGCGAGCTGATCGAGTGGGGCGACGGCGACACCGTCACCTCGGCGCCCGAGCACCCGTACACGCAGCGCCTGCTGCTGGCCTCCCCCGTGCCGGATCCGCTCCAGCAGGCCCAACGCCGGGCCGATCGGCAGCGCCTCAAGGCCGTCCACGCCGAGCAGGACCTTCAAGCCGGCGTGCTCTGAGCCTGCGGCCTCCTTTCCCATTTACCTCGTCAGAAAGAACACATCCATGAGCCAGATCAGCATGCCCTCAACCTTCCTGTGGGGCGCGGCCACCGCCGGCCACCAGGTCGACGGTGGCGACGTCGACGCCGACACCACCTTCCTCGAGAACGTCACCCCGACGGTGTTCGTCGAGCCCGCTGGGGTGGCCTGCGGCGCCTGGGAGCAGTGGGAGACCGATCTCGACCTCGCCGCTGACATGGGGCTGAACGCCTTCCGCTTCTCCATCGAGTGGTCGCGGATCGAGCCACGCCAGGGCGAGATCGACGAGTCGGCCGTCGCGCACTACTCCCGGGTGCTCGACGGGTGCATCGCCCGCGGGCTCGCGCCGTTGGTGACGCTCAACCACTTCACGCTGCCGCACTGGTTCGCCTGTCGCGGCTCGTGGTTCGCGCCGGACTCGGCCGAGCTGTTCGCTGCGTTCTGTGCGATGGTGACGGAGCGGCTGGGCGACCGGTTCGCGCTGGTGGTCACGCTCAACGAGCCCAACCTCCAGCACATCCTGGCCGACATGCTTCCGCCCGACATCTGGGAGCTGAGCGCCGCGACCCTCGACGCGGCGTCCGCCGCCGCCGGGGTGCCGCGGTACCGGGCCGGCAACGTCGCGAAGCTGGAGGAGATCGACGAGTTGGAGGACGGGTTCGAGGCAGCGCATGTCGCGGCCCGGGCCGCGATCAAGGCGGTGCGGCCCGACCTCCCCGTCGGCCTGTCCATCGCGGTGGCCGACGACGTGGCGCTGCCGGGCGGCGAAGCCCACCGGGACCGCGTGCGGACCGCCTGCTACGGGCGGTGGCTCGAGTTGGCGAAGTCCGACGACTTCGTCGGCGTCCAGAACTACGAGAGGGTCTGGTACGACGCTTCTGGTCGGGTGGCCGCCGGTCCGGAGGTGCAGCTCAACGGGATGGGGTCCCCCATCGAGCCCGGCTCGCTTGAGGGCGCCGTCCGCTACGTCGCGGAGGCGACGGGTGCCCCGGTGCTGGTCACCGAGCACGGCCTCTCCACCGAGGACGACGCCCAGCGGTGCGCCTTCATCCCAGAGGCCCTCGCCGGCCTCGACCGTGCGATCGCCGACGGCGTGCCCGTGCTCGGGTACTGCCACTGGACGTTCCTGGACAACTTCGAGTGGGTGTCTGCCTACGGCCCGAAGTTCGGCCTCCACGCCGTCAACCGCGACACATTGGAGCGCACGCCGAAGGAGTCGTCGGGGGTCTACGCCGCCGAGATCGCGGCCCGCTCGGCGGTCACCGCCTGAGGGGCTAGGAGAGTGGTGATTTGTGGAGGGTAGACCGTCCACAAATCACCACTCTGAAGGGCCGGTGACAGACCTGGGCCACTGGTCGAAGTGGTATCCCACGCCCGAGGCAGTGATGAAGGGGCGCCCGCCCGGCGGGATCATCCCCAGATTCCGCGGCATCCCCCTAGCCTGGAGGCATGAGCGCCGAGGCCGCCTGTCGCCGCATCTCCGTCAAGCCCGGGGAGGCGGACTCCCCGCGCGTCGAGCACGTCGAGGGCGTGTGGCGGATCCGCTCCACCGAGGCCGTCCGGCAGATCCTCCGCGAGCGCGACGCCACCGCCCAGGCCGGGTTCAACTCCGAGGCCATCCCCGAGGGCACCATGGCCAACGAGCCCATCCTGTTCATGGACGGCGCGCCTCATCGTCTCCAGCGCAGCAAGATCGCGCGATACTTCGCGCCGAAGACCGTGGCGGCCAGGTACCGCGAGCTGATGGAGTCGCGGGCCGACGCCCTCGTCGATGAGATGATCGCCACGGGTGAGGCACGGCTCGACGACGTGTCGCTGCGGTACTCGACGGAGGTCGCCGCCAAGGTGATCGGCCTGACCAACTCCGACCTCACCCGCATGGCCCACCGCCTGGAGCGGCTGTTCGACCAGCCATCCTTCGACCCGGCATCGACGGAGCCGGAGGGGCGAGTCGCGAGCACCGTGCGCCAGCTCCGCGGGAGCATCCCGATGCTCTGGTTCTATCTGTGGGACGTCCACCCCGCCATCCGCGAGCGCAAGAAGCAGCCGCAGGAGGACGTGATCAGCCACCTGCTCGCCGAGGGCTACGCCGTCCCGGCCATCCTCATCGAGTGCGTCACCTACGGCGCCGCCGGCATGGCCACCACCCGCGAGTTCATCTCCATGGCAGCCCTCCACCTGCTGCGCGACGACGACCTCCGCGCGCGCTACGTCGTCGCCGACGAGGCCGAGCGGTACGCCATCCTGCACGAGATCCTGCGGCTCGAGCCCATCGTCGGGCACCTGTACCGGCGCGCGCAGCACCAGTTCACGTTCACCGACGGGGGCCAGACCCACACCGTCGCTCGAGGCGACCTGCTGGACCTGTTCGTCCGGCAGGCCAACGCGGATCCCGCCACCGTCGGCGAGGCGCCGCTCGACATCTGTCCGGCCCGGCCGCTCCCCCGCGGCATCGGCCCGGAGGTGATGAGCTTCGGCGACGGCCCGCACAAGTGTCCCGGCAACGCGCTAGCCATTCAGGAGTCCGACATACTGCTCACCCGCCTGTTCGCCCGTCCGGTGCAGCTGATGCGGGAGCCGCGGCTCGGCTGGGACGACATCATCTCGGGCTACGCGCTGCGCGACGTGGCGGTCACCGTCGGCTGACGCCTCTCGTCACGGCGGTGGCGACGCCCACCGCAGGGCGCAGGGCGGTGAGATGACCGACGCCGGCCGCCGCCACAGCAGCGCCGAGCAGGACCCGTCCCGTGGCGCGGAGAACGCCCGAGCCGGCAGGGGTCGACGACGCGTTGGGCGTGGGATCGGCAGTCACGGGGGCAGCGTCCCACGGCGCAACAAATTGGGCGGTCAGTTCTAGGCCCGTCGCGCACACAGCACGGTGGACACAGGTGCCCTCCACACCTACTGATCGCGAAGCGCCCACCGCAACGAGGGGCCTCCTAGCCTAAGGCCAATCGTTCTGAGGAGTTGCAGACATGTGTCTGCTTGAGCCGGACACGGCTCACGACGCGGCCCGACGAGCCTGATCTGGACCTCAACGGCCCGATCCATCCAATTTGATCGATCCAGCCGCGACGAGATGCGCGTCCGGCTCAAGTCGGGATCCTGGTCGTGGTCGTCAGTGCCGTGGCTCTGACTCGACAACTCCGCGCTTGGCTCACAGGTGCGCAGCCCTTGACCGCGCACCCCCACCTGAGGAGCCTTGATACATGCAGAGCCGCCACCTCAGCCGCGTCATTCCGCGCCCCGCCGACGAGGTGTACTGCTTCGTCGCAAACCCCGACAATCTGGTCCGCTGGGCCGCAGGCCTGGCCCAAGGCGACGCGGTCCGGAAGGGGCCGGACCTCATCGTCGGCTCCCCCATGGGACAGGTCACCGTCCGGCTCGTGCCCGTCAATGACTACGGCGTCTTCGACCACGACGTGACCCTCCCGTCGGGCATTGTCGTCACCAACCCGGCCAGGGTCCTCCCCCACCCCGACGGCTGCGAGGTACTGTTCACCCTGCGCCAGCTGGACATGACCGACGAGGAGTTCGAGCGCGACGCCCGCGCGGTGGAGGATGATCTCGAACGCCTTGCGGCGCTACTTGAGGACCCTGACACGCCGCTGACGCTCCCTGATGATTCCGAGGCATTGCGCCGCAGCGTTCCTGCACGGACATGACCGGTCGGCAGCCGATCCGCGCCGCGGCCGCAGCGGCACGCCCTCCTCGATCCCTGGCCCAGTGGATAGCCTGGATCGCCATCGACGCCATGGCATCCGCGATGCTCGCGATAGCGGTGGGTCGTGAGCCTCCCAGCGCCACTCCCGCTGCGATCGGGCGCTGGGCATCGGCGGTGGAGATCGAGCAGTTCGCGCAGCGTCGCGCCGAGGAGCTGGACCTCGCCGGGCTCGCCCTGGTCGTCCTCCGCGACGGCGAGCCTGC
Source organism: Tessaracoccus pujii (assembly GCF_054483895.1). Taxonomy (NCBI): domain Bacteria; kingdom Bacillati; phylum Actinomycetota; class Actinomycetes; order Propionibacteriales; family Propionibacteriaceae; genus Tessaracoccus; species Tessaracoccus pujii. Next base: position 2,158,222 of record NZ_CM137012.1, read on the forward strand.
GCAGGAGATCCATCTCGGCAGCGCCGGGGAAGGGCGCCCCGTCACCGGATCCACGCCGTTCGTCCTGGGATCGACCAGCAAGCAGTTCACCGCGCTCGCGGTCCACCGGCTGATCGACGGAGGCCTCCTGAGCCTCGACCGCCGCGTGGCCGACCTGCTGCCTGGATGGGCCTCCGCCCCCGCGAGTCTGAGCACGATCACCGTGCGCGACCTGCTCGGTCACACGTCGGGGCTGTCCACCACGACGGGTCTGGAGCAGTGGGGTTGGCAGCCGTTCGTCCCGGATTCAATCGCCACCAACGCCGAGCGCCTGGCCGACGCGGAACTCGTCGCAGCGCCGGGATCCGCGTTCGAGTACTCCAACAGCAACTACGACCTCCTCGGAGCCGTGATCGAGCAGGTGACTGGGATGCCGTTCGCCCAGGCGATGACGACGCTCGTGGCAGCCCCAATGTCGCTCGCCCACACCACGGCCTCCCCCGTCACAGTAGCCGCCGACGAGGTGGCAGCCGGGCACTATTCCTGGCTCCAGCTGGCCACAGTCCCGATGCCCGCTCCCTGGACACCTGGCGCAGTGCCGTCCGCGTTCCAGGTCTCGACGGCCGACGACCTCACCCAACTCCTCCGGGCGCACTTGGGCACGTTCGCGAGTCGCCTGCCACCCGAGACCCTCGCCTCTGCCCGGGCCCCCTTGAGCAACATCGACGGGTACTCGCAGTACGGATCCGGCTGGGTCGTGCGCCCACTGTGGGAGGCGCGTGACCACGCCGGGGATCCGTTCGCGCTGGGGCCGATCGAGCAACCGCTGCCTCGGTGTATCGACCACCTCGGCGGCACCTACACGTCACAGTCCTACCTGCTCGCCTGCCCGACGACGGGCTTCGGCCTGGTGGCGCTGACCAACACCGGCCCCGGCATCGACACGACGCGGTGGGCGAGGTTCACCAAGGAACTCACCCACGTCCTCCTGGGCACTACGGCGTCACACCGGTTGCCCAACCTCGTTGAGTCGAACGCTGCGCTGATCATTCTCGGCTCGCTCACGCTGCAGGCCCTCACCCTGGTTCGCCTCCTGGGTGCTAGGCGGGACAGGTGGCGGATTCGGGCGGGGGTCGCGGCGGCGGTGGCGGTCGCGGCCATGTGGGCGTGGTGGACGTATTCACCCCGCCGGCTTGGGTTCCGCATTCCCCTGTCGGCCTTCTGGGCCGGGGCGCCCGAGCTGGGCCTCGCCACGATCGCCACCACAGGGCTGGCGGCCATCACCCTCGCCCTCATCGCCAGGCAGCTCATCGGCGCACCGGCGGGAGGAGCCGGATAGGTTCCGGAACGTCGCCAGTGCGCGATGGCCCCTTGGCCTCCGGCTTCCGGGAGGGCCTCGGCATGAGCCGGACACGGCATTTGCGAGGCCCCCGCGAGCCTGATCTCGGTCTCGCGACGAGAATCTGCGATTTTGATCGTTCCACTCCCCGCGACAGCAGTCTCAGGCTCAAACCACCACCGCGACAGCCGTGTCCGACTCAAGCCACCACCGCGAAACGAGTGTCCGGCCGTCGGATGCTCATGTCCTCCGCATCAGTGACGGGTTCGGGGCAGCAGGCCCATGCCCGCTCCCGGCTCCTCGCCGCGCACGGTATATTCGAACGCTGGTGCGCGCACCAGGATCGGGAGGGACAACATGAGCGACGACATTGCCGCGCAGGCTGCTCGGCGCCGGACGTTCGCGGTCATCAGCCACCCGGACGCAGGCAAGTCCACCCTCACCGAGGCCCTCCTGCTCCACGCCAGGGCCATCGGCGAGGCGGGAGCCACGCATGGCAAGGCCGGCCGCAAGGCGACGGTGTCGGACTGGATGGAGATGGAGAAGGACCGGGGCATCTCCATCAGCTCCTCCGCCGTGCAGTTCCGGCATCACGACGCGGTGATGAACCTGGTCGACACCCCGGGGCACGCCGATTTCTCGGAGGACACCTACCGTGTCCTCACGGCGGTCGACAGCGCAGTGATGCTCCTGGATGCGGGCAAGGGCCTCGAAACCCAGACCATGAAGCTGTTCGAGGTCTGCCGCTCGCGTCGGATTCCGATCATCACGGTGATCAACAAGTGGGACCGGCCCGGGCACGACGCCCTCGCCCTCTTCGACGAGATCGAGAGCCGCACGGGGCTCCGCCCCACGCCCATCACCTGGCCGGTGGGTATCGCGGGCCACTTCCACGGTGTGATCGAGGTGGCCACGGGTGATTTCATCCGGTTCACCAGGACACCCGGCGGCAGCACACTGTCAGGCGCGGACCGGATGGATGCTGCGGCGGCCCATCGCTTGGTCGGTGACGACTGGGACCGCGCGGTGGAGGAGGTGTCACTGCTCGCCTCCGACGACTACGCGCACAACCAGGCCGCCTTCGAAGAGCAGCGCACCACCCCTGTCCTGTTCACCGCGGCGGCGCTCAACTTCGGCGTCGGCCACCTGCTGGACACCCTCGCGCGGCTGGCTCCCGCGGCGGGCTCGCGCCCGGATGCGGTGGGAAGCCGCCGCGCGGTGACCGCCGGTTTCAGCGCCCAGGTGTTCAAGGTCCAGGCGGGCATGGACCGGTCCCACCGGGACCGGCTCGCGTTCGCGAGGGTCAATTCGGGCATGTTCCACCGCGGCGAGGTGATCACCCACGAACCGACGGGCCGGGCCTTCGCCACCAAGTACGTCCACAGCGTCTTCGGCAGGGACCGGGACACCATCGAGGTGGCCTATCCGGGCGACATCATCGGGTTGGTGAACGCCGGCGACGTGCGCGCAGGTGACACGCTCTACTCGGGCGAGGCGGTGGCGTTCCCCAAGATTCCGGCCTTCGCACCCGAGCATTTCCGCGTCGCCAACGCCAAGGACGTGTCCCGCTACAAGCAGTTCCAGCGCGGCATGACCCAGCTGGATCAGGAGGGGGTGATCCAGGTGCTCTACTCGGATCACCGCACGCGCCGCTCCCCCGTGCTGGCCGCCGTCGGGCCCATGCAGTTCGAGGTGGTGACCCACCGCATGGAGCGCGAGTTCGGAGCGGCAGTACACCTCGAAACGCTCCCGTACACCTTCGCGCTGCGCACCACAGCAGACGACGCGCCGGTGATCGACAGGCGTGCCGGGGTGGAGGTGGCCACCCGGGAGGACGGTGTCCACCTCGCGCTCTTCACGGACAAGTGGCAGGTCAGCGGGGTCCGCCGCGACCACCCGTCCATCGTGCTGGAGCCGATCGTGAGCGGAACCATCGACGCGTCCTGACGGTCCGTGTCGAGCGACGCGGAACACGCGCGTTTGTTGCGGGGTGCGCCATCGCTGTCCGCGTGGATCGACCGCGAGCCAGCAGCGTCATTGACACGCGGGCCCACGACTCCGGAAAGTCCTCTTAACACGGGCATTCCCCCGCTCCGCCCGGGTCATGCCAGCCGACAGAGGACACCACATGCGAGCAGTGCGATTTCACCGGTACGGGGACCCGCAGGTCCTCACCCTCGAGGATGCCCCCGAACCGCACCCGGGACCGGGGCAGGTCCGGGTCCGCGTGCACGCGACGAGCGTGAACCCCGTCGACTGGAAGATTCGGGCCGGCTATCTCCACGAGGTAATGCCGGTCACCTTCCCTGCCATCCCGGGAACCGACGCCGCCGGCATCATCGACGAGGTCGGCGAGTCGGTGACCGACGTGAAGGCGGGAGACGCGGTCTTCGGAATCGCCCAGGGCGGAGCGGCCGAGTTGGCGATCCTGACCGCGTGGGCACCGCTGCCAACCAGGTGGAGCCTGGAACAGGGGGCAGCCGCCGGCCTTGCCTCCACCACGGCCATCGAAGGACTGAACGCGGTCGGCCTCGCGTCGGGTGACACGGTCCTCATCGAAGCGGCCTCCGGAGGCGTCGGCGTCGCGGCCGTCCAGATCGCCATAGCCAGGGGCGCAACCGTGATCGGGACCGCCAGCGTCGTCAACCACGACTTCCTGTGCTCGCTGGGCGCCACGCCGGTGACGTATGGCGATGGACTTGCCGAGCGGGTCGCCGACGTGGCCCCCCAGGGGATTGACGCTGCCCTGGACCTCGCGGGCTCGGGATCACTTGCCACACTCGTGGCGATCGTCGGCGATGCCTCCCGCGTCGCCTCTGCAGCCGACTTCAGCGCCCCGTCGCTCGGCGTGGCGCTGATCGCCGGCACCGCCAACGCGCACGCGAACCTGGCCCTCGCCGCGGAACTGGGCGAGTCGGGCGCATACATCCCACACATTCAGGCCGCGTACCCGCTGGAGAAAGTCGCCGAAGCGCACGCCCACGTCCAAGCGGGCCACACCCAGGGCAAGGTCGTCCTGACCCTCTGACCCGCCGCTGCCCCACGGTGACCTCTTGGGTCGGTGGGCCCGTCGGTTCGACGGGCCCACCGGTGCGTCAGGCGCCCGAGGAGTCCGCCGCTCCGTCCACCGAGCCGGCATCGGCACCGCCCAGCGACGCGCTGGTCGAGCCGCGGCTCATTCCGCCACCGTCGCTGAGGCTGTCGGCCCGGCTCGCGGTGCCGCCGGCCAGCCCCGACGGGCCGGTCGCCGAGACGCCGTCGCCGAGTGATCCCTCACCCGCGTCGTCGGCTGCGCCGCCCGCTCCGAAGGCCGCCGGACCGGTGTCCAGGGCCGGTGTCCCCGCGCCCGGTTGAGGGCCGGTCTGGCCGCCGAGACCGACGTTGGTGGAATCGTCGGTGCTGTCGGCGCCGTTCCGGTCGCCGGCGCCCTTGTAGACGGTCTTCTGCGTGATCCCGATGAAGGCCGAGACCTTCACGTCCTGGAGCTTCCAGCCGTCGGAGGTCTTCACCATGTTGACCTGGATCAGCGGCTTCATCTCATAGTTCTCCGAGAACGCCTGCAGGCTCTTGGCCTGCTCGGAGCCGGCCATCTTTGCCAGCGGGAACCACAGCCGCGACCCGCGATCCGTGTCGGTCTGCACGCCCGCGTCGGTGGCCGACGGGGTCGTGGCCGTCAGGCCGGTCGAGGACAGGCTGCCCCCGGCGACGTTCGGCGCCAGGCCTCCCGGGTCCACCAGCCGCAGCGGGCTGGACTCGGCATAGGTGTAGGCCGGCAGCAGGGCGGGGTCACCCTGAACCGCGGACGGGTCGGTGTAGAGCATCGGGTCCGGGCTGTAGAACATGCCCTCGCGAGGCTCGTACCAGCGCGCGCCCAGGTTGAGCAGGTCTCTCACCTCGTCCAGGTAGCCGCCCACATACAGGTACGGGGTGCGATGGACGGTCGAGTCCTCCCGGATCCACGGCTCACCGCCGGGGAAGTACTCCCAGTGCTCGAAGACCTTCCCAATGTCGTCGGTGACGACATTGGTCGAGCCCTGGAGATCCTTGGTCAGGTAGTACTGCTGGTGCTCGAAGTCGCCGTCGAAGGAGCGCTTCGTGGCCATCCGGTCGTCGCCGGCCCAGATGTGCTTCCACGGGACCGCGCCGTTGCGCACGGTGTACCAGCGGTTGACGAACGAGGTCTCCCCGTCCGGGCCCCGCTCGAGCGCGCGCCGGCCGTCGGAGTCGTAGGTGTAGGTGGTCGTGTCGCTGCCGTCGTCGAACTTGGTGATCCGGTCCTCGGCGTCCCACGTCATGGTCCGGGTCTCCTTGGTGGCGGCGTCGACCCACTTCGCCAGGTTGCCGTTGCGGTCGTAGGTGTAGGTTCTCCGTCCGTTCTTGGTCAGCTGGTGCGGCCCGGCGCCCGCGTAGTCCATCGAGAAGGTGTAGTTGGTCTCCGCGGGCAACAGCAGCTTGCCCTTGCCCGACGCCTTGCCGATGGAGTCGCCCTGCTTCTTGGTGGCGATGTTGCCGTGCTGGTCGTAGGTGATGTCGAGGGCAAACTTGCGAACCTTGTCTGGGGCCACGTCGGCGCGGCCGGTGGCGCTGCTGAGTCGGTAGTAAGGATCGTAGGCGTACTGCTGCGAGCTCGGCCCGACGAAGAGGCTGGTCGTGACCGGGGGAACCTCGTTGTCCATCGAGACGACATTGCTGGCCTTGTCGTAGCCGTACGTCAGGTTCTGGACATTGCGGACCGGAGTGTCGGTGGAGATAGTCTCCGGGCGGCCGATCCAGTCCATGCCCCACTGCGTGCTGACCCCGTTACCGGTGTCGCGCAGCCGTCGGTCGACGAACTGGTCGTACTCCTGGCGCTCCAGGTACTCGTACGAGCAGGTGAGGGCCTCGTCGGAGATCACCTTGGTGCGCGCCGTGTGCCCGACGGCCGTCGGGAACAACAGGTTGCCGTTGATGCCGCGCTCCACGGTGTACAGGTACTGGCCCGGGGTGGAGGTGGCGACCCGGTCGGTGACCCGGAGCTGCTCGTCCTTCAGCCAGATGGTGAACGGCAGCGAAGGAGCCGAGTCCGACACCTCGGTGACCGTGATGGTGGTGGCCTCCGCGGTGATGGCGACGGTGAGGGAGCCCAGTTGGGTGCACTCCTTGACCCCCAGCATCGCGGTGAGCTGCCCGGCGCTGTCGTAGTCGTGCGACAGCACCTCCCCGTCGGGGTAGGTCAGCTGGTCGATGCGGCCCAGCGAGTCGTAGCTGAAGCCGGTGGTGAAGGTCAGCTTGGCAAGAGTGTCGGGGCTGAGGTTGTGCGCCTTCATGGTCGTGACCTCGGTGGCCACGTTGCCGAGCGCGTCGTAAGTCAGCGTCTGGCTGCGCGCGCCGTCCTCGACGCCGACCACGCGGCCCGCGCCGTTGCCGGGTGCCCCGGACGCGCCGTAGGTGTACGCGACGTCCGGCGTGGAGGCCGGATAGTCGATCGTCGCCAGACGATCGAAGTCGTAGCGGTAGGCGATGCTCTGGCCGTTGGCGGCCAGGTTGGGCGTGGTCTCCGTGACGACGTTGCCCGCGGGATCGTAGGTCATCTCGCGCCGCCCGCCGTCGGGGGTGTTTGTCGACAGGCGCCGGCCGAGGCCGTCGTAGCTGTGGCTCGTCTGGTTGCCGGCGTTGTCCACCACCGCGGTGAGCTGACCGAGCTTGTCGTACCGGTAGCGGGTCCGGATCGGGTCTGCCGTGGCCGGGATGTCGTCGCCGACCAGCAGGTTGCCGCGCACGTCGGTGTAGGTCACCTGCTGCTTGCCTGCCGTGGCGGTGCCGCCGCCCGCCAGCGCCGAGTCGTACGCGATCGGGTCCGTGACGGTGGTGAGGAACAAGTCGACTGGAAGTCCGGTGGTGGATCCGAACCCGTGGTCGATCGTCGTGATGATGGGGTCGGAGTTGTCCTCGCCGTAAGGCAGCTCGACCTTCGACACCTGATCGAGCAGCGTGTACGAGGTCAGCGTCGGGGGGTACGGGTCGGTGGCCGCCTGGTAGGTCGTGAAGGTGCCCAGGGGTTCGATCGTGGGCCACCACTCCTTGATCTCGCGGCCGAGGGCGTCGTACTCGATCGCACCGGCGACCAGCACCTGGTCGACGGCCGGCAGCGTCGGGTCGTCGTTGATCATCGTGTAGTCGCGCTTGGTCTGGGTGACCCGCGCCATGCCGTCGACGAACGCGACGGTGTCGATGGTGTCGCCGGGGTTGAAGCGGTCGTGGTGGCGGGCGATCGCGTACCCGTAGGCCGCGGCCGTGGGCGCGTATTCGTAGGCGACCGTCGGCGGGCCGCCGGGGTCCTGCTCGTTCGGGCTGCGGACGGTGGCCAGGCGGTTGAACGCGTCGTAGGTGTAGCGCGTGGCGTTGCCGTTGGCGTCGACCCGCTCGGTGACCAGGCCGGCGGCCGAGAACGACGCCCGGGCGGTCAGGCCGTGGCTGTCGGTGACCTCGGCGACGTCGGTGTGCCGGTCCGCGTCGTAGACGTAGTCCACGACGTAGCGGTCCCCGTCGGCGTTCTCGGGGTAGGCCACCTGGTTGTAGCTGCCCCACGCGTCGAAGGTGAGGTCGGTGATGGCGTCGGTGTCGGCGTCGATGCGCTCCTCGATGTGGATCGGCACGGCGTTGAGGCACAGGTCGGTCGAGCCGTCGCGGTACCGGAGCACGGTGTCGGCGTGGTCGAGCACCGTGAAGGTGGCTGCGGTGGCCACCCAGGAGGTGTCGCGGCAGTCGGGATAGGTGGTGAGGGAGACCAGGTCGTCGATCGGATCGGCCGCCTGCCCGTGATCGACCTGGCGCACCGGGTTGCCCAGCGCGTCGTACTCGAAGGTGTTCTTGAGCGACGTGCCGAGGTCGCCGTCGGCGTCGAACCAGGACTGGAGCACCTGGGTGCGGACGACGCCGCGGCTGTCGTCGAGCAGGGCCAGGGCCAGGGTGCCATCGGTGGGCGTGATGACGGGGTCGGGTGTCGCGGCGGGGATGGTGGCTGCACCGGCCTCAAGGGTCGTGGCCACCCACGTGGAGTCCGTCCGGGAGATCGGCGTCCCGTCGGGGGCCTGCATCTCCTGGCTCTCCAGCAGCCCGGAGTCGAACACGGTGGCGTTGCCATAGGTGCTCACCGTGCGTCGCAGCACCGCACCCCCGGGACCGTCGAGTTGTTCCTCGACGATGGTCCGGTAGCCCATGAGCTCGCGCTCCACCTTGTCGAACCGGTTACCTTCGTAGCCGAAGGTGGTGGCGTGCGCCGGGCCGTCGCCGGGGCGGCCGTCGTCCACCTGGACGCTGGTCATCAACCACAGCGGCAGGGGCTGCTCGGGGGTGTTGCCGTCGCGCTCGTAGCCGAGGCTGATCGTGCCGCCGAGCGGGTTGGTGACGCTCTTGAGCAGGTTGGTGCGGCCGCGGTTGTTGGCGCGCACGGTCATGGTGCCGTCCTCGGTACTGAGGACCGAGTCGGGGTTGCCGTCGCCGTCGACGTCGGTGAGCTGCACCTGGCTGGATGACAGGCTGTGGTCGAAGCTGGCGCCGGGGTTGACGATGATGTAGCAGCCGGCCAGGCACAACGGCCCGATGGGGATGGTGAAGTCGAAGCCGCCGCCGAGCCCGCGGCTGCGGTCCTGGGAGGCCTGCTGACCGAGCGGGATGCTGCCGATCAGGTCGACCTTGCCCTCGACCATGTCGCCGTAGTCCACCTCGGACCGGGCGCCGCTACCGGAGGCGAAGGCCACCCGGGTGCCGTCGTCGGTCTTGCGGACGCGGTCGAGGACGCCGTCGCCGTCGACGTCTACCCAGGAGTAGCGGGCCTGGTCGATGCCCTCGTTGAAGGACAATCCGCCGGAGAACTCCTTGTTGTTGAAGTTGAACCCCATCAGCGGGCCGACGGAGCCGGAATAGGACTCGCCGTTCTCGAACCCGCCCTGGGACCACTGGACCTCCGTGGGGGAGAAGCTGTGGCCCAGGTTGAAGCGGACGCGCACGCCTCCGCCGCCGGCCAGCACCAGGTCCGGCAGCGAGTCGCCGTTGACGTCGGCCAGCTCGCGCTCCAGCGGGGCGGAGGTGTCGAGGTCCATCTGCGAGATCGAGTCGCCCCAGTCGGAGTTCACGCCGCCGCCGGGGTTGGTGAACTGGGCGGTGACGCCGAGGGAGCCGCCCACGTTGGCGCCGGACTCCTGCGTGTCTGCGGGCTCGCCCTGCTGCGCCGAACCGGAGGTGGTGGCCTTCTTCGAAGTGCCGCTGGTGGTGGCGGTGTCCTGCGCGGTGTTGGCGTCGCCCTTCGAGTTGCCCTTGATGTCGATGGCGGTGCCGTTGAAGCCACCGCTGATCGCGAACGTGGTGTCCTGGCCGGCGACGTCCGGCCCGGAACCGGATCCGGGGAGGAATCCTCCGCGCGGCGTGGTGTAGGTGATCCGCCCGGGGGCGACGACGTCGGGGAAGCCGTCGGCGTTGACGTCGACGTAGTCGAGGAGGCCGAAGCTGGGCCCGGCGCCGAAGGCGGCCGTCAGCGGCCCGATTCCGGCCACCAGGCCGAAGATGGGGGCCGAGAGGCCGACGCGGCGGACGGCGCGCACACCGGCGCCCGCGCCCGTACCGGGGGCGCCGGTGACGCCGATGCTGTCGGAGCCGGTGCGCGAGCTGGAGGCGAAGTCGGCGCCGCCCACCAGGTTGTCCTTGAGGCCGCGCCAGACCGGCACGGGCTCGGTGCTCCCGGGCGTGCGGAGCAGGTAGGCGACGTAGGGGTAGGACTCACCCTGGGCGGGGTCCTTGTAGCTGGAGTCGTTGAAGCCCGTGGGCTTCGAGGTCGGGTAGTCCGACTGCTGGAAGACGAAGGCCTGCTCGCTGAGGGGGTCGGTGGAGCGGTTGTCGCCCTCGTAGTCGGCGTTGTAGCCGGCGTAGGCCCAGCCGCGATGCGCGATCGGGAAGATCCCCTGCCGGCCGGCGGAGTTGAGCGTCTCGGGCACGTCGAGGCCATCGTCGGCGCCGCCGTCGGTCCACGTGAGGGTGACGTCGTTGCTGGTGATGCGCTCGGAGAGGTCGGGATCGCGGACGGTGAGGTCGAACCAGTAGTCGTCGCCGGATTCGAGCGCGACACCGGTCAGTTCGGTGCTGCCGCCCAGTGGGCCGGCGTCGAAGGTCTGCTTGGCCAGCACCTCGCCCAGCCCGGACGCGGTGCGCCGCTTGACGGTCAGGGTCACCTGGCCGGGCTCCGCATCCACGAGCGCGACGACGGAGGCGTTCACCGTGACCTCACGGTTGAGCGTGGAGGTCCAGGGCGCGCGGGGGGCGGTCTCGTCGGTGGTGGGATAGAGGTCGATGTCGTAGGGCAAGTTGAGTTCGAGGGTGTGGTCGTCGTCAAGGCCGTCGCCGTCGAGATCGCCCAGGACCACGACCGGATCATCCCCGTCGAAAGCGGCTGTGTAGTAGAGCCGGGGCGCGAAGGACAGCACGGTGGGGTCGATCGGCGAGTCGGCCGCGATGCGGACCACCACCTTGTCAGCCACCAGGGCGTCCTCATCGCCGGTCGGGGCGGCGACGGTGAAACTCTCGTTGAGTTCAATGTCACCCACTAGGTCGGCGGCGACGGGGACCGAGGCGACGGCGATGCCGTTGCGCAGGACAAGGAGTGTCAGGTCGTCGCTCGTCGGGGCGGACTTGGTGAGCGTCCCCTCGACCTTCACCGTGCCTCGGAGCGGCATGAGCACCGGGGTGTCGGGGCGGCCGGCGAGCGTGAACTCGTCAGCCGACACGAACGCGGTCTGGCTCAGATCGTTGGCGTCGGTGGGGAGATCGCCGAGCGAGGTGTAGGTGATCACCGGCGCCCACTCGACCCGGTCGTTGGCGCCGTCGTCGACGGAACCGACGCGGAAGTACACGGCTTCGCCGCGCTGGACCGTCGGGGTGAGGGCCGGCGGGGTGGTGCTGGCGCCGGCGGTGAGCAGGTTGGCCGCCCACAACTCGTCGGAGCCGTGCTGGATGGCGAGCCGGACGCCGTCGCCGACGTGGCCGTCGTCCAAGGTGGCGGTTCCCGTGATGCTGACGGTGCCGGCGTAGGGGGCCACCCAGCGGCGCACGACGTCCTGGCGCGGGGAGTTGGCGCGCTGGAGCTCCTCGAACTCGGCGAGCTTCTCGATGTTGTCGAGGTCGACGGTGCCGTCGTCGATGGGCACGGGGGTGTCCCCGCTGTCGGCGCGGAACTCCGGGCCGGTCGCGGTCGGGGTGTTGAAGTAGACCTGTCCTGCGCTGACGTAGTCGGGCAGACCGTCGTTGTTCACGTCGGTGAAGTACTGCTCGCCGATGGTCACGTCAGCCGCGATGTTGAACTGCACGGTGACGCCGAAGTACACCTCAGGGCCTCCGGAGACGCCGATGTTGGCCTCCGTGGACAGGGTTCCGATGCCGACCACGTTGCGCGCGTCGCCGAACGTGCCGTCGCCGTTGTTGAGCCGGTACTGGACCCCGGCGCCCGTGATGTTCTTGCGGAAGACCTTGTCAGGCAGCATGTCGCCGTTGAGGTCGAGCATCTCGATGAGACCGCCGGTGCCGCTGCCGCTGATCGCGAGCGAGCCGCCGAAGGAGCCCGTCTTGGAGGGATTGGAGAGGTTGAAGCCCAGGTAGGCGTGGCCTCCGCCGCTGTTGGTCTCCGAGGCGCCCAGCGCGCTGAGCCCCACCGGGCTGAGCAGCGACTGGCTGAGGTCGTTGCCGCCGGAGTTCCAGGTCGCGTCGTCCGCGAAGCCGTCGTAGGCGCCGGAGGCGAAGGCGACCTCGTCGTAGTACTCAAAGGTGTGCGACCCGGCGACGGCACCGTCGTCGCCGAACTGCTCCACCTTCTCCAGCATGGACTTGCCGAACGGGGCCTCGTCGGCGTAGACGAGGTTCCAGCCCTTGACGAGTTCGTTGTAGGTGCGCGTGTCGCCGGCGGGGCTGCCGTGGCGCACCTCGATGCGGCGCAGCAGGTCCGAGGTCACCTCGAGTGCGCCCGCGGAGGCGTCCACGATGACGTCGGGCCGACGGCTCGGCACGGGCGACAGGTCACCGTCGCGGAGGAACACGACCTCGTAGGCCGGGTCGTCCGCGTTGCCGGTGCCCAGGGATCCGGTGTACAGGATCGAGCTCACGTAGAAGCCGCTACCCAGCGTGGCGTTGCCCGAGCCGACGGCGCTACCGGCGGGCTTGTCGTAGCTGATCCGCATGACGTTGCTGGAGATGTCGCGGACGCCCGACAGCCCCCAGCGCACCGCGTTGCCGCCGTCGTCGCTGAGGATCGCCTGCTCATCCCGCTCCCCCTCTGGTGTGCCGCCGTAGAAGCGGGTGGTGCCGTTCTTGTCGGTGACCTCCCACCAGTAGTTCGTCGGCGAGTCGCCGTGGCGGATGATCCGCTCCCACTCGGTCTCGACCCGACGGGTCCAGTCGGCCTTGTCGGCGACGCGGGGCTCGAACGGATAGGTGACCGCGGTGGGGCTGAGCTGGTCGCCGTCGAGGACGTAAGTCTCGCTCTCCACATTCCGGCCTTCGGCGGTGTCGCACAGGTCCCCCGCGGCCGGGCAGAAGAGCGGAGCGCCCCAACGGGTGTCGATCTCCACGCTCCCGAGCCCGAGATCCCAGCCCGTGCCCACCCAGCCGTTGCCGCCCGTCGAGTCGTAGACCAGCGACAGGGACGGCTCCACACCGGCCCGGCCGGCCGGCACGCTGAGCGGGTGGGACACGCTCGCTCCGCCCTGGTGATCGGCCTCAGGCGGCGCGATCAGGTCGAGGTTCTCCGTCGGATCGGCGAACTGCAGGCCCTCCAGCGCGTCCTCGCCGAGGTCGGCCGGCGTGATCTGCCCCGGCCGGGCCAGGGTGCCCGGCTCCGCCCCCGACAGGAGGTCTCCCTGCGCGGGAGGGGCGTTGAGCGTGCCGGTGGCGAGCACGACCACGCTCAAGGTCAGGGCAGAAAGGCGGGGCAGCTTCATGGTGAACTCCAGGGAGTGGGGCAAAACCGGATACCGCCTGCCCCCTGAAGTGTGGAGACCAGCGCCGTGCACCACTCTTTCGGCGCCAGAGAGTCAAGACAATGGGCCTAGGTCGCCTATCGGTCCGCCGCCACCCACCACAGGCGCCGCGACCCTCGTGTCGCGGCGGGGCCAGGGTCGCCTCCGGTGCCCGATGGCCTCGCGGCCGGCGCGCTGGCCCGGTTCAACCCGGTCCACGGGAGGACCGCTGGCCCGGGGTGCTCATCTAGTGGGGCAGCCGAGCCTGCAACGAGTCGGGACGTCCTGCCACCAGGACCGCGAGGATCCCGAACAGGACGATCTGAAGGGCATTGATCGACACCGCCAGCCAGAGCATGTCCAGAACGAAGGACTCCTCGCCGTGCCTGGACAGTTCGACGAAGAGCCAGACGAAGCCTCCGACCACCAGCACCTGGATGCCTGCGCCGACACCGTGTAACAGGCGATTGTCACGGAGGACCAGCAGGCCGGCACCGACCGCGTACGCCACTGCCAGGAACGCATACAAAGGGGCGGGGTTGTCCGCCTCGCGTAGATGCGGCAACTGGATGAAGAACACGGTCACATACAGCACCGCAATGATCCCGGCCAGGAAAGCTGCTGCCAGCCGGAGTCTCCGGCGACCCAGTGTTGCCCGGCTATGCACGTCATTCGAACCCGACGTCATTGCCCTCACCGCCCTTCAGACGATGATTCAAGGCTATCCCTCCACGCACATCCGGGGGGTCAACGGCTGAGACACTCAGCACCTCGAGCACGCTGTGACCCTAGACCGTCCAAGCGTCGGCCTCATCGTCGGGCCCGGCGTCACGCAGCTGATCCAACACGTCCAGCTCGTCTGCCTCGCTAGGCTCGGGTGAGCCGGGAAGAGCCATGTCGTCGGACTCGTTCTCCAGGGCCTCTGGAGAGAGGCCGCTGGAATCGGGTGCCGGCCAGTCCTCCGGGTCCGGCGGGAACGCGTCGTCCGCTCCCAGGATGGTCGAATTCATGCCTACCTCCTCGGGAATGTGATCATTCGAGCTTACCCGCGTGACGACGCCGCGTGACGCATTCTGTCGGCTCCAGTGACTCGTGCGAATCAGCGGCGACCGGCCTCGGACTCCCGGGCTGCAGCCGTCGCCTCCAGGAGGCGGATCGCCGACGTCGGGTCGGCGGTTCCGGGGTCGGCACCACCGCCCTTGGCCATGTGCCCACCGCTGGCCGTCCGCCACGACAACCACCGCGCAAACCACGACAGCGACAAGTTGATGGCCAGGTAGATCACCAGGGTCACGATGAACAGCGAGAACAGGTAACGATTGCCGAAGAAGCTCGCGAGGTTGTTCATGGTGCTGCGGATGATCTCGTTGTATCCGACGATGTAGCCCAGCGACGTGTCCTTGAGGAGCACCACCAGCTGGGCGACGATGATCGGCAGCATCTGCCGGAACGCCTGCGGGAACTCGACGAGCATCTTCGACTGGAACTCGCGCATGCCGAGGCTCAGGGCAGCCTCGCGTTGCCCGCGAGGCAGGGAGGCGAGCCCCGCGCGCAGCGCCTCGCCGATCAGGGTTCCGTTGTAGATGATGAGGGCGATGACGACGGCCCAGAAGGCACCCGTCGAGGCCACCAGCAGGATGAACAGCATCATCAGCAGCACCGGCATGCCGCGGAAGAACTCCAGCATCACGGCGGTCGGGATGCGCACCCACGGCAGGAGGGAACTTCGCATCAGCGAGAACACCACGCCCAGGGCGATGGCGCCGACGGCCGCCACCGCTGCGGCCCGCAGCGTGCCGAGGACGCCGTTGCCGATGAAGACCCACACCTGCGGGTCGACGAAGATGTCCCATCGCGACGCGTCGAACATGCCGGGAAGCGTGATGCCGCCCGACTCGCGCGGGGCCGCGAGGATCGCGACGATCCAGGCACCGCCGGCGACGATGGCCACCAGGGACACGATCGACCCGATGAGCGAGGCGCGACGGGCCCGCGGGCCGGGCGCGTCGAACAGGACGCTGGTGGCACTCATCGAGACACCACCCACCGCTTCTCGAGTTGCACGGCCATGAAGCCGAGCGGAACCGTGATCACCAGATAGAGCGCTGCCGCCAGCACGAGGATCGGAATGACGATGTTGCCGTTGTCGTTGACGAGTTGGCGCGTCGATGCGAACAACTCCACCACGAAGAAACCGCCGGCGACCGAGGTGTTCTTCGTCAAGGCGATGTACACATTGATAAGGGGAGGAATCGTCATGCGGAACGCCTGCGGCAGGACCACCAGAGACACCGTCTGGCCGAAGCCGAGCCCGATGCTGCGTGCCGCCTCCGCCTGCCCGATCGGCACACCGTTGATCCCCGACCGCAGCGCCTCGGCCACGAACGGTGAGGTGTAGTAGGTGAGCGCGACGAAGGCCAGCAGAAGGAACGGCGTGCGGACGCCCAGCATCGGCAGGACGAAGGCGGTGAACAGGAACACCACGGGTCAGAGGAGTGTTGCGCGCAATCTCGGTCCAGGCCGCCGCGAACCATCGCAGGACCGGGACCGGCGAGATCCGCATCGCGGTGATGACCGTGCCGAGGACGAGCGCGACGCCGCCTGACACCACGAGCAACAGCAGCGTGACGCGGAGCCCCTGCCAGAACTCAGGCATGAGCGAGAACAGCTGCGCCATGGGCTCCCCCTTCGTGTAGTGCGGTGGGGCCCGGCCCGGCGAACACGGACCGGACCCCACCGGGACATCAGTAGCGGTCCGGAGTGGGCGGTTCGACGTAGGTCAGGACGGTGCCGGCCGTGTCGTTCCATGCCGCCTCGTAGCTCCCGTCCTCGTAGCTCTCCTCGAGCACGTCGTTGATCCACATCCGGAAGTCGGTGTCCTCCAGCGCGAGACCGATGCCGTACGGCTCGGAGGTGAACGGCTCGCCGACCACCTTGAACTCGCCCTCGTTCTGGGCGGCGAGGCCGGCAAGGATCACGTTGTCGGTCGACACCGCCACGACAGTGCCGTTACGCAGCGGCTCGAGGCAGTTGGAGTAGGTGTCGGTGAGGACGGGTTCTGCCCCGATCTCCGCGAGCTTCGCGGCCGGAGTGGAACCTGTGACCGAGCAGACCGGCTTGCCGACGAGATCAGCCTCGCTGGAGATGTCCTCGTTGTCGGCCAGGACGAGGATCGACTGTCCGGCCATGAAGTACGGACCGGCGAAGGACACCACCTCCTTGCGCTTGTCGTTGATGGTGTAGGTCGCCACGACGATGTCGACCTGCCCGTTCTCGATGAACGGCTCGCGGTTGGCCGAGACGGTCTCGACCCACTTGATGTTGTCCTCGGTGATGCCCAGGTGCGACGCGATGATCTTGCCGATCTCGACGTCAAAGCCCTCAGGGACACCCGAGGGGCCCATCAGGCCGAACAGCGGCTGGTCGAACTTGGTGCCGATGGTGATCTTGCCGGCCTCGTTGAGCTCGGCCATCGTGGTGCCCTCCGCGAACGTCACCTCGGCCGACGGCGACGCGGTGTCATCGGCAGTTGGGGAGGTGGTCTCGCTTGAGGTGCCGCCGGCGCAGCCCGATAGCGCGAACGCACCCGCTGCCACAAGGGCGATCAGGGAGTTCCTCTGTGGTCTCATGTCTGCTTCCTTTCCTGGTGTGCGGTTCGCCTGGTGGCGCCCGCTCTCGATCTCCGCCCTGGGGCGGGACACTCGGTCAGTGCTGGAGGATCTTCGACAGGAAGTCCTGTGCTCTCTCGCTCTGGGGGTTGGTGAAGAACTGCTCCGGCGTGGCCTCCTCGACGATGGCGCCGTCGGCCATGAACAGGACCCGGTCTGCGGCCTTGCGCGCGAACCCCATCTCGTGCGTGACGACGACCATTGTCATGCCTTCGCGGGCGAGGCCGACCATGACGTCGAGTACCTCGTTGATCATCTCCGGGTCGAGTGCGCTGGTCGGCTCGTCCAGGAGGATGAGCTTCGGGTCCATCGCTAGCGAGCGGGCGATGGCCACCCGTTGCTGCTGTCCGCCGGAGAGTTGGTTCGGCATCTTCCTCGCCTGATCGGCGACCCCGACGCGTTCGAGCAGGCGCATCGCCTTCTCGTCGGCGTCCTTCTTCTTCATCCCCCGCACCCGGATCGGCCCGAGCGTGACGTTCTCGAGCACTGTCTTGTGCGCGAAGAGATTGAACGACTGGAAGACCATGCCGACGTCGGCGCGCAGCCTCGCAAGGTCCTTACCCTCCTCCGGCAGGGGGCTTCCGTCGATGGAGATGGTGCCGGAGTCAATCGTTTCGAGACGGTTGACGGCCCGACATAGTGTCGACTTCCCGGAACCGGAGGGACCGATGATGACGACGACCTCACCGCGATCCACGACCGTGTTGATGTCGCGAAGGACGTGCAGATCGCCGAAGTACTTGTCCACGTGATCGACCACGACGAGCGGCACGCCGGATCCCGAATTCACGTGCGACGTGTGCGGCGCTGGTGCATCCGGTGTGGCCATATCAGCACCATACGAGCCCGGAGACGGTGCCAACAAGACCAAACCGGCCTACCGACCGCTATTTACCGACCTGTAACAGGACAGGAACGCCCCGATAGCCCCGATCCGTGTGCTCGATGGATGGTGGATCGTGGATGAGGCAGGGGGCGTGCTGATCTTGTGTGCATCGAATACATGGTGCTAGAATAGCACGCGTGAGCGATTCGGTGCGGGACCTGGGGCAGCGGTACATCGCCGCGCTGTGGGGTGTCGCGGGGTCGCTGGGTGCGGATGTCGCGGCGGTGGCACGGCTGGGTGGGTTGGTGGAGGCGGTCGCTGAGGCGGAGGCCCAGCTGGCGGGGCTGCGGCTGCACCTGCTCCACGAGGCCCGGGTCGCGGCCGCGGAGGCGGTGGTCGAGGAGGTCCGCCAGTCGGTGCGCAGCACCCCAGCGCAGGCCGCGGCCGCGTTGCGGCTCGCGCAGGATCTCGGGGAACGGTTCGGGGTGATCGGTGGCGCGTTGAACGACGGCTCCATCTCGCTGGCGCAGGCGGAGGGGATCGTGGCCGGGTTGCGGAAGTTGCCCGAGCGGTGGTCCCGCGCGCAGCTGATCGAGTGTCAGGAGCTGATCCTGGCCCACGTGGACACCCTGGGCCCGGCAGAGCTACGCGTGCTGGCGGCCCGGTTGGTCGAGGTGATCGACCCGGAGCAGGCGGATGCCGACGACGCGAAACGCCTGGCCCGTGAAGAGGCCGCCGCACGCCGGGATCGGTTCCTGCGTCTGGCGCCGGACTTCCACGGGTCGATGCGGATCACCGGGCAACTGCCCGTCGCCGACGCCGCGCTCCTGTCGGCGCAGTTGGATGCGTTGATGCCACCGGCCTCCGCCTATCAGCACACCGGCGAGACCCCGGGCCGCGACACCCGCCGCGCTGATGCCCTGGTCCTGCTCGTCCAGCACGCGGCAGGCAGCGGCGGGTTACCCAGGCACGGGGTGGACCGGCCCCAGGTCCACATCACCCTCGATCTGGACACCCTGACCACCGGTCTCGGGACGGTCGCCCTCCTCGACACCGGCGGGGCGGGCGGGGTGGAAGGCCTGTCCGCCGCGGAGGCCCGCCGCCTGGCCTGCGACGCCGGGCTGATCCCCATCGCCCTCGGCACGGCATCGCGGCCGCTGGATGTCGGCCGGACCCATCGCCTGTTCACCCCCGCCATCCGTGCGGCGCTGCTGCAGCGGGACCAGGGATGTGTGTTCCCCGGCTGCACCGCCACCCCCGCCGCCTGCGAAGCGCATCACATCCTTCCGTGGTGGGCCGGCGGGGACACGTCGATCGCCAACGGCGTGTTGCTGTGCCCGTACCATCACCGGCTCGTCGAACCAGACCCCCAGCAATCCGAGGAATCCCAGTGGCAGGTGGCACTTGATCCCGCCACCGGCACCCCATGGTTCACGCCACCAAGACACATCGACCCCGCCCGTCGGCCGAGGCAGCACCAACGCCACCGGCTGCAGCAACTCGAACCCCACGCCGCGGCACCACCACGCCCACACGACCCCGACCCGCCAGACCCAGACCTTCCTGACGACCCCGGGCCAGACCTCGACGACCTCATCCGCCGCAGCGCCACCATCTGGGGCCCACCACCAGTGGGCAATGGCTAGCACTGCGACCGTGTGCCCACCCCGGCGCGGCGTCCCGCGCTAGTACCACCAACGGGCGCGTATCGGCGGCCGGGGGCGCTGTGGTCAGAGGCCCGCGACGGCGTTGAGCACAGACAACTGTGCGTCACCTGGCGAGGCGGGCAGGACGTGGATGCCCATGGTGCGCATCATGCGGGCCATCCCCTCCCCCATGTGATCAACGACGACCGCCTCGACGCCCTGCTCCCTGAGGAACGTCACCACGCGGGCGTGGTGCGATCCGTGCGTGCCGGCGTCGTGCGACTCATCCCAGCGCACCTCATGGACCGACCATGCGACGATGACAGCGTCTCGCACGTCGGCCACGCCGACCCAGCGTGCCCTGCCCCACGCGTGGCCGGACTGGCCTTCGTCATTGACAGGTGTTGAGGCGATCATGACTCGTGCTCCTTCTGGTAAGCGCGCCTCTGATGCTACGGCGCCATCTCTTCGTGATCTACTCGGCGGTCGCAAGGGCCCACTGAATCACCGGCCAGACGCACGGGCGGCAGGGAGGCGAGGTAGTGCGCGGATCAGTTGGCGCGTGGGCACCTCATTCATCTCCGGTACCCCGGTGCTGCCCGACATCGTCGCGCTTGGGGGTGACGCTGCCGCTGACCCTGATCTCTTTCGTCGTGTCCGTCGTGCTCGCCAGCGGGATCGGGTACGTCGCGGCCGCCCGCGCGGATGGGGGTCGCCGTGACGGCTCTGGCGCAGCTCGGTAACGCGGTGCCCGTATTCTGATCGGGATCCTTCCGTTGTGGCTGTTGGCGTTGGAGCTGCGGTTGACCCCCAGGATCGGGCACCGAGGCATTGCGAACCCGTGGATCGGCGTCGCGCCAAACGGTTGCATGTGCAACCAATCCTCTATATAGTTGAAACTACAACCACGCCAGCGCGCGGCCGCCCCTGGCCCGGCGGTCGGCTGTCATCCGCTGAACGACCACCCCACTGACCACGTCGCGGCCGGCACCCGGCCCCCGACCGGCCTTCGACCACCTGGAGACCCACCATGACCGTCGCCACCGACGAACACACCCTCAACCCCGACACCTCCATGGGCGCGGTCACGCTGCGGGTCGGTGACCTCGAGGCCATGTCCACGTACTACACGCAGGCGTTCGCGCTCGACGCGCTCGAAGAGCGCAGCCGCGGCCGGGAGGTCCACCGCGTGCTGGGACGGGGCCGGACGCCGCTGGTGCGGCTGGTGCACACCCCCGGCCTGCCCGGTGTCGACCCGCGCCTACCGGGCCTGTTCCACACGGCCTTCCTCTTCGAGGACGCTGCCAGCCTCGCCGCGACCGTGTACCGAGCCGCCCAGCAGCCTGCGAGCCGCTTCCTCGGATCCAGCGACCACCTCGTCAGCGAGGCGTTCTACTTCACCGACCCCGAGGGCAACGGCGTCGAGCTGTACACCGACCGGCCCCGTCATCTCTGGACACGTCAGGGCGACGAGATCGTCATGGCCACCAACTACCTAGACCCGAGGGCCTACCTGCAACAGCACCTGACCCAGCAGGCGGTCGACGCCGGATCGTCGCTGGCAGGAACCGTCGGCCACGTGCACCTTCAGGTCGGCGACATCGCGACGGCCCGCGCCTTCTACGTGGACGCGCTCGGATTCGAGACCACGCAGAGCGCCTACCCCGGCGCCCTCTTCGCCTCGGCAGGCGGGTACCACCACCACGTCGCGATGAACATCTGGAACAGCCGCGGCTCCGGACCCCGCGCCGCCGGCCTGGGCCTGGGCGATGTGGCCGTCACCGTTCCCGCCGCGGCAGACCTGGACGCACTCACGGCGCGCCTGCGTGCCCGCTCGATCCCCTTCGCCGGCGACGGCCGCTCCGTCTCCGTCGCCGACCCATGGGGCACCCAGGTCACCCTCGCCGTGCCGGACCTGTCCACCGAGGAGCTGATCGCGCGATGACCACCGCTCTGCAAGACGTGCGCTCAGCCGACTGGACGCCCCTCGCCCCAGTCGTCGTGCTCCTCCTCCACGGCTATGGCTCGAACGAACACGACCTGACCGGGCTGGCCACGCCTCTGGGTCTTTCCGTGCCGTGGGCTTCCCTGCGCGCCCCCGTCGACCTCGGGCACGGCGCCGCCTGGTTCCCGGTCACCACGCCCGGAAACCCCGACCCCGAGACGGTCACCAGGGCGACCGACACGATCTGGGCCTGGGTGGACGCCCACCTGTCCCCCGACACCCGTCTGGTCCCGATCGGCTTCTCGCAGGGCGGGCTGATGGCGAGCCAGCTCCTGCGCACCCGCCCGGAGCGGGTACTCGCCCCCGTCATCCTCAGCGGCTTCATCCTGGGTGCGCCACAACCCGGCGACGACCTCCTCGCCGAGAACCCCCCTGCCGTGTTCTGGGGCCGTGGCTCCCAGGACCGGGTCATCGCTGCGCCGGCGATCGCCCGCACCGAATCGTGGCTGCCGCGACATGCGCGGCTCGAGCGGCGCGTGTACCCCGGGCTCGCGCACACGCTCAGCGCCGCCGAAATCGCTGACGTCCGCCGTTTCCTCGCGGCAACCTACGTTGCGGAGCCCACGTGAATCTTCCGCGGAGGCTGCGCGGCGCCCGCCGCTAATGAGGCAGACCCCGTCGCTGTAGGCGCGCCACCGCGTGGACGGGTGCCGGAGCGCACAGAGTTCGAACAAGTTCAGCCGACGCGGAGTCGACGCTGAACAAGACACAGCTGGACGGGCCGCCGGAGTCCGTTCGCGAGACTGTTGACGGCAGCCAGTCGACGCCGAGGTCGGCCGAGGCCGCCAATTGCGGCACCTCCCAGTTCAGGCCCTTCGATCCGACGGGAAGTGCGTCGTGGACGATGCCACTCGCGATCACCGCCGCCACGGCGGCCATCGTGACCTGGTCGGGGTGGCCGATGTGGATGTCGTCGCGCGGCGCGGAGACGGGCAGTCCTGCACACAGGACGAGGTCGCCGTCGTGGGCGCCGCCCGGCCTCGTCGTGGCGGTGTCATCAAGGCGCCCCACGACGGTCACTCCGATGCCGGTGGCCTCGGTGCGGACGTTCTCTTCTGTACTGCCGGCGACGGCCTCCGGCGGTACCCCGACCCCCGCTGCGAGTCGGTGGATCTCGGCGATCATCTGACGTCCGGTGGGTTCGAATTCGACACACAGGTCGTTGATCACGAGAATCGGCGTCGCGCCGGCGCAGATCACTTCGAGCAGGGGGACACGGACGGCGAAGTGGGCGACGGTGGCCGCATCGGCGTAGATGGTGTCCGCCGGCTTCGGCCCGATGCCGCCGATCGAGTCGGTGGCGATGACCAGGTCGTTGATGATCACCAAGTCCCTGATCCGGCGCAGCTCTGGTGCGGGCGTTGTCGTCATGGCGAGATCCCCCATCTGGTTCATCACAACACTCCCGATTCCCATCCGAAACGAACCACCAGGATTCCGCCGAGCACAAGCAGAACGAGAGCCATCACCACGAGATCGACGGGGCGCAACCGCAGGTCACGCATTCGGGTCATGGTGGTGTTGGCGCCGTAGCCGCGGCTGGTCATGGCCACCGCGAGGTTGTCCGCCATCAGGATCGAGGTGGTCACCAGCGGCACCATGATCGGGACGAGGGAGACGAGCCGGCTCACCGGTCCCGAATCGACGATGCGGGCGCCACGGGCCCGCTGCGCCGCCACGATCATCTCCTTCTTGCGTCCCATGGTCGGGACGAATGCGATCGACGTGGTCACCATGATCGACAACCAGTACGGGGCGTGGATCCAGCTGAGCACCTCGAGCAGGTCGTCGATGGGCGTGCTGACGGTGAAGGCGTAGGTGGCCACGACCATCAGCAGGATCCGCACGGCGAAGTTCAGCCCCACCAGGAGGCCACCGAGCGTCGCAGGCATCCCCCACAGCGAGAACAACTCGGCGTGCAACCCGGGACGGGTGAACTGGGTGCTGGTGAACATCGTCACGGCGACGATCAGCACCTGGACAAGCAGCAGCGGCTGCAGCATCGCCCACAGTCCGCGCAAGGGGGTCCGGGTGGCGGCCAAGGCTGCAAGCAGCAACACCAGCAGGCTGGCATTGGCGAGTGGGTCGGAGAACACGAACATGCCGACCAACACCGTCACGAAGGCGAGGATCTTCACCCTCACGTCGAGGCGATCGAGCATCATATCCGGAGCCTCCTCCGGACGAGCTCGTCGGCCAGGTGCTCGCCGAGCTCGGCCTCGTCAAGGATCGGCGATGCCTGCGGCCACAGGCGCAGCGACAGATCGACGGGCTGCGTGGTAGCGACTGCGGCCGAGGCGAGTACGTCGGTGCGTGCCAGTACATCCGCGGTGGGACCGTCGGCAGCGATCCTTCCGTCGTTCATCACGATCACGCGTCGGGCATGGTGGGCGACGACGTCCATGTCGTGGGTGATCATCACGATGGTGGTTCCGGCCCGGTTGAGCTGGCCGATGAGGGCCATGATGCTCTGCACGCCAGCCCAGTCCTGCCCTGTCGTCGGCTCATCCACCACGAGGATCTCCGGGCGCAGCGCGAGGACGGAAGCGACCGCGACGCGCTGGCGTTCCCCCTTGCCCAGCGAGAACGGATGCTCGTTGCGCCGGGCCGTCAGGCCGACGACATCCAGCGCCTCGCCGATCCGTGTGTCGATCTCGGCGTCGGACAATCCGGCCAATTTCAGCCCGTAGCCGACCTCTCCCCCCACGCTGGTGTTGAAGATCTGGTGGTCGGGATTCTGGAATACATAGCCGACGTGACGAGCCAGTTCGGCCGGTGTGAGGGTGGCGGTGTTGATGCCGTTGATCAGCACCGTGCCCGAGGTCGGGTCCAGAAGGCGGTTGAGATGCTTGGCCAGCGTCGTCTTCCCTGCGCCGTTGCGTCCGACGATGGCCACGAATTCGCCACGGCCGATGGTCAGGTCGACCTCGGCAAGCCCGCGGTGGCCGCCGTCATACGTGTGCACCAGCTGCCGCAACTCGACGACCGGACCGCCCACCCTGCTGGCAGCGGGCCCGGGCGGAGGCGGGGCGGCCGGCAGGGAGCCGGAGGCGAGCCGACGGATCAAGGCTTCCGCATCGTCCACGGAGAGGGGGATGTCGCCGGACTCGATCAGTCCGGCGGTGGCCAGCCCGGCGCCGACGACGGCGATCGGCAGCGGCTTGACCCGGTTGTCGGTGACCAGGTCGAGGTCTCGGAAGAATTCGCTCGGCGGTCCCTGCCAGCTGACCCGGCCGTCCTTGATGGCGACCAGGTGATCAGCGCGCCCGACGATGTCACCGCTGCCGTGCTCGACAGCGACGATCGTCACCTCACCAGCGCGTCGGAGAACATCCACGGTGGCATAGATCTCGTCGCGGCCCTGCGGGTCGAGCTCCGAGGTGGGTTCATCCAGGCAGATCACCCGCGGCCGCAACGCCAGGATGCCGGCAATGGCCAGCCGCTGCTTCTGGCCGCCGGACAGCTGCGAGGTCTCCCGTCCGTCGAAGCCGTCCAGTTGCACCTGGCGAAGGCTCTGCAGGACCCGGGCGCGGATCTCGTCACGGTCCACAAGATAGTTGCGGGGACCGAAGGCCACATCCTCGGCGACACTGCGGCCAAGGATCTGACTCTCCGCATCCTGTAGAACCAGCCCGACGTACCGGGTGATGGTCTGGACGCGGAAACCGCTCAGGTCCTGCCCGTCCATCACCACCCTCCCCTGCATGCTTCCCTCCTTGAGGTGCGGGATCACACCGTTCAGGGTCATCAGCAGCGTCGACTTCCCGGCCCCGGTCTGCCCCATCACCACTGTGAAGCTGCCGGCCGGGAAGCTCAGGTCGATCCCGTGGAGGACGTCGGCGTCGGCCTTCGGGTAGCGATAGCTGACGCCGACGACCTCCAACGAGTGCGTCATCAGGTCAGTTCAGAAGCCTGCTGTTGCGTACCGCGGAGTAGGCGATCGCCGCGATCACCAGGTTCATCACCGCAGCCACCAGCAAGGACGGGACGGTTGCCGCATACATGCCCCAGCCGCCGATCGGCAGCACCATCAGGCCGAGACCGAAGCTGTTCAGGATCGCAGCGACGACTACCGCAACGATCAGCCACACCGGCCCGCCGCGGCGCCCCAGCCACCGGAACACGATCGCGCACACCCCCATGCCGAGCGCGATCACGAGATGCATCGGCAGCGTCAGCGGAAAGCCGACGATGGCTGCCGCCAGCAGGTGTCCGACGGCGATGACGATGAAACCTGTCCAGCCGCCGAATGCCAGGGCCGAGAAGAAACCCGGCGCCGAGTCGAGCCCGATCGAACCCAGCGGGCTCGGGATCTTGATCAGGGAGCCGACCGCGCTGAGGGCGATGAAGATCGCCATGTTGGCGAGTTGACGGGCCGAGACCGGTGACTTCTTCACCTGGTCGGGTGCAAGGTCGGAAATCGACATTATTACTCCTTCGTTGTTTCTGACGGAAATCTGGCCGGCCCATCCCTGTCGGGCCCAATGCGGGCTCTCAAGCTGGTGCGGGACGCCCCCGCGACCGCCATGCGGTCTCGGCCGGCCAAGTTCAGAGCTTCAGGTGGTTCTCACCTGCGTATGACTCATCAGCGTCACAGGCGAGACACTGAGTAGACCTGACCGCCTCGGCACCATCAGGCATGCGGCGGTAGTCAGCACGGATCAGGGGTTCCCGGGTAGGCGTTCGTCACGGGTTGCGCCCCATCGCTCCCGGTGCACGGCAAGCTCCAGCGGCCGCCGCTCGCGCCATCCGCAACGCTCGAGTTCGGGCTTGGGGTGCAGGTGACTGACCGGTCCCACGCAGAGCCATGCCACGGGCCGAACCCCGTCGGGAATCCCGAGCAGCTCCTGGAGGAAGGTCTCGCGATAGAACGAGACCCAACCGACGCCCACGTCCTCCGCCGTGGCCGCGAGCCAGAAGTTCTGGATGGCCGTGACCACCGAATACAGGCCGGCGTCGTCGATCGCATGCCTCCCCAGCACGGCTGGGCCGCCCCGACCGGGGTCATAGGTGAAAACGATCCCAAGGGTCGATTCCAGAATGCCCTCGATCTTGATCCGGTCGAATAGGCGGCGACGTTCCTCATCCAGGGACGCCCCGTAGACGTCCCGCTCTCCCGCGACATGTTCCTGGAAGGCGCGACGCGTCGCGACGTCGCGGACGAGGATGAAGTCCCAGGGTTGGCTGAGACCCACACTGGGCGCGGCATGCGCTGCACCCAGCAGGCGGTTCAGGACGTCGTCGCGGAGGGGGGCGCCGGTGAACTCGGCGCGGACGTCGCGCCGACGTCCGATCAGTTCGTAGAGGTCGGTTGTGGGCGGGTGGGTGATCATGACAAGGCTCCGTCGGTCGGGCCATCCCGCGAACGGGACGGCACTCGTCGCGAGGCCGGTCTTCGGACTTCCCTTCATCACGCCCGACCACCTTCCCGGACAGCTGTCCAGTGGTTGCGTTGTTACGCACGGTCGGCCGCTCGGGTTCACCGCAGCGGGCCCTGTGCCGGAGTCACACCGGCTTCCCGATTCTCCCGGCCGCCTTTCGACGGACGCGGACACCTCGCGGGTTGTTTGCCGAGACGACTATAGCCCACCCGCCGGAGGTCCCGCAGTGCGGGGCGCTCGGGGCAGCTGCACCATCAGGGGAGGAAGATCGCGCATGCCGATCGGGCGGTGAGTCGTTGGCTCACTCCCCCAACGGGTGCGCCGGCCCGGATGGTCGGGTCGCGAGTGTCGTGGCGTGGGTTGCGGCTTCCGGGTGGGCCCGGGCGTATGCGGTGAGCCAGTCGTCGGCGAAGTCCTCAGCCCCAGCGCGTTCCACGAGGGCCCACACGCTGCCCCCGAAGCCGGCGCCGAAGGCGGATGCCGCCACCGCGCCGAGTCGTCGGGCGCCCCGGACGAGTGACTCCGTTTCAGGGATCTGGTTGCCCAGCCCCTCTCCGGCCCAGCGCTGGGAGGCCGCGACCAGTTCACCGAGCGCGGACCGGTCGTCGGCCCGCAGCGCTGCGACGGCTCCCGGCACGATCCAGGTGGATTCCGCCACGAACTGGCGAAGCCGTGCGAGCAGCAGTGGCTCGCCCGCGACGAGTGCCTCCATGGCGGACGCCGCGCCCGGGTCGGAGGCGACGGCGGCCGCGAGGTTCGGGTCGCGGCGGCCGGTGGCGGAGTTCCAGCGGGCGAGCACCTCGTCGACTGCGAGCGAGGCCTGGTTGTAGGCGTCTTTCGCGGCTCCCGTCTTCTCCGCAGTGACCCCGCTGACCGCCACGACGAAGGTGAGGTCGTCTGCGAGGCGAACGCGTTCTACCAGTCCGGCGGGGTTGAACGCGAACTGGCCAAGGTGATCGCGTTGACTGCACAGCATCGCGGTGTGGTCCTCGGACCCCCCGAACGTCCCGACCCCGGCTCGCCCGGCGAGCGGGCCGAAGGAGCGGCCGTTCTCGACGCAGGCCAGGTAGCCCGCCAGCTCGATGTCGTCTCTGACCGCGGCGGTCCAGGCGTCGGACCGGTCGAACCCGTTGAAGTGGGCCAGCGCCATGGCCGCGGCAACGACCAGCGCGGAGGAACTGCTCATGCCGCTGGCCAGGGGCAGGTCGGATTCGATGTCGAGGCGCGCGGGGCGCAGGGGCCCGAAGTTAGCGCCGAGGCGGTCGACCACGACGTTGAGATAGTGGCCCCAGTGCCCGGCGGGCAGGGCGACGGCCGAGCCAGGTTCCAGGATGACCATGTCGTCGCGCGCCGTGCTGCGTGCCTGGATGCCGCGGGTCCCCGGTTCGACGGTCGCGGTGACGCCGCGGTCGACTGAGCACACCAGCACCTGCCCGCCGGCGTAATCGGTGTGTTTACCCAGTACCTCGATCCGTCCGGGAGCGAACCAGCCGCTCACAGGGTCACGCTGCGGCGGGCGAGGGCCGCGGCGACGAGCGGAACGTCGGTGCGCCCCGACATGTCGAGCACGCCCTCGGCCACCGGCACGACGGTGACCGGCTCACCGGCGGACACCAGCCAGCGCACCGCGTCGACGATCTCATACTCGCCACGGGAGGAAGGGCCGATCGCGTCGCATGCGGTGAAGATGCTCGGGCCGAACAGGAAACAGTTCATCGAGATCCGCGCGTGCGGGCCGAAGCGCTCCACGACGTCGGGGGTGGGCTTCTCAATGAGGTCGATCAGGTGACCCTCGGTATCGGCGTGAAGGATCGCGAAGGCGGCTATCCGGTCGGTGGGGATGTTGGACTTCTCGATCATCGCGGCCGCGTCGAAACCGACGGCCGCGGTCCCGGGGGCCGTCACGAGTGCGCGCAGCGCATCTGCGGGATAGAAGTTGTCGGCGTTGACCATGACGAATCGATCGTCCCCGGCGAACTCGCGTGCCGCCCGGACCGCATCCGCGGTGCCGAGCGCCTCGGTCTGGACGGCGAATGAGATCCTGACCCGCTGGAGCTGCTGGGTGGCGTAGTACTCGCGGACGAGCCCGTGCTCGGGTCCGATGACCAGGCAGATGTCGGTGAGGCCTGCATCGGCAAGCTCGCTGATCACGTGGTCGATGAACGGTCTGGCCGCCGGGCCCCCGCTTCCGTCAGGATCGCCGTGACCTACCGGCATCATCGCCTTGAGGCCGAGGTCTGCGGCCTTCTGCTGGTCCTCGTCAAGGGTGACGTCGGCGGCTCGGCGCATCCGGGTCCCGAGTCCGCGGGAGAGGACAACGGCCTTCATCGGCAAGATCTCGCTCATGTCCGACATCCTAGGATCGCGCTGGGACGGAAGCGCGCTCCGCGCAGCCTGGCCGCGCAAACTGCTCAACACGGCTGGTCACACAGGGTGTTTGAACAGAACTGCTGATCAAACGCTCAGGGTGTCTGCATCCATGGCTCTGCCGAGAGGACGACTCCGATAGCTTGCAGTCATGATCGAATTCGGGACGGGGGGCTGGCGCGCCATCATCGCCGACGGCTTCACCAAGGAGAATGTCCGGCTGCTCGCTCAAGGGCTGGCCAATCGCATGAACGCCGAGGGGGTCGCTGATCGGGGAACCGTGGTCGGCTACGACCGCCGATTCCTCTCCTGCGATGCCGCCTGGTGGGTAACCGAGGTCCTGGTGGCCAATGGGATCCCGGTGACGGTGGTGGATCGGCCTGCACCGACACCGATGATCATGTGGACGGTCCGCAACAAGGGCTGCGTCTACGGCATGGCGGTCACCGCCTCCCACAACCCGGCGGTCTACAACGGCATCAAGGTGTTCGTCGAGGGTGGGCGCGACGCCGACGTCGACGTGACCAGCTCCCTGCAGGAGCAGGTCAACGCCCTCTCCTCCGACGATGTGCGATCGGTGCCGGAGTACGAAGTGCGCACCCACCCTCTGGTGACCGTGCAGTTCTCGATGAACTGGTACATCGACGCCATCCTCGAACAGCTCGACGTGGACACGATCCGCCACCGCCACCTCCGAGTGGTGCTCGACCCGATGTTCGGCGTGGCGCAGACGTGCATGCAGACGGTGCTGATGACGGCCCGCTGCGACGTCGAGGTGATCAACTCCCGCCACGACACCATGTTCGGCGGGCGCCTCCCCTCCCCCAAGCTCGAGACCCTCCATCAGCTGAGGCAGACGGTGATCGAGCGGGGCGCCGATCTCGGCATCGCAACCGACGGTGATGCGGACCGGCTCGGCATCATCGACGACCGGGGCAACTTCCTCTCGGCCAACCAGATCATGGTCCTGCTCTACGAGTACCTGCTCACCGGCAAGGGCTGGACCGGTCCCGTGGTGCGCAACATCGCCACCACCCACCTGCTCGACCGCGTGGCCGCCGCCCATGGTCAGCAGTGCTACGAGGTCCCCGTCGGCTTCAAGCACATCAGCTCCAAGATGGCCGAGACCGATGCAGTGATCGGCGGTGAGTCCTCGGGAGGCCTCACTGTGCGGGGTCACATCGCCGGCAAGGACGGCGTCTACGCCGGCTCGCTGCTGGTCGAGATGCTGGCTGCCAGCAACCGGAGGCTCAGCGACCTGTGGACCGACGTCGTCGCCCGCTACGGCGACGCCCACATGGTGGAGAACGCGTACTCATTCACCCCCGCGCGGCGCGCCGAGCTCATGGCCACCCTGTTCGATCGACGCGAGCTCCCCGCCTTCACGCTCGCGGTCGACCACACCAGCTACCTCGACGGTTGCAAGGTCCATTTCGCCAACGGTGGCTGGCTCGTCGTGCGGTTCTCCGGCACCGAACCGGTGCTCAGGGTGTTCGCCGAAATGCCGACGCTCGATGAAGCCGAGACCACCATCGCCGAACTCGTAGCCTTCCTGCAGCTCACCTGATCCGACTCCCCGACCGGCTCCTCGACGCCTGGGACTCTATGGGGTTCGGGGCGTCGAGATTGGGCGGCGCCCGATGGATGGATACTGGAGACAGGCGTACTCGTGTCGCCTCTTCCTCGCGGTTCGGCCGCGGGTCGAAGTGCCGCCGGGTCCAAGGACAGCGTCCGCCGTCCGCACTCGGTGGAGGAGGGCGATGTCTTCTCAAGAGCGGATCCAGCAGCGTCGCCGGTACCTGATGTGCCGGCCGGACTTCTTCACGGTGAGCTACGAGATCAATCCCTGGATGCACCGGGCGCATCCGACCGATACGGCTAGGGCTGTGCGGCAGTGGCAGGCGCTCCACGACACATACCTGGGACTGGGTCACGAGGTCGAACTCATCGATCCGATCCCGGGCCTCAACGACATGGTCTACACGGCCAACAGCGGACTCGTCATCGACGGCGTGGCCATGGGCGCGAGGTTCAGCGTCGGCGAGCGTCGGGGTGAGGAACGCCCGTTCAGGGAGTGGTTCGCGGACCACGGGTTCGAGGTCGTCCAGCCGGTCGCGACGCAGGAGGGCGAGGGCGACCTGCTGCTGGTGGGCGAGACGATCCTCGCCGGCTACGGCTTCCGATCCCAGCTGGACAGCCACACCGAGATCGCCAGTGTGTTCGGGCTCGAGGTCATCTCGCTGCGGCTGGTCAACCCGACGTACTACCACCTCGACACCGCCATCTGCGTCCTCGATCCAGTGCAGGGCCTCGGCGGTGTGGAGCGTGCGAACATCGCCTACCTGCCGTCGGCCTTCGACGAGCGCGGCCAGTCCGACCTCCTCGAGCGTTTCCCCGACGCGATCCGCGTGCCCGCCGCCGAACCCGCGAGCCTCGAGTTGAACGCGGTCAGCGACGGCCGCAACGTGGTCCTCTCGCCGCCCGCCACCAGCTTCGACGCCCAACTGCGCGAGCGCGGCTACCATCCCGTGCCCGTCGACGTGTCCGAGCTGCACCTCGGCGGCGGCGGGATCAAGTGCTGCACCCTGGAACTGAGAGGAAGAACACCATGAGCACGACGACGGCGCGCTTCATCCACCAGGAGGCTGAGCACGTGGCGCGCAACTACGACCCGCTTCCGGTGGTCGTGTCGACCGCGGAGGACGTCTGGGTGACCGATGTCGACGGTAGGCGCTACCTCGACCTGCTGTCTGCCTACTCGGCGCTGAACTTCGGGCACCGCCACCCCGAGCTGGTGAAGGCGGCCGTCGATCAGATCGGCCGGCTCACCCTGACCAGCCGGGCGTTCCACAACGACCGGCTCGGTGCCTTCGCCACCGCCCTGGCCGAGCTGTGCGGCAAGGACCTCGTGCTGCCGATGAACACCGGCGCAGAGGCCGTCGAGACCGGCATCAAGACCGCCCGCGCCTGGGCCTACCGGGTCAAAGGAGTCCCTGCCGACGCCGCACGGATCATCGTGGCGGCGGGCAACTTCCACGGCCGCACCACCACCATCGTCGGGTTCAGCGATGACCCCGTCACCAGGGAGGGGTTCGGGCCGTTCACGCCCGGCTTCGTCACCGTGCCGTACGGGGACGCCGCCGCGATCGAGGCAGCAATCGACGACAACACCGCCGCCGTGCTCATCGAGCCCATCCAGGGTGAGGCCGGCGTCATCATCCCACCGGAGGGTTACCTGCGGGCCGTCCGCGAGCTCTGTACCGAGCACAACGTGCTCCTCATCGCCGACGAGATCCAGTCCGGCCTCGGTCGCGTCGGGACGACGTTCGCGTGCGACCGCGAGGGCGTCGTCCCCGACCTCTACCTGCTGGGCAAGGCACTGGGCGGCGGCATCCTGCCGGTGTCGGCCGTCGTCGGCAACCGCGACGTCCTCGGCGTGTTCCGTCCCGGCGAGCACGGCTCGACCTTCGGCGGCAATCCGCTCGCCGCGGCGGTCGGGTTGCGCGTGGTGGAGCTGCTCCGCACCGGCGAGTTCCAGGAACGTGCGACGACGCTGGGGCATCATCTCAAGGGTCTGCTCGACGAGCTGCTGGGCCACGGCCTGACCGAGGTGCGGGTGGCCGGCCTGTGGGCAGGGGTCGACGTCGAACCGTCGCGCGGCACCGGCCGCGAGGTCGCACAGAGGCTGCTGGCTCGCGGCGTGCTGGTCAAGGACACACACGGCCAGACCATCCGCATCGCACCGCCGCTCACGATTCAAGCCTCCGACCTGGGCTGGGCCGTCGAACAGCTCAAGCTCGTCCTCCAGGCGCCCTGACGGCCCGAGGGTGGCGACCAGTCCACGGCACCAGACGGGTGGGGTCCGAGAACCACGCCTCAGGCAGAACCGTCCGGCACGACGGCGACGCACGATAGAGCCCTTCCCCCGTCGCGATCCGCGGGCTGAGACAATCGTGGTCGTGAACATGACGCGCCCAGACCCATCGTGGAGGACCCTGATCGCGGCCACCAACGCCGTCTCCTTGGCCGGGATCCTGGGCGCCATGTACATGATCTACGGGTTGTTGCTGCCGACCTGGTTCGCGATGGTGGGGTGGAAGCTGTTCCGACTGGGAAGGGCGAACGGATCGGCCATCCCGCGGGTCGGCGTCCGATGATGCGGAGTCCGCGTTGGAGGACAGCGTCCGACCGGGGAGGGTGAGTCGCCTTGGAGCAGCACACGTTCACCGCTGAGCTCTGGCGATGGCCCGCCCAGGACGCATGGCGTTTCGTCACCGTGCCCGGCGACCTGGCGGAGGTCATCCGGATGACGTCGGGGCCGCCTCGGGGGTTCGGATCGGTGCGGGTCGAGGTCACGGTCGGTGGCACCACCTGGCACACCTCCGTGTTCCCGGATGCCAGCCGCGGCACCTTCGTTCTGCCGGTGAAGAAGGCCGTCAGGCATGCGGAGGATCTCGACGACGGAGACATGGTCGCCGTGTCGTTGCGGGTGCTGGACTGAGCGGCGTCCAGATGTCCAGCCCAACCAGACGCCGCTCGGCTGTGCGCCAGTACGCGGCATCCATCTTGCGGTCGAACGGTTCGCGCATTGCGTCTCTCATCGGGCCCGACAAAGGGCCTGCCACGCCTTCGTGGGCAGCATCCGCAGACCATCACTCATCGCGCACTCAAGAAGTCACAATTGGAGTTCCTTTCGACCGGGGCGGGCGCCGACGGCGCCCGCCGGCGGCCCGCTCACCACTGTCGTCAGGCACCGGCCCGGGATCCCAGCCCGGGCCGGTGCCTGACGACAGTGGTGAGCGAGGTCGACCCCATAGACCTTCTCCAGGTGGACCAGGTCGAACATGCCGACCCGGGGCTTGAACACCGCGGGCGCTCCATCAGTGCCACGTTGGTGTGGTCCTGCTGGTAGACCACCTTCACGTCGAACCAGGCGTCCTCGTCGGCGCCTTCCGGCGTCCACGCCAGCGGCGAATCCGGCGATGAGCCTAACCACCCGGCGAAGTCGGCGAGCTTCGAGGCCTGCCCCGCGGGCGGGCTGTCGGCGAAGACGTAGATGCGCCACCGGCCGTCAGCCTGCGCCAGGTGGCCCAGGTGCACGGGATTGGAGTCACTGACCCGGACCACCGTGGCCGACTTGAACCGCTTTCCGATCGGGAATCCGGCGGCGAGCGACTGGTGGTTGTCGTCGCCGACCAGCATCGATGGCTTGTACTGGGTCATGAACCCGAAGGGGAACTCCGCGGTGCCCACGTAGAAGTCCTCCAGTTCGGAGGGGTGGCGAGTTCTTGTCGAGCGTGGCCTACCAACCTGAGGGCGCGTAGTCCTTCAGGAAGACGCCGAACAGGTCGTCGCCGGCCTGCCCGCGGACGATCGGGTCGTAGACCCGAGCGGCACCGTCGACCAGATCCAAGGGCGCATGGAAGCCCTCCTCGGCGAGCCGAACTTTCGTGGGGTGCGGGCGCTCGTCGGTGATCCAGCCGGTGTCGACGCTGGTCATCAGGATGCCGTCGGACTCGAACAGCTCCCGCGCGCTCGTCCGGGTCAGCATGTTGACCGCCGCCTTCGCCATGTTGGTGTGCGGATGGCCGGGACCCTTGTAGCCGCGCGCGAAGACCCCCTCCATCGCTGACACGTTGACCACGTACGCCCGGGCCGGACCACTCGCCACGCTTCTCGCCGCCTCTGCCAGGCGCGGCCGCAGGCGGCTGATGAGGATGAACGGCGCCGTCTCGTTGCAGAGCTGCACCTC
This sequence comes from Tessaracoccus pujii, assembly GCF_054483895.1. Lineage (NCBI taxonomy): Bacteria > Bacillati > Actinomycetota > Actinomycetes > Propionibacteriales > Propionibacteriaceae > Tessaracoccus > Tessaracoccus pujii. Next base: position 2,193,160 of record NZ_CM137012.1, read on the forward strand.
GAGCATCTCGAGCGCGTCCACCTCGCCGACGCCCTGGACCCAGCTGTTCGAGTCGTGAAGGTCGGGAACGAGCCCTCCCGCGTCGATCGCTGAGCCATCGGCCAGACGCGCCAGCGACGACGAGCCCGGAGCCAGAGCCATGTCTGTCAGGCGCTGGGCGTGGCGGGCCGCGGCCTCGGCATCCGCGTGAGTGGCGGCAGAGCCGGTGACCGCGGCGTCCGCCGCCGCCAGCAGCGGGTGCGCCTTGACCGACTCGGCCAGCGCCAAAGGATGCAGGTCTCGTGTGTGCCCGAACGTCAGGAGTTCTGGGCCTTGGCCTTCGGGCCACAGTCCGTCCGGGACCGGGATCGACTCGGCGTCGACGAGGGGCGCGTACGAACCGGCCGAGCGTCGGACGGTCTGCGCCGCGTTGTTGATCAGGATGTCCAGCGGGCCCCGGGCGGCCACCGCGTCGGCCAATGCGATGACCTGGGACGGATCACGCAGGTCGATGCCGACCACATGCAGTCGATGCAGCCAGTCGGCGGCGTCAGGCATCGCCGCGAAACGTCGCACCGCGTCACGCGGGAACCGTGTCGTGATCGTGGTGTGGGCGCCATCGCGCAGCAGCCGGAGCGCGATGTGCATGCCGATCTTGGCCCGACCGCCGGTCAGCAGCGCTCGCTTGCCGACCAGATCCGTCCGCGCCCCGCGCTTGGTGTGACTCATGGCCGCACACGCGGGGCAGAGCTGATGGTAGAACGCGTCCACCAGCGTGTACCGCTGCTTGCATATGTAGCAGGGCCGGGCCTTCATGAGCGTCCCGGCCGTCGGCGCCTCGACGCCTGACGTGAGCGCCAGCCCCCGCGTCTCGTCATCGATGCGGTCGGGTGCCCCCGTGGCTGTCCCGGCGACGATCGCCTTGTCGTTGTCCTGGATCGCCGCTCGCCTGACGCCTCGGCGGTGGCGCTTGACCGCCTTGAACATGCTGCTGGTCGCCTGTCGGACGGCCACGAAGTCGGGGTGGGCCTCGTCGAGCTCGTGGATGATGCGCAAGACCCGCAATGTCACGGCCAGGTCGTCTGCGTCGACTCCGCTGCCGACCGCAGCCGAGGAGGGTGCTGGAATGGGCTCCGGCGCTGATGGAATCGACACGGCGCCCAGCGTACTCAGGGCTCGGCCGCGGGGCACTTCACAGCCCCGCATGGGCGTGGCAAGCCGGGGACGAAGAGCTGTCGACAGGCCCGAAACCGACGCTGCAACGCGCCGACCACACCGCACCCCAGCGAGAACGACAAGCCGAATTATCACAGACACCCCAGACCACCCGCAGCCCCACAAGCCGAAACTCCGGCCGAAAGTCACACGAAGCCCGCACACCAGCCACACCCGCCCGATCACGACGGCCACCCCCGGCACCCGTCAGCGGACACAACCCAGAGACGGGACACAGGCGAGCCCTCCACAGCCTCAGGAGACCACGATTCCCCATGGGGAACCCGTGGGGAATCAGCCCCACCAACCCCGCAAGAAACCCCTCCCCCCGACAGCCACCCGGACCACTCCACCGGCATCAGCCCTTGCCACAAGAAGACCCAGCCCCAGAGACAGAGAATCGGCGAGAGGCTTTCGCCTCCCGCCGATTCCCTACATTTGCCCTAATCAGAGGCACTTTTGTGCGCGAGAGAGGAGTTGAAGCTCTCTTCCGTCAGCCGACAATAGCCCCCTGGCAAGGCCTTATGGCCTTCAATTGACATTTCGTCACCTTGTCGTGGGGAATGCGTGGGGAATCGCACTGAACCTTGCAACCTCGCGGATCTCGCGTCCAGGACTGCGCTCCAGCATAGGCGGCCGGGGCCAGAGGGTGATCCTCGAGGCGCGGCACGACAGCGTGTTCGGCCGCCGGCTCTCGGGCTTCATCGGCCACTACTCGGGCTCCACGCTGGGTGTTCTTCAGTTCGAACTTTCGACGTTGTCGTGGTGATCGCAGCGAGCGCGTGGATCACGGTCTTCATGGTCAGCGGGCCACGGAGGGGACGAGCATCGGCGCGCCGACAGCCGGCGTTCCTGGGCGATGGCCTTTTCGGCGGAGCCCGTCTCCCAACGCGAGTGGTCGGTCTGGACTCGGATGGCGCTTTCGAGAGCATCGAGGGCGGTATCGGTGATGGTGGCACCGGGCTGAGTGGCCTGGAGGATGAGGTCGGCGGCGCCGGTGACGCGCTGGCCGGTGCTGCGGAGTATCTCGATGAGGTCACGGTGGTCGGTCACGGCGTGAGCAGCACCTGCCGATTCACTCCCAGGACTTCGCGGAAGGGTTCCATTGTCCCACTGCCGTCTCCGACAGCACGGGGTCGGCGAAGCCTGCGACCGCTGCGAGCACGTCGGCGAACGCCGCGGGAAGTTCATGCTCGCGGTGGGATCGTGTGCGCCATGCGCGCCACCTCTGCTGGGCCCAATCGCCCATCGGCGCGAGCGCGGGCAGAAGAGGCGTGGACGCCACGTTCCGGTACTCGGCCACGGTCTTCACCGACGCTCGAAACTCGGCCGCGCCGACCGGATGAAGTCGGGTCAACACGTACACGTCCGCGAAGTCACGCCAGCGGGTGTTGGCGATACCGCGGTCGATTGCGGTGACGACCTTCTCCGCGAGCACCATCGTCAGCGGGTAGCCCAGCAGCGTCACCGGCGGGAGCCCGAGGGGCAGGACGCGGGGGAGGTCTACAAGACGAGGTGCGGGCCAGATCGGGTCGCCGAAGTTCACGTCGATCCCGACAGTAAGCCGTGCGGTGCCCAGCGTCGCGGTGAGCTTGACCCGCACTCCCGCGTACTCGTCTTCCTCACGGATCGTCATCGCTGTGACGCTGGCCAGGTCGAACGCGAGCCCGTCGTCGACCTCCAACGCCGCGATGATGCGAACGCGCTCGGCGACCTCCTCTGGGTCGCCGATAAGCCTGGTGGCTTGCAGGTCGATGTCTTTGGTCGGGCGGCGCGCAGCGAACGCGGCCAGCAGGACGCCGCCCTTCAGCACGAAGTCATCGCGGTGCTCCGAGAGTGCGATGCGCGCCAGCAACCCTTCGAGGGCATACAGGGTCATCAGCTCCTGAACGTCTCCGCCGGCCTGTCGGGCGAGCCTGCGGATGGCGATGCTCGCGTCGCCCGCCGGTGTGCCGTGCTGCGGGCTCGGGGTCACAGCAGCACTTCCAGCGCCGACTGAACCGCGGGACGCGCCTTCGGGAAGGAGTCAGCCAGCGCGAGTAGCGCGCCGGGACTGTTCCCCCTGCCACGCACCCACCGCTTGAGCGCACCGATGGCGAGGTCGCTGCCCCATACGTGCCGCAGCCGGAACAGGTCGATCAGGGTGCGCTCCCCCGAGAACAGGCCGATGGACAGCCCGAGCGGCAACTCATACTCGAGGCGCCCGATGCCGAAGGTGTCGGGATCGAAGCGGTGCCAGGCAATCGGCGCATGCTGGAGGGTGACCGGCTGCGTGCCGCGCGGGATGGCGATGTCACTGCGGGCGGGGATCTCATCTGTCAGCTCGTGCAGCGACAGCGCGGTGAGCAGGCACAACGTCGCGTCGGGTTTCTTCGCGGCGACCGCCATCCACGCGGCGGTCGTGTCATCCGTGAGCCCCGCCCGCAGGAATAGACCCGGGGCGATGCGCTCAAACTCCCCCGACTCGATCAGCCGGTCAAGACCATGTCGGGTGAGCCCCTGCGCGGCCAAGTCGTCGTAGCGCAGCAGGTCAGGAAGCATCGCAGTGTCCATCATCACCTCACGTTCGACAGAATCAGATACAGATACATCATACCTGTGATGGTTTCCGATGACAGCACACGCATTTCGAGTCGTTGACCGCCCAATCGGTGTGCGGGTCTACGCCGAAGCAGCCGACGCCCGCATCGGGCACCTTCGCACCAAGAACACCCACCACGAAATCGACCTGATCGTAGAAGCGGCAGACCGATCCACAATCGCGATCGAGGTCAAACTCACCGACACCATCAGACCCGCCAACGTCAAGCACCTCAACTGGCTCGACCAACAACTCGGCGACTGCCTCGTCGACCAGATGATCATCCACACCCGCAGACACGCCTACCGCCGCCCCGACGGCATCGCCGTCGTCCCCCTCGCACTCCTCGGGCCCTGAACCACCCAGCACCCCCGTCGACATAACCCGAACCCAGGCGCTACCGAGCGGAGGGGCATCCCCAACGCCGCAAAGAACCTGACAAGCGAGTCCTCTACAAGGGGCCCTCCCCCTCCTCGCCCTCCGCGACTTGACCGAGGTCGGCAGGTTCACACCCCGCGCGAAACTCTGGCCGCGGCGGTTGTGGCTCCACCCGCACGGCGGCAGCGGCGCGTCGTCGCAGGTGACGAGCTGATGTCGCCGTCGGGCAGTCAACGCTCATGACATCGGATTCTCTGGATAATCCGATGGAATAGCCGACAGGCGCTGGTCTCCTCGTCGAAGAGCAACTCGCCGCCGCCTGCCCTCCGGCTCGTCGACTCCTCAGGGGTAGCACTGATCGTTCTCGGTGAGGACATACCGGCTATCCAGACGCGAGTACGAAATCGCCCGATGGGCGCTCGGCCACGGCCAGGATGTGATGGATCAGCCGCGGGCCACGTCCGACACGTTCTCTCGGATGCTGTTGCTGGCCGGGTTGGCCGACCATGAGGGTTGAGGTACACAAGTTTGGCGCCAACCTTCTATGCCGATGGAAGGGAGCGGGATGACCGCAACCGACACACTGGATCGTGAGGAACGACGGGTACCTGATCCTCGCCCGCTGCACCAGCCCGGCCTCAGTGGCGTCCGATGCTGATACCAACACCCCTGCGACGATCGACGGCCTTCACGCTCTCGATCAGCACCAGCAATCCGACGCCGGTGGCCGCTGCGATCATCAGATCGACCGCGCCCAGCGGCTCCAGCCTCAGGAAAACGCCCAGCGGCGTGTAGAGCGCTGCCAACTGCAGTGCCAGGACCAGTGCGGCGATCCACAGCAGCAGCGTGTTGGAGCGCCACCCGATCGTGGTGAGCGAGTCGTGGTGGGACCGGGTGGCGAAGGCCTGCCCGATCTGCAGGAACGCCAGGGTGGTGAACAGCATCGACTGCCACGCCGGGTTGCCGGTTTCGTGGTACCAGAAACCGATCCCCAGCGCCACGAAGCCGGTGACCAAGCCGATCCACACGGTCCGGCGGCCCAGGCCACCCGTCCAGAGACTCCCGCCTGGCACATGCGGAGGCCTGCGCATCACCGTGGACTCGGCAGGCTCCTTGCCCATCGCGAGGCCCAGCAAGCCGTCGGTCATGAGGTTGAGCCAGAGCAGCTGCAGCGGGAGCAGGGCCACGGCCGCCGTCCCATCGAAGGGGAGGAGGAGGAACGGGATGGGCCATCCGACCATGACGATGATCTTGCCGAGGTTTCCGGCCACGGCGAACGAGACGAACCGGCGCAGGTTGTCGTAGATGACCCTGCCCTCCTCGACGGCGGCGATGATGGTGGCGAAGTTGTCGTCGCGCAGCACCATGTCCGAGGCCTCCTTCGAGACGTCGGTGCCGGTGATGCCCATGGCCACGCCGATGTCGGACTTCTTCAGCGCGGGTGCGTCGTTGACGCCGTCGCCCGTCATGGCCACGATCTGGCCGTGACGCTGCAGCGAGTCAACCAGGCGGAGCTTGTGCTCGGGCGAGACGCGGGCGAACACGTTCACCGTCCTGCTGGCGTGATCGAACTCCTCGGCGTCAAGGCGGTCCAGCTCGACGCCGGTCAGCACGCCCCCGTCGCGCCCGATACCGAGCTCGCGGGCGATGGCCTGCGCGGTCAGGGGGTGGTCGCCTGTGATCATGACCGGCCGGATGCCCGCGCCTTGGCAGATGGCAACGGCAGCGGCCACCTCGGGCCGCGGGGGATCGATGATGCCGACGACACCCAGCAGGACGAGGTCGGTCTCAGGGTCGGCCGGCGTGCTGCCCGGAGGAACGAGCCGCACGGCGAGGCCCAGCACCCGCTGGCCACGGGAGGCCAGGTCCTTGTTAGTGTCCTCGACCCAGTCGCGTGCCGCATCGTCGAAGGTCCGGATGGCGCCGTCCGCGAACACTCCCGTGGCGCGCGTGACGAGCCCGTCGACGGCTCCCTTGACAAAGATGAGATCAAGGTCCTGTGGCAGCTGTGCGAGTTCAGCCACCCGCCCGGCCAGCGTCGCGTGCCGGGTGCTCATGCGTTTGCGCTCGGAATCGAACGGCAACTCCCCGATCCTCGCCATGACCGTGCGCAACGACGCGACGTCGATCCCACCGGCCTGGGCGGCCTCGAGCAGGCAGGCCTCAGTGGGGTCGCCGATTGTCTCGATCCCCTCCCCGTCGACGTGGCGAAGTTCGGCATTGTTGCACAGCGCCCCGGCCGCCAAGGCGACAAGGGCCGCATCCGACGGCGAATCGCCACCCAAAGTCCAGGCGCCGTCGGGCAGGACGAGCGTCGAGACCGTCATCTTGTTCTGGGTGAGGGTGCCCGTCTTGTCCGAACAGATGGTGGTGACCGAGCCCAGCGTCTCTACCGCAGGCAGTTTGCGCACCAGCGCGTTGCGCCGCAGCATCCGCTGTGCACCCACAGCCAGCGTGAAAGTCACGACGGCCGGTAGACCCTCTGGGATGACCGCAACTGCCACAGAGATGGCGGTGAGAACGAGGTTGCTCCACGTCTCGCCGGCTAGCGCGCCAAGGAGCGCAACCACACCGGCGGTGACCACGCCCAGGACGGCCAACTGTTTGCCGACATGGTCGAGGCGCGCCTGGAGCGGGGTCTGCTCCGTCGTGACCCCTTGGAGCAGGTCGGCGATTCTGCCCAGCTGCGTGCCCATCCCGGTGGCGATGACCAGGCCCACTCCGCGGCCGTAGGTGACCTCGGTGCCGGAGAATGCCATGTTGATGCGATCCCCGACGGGAAGGTCTGCACCGGCCAGTGGTGCGGTGTTCTTGTCCACGGCCTCGGACTCGCCGGTCAGGGCAGCCTCCTGGATCCTCAGGGAGACCACCTCCACGAGTCGTAGATCGGCGGGGACAACGGTGCCTGCGTCCAGTTGGATCACGTCGCCCGGCACCAACTGCCTGGCCGGCACTGAGACCGTGACGCCGTCGCGCAGCACCCGCACGGTGGGGACCGTCATCTGGCGAAGCGCGGCGATCGCCTTCTCCGCGCGGTACTCCTGGAAGAAGCCGAGCAGCGCGAACAGAAGCACGATCCCGCCGATGGCACCGGCCTCCAAGAACTTGCCGAGGATGAGGGACAAGACCGTGGCCGCGATGAGGATCAGCACCATCACCGAGGTGAACTGCTCCCACAGGATCTTCCAGGCCGGCTTGCCGCCACGGTCTACCAGTTCGTTGGTGCCGAAGCGCTCCAAGCGCTTCTCGGCCTCCGCCATCGAAATTCCGGAGGCCTGGGAGCCCGTCCGGGCCAGAGCGTCCTCCACACTGATCACGTGCCAGGAGGGATCAGTCTCGACGGGGCTGTCAGCGGTGAGATTCTCTATGGACAAGTCTGTCTCCTGGTGTGAGGTGCATAGAAAGGAAGCACGTCGAGTCCCGCCAGATGGCCGATCCCACGGGCTTGCGCCGTACTGACGTCGGACCCGCTTCGGGATACTCCCTCTCCGGACGACCTCGAGGAACTCGCCCGTGGGAGCAGCCGCAATGAGGGCGCCCCGGACCCGGGCGGCGAGGAGCCCTGAGTGGGATCGATGCCAATTGGAGAAGGCGGGGAGCAGCGCAGCGCCTGTTACCGCTTCGGCTATCCAGTGTTCTGCAGCCCGGCCGCTGCTCCGTTCACGGTGGTCAACAGGACCCGGGTCCACAGATCCGGGTCCTCCTGCGAAGGGGCGTCGTCTCCTGGAGCAGCCTCGCGCATGACGCGCAGTGCGCGCAACTGGAGGTGGCTGAGCGCGTCGATGGACGGGGCCCGCAGAGCAATCCGCGTACCGAGCCGGGGCTTGCGCTCCAGCAACTCCTCCTGTTCGAGGATCGCCAGCACCAGGCTGCGCGTCATTTCGAACTCCTCCAGCACCGCGCTTGTGACGCCCTCGTGCCCGCCGAGCGCGAGGAACGACTTCGCCAGGCGCGGGTTCGCCTTCGCGAGGCTCATCTCGGCGATGTCGATCATACTGGCGAACAGCGGCCATTGACTGTAGGCCGCGCGCAACCGGTGGAGGTCTCCCACAGCGGCGAGTCCTGAGCCCAGCCCGAACCAGCCGGGCACGTTTGCCCTGATTTGGGACCAGGCGAACACCCAGGGGATGGCCCGGAAGTCACGGAGATCCCTACCCTTCTCGGCGCCGCTTCGCCGCGCCGGGCGGGACCCGAGCCGCAGCCGGCCCAACTCCTCAAGCGGGCTCGACTCAGCGACGACGTCGGCGAAACCAGGCATGCGCACAAAGCTGAGGTAGGTCTCGCGGGAAGTCCGCTCCACGGTCGTCGCGACATCGTCGAATTCCTCAGCGGCGGCACGGTTGCGGTGCACCACGTCGTCGGTGTCTGCGAGCAGCACCGCCGACGTGAGTCGTTCCAGGTGCGCCTGCGCCAGGGTCACGTCCGCGTATCGCGCGAAGATGACCTCGCCCTGCTCGGTGACCTTGAACCGGCCGGAGACCGAGCCCGGCGGCTGGGCCAGGATGGCCCGGTGGACAGGGCCTCCGCCACGGCCCAGGGATCCGCCTCGGCCGTGGAACAGCGTGAGCTGGATGTCGTTGCGCTGTGCCCACTCCACGATCTCGGTCTGCGCCCGGTAGAGAGTCAGGGTCGCGCTGGCCGGTCCGACGTCCTTGGCCGAGTCCGAGTAGCCGACCATCACCTCGACGTGCCGGTCCACGTCGTCGAGCCAGCTGCGGGTGCTCTCCAGCGTGATCCAGTCCTCAAGGACGCCGACGGCCCCGTGCAGGTCGGCTCCGGTTTCGAACAGCGGCACTACGTCCAATCTGAGGTCGCCCTCCCCTACCGCGAGGCGGGCAAGTGCGCGCACTGCGACGAGGTGCTGAGCGTGCTGGGTGAAGCTCACCACGTGACGGCCACAGGACTGGGTCCCCCAGCGCTCCTGAATCCAGGACATGACCCGAAGCGTGTCGAGCACTTCTCGGGCGGCGTCGCTGAGCGCGCGGACGTGGGCCGGCCACCCGTTGACCGCGAGCGAGTCGAGTAGTTGCAGCCGGGTGGGGCCAGCGGGCGCTTCTGGGTCCCAGTCGAGCTGCCCCAGCAGTTCGTCGAGTACCGCCCGGTGGACATCGCTGTGTTGGCGCACCTCTAGGTCGGCCAAGTGAAAACCGAAAGTCTCGGCCAGCCACACCAGATGCTGGAGTTCTCCGAAAGCCGCCCGCGTGTCTCCCGCCCGCTCCAGGGAGGTCTGGATCATCGTGAGGTCAGCCACCAGCTCAACGGGCTCGCGGTAGGCAAGATCGATCCGGCCCTCCCGCGTGGCGGTGAGCCTGGTGGCGACAAAGAGCAGTTTCTGCCGGTGCGGTTCTCCCGGAGAGGACTTGCGGATCGATTGGAAGATCTCCGGCGCCGTGACCGCATCACGGGCCAGCGCATTGGCCAGCTCGGGCGACGGGGGGCTGGCCTCCTCGCTCATCGTGAGGGTGCGGGCCACGCGTTCCGCCGCGGTGGTGAGCGCCGTGAGGATACATTCCGCCTGGATGGTCATGGTCTGCCGGGTGACCTCGGCTGTGACGAACGGGTTACCGTCACGGTCACCGCCCACCCAGGAACCGAACCGCAGGAAGCCGGGAACCGACGGACGACACCGGCCCGGCTCCCCGTCGGCGATCGCGGACTCGACAGTGCGGTACAACCGTGGCACCGCTTGAAACAGCGTCTGGTCGAACACGGACATCACGGTGCGAACCTCGTCCGAGGGTTGTGGTGGTGCGGTGCGCAGGGGGGAGGTTCGGCTGAGGATGTCGATCTCCTCCAGCATCCGGCGCTGAGCAAAATCCCGCTCTTGTGTCAAGGGCCACTGGTTTCTGCCCGGAGGCGGACATGAAACCTGCCCGGTAGCGGTCACGAGAAGTGCCCGGTGGTGGCCATGGGATCTGCCCCAGGGGGTTGTTGGCCATCCACCTCGGTCGAGGGCGTGGTTAGTGCAAGGGGGTCACCCCCCGGCCGGCGAGTGCTTGGGTGAGGCGGACGCTGTCGCCGCTGGTTTGGCAGACGTGGGCGTGGTGGAGGAGCCGGTCGACGGTGGCGGTGGCCAGCGTTTTGGGCATGAGTTCGTCGAAGCCGGCGGGGTGGAGGTTGGAGCTGATCGCGACGGAGCGTTTCTCGTAGGCGGCGTCGACCAAGCGGTAGAGGCCCTCGGCGGCGTCGTGGGACACGGGCAGCAGGCCGATGTCATCGACGACGACGACGTCGGCGCGCAGGATCCGGGCGATGGCTTTCGACACGGTGTCGTCGGCGCGGTGCCGGCGCAGCAGGAGGCCGAGGTCTTCGAGGGTGAACCAGGCGACGCGTAGTCCTTGTTCGACGGCGTGTTGGCCGAGTGCTTCGAGGAAGAACGTCTTCCCGGTGCCGGAGGGGCCGCAGACGACGAGGTTCTCCCGCCGACCGACCCATTCCAGGGTCCGGAGTGCTTGTTGGGTGGGGGCCGGGATCGATGAGGCGGTCGGCTGCCAGGCGTCGAAGGTTTTCCCGGTGGGGAACCCGGCGGCGGTGCGGCGGGTGGCGAGCGCGGAGCGTTCCCTTCCGGTGACCTCTTCGATGAGGAGGGCCTTGATGATTTCGGCGGGGTCCCAGCGTTGCGCTCGGGCGGTGGCGAGGATGTCAGGTGCCTGGGCCCGCATGTAGGGCAACCGCATCCGGCGCAGCAGGCCTTCCAGATCGGCCGGTAGCGGCGGGGCGACCGGGACTCCCGCGACGGGGACGGCGACCTTCGGTGCGGTCATGAGGCGATCTCCTGGGCGGGGTTGGTGCCGTAGGTGGCCCAGCCGCGGGTGCCTTGGGTCAGGGACTGGTCCTCGCTGGCCTGCAGCTGTTGGGGGTGGGGTCGGCTGCGGTGGTGGTCGAGGATGGAGGCGAGGTCGGCCTCGGCGAAGCGGCCGTGGACGGCGGCATGCCCCAAGGCCCAGTCGACGTCGGCGGGGTTGAACAGGCGTGCCAGCTGGACCGCGGCGGCCATCTTGACCCGCATCTTCCCGGTGCCCGCGTGAGCGGCCTCGACCAGCCAGATCCGCGCCCCTTCACCGAGGGCGAGGAACTCGGTGTCAGCGACCGTCTTCGCCCTGGGTGACCGCTCCAGGGCCCCGGCCGGGGCGGGCGGGAAATGCAGCCCCTCAAGCATCGGCGTGCCTGGGGTGGCGCGTCGGTGGCGGGCGACCTCGACCGGGCCCGCGTCGTCGAGGTGGCAGATCACGATCTGCTCATCCGCGCCGCGGCCGTGGACGCGGACCCAGACCGTCTCGCCGCAGAGCCGGTGAGGGACGGAGTACTGGCCGTGTTCGAAGTTCACCATCGGCGTGTTGTCCGGCACCACCCTCGTGGTCCCGAACGCGACCGTGAACGGCGCCGCGGCGACAGGATGCAACCGTGGGCGTTCCTCGGCCAGCATCTCGGCCGGGGCCCGGCGGGTGACCCGATGCGGGCGGGCGTTGACCAAGTCGCAGAACGCCTCGCAGGCGGCTTCGAGGTCGGCGAACGTGTCGTAGGCGTCGCGCAGGTTGGCGTCGGTGGGCACCAGGTCGGCCTTCGCGAGCTTCACCGATGATTCGGTGCCGCCCTTGCTCGCCGGGTCCGCCGGAACACATGTGTGAACCGTCACCGCATAATGCGAGGCGAAGGCGACCAGCTGCTGGTTCCGGACCGGGATCCCGGCGATGTGCTCACTGGTGACGGTCTTCTCGTTGTCGGTCAACACATACGTCGGGACGCCCCCGATCCGGCGGAACGTGACATCCAAGGCGGCGAACACCGAGGGCAGGGTCTTGTCCCGCAGCGGCAGCACCACCCGGAATCTCGACCACGCGACCCAGGCGACGAACAGGACCGTCTTGACCCCGTCGATCAACGGCCCGTCGCCGTAGTCGTACTGCAACCACATCCCGGGCTCGGTCACCCACGGCCGATGAACCCGGCGGTTCCCGACCCGGAACGCGGTCTTCGCGGCCGCGACCGCTCGGCGGGTGGTGCGCTCCGAGCCGGTGTAGCCCAGCCACTCCAGCTTCTGGTGGACCCTGTCGGCGCGGACCTTCCCCTTCGACCGCTCGACCCACTCCTCGACCTTCTCCAGGTAGTCGTCGATCAACTGCGGCCGGCGGGCCGTCCCCGACGGCGGGCCACCCAGCTTGTCGCGGGCCTCCACATAGCGTTTCACCGTGTGATGGGAACACCCCACCAACTCGGCGGTGTCACGCAACGACCCGGTCAGATCGTAAGCATCCAAGATTTCCATGATTTCCTCGGCAGACTTCAAGATGTCCCTTCCCGGGTGACGAACAGTGCTTCAGCACCACTCATCGCACTCGAGGAAGGGACGCCGACCGCGGACGCGGCAGGCAACGGATGTCGTGTCGGGCAGATCCCATGGCCACCACCGGGCAGATTTCATGACCGCCAGCGGGCAACTACATGACCGTCACTGGGCATTTTTCCGTGTCCGCCGACACTCTTGTGAGCCGGAGCTCGGATCGTCGTAGCGGTCCAGCTGTTCGGCGATCCGGTGTAGGGCTGAGGAGACAGCGCGCCTGCGAGCTTCCGTGGGGTGTGCGGTCAGCACCGGATGGATGCGGAGGTTCTTCACCCGAGCCGCCGCGGGGCCGAGTGCAGCCACCGCCGGCCACACGTCCGGCGCAGTGCCCGCCACCTCGGAGTGTGTCCCGCGAATGAGCCTGGAGCGGTACCGCTCCTCGCTGAGGTTGATCAGGTGGAAGTGAACTGTCAGGGCCTGCGCGAGTTGAAGCGCCTGAGTAGCGGTCAGTGCCCCGACGATCCGGCCAGGCTCCTCGGGGTCGCCGCCATCGGCGGCCCGTGCCGCAGAGTCCTGCACTTGCCGCATAAGCGTGGCGAGCGCGCCGGCTCCCCACTCGTGGAGCACCTGCTCATGCAGTTGTGTGAGGATGTCGATGTCGGCTTCCAGGAGCCGGTCAAGACCGTACGGATCCTGGTCAAGGTGGATCGCCTCGGCAAGGGGATTGATCATTGGTACCTCTCTATTTCGTGAATGAAGAATCGGGTATCATGCTCCACTATGGCACCTGGCGACTGGACCTTTCTCTCCAATTACGGCCACGTCCTCGTGGCCCTGGCCAGAACCCCTACTGCGCGGATGCGAGACATCGCGCAGCAGGTGGGTATCACTGAACGCGCCGTGCAGCAGATCGTCGGTGAGTTGGTGACGCAGGGTTACGTGATCAAGGAAAAGTCGGGACGGCGAAATGAGTATCGCCTCGCTCCCGATACCCATCTGCGCCACAACCTGGAGCGCGGCGTCAGGGTCGCCGACTTCGTGGCGATGGTGAGCGGGGCTGGTGAAGCGAACGTGACTCGCGGGACGCCGAACAGGGCGAAGAGTTGACTTACCCATGCCCCCATCTCTCGCGATCGGGCGTTGCGGTCGGCCTGCCCCCGCCTCGCACTGGACTTTCTACTGCTCCTAGTTTCCGGAATTGCAATTCGCGTGTCAAGTCGCTATTGTTCTGACCATGGACGAGGACTTCTTTGGCGATCTCATCGCTGCGAACCAGCGCTACGCGAGGTCCGGGCCCCGCCCCTTCGACGGCATCGCACACGCAGGGATCGCCATCGTGACATGCATGGACTCACGCCTGGAGCCCTTGGAGATGCTGGGCCTGACACTGGGCGAGGCCAAGATCATGCGCACGCCTGGGGGCCATGTCACAGTGGACGCGCTCACCGGATGCGTGTTGGCCGCACACCTTCTCAACGTGGACCGCATCCTGATCGTCCAACACACCCGCTGTGCCATGGCCAGCGGCGACGACGATGCGATCCGTCGGCGCGTGTCGGAGACGACCGGTGCGGACCTCGGCACCCTGCCCATCGGGGCGGACCCGGACCAGCATGGCCGGATCCACGCCGATGTCGCACTGCTGCGGCAGCACCCGTTGCTCTCTGACCGGGTTAGGGTCGGAGGCTTCCTGTACGACGTTGAGACCAGCCTCCTGGAACAGATCGCATGAGCACCCCCCCTGCTCAGGGCAGCTCCAGCGAGGCTTACGCAGGGACCGCTCGTTTTCCGATGCCAGCATTGCTGGTCTTGGAGGACGGGCGGTTCTTCTGCGGCACGTCGTTCGGTGCCGCTGGAGAGACTTTCGGGGAGGCCGTCTTCTCCACAGGCATGACGGGCTACCAGGAGACTCTCACCGATCCCAGCTACCACCGCCAGGTCCTGATCGCGACGGCTCCCCACATCGGCAACACCGGATGGAACGACCAGGACAATGAGTCGCGCAGGATCTGGGTGGCCGGTTACGTGGTCCGCGACCCTTCACGGATCCACTCGAGTTGGCGCGCCAGCGGCTCCCTGGACGACGAACTGCGGCGGCAAGGGATCGTCGGCATCGCCGACCTCGACACGCGGGCGCTGACGCGCCACATCCGTGACAACGGCGCGATGCGGGTGGGCGTCTCCACGATCGAGACCGACCCCCAGCAACTGCTTGCGCGGGTGTTGGAGACGCAGCCCATGCTGGGGGCGGACCTCGTGGCCGATGTCACAGTGGCTTCGAAGCAGGTCGTCCCGGCAGTGGGCAGGAAGCGCTTCACAGTCGCCGCGATCGATCTCGGCATCAAGGACATGACCGCCACCCGGCTCGCCCAGCGAGGAATCGAGGTGCACGTCCTGCCTGCTGCGAGCACCCTCGACGACATCACCGCAGTGGGTCCCGATGGAGTCTTCTTCTCCAACGGGCCCGGCGACCCGGCGGCAGCCGGGCGTGCGGTGGACCTTCTCACCGAGATTCTGGATGCGGGGCTGCCCTACTTCGGGATCTGCTTCGGCAACCAGATCTTCGGTCGCGCACTCGGCTTCGGCACCTACAAGCTGAAGTACGGCCATCGCGGCATCAACCAGCCGGTGATGGACCTGGCCAGGGGCACGGTGGAGATCACCGCGCAGAACCACGGCTTCGCCGTCGATGCCCCTCTGGGCCAGTCCGTGTCCACCCGCTGGGGAACCGCACGAGTTTCCCACGTCTGTCTCAACGACGATGTGGTCGAGGGCCTGGAGTTGCGTGACTCTTCCGGCCGACTGACTGCCTTCGCTGTTCAGTATCACCCGGAGGCAGCCGCCGGACCGCACGACGCCGACTACCTGTTCGACCGCTTCGTCGACGTCATGGCAGGAAGGGACGCCTGATGCCCCGTCGCACCGACATCTCCTCGATCATGGTGATCGGCTCCGGGCCGATCGTCATCGGGCAGGCGTGCGAGTTCGACTACTCCGGCACGCAGGCCTGCCGCGTGTTGCGCGAGGAGGGGTTCCGGGTGATCCTGGTCAACTCCAACCCGGCCACCATCATGACCGACCCCGAGTACGCCGACGCAACTTACATAGAACCGATCAGGCCCGAGTACCTCGAACAGATCATCGCCGCGGAGCGCCCCGACGCGCTGCTCGCGACGCTTGGAGGCCAGACCGCACTCAACGCCGCCATGACCCTGTTCAAGAACGGGGTGCTCGACCGCTACGGTGTCGAACTCATCGGCGCCTCCGTCGACGCCATCGAAAAGGCGGAGAACAGGCTGGAGTTCAACCAGATCGTCACCTCACTCAAGGTGCCCGGCGCTGACGCCGGTGTGGCACGCTCGCGAATCTGCCAGGTCATGGACGAAGTCCTTGCCGCCGCGGGGATCCTCGGATACCCCATCGTGGTCCGGCCGAGCTTCACCATGGGCGGGCTCGGCTCCGGCATCGCCTACAACCAGGAGGAACTGATCCGGATCGCCGGGGCAGGACTTTCGGCGTCGCCGGTCACCGAGGTGCTGATCGAGGAGTCGATCATCGGCTGGAAAGAGTTCGAACTCGAAGTCATGCGCGACGGATCGGACAACGTCGTGATCGTGTGCTCCATCGAGAACCTAGACCCCATGGGCGTGCACACCGGGGACTCCATCACGGTGGCCCCCGCCATGACGCTCACAGACAGGGAGTACCAGGCCATGCGCGACGTGGCCATCGCGGTGACCAGGGCGGTCGGCGTCGAAACTGGCGGCTGCAACGTCCAGTTCGCACTCAACCCTGTCGACGGGCGGCTGATAGTGGTGGAGATGAACCCGCGGGTCTCCCGATCCTCGGCGCTGGCCTCGAAGGCCACCGGCTTCCCGATCGCGAAGATCGCAGCGAAGGTGGCGGTGGGCTACACCCTCGACGAGATCCCCAACGACATCACCGGCGAGACGCCCGCCTCGTTCGAACCGTCGCTGGATTACGTCGTGGTCAAGTGCCCGCGCTTCGCGTTCGAGAAGTTCCCAACCGCTGACAGCACCCTCACCACGCACATGAAGTCAGTGGGCGAGGCCATGGCCATCGGCCGAAGCTTCACCGAAGCACTCGGCAAGGCTCTGCGCTCGCTGGAGGACCCGGCGGCTCTCTTCGACTTCACTCGCCCGATCATCGAGAGCGTGGACGAGCTGCTGCGCCGCATCGCCCGACCGCACGACCACCGCCTCGCCCTCATCATGCAGGCGCTTCGTGCCGGCGCCACCTCGGCACAGGTGGTAGAAGCAACCCGGATCGATCCGTGGTTCGTCGACCAGCTGCAGCTGATCCGCGAGACGGCCGACCAGGTGTGCTCGGCCCCAGAGCTGACGGGCGGTCTCATGCGGCTCTCCAAGCGACACGGCCTCTCCGACGATCAGATCGCCGACCTGCGCAATCTCAGCCCTGACGTTGTCCGTGGCCTCCGCTGGGCGTTCGGCATCCGGCCCGTGTACAAGACGGTCGACACCTGTGCCGCCGAGTTCGCGGCCCGGACGCCGTACCACTACTCCAGCTACGACGAGGAGACCGAGGTCGAGCCCCGCGCCCGGCCCGCCGTCATTATCCTGGGCAGCGGTCCCAACCGGATCGGGCAAGGCATCGAGTTCGACTACTCGTGCGTGCACGCGGCCATGGCGTTGCGGGACGCCGGCTACGAGACGGTGATGGTCAACTGCAACCCCGAGACGGTCTCGACCGACTACGACACCACCGACCGGCTGTACTTCGAACCCCTGACGCTGGAGGACGTGCTGGAGGTGGTCCATGCCGAGCTCGCGGCCGGGCCCGTGGCGGGCGTCCTCGTGCAGCTGGGCGGGCAGACGCCGCTCAAGCTCGCACAGGCGCTCAAAGACCGCGGAGTCCACATCGTGGGCACGTCGCCAGAGGCCATCCACCTGGCGGAGGATCGCGGAGAATTCGGCGCCCTCCTCAGCGCCGCGGGCCTGCTGTCCCCCCAGCACGGCACGGCCGTCTCCGCCGGACAGGCGCTGGCGGTCGCCCACACGATCGGTTACCCCGTGCTGGTTCGTCCCAGCTACGTGCTGGGCGGGCGCGGCATGGAGATCGTCTACGACGACGCCTCACTGGTGAGCTACATCCAACGCGCAACCGAGATCGACCCCTCGCACCCCGTGCTCGTGGACCGGTTTCTCGACGACGCGATCGAGATCGACATCGATGCGCTCTTCGACGGGACGGAGCTCTACATCGGCGGCGTGATGGAACACATCGAGGAGGCCGGCATCCACTCCGGCGACTCGGCGTGCACCCTTCCTCCGATTACCCTCGGTACCGAGACCATCGACCAGATTCGCAGCTCCACCGAGATCATCGCCAAACGGATCGGGGTGAAGGGCCTGATCAACATTCAGTACGCGCTGCTCGGCGATGTGCTCTACGTGCTTGAGGCCAACCCGCGGTCATCGCGGACCGTGCCCTTCGTCTCGAAAGCCACCGGCACGCCGCTGGCCAAGGCCGCAGCCCGAATCTCACTCGGCGCGATGATCGCCGAACTCCGCTCAGAGGGAATGCTCCGATCCGGGGGAGACGGCGCGACGGCGCTCGCGTCGGCACCGATCGCCGTGAAGGAAGCCGTGTTGCCCTTCAACCGGTTCCGCAGCCCCGAGGGCGTCGGCGTCGATCCGCTGCTCGGCCCGGAGATGAGATCCACAGGCGAGGTCATGGGGCTCGATGCGGCCTTTGGCCCCGCCTTTGCCAAGAGCCAGGCCGCGTCGTTCTCCGCTCTTCCCACGACTGGGACGGTGTTCGTCTCGGTGGCGAATCGCGACAAGCGGCACGCGATCTTCCCGATCAAGAGGCTCGCCGACCTCGGGTTCCGGATCCTGGCCACCGAGGGCACGGCACAGGTGCTGCGTCGCCACGATGTTGCGGTCACTGTGCTCCGGAAAGCGTCGCAAGGTCCAGGTCCCAACGGTGAGCTGACGGTGGTGCAGGCCATCGCGGCAGGCGAGATCGACCTCGTGGTCAACACGCCGCACGGCCACTCGCTCCATGGCAGCCCCCGACAGGACGGCTGGGAGATTCGCGGCGCGGCCATCCGCGCCGGCGTGCCTTGCGTCACCACGACCCAGGCCCTCGCGGCGTGCGTGCAGGGCGTCGAATCCCTGCGCCAAGGAACCCCGGGGGTGCGTTCGCTGCAGTCCTGGAACGCCGCGATTCAAGCTGATCTCCCCTGATCCGTGGCCCGCTCCGTCCCAGCGCCACTGGGCAGTGGGGTTGGGCGCTGTGGGGTAGTGCCGGTGAGCGCCACCGGTGGTCGGGTGACGCTCACCGGCTGTGGCTCATGCGGTGGCGGTGTGTTCGCGCATGTTGGTGCCGCCGGTCTCGATCCTGATGGTGTTGTGGACGACGCGGTTCATGATCGCGGCAGCGTGGACACCGGAGCCGAGCCCGTGGTGCCAGTCCTTCTTCGCGTACTGGGTGCAGAACACGGTTCAGACGGCGTCATAGCGGCGCTCGAGGAGTACCACGAGCATGCTGCGGGTGCTCTCGTCGGGGCAATCCGCTGGACCACTGGCTCAACGAGCGACTCGGTGGGTGTCTGTTGCCCGGCCAGCGATTGACGTGCTGGGCCTGGTTGGCGCCGCTCAACTCCCGAAGAGTCTTCCCCAGCCGGGAATCTCAAGGTTGGAGAGCTGCTCCCCGAAGCCAGTGATGTCCTCTCCTAATCCGGCGACCTGCTCGGTTGCCCCCGCAGCAATATCGCTTGCCCCGCCGGCCAGGTCAGCGGCCCCGGCGGTGAGGTCCTCGAGACCGCCGGTGAAGCCTTCCAGGTCGATCGAGCCGGCAAGGGCATCAAAATCGACACCCGCGGTCAGGGCTTCGGCGAGGAGCGGGGCGGCGACGGCGCTGATGGCCGCGCCCCCCGCGACGGCGATCAGGAGCCCTCCTGCCGCACCGGCAGCGGCCACCCCGACCCTCTGCCCGGTCATGGCGGCGCCGGGTCGAGGGGTGCGGGCGAGGATCCCGGCCAGTAAGCCGGGCCGAGCGGCTTCGGCGCGGGTGGCGGTGCGGGCAAGGTCGGCCGGTTGCGATGTGCGCGGCTGCTCGCCACGAGGTAATTCGATGCCAAGGCGCGTGTGGAGCTGGTCGCGCTCTGCGGGAGTGAGGCGTGCGAACACGTCTGCATGGATCCGCTCCAGCTGGGTGGGTTCGGCGGTGCGGAGCAGGTACTCGTAGCGAGCCACCGCGGCACGCTCGGCCGTGTGGTGATCCGGCGGCGGTGGGGTCAGTCCAACCGAACTCGAGGGTGCTGCCTGGGTCGCGGCGGGCGGTGCGACCGGCGGCTGCGCGGATGCCGCTGCCGTGGGGACTGGCGCGTTGCCGATGAGCGTGTTCACGGTACCCCGCAGCCTGCTCTTCCAGTCTCGGGGCTCGTTGCCGGGAGCCTGCGCTGGGGCCGGGGTCTTATTGAGAGCCTGGGAAGCCAGGCCGCTGAGGAGGTCGAACAAGTTCATGAGCGTTCCCTTCGGTGCGGGCGGGTGATGCGGCTATCGGCGGAGCGCGGCGGGTGAGCCGTGCTCCGGTCGTGGCGTCTGGTACTGGGCGGTGGAGTGTCGTCGACGGTTCGGCCAACCAGTTCTCAGAGCCGGCGGGTTTGCCTTCTCAGACTGGCTGAGGGATGGTGTGTCGGGTCGCCGCGGGTGTGGCTTCTCGATCGCAGCGGCAGGTGTCCCGGTCAGTCGACGGAGCGATCGTTCCGGCTCCCAGCGGGCACAAGTGCACGGCGGCGGAAGAGCGGCTCGACGGCGGCAAGTTCCTCGTCGGTGGCGATCCGGAACGCCCCTGCCGCCTCGGCCTGCACTTCGCGTCGGCCTTGGCCGCGGGTGGCGCGGAGGCTTGCGACGATAGACACAGTGATGATGGTCGCGACGACGGCGAGGCTGATTGTCGTGGGAATGTAGAGCACATCTAGGAGCAGCATCTTGATGCCCACCCAGATCAGGACGAACGAGAGTCCGATCTTGAGGTAGACGAACCGATGGATCAGGTCCGCGAGGAGGAAGTACATCGCCCGCAGTCCGAGGATCGCGAACGCGTTGGCGGTGAACACCAGGAACGGTTCGCTGGTCACGGCGAAGATTGCCGGGATCGAGTCCACCGCGAAGATGATGTCCGTGATCTCCACCAGCACCAGCACCGCCAGCAGCGGAGTCGCCACTGCTAGCCCTGCCTTGCGGATCAGGAACTTCTGGCCGTGGTACGCGTCGGTCATCGGCACGAACCGGCGGAACACCTTGAGGATGCGGGACTTCTCGGGGTGGACGTGATCGTTGCGGGAGCGGAACATTCGCCACCCGGTGTAGATCAGGAACGCGGCGAAACCGTAGAGTATCCAGGAGAAGTTCTCGATCAACGCGGCGCCTGCGGCAATGAAGATCCCGCGGAAGACCAGTGCACCGAGAACGCCCAGGAACAGCACTCGGTGCTGAAACTCGCGCGGGACCGCGAACGCGGCGAAGATGATCGCCCAGACGAACACGTTGTCTACGGCGAGGGATTTCTCGATCAGGTACCCGGCGAAATACTGCTGCCCGAACTCGGCCCCCCAAAGCGCCCACACAAGCACACCGAAGGCGACACCGATCGTCACCCACACAACCGACCAGAGGGCGGCTTCACGCACGCCGATCACGTGGGCTTTGCGGTGGGCGATCAGGTCCACGGCAAGCATCACCAGGATCACACCCAAGACCGCGAACCACGCCCACCAAGGAACATTCATGACAAAGACCTCCACGAAATTCGTGAAGGTCTCATCGGCCTTGTCGGCCCTGCGCACCGGATCCCGCGGCGGGACCGTATTGACGATGCGGAGCGAGGATTACTCCCCTTCCCGTCCCATGAAACAGGAGAAGTGTCTTCACGTCAAGTCAGCGACGAGACTCACACATAGTCCCCGCGTACGTAGGGGCCGTGCCTCACACACTTTTCCCCGCGAACGTGGAGGCTGGCCACGATGGGGTGTGGAGGTTGAGGAGAAGCTGTCGATGGCAGCCCGGTTCGAAGTCACGAAGAAGTACGCCCAGGCCTACGCCGCGGCCCCGAGGAAGGGCAAGAGCGTGATCCTGGACCACGTGGTCGAGGTCACCGGCTGGAACCGTGATCACGCCCGTCAACAGCTGGTCGCCCGGCTGAAACAGGCCCCCGGTCGGGCGGTTGCCACCGTCGCAGTGATCGACCGCCGCAAGACCAAACCGCGGAAGTACTCCTACGATGCGATCAAGGTCCTTCAACTGGTCTGGGCCACTGCCGGGGGCAGCTGCGGCAAGTACCTCGCTGTTGCGATGACCGACTGGCTCGACGCAATGGAAACCGAAGGCTCCCTGGTCTCCGGCCAGGATCGGTACAGCGCTGAGGTCAGAGCCGAACTCGAGTCGATGTCGCCGGCCACGATCGACCGCTACCTGGCCCCTGCCCGAGCCACAGACCCACTCCGCGGGAAGTCCGCCACGAGGCAGGGAAGCCTGCTTCGCAACTCGATCCAGATCCGCAAAGCCGGTGACGAGGTCGAAGCCGAACCCGGGTTCTTCGAGGTCGACACCGTCGCCCACTGCGGCCCCACCCTGCAAGGAGAGTTCGCCCGCAGCGTCAACTTCACCGACATGCACACCGGCTGGACCTTCACCCACGCGATCCGCAACAACGCCCACATCCACATCCGGAGCGCGTTCGACCTGCTCATCGACCAGGTACCGTTCGCCGTGACCGGCATCGACAGCGACAACGGCTCTGAGTTCATCAACCACCAACTCATCGACTGGGCCGGCCAACGCGACGTGTTCTTCACCCGCTCAAGGCCCTACAAGAAGAACGACCAGGCCACCATCGAGTCGAAGAACAACCACCTCGTGCGCCGCTACGGCTTCTACCACCGCTACGACACCCCTACCGAGCTGACGCTGCTCAACCAGCTCTGGACCCTGGTCAACGACCGACTCAACTTCTTCACCCCGACCAAGAAACCCGTCGGCTGGTCCACCGACACCATCGGGCGACGCAAGAGGCTCTACGACCAGCCCCGCTCCCCGTATCAGCGGCTGCTGGCCGCCGGCGTCCTCAGCTCCGCCCAAGAAGCCGAACTCGCCGCCTACAAAGCCACCCTGCAACCCGCCGCGATCGCCCGCGCCATCACCGAGATCCAACACGAACTCACCCGACTCGCCGCCGGGAAAACACGGCGACTCCAAGACCAGATCACCTGGAAAGCACCCACCCCCGGTGTCCTCAAGACCCGAGCCAGCTAACCCGTTACACGGGGAAAACTATGTGAGGCACGGCCCCCCACTATCCGGGGACTTGACAGTGAGGCACCACGGTCAGCGACGATCATCAGACATGACAGCGTGTCAGGCGACGCTACGCGCCGCCACCGCGAGAGGGTGATGTGATGACCGACTTGACATACGCAACAGAATTCGTGAATGCTTGATCGCATGCATGTACTGACCGTCGGCCGGTTGGCCCAGCTTTCGGGGGCCAGGCTCGTCGGCGACCCTGGCTCTCTCGTCGGACCCGACGTGGTTATCGACTCACGCGCATGCTCCCCCGGCGCCCTCTTTATCGCTCTGCCGGGGGAGCGGGCCGATGGTCACGACTTCGTAGCGGGTGCGGTCGCGGCTGGCGCCGCGGCCGTCCTCGTGCGCAAGGAACGCCCCATGGCGGTCCCGCAACTTGTGGTGCCTGACCCCCTGGCCGGGCTGACGGCCCTGGCAAGGGCACTTGTGGAGGAAGCCGTCGCAGCGGGGCTGGTCACCGTCGGCATCACCGGGTCGTCAGGCAAGACCAGTACTAAGGACTTGCTGGCCCAGGTGCTGGCGACCGCCGGCCCCACGGTCGCCCCTGTCGGCTCATTGAACAACGAGCTCGGGGTGCCGCTGACGGCCACCCGGCTGGATGCGGCCACACGGTTCCTGGTCAGCGAGATGGGCGCCCGCCGCAGAGGCCACATCGCCTCCTTGTGCGCGATCGTGACGCCTCACGTCGGCATTGTGCTCAACGTCGGCCACGCTCACCTCGGCCAGTTCGGGTCGGTCTCGGCGATCGCGAAGGCAAAGGGCGAACTCGTGGAGGCGCTGCCCGCAGAAGGCTGGGCGGTCCTGAACGCCGACGATCCGCTCGTCTCAGCGATGGCCGGACGCACCAGCGCCCGGATCGCCACCTTCGCCGTCGGTGCTGCGCCCGGGTGGGGCGACCTGCGGGTCTGGGCCGAGGAGGTCGGGGCCGCTGACAGGCAACGGCCCACCTTCATGCTCCACGCCAGCGGCGCAGCCAGCGGATGTGCACCAGTGGCGTTGCAGGTGACCGGAGCCCATCAGGTGGGCAATGCGCTGGCCGCAGCGGCGGCAGCGCTGGGGCAGGGCCTGGACGTTCCCATGGTTGCCCAGGCTCTTGGCAGCGCGACCGCCCGCTCGCGCTGGCGGATGGAACTCAGCGCTCGTCCGGACGGGGCGCTCGTAATCAACGACGCCTACAACGCCAATCCCGAGTCCATGACTGCGGCACTGCGCACCCTCGCCTCCCTGCGTAGACCCGGCGGGCGCCTCCTCGCGGTGCTGGGCGACATGCTGGAACTCGGCCCCGGCGCCGCCGCCGCCCACATCGAGGTCGGGGCGCTTGCCGCAGCGCTCGGCGTGGACCGGCTGATCGCGATCGGCGCCCATGCCGACGACCTGGTCTCCGGAGCCGGTGGCGTCGAGACCATCGTGGCATCGGACAGGGCCGCCGCCTCCGCCGCTGCCGCCGCCTGGCTGAGTCCTGCGGACGTCGTGCTGGTCAAGGCATCAAGGGGCTCGGCTCTGGAGACCCTGGCCGAACAACTGGCCGCACCGCACAGAGGTGATCGACGATGAGGAGCCCGAGCCATCAGCTCGCTGCTGGCCTTCAGCCTCGCACACCTGGTCAGCTCTACTCCTGTGGGGCCCAGCGACTGCTACACGACCAAGGCCCCGAAAACCGACAGCACCTCTGGTTAAGCAGCACCTCTGGTTAACCCGAGAACATTGAGGGATGGTCCTCTCGCTCACGGTGAAGTAGGCCGCAGCCGCCCAGCAGAATCCTCTTCGAAACCTTCCGGGGCCAATCCCTGCAATGCATCTGCCGTCGGGGGTCCCGTGTCTCGGCGAGCCACGGCCGGCGCACCCCCCTCGCTGAGCATGCCTCAGCCGGGGAAGCGGTGCTCGAGTGCGTCCAGGAGCCGACGCCTGGAGGCCTCGACGTTCTCGCGGCGGGCGGTGTTCAGTTCGGTCTCGACCTGCTCGACATCGGCGGCGAGACGTTCATCACCGAATACGCCCCGGATCCAGCGGGAGAAGTCATGGGCCCCGGCGTGGAAAGCGATGACATCGGCCTCGCAGCCGTCCAGCTCAGTGTGGAAGTCGCGTAGGTTCGCTGCCTCGTGACCGGAAGTTGACTCTCGGCTGCGGCGAAACACGAACCGCCGATGGACCGGCAGGTCCGCCGTCGCGTACTTGTGCCAGTGGCGCTCGTGAATGGTACGCCGGTGGCCGACTATGAAGGGGCGCAGTACTCCGGGCTCGCTGGCGCGCACGAGCAGGCCGGCCCCTGCGGGGAGGACGGAGAATGCTGCGAGGACGTCGTTGACCGAGAGCCCGCAAAACGCCGTTGTGGCGGCGACGACCACGTCTTCCGCATCGAGGGTAGTTGGCTGCAGTGACACAAGGATGTCGATGCTGTTCCGAGCCTCAGCACTGAGTTCGGTGGGGTGGTAGGTGATGAGGCAGTGGCCCTTGCGGTCCGGTGCGAACAGGCGTGAATTCTGACTCTCTTGGCCGAGAGACTCGTGGGCCTCGTCGATCGGCACCCAGTGGGGCAGGCCGCGGTCGCTGCGCAGGTCGGCGAGCCGGGGCGGTTTCTCCTGGTACCATCTGCGTCTTTCTTCCCCGGTGAGCTGGGACAGGTCGGCGACGATGCTTGTGCCATGGTGACTCAACAGCGTGCGTACGAGCCCAGTTCCAGGACCGGGCTCGTACCCACCCAGATGAACGACGTTAGGCAGGTCGGCCAGACTTGTGTGGTCGCCCTCGACATCGATGACGACCACGGCGTAGGCGAGACGGATGAGCTGCTCGGCGATGAGCCCGGCCAGATAGGACTTCCCGGCACGGGTGCCGCCCGTCACAAGAATGTTGACCTGGGAGGCCGGAATGGTGGCGGGTGTGCCGTCGAGGTAGGTTCCGAGCGCGATCTGCCAGCGTTCGGGATGCACGTGGGAGCGCCCGGCCATGACGTCACCCCGCAGGATCTCGATCACCCCTTTGCCGTCCGGGGCAAGCGTGACGATATCGGCGCGGCGCTTGAGGGACTCGACGGCGTTGGCGACGGCGACGCCAATCTCGCAGCGCGAGAGCATGGTGTGGTCGTTCTCGGCGTCGCCAATGGCGATCGTGGAGTGCCGGGACAGGCCCAGGTTGTCGAGGGCGGCGTCCAGTCCGGTTCCCTTGGTGACGCCGGCTGGCACGATCATCAGGGCGCCCCGGTTCCGCGTGAGTTGGTAGTCGGCTCCGAGTCGACGGACCTCCTCCAGAACCAGGTGGTCGTGGGTCGCCGAGCAGCCTAGGAGTACCTGCCCGCGGTCGACCTGGACCCCGCGGCGGGCGAGCGCGTCGGCCAACGCGGGATCGATCGGCTGAGCCAGCACCTGCGACCCCTCCTGGGTGTGAAGCACCGCGCCGTTTTCGGCGACGATTGCGTCGAACCAGTTGTCCACATCGGCGAAGCCCGCCCGCAGGTGACGCAGTGTGCGGCCGGTGACCAACACGAGGCGGCGCCCGCCGGCTCGCGCCTCGCCGAGGGCAGCGAGCACGGCCGGGGCGGGTCGCTCACCGTCTGTCAGAGTGCCGTCGAAATCGAGTGCGACAGCGCGGAAATAGTCAGGCATGGCCTTCCATCAAGTGGGTGAAGGTCCTCGTTAGCAGGGATGTCCCCTTCGAATGTTACAGTATTCATGAAACATGCTTCGCATTTCAACCCCACGAATGATCACGGGGTACCACCAGCCCTCGTAACCCCAGTTGCCCGAATCAGCAAGTCAATCCGTCGGCCCCCTGCGGCTCGGGCGGAGGCGCCGAGTCCTCCGGACGCCGACTCAAGTGGCCGATATTAGTCCGCGGCCTCGGCGCGCCGCACACCGCCGACTCCACCGGCGAAGTCGCCATCGCGGTCACGGCCATCGCCGCATGGCGTCGACAACATCGTGCACGCCGCCGGCGACCCGACTGCCGGAGTATCTGACCGTCTGAGCGCCGTTGGCTTTCGCGGTTGAGTAGCCCGGGGAGTGGGGTTGGGGGCCGGGGGCGTGGATGCCGGAGCCGAGTCTGTGGTGCCAGTCCTTCTTCGCGCGCTGGGTGCAGAACACGGTGGAGACGGCGTCGCAGCGGCGTTCGAGGAGTTCCAGTAGCATGCTGCGGGTGCTCTCGTCGGGCGGGTCGAGGAGTGATTCGTCGATCACGGGCAGCGTGAACGCGGCGTACTTGCGCAGGAACTTCACCTGGCCCCTGGAGTGATCTCCAGTCGGAGCCTCAATCGGCCCACCACCGCCGGCAGCGCTTCTACCGCTCGGCTCGGCATCCAGTTTGTGGACCTTCAGGATCGTGTCACGACTCGCGCCACAGAGGCGAGCGGACCCTGGATCCGGCATTATCACCACGGTCGGGAACCGTGGGGAATGAGCCCTCACCAACAAGGCGAGGCTCCCCTCCTCCAACGCAACGTGGACCATTTCCCGAGGTATCACCCCTTGCCAAAGGCGCTACACCCCAGAAACAGAGAATCGACGAGAGGTTTTCACCTCTCGCCGATTCACTGTATTTGCCCTAGTCAGGGGCACTATTGTGCGCGAGAGAGGAGTTGAAGCTCTCTTCCATCAGCCGATAATGACCCCCTGACAAGGTATTTTGATAGGACTCAGCCATGCCGTCACCTTGCCGTGGGGAATACGTGGGGAATCGCTCCGCACGCCAGATCCCCGCGGATCTCGCGTCCATCGCTGCCCTTCAGCATAGGCGGGGCCCACTGGCGAGCCCGCGGATGGGGACGCGTGCAGGAACTGGTTCGGCTCCCTCCTGTGCGCGGTGAGGCCTGGCATGTCCGACACCGATCGCTCGCAGCATCAGGGAGGCGCGGGCACCGTTCCGCTTGAGGTCGTGCGGCAAGCGCCGCGTCGACGACGCAACGCTGTCGCATGGGCCAGGTGAGCAGAGATCGTCCATCGCGATGGTCATGGTCAGCGGCCCACTGAGGGGACCAGCGCCAGCGAAGGCACGGTCCGCGGCTCCGGGGTGATGGCCTGGCCGACGGAGACTGCCTCCCAGCGCGTGGGGTCCGTCTGAACTCGGATGTCACTCTCGAGAGCATCGAGCGCGGTATCGGTGATGGTCGGAGCCGGCTGAGTGGTCTGAAGAATGAGGTCTGCGGCGCCAATGACACGCTGGCCTGTGCTACGGAGGATGTCGGCGAGGTCACGCTGCTCGGTCACCGCGTTGAGAGCCCAACCGGCGACGTAGTTGAAGGTGTACTGGCTGGAGTCGAGCCCGTGGGCGCTGGTCACCATGTACGCGACCGACTCGGCTTCCACTTCGAGGATCCCCCGGCAGTCGCGGCTGCCCTGGTCCTCGTGAAGGAGCACGTGACCGGCTTCGTGGGCGAGGGTCTTGACGGCCTGGGCGTCGTCGACGTCATCGCGAACCATGACGAGCCTCCGGCCGAAGTCGGTGTAGCCGTTCGGCCCCCCGAGGTCCGCGCCGCGGCGCACGTCGAATCCCCGTTCCTCGAGGAGGCCTTGGAGGCGATCCCACAGTCCGACGGGGGCTTGCCCGGTGAGAAGGGTCGCCTCGCCGATCTTGGGGTCGGGCAACGGGGGCCCGTCCGTCTGCCTTACATCGAACACCGTGACAGCCTTCGTCCCGACGACGTGTGTCCGGTGCACGACTCGGCCCTGGTCGTCGCGCACCGGTTGGCCGGCGTCGTCGAGGCGGGGTTCTCGGCGAGTGATCGGGGCGAGGACCTTGATGCCAGTCTCGCCGCGGCGCACCTGGCGGCCCATGGCCTTGAAAGCTTGGTAGCCGGCGACATGCGTGGCCTGCGGGTCCTGAAGCATGATGAGAAGTGAGTTCCCGAAGGAGTAGCGGTGGAACTTGCTGGAGAACTTCAGCCAGACCTGCCAGGCCTGCGGATCGTTGAGGGCGAGGATGCCGTCGCTGAGTTGGCCATGGAGCTTGTCCAGCGCCGCCTGCCGAGCTTCCGCAGCTGCGGTTCGTTCTGCCTCGCCGACGGGCCTGCGGTAGCCAGCCATCAGCCGCGGCCTTCTCGCAGGGCGGCGACGTGCTCGAGGATCTTCTCAATCCCCTCGGTCGGTGCGCCTGCATCGGCAAGCCGCTTGGCCTGCAGGAGGAGGTTCTCGACGATGAGCGGAAGGTCCCGTGGCGGGAGTTCGGGTTCGCTCATGGCCGACGCGTGGCAATCCGGGCATGGAGACTGGGGCCCCCCTCGGGGCCGCGGCATCCGGCGGCAATGGACTCCCACTCGTCGCCCGCCCCCCGCATGGGGCGTGGCGGCACGATCCGCTGCCCCGAATCGATGACCTGAACGGGGTCGACGTGACAGTTCAGCTCGCCCCTACCGCGCCGCTCGTCCGCGTCCTTGATGGGCAGAGGTCGCGCGGAGTGGCTGTTCGTGACCGCCTCGTGTGTGGCGGAGGTCGTGCCCGTTGGGTCGGTGAGGAGTTCGCGCCAGGCGTCGCTGCTCCCGCAGCACCTCGAGGTCATCGAGCCCCGGGAGACCCGCCCGCGCCTCATCCGCGCCCTCGAGGTGCGGTGGTCTTGGGCGATCTCGTCGAGCGCCCTTCTGATGTAGTCGTTCCGGGCACAGCAAACGTCGTCCCGCTGGCGCCACAGTTCGTGTCGGGCGACGAAGTGGTGAGGCATGGGGTTCATTGCGGCCTCCTAGCGACGGGCGGGGCCCACTCTTAACGGTCCTAACGGACGCAGACCCCTCCCCGTGGACACGTACGCTCCCGGGTCGCAAAGGGACTTCGAGGGACCCCTCGAGCGGGCCGGGTCAGATGCTGACTTAGAATCAGGACATGGGCGCAGTCAAGCGGCATCTGGAGGAGGTCCAGGCTCGTGGATGCAGCGATACAGACGGCATGGTCTGCTCGATCTGCATCACGGAACCTGCGCTTGTTCAGGTGATCCGCACTGAAGGCGCGGCAACTGAGTGCAGCTACTGCGGGTCGATTCCCGAGGCTCCCAACGCCACCGTCGAGCTCGAACGCATTGTGCAGCTAGTCACCGATGGTCTTCAGTCCGAGTACGAGGATCCGGCCGAAGGTGCTGGGTGGGACGGACGTGAAGGTGGCTATCAAGTACCTACCTTCGACACCCCTGATCTGTTGTGGGATCACGAGGTTACAGAGAACGACAAGCTGCTTTTCGATATTGCACGCACTATTGAACTGGAACTGTGGTGCCAGAAGGATCCGTACGCTGCCACCGAAGCGGAGGCGCTCCTCTGGGGTTGGGAAGCGTTTCGCAAGTACGTCCAACACCGCCGCCGATACACCTTCCTGACGAAGGACGACTCCACTGCGGCCGGGGCCGGTTATATCCCCATGCACGGAATTCCCGCAGCGGTCGTCAGAGCCGTCGCGGAGACCAACATGATCACTGTTTTCAAGTCTGGGACCACGTGGTGGCGAGCACGCGTGCACAACGAAGGCGAGAACTACGGCGCAGCCAAGGATATCGGCACACCTCCCGATGATTACGCGCGGGACAATAGGATGAGTCCGAAAGGCATAGGCGCCTTTTACGGCGCTTCAACACTCGTTGGCGCACGCGCGGAAGTCGCCGGATACGCCTCGCCATCCGCCGAAGCGACAATTGGCGAATTCACGCAACTGAGCGACCTGGCTTTGGTCGACCTCCGGGACCTGCCCAGGGTGCCATCCCTGTTTGACGAAGGACGCAGGCACTTGCGAGGCATGCTCTCCTTCTTGCGTGACTTCATCGCTGACGTCACCAAGGTGTCCGACCCCAGCGATGAGGCGAACCTCGAGTACATTCCGACACAAATTATTGCCGAACACCTGCACTTCGATCTCCCAGCCGACGGTATCTGCTGGCGCTCGACCAAAGACCGAGATGTCACTGTGTGCGTGTTGTTCCTTCCAAACGCCTCGATGTCCGACGCAGGCGCCACCACTCCCGATTCGCGAATGGAGCTTGACGCTGCGTCGGTGAGGCACTTGCCCTCTCCGCTCTAGTGTCGCTGGGCTGCGCGGGACGCGAGATACGCGTTTCAGAGGGACAGCCCCGCTTGCTCCGCCCTGAGGCCAGCGCTCGGGCACTTCATCTGTGGGGACCTCGGCATGGGCTCGGGCCGAGGGCTGGCCGGAAGGTCCCTTCGAACAAGCGCTGCGAACGTTCCAGCACCGGATCGGTCCCCGCGTCGAAGGGCACCCAGCCACAGTCGTCCACGCGCGAGGCGAGGGCGTCCCTGATGTGCTCACGCGCCTCCTTGATGCGGCGGTGCGCGGTGCTCTCGGAGTAGCCGAGGTCGTCTGCGATCGCCCGCATCGGGTTGCCTTTCATTGAAGCCAGCAATGGCTCGCGCAGGGATGCGGGTAGCTGCTCCACTGCACGCGCGAGGGCCGCCACCGACTGGCGCTCTTCAGCGACCATGCCCGGGTCCGGCGTGCTGCTCGCCGGATCCCTTTCACCGAGGGTCACC
Source organism: Tessaracoccus pujii (assembly GCF_054483895.1). Classification (NCBI taxonomy): domain Bacteria; kingdom Bacillati; phylum Actinomycetota; class Actinomycetes; order Propionibacteriales; family Propionibacteriaceae; genus Tessaracoccus; species Tessaracoccus pujii. Next base: position 2,224,398 of record NZ_CM137012.1, read on the forward strand.
GTGATCGGTCGAAGGCCAGTAGTGCGCTTGCGGACCACGCCGGCGTCGTCGACCCCGCGCAGGCGGGCGTGTTTCAGCGTCATCCAGGCGTAGCTGGCCCAGCCCTCTGGACCGGTCCGCTGTGGGTCGAATCGGTAGGCCGCGCCCATCAGTTCAACGAACATCTGACCGCGGGTGTCCGCGGCGTTTGGCGTTCGTCTGGTCTGGGCGTAGACCATCGGAATGACCGAGCCGACCAAGTCGGTCACGGCCTGCCGCCCCTCGACGACCAGCTGCGGCCAATGCCATGAGTCAACCCCCCGGAGGATCGCCGGTGGGTTTGCCGGATCGCCGGTCGCGGCGGCGACGCCAAGGTCACGAGCCTGGCAGAGCGCCAGGATGGTCCGGCCGTCCAGGACGGTCCCAGGAGTGATCGTGGGCTCCATGGGTGCGATCCCTGCCGAGGCTCGGGGTTCCAGCGGAGCAGCGGCCTGTGGCTCCACCGGTGCGGGCGGCGTTGGGGCGTCCGACGGGTCGACGTCGCGGAGCATCCGGGGATTGGTCAGGTACTCGAGCGAGAGTCGGCTGATCCTCGCCGCTGCGGCATTGGCCGCGGGCTCGCCGACGAGGTTCGCGACCAGGACTGCCAGGCCGAGACCCGAGCGCAGCAGCACGTCCAGGCGGACGTGGGAAGGCTCGGCGGGCTCGGGGCGTCCGGTGAGTTGCCGCACCGCGGTGCCGATCTGCAGCATGACTGCTTGGTCGACGCGGGTGACGCCGAGGAGTCGCCCGTCGATCTGACTCAGCGTGGTCTGGTGAGCTCGGGCGAGGTCGCGGATGGACGCGAGGAGCGCGTCCGCGTAGGGCGCGGGCAGCGTCCCGGCCGCCTTGGCTTCGTCCACCGAGGTGTGGGTGGCGCGCAGGATGGCCAGGTGTCCCAGGGCCACGCTGCGCCGCACGATGGGGGCATCGTGGACAGGCTGCACGTCCGCGAGCGCCTCTTGCCACGCGGCCAACCCGACCCCGGTGGCAGACCGGGCTGTGGGGGTGTGGATCGCGCCGTCGAGGGCCGTCTCTCCGGCCTGCAGCCACGCGTCCGCCCGGTCGTCGGGGGTCCGGACCCGCACCCAGTGCGCGAGTTCGTAGGCGACGTGGTTCAGCGTCGCGATTTCACGCCTCCGGTCGGCGTCGGTGTGCCCGGGCATGTCGTGGGCCAAGGTGTCGAGCGCCGTCGCCACCTCGTGGAGGGACGGAGCCAGGACGGGCTTCAATCCCGGGGTGCGCGCCGCTCCGGTGGTTGCGGTGGCCAGGAGCGCGATGGGATCGGCGGTAGAGATCGGGCCGAGTGTCCGTCGGACGGCGACGAGGCTGGACATCGTAGAGGTCCAGTCGGCCATGAGGTCCAGGGTGAGGTGCGGCTCGACCTCCCAGGCAAGGCGGTTGACTCCCCGCCGGACGTCCTGCCACATGGGTCGTCACCCCCGCCGTCCGGTCGTGACCGCCAGGTCGCAGCGGACGTCGGCCAGCAGCACGCGCAGTCGCGCGAGGTCGGGCAGTTCGGCGGCGAGCCCCAGGTTCCACGAATGCACCTCACGCAGCGCGTGCTCGACGCACTGGAGCGCGTCCAGACGATCCAGCTCCTCGACGTCAACGGACTCCGGCGCCGGGTGGGTCGCCGCCATCAGCAGCGAGATCCCCATTGCCTCCTGGATTGCCTGGGCCACGTTGTCGAACTGGTCGGCGGTCAGCATGGTTGCCCGTCCGAGCAGGAGATCGACGGTGGCGATCGACTCGGTGGGCATCGGTAGTGCGGTCATGTTGAAGACCCCTTCCTTCGATCTGTTCGGGAGATGTGCGCCTGTCCACGGGTCCCCTCAGCGGTACAGGTCGCAAGATGTGGCGACGGGTGCAGTTGCCCACAGCTGGGCGTTCCCGGCGTTCGTCGGCGGGTGCAGGCACGACGGTGTCCGGCCGCGGCGAGCCGGATGGGATCCGCTGCGGGACGCCAGGTCACCGTGGTCGCAGGTGCTGGCCATGACGGGTCGAGGTCGGCGAGCGCCTGGCGGACCAGATGCTCGTGATGACTCGTGGTCCAGGGCAGCAGGTAGGTGAGCCCGATGACGACGACGATGCCGATGGTTGCGGAGGTCCGACCTGCGGCGACGCTCTGCCAGACCGCGATGCCGGCTATCGCCCAGCGCACCCGCCAGGCGAACCCGATGAGCGGCAGCTTGGACACTCCGTGGGCGATCCCTCCGAGGAATGAGCCGAGCACCTGCCACGGCCAGGTGAACCACAGGTAGGCCACCTCGAATCGGCCCACCGTAAGTAGTTGGCGTTGGCGTGCCCCCGCGAGCAGGGCGGGTAGGTCGGGCCGTCGGGTCCACGCCAGCGGCACGACGAGGTGGCGGCATCCCGCGTGAGCGACACCGACCACCTGTCGTCGGGTGACCACGACACGGACGTGCGGTTCCCCGGCGATCGCGAGGGGAACGGAGGGGGGCCGCGCCCACCACAGCAGTCGGACGACCATCGTCTCGGCGACGACGCCGGCGACCGTGCCGCAGCCGACGACCACGAGGATGCCCCAACCCCAGGAGTCGGGCATGGACTGGATGAGGAGGAGCCAGAGGACCGCGGCTATCGCCACGCGAGGCGCCTTGACGAGTACTGCTGCGTGGCGGAGTTGGCCGGTCGGGCGCGGGTGGCTCGTTGTCGTCGTCATGATGGCCTCCTTGAGGCTCCGCTACAGGGGAAGCGGCTGGTCGCCAGTGACGGTTTCCTCGGTCGCCGATCCACCCTCGCCGGTGGCCGGCCGGGCGAGCCTCACCAGGCGCGACGCGTCCCGGTCGGAGAGGTCACACCACCGCGCCGCCTGGCTGAGGCTGAGTCCGCTGGACACCAGCGCCGCGAGTGCCGTCGCCGCCCTCAGTTCGGCGTCCGCGATCACTGCGTCGCGTTCGGCCAGCGCAGTCATCACCGTGGCCGACAGCTCCTCCTGCTTCTTGGCCAGGTCCGCCCGCTCCTGCCGCAACCGGGCGACCCGTTCCGCGGCGCTCTTGCGTGCCTGCTGCCGGATCTCGTTCATCGCCATCGCTGTCGCCCCTCCCGCACCATCCGCCGGCTCCTTCTCGTTCACCCTCCTAACGGAACGCCGCCAAGCCTCGTGGACACTGAGCGACCCCCGCTAAGGACCGCACCGCGCCCGCCTGAAGCATCCAACCCCTCAGAGCTCGCTCGACGCCGTCGACCCCCTCCGAGCCGCGGTCTCCTACCGACCGCGCTCCAGCGTCCGATCACCATGCCCGCATCCGTCCGCCGACGACGACAACAAGCCCCGTCCACCCCCCATAACACCTCAACCTCGAGACCCGCACACCTGTTGCATCCAAGGTTCGCCCATGTCAGGAGCCAATTGCACCCGCTGCGACCCGAGCCCGTCCAAAGGCGTCAGAGTCCGCTGTCCGCCGAGGCATGGATGCCCCCGTTAGGCGGGTGTGATGAGCCTGCACAAGCTGACCGCCGGGGACGGGTACGAGTACCTGACCCGGCAGGTGGCTGCGATGGACTCCACAGAGAAGGGCCACACCGGGCTCGCGTCCTACTACACGCAGAAGGGCGAGACCCCGGGCGTGTGGGTCGGCTCCGGGATGGCTGGTATCGAGGGTCTGGACGCCGGCGACCCGGTCACTGCCGAGCAGATGCGGTTCCTGTTCGGATCGGGCCACCACCCCCTCGCCCGACAGCGGGGCGAAGCCCTCCCGCCGGACGCCACCCCCGCCCAGGCCCGGGATGCGATCCGGCTCGGCCAGCCGTTCAAGGTCTACGCCCACGACATGCCCGAGTTCCGGATCGAGGTCGCCAAGGGTTTCGCCGCCTACAACGCCCAGGTCGGCGCACCGCACGACGCGCCGGTCCCCGCGCAGGTTCGCGCCGCCATTCGCACCCAGGTCGGACGCGAGACGTTCCGGGCCACCTTCGGACGCGACCCCGTCGACGCCCGTGAACTCGCCGGGCTGATCGCCACGGCGTCCCGACCCCAGACCACCGCCGTCGCCGGCTACGACCTCACCTTCTCCCCGGTCAAGAGCGTCTCGACGCTGTGGGCGCTCGCCGCACCCGCGACGGCGGCCACCATCGAACGCGCCCACCTCGCCGCGATCGGCGACGCGCTGCGGTTCATCGAGACCCACGCCCTCTACACGCGCACCGGCCACAACGGCGTCCGTCAGGTCGACGTGACCGGGCTGGTCGCCGCCCGGTTCACCCACCGCGACAGCCGCGCGGGCGACCCCGACCTGCACACCCACGTCCCCGTCGCGAACAAGGTGCAGACCCTCGACGGGCGCTGGCTCTCCGTCGACGGACGCCTGCTGTTCAAGGCCATCGTGGCCGCCTCCGAGGTCTATAACACCGCCCTGGAACGCCGCCTGTCCGAAGCCCTCCCCGTCCGGTTCGCCGAACGGCCCTCCACCGACCCCGGCAAGCGCCCCGTCCGCGAACTCGTCGGCGTCGACCCCGCGCTCAACGCCCGCTGGTCGCAGCGGCGGGCGTCCATCGAACACCGCCAGAGCGAACTGACGGCCACGTTCCAGCGCGAGCACCACCGGCCCCCGACCATGGTGGAGGCCCGAGCGTTGGCGCAGCAGGCCAACCTCGAGACCCGCCAGGCGAAGCACGAACCCCGCACCCTGGCCGAGCAACGCGCCAGCTGGCGCGCCGAAGCCGAAGCCGTGTTGGGCGGCGCCGACGGCATCCGCTCGATGCTCACCGCGGCCCTCACCGCAAGGCAAGTCCGGCGTCCGGTCTTTGTCACCCGCGGCTGGGTGCGCACACAGTCCGCGCAGATCGTCGCGACCATGGAAGGCTCGCGCTCCACCTGGCAGGACTGGCACGTCCGCGCCGAAGCACTACGGATCGTCCGCGCCGCCAACGTGCCCCGCCGACGTGTCGACGACATCGTCGCCCGGGTCACCCACGCCGCGCTCACCCGGCACTCCGTCGCCCTGCAGGCCCCCGCCGATGGGATCACCGAACCCGCAGCGCTGCGCCGCGCTGACGGTGACAGTGTCTACACCGTCGCCCGCTCCACCTGGCACACCTCCCGGCGGATCGTCGCCGCCGAACACCGCCTCGTCGACGCAGCCGGAGGCCGCGGCGGCCACCAGGTCCCCACCCCGGCCGTCGAGGTCGCCCTCATCGAGGCGGTCGCGAACCGCACCCCGCTCAACCCCGGACAGGTCGCCCTCGTCCGCGAGATGGCCACCAGCGGAGCCCGACTCCAGCTCGCCATCGCCCCCGCCGGCTCCGGCAAGACCACCGCCATGCGAGCCCTCGCGACCGCCTGGCGCAACGGCGGCGGCACCGTCGTCGGCCTCGCCCCGTCAGCCGCAGCGGCCGCCCAGCTGGGAGCCCAGATCGACACCCACGCCGACACGATGGCTCTCCTCACCCACGCCCTCAACCACCGGCGACCGCTCCCGGCGTGGGCCGAACGCATCGGGCCGACGAGCCTGGTCATCATCGACGAGGCCGGCATGGCCGACACCCTCTCGCTTGATCAGGTCGTCGAGTTCGTCCTCGACCGCGGCGGATCGGTGCGCCTCATCGGCGACGACCAGCAACTCGCCGCGATCGGCGCCGGCGGCGTCCTCCGCGACATCCAGGCCCAGCACGGCGCCGTGCAGCTCAACGAGCTCGTCCGCTTCGCCGACCCCGCCGAAGGCGCCGCCAGCCTCGCGCTGCGCGCCGGCGACCCCGAAGCCCTGGGGTTCTACCTCGACAACCACCGCGTCCACGTCGGCGACCTCGGCACCTGCGCCGACCAGGTATTCGGCTCCTGGCTCGTCGCCCGCCAGACCGGCGCGGACGCCCTCATGGTCGCCCCCACCCGGACGCTGGTCGCCGAACTCAACAGCCGCGCCCAAGCCCATCTCCGGGACGGCGTCCAGCCCACCCGCGCCGTCGCGCTCGCCGACGGCAGCCACGCCGCGGTCGGCGACGTGATCATCACGCGGCAGAACGACCGAAGGCTGCGCACCACGGGCACCGACTGGGTCCGCAACGGCGACCGCTGGACCATTACCGCCATCGCGACCAACGGCGACCTCCGCGCGATTCACCAGACCAACCGACAGACCGTGATCCTGCCCGCCGGTTACGTCAACGAGTCGGTCGAGCTCGGCTACGCCTGCACGATCCACGGCTCCCAGGGAGTCACCGCCGACGTCCTGCACGGCATCGCGACCGGCGCGGAGACCCGTCAGCAGCTGTACACCATGCTCACGCGGGGCCGGCACGCCAACCACGTTCACCTCGAAGTCGTCGGCGACGGCGACGCCCACTCCCTCATCCGGCCGGAGGCGATCATCCCGCCGACGGCGACCGACGTTCTCGAGCGCATCCTCGCCCGCGACGAGGACAACACCTCCGCCACCACGACAGCGCGCACCCTCGCCGACCCGGCCAACCGGCTCGCGGACGCCGTCGCCCGCTACAGCGACGCCCTCGGCTACGCAGCCGAACAGACCGCCGGACCCGCCCTCGCCCAGCGCCTCGAGCACGCCGCCGACGAGCTCGTCACCGGACTCACCGACGCTCCAGCCTGGCCCACGCTCCGCGCGCATCTGCTCCTGATCGCGGCGTCCGGAACCGATCCCGTGTGGGCTCTCGCCGACGCCGTCCAGGCACGCGAACTGGGCAGTGCTGGCGACCCGGCCGCCGTACTCGACTGGCGCCTCGAATCCGCCATCGGACGCCAGACCCACCCCGGACCCGTGCCCTGGCTGTCGGACCTGCCTGCAACCCTTGCCAGACACGACGACTGGGGTGACTACCTGCAGCGACGCCACCAACTCGTCGTCGACCTCGCCGATCAGGTGCGCACCGAGGCGCTCGCGTCCACCCAGCTCCCGGCGTGGGCACCCGCGGGCAGCTTCCGTCCGGACGCCGGCACTGTCGCCGACCTCACCGTGTGGCGGGCCGCGCACGGCACGCCGGCCACCGACACCCGACCCACCGGCGAGCGGCAGTACGCCGCGGTTGAGGCCCGCTGGCAAGCCCGCCTCGACCGGCGCATCATCGACCACCTCGCCCCCGCCGTCGCCGAATGGACGCCGCTGCTCCACCAGCTGGCGCACGCCGCCGACCGGGACCCCTACCTCCCCGTCCTGGCCCACCGACTCGCCCAGATCGCCGGTGTCGGGCTGGACGCCCACCGGCTCCTCCAGGCCGCCACCAACGAAGGCCAACTCCCCGACCACCACGCGGCATCAGCCCTGTGGTGGCGGATCTGCCGCCACCTCACCCCCGCCGTCACCACCCAGCTCGCCGATCAGCACAACGCCGTCACCACCAGTTGGGTGGCGGATCTGGAGCAGAACGTCGGCCCCGAACGGGCAGCCGCCCTCCAAGCCTCGCCGTGGTGGCCGGCACTCGTCGTCTCGATCGAGCAGGCACTCGCGCGCGGATGGCAGCTGACCGACCTGATCAGCACGCCCGAGGGTGCTGTCGACATCGACGACTGCCAGGCCCTCGTGTGGCGAACCGGCGTCCTGCTCGACCCCCTCCCCGACGTCGACGCCCTGCCCCCCGACCCCGCCGACGCCGCCCCGGACGAGCACCGGACGGCACGCGCCGATCTGGGTGAGGGAACTGGCGCGTCAACGGAGGACAACCAGATCGACGAGGTCGAGCCGAACCTGGCCTTCACGTGGGAGGCCCTCGAGCGCCGCGTGATGATGCCGCCAGAGATCTCTTCCGCGGACCTCAACGCCCAACTCGACCGCGCCGACGCCTGGCGCGCCAGCCCCCACACCCCCGCACGCCTCGCGGCCGTCAACGAGCTCGCGCTGGAGTTCTACCAGGACCGCTACCACGGCTCGTGGGCCCAGCCCTACCTGGCCGGACGGTTCGCCGCTGACCTCACTGACGACCCCGACATCCGCCCCGGCTACGCCCCAGCCGGCTGGACCAGCCTCGTCACCCACCTCCACCGCCAAGGCGTCACCGACCACGAGTTGCTCGCCTCCGGCCTGGCCGTCACCGCCTCCACCGGACGCCTCATCGACCGGTTCCGCGACCGAGCCGTCTTCCCCATCGTCCACGACCAGCAGGTCCTAGGGTTCGTCGGCCGCCGCCACCCCGACGCGACCGACCTCGACCACGCTGGACCGAAGTACCTCAACACCGCCGAGACGCTGCTGTTCCACAAGCGAGCGCAGCTGTTCGTCGCCGGAGCCCGGCACCTGGACGCCGGCGGCATCCCTGTCGTCGTCGAGGGACCCGCCGACGCCATCGCCGTCACCCGCGCCAGCCACGGCCGCTACGTCGGCGTCGCGCCGCTCGGCACCAACCTGACCAGCGAACAAGCCACCCAACTCCGCGGCTACGGCGTCGACCCGATCGTCGCCACGGACGCCGACGTGGCCGGTCACGTGGCCGCCCAGCGCGACTATTGGATCCTCACCCCGCAACTCCTCCAGCCGCGCTGTGCCGCCCTACCTGACGGCTCCGATCCCGCCGAACTCGTGGCCAGCGGCAGCGCCCCGCATCTGGTCGATGCCCTGGACCAGGCTCGGCCCTTGGCCGATGTCCTCATCGACGAGCGCCTTACCAACCTGCCCCCCGTCGAAGCGGCCCTCGCCGCAGCGCCCGTCATCGCCGCGCACGCCGTTGAGGCGTGGGAACCCTCCGTTCACTCCGTGGCGGAGAGGATCGGGGTCGAGGCGGACGTTATCCGCTCCAGCGTCGCGGCGTTCATCCGGGCCTGGAACAACGATTCAGCCCGCCTCGCCGACCAGCAACTCGGCCTCACCGCACAAGTCCGGGAACGGCTCACCGAAGCCGCGAACGCCAGCCGCTGGGAACCGCTGGCTACCCGAATCGACCCTCGCCTGGTGGCGGACCCCCACTGGCGCAACCTTGCCTCCACGCTGCAGGACGCGCATGCCCGCCGAGTCGACGTGCCAAACGCCATCTCCGTGGCCCTCGAAGACGGCCCCCTGAACTCGGCCACCCCCGCCTCCGAGCTGGCCGGTCGGCTCGAGCGGCTCACCTACCCAGAACCATTCGCCGAGACCCCTGATGGCGCCGTCGCCGACCAGCCAGCGGATGAGCTCCGCACCAACAGCAGACCGCACCCCGATCGAGGCACGGTTAGTTGGTGAGCCGGACATTGGCACGGCGATTGGTACGAACGCCTGGCCCCGGTGACTATCGGCCATGAGGTGGCAGCAACCGCGTCCTCCTAGGAGGGCCATCGGAGCCCAGCGTCAGCCGGGAGTCGTGCCGGATGTGATACTGACCCCGTGCTTATCGGTGTATACGTTGATGGTTACAACCTGTACTACGGGGGGAGAGGCATCTGCGGACGCGGCCTACCCGGATGGCGATGGCTAGACCTGCGCGCCCTGAGCGAAGCGGTTGTGACGGCGCATTCCGGGTGGGTGAGCCCTGGATCCACCAAAGTGGTCTTCTGCACAGCGCGCATCAAGGGAAAGGGAAACCCATCTGCGCAACAGGATCAGGACGTCTATCTGCGCGCGATCAAGCAAGCTGCTGCTGTCGATGTCGTCGAACTGGGCACATACGTCGAGCGGACTGCAGTCTCTCCCCTTGCGACACCCGATAGGAGAGGCCGTCCTGTCTTGACAAGGGCCAAATGGCCGCTGGTGGTCAAGGACTCATCCGGCTCCGACGTTCCAGACGCGTGGTTCATGGCGTCGGTGGCGCGGCGGGAGGAGAAAGGCAGCGATGTGAACGTCGCGACTCACCTGATAAAGGACGTGTTGACCCGGGCGGTCGACGCAGCTGTGGTCATCAGCAATGACAGCGACCTGAAGTTGCCTATTCAAGAAGCCAAGCAGCACGTCCCTGTGGGTCTTGTGAACCCCACCAAGAGCTACCCAGCTGGAGCTCTCAACGGGTCCCCATCCGAGGGTGCGGGGGGCCATTGGTGGTATCAGCTCACAGCCACTGATTTTGTGTCGCATCAACTGGCCCCGCAAGTTGGCCGGCTTCACCGGCCCCTTGGCTGGTAACAGTAAACCCGGCCCCTGAGGGGCCGGGCGGTATGGGGCAAAGGTAGCGCATCGCCAGCCACGGAACAAGTGCCACGTTGACCGCGCTAGGCTCACAGGCCTTGGGCGCGAAGCGTGGCGTAGCCACCTGTGAGCCTAGCGCGGTCAGCAAGCCGCCACGCCGCCAGTCATGGCGGCGGACCAGTACCGCGCTACGCGATGAATGCCGATCCGTCTCACGCGCTTCCCGTCTCCCCTTTATGAGACACTGAACCTCATGGGGCGACTGCTCGGCTACACGCGTACCCATCAGGCACTGCAGAACGACGACCCCCGAGTCGAGGCACTGGTGGCGCACGGGGTCGCGCCTTGCGACATCTTCTCGGATGGCAGTGGCGGCTCCACCAACGTGTTCGACTACCCCGAGCTCAGACTCGCACTTGAGAAGGCAGAGGCAGGCGACACCCTCGTGGTGTGGCGGCTTGACGGCCTCGGTCGGTCTCTGACCGAAGTCCTGGGCGCCGTCAGCACGCTACAAGCGCGTGCCGTCAAGCTTTGCTCGCTGCAGGACGGCATCGACCCAGACACAGCCGACGGCCAACTCATGCTGAATCTCCTTGTCAGGCTGGCACACTACGACCGGCAACTCATCGGAGAACGGATCGCAGCTGGCATGGACTCCGCTCGGCAGGCAGGCGCGAAGATTGGCCGCCCGCCCGTCGACCCGCAGGTGACCGCCGATAAACTTCGCACCGTCCAGGAGTCCCGGGCCCGTGGCCTCACCGCGGCCGAAGCCGCGCAGCTGGTCGGCTGGAGCCGGGCCACCTTCTACAGGCATTTGCACGAACACGAGTCCCAGCCATGACCAGCAGCGACCTCATCCTCACAAGCGCGCTCACGGTGCTCGGAGCGGTCATCGGCCTGATTGTCAGGTGGCGGCTCGCCACCCTTGCCTACCGGCGTGACGACGAAGTCACCCAGCCCTCCCCTGGCCCTTGCTGGTGGGTCCCCCTCGCGGTGGCGACGGGCTCCGGCCTTCTCTCCTGGCGATTCGGGATCGACCGGTGGCCACTGCTGCTCCCGACGCTGCCACTGGCTTGGTTCGGCCCGTGGCTCTCAGCGATCGACCTCGATGTCCGACGGCTGCCCAACCCTCTGCTCGCCGCCCACGCCGGCTTCGTTGCTGCCGGGGTGGGCGCCGCCGCCTTCATCACCAACGATCCAATGATCGCGATCCAAGCCGCACTGGGCGGTGCAGTGGCGTTCGCCGTCTTCTGGATCCTCGATCGGCTCCGCCCCGGTGGCTTCGGCTGGGGCGACGGCAAGTACGTCCCCATCATCGGTGCCGCCACCGCGGCTGTCAGCCTCACCGTCGAGTGGTGGGCCTTTCTTCTCGCCTGTGCTGCGGCCATCATCGCCACGCCTCTCCGCCGCCGGCGAGCCAACTTCCCGTTCGGGCCCTGGCTAGCTGCCGGCGCGTTGGTCGCCATCTCCCTCCTGGGATAGGCCGCGCTCCGCCGTCAGTAGTGCTCGGCGATGTACTCGTAGGCCCTGTCGAACAGGCCGGGCACGGTATGGAGGCCCTTGTCCCTCAGCACGAGCCGGACCTCCTTGCGGACCGCCATGTCGCCCTTCTGGGTCGACGCCCAGCCGGCGTTGCCCGCCGTGACCTCTTTGACGATCGAGTCCACCTCCTCGACTACGCGCTCAATCAAGACCGGCATGTCCGGAGTCGAGTACTCCAGGAAGATCTGAGTGAGGGCGAACACGTTCGGATCGGGCAGCAGGTTCAGCCCATCAACTCCAGCCTCGTCCTCAGCCTTCTCTGCGGCCGTGACGTCCTTGGCGAGAGTGAACGCCTCGCGCAGCCACTCAATCGACTGCTGCGCCTCGGCGATGGTCCGCTGCCGCAGGTTCTCCAGACGCTCCGCGAGCGACTGGTACACCGGGTGGTCCCCGTTGGGGCCCTCCAGCCGCTTCTTGAGCCGCGCGTACAGCGTGTCGAGGACCTCGTTGGCGGTCTTGTGTTCAACCTCTTCCAGGCCCGGCAGGAGCCCTTCCTCTTCCAGCCTGCGGATCGTGTCAGCGTCCGCCACGACGACCGCGTTGGATTGTGTGACCTTCACGTCGGTCATGTGCTCGAAGACGATGTCGAGGGTCTTGGCGCCCAGCCGCGTCCACACCAGGTCGACGCGCGGCCCCACTGGTGCGATCGACGCGTAGATCTTGGCGAGGAACCGGTACGCCTCCGTGTGAGCCCGCAGCCGGAGGTGTGGCCAGCAAGCCTCCCAGATGCCCTCCAGCAGTAGGAAGCTCGCGATAAAGGCGTCCTGGTCCTTCTCCTTCGCGATCCGCTGCTGGCACTCCAGCAGCGTGGTCGACGCGATCACGGTGTGGTCAATGCCCGCGAACCACCGCATCGTCGCGTCCAGCTCGGCTTCGAACTGGTCGATGAGGGCGTCCACCTCGACGCTGCGCGGGTCCTGGTCGCCGTTGGCGGGCGCCATGGCCCGGGCGAAGCCCGACCCCAACCCGACATAGTCGACGACCAGCCCGTACCGCTTCTCCTGGCCGGTCTCGGGGTTGCGCCACGTTCGGTTGGTACGTGTGATGGTCTGGAACAGCGTGTGGTCCTTCATGGGCTTGTCGAGGTACATCGCCGCCTCGATCGGAGCGTTGAAGCCAGTGCCCAGCCTTGACGTGACCACAAGGAACTTCAACGGATCACCGTGGGTGCGGAACCGCCGCAACAACTCTGCTTCCTCCGCCTCGCTGCGTCGGTGCTGCCCCCACTCCTCGTCCTCCCCCTTCCCGTTCGTGACGTGCATCACGACGGCCGCCTCGTCCAACGGATGCCCCTGCGCGTGCCGCTGCTCCAGCAGGTGGGTGAGTTGCTTGTGGTAGGCCACGCACGCCGCCCGGTCGAACACGACGACCTGCGCCTTCATCCCGAGCGGGTCGATCGTGGAGTAGTAGTGGTCGACGATGTCAGCGCAGACAGCCTCCGTGCGCGCCGGGTTCGCGAACACGACATCAACGCGCGAACCCCTGCGGACCAGCACCTCGGCCGACTCCTCGTCGAGATCCTCGGCGTCGGTCAACTCCTTGAACGCCTCGTCGACCGCGTCCTTGTCCAGCTGGAAGGTCACCAGCCGCGGGTCCACGTGGATCGGCACCGTCATGCCGTCCGCGATCGACTGGTCCGACGTGTAGGCGTGCAGCGTCTTCTTCTCGTCGGCGGGGTCACCGAAGGTCGCGAACGTGTTGCGGTCCAGCTTGGCGATCGGCGTCCCCGTGAACGCGAAGAACAACGCGTTCGGTAGGGCCGCCCGCATCGTCAACCCCAAGTTGCCTTCCTGGGTGCGATGCGCCTCATCGACCAGGACGACGATGTTGCCGCGAGTGTTCAGGTCGGATGCCGCCCCCGCGAACTTGTGGACGGTCGTAAAGATCAGGCCCCGCCGGTCCGCGGCACCCAGGGTGTCCTGCAACGCCTTCGCTGTCGCTGGGGCGAGCAGCCGTGGCATGTGGGTGGTGCGGAACTGGTCCCATGCGTTGCGCACGAGATCGACCCGGTCGGCGACGAGCACGACCGTCGGATTCGCCAACACCGGATCCTGCAGCAGCTGCCCGGCCGCGAACACCATCGCCAGCGTCTTCCCCGACCCTTGCGTGTGATAGATCAGGCCGCGTCGCGATTGTCCCTCGTGGGCGCGACCCACCATGAGCTCGACTGCCTCGAACTGCATGTACCGAGCGATCAACTTGATTAGGGACGCCGACCCCGAGTTGTCCTCCGGGGTCTCGAACAAGGTGAACGAGTTCAGGAACTTCAGCACCGTCGCCGGCGCCAACAGCCACCTGGCTGCCGCCAGCACGTCGGTCAGCAGTGGATGGTCCTTCGTCGGACCCGCCGTCATCCAGTGCTCCACCCGCGCTCCGGTTGCCCCGTACATGAGCTCTCGGCCCTCGGTGGCGAAGCTGAACACGTTGGTGGTGAAGAACGGCGCGAACTTCGTCTCGTAGTGGTCGGCGACCTCGTTCGCGGCGGTGATCCAGCTCACTTTCTGCTTGAACGCCGTCTTCGTCTCCCCGACCACCAACGGCAGCCCGTTGACGAACAGGACGATGTCGAACCGCGCCTTGTTCCCCGGCGACCCGAACGACACCTCATCCGCCACCACGAGCCGGTTGTTCGCGGGGTCCTCGAAGTCGATCAGCCGGACTGGACGGAAGGCGTCCGCGCCAACGAACTTGTGCGTCTGCAGCCCCCGCAGCCAGGACATCGCGTCACGGTTCGTCTCAACCAGACCCTCGTCATCCACCTGGAACGTCAGGTTCCGCAGCAGCTTCACCACCTCGGACGCCCGTGCTGGCACCTCCGCCACGTCCGGGTTGAGGCGCACCAGTGCATCGACCACCTCGGACTCGATGAAGACCTGCTCCAACTGGCGGTCCAGGCTCTTGCCCGGGAAGTACGACCAGCCCAGCCGCACGAGCTCGTCCACAAGCGGCTGCTGAACGGAGTTGTGTTCGGTCATGCCGGCCACGTCAGGCCTCCGTGTCGTCGTCCAGCACCCAGACCTGCTTGAGCGGCAGGGCCGCCTTGGTCGAGTCGGGCAGCAGGGGGTACGTGGCGAACAACTGGTCGAGGAGGGCTTCGGCGTCCCAGACCTGGATGATCGTGCGCAGCGACTCGAACTCCTTCTTCGCGGGGGCGGTAATGCCACCCATCGCCACCAGAAGCCCCTGCGGCGCGTTGTTCTTGCTCATCGCGCTGTGTAGGCCGCGCATGACCGGGGCACCTACCGCCGTGGGCTCCGACTTGACCTCCACAATGATGGGAGTGTCCAGGCCCAGCGGACCGCGACCCGCGCGAATGTCGATTCCCTGATCGGGGCCGGCCGGGGACACCTCGCACACGAACCCCAGCGCCGTCAGCACGTCGGCCACCAGATGGGTCAGCTTGTGCTGACCGAAGTCCTCCACGATCCGCGCCCGCACCCGATCCCGAATCGCATCCAACGTCGGGACCTGCGGCGGATCAGCCACCGCCACGTCAGCCGACGACGGCGACGGGCTCGCAACAGTCGGGACGCCGACACCCGGGTCTGCGCCACCCGCCGCGACCGCCTCCAGCCGCGCCGCCGCGCGGTTCCGGGACGGGCTGAACACAGTCATCGCGCCGTTCACCATCGCCAACAGATCGTCCTTCAACACCGCACGCGACACCGGCTCAGGCTGCCAGTCGACAGCCAGGAAGTGGCGTCGGTCACTGGGGGCTGCTGAGTCGTACGCGTAGGCGCCGGTGCAGCGCCCGAACGCCAGGTACCCCGGCTTCGTCTTGAGCGGCATCACAACGAGATCACCGGGCTGGACGCCCTGACGGAACGCCCACAACTGGCCCGTGTAAACGGCCAACCGCTGCGGATTGTCGCCGGGGTAGGCCTGATCCACGAGGTGTCTTACCACCTCGCGCGACGAGCACGCCGACAGGTCGTCGATTTCCGGCCAGCCAATCGTCGCGCGGCCCCGTTCCAGGTTGAAGTCCTCCGACTGGCCACGATTGCCCGCACGCACGACCCACGTGTTGGTCACGACGCCACCCCCATCAACTCGTCGTAGGATTTCGGAATCTCATGCTCCCCTGACAACAAGGCCATCAGAAGTGCGGATCGCATACCGCGAAGGGAGTCATGCTCCTCGGCGGTGACGGCGATGCAGGATCGAAGAGCTTCGCAGCGATCGACGTACTCCCGCTGGGCCGCGAGTGAGGGGAGGTCGATCGGGAGCGCGAGAAATCTTCCCTTACTGATCTGCTTCATGGAGTTGCTCGTGCCCGGCGCCGCCGCCGAAATCAGTTCGCGTCCTTTCGGACCGCTCAGGCTGTGGACCAGGAAGTCCGGGATCACTCGGTCGGCTCTGACTTCCAATCGCCAGACTAGGTCCGGCCGCAGTAGACCTGTTGTGGCCGCATCAACCCGAGCGAGATGCCCAACGCGCTCAGGAGTGTTGATGCGCGTCATAAGGATATCGTTGAGGCGAACACTATACTTGGGGTCGTACTCCTTATTGGGCGCCAGCTTGATCTCGGTGGGCACGAATTGCCCCGGCTCGATTGCGCTGGCCTTGACGAAGTGCTGTCGCCCATCTCCTGTGGCTTGGTCCGCTGAGGTTGTTGTCAGGCCATTCACGATGGCACTCACCAACTCGCCAACCGTGGTCGGCATCCCAACAGGACGCGCGTCTCGCGACTTCGCGAGTGCGCCTTCGAGCCTCCGTCGCGTTTGCTGACAAGCCGAGATGGCGTCGTCGAGCGCGCCGACAAGGTCCACGATACGCCGCTGCTCAGAAAGGGAGGGAAGTTGGACTTTGATCCTCTCGAAGTCCTGCCAGGGCGCGCGGCGTCGCCTCTGGATTGACCCAATGGAGATCCGGTCAAACTCGCCGCGAAGCATGGGTGATTCAAGCAATAGGCCCAAATACCTAGACTCGACATCCGCAGTTGGTGTGAACACCTCGTAGACCGGTGACGTTACGCCCTTGTCGGAGAACAAGTTCTGCCCGATCGCGCCGTTCCAAAGGAGATAGACGTTGTAGACGACATCCCCGGGTTCGACCACCTTGTAGTCGCTAACGTTCTCAGTCGCGACCCTCCTGCCCCAGTGGACCATCTGGTCGACGAGCCCACGCCCCTCCGTCACCGTTAGGATCCGGGGCTCGGGGGCGACGCCCAGTCGTTCCGTGCGGCGATGAAGGACTTGACCCAGTTGGCGTTCTTGCCATCCCTCACGCATCGAAGCCCGCAGCCTTCAGCTTGGCGTCCAAGACCCGCTCGGCGACGCGACGGGCCTCGCGGGCGTCCTGATAGGCGGCCAGCGCCGTCTCGAGGTCCACCTCGGCGGTTGCGGCGGACTGCAGGTACCGGCCGATGTTGAGGTCGAAGTTGTTGCTGGCGACCTCATTCATGTCCACAAGACGCAGGTTGACTCCATCCTTCCCATCGGTGTCGACGCCGCGGGTGTAGGCGGCATGGATGGCATCGACGTCGGCGGTCGACAGGGAGTTCTGGTTCTTCCCCGGTACGAAACCCGTCGAGGCATCCACGAACAGCACGCGCCCGCGGCGTTCCTCGGTCTTGGTCTTGCGCCAGATGAGCAAACACACCGGGATCGAGGTCGAGTAGAAGAGATTGTTGGGAAGGCCGATGACCGCCTCCAGTAGGTCCTTCTCGAGCAGACAACGGCGGATTTCGCTCTCCTTGCCGCCGCGAAAGAGCACCCCGTGCGGCATGACGACGCCGACCCGGCCGGTGTCTTCCTTCATCGAGGCGATCATGTGCTGTATCCATGCGTAGTCGCCGTTCTTCGCCGGCGGTACCGCGCACAGCACGCGTCCCCACGGGTCGTTCGCCCAGGCGCCTGCGCCCCAGTTCTGCAGGCTGAACGGCGGATTGGCGATCACCACGTCAAACTTCCGTAAGCGTCCGCGCTCGCTGAACTTCGGATCCCGAAAAGTGTCGCCGCGACGGATCTCGAAATCCTCCAGACCATGAAGGTACAAGTTCATCTTCGCGATCGCCGACGTGGTCAGGTTGATCTCCTGACCGTGGAGCCGCAGAGAGTCCGGGTTACCGCCCGTGTCACGCACCGAGTTGACCGTCTCGACGAGCATGCCGCCGGACCCGCAGGCGGGGTCGACAACTTCGTCCCCCGGCTTCGGATCGAGGATCTTCACCAGCAGGTGGACCACCTGCCGCGGCGTGAAGAACTCGCCGGCTTTCTTGCCGGACGCCTCCGCGAACTCCCTCAGCAAATACTCGTACGCGTTGCCCAGCAGGTCTCCAGACACATGATCGGGGTCGAGTCGCACCGGGTGGAAGGTGTCGAGCAGCGCTGTCAGCGCCGACTCCGGGAGCCGGTCGGTGTTGGCCCACTGGACGTCGCCGAACACGCCGGCCAAGTCACGATTAGCCTCCTGGATGCGGTCCAGCGCGTCGCCGAGCTTCGCGCCGACGTTGACCGCCGTGCCGTGGACATCGGACCAGTGGCAGCCGTTCGGAACCACGAACGGCTGGTAGTCGGCGTACTCGATCTCCGGGGTCAGGTCGTCGCCCCAATCAGAAACCGCCCGGGCGTGTCGGTAGTCCCAGTTGTCGCTCACCCACTTGAAGAACATGACTGGGAAGACGTATGCCTTGAAGTCCCCTGCGTCCACCGGGCCGCGCAAGGCGTTCGCTGCAGCCCACAGCGTCCGCTCTAGCTCGGGTTGGGTCAGGTGTTGGGCATTGCCATTGATGGTCACGCTGAGGATGCTCTCTTCTTCGGGGGCTGTCCCCCTACTGTGCCAGCATCGGAGCTGACCCGGACTGATCCGGGCCGGCGGTGGTCGCGGTTCGCCCATCGATCTGTGCTCTGACCCGACGCGAGGTCGACTGTGTCCTCGCGGAGGCACGAGAACGTCGCAACGTCTGGCGATGCTAGAAGACCTCGCCGGTGGAGGGGTCGATCAGGTCACCGCCGTCCAGGAGGGCGAGTTGGTGCCGGGCGGAGCGAACGTCCTCGTCGTGGGCGAGTGCGAACAGGTCCGACTCGAATGCTCGGAGTCGCTGGGCGGACGCTTCTTCGCTCGTGTGGCGGGTGTAGCGGCTGCGGCTGGGCCAGGGCTGGTGCTCGTCGTCGCAGGACTGCTTGAGCCGCTGCCGCATCCGATCGACAAAGCCGGGCAGGACGTAGCGATGCCAGTTCTCGAGGACGTCCGACGTCGGCGCGTGGCCGGCTCGCCGGCGCTGGTCGGCCACCACTGCCAGCTCGTGGACGAGGTGCGGATGCAGCGGCCAGCAGTGCGGGATGCACCCGCCTCCCGAGCCCTCCCACACGTACTCCGTGTTGATCCAGTCCGCCACTTGGTCGAGCCACAGCCAGACCTCCCACCGCAGACCCCGCTCCAAGCACGTAGTCGGGTCCCACGGGCGCGGCAGGTTGGCGGGGTTGCCCAACTTCTTCTTGCGTTCTTCGCTGCCATTCTGGGCCTCCCACAGATCGTGGTACGCCTTCTGGACCCGACTACCTGGCGCCGGGAAGCCCACCACGAGAGGGCCTGCTTGGGTCGCCTGCTCACCAGCCATGACGTTGCGCTTCCACGAGGGCGGCGGCGGTCCGGGCCTCCACGTCACGGCACCCGGCACGTCCCGCGGCAAGAGCCTCACGAAGAGCTCGCTGCTGGGCCAGGAGCCGTCGGCCATCGCGTCCCTCGATGCACCGGTGCAGCCGGGCGATGATCGGTCGGGCGTTCTCCGCGATCACCAGCGCCTGCTTGTCGGGCAACTGCCGTAACTCTTCGGGACGCAAGATTGGGATCTCCTCGGAGTGGATCGTGCGCCCGCGTCCGCCGCCCATCTGCCACGACGAGCGAGGCACCCGGACGCGGCCGACCAGGTCGGAGACCTCCTGGTTGAACGACACGTCCTTCGAGCCGCCGAACCACACCAGCACATTGGTGAGCCCCACCAGGGCGCGGGCCTCCTGCTCGCCGAAGATCGCGGCCAACTGCCGGAATGTCTGCGCCGCGTAGATGAACGACAACCCGAGCGCCCGCTCGTTCGCCATCCGCGTCCGGAGCGTGGGCAACGGAGCCGTGGAGGGCAGTTCGTCCAGGCAGGCCAGCATGGGCGGGCACAGGCGTCCGAACTGGCTGCCGTTTGCCTGCTGGATTGCGGTATCGAGGACGTGCTCGGCGACGGCGGTCATCAACGGGGACGCCGACGCGTACGGATCCTCGCGACCCAGTAGGTAGATGGTCCCCTGGTTGCGGAGCACCTCGGCGACGTTGGTGGCCGGTCGCCCCTCGGTCGGGACGCAGCGGCGTCGGATGTCGTCTTGGAAGAACAGCGACATGGCCTGTTGGACGGTAGTGATGGTGTTCGCGCTCGTGCGTTCGTCACCGCGCAGCGCCCCTTGCAGGAGCCCGGCCCACAAGGGATCGGAGTGAGGGTGGCGGCGCAGGATCTCCTCGGGCTGCGAGGTCGATAACGGTTTGGCCACCCACGCCAGCAGGTCATCCAGTGTCTTGCCGGTGAGCGCTGCGGCGTGGAAGTACGCCATCAGCACCTTCGCGGCCTCGGCGGCGTAGAACCGAGCTGCGGCGTCCCCCGACCCGTGGCTCGTCCCGTGGATGGTTCCCGCCGTAAACGCCTTCGCTCGGCGTTCGGACAACATGCGGTCGACACACCCGGTGATCGGGTCCCACACGAGCTCCGGCAGGCCAGGGACGAGGCCGAACGGGTCCAACACGACGCACGGGCGTCCGCCCTTCGAACGTTCGGGCAGAGACAGGAGCAGGTCGTCGGGCTTGGTGAGGGTGACGAGCGCAGCGCCGGGGGCGTTGATGAGCGCCGGCGTCAGCAGGTCCAGCGTCTTGCCGGACCCCTGCGGGCCGATGACGCCGGCTGTCCGGTCCCAGGGGCACCACAGCGCTCCCGACCTCGGCTGATGGCCAACGCCGATCCGCCACCCCACTTGTGCTGGGTCGAACCGACTCGGCCGACCGCGGCGGCCCTCGCCGATGGCTTTGATTGCGGTCATCGGGTCGCCCTCCTCCGTACCGGAAAGAGGTCCGGTCGCACCACATGGCGCACCTTCCACAGCCGATCCTCCCCCAGAAGTTCGTGGGCTTCGGCGACAGTCGCCATGCCACGCATCCGCCCCGGCCCCCACTGGCGCCACGCCCACACGCAGGCGAGAGTGGACACCGCGAGTGTGAGCAAGCCGACGACGGTCAGCCACCCCCACAGGGCTGTCTCACTGGCCGTTTGGTGGACGCCCGACAGTCCGGCGGCGGCGTCGCCAGCCAGCATGCGCGGGATGCTGGTCACCAGCTTGTCCGGGGGCGGCCAGAGCCAGCCAACGCCGGCGAACCAGTTCGCGAGCGACCGACCGACCTGACACCCTGCGACCCCCACGACGAGCACCGCGCAGACGACGGCCAGGGGGATCTCCCACGTCCATGGGTACTGGTCCCTCACGCGCTCTCGCTGCATCAGCGCTCCCTTCACCGTCACCCTCCTAACGGGTTCCGGGACGCGTCCGGGGACAGGACATTCGATCCCGTCCATTTCACGACAGTTCTTGTGCTTGAGAGGACGTCGGGTAGAGACGGTCAGATCGCCCGCATCTCCATGCCGACGGGCTGAGCTGAGCTGAGAGATGCTCGGCTGCCTGCACCGAGCCCGGAGTCCATACCGGCGGGTGTATCGGGGCCAATAGACACGAGTGGACGCCAGTGGCCGCCGGCCGCAGTTAATGGGATGACGCAACTGGCAGGATGGCATCGCACGCCAATCCGCTCGTGAGGATTCCAATGGCATCGTCTGCCTCAACTACCACGACACGTGTGGTCGAACCGTCGACCCTTCTCGCGGCAGCCGTCGTCAAGCTGGGTGACTCGTTACGCAAATACCTCGGCCCGATGCCGTACGCCGCCTGGAACGAAGCCATGGATGAAGGACGTGTAGTTGCAGCCGTCAGCGGTAATGAGTTGCGGGGTTATGTGCTGGTGCGACTCCCCCGGAAGGAGGTCGCGATTGCGCACCTGGCCGTCGCTCCCGAAGCGCAGCGCACCGGGGTCGCGCGCACGCTCATCCAGGCCATAAGCAACCGGTACGCCGATCGAACCGGCATCCGAGCGCGCTGCCGAAGGGACTTCCCGGCGAACCAGGTCTGGCCTGCGCTCGGGTTCACCGCACTAGGGAACCTTCCCGGTCGGGGCAGCAAGGGACAGCTCCTCACTCTCTGGTGGCTGGACCATGGACATCAAGACCTTCTCACCTGGGCCGGATCGCCCGCAGGCAAGGTCCCAGTCCTGATCGACGCCAACGTCTTCATTGACCTGCACACCCGCACCCCGGATCACGTGGCGAAGGTGACTCGCGCCAACCTGGATCGAGTGCGTGACTTCACCGAGCTCCTCGTTGCTCCTGAGACAGCAGTTGAGATCAACCGCCGGGCCGAAGCCGCCGAGCGCGAAGCCCTCCTGTCCATACTTCACAACCACTACCCCCGACTCGGGATTCCACCCGCCGAGTTGGACGGGAGCGTGGCGCAGTTAACTCAGGCCCTTCGTAGGTCGCCCACAGGCCCCCAAGACCGCAGCGATCTTCGTCAAGTCGCCACAGCACTGGCGTCGGACATCCCCATTGTCATCACACGTGACCGACGCGCGAGGAGTTGGCTTGCCGGCGCGGCCTTCGACATCGGGCAGCTAGTCGTAACGACACCCGCAGAGCTCGTTGCGATCGCACTGGCTGGCGCAGACGAGGACGCCTATGTGCCCAGCGCGCTTCACGACACCGAGCTTCAGGTCCATGAGGTACGCCCCGAGGAGGTCAAAGACCTCAATGCTTTCCTTGCGACCGGAGCCAGCGAGAGGCGGCGCGACTTCGAGGCCAGGTTGGACGACCTCGCGACGCAGTCCCCAGCCGCCTCACGGCAGCTGATCCAGGATGAGGCCGGCGAGCCACTCGCGTTTTGTGGCGTCAACTGGAGTTCCGCGCGCTTGGAAGTACCGATCCTCCGGCTCACCCCCAGTAGCTTGCAGACGACCCTCGCCGTGGAACTCACGGACGAGCTTAGGCGTCTCGCATTCACCGCGGGCGCGCAGGAGATCGCAGTGACTGATCCTCATCTGCACAGGTCGAGCAGGGCTGCGCTGCTCCGTGACGGGTTCGAGGATCGCGGGACCTCACTCGTGGGCGTGACCATTCACGGGCTCGTAACTCGAAAGGAACTGGGCCTTCACCTCGAGCAGCTTGCTCGGCACGGCATCGACACGACGCGCCACCTCGAGCTGCTCGAACAGCGCTGGAGTGCGGACAGCGCCATGGAACTCGAGCACATCCTGCGCCCGTGCCGAATCATCGACGCCCCCATCCCAACGTGGATTGTCTCCATTCGCCCGCAGTACGCAGATGACCTTTTCGGCTTCCCGCCGAACCTCCTGAGCCGTCCCATCGCACTCGGACTCGGCATGGAGCAGGTGTACTACCGAGGCGGTCGCTCGGGCGAACGGTCACCTGGTCGCATCCTCTGGCGACTGGCCGGTCGTTCACATGAAGGCATCTTCGCGTGCAGTTCGCTAGTCGAAGTCCGGGACGGCCCTCCGTCGGACCTGTACGCGAGGTTCAAGCGACTCGGCGCCTGGAACCTCGATCAGCTGACTGCAAGCATCAAGACGGCGAGAGCACGCGCCTTGAGAGTCCGCGACACTAGGCTTCTGCCCACACCCGTACCCCTCTGGCGCCTCCGCTCGATTACTGAACATCATGGTCAGAGCCTGCAGCTACAGTCTCCATGTCGAGTGGGAGCTCGCGTATTCGAAGAGATCATGGAGGCGGGTACACGTGGGTAAGGACGCGCGCGGCTTCATGCTGTTGTCGATCCACCCCACTCACGCGGCAGACATCCTGAGCGGACGCAAGACGGTGGAGCTAAGACGGGCCCGGCCCTCGATCACACCTGGGCAACTCGTCCTCCTCTACGCATCCTCACCGGTCTGCGCAGTTGTGGGTGCCTGCCGTGTCGACTCATTGGAGACTGGCGCCCTCGCCACGATCAAACGCAAGTATCTGAGGAGCGCAGCTATACCCGGCCGCGCATTCGAGACCTACTATCTTGGCGCAGCCGCGGCCACCGCTCTCCTTTTGGACTGCGCAACGGCCCTACCGAATCCAGTTCCCCTGAGCACGCTGAGAGAGTCACCAGCCACCACGCCCACTCAGAGTTGGCGCTTCGTCTCCAAGGAGTCCTTCGTCCCCCTCCTACGGGAAGCGGATCGGAGAGCGCTCGACATCCTTGCCGAACGAGGCAGCAACGGTCCCGGCGAACATGATGAGGATTCCCACAAGGGCACCGCCCGAACGGGCAGTCGGCGTCCGTGACCTGCTGCATGGCATACGCACCCGTTCCCGGCTCGTTGGGCGTCGACAGGCGCTGTCGATGCGATGGAATTCAACCCTGCCCCCAACTCGAAGAGGCCTCCCCGGCAACACCCAAGTACAAAAGCGACGTCGAACGCGCCACACGTGCGAAGGGCGCGTCGGCTAGGCCGGGGAAGGGCGAGAGGACGGCGCGTGTCTTCCAGAGCCGTCAACCAACCTGTCCGGTACGGCTAGGAAGCGACAAACCGGACCACGCGCCAGGTGAGGCGGCTGTAATACCCGGTGGTCAGTCTGTCGATCGACACGCCGCTGCCGTCTGAGTTCACCATGCGGCCGTCGCCCATGTAGATGCCGGCGTGGAACACGCGGCCTCCGGGTGTGTAGGAGAAGCCGATCACGTCGCCCGCCCTCATCTGGGTGAAGTCCCGCGGGATTACTTGGCCGCCGGAGTTGTAGGTGATGTCGTGGGCCAGGTGTGGCAGGCGGATCCCGATCTGGGCGTAGGCGTACAGGACGAGTCCGGAGCAGTCGAACCCGGTGACGACGCGTCCGTCCTGGCCGCCGGGTGAGCAGCAGATGCCAGTTGAGGGTCCGCTGGGTGTGCCGCCGCCCCAGCTGTAGCGGGTGCCGAGCCAGCGGAGGGCGGCGTTGACGGCGTCCGTCGCCGGGCCGGTGCCGGTCAAGGGCGTGCCGGTGGTGTCTGAGTCGTCGGTGACGCACGGGTTCTCTGCGACGTCGCCGCCGCTGTAGGCGGCCGCGTAATAGAGGACGTCGTTGACGTACCAGAGCGCGTGGTTGTAGGCGAACAGCGCCTTCCGGACGCCGTCGGGACCCAACAGCGCACCCGAGGCGACCAGGTAATTGGCCGCGGAGTGGACGCTGTCCGCGTCGTCGGTGATGACCGCACGTCCGTCGCCGTTGCCGTCGACCCCGTAGAAGGCGAAGGTGGCCGGCATGAACTGCATGAGGCCGCGAGCGCCGGCGCTGGATGTCGCGTTGTTGCGGCCGTGGTTGGTCTCCTCCATCCCGACACCCGCGAGCAGCGTCCAGGGCACCCCGTACCGGGTCGCCGCCGCCTCGTACAGCGCCAGCACGGCGGCGGGGATCTCGGTCGGCTGGTTGTGAAGGCTCGCCTGACGAGGGCTCCCGGGCTGCGGCAGACCCGCCGCGGACGCCGGCGGGGTGCAGCTGCCGGCCGCGACAGCCGGGTTGGCGAGCGTGGTGATGAACAGCACCACCGCGAGCGGGACGGTGAGCAGGGCGCCGAGTGAGAGTGCGAGAGCCCAAGCAATCGTCTTCATCGTGAGCTCGTTTCGGTCATTCTTCCCGCGAACTTCTAGCGAGCGCCGTCGATGGCCTGGTTGGTGTAGGTGAACGCGGCGGCCGCAGGGTGCAGGACGGTCTGCACCTTGTAGATCTGCTTGCCCACGCACCACAGGGCCCGGCCCTTGCGCTGGGTGGCCCAGTCGGCCATCAGGTGCTCGGCGATCGGCCCGAGCTCCAACAGTTCGGAGAGCTCGCGCGCGACGCTGGGGTCCTGCCCGTGCAGGATCTTCAGGTCGGCGAGGTTCAGTAGTTCCTTGGCGATCGCGGTCGCGGCGGAGGTCGACTCGCCGACGGTGAGCATGTCGCCCGGCTTGTGGCCAACGACGAACTGGATCTCGCCGTCGCGGCGGGAGAAGCGCATGTCGGCGTCCAGGCTCTTGACGGCTTCGAGACCCAGGCGCATCTGTTTCCACATCTCGTCGCGGATGTTGATCCGCAGGTCGCCGGGGGCCTTGATCTCGCGCATGGCGCGTCCCCACGAGGACAGGCAGGTCAAGGCGATGCCCATGGCCTCGTCGCCGAGGGGTTCGAGGCGCGACAGCGAGAACGACTGGACCGGTGCCGCCCAGTCCACGGCGATGGTGGTGGGCGCGTCGAACAGGCCGGCCAGCGCCCCGGTCACCAGCTGGCCGAGGGCGTCGCGCAGCAGCCGTGTCTCGTCGAGGAACTGCCTTGTGGACGCGTACCGGCATTCGGTGACGAGCTGGTCGGTGGGGTTGGCGAGCAGCTGCCACAGGGCGGGGATGGTGGTGACGTGCAGGGTGTGGTGCCCGTCCTGGTAGCCGGTGAGCTGGGCCAAGGCGGCCTCGACGACGCGGGCGTCGGTGGGTCCGAACGGGACGCGTTGCTCGCCCACGAACTGGGAGCCGACCAGCCCGCGGATCAGGGTCAGCCAGCGGCGGAAGATGATGCCAGCCCGGCGTTGAGCTTCGACCCGGTCGAGGGTGTCCCAGCCGTCGCCGAGGGGGCCGAAGTCGAGGGGGTTGATGCGGGCGCTCATGCCCGGGCCGACGGCGAAGGGTTGGACCCCGAACGCGCGGCACAGCGGTTCGTACTCGTCCTTCGGATCGCCGAGGACGAACACCTTGTAGCCGAAGTCCATCATCAACGTGGCGAAGTTCTTCGTGTTGGTCGACTTGCCCCCGCCGGGCTTACCGAACGTGATGACGTTCGGGTTGGTCACCGGGACTGTGTCGTCCAGCACCCAGCCGAGCGGGTCGGCGTAGAAGCTGCCCCCGGAGAGTTCGTCGATGCCGATCTGCGCGCCCGTGGGAGGCAGTGGCGGGTTCGCGATGAACGGCCACCAGGCCGCCGCCTGATCGCTCGTCATGCGGTACTGGGCGACGGGCATCCGCGCCGGGTTCCACCCGCGGCCGGGACGCCGCTGTCCATGGCGCGGCGACGAGCGGAACAGGTACGGCTCCTTGCCGGGCCGCTCGGGTTCGGGCTTGGTGGGCAAGTCATGGCCGAAGTCGGCGAGCAGCTGGGCGGTCGAGCGCCCGCGGGGTGGCATCCTCATTCGTCGGCCTTCCGGGTGAGGCCGAGTCCGAGCGGCAGGGTGGCGGCAGCGAAGCCGGCGTCCTGGGCCAGGTCGAGGCGCAGGGGTGCGAAGCCGGCGCGCCGGATGGACGCGTCGAGGCGGCGTCCGAACTCGGCGACGCGCATGGTCTTGGCGACGGTGACGCACGCGACCGCGTACGGGCGGGTGAGGGCGTGGCCGGAGGCGAGCTTGGCGTCGAGGCGGTGGGCGCGGTTTACGTTGGCGCGGTCGCGGGAGCGTTGCCGGATCTGGAGGCGGCCGCGGAGTCCTTCGCCCATGTCGGCGGCCCACTCGCTGGAGGCGGTCTGTCGGTCGGCGCGGCTGAACGGCAGGATCGGGAACACCACCGTGTAGCTGCGCCGCTCTCCCGGTTCGCTCGGGGTCAGCACCGGCGCCAGGGCGCCCAGGCAGGCGCCCCGGTCGGGGAGCTTGATGGTGGAGATGATCGAGTTCCAGGCGTCGTGGGAGTAGTGCCGCATCGTCGTGTCGGCGCCGGAGGGGCCGGCCATCGCCCACGGCACCTCGGTGCACACGGCTGGCTCGGTCTGGTGGGCGGCGAGGGCGTCGATGATCCCGGCCCGGTCGGCGGGGGCGAAACCGGTGCGGACCGCGAGCGCCAGCTGGGGCGAGGTGAGCCAGGTGACGTCGGTCACGCCCATGCCGCCGCGCAGCATGGCGGCGATCTCGTCAGCCAGCGCGTACAGGACGCGAGTGCGTCCCTCCAGGCCGCCGCCGAACTCGCGGGCCTGCTTCGCGATGCGTGTTTCGGGGACCACGAACGTGACGAACGCTTCGGTGCGGACCGCGGCGCGGGTCAGGGCGGTGGCGAGTTCGTCGTTCATCCGCCTGGCCAGCTCGGGGCCGTCGGGACGCCGATGGGCCGAGATCCACTGCTGCCGTTCGGCGCCGTCGTCGGGGACGGTGCGGACCAGGAACACGACGTCGCTGATCAGGGACGCTCGGGCGGCGACGTCGAGCAGTTCGGTCAGGCCGCGGCCGTACTGGTCGCGGCGGTCGCCTTCGGCCATGCCGACGCCGGGGTGCCGGATCGCGGCCGTCATCGCCCACGTGCGCAAGCCGTGGTCCTGGATGACGGCGTACCGGGTCTGGGCCGGGCCTTTCGGGGCGCCGTCGTGGACCTCAATGCCGGTCATCACACCGGGCAGGTCAGCGTTCTCGAGTGCTTCGGCCTTACCCGTGGCGGCCTTGCTGCGCCACGATGTCCACCCGAGCGCCTTGCCGGCGGTGAAGCTGAGGCTGGCGACAAGCCAGCCGGTGGCCGATCGGCCGCGGACGGGGACGACGACCAGCACCGTCACCACGGCAGCGAGCCCGGCGAGTTGGGCCGCGAGCAGCCAGCGTTGCTGGTTTGCCGCCAGGAACACAGGGATGACCGCGAGGGTCAAGGCCGCCAGCCGGGAGCCCGTCAGCCCGAAGAAGAAGCCGACCCGATCCGGGCCGTAGTCGTCGTACACCGCAGCCATGACGAGACCTGCGGTCAGTAAGCCAGCGATGTGTGGGCGGGTGACTCGAACTGCAGCGGAGTGCTCCTGCCGTCGGCGACGCTGTCCCAGACCCGGGATCGCTCGATGTCCGCCGCCACTCGGGGGGCCGCGCGCAGGCGGTCCTCGACCGCGCCCGAGACCTCATCCACCAGCACGGGCTGCGACGAAGGCGGGTCGAGGTCGTCGGAGTTGGGCTCTGGGTAGGTCCAGTCATCCATGCGATGCGTCTCCTGTCAGGTGCGGTGACCACGAGGCCACTCACCCGCATAACGGCGCCTGCGGCCGTCCCGTGGACAACGCCAGCGCCCGGTCCGCGGTTTGGGCATCGTTCCCCAACCACGAGCTTGACCTTTGGTGACCCGAGTGGCCGAAGAATCCATCGAGCGGTGTTCACGATCCGGGGTCGGATCCTCGAGAGACGTCCATTGCGCTGATCGTCATGCGGCCACGCATTATCTCACGAACGCACCCGCAGCGCACGTTCGTTACCGGGGCCCACGCCTGACATGGCAAAGGTCCCACTAGACGCACAGGAGGGCCCGCGCTTGGTGGTTCGGTGGGAACGTCTCGGCGGGATGCTGTAGGTCGCCGTGGAGGCGCGCAGTTGGTGCTCCTTATGGGACGTCGGCGCGCCGACGGCGCCAACCAGGGACCTTGCGAGACCATGACAAGAGCAAGGGGGAAACCGACATGATTGATGCGGACAGCGCTGCGGAAGTGCTTCTGGCAGCCGGACTCCCCTGCAGGCCGCCGCACGTCCTCGTGACAAGGTGGCTGGCACTTCTTGCCGATGATGCTCACTTGTACCTGGACGTCGCCTTCGAGAGCGGCGCCGGGGTGCCTGGCACCCGGTACGTTTTCGTCGCTGTCACCGATGCGGCTGTCTGCTACCTGCAGGCGGAGCACGACGACGATGTCTGGGATCACCAGCGTGTCAGCTTCAACCGGAAGCCGCAGTCAATGACTCCAAGGACGCTCGTCGCATGGCGTCGCCCGTTGGCTCTCGTGACAGAGGTCGGCCTGGGCGGCGACACATGGCACTGGGTCGACGCCGCGGGTACAGGCGATCCGCCGGTCTACGCGCTCAAGTTCGGCCAAGACGCCATCGAGATCCCGCTGCGGAGCCCACGCCGGTCGCGTCGAGCGCCGGATCCGACTCCAGTCATAGCCCTCGTGACTGCGGCGTGGCGGTCGGCCTCAGCACGACGTTGACAACTCGCCCTCTACTTGACCCGCCACAACTGGTCGATGGCGTAGAAGCGGCACTCCACCGTCTGTGGGAAGTGGATGACCGCACAGTAGATCGCTGGGTTCGACCCGAGGTTCCTGCCCCACTGGATCACGTCATCACCGATGTCGTCCCGGTCGCGCACCCTGACATGCTTGGGGCGTCAAATCGTCCACGATTGCTCCAGTCAGTTGATCGACCCGCGGTCCCTCAACAGCTCAGCATCCTAGACAGCCCGGCTCGGCCAGGAGGCCTCATGAAGGTGTTCATCAGCAGCGTACGACGCGGCCTGGAGGCGGAGCGGGATGCACTCCCCGGCTTGGTCATGGCGCTGGGGCACCAACCCAGAAGGTTCGAGGACTTCGGAGCGAAGGCTATGCCAAGCCGCGAGGCATGCCTGCGCGGCGTTGACGACAGCGACGCGTACTTGCTCCTGCTGGGTCCCTACTACGGGCACGTCTTTCCGGAGACAGGGCAGTCCGCGACACACGACGAGTGGGTGGCGGCCGTCGCCAAGGGCCTCCCGAGGCTCGTCTTTCGGAAGAAGAGCGTCGAGTTTGAACCCGAGCAGGAACTGTTCGCGAGGGTGGTGGGTGATTACGGTCATGGCGCGTTCTACGCCGAGTTCACCGACGTCGCAGATCTGCAGACCAAGGTTGTGCAGGCGCTTCGCAGCCTTGAGTCGCAACCGCCAGCGCTCACGTTCTCCCCGTTGCGCTCACCGGTCGAGGTCCGCTGGGACCCGGACGGCAGTCAAGGCACGAGCAGCACATCAGCCGCTTGGCTCGAGTTGCACGTCGTGCCGCTGAACGCCGAAACCCGATCCATGCGACAACTCCGAGAACTGCCCGATCTCCTCGTCTCATCGCTACGAAGCGTGGGGACGCTTGCAGTTGCAGCCGGCGCCAAACCCTTCATCGCCGACGACGCTGCTGTGGTGGAACTGCCCCCGTCGGACAACCGCCGGTGGGGCGAGCCACGCGAGGGTGGGCTGACCACGGTACGCGTTGACGCCGCTGGACAGGTGTCGTTGCTCTGGTCACTGCCTGCCGACGGACTCGGCTCCATACTCGACCAGGCGGTACTCAAGTCGACTGTGTCCGGGGGGCTCCGGCTTATCGGGTCCCTTCGTATGGTGCCCGACGGTGACGTCGCGATCGGGATTGGCCTCGGGGGGACTACTTCCATGGTGGCCGAGGGCAGGGTGACTGGTGTCGCCCGGACTTCCGCATCGATGTCAGGGTTCGGGTCGCAGCCGGTTCGCGTTGAGCCGGACGAGGCGATATCGAGTGCGGCATTGGACCGCGGCGCTGACGAGGTCGCTAGTTCGGTCGTCCAAACACTGCTTGACGCATTTCGTCGGCGATCGTAGAGCGCTCGAAGTGCCAGGGCCGACATCACCATGCTCGAGGAGAGTTGAAGGCGGCACGGCAGTCAGGCGGCAACAGGACATTCCACCAAGGTGGAGTAATTCCGCCAGCATCACGGAGATCTGAACTCGTGACGGACATCTAGGGTCCGGTTGCCCGCACGAGAGGTAGCCAGATTTCAGGGCGTTCAAACTTCACCGCCCTCGGATGCTATAGCGCCGCCACCTCGGCGGCCTCCACCACTTCGGGGCTGCTGTGGGCGCCCCTCGCGACCGCTCCGGCGCCAGACCCGGCGCCGGCAGGGCTGCCAGCGACCGGCGATGCGCCCGCTCCGGAGGGTGCCGAACCTGCGGGGGCGGCGTCCGGGGGCGGGCCTCCCCACCCGCCGCCGTCGTAGCCGTTGGCCTCGGTGGGATCGTCCGGGTTGGCCGGATCGTCAGTGGCACCGTCGTATCCCGACTGACCGCTGCCGGCCCGGACGCCGCGGCGTGAGTAGTCGGGCGGGAAGTTGTTGTGGCCGACGCCCATCTGGTTGGTCTGATCGGCGCCCATAGCGGCGGCGGTCCCACCCACGGCGGCCATGACGCCGATGCCTGTGGAGAACGCCTGCCCTACCGGGCCCATTCCGGCCGCAAAACGGCCGATTGTGGTGGCCGCAGCTCCGTCCTCGCCGGCAGTGCGTCCGGCGTCGTCGGTGGTGGTGGCAGCGCTGCTGCCGGTCTGGCGTCCGGCGAGGACGCCGCCGATGCCTCCGGCCGCGGCGAGCCCGGCGCGCAGGGCGGACCCGGACGTGCTGCCAGGGTCGGTGAACGCGAACAGCTTGTAGAGCGCCAGAGGTGAGAACGACGACACGCAGATGAGCACGACGCCGACGAACGCCGTCCCGATCGACTTGAGAACGTCGTCCTCACCGCCGACCGCCACCTCGGTGGTGATCCTCACGCCGATGCCGAGCGCGAGCACCATCAGGGGCGGGGTGAGGGCGGCGGCGTGGAACCAGCGGAACGACTTCCAGAACCAGCCGCGACCGAAGTCGGTGACGAGCCCGGCCGCCGCGATCGGTGTGACTGCAGCCAACACGAGCAGCGAGGCGGCTCGAGCCACCATCACCAGGGTGTGACCGATCGCCGCGATCCACAGCAGCATCCCCATGACGCCGAGGATGACGGCGACCGTGCCGTTGCTGATGTCGCTGGCGGTGAACGGCGCCCAGGGTTCCCACTCGCTCCAGCGGGTTACGTTGAGTAGTGACTGCATGAGGGCTTTGGTCAGGCCGCTGCAGGCCGCGACCAGGGTGACCCCGTAGCCCACCCAAGCGAACCACACGAACCCGAACTGGGCGGCTCCGACGAGGAGCCGCCCGATGCTGTGCCCGTCCCGCTTCCCAAGCGCAACGCCGACCTGGACGAGCATGAGGATCCCGACCAGCGCGAGGGCGATCCAGAAGGTGGTCGCGTACAGCTCGCCCACCGGTCCGTCTTCGCCAAGGCTCGGGGTGAGGATCGCGTCCTCCAACTCGAGGACGGCCCGGAGCACCCACAGACCGGCGTTCCACAGCGCGAGCATGGCCGCGGTCAGGCTGTCGGTCACCACGTTGGCGATGGCCGAGCCGAGCAAGCCGAACGGATCGATGGGCATGGTTGCTCCTTCAGTTGGAGGCGACCGGCTGCCAGCCGGCCTCGACGGAGGCGTCCGACCCGGGCCACGTCGACGGGGCGGGGGCGGGTGGGGTGCCGGGGCCAATCAGCCAGCGGTCGCCGGTCCACTGCATGCGCTCGCAGGTGCCGTAGCCCATGCGGGCCTCTGCCTTCAGGGCGGCGCGTACGTCGAGCAGCACGCACGCGAGCACCCAGTCATGGCCGTCGGTCCCCTTGATCTGGATGGCCGCGGGGGTGACGCTGACCAGGGTGCCGGGGTCCAGCTGGTTCGACGACTGCCGGGCGTGGGTCAGGAACGACTGCACGTTGCGGGTCTGGGACCAGTCGGCGGCGCCCACCCCGCCGGGCATCGCCCAGTCGCGGTAGACCTGGGTGGCCAGCGGCAGTGACATCGCCGACAGCACGCGTACCTCGATGGCCGCCAGCTGGGCGGCCGCGCCCTCGGGTGTGCGCGGGAAGCCGGACGGCACACCGCTGGCGCCGGCGGTCGTGGCGGCGGGTAGCCTGATCGCGGGAGGCAGGGCGATCGCCACCCCCGGCGAGAGACCGGCGTCCTGGGCCACCGTCGCCATCGGCGCTGCGGCGATAGCGTCTCGGCGCTGGCCAGGGTCGTCGTCTGCGTGAGCGCTGCTGTGGACGCCGTCGGCCGCGGTTCCCGCCGAGAAGCTGGAGACCAGGGTGTAGCCCAGCCCGTACAACAGCACGCCGCCGACCAGCAGCAGCCCCGCGAGGACGCCCACCAGCTGAGTGCGCGAGAGCGGGACGACCTCGCCTGAGCTCGCCGGGACGGGTGGGCGACGGCGGAACATCAGCCGACGCAGCCGTCGCCGAGGATGCCGTTGAGCATCCCGTAGCCACCCATCAGCACCACGGCGAGCACCAGGACGCCGGCGAGGCCGATGATGCCGCCCTTCGAGAGGTGCGGGGAGTGCGTGGCACGTCCGACGAGGATCGCCCCGACGGACACCAGCGCCGCGATCCCGAACAGCCACAGCACCGACCACAGGACCATGCCCGAGATCTGATCGGTGTAGGCGGCGACGCCCGTGGGCGCCACCGGGCAGATCTTCAGCGGGACGATCAGCGGGTTCATGTCGGTTCCTTTCGGAGGAGGGCGAGGAGGTTCTCAGCCGCCTTCAGCAGCGGGGCGGGCAACGGGTCGGGAGTCAGGCCGGTGACCTGCAGGCGTGGATCGAGGGGGAAATCGGACATGTGCACGCGTGCGGGGATCCCAGCTGCGCCGACCTTGACCGGACGCGGCCACCGCTTGGCCGTGGGTCCCACGACCACCCCGAACGCGTCGCGGCCCAGTAGCTCGGCGCACGACTCCAGGCGACGGACTCCGGGCACGGTGGCGTTCGTGACGAGGACGACGTCGTCGAGCGTGTGCAGCAGTAACCCCAGCCACCCGGCGCCGGGGCCTGACATGGTCGTCCAGTTGGTGTCCACGAACGTCCACTCGACCGCTGACTGGGTCGGAACCGGCACGGTCGCGTCGCCGGTGATGGGGCGCTCCAGGAGGACGTCGCCACGACTGCCGCGGCGCCAGGGTCCCTCGATCCCCAGCTCGGCACTGGCTGCGGCAGAGAAGCCGGACGCCAACGGAGAGCAGCACTCCACCACCCGCGCCGGCACCCCGGCTGCGGTGGCCAACGCGAGCGCCACCGTGGACGCCCCCACTCCGCCGGCGCAGCCCACGACGGCGACCACCCGCTCACTTGGCGCCGGCGTCCAGAGGGTCGCAGCGCTCCGGGAAGTGGGCGCGGACCGGGGCCCGTGGGCGAAATCGCCCGCCTCGATCGCGCGCCACGCCTCACGAAGCTCTGCCACGCTGTGCGCGGTCACGTCGGATCACCGCCCCGAGAGCGCCGATCCAGCAGTCCGGACAAGAGCATGGCCGGGGGCACCTTGGCCAGCTCACGTCGGGCCTTCTGAACGTCCCGGAGCCTGCTCAGACAGCCGTCCAGGTCGTCCAGGGTCTCCGGCTCCATGGCCGCGATCTTCAACAGGGCGGCCACCTCGGCCGGGGTGCTGGTCATCTCGGCATCACCTCCGCCATCCCTAACGGGACTCGCCCACCCCTGGTGGACAGTCAGCAGGTGACCCTGAGGTACTCGCCGGCCGCTCCGCTGAGGGCGGCCAAGCAGCGAGCGGTGCGACGCCGCACGGTGCGGGCACACACGCCCCACTCCTGGGCAACGACGGCGCTGAGCTGGCGGCTCGACAGGCCGGCCACTCCGCCCTCGCGGGCACTGCCATCAACCTGGAGGGTCTTCGCGGCCTCGATCAGACTGACAAGCAGCTCCCGGTCCCCGTCGGTTATGACGTCCTCGGCACACGCCCAGGCGAGGAGTTCAGCCAACTCGGCTGCCGGGTCTGGGTCCTCGACGAGCCGATCGTCGGCCGGGTCGACGGGCCCCAACGAGACGGTCGAGAGGCGGCGCGGCTGGTGATGCGTGGAGGCGCCGCAGTCCAGCAGCACGCCCTCACGCAGTTGGCCGGCGACCTTCGCAGCCACCCAGTGCGGACGCCGCCACGGCAAGCCGCGGACCTCAACCCACAGCTGGGCGGCCAGCACCTCGTCGACCCGATCGTCGTTCAAGCCCAGCCGACGCCGCACGCGCAAGGCGGTCGGCAGCAGGAACCATGCGAGCACCAATGCTGCATCCCGGTCGTCCGCCCCATCGAACGCCGCCAACCGAGCCAGACCCAGAAGGACGTCGTTGGCCAGCGCGGGTTCAGCCGCTCGCCGCCAGGCGTCGAGCCGATTGGGGTCGGCGACGACGCCCAGCCGGGGTTCGATGGCGACCCAAGTCGCCCAGTGTTCCGCGAGCACGGACTCCAACCGTTCCTCCTGCAAGCCCAACATCTCGGTGATGTTCATTGCCGTGGTCCTTCCGCTTGGTTATGCGGGAAGATCACCAATCGGACGTTGTTCCTTTCGTAGTCCACAGGGCTCCGCGGCATCGAAACGCGGCTCAGGACGCAGCCTGAGCTGACCAAACCGCCTGGCCGGCGGACCGTTGCCCCGCGTAGCCCCCGACACGTTTGACAGAAACGCGCGATGTGCCACCGCGCGCGAAGTCCGCCTCTTCACTTCACGGAAGCGACGAGGACTGCGTCGGCCACGCCCGGACGATTCGCGATAATCAGCGGGTGAAGAACGTGATCGGGCCGGGCAGCGTGCGATATCCGGTCACGCCCGACATCGAGCGGCTCCTGCGCTCCATGGACCGTCGCGCGCTGCAGTCGCTGGTGCTCGAGATGGCGGCACACAGCCCCGAGGCCATGCGCTCGCTGCAGCTGCGGGCCACGCCCGAGGACGAGCCAACGGCCTCCGAGGTCCTGACGGCCGTTGACGCTGCGCTGGCCGGAGTCGACCTCGACTACCACGACCCCTTCTACGAAGACGTCGACGACGGCGTCCAAGGGATCGAGGAGGCCGTCCACGAGCTGGAGCGGCACCTCGACGGCGGCGCCCACCCCGTGGTGCGCCGAGTACTCCAGCACCTTCTCACCCGGCTCGGCGACCTGGCGCGGGACGCCGACAACGCCGACGCCCTGCTCGGCGTGGCCGAACGGGCGTCGACGCTGTTAGGACGCGCGGTCGCAGGGCACCCGGAACCGGTCAGCCTCGCCCGCTGGGTGGTCGGCTTCCGGGTGGAGTACGGCGGCTGGCCATCCCTCGCGCTGGACGCCGTGGCCCACGCGTTCGACGAGCCCGCCTGGGACGCCTACCGCGCGGGTATCGCGACGCTGGGCGGCGGTGGACCGGCAGCAGACCCCCATCGCAGCGAGATCGACCGCATGCTGCTGGAACTGGCCGACCACGACGGCGACGTCGAACGAGCCGTCGCCCTGCTGTCCGGAGGTGACCGCCCGTACTACCGGGAGATCTTCCGCCGGCTGCGTGACGCCGGACGGCCGGCTGACATCCTCGCGTGGCTGGACCGAGCCGTCACCCAGGGCTGCGTGGACGTCGCCTGGCGGGCCGGACCCACCATCGTGCCCGTCGAGGACGCCGTCGACGCCTACCTGGACGGTGGGCGTCCGGACGCCGCCCTCGCGATCGCGCGGACCCTGTTCGACCGCGACCTCAGCGCGGACGCTCTCCGGTTGCTGAGCCAGGTCGCGGAACGGTGCGGGCGCCGGGACGAACAACGCACGTGGGCGTTCGAGCAGGCCACCCAGCGGGCACGCAGCAGCGGCGGCGCCCAGCTCGTCAGGCTCCACCTCGCCGACGGGAACGTCACGCACGCATGGGAGGCGGCGGACGCCTTCGGCGCGGGCCACGCGTGGCGCGAACTCGTGGATGCCTCCGAAGACGGCTTCCCGCTCCGGGCCGCCCGCTTGTGCCTGGCTGAGGTGCTGGAGTCCCTCACCACGCCGGACTCGAAGCGGTACCCTGCCGTGGTCGATCTCCTGGTGAGAGCTCGCGACCTCTTCGACACGGCAGGCTACCGAGCTGAGGCGGACGCCGAGATCACCCGCTTGCGCGAGGTCTCCCGCCGCCGCCCGGCCCTGATGTCGGCCATGAACCGTGCCGGGCTGTCCTCCTGACACCTGAGGGCGGTCACCTCACGATTACGCGCCAGGATCCGCGAGCCAGAGCCGGCCCAGGATCGAGCCCCTCGGTGTCGTTGCCAGCCTGCCGGGTGAGTCCGATCTGCTGGTCAGGAAGAGTTGCAGGCGATTACGGTCTTACAGAGGACGCAGGGCCCTTCCGTCTTCCCTCACCTCACCTCAAGGCCACAAGGCGTGAGTGACGCGCTTGTTCGCAACCGGACTAACGCTGTCATCGACCCGATCCCCTCCGCGGGCTGGCGTCCTGCGGCCCGCGCCGTGCACTTCGGCGATGACGCGAAGTGGCATGCATGTTCGGGATCAGAAGCCGCCCATGTGCGAGAGAAAGGCGGCCAGGACGTTGGCACCAACCGCGCCTCCGATCTCGCCGAGTGCGGTGGCTGCGCGCTTCAGCCTGCTCTTCTCTTCGGAGTCCGTGGTTTGCTCCGCGGCCTGCCGAAGTACGTCGATGAGTACGCCCAGGGCCTCATGGCCGTCCGGGTGTAGGCCGGTGAGCAGGTATGCCTCGCCGGCGACGTCTGAGATGCGCCACGGTCCAACGTCCCCGCCCGAGGCGTACCTCTGGAGGGTGATCAACCCACGTCTTTCGAGCGCCTCCGCAGCCCGGCCAACCTCATCGAGAGTAAGTCCCACGGCATCAGGCAATTCCTGGAGGCGTACGCCGCCGTAGACGAGACCGTCCTGATCAATCCGGCGTGTGACTTCGCGCAAGACAGGGAAGTCACGGCGCGCCCAGACGTCGAGCAGCTTCGGGGTGCTCATGGCCACTTATGCGAGATCGGCGCGGAGGCTGGGCGCCAGCCACTGAGCTCGCACGACTGGGGCTTGCGCGGTTCCGAGGCCTGTGAGCAGCCCTTGGTCTGCCAACAGCCGGAAGACGTCGCGCGCATCGTCTAGGTCGATACCGACCGCCCCTGCAGCATCTTCGGGCGTGGGCCTCCTTCCGCCGTCGATCTGTGAGGCGAGTTCCGTCAGGAACATCCGGAGGTGTTGCTCGGAGTAACTCATAGCGGGAAGTCCATCTGGGGTGAGGCGCTGATGACCAAACCCTACTCCTCACAGGAAGATCGCGACTCCCGGTCATCGCTAGTCTTCCCCCCGAACGCGAGAACCCTGCCGCGCACCGCCTGCGACGGCTCCGCAGGCGTGCGTTTCAAGTTCGAGCCTCCATGCGCCCGCGCAACGCGTATGCGCACGCCCCACGGCGCCTCGAGGACATGGGTGGCCGCGAGAACCAGACTGCTGCTCGAGCTCCGGCTCCGGAGCCGCACCGGGGGATCCGCTCCAGCGCCACAATCACGGGCGGGGCGCTGTCTCGCCGACTGGGACCACGACACCACCGGCGCCGTCAGTGGAGTCGGACAGGACCTCCAAGTCGAGGCTCTCGGTCCTCTGGTATTGCCTG
This sequence comes from Tessaracoccus pujii, assembly GCF_054483895.1. Taxonomy (NCBI): domain Bacteria; kingdom Bacillati; phylum Actinomycetota; class Actinomycetes; order Propionibacteriales; family Propionibacteriaceae; genus Tessaracoccus; species Tessaracoccus pujii. Next base: position 2,262,945 of record NZ_CM137012.1, read on the forward strand.
AAGGTCATTTCGGAATCCGCTAGTACTACCACGGCGAACGCCGCTACTTCGTCGCTTAGCATCGGCGTCAAGAGCTTCTCCCGCACAATCTCGCCGAATAGATGCCATAGCCGCGCCAAGGAGCTCTTGTCAGCATCCAAATTCGCGAGAATCAGTTCGCTCACCCGATCGAGTGACAGTCCAGTCTCCGGCTCGTCGGATCGAAGGCCGATCACGCGCGTCGAATTCCAATGCCAGCCGGGATCCATATCATCGGACGCGATTAAAAGCTCCTGCTTGACAACGATGTACAGCGTCAAGTTGCGTCCTGGCCTGGACCACTGGTCCGCCGCAACCCGCAGATCTTCCACGCGATCCAGCACACGGCCGAAGTTGCCCGCCGACCCCGCCTTGTCCTGAGCCTGCCGGCGAAGCCTACTGAACGCTGGATACACCTCGTCGGGAAAGGGGAATCGACTGAATGCTCGACCGACCCGCCAGGCGACGGTGCGTGCTGCATGCCCGCTCGCCTGCTCTACGTATCGAGCGGTGATTGGCAAGCCAACCAGAGTCGCCTTAGGGATCGAGACGGCGTATTCCATGTCAGCCAAGCATCGCGTCGGCTCAGCAGTGCTCGACTCAAGGTACAAGTGAAGTGGCTTCTGGCCCTTTCGTGCACTCGACAGTGCACCGTCGCTCGGCCCTACAACGACCGGCGCCACAAGACAACGAGCCTTGCTCGGCTGCACTACGTCACAAGTCTGGCTCAGTATCGCGACCCCCTCAGGGGTAGGAACAAGCTGAGCCACCACGCCCGTGCCAGATAGTGAGACAAGACGCAGGCCGACAACGTCACCTTGGCGGAGGTTGCAGCAGTCGTCACCAACCACCTCCACTGCGGCCTCAACGCTCACAATTCGATCCGCTCCCTTGGCGAAACGCCCGCAACCTGCAGTTGCATGTCCTCGCCGCGCGCTGCCACGAGTTGATGAAACAGGCTTGTACCACGACTTGAGTCGAGCATTGCCGCTCGCCGTTCAGCAGGAGTAGAACCGGGGACCACTTGGACGATGGCAAGGATCTTGGCCGCAAGCTCTTCATGCAGCGGTGACATCGCATTGCCACTAATCCAGTTGTGGACAGAGCGGCGAGATACGCCGAAGAGACGGCTGACCTGATCGGTCGTAAGACCCGTCAGGGCGCGCAGTTCAGCGATCTTTTGCGCTGGGGAAGCGGAAACCTCGTCGGAGTACGGACCGTAGGGTTCCAAAAGTCCGGAACTTGTGTGATCAGTGAGTGCAGATGAGTCTAGTGCCGATGCCTGCACGAATGGCCGGACGGCAGTGGCAGTGTAGGGCAAGGCCGGAAGCGTCGCGCCTACGGCGGACGATGTTGCCAGAGCAAAGCCGAACGCAAGCGCGAAAGGTACATGCAGGCTGCGCTCGCGATCCTTAATTGGAGCACCCGATGCCGATATCATCCAGCATCACCGAATTCCCTGAGGAAACCCTCGGTCGAGATGTACTTGAAGTAGTCGTAGGCGATGTCTGACAAACGACCGGCTTCGGCGAGAACTGCTGGAACATCGAAGGGAACCATCTTCTCCGCCGACGCATCGAGATCAAGCACCCAAGACGACTGCTGCAGTGGCGCTACGGCGGGATCCACTGTCTCACCTGGGGGAACCAGACCTGAACGCACTTGCAACGCGGCGTCGCCGACAATATACCGCGCCTGGTTGGCATTCGATACTAATAGGGCATCCCCGGTCACCCCCGGTAAGCCGGCATAGCCAAGGACTTCCGGACGCACGTACGTTGCAAGATTCTCGACCAGGCGAGAGTCTTCGACACGGTTGACGTACCGAACACCCAGTCGGTCTACCAGGGGAATCCTCACTTCGGACGCGATGGCGCCGAGTACCGACTCAAGACGCGTGAGGAAGTCCGGAAACGACGAGTATGAGGTGCTATACAGCGATGCGAAGCGTCGACTCAGGCTGACGTGCCACGCACCGTCGATGGATCGCCATTGGTCGATCCTCTCGCCCGGGGCCTGTGTCACCCCTTCGGGCGTGATCGTGTAAGCGACCTCGTGGATACTCGAGACGACAGGGTACCCGTCGAGTGCCGAGCCGAAGGCGCGAACGACTTCGGTCATGTCTGCCTGCAAGTGACTGAAGTTGGGCCACCGGACTTGGCACAACACGAGGGCCAAGGGTGCATTTCCTAAGCGAACCTTCTTCTCCGTATCACCGGTGAACGGTCGGAGGCGCTCTCGATCTACCATGGTTCACACTGTACTTCACACCCCTGACAGATCCCGATGAATCCACTCATCCCTGCCCGTGACAGCGGTTCGCCACCTCCTCCCCGCGCGCCACAGGCGCTCTGGAGGCGGCATCCCAAGATGTCCCGACCCACGCCGATGTCGCCGCACACAGCAGAGAGGTTCCACGCTGCGCGGTGCTCGTTCGGTTTCAGGCAACGCGCCCCTTCTTCAGCCACGGCGCGCTGGCGACCAGCTCGGCTGTTCGCTCTGGTAGGTCATCGGGAGCATCGCCGTCGTCGGCGCGGTTGCTGACATCGTCGCGAAGGATGCGTTCGGCCGCTTGCCTGTCACCTTCGGTAGCGAAGATAGCGGCGAGGTCGAGCCGAGGGGTGTCCTCGTAAGGAGCAGCCAGGAGCGCGGTCTCGGTGGCGGTGCGGGCCAACGCCAGGTCGCCCGCATGGAGGGCCGCGATGGTGATTGTGTGGGCCACGTCGACGACAGCGCAGACCATGTGCTGGTCGATGCGAACACCGTCCGCCAGCCAAGCCCAGCCGCGCCCACGTTGTCCTGTGAAGGGCTCCCCGGTCACGAGCTCCAACGCCGCCTGAAGGTCACTGAGGCCCTCGGGACCGCGGGCCTGGCCACGCGCGCGAAGCCGGCGGAACAGGTCGATGTCCGCCGTGACGCCGACCAGCTGGTAGATGCCCATGCCTCGGGCGATGCCAGCCGGGGACTTCGTGGCGTCGGGCAGGTAGTTGCCGCCGTTGGTGGGGTCGACGCCGAGCCAGCTTCGCACCTTCGACAGGTGGACCCTCATCTGGGTGGCGTCGGAGCCGAACGCGTCGACGACCTGGTCGATCGTGACCCCTTGGGGGTGCAGCGCCAGGAACGCGAGCAGCTCTGTGTAGAAGGCCTTGCGCTTCGCAACCGCCGTGGGCTTGCCGGTGGTACCGGTGCGCGCCTGGATGGGACCGAGGAGCCGCAGGTGCGGTCGGGTGCCTGCAGCCCAGGCGGCCAGGTCGGCGTCCAGGTCCGGGTCGGAGCGCTCGACTGCTGCCCGGACCTTGTCGGGCACGTGCGGAGCGAGTTGCTGTAGGTCGTCCCTGGTGGTTGCAGCCACGTCGAGGACCTCGGCGTCTGGGGCTGGAACCACTGTCGCCCCCGGTTCGGACTCGGGGTCTGTGTCGCGGGGCAGCACGAGTTCGTCACGGATCGCTCCGGCGGCGTCGCAGTGCTCGCGCCAGCCGTCGTCGCCGTCGCTCGGCATCTCGACGTCGTCGAGCAGGTCGGCGTGGGCCAGGAGCAGCGCGCAGCCCTGGGCTTCGGCGGGGGTGAGTCCGTTGGCGATCAGGTCGAGGCCGAGGGACGGGATCAGCACCCGCCCCTGCCCGGTCAGTCGGACGCCGAGGCCACGGACGGGCTCGGTGTCGGCGACCATGACGACGGCCGTGCCGGTCCTCGAGGAATGTTCCCCGACGAGGGCGAGCAGCCGGTCGAGCGGGGTACTCGACAGCGCCCCGTTGACCAGGACGAGCCAGCTGTCCCACACGTCGCCGCCCAGGTCGTCGACGCGGCCGGCGGCTGCGGTCACGTCATGCTCGGCGCACTTGTCACCGGTCGCGCGGGCCGCAGCGATCGCCGCGTCCAGTGAGGCGGAATCCTCGAGACGGTGGTGGCGGATGCGAGCCGGGTCGAGCGGCGCGGCCTCCGGCGCGATCCCGATGCAGTCGAGTTGAACCTGGCGCGCCCACGGGTTGACCGCGATCTCGGCCGCCAGATAGCGAGCGAAGTCGGCGGCGTAGGTGGGGTCACCGGTGAGGCTGATCGTGCCCAGCTGTTCGAGGTTGACCAGCCACGTAGCGCCGTCGTCGTCCAGTCCCACGGAGACGAGCTGCGGGTAGGCGGATCGGGCGGTCGACTCATGTTCGTGCGAGCCGGTGGCCAGCAGCCATCGACGATCATTGGCCGGGTCCGGGCGCCAGGGATGCGCGAGTGTGACGGACTCGACCAGCTGAACGGCCACCTCGCCTGGCAGGAGTTGGAGAGCCAGGGGTTGCGGCGGCACGGCGCGGTCCTCGCCGGAGACGGCAAGCAACCTGAGCGCCTGGTCGATGGCGACCAGGGTGGGCGCAGCGGCCTGCCCCTCCGTCATCACGGTCTTCTCCACCGGAACCAGTTCCGGCGGCGGTGCCTGGATCGTCCGCCCCGGCCGACGAGCACGGAACTGGGCCCTCCGGCGCTGGCGCAGGGCGGCCAGCAGCCCAGCAGCGAGGACCCCGCCCGCACCGGTGAGCCCGGCCAGCACCCACGGGGCCAGAGCCTCGGCGTCCCGATCGGACTCCTCGCCCACAGGCCGCTCGTCACTACTCATGTCCGAGGCCACGGGCGTCGAGGCGGACGCGGAGGGCGCCGCCGGCGCGCTGGACGAAGCGACGGGAACAGGAACGGCCCCGCCGGTTGCAGGCGACGTCTCGGCCACCGGGGTCGGGGTGGCAGTCGCGGGCGGGACGGAGTCGACCTGCGCTGGCTGCGAGGCCTGAGGTGCCGGTTCAGCTCGTTCGGGTTCCGGGGAGGTTGGGAGCTCGGGCGTTGCCTCCGCAGCGGAGGGGATGAGCAGGTGCCAGCCGGGGAGGATGAGGTCTGGGTCCGTCAGGCGACGGCCGTCCGGCTGCGGAATCCCCCGAGAGGCCTCGAAGATCCGTGGCCACGCCTCGGCGTCGTCGAGGTGCTGCTGTGCGATCTCGCTCAGCGTGTCGCCCTTGACCACGGTGTATCGGGAATGCGCGCGGTCGCTCGTCGCCGTGGCCTGTCCGGCGTCGGCCTGCGCCGCTGCGGGCAGGGTCAGCACCCAGCCCGGTCTGAGGAACTGCGGCTTGCCCCGCAGGAGATCGTTGTTGAGTTTGAGGATCTCGGGGTAGCGGTTCCCTGACCCCAGGTGGTTCTCAGCGATCGACCACAGGGTCTCACCTCGCTTGACCGTGTGAGTGACGGGTGCGGGGGCGATCTCGGCGAGCGCAACGGCTCTGGACGTCGTTCCCACGGACGCTGGCGGCGCGGGCGCCAAGGTCGCCGTCGCTGTGGCCACCGGGTTCGGGCTGTCCGGGACTGCGGATGCAGTCTCGATCCCCGTGGCGGGCACCGCGATGAACAGGAGCAGCGCGGCTGTTACGAGCCGGCGGGCCGGCGCCTGGGACCACCGGAGCCCGGGCAGCTTGGGTGCCTCCAGGCCTCGGAGGGCTGCGACTGCCTCCGTGAGGATCGTGACCGCGAGCAGTCCCCATACAACCCACGCCGCGCCCTTCAAGATCAACACGGTCAGGTGTCCGTCATCCGGACTGGTGAGCGCCGCCCACCACCCGTCCAGGCCGGACGGCGTCGGCCCCCACCCGAGGGCCAGCAGCACCGTCGGCAGCCCCACCAGGAGAGCCAGCAGTGCGACGAAGGCGGCGAACCCGACGAGTCGGGGGTGACGAGGGCGCGGGTTCATCGGGGAGCTCCGTTCACGACACGCGACAGCAGGATGGTGGCGTCGCCGCTGACCGTCTTGGGTCCGATGCCTGCCGTCCCGAGGAACTTCGGCTGGTAGACGATTGTCACGTGCACCGACAGGGTGGTCGGTCCGGTGATGCTCACGCTGCCGTCGACGCCGGCGGCATGCAGGTAGGCCGCCGCGGCCGTCCGGGCGGCTGCCGTGTCGATCTGCGGGGATTGGCCGCGCATGATCTGGCCTGCCTGCACCTGGTTGGCCGCCGTTCGCCCCGCCTGCTGGGCGAGGTCGTGAGCCCTCTGTTGGGCGTTGACCTGCCCGGTCAGGTCGACGGTGATGCCGATCACCATGGTGATCACCAGCGCGATCAACACCCCCCACACCGTGACCGAGCCTCGCTCATCGTGATGGCGCATCATCGCCCCCTGAACACATCAAGCGGACTCGTGACTGTCGCACTGACGACCCTGTCCGGCAAGCCGGGCAGTGCCAGCTCTGACAGCTCCACCGTGCAGGTCACCGTCGCTGCGACGCTGGCGGGCGTGCCCACGGGTGTGGCGAACCCCGAGGTGTCGAGGGTGACCGTCATGGACGCGCACGTCAGCCCTTGGTTGGCCAGGGTGGCTCGTGCCGCCGCCACCGCCGACGTCTGGGCCGACCCTGCGGTGCGGGCGATGGACGCCGCGCGTGCGGCGTCCGCGGCTGCCTGCTGGACGCTCCCGTGGGCGATGGCCACCCGTCCGCCGGCCACGGCGAACAACAGCAGGAGCATGAGCGCCGGCACCAACAAGACCAGTTCGATTGCCGCCGACCCGCGCTCATCGGCGGCGGTCATGCAGCCCCGAGACCTGGGCTTCGCGCTCCCGCAGCGTCTTGATTCGTGAACTCGCGGCTTCATCGCGTGTACCTCTCGACGGGCAAGGTCGCCGACTGGGACACGGTCACGTCCATGAACGGCACGAGCCGGACGCTGTGGCCGGTCACCGTCACGGTTGTGCTGGTCGCCGTCCTGTCGCCGGTCACGGTTACGCCGGTCAGCGTCGTCCCTCCCACGTCGGTGGCGAAGGACCTCGCGCTCGACAACCCGGCCTCCAGTGAGGAGTTGAGCATCGCTGACGTGCGGGCGCCCGACTGGGCAGACGCGAGGGCGATCGACCGGGCGTGGAACCACGTGCCGGCCTGGACGGCCAGGAACAGCACGGTGAGCACGAGCGGGAGCGCGATCACCATCTCGACCGATGACGAGCCGCGCTCACCCCGCATCAGCCACTGGCTGGACCTGGACCGCCGCATGGTCGTCGCCTACCGGATCTCGTTGGCCTTGCCGACGACGTAGGCCTGGATGATCGCGGCGACGATCCCAACGATCGCGATCGCGAAGATCGCCCAGAGCACGTTCTGGATGGTTTCGGACATGCCGTCCTCGGCGAGCATCCGTTCGCGCTGCTTGGCGAGCCACGACTCGAGGTCGCGGCGCATGAGCTGGCTCTCCACGTACAGGTTGAGCATCATGGTGGGGGTTTCCTCTCCTGAAGGGGTTCTTCCTTTGGGGTCAGGTGTTGCTCATCAGGGTCATCAGGGATGGCCCCAACAGGATGGCGATGAAGACGATCGCCAGCATGGTCGCAGGGATGGTGAGCCGCTCGGAGGCGGCGTTCGCACGGGCCTGCTCGTCGGTCAGGAGCGCCACTCGCAGCGCTCGGTTGTGTTCTCGAAGGGTTTGGTAGACGGGCATCGTCTGCTGCTCGGCCAGGGCCATGATGTTGGCCAGATCGTCGAGCTCGGGCAGCGCCAGCTCGTCGCCCATCGCGCGGAGGACGTCCCACGGCGGGCGGCCGTCGACGCTGGACTGGGTGAAGCCTTCCGCCAGCCGGTCGAAGACCCACTGGCCGCGGCCGACGCGTGCTGCGTTCTCCAGCGCCTGGCGGGGCCCCGAACCGGCGCGACGTTCGAGGGCCACGAGGTCGATGAAGCCGGTCAACACGTGGTTGAACTCAAGGCGCGCTGCCTTCGCCTTGCCGTGGATGTCCAGGTTGGGCAGCACGAACAGCCCGACCGCGCCGACCAAGGACGCAGCGAGTGGGACCGCGATCGGGAACCGCAGCCCGAACCAACTGAACAGCGTCGACAGTAGCGGGGGTGCCACGAGCCCGATGGCGGCCAGGATCAGCTTCTCGCCGTAGAAGTTGGCCTCAGTCCGGCGCAGCAGCGCCAACTCCTTGACCGGCGTCATCCACACCCACCTCGGCAGCCAGCGCGCGACCCAGGCCCCCACCCGATCCTGGGGGTCCACGCCGCCCGCGAGGAGGGTGGGAGCCGACGGCACTCCCGTCAGCCTGTCCAGTGCAGGCCCAAGGGCCGGCACGGTCGGTGTGAGCCACCAGACCGCACAGAGAACGCTCGTGGCTAGCAACAAGCCTGTGAGTGCTGCGAGCTGCAGGCCGGTCATGTCGGCTCTCCGGACGCCAACAGTCGGGGCAGCGGCTTGACCCGCGCCATGCGCCGCATGACCACGAGGCCCACGACGTAGAGCGCCAGGAGCACCGACAGCACGACCTGTCCCAGCGGTGAGCGGTAGGGCTCCAGGTACTGGCCGGTGGCGGCCATCCCGACCAGACACACCACGGTGATGATGGTGACGATCCGCGCGGTCTGGCGCGGCTTGCTGCGGTCGGCCTCCAGATGACGCCGGGCAGCCACCTCCGCGGACACCGACTCGGCAAGGCCGGACAGGATCTGGGCGAGGCCATCGGCCCGCTTCTGCGCCGCGAGAATCAAGGTGGCTGCCACCAGGTCACCGGTCGAGTCGTTGAACTGGTCGGCGAACGCGCGGAGCGCCTCGGCTGTGTTCCACCGAGACCTGATGCGACTCACGAGGGTGGTCACCTCCGGACGGATGACGTCGGGTGTCGTGCGCAGCGTGGCCACGAGGGCGCCCTCCAGACCGACTCCCACGGTGATCACGCCGGCCAGGTTGCGCGTCCACTCAGCGAGACCTTCGAGGCGCTCGATCGTGTGGGACTCGTCCGAGACACCAAGGAGCACCGGCAGGCCGACCGCCGCCAGGGGGAAGAGCACGATCGAGATCACCCAGCCCGACAGCAAGGCCACCAGCACACCGGCCACCGCCGCCAGCAGACCGGAGATCAGGACGCGGCGCGGGACGATTGCGAGCCGCGTCAGGAGACGGGGCGTCTTCGGAGCGCCCGTCGGGACCGGCACTCGCCGAAGCCCTGCGACCAGCCCCATCACACCACCGACGCCGAGGACGCTCACCAGCGCGGGGACGAGCGGGTTCATGCGACACCCCCGTGCCGCTGCGCCTCCAGGAGGAACTCGTTCGCCGTGAACCCGTGGCCGGTCAGCATCCGTAGGTGGTCGGGCAGCACGAAGGCGACAGCCGGACCGTCGGGGTCACTGCGGAAGACGGTGGTCGCGGCGTAGCCGGCGGACTCCTCGCCCGGCGTGATCGCCAGGACCTCGTCGACCACACGCCGCTTGCGGACCGAGCCGTCGCGACCGCGCACGTACATGGACCGCAGCTGCACCACCAAGCCGAGGCAGCGAGCCAGCTTCATCACGGCCGAGTCGCGGGTGAACTCGCCGGACTGCATCGCGCAGCTGACCAGTTTCTCCATCGTGTCGGACGCCGACGCGGCGTGCGTCGTCGACAACGAGCCGGACCCCGACTCCATGGCCATGATCATCTGCGCGACCTCGCGTCCGCGCACCTCGCCCACGATCTGCCGGTCCAGCGCGTACCGGAAGGAGGCGTGCATGCCGTCCTGCAGCGTGAACTCGTTCACCGGACGCCCATCGGGACCTCGCTCGCCCGAACCTGGACGCGCCTCCCACGAGAACACGACGGGGTGCTCGTCGACCAACTGCTCCAGACCCAGCTCCCGCTCGGTCTCGAACGTCCCCAGCACCTCCTCCGGACCGATCTCGGCACACAACGCCCGCAGCAGGGTCGTCTTCCCGTCGCCTTGTTGCCCGGAGACCACGATCGACAACCGAGCCTTCACCGCGGCCGCGAGGAATGAGGCCAGCAAGGGGCTGACCGTGTCCAGACCCACGAGGTCATCGAGGGTGATGCGCACCAGCCGATGCCTTCGGATCACCACGCTGGGCCGATGGGTGACGAACGCGGACGCCGCCAGGCGAGCGCCATCCAGGTTCAGGTGGAGGTCCGGGTTGGCGTCCGAGAACACCCGGGGCGGATCAGCCCGGGAGGCCAAGTCCTGCAGGAGTTGGATCAGCTCCTCGTCGGACGCCGCCACCGGGGGGCCCGGCACCTTCTCGCCGCCCACCAGGTCCAGGAAGACCCGGTCGTGGCCGACGACGATGATGTTCTCGACGTCCGCCCGATCCACCAGGGGCTGCAACCGGCCGAGCCCGAACATCAGATCGAAGACCGCCTGCGCCAGGGCGTCCTGCGCGGTGGTGGAACTGACGGAGCCGTGGACGGCGAAGCGAGCCTCCGTCGCCTCCTGGACGACCTCCATGATCACGGCCCGCCCCAGCTCTTGGCGGGCAGCCTCGTCCGCGAACGCCGATTGCGCCGCACGCTCGGAGAAGCGCTTGGACGCCAGCGCGCGTAGTTGCGACGCCTCGTCCCAATCCACCTCGGGCGAGTGTTCCGTGGGCGGTCCCATCGGTCCCACCTTCGCCTCGCGGCCGACCACATGAAGGGAGGACGACGTGGGCGTCGTGGCGACTGCCGTCGACAAGGTGAATCCAGAGCGGACGCGGCCCGGGCGCGCCGCATCAACCGCGTCACCGAAGGCGGTGAACAGCGGCACGCTGGCCAGGTCGGGCCCTTCCCAGGTTGGCTGGGGCTGCTTCGTCATCGTTCCGCCCCCGCCCTGGCGCGCGGCGGCGCGTCCTCCGTGCGCGGCGCCAGAGCCCGAAGCGACTCACCCAACGTCACCACCGACCGCAGTAGCGGCGAACGATCGAACCGACGCTGAGGCTCCCCGTGGGACCACCACCGCGCGGCGTCCGGATCCCACGCGACCTCGCCGAGCACCGGTACGCCCAGCGTCTTGGTGACCTCGGACGTGCTGTACCGACGGACCGGCCCTGCGATGACCAACCGCACCTCGCCCAGCGAGCCTTCCTGGAGACCGGGCAACCATGACCGCACGCGGGCCAGCTCGGGCAACCCGGTCCCCGTCACCACCACGGTCACGTCCGACTCCGAGATCAGCGGCTCAGGGCTGCCGACCATGCCCAGCCGGCCGGCGTCCACGACGATGTCTACGCCCGTGTCGACCTCGAGTCCGCGCAGGGCGTCCAGGAGCGAGTCCCACACGCCGAGGAGGGACGCTGCCTGCTGGTGCGCCCGTAGCCCGGGCAACAGGCTCGCGTTCGAGTCGGCGAGAGGGAAGAGCCGCGAGGGCAACTCGTCGGCCAGCTGTCGGTGCCGGTGGGCCAACACGAGTTCGGAGAGTCCGGGGCGGGCAACGCCTGTGCAGTACCCGGCCAGGATCGCCGAGCCGCCCGACGGATCGGCTTCCACCAGAACCACCGGACGCGGCCACGTCAGGGCGAGACCGACGGACAGGGTCGTCACCCCCAACGAGCCCGAGACGGACGCGACGGTGAAGAGCGGCATGGCGTCACCGCTCCCGGGAGTCGAGCACAACGGCGACCTTGCCGGTCGCGGCGCGCGCCGCCAGATCGGGTGCGGCGTCCGCGCTCACCAGCAGGTCGACCAGGGCGAACTGCCCGTCCTGCGAGCGCGTGACCGCGACCACCTTGGCCGCGATGGTCACCGGCGAGACCTCCCCGACCTGGCCCTGCGCACCGGGGGTCTGAACCACCCGCACGTCGTCGCCGGTCTTCAAGGGAATGGCTGGGAGCATCCCGTCCACCAGCGACAGCCCCACCACTGTCTCGCCCTTGGCAGGGACCGTCTCGGGGGCGATGGCGTCGGGGGTGAGCAGCCCTCCGGCAGAGATGTCGAGCGCGGCTCTCTGACCCACGACCGTCGAGACCTCGCTGGCGGGGATCGAGGCGACGGCCGGATCGAGCGACACCCGCGCCACCATCAGATCACCGGCGGCGATGACCGCGCCACGAGGGACGGCCACCCTTGACACCACGACTTCGACCGACGAAGTTGCCGCCGTCCACAGCCACACGCCGCCCAGCGCTGACAGCAGCAGGGCGGCCACGGACGCGATGATCAGCACCGGACGCCGCCGGGTCTTCACGGGACCCAACGCCGCGGGTGCCTGAGGGGTCGTCGTCGCCGTCGTCGGCGCCATGGTCGCTGTCCTCACGTCCTCATCCCCTCACCACGGTCTGGAGTTCGCCGATCGTGACCACGACCGAGCTCGTGTACGTCTGGTTGATGACACCGGACTCGCCGATCCCGGACCAGTTGATCGTCCAGTAGCTCGTCGCCGTGACGGTGTACGTCCCCTGCTTCGCGTAGCGATAGCCGCAGTCGGGCGATGAGGAGACTCCGAACGAGTCGGCGTAGGTGGTGCCTGTGGACGTGCACGCGACGGTCCCGCCGTCGCCCATGCTCCACACCACCTGCGTGACCTTGCCCGTCGCGGTGACGGAATAGCCTCCCGCGGACGCGGTCTTCGTGTTGGGCCCCCAGGTGCTCTGGTCCGGGGACGCCACCCACAGCCAGATCGGCAAGCCAACCAAGCCCACCGAACCAGGTGAAGGGTCGGGCGCCATCCCGATCTCGACCGCACGGAGACGCATCTGGGTGACCGCCTGCAGGGCCAGCACTCTGGGGTCAGGGATGACGCCGGGGGCGCTGTCGGCCCAGAAGAGGTAGGAGCCCGGACCCGACCAGATACCGGAACTCGAACACCGGTGGATCGACCCCGTTGTATTGCCGCTCCACACCGCGTCCGTCAGCGGGGGCGGCGGCGATTCCGCCTTGATGTAGCAGGCTCGAGCGTTGCTCCACGTCCCCAACTCAGCGTCGGAACACGGCACCTCACGGGAAGGCATTTCCTGCGTCACGCAGGCCACGGGGTCGCTGCTGCCGGAGTGGCTGTTCTTCAGCGGAGCAGCGGGACCCGACCCGCCGTACCCGGGGACGCCGACCCCGCACGCGACTCCCCAGCTCGCCCCTTCACAGCCACCCTCCGCATAGGCGGGCGAAGCAGTGAGCGGCGTGGTCGTGAGCGCGAGACAGAGGGCGAGCGCCGCGATCAGCTTGGTCAACATGATCCGAGGACCTCGTCCTTCGTGATCTGCAGGTTGGCGCCTACCAACTGCACCGTGCTCTCGTGCGAGAGCCTCGGCTGAGGCGCCGGAGTGACCGGCTGGCCGTCCTTGTCCGTGAGGATGGCGTCGCTGCGATCGACGCACGAGGTGACAACCCACCCGTCATCCTTCGCCACGGCACGCTGGGAGGGGATCTTCGTCTCGCCGACCTGCACCTGCCCTCGCTGGCGGACCGTAGTCAGCATCACCTGCAGGCTGCTCAGCGCCTCTCCTGAGGCAAGGGTGTCGAGCTCGTTGATGCTCTTGCTGGAGTCGACCAAGAGACCGTCGAGGGTCTGCCACAGCAGTACGACGCGCGTCTTCGCGTCCTGGAGCTTCTGGTCTTCGGGGCTGAGGGTCGGTGTCGGCATCACCGTGGGTGACTGTGAGGGCGACTGCGACGGCCCCGTCGGGGTCGGGCTGTTGGTGGGCGCGGCAGTGCAGCCACCGATCAGTGCAGCGGCCATGATGGCTCCCACTGCTTTGACGGCCAGTCCTTGGTGGGTCATCCCATCCTCCTTCGCCTAAGGGCCATAACGGGGCGAAGAGGCGCCTCGTGGACATGCGCTGTCTGTTGTTGTCTCCCAGACTGCGGCAGCACCGAAGCTCCCGGGTGCGTCTGGCGCTCGTGGCGCCGGTTCCGCGTAGTCGCGGGTACGGCCATTGTCAGAAGCTGCCATCTCTGGCTCCAAGCTCTCCAGGGGGTGGACCTTGTACGGGAAGGCTAAGCATGGATCTCGGCGATCTTGCGGATATCGAGCTTCGCCCTTCTGCGTGTCACGCTAGCACATCTACACCGTTTAGCGGTATAGATTGCTCATCGTGTCTCGTCACTCCTTGCCGCGGACCACTGAAACAATGGGCGCGTGCCTTTCTACTCCGACGCCCCGCTCCCCGTCGAGTTGGACGCGTTGGTCGGCATGGGCATGAACCGCGTCAAGCTCGCGATCGCCGTCGCGCTGGCCGAGCACGGCGGGTGTCTCAGCACCCCGGAGCTCGTGGCCGCGCTAGGCGAGGGGGTTGCGGGCACCACGATCGCGCGCAACCTCAATGAGCTCGAGGACCACGGCTACGTCACCGGAGACGTCCCCCGCGACGACCGTCGCCGCCGGCGCACGCACTGGACGCTCGCCCACGGGAAGCTGCACGCCGACCTGCGCGCGCTCATCCAGGCCACCACACCCACCGCCGACTCCTCGGCCGTGTCGGGTTCACGGGCGGTGGGGGCGCCGCTCCCGGCGACCAACACGAGACCAGTGCGTGCGAGTTGGGTTACGGACGACGCCTGATCCCGGCGCAGACGCCCTAACTCCCGATACACAAGGCGAGACGGGTTCCCGAGGCATGCCGAGGCAACAGGCATCGTTGATGCCCGATCACCGCGCAGGCCGCCCTACAACAAGGCATCCTCACGGTTGTTCTTGGACGTCGGTGCGACTCATCGGCAGCGCAACCCCGCTCCCACAAGGGCTGACTGCTCGGATCTCGCCCAGGAAGTGGCCCTGCAGTCCCAGGGAGACTCACCCGTGGGCTGCGGCCAGGAGTACGTCAAGCTGGTCTTGTGTCCTTGAGGCCCCGCCAGGGCCCAGAAGGGGACAGTGCCATGACCATACGGACCTACGAGTCATTGCCCACGGCCGCTGCCCGCATCGGGGTCAGCGTGAAGACCATCCGCCGCCGGATCGCCGAGGGCGTCCTCCCCGTGTACCGGTGCGGCCGCATCCTCAGGCTGGACCCGGACGACGTCGACGCCATGTTCAGTCGATACCCACAGTGGACCGCATCCGAGTTCAACTCGAAGGGACCCCGCCCGTCCCGACGCGCCTCCTAGCCCCACCCAGCAGGCCCCCTGGATGGGGACCCATGGCGCGCGACAGTCGGAGAGGGCGGCTCGCTTCCTCCCCCTGTCACTCGCCGTCGAGGTGCAGGGTAGGTGGCACCTAGGCCTCTGCCAACGGCAGACCGGAGAATGTGGAGTCGCATGCATTGGATGGGCATCTCGGCTAGTGATGTGGCGGCCACCCCCTTTCGTTGACCCATCAGTGAGGGTGGCTGGGATCCACAGACGTGAGGTTGGCTGGGATCCACAGATCACCGGCGCAGCCCGCCCCACAAACTCGGTTGACGGTATCAAACCTGCACTGCTGCCGCCGTCACTGACCAGCCACTAAACATGAGGGGCGAGACCATACCCGCGAGTTCGCAGGTGAGGCGTCAGGACTTCTTGCCCACCCCAATGCGGGACTTCCACGCTAAGTACTCACGCAGGAGTGCCTCGTATCTCTCGTCGTTGATCCGCATGGTGGCCACTGCCGATTGCAGCCACTCTGCGTCGGGATTCAGTATGTACCAACTTCTGATGGCCCCATTGGCTCCGGGAAACGATGCGCCGACAGCGGCCTGCAATACATTCCGAGAAATCAAGAAAGACACCCAATCATCGTTCCGCATCGCATGGTATCTAAAGGTGACAGGGCCTCGGACCAGCTCGCCCGGTAGTCGGGTCTTGAACGCATACATGAGAACAGACCGAAGGTCGGCTGCAGCGCGCACCAGTTCACCAGGCCACGCTGTGGGACGCTCGTAGGCCCCCGTAACATACCGAGACCATGGAAAGTGCGCGCTGTCCGTGGTTACCAAGAGATCCTCGCGATCAATTGGAACATCGTGGTATCCGCCAGAGACCGAAGCAGCGTTGATAGCGACAACCGCTGCACGCGATGCTCTGACGTAGTGGCTGGCGGCGCCGAACACGAAGCGTTCGCAGGATACTTCGATCGGACCCTCGAATGAGAATGTAGATCCGGCTCCCGCCTCGATGGTGACGCCTGGGAATTCAAGGTGCGCCCGAGCAAGTGAATGCGCGAGCTGGAGGGTCCCGCTACGAGGTAGCTCGAGCTCGACCACGCCTAAGACGGAGTCGTTTTCGCGAAAGAGGAGTTCAACAGAACGACCGCCCAGGTCCGGTAATCGCCCGTGCAGCGAAATGACTCGATGCACGCTCGCATCGCCGATCTCCATTGCCGCGGAATCGCACAAAACGCCCAACACGGAAGAGTCGAGTCGTAAGGGTTGATGGATCGACGAGTCACTGATTGAGAAGATCAACCGAATGAGCAGTGGTGAAGCGCTGAGTACCTGTCGATCGAAGCCGTCGAGGACCGTAAGAAGCGCATCATCTGAACCGAGCGTTGCAGCCCACGCGGCGGTGTAGTCGCGGAAGACCGGACTGGCGAAGCTTTCGAGTGCCAGCGAAGAAGCATTTGTGGATGCATCTCCACGCAGGAATGGATGGATCTCTAACTGCGAGGAAATCAGTGTGCGAACCCGCGCCGCTTGATCGTGGTCTGCATTCGTCGCGATCTCCGGAAACGCAAGATCGAGATCTTCAGAGCATAGGTACTCAAGCTGGTGCGTGGGGTCATAACAGCGTGAGGCGAGAGCGCGGTCAGCCGGCAGAGCGGCTTGCACTATCTTCTCTTGCTCACGCAAGAGGAGCCACATGGGGATCTTGGCCAGAATGCTCCAAGCTTCCCGCCTGTCCTCGTTCGCCCTGAGAGAAGATAGTGCAGCGTACAGGTTCTCTGATTCGCCCATTGCAGAGATGGCGTCCAGCACCGGCGCGTATCCGAGGAACGATCTCCGTTCAAGTTCGTTCTCGCCGAGTGTGGCTCTGATCAAAGCGAGGAACTCGGCCACCAAGTTATCAAATTGATTCCTGTTTATCCCTGGAAACTTCTTCTCGGCAAGCTGACCAATTAACTGTGCCTGCTCATGCTCACTAAAGAGGTTGATTGCGTAAGTGTCACACCGAAGACCAGCGGTCGTCAGAATGTGGACTGCACGCTCAACGGAATCAGGCCGGCCGAGAAGAACGGCTGAGGCCAGAGCCCGATCGGCATCCCCTCGCGACTTGAGTATTTCAGCTAGGTCATTCAACGAAGCTTCGTAGTTCGGGATTGTCGCAGCAACCAATGCTTCATCCAGTCCATCAATCACCAGCGCCGCCTCGCCGCCCGCAATTGCAGATGCGATAGGCCACGCTTCTGCTTGGTATGCTTTGGACAGTCCGCCGCGGTAGTAATTTGCCCCAACCTGAAGGTCCAAACTGAGGTTTACGAGTGCATTGCCCGACATCGCAGCCATGTACTTAGCTAACAGGCTCTTGCCAACGCCCGCGGCTGCTTGGATCAAGACAACATCACATCGATCCACATCGTCCCCGGTAGACAGACGAGTGAACGTCGGTTCAATGAATAGTACATTCGTCGTGGGCACTGGGTTGAGGGGCGCCCAGTTGGCGCTCGGATTCAGAATGCTTCGCGCGAGGTCACCGTGGGGGCGCGGCAGCGCCGCCAGGATGGTCGCGAGAGAGATAATTTGAGCGCACATTCTACTCCACTTTCCCGTGTCGAGAGACGAATGTGGATAGGGCCCAGCCCAGGAACGCTGAGATGACTATCCCTAACGATGCCAAGGCTATTCGCTCGGTCACTGTTCGCAAGGATTCCGGGGACACGACGAAAGGGAGGGCAGTAAGGTAGATTGCCGGAAAGGCTAGGATTAGCGCCATCGTTGTCAGTCGCGCGCTGTGCTCGTCTTGTCGTGCCGCTTCCTGGCGCTCACGTCTCGCGTCCGTGAGGCTGACGCTAACTCCGAGCGCCTGCGTGGCAATTCCGAGCTCGGAGAGCCGGTCGCGAAACATCTCGGCTCCGTCTGCGTCGCCGACGTTTCGGTACTCGTTTGCCGAATCTCGGAGTCGACGCTGCAGTTCACGAACCGCTTTGAATACATCTGCAACGTCGTGCTGCGTGGGGGGTCCATCGAGTGGGGAGTGGTTTTCTGCGAGGGACATCACTTGTTCCCAGGCTGCCTGTATCGCGTCGTCTGCCTCCGCTTCAGCGATCCTTGCCAGTTCAGTTCGGGCGGAGTTGATCACGGTGTCGACCGATGGTGAAGGCGTGCTGATGAGGGGTAGGAAGATGGCGGAGGCAAGGTACCCGGCATCAGCGAGCTGCTCACTGAGGGTCGCTTCGGCGGCCCCCGGATGTGTTGGGGCGATCCAGACGCCCCAGACACGCGCCGCCGAGGTCCCGACTGTGATGCCCAGCGGCACGCTGTCTGGTCGTCTGAGTTCCACTAGCGCCAGGCGCGAAATGCGGGAGGTCGAGTGGTACGAGATGATGTCCACTTCAGGCGCTCGCTCCGACAATCGCCGGGCATGCTCGCCAGCGGCCGCTTCTGCTGCAACCTCCGTGGACACGCCTACGACCAGTATTTGGGACGATTCGCCCCGTCGCTTATGGAGTTTCAGGAGCACTGACCAGTCTTCGATGCGCCGCGGCTGGGCTCCGGCTCCGGCGAGCCACATCATCTCGGTCTGCATCGTACCCGTCATCTTAGTGGCCTGGCCGGTCAGAGGTCGTCGTGCTTCCGACCCGACGACCCTACGACAGCCTAGCCAGATCACTGTCGGGCGTTGGCAGTCCACGGATGTCCGAACCACCATTTCATGTCGCTCTCTCGCCATCGGAATCGCGTGGGCTGGCCGGCCCCGGCACGCGGATCGGCCCACTGTGGCACCTCTCGTCGCCGACCGAATAGAATGACAAGCCGTCTTCTCGACGAGTGCACCCACTGATAGGGCTTGCTGACGCCTCAATAGGCTCGACCTGCTTCGTGGGCGAGCAACTGACTCCTGTGATCACCGACTCGCGCTCTGTCGACCAGTGGCGAACGCAGACATGCGAGCGGCCAGCTGCGCGTCGCGTTCGGCGGCGACGTGCTGGTAGCGCATGGCCATGTTTGGTGTGCTGTGCCCGATGCGTGCCTGGAGCTCCGCCAAGGTGGCTCCCAACTGCGCGGCCAGTGTCGCGCTGGTGTGGCGCAGCCCGTGGACCGTCAAGCCGGGCATGTCGATGGCCGCCTTGCCCTTGTTGTGGGCGACCCGCAGGACGCTGTCGTTTAGCGGGGAGAGTCCGTCCCCGGCCGGGAACAGCAACGCCTCCCGCTCACGCACGGGCTGGCGCGCCGCCCACTCCCGCAAAGCCGGCAGGAGGTGGGGAGGGATTGACACGGACCTGACCCCTGCGTCCGTCTTGGGTGGGCCGATCAGGAGCTGCCCGTTGAGGCGCACGACAGCCTGCCGAACGTGGACCAGGCCGAGATCCAGGTCCAGGTCACGCACGCGGAG
The DNA here is from genome assembly GCF_054483895.1 of Tessaracoccus pujii. Classification (NCBI taxonomy): domain Bacteria; kingdom Bacillati; phylum Actinomycetota; class Actinomycetes; order Propionibacteriales; family Propionibacteriaceae; genus Tessaracoccus; species Tessaracoccus pujii. The sequence continues at coordinate 2,282,114 of NZ_CM137012.1, forward strand.
CCCCCGCACCTCGCCGGAACGCAGACCGCACCATCCGGCCAGCAACAGCGGAACCCGCCGCGCCTCGGGCACGGCAGCCAGGTAGCGGTTGAGCTGGTCGACCGTGAGCACCTCGATCTCACGCGCGCGTTCCTTCTGCGTGCCCGCCTTCACCCGGCACGGGCTCACCTCCACGAGCCGCTCCTCGACGGCCTCCTTGAAGATCGACTTGAGGAGCCCGTACGCGTTGGCCTGTTGGGTGGGCGTCGTCCGCATCTCGGCGTACCAGGTGGAGATCTCCGCGGCGGTGATCTCGCCCAGAGGCCGCTTTGCGAACGCGGGAAGGATGGTCAGCCTGAGCAGCTTCGCGTACAGCGCCGCCGTGCCGGGTCGAATCCGGCGGCGGGCCACCACGGTGGCGGCGTACTCACCCAGCAGCAGCGGCGCCTCGTGCACCTCCCGGACCTGACGGGCCGGCGGCTCCCACTCGCCGCGACTGATCATCCGTTCCTGGTCGACCAGCCACCCCTCGGCGTCGATCCGAGCGACGAAGGTGATCGGAGCGCTGTGCCGGCTGCCGTCGGGGCCGGTGTAGCGCGCCCGATACCGCCCGCTCGGCAGCTGGCCGACCTCACCGAAGCCCCGCTTGGCCTTGGCCCGTGGTCTACCCATGATGCGCCCCTCCCGTCACGCTCCGTAACGGGCTCAAGGACGGTCGGGTGGACAGTGGGCGGCGCCGACGACGTTCCCCACGCCCCGGATGTCGTGGGGAATACGTGGGGAACCGTGGGGAATACGTGGGGAATGGGAGGCCTCTGAAGGCCATCCGTGTCCATGAGAGTCCACAACTGAGAAGGACCGAAGTCCTTGTCAGAGGGGATTTGATGTAGTCAGGGGACCATACATCGTTGTGCGCGAGAGAGGAGTTGAACCTCCACGTCCCGAAGGACACTGGCACCTGAAGCCAGCGCGTCTGCCATTCCGCCACTCGCGCAGTGGGCCTTACGACCCGACGGCAAAGATTAGCACGCCCGCCACGGTGTTCAGCAAATCGCATGTCGCCCACGTGGACATCGCCCGGGAAGGACCAGACCAGCGGGTCGACGGGCGGGGCCGCCAGTGGTTTCCCATGGACGGTCTGTCATCCGCCAATCACCACTGTCCGACCATGTCTCGCTTCCCGGTGGAATATGACCGACAGAAGCGATCTTTCAGATCCCTGGCCATGGACCCGCCCTGTGTCTAGTGTGGAGAAACCAAGCAAGCTGACACAGGAGGAGGATGACCATGCCTGAATGGCCACTATGGGTGTGGGTGCTCATCGCGCTCGTTGTACTGGCCCTGATCATCGGGATCATCGCTGCAGCGTCGCGGGGCAAGAGGAGCGCCAACATGGAACGTGCAGACCAGCTCCGGGCGCGCGCTCACGAGCAGGATCGGCTCGTCGCCGCCCGTGAGGAACGCGCCGAGGATCTCGCCGCCAAAGCCGAGGCGGTGCGCCACGACGCGATCAGCGAAGGAGAGCGGGCCGAGGTGCTGCGCAGGAAGGCCGAGGAGGCTGAGGAGCGTGCTGCTCTGGCGGCGGAGGAGGCCGAACTGCGCGACGACGAAGCCCGGCACAGCCGCGAGGCCCTGGACCAGGTTGCCCGGGAGCGGGACGAACAGCTACGCAAGGCCGATGAACTCGACCCTCGCGTCCGCAGGTCCCATCGCACCGATGACGCGACCGACCTCGACGCGCAGCCGGACGAGATCCGGCACGGTGACCCCGACGCCGTCGACACCCATGATCCGCGCCTTGACGCGGACCGCGACGAGCTCAACCGGGATCTCGACCCCGATTCTCCTCGCGCCCATGACGACACCGTCGATGACGTTCCTCGCGACGAGCACGGCCGCCGCCTGGATCCATATGGCAACCCCGTCCCCGACGCCGACCATCGATAAAGGACTGACAACATGACCAGCTCGAACGACGATTTCGTCGCAGCGCCGGCCACCGCTTTCCCGGACCCCGAGTCACGGCCGGACGCCGGCGTCAGCGCCGTCGCCCCCGACCCGTATGCACCCGCGGCCGAGTCGCCGGACTCACCCGATTCCCCGGATTCACCAGACTCGCCGTCGAGCCCGCCGAGCCCTTCCGAGGTGGACGCTGTGGCACCCGGTGGCCTCGTCGGCGGAGATATCGAGCACGAGGCCGACGCCGACGGCTTCTGGCGCGACGAGTTCGGCAACCGCGTGGATCACGAGGGTCGACGGGTCGACGAGGACGGCAACCCCGTCAACGCCGCGGGCGAACGGATCGACCCGCTCGGCGCCGCCCAACCGTGGAGCGCGGCAGTGAACGACGACGAGGGAGACCCATCGCCTGGCGGCCCCATCGTGCCCCCCTTCCCGCCGCTGCACCGCTGAAACGCCACGGGGCGCCCGATCTGCTGTCGCAGGTCGGGCGCCCCGTTCACATGTCACGGGACGAGGTACCCCGCCGCGCGATACAGCTCGTACCATTCCGGCCGCGTCAACTGGACGTCCGCGCCGGCCGCCGCCCACGTCACGCGCTCCGGGGTCGTGGTGCCGAGCACCACCTGCATGTTCGCCGGATGCCTGGTGATCCACGCCGTCGCGATGCCCTCGGGCCGCACGTCATACTTCGCCGCCAGACGGTCGATGACGGCGTTGAGCTCGGGGTGGTCCGGGTTGCCCAGGAACACGCCGGTGAAAAACCCGGCCTGGAACGGCGACCACGCCTGGACCGTGATGTCGTTGAGGCGGCAGTAGTCGAGGATGCCCAGGTCGCGGCTGACGGACTGGTCGAGCGCGGCCATGTTCGCCGCGACACCCTGAGCCACGATCGGCGCGTGAGTGATCGACAGCTGCAGCTGGTTGGCGACGAGTGGCTGCGTCACGTAGCGCTTGAGGAGATCGACCTGACCGGGCGTGTGATTGGAGACACCGAAGTGCAGCACCTTGCCCGCGACCGCCAAGTGGTCGAACGCGCGGGCCACCTCCTCCGGCTCCACCAACGCATCCGGGCGGTGCAGGAGCAGGACATCGATGTAGTCGGTGTCCAGCGCCCGAAGCGACCCTTCCACCTGCACGACCAGGTGCTTGTAGGAGAAGTCGAAGTAGGGCCCGTCCTTGACGATGCCCGCCTTCGTCTGGAGCGTGATCTCCTCACGCTCTGCCGGGGTGAGCTGCAGCGCCTCCGCGAAGCGCCGCTCGCAGCCGTGGTAGGGGGCGTCGCCGTAGATGTCGGCGTGATCGAAGAAGTCGATACCCGCGTCGCGCGACGCCCCGTAGAGGGCGCGCACCTCGTCGTCGGTCTTGTCCTGGATCCGCATCACGCCTGTGACCACGGCAGGCACCACCAGATCAGTGCTGCCCAAAGTGAACGTCTTCATCGCCGACTCCTTCTCTCACGGCCCAACTCAACCAGGCCCCCAGCCAGCCTAGCCTTGCGCAACCGGAGCCGTGGAGTGCCGGATCACGAGCCTCGTGGCAAGCCGGACGTGCCCCGGCTCGACGGGACGGCCGGTGGACACGTCGAGGAGCCGCCGCACCGCGGCCGCGCCCATCCCTTGAAGCGGCTGATGCACCGTCGTGAGCCCCGGCACGGCAAGGCCGGCCAGGACCGTGTCGTCGAAGCCGACGACACTGAGCTCTGCGGGCACCTGGATCCCGAGCTGGCGCGCCGCCTCACAGACGCCCATCGCGGCCGGGTCGCACGGCGCGACGATCGCCGTGGGGCGCTCCCCCACGGGCCGCGACAACAGCTCGCGCCCGGCCTTCATCCCCAGCTCGTGGGTATATCCACCCGCGACGACAAGGCTCGAGTCCAGCGTTAGGCCGTTCATGTGGAGGGCCGAGACGTACCCCTGAAGTCGCTCGGTGGCCGGCACCGATTCGGGCGGACCCTGTACGAACCCGATCCGACGATGGCCCAGGCCGACGAGGTGCTGCGCGGCCTCGACGCCGCCGTTCCAGTTCGTCGCCCCGATGCTCATCACGTCGGCAGGGAGCGCGTTGGCCGGGTCGATGGCCACCAGCGGCAGCCCGATCTCGCGCGTCTTTGCGAGCTGGTGATCCGACAATCGGGCCGTCAGGACGATGACACCCAGATATCCCTTGGCCTTGATCAGATCGAGCCAGGCGTCGTCCAGCGGGACCGGCACTCCCGACGGCCTGGCCTCGGGCAGGTAGAAGGTGCCCAGCGCCACGCCCTGCTCCATAGCGGTCGAGATGGCGCCTTTGAGGATCTCCAACGTGTAGGTGGTGGTGAGGTCGTCGGCCACGAGCGCGATCTGTGGGTACGGCATCGACTCGCCGGACACGGGCTGGTAACCCAACTCCTCGACGGCGGCCAGCACCTTGGCCCTCGTCGCCTTCGACACCCCGCCCCGGTCGTTGAGAGCTTTCGACGCCGTCGCGCTGGACACGCCTGCCCTCAGCGCCACGTCCTGCAACCGCACCGCCTTGGGTGCACTCTTCACCGACACGGCAGCAGCATAGCGAAAAGTTTCACATCGAACCTAACGAAGCGGTAACCAATGTTTCGTAGCACTTGCAGACTAAATACATGTGCGCTTAGAATCGGTGACGTTAGCCAAGCTTTCGTGAAATTTTTCGCGACGCAACTACCGGAGGATCAATGATGACCCACAAGCTCCCCAAGATCGCGGCACTCGTCGCGAGCGCGGCGCTGGCCCTGTCCGCCTGCGGCGGCACCACCAACGAGCCCACCACAGGGGCCTCGTCCGCCGCCGCCGGCGGCGATGTGGCGCTCACCTGGTGGCACAACTCCAACACGGGTGCCGGCAAGGACTACTACGACAAGGTGGCCGCAGACTTCGAGGCGGCCAATCCTGGCGTCACCATCACCGTCGAGGCCATGCAGCACGAGGACATGGGCACCAAGATCGAGGCCGCCTGGCAGAGCGGCGACATGCCTGACATCTACATGGAGCGCGGCGGCGGCGAGCTGGCCGACAAGGTGGAGGCCGGGCTGGTCAAGGACCTGTCGGAGTCGGCCGCCGACACCATCGACAAGCTCGGCGGCGCCGTCAACGGCTGGCAGGTGGACGGCAAGACCTACGCGCTGCCCTTCTCGCTCGGCGTGGTGGGCTTCTGGTACAACACGGAACTGTTCGAGCAGGCCGGCATCACCGAGGCCCCCACCACCATGGACGATCTCTACGACGCGATCGACAAGCTCAAGGCCGCCGGCATCGACCCGATCTCCGTGGGCGCCGGCGACAAGTGGCCCGCCGCGCACTACTGGTACTACACCGCGCTGCGGGAGTGCTCGCAGGACGTTCTGTCCGGCGCCGTGACGAGCCTCGACTTCTCCGACGAGTGCTTCGTGCGCGCCGGCGAGGACCTGGCCGACCTGGTGGCCAAGGAGCCGTTCAACCCCGGCTTCCTCACCACACCCGCACAGTCCGGCCCGACCAGCGCCTCCGGCCTCCTCGCCACGCGCAAGGTCGCCATGGAGCTGGCGGGCCACTGGGAGCCCGGCGTCATGCAGGGCCTGACCGAGGACGAGCAGGGCCTCGGCGACGCCACCGGCTGGTTCGCCTTCCCTGAGGTCGACGGCGGCGAGGGCGACCAGAGCGCCGCGCTCGGCGGCGGCGACGCCTGGGGCGTCCCGGCCGACGCGCCCGACGAGGCCGTCGAATTCGTCGAGTACCTCCTCTCCGACGAGGTCCAGAAGGGCTTCGCCGAGCTCGACATGGGGCTGCCCACCAACCCCACGGCCTCCGAGTTCGTCGCTGATCCCGCGCTGGCCAAGCTCCTCGAGGTCCGCGACGCGGCAGGCTACGTCCAGCTCTACTTCGACACGGCCTTCGGCACCTCCATCGGCGGCGCCATGAACGACGAGATCGCCCTGGCCTTCGCCGGCCAGGCGACTCCGCAGGAGATCGTCGACGCCACCCAGGCCGCTGCGGACGCGGAGAAGTAATCCATGACCAACGCCACCTCTGAGCAGGCGGCGGCGGTCCGGGTCACCACCGACGAGAGCGGGCGCGACCGGCGCCCGCTCTCCCCCGGTCGGAAGCGGCCCGTCAACTGGAAGATGGGCCTCGAGATCGCCGTCTTCGTGTTGCCCGCCCTCACGCTGTTCTTCATGTTCGTCGTCTGGCCGATGCTGCGCGCCGTCCAGTTCTCCGTCTACCGCTGGAAGGGCTTCGGGCCCCTCGCCGACTTCGTCGGACTCCGCAACTACGCCTCCGTCCTGAGCAACGACGTGTTCCTCGGGGCGCTCGGGCACAACCTCTTCATCGTCGTGGCGTCCATCGCCATCCAGCTGCCGCTCGGCATCGCCGTCGCGCTGCTCCTCAACCGAAAGATGAGGTTCCAGGGGCTGCTGCGCACCATCGTCTTCGTCCCCTACATCCTCGCCGAGGTCATCGCGAGCGTGGTGTGGTTCCAGCTCCTGCAGCCCCGCTACGGCGTCATCGACTCCATCCTCGCCGCCGTCGGCATCCAGGGCCCCGCGCAGGGGTTCCTCGGCACGCCGGACCTGGCCCTGTGGACGGTGATGATCGTGCTCACCTGGAAGTACCTCGGGTTCGCGATCATCCTGTTCCTCGCCGGCCTGCAGGGCGTCCCGCAGGAACTCGACGAGGCGGCCCAGATCGACGGCGCCTCGTGGTGGCAGACCCAGCGCCACATCACCATCCCGCTGCTCGGCCCGACGCTGCGCACCTGGGCCTTCCTGTCCATGGTGGGCTCGCTGCAACTGTTCGACATGGTGTGGATCCTCACCGGAGGTGGGCCCGCCAACTCCACCACCACGATGGCCACCTTCCTCATCACCGAGGGCACCCGCAGGAGCAACTACGGCATCGCCGGTGCCGCGTCCGTGGTGCTGTTCGTGGTGGCGCTCACCATGGCGCTGTTGTACCAGCGCTTCATCCTCAGCCGCGACACCGCCGACAACGACAAGCGAAAGGTTCGCCGATGACCGCCACCGCAGCCGCCCCGGCCGCCGAGACAGCGCCGCGCCGCCCCCGGGTGAGCGCCAACCCGCTCGTCTACCTCGTGGCCCTCATCGTGGCCGGCTTCTCCATCGGTCCGGTTCTGTACTCGGTCCTCGGCGGCTTCCGCAGCAACGCGCAGCTCGCGGAGAGCCCGGCGGGCTTCCCGGACCCGTGGGTCTGGGGCAACTACCTCGGCGTGCTGAGCAACTCGAGCTTCTGGCGCTACGGCCTCAACTCGCTGGTCATCGCGTTGCTCACCACAGCGATCGTGGTGGTCTTCGGCCTGATGGCCGCCTACCCGCTCTCGCGCTACCGCTTCCCCGGCCGCGAGAAGGTCTACATGATCTTCGTCCTGGGCCTGCTGTTCCCCGCGACCGTGGCCGTGATCCCGCTGTTCATCATCATCAGCAAGGACCTCGGCATGAGCAACACGTGGTGGGGCGTCGCGCTCCCCCAGGCCGCGTTCGCGCTGCCCATGACCATCGTCATCCTGCGCCCCTTCCTGCAGGCCATCCCGGCCGAGCTCGAGGAGGCCGCGATGATCGACGGCGCCAGCCGGGTCAGCATCTTCACGCGCATCATGGTGCCGCTGTCCGGGGCCGGCCTCGTCACCGTCGGCGTGCTGGCCTTCGTCGGCTCCTGGAACGCCTACCTGCTGCCCCTGCTGCTCCTCCAAGGTGACATGCGCACGCTGCCGCTGGGTGTGGCCGACTTCTCCACCGAGCACTCCTCCGACACCGCCGGGGTGTTCGCCTTCACCACCCTGTCCATGATCCCCGCCATGGTCTTCTTCCTCACCATGCAGCGCCGCATCGTCGGTGGCCTCCAAGGCGCGGTCAAGGGCTGATCCAACAGAAATGACTTCCTCCATGACCTGGACCGACCCCAGCCTCCCCCTCGACTCCCGTCTCGACGCGCTCCTGGCCGACATGTCGCTGGCGGACCTCGCCCATCAGCTCGGCTCCTACTGGCTCCCCGGCCAGACCGAGGCGCCGGCTCCGGACCCGGACCACCACGACCCCGCCTCCCACGACGTGGCCCCCATGGAGAGTGAGTTCACGCAGGAACTGCCTCCGTGGGAGACGGCCGTCGACGGCGGCCTCGGGCACCTCACCCGCGTCTACGGCACCGACCCGGTGAGCGTGGCCGACGGCGCCACCAAACTTCGCCGGATGCAGGCCGACGTCGTGGCCGCCAACGCGTTCGGCATCCCCGCCGTCGCGCACGAGGAGTGCCTCACCGGCTTCACCGCCCTCGGCGCCACCGTCTATCCGGCCTCCATCGCCTGGGGAGCAACGTGGCGACCCGAGCTGATCGAGGAGATGGCCGCGGCCATCGGCTCGGACCTTGCCTCCGTCGGCGTGCAGCAGGGGCTCTCCCCGCTGCTCGACGTGGTTCGCGACTACCGCTGGGGCCGCGTCGAGGAGACCTGCGGCGAGGACCCCTACCTGGTGGGGTCCCTGGGCACCGCTTACGTGAGGGGCCTGCAGTCCGCAGGCGTCGTCGCCACGCCGAAGCACTTCGTCGGGTACTCGGCCGGGCGCGCCGGGCGCAACCACGCGCCGGTGTCGATGGGCCGCCGCGAGCTCGAGGACGTCATGCTGCCGCCGTTCGAGATGGCGGTGCGGCTCGGTGGCGCGCGCTCGATCATGAACTCCTACTGCGACGTCGACGGCCAGCCGGCCGCGGCGTCGGCCGAGCTCCTCACCGGGGTGCTGCGCGACCGCTGGGGCTTCGAGGGCACCGTCGTCTCGGACTACTGGAGCATCGCGTTCCTCACCCGGATGCACCGGATCGCGCCCGACGACGCCACCGCCGCCGCGCTCGCGCTGCGGGCCGGGCTGGACATCGAGTTGCCCTCGACCGGGGCGTACTGGGCCATCGAGGAGGCTATCTCGCGGGGGATGCTCAGCGAGGACGATGTGCGCCGCTCGGCGCGGCGCGTACTGCGCCAGAAGCTGGAGCTCGGGCTGCTCGACGAGGGCTGGGAGCCCGCCGTCGATCCCTCCGTGGACCTGGACTCGCCCCGTAACCGCGACCTCGCCCGACGGGTGGCCGAGGAGTCGATCGTGCTCCTCTCGAACGACGGGGTGCTTCCGCTGGACACCGGCCGCCGCGTGGCCGTGATCGGCCCCACCTGGGCGGATGTGCGCAGCTTCATGGGGTGCTACTCCTTCCCCAACCACGTGCTGGCCAAGACCGGGACTGAGACCGGGATCCCCATCCGGGGGCTCGACGACGCCCTCACGGCCGCGCTGGGTGAGGCCGTCACCTTCACACGGGGCACGGGCTTCATGCACGGCACCGACGAGGAGCTCGCGGACGCCGTCGAGGCGGCGGCGGCCGCGGACGTGGCCGTGTTGACGGTGGGCGACATCGCCGGCATGTTCGGCGACGGCACCTCCGGCGAGGGTTGCGACGCGGTGGACCTGCGCCTGCCCGGCAGGCAGGGCGAGCTGGTGGAGGCCGTCCTGGCCACCGGCACCCCGACTGTGCTGGTGCTGGTCACCGGCCGCCCGTATGCCATCGGTGAGTACGCCGACCGTTGCGCGGCCGTCCTCCAGGCGTTCATGCCGGGCGTCGAGGGCGCCGACGCGCTGGCGGGCGTGCTCACCGGCGCGGTCAACCCGTCGGGACGGCTCCCCATCGGGCTCCCCGCGCACCACGGCGGCCAGCCCGGTACCTACCTCGCCGCACCTCTGGCATGGTTCTCCAACGGCATCTCCAACCTGGACCCCATCCCGCGGTTCCCGTTCGGGTACGGGATCGGGTACACGAGCTTCGAGTACACGGACGCGGAGGTGTCGTCGGCGACGATGAGGGCCGAGGGGTCCGTCGAGGTGTCCGTCACGGTCACCAACACCGGGGATCGCGACGGCGCCGAGGTGGTGCAGCTCTACCTCAGCGACCCGTGGGCCGAGGTCGTGCGCCCGCTGAAGCAACTGATCGGCTTCCGCAAGGTGCAGCTGGCGGCGAGCACGTCCGCCCGGGTGACGTTCGCGGTGCACGCGGACCGGCTGTCGTTCACGGGCGTCGACATGTCTCGGATCGTCGAGCCCGGCGAGGTGCAGCTGTCCGTCGGCTGGTCTTCGGAGGATCGCCTGCCCGCCCTGAGCGTCGAGGTGACGGGCCAACGTCGCGTCGTGGGTGAGGGGCGCGTGCTGGACACGCCTGTTCGCGTGGTCCTGTCGTGACCGTGGTCGCCGCGGCAGCCGACAGGACGGTCTACGGCCACCGCATGGGAAGAGCCCGGCCGGCCCTCGGTGCCGGCGCCGCCGGGAGGCGGGTGACCGTGCGACAGACGCGGCACGCGTTCGGGTTCGGCAACATCGGGTTCGACTTCATCGGTCTCGCCAACGGCGAGGACCGGGCCCCGTCCACCGGGTTCGGCCAGGCGCCGACGGCGATGGCCGAGGCGCTGGCCGGTCAGTGGCTGGAGCTGTTCAACACGGTGACGCTCCCCTTCTACTGGCGCACGTTCGAACCGTCGGAGGGTGCGCCCGACACCCGTCGGCTCCAGACGACGGCGCGCTGGTTCCAGGAGCGCGGGGCGACCGTCAAGGGGCACCCCCTCGTCTGGCACACCCTGGCCCCCGAGTGGCTGCTGGGGCGGCCGAACGAGGAGGTGCGCCGGCGCATCGAGGAGCGGGTGACCCGCGAGGTGACCGACTTCGCCGATCTGGTGGACCAGTGGGACGCCATCAACGAGGTGGTGATCCTTCCTGAGTTCACCGCCGAGGAGAACGCCGTCACGGCGCTGGCTCGCGAGGTCGGCCGGCTGGAGATGGTGCGGCTGGCGTTCGACACGGCCCGCCGGGCCGACCCGTCGGTGCGGCTGGTGCTCAACGACTTCAACATGTCGGCCCGCTACGAGGCGCTGATCGAGGAGTGCCTGGCCGCGGGCATCAGGATCGACGCGATCGGGCTGCAGAGCCACATGCACCAGGGCTACTGGGGCGAGGATCGGACGCTGGAGGTGCTGAGCCGGTTCGGCCGGTTCGGGCTTCCGCTGCAGATGACCGAGACCAGCCTTGTCTCTGGCGACATCATGCCGGCGGACATCGTCGACCTCAACGACTACCAGGTCCCGTCCTGGCCGTCGACGGAGGAGGGTGAGGCTCGACAGGCTGACGAGGTGTCGCGGCACTACCGCACCCTCGTCGCGCATCCGGCAGTGGAGTCCATCACGTACTGGGGCATCACCGACGCGGGCGCCTGGCTCGGCGCGCCCATCGGGCTGGTGCGCGCCGACGGGTCACCCAAGCCGTCGTTCGAGGCGCTGCGTGCGCTCATCAGGGACGAGTGGTGGGTGGCCGAGACGACGGTGGAGGCCGACGATCGCGGCGAGGTCGCCGTCGAGGGCTTCGCGGGCGACTACGAGGCCGAGGTGGACGGGCGGGTGACGGCGTTCACTGTCGCGGCGGGGAATCACCCAGCCGGCTGAGGCGCGCGCCGAAGCGGTCCACGACGACGTCGGCGATGTCCGCGACCACCTGACCCGGGTCGCCGACATTGACCACCTCGACGCCGTCCTCGCCCTCCTGGAACACCTCCAGCGTGGCGCGCTGCGAATCGAGCATCACGGGCTTCATGAAGTGCCCCTGCCGCGACGCCAGCCGCTCGAGGTTCTCCTCCTCCGGCAACACCAGGTGAACGAAGAAGACGTCGCCGTCCGCCCCGCGGAGGACGTCGCGGTAGGCCTCGCGTAGGGCAGAGCACGCCACCACCGACGAACGGCCCGCGGCCGCCTGCTCGGACATCCAGTCGCGCAGCGACGCCAGCCAGGGCCAGCGGTCCTCGTCCGTGAGCGCTTGTCCGGCCGCCATCGTGTCGCGGTTGGCCTGGCTGTGGAAGTCGTCGCCCTCGGCGAACGGCAGCCCGAAGTGCTCGGCCAGGGCCACGCCGATGGTCGTCTTGCCGGTCCCGGCCACGCCGACCACGACGAGATGCACAGGCTGAGTCATGCGCCCAATCCTGCCAGCCGGGGCCGGTCCTGGAACACCGCGTGCGGCGTCTCGTGTACCGTCCCGTCCATGCGCGTCGCCTTCATTTCGCTCCACACGTCACCCGCGGAGCGGGCCGGGACCGCCGACGCGGGAGGCATGAACGTCTTGATCCGGGCGCTGGCCACGGCGCTGCAGCAGGCCGGTGCACACGTGGAGTTCTTCACCCGGCGCTCGTCCGCCAACCAGCCCGACACCGACATCCTCGATGCCGGCCTCACCGTGCACCACATCACCGCCGGCCCGGCCAGGCCGCTGCCCAAGAGCGAGATCGATCAGTACATCGACGAGTTCCGCGGGAATCTGGGTTCGCTGGACCGGTTCGACCTGGTGCACAGCCACCACTGGATGTCGGGTGTCGCGGCGATCCCGCTGGCCCGCGAGGCCGGCATCCCGCACCTGATGACCTTCCACTCGGTGGCGGCCCACCCCAACTCCTCGCTCCGCGACGGCGAGCCGCCGGAGTCCCCGGCACGGATCGACGGCGAGGTGTACTGCGCCACGCAGTCCGACCTCATCCTGGCGGTGTCGCGGCACGAGGCGGCCGTCGTGATCGGCCGCTGCCAGGCGGATCCCGAGCAGGTGATGATCGTGCGGCCCGGCGTCGACATCGAGCTGTTCCACCCGGCCGAGCCTGGTGAGGGATGGACACCCGCGCCGGGCGTGGCGCCCGGGTATCTCCTGTTCGCCGCGCGCCTGCAGCCGCTCAAGGGGCCGGACATCGCGATCCGGACTCTGGCTCTCCTGCCGGAGGACGAGCGCCCCGACCTGGTGATCGTGGGTCAGGTGTCTGCGGACTTCGCGGCCTACGAGGCGGAACTGCACGGGCTCGTCGACGAGCTCGGCGTGCGTGATTGGGTGACGTTCCTGCCCGGGCAGGGCCGCGAGTCGTTCGCGCAGATGGTTCGCCACGCTTCAGTCATGCTGGTCCCCTCACACTCCGAGACGTTCGGGCTGGTGGCGCTCGAGGCATCGGCCTCCGGCATTCCGACGCTCGCCGCGGCGGCGGGTGGGCTCACCGAGGCGATCTGCAACGGCCACACCGGGGACCTGGTCCCCACGCATGACCCCGAGGACTGGGCCGCCGCACTCCTCCGCCTCCTCCGCGACCCCGAGCGCCGCGCCCGCATGGGTGCCACCGCCCGCGAGCGCGCCGAATCGATGACGTGGGCTCACGTCGCGGACCGGACGCTGCAGGCCTACCGTCGCGCCATCGCCAACGGCGCAGTCAAACACGTCACCTTCATCCACGCCCACCCCGACGACGAGACGCTCGCCTCCGGCGCCCTCATCGCGCATCTGGTCGACGAGGGGCTGAAGGTCTCGGTCCTCACGTGCACCCGCGGCGAAATGGGCGCAGTGGTGCCGGGTCCGCTGTCTCATCTGGCCGGCACCCCGGCGTTGGAGCAGCGGCGAGAGGCCGAATTGGCAGGCGCGCTCGACTCGCTTGGGGTCCACGCCCACGCCTACCTCGGCATGCCGCCGGCCCGCGCCTCGGACGAGCCGCGGCGCTACCTCGACTCAGGCATGCAATGGATCTCGGAAGGCGTCGCGGGTCCTGGCGACGAGGCCGACGAGCGGTCCCTGACCTCGGCCGACGAGTCGGAGGCGACGGCCGACATCGCGGCGTTCCTGCGCAAGATGGGAACGGACCTCGTCGTCAGCTACGACGACGACGGCGGGTACGGCCACCCGGACCACGTGCGGACGCACCACCTGAGCCGAGCCGCGGCCGAGTCGGTGGGGATCCCGTTCGCCGCGCTGACCACGGACCGGGAGGTCGCGGCGAGGTGGTTCGATCTCGAGGGCTACCGCCCGCGGGTCGCCAAGGCGCTGCGGCACCACCGCACCCAGCTGACGGTCCACGGCGACGACCGGTCGATCACCCACAGCGGCGGCCAGCCGGACATGATCGTCACCTCGACGGGCCTGCGGGGAGACGTCCCCCACCTCCCATAGCCCCCGCCCCGGAGGCCAAGTGTCAGACCTAGGGTCGAACTCGACTCCGAGCGTGACGATGGGGCGCACGTCGAACCCGGATTAGGTGGCGAGGTGCCGCTCGTGGATCGCCACGACGGCGAACGCCAGCATGCCCAACGCCGGCACGATCAGCAGCAGGTACTGCCAGACGATGACTGCGGCGAGCCCCAGTGCGACAACGGTCATGAGCGCGGTGATCGGGTGCCTCACCAGGCGACGGGAAGCATCCGCCAGCAATACCCGCCAGCGGCTGCCGGCCGCCCAGGACACCGTAGCCGTGAGCACGAGGACGACGGCAACAATAGCCAGGGCACTCACGACGACGGCGATCGGGATCGCACCGGGCAGACCCCCTCCCGCCGCGATCCCGAGGTCGAGCGCCACCAGGGCGCCTGCCACCAGCGAGGCAAACCCGACGACGACCCCGCCTGGTATCGCGCGGCGCACGTCGTCGACGAACTCCGCCACCGTCGAGGACTCACCGCGCAGAAACCGACGCAGGTGCGAGGTGCCCGCTGCGAAGGCCGCTGGCCAGGTGACCACCGGCAGGCACGCCACCGCCATCAGGATGCCCACCCACAGCACCTCGCCGAGCAGCGCGAACTTGGCCGTGGCACCCGGCCACCGGAGCACGCTGCCGTCGGCAGGCTCCTGTACCGCGAACCGCGACCGTCGCCTCATCCCTTCAGCCCCTGCGTCGAGACGCCCTCCACGAGGAACCGCTGGAAGATGATGAAGAACAGCAGGATGGGCAGCAACGCCAGGACCGACACCGCGACCGTCGCGCCGTAGTCCGACGTCGACGTCTGGTCGTTGAACACCCGCAGAGCCAGCGGCAGCGGGTAGTTCTCCGGCGAGTTCAGGTAGAGCAGCGGCCCGAGGAAGTCGTTCCAGCTCCAGATGAACGCGAAGATCGACGCCGACACCAGGGCCGGCTTGATCAGCGGAAGGATGATCAGCCAGAAGATCCGCCAGTGGCCGCAGCCGTCGATGCGCGCCGCCTCATCCATGTCGCGGGGAAGCGCCCTGATGAACTGGACGATGAGGAAGACGAAGAACGCCTCCACGGCCAGGAACTTGCCAAGCAGCAGCGGAACGAAGGTGTCGATCAGGTCGAGCCGCCGAAACAGCATGTACTGCGGGATGATCAGCACGTGGAACGGCAGCAGCAGGGTGCCGATCATGATGGCGAACCAGACGCCGCTTCCCCGGAACCTGACGCGCGCGAACGCGTAGGCCGCCAGCGACGCGGAGATCACGATGCCCACCACCGAGAATGTGGCCAGGATGAACGAGTTGGCGAAGAACCGCCACAGCGGCACCCCGCCGATGCCTTCAAGGACCTTGAAGTAGTTCTGAATGGTGGCATTCTCCGGCAGGAACGACTGGTTGGCGCCGAACTCGGCCGTGGGCTTGAACGAGGCCGAGAACATCCAGGCAAGCGGGTACAGGACCACTGCGGTGAGGAGCACCATGGCCGCTACCCATCCGACGGTGGCCCATGTGCGCCTGCTGCGCATGCCGCGGGGCCGCGGCCCCACGAGGGCGCCCCGCTGAGGGGCGGAGGTGGAGGCGGTCATCGCTTGTCTCCCGAGTAGTGCACCCACTGGTTGGAGGTGCGGAACATGACGAAGGCGATCACACCGACGGCGGCCAGCAGCACCCAGGCCATCGCCGAGGCGTAACCCATCTGGCTGTTGGTGAAGGCCCGCGTATAGAGGTAGACGGTGTAGAAGTTGGTGGCTCCCGCAGGCCCGCCGGTGCCCGAGCCGATGATGTAGGCCGAGGCAAAGATCTGGAAGGCGTGGATCATTTCGAGGAGCAGGTTGAAGAAGATGACCGGCGAGAGCATCGGCAGCGTCACGCTGACGAACTTGCGGAACGGTCCCGCGCCGTCGACGGAGGCCGCCTCGTACAGTTCGGCGGGCACCTGCTTGAGCCCGGCCAGGAAGATGACCATCGGCGCCCCGAACTGCCACACGGCCAGCAGGATCATCATGGGCAGGATCAGCGCCGGGACACCCACCCAACCGCCGATGTTGATGCCGAAGATGCTGAGCGAGCTGTCCACCGGCCCGCCCGTCGAGAACATGGCACGCCAGACGATGGCGATGCTGACGGATGCCCCGATGAGCGACGGCGCGTAGAACGCCGAGCGGAAGAAGCCGGTGCCGCGGCTGCGGTAGTTGAGCAGCATGGCCACGCCAAGGGCTGCAGCGAGTTTGATCGGGGTTCCCACGAGCACGTAGATCAGCGTGATGCGCACCGACCCCCACCACACCTCGTCGTTGAGCATGCGCTCGAAGTTGCCCAGGCCGATGAACTCCGTGGTGCCGAAGATGCTGTAGTTCGTGAACGCGAGGTACAACGAGTAGATCATGGGGCCGGCCGTCAACAGGAAGAAGCCCACCAGCCACGGGGTGAGGAAGAGATAGCCGGCCGCGTCCTCGCGGCGCTGCAGGGCCCTCCTGCGGCGGGGCGCGGACGCCGCGTGCTCTCCTGCGGTGACGGGCCCCCCACCGCGGGCCCGGCGAACCGGGCCCGCGGTGATCGTGGCCGCACTCTTGGGTGCGATGGTCATGGTGTCAGGTCCGTTTCCGCGGCTCAGCCGAGGATGACATCGGTCTCGGCGAAGAACTGGTCAACAGCCTCGTCGACGGTCACGGCACCGAGCCCGAGCGCCTTGCCCAGATCCCAGAACTTCTGCTCCAGGGCGCCGTAGCCGACAACTGGCACCGGCGGGGCGTCGCCGACGCGGTCCTCAACGGAGGCGAGGAAATCAGCCACCTGCTTATCGGGTCCCTCCAGCACGGCGCCTTCGAGCTTGCTGCTGGAGGCAGGGAAGCCCAGGGTGGTGCCGAAGATCTCGCCGGCTTCGGCGCTGTTGACAACGAAGTCCAGGAAGAGCGCGGCGGCCTCCGGGTGCTCGGTGTTCTCCGAGATGGCCATCTGCAGGCCTGCCTGGCGGTAGAGGTCCTTCGACCCCTCCACTGCGGTGGGAGGCGCGATCATCGAGATCGATTCGGCGCCCGAATCAGCCAGGTAGCCGCCCAGGAAGTTGCTCCAACTGGTCTCACTGACGGTGAGGTTGGCGCCGAAGCCGGACTTGGGCGCGATCTCTTCCAGCTTGTTCTGGGGGACGCCGATGCCGTCGCGGACGGCCTGACCGGACTCCCAGAAGGCCTTCAGCTCCTCCTTGGTGAACCCAAGCTCGCCGTCCTCGGTGTAGAGGTTCTTGCCCTCGGCGCGCAGAGACAACTCGAAGGTCTGGATCCGCTGCGTGACGTCGGTGCCGCCGTACACGGTTCCGCCCGTCTTCTCGGTGACGCCGGCCATCCAGTCGGTGAACTCGGCAAAGGTGGTGCCGCCCTCGGGCATCTCCAGCCCGTGCTCGGCGATCAGTCCGTCGTTGACGAAATTCGCCCACGTGCTGTAGCCGGTGGGGAGCGAGTACTGGACGCCCTCAAGCTGACCGGTGCCCTTGAGCCCATCGTCGAAGGTGCCCATGTCGATGTACTCGGACACGGTGCCGAGGTCCAGCAGATAGCCCGGCTCGGCATACTGACGGAGGTAGCTGTCGGAGAACTGCCACACGTCCGGCAGTCCCCCGCCTGCAGCCTCGGTCTGCTTCTTCTCCCAGTAGGAGGGGAAGTCCGTGAACGTGCCGTTGATCTCGATGTTGGGGTACTCCTCGTTGAACGCTGCGATCAACTTCTCGTACCGGGCTGCCCGGTCGTCGTTGCCCCACCACGTGAACGTGAGCGACACCGCCTCGTTGGGATCGAAGGAGGCGGTGACCTCAGGGGCGGTCTCGCCGCCACCACAGGCCGTCAGGGCTAGGGCCGCGCTGGCGATCAGCGCCACGAGTGTGTGCTTCTTGGGGAACATCGGTTGTGTCCTCTCGGGTTCGGAACGTCGTCGTTCTTGGCTGCGCATGACCGGCAACTGGACGCCAATCACGCCTGGAAAGCGCCTTCCCACAAGCTAACACCCTTTGAAACGTTTCGCAATAGCCGAGACGTAACGAAATGGACACAGGTCCGCGAGCTTGAGAGGACAAACATCCTAGTCGGACGCCTATAGTCCCGTGGCGAGCGTGGAATCGTTTCCAAGAGACGGCCCCGCGTGACGTGACGTGCGGCCACTCCGCCCTGAGTGCGGATCGCGCCGCTACGATGCCAGGAGGGCAAGCGCTGTCCCTTCACACCCCGACGAGGCGAACCAATGACGACCACCTCCCACTCCCCCGGCCTCGACGCGGCCTTCGAGTACGTCTCGGCCCTCGTCCGCGAGGGGGGCCTCCCGACCGCCGTGCTGGGGGTCGCCACGCGTGAGGGCGTCGTGGCCCTGCAGTCGTTCGGGCGCACCGGAAACCGCGAGGCCCGAATCGACGACCACTACCGACTGTTCTCCATCACCAAGCCCCTCGTCGGCCTCATCGCCGCCCGCGAACTCGAGCGCGGCACGCTGACGCTCGACACTCCCCTGACCGATGCCCTCCCCGGGTTCGGCGCGGGCCGCGACGACGTCGTCGCCCTCCGCCACCTCGCCTCGCACACCTCCGGCATCACCGAGCCGGAGCTGGACGACCCGCGGCCCCTGCGTGAGTCCCTCGTCGCCGCCGGCCGCGACACTCCCGTCGGCACCCTGCGCCGCTACTCGTCGCTGGCGTTCGAGGGCATCGCGGCACTGATCGAGCACGCCGGCGGCTCGACGTGGGAGGCCGGGCTCGCCGCCCTCAACGAAAACCTCGGGACCAGTTTCACCCTGGACGAGGCCTCGGATCCCCCGCCCGTCCTCGGGCTCGGAACCTTCGACATGGCCACGTTCGCGGCCCAGCACCACCCCGGCGCCGGCGTCATCGCGCGGGCGGAGGACCTGCTCACGGTGGCGATCTCCCTCCTGCGGGGAGACGGCGCCGTCGTGCGCCCAGAGACGCTGGACCTGATGCGTGCGCCGCTCACCGTCGGCGTCCCGGTGCACGAGCCACTCCCCCAGGACGACGGCGACGAGTACGGCTTCACCTTCAAGCTCCCCGGCTGGGGGGCCGCCGACGGCGTCTTCGGGCATGCAGGATGGTCCGGCACCGAGTTCTGGATCAACCCCACCGTCGGAGTCGCGTGGACCTTGATGACCAACCGCCCCGAGCGGCCCGGCTTCGACGTCGCGACCATGGACAGCCTGGTGGCGCGAGGGCGTTGACCATGCCGTCCCGCTTGTCCGGACAAGTGGCATCGTCAGACCGCTAGTCGCGACACAGAATTCCCTACACCGACCCCCATTGACAGTACAAAGCAGCCATGCTTAGACTGAGCACAAGCTCAAGGATGAGCAACCCCGAAAGGATGACGATGGCTGTCGACAAGAGCCGTAACACTGATCCCCGCTACTCCAAGTTGACCGTCGGTGTCTGCCCCGACCAGTGGGGAGTCTGGTTCCCCGAGCACCCGGACCAGATCCCGTGGGAGAAGGCGCTCGACGAGATGGCAGAGGCCGGCTTCTCCGTCATGGAGACCGGGCCGTTCGGCTACTTCCCCACCGACCCCAAGCGCCTCATGGAGGAGATGGGCAAGCGCGGCTTCCGCGTCGTCGCCGGCACCGCGTGGGGGATCCTGCACAAGGAGGAGGCCTGGGCCGAGACCGAGAAGACCTTCCGTGCCGTGGGCGAGACCCACGCCGCCGTCGGCGCCGAGTACGTGGTGCACCTGCCCCCCATGTTCCGCGACGAGATCACCGGTGACTTCACCGACGACCGCCACCTCGACGGCGCCGCCTGGGACCTCTACATCAACAACGCGAATCGCCTCGGCCGCATGATGAAGGAGGACTACGGCCTCAAGATGGTGCTGCACCCCCACGGCGACTCGCACATCGAGACCCGCGAGGACATCGACCGCATCTTCCAGGCCACGGATCCCGAGTACGTCGGCTTCTGCCTGGACACCGGCCACATCGTCTACGGCATGGCAGACAACATCGCGCTCATCAAGGACTACCCGGAGCGCATCAGCTACGTGCACATCAAGGCCATGGACCCCAAGCTGGTCAAGCAGGCCCACGACGAGGACTGGCCGTTCGTCAAGGCCGTCAAGGCCGGCTGCTCCGTCGCACCGCCGGAGGGCGAGCCCGACATGCCGACCCTTGTCGAGGCCCTCGCGGACCTCAACAAGGAGCTCTACGTCATCACCGAGCAGGACATGTTCGGCTGCGACCCCGGCTACCCGCTCCCCAACGCCATCAAGACCCGCGAGTTCCTGGCCTCCTGCGGCCTCGGCCTCCTCTGATCCCCAAGGACAACACATGACCCTTCGTATTGGAATGATCGGCCCCGGCGGCATGGGCAAGGCCCACATCGAGCGGATCCACACCGTCATCTCCGGCGGCCGCGTGGTGGCCGTCAGCGACGTCAACCCGGACAATGCGGCCGCGGTGGCCGAGCAGATCGGCGGCACGGCCTTCGCCACCAGCGCCGAGCTGATCGCCTCGCCCGACGTGGACGCCATCATGATCGCCAGCTACGGCCCGGCCCACAAGCCCGACGTCATCGCGGCCATCGAAGCCGGCAAGTACGTGTTCTGCGAGAAGCCCCTGGCCCCCACCGCGGCCGAGTGCGTCGAGATCATGGAGGCTGAGCAGAAGGCCGGCAAGAAGCTGGTCACCGTCGGCTTCATGCGCCGCTTCGACGCCTCGTACCGCGAGATGAAGAAGATCCTCGACGACGGCGAGGTGGGCGAGGCCCTCATGGTGCACAACGCCCACCGCAACCCCACCGTGCCCGAGATGTACACGTGGGACATGGCCATCAACGACACCGCCATCCACGAGATCGACACCATGCGGTGGCTGCTGGGCGAGGAGTTCGTCTCCGCGCGAGTCGACAAGCCGAAGAAGACCTCCCTGCGCTTCGAGCACCTGCAGGATCCGCTGGTTCTCATCCTCACCACCGAGTCCGGTGTCCGCGTCGACGACGAGGTGTTCGTCAACTGCCAGTACGGCTACGACATCCAGTGCGAGCTGGTGGCGGAGCAGGGCGTCGTCCGGCTGGGCGACCAGGAACTGGTGCACCGCGCCGACAAGCTCGGTCGCCACAACCGGCTCACGATGGACCACAACCAGCGCTTCGGCCAGGCTTTCGTCACCGAAGTCCAGGAGTGGATCTCCGCGGTGTCGCAGGACCAGCACACCGGCTCCTCGTCGTGGGACGGCTACGCCGCCGCCGCCGTGTGCGACGCCGGCGTCAAGGCCCTGACGGAGGACGGCGAGGTGCCGATCTCCATGATCGAGCGTCCCGCCCTCTACGCCTGACATACCTGAAGCACTTTCCCGGGTCTGATCCGGTGACCGGTCGGCATGATCGAGCACGACGACGAGCCCGGGAAAGTGCTACCTCCCCCAGCCCACCCTCCGCCCAGAACGCCAAGGAAGCCGTCATGGTCAAGATCCTGCTCGACCCCTCCATGTACCACCCCCACCTCACTGTCACCCAGGAGTGTGAGAAGGCGGCCGATCTGGGTTACAGCTTCATCGAGCTGTCCCCCCGGGCCGACTTCCACGAGTGGCACCACTACCCCAAGGTCGACAACGCCGAGATCGCGCGCGTCAAGAAGGCCATGAAGGCCACCGGCGTCAAGATCGAGACCTTCAACCCCGTGTTCAACTGGGCCTCGCCCGACGAGCAGGAGCGCCAGGCGCAGGTGCGCAACTGGCGCCGGCTTCTGGAGATCGCCGAGGAGCTCGAGGTGCCGATGATGGCGACCGAGTTCTCCGGTGACCCGAACCGGGCACTCACGAGCGAGCACCAGTTCTACCGCTCCATCGAGGAGCTCGCGCCGGACTTCGAGAAGCGCGGCATCGAGTGCGTCGTCGAGGCTCACCCTTACGACTTTGTAGAGACAAACGACCGGGCGGTCCAAGTCGTGCGGGGGGTCAACAAGGACTGGTTCAACTACCAGTTCTGCCTCCCCCACCTCTTCCACCTGTCCTCGGGCAAGAGCAACCCGCGCGAGCTGATGGAGTACGCCGGCGAGCGGCTGCGCCACATCCACATCGGCGACGTGTGGAACCACCTGGCCAACGTCGGCAACCGCTACATCGTCAACCCTCCGGGCGTTGATGCGCGCATTCACCAGCACAACGAGATCGGCAACGGCGAGGTCCCGTGGGACGAGGTCTTCGGCTACCTCCGCGAGATCAAGTACGACGCACGGCTGTCGGTCTGCGTGTTCGGCTGGGAGGAGGACGCGGACGCCATCCACGTCCGCATGCGCGAGCGGCTCGAGTCGGAGTTCGCAACAAACCGATAACATCTCCGTCTTTGTCTTGACATAGACCTACAGCTGTCGTCATGATGACTGTGTCGCAAGGATGCGACACTCCCTCCCTGCGGAGTCACCAGACACCCGCAACCACCCTCGGAAGAGAGACTGCAATGAAGCAAGGAATCAAGCTAGTCGGCCTGTTGGCCGCCGGCGCCCTCGCCTTGAGCGCCTGCGGCACCACCGCGAGCACCCCCACGTCCTCCGCCCCCGCCGGCGAGTCCAGCGCACCGGCCGCGTCGGCCGGTGCCACCGTGACCTTCGCCCCGAGCGAGGTCGTCAAGCCCAACGACGGCGCCACCCTCAAGATCGGCGTCACGTTCCCGATCCTGGACCAGTTCCTCCAGAAGGTCGCCGACGGCATCGAGGCCCGCGCTGAAGAGGCCGGCGTCGAGGTGACCATCGTGTCCGCCCAGGAGAAGGCCGACGTCCAGCTGGGCCAGGTTGAGAACTTCATCTCCCAGGGCGTCGACGGCATCATCATCATCCCGGTCGACACCGACGCGGCCGGCCCCATGACGCAGAAGGCCCAGGACGCCGAGATCCCGCTCGCCTACGTCAACCGTCGCCCGGCAGACCTGCCGGCCGGCGTGACCTACGTGGGTTCGGACTCACTGGTTTCCGGCCTCCTCGAGATGGAGGCTCTGGCGGAGCTCGCCGACGGCAAGGGCAAGGTGGGCATCATCCAGGGCGACCCGGCCAACGAGGCCGCGCGCCTGCGCACCCAGGGCTGCAAGGACGTCGTCGCGAAGTACCCGGACATGGAGGTCGTCCGCGAGCAGGCCGGCAACTGGTACCGCGAGGAGGGTCTGGCCATCACCGAGAACTGGATCCAGTCCGGTGACGAGATCGACATCATCTGCGCCAACAACGACGAGATGGCGCTGGGCGCCATCCAGGCGCTGAAGAATGCCGGCACGCTCGATGACGTGCTCGTGGGCGGCGTGGACGCCACCGCTGACGCGCTGGCCGCCATGGAGGCCGGTGAGCTCGAGGTGACCGTCTTCCAGGACGCAGCAGGCCAGGGCGCCGGCGGCGTGGACGCCATCGTCACGATGTACAACGGCGACGAGGTTCCGGCAGTCATCGACGTGCCCTACCAGCTCGTCACCCCTGACAACATGGCCGACTTCAAGTAAAGAAGGAACCGGTGGCCGGGTGCGATGATCGCCCCGGCCACCCCCTTCGGCAGGGAGGATAGACAATGCAAGAGGTAATTCTGCGGATGCGCGACATCCGCAAGACGTTCCCCGGCGTGGTGGCCTTGGACGGCGTGCAGCTGGACGTGCGGAGCGGCACGGTCCACTCGCTCATGGGAGAGAACGGCGCTGGCAAGTCCACGCTCATGAAGTGCCTGATCGGCATGTACACCCCCGACAGCGGCACAGTAGAGCTCGCCGGCGACATGGTCAGCTTCAAGGACACCAGGGACGGCCTCGAGCACGGCATCTCCATGATCCACCAGGAGCTGTCCCCCGTGCCGGAGATGATGGTGGCCGAGAACATCTGGCTCGGCCGCGAACAGCGCGGCAGGTTCGGGCTGCTGGACCCCAAGCTGATCATCCGCAGGACCCAGGAGCTCTTCGACGAGTGGGACATGAAGATCGACCCGCGCGCCAAGATGAAGGACCTCACGGTGGCCCGCCAGCAGATGGTGGAGATCGCCAAGGCCATCAGCTACGACGCCAAGATCATCATCATGGACGAGCCCACCTCGGCGATCCCCGAGCGCGAGGTGGACCACCTGCACAAGATGATCAAGCGCCTCACGGACTTCGGCGTGGCGATCGTCTACATCACCCACAAGATGGACGAGGTCTTCAAGATCTCCGACGACATCACAGTCTTCCGCGACGGCAAGCACGTCGTCTCCCTGCCGGCGAAGGAGCTGGACCGCAACAAGCTGATCCAGCTCATGGTGGGCCGCGAACTCACCAGCCTCTTCCCCAAACTGGACGCCGAGATCGGCGAGGTGGTGCTCTCGGTGCGCAACCTCAACCGGGGCAGGCTCGTCCGCGACGTCAGCTTCGAGGTGCGCCGCGGCGAGATCCTCGGCTTCGCCGGACTCATGGGCGCGGGCCGCACCGAGGTGCTGGAGACCATCTTCGGCATCGCCCCCGCCGACAGCGGCGAGATCTTCGTCGAGGGCAAGCAGCTCAAGGTCCGGGAGCCGAAGGACGCCATTGCGGCCGGCATCGGCATGCTGACCGAGGACCGCAAGCACAACGGCATCATGGGCGTGCTGTCGGTACGCGACAACATCACCATCGCCGCGCTACCCAAGTACTCCCCCAAGGGGTTCCTCCGCATGGCGGAGATCAAGAAGGACAGCGAGGCCCAACGCCAGGCGCTGCGCATCAAGACGCCGACGCTCGAGCAGCTGATCAAGAACCTCTCCGGCGGTAACCAGCAGAAGGCGCTCATCTCGCGCTGGCTGCTGACCGTCCCGGAGATCCTCATGATCGACGAGCCCACCCGCGGCATCGACGTGGGCGCCAAGAGCGAGATCCACCGCCTCATGTCTCAACTCGCTCAACAGGGCAAGGCCATCATCATGGTCTCATCCGAGCTGCCCGAGGTCCTCGGGATGAGCGACCGCGTCATCGTCATGCACGAAGGCCGCATCTCCGGTGAGCTCTCCCGCGCGGAGGCCAACCAGGAGTCCATCATGCAACTCGCCACCGGCGGCACCGCGGCCGCGTAGGAAGGAACCACTACTCATGTCTGACACCACAGTTGAGACCAAGCCCAAGTTCGACACGGCGGCAGCCGTCAAGAAGTACGCCATCCTCCTGATCCTCATCGCCTTCATGGTGATCCTCGCCATCGTCACAGGCGGCACGTTCCTGAGGTCCCAGAACCTCATCAACGTCGTCGTGCAGGTGGCCCCCATCGGCATCGTCGCCCTCGGCATGATGTTCGCCATCATCACCAAGGGCATCGACCTTTCTGTGGGCTCCACCGTCGCCCTGGTGGCCGTGGTCTCGGCCAGCCTCGCCCAGGTCCAGAGCGACAGCGCGATGTTCCCCGGCCTGCCCCCGATGCCGATCTTCGTCTCGGTGATCGTCGGCCTCCTTGTCGGCGCGATCGTCGGGGCCATCGTCGGCACCCTCGTCGCCTACTTCCGGATCCCGCCCTTCGTCGCCACGCTCGGCATGATGACCGCGGCCCGCGGCCTGGCCAACATCTACACCGGCGGACGCCCCGTCTCCAACCTGGCCCCCGGGTTCAACTGGATGGGCCAGGGCAACATCCTGGGCGTCCCCGTCCCGATGATCATCTTCATCATCGTCGCGGGGGTGATCTGGGTGGTCCTCAACCGGACCCGCTTCGGTCGCCACACCTACGCCATCGGCGGCAACGACCAGGCCGCCCGCGTGTCGGGCATCAGCATCGGCAGGGTGCAGTTCCTCATCTACACCCTGATCGGCATGCTCGCCGGCCTCGCCGGCATGATCCTGGCCGCGCGAATCGGCTCCGGCCAGCCCACCCTGGGCGTCATGCTCGAGCTGGACGCCATCACCGCGGCCGTGATCGGCGGCGTGTCCTTCAACGGCGGCATCGGCGTGGTGTGGGGCGTCGTCGTCGGCGCCCTGATCATCGGCGTCATCAACAACGGCCTGGACCTCATGAACGTTTCACCGTTCATGCAGATGGTCGTCAAGGGCGCCATCATCGTGGTGGCGGTCATCATCGACGAGCGCAAGAACCGCTAGTCAACACAGCAGTTGCAGGGGCGGGGCCGGTGCGGCTCCGCCCCTGTCGCATGCCCCGGTACGGTGGACCCATGCGCCTGATCCTGATCCGTCACGGGGAGACCGAGAGCAACGTCAAACGCCAACTGGACACGGCCTTCCCGGGGGCACCACTCAACAAGAACGGGCTGACGCAGGCTGAGACGCTCGTCGAGGCCCTCGCGCACGAGCGGATCGATGCGCTCTATGCGTCCACGCTGACGCGGGCGCAGCAGACGGCCACTCCGCTGGCGAAGGCACGGGAGCTGGACCTGGTGATCGCCGACGGCATCCACGAGATCGCCGCCGGGATCGAGGAGATGAACACGGACTGGAGTGTCTACGTGGGCATGCTCAACAGGTGGGCCCCGGACAACCTCGACGAGGGCCTCGAGGGCGGTGAGACGGCGCGCCAGTTCATGACGCGGTTCACCAACGCCGTCGCGGCCATGGAGCGGGCCGGCGACGACGTGGTGGCGCTGGTGAGCCATGGCGCGGCGCTGCGCGTCTGGGCGATCTCGCAGGACCCGTCGATCGGGTTCGAGAACGCCCAGCCGCTGCACAACACCCAGTGGATCGTCCTCAACGGGTCGACCACTGACGGATGGAAGATCGAGCAGTGGGCGGACTACGTTACGTCCACCGACGAAACCGACTAGAGCCTGACGACGCGCCCCTCGCGGGCGCTGATGGTCGCCGCCTCCGCGAGCTTGAGCGCCTCGACACCGTCGACGACGTTGGGCGACACGTCGCCGTCGGCCACCACCGCGTCGATGAAGGCGCTCAGTTCGTCGCGGTAGGCCGCCTCGTACCGCTGGAGGAAGAAGTTGAGGACGGGTCCCCGCGCGTCGGTCTGCGTGGCGCTGGCGGCGCGCACGGAGGTTGCGGTGAGGTTGTCCGCCGAGAGTGCGCCGTCGGCCCCGAAGGCCTCCAGGCGCTGGTCGTATCCGTAGGCGCAGGTGCGCGAGTTGACGATGGTGGCCAGGGCGCCGTCGGCGTTGCGGAGCAGCACCATGGCCTGGTCGAAGTCACCCGCGGCCTTGATCTCCTCGTCGGCGTTGGTGCCGAAGGCGCTGACCTCGACGATGTCCCCGAGGAAGAAGCGCACCATGTCGAAGTCGTGGATGGTCATGTCCTTGAAGATGCCGCCCGAGCCTGCCACGTAGCTGGCCGGGGGGCCCTGGGGGTCGCGGGAGGTGACGGTCAACTGCTGCAGCGGGCCGATCTCGCCGGCCACCACACGGGCGTTCACCTCGGCGAAGGAGGGGTCGAAGCGCCGGTTGAAGCCCAGCATGACGCGGGTGGCCTCAGCGCCCAGCTCGTCCAGGCAGCGTTGCGCCTCGTCGAGTTCCAGCGCCACGGGCTTCTCGGACATGACCCGCTTGCCGCCCTTGACGGCCCCCAGGATCTGCTCCACGTGCATGGCGGTGGGCGAGCCGATGATGACCGCGTCGACGTCGTCGGCGCCGTAGACATCCTCGACCTCCAGGGTGTACCGCGCCCCGTACGCATCGGCGAGCGACTTGGCGGGCCCGTCGAACGCGTCGTAGACCAACGACAGCGTCGCCTGCGGGTGTGACGCGATGGCGCGTGCGTGGACCTGGCCGATGCGTCCGGCCCCGATGATCGCGAAGCGAATCATGTGTGCTCCTGGGGGTAAGGCCGCAGCTGTGTCGCGGCGGTATCAATGTCAGCACATTGGAGGCGAGCGCCACAAGCCGGGGTCCGCTTTGCGCGGTGCGGGTTATGCCGTTGAGCCGGACACGGCTGTTGCGTGCCCGGGTTGAGTCTGACACGGCTCTCGCAAGCGGTCCTCGAGCCTGACACACGCTTCACGACCCGCATGAGCCTGATGCGGCACTCGTGGCGGCTTGAACGTGCAAATCCACCGTCGCCCGCGTCGAGTGCCGTGTCCGGCTCAACTCCTCACCGCGAGAGCCGTGTCCGACTCAACTCCTCACCGCGAGAGCCGTGTCCGGCTCAACTCCTCACCGCGAGAGCCGTGTCCGGCTCAACTCCTCACCGCGAGAGCCGTGTCCGGCTCAATCCGCACCCCGGCCGCAGACATTGCGGGGGGCGCCTTCTACTCAGCTCTTTGGCAGGACATAATGGTTCCACCGAGCCGCGCGAGGCGGCTTGCTGCGAAGGAGCTGCACATGAAGATTGCCGGAGCCCCCATCAGCTGGGGCGTGTGTGAGGTACCGGGCTGGGGCTACCAGATGTCCCCCGAGCGCGTTCTCACCGAGATGAAGGAGATCGGCCTCACCGCCACCGAGTTCGGCCCCCAGGGCTGGCTGCCCGTCGACGCCGAGGAGCGCGCCGCCGTCGTGTCCGAGTTCGGCCTCAAGCCTGTCGGCGCGTTCTTCCTGGCCGTCATGCACGATCCCGACTTCGACCCCATCCCGATGGTCGAGGCCGAACTGCGCGCCTTCGAAATCGCGGGCGGCGAGTTCCTCGTCCTGGCGGCCGACTCCGGCCAGGACGGCTATGACGCCCGCCCCGAACTCGACGAGGAGGGCTGGCAGACGCTGTTTACCAACCTCAGCCGGATCAGCGACGTCTGCAAGGCCAAGGGCGTCACCGCCGTCCTGCATCCGCACTGGGGCACCATGGTGCAGAACGTCGACGAGGTGGAGCGCGTCCTCGACAACTCCACTGTCGGCCTCTGCCTCGACACCGGCCACCTCGCCTGCGGCGGCGCCGACGTCGTCGCGCTCGTGCGCAAGTACGCGGACCGGGTGGGCATCGTCCACGCCAAGGACGTGCGCATGGACATGGCGGCCAAGCTGCTTCCCGGCGAGATCAACTGGTCCGAGGGCATCAAGGGCGGCATGTTCGTCCCCATCGGTGAGGGCGACATCGACTTCGCCACCATCGTGCGCCTCCTCGACGACGCCGGCTTCGACGGCTATTGGGTGCTCGAGCAGGACATCATGCTCGACGAGGAGCCCCCGGCCGACGGGGGTCCGATCAACAACGCTGCCAAGTCGTTCGAGGCGCTCAAGGCCCTCGCCTAGTTCCGCACACGAAAGGGGGCGGTCACCGCGATGGTGACCGCCCCCTTCGCACGCCCCAGGGGTCAGAGGCTCATGTCGACGATGCCGCGACCCGACATGGTGCCCTCGCGCAGGCGCTGGTAGCCGAGGTTGACGTCGCCGAGGCTGAAGACCTGGTTGACCACGTCGTCGACCTCGATGAGGCCCCGCGCCGCCATGTCCACCACCGCCGGGAGGTCCACGCGGGTACGCGCTCCGTAGGAGCCGATGATGGACTGGCTGCGGCGCACGGTGCGGTTGATCTGCACCTCGGCCGACTGCACTCCGGCGCCCAGGCCGATCGGAACCATGCGGCCGCCGTCGGACAGGATGTCCAGCGCGGTATTCCAGGTCTGGGGGCGGCCCAGCGCCTCGAACGCCACGTCGACGCCGTAGCCGTCGGTGATCTCCATCACGGCCTCCCGCGCGTCGGTGTTCTTGAGGTTGACCGTGTGCGTGGCGCCCATGACCTTGGCCGCCGCGAGCTTGTCGTCGTCGACATCGAGCGCGATGACCTGACGGGCGCCCATGACCTTGGCGAACTTGAGGATCATGGAGCCCACACCACCGGTGGCGACGACGGCGACGGTCTCACCGAACCGCAGGTCCGCACCGCGCCGTACGGCGCCGTAGGCAGTCATGGCCGCGCAGCCGAGGATGGCCGTGTTCTTCGGCGAGAGGTTGTCGGGAATAGGCGTCACGGAGGTTGCAGGAACCACGCAGTACTCCGCCAGGCCGCCCATGGAGTACATCCAGATGGGGTTGCCGTCCATGTCCGAGAGCCGGGTCTCGCCGTCGTACAGGACGCCCTTGAGCCGGTTGAGCTGGAAGAACGGGTAGCAGAGGTCGTCGCGGCCGGCGCGGCAGGCCTTGCACTGGCCGCAGGGCATCAGGAAGGCGCCGGCCACATTCTGACCGACCTGGAGTTCGCCGGTGAGCATGCCGGGGCCGAGCTCGACGATGGCGCCCGACACCTCATGGCCGAGGACGCAGGGGGTGGGGAACGCGATGGCGCCGCCGAGGACGTGGAGGTCCGAGTGACACAGGCCGCAGGCCGCCACCTTGAGCAGGACCTCGTTGGCGCGCGGGCGGGGGGTCGGGATGGTCTCGATCGAGAGCGGTTCACCGGGAGCCCGGAGGACCGCGGCGCGCATCGTTGCAGGAATGTCCATGATGACTCCTCAGTGAATTTGTGTGGACATTCACAGTATGGACTACGCCTGTCGCCCTGTCACTACCGGGGTGCCAGTTTGTCGCGACATTTATTTGTTCTTACATGCGCCTCTTTGTGGAATCGTTTGCACCGAGCGCAGAGCTCACGACAGCCGACACGACGGAGATGATGAAGGACCCGATGAGGGCGGTCCAGAAGCCGTCGACGTGGAATCCCAAGCCCACCTGCCCGGCCACCCAGGACGTCAGCATCAGCATCAGCGCGTTGATCACGAGCAGGAAGAGTCCGAATGTCAGCACGATGAGGCACGTGCCGAGAACCGCCGCGAAGGGCCTCACGACGGCGTTCACCACGCCGAGGATGACAGCCACCCCCAGGAGCGTCAGGGCCTGGTTGACCGTGGTGTCGGCGGTCAGCGTGATGCCGGGGAGAAGCCACACGGCGATGGCGGTCGCAACGGCCGTGGCGAGCAGGCGGAGGAAGAGCTTCATAGCTCTGAGCGTAGGGCTCCCGTCTCTCACGCGCCCCAGGGAACTCCCCGACCGGCTCCCTGAGACGCACGCCAGCCGAGTCGCCCACATCGGTCTGCAACTTGCGATCAGGAGGGCGGTATCTGTGCATATACGCAGATACCGCCCTCCTGATCGCAAGTTGCAGAACCCGGACCCAACCACGCCACAGGCAGACCAGTGCGGGGAGACGGGAGACGAGACCCGGGCGGACTCCACACCCAACCGCAGACGGGCCCGCGGCAAGGCGCGAGACCTTGGACAACGGCCGCCCGGGCCTCGACGCACGGCTCACCGCACCAGACCACCGAGCGCCCACGTCGGGGTTTCCACGCGGGCGGAATCGGGAGGGGTCAGCGGCCGAAGGTGGTGACCGCCTCGACCGTCGGCACGTCGTGCCACTGCCCGTCTGCGGCCGAGGCCACGACCGCCTCGTCGATCTCGGCCGCGGCCCAGCCATCGCCGGCCGAGGGGGCGACCTGCTCCCCCGTCGTCACGGAGATGAGGAACTTCGCTGCCTCGACGGCCTTCAGGTCGTCGAAGCCCATCGAGGTGCCCGCGCCGGGCTGGAACCGGTCGAAGTCCGGCATGCCGGGGCCGGCCATGACCCTGGTGTAGCCCTGGACAGGGCCCTCGCCGCGACCCGCACACACGTCGAGGTGGTTCAGCGACTCGAAGTTCCAGCGCACCGACCCCTCCGTGCCGTAGACCTCGACGATGTACTCGGCCCGCGGCCCCACGGACACCCGGCTGGCCTCCAGGACCCCCACGACGCCGCCGTCGAACCGGGTCAGCACGGCCACCCAGTCCTCGTTGCCCACCGGCCCCTTCTCCTCGCCGACGGTGTAGCCCGAGTGGCCGACGCCGCCGGAGCCGATCGGGATGGGCCGTTCCTTGATGAACGTGTCCGTCATCGCCGAGACCGACGAGATGCGTCCCACCAGATACTGGGCCAGGTCAGCGCCGTGCGAGAGCAGATCCCCGACGATGCCGGCGCCCGCCCGAGCCCGGTCGTAGCGCCACGTGAGCGGGCCGTCGGGGCTGGAGGCGTAGTCGGCGATGAACCACACGCGGCAGTTCGTCACCCGCCCCAGCTTCCCCTCGCGGATCAACTGGCGCGCGTACTGGATGGCCGGCACGTGCCGGTAGTTGAAGCCGACGGCGGTGGCCAGCCCGGCGCCGGCGGCGGCCTGGGCGATCTCACGCGACTCCGTCGCGCTGACGCCCATGGGCTTCTCGATCCAGAACGGCTTGCCGGCCGCGGCGGCGGCCAGCGCGATCTCGTGGTGCAGGAAGTTGGGCGCGCAGATGGAGACCACGTCCACCTCGGGATCGGCGAGGAGATCCTGGTAGTCGGCGTAGGCGCGGCGGAAGCCGGCCACGTCCACAGCCCAGTCACGCGTCGCCTCCACCGGGTCGCACGCGGCAACCAGGTCGCAGGCGAGCCCGAGCTCGGGATAGCGCTCGGCGAGTGCCTTGTAGCTGCGGGTGTGCAGCCGGCCCATCCAGCCGAGTGAGATGACGCCGACGCCGATGCGCTTGGCCATGACGAGTTCCTTCCTGGCGCTTCGCGCCATGGTGACGAGCCCGTCCGGACGGTCCGGGGTGGGCAGCGGTGCCCACCCCGGGATCAGCCCCGGACGGTGCTCAGGGTGTGTTGTGCCGTTGCCGGCCTTACTTGGTGGCGACGAAGTCCAGGCCGATCTTGCCGTGGCTGCCGGAACCGGCCCACCGCGTCGTGATCACCTTGGTGCGGGTGTAGAAGTTCACGCCCTCCTGGCCGTGGATCTTGTGATCGCCCAGCAGCGAGTTCTTCCAGCCGCCGAACGAGTAGTAGCCGACCGGAACCGGGATGGGCACGTTGACGCCCACCATGCCCGCGTTGACGTCGAGCTGGAACTGGCGGGCCACCTGGCCGTTCTCCGTGAAGATCGCCGAGCCGTTGCCGAACGCGCTCGAGTTGACGATCTCGATGGCCTCCTCGTAGGTGTCGGTCTTCACCACCACCAGCACCGGCCCGAAGACCTCCTCGCAGTACAGCTGCGTCTCGAGCGGGACGTTGTCCACGATGGTGGGGCCCACCCAGTTGCCGTTCGCGGTGCCCTCGACCTCGGAGCTGAAGCCGCGACCGTCGAGCACCACGTTGGCACCCTTGGCTTCGGCGTCGTTGATCCAGGACAGGATCCGCTCGCGGGACTTCGACGAGATGACCGGGCCGAGCTCGTTCTTCGGGTCCGAGCCCGGGCCCACCTTGAGGACCTCGGCGCGGGCCTTGACCTTCTCGATGAGGGCGTCGTGCGCCTCACCCACGGCCACGACGACAGGCAGGGCCATGCAGCGCTGACCGGCCGCGCCGAAGGCGCCGGAGACAATGTGCTGGGCCGCGAAGTCCAGGTTGGCGTCGGGCATCACGATGGCGTGGTTGTTGGCGCCGCCGAGGGCCTGGAACCGCTTGCCGGAGGCAGCGCAGCGCTCAGCCACGATCTTGGCCACGGGCGTCGAGCCGACGAAGGAGACGGCATCGATGCCGGGGTGGTCAAGGATGTGGGAGACCACCTGCTTGTCGCCGCACACCACCTGGAACAGGCCGTCGGGCAGGCCCGCCTCCTGGTACAGCTTGGCCACCATGAGCGACACGGAGGGCACGGGCGTGGCCGGCTTGAGGATGACGGCGTTGCCGGTGGCCAGCGCCATCGGGTGCATCCACATGGGCACCATCATGGGGAAGT
This sequence comes from Tessaracoccus pujii, assembly GCF_054483895.1. Taxonomy (NCBI): domain Bacteria; kingdom Bacillati; phylum Actinomycetota; class Actinomycetes; order Propionibacteriales; family Propionibacteriaceae; genus Tessaracoccus; species Tessaracoccus pujii. The sequence goes on from NZ_CM137012.1 coordinate 2,315,552, forward strand.
TGAAGGGCACGATGGCGCCGACGACACCGACGGCCTGGCGGATGGTGTGCACGTCGACGCCGGTGGCGGCCTCGATGGTGTGGTCTCCCTTGAGCGCGTTCTGGATGCCGCAGGCGAATTCCACGATCTCCAGGCCGCGGGCGATCTCGCCGAGCGCGTCGCCACGGGTCTTGCCACCCTCACGGACAATGACGTCGGCGAGGTCGTCCTGGCGCTCGATGAGCAGCTGGCGGAAGTTGAACATGACGCGGGTGCGCTTGGCCAGCGACGCCCGGCCCCAGGCCTTCTGGGCGGTGCGGGCTGACGCGATGGCGCGGTCGATGAGTTCGATGCTGGCCTCGGCGACTCCGCCGATGACCTCGCCGGTGGCGGGATTGTCGATGGGCAGGACCTCGACACCCTCCTCGAAGTACTCGGCGCCGTCGATCCAATGGGGCATGGTGATGGACATATCAGTTTCCTCTCGGGGGTGCGGGATCAGAAGAAGCGACGCTGGGCCTTGACGGCCTCCGCGTACTCCTCGTAGGCCTTCTGGGTGGATTCGAGCGTCGAGGCGGCCGTGACGGGCACGTCCCACCAGCTGGTGCCGGGCGGGTTGGGCCCGTAAAGGTCGGTCTCGATGTAGATCATGGTCGCCTTGTCGGAGGCGACGGCGGTGGCGTAGGCCTCACGGAAGTCCGCGATGGTGCGGACCTCCAGGACGTCGAGGCCCCAGGTGCGGGCGTTGCCGGCGATGTCGACGGGGATCAGCTCGTCGCTGCGTCCGCCGTCGGCGGAACGCATGCGGTACTTGGTTCCGAACCGCTGCGAGCCGCGGGACTCAGACAGCCCGCCGATGGACGCGTAGCCGTGGTTCTGCAGCAGCACGAAGATCACCTTCGCGCGCTCCTGGATGATGGTGGCGATCTCCATCGGCAGCATCTGGTACGTGCCGTCACCGACGATGGCCACCACCTCCGACTCCGGGGACGCCATCTTGCAGCCGAGTGCCGCGGGGATCTCGTAGCCCATGGTCGAGAAGGCGTATTCGACGTGGTACTGCCCGGGGGTGCGGGCCCGCCACAGGGACTGCAGGTCTCCAGGCATGGAGCCGGCGGCGTTGATGACGATGTCGTCGTCGCCCATCATCTCGTTGAGGGCGCCGAACACCTCGGTCTGCGCCGGGAGCGGTCCGTGGCCCAGGTGGTAGCACGTCTCGGTGGCCTCGGCCCAGGCGGCGCGCTCGTCGGCGATCTTCTGGGAGTACGCATCCTCGACGCGGTAGTCGGAGAGTGCCTCGGTGAGCGCGGTCAGCGCCTCGCGGGCGTCGGCCACGAGCATCTGGGCGCCCTGCTTGGCCGCGTCGAAGGAGCCGACGTTGATGTTGAGGAACCTGACGTCCGGGTTCTTGAACTGGGTCTGCGAGCCGGTGGTGAAGTCGGAGTAGCGGGTGCCGATGCCGATGATGAGGTCCGCCTCGACGGCGATCGCGTTGGCCGAGCCGGCTCCGGTGGAGCCCACGCCGCCGACGGCGCGCTCGTGGTCCCAGTTGATGCCGCCCTTGCCGGCCTGCGTGTCGGCCACCGGGATGCCGGTGGCGGTGGCGAAGGCGCGCAGTTCCTCGGTGGCACCGGAGTAGATGGTGCCGCCGCCGGAGATGATGAGGGGGCGCTTGGCGGCGCGGATGGCCTCGACGGCGCGGGCGAGGGCGGCGCGGTCCGGGACGCGGCGGTCGATGTGCCACACCTTCCTGGCGAAGAACTCCTCGGGCCAGTCGTAGACCTCGGCCTGGACGTCCTCGGGCATGCAGACGACGGCGGCGCCGGTGTCGGCCGGATCCGTCAGCACGCGCATGGCGCGCGGCAGGGAGACCATGAGCTGCTCCGGGCGGTTGACCCGGTCCCAGAACTTCGACACCGGACGGAAGGCGTCGTTGGCGCTCACGTCGGGGTTAGTGGGGTCCTCCACCTGCTGCAGCACCGGGTCCGGCATGCGGTTGGCGAAGATGTCCGAGGGGAACAGCAGCACGGGCACGCGGTTGGTGGTGGCCAGCGCGGCGCCGGTGACCATGTTGAGGGCGCCGGGGCCGATCGAGGACGTGACCGCGAGGGTCTGCAGGCGCTCGGTCTGCTTGGCGAAGGCGGCGGCCACGTGGACCATGCCCTGCTCGTTGCGGCCCATCCAGTACTCGAAGGGCTCGTCGAAGGCGGGGTCAACCTCGTGCTGCAGGAGGGCCTGGCCGATGCCGGCGACGTTGCCGTGGCCGAAGATGCCGAACATGCCAGGAATGAAGCGCTGCTCCACGCCGTCGCGCTCGGTGTACTGGTGCGCGAGGTACCGGACGATGGCTTGCGCAACCGAAAGGCGGATGGTGGTCATGTGAGGGTAACTCGCTTTCTCAGGCGTCGAGCCGGGTGGGTACGTAGGGGAGGCGGGGATCGACGTCTGTGTCGTCCCAAGTCTGGCGGAGCCAGCCGTAGCAGGGGTCGTCCACGGACAACCACTCGGGTCCACCGGGGCCGGCCATCACGTTGAGGTAATACAGGTCGTAGCCCGGTGCCGCGACACACGGGCCGTGCCAGCCGTGCGGAACCAGTGCGGTGTCGCCGCTGTTGACCCGCAGCGCGACGTCGATGGGCCGCTCGGGCGTGCCGTAGGTGGAGTGGAAGGCCATGCCGGGGCCGTGCTCGTCGGCCTTGATCTCGAAGTAGTAGATCTCCTCGAGCTCGCGCTCGGTGCCGGTGGTCTCGTCGTGCTTGTGCGGGGGGTAGCTGGACCAGTTGCCGCCGGGGGTGATGACCTCGCACACCAGCAGGCGGCTGGTCTGCAGCGTGTTGTTGAGCGCGTAGTTGGTGACCTGCCGCGACATCGTGCCCGCGCCCCGCAGGCCGACGACGGCCTCGTCGGCCGGGCAGTAGCGCACGTCGAGCGTGGCGTCGGCGACGGCGCTGGGCAGCGCGTAGCGGCCGCCGCCGACGGAGGTGATGGTGGCCTCGGCGCCCCGGGGGAGGTAGAGGTAGTCGGTGACCTCGCCGAAGACGGTCGAGCGACCCTTGAGCTGGAAGGTGGCCCCGCCGACGGCGAGCGTCGCGGCGCCCTCCAGCGGCAGGACGAGATACTCGGCCTCACCGGTGGACAGCGCGTAGGACTCGCCGGCGCCCAGCACCGCGATCCTGAGGCCGGAGTATCCCCACCCGGCCGATTCGGGGCTCACCTCGACGGAGAGGGGCGGCGACGCGGTGGAGCCGGCTGGCAGGACGAGGTCGGTCATGAGTTCTCCTTGACGCGGTGGCGGGTCTTGGTGGCGACTGGGTTGCGGCGCACGGCCGCGAGGAGCTCGGGCTCGCTCGGCATCGCCGTCGAGCATTCGAGGCGGGTGGCGACGAGGGCGCCGGCGGCCGAGGCGGCCACGAGCGTGTCGACGAGCGGCCACTCCTTGATGAGTCCGAAGCACAGCGCGCCGCCGAACGCGTCGCCGGCGCCGAGGCCGTTGACCACGTCGATGGGAGTGCCCTCGACCTCGATCACGCGATCGGCATCCATCGCGAGCACGCCGTCGGGGCCGCGCTTGACCACTGCCAGGTCCACTCCGCGCGCCAGCAGCGCCTCGGCGGCCCGCTCCGGGTCGGATTCCCCGACTGCGACGAGACACTCGGCCGCGTTGCCCACGACGATGTCGACAAAGGGCAGCGCCTCGGCGATCGCCTCACGCGCAGCCTCTGGCGAGGACCAGAACTGCTCGCGGTAGTCGAGATCCAGGATGGTGAACGGCCGGCGCCCGCGGGCCTTCAGGGCGGCGATGTGGGTGGACCGGCTGGGCTCGCGACTCAGCCCGGTCGCGGTGACCCAGAACACCTTGGCCTGGACGATGGCGTCGAAGGGCAGGTCCTCCGGCCGGAGGCGCAGGTCCGGCGCCGTGGGGCGGCGGTAGAAGTAGAGGGGGAAGTTGTCCGGGGGAAAGATCTCGCAGAAGGTGACCGGCGTGTTGAGGTCGCCGTCGACCTTGACGTAATCGTCGAACACCCCGAGGTGGCCCATCTCGGCGCGGCAGAACCGGCCGAAGGGGTCGTCGCCGACGGCCGTGACCACGGCGGCCGAGCGACGGAGGCGCGCGGCGGCGACGGCGACGTTGGTGGCGCTGCCGCCGAGGAATTTGCCGAAGGACGTCACGTCTTCAAGGCCGACCCCGTGCTGGTGAGGATAGATGTCCACGCCGATACGCCCCATGGTCAGCACATCGACCGTGCGTGTGCCGAAAAGTCCCATCAATAACCCGCTTCTTCGAGGTGGTGCCCTCCCATCGTAACGACCCTTCGTCATTTGTCAAGACAAACGAACAATCTGCTCGGCGACGCCCTGCCGGACCCGGCATCGGGAATTCATCCTGACAAAGTCCTCGCCAAGACCTGACAATGCCTCTAGACTGCATTCAATAGAACGTGAGATGAACCATGCCGCCAAGTGCCCCCTACATCGCGCAGATCGAGATCGACCGCGCCAGCTCCACGCCGCTCCACGCCCAGATCGCGGAACCGCTGACCCGGCTGATCGAGAACGGCGAGATCGAGCCCGGCACACGCCTCGAGGACGAGGTATCCATGGCCGAGCGGCTCAAGGTGTCGCGGCCCACGGCCCGCCGCGCCATGGAGACGCTGACCAACAAGGGGCTGATCGTCCGGCGACGCGGCGCCGGCACGATGGTCACGCCCACCCGGGTGCACCGCCCCATGGCGCTCAGCTCCCTCAACGACGACCTTGAGAAGTCCGGGGTCGACCCCCGCACCACCGTGCTGGAGTGGGCGATCGAGGAGGCGGCACCCGGGGTCGCGGCGGCGCTCACCGTCCCCGTCGGCTCGGAGGTGGTCCGCATGCGTCGGCTCCGAATGCTGCGCGATGAGCCCCTGGCCATCCTGACCAACTGGCTTCCCGCCGGCATCGCCCCCACCAGGGACGAACTGGAGACGGGCGGGCTCTACGCGCTGTTGCGCACCAGGGGGGTCAAGGTGGCCGTCGGCGTGCAGCAGATCAGCGCGCGCCTGGCCACGGCCGACGAGGGGCGCCTGCTGAACGAGCCGACGGGGGCGGCTCTGCTCACCATGCAGCGCACCGCCTACGACGAGCAGCACCGCGCCGTGGAGTTCGGCATGCACGTGTACCGGGCCTCCATGTACTCCTACGACCAGACCGTCCTGGCATGACCGCCGATCCCGCACCGTGGGCGTCGTCCGCCGATCAGCACTTGCCCCAATATTTGTTCTGACATACGCTTGACAGGACAAAGCGATTGGGTGTCCAATGGGTGCAAGGCCTCATCGTCGAGACCGCACCACCGTCAAGAAGGAAATGTCGATGACCATCGAGTACACCGAGGGACCGCTCCTGACCGCGGCCCGGACTACGCCTACCGCCCTGTGGAACGACTCGGCAGACCTCGAGGAGCTGCGCCAGTCCATCTCCTACGGCGGCGTCGGAGCCACCTGCAACCCCGTGATCGGGTACACCACCATCAAGCAGCGCAAGGACATCTGGGGCCCCCGGATCCAGGCCATCGCGGCCGCCCACCCCACGTGGGGCGAGTCTGAGATCGGCTGGCAGGCCATCAAGGACATGTCCATCGAGGCTGCCGAGTTGCTGCTGCCGATCTTCGAGGAGTCGAAGGGGCGCAACGGCCGGCTCTCCGTGCAGACGGATCCCCGCCACCACCGCGACGCCAAGGCCCTCGCCGACCAGGCTGAGGAGTTCCACAACCTGGCGCCCAACATCATCGTGAAGATTCCCGCCACGAAGGTGGGAATCGAGGCCATCGAGGAGGCCACCTACCGCGGCGTCGTCATGAACGTGACCGTGTCGTTCACCGTCGCCCAGGTCGTCCGCTCCGGCGAGGCGATCGAGCGGGGCCTGCAGCGGCGCGTCGCGGAGGGTAAGCCGATCGACCAGATGTGGCCCGTGGTCACGCTCATGGTGGGTCGCCTCGACGACTGGATGAAGGCCGAAGCCGAGCGCACCCAGCTCTTCATCGACCCCGGCCACATGGAGTGGGCCGGCGTCGCGGCCATCAAGAAGGCCTACCAGATCTTCCAGGAGCGCGGCTTCCGGTCGCGCGTCCTGTCGGCCGCGTTCCGCAACGTGCTGCAGTACAGCGAGCTCGTGGGCGGTGACCTGGTGGTTTCCCCGCCGTTCAAGTGGGCCAAGCGGATCAACAACTCCGACTACGTGGCCGAGAGCCGCATCGACGTGCCGGTGGACCCGAAGATCATCGCGTCGCTGCGGCGCATCGAGGACTTCAACCGCGCCTACGAGGAGGACGGCCTGTCCATCGAGGAGTTCGAGACCTTCGGCCCCACCCGCAAGACGCTGCGCCAGTTCCTGGGCGCTGACTGCGATCTCGACGCCCTGGTGCGCGACTTCCTCATCGCCCCCGCCTGATCCTCCCCGCGTCCTGGCCTGACCCCCGGGATCACACCACGCAGGCCCCGGTCCGCTCCTGACGGACCGGGGCCTGCGTGTGCCCGGGGTGGAGTGGGGTCCGCGCTTGGGGCGGGTGGGGGTTTGAGCCGATGGATGGGTTCGCGGAGATGACCACGCTCAGGCTGAGCGGGACCCATCCCGCGAACCCATCCATCGGCTCAAAGCACCCCCCGGGGCTAGCTCCAGGCCGTCGGTGGTGTATCGGGTCGCGGGGGTCAGCTGGCGCGGGGGCCCTCAGGCGGGAGCTGCTTCTGCAGCTGGGCCAGCCGGACGTTGATCTGCTCGAGCAGCTCCGCCGTCTCCGCGTTCAGCGACTTCATGGCCTTACGGCGCACTCCGCCCGTGTTGGCGCCCCACGCCAGCTCGCCCCGCACCCGCAGCGCCTGCGCGTGCCGGCGCCACCCCTGCGGCTCCTTGGCCTCGGGGAACGCCCTCTCGACGGCGTCCGCGGCCGTGTCGATGGCCGCCATCTTGGCGTCGAAGCGGAGCTTCGCGTTGTTCGGGTCGGTGGCCGACTGCAGCTTGCCCACCAGATTGTCCAGGCTCTTGGCGATCTGCGGATTCTCGCGCAGCGCCGACACCAGCGTCACCGTCGTGGCGACCGCGGCGCCCGTGGTCTTGAGGATCATGCCGAGCTTGCTCATGCGGCCAGTCTAGGTTCGACGCCAGAACGGGGCGCCCGATCCCCGCGACCGCCTACGCTGGCCGACATGCGACGACGCGTCCTCACCCCGGTCCTGCTCATCGGCGCCGCCGCCCTCGGCGCCTGCACCGCGACCCCCGAGCCCGCCGTCGAGGCCACCCCCACCGTCGGGGTCCAGCTCTTCCAATGGCCGTGGCGGTCGGTGGCCAAGGAGTGCACAGACGTGCTCGGCCCACACCAATTCGGCTTCGTGCTGCTCTCCCCCGCCCAGGAGCACATCGAGGGCGAGCAGTGGTGGACCTCCTACCAGCCGGTCAGCTACCAGCTCGAGTCCAAGCTGGGCACGCGCGAGGAGTTCGCCGAGATGGTCACCGCGTGCGGGGAGGCCGGCGTGGACGTGATCGCCGACGCCGTGATCAACCACATGGCGGGGATCGACGGGGGCACTGGTGTCGCGGGCACGGACTTCACGCACTACGACTACCCGGGGCTGTACTCGGAGGAGGACTTCCACGACTGCCCCATGACGGTCTCAGGCGACATCGAGAACTACTCGGACCAGCAGCAGGTGCAGGAGTGCGAGCTGGTCAACCTCGCAGACCTGGACACCGGCAGCGAGAAGGTCCGCGACACGATCGCGGCCTACCTCGACGACCTCACCGCCTTAGGCGTGGCAGGCTTCCGGATCGACGCGGCCAAGCACATGTCCACGACCGATGTGGAGGCCATCGTCGGGAGGCTTGACGGCGAGCCGCTGATCATCTCCGAGGTCATCCGCGGGGGCGGCGAGCCGATCCAGCCGGAGGACTACCTCGACGCCGGCGCCGTCTTCGCGTTCCAGGTGGCCAAGGACATCTCCGGCGTGGTGCCCGGCGGCGCTGTCTCGCGCGCCTTGGATATGCGCGACGGGGAGGTCCCGTCGGAGCAGGCGTTCACGTTCGTCACCAACCACGACACCGAGCGCAACGGGCAGACACTCACGCCCAAGGACGGGGACCAGTTCCGGGTGGCCACCGCTCTGCTCCTCGGCATCGACTACGGCACCCCTGTCGTCTATTCCGGCTACTCCTTCTCGGACCGCGACGCCGGGGCGCCGCAGACGGACGGCCGGGTCGACGACGTGGCGTGCGCGGAGCCGTCGGAGGATCCGGAGGATGGCGCGTGGTTGTGCCAGCACCGGGATGTCGCGGGGTTGGCTGAGTGGGTCGCGGTGGTGGGCGACACCCCCGTCGAGAACGTGTGGAAGGAGGGCTACGCGGTGGCCTTCGATCGAGGCGACCGCGGCCTCATCGCGATCAATGACACCAGCACGCCCGTCACGGCTACCCTGACCACGAACCTGCCCGACGGCGCCTACTGCGACGCGGCCGCCTCGCCTTCACCGCCCACCATGGCGGATCGTTGCGAGGACGGCCCGTTCGTGGTGGCCGACGGGGAGGTGACGGTCGACATGCCGCCGATGGACGTGGTCGCGCTCCACGTCAACCTGCGCTCCCCAGCCGCCTGAGAAACAGCAACCCTGTCGGCTGGTTGAGCCGGGGGCACGGACGGAGCCCGCGTCAGGGATTGGGAGGGGGTCAGTCTGCGGCGACCGGCGGGGTGCTGTCGCGGAGGTGGACTTCCAGCGCGAGGGGCGAGGGGACCCAGTCCGGGTCGATCGCCGCCCGGACCGCCTGGTAGCCCACCTCCTCCAGGGGGATGTGGACCGACGTGAGCGGCGGCGTGAGGTCACTGGATGCGGGAATGTCGTCGAAGCCGGCCATGGCGATGTCCGTGCCCAGCTCGCGGCCCTCGTCGCGCAACTCGCGGACCGCGCCCAGCGCCACCGCGTCGCTCAGCGCGAACACCAGCGTCCCGGGTTCCAGCCCGGAGGCCAGCGCCTCGCGCATCGCCTGCGCGCCGCCCTCCCGCGTGAAGGGGGCACGGAACACCTGATCGACGCGCCCTCCCCCGGCGGTGAACCCGTCGGTGAAGCCGGCCTGACGCTGATCCGTCGTCAGCAGCCCGCGCGGCGCGGCCAGCACCACGGCGCGCCGGTAGCCGCGCCCCGCGAGGGCCAGCCCGAGCTGCCGCGCGCCACCCCAGTTGTCGATCAGCACCGAGCGCAGCTCCGCGGCACCGGGGCCGAGAGCGATGACGCGGCCACCCATGCCGTGGATGGCGTCCACCTCCAGCTGCACCGGCTCGAAGGGAACCGCCATGCGCGAGGCCGCCAAGATCACCCCTCGGGGCCGCTGGCCGCGCAGCACGCGTAGCAACGCCGCCTCGCGTTGCGGGTCGCGCCCCGTCGTCGCGATGGTGACCAGGAACCCCGCCTCGTCCGCCCCGCGCGCGACTCCGGCCGCGACCTGGGCGAAGTACGGGTCCGCGATGTCAGCCACCAGCAGCGCGATCAGGGCGGAGGCCCCACTGGCGACGGCCTGGGCGGAGACGTTGACGCTGTAGCCCAGCTTGTCCGCCGCCTCCCGGACGCGCTCGCGGTAGGACTCCGCGACCTTCCGCGTCGATCCGTTCAGGACCCGCGACGCCGTCGCCAGCGAGACGCCGGCCGCCTGCGCGACGTCGACGAGGGTGGCCGTACCGTAGCGGCGCTGCTCTGGCTTCACAGTCATGAGTCTAGGGCTGCAGATGGGGGGCGACCCACCGGCCGAACGAGTCGACCGTGTCGCGTGCCACGACCTCGAAGTCCGTGCCCCAGATGGCAGCGTTGAAGATCTCCACCTCGACGTCGCCGTCGTATCCGGTGGCCTCGACGGCTCTGGTCAGCGTCTCGAAGTCGATGACGCCGGCCCCCGGCTGATGCCGGGACAACAGCACGTCGGCCTCCAGCGGCGCCCGCCAGTCACACACCTGATAGGCGGCGATCCGGCCCTCGCGTCCGGCGCGTTCGATCTGCGGGAGCACCTCGGGGTCCCACCAGATGTGGAAGGTGTCCACCGTCACCCCGGCGACCTGCGGCGACAGCCCGTCGACCAGGTCAAGGGACTGCCCGAGCGTCGAGACGACGGCGCGGTCCGCCGCGTACATCGGATGCAGGGGCTCGACGGCCAGCGTCACTCCGGCAGCCGCAGCGTCGGGAGCGAGTTCCTCGAGCGCCTCACGCACGCGGGCCCGCGCGCCGATGAGGTCCCGCGAGCCCTCGGGTAACCCGCCCGCGACGAGCACGAGGACTGCCCGCGAGCCCGGCGCCCCGGCCGCTGCGAGCGCTGCCGTCTCCTCGATGGCGCGACGGTTGTCGTCCAGGGACGCGCGCCGCTCGGGCCGGGAGACCGCGGTGAAGAAGCCCGCGCGGCAGTACGACGACATCCGCAACCCGGAGTCGGCCAGCATGGAGGCCGCCTCAGCCAGCCCGACGTCGGCCACGGGCTCCCGCCACAGGCCGATGGACTGCATGCCGGACCCGGCGGTAACGGTCAGCGCGTCACGCAGAGTGGCGTGCTTGATGGTGGCCTGGTTGATCGAGAGGCGGGGGTGCGCGGCGGTCACGGATCAGCCCAGCGGCGATTCGTCGAGGACGACCTTGCGACCCTCGCGACCGGAGCGCAGCGCCGCCTCCGCCAACCGCACGCCGCGCGCGCCGGCCAGCAGGTCGAACGGGTACTCGGTGCCCTCCACGTAGCTGGTGAGGAACTCCTCCCACTGCTGGCGGAAGCCATTGGTGAAGATCTCGTTGGTCGGCACCTCGGCCCAGTCCGCGGCGTAGTCGTGCGCGTCGGCCAGGTCGGGGTTCCACACCGGCTTCGGCGTGGCGTTGCGGTGCTGCATCTTCGCACCGAAGAGACCGACGACGGCGGAGCCGTGGGTGCCGTCGACGTGGAACTCGACCAGCTCGTCGCGGTTCACCCGGACGGTCCAGCTGGAGTTGATCTGGGCGACGACGCCGCCCTCCAGCTCGAACACGCCGTAGGCCGCGTCCTCGGCGGTGGCCGTGTAGTGCTCGCCGTGCTCGTCCCAACGGTCGGCGATGTGGATCGACGCCTGGGTGTAGACGCTCTTGACCTCACCGAAGAGGTTCTCCAGCACGTAATTCCAGTGCGGGAACATGTCGACGATGATGCCGCCGCCGTCCTCGGTCCGGTAGTTCCAGCTGGGGCGCTGAGCGGGCTGCCAGTCGCCCTCGAAGACCCAGTACCCGAACTCCCCGCGCACGGAGAGGATACGGCCGAAGAAGCCGGAGTCGATGAGGAGCTTGAGCTTCTGCAGGCCGGGCAGGTACAGCTTGTCATGCACCACCCCGGTCTTCACGCCTGCGGCCACGGCCAGCCTCGCCAGTTCAAAGGCCTCCTCGGCGGTCTCCGCCGTGGGCTTCTCCGTGTAGATGGTCTTCCCGGCGGCGATGGCCTTTCGGAGCGCTGCGCCGCGGGCCTTGGTGACCAGGAAGTCCGAGTAGATCTCCCACCGCGGATCCGCCAGGGCCGCGTCCAGGTCGGTGGTGTAGTCCTCGATGCCGTGCCTGGCTGCGAGCTCGGCGAGCTTGGACTCGCTGCGCCCGACGAGCATGGGCCGGACCGTGACGCGGGAACCGTCCGGCATCTCGATTCCGCCCTGGTCGCGGATGGCAAGGATCGACCGCACCAGGTGCTGCCGGTAGCCCATGCGGCCGGAGACGCCGTTCATGATGATGCCGATCTCGCGCACGGGGGAGGGTCCCTGCACCGTCTCGGCGGGCAGAGGCTTCAAAGTCGTCGTCACTCTCAGTTCCTGTTCTCTATGCGTCTGGACATCATTGGGTAAACGCTTTCCTCCAATCCTGACATGTCGCCGTCCTTACCGCAAGGGGCGACTGGTAGATCACCGCCGCGATTGCGGGAAAACGCTTGCCAAGCTGGCGGATTCCAGGAAGAATGGCGGTCATGAATCGTGTCGCCGTGGTCACGGGAGGCAGCAGGGGCATCGGCCTCGGCATTTCCCAGGCCCTCATCACCCAGGACTTCCGCGTGGCAGTGGTCGCCACCCGTCCCGAACCCGGCGGCCTCATCGACGGGCTCGGCGGGCGGGACAGCGCGGCGTACTTCCAGGGCCGCGTCGACGACCTGGACAGCCACGCGGGCCTGGTCGCCGACATCCTCGCCCACTTCGGACGCATCGACGTGCTGGTCAACAACGCCGGCGTCGCACCGGAGGAGCGCCGCGACCTGCTGGAGGCCACCCCGGACAGCTACGACCGGGTGATGGGGATCAACCTTCGCGGACCCTACTTCCTGACCCAGGCCGTCGCCCGGCAGATGCTGACGCAGTCCTTCGAGGCCGGTGCCCCTGTTCGGGGCACGATCATCAACGTCTCCTCGATCTCCGCCACGACCGTGTCGATCAACCGAGGCGAGTACTGCCTCTCCAAGGCCGGCGTCTCCATGGCCACCCGGCTCTGGGCCGCCCGGCTCGCGCCCGAGGGCATCCCCGTCTACGAGGTCCGTCCCGGCGTCATCGCCACCGACATGACCGCAGGCGTCACCGAACGCTACGACGCCCTGTTCGCCCAGGGCCTCGCGCCGATGCCCCGGTGGGGCAAGCCCTCGGACGTGGGGAGCACCGTCGCCGCTCTCGCCTCCGGCGCCATGCCCTACAGCACCGGAGACGTCATCCACGTCGACGGCGGCATGCACCTCCCCCGACTCTGAAGGACCTGGCGTGACCTCTCCCACTCTGACCCACCTGAGCCTCGGCGCAGAGCGCATACCCGTCATCACCACCACCAGCCTGGTGATCGGCACCGGTTCGGCCGGGTACTGCGCCGCAGAAAGGCTTGCCGGCTTCGGCGCGCCGGACGTGGTGATGGTGGCCGACAAGATCCGCGCCGGAGCGTCGCGCAACGCCGGTTCCGACAAGCAGACCTACTACAAGCTGACCCTGTCCGGCGGTGAAGCGGACTCGGTGCGCTCCATGGCGGAGACGCTGTTCAGCGGCGGGTCCATGGACGGTGACAACGCGCTGGCCGAGGCGGCCCTCAGCGCGCGGTGTTTCTTCCACCTCATCGAGGCCGGGGTCCCGTTTCCGGCCAACCACTCCGGCGAGTTCGTGGGGTACAAGACAGATCACGACCCGCGTCAGCGCGCCACCTCGGTCGGGCCGTTCACGAGCAAGTCGATGGTGGAGTCCCTCGAGTCACGCATCCGCACGCTCGGCATCCCGGTGATCGGGAACTGCCGGCTCATCGATCTGCTGGTCGAGGACGGCGAGATCCGCGGGGCGCTGTTCCTGCGCACCGACGTCGGAGCCACCCGTAATCAGGCCCAGGAGGAGGAGCCGGTCGAGACCAACCGCGGCGAGGTCCCCGCGCCGGAGCCGACCGGCACCCTCGTCCAGCAGCTTGCGAGGGAGACTTCGCGGTTCCTGGTGATCCGCGCCACCAACGTCGTCCAGGCCACCGGTGGTCCGGCCGGCATGTATGCCGACTCGGTCTTCCCCCACGGCCAGTGGGGCGGCGCGGGGGCCGCGCTGCGCAACGGCGCCCGCGGCCACAATCTCACCGAGTGGCAGTTCGGCATGGCGTCGATCAAACCGCGCTGGAACGTGTCCGGGACCTACATGCAGGTTGTGCCCCGGTTCGTGTCCACGGACGCCGGCGGCGGCGACGAGCGCGAGTTCCTCGCCGACGTCATCGCCGACCCGAACCAGCTGGCCAGCCTCGTGTTCCTCAAGGGCTACCAGTGGCCGTTCGACATCCGCAAGGCGCGCGACGGCTCCAGCATCATCGACCTGCTGGTGTACCGCGAGACTGCCACGCGTGGCCGACGGGTCTTCCTCGATTTCCGCAGCAATCCGGCTGGGGAGCTCGACGCGGCCCTCCTCGACGAGCAGGCCCGCGTCTACCTGGAGCGGGCCGGCGCCGCCGACCTGGCGGGCACGACCCCGATCCAGCGGCTCCGCCACATGAACGACCCGTCGTACCGGTTCTACCTGGGCCGCAACCCTGGCGTCGACCTGGAGACCGACATGCTGGAGATCGCGGTGTGCGCCCAGCACAACAACGGAGGCATCGCCGTCGACGACTGGTGGCACTCCTCCGTCATCGACGGGCTGTTCCCTGTAGGCGAGGCAGCCGGCGCCCACGGCGTCTACCGTCCCGGGGGCGCAGCGCTCAACTCCGGCCAGGTCGGCGCGACACGCGCTGCCCAGTACATCGCCGCGCACCGGGCGGATCTCCCCGGCAGCGACGGCTTCGAGGCAGTGGCCATCAGGGCCCTGGAGCGGGCGACGCGGCTGCTGGCCGACGCCGTCGACCGCTTCCGGTCGGGGGCCGAGGACAACACCGGGAGCCTCATCACCGAGGTCACCGAGCTGATGAGCCGCAACGCCGGCCTCGTGCGGTCGCGCGCATCCGTGCTGGCGGCGCTCGAGCAGGTCACGCGGTGGCTGGATGGCTACGAGGGGCTCATGGTGATCGACGAATCCTCGAGGCGCAGCGTGAACCGGCTGTTCCTCATCCACGACATCCTCACGAGCCAATACGTCTACCTCCACGCCATGAGGGACTACCTGGACCACGGCGGCAGGTCGCGCGGCTCCGTGCTCTACACCGACCCCGAGGGTGACCTCCCGTGGCCGGACCAGAACCTCGCCCTGCCTGAGGAGTTCCGGTTCGTCCTCGATGCCGGCGCCCTCGACGGTGTGACCCAGGAGGTGGACTGGTCCGGCGAGGGCGTGCCGGAGTTCACCTGGCGCGACGTGCGTCCCATTCCCAGCGACGACGACTTCTTCGAAAACGTCTGGCGCCACTTCCGCGCCGACCACGGGGTACCCTCACGTCGAGCCTGAAACCTCGGGAGCCCAGAGAGCGGGGCGAAGGGTCTGGCTCACTCGGATGTCGCAGATTCGGAGGTGGGGGTCGGGCCGATGGCCCGGAGTTCAGCGACGAGATCCGCACCCACACCTCCGGCATGGGCGGCCACGTCCGCGGTACCGACGACGAGCGCTGCGGACAGCACGAGCGTCTTGCCCTGCGGCAGCGGTGTCTCCGTGAAGAAGAACGGGGCCGGATTGAGCCCCGCGTACTCCTCGCTGCGGGCGAACCAGGGGTTGGGGTCCTCCGCCGCGTCCAGCATGAGGACACCGGCGGAGCGGTCCGAGGCCGCGAAGGCCAGCCATGGGCCCGGTTCCCCTCGAGCTGCGTCTCCCGCCGGCCCAGACGGCGCCAGGATCTCGCCGCCGGTGAAGGTGGCGGGGCCGCGCCAGAAGATGCCGCAATACCCGGCGTTCTCCCTGCCCTTGGACGTCGGCGAGCCGAAGCCCAGCCCCTCGCCTGAGACGTTCGTCAGCGCGCTGTGCCAGGTCAGCGCCCAGGTGACGTCATCGATGAGACGGGCCGTGAGGCGGCGCTCCTCGGTCAGCACCAGCGAGCCGTCCTGCGCCACCCAGTCCAGCTGTTCGACGAGACGGGCAGGGCCGGCGTCGGTGCTGATCTCGAAGGATCGGTGCACCTGCGCGCCGTTGTTGGGCAGCTGCACGTAGCCACGGCCGTGGACGTAGGTGGGGCCACCCCAGAAGTTGTGGGGCCCCACCACGGGGAGTGCCAGCGAAAGCCCCTTGTGCCAGACATGGTCGGCGGGGCGGTAGGCGGTGACGTCGCCGCCGGCGCGCGTCCGAAGGAGCGCATAGGGACGCGGCGACTCGAGTTGGACCTCCGTCGGTTCATAGACGTATTCGGCGACGGTGACCTCGCCGTCAACCAACAGGAGCCGACCGGGCCCGGTGTCGAACTTCATGGGAACTCCACGATGAGGATGGGGCGGGGCGCCCGCCTCAGCGGGCAGGAACCACACTAGAGGAATCGAAGGGAAAGCGCTATCCTAACGGAGACTTCAACCCACGCAAGCCAAGGAGGGCTCATGCACGTGGCCGACAATCGGATCATCCCGGTGGTGGTGATCAACCAGGCAGACCGCGCGGAGGCGCTCGGCGAGGCCCTGGTGGCGGGAGGCATCCCGATCGCCGAGGTGACGTTCCGCACGGAGGCGGCACCTGAAGCGATCCGACGCATGAGTGTCAACTCCGACCTGCTGGTGGGTGCCGGAACCGTCCTGAGTGTCGCCCAGGTGGACCAGGCCGTCGACGCCGGCGCGCAGTTCATCGTCAGCCCTGGCTTCAGCGCAGCGGTCGTTCAGCGCGCCCAACACCACGGCCTGCCGGTCTTCCCTGGCGCGGTCACACCGTCGGAGATCATGGCCGCGCTCGACCTGGGCCTGACCACCCTCAAGTTCTTCCCTGCCAACATCTACGGCGGACCTGCCGCCATCAAGGCGCTGGGCGCCCCGTTCCAGCAGGTGCGGTTCATTCCCACCGGCGGTGTGTCGGCAGACAACCTCGCCACGTACCTCGCGCTGCCCAACGTCGCTGCGGTCGGCGGCTCCTGGATGGTTCCCGCCAATGTGGTTGACGCCGGCGATATGGACACCATCCGACGTCTCTGCGCCGAGGCCTCAGCCGCGGTTGCCTCGTTCGGAACGGAGGCCTGACATGGCCACCCTCAACCTTCGTCCCGCCGACGAGTGCCGCTACCAGGCGGTCTCCCTGGGTGAGGTGATGCTTCGCCTCGACCCAGGCGACCTGCGCATCCGCACCGCCCGCTCCTTCACGGCCTGGGAGGGCGGCGGCGAGTACAACGTCGTCCGAGGCCTCTCCCGCGTGTTCGGCCTGCCGACGGCTGCGGTCACCGCGCTCGTCGACGACGAGGTGGGCCACCTCGTCGAGGGCTTCATCCTCGCCGGTGGCGTCGACGCCCGATGGATCAGCTGGGCGAAGAGTGACGGCGTCGGCCGCACCATCCGCAACGGACTCAACTTCACCGAACGCGGCTTCGGCGTGCGCGGCGCCAAGGGCGTCTCCGACCGCGGCCACACCGCCATCTCGCAGCTGCGTCCGGACCAGATCGACTTCGACCGCCTCTTCGGCGAGCAGGGCGTGCGCTGGCTCCACACCGGAGGCATCTACGCCGCACTCTCCGAACAGTCCGCCGAGACCGCGCTTGCCGCGGTGAAGGCCGCGAAGAAGCACGGCACCGCCGTCTCCTACGACCTCAACTACCGCCCCAGCCTGTGGCAGACCATCGGCGGCCAGGCCCGCGCCCAGGAGGTCAACCGCGAGCTGGCCGAGTACGTCGATGTGATGATCGGCAACGAGGAGGACTTCACCGCAGCCCTCGGCTTCGAGGTCGAGGGCGTCGACGAGAACCTCGCGGAACTGCCCATCGAGGGCTTCAAGGCCATGATCGAACGGGTCGCGGGGGCCTACCCGAACATGGGCGTCATCGCCACCACCCTGCGCACAGTCCACTCGGCCTCAACCAACGACTGGGGCGCAGTGGCCTGGTCCGCCGACACCGGCCTGGTGCAGGCCACCCACCGCGAAGGCCTGGAGATCCTCGACCGGGTCGGCGGTGGAGACTCTTTCGCCTCCGGTCTGATCTACGGCCTCCTCACCGGCGAGCCGCTCTCCACCTGCGTCGAGTTCGGCGCGGCCCACGGCGCCCTCGCCATGACCACGCCCGGCGACACCTCGATGGTGACCGCAGCCGAGGTCCTCAAGCTCGCGGGCGGCGGCAACGCCCGCGTAGATCGATAGGGGCGGGTCTGGTTTGGAGTGTTCTCAGCTCACCCGGCGGATGCGCAACTCCAGTGGCCCATCCGAGCGCCAGGCGACCGCCAGCCTCGGTCCCGTGACGGCGTCGGAGCCGCCTGAGTAGCGCACGGCCTCACCTGGCTCGTAGAACGCTGCAGCGCTCAGGCAATCCGACGCTGGCTCGACAGACCACGCCACGCCGTCGTGGGTGCGCACCTCCACGGGGCCCAGCGCAGTCCAGAGCCCTGGGTCGACGGTGGCGGTCGCGCCCGTCAACGCCTCGGAGCCAGGCCCGAGGGCGAGTTCCAGGCTCAGCGGAACCGCTGGCCCGACGCATGCCACCGCCACCCGTAGCCCGTCGGGGATCCGCTCGACGGTGACCGTTGTGGCGAGCTGCACCGCGTCCACGTCCCGGCGGGAGAAGGACATGCTGGCCGCGAAGCGTCCGTCGAACTCGAGCTCGTAGCTCCCGTCGCCCCTGTGGTCGGCCACGCCGAGGGGCTGGTAGTAACCCGCGGAGACGGTCTCGTTGAGCGTCACGCGATCGCCGTGTCGCTCCAGCGTGTCGGCGCGGAACGGGCTCAGACCGAAGAAGGCCCGCGACAGCCTCATCCCCGCGATGTGGAGCCCTCCGCGCCGGTAGGAGGCAAACGTAGGCTCGTGGTTGACGCCCGAGCAGACCCGGCCTACGGCCGCCACGTCCGAGGCTGCGCGCACGACGAGCTCCTCATCCTTACCCACGTACAGGGCCAGCTCGCTGGCCGTGAAAGTGTGCCAGCCCTCTGGGCGAACGATCTGCGGCGGGGGCGTCGTCGCCTGGACGAGCGAGCCGTCGAGGAGCCCGGCCGCGATCTCCACCGGGTCTCCCCCGCCAGATACCGCGCACCGCTGCGCCATCGATGCGCAGAGTCCGCAACAGAAGGCGCCGGCGGTGGTGAGATAGCCGAACTCGAAGGGGGCGACGCTGAACGCCCTTCCCTGGTCCTGGCGGCGCGACTGGAGGGTGAGCACAGACCCGCCGTCGGCCGTGAGGAGGGCCTGCGCGTGCAGGTTGCGGTGCACCACGTCCAGAAGGTCCGGCCGATTCAGCAGGGAGGCGAGGACCGTGAGGCTCGGATTGCTCACGTAGGCGGCGTAGTTCGGGCTTCGTTCCGAATAGAGGCCGTCCTCCTGGATGTCGATGCCCTCGGCCAGCCACTGCTCGGCGCGCGCGGTGAGCGCGGGATCGCCGAGGACCGCTCCGGATCGTGCGAGCGCCGAGGCGATCTCCCAGCGGTGGTTGGGGGTGTGCACACCTCCGGACCGCAGTGCCTCGGCGACCGAGGCGACGATGCGGCCCAGCCGGCGACTCACCTCGTCCCACGGTTCACCCGAGGCGTCCACCGCGCGCAACACCAGCGCGAGGCGGGTGAGGCCGTTGATGCTGAAGCTCGTATCCGGCGGGGAGAGAACGTTGTCCCCGACAACGAACAGCCCGGTTCCCTCGTCCTGCTGGCGCGCCAGCGAGTCGAGCGCACTCAGCGCGACGCCGGTGGCCGCGTCGTCGACGCACCCTTCCAGCAGCATCCAGTAGGTGGCCG
The DNA here is from genome assembly GCF_054483895.1 of Tessaracoccus pujii. Lineage (NCBI taxonomy): Bacteria > Bacillati > Actinomycetota > Actinomycetes > Propionibacteriales > Propionibacteriaceae > Tessaracoccus > Tessaracoccus pujii. Next base: position 2,334,776 of record NZ_CM137012.1, read on the forward strand.
CCTCAGCCAGGTGTTGGAGGCGGCGGTGCGGCTGCTCGGCGTCGGTGCGAACCTCCGGCCCGCTCCAGGTCTCGAAGAGAGATCCGACGATCCGCCTCCTCAGCCCACCCACCATGATCAGCCCTTCAGCCCGCTGTTGAGATCGGCGTTGAGGATGTATTTCTGGAAGAGGATGAACACGAACCCCATCGGGATGATCGAGATGACCGAGGCCGACAGCAGCACGGACCAGTCGATGTTCTCCGCTCCGACGATTGAGCGCAGGGCAACCTGAAGGGTGTACAGGTTCGGGTTGTTGAGCACGAGCAGCGGCCAGATGAAGTCGTTCCAGCGCCAGTGGAAGGAGAAGATCGCCAGCGTGAACGCGATGGGCTTGGCGAGCGGCAGCATCATGGACCAGAAGATCCGCATCTCGCTGGCGCCGTCGATGCGGGCGGCCTCGAGCAGCTCGTCGGGGACGCTGCGGTAGTACTGGCGGAACATGAAGATGCCTGTAGCGGTGATGATCGACGGGATGATGACACCGGGGAGCTGGTTGTAGAGGCCGAGGTCGCGGATGACGATGAACGTCGACGGCATGATGACCTCGGTGGGCAGCATCGTGGTGGCGAGGATGCAGATGAAGAACACCTTGAGCCACTTGTTCTTGTACTTGGCGAAAGCGAAGCCAGTCATGGCGCTCACGATGACGGTCAGCACCGTCGTGACGATCGCGACGACGGCCGTGTTGCGGAAGTAGAGCGCGAAGTCGTAGCGCGACCAGGCCGTCTCGTAGCCGGCCACGGACCAGTTCTCGGGGAGGGCGGTCAGCGGGTAGCGGAAGAGCTCACCGGCCGGCTTGAAGGAGCTGAGAAGGAACCAGGCCAACGGAACGATGAACAGCAGCGCCATGCCCCACAGGACGGCGGTCTGCAGCGCCGAAGGCACCCAGTATCCGGGCTCGCGGTGACGTCGACGTCGGGGCGTGGAGGTCTTGCTCATTCGTACTCAGCTCCCTTGTCGAACTGCATCTGGATGCCGGCGATGACCAACAGCAGCAGCATGAGGATGACCGACGCCGCGCTCGCGTAGCCGATCTTGGCCCGCTCAAAGCCGGTCGAGTAGATGTACTGCACCATCAGGTTGTTCTGCGTGCCCGGCCCGCCGCCGTTGAGCGCCTGGATCAGTGCGAATTCCTTCATGGCGCCGATGGTGCTGAGAAGAACCACCATGAAGGAGGTGGGCTTGAGCAGGGGAAGGGTGATCTTCCAGAACTGCTGCCAGGTGGATGCGCCGTCGATGCTGGCCGCCTCGTAGTAGGACTGCGGGATGTTCTTCAGCGCGGCGGCGAAGAGCAGCATGGAGAAGGCCATGCCGCCCCAGATGCCGGCCAGGACCACCACGGACAGCGACAGGTTCGCATTGGACTGCCACGAGATCGGGGCGATGCCGACGAGGCTCAGAAGGTAGTTGACGAGTCCGAAGCTCTCACCGAAGAGCCAGCGCCAGATGACACCGGCGACGATCGGCGAGACCAGCCACGGAAGGAAGAAGATGACGCGGGCCACGCCGGCCCCCTTCGTCCGCGGGCTGGTGATCAGCCACGCGGACAGAAGGGAGACGACGAAGCCCAGCGGCACCACGACGACCGCGTAGGTCAGCGTCCTGAACAGCGCGCTGTAGAAGTCCTCGTCCTGGAAGAGCTCGACGAAGTTCTCAAGTCCGATCCACTCAGCCGAGCCGATACCGCGGTAGTCGGTGAAGGCGTAGTAGATGCCGAGGCCTCCCGGCATGACGAAGAACAGCACGAACAGGACCATCGTGATGATGGTGAAGGACAGGGGGGCCAACAGCGGGATGCGGTTACCCCGCCGCTTTCGGCTTTCTACATGCGTGCTCATAGACGTTCTCCTCGGTCGATCAGCTCAGGGCGCTGGTCATCTGCTCGGAGATGTTGGCCATGGCCTCATCGATGGTGACCTCGTCGTTCAGGTACTTGACCGTCTCGTCGCGCATGGGATCACCCTCGGTGACCTTGCCCTGCACCGCGTTCTTGATGTCGTTGGCCAAGGCGATGCCGACCGCATCGGGCGAGACCGAGATTTCCTCGATGTAGATGTCGAACGCCTCCTGGTTGCCGGTGTAGGTGGGCTCGATGCCCTCCGATGCCGGAAGCATCGAGGAGTACTCCATCAGCCGGGTGTAGTGCTCCGGGGTGTAGAGCCAGTCGACGAAAGCGAGCGCCTCGTCGGTCTGGCCCGTCTCCTCGAAGACCACCATGTCCGCCGCGTTACCGAACATCGTGGCGCGAACAGGCTGGGCGGGCATGCGGACCGAGACCCACTCGAAGTCCGTGATCTCGGCGTCGAAGGACGCGATCTGCCACGAGCCGGAGTAGTACGAGGCGACCTGGCCGGACTTGAACAGCGCGGCGGGGTCGTCGGCGCTCAGCCACACCGAACGGGGCATGAAGGAGTCGTCGTTGAGGGTCTTGAAGTACTCGATAGCCGGCTGAGTGGCGTCGTTGGTCTCGTAGACTCCCTCGTCGTTCGGGAGCCAGAGCTCGGAGCCGAACTGGAAGAGGAAGGACTTCAGACGGTGCGAGGAGCGGTCCATGACCATGCCGTACTTCGCGCCGGTGGCCTGCTGGACGCGCTCGGTGGCCGCCACGTACTCGTCCCAGGTCCAGACGTCGTCACCGGAGGTCGGCCAGGTCTCCCCTGCCTCGTCCCACAGCGTCTTGTTCAGGTAGAGCCCGACGGCGGTCAGGTCGCTGGGCAGCGAGAGAGCCTCGCCGTCCTCGGTGACCTTGGCGAGATCCATCATCACGTCGTTCTTCTCACCGATGTCGGAGAGGTCGGCGAGCTGATCGATCCACGTGGGGTCCACCGATGGCATGCGGGCGAGGGCCGGCAGATCATTGGCCAGCGCCGCGTTCTTGACCTTGACGGCGAGGTCGTCATAAGCGAGATCGACGACCTCGATCTCGACGCCGGTCTCCTCGGTGTACTCCGCCGCGAGCTTGGCGTAGCCGCCGCCCTGGGAGGTGTCGCCCGAGAGGTAGAACTGCAATGGCTCACCGCTGGGGGCCTCGGCCCCGTCTGTGGTGGCGGGGTTGCTGCCACCGGCGCATGCCGCCAGGGGCAGCAGCAGCGCCATAGCGATGCCTGAGGTAAAGCGCTTCTTGAGCACTGGTACTCCTTTCGATGGTCACACGCCTTCTTTGGCCTGCGTCCCGTAACGACACCGCAGCGTGCGTGCGATCGGGTGCCCCCAGGCTAGCAAGCGCTTTCCCGCATGTCACGCTTTTTGTGTGAACAATCTTTCACTCCTTGTCAGGGGGTCCAGCGGGTGGGGGACGACGCGGCCCACGGGGCCCCGACCGCAGACCACGAGCGTCCTTGACGCACCACGGACGACACTGAATCGGCTATCGCGTGCATCACCGGGACACGGGACTCCCCGTCGCCGATCCACGTGACGTGCGCCTGATCCACGGGCGTCGGCTCGGGCGCCGTCTGGCTGGCCTCGAGGACACACATGAACGCGCCGATGTCCACAAGGGGGGCAAGGAGCGGTGTGCCGTGTTCGCGATGGTCCAGGAGGTTGGCCAACAGGCCCTGCCGCGACACCCGCTCCGTGCGCTCGGGCTCGCCCGTCAGGCGCCAGTCCACCTCGTCGTCGCTGTAGCGGAAGATCACGGAACCGCGATCCCCCATCACCGCGACACTCGGCGAGGGTTCCGATCCCCCGGTGTCCGCGCAGAGTGTCAGCGCCGCCTGGACGGGGACCCCGACTGTGGTGCCCACCTCCACCCAGGCTGTGTCGTCGGTCTCGATGTCGTGCGCCCGGTAGAGCTCGGTGTCCACCCATCGCACCTGGTCAGCGCGTTGCGCGCCCGCGACCGCCAGGGCTGCGGCGACGGCGTGTGCCAGCGGATTGGCGACCACGCCGTCGGCCACCCGCTGGCCGTCGAACACGCGATGACCGGCCCAGGAACTGCGGTTGTAGTATCCCGCGCTGCGGCTCCACTCCCCCCAGGCGACCACCCGGGCGTGGTCCCCGACCAGCCCGTCGGCGAGCGCGACCTGCAGCACATCGACCCCGTCGGAGCCCAGTGCCTGGAAGCCCACCTGGACGGCTCGGCCGGTGCCTTTGGCCACACTGAGCAGGGCATCGAACTCCGCCAGCGACGCCGTCGGCGGCTTCTCGAGCAGCACGTCGGCCCCGTGCTCGAGGGCGAATGCGCCGAGCGCGCCGTGGGTGCCGATGGGGGTGGCGATGCTGACCACGTCGGCCGGATGCGCGGCAAGCGCTTGCTCGAGGGTGTCGTAGACCGGCACAGCATCGAACCCTCCGGGCCGTGGATCGACGGCCGCCACAAGGACGGCCCGCCCGGCGGCCTCCATCTCGGCGATGGCCTCGAGGTGGAGCCGGCCGTACCCGTTGACGCCGACTTGGATGATTCGCGCGGGGATGCTCACGCGGCAATCCTGTCACCTAGGCGCCGGCACAGCCCAACCTTCCGTCAAAACCGGGGTGGCCGCCGACGCGTCGCACCCGACGCGCGGGTCGGAAACGTCGTCGAGCCGGACACGCGGGTCCAGGATGGTCCTTGAGCCGGACACGGCTGTCGGAGGACTCCTTTGAGCCTGATTCGAGTCTCGTGGCCCGGACCGTTTGCTTTGAACGTTCAAGTCGTCCACCAGACCCAGATCCGGCTCAACACACTCTCGCGGGAGCCGTGTCTGGCTCGTCACAGGCTTTAACGATCCAACCCACCCAGATCGTCGCTGAGTGCCGTGTCCGGCTCAACACCCTCCCCCGAAAGCCGTGTCCGGCTCAACGCACTCCCAGCCGCCGGCCCGACAAGGCCGCCGCGACGCCCACCTAGACTCTCGGAGTGACCCGTCCTCAGCCCGCCCCGCTCGTCCTGCGTGGACTCCGCTTCGACGCCTCCCACCCCGCCGTCATGGGCATCATCAACCGCACTCCGGACTCCTTCTACGCCACCGCCCGCTACCTCGACGACGACGCCGCTCTCGCCCGCGCCGTGCAGATGGTGGACCAGGGCGTGGACCTCATCGACGTCGGCGGCGTGCGCGCAGGACAGGAGGGCGAGTGGATCGACGAGGCCACTGAGATCGCGCGCGTCCGCCCGTTCGTCCTCGCGCTCCGCGAGCGCTTTCCAGAGCTTCCGATCAGCCTCGACACCTGGCGGGCCGAGGTCGCCGCAGCCTGTGAGGGCGCCGTCGACCTCGTCAACGACACCTGGGCCGGCTCCGATCCGGACCTCGTCCACGTGGCGGCACGGCTCGGGGCAGGGTACGTCGTCTCGCACACCGGAGGCCTCCCGCCCCGCACCGACCCCGTCGGCATCGACTACGGACCTGGAGACGCCGTCGTTGACAACGTGTTGCGCGTCCTCGACGGCGGCGCCCGGCGCGCGCTCGACGCGGGCGTGCGAGCAGACGGCGTCCTCGTCGATCCCACCCTGGATTTCGGCAAGACCACCGCCAACTCGCTGGCCCTGGTGGCCGCGACGGACCGCGTCGTCGCCCTCGGGTTCCCGGTCCTGCAGGCCATCAGCCGCAAGGACTTCGTCGGTGAGACCCTCGACCTGCCCGCTGACGAGCGCCTGGAGGGCAGCCTCGCCGCGACCGCCGTCGCAGCCTGGCTCGGCGCCACGGTCTTCCGCGCCCACGACGTCCGCGCCACGCGGCGAACGCTGGACATGGTGGCCTCGATCCGCGGTGACCGTTCACCGGCGCGCGCCGATCGCGGCCGATAAGAATATCACCCGCTGTTCGGTCTGACCTATTGCCGCCCCGCCGTATGGGGGTAATGGCGCTGGTTTAGTGTGGGGGTTGGGTGCACACCCCTGAGACAAGACGGAGAGCGATGAGCGATCAAGCCACGAGTGCGGCCGACATCAGCCTGGCTGCAGACTTTGACACTCCCTCCCAGGCGGACTGGGAGAAGGAGGTCCTGAAGGTCCTGAACCGAAAGCGGCCAGAGGGCAAGGAGCTCAGTATCGAGCAGGCGTACAAGCGCCTGACGAGCTCCACCGTCGACGGCCTAACCATCAAGCCTCTGTACGTGAAGAGCGACGGCGTCGAGGAGCTCGGCTACCCCGGCGTGGCTCCCTTCGTCCGCGGCACCACGGTGCGCGATGGCGAGATGGACGCCTGGCACGTGGCGCAGCTGCAGGAGGACCCCGACGCGGCAGAGACCCGCCGCGCCATCCTGACAGACCTCGAGCGGGGCGGCACGGCCGTCTACCTGCGCGTCGACCCCGGCGCCGTAGCCGTGGCCGATGTCCCGGCGGTGCTCGCCGACGTCATGTTGGACCTCGCGCCCGTCTATCTCACGTCGAAGGCGCAGCAGCTCGACGCGGCCAAGGCCCTCGTCGACGTGCTCGCGGCCTCCGGTCAGGACGCCGCGACACTCGCCGGCAATCTCGGCGTCGATCCCATCGGGGCGGCCGCCCTGGCCGGCACCGACGCCGATCTGAGCGTCCTGGCCACCGCCGTCGAACTGGCCAAGCCGTTCCCCGGCGTCCGACCCATTGTGGTGGATGCCACCATCTACCACAACGCAGGCGCCGGCGACGTGCACGAGCTGGCCTACGCGGTCGCGGTGGGCGTCGAATACGTCCGGGCGCTGACCGAGGCGGGCCTCAGCGCGGACGAGGCGTTCGACGCCGTCATGTTCCGCGTCTCAGCCACCACGGATCAGTTCGCCACCATCGCACGCCTCCGGGCGCTGCGCGGCCTGTGGTCGCGCGTCGGCGAGGTGCTCGGCGTCACCGAGGCCAAGCGTGGTGCGGTGCAGCACGCGGTCACCTCCGAGCGGCAGGTCTCACGCGACGACGCCTACGTCAACGTGTTGCGCGGCACCATCTCCTGCTTCGCCGCCTCGGCTGGTGGCGCTGAGGTGCAGACCGTACTGCCGTTCGACGCGGCCTCTGGCCTCCCGACGGATCTCTCCCGCCGCCTGGCACGCAACACCCAGGTGGTGCTGGCCGAGGAGTCCAACGTCGGACGGGTCAACGACCCCGCCGGCGGCTCCTGGTTCGTCGAGTCGCTCACCCAGCAGCTGTCCGAGAAGGCCTGGGCAGTGTTCCAGAGCCTCGACGCTGAGGGCTTCGCCGCCGCGTTGGCCGACGGCACCGTCAAGGCCCAGCTCGACGAGGTGGTCGCCGCTCGCGCTGCCCAGCTCGCCACCCGCAAGATCCCGCTGACCGGCGTGTCGATGTTCCCCAACCACGAGGAGGCCGCGCTGGAGCGCAAGGCCCGCCCCGCGGCCCCGGAGCTCGGCGGCCTGAAGATGATGCGCGATTCGCAGGTCTTCGAGGACCTCCGCGACCGCTCGGCCGCAGCCCGCGAGGCCGGCAACGCCCCGGTGGTGCTGCTCGCCTGCCTGGGCGCCCGCCGTGACTTCGGCGGCCGCGAGGGCTTCACCGCCAATCTGCTGCACGTCGGCGGATTGGACACGCTGGTCGCTGAGGGCGAGACACCCGAGGACTTCGCTCGCCAGCTCACCGAGTCGGGCGCGAGGATCGCGGTGTTGTGCTCCAGCGCGAAGGTCTACGCCCACCAGGGCGTCGCCGTCGCCGAGGCGCTGCGCGCCGCAGGAGCAGAGACGGTGCTGGTCGCCGGCCAGATCAAGGAGCTGGGCGAGGGCGCCGAGGGCGCCGTCGACGGCAATGTGTTCGACGGCATGAACGTGGTGGAGTTGCTGACCGCCACCCTGAACAAGATGGGAGCCTGAGCAATGACGATCCCTCGTTTCAATGACGTGGAGCTGACGGAGTCGGTCCCGGCCGACGCCGCCACCAAGTTCGAGGCCCTCACCGCGGCCACCGGGCATTCCGCCGGGTGGCAGACGCCCGAGCGCATCCTCGTGCCGCCGCTGTACGGCGATTCGGACCTGGCCGGCCTCGACTTCCTCGAGACCGCGCCCGGCATCCCGCCGTTCCTCCGCGGCCCCTACGCCACGATGTACGTCAACCAGCCGTGGACGGTCCGCCAGTACGCGGGCTTCTCCACCGCCGAGGAGTCCAACGCGTTCTACCGCCGCAACCTGGCCGCCGGCCAGAAGGGCCTGTCGATCGCGTTCGACCTCGCCACCCACCGCGGTTACGACTCCGACCACCCACGGGTGTCCGGTGACGTGGGCATGGCGGGCGTCGCCGTCGACTCCATCCTGGACATGCGTCAGCTGTTCGACAAGATCCCGCTGGACCAGATGTCGGTGTCGATGACGATGAACGGCGCGGTACTTCCCGTGCTGGCGCTCTACGTCGTCGCGGCCGAGGAACAGGGCGTCAGGCCCGAGCAGCTGGCCGGAACCATTCAGAATGACATTCTGAAGGAGTTCATGGTCCGCAACACCTACATCTACCCGCCTACCCCGTCGATGCGGATCATCGCCGACATCTTCGCCTTCACCAGCGCGCACATGCCGAAGTTCAACTCCATCTCCATCTCCGGCTACCACATGCAGGAGGCCGGAGCGACGGCGGACATCGAGATGGCCTACACGCTGGCTGACGGTGTGGAGTACATCCGCGCCGGCGAGTCGGTGGGCCTCAACGTGGACCAGTTCGCCCCCCGCCTGAGCTTCTTCTGGGCCGTCGGGATGAACTTCTACATGGAGGTCGCGAAGATGCGCGCCGCGCGCATCCTGTGGGCCAAGCTGGTACGTCAGTTCGGGCCGAAGAACCCGAAGTCGATGAGTCTGCGTACGCACTCGCAGACCTCCGGCTGGTCGCTGACAGCGCAGGACGTGTACAACAACGTCGTACGCACCTGCGTCGAGGCCATGGGCGCCACCCAGGGCCACACCCAGTCGCTGCACACCAATGCCCTCGACGAGGCCATCGCGCTGCCGACGGACTTCTCCGCCCGCATCGCCCGCAACACCCAGCTGTTCCTGCAGCAGGAGTCGGGCACCACGCGCACTGTGGACCCGTGGGCCGGCTCGGCGTATGTGGAGAAGCTCACCGAGCAACTCGCCCGCAAGGCATGGGAGCGGATCCAGGAGGTGGAACAGGCCGGCGGTATGGCCAAGGCCATCGAGCAGGGCATCCCGAAGATGCGCATCGAGGAGGCCGCGGCCCGCACCCAGGCCCGCATCGACTCCGGCCGCCAGCCCGTCATCGGCGTCAACAAGTACAAGCTGGACACCGAGGATGCGCTTGAGGTGCTGAAGGTGGACAACAAGACGGTCCGCGCGTCCCAGATCGCCAAGCTGGAGCGCCTGCGCGCCGAGCGGGACGAGGCCGTGACCCAGCAGATGCTGGAGCGCCTCACCTGGGTGGCCGCGAACCCGGATTCCACCGATCCCGACCGCAACCTGCTCAAGGTGGCCATCGACGCGGCCCGCGCGAAGGCCTCCCTCGGGGAGATCTCCGACGCGTTGGAGAAGGTTTACGGCCGCTACACCGCTCAGATCCGTACGATCTCAGGTGTGTACAACAGCGAATCCGGCTCGAGTGACGACGTCGACGAGGCCCGCAGGCTCGTCGAGGAGTTCGAGAAGAAGGAGGGGCGCCGTCCGCGCATCCTGATCGCGAAGATGGGCCAGGACGGCCACGACCGTGGCCAGAAGGTCATCGCCACCGCCTACGCCGATCTCGGCATGGACGTCGACGTCGGCCCGCTGTTCCAGACGCCGGAAGAGGTGGCCCGCCAGGCCGTCGAGTCGGACGTCCACGTGGTGGGGGTCTCCTCCCTGGCCGCCGGTCACCTCACCCTGGTGCCCGCGCTGCGTCAGGAGCTGGACAAGCTGGGCCGCGAGGATCTGATGATCGTCGTGGGTGGCGTGATTCCGGCCCAGGACTTCGACGAGCTCCGCGAGCACGGCGCCGACGCGATCTACCCGCCCGGCACCATCATCCCGGCGGCTGCGATCGATCTGCTGACGAAGCTGAACGAGCGCCTGGCCGACTGAGGTCAGCATCGACAGTGGCCCGCCCCCCAGGGGGCGGGCCACTGTCGTCTCTTGATCTTTGGCGCGGCGCTCGAGCGGGGGCCGCTGCCCTTTTGCGGTGAATGTCCCTCCAGTCGGGTTCTGGATGCCCTCGCGAGTCCGCAAGACGGCCTGGAGGAACATAAGCCGCAGAGGACGGCTCGCAGGTGGCGTCAGCCGCCCGACTTCCTCCTGAACTCGCGCTTCCCGCCCACCTTGCCGTGGGCGTGTCCTTGGCCGCGATCTGCGTCGACGCCCGAGGACGCGGACAGGTGCTCGGCCGACTTCTTCCGCTCCAAGGCCTGGCGCATGGCCTCCTTGGGATCCAACTTCTGCTGTTCCTGCTCCGGTTCTGACATGGCCCCCAGCCTACGCCGCCGCCGAGGACGCGGCCCACTGCCAGGGTCTCTTGGCCCCCAAGTAGTCTCGGTCCCGTGACGCAGCTCTCCGACACCCTCGACTTCGCCCACGGCCGCGCCTGGCGCAACCGCCTCGCGCTGGCGCCGCTGACCAACAAGCAGTCCAACCCCGACGGCACGCTCTCGGACACCGAGATCAGCTGGCTACTGGCCCGCGCCCGCCACGGCTTCGGCATGGTGATGACCGCCGCCGCCTACGTGACCCAGGCCGGCAAGGCCTGGAACGGGCAGCTCGGCATCAGCGACGACGCACACCTGCCCGGCCTGGAGAGACTGGCCACCGGCATCCGCGACGCTGGGGCCGCGTCGCTGGTACAGATCCACCACGGCGGCGCGAAGGCCGACCCTCACGCATCCGGAGAGCCCGCCGTCGGCCCCTACGACGACGCCGCCACGGGAGCCCGCGCCCTCACCGCGGCCGAGATCGAGCACGCGATCGCAGACTTTGCCGCGGCGGCCGCACGCGCCGAGCGAGCCGGGTTCGACGGCGTGCAGCTGCACGGCGCCCACGGCTATCTGCTGTGCCAGTTCCTCGACGCCCACAACACCCGCGACGACGGCTACGGCGGGGACCTCCACAGCAGGTCCCGGATCATCCGCGAGACCATCGCCGCCGTGCGCGCGGCCACCTCGTCGAACTTTCACGTCGGGCTCCGGCTGTCCACCGAGCGATTCGGCCTCAGCACCCCCGAGATCGCTCAACTGAGCTCCGAGCTGATGACCGAGGGCGGGCTCGATCACCTCGACCTGTCCCTGTGGGATGTCACCAAGCTTCCCGAGGGGGCCGCCGACGGCGACGCCCCGCTGGTCAGCCACTTCGTCGGCCTTCCACGCGGCGGCACCAGGCTCGGGGTCACCGGCAAGGTGACCAGCGGCCCCACCGCGACCGCCGCGCTCGCCACCGGCGCGGACTTCGTCGTAATCGGGCGCGCCGCCATCGCGGACCAACGGATCGCCGAACGCATCCTGGCCGACGCCGACCACCCCGGCCCGTCGTTCCCCGTCTCGAAGCAACAACTCCGCGACAACTGCGTGGGCGAGCCCTTCGTCGAGTACTTCTCGACCGGGTGGCCGCAGCTCGTCGCCGGCTGACGGCCGTGCGTGCACTGATCGCCAGCGGCGCCGGGCGCTACGCCGACCCATGGCACCCCTTCGAACGGACCAGCGAGAGGATCGCGGACCTCCTCGCCGAGGCGGGGTTCGCCGTCGAGATCGACCATGATGTCGACGGCGCCATGACACGCCTCGACGGGGTGGACCTGTTGGTGGTCAATGCCGGCGACCCGTGGGCGGACACCGACCACCGTCTCCCTCCGGATGCCCCCGGACCCGCCGGGCTGGCCGCCGCGCTCGACCGGGGCATCGGTGTACTGGCGGTTCACATCGCGGTGGCGAGCCTGCGCGACTATCCCGACTGGGCGGCCGCCGTCGGCGCGATCTGGGTGCCCGGGCAGTCCTGGCACCCACCGCTCGACACCGCGACCATCCGGCGCATCCCGATCGAGGAGGACGGCCGGCCCATCGATTTCCGCGTGGAGGACGAGCGCTACCTCAGCCTCCAGTTCGTGGGCCGGAGCCGCGTAGTGGCCACTCACGCGGGCCCCTACGGTCCGGAGCCCACCGCATGGATCCGGCAGCACGGCGCGGCGCGGATCGCGGTGGACCTGCTCGGTCACGACGAGCGCTCCTACGGCTCGGCGGGCCACCGCGACCTCATTCGCGACCTCGCCGTCTGGGCGGTTACCCGCTCGGGTCTGCCGCACCCGGGCTGACGCCTTTCCCCTCCTCCCAGGTACCGGAAGGAGGGGAAAGGAGGGCGCCGCGGATCCCACAAGGGTCTCGACATGAGGTAGGCCAGATGGCAGGCTGAACCATGGACTCGACCCAGGGGCTGGTCAGGGCCGCGGCTGACGTTCTGGAGGCGCCGACGGCGGGAGTCGCTCTGGCGCTCCTGGCCGGGGCGCTGCGCGCCGGCACAGGGACCGACATCGTGTCCCGGGTGAGCTTCACGCGCCAGTCAGTGTTCTTCTTCGTCGATGGCGACCCCCCAGCTCCGCCGCCACATCTGCTGCCCACCCCTGCGGACCTCGCCCTTCACCCGCTGACGCGCTTCCATGCCACGGTCGGTTCCGCCACCCCCGCACTGATGCTGGACGCCCTGCGGTCCGGGCTCGGCCTCCTGCCCTCCACGATGGGGGTCCTTGAGCGGCTTGGGCTGAGCGTCCACCAGCTGAGCGTGCCACTCGAGCCGATGTCGACAGCGGCCCCGTACACGGGTTGGGTTCTTGTCTCCGACGACCGGGTCTCCGAGCGCGCCGTCGAGACGATGGCGGTGTTCCAGCCGCTGCTGCGAGCTCTGGACCGACATATCGGCGCCCTCTCCACCGTCGACGAGGCCCCGGACGAGGTCGGCCTGACGCCGCGCGAAAAGGTGGTGCTGCAGCTCCTGGCCGACGGGCTCACCGCCCAGGCGATCGCCAGCCGGCTCGCCGTCTCCAAGCGAACGGTGCACAAGCACCTCGAACACCTCTACCGGAAGCTTGGGGCAGCGGACAGGCTCACCGCCGTGCTGCGCGCGCAGGGGCGGGGGTGGCTCCCCCGCCCCTCGGACACGCCTCAGTCGCCGAGCCCGGCCTCGCACTCGATCAGGTAGCCCATCAACGAACCGCCCAGGGAGTCGAACTGGGCCTCCGTCAGATAGCTGAACGGCTTGGCGTCCTTGCCCTGGGCGCGCGCACCGCCCCCGACGAGCGCCCTCGAGTGGACCAGAGGCTCCTGCTCGAGGCCCTGCTCCTCCATGAAGTCGGCCACGGCCACGTCGGCGGCCCACCCGCAGTCCGCCTGCAACTCCTCGGGGATGAGGAACATCGTGCCGAGGTCGCTCAGCGACACCCAGGCGGTCCCCCCTGCCAGGTGGTGCTGGTAGGCCGCGTCGGCCCACTTGTCCTTGTAGCACTCGTGCGCCGACGCCACCGTGGCGGTTCCCATCAGGACGACGGTGCTCGCAGCCGCCATCTTCAGCCATATCCGCTTCGCGCTCATGGGTGAGCTCCCCTCTCGTGTCGGGCCCGCAGTCCGGGCGATAACCCAACGCTCCCCCACACGTCGCCCCGGCGGAATACGCACATGTGCGTACGTCCCTGTGCGCCGGTGCACCCGGGATGGCTCAGCCCAGCAGGGCCTGCGCCGTCGGCTCGTCCGTGACCAGCACGTCGAGATAGCGCCCGGCGATGGCGCCGCGGATGGCCTCCACCTTCTCCGCCCCGGCGGCCACGCCCACCACGTTCGGCAGGGCCCGGAGCTCGGCGAGGCTGAGCGAGACCGAACGGTCCGAGGCGGACCCGGGGATCTCCTCGCCGCGACGCCCGAACCAGTGGCCCAGCATGTCCCCCACCGCCCCGGCGGCCGCGTAGGCCGCGACGTCGTCGTCGGTCACCATGCCGGTCCGGACTGCCGACCCGCCCGCCCGCACGGCGCCGACGCCCGTCAGCGTCAACGTGGCGCTGCGGGCCAGGTCGAAGACCTTCGCGACGGCGTCCTCGGTCCGCAACGATTCCGCCAGCTCAACGCTCGAGACGAACAGCGGTGACGGCACGGTGCGGAGGCAGCGGACCGCCGCCGGATTGTCAGAGACCAGTTGGGCGACGTTGTCGATGGTGCCGGCGGCCGAGGCGAGCGTGACCCCGGCGAGCGACTCGGCGGAGAGCATCGTGAGCGCGCGGGCGACCGTGTCGCTCCAGCCGACGCCCACCACCACCCCGGGATGCAGGTAGCGCCGGGCATAGGCCGCGAGCGCGGCTGCCACGCGCTCGTTGGTGCGCTCACGGCTCAGCGGGCCCGTCCAGGTGGGCACGACGACGGCGTCGGTCAGAGGGGTCCGCTCACGCAGCTGCGTCGCCAGCCCGAGGGCCGCGAGGTAGTTGGCGTCCATCTCGATCCGGACGATCCCCTGGTGGCGTGCGGTCTCCAGCAGCCGGCCCACCGTCTGCCGCGACACATACAGCCGCGAGGCCACCTGCGCCTGCGTCAGCCCGTCCTCGTAGTAGAGCCAGGCGGCGCGGACGGCGAGGTCGAGGTCGCCGGCCTCGGGGGTCAACATGGGTCCTGCCTCCTTCGTCGGTCGCCGACGGCAGCGGCGCCGTGGGCCGATGCCCAATTGCCTGCCGATAGCTTCTCACGGGGGTGCCGCTGGCATAGATTCAAGGGCACCACAACACCACAAGTCATGCTCGACGAAGGAGTAGCAGTGACGGAGTTCCCGGCCACGCAGCACGCCATCCAGATCACGGGGGTGGACCAGTTCGTCCACAACCCGGTCAAGCCCGTCGACCCCGTCGGCCCCACGCAACTGCTGCTCAAGGTGGAGTCCTGCGGCATCTGCTTCAGCGACACCAAACTGCTGCACGCCTTCGACTCCCACCCCCGCAAGGCCGAGGTGGTCTCGGGCATCGACCTCGAGGCGCTCAAGGAGATCCCCAGCTACCACCCGGGTTCGGCTCCCGTGGTGCCCGGCCACGAGCCGGTGGCGCGTATCGTGGCCGTCGGCGACCAGGTGACGCACTTCGCCGTCGGCGATCGCGTCCTGGTCCAAGCCGACTGGAAGCACCTCAAGACCCCCGCCTCCAACGGCGCGTTCGGGTACAACTTCGACGGCGCGCTGCAGGAGTACGTCGTCGTCGACGAGCGCTGCGTTGTGGCGCCCGACGGCGAGAAGTTCCTCATCCACGTCACCGATGGTCCGTCCGCCGCGGCCGTGGGCCTCATCGAGCCGTGGGCCACCGTCGAAGGGTCCTACGCCTGGGCCGAGCGCAACCACCCCAAGGCCGGCGGCCGGATGCTCGTGGTGGCCGACGGCGAGATCGAGGCCCTCGAGGCCCTGATCGCGGCGAACGAGCCGGCCGAGATCGTGCGGCTCGAGCCCGGCGACGTGGAGACGCTCGCCGGCAACGCCTTCGACGACATCATCTACCGCGGTCACGACGTCGCCGCCCTCGAGATCCTGGGCGGCCTGCTCGGCATGCGCGGCGTGCTGTGCGTGGTGCTCGACGGCGGCCGCATCGACGGCCCGGTCAAGCTCGACATCGGCCGCGTCCACTACGACTTCATCCGCTTCTGCGGCACCACCGGATCGGACCCGGCCGACGGGTACGCCTGGATCCCCGCCAACGGCGAGATCCGCGAGGGCGACAAGGTGGCCATCATCGGCGCCGCCGGCCCGATGGGCCAGATGCACACCATCCGTGCGCTGACCTCCGGCATCCCCGGCATCTCGGTGGCCGGCACCGACCTGAGCGACGACCGGCTCGCGCACCTCGAGTCGCTCACCCGCCCCGTCGCCGAGAAGAACGGGATCGAGCTCAGCATCATCAACACCGGCACCACCCAGCTGCAGCCCGGCTACACGCACCTCTCGTGCATGGTGCCCGTGCCCGCGCTCGTGGCGCAGGCCGTGGACCTGGCAGCCGAGGGCGCGATCATCAACGCCTTCGCCGGTATCCCGGCGGGCACCACCGGTTCGTTCGACCTGCAGGGCATCATCGAGCGCCGCGTCTTCATGCTCGGCACCTCGGGCTCGGACGTCTCAGACATGCGCACGGTGCTCCGCAAGATCGAGGAAGGGATCATCGACACCCACATCTCGCTCGACGCTGTCACCGGCATGGCGGGCTTCCGCGACGCCATCGAGTCGGTGATGAACCGCACCTCCGGCGGGAAGATCATGGTCTACCCGTCGCTGCACGATCTCCCGCTCACCCGCCTCGTCGACATGCCGGAGAAGCTGCCGCATGTCGCAGCCCTGTTGAACGACGGCGTGTGGACGAAGGAGGCCGAGGAGGCGCTGCTCGCGGGCTGAGCCGCGACGCGGTGAGTCCGCGGCCGCAGGCGGCGATGTTACCCAGGCCCTTCCCGCTCACTACAGTGGGCGCAGGAGGGGCCAGCATGACCGATCACCTGCAGCGCGCGATCGACCTGGCCGTCGCGAACGTGGCCGACGGCGGCGGCCCGTTCGGCGCCGTCCTCGTCACCCCGCCGGGGCAGGTGTTCGAGGGCGTCAACCGCGTCACGGCCGTCCCCGACCCCACCGCCCACGCCGAGGTGCAGGCCATCCGCGCCGCGGCAGCCGGACTGGGCACCCACGAGCTCATCGGCAGCGTCCTCTACTGCTCCTGCGAGCCCTGCCCGATGTGCTTGGGGGCGGCACTATGGGCGCGGGTGTCGCGGGTGGTGTTCGCGGCGGACCGGCACGACGCCGCCGCGGCGGGCTTCGACGACGCCGCCTTCTACACCCAGCTGTGCGACGGCGTCACGACGATGGGCTGGGCCCACGTGTCGCATCCGGACCGGTCAACCCCCTTCGAGGCATGGCACCGGTTCGAGCGCCGCGTTGCCTACTGACAATCTTCATGCATCTGTACCGGGGACCGGGACTTAGGATCTGCGCATCATGACAGGCCAGCCCCCACCCGACTCATCCGCAGGGCGACTACGCGACCTCCAGGGTCTTCGCGCAGTCGCCGTCCTGGCTGTGATGGCCACGCATTCAGGGCTGGGGTTGTCCGGCGGATTCATCGGCGTGGACGTGTTCTTCGTCATCTCGGGCTTCATCATCACCCTGATGCTCCTGCGCGAGCACGCGACGAGGGGAACGATCTCGTTTCGGCGCTTCTACATCCGCCGCATCAAGCGCCTCGGGCCCGCCCTGGCGGTCACGAACATCGCCACCGTCCTGCTCGCTGTCCTCTTTCTGTCTCCATTGGGCCCCCAGGAGACAACATTCCGAACAGCTCTGGGAGCGACATTCGGTGTAGCGAACTGGGTGATCGCCGAAGGGACCGGTGACTACTTCGGCACCGCCGCAGAGCGAAACCCCTTGCTGCACACGTGGTCGCTCTCAGTCGAGGAGCAGTTCTACCTGGTACTGCCCGGCGTGATGCTCGTCACACTCGCGCTAGGTTCACGCATCGGCCGATGGTGGAGGTGGCTCGTTCCGTTGTCTCTGCTCGGTGCACTCGCCGTCGGGTCCCTGGCCTCGGTCCGCATGGGAACCGGGTTCCCGTTCGGCTACTACGGACCGGCCACACGAGCGTGGGAGTTCTTGGCTGGATGCCTCCTAGCCCTCGTCATTAACCGCGCACGAAACCTCCCCAAAGCAGCCTTCCAACTCCTGGGTATCGCCGGCACCGGGCTGATGGCGTGGGGGCTGGTATCCATCACTCCGGAGACTCCTTTCCCCGGGAAGTGGACGCTCCTGCCGGTAGCGGCGACCCTCGCGCTGATCACCGCCGGGCGTGGAACTCCGAATCCTGTCTCCGCAGTCCTCGGGTCGAGGCCCATGGTGGCGGTCGGCGATTGGTCATACTCGCTGTACCTGTGGCACTGGCCGTTCATCGTCGTCGCGAAGGCCATCTGGCCATTCTCGAGCACGGCGCCCATCATCGCTGCGGCGGTGTCGATCCTTCCCGCCTACCTCAGCTACCGCTACGTCGAGGAACCATTGCGGGCTCTCCAGGTCAGGGGAGCACGAAAGGTGGCAGTAACGGTGGGCACCATCCTGATGCCGCCCACCCTGGCGGCCGCGGCTGCGTGGATCCTGTTCGTTCAGGTCTTGACCCCGGCCTTCGGTCTTGGAGGCTCCGGGGGTCGGGCCCCGACTGTTGCCGAACAGGTGGCGGAGGCCGGCCTCACGCCGTGCCAGGATCCGGCGATGGGGCAGCTGTCCAATGGTCTCTGCGGGACGACCACCGACGGCGACCCCTCGGTTCTCCTCATCGGCGACAGCCACGCTGAGCACCTGCTGCCCGGCCTCGTTCAACTGTTCCCGGACGTCACGATCGAGATCGTGAGCGTCCGATCACCCAAGCCATTCGGTTCCCCTGCAGGGGCGCAGGCAGTCGTTGACTACGCTTCGCGACAACCATCCATCCGCGCGGTCGTGTACAGCCGCGCGCTGGGGACGGATGGCGGCGGCCTCTCAGCAGCCGAGGAGGAAGGGATGACCCTCACGCTGCGAGGCCTCGAGGCACTGGATCTCCCCGTGTTCGTCCTCGACGACAATCCTCCATGGCCACTCGACATGTTCAGTTGCACCGTCAGGCGCTCAGTGGTTCTCGCCGGCACGATCTGCGAGTGGGACCGTTCCGCCTTCGAGCCGAGGCATAGGGAGATCACAGCCGATCTGACGCGGGTGGTGGGTGCTGTGGACAACGCGACCGTCGTGTCTGTGCACGACGCACTGTGCGACGACTACGTGTGCCGGCGTGCGCTCGACGAGAAGCCGCTGTACTCCGACGGAGATCATGTCACGGCGTTGGGCTCGCGACTGCTCGTCGAGCATGCGATCGTCAACCATCCTGAGTTTGCGGCGGTTCTGCAACCGCGACGCTGAGGGTTTGCGGGCCCGACGATTCTCTATGACTTTCGGGGATCGCCGCTCTCGGACAGCCTGCTCAGTAGAGATTCCGCCAGCGCGACGTCGTGGAGGCCGTCGATATCGATGCCCTCGGCCTCCTCCATGACGAAGAGGCCGATCCGCCCCCCCATCCTGTTGTGGGTCTGTTCGTAGATCTCTGTGCGCGTGACGTAAAGCGAGCCGGTCTCGCGGTAGCGCAGCTGTTCCGGCGCCATGTCCTGGCGCCGGCGTCGGTGCTCCCACTCCCAATGGGCGACGGCGGCATCGCCGTTGAGCGACCACAGGAAGGGCGGAGTGGGCACGACGCCAACCAGGGCGTCCAGCCTGTCCATGGCGAACTGGCGAAGCGCCCGCGCGATCGATCCCGGTCGACGCACCGGCGACGTGGCCTGCAGCAGCACGACCTGGTCCGGTCGACCGAAGACGGACTCACAGGCGCCGATGGCGTGCTCGACCACAGGCTCCGTGGGCGTCGCATCCTGAGCCAGACTTTGTGGGCGTTCGATCACCCAGGCGCCCGCATCAGCGGCGACTGCGGCGATCTCAGCGTCCTCGGTGGATACCGCCACCCTCATGTTCGGCACCGCGAGGGCCTGCTCGATCGTCCAGACGATCAGCGGTTTGCCGGCCACACGGAGCAGGTTCTTGCGCGGAATCCCTTTGGAACCGCCCCGTGCGGGGATGACAGCAAGCGTCGACATGGACCCAGTCTCCCGCCTGGGCGGCGCCGGGAACACCCGAGATCTCGGAACCATTGGCCTGATGCCCGAACCTGGAGCCGGTCGAGCCTGACCGCTACGATGTGGAGGTCCACCGGCGGGAGTGAGATGACCACCCGAGTTCCGTTCAACGAGCTGCGGCGCGCGGCCGACGAGCAGTCGACCGAGCTGGCTGCCATCTTCGACGGGGTCATAGCGAGCGGGTGGTTCGTGCACGGGCCTCATCACGCGAGGTTCGAGGCGTCGTTGGCGCAGTACCTCGGTGCGGCCACAGTGCTGGGCGCCGCAAGCGGCACGGATGCGCTCGAGCTTGCGCTGCGCGCCGTCGCCAGTCCCGGCCGGCAGGTGGTGGTCACCGTCGCGAACGCGGGCGGGTACACCACGTGCGCGGCGATCGCTGCCGGCCTTACCGTCCGGTTCTGCGACATAGATGACGCCAGCCATACGATGTCTCCTCGCGCCCTCGAACCTCTTCTCTGCGATGACGTCGCAGCAGTCGTAGTCACCCACCTGTACGGCCGGCTCGGCGACGTCGCCGCCATCTCCGAACTCTGCGCCCGCGCGGGAATACCGGTTGTCGAGGACTGCGCCCAGTCCCTTGGAGCCAGGTCACGGTCGGGGACGGGCGGCTCGCTCGGCGATATCGCCGCGTTCAGTTTCTATCCCACGAAGAACCTGGGCGCGCTCGGCGATGGGGGCGCCATCGCCACCTCGAGTCCGAGCCTGGCCGCGCGTCTGCGGAGCCTACGGCAGTACGGATGGCGCGATGAGAAGTACCGCGTCGACGATTCGGGTGGCCGCAATTCTCGCCTGGATGAGCTGCAGGCCGCGATCCTCGACTTCCGCCTTGGCCTCCTTGACGAGGGCAACAGACGTCGACGCTCGATCATCGCCCGATACGCTGCGGCGGCACCCGCGGCGATCGAGGTGCTGCCCGCCGACGACGAGAGTCACGCGGCCCACCTCGCGGTGGTCGTCAGCCCCGACGCGGCGGCGTTGCGCTCACACCTCGACAGGCACGGCGTCGACACGGACGTGCACTATCCGACGCCCGATCATCGCCAGCCCGCCTGGAGGCACCTCTCCGACGGGCCGCTGCCCGTCACCGAGTCATTCGTGGGGCGGCTGCTCAGCCTGCCCTGTTTCCCCGAACTGTCGGACGGTGAGATCGATCAGGTCTGCGCCGCTCTCGCGTCGTTCAAGGAGCCGGCAACGTGACCTACTTCGTTCATGACCAGGGGATCTGTGAGTCGGATCAGATCGGGGAGGGCACCCGGATCTGGGCCTTCTCCCACGTCCTTCCAGGAGCGCGGCTGGGTGCCGACGTCAACGTCAACGACCACGTGTTCATCGAGAACGACGTCATCATCGGCGACCGCGTGACCGTCAAGTCAGGCGTCCAGGTCTGGGACGGCGTGCGCCTCGAGGACGACGTGTTCGTCGGGCCGAACGTGACGTTCACTAACGACCCGTTCCCGCGCAGCAAGCAGTACCCGGACTCGTTCGCCGTCACGACGGTGCAGGAGGGCGCCTCCATCGGCGGCGGCGCGGTCGTCCTTCCCGGCCGCACGATCGGCCGACGGGCGATGGTCGGGGCCGGGGCAGTGGTCACGCGGGACGTGCCGCCGAACGCGATCGTCGCCGGAAATCCAGCCCGGATCATCGGCTACGTCGACGATCACCGACCCTCGGGCCTCCCGTCGGCACCCGCTGCACATGACGACGCACCCGGCCCCGGGGAGATCGTGAGCCTGGCGGTGGGGCAGGACCTCCGCGGTTCGCTGTCTGCACTCGACTTCAGTGAGATTCCGTTCACCCCCCAGCGCTTCTTCAGCGTCTACGCGGTGCCGAGCGCTGACGTGCGGGGGCAGCACGCGCACCGGCGCTGTCACCAGTTCTTGGTATGTCTGGCGGGCCATGTCACATGCCTGGTCGACGATGGCCAGAGACGGTCGACCTACCTACTCGACAACCCGTCCCGGGGCCTCTACATGCCGCCCATGACTTGGGGCTCGCAGTTCAAGTACTCCCCCGATGCGGTGCTGGGCGTCTTCGCCTCCCCCCCCCTACGACGCGGATGACTACATCCGCGACTACGCCGTGTTCCGCGAGCTCTTGTCGGGCGGAGGACAGGATGCCAGGACCTGAGCCCAATGTCACCCTGGTGGCCGCCTGCTACAACCACGCCCGCTTCCTCCGCGACTGCCTGCGTTCAATTGCTGCGCAGACCATTGACGCCTTTGATCTGATCGTCACCGACGACGCCTCCACGGACGGTTCGCAGGACCTCATCCGGGCGACACTCGCCGAACTGGGGCTCAAGGCCCGGACCATGTTGAGCACCTCAAACCGCGGCATCTGCGCCACCTTCAACGCGGCGCTCGCAGAGGTGCAGACGCCGTACGTCGCCTTCCTCTCCACCGATGACGTCTTGATGCCCACGCGGCTTGAACACCAAGTCGACCTGCTCGACGCGCTCGGCCCTGACGTGGCGTTCGTGTACGGGGACATGCCCGTCGTCGACGGCGCCGGTGAACGAACCGGCGACTACTTCTACGGACCATCCATGCCCAATCGATATCTGCCCGGGCGGGAGGACATGTACAGAGAGTTGCTGAGCGGCAACTTCATCGCCGCACCGTCGGTGATGATGAGGGCCGAGGCGCTCAGAGCGGTGGGCGGCTACGACGATCGCCTCGCCTACGAGGACTACGACGTCTGGTGCAAGTTGACGCGCGAGTACCGCGTCGGTTTCGACGACCATGAGACCGTCCTATACAGGCGCGAGGGAGCTGGGGGAAACCAGGCCTCCCTGTCCGACGAGCTGCAGTTCGCGCGTCGCGCGACCTACCTCCTCACCAATGTGCGCATCCTCGCGAAGCACCTCGGGCAGTCGCGCGAATTGGACCAGCTCATTACGGGGCGGGCCTACAGCTACGCCATGGAGGCGTACAAGCTGGGGGCCCGTGACAGGGAGCTGTACCAGGCATTCCTCGCACGGTTACGGGTCAGCCCCAGCGTGCGTGGAGTGCTGCTAACCCTCCTCGCCGTCGTCCGTGTGCCGATTCAGAAGTTCCTGCCGTCGCTTCGTTGACATCTGGAATATCAACCAAACAGCTCGCCATCCGAAAGGAGACTCATCGCATGGCTCGTTGCCTCGTTTTGTTCGACGGGCGGGCCAGTCTCGGTCCGTACGGCATCGACAAGCTGGCGGACTTCGGCTACGAGCTCGTCGAAGTTCCACTCGCCGAGACGCAGCTTCACCGGAAACTCCGTGACGTCGCGGAGCATCGGCTTGGTGTGCCGCTCGATAAGACTCTCCGGTCAGCCCCAAAGGTGCCAAGCGTCGACGTCGTCCTGGCCTTCCTGGAGCGCCAAGCGCTCGCGCCGTCATGGTTGAAGGTGCACCGCATTCCGCCGTTTTCGCGTAAGCCCCTGGCGATGCTGGCTTGCTGGTTGGCTGACGAGCTCCGAGCCCTGCCGGCTGACGACCGTCGCGATGCCGCTCGTCGCTACGCGGGCGTCGACCTGACGATGGTCTGGTCGACTAACCAGATCGACATTCTCTTCGACTCAGGGTTCGACCCTGACCGGGTCGAGGCCATCAGCTTCGGGTTCGCCCCCGGGCTCTTTCCGTTCGTTGATCCGCTGGAGCGGGACGGTACGATCGCCGCGATAGGGTCGGACCGCGGCCGCGACTACCCGACGCTGCTGGAGGCTGTTCGGGGGACTGATCTGGCCGTGGATCTCTACTGCCGCGACGACAACCTTGAGGGGGCGCCTCTCCCGGACGGCGTGCGCTTGGTGGGTATCGTGCCCTTCGAGAAGTACCGGGCCGTCCTGCGTCGGGTCGGGGTGGTGGCGGTACCGACAAAGGTGATGGCCTACCCCACGGGCCAGACCGTGGCGTTGGAGGCTGCTGCCTCCGGCGCGGCTGTGGTCCTCACCGACACCCCTGCCATGCGCGAGTACTTCCCCGAGGGCACGGCACTGTTCGCGGCGCCCGGCGACCAGGATGGGTGGCGCAATGCGCTGCGGTCGTTGCGCGACGACCCCGACTTACGGACGGGGCTGGGGAGGCGCGGGGCACAGCACGTGCGCTCCCGGTATACCTACAGGGCGATGTGGCGCGAAGTTGACCAGCTCTTCCGCGCCCGCGGTTGGGTTAGCGAGCCGTAGCTGCGGTCCTTCACCGCCAGCTCAGCGCTCTATGGTGGTGCCATGCGTATCGGAGTCGTCACGCCGTGGTCCATCGACGACCCGCGGGCATGGTCCGGCGTGGTGGCACCGATGGTGTCGGCCCTGGCGGAGCGGGCCGAGGTAGTTCCCTTCGTCACCCGGGACGTAGCGGACTCGATCGTGGACCGCGCCTTGGCGCGCGCTCTCGACGGACGGTTCGGCCGCCGGTACCTCGTCGGACACGCCCTCGCCACCGGCGCCAAGCGCGGCCGGAGCCTTGCGAAGCGGCTCAAGGACGAGCCCGTCGACGTCATCCTCGCCGTTGCGGCGTCGCAGGACATCGCGTTCCTCCACACCAACATCCCTATCGTCCAGGTGTCTGATACGACTTATGGGGCAATCAAGGACTTCTATCCGTTGTTCAGCAGGCTGACTCCGCTGTCCGACTTCCAGGCAGCCATCCAGGCCCGGCGCTCATCCCAGCGAACCCGGCACTCTCTCGCCGCTACCCGCTGGGCGCGCGACGCGTTGATCCGCGACGACGGCTTCTCCCCGCAGGACGTGACAGTGGCGCCTTTCGGCCCGGCGATACAGCCGACCGGGGACGAGCCTGCCCGTCCGTCCACAGGACCGCTTAGGCTCCTCATGGTCTCGAGCAACTGGGAGAGGAAGGGTGGCCCAGACGTCCTCGCCACGAGGCAGGAACTCATGCGCCGGGGTATGGACGTCGAACTCACGGTTGTCGGTGAAGCTCCGTCGCTGCCGGAGGAGGTACGTGGCCTCGGCCGGGTTTCCCGAGATCAGATGCGTGAGTTGTACGCCACCCACCACGTGTTGCTGGAGCTCTCGACAAGCAACGCGGCTGGCGTGACCCTGACCGACGCCGCGGCGTTCGGTCTGCCGGTGGTCGCCAGCGACACCGGTGGGGTGTCCACCATCGTCCGCGACGGGGTGACTGGCTTTCTGGTGACGCCCGGAGCAATCAACAAGGCCGCCGACCTCGTCGCAGCGTTGGCGGACGCGGACACCAGGGCGGAGATGTCTCTCGCGGCGAGGCGCCACGCTGAGGCCACCCTCAGCTGGGGGGCCTGGGCCGACGCGGCCATTGCCGCCTGCCGGGCGAGCGTCGAACCGGAGCGGGTTGCAGCGCCAATCGTGTTTCTTTCTCCCGCAATCCCGTATCCCGGAATTGAGCACGCCGGCGGCCAGTACATCCGCAGACTCCACGAGGCTCTCGACGGACGCTCAGCCACGTGCTGGATGGCAATGGACCGGCCGAGCCTCCGGCACTCCCTGCAGCAGCCCGGGGTCGCCGACGACGTGGTCCTCCTCGGCAACTCTGACGCCCCCGCGAAGTGGCGTCGCACCGCCTATCGGCTCGCCGATCAGATTGAGGCGCGGCTCTCTCGGATCGACTCCCAGCCGATCCCGCTCGCACCGGCCCTGGACCTCCTCACGCATCCGGCGGTGCGAAGGAGGGTCAGGGAGGCGCGCATCCTGGATATCCAGTGGGCCAATTACACGAAGCTCGCCCCTCTCGCCCGTCTGATCAATCCCCGAGCCCGGATCCACTTCACCTTTCACGACGTGATGAGTCAGAAGTGCGACCGATCGGCAGCGGCAGCCCCGGACGCCCTGAGACGCGCCAAGTGGCGGCTGGCCGCCTTCCTCGCCCGGCGCTGGGAACGGCGAGCCGTGCGACTGGCAGATCTCTGCATCGTCTTCAGCGGGAAGGACCAGACCCTGCTGGACCCTCGGGACACGGGGAATGTGGTGGTCGTAAATCCCCCGCTCGCCGAAGGAGAGGTGCCAGCGCACGCCCCGAACGATGACGCGAGGGTGCTGTTTGTCGGCTTCATGGCTCGCAAGGTGAACGTGGACGGGCTCCTCTGGTTCCTGGACTCGGTGTGGCCGCAGGTACTGGCTCGGTGTCCTCGAGCTACTTTGCGCGTAGCCGGAGGTGCGATGGATCCGGCCGCGCAGGAGCGCGTCGCGGATTACCCCGGGGTGATCCTCCTGGGCTTCGTGCCGGATCTCACCGACGAATACCGAGCCGCGAGCGCCGTCTTGGTGCCCCTCCTTGAGGGGGCCGGGGTCAAGTTCAAGACCATCGATTCGCTGCTCCAGGGAGTGCCGGTCGTCACCACGACGGTCGGGGCCGAGGGGATCGGCGGGGGTCAGCTCTTCGCGGGGCTCACTGACCACCCAACGGAGTTCGCCGATGCACTCGTTCGGGTGCTGGACAGTAACGAGGAGGCCGTCGATGGCGCTAAGCCAGCCCAGGAGTGGGCTTGGGGCCGCTACAGCGTCGACAGCTTCCGGGCCACGATCGAATCCCTCTATCTCTAGAGGGACGTCCACACTCGGCTCGCTGGCCCGCATGACTCTCAATCGCCGCGACTGCATCCTGAACGCAATAGGGGGCCCGCCCGCTATGATGAGGAGGTGAACACGGTCCGTGCCCGGGCGATGAGCCGAGCTCGACAGGTGAAACACCTCGGCTTCATCGCACAGAAGCGACTGCGCACCTACGGACGCGCTCTGAAGTTCGCGACCGTGACTCAAGTCTCCAAACCGTACTCCCAGTTGCGCCCCTACCGGTTTGATCCTTCCCGATACCGGCGCTCCTTCCTAGCTCGCCCCGCGCCCCTGCAGTTGGGCTTCACAGAACTACCCCATCGAGTCTTCGTTCTGTGGACTGGCACGAACGAAATGCCGGATATCCGCCGCCGCAACCTCGAATCGCTCCGCCAGCGGATCGGGGTCGAAGTGTGTTTGATCACGCCTGACACCATCCAAGAGTGGGTGGTGGAACAGCATCCCCTGCACCCGGCCTACAGCGATTTGTCGTTGGTTCACAGGTCGGACTACCTACGGGCCTATCTTCTCCATCACCATGGCGGAGGCTACTGCGACGTGAAGAGACCCCTCCACGCGTGGACAGAAGCGTTTGCACGGTTGAGCTCAGATGAGACGGCGTGGATCTCCGGCTTCCGAGAACTCAGTGCCGGGTCGGCCGTAAGACTACCCGGGGCGCTGGGCGTAGACGTGGCAATGCACCATGCACGCTTGATAGGCACCAGCGCCATGATCACCAAGTCCCGCACCGCGTTCACCGGCGAGTGGCTTCGTGAAGTCGAACGACGTCTCGATTACTACGGGCCCCAATTGCGCGAATTTCCCGGTGGCGAGCGTGGAAACGTGGTTGGGTACCCCATCTCATGGACCCATCTGCTCGGGGGCATTTATCAACCCCTTCAGCTCAAGTACTTATCTGCAGTGCGCCAGGAGGATTCCCTCCTACTTGATTTCGAGAACTACTTGTGACGGATCTCCGCTTTGCACGGAGAGTCAAAGTGGCGTGGCGGTTCTCCACCGCATCGACTCTAGGGACCGGGCGAGCTGAAACGAAAGGGAGCCCAACGCGTCTCGGACGTCACCCTTGGCCGCAGCACCTGGAAACTGCTTAGCCCACTCGATGAACCAGCGGGCGGAAGTCCGCCCCGAGGCCACTCGGATGCCCTCGTCGCGGTGCTTGAGATACAAAGCAACGTGCGCTCGCCCATACCGCGCTTGTTGGCGCACGGTGGCTAGCCAGTCACGCCGCTGGTAGTAGTAAAGGCAAGCCCCAACCGAGTGACCAAGTGAGAACCCCTCCCGTACTAAACGCCAGCCGAAGTCGACGTCCTCCTGCCCCAGTGACATCTCTTCGTCGAAGCCTCCTACCGCCTCGAACGCCTCCCGTCTGACGCCCAGATTTCCCCCTGGCACGTAGGGCAGGTAACCCATGGCCGTGGGCAGGGACCCGGCATTCCACGTCACCCGGGGTGTCTCGTCTTCTTCCGTGACGATTAGCAGCGGACCCGTCACCGCGTCCGCCTCGCTCAACGCGATGCGCATGGATGCCACCCACTCGGGACACACGCGGTCATCCGCATCACAGATGAGGATAAGCTGCTCCTTGCAGGCCGTGATGCCGACATTCCGCGCATGGGCCACTCCTCGACGTTGAGAGGCGTCCACCACTGTGATGCCTCGGAACCTGGGCCTCCATCGCTGGGCGATGGATCTGGTGGCATCCGACGAGCCGTTATCGCTGATGATGACGCTGAACTCCAGGTCCGACTGAGCGTCGAGTGCTTCGAGTTGACGCGCAAGCGTCGAAGCTGCGTTGAGGGCGGGGATGATCACCACCAGTTCACTGAACACCTCGATCGCCCCTTCCTGTTCCACGTCGGGCGGCGATCATCGCGCACCGAGCCGGAGCCTTTGCCTCCGCCAGATGCGTTCAAGTCGCGTCACGGCCCCTTCAATCTTCCCGTACCGCCTGGCCCAGTATCTTGCTTGTTCGGCCGACGCCGCCGCGAATGGGGATTGATTCTGGCCTAGAGCGTAGGCCGTGTTGAGATCCTCCAACATGCCCGAGGCCAGGGTTGTGTGGTGCCCTGGATTGTTCTGAAGCATGGCCGCCCGAGTCCTGCAGAGGGGTTCGACGCCCTGCGTGTTACTGACATTCCGCGACTGCGCCTTAATCTGATAGTGAAACATCGGACCAGCCACATGGCGTCCCACCCCGCCCTGCTGCAACAGCAGCCGAACCCACCATTCCCAGTCCTCGAAGCCATCGCGCAGAGTCTCGTCCAAACCGCCTAGTGATTCCCACGATTCTTTCCGAAACAGCGACGTTGCGACGATGGGGCAGCCTCTCACCATGTCTGTAGCTGTGAGCACTGGGGGAGGGACCTTGAACGAGTCCCTAGCGCCAAATTCCTGCCAACTGGTGTAGGCGATGGACGTGTCGAGGCCGTCGTCAAGTGCATCGGCAAGAAGGGACCCGAAGCCTTCGGAGACGTAGTCGTCGGAACCCAGAGTCAAGAGGTAACGGCCCTTCGCCAACTCGCATCCGACGTTGATGGCTCGGGCCGGACCTCGGTTGGCAATCCGAGCGACGGTCACGTTGAGGTTGTCGATGCACCTGACTGTGTCTTCGTTCGTCGAGCCGTCATCGACCACAATCACTTCTGTGTGGGGACCCGCCGCCGACTGCACAGCCCGCGATAGGTTCGCCGGCTCTTCGTTCCAACAAGGGATCACCACAGATACCCGCATGTTCACAGGGTAGTGTGGATGCTCCCCAGCGGTGGCCGAACGATGTGCAGGCACTCACTAGACTACGGTCAGCGAGAGACGGGCGAGGGCTACATGCGGGAACTCAGACAGATCATCCACGATCTACGGGCTGCCTTCCGGCTAGTGCCGTGGAGGATGCGCCCCAAGCTGGTCTTGATAGCGCTGGGTTCGGCTGCCATCGCCTTCCTCGACATGGCTGCAGTGGTGCTGCTTCTTCCGGTGATGCAGTTGGTTTCGGGGACGACCACCGCCGATAGCCCCGCCTTGCTTCTGCTCTCTGAGGTCTTCGGCGTCGTCGAGAGGCACTCCCTGCTGCTCGTGACGCTTGGCCTCGTCGCCACTCTGATGATCACCAAGAGCGTCTTCTCGCTCACCTTCCGCTGGTGGAGCGTAGGAATCACGAATCGCGCACAGACTGATGCGACCGCAGTGATGATGGATCTCTACATGACCTCCCCGTTCGAGTCTCATCGCAAACGTGACTCAGGTGACATCTACACCGCGCTCAACAGCTACATCCCGTCGGCCTTTGGAGGCGTCACGAACGGGATCATTCAGATCTTCGTAGACGGCCTGCTTGTCCTTGCGGTGCTAGTCGCTCTGATGATCCTTTCGCCCCTGGCCACTGTTCTCGCGATCACGTTCTTCGGAGCTGCGGCGCTAGCGATCCAAGCGTTTCTCAAAAATCGTCTCCTGGCCCTCGGGGAGGGCAGGAGGCTGGCCGGCCTTCGCAGTTGGCGCTACCTAACCCCGGCGATCCATGGCCTGAAACAGGCTCGCTTGTCAGGCGCGTCGCAGCCTCTTTCCGCGGGCTTCACTCAGTCCCGCCGAGAAGAGAACGATCTCTCGAGGCAAGCCTCGCTTCTGGGCGAGCTGCCCCGGCATCTCCTCGAAGTCGTGATGGTGTTGGGCATCGGCCTGATGGCCATCGTGCTCAGCGCCACGACAGGAGAATCTGAGGCGTTCACCATCTTGGGAGTGTTCGCGGTGGCTTCCGTCCGGATCATCCCGAGTCTGAACAGGGTGATAGCAACTGTTGGCAGTATCCGCGGCAGCCTGCCCAATCTCAGTGCCTTGGAGAAGGAGATCCGATCGCTGCTCGCGGAGACAAACAGGGATTCCTACACGGAAGAGCCACTCTCATACCTCGACGCCGACATCATCTTCAACGACCTGACGTTCACGTTCCAGGATGGCGAGTCGCCGGTCCTGGATCGCGTCTCGGGCAAGATACCCCAGGGCAGCACCATCGCTCTCGTCGGTTCGAGCGGAGCAGGCAAGACGACATTCGTCGACCTGCTGACCGCACTGCTGTTCCCCACAGCAGGCTCGATCGAAGTGGGCGGCATCTCGGTTCACGCTCATCCCATCTCCTGGCGACGGCACGTGGGAGTGGTCCCGCAGGACATCTTCATCTGGGACGAATCCGTGCGGAGCAACATCGCCTACGGTGTTCCACACGCAGAGATCGACGACGACGCCGTCAAGCGAGCGGTAACCATGGCACAGCTCGACGAGGTCGTGGCCGATCTCCCTGCTGGTCTGGATACAGTCATTGGGTACCAGGGAGCACGGTTGTCTGGAGGCCAACGTCAGCGTGTGGGAATTGCTCGCGCCCTATATCGGGACCCCCGAGTTCTCATTCTCGACGAAGCCACGTCTGCTCTCGACAACCAGACGGAAGCTAAGTTCACGGAAACGATCGAAGGCCTCCGCGGCAAGATGACGATCGTTGTGGTGGCCCATCGACTGTCTACAGTGAAGGGCGCAGACGAGATCCTCTTCTTTGACGGCGGTCACATCCGTGCCCGCGGAACGATGGCCGCACTGACGGCAAGCGACGCCAAGTTCGCGGAGCTGGTGCGACTCGGGAGGCTGTTTTGAGACCGCACCGGGGAATAAGCACTCTCCTCTCAGCTGCGCGGAGGATGAAGCATCGAGGCTTTCTCGCAGTTAAGACCGCTCGGCGACGGATCTCCAGCATAGAGACCATGCGCCTCGACGTCAGCGGCCGGTTGAGGCAAAGGTGCGGTTCCCCCTACTGCTACCAGCCAGGCCGGTACGCCCGAACGTTCCTGGAACTACCTCCCCCGAACCACTCGGAGGGTGCCGATATCCCCCGGGTGATTTACACCATCTGGCTGGGGGCACCCATGTCAGCCCGCAGGCGGGCCAGTCTCGACAGCCTCCGCAGGGCGAACCCCGACTTGGATGTTCGGCTTATCACGGAGGGGAACCTGGACCAGTACCTTCTGCCCGAACATCCTCTGCACCCGACGTTCCCCCACATGTCGGCCGTACACCAGTCGGACTACATTCGCGTCTATCTGATGCACTTCCACGGCGGCGGGTACTCCGATCTGAAGCCGGCAAGGCGGTCGTGGCAGCTCGCCTTCGACCGCATGGGCGACCCCCAGATACTAGTGACGGGTTATAGGGAGGTCTCGACCGAGTATGTAGGCGCAGCTCCACGCCAATTGGGGGTGGACCTCCGGCGACACTATCGGCAACTCGCTGGCCCCAGTGCGTTCATTATGAGACCCCACAGCATCTTCACCGCGTCGTTCTACAGAGAGTTCCTGCGTCGGCTCGACTACTGCGACCTGGCCTTTAGGTTGAGCCCGGTGACGGATCCCTACGACCTACCTGCCAGCTACCCACTGTGGTGGGGCGAGCTGATGGGCGATATCCTCCATGCACTTTCCCTGAGGTACCACGACCGCGTGTTCTTCGACGAAGACATCCGACCGATCCTTCAGGACTATCGATAACTGACTCATCACGTAGTCGGGTTCTGAATCCGCCGGTATCGAGCAGTGATCTGGCGATGTAGTTGGTGAGGTTGCGGAAGCCGAGTGCCGATCCGCGGAGATGTTCCAGGCGGCCGTTGAGGGCCTCGGTGGGGCCGTACGAGGTGCCGGGGCGATCGAAGTAGGCCAGCACGTCGTCGGCTCGCTTCTTCGGTGTTCGTCCGAGTGTGATCAGCTCGGTCAGCGTGGCGGGGACGCCGTGGCTGACGGAGGCGATCAGGCTGGCCGGCTAAGTGGGTACTGGAGTTACTGGATGAGAGGACACACCCCAACGCCCAAGCTGTTGGCAGGGCGAGCCGCCTCCGCAGCCTCTCAGGGGGGATCTGCCCCACACACAGAGTGGGATCCGGGTGCGCCCTGAGTAGGTAGGCTGTTTGAGTGGCAGGAGGGGGGCCCATGGTGTCGACACCACCAACGGTGAGCGTAGTCATACCCCACTACGGCGACCCTGCGCCCGCGCAGGCTCTTGTTCGGCAGCTCGTACCGCAGCACCCTCACCAGATCATCGTGAGCGACGACTCCTCACCCCATCCCTTCCCCGCCACCGACGGAGTGGTCGTCGTGCGACGTCCGTCCAACGCCGGCTTCGGCGCAGCAGTCAACTCCGGCGCCGCGGCGGCAACCGGCGAGCTGTTGCTGATCCTCAACAGCGATCTCGAGATCTCAGGCGACTTCGTCAGCGACCTGGTGACCGAAGCCGCGCCCTGGCAGCCAGCGGTGGTGGCCCCGCGCGTCGTCGACCATGCCGGCAATGCGACCCACAGCGCACGCCGCTGGCCGACGACGATCAACCAGACACTCGAGTGGCTGACGCCGCTCGCCCGCTGGCGCGACCGCTCCTGGCTCAGGCGGTTGCTGGGTCATGACCTCCGCCTCTTCACCACCGACGCACCCATCGAGGTCGACTGGCTGGTGGGGGCCGCGTTCATGGTGCCCACCGCCGAATTCCGAGCCGTGGGTGGGCTCGACGAGAGATTCTTCATGAACTCCGAGGAGATCGACCTTCAACGTCGCCTCGCGGAGCGCGGACTGATGAGGGTCTACCTGCCCGCGGTCAGTGTCACCCACGAGGGCGGGGGATCGTCAGACCCCGCGAAGCGTCGCCGCTGGCTCGTGACCGCTCAGGTCCGCTACGCGGAGAAGTGGGGAGGGGCCCGTCGCCTCCGAGCCGCACTCAGCGCGGCCACCGTCGTGAACTTGATGTGGAACTGTGTGCGCGCCGCGCGGGGAGTCGACGTCACACCGGTAAGCACCGCACGCGAGGAACTCGCACTGATCTGGGGCGCGTCGTGACCCGCCTTCCCAAGCTGCTGCTGCTGAGCCCGGTCTTCCACGGCTACTCCACGAGCATCGCCGCCGGGTTCCGGCAGCTCGGCTTCCAGATCGACACCCACTCCTATGACGCGAAACAGACGTTCGGCCAGAAGCTGTCCCACAAATTGCTGCACGAACTGCCCACCAGGGTGGGGTTGGGCGACGAGCGCCCGCATACAAGGCACAGCGCCGAGGCCGCGGAAGCCATCCGCGCGTCACGGCCGGACATCACCCTGGTCATCCGAGGCGATCAGTTCGCAGAAGCTGTGTTCGACGCCCTCGACGACGTGGGGTCGCGCAAGTTCCTTTGGCTCTGGGACGAGGTCCGCAGGACGGCGCACGATGCGGCGTCCCTGGATCGCTACGACCACCTCATCTCCTACTCGCCCAATGACGCGCAGGCGTTCAACGACGGCGGCCGGGCGTGCCTCCACCTGCCGAACGCATTCGACCCCGCTATGACCCCCACCCCGCGCCACTCGCCTGAGGTGATCTTCATCGGGGCGCGCTATCCCCGACGCGACGAACTCCTCACCGCGGTCGCCGACGCGGGGGTGCCACTCCGCTGCTTCGGGCGGGAGTGGTCGCGCCACCCCTTCGACCGCGCCCGCACCTGGCAGGTCACCCGCCCCGACGTGCCTGCGGCCCGCGACATCGACCGCGCCGACGGCTACGCACTCACCGCCGGCGCCCCCGCTGCGATCAACATCCACGGAGACCAGGACGGCTTCACCATGAAGACCTTCGAAGTGCCAGGGGTGGGGGGCGTGCAGCTGGTGGACCGCGACGACGTGGCGGCGTATTACGAGCCCGGCCGCGAAGTCGCGGTGTTCCACGACGCGGACGAACTCGTGGAGCTCTGCCGCCGGGCGATCAGCGACGACCGGTGGGGCGACGCCCTCCGCGAAGCAGGAAGAAAGCGCACGCTCGCCGAGCACACGTGGGCCCACCGTGCCGCGAAGGTGGCGCAGCTGTGGGCCTGAGGCACCTCGACCACGAATCCTGGCGCCGCTGGCAGGATTCGCGCAGGCGGGTTCAGCTGATCAGGGCCCGGCTCCGTCATCCCATGACACCGAGGACCACGCCCGACGAAACTCACCGGGTCTGGGTCCGCGGAACCCACCCCGCCCTGTTGGTGGCGTGCGACTCCAACTCGCCCACCAACCATCACGCACTGCTCGCGCCACTGGGTTCCGCGCAGGACCTACCCGCCCTCGTGGTCCATCCGGAGGGTGTGGACCTCAGACTCCCCGGAGTGGGCTGGCGCGAGGCGACGGATCCCCACCAGATGTTCAAGGAGGTCCGTGCCGTGGCGTCGATCGGCGACCACCTCGGGGTGGGTGCCTGGGCTCACGCGCTGGCCGGCCGACGCGGGTGGCGCCAGTTGGTGATCCAGCACGGGCTGCTGACCCCCTTTTCTCCCCCACCCCCACCGTCTGTCGAGGTGTTGGCATGGTCCGAGGCCGATGCGGCCTTCATCACGGAGGGCCGCCCGGACCTGACCGCTCAAGTGGTTGGCTCTCCGCTGCTGGCCGCGGCTGCGGCCAACCCGGCCCCACACGTGAGCCGATTCGCCAGACCCGTCTTCCTCGGTCAACTCCACGGGGCCGAACTTTCGCGCTGGTCCATGACCCGCTCCGTGACCGAGTTCTGGCGGCTGACCGACGCCACCTACCGGCCGCATCCCCGCGAGGAGGACAAGCTGTCGCGGGCACAGCACGCGCTCTGGCACAGGCTCGGCATGGACATCGACGCGTCGACCCCGGTCACCGAGCTGGACCGGCCCGTCGTCAGCGCCTTCTCGACCGGTGTCCTCGAGGCCGCCGCCCGCGGGATCCCCGCATGGGTCTTCCACATGTCGCCGCCCCCCTGGCTCGAAGAGTTCTGGGAGCGCTATGCCATGAGTCGGTGGGGTGGGGAGCCCACGCCACCCCCCGCTGTAGAGCCTGACCCTGCGAGCCGGATCGCACATCATCTTGCGGAGGCCCAGACATGAACCACATCGACGTGTCGATCATCACCTGCGTCCGCAACGCGCCAAGCCCCTGGGCCGCCAACTCCAGGCCGCCCGCATCCCAGCCGGTCAGCAATCCTGAGGCCGCTGTCTTGCGAGGGCGTCAGCTCGGGTCGCGGGTGTGCCACGATGGAGCTTCACGCACACTCGTCTTCGACTAGTCGTCGCAGAGGCTTGGGGGCACTTCCGGCATGATCATTGAGCGTAACGTGGCGGCACTCGCCATCCGCGACAACGAATCGATCCTCAGCGCACTGCGAAAGATCGACGCCAACCGCTCCCGCATCATCTTCGTCGTCGACGGGCACGGCCACCTCATCGGTTCGTTGTCCGACGGGGACGTGCGGCGTTGGCTGCTGGCCGAGAGCGACGCGTCGCTGGATACGCCGTGCAGCCGCGCGGCCAACTCCCGGTGTATTCGCGCCACCGTCGCCACGCCGCACGCGGACATCGCCGCGCTGATCTCCGGCGTTGTCACCCACGTTCCGCTTGTCGACGAGCAGGACCGGCTCGTCGCCGTCGCCAGCAACGACCGCCGAGCACTGATGGTGGGCCGCCACCGGATCTCCGACGACGAGCCCACGCTGGTCATCGCCGAGATCGGCAACAACCACCAGGGAGACGTGGGCTTCGCCAAGCACCTCGCGGACCTCGCGGTGGACGCCGGCGCCGACGTGGTGAAGTTCCAGCTCCGCGACATGGACGCCCTCTACCGCCAGAGCGGGGCTGCCACCGGCGGGGAGGACCTGGGGGCCCAGTACACGCTCAACCTGCTGGCCAAGTACTCGCTGACGGCCGAGCAGATGATCAAGGTGTTCGATCACTGCCGGGCACGGGACGTGGATGTGCTGTGCACACCGTGGGACGCGCCCAGCGTCCACGTGCTGGCGGAGTACGGCGTCCCAGCGCTCAAGGTGGCGTCTGCGGACATGACCAACCACACCCTGCTCGCCGACATGTTCGCCACCGGGCTCCCGCTCATCGTGTCCACTGGAATGAGTACGGAGGCCGAGATCGTCGAGGCCGCCGACCTCCTGCGCGGCTCCGGGTCCCCCTTCGCCATGCTGCACTGCCAGTCCACCTACCCGGCGCCGTTCAGGGACGTCAACCTGCGCTATCTCGCGCGGCTGGCGGAGATCAGCGGTGGCCCCGTCGGCTACTCCGGCCACGAGCGGGGCTTCCACGTGCCGCTCGCCGCCGTCGCCATGGGCGCCCGCATCATCGAGAAGCACTTCACGACCGACCAGAGCCTTGAGGGCAGCGACCACAAGGTGTCGCTGCTCCCCGGAGAGTTCCGTCAGATGGTCTCGCGGATCCGGGAACTGGAGGAGGCGCTCGGCACCGGCGACGCGCGCGTGGTCTCCACCGGCGAATCGATGAACCGGGTCAATCTCGCGAAGTCGCTGGTGGCCACCCGACGGATCGGGGTGGGCGAGCGTATCAGCCGCGACGACGTCACCGTCAAGTCCCCCGGACGCGGCCTGCAGCCCAACCGGCTCGACGCCCTGCTGGGCCGCACGTCGCGACGGGTGGTGGAGGAGGGGGACTTCTTCTACCCCGGAGACCTCACGGACGCCGTGTCACAGGGGCGGCCCTACTCCTTCCGGCGGCCCTGGGGCCTTCCGGTCCGGTACCACGATCACGCGAAGCTGATCGAGGGCACCAACCCGGACTTCCTCGAGTTCCACTTCTCCTACAAGGACGTGGAACTCGACATCGACGACATCTTCACCCACCGCCTGCCGATGGCGTTCACCTGCCACACGCCGGATCTGTATGCCGGCGACTTCATCATCAACCTGGCGAGCCGCGACGAGGCGGTGTGGGAGCGGTCCGTCCACGAGACTCAGAAGGTCATCGACATCACGCGGGACCTCACCCGCTACTTCACCTGCGACGAGGCCCCTGTGGTCATCGCGACGATGGGCGGCTTCACCGCCGACGGTTTCGTCGACGCGTCCGAGCGGCCCGCGCTGTACGCCCGCATCGCCCAGGCCATCGAGCGGCTCGACACCACCGACGTCCGGCTGACCGCCCAGACGCTCCCGCCGTTCCCCTGGCTGATGGGCGGCCAGCAGTACCACAACCTGTTCATGGGGCTGCAGGACACGGTGGACTTCTGCCACCAGTACGGGCAACGCCTGACGTTGGACATCTCCCACTCGAAGCTGGCAGCCAACTTCCACAAGATGCCCTTCAGCACCTACGTGGAGGCGTTGGCCCCGCTCACCGAGCACCTCCACATCGTCGACGCCGAAGGCGTCGACGGAGAGGGGCCGCAGATCGGCGAGGGCGAGGTCGACTGGCCCGTACTGGCGGAGCAGTTGGACCGGCTCGCGCCGGGCGTCGGGTTCATCCCGGAGATCTGGATGGGTCACACCAACAACGGTGAGGGGTTCTGGACTGCCCTCGACCGGCTGGAGCAGTGGTTCTGACGTGACGGACGTGGCGTTGTGGGTGGTGCCGGTGAGCAACCTCGCCGGCGTCGCCCGTCACGTCCTCGACGTCGCCCGCGTGGGCCTGCCGGGCTACGCGCTCCAGGTGGCCGCGCCCTCCGGGCCACTCCTCGAGGAGCTTCGCGAGCTGGGCGTCCCGACACATGAGGTTCCGCTGGACGGATCCCCCCGTCGTGCCGTGCCGACGCTCCGGACCCTCGTGCGTCAGGTCCGGCCGCGCGTCGTGCATTCCCACCTGGCTCGGGCCGACTTCCTGGCCGTGGCTGCCACCGTCGGGCTGCCTGTCAGCCTGGTGTCCACCGAACACGGCATCGCCGCGGACTCGCGCCTGTATCACGGCGGCCGAGCCAAGGCCGGCGTCCGACGCGCTCTGCACCGCCTCCGCACCCGCCGCTTCGCGGCTCTCATCGCGGTGAGCCGCTCCACGCGGCGGGAAATGGTCCGCGCCTGGCGCCCAACGCAACCGGTCCACGTGATCCACAACGGCGTGGATCCCACCGGATCGCCTAGCCGCCTTCCGGGACACCGGTTCCTCACGCTCTCCCGGTTGGCCCCGGAGAAGGGGCTGGCAGCAGCGCTGGAAGCGTTCTCGGCCATGGCCCGCAGCGCCCCGGAGGCCACCCTCACCATCGCCGGAATTGGGCCGGAGCGCGCGGCCCTGATCGCCCGGGCAACAGCGCTGGGGCTCGGCGACCGCGTCACCTTCCCGGGCCACGTGGACCCGGCGGCCGCCCTGGCCTCCCACGACGTTCTCGTCCAGCTGTCGCTGTGGGAGAACGCGTCCTACTCGATCCTGGACGCCGTCACGCACGGATTGGGCGTGGTGGCCACCCCAGTGGGCGGAAACCCGGAGATCCTGCCGGCCCACTGCATGGTCGACTCCAGCGACTCCAGGAGGGTGGCCGAGGTCATGACCGAGCAGGCCGCCGACCCGGCTCGCCGGCCCGCGCTCCCTGACGGATGGCCGACCGTGGAGTCGATGGCTGGACAGATCGCCGGGATCTACGATCGGCTCGAGCGATGACCGCCGTGACCTTCGCTGCCAACCGGGGCGAGATGGGCGGCGGCGAGGTCATGCTCCTGGCCATGGCCGAGGCCACCCGCGCGTCGGGGCGTGGCGCAAGGGTGGTGGGCCCACCCGGTGTCCTTCTCGACACCGCGGCCGCCCGCGGCTTCGCCACCGTGGAGATCCACGGGCGCACCCCCGTCAGCTACCTCCGCGGGCTCCGAAGGTGGGCGGTGACGGCCGCACCCGAGTTCCTGTGGTGCAACGGCCTCCGGCCCGCCTTGGCCACCTCGTCGCTCCCGCGACGGGTGGTGCATCTGCACTCGTTGCCGTCGGGTCGTTTGCGGCCTCTCCTCCCCCTGGCGACCGCCGGGGCCGACGACGTACTGGTCCCCTCCGAATGGTTGCGGCGGCAGCTGGGCGTCACCACGAGCACGCTGCACAACTGGACCAGCGACCTTCCCTTCTCCCCCCACCTGCCGCCTCGGGACGGCTCGCCACTCCGGCTGGGCTTCCTCGGCCGCCTCACCTCCGCCAAGGGCGCCGTCGTGCTCGCGGACGCTCTCCGGATCCTGCAGGGCCGCTCGCCTGGCCGATTTCCCCTAGTGGTGGGCGGGAAAGCCCTGTACGCCGGCAAGTCCGACGCGACCCGCGTCGACGCCGCCCTGGGCACCCTCTCACCTGCCCCGGTCCGGCTCGGCTGGGTGGAACCGGGGGACTTCTTCGGGCAGGTGGACCTTGCAGTCTTCCCGTCCGTGGCGCCAGAGTCCTTCGGACTGGTGGCGGTGGAGGCGATGGCCGCCGGCTGCCCGTTCGTCACCACCGACGCCGGAGCGCTCCCCTCGGTGACCGGCCACGATCCGGCTTTCGTCGCAGAAGCCGGCAACGCCGAGCATCTGGCCACAACCATCCTTGACGCCGTCGCCCGCTACACGCCCGCACACCTTGAACAGTCCCGGCGGAGGTGGGCGGAGCTCTACTCTCCGAGTGCGGGGGTCGCGCGATTCACGCGCTACCTGTCCGAGTGGGAGGAACGGTCGGCATGACACTCGCCTCGGTGATCATCCCCAGCCGCGGCGGCGCCCAGCGACTCCCCGCCCTGCTCTCGGCGCTGGCGGCGCAGGACGATCCTGCCTGGGAGGCCATCGTCGTCATCGACGGCGACATTGACGGCTCCGCCTCCGTGGTCGCCCGCTACGAGAGGCAACTCCCGGTCCACTGCATCGTCTTCCCCGAGAATCGCGGCCGTGTGGCCGCCCTCAACGCCGGGTTCCAGGCCGCCGCCGGCGACGTGCTGATCCGCTGCGACGACGACCTCGTGCCAGACCCAGGCTTCATCCGCACACACAAGGCAGAGCATCTGCGGGGCCCCCACGGGGCCATCGGACTGTACCTCAACCGGTTGCCGGACACCCCCTACGCCCTCGCCTACGGCCGGGACGCCGATGCGCGATTCCGGCGAGATGCGTATGCGGCGGCATCTGATCGCGTCTGGCGCTACTGGGCCGGCAACTGCTCCGTCACCCGAGAGGTATGGGAGAAGGTCGGGCCCTACGACCCCGACTACCGCGCCTACGGCTGGGAGGACGTGGACTGGGGCTACCGCCTGCACCGGCTGGGAGTGCCGGTCCGCCTCGTGCCCGCACTCGAGACCCCCCACTTCGTGGCAGCGGTCACCACCCGCAGCCGGGTGTTGCGCGCCTTCCACTCGGGAGCTGCCCGCCGCCTCTTCGAGGCCAAGCACGGCACGGACCTGCTGGCCAGCGCCGTGCCCCCACAGCGGGGAGTGTGGAACCGGCTTGTTCACCTGACCGCCCGTTTCGGCTCGCGCAAGGGACTCGATCTTGCCTCGCGATGTGTGGACCACTCCGCTGCCATTCTGCCGCGCGCCGTCTCGGGCAAGGTGATCGCTCTCCTGGTCGAGGGGGCAGCGGTGGCCGGCTACCAGAGGCCGGGCCAGATCACGACGGAGTTCTGACGTGCCCACTCGCCCCCGGGTTGCCATCGCGCACGACTACCTCACCCAACGCGGCGGCGCGGAGCGGGTGGTGCTGGCCATGCTGCGGGCCTTTCCCGACGCGGCCATCCACACCACCGTCTACGACCCGGACGGCACCTTCCCCGAGTTCCGTCAGGCCCGCATCCTCACCACCCCACTGAACAGGCTCGGCCTGCTGCGGCGGGACCATCGGATGGGCCTGCCCCTTTACCAGCCCTGGATCTCGCGCGCTCCGGTGATCGACGCGGACGTGCTCCTGGTTTCCACCACCGGCTTCGCCCACGGGTTCCGCACCACCGGCCGGAAGCTGGTCTACTGCCACTCGCCGGCACGGTTCCTCTACCTCGTCGAGGACTACCTGGGAGCACCGGCGGGTCGGTCCCCGGTGGGGTGGGCCCTCTCCGCGCTGCGTCCCGCGCTGGTGCGGTGGGACCAACGCGCCGCCAGGTCCGCGGACCGCTACCTCGCCAACTCCAGCGTGGTCCGTGAACGGATCAGGGACGTGTACGGACTCGATGCCACCGTCGTGCCCGCTCCCCCGGCGGTCCACGACTCGGTTCACCCCCAGCCCATGGCCGAATTGGAGGACTGGCCCTCGTTCCACCTGGTGGTCTCGCGGCTGCTCCCCTACAAGAACGTGGACAAGGTCATCGAGGCGTTCCGTGGTTTGCCCGACGAGAGGTTGGTCATCGTCGGCAGAGGCCCCCTGCGTGACCAACTGCGTCGCGACCTCCCATCCAACGCAAGGATGCTCGAAGGACTCACTGATGGGCAGCTCGCGTGGGCCTACGCGGCCGCCACCGCGCTCATCGCGCCCAGCTTCGAGGACTACGGCCTCACTCCGCTCGAGGCAGGCATGCTCGGCACGCCGACCCTGGCGCTGCGGGCGGGCGGCTACCTGGACACCGTCGCTGAGGGCATCAGCGGCTCCTTCTTCCCCGCGGCCACAGTGGGCGCCATTACCGAAGCGGTGGTGGCCAACCGTGGGGTTGCCTGGGACGACGCGGCCATCCGAAGGCACGTGGGGGCGTTCGACGAGGCCCGCTTCGCAGCTGCCCTCCGGCGGCACGTGGCGGAACTTGTGCCAGAATCGTCGGGCAGCATCAGGGAGGGGGGCCGCAGTGAGTGCGCATGACGTCGCTCTTCTGCCACCCCGCGGCGCCGAGTCCGGCACCGGTAGATGGCTCGACGAGTGGGGCGACATCGTCATCCCCGTCTTTCTTCTAGGCATGCTCCTCCCCGTCAGGGGAATCGAGTTCCTCGTTCCCACCATGACTCTGCCGATCAATACCCTCGCCTGTGTGGCCCTGGTACTGATCGGCGTCTGGGCGTCATCCAGGTGGAGAACGGGCAACATGCTGGTCCTACTGTCCGGTTTCTCCCTCGTGTTCTGGCTCGTGGCCAGAACCATCGTCACGCACGGGCTCGGCGAACTCCGCCGGACTGTCAACATACTCACGCTCTTCGCCATCACGGCCGTCATCGCGTCGGGCCGGCTGCACATCCGCTCACTCGCGCGCGGCATCGTGGTGGGGGCGGTCGTCGCCCTCGCCGTCAGTGCCGCCATGATTCCCCTCAGCAACTACGCCGGGCGGCTCACCGGCGTGCTGGGTGATCCCAACGGGGCGGGCTACGTTCTGCTCGCACTCGGATTCGCCGCCGCGCAGTCGCTCTCCACCCGCCGGATGCGCCTCATGTTCTGGGCACTCCTCGGTCTGGGAGCTGTTCTGACAGTGTCGCGCACGACGATCTTCGCCTTCGGCGCGGTCTCCCTCTGGGTGTTGCTGGCCCCCAGGGTGAGTCGCCTCATGAGCCTGGCGGCCATGGCTGGAACAGCAGCGCTGTACGCGTGGGTCACGAACCTGGCCGAGGCCGCGGGCTGGTTCGCCGAGCGCGACGGATCGGATGATCTGCGGGAGGCCTTGGCGATCCAGGAGCAACAGATGTCCGCCGGCGCAGGGTGGCTGGGCGAGGGTCTCGGCACCGCGATCGTCGACATCCGCGGCACCACGCTGTTCTTCCACAACAGCTACCGGGCGCTGCAGACCGAGGGTGGGGCCGTCGCGATGGTTCTCCTGCTCGCGCTATTGGTGGGTGTGTTCTGGATGTTCCATCAACTGCCGGCGGGGGAACGTCCTGTGTGGAGCGAGGCAGCGCTGCTGAGCACGCTCATCGCCTCCTTCAACATCGGCTTCTCCCTGACCAGCCCACCGATCGCGATCGCCCTGGGTCTGTACCTCGCCTACCACGGCGCGGCGCGAAAGCGGTTGGCCTCAGAAGCCGGCACAGACGATCAGTGACCGGCGCTTCGCTTCGCCGAGCGTTGCACGACCCGGGCTGGTACCGGCTCCGGCTCCGGCTCGGCACGGGGTGCTTCGCGGCGC
Source organism: Tessaracoccus pujii (assembly GCF_054483895.1). Lineage (NCBI taxonomy): Bacteria > Bacillati > Actinomycetota > Actinomycetes > Propionibacteriales > Propionibacteriaceae > Tessaracoccus > Tessaracoccus pujii. The sequence continues at coordinate 2,377,570 of NZ_CM137012.1, forward strand.
ACGGAGATCGGGGCGCCGTCCTCGTCATCCACAGTCGCCGCACCCGTCCCGTAGTAGGCCTGGTACGCGCCGCCATGCCCGGCGCCGTACACCACATTGCCCATCGACCTGCGGCCGGCGCGGTGTAACACGGTGCCCAGAACGGACCCGCCCACCTGCTTGAGGAGCTTCGTGGCCATCCTCAGCTGCTCCTTGTGCGTCTTGCCCACGCGGGCCACCAGCACCGCACCGTCGGTGGCAGCCGTGAGGAGGCCCGCGTCGGTGACCGCCAGGATGGGCGGCGCATCGGTGATCACGAAGTAGTGTTTCGCCAGACCAGCCAGAAGGGTCTTCATCCGCCGCGACCCCACCATCTCGCTGGGGTTCGCGGGCACCTTCCCCGAGGTCAGCACCATCAGGTTGGGTTCGTTGGTCTGTTGCAGCGCGTCCTCCACCGACACGTCGCCCACCAGCACCTGCGAGAGCCCGACGGCGTTGTCTGCGCCGAAGATCTGGTGCTGCACGGGTTTGCGGAGGTCGGCGTCGATGAGGACGACCGGCTGCCCTGATCTGGCGATGAGTACGGCGAGCGTGGAGGAGATGGTGGACTTCCCCTCGCCCGGATTGGCCGAGGTGACGACGATGGACCGGGGCGGGGAGTCGATGTTGACGTAGCGGAGGTTGGTCCGGAGTTGCCGCAGCGCCTCACCTGCCGCTCCGAGCTTGGACAAGCTGATCCTGGCCCCGGTGCGGGCCTCCGCGAGTTCCTTGGTATCCGGAATGACACCGAGGACCCCATGTCCAGTCTCAGCCTCCACGTCCGCCATGGTGCGGACCCGGACGTCGAGCTTCGAGCGCACAAAGGCCAGGGCCAAGCCCAGACCCAGGCCGAGGCCGGTGCCGATCAGCAACAGGCGCACCCAGTCCGGCGAAATCGGCGTGGAACTGGCCGTGGCGGGGCTGTAGGTCGCGATCCGGACCGCCACGTCGTCGGGCAACGCCGCCGTGCCATCCTCCGTCGGAGTCCGCATCTCAAGCGCCAGCGCCTCATCGGCCAGGGCTTGCAGACCCGCGTCGGCCAGCATGCGCGCCTCCTCGCCGGAGCCCCCCGTCGCATACACCGTGATCAGGGGGGTTCCCGTGACGATCGACGCGCTGATGGTGCCACCGGCAGCTCCGGGCTCGGCCTGTAGCTCCGGCGACTGGATGGCCCGATCCCGCACGGCTCCAGTGCCGGCCAGGGCTGCGTACACGGCGGCCCGCTGCTGCGAGAGCGCACTGCCGCTCATCGCGCCGCCCACGCTGGTGTTGTCGCCTGCGACGACGATGCCCGTGGCGCTCGACTGGTACACCACCGGCTGCACGTAGGCGTACGCCGCCGATGCGCCGAGGCCCAGGAGCGTCATGAGGACGATCAGGAGCGCGGAGTGGCGAAGAAATCGGACGAACTCGAGCAGCGTCACGTGTGGGACCCCCGGGACCATGGCGCGGGTGTCGATTCCCGCGGTTTTCCTGAGTATAGGCAACCGCGCTTATCCCCCCGCATTGTCCGCCAAGTCGGCACATGGCACGGCCCATCGCTACAGTGAGGTCAAGGGGGATGGTGGGGACCACTATGCGCAATTCGTATCGCTGGGCGCTCGTCGCCTTGGATACTGCCCTCATCGTCGTCGCCACGTATACGGCTGTGGCGCTGCGGCGATGGTCTCCCTTCCTGCAGAGCATCAACGACGCGGACCGCCTGGTGCTGCCCGTCGCGCCTCTCATCATCGTCGTGTGGCTCGGCTCGCTGGCGGCCGGGGGTGCCTACCGTGAGCGCCACTGGGGGGTCGGCGTGGCGGAATACCGGCAGGTATTCAACTCGTCGCTGTTCTTCCTGCTCACGCTGGGCTTCTCCGCGTTCATCTTCGACTATCCCCTCTCCCGAGGTTTCGTCGCCATCCTGGTGGCCATCGGCATCCCCGCACTGGCGATCGGCCGGCTCACCGCCCGACGGCTCCTCCAATACCTTCGCCGGAGCGGTCGCTTCTGCGTTCCCACCCTCGTCGTCGGCGATCAGGGGGCCGTCGACGACGTGGTCGCCGTCCTGCGTCGCGAGACGTGGCTGGGGTACACACCCGTGGGCATCGTCGCGCCGCCGGAGGATGAGGCGATCGACGTCGCCGCAGCGCCGTCACAGGGCCTGTCGGAGGTGGGGACCCTGGACGATCTGTTGGAGGTGATCGACCGCACGGAGGCACGGGCCGTCATCTTCACCACCGGATCCGTGCGCCGAGGTCGTGAATTCAACGAGATGGCGCGCAAGCTCGAGGGTCACCGTGCGCAGATGGTGGTGGTTCCCGCCATGACCGACATCTCCAGTCAACGGATCCACGTGACACCCGTGGCAGGCCTCCCTCTCATGCACGTCGGGAAGCCGCAGGCCGAACGTTCGCTCCGATTCACCAAACGAGCCTTCGACGTGATCGGCGCGCTCCTGCTCCTGGTCATACTCTCACCGCTGATGCTCGCAACCGCCCTCCTCATCAAAGTCGGCGACGGCGGCTCGGTCCTGTTCCAGCAGCACAGGATCGGCGTGGGCGGGAAGCCCTTCAAACTATTCAAGTTCCGCTCGATGGTCCCGGACGCCGAGCAGATCCGCGCGGACACGCTCGAGGACAGCAACGAGTCCGACGGCGCACTGTTCAAAATCCGCGAGGACCCACGCATCACCCCGATTGGACGGTTCATCCGTCGTTTCTCCATCGACGAGCTCCCGCAACTGCTCAACGTGCTGCGCGGGGAGATGAGCCTGGTGGGACCCCGTCCGGCGCTCGAGCGCGAGGTTGAGCAGTACCGGCAGTACGTGCGCCGCCGCCTCGATGTGCGCCCTGGCATGACCGGCCTCTGGCAGGTATCTGGGCGCTCGGACCTGGGGTGGGACGACACGGTTCGCCTTGACCTCTACTACGTCGACAACTGGTCCATGCTTCAGGATCTGGTCATCCTCCTGCGCACCTTCCGGGCCGTCGTGCGCTCACAGGGCGCGTACTGAGCCCTGGACCGAGGTCAGCCCTGCAGCAGGTTCCGCAGGTAGGTTCCATAGCCGGACTTGTCGTAGCGGGCGGCGCGCTCGGCCAGTTCGTCGTCGGTGAGGAAGCCGCGACGCCAGGCTGCTTCTTCGGGGCATCCGACCTGCAGGCCTTGGCGGGCCTGGATGGTGCGGACGAAGTTGCTGGCGTCGTTGAGGGAGTCGAAGGTGCCGGTGTCGAGCCAGGCGGTGCCGCGTGGGAGGAGGTCGACGTGGAGTCGTCCCTGGTCCAGGTAGACGCGGTTGACGTCGGTGATCTCGTACTCGCCGCGGGCGGAGGGCTTGAGGTCGCGGGCGATGTCGACCACATTCTCGTCGTAGAAGTACAGCCCCGGCACGGCCCAGTGGGATTTCGGATGGGTGGGCTTCTCCTCGATGGAGATCGCCAGCCCGGTGGGGTCGACTTCGACGACGCCGTAGGCGGTGGGGTCGGCCACCTGGTAGCCGAACACCAGGGCGCCGTCGATGGATGCGGTGCGCTCCTGTAGCCGCGACCCGAGCCCGGGGCCGGAGAAGATGTTGTCGCCCAGGATCAGGCACGAGGGGCCGCCGGAGACGAAGTCCGCGCCGATGGTGAACGCCTGCGCCAGTCCGTTGGGTTCGGGCTGCACGGCGAACGTGAAGGTCACGCCGAACTGGCTGCCGTCGCCGAGGAGGTGCTCGAACGCGGTGGCCTCGTGGGGGGTGGTGATGATCATCACCTCACGGACGCCGGCGAAGATGAGGGTGGCGAGCGGGTAGTAGATCATGGGCTTGTCGTAGACCGGCATCAGTTGCTTGCTGGTGCCGAGCGTGATCGGATGAAGCCTGGAGCCGGTGCCACCGGCGAGAATGATCCCCCGCATGTCCCCACCTTGGCACATCCGGCCTCGGCGCCGCGCGCGTTCGGCGCGGGGGCCGGGCAGCCGGTGTCGCGGCTGTCGCGCCCGGTAGGCTCCCGGTGTGGAGACGATTCTGGTCACTGGGGGAGCCGGGTTCATCGGCAGCAACTTCGCGCATTGGCTGGTGGAGCACACCGACGCGGCGGTGACGGTGTTGGATGCGCTCACCTATGCCGGCACCACCGCCAACCTCGAGGGCCTGGATCCTCAGCGGGTGAGGTTCGTCGAGGGCTCCGTCACTGATCCCGCTCTGGTGAACCGGCTGGTGGAGGCCCATGACACGGTGGTCCATTTCGCGGCCGAGTCCCACAACGACAACTCCCTCGAAGGGCCTGGGGTGTTCGTCGAGACCAACATCCTGGGCACCTTCCACGTGCTTCAGGCGGTGCGGCGGTTCGACAAGCGTCTGCATCACATCTCCACCGATGAGGTGTACGGCGACCTGGAGCTGGACGACCCGGCCCGGTTCACCCCGTCGACGGCCTACAACCCGTCGAGCCCGTATTCGGCCTCCAAGGCGGCCTCCGATCACCTGGTGCGCGCCTGGGTGCGTTCGTTCGGGGTGCGGGCCACGATCAGCAACTGCTCGAACAACTACGGTCCGCGTCAGCACATTGAGAAGTTCATCCCCCGCCAGATCACCAACGTGCTCGACGGTATCCGCCCCAAGCTCTACGGCGCCGGGGCCAACGTGCGCGACTGGATCCACGTCGACGACCACAATTCCGCGGTCTGGCGGATCCTCACCCATGGCCGGATCGGGGAGACCTACCTCATCGGCGCCGACGGCGAGATGAACAACAAGGACGTCATCGAGCTGATCCTGACACTCATGGGCCAGCCGGCAGACGCCTACGACCACGTCACCGACCGCGCCGGCCACGACCTGCGCTACGCCATCGACGCCAGCAAGCTGCGCGACGAACTCGGCTGGGCGCCGCAGTACACCGACTTCCGTCAGGGACTTCAGGCCACGATCGAGTGGTACCGCGGCAACGAGGGGTGGTGGCGTCCGCTGAAGGCCGCCGTCGAGGCCAAGTACGCCGCGAAGGGCCAGTGATGGGCGGGCTCAGGGTGGAGACCACCGCGATCCCCGGCCTGCTGATCCTCACGCTGCCCCTCCACGGGGATTCCCGCGGATGGTTCAAGGAGAACTGGCAGCGCGCGAAGATGACGGCTCTCGGGCTGCCCGATTTCGGCCCGGTGCAGCAGAACATGAGCTTCAACGCCGAGGCGGGCGTCACCCGCGGTATCCACGCCGAACCCTGGGACAAGCTGGTCTCGGTGGCCACGGGGCGGGTGTTCGGGGCCTGGGTGGATCTGCGCGACGGCGACACGTTCGGCGCCGTGGTCACCCACGAGATCGGCCCGGACACGGCCGTGTTCACCCCCAGCGGGGTCGGCAACGCGTACCAGGCCCTCGAGGGCGGGACCTGCTACTCCTACCTGGTCAACGAGCACTGGTCAGCCGACGCCAAGTCCCAGTACACCTTCGCCAACCTTGACCACCCGGGCATCGTCTGGCCCCTGCCCCTGGACTCGGCCATCGTGTCCGACGCGGACCGCACCCACCCCGCGCTCGCCGACGTCGCACCGATGCCCCGTCCCCGCCCCGTGGTCACCGGAGCGGGCGGCCAGCTCGGCCGGGCGCTGCGCCGGATCCTCCCCGACGGAGTGTTCCTGGGCCGCGAGGACCTGGACATCACCGACCCCGACGCCGTCGCCGCCTACCCGTGGGGACGGGCCTCCGCGATCATCAACGCCGCCGCCTGGACCGCCGTCGACGCCGCCGAGACCGACGCCCGCGCCGCCTGCTGGGCCGCCAACGTCACCGGCACCGCCAACCTCGTCGACGCAGCCCGCCGGCACCGCCTCCCCTTCGTCCACGTCTCCACCGACTACGTCTTCGACGGCACCCGCCAGATCCACCCCGAGGACGAGCCGTTCTCCCCCCTCAATGTCTACGGCGCCACCAAAGCCGCCGCCGACGCCCTCGTCGCCACCCTCCCCCGGCACCACATCCTGCGCACCAGCTGGGCCATCGGCGAGGGACCCAACTTCATCCGCACCATGGCCCGCCTCGCCGACGCCGGCGCCTCCCCCAGCGTGGTCGACGACCAGTACGGACGCCTCACCCTCGCCGACGACCTCGCCCGCGCCGCCCTCCACCTCCTCCACAGCGCCCCCTCCGGCACCTACAACGTCACTTCCGACGGCCCCACCATGTCCTGGTACGACATAGCCACCGCCGTGTTCGACGCCCGCGGCGCCAGCGGCCGCGTCACCCGCACAGACACCGCCACCTTCACCGCCGGCAAGCCCACCGCCCCCCGCCCCCGCCACAGCACCCTCGACCTGACCGCACTCAAGGCCACCGGCTACCAGCCCATCGACGGCATCGCCGCCCTCCACCGCTATCTGGAGACGCTGCCGTGAGCCGCGACCCCTCCCTCCCGGTACGCCTCAAACTCATCCACGGCGTCCTCCAGCGCCACGCGGACCGGGCCGGCGCCGACGTCCTGCACATCAAGGGTCCCGCCGTCGCAGACGAGCTGCTCGACGCCCGCCCCGTCACGGACCCGGTCAGCGGGGAGCATCGCGTCGAAGTCACGGGGCGCCACAGCAGCGATGCGGACCTCCTGGTTCGCCCTGGGCACGTCGCGAGGTTCCTCGACGAGGTGACCCGGCACGGCTGGATCCGCAAGACGACGTTCGCCTCGAGCTCGGCCTTCGGCCACGCGATGAATATCTACCACCCCACGCTCGGCAACGCGGACGTCCATCGTCGGTTCCCCGGCCTGGCGGACGCGGCGTTCGACGAGCTGTGGCGGGGTCGGTCGAGCATCGAGCTGGGGCACGTCCCCTGCGCCGTCCCGTCGGTCCAGGCCCAACGCCTCCTCCTTCTCCTTCACGCCGCCCGCAGCGGCCCCAGCCACCCGGACACCGAGCGGGCCTGGGTGCGGGCTACCGAGGACCAGCGCGCCGGCGTGCTCTCCCTGGCCCGGCAGCTGGGCGCCGAACTCGGGGTGGCGGCCGCGGTCGGCGGCCTGGACGCCTTCCGCGACCACCCGGACTACCTGCTCTGGAAGCACTTCCACGAGGGCAATCCCAGCCGGCTCGACGAATGGCGCGCGCGGTGGCGCGCGGCCACCACCCTGCGCGCCAAGGCGGACGTGGTGCACGGCCTCCTGTTCTTCGACACCACCCTCCTCGAAGCCGAACTGGGCCACCCGCCCACGAGGCGTGAGATCCGTCAGCGGCTTCTGCAACGATGGATACGACTGATCGACGAAGTGTCCAGCCGCGTACGGAAGGGGGCCCGCCGGTGAGATTCACGCGTCACCCGGAGGCGGTCTGGGAGGACGACGGCGCCACCGTGTTCGCCACCGCCCCCACCATCGGGGAGGTCGTGATCCTCGACGGCGCCTCCGCCCTCATCTGGCACGCCCTCGACGGCGCCACCACGCCCCAGATCGCCGCCGAGGTGAGCCACATCACAGGAGCCCCGCAGGCCGAGATCCTCCCCCACCTGACCCCCTTCCTCGCAGATCTGGTGACCAGGCGGCTGGTGGTCGCCCATGCCTGAAGCGCCGCTCATCGTTTTCGTCTGCACGGCCAACATCAGCCGCTCCCCCTGGGCCGAAGCCCGAGCCGCCCAGCTTCTCGACGGCTACCGCCTGAGCAGCGCCGGCACCATGGCCGCCCGTGGCCGCCCGGTGGATCCCGTCATGGCGGAGACCCTGCCGGAGGGCGCTGTTGTCCACTCCGGGTCGAAGCCGCTGAGCAGGAGCATCGTCGCGGACGCCGGCCTGCTGCTCACCATGGAGGGCGCCCACCGCCACTACATCCTGGAGGAGTACCCGGCCGCCATCCGGAAGAGCTTCACGCTGGGCCAGTTCGTCGCCTCAGCGCGACGGGCGCCGTCGCGGCTGACGTTCGAGGACCTCGTCGGTTGGGTCTACGCCAACAGGGTGCCCAGCACCCCCGGCACGGACGTCGCTGACCCCTACGGTCAGGGTCGCGAGCGTGCCCGCGCCGCGGCGGGCCAGCTGGAGGCGCTCATCTCGGAGTTGGCCACGCTACTTCCGAAGGGCCCGCCGTGGTGACGGTGACGGGCCTCGGCGTCCGTGTGAACGTGGACCTCACCCGGACGTCGCTGGACCCGGACGAATTCGCCGCCCTCTGGGTTCGCTGCCTGGCGCCAGGAGGCGAGGCCGGGCCCACCGTCGAGATCTCGTCGGGCGCCACGCAGGAGTCGGCCACGCAGCAGATCACCCAGGCGCTGATCGCCGCCCGCGCCGGGGAGCTGCTCATGCTGCACGCCGGCGGGGTGGCCCACCCGGAGACGGGGCGGGCCCTGGTCTTCGTGGCGCCCGGCGGCACCGGCAAGTCCACCCTCACCCGCGCCCTCGGCGCCCGCTACGGCTACCTGTCGGACGAGACCATCGGGATCGACCCGGACACCCTCGAGATCCACCCCTACCCCAAGCCCATCACGCTTGCCACGGAGCACGGGCAGCCGAAGCGCGAGAACTCCCCCGGGGCCCTGGGGCTGGTGCCCGCGCCGGCCTCGCCCGTCCTGGCGGACCTCGTCGTGCTACGCCGCACGCCCGGCCGCGACAGGGCGGCCTTCACCCCGTTGGGTGTGCTCGACACACTCGCCATGATCGCCGGGGAGACCTCCTCGCTGTCCAGGCTGCCCCGTCCCCTGCACCTCATGGCAGACGTCCACCGGCGCGCGGGCGGAACGCTGATCGAGTACGGCGAGTCCGCTCAGATCATGGACTGGTGCATGGCCCGGCTGGACGGGTCGCCATGATCCGCCGGACGCCCGTCACGGACTTCCTTGCCGTCGACGGCGAGTCCCTCGCGCTCGTGGACAACAAGGTCCTGCGCCTCGGCCCCGTCGCCACCCTCATCCTCGAGGTGCTGGAGGACGGCCCCACCACGCTCCCCCGCCTCGCCCGTGACCTCGAGGCCGCGTTCGGCGCCCCGCCCGACGGTGGCCTGGAGGCGGCCGTCGCGTCCCAGGTGGCGGCGTTGACGGACAACGGGCTCCTCACCGTCGATGAGGAGCCCGTTGGTCAGGACGGCGGCGTCACGCCGTGACCCACCCCGGCTTCTCCGGCAGGAGCGCCTCGAAGTCGGCCACCAGGGAGTCCATGTAGGCGCCGCGGTAGGTGCCGTCGAGGAACTTCGGCAGCGCCTCCTCGCGGAACCTGAGCCAGGACTCGGCCTCGCCGCCGGGCATGATCGGGTAGAACAGCACGCCTTCGGAGAAGGCGCTGTCACGGTCACCTGGCGCGTCGCCGATGAGCATGATGTGGTCATCGGCGTACTTACCCTTGGCCGCCCAGTGGACGTGCTGGGCCTTCGAGCCCATTTCCTGCCCTGCGACCACCTTCATGTACTTCGCCAGGTCGTGCTCGTGCCACTCGCGCTCAAGCGCCTCCATCGGGGTGGCCGAGACCGTCATGCAGTCCACGTCGGCCTGCATCGCCTCGATCGCCTCGCGGGCGCCCGGGAAGGGCGCGCAGCCGTGCACCATCCAGGCGATCAGCTCGTTGACGCCCTTGCCCCAGGCGATGCACTGTGCGATCTCGGCGGAGGGGTGGGCCTCGGCGAACTCGGCGATCCCCTTGTCCGAGCGCGGGTACCCGGAATCGAGGAACCTCTGCAGCTCGACGCCCTCGGGCACCTTGACGCCGCGCTCCAGGACCTCCGGCCGCTGACGAAGCAGCTCGAACAGCCTGGCCAGCGCCACCCAGCGGTTCTGGCCGCGGGTGGTGGAGTACAGGTTGACGAACAGCGCCGTCTCGCGCACCAGGGTGGAGGCGGCCTGCAGGTCGAAGTACTTGATGTAGGCCGGGGTGAAACACTCCTGGTGCTTGATGTCCATGGCGTCCATGGCGCAGCCGTCGGAGTCGATCCCGACGAAGAACTGCTTCGTCGGCTGGAAATCCAGCAGGACCTGGGCCCGCTCAGGCATCTTGTCGTTCATCGGGCCCTCAGATCCGGGAGTCGGGGAAGGGGAACATCTCGGTGGCCGAGACGCCCTTGAACTCGCTCTTGCCCTCCATCTTGTCCAGCAGGATGTCGAGGTTGAAGTCGTGGTCGTCGAAGGCGTTGATGAACGTCTTGACCTGCGGCATGTCGGCAAGCAGGTTGGGCGACGCCGTCGACACGAGGATGGTCGGCAGCTCGTGGACGTACCACGGCATGTCGAGGGTGCCCTTGGTGCCCGGCCAGTAGGGGCGCTCGACGGCCTGGCCCAGGCCGTTGACGTTGGCCACGGAGATGACCATGTCGTAGTTGTCGGTCAGGCCCGAGATCGGGGACTTGCCTGCATAGGCGTTCTGCAGGATCTCCTTGGTCTCCTCCGGCGACTTGCCCTTGATCTTGTCGAGTTGCGACTCGTAACGGTCGGCCTCGTAGCCGCGCTCGCGCAGCTTGGCGACGATCTTGTCGGCCGGGTGCTCGCCGGCCCCGCCCGCCATCATCGCGAAGGGGCTGGGCGCCGCGCCGATCGGCACCACCAGGATGCGCTTGAACTTGGTCGTCGAGATGGGCAGGTTCTCGGGCTGCTTGTGCTTGACCAGCGTGATGGCGTGGTCGGCGACCTCCTTGGCCATCTCCTTGGCCTCGGGGAGGCCGATGAGGGCCATGGCCACCTCCTTCGGGGGAAGAATGTCCTCGCGCTTCCGGGTGTGCAGGCCGAGCATGGCCTTGAGGCCGAGGATGCGGGTGAGTGCCTCATGAAGCCGCTCGTCGGAGAGCTTGCCGCTCTTCCAGCCCTCCATCATCCAGGTGAAGTCCTCGTCGGGATCGTTGAAGAACAGGAACAGGTCGCAGCCGGCCTCGATGGCGGTGGGCAGGATGTCGGAGCGCTTCATGGCGGCGGTGAGGCCCACCATGTGGCTCGCGTCGGTGACCACGACGCCGTTGAAGCCCAGCTTGCCGCGGAGCAGGTCGGTGTTGATCTCCTTCGACAGGGTGGCGGGGAGGATGTCCTCGTCAGTCATGTCGGGGTTGAAGTGCTTCTGGTACGCCGGCAGGGCGATGTGGCCGGTCATCAGCGACGGCAGGCCCGCGTCGATCAGGCCCTTGTACAGCCGGCCGAACGTGGCGTCCCACTCGTCGGTGGACAGGTAGTTGGGGGCGTGGGAGAGGTGCTGGTCGCGCTCGTCGATGCCATCGCCCGGCCAGTGCTTGGCTGCCGGCGCGATGCCGGACTCCTGGATGCCCTTCATGTAGGCGAGGCTCATCTCGAGGACGAGATCCACGTCGCCGCCGAAGGCGCGACGCGACACGATGGGGTTGCGCCAGTTGCGGTAGATGTCGACGATGGGCGCGAAGGACCAGTTGCAGCCCACCGCCGCAGCCTCGACGCCGGAGATGCGGCCCATCTCATAGGCGTACCTGGCGTCCTGGGTGTTGCCGATCTTGGCCTCCCAGCCGACGTAGGTGCCGTCGGTGGCCGCGCCGTTGCCGCCGGCCTCGGTGTTCGCCGCGATCAGCATGGGGATCTTGGACTTGGTCTGCAGGATGTTGTTCTGCTCCCAGACCTCGTCCGCCTTGGCGGGGACGTAGCGCACCGCGCCGATGTGATACGTGTCGAGGACGCCGGTGAGGTACTCCTCGGTGCGCTGGGCGCCCATGTTGACGAAGAGCTGGCCGATCTTCTCCTCGTCGGTCATCTCCGCGATGGTGCTCTGCACCCAGCTGATCGCCTCGTCGTCGAGGTTGAAAGGCGTGGCCTTCAGGTCCACCATGATGCTGCTCCTTGCTCCGTTGCTGATGATGTAACCGTACGAGCGACAGGCCCTCGGACCACGTCAGTTGCCTTTAGTTGCCATGCCCGAGGTTTGCCCTGAGCAACAAGTGGCAACTTTTCCTGCAGCGTGTGTTCGCGGGGCCATCCTGAAGGGGCACACGACCCAAAGGAGCATCGATGGCACTCGCCACCCCAACCCCGTCCAGCGCTGACATCGGAGTCACCGGCATGGGGGTGATGGGCTCGAACCTGGCCCGCAACCTCGCCCGCAACGGCCACAAGGTGGCCATCCACAACCGCAGCGTCGCCAAGACCGAGGCCGTCATGGACGCCCACGGCACCGAAGGCGTCTTCGTCCCGGGGGCGACGATGGACGAGTTCGTCGCATCCCTCAGCAGCCCGCGCGTCGCGATCATCATGGTCCAGGCCGGCCCCGCGACCGACCTCGTCATCGAGGAGCTCGCCGCACGGATGGACGAGGGCGACATCATCGTCGACTGCGGCAACTCCCTGTTCTCCGACACGCGCCGCCGGGAGGCCGCGCTCCGCGAGCGGGGTCTGCACTTCGTGGGCGCCGGCGTCTCCGGCGGTGAGGAGGGCGCCCTCTGGGGTCCCTCGATCATGCCCGGTGGCTCCGTCGAGTCCTACAAGCGCCTCGGCCCCATGTTCGAGTCCATCTCCGCGGTCGTCGACGGCGAACCCTGCTGCACCCACGTCGGCCCCGACGGCGCCGGCCACTTCGTCAAGATGGTCCACAACGGCATCGAATACGCCGACATGCAGGTGATCGGCGAGGCCTACGACCTGCTGCGCCGCGCGCTCGGCCTGACGCCCGCCGAGGTCGCCGACATCTTCGCCGAGTGGAACAAGGGCGACCTGGACTCCTACCTCATGGAGGTCAGCGTCGAGGTGCTGCGCCACACGGACGCCACCACCGGCCAGCCCCTCGTCGACATCATCGTCGACCGCGCGGGCCAGAAGGGCACCGGCTCCTGGACCGTCCAGACCGCCCTCGACCTCGGCGTCCCGGTCACCGGCATCGGCGAGGCCACCTTCGCCCGCGGACTCTCCTCGTCCGTCGAGCAGCGGCTCGCCGCCCGCAACTTCGACGGCCAGGCCGCAGCCTGGGACGTGACGGATCGCGACGCCTTCATCGAGGACGTGCGGCTGGCGCTGTACGCGTCGAAGCTCGTGGCCTACTCCCAGGGCTTCAACATGATCCAGGCCGCCGCCGCGACCTACGGCTGGGACATCAACCTGGGCGAGCTTGCGCGCATCTGGCGCGGGGGCTGCATCATCCGCGCCCAGTTCCTCGGCGAGATCACCCGCGCCTACACCTCCGCACCGGAACTGCCGCTGCTCATCGGCGACGGGTACTTCTACGACAAGATCGTCGCAGCCCTCCCGTCGTGGCGTCGCGTCGTCAGCCAGTCGGCGCTGCACGGCGTCCCGGCACCGGTGTTCTCGTCGTCGCTTTCCTACTACGACGGTGTCCGCGCCGATCGCCTCCCCGCCGCCCTCATTCAGGGTCAGCGCGACTTCTTCGGCGCTCACACCTACCGCCGGATCGACCTCGACGGCTCCTTCCACACCCTCTGGGCCGCCGACGGCCGCCCCGAGGTCGAGGCCTGAGGCGCGGGATCATGAAACTCCGTGACGATGCGCAGTGGGCCCTCGTGGTGCCCACGTCCATGGGGGTGCGACTCACGCCGGTGAACCGGCAGAGCGTGCACACCTCCCGGGAGTTCACGCTCCAGGCCACCTCGGCCGAGACCAACGTGGCGTCGGTGGTGTCCTACCTCGGCCTGCCCGTCAAGGTGCTCACCAACTTCGTCGAGGGATCGCCCATCTCGGCGTTCATCAAGGCGGACCTCCGGGGTCGCGGCATGGCGTTCGAGGGTCCCGACGTGCCGCAGGGCGACGCCTGGGGCTACCGGCACCAGTTCAACATCGCCGACTCGGGCTTCGGGGGTCGCGGCCCGCGGGTCTGGAACGACCGCGCGGGCGAGGTGGGGCTGACCCTGTCGGCCGACGATTACGATCTCGACACGCTGTTCGCCACGGAGGGCGTGAAGATCCTGCACCTTTCGGGGTTGGTCGCCGCCCTGTCGGAGCAGACCGCGAAGTTCTGCGTCGAGGTGGCCCGCAAGGCCAAGGCGCACGGCACCGCCATCAGCTTCGACCTCAACTACCGGGCGTCCTTCTGGAAGGGCCGCGAGCAGGAATTGCGGTCGACCTTCACCGAGATCGCCGGGCTCTGCGACATCCTCTACGGCAACGAGGAGGACTTCCAGCTATGCCTGGGCATCCCAGGGCCAGAGGCCGGCGGTGAGGCCATCGGGGCCAAGATCGACAGCTTCAAGGAGATGATCGGGCGCATTCGCCAGACGTACCCCCAGGCCTCCTACGTCGGCACCTCGCTGCGCGAGGTGGTCTCGGCCAACCGCCACGAGTGGGGCATGGTGCTGTGGGGCGACGGCGACTTCCATGTCGCCGAACTCCGCGATATCGACGTCATCGACCGCATCGGCGGCGGCGACGGCTCCGTCGGCGGCGTGCTGTACGGCATCCTCAAGGGTTGGCCCGCCGAGAAGTGCATGCAGTTCGGGTGGGCGACCGGGGCGCTGGCCGCCACGTCGCTCAACGACTACGCCGCACCGGCCGACGAGGAGCAGGTCTGGTCCATCTGGTCCGGCAACGCGCGCGTGAAGCGCTGACCGCTCCACCGTTCCGCCACTTCCCCCGGGCCCTCCTCTACGGGCCCGGGGGATTTCCCCATTCACGAGAGTTAGGCTGATCATCATGATGAACCTGTACCCGGGCGTCGCGCCGGCCGCCACCGTCGGCGGGCCTGAGACGACCCTCACGGAGGAGCAGATCCGGCGCTTCGTCGCCGACGCCGTCGGCGCTTACGACGTCGCGGGCAAGCGGATCACCCTCGTGGTCCCAGACGGCACCCGCCACGCGCCGGTGGCGATGCTGGCGCACCTCGTCCGCGACGCCCTCGGCACCCGCCCAAGCTCCGTCCGCGTCGTCATCGCCCTCGGCACGCACGATTACATGTCCGAGGAGGCGATCGCGGCGCTGATGGGCTACGAGCCCGGCCACTTCGCCGACGAGTACCCCGGTTGGGAGATCCACAACCACGACTGGCGCAACGACGAGACGTTCGCGGATCTCGGCACCATCGACGCCGCCCGCATCGGGGAGCTGACCGACGGACGGCTGACGGACCGGGCCATGACGGTGCTGGTCAACAGGATGGTCGTCGACACCGACATCTCGCTGGTCCTGGGCCCGGTGCTGCCGCACGAGGTCGTCGGCATCTCCGGCGGCAACAAGTACTTCTTCCCTGGCCTCTCGGGACACGACGTGATCGACATGTCGCACTGGGTGGGGGCACTCATCACGAGCTTCGAGATGATCGGCAGCGTCGGCATCACGCCGGTGCGCCAGATGATCGACGCCGCCGCCGCGCTCATCCCGTCGACGAAGCTGCTCCTCGGGATGATCGTCAAGCCCGGCTCCGACGATCTGCAGTTCCTGTCGTTCGGCGACACACGCACGTCGTGGGAGGCGTGCGCACAGGTGTCGAGCCAGGTGCACGTCAAGTACGTGCCCAAGGCCTACAAGCGGGTGGTGTCGGTCATTCCGACGATGTACGAGGACATGTGGACGGGGGCGAAGGGCTTCTACAAGATGGAGCCGGTCGTCGCCGACGGCGGCGAGCTGATCATCTACGCGCCGCACATCAAGCACGTCTCCGTGATGCACCCGGGGATCGAGGAGATCGGCTACCACAACCGGCAGTACTTCGTCGGTCAGTGGGAGCGATTCAAGGATCACCCGTGGGGTGAGCTGGCGCACTCCACCCACCTGCGCGGGCTCGGCGACTACGACCCGGACACGGGCGTCGAGACCAATCGCGTGACGGTGACGCTGGCGACGGGGATCCCACGCGAGGTCGTCGAGAGCATCAACCTGAACTACCTGGATCCGGCGGAGGTGGACCTGGCCGCAATGGAGGCGGACCCGGACACCCTCGTGGTGCCCAACGCCGGCGAACTGCTGCACCGCACTGAGGCACAGCGCCACCGTCTCCCCGCCTGACGACGACCGCCTGCCGGCAGGCACAACCGGGCGTTCCCCCTCGTCCCTGGGGCCACTGCGCCGCAAGGACGAGGGGTCCTGGATGGTCTGCCGCCACTCACTTGAGCCGGATCTGAGTCTCGCGGGAGTTGGATCGATCGAATCCTTCCAACTCAGCCTTGAGCCTCGGATCCGGCTCGTGCGCCTTTGCCGAGAGCCGTGTCCGGCTCAACTCAGTCCCCCGAGAGCCGTGTCCGGCTCAATCCCCTACCCGGCCACGATCCCCGGTCGATCGGTTGTCGGGACTCGACGAACGACCTGAGCGCGGAGATCGGCAGGGCGGCTTCGCGCACTGATGCCCAGCCCTCCGAACGCGCTGAGGGCGGGGATCGGCGGGGCGGCTCGGCGCACTAATGCCCAGCCCTCCGAACGCGCTGAGGGCGGGGATCGGCGGGGCGGCTCGGCGCACTGATGCCCAGCCCGACGATCACCCCACTGGCCTCCCGCCTGCACATACCCGAGCCAGGGCCGCCCCGCCGACACCCGCCCGGACCTGGCCACGTCACCGGTGACCAGTGCGGGGAGCGGTGAGCCGAGTCCCGGGCGGCCTCACCCACCCGCGCGACGCGAGGGTCGACACCGGTCAGGGACCCGGACAGAGCGGCCGCCCGGGACTCGGCTCACGGCTCCCCGCACCATCGAGAGGCGCATCGCCCCCGGCGGGGCGGACGGGGCATCGCCCCCGACGGGGTGGACGACAGAACGGCCCCCGACGGGGTGGACGACAGAACGGCCCCCGCCGGAGCGGGGGCCGTTCGTTTCCTGGATGAGCCCCGAGGGGTCGTGTCCGGCTCAGACGGTGGCGGCAGCCTCCGCCTCGGCGCGACGACGCTTGAGCTCGGCGATGTTGGAGGCGACAGCCTCCTTGCCCAGCGGGTAGACGAGCCAGAGGGCGAGACCGCAGGCCAGGTACATGAAGCCCGGCAGCAGTGTCGACAGCATCCAGATGCCCTGGATGGTCTCGGGGCTCTGGGTGACGGACTCGCCGGCCGTCGTGGCCGTCTGGTAGCCGATCCAGCCGAGCGCCATGGATCCGAGGCCACCGGCGAGGGCCTGACCGAACTTGCGGGACCACGAGTACACGGCGTAGACGACGCCGTCGTTACGGGAACCGGTCTTGACCTCCTGCTGGTCGATCACGTCGGTGATGAACGCCCAGACGAGGACGTTGAACAGGCCCAGGCCGATCACCGCGAACCCGAAGATGAGCAGGAAGGCGAAGGGCGAGGTGCGGAGGTCCACGAAGTACAGGGAGATGTGGAGCACGCCGCAGAGCAGCACTCCGATGACGCCGATCTCCTTCTTGCCGAACCGACGGGCCAGCGCCGGGGCGAAGGCGGCCAGCGCGAGGGCCGGGGCGAACGACAGGATCTGGCCGATCGAGGCAAGCTCGCCGCGCTCGAAGTACTCGAGCCACAGGAAGGAGCTCACCGAGCCGGCGAACAGCGAGGCGAACAGCAGCATGATGGCCGCGAGGATCAGCCCGCCGAGGGCGCGGTTGGTGAACAGGCCCTTGACGATGGCGCCGGCGCCGCCGCCCTCACCCTTGGGCTTCGCCTCGACGACGACGCGCTCCTGGACGTTGACGTAGCAGAGGGCGTAGCAGACGACCGCGAGGACGCCGAACACGACGGCGATGATCGGGAACCGGCCCGTGAGGATCTCCTTGCCCTGGAACGCGATGAGCGGGACGGTCAGGGAGATGACGATGCCGGCGAGCGAGGCGCCCATCGAACGGAACACGGAGAGCTGCGCGCGGTCGTCGGCCTCCGGCGAGATGGCCGACGCCATCGAGCCGTAGGGGATGTTGATCATGGTGTAGAAGACCGAGCCCCAGAGGAAGTAGGTGACCCACATCCACGCGATCTTGGCGCCCATCTGCGCCTCGCCGACGGGGAGGAACCAGTACATGGCGA
This sequence comes from Tessaracoccus pujii, assembly GCF_054483895.1. Lineage (NCBI taxonomy): Bacteria > Bacillati > Actinomycetota > Actinomycetes > Propionibacteriales > Propionibacteriaceae > Tessaracoccus > Tessaracoccus pujii. The sequence continues at coordinate 2,395,339 of NZ_CM137012.1, forward strand.
AGATGGCGACCATGGCCAGCGACACCGGGATGGCGCCACGGAGGAGCCAGGGGCGGAATCGGCCGGCCGCGGTGGGCTTCGAGCGGTCGACGATGATGCCCATGCCGACGTCGGTGAAGGCGTCGACGAAACGGGCGACCAGGAAGACCAGGCCGACGGCGATCGGGTCGATGCCCATGCCCTTGATGAAGAAGGCGCCGAGGAAGAAGGCGGACATCATGAAGGTGAAGTCGTTTCCGAAGTCACCGAACATGTAGCCGATCTTGTCGCGCCAACCGAACGGACGAATGGCCTTGACCGCCCGGGTGGGGGTCTCGAGGTGTGTTGACATTACGTCTCCTTTGACTGGGCGGCTTCGACGCCGCCTTGCTTGTTCAGTCAGGCCCTCGATGTGTTGCCGATTCGCCTGAGCTAGTGGAACAAATGTGCCACCGGCGACCTCGGAGGCATCAAAGTTGCCGCTTCTTGCCATGCTGCACGGCGCCCTCCGCGCTCCGGCGCCATGAGTGTCAAGGACCCACGGCAACTTATGGCAATTCAGGATCCGCAAACCAGGCAACATGATGCAATAACTGGCACAGCCGCACTGACGCACCGCCTCGCAAAGGAGCAAGCATGCTGGGAGCCCGCACCTCACCGACCCGGTCCATCACCACGCTCGACGGCGTGTGGGACTTCCAGGCAGACACTGCCAACGAGGGCCGGAACCAGCGGTGGTTCGCCGGCGCGTTGGCCGACCCGCGGCCCATGCCCGTGCCTGCCTCCTACAACGACGTGACCACCGACACCGCGCTCCACGACCATGTAGGCGTCGTCTGGTACCAGCGAAGCGTCACCGTCCCCCGCGTCGCCGACGGCGAGCGTCTCCTCCTCCGGTTCGGCGCCGCGACACACGAGGCCACCGCCTGGGTCGACGACGCCGAGGTCGTCAGCCACGTCGGCGGCTACCTCCCCTTCGAAGCGGACGTGACGGACCTGGTCGCGCCCGGCGACTCGTTCCGGCTCACGGTCGCCGTCGACAACCGCCTCACCTGGCAATCCATCCCCCCAGGCTTCGTCAAGACCGACGCGCTGGGCCGCGAGAAGCAGTACTACTTCCACGACTTCTACAACTACGCGGGCCTGCACCGCTCCGTGCTGCTCTACACGCGGCCCGCCGTCGCTGTCACGGACGTCACGATCGTCACCGACATCGACGGCGCCGACGGCATCGTGAAGTACGACGTGACGGCAGACGGAGCGAGCACCGTCTCCGTGCGCGTGCTGGACGCAACCGGCACCGAGGTGGCCAGCGCCGAGGGCGCCACCGGTCAGCTCGCCGTCGCCGACGCCAACCTGTGGGAGCCCGGGCGCGGCTACCTCTACACCCTCGAGGTCCGTGCCGACCAGGACGTGTACCCCCAGCCGTTCGGCATCCGCACCGTCGAGGTCAAGGACTCGCAGTTCCTCATCAACGGCAAGCCCTTCTACTTCCGCGGCTACGGCCGCCACGAGGACAACCTGTCCCGCGGCAAGGGCCACGACAACGTGCTCATGGTCCACGACTTCGAGCTCATGACATGGCAGGGCGCCAACTCGTTCCGCACCTCGCACTACCCCTACGCGGAAGAGGTCATGGACTACGCGGACCGCCAGGGATTCGTCGTCATCGACGAGACCGCCGCCGTGGGCCTCAACGCGGGCATCACCGGCGGCATCTTCGGCGACGACACCCCTCGCTCCACCTTCAGCCCGAACACCGTCAACGACGAGACCCAGCGGGTCCACGCGGACCACATCCGCGAGCTGATCGCCCGCGACAAGAACCACCCCAGCGTCGTGCTGTGGTCGATCGCCAACGAGCCGGAGACCTTCACCGACGCAGGCCGCACCTACTTCGAGCCACTCGTCGCCGCCGCCCGCGAGGCCGACCCCACCCGCCCGGTGGGCTACGTCAACGTGCAGCTCTCCACCCCGGACAAGGAGAAGGTGGCCGACCTCTACGACGTCGTCATGCTCAACCGCTACTACGGCTGGTACTGGGACAACGGCGACGTGCCCCTGGCCGAGGCGCACCTGCGCGCCGAGATCGATGCCTGGATCGAGCTGGCCCCTGGCAAGCCCATCATCTTCACCGAGTACGGACCCGACACGCTGAGCGGGCTGCGCGACTTCCACCATCGCCCCTGGTCCGAGGAGTTCCAGACGGACCTGCTTGGCATGTACCACCGCGTGTTCGACGACTACCGCGAGGTGGCGGGCGAGCAGATGTGGAACTTCGCGGACTTCCAGACCACTCCGGGCATCATGCGCGTGGGCGGCAACAAGAAGGGCATGTTCACCCGCGACCGACTGCCCAAGGCTGCCGCCTATTCCGTGCGTGAGCGCTGGCTGCGCCTGCGCGACGAGCAGGGGCGCTGACGGCCATGTCCTCCCATCGCGCAGCGTGGCTGGCGGAGCAGATGCGGGTGGATCTGCACGGCGAGCTGCCGGCAGACCTGGAACTGATCGCGACGCTCGTCGCGGCCGACCTCCTGCTGCACTCGGGTGAGTGCCCGCGGGTCGGCGTCGCATACTCCGGAGGCGTCGATTCGGCGGTCCTGGCGGCGCTCACCGCCCGAGCCGTCGGGGAGGCCAACACAGTGCTGCTGCTCGGCGTCTCGCCGTCGCTGGCCCGCCGCGAGCGGCGCCTCGCCCACCACCAGGCCGATCAACTGGGCCTGCAGGTGATCGAGGTGGCCACCCACGAGCTCGAGAACCCGTCCTACAGCGCCAACCCGGTGGACCGCTGCTACTTCTGCAAGGACGAGTTGTTCACCCGTCTGGACGCCCGAGTGGTGGCCGAACTCGGCCTCGACGTCGTGGCCTACGGCGAGAACGCCGACGACGCCGGGCGGCCCGACCGCCCCGGCAGCCGGGCGGCCCGGGAACATCACGTCCGGCACCCCCTGTCCACGGCGGGCGCCACCAAGGCCGACGTCCGCGCCATCGCCGCGCACCTGGGCCTCCAGGCGGCCGCGAAGCCCGCCTCGCCCTGCCTCGCCAGCCGGATACCGCACGGCCAGGAGGTCACGGCGGAGAAGCTCGCCGCCATCGACGCGGCAGAAGACGCGGTGCTCGCTGCGGGGTTCACAGACTGCCGCGTCCGCCACCACGGCGACACGGCGCGGATCGAGGTGCCGACACCGGAGTTCGCTCTCCTGGCCGACGACCACCGCCGCAGCGCGCTCCTGGCAGCCGTGCGGGCCGCCGGATTCCGGCACGCCACCCTCGATCTCGCCGGCATCCAGTCCGGCGCCTTCACCCTCCAGCTGCTGACTGCCAGGCCGGAGGCGCTGTGAGCGACATCGCCACCCTGGACTTCGGCCGTTTCGCCCGCCGCGGCTACGCAGAGGCGGTCTTCTGCCTCGGTAAGACCGCGCACCAGTGCGGTGTCATCGCCCGGATGTGGCGCGAGCGCGCCGCCGCCGGCGAGGAACCGATCGGCGCCGTCCTCTTCACCCGCGCCACCCGGGACCAGGCCGACGCCATCAGGGCCGAGCTTCCCGACGCCCTCTACGACGCCACGGCCGCGCTGCTGGCGTGGCCCGCCGATCCGCCCACACCGTCGGGGGGCCGGGTCGTGGTCGCCTGCGCGGGCACCTCGGATCTCCCCGTCGCCCGGGAGGCCGCGCTGACGGCCCGACACCTCGGCCGCGAGGTGCTGGAGATCGTCGACGTCGGCGTCGCCGGCCTCACCCGCATCCTCGACCGCCTCGACGACCTTCGTGACGCGGACGTCATCGTCGTGGTGGCCGGGATGGACGGGGCGCTCGTGCCGGTCGTCGCCGGGCTGGTGTCCTGCCCCGTCGTCGCCGTCCCGACCTCCGTGGGATACGGCGCCAGCTTCAACGGTGTCGCGGCGCTCCTCACCATGCTCAACACCTGCGCCCCCGGCGTCGGGGTGGTCAACATCGACAACGGCTACGGGGCCGGCCACCTCGCCGCCCAGATCTCCGCCCCCCGGAAGGACCGCCATGCATGACATCATCACCGGCGGCCATCACCAGCACGAGCGCCTGACCACCGCCGACGGCCAGCTGGTTGAGGCGGGCCTCCGCATCGAGCCCGCGGGTATCTGGCGTGACGACGTCACCGCCCCCAGGACCCTCTGGATCGACGCGAGCCAGGGCGCGTCGGGCGACATGCTGCTGGCCGCGCTCCTCGACGCCGGCGCCGACGCCGGGTCGGTGGCCGCCGTCCTGAATCTGGTGGCCCCGGGCGCGCTGCATCTTCGGTCGCGACGCCTGCACCGCGGCCCGTTCGCCGCTCACAAGGTCGATGTGATCGCTGACGAGACCAACCCTCCCGCACGACATCTCCGCGACATCGAGGCCATGCTGGACGTGCCGGGCATGCCCGCCACGACGCTCCGGCTCGCCACCTCGGCGTTCCGCTCGCTCGCGCGGGCCGAGGCCGCCGTCCACGGCACCGATCCCGAAGCCGTCCACTTCCACGAGGTGGGCGCGCTGGACTCGATCGGGGACATCGTCGGCGTGTGTGAGGCGTTCCGCACCCTGGGCGTCGAGCACGCCACCAGTTCCGTCGTGGCGGTCGGAGCCGGCACCGTCCACACGCAGCACGGGCTGCTCACCGTCCCGCCACCAGCGGTGATCGAGCTCGCCGTGGGCTGGGAGGTGGAGGCGGGCGGACCGGTCGACGTGGGCGAGCTCTGCACCCCCACCGGCATGACCCTCATCCGTACCCTCTGCGACGGTGTCGGCCAGCTGCCGACGATGTCCGTCCAGAGCGTGGGTGTGGGCACCGGCAGCCGTGCCCGAGCCGACCGTCCGGGCGTCCTGCGCGTCGTCGTCGGCACCACAACCGCCCAGGCCGGCCCCCAGGGGGCCCGCGACTCCACTCCCCACGAGGTGTGCGAGGTCAGCGCCAACATCGACGACCTGGACCCGCGGGTCTGGCCAGCGGTGCTCGACCGCCTGCTCGACGCCGGCTCCGTCGACGCCTGGCTCACGCCGATCACGATGAAGCGCGGCCGACCCGCCCACACCGTCGCGGCCCTGGTGCCGCCGGCGGCCGTCGACGCCGTGGTGGATGCGCTCATCACCCACACCTCGACCATCGGGGTGCGGGTCTCGCCCCCGTGGCGCCGCCGGACCCTGAGCCGCACCTGGCGGACGGTCGAGGTGGACGGCGTCGAGGTGCGGATCAAGGTCGCCGGCGACGGCGCGGATTCGCCCATCCGCCAGGCCACCGCCGAGTTCGTCGACGTCGAGGAACTGGCCCGACAGCTGGGATGCGCGCAGCGCGTCGCCCTCACCCTCGCCCAGGGCGCGGCCTGGCGGGCCGGTCTCTTCCCAGGGGCGCCGTGGCCCGGCGAGGAGGCGACCGATGACTGAACAAGGCACCCCCAAGCGCCGCAAGCGCGTCACGATCTACGACGTGGCCAAGGAGGCCGGCGTGGCACCGTCGACCGTCTCGCGCGCCTTCGCCCGTCCCGGCCGCGTCAACTCGGAGACGGGTCTGCGCATCCATGAGGCCGCAGCCCGGCTCGGGTACCGCGTCGACCCGATCGCACGTCCCGACGGGCTCACCCGGAGCACGAAACTGCTCGCCTTCGTCGTCGCCGACGTGACCAATCCCGTCTATGCCCACATCATGAAGGGCTTCCAGCAGGAAGCCGCGGCCCACGGGCACACCGTCCTCCTCATCGACTCGCAGGAGGACGGCCAGACGGAGAACCGGCTGATCCACAGCGTCCTGCACCTGGTCGACGGCGTGGCCCTCACCTCGTCGCGGCTGAGCGACTCGGCGATCACGCAGATCGTCAAGGTCACCCCGGTCGTGGCCGTCAATCGCACCATCGCCGGGCTGCCGTCGATCATTCCCGACACCGCCCGCGGGATGCGACGCGCCGTCGAGCATCTCGCAACGCTCGGCCACCGCCACCTCACCTACCTCTCGGGACCGGCTGCGTCCTGGGCCGACGGCGCCCGATGGCGCGCGGTGTCCGAGGCGTGCCACGAGCTGAGCCTGCACCTGCGGCGCATCGGCCCCAACGCACCGTCGATCCACGGCGGATTCGCCGCGGGCCGCACCTGGCAGGAGCATCCCACCACCGGGGTGATCGCCTTCAACGACATCATGGCCATCGGATTCATGAAGCAGGTGCAGGGCGCCGGCTACCGCGTGCCCGACGACGTGTCGGTGATCGGCGTGGACAACTCCATCTCATCGGTGCTCACCACACCCACCCTCACCACAGTCTCCCCCTCGACGAGCCTGATCGGCGCCCGCGCCGCGCGGGCACTCATCACCCAACTCCGCCATCGGAGCACTCCGAGCGCCGAAACCATCGTGACCCCCATGGAGCTGCTGGTGCGCGAAAGCGTCGGGCCGCCTCCTTCCAAGACCCTCACCGCCATCCACCCGACTCCAAAAGACAAGTGAGACACCGATGTCCCCCACCGCACTCAACCCCCACCCGGACCGGCTCCTGCCGGCTGATCCGGGAACCCGGGCGATCGCACGCGAGCTGTACGCGCAGGTGGCCGACCTGCCCATCATCTCCCCCCACGGCCACGTGCCGGCGGAGTGGCTGGCCGACGACGAGCCCTTCAGCGACCCGACCACTCTCCTGCTCACCCCGGACCACTACACCAACCGGATGCTGCACAGCGCAGCCGGCGTGGACCTGGCCGACCTGGGCGTCCCCGTCGGCACACCCCTCTCCGAGTCGCAGGCCCGGGCTGCCTTCCGCAAGCTGTGCGAGAACTGGACCGTCCTGCGCGGCACCCCCGTGCAGTTCTGGTTCGAGTCCGAGTTCCACGACGTGTTCGGCGTCACCGTGCGGCCGTCGGCGGAGACGGCCGATCAGATCTACGACCAGATCGCCGACAGCCTGACCCGCGACGAGTTCCGCCCGCGCGCCCTCTACCAGCGCTTCAACATCGAGGCGATGGCCACCACCGACGACCCGTGTTCGGACCTGTCCGCCCACGCGAAGCTCGCGGCCGATCCCACCTGGACCGGCCGGGTGGTGCCCACCTTCCGGCCCGACGCCTACCTCGAGTCCGCCCGGCCCGGCTGGCGAGCCCTGACGGCCGACCTCGCCCGGGTGACGGACGTCGACATCGCCGACTACGCCTCGCACGTCGAGGCGATGCGCGTGCGCCGCCAGTTCTTCAAGGACAACGGCGCCGTGTCCACCGACCACTCCCACGCTGATGCCGGCACCGCGCGACTCACCGACGCGCGCGCCGAGACCCTGTTCCAGCAGGCCCTGTCCGGCACCATCGCCCCCGCCGACGCGGACGCGCTGCGTCGCCACATGATCAATGACCAGGCGCGCCTCGCGTGCGACGACGGCCTGGTGATGACCCTGCACCCCGGGGTGCACCGCAACCACGACACCGCCACGCAGGCCCGCTTCGGCGCCGACGTGGGCGGCGACGTGCCCTACGGCCTCGAGTTCACCCGCGCCCTGCAGCCGATGCTGGACGCCTACGGAAACGCCGACGGCTTCCACCTGGTGGTCTTCACCATGGACGAGACGGTCTACTCCCGCGAGCTCGCGCCGCTGGCCGGGTGGTACCGCGGAATGTACGTTGGGGCGCCATGGTGGTTCATCGACGAGGCCGACGCCATCATGCGCTACCGGCGCAGCGTCACCGGCTACGCCGGCTTCACCAAGACGTCGGGCTTCATCGACGACACCCGCGCCTACTGCTCCATCCCAGCACGCCACGACGTGGCCCGCCGCGTCGACTCCGCCTTCCTCGCCACCCTCGTCGCCGAGCACCGGCTCGCCATGGACGAGGCCGTCGAGACGGCCATCGACCTCGTATCCACCCAGCCCAGGAAAGTGTTCAAGCTGTGACCACCACCACGCCCCTCACCCGCGCCGGCTTCGGCCGCCCCGCCGCCCCCGTCCGCATGGTCCACCTGGGCCTCGGCAACTTCACCCGCGCCCATCAGGCCTGGTACACCGAGCACGCCTCGGACGCCGACCAGTGGGGCATCGCGGCGTTCACCGGCCGTCGCCCCGTCATGTCCGACCTGCTGACCCCCCAGGACGGTCTCTACACCCTCATCACCAAGGGCGCCCACGGCGATACCTTCGAGGTGATCTCGTCGATCTCCCGCGTGCATCCGGCCTCGGACTTCGCGGCGCTGATCGGCTACTTCGCGTCGCCGGACCTCGCCGTCGTCACCTCGACAGTCACGGAGGCGGGCTACCACCGGATCGCCGACGGGCACCTCGACGCCGACGACCCGGCGGTCGCGGCCGACCTCGCGACCCTGCGGGACCTGGTGGCCGGCGGCGACGTGAGCCCGGACCGGATCGCCCGGGCCACGGTGTCGACCGTGCCGGCGCGCATCCTGGCCGGGCTGCTCGCCCGCCGGGCCGCCGGCTCCGGCGCGATGACGATCCTCCCCTGCGACAACATCCCGGACAACGGCACGGCCTTCGCCACCGTCGTCACGGAGGCCGCAGCCCTGGTCGACCCCACGCTGGTGGGATGGATGACCGACAACGTGGCGTGGGCCACCTCGATGGTGGACCGCATCACCCCGGCCACCACCCCAGAGGAACTGGCGGCCGTCTCCGCGACGCAGGGCTACGTCGACGCGTCGCCCGTGCCCACGGAGCCGTTCAGCGAGTGGGTGATCAGCGGGCAGTTCCCGGCCGGCCGGCCGGACTGGGAGTCCGCTGGAGCCCAGATCGTCGAGCACGTGGAACCGTACGAGCAGCGCAAGTTGTGGATGCTCAACGGGTCGCACTCGCTGCTGGCCTACGCCGGGCCCATCCTCGGCGTGGAGACCGTCTCGGAGGCCATCGCGCACCCGACGCTGCGCGCGTGGGTCGAGCAGTGGTGGGCCGAGGCCGGCCAGGGTCTGAGCGTCCCGTGGGAGGCGTACGCCCAGGCGCTGCTGGAGCGCTACGAGAACCCCAACATCCGGCACCTGCTCGCGCAGATCGCCAGCGACGGCTCCCTCAAGCTCCCGGTGCGCATCGTGCCCACCGTGGCCGCCTTCCGGGCCCGCGGCGAGATGCCTGCGGCGGCCGTGCGCGCAGTGGCCGCCTGGCTACTGCACCTCCGTGGGCACGGGGCGCCGGTGCGCGACGCCGCCGGGGAGCGCCTGACCGGTCTCGTGGGTGAGGATCTGGTGGCCGACGCGGCTCGCGTCGTGGCCTTCCTCGAGCCCGAACTCGCCGGCGACCAGCCGCTCCACCTCGCCGTCGCGGTGGCAGCGGAGGAGATCCTGGAACTGGAGGGAAACGCCAACCAGGGCTGACGGCCCCACCGCTACCGGCGACGGTAGGGTCTTGAGCCATGCGGAAGGTGACACCCGAGGAGCTGGCGGACCGGATCGTGGCGGGGTCGCGTGGGCACATCGCCCGCGCGATCACGCTCGTGGAGTCCACCCACCCCGCGCACCGGGACCAGGCGCACCGGCTGCTGCAACGGATCGCGCCACTGACCGGCAACGCGTTCAGGGTGGGCATCTCCGGCGTCCCCGGAGCAGGCAAGTCCACCTTCGTCGACGCCATGGGCGTCAAGCTGATCGACGAGCGGCACCACAAGGTGGCCGTGCTCGCGGTGGACCCGTCGTCGTCGCGCACGGGCGGCTCCATCCTCGGCGACCGCACCCGCATGGCGGAGCTGGCCGCCCGTGAGGACGCCTTCATCCGGCCCTCGCCGTCGGGCGGGCACCTCGGCGGGGTGGCGCGCGCCACCCGCGAATCGATGCTGGTACTGGAGGCCGCCGGCTACAACGTCATCCTCGTGGAGACCGTGGGCGTGGGCCAGTCCGAGGTGGCGGTCGCGGGGATGGTGGACACCTTCCTCATGCTGCAGGTGGCCCGCACCGGCGATCAGCTGCAGGGCATCAAGCGCGGCATCCTGGAGCTGGCGGACGTGATCGCCATCACGAAGGCCGACGGCGACAACGAGCAGGCCGCCAGGGTCGCGGCCCGGGAGCTCAGCATCGCCATGAAACTGATCACCAGCGACACCAAGAAGCGACGCGCGCCGGTGCTGACCTGCTCGTCGTACACGGGCGCCGGCCTGGACGAGCTGTGGGACACCGTGGAGAAGCACCGCGCGGACCTGGAGGCCGAGGGGTCGCTGGCCGCCCGGCGCCTGGACCAGCAGCGCGACTGGCTGTGGAACATGGTCCAGGACGAACTGCTCGAGACCCTGCGGACGTCTCCGGAGATCCGGGCGGTCGCCCACGACGTCGAGGCGCAGCTCGCCGACGAGTCCTTGTCCGCGCTGGAGGGCTCCCAGGTGATCCTGCGCGCGTTCGCCGGCGCCGTGCGCACCTTCGCCTGGGCGCACGACGCGCATCGACGCGCCGTCTAGGGTTCAAGGGCCTGTCACGGGGCTGTCTCGCGCCGGCATCGGCGCGGCAGTTATGCTGGCCCGGTACCTTTGCCTGTGGGGAGGCGCCGTCTGAGCACCGAGAGGAGGCGTATGGGAGTCTTCGACAAGGCCGAGAAGCGGATCGAGTCCGCCGTCGGCAAGGTCTTCGCCCGGGCCTTCAAGGGCTTCGTCCACCCCGTCGAACTCGTCGCGGGCATCCAGCGCGAACTCGACGCCGAGGCCAAGCTCCTCAGCCGCGACAAGCGCCTTGTGCCCAACGCGTTCACCATCGGGCTCTCGCGTGCGGACTACGACAGGCTCGTGCCGTACTCCAAGACGCTCAACGCCGAGATCATGCCCGGGATCCGGGATCATGCGGCGGACCGGCACTACGTGTTCAACGGCCCGGTCACCATCGACTACACGCTCGACGAGGCACTCCCCACCGGCCAGTTCACCGTGGCCAGCCACGCCACCACCACCGACGGCACGGGGCACTCATCCTCCCCCGACGCGGGCGGGCGGCTGGTCGTGGAGGTCAACGGCGTGCGCCACCCGCTGGTGGCCCCCGGCCTGCTGATCGGGCGCGGCGCGGAGGCGGACCTCCGGCTCAACGATCCAGGCGTCTCCCGGCGCCACGCCATGATCACGGTCTCGGGCGATCCCGACCATCCGGTGGTCACCGTCGAGGACCTCGGCTCCACCAACGGCGTGCTGGTCAACGGGAGCCGCGTCACCAAGACCAGGGTTGGCGAGGGGGCCAGGATCGAGGTCGGCAACACCAGGATGCTGATCCACGCACCGACGGGATCGTAGGTGTCAGACCTCATCGTCGCGGCGATCAAGATCGTCTTCCTGGCCATGCTCTGGCTCTTCATCCTCTTCGTCGCCAACGTGGTGCGCACGGACATGTTCGGTCGCCGCGTGCCCGTGTCCTCGCTCACCGCCATCCCGGCGGACCGGGGTCGCGGCAGGAACAGATCCAAGCTGCCCACCCGCTTCGCCATCACGGCCGGCCCCCAACAGGGCACCTCGGTGCCCGTCGAACCCACCATCAACCTGGGCCGCGCGGCAGATTCCACGCTGCTGCTGGACGACGACTACGCCTCGGCCCGGCACGCCCAGCTGGTCCAGAAGGACGCCACCACCTGGGTGATCACGGACCTGCAGTCCACCAACGGCACCTACGTCAACGGCAAGCTCGTCACCGAGCCCACCAGGGTCACCGTCGGTGATGTCGTGCGCATCGGCAAGACCCTCATGCGGTTCGAGATCTGATGGCGTTCTCGCTGCGCTTCGCCGCCCACTCCGAGGTGGGGCGCGTCCGCAAGAACAACCAGGACTCCGGCTACGCCTCCCCCACGATGCTGCTGGTCACCGACGGCATGGGCGGTGCGGCCGCCGGAGACCTCGCCTCCGCCGTCGCGGCGCTGGAAGCGGCCCGCTCGGATCATCGCGCCGCCGACGGCGAGGAGATGCTGGAGCGCGTGGCCGGCATGATCGCCAGGGCGAACACGAAGCTGAGCGAGTTGATCGAGGAGGACCTCGAGCTGGACGGCATGGGCACCACCTTCTGCGGCGCCATGTTCAACGGGGAGCAGTTCGGCCTCGCCCACATCGGCGACTCCCGCGGCTACCTGCTGCGCGACGGCACCCTCACGCAGATCACGCACGACCACTCCTGGGTCCAGTCCCTCCTCGACGAGGGGAAGATCACCGCGGCGCAGGCCGCCACGCATCCGCACCGCTCGCTGATCCTCAAGGTGCTCAACGGGCAGGTGGAGTTCGAGCCGGACCTCGACCTGCTGGACGCCCGGCTGGGCGACCGGATCATGTTCTGCTCAGACGGTCTCAGCGGCCTCGTCGACGACGCCACCCTGCTGCAGATCATCCGGCGGGAGGACCCCGTGACCGCCATCGCGTCCCTGGCCGAGCGGGCCAACGCCAACGGCGGTCACGACAACATCACCATCGTCATGGCAGACGTCGTGGAGCACGACGACGCCCTGGACGCCCGCGCCGGTGTGCTCGTCGGCGCCGCGACGGAGCTGGACGTGCCGCGCACCGGCGAACTGGCCCTCCGCAAGGATCCGGGCAACAGGGACCCGCGCTGGCCGCAGTCGGCCAAGGATGTGGTCGTCGAGCACGACGCCTCGGAGGTGGCGCGCTACGCGCCGCACGAACCCAGGCGACGATGGCCCGGCGTCACCGCCATGATCCTGGCCATCGCCCTGGTGCTGGGCGGCGGCACCTGGGCGGTGTATGCCTACTCCCAGACGCGCTACTTCGTGGCCGCCGACGACGGGTTCGTGGCCATCTACAACGGGCTCCCCGGATCGCTGCTGGGCGCGGACCTCAACACGCTGACCGAGCGCACCGACATCCGCGTGACCGACCTGCCGCCGTTCTACCAACGGGTGGTGGACTCCACCATCCAGGTGGACGGCATCGCCGCCGCCGAGAGCACCACCGAGCAGCTGCGCGGGCTTGCCGAACGCTGCGTCGAGGTCCGGCGCGAGCGCCAGCAGCCCACTCCGCAGCTGTCGCCGTCGCCCAGCGCGAGCGTCAGCCCGAGCCCGGCCCAGACCATCCCCGGGCTGCCGACCACGACGCTGTCCGCCGCCCCGAGCGGGCCGTCCAGCCAGTCGGCCGTCCCGAGCTTCCTGCTGCCCACGGAGATCGTCACCGCGACCCCGACGGCCAGCGAAGAGGCAGACCCAGAGGCCTGCTGATGACGGCGACGGTGCAGCCGGCGGTCTCCGATGAGGTCATCGTCTACAAGAAGCGGCGGACGGTCGAGCTGTTCCTGCTGCTCTTCGCGCAGTCGTTCGGTCTCGCCGGCTGGGTGATCACCAGTCTGAACCTGTACGGGGAACTGCCGCAGGGCCTGGTCCCGGTCGCCCTGACCTGGTACGGCATGGGCCTGGCCACGCACCTCGTCGTGCGGTTCCGGCTCCCCTACGCGGACCCGGTCATCCTGCCGTCGGTCTTCCTGCTCAACGGGCTCGGGCTGGCCATGATCGCCCGGATCGACCAGATCCCGGAGCCGGTCAACGACGACGCCGCCACGCAACTGCTGTGGACTGGGTTGGGTCTGGCGCTGTTCACCGTCGTCGCGTTCGGGCTGCGGGACCACCGCCGGCTCCAGCGCTACCCGTACCTGCTGTTCATCTCCGGGCTCGTCCTGCTCCTGCTCCCGCTGCTGCCTGTCATCGGCGTGTCCTCGGGCGGAGCCCAGATCTGGATCCGCGTGTTCGGGCTGTCGTTCCAGCCGGCCGAGGTGGCGAAGATCCTGCTGGCCGTCGCGTTCGCCGCCTACCTCTACGAGAAGCGCGAGGTGCTGGCCCTGGCCGGCCGGCGGTTCATGGGCATCGACCTGCCCCGCGCCCGGGACCTCGGGCCCATCGCGGTCATGTGGGTGCTGTGCCTGGTGGTGATGGTCTACCAGAACGACCTGGGCACCTCCATGCTGTTCTTCGGGCTGTTCACGGTGATGATCTACGTGGCGACGGAGCGGCCGGCCTGGCCGATCCTGGCCGGGATCTCGTTCATCGGGGCGGCCCTGGCCGCCTACCGGTTCACCGGGCACGTCCCGCGGCGGGTCAACGCCTGGCTGGACCCGTTCAGCGACTACGACCGCAACCTGCAGATCATCAGCGCCCAGTTCGGCTACGCGTGGGGCGGGCTGTTCGGCCGCGGCTGGGGCCTCGGGCGCCCCGGCCTCACGCCGCTGGCCAAGAGCGACATGATCGCGGCGGCCCTCGGTGAGGAGATCGGGGTGATGGGCGTGATGGGCATCGTGCTGGTCTACGCGCTGCTGGTGGCGCGCGGCTTCAAGACGGCCGTCACCTCGCCCGACGGGTTCGGCAAGCTGCTCGCCACGGGCCTCAGCTTCGCCTTCGCCCTGCAGGTGTTCGCCATCATCGGCGGCGTCTCCCGGCTTCTCCCCCTCACGGGGCTGACGACACCGTTCATGTCCCAGGGCGGGTCCAGCCTGATCGCCAACTGGATCATCGTGGCCATCCTCATGGTGATCTCACACCGCAGCCGCATGCCCCAGGCCGCGACCGCCGCGCCCCGCGAGGTGGGCGCCCTCGACGACGCCACGACGGTGATCAGCCGATGAACGGCCCCATCCGCAAGGTCACCGTGTTCGTGGCGCTCATGATGGCCGCGCTGCTGCTCAACTTCACCGCCATCTCGGTGGTCCAGTCGGAGGACCTCAACGCGGACTCGCGCAACCGTCGGGTCCGCGACGCCGAGTTCTCGCGACCCCGCGGAGCCATCCTGGTGGGCAACGAGCCCATCGCGGTCTCGGTGCAGCGCCCCGGCCGCTTCCCGTACGTGCGTACCTACCCCGCCGGCGAACTCTGGTCCTCGGTGACCGGCTGGTACTCCTACGACTACGCCCGCTCCGGCCTCGAGAGCTCCTACAACGAGGACCTGGCGGGCACCTCCTCCGAGCAGTCGTTCGGCCGCCTCGTGGACCTCGTCGCCGGCAAGCGGTCGCAGGGGGCCAACGTGTCCACCACGCTCAACCCCCGCGCCCAGGCGGCCGCCGTCCGTGCGCTGGGTGATCAGCGGGGCGCCGCCGTCGCCATGAACTACGAGACCGGTGAGATCCTCGCGCTGGTCTCCACGCCCACCTACGATCCCAACCGCCTGGCGACGGTGGATCTGGAGGCCGAGCGGGAGGCGTGGACCGAGCTGCTTGACTCCCCGACGGAGCCGCTCAAGAACCGCGCCACCCGGGAGGTGTACCCGCCCGGATCAACGTTCAAGCTCGTCACGGCCGCCGCCGCGCTGGAGGACGGGATGGTGCCCAGCAGCGAACTCGACGCCCCCGCGTCACTGCCGCTGCCCAACTCGAGCCGCTCCATGGGCAACTCGACCAACTGCGGCGGAACGACGGTGACGCTGGAGGAGGCGCTGAAGACCTCCTGCAACACCGCCTTCGGCTCCTTGGCCCTCAGCCTGGGCGACGACAAGCTGCGCGCCATGGCGGAGGCGTTCGGCTTCAACCAGGAGCAGACCTCGGACATCACGGTGGCCACCTCGCGCTTCCCCGCCGAGATCGACGCGGCCCAGACTGCGCTGTCGGCCATCGGGCAGTACGACGTGGCCGCCTCCCCGCTGCAGATGCTGCAGGTGGTCGCGGCGATCGCCAACGACGGCGTGATGATGGCCCCCTACATGGTCAGCACCGTGACCAACCAGGATCTGACGGTCCTGGACTCGCGGGGCCCCGAGGTGGCCGGGCGGCCCCTCAGCAGCTCCTCCGCCGAGCTGCTGCAGCAGATGATGGTGGCGACGGTGGAGGACGGCACCGGCCGGCCCGCCCGCATCGACGGCGTTGTGGTGGGCGGCAAGACCGGTACCGCCCAGACTGCCCCGGACCGCCCGCCCTACGCCTGGTTCGTGGGCTATGCGGAGGACCCGGCGGTAGCCGTCGTCGCCTTCGTCGAGGACGCCGACGTGGCCCGCGACGACATCTCCGGCGGCAGGGTGGCCGCCCCCATCTTCACGGCGGTCCTGGAGGCCCTGCGATGAACTTCTCAGACATCTCTCAGGTCCATGACGCAGTATGGTGCCTGACTATCCGGAAGGATCGGTAAGTGATGACAGAGCGAGGAGCGCTGCTCGGCGGCCGCTACGAACTCGACCAGGTGATCGGTCGAGGCGGCATGGCCGAGGTGTGGCGCGCCCGGGATCTGCGCCTGGAGCGCGACGTGGCGGTCAAACGTCTGCGCGTGGATCTCGCCAGCGACCCCACCTTCCAGGCCCGGTTCCGCCGCGAGGCGCAGTCGGCCGCCGGGCTCAACCACCCCAACATCGTGGCGGTCTACGACACCGGCGAGGAACGCGACGCCTCCTCTGACATCTCGGTGCCGTTCATCGTGATGGAGCTGGTGGAGGGCGTGACGCTGCGGGAGGTGCTGCGCGACGGCCGCAAGATCGTGCCCGAGCGTGCGCTGGAGTTCACCGCGGGCGTCCTGGACGCGCTGGCGTACTCGCACCGCGCCGGCATCATCCACCGCGACATCAAGCCCGCCAACGTGATGCTCACCCCCAACGGCACGGTCAAGGTGATGGACTTCGGCATCGCCCGCGCCGTCGCGGACACCTCCGCCACCATGACCCAGACCGCTGCCGTGATCGGCACCGCGCAGTACCTCTCCCCCGAGCAGGCGCGTGGCGAGAAGGTGGACAACCGCTCGGACATCTACTCGGTGGGCTGCCTGCTCTACGAGCTGCTCACCTCCCAGCCACTGTTCAAGGGCGACTCGCCCGTCAGCGTCGCGTATCAGCACGTCCGTGAGATCCCGGTGCCGCCGTCGCACGTGGACCCCGAGGTGACCGCGCCCATGGACGCCATCGTGCTCAAGTCGCTGGAGAAGGACCCCCGGGACCGCTACCAGGACGCCTCCGAGATGCGAGAGGACATCCTCCGCTCACTCAACGGGCAGCCGGTCCTGGCCTCGCTGCCCACGGAGAACCCCACGCAGGTCATCCCCAGCGACCCGATGACCACCACCGCGAGGCGGGGCATGGCGCCCGTGCCTGCCGCGGCACCGTCGCCGGCCCTCTCGCCAGTCAGGGTGGATGAGGTCAGGGACACCGACCGCCGCTCCAACCGTGGCGTCATCGCGTTGGCCATCATCGCCGGCCTCATTCTCATCGCCATGGGAGTGGCTCTCTGGAGCCTGCTCAACCCGCCCGAGCCCGTCGTGGAGACAGTGGCGGTGCCGACGGTGGTGGGCCAGACGCAACTGGCCGCCGAAAACCTGCTGACGGACAAGAACCTCGTGCCGGACGTGACGTTCGAGGCCGGAACCGACGAGAACAAGGGCCTGGTCCTGGACTCGGATCCGGACTCCGGCGAGCTGGTCGAGCCCGGCTCCACGGTGACGCTGGTGGTTTCGAGCGGCCCGGATGTGAGGACGGTGCCCGACGATCTGACCGGCATCCCCGTCGCCGAGGCGCGACGGCTGCTCGAGACCGCGGGGCTCACCAACGTCACCGAGGAGGACGCGGACCCGGCCACCGAACCCATCGACGCTGTCGCCGGCAACGTGGTGTCGGTCAACCCCGCCTCCGGGGCCACCGTCGCTCCGGACAGGGAGATCGTGCTGCAGGTGGCCACCGGGACGTCGGTGGTAGTGAGGCTCACGGACCGCACGCTGTCCGCCGCGCGTGACGAGGCGGAGGCCGCAGGGTTCACCATCGAGGCTGAAGAGGTGGAGACCGACGAGGTCTCCCCCGGACTCGTGTTCGATCAGAACGAACCCGCCGGTGCTGTCCTCGAGCGCTCGACGGTGATCAAGGTCAAGGTGGCGGTGGCCCCGCCGGAGCCCGAACCCCCGGTCGTCACGGTCACCGCGACGCCGTCGGAGACCCCGACGCCGGACCCCACTCCGTCGGAGACGCCCAGCACCGAGCCGGACCCGAGCGTCTCTCCGTCGACGACACCCTGAGCCCTCGGCCGCCCGGAGGGGCGGTCAGCCGAGCGTGGTGGTGACCAGGGGCGACAGGTCGACGGCCCGGGCCGGGGCGTCGGTGTCGCCGCATTCGGCCAGCCAGTTGGCGAGCATCTGGTAGCCACCCTCGGTGAGGACGGACTCGGGGTGGAACTGCACCGCCTCCACCGGGAGGCTGCGGTGCCGCACCGCCATGATCACGCCCGTCTCGGTGCGGGCGGTCACCTCGAGCACGTCCGGCACGGTGTCCTCGACGATGGCCAGGGAGTGGTAGCGCGTGGTGGTCACAGGCGAGGGCAGACCCCGGAACACGCCCTTGCCCTCGTGGAACACCGGGGAGGTCTTGCCGTGCAGGAGCTCCGGGGCCCGGTCCACGACGCCGCCGTAGGCCACCGCCATCGCCTGCAGCCCCAGGCACACGCCGAACAGCGGCTTCACGCCGCCGAGCGTCCGCACCACCTCGACGCAGACACCTGCCTCCTCGGGCGTGCCGGGACCCGGCGACAGCAGGACACCGTCGAAGCGGTCGTGCCAGCCCGCCTCGGCGAACCGCGGGTCGTCGTTGCGCCACACCTCCACCTCGGCGCCGATCTGCGCCAGGTAGGACACGATGTTGTAGACGAACGAGTCGTAGTTGTCGATCACGAGGATGGCTGCCACGCGGCCATTGTGCCACCGCGGGGCGGGAACCCCGGTCCGTCCCCGGTGGCTCAGCGCGATACCCGGGCCAGGCGGACGCCCGTAGACCCGCTGAACGCCGGGAACTCCAGCCCCTGGGGTCGTTCGACCGCGTACCCGAGGCCGTAGGCGGCCACGTACTGGCGGTAGATCTGCACCGCCGGCGAGTCGTCGAGGCCGGCCAGGAGACGCTCCTGATCCCCGATCGCCTCGATCACGTAGGGCGGCGCATAGGGGATGCCGTGGAGGACGACGGTGTTGCCCACGCACTTGATGCCGGTGGTGGCCACCACACGCTGACCCTGGATGGTCATGGCTTCGGCGCCACCGGCCCACAGTGCGTTGACCACCGCCTGGATGTCCTGCTGGTGGACCACGAGGGCGTCGTCGTCCACCCCGGCGGGTTTGACGTCTGCGGGGGCGTCGGTGAGCGTCACCCGGAGCCCAGGCCCGACCACCGCCACCATGCTCGCCGCCAGTTCCGCGCGGGCCACCTCATCCGCCAGCACATCGGTGCCGGCTGCCTCGGGTGCCAGGGACTCCACCTCGGCGCGGATCCGGTCCGCCTCCTCGCGCAGCTCAGAGTTGCGGCGGCCCTGGGACACGATGAGGTCCCGCATGTCCGCCGTGCGGTCCGAGCGGAGATCGGTGCCCCGCGCCGCGAGCGCGGCCACCGTCATCATGAACCCCGCCAGGAGGCACACGAGCACCGTGGTGACGCGTCCGCGGCCCGACCGGGGCCGTTCCTGGTTCTTTCCCATGTTGGCGCGCACACGCGGGATCCGTTCTGTGATCGCGCGCCACATGGTCATGTGCCCACGGTACCCGCCGATGTGGGGGAATCCGCGGCTCTGACCTAGGCTGGGTGTCCGACGAAGGAGGCAAGTGTGCCTGAATCCAAGGTTCGCAAGACGGCAGAGGACAAGCGCAAGGCGAAGGCGAAGTCCGAGCTGGTGGAGAGGCGTGGCGAGACCGCGCGGCTCGCCCCGGCCGGCCGCTCGTGGGTGCCTGCCGTGTTCCTGCCCATCGGCCTGGTGGGCGTCGCCTGGATGGTGACCTGGAACCTGGCCTACGAACACATCGGGTTCATGCGAGCGCTCGGAGACTGGAACCTTGTGATCGGGCTCGGCCTGATCGTGGTGTCCTTCACCGGCATGACGCTGTGGAAGTGACCCCGCTCGGCACATTCGACGCCGTCATCTTCGACTTCGACGGGACCCTCGCGGACTCCGTCGCGTCCATGCACCGCGCCTACGCCATCTGGGCCCGGGAGTACGGCATCGACCTGGAGTCGCTTCGTCAGTACACCGGCCGGCCGGCCGAGGCGGTTGCCCGGGCCCTCGTGCCCGCGGACATCGCGCCCGCCGCCGGCGCCCGCATCGACGAGCTCGAGATCTCGGACACCGAGGGCGTCGTCGCGCTTCCTGGGTCGGCAGCCGCCTTCGCTGCCATCCCCGCCCACCTGCGGGCCATCGCCACGTCGTGCACCACGGCCCTCCTCGACGCCCGCCTGGGCGCCACGGGACTCCCGCGCCCGAGCGTCATCGTCACCCGTGACCAGGTGGAGCGGGGCAAGCCCGCCCCGGACAGCTTCCTGCTGGCCGCCGCACGCCTCGGCGTCGATGCATCCCGCTGCCTGGTGTGCGAGGACGCGCCCGCGGGTGTCGCGGCCGCGCGTGCCGCAGGCATGCCGGTGCTCGGCGTCCTGACCGAACACACCGCCGACGAGCTCGGGGCCGACTGGGCGGTCGATTCGCTGGCGGGCGTCGTGTTCGACACCACGGCCGACGGCGTGCGCGTGAGCTGGGCCTGAGCGCCACAGCTAGGATGACCGGCGTGACCGATACCCCTACTCCCCAGCACAGCGACTCGGAGCAGACCGCCGTCCGCAAGGAGAAGCGCGCCCGGTTGCTCGGCTCCGGCGTGCAGGCGTACCCCGCGGACCTCTCCCGCTCCCACTCGCTGCGCGAGATCCGCGCCGCCTGGGGACACCTGGAGGCCGGCGAGGAGACGCAGGACGTAGTGACCACAGGCGGCCGCGTCGTGTTCATCCGCAACACCGGAAAGCTGGCCTTCGCCACGCTGCAGGACGGCTTCACGCCGGACGACAACGGCGAGCGCCTGCAGATCATGCTGTCGCTGGCCGAGGTGGGCGACGAGGCCCTGGCTGCCTGGAAGACGGACGTGGACCTGGGCGACTTCGTGTGGGTCACCGGTCGCGTCATCTCGTCGAAGCGCGGCGAGTTGTCCATCATGGCCGGCCAGTGGCGCATGGCGGCCAAGGCGCTGCGCCCCCTGCCGGTCATGCACAAGGACCTGTCCGAGGAGGCCCGCGTCCGCCGACGCTACGTGGACCTCATCGTCCGCGAGGACGCCCGCGAGATGGTGCGCGCCCGCTCCGCCATCACCAGGGCCATCCGTGAGACCCTCTACGCCCGGGACTACCTGGAGGTGGAGACCCCCATCCTGCAGCTGGTGCACGGCGGCGCCGCCGCGCGGCCGTTCTCCACGCACATCAACGCGTTCGACATCGACATGACGCTGCGCATCGCCCTGGAGCTGCACCTCAAGCGCACCATGGTGGGCGGCGCGGACCGCGTGTTCGAGATGGGCCGCGTGTTCCGCAACGAAGGCATCGACTCCACCCACTCGGCGGAGTTCACCATGCTCGAGGCCTACATGGCCTGGGGTGACCAGCGCACCATCGCCAGGCTCATCCAGGACGTCGTCGTGGCGGCCGCGGACGCGGTGGGGTCGCGGCAGATCGAGACGCCCAAGGGTGTCATCGACCTCGACGGCGAGTGGGCGTGGCTGTCGGTGTTCCCCACTCTGTCCGAGCGGCTGGGCGAGGAGATCACCGTCGACACTCCCATCGAGGTGTTGCGCCGCCACGCGGACGCCCACGAGGTGGAGTACGACCCGAAGTGGGCCGCGGACAAGATGGTGATGGAACTGTTCGCCGAGATCGTCGAGCCAGACCTCCTGCAGCCCACGTTCGTCTACGACTATCCGTCGATCGCGCAGCCTCTCGCGCGCCAGCACCGCGCCGAGCCCGGAAAGGTCGAGGCGTGGGACCTCATCATCGGCGGTCTCGAGCGGGGCACCGGCTTCACGGAGCTCGTGGACCCGGTGATCCAGCGCGAGGTGCTGTTGTCGCAGTCGGTCAAGGCGGCGGGCGGTGATCCCGAGGCGATGCAGTTCGACAACGACTTCATCGAGTCGCTCGAGTACGGCGTCCCGCCGATGGGTGGGCTCGGCCTGGGGATCGACAGGTTGATCATGCTGCTGACCGGCGTCGGGATCCGGGAGACCATCCTCTACCCGCTCCTCCGTCCCCAGGCCTGACAGGGCGTTCCGCTCTCCCGAACCGCCGGCTCAGCGTCGGGGGGGCAGCACCTGCCCGCCTAGGACGTGCGCCATGACGAAACCCCTGTTTCAAATCAGTTGACATGCGCGCCGAGGCGTGTTTAGCTACTCTCACGAAACCCGGGTAACGCAAGGCGACGGCGCCTTCCCGGGGGCCCCACGAGGAGGTGGTTCAGCATGGTTCGTCGCGTCGACGTTGCTCGGCTCGCGGGGGTCACGCCCGCAGTCGTCTCCTACGTCACCAACGGCTCGCACCCCGTCTCGGCCGCCACCCGCCGTAAGGTCGAGGAGGCCATCGAAGAGCTGGGCTATCGGCCCAACGCCGTGGCCCGCGCGCTGGCCATCTCCCGCACGCACACCATCGGCCTCATCGTCCCCGCGGTGGCGAATCCCTTCTTCGCCGAACTCGCCTCAGCCATCGAAGCCGCGGCGTTCGCGGCCGGCTACACGGTAGTCGTCGGCAACGCATCGGACGAGGGCCGTCACGTCCTCGACTACGTCCACACCTTCGCGGACCGGCAGGTGGACGGGCTCGTCGTCGTCCCCATCACCGACTCCGCGCAGGACGCCCTGGCGGCCGCCAGGGGCCGCGGCATCCCCGTCGTGTTCACCGACCGGGCCGCCGGTGTGGACGTCCCCACGGTGAGTGTCGACAACGTCGACGGAGCCCGCGCGGCCGCACTCCACCTGGCGGAGCACGGGCGCCTCGTCCACGCTTGCATCACAGGCTCCGCTGACGCCCCCCCGGCCCTCGATCGCGTGATCGGTTGGCGCGCCGGGCTCGAGCAGGCTGGCGTACACGTCGACGAGGGTCTCGTGGTCCACACCCCCTTCACGGCCGAGGCCGGATACGACGCGGCCCGGGCCCTCATCGTAAGCCGCCCGGATGTCGATGCGGTCCTGGTCGGCAGCGACCTCCAGGCGATCGGCGTGCTGCGCGCCATCTTCGACGCGGGAAAGCTCCCTGGAGCCGACATCGCGCTGGCCTCGTTCGACGGCATCACGGCGGGCCGTTACACCTACCCTCGGCTGACTACGGTCGCCCAGCCACTCGCGGCCGTCGCAACGGCCATCATCGAACTTCTCGCGGGACTCATCGAGTCGCGCGAGGACGGTGCCGACCTCGGCACCACCCGGATCCTGTCCACCCAGCTGGTGATCCGGGAATCCTGCGGATGCCCTCCGCAGACGCCCTAGCGGGACGCCGGCACACCCGCCGGTACGCCCCCACCCATCCCACAGAGGAGTGAGATGAACATCCGCATCCGCGCCGCCGCGGCCATTGCCGCCGGTGTCCTGGCCCTGACCGCCTGCTCCAGCCCCAACGGCGGGACGAGCAGCGCACCTGCCCCCTCCGACTCCCAGAGCGCCGCGACCGACGGGGACCTGCTCTCGGTCGCCAACGTCGTCAACGGATATCTCGGCGACCAGGGCTTCTTCGACGATGCCGAGCGCGGCATCCAGGAGCTCGCCGCCGCCGGTCACAAGACCACCACGCTGCAGGCCGACGCCAACAACCCCAGCCAGTGGAAGGCGAACCTGGAATCCGTCTCCGGCAACGACTGGGATCTCGTCGTCCTCGGATCCGCCCAGATGACCGACATCCTGTCCGAGGCGTTGACCAAGTTCCCGGAGCAGAAGTTCATCTTCTACGACAACGTCTTCGAGCACGAGAACGTGGCGAGCGTCATCTACAAGCAGAACGAGGGATCGTTCCTCGCCGGCGTGCTCGCCGCGCAGGTGACCACGAACAAGGCAGACTTCCCCCTCTCCGGTGAGGGGAAGAAGGTCGGCGTCGTGGGCGGCATGGACATCCCGGTCATCAACGACTTCGTGGCTGGCTTCACGGCTGGTGTCGAGGCCGTCGACCCGTCGATCGAGGTCCTCACCACCTACGTCGGCAACTTCACCGACTCGCAGAAGGGCTACGACCAGGCCAAGGCCATGTTCGACGACGGCGCTGACGTCGTGTTCCAGGTCGCCGGCGGTGCGGGCATCGGCGTGCTCCAGGCTGCCAAGGACGCAGGGCGTTACGGCATCGGGGTGGACGGCAACCAGAACGGCCTGCAGCCCGGGCACGTCCTGGCCTCCATGACGAAGAACATCGCGCACTCGCTGGTCCTGACCATCGAGGCGGCCCAGGCCGGCGAACTGGAGTTCGGAACCACCACCCCCTACGGCCTGGCCAACGACGGTGTCCGCCTGGAGTTCGCGGACAACGGCGACATCGTCCCCCAGTCCGTGATCGACGAGATCGAGGACTACAAGCAGAAGGTCGTCTCGGGCGAACTGACCGTCCCGACCTACAACGGCTGATCCCCTGTTGGTGGCGGGGAGGGTGCGCCCTCCCCGCCACCAACCCCCACCCCACTATCCCGCCTAGGAGCCGGAATGGACCAGCCGATTCTCGCGCTGCGCAACATCACCAAGACCTTCGGACCGAAAGTCGCCAACGAGAACATCTCGCTGACCATCTACCCCGGTGAGGTCCACGCCCTGGTCGGCGAGAACGGCGCCGGCAAGACCACGCTCATGAACATGGTGTCGGGCAACCTTCAGCCCGATTCCGGCGAGATCTTCTTCGACGGCCGCAGCGTCGTCATGAGCGATCCCCGCAAGGCCGATGCCTTGGGAATCGGGATGGTGCACCAACACTTCAAGCTCGTCCCCAGCCTCACGGTCACCGCGAACATCTTTCTGGGAAAGGAGACCGTTAGGGCGGGAACGCTGGACGCGGAGCCTATGCGAGCGCGCGTGCGCGAGCTATCGGAGCGGTTCGGACTTCCCGTCAATCCCGACGACGTCGTGCGCGAACTGTCGGTCGGGGAACGGCAGCGCGTCGAGGTCATCAAGGCACTCTCGCACGACACGCGGCTGCTGATCCTGGACGAGCCTACCGCCGTGCTGACGCCGGCCGAGACCGATGAGCTCTTCATTGTCATCCGCCAGCTGGCCAAGCAGGGGTGCGCCATCCTGTTCATCTCGCACAAGCTCGGCGAAGTCCTCGCCATCGCCGACACCGTCTCCGTGATCCGGGACGGCAAGGTGGTGGGGACACGACCGGCCGAAGGCCTCTCCCAGACCGACATCGCAGCCATGATGGTCGGCCGCGAGGTGCTGCTGCGCATCAGGCACCGGCCCGCCACTCCCGGGGATGAGATCTTGTCCGTGCGCGACGTCTGCGCCGTCGACAAGCGCGGCGCACTCGCCGTCCGCAACCTCTCCCTGCAAGTGCGGCGTGGTGAGATCGTCGGCATCGCCGGCGTCGAGGGAAACGGACAGTCCGAACTGGCAGCCGCGATCGCCGGCATGTACAAGGCGCCGCGGGGGGCCATCACCATGGCTGGGCGCGACGTCACGCGGGCCTCAGTGGCCGCACGCCGCGACCTCGGTCTCGCCTACATCCCCGAGGACCGCCACCACGAGGGCAGCGGACCGCGCCTCACTGTTGCGGAGAACATCGCCGCGACCCACATGCGGCACCCCATCGTCACCAAGGGGTGGCTCTCCGTTCGCAAGATGCGCGAACTCGCCTCATCGCTGATCGCCAAGTTCGACATCCGCGGTGCCGGACCCGACACGGTCATCTCCACGCTCTCCGGCGGCAATATGCAGAAGGTCATCATCGCCCGCGAGTTCTCGAATGAGCCTGCACTGCTCATGGTCTCCCAACCGACGCGAGGCGTCGACGTCGGCGCCATGGAGTTCGTGCACAACTCGATCGTCGCGGCGCGCGACGCAGGGGCGGGCGTTCTGTTGTTCTCGGCTGACCTCAACGAGGTGATGAGCCTGTCCGACCGGCTGCTCGTCATGTTCCGTGGCGAGATCGTCGCCGAGTTCACCCAGGCCAACATGTCCGAGGTGGCCGTGGGCCTGGCTATGGCGGGCGTCGCCCCCACCCCCGAAGCGCTCGCAGAGGCGGAGGCCCGGCACCGCCGGGTGCAGGAGGAGCTCGCGGCCAGCGGCTCCACCGGGGACGCCGAAGTGGCCGAGGTGGCCGACGACGAGGTGGTTGCGGCTCCCCTGACCGACGCGGAGGCGGCGCGAGTCGCGGCCACGGCACTCCCCCACGCCTCGGGTTTCTTCGCCGAGTTCGCCAAGAACGCGTTCACCAGCGCCCTCCAGCCACTCCTGGCGATCGGCGCGGCCCTGGTCCTCGGCGCCATCGTCATCCTCGCCATCGGTAAGAATCCGCTCACCGCGTACTCGGCGCTGTTCCTGTCCGGCTGGAGTTCGCCCTTCGGGATCGCGTCGATCATCGCCGCGTTCGTCCCCCTGGCCATCCTGGCCGTTGGCACGATCATCAGCTTCCGAGCCGGGTTCTTCAACATCGGCGCGGAAGGCCAGATGTTCCTCGGCGCGTTCTTCGGCGCGTTCGCGGGGTTCACCTTCCCCGATCTCCCGGCCCCAGTGCTGATTCCCCTCGTTCTGCTGTTCGGAACCGTCGCGGGCGGGCTCTGGGGGCTGCTCCCGGGCGCGCTGCTGGCCCGCTGGCGGGTCGACATCATCGTCACCACGCTCCTTCTGACAGACATCGCGAAGCTGCTCACGCAGTACTTCGTGTCCGGGCCATTCCAGGACCCCTCCGCAGGCATCGCCGGAACCCGCCACATCGCCCCCCAGGCCCGGCTCACCATGTTCAGCTCCACGTACGGGCTCGGGGCTGACCTGCTCCTCGCCCTCGCGGCCGCAGTTCTCATCGCGGTGATCTTCGACCGGACGCCGTGGGGCGCGAGGGTGCGGCAACTTGGCGAGATGAACGACTTCGCGGAATACACCGGGGTGTCGGCCTCTCGGATGTCGATGCAGGTCATGATGGTGTCTGGTGCCGTGGCCGGCTTCACAGGGGCCCTCTTCGTCCTCGGCCCTAACGGGGGCCGGTTCCTCCAGCAGTTCTCGCCCGGCTTCGGTTTCATGGCGATGACCGTGGCGCTCCTGGCCCGCCTCAACCCGTGGCTCGCACTGCCGGCCGCTCTGTTCTACGCCACCATGCTCGGCGGATCGACGGGGCTGCAGACCGCAGGCGTGCCCTTCCCCCTCGTGAGTATCCTCCAGGGCCTCATCATCATCATGATCACGGCCACTTTCACCTGGAACTGGTGGCGCAGGCGGGTGCGCAGACCCGACCTGACCCAGCCGACCACTGCGACCACCGAAGGAGCATCGCTGTGACCGATGTGCTGTCCCAGTTGTTCACGGTGACCATGCTCGCCGTCATCCTCACCAAGCTCACGCCGATCCTGCTCGCCGCCATCGGCGGCGCCTTCACCCAGATGGGCAACGTGCTCAACATCGGCCTCGAAGGCATGATGCTTGTCGGAGCGTTCACGGGCGTCGTCGTCGGCGCCGCCACCGGCAGCCCGTACGTCGGTGTGCTCGCCGCCGTGGGCGCCGGGATGCTGCTCGCGGTGATCTTCGCCGTTGCCTCCCTCGTATTCAAGGCCGACCCGATCATGGTAGGTATCGGCGTCAACTTCCTGGCCATGGGATCCACGATCCTGTTGCTGCAGGTGTTCTACGGCAACCCCGGCGTGACCCCCGGCAATGTGAAGTCGAACCTGTCGAGGATCGACCTCGGACCGATCGGCGACATCCCCCTCCTCGGCGACGCGATCAACAATCAGACGATCCTGGTGTGGCTGGCCCTGCTCATGGTGCCTCTCTACGCGTTCGTTCTGTACCGCACGCCCTACGGGGTGCACCTTCGTGCCGTGGGCGAGGACGAGCAGGCAGCCCTGGCTGCAGGCATCAACGCCTCGCGGGTGAAGTTCATCGCGATCATCATCTCCGGTGCCCTGTCAGGTCTGGCCGGCGCTCAGCTGTCGATGGCCGCACTCGGCTCCTTCACGGCCAACATGACCAGCTCCCGGGGCTTCATCGCGGTGGCCGCACTGACCTTCGGACTGGCTCGTCCCTACCGGACCTTCATCGCCTGCCTCATCTTCGGCGTCGCCGACGCGTTCGCCGATCGACTCGGCCTGGCAGGGGCCAACCCGTCACTCGCCCTGATGACGCCCTACGTCATCACCATCGGCGCTCTCGTGCTCGCTTCGCTCCGCGTTCGCAGCGCCTTGGCATCGAGGGCGAGGCGCGCCCTCGAGAGCGTCACCGCCCCCGCCCGTCCCTGATCCCTCCCCCCGACCCGTTTCGGTTTCTCGCATCTGCACCCTCTGAAGGAATTCACATGCCCCAAAAGATCATCATCGACTGCGACCCAGGACACGACGACGCCATCGCGATCCTGCTGGCCGCTGGGAATCCCAACATCGACCTGCTCGGGATCACCACCGTCGCGGGCAACCAGACCCTGCCGAAGGTCACCCGCAACGCCTTGTCTGTGTGCGCGGCCGCCGGCATCACGGTTCCCGTGGCCGCTGGCGCCAGCCTCCCCCTCGTCACGCCCCAGGTCGTCGCCGAGGACATCCACGGGGCCACTGGACTGGACGGCCCGCTCCTTCCGGATCCGACGTTCGAGCTGGATCCACGCCACGCGGTCGACTTCATCATCGACACGGTGATGGCCGAGGAACCGGGGACCGTCCACCTCGTGCCGGTGGGACCGCTGACCAACATCGCGTTGGCGATGCGCAAGGAGCCGGCGATCATCGACCGGGTCAAGTCCGTCGTCCTCATGGGCGGTTCCTACACCCGCGGGAACTCGACCCCTGCCGCCGAGTTCAACATCTACGTCGACCCGGAGGCCGCCGAGGCGGTGTTCCGCGGCGCCTGGGACGTCACCATGGTCGGTCTCGACCTCACGCACCAGGCCCTGGCCACGGCCGAGCTTCAGAACCGGATCCGCGACCTGGGCGGCGACCTGTCGCGGTTCGTCCTGGACATCTGGGGCTTCGTCGGACGTGCGTACAAGGAGTTCTACGAGTTCGACTATCCGCCGGTCCACGACGCAGTGTGCGTCGCAGCCATCGCCGACCCCGCGGTCTTCACGACGGCCAAGGCGTTCGTCACAGTGGAGTTGCACGGCCAGTGGACCAAGGGGATGACCGTGACCAACTTCGAGTCGGTCCCCGGGATGCACCACGCCGCCAACGAGGGCCTTCCCATGGGTAAGCCGACGACGAACGTCGCGATGACCCTCGACTGGCAACGTTTCGCCGATCTCGTGGGCGACGCCATCGAGACGCTCAGCACCACATCGGCCCGCTGACCACCGACTAGGAGCCATCATGCCTGTCCCCATCATCATCGATACGGACCCCGGTATCGACGACGCGCTCGCCATCATGCTCGCGGTCGCCTCGCCCGAGGTCACCGTCCTGGGCCTCACCGCCGTCGCCGGCAACACCGGACTCCACCACACCGCCGTCAACGCAGCGGCACTCGCCGACCTGCTCGACCTGGACGTTCCGATCGGATACGGCGCCGCCGCGCCGCTATGGCGACGCGACACCGTGCCGGACGGCAACGTCCACGGAGACAACGGCTTCGGCGGTTACGAACTGCCGCTCTCCACCCGGACCCTCGAGCCCGCGATCCCACTGCTCGTCCGTCTGGTCGAGAGCAGCAGCGAGCCGGTGACCCTGGTGGCCATCGGTCCGCTGACGAACGTCGCCGCCTTCATGGCGCTGCACCCCGACACCGCCCGCAAACTGCAGCGGATCGTCATCATGGGCGGCGGCACCCTGGATGTGCTGGGCAACGCCACCCCTGCCGCAGAGTTCAACATCTACTACGATCCTGATGCCGCGGCCCGGGTCTTCGACTTCGGGGTGCCCATCACCATGGTCGGGCTCAACGTCACGCACCGCGCGATCCTCTTCCCACGCGACTTCGCACCGCTGGATCAGTCAGGGGGACCCATCGCGGAGATGGTGGCGCGGATGCTCGGACACTACGGAGAGCACGCCTACTCGGGGCTGGATGGCGGCGCCGCGCAGCACGACGCCTTGGCACTGGCGGCAGTGGTACAGCCCGATGTCATCACGACGCGCCACCTGCACGTCGACGTCGAGAACGTCGGCCGGCTCACGGCTGGGATGACCGTCGTGGACTTCCGGAAGCGCCCCGGGCGCGAACCCAACTGCGATGTCGCGCTCGACGTCGACGCGGACCGCTTCCGCGACCTACTCATCGGCCGGCTCGTCGACCTCGACGCCACCCTGAAGAACGGACTCTGATGCCCACCAAAATCCTCCTCGACTGCGATACCGGCGTTGACGACACCCTCGCCATTCTGTACGCGGCGCTGCACCCCGACATCGACCTGGTGGGTGTGGGCACGGTGTGGGGTAACGTCGACGTGCCAACCGGGACGCGCAATTCGATCCACACACTCGAGATGGTGGGCATGGGCCATGTGCCTGTCGCCAGAGGAGCGGCCGGCCCGCTCCTGGGCGGGGAGGCGTCCTTCGCCTATCACGTCCACGGCGACGACGGGCAGGGCAACGCCGGCACCGGCCGCTCGGTCGGACCGGCTGTTCCGGGGACGGCGGCGGAACAGATCGTCCGGCTCGCGCGGCGCCATCCGGGTGAGATCACCCTGGTCCCGGTCGGGCCGCTGACGAACGTCGCTCTGGCCCTGGGGCTGGAGCCGGAACTACCCTCCCTGATCAAGGAGGTCGTGCTGATGGGCGGAACGGCGCAGGCCCCGGGCAACGTATCCCCGGTGGCCGAGGCGAACATCGCCCATGACGCCTGGGCGGCGCAGGCAGTCTTCGCCGCCCCGTGGCCGATCACGATGGTCGGGCTGGACGTCACGATGAAGACGCTCATCACCCCCGAGCGTCGTGCTGTCCTCGACGCCGGCGGGTCCCTCGGACGATACGTCTCGCGAATCCACCAGTTCTACGGCGAGTTCTTCCAGCACAACGACTTCAGCCAATGGCGCGCCACCATGCACGACACCATGGCCGTCGCCGCGGCAGCCGGCACCCTGCGTATCACGCTGGCACCCGTCGTCCATGTCGAGGTGGACGTGTCCGGTGGCCCCTCCCACGGCCAGACCATCTGCGATCTGCGGGGGATCTATCGCGGTTACCCGGCACAGGAGGGCGCGCATTGCCGCGTGGTACTGGAGTGCGACGACACCATCGCCGACGACGCCGTGGCGCTCGTGGCTTCCTTCGGCGACGCCCTGACCCCGACGGAGTGACGTCGTGATCGACTACACCGGAAAAGTGGCCCTCGTGACGGGGGCCGCCCGTGGGATCGGCCGAGCCACGGCCCTGCTTCTGGCGGAGGCGGGCGCGAAAGTTCTCGTCACGGACTTGGAGCAGCCCCTAGCCAACCTCACCTACTCGACATCGGGGCGGTCGGCTCTCACGGCCACTGCCGACGACATCCGAGCAGCCGGTGGCGTCGCCACCGCGATGACCGCAGATGTGCGCGACCTCCCCAGCTTGTCGCTGGCCGTGAGCCACGCGATGGATCTCTGGGGCCGGCTCGACACCGTCGTAGCCAACGCCGGCGTCGCGAGTTGGCCGCCCAGCACCTGGGAGGCCTCCGACGAGCAGTGGGACACGATGCTGGGTGTCGTCCTGACAGGCAGCTGGAACACGGTACGGGCGGCTGTGCCCGCCCTCCGGGCGGGCGGCCGCGGCGGAGCCATCGTGATGATCGGCTCGACCGCGGCGGTCAAGCCACTGGCCACCATCGGGCACTACGCAGCCGCCAAGAGCGGCCTGGTGGGACTCTGCAAGTCCCTCGCGCTGGAACTGGCAGCCGATAACATCAGGGTCACCGTGGTGCATCCCGGCGGAACGGCCACGCACATGACACAGAACCCTGCCGCTGAGGCGTGGCAATCGTCCTTCGGCGGCGCGGGATCCCTGGCGCTACCGATGCCCATCACCCGACTGGACCCCGAAGACGTGGGCCGGGCCGTGCGGTGGCTCGGCTCCGAGGAGGCGCGCTACATCACCGGAACCGAACTGGTCGTCGACGGGGGTGCGACGCTGTGAGCGCGCTGCCCCTGAGCCCTTCCTCAGCAGTCGACAAGTCGGAAACCGTCGTCATCCTCGGCAGCGCGAACGCGGACCTGGTGGTACACGTGGACCGACGCCCGTCCGGCGGCGAGACCCTCCTGGGCGGAGATCTCCACCTGTTTCCCGGCGGGAAAGGCGCGAACCAGGCGGCGGCAGCAGCACGATGCGGCGCATCGGTGACGTTCCTGGGTGCCCTGGGCCGCGACAGCAATGCGGACCTACTGCTGTCGGCGCTGGGGGGCGCCGGAGTCGACACGTCCCACGTGATGCGAGCGGACGTACCCACCGGATGCGCCCTGATCCAGATCACGCCCGACGGGGAAAACTCGATCGTGGTTTCTCCTGGAGCCAACTCTCTGATGGACATCCCAGCGGCCGACGCCCTGAGAGATACATGGCTGGGCGCAGGCGTGCTGGTCCTCGCACTCGAGATCCCCTTTGAGACTGTGCTCCACGTTGTTGAGGTGGTCGGGAACACCGGGGTGCGGCTGCTGCTCAACGCCGCCCCGGCGCGGACTCTCTCCCCAGCGACGCTGAGGCACTGCGACCCTCTGGTGGTCAACGAGACGGAGGCCCGCGAGGTGCTGGGCAACTCAGCGATCGCGCCGGACGCGCCGTTCGAGGTGCTCGCGCAGGCATTGCTGCTCGCCGGGGCCCGTTCGGTGGTCATCACCTTGGGCGTGGACGGATCGCTCATCACCGACGGAGGGCCTGTGGTCCATGTGCCCGCCTATCGCGTCGACGCCGTCGACACCACCGGGGCCGGTGACGCCTTCGTCGGGGCAGTGGCTGCCGAACTGGCCCGCGGAGTGGCGCTGGAGGACGCGGTGCGTTTCGCCACGGCCGTGAGCGCGGTGTCGGTGCAGAAGCTGGGGGCGCAGTCTTCCTATGTCGATCGTGCCCACGTGGAGCGCTTCATCGCCTCACACCGCTGACACGAAGGGGGGCCGTCAGATCCATGAGGATCTGGAGCACTCGGCCCGCCGACCCGTGCCCTCCCCAAGCGACTTCGAGCGGGACGCTTGCCGGGGGGACCATTGCCACGGAGACGAGGTCGTGGCGCGCTTCCCGCTCGGCGAAGTCGGCCGGCACGACGGCAAAGGCCCGCGCCTCCTGGAGGTAGTAGGACCACGAACCCGAGATCCTGGAGGTGCCCGTCAGAATGAGTGGTTCCAGCCCTCGGCTGCGGCAGGATTCGACGACGAGGTCGAAGTAGGCGGAATGCTGCTCGCGTGGCCAGATGAGGAGCGGCAGGCCGTCCAGACCCGCCATCTGAGCGGCGGTGGCGCGGTTCAACAGCGACCGATGGGCCAGCACCTTCAACTCGTCCCGCCCGATGCGGCGGGTCTGAACCCGTGCCGAGCGACCGAGAAGATGCCCGATGCCGAGATCCGCATCACCGCGCTCGACCGCCGAGAGAACGGACCCGGTCTCCACTTCCATGACCTCGATGGCCATTTCGACCTGCTCGTGCACGGTCTTGAGGAGTTGCGGCAGCAGCCGGTTGACGATGCTGGGGGAACCCGCTACTCGCACCTTTCCGCGCACCTCACGCCGGAGACCGTCAGCCGCGGCTCTGAACTCCGAGAGGGCGTTGAGTACTCCGACTCCCTGGCGGTGGAGACGCCGCCCTTCATCGGTCAGCTTCGTGCCGGCCGGGGACCGGAGAAACAGCGGTACGCCGACGGCCCGCTCGAGACGCTGGACCTCCTTGCT
The DNA here is from genome assembly GCF_054483895.1 of Tessaracoccus pujii. Classification (NCBI taxonomy): domain Bacteria; kingdom Bacillati; phylum Actinomycetota; class Actinomycetes; order Propionibacteriales; family Propionibacteriaceae; genus Tessaracoccus; species Tessaracoccus pujii. The sequence goes on from NZ_CM137012.1 coordinate 2,428,864, forward strand.
CACCGTCGGCTGCGACAGGCCCAGCTCGACAGCGGCGCGACCGAAGTGCCCCGCCTCCGCCACGGCGGCGAACGCGCGCAGTTGCGTGATGGTCACCTCCATGCCTTAACGCTATCACCTGATACCCATTTGATGCTTTTCAGGCATGGACCTACGCCCTAGCCTTAGTGTCAATCAGAGACATCCGTTTCGCTTCCGAAAGGCACCCCATGACCGATCTCTCGCTCCGCGTCGCCGCCCACGTACAGGACGCCCTCGACCGTGGCATTCCCGTGGTGGCCCTCGAGTCCACGATCTTCACCCACGGTCTCCCCCGGCCCCGCAACGTCGAAGTCGCGCTCAGGGGCGAGGAGATCATCCGCGAACTGGGCGCCGTCGCGGCCACGATCGGCGTCGTCCACGGCCGCCCGGTGGTCGGTCTCACCGCCGCCGAGATCAATGAACTTGCCCACGACGACGCAGCGGCCAAGGCATCCATCCGCGACCTCTCCTACGCGGCGGTCACGCGGAAGAACGCCGGCACGACGATCGCTGCAACCGCGTTCCTCGCGAAGGCCGCAGGAATCGACGTCTTCGCCACCGGCGGTCTCGGCGGGGTCCATCACGGGGCGTCCACGACCTTCGATGAGTCGGCCGACATTACCGCGTTGTCCCAGATCCCGATCGTCCTGGTGAGCTCCGGTGCGAAGGCGATCCTGGACATCCCCGCGACGCTTGAGCGCTTCGAGACGCTGAGCGTCCCGGTGGTGGGCTACCGCACCGACCGCTACCCCGGCTTCTACGTCACCGATTCCGGCTACGACCTGACCGCGCGCGTGGACAGCCCTGGTGACATCGCCACGATGGTCACGGCCCAGAGCGATCTCGGCCTCAGCAGCGCCATCCTGGTCGCCAACCCGATCCCGGTCGACAAGCAGCTCGATCCCCGCGAGCTCGACGGAGTCCTCGAGCGCGCCTGGGCGGCGGCCGACGAACAGGGCATCAGCGGCCAGGCGTCGACGCCCTTTCTCCTCGACTTCATCCGCGTCGCCACCGAGGGTCGCAGCCTCGACGCCAACGTCGCGTTGTACTACAACAACGCACGGCTGGCCGCCGAGATCGCCACCGAGCTGGTCGCCAGGCCGGCCTGATGTTGGGGGTCATCGGAGACGTCGTCCAGGACGTGGTCGTGTGGCAACTGGAGCCAATCCGGCACGCCACGGACACGCGCTCGATGATCAGGACGACCCGTGGCGGTTCTGCGGCCAATGTGGCAGCCTTCGCCGCATCACGATATCCGACACGGTTCATCGGGTGCGTCGGTGACGACCTCGCAGGTCTCGCACTCACCCGGGAGCTGGAGGGCTGCGGCGTCGATGTCCGCATGCAGGTGCGCGGGACCACGGGCCTGATCGTGGTTCTCATCGACGAGCACGGTGAGCGACTGATGTTTCCCAGTCGGGGCGCCAGCGCGATGCTCGAATCGGTCGACCCGGCCTGGCTGGACGATCTCGAGATCCTTCATCTCACCGCCTACTCCTTCGAGACGGGGAGCACCGTCGCCGCCGTCGGGGAGGTTGTCCGCGAACACAAGCGCAGAGGCGGTCGGGTGTCCCTCGACGTCTCATCCGTGGGGATGATCGACCACTTCGGAGTGGACCGCTTCCTCGGCCTGATGGTGGACCTGCAGCCGGACTTCATCTCCGCCAACCGGGACGAATCGCTCTACCTGGGGCTCTCCGACGGCGATCGTCCTGGCCCCAACCTGGGCTCCTTCGACACCGTACTCCTGGCCAGACACGGCAAGGACGCGACTCAGGCCTTCAGCTACGGTCGACACGTCGCAACCGTCCCTGTGACACCGGTCGACGACGTGCGCGACATGACCGGGGCCGGGGACGCCTTCAACGCAGGTTTCCTCTCCTCGTTCCTCGCGAACGGAGGAGATGTGGTTCGAAGCTGCCTCTCTGGTCATGCACTGGCCCGACAGGTCCTGCGATCACCCGGCGCCACAGAGAACGCCGATCCCGTAGCGGACTGACCCCCTTCCGTCCGCTACGGGCCGGGGGCCCTGCGCTGACTCGCGGTCTACGGACCCCCGATGAGCCTGACACGCGGTTCGACGACGGACGTTGAGCCTGCACCCAGAGTCGCCGTCGGGATTCGACCATTCACGGCGCGACCGTCGCTCGAGCCGTGGATCAGGCTCATCGGGCCCTTGACCCGCGACGGCTATACGGCGTCGATTATCACAACTGGGTAACGTGAGTTGACTCTCTCCGCGCGCCCGGTTAGTCTTTCCGTATCCCTGAGAGCGCTCTCTAAATATTCAGCACCGAAGCTGAGAGCGCTCTCGCAGGAGAAGCACAGTTCTTACAAAGGAGTCACCGTGCGTGCTGCCATCCGTAATCTCGCCGCCGTCGCTTGCGTCGGCGCCCTACTCACCGCCTGCTCGTCGGGCACCCCGGACGCCACCACGTCCCCCGACGCGTCGGCCAACCCCGACGAGAAGGTCACCCTCACCGTCGCCACCTTCAACGAGTTCGGCTACGAGGACCTCTTCACCGAGTACATGGCCGACAACCCCAACGTCACCATCGAGGCCCGCAAGGCCGCGACCTCCAACGAGGCCCGCGACAACATGAACACCCGACTCGCCGCAGGCTCCGGCCTGGCCGACATCGAGGCCATCGAGATCGACTGGCTCACCGAGCTCATGCAGTACCCGGACAAGTTCGTCGACCTGGCCGACCCCGAACTCGACGGACGCTGGCTGGACTGGAAGACCGCTGCCGTCACCACCGACGACGGCAAGGTCATCGGCTACGGCACCGACATCGGCCCCGAGGCCATCTGCTACCGCGCAGATCTCATGGAGAAGGCCGGCTTCCCCACCGACCGCGAGGAAGTGGCCGCGCTGCTCGAGGGCGACTGGGACAACTACTTCAGCGTCGGCAAGGACTACGTGGCCAAGTCCGGCGGCGTCGCCTGGTTCGATTCTGCCTCCGCGACGTTCCAGGGCATGGTCAACCAGGTTGAGAATCCCTTCGAGAACTCCGACGGCACACCGATCCCGCTGAGTGAGAACTCCGAGATCAAGGCGATCTACGACCAGATCGCCACCGCCTCGGTCGACGACAACCTCTCTGCCGGGCTCGCCCAGTGGAGCGAGGACTGGACCAATGCGTTCCAGACCGACAAGTTCGCCACGATGCTGTGCCCCGGCTGGATGCTGGGCGTCATCGAGGGCAACGCCGAGGGCGTCGAGGGCTGGGACATCGCCAACGTGTTCCCCGGCGGCGGCGGCAACTGGGGCGGCTCGTACCTGACCGTCCCGGAGCAGGGCGCCAACCATGATGCGGCCAAGAAGCTGGCCGCATGGCTGACCGCCCCTGAGCAGCAGATCAAGGCCTTCACCGCCAAGGGCACCTTGCCGTCGCAGGTCGAGGCCCTCACGGATCCGGCCCTGCTCGATCAGACCAACGCGTTCTTCAACGACGCCCCCACCGGCCAGATCCTGGCCGACCGCGCCACCGCGATCGAGGTCGCGCCCTTCAAGGGCCCGAACTACTTCGCGCTCGCCCAGCTCGTCACCGACGCGCTGAACCGCCTCGACGTCGAAGGCACCGACGACGCCGAAGGCTCCTGGGAGAAGGCCCTGACGGCGTACGACGCCCTCGGCCTCAGCTGAGTCACCGCGGGGTCGGGGGTCGTTCCCCGGCCCCCGACCCCGCCCCGTCCCCGCTGCCCCGAAGGAACCCCCCATGAAACAGCTCACCTGGAGCCAACGCATGAGCCGGCTCGACGTCAAGGCGTCGCCGTACCTCTACATCAGCCCCTTCTTCATCCTCTTCTTCATCGTCGGCCTGTTCCCGCTGGTGTACACCGCCTGGGTGTCGATCCACGATTGGCACCTCATCGGTGGCCAGGGCGACCTGGTGGGCCTCAAGAACTACACCGACGTGCTGCAGCAGCCCAACTTCTTCAAGGCGCTGCGCAACACCTTCTCGATCTTCCTGCTCTCCTCGGTGCCGCAGGTCATGGCGGCGATCGTCATCGCCTACCTGCTCGACACCAACCTCCGCGCCAAGACCTTCTGGCGGATGGGCGTGCTGCTGCCCTACGTGGTGGCGCCCGTGGCCGTCTCCATGATCTTCGCCAAGATCTTCGCCGACCAGTCGGGCCTGGTGAACGCGGTGCTCGCGAACCTGGGCGCCGCCGGCATCGGCTGGCACGCGGACCCGCTCGCCGCCCACATCGCCATCGCCACCATGGTGAACTTCCGATGGACCGGCTACAACGCGCTGATCTTCCTCGCCGCGATGCAGGCCATCCCTCGCGAGGTCTACGAGGCGGCCATCGTCGACGGCGCCGCCCGCTGGCGAACCTTCTTCTCCATCACCATCCCGATGCTCCGGCCCACCATTATCTTCGTCGTCATCACCTCCACCATCGGCGGCCTGCAGATCTTCGACGAGCCCCGCATGTTCGACACCCTGGGCCAGGGCGGAGCGGACCGGCAGTGGATGACGCTGACGATGTACATCTACGAGCTGGGCTGGGGCGCTCAGAAGAGCTTCGGCCGCGCGGCGGCCGTGTCCTGGATCCTGTTCCTCATCATCATCCTGGTGGGCGTCGTCAACTACCTGATCACGCGGTCCATCTCGTCGTCGTCGAGCGGAAAGGCGGGCCGTTGATGTCCACCCAGATGTCCTCCCCCATGGCCACCCAGCTCGCGGGCAAGGGCGCCGGGCGCGCCGTCAAGCGCAAGCTGCACGGCGTGGACAAGCGGCCGGGGTGGGTCACCTACGCCGCACTCGCCGCCGTCGTCCTCATCTCGATCTACCCGATCTACTTCACCATCCTGCTGGCGTCGTCGAACGCCGGCGAGATCGCCCGCAATCCCATCCCGTCGCTCATCCCTGCCGGGGAGCTGCTGTCCAACATCGGCCGCGTCATCGCTTCGGACATCCAGTTCTGGACGGCGCTGCGCAACTCGATCATCGTGTCGACGATCACCGCCGTCTCTGTGGTGTTCTTCTCCACGCTCGCCGGCTACTCGTTCGCCAAGCTGCGGTTCCGCGGCAGCAGCGGGCTGCTGGTCTTCGTCATCGCGACGATGGCCGTGCCCACGCAGCTCAGCATCGTCCCGCTGTTCATCCTGATGTCCGGTCTGGACTGGGTGGGCAAGCTGCAGGCGGTCATCGTGCCGGGCATGGTGACGGCGTTCGGCGTGTTCTGGATGACGCAGTACCTGCGCGAGGCACTTCCGTTCGAGCTGATCGAGGCGGCCCGCGTCGACGGCGCCTCCATGATCCGCACGTTCTGGTCCATCGCACTGCCGGCCGCGCGTCCGGCTGCGGCCATGCTGGGGCTGTTCACCTTCGTCGGCGCCTGGACCAACTTCTTCTGGCCGTTCATCATCCTGGGCTCTGCCAACCCCACCCTCCCGGTGGCACTGCAGCTACTCCAGGCGTCCTACTTCAAGGACTACTCGCTCATCATGGCCGGCGTCGTCGTCGCCACGCTGCCACTGGTGGTCCTGTTCGCCGTCGCCGGCCGCCAACTGGTTGCCGGAATCATGCAAGGAGCTGTCAAGGGATGACCACACGCTACGAGTTCCCCGAGGGATTCCTCTGGGGAAGCGCCACGGCGTCCTACCAGATCGAGGGAGCCGCCCACGAGGACGGCCGCACCGACTCCATCTGGGACGTGTTCTGCCGCGAGCCCGGCGCCATCGTCGGCGGGGACGACGGGTCGGTGGCGTGCGACCACTACCACCGCATGCCCCAGGACGTCGCCCTCATGGGGGACCTCGGCCTACAGGCCTACCGGTTCTCCACGGCGTGGCCGCGAGTACGCCCTGACGACAAGGACTTCAACCCCAAGGGGCTGGACTTCTACTCGCGCCTGGTCGACGAGCTGTTGGGCAAGGGCATCACCCCGTGGGTCACGCTCTACCACTGGGACCTCCCGGCTGCCCTGCAGGACAAGGGCGGCTGGACCAACCGCGACACCGCCTACCGGTTCGTCGAGTACGCCGAGGCGATGCACGGGGCCTTGGGCGACAGGGTCAATATCTGGACCACACTGAACGAGCCGTGGTGCTCGTCGTTCCTCTCCTACGCCGGCGGCGAGCACGCCCCTGGGCACACGTCCCGGCGCGAGGGACTGCATGCCGCGCACCACCTGCTGCTGGCGCACGGCATGGCGACGGCTCGGCTGCGCGAGCTGGCCCCGTCGGCCACGCTGGGGATCACGACCAACCACACGGTCGCGGACCCGGTGGACCCGTCGTCGGTAACGGACGTGGACGCCGCCCGGCGGATCGACGGCGTCTTCAACCGCTTCTTCCTGGACCCGATCTTCCGGGGCTCGTACCCGGCGGATGTGCTGGACGACCTGGCGGGTCTGGGCCTCGAGGACGCCATCCGGCCCGGCGACCTGGAGATCATCTCGACCCCCATCGACGTGCTGGGCGTGAACTACTACCACGGCGAGGCCGTCACCGGCACGCCGTCGTCGGACTACGCGCCTGTTGAGCTGCCCGACGGTCGCGTGCGGGGGAACCCGAACATCGGCTCGGAGTGGGTGCGGTCCGTGCCGCGCGGCCTGCCGGTCACGGACCAGGACTGGGAGATCCAGCCCGAGGGGCTGACCCGGCTGCTGGTGCGCCTCCACGAGGACTACACCGGCCCGGCCGGAGTCGCGATGTACGTGACGGAGAACGGCGCCGCGATGGCGGACGTGCCGGACGCCGAGGGCTTCGTCGACGACCAGGATCGGGTGTCGTTCGTGCGGGACCACCTCGTCGCGGTCCACGACGCCATCTCGCAGGGCGTCGATCTGCGGGGCTACTTCGTGTGGTCGTTGCTGGACAACTTCGAGTGGGCGTGGGGATACGACAAGAGATTCGGTATCGTCCGCGTGGACTACGAAACGCAGCGCCGCACCCCGAAGGCGTCGGCTCTGTTCTTCCGCGACGCCGCGCGGAACAATGCGGTTGAGGAAGGCTGACCAGGACCATGATTCGACCCACGCTCGAGGACGTCGCGCGCTTCGCCGGCGTGTCTCGGGCCACCGTCTCGCGGGTGGTCCGGCGGGACCCCAACGTCGCGTCCGTGACCGCCGCGAAGGTGGATGCCGCCGTCGCCGAGTTGGGCTACGTGCCCAACGCGTCGGCCCGCTCACTCGCGACGGGGCGCTCCAACACGCTGGCCATGGTGGTCCCGGAGCCGGACAGCCGGGTGTTCTCGGACCCGTTCTTCGGGCTGGCTGTGGCCGGTATCAACGCCGGCCTGGCGGGCACGGACATGCAGCTGGTGATGGTGTTCGCGTCGCGGCCGGACCGCTCCGGGGCAGTGGTCGACTTCCTGCTCGAGGGCCGGGTGGCGGGGGCGATCATCGTGTCGCACCATCGCTCCGACGGGCTGGTCGCGGCAGCGGCGTCGCTGCCCATCCCGACGGTGTTCCTGGGCGCACCACTGCTGCGTGATCCCGCTCAACGGGCCTACTTCGTCGACACCGACAACCTGGCCGGAGCCCGGCTGGCCGCCGAGCGGATGCTGGCGACGGGGGTGCGGCGGCCGGCGACGGTCGCGGGTCCGCTGGACATGGCGGCGGCGCTGGACCGCCTCTCGGGGTGGCGCCAGGCGCTGGAGGCTGCGGGCCTTGAGGTCGCCGTCGCGCACGGGGACTACACGCGGGAGTCAGGGGCCCGGGCCGCGGGCGAACTTCTCGACGCGGACCCGACGATCGACGGGATCTTCGCCGCGTCCGACCTCATGGCACAGGGCGTGATGGACACGCTTCGTGCACGTGGGATCCGGATCGGGGACGAGGTGAAGGTGATCGGGTTCGACGACTTCGAATCCGCCGCCCACACCAACCCGCCGCTCACCACGATCGCCAACCCCGCCGTCGAGTTGGGGCGCCAGGCCACGCTGATGGTCCTGAGCCTGGTGGAGGGGCACGACACACCCACGCCCGTGACCCTGCCCGTCGAGTTGCGGGTCCGCGACTCCGGCTGACGCGCTCGTCGCCGATCCACCAGCCACAGGTTCGTTTGCATCGAGCCCTTTGACAATCTACACTTCCAATGTAACCGGTTACATTCGAGGAGGAAGTGTGCGGCGGTCCACCACAGCCACCCTGGCCCTCCTCGTCGTGACCGCGATCTGGGGCTCGACCTTCTTCATCATCAAGGACGCCGTCAGCAGGATCGACCCCATCGACTTCCTCGCCGTTCGGTTCGCCGTCGGCGCCGCGATCCCCGCCGCCATCTTCTGGCGACGGCTCCGGCGCCTCACCGCGACCCAGTGGCAGATCGGTCTCGCCCTCGGTGGTCTCTACGGCCTGGCCCAGATCGTCCAGACCGTCGGCCTCCAGACGACGGCGGCCTCGGTCTCCGGGTTCATCACCGGCACCTACGTGGTCCTGACCCCGATCATCATGTGGATCGCCTTCAAGGCCCGGCTCAACGTCCGCACCTGGGTGGCCGTCGGCCTCGCCCTCGCGGGCCTGGCCGTCCTCAGCCTCACCGGCCTCGGCAACGGCGGTGTCGGCGAGGCGCTCACCCTGGTGGGCGCCACCCTCTACGCCGTCCACATCGTCCTTCTTGACCGGTGGTCGCGCTCCATGGACGCCACGAGCCTGGCCATCGTCCAGCTCATCGGCGTGGCACTCACCACCGGATTCCTCGGCCTCCCCGGCGGCTACCACGTGCCCGCGGACGCGAAAGTCTGGGGCGCCATCGCCTACACCGCGATCATGGCCGGCGTCGTCACGATGCTCCTGCAGACCTGGGCGCAGCGCCACATCACCCCGACCCGCGTGGTCCTCCTCATGACGTTCGAACCCGTCTTCGCCTCGGCCTTCGCCGTAGGGCTCGGAGGCGAGACCGTCACCATCCGGCTGTTCGCCGGCGGCGCGCTGATCCTTCTGGCCACCCTCATCGGTATCCGCGGCGGCCAGGCCGACCCCGCCGACGACACCCCCCTGATCCCGGCGCCTCCCGGCGCCGACACCCCTCCCCCACCCAACCCCGTCATCAACGGAGATAGACAAGGAGATCACCCATGACCACCCTGACCCGCCGCCGCCTCGGCGCCCTGGCCGGACTCGCCGCCATCGGCATCGGCCTCACCGCCTGCTCAGGCAACACCTCGACCCCGGCCGAGGGCAACGCAAAGGTTGTCTGGTCCACCTGGGGCTCGCCTGAGGAGCTCAAGATGTTCGACGACGTCCAGGCGGCCTTCAAGGAGGCCAACCCCGACGTCGAACTGGTGTTCCAGCCCACCCCGTCGTACTCCGACTACCACTCCAAGCTGCTGACCCAGCTGTCGTCGGGCACGGCGCCGGACGTGTTCTACGTGGGCGACGATCGCATCGCCTCGATCATCCGCAACGACGTGCTCCTCCCCGTCGAGGGCGCCTCAGTCAAGGAGAGCGACTTCGCCGAGAACGTCCTGGACGTGGCCCGCTGGGAGGGTGAGCTCTACGCCCTGCCCAACGACGTCAACCCCGACGCTCTCTGGTACGACAAGGAGGCCCTCGCGGCCGCCGGCATCACCGAGGACCCGGCCGAGCTCGCCGCCAACGACGAGTGGACCACCGAGAAGTTCTTCGAGATGACCGGCAAGCTCGCCGCCGCCGACCTCACCGGCGCCGTCTACTGGAACTACTGGGCCACGCACAACTCGATCATGACCGCCGGCGGAGGCGAGGTGTACGACGACGAGGGAACCTACGTGGCCAACACCGACGCCAACAGCGTCCGAGCGCTCGACGAGTACGCGACCCGCTTCGCCACCGGCGAGCTGAAGCTGGCCGACCTCCTCCCCGAGGGCTCCGGCGAGGACACCCTGCTCGTCACCCACAAGCTCGGCTTCCTGGCCCAGGGCCGCTACACCATCGGAACCATCCGGAGCGCGGGCGTCGACGAGGCCCTCTACGACATCATCCGTTGGCCCACCCCCGACGGCAAGGCCGCGCCCACCGGCGTCGCCGCGTCCTACCTCGCCGTCAACGCGAAGGCCCAGGACCCGGAGGCCGCGCTGAAGTTCCTCTCCGCGTTCCTCGACGCCGAGGGTCAGCAGCTTCGCCTCGAGGGCACCGGAAACGCCGTGCCGTCGATCAAGGGCGCCGACGACATCGTCCTGGCCGACGGCTACCCCGCCCACGCCCAGACCATGCTGGACATGCGCGACATCGGCTACTCCAACTTCGCCACCGAGGCCGCCGTGCCGGACCTGTCCAACCAGATCGCGGTGGAGTTCATGCAGCCGCTCTACGAGGGCAAGTCGGACGCGCAGACCACGCTCGACGCCGTCGCCAAGCTGGTCGAGGAGAAGACCGCGTCATGACCGCAGCCCCGCTCGTGGCCGGGGGGCGACCCCCGGCCCGGCGCGGCTGGCGGGAGAAGGACAAGTACTGGGGCATGTTCTTCGTGGCGCCCCAGGCGATGGGCATGCTCCTGTTCACCCTGCTCCCGTTCGCCGCCGCCTTCCTGCTGGCGTTCACCGACTGGAACGGCTTCGGGATGCCCGAGTTCATCGGCTTCGAGAACTTCGCCGACCAGCTCAGCAGCCCCCTGCTCGGCCGCGCCATCCTCAACACCATGGTGATCGCCGTCATCACGGTGCCGATCGGGCTCTTCCTCGCCATCCTCGCCGCCGTGGTGCTCAACAAGATCAGGGGCCGGGCGGTCTACCTGGTGCTGTTCTTCGCCCCCGTCGTCACCAGCTCGGTGGCCATCGCGCTGATCTGGCAGCAGCTCCTGCGGGCCGACGGAGTGCTCTCCGGCTCCCTGACCCGGCTTTTCGGCATCGCCCCCATCGACTGGCTCGGTGACCCGGTGCTCGCGCTGCTCGCCGTCTGCCTGGTGACCATCTGGGCATCACTCGGCCTCAACGTGGTCATCTTCATGGCCGGCCTGCAGTCCGTCCCCCCGTCGGTGATGGAGGCCGCCGCGATCGACGGCGCCGGCCCTGTGGCGCGGTTCTTCACCATCATCCTGCCGCTGCTGTCGCCCATCGTCTTCTACCAGTCGGTGGTGGCGTTCATCAGCTCACTGCAGACCTTCGACCTGGTGTTCGTGCTGGTCAACAACGCCGGGCCGGACAACGGAACCCGCACGATCGTCTACCACATCTACGACCTCGGCTTCGCGAAGTCGCAGTTCGGCCTCTCCAGCGCCGCCTCCATCGTCCTGCTCGCCCTGACGCTGGTCATCACGGCCATCCAGTTCGGCGCGCAGAAGAAGTTCGTCCACTACGAGAGCTGAGCCATGACCGTCCTCACCGACACCCGACCCCGGGCGCGCCGCGACCTCGGCTGGCTCAAGCACCCGCTCGTGTTCGCCGCCGCCCTCCTCATGGTGGCGCCGTTCCTCTGGATGCTGCTGACCTCGTTCAAGGGGCTGCCGCAGCTGCTCGCCAACCCGTTGTCCGTCCTGCCCGACCCCTGGGTGTTCACGAACTGGGCCGACGCCTGGGCCGCGCTCCCCTTCGGCCGCGCCTACGTCAACTCGATCTACATCACGGTGCTCGTGGTCTTCGGCACGTTGCTGACCACGTCAATGGCGGCGTACGGCTTTTCCCGGATCCCGTTCAAGGGCTCGAAGGCCCTGTTCTGGGTGTTCCTCGCCATGCAGATGGTCCCGAAGCAGGTCACCCTGGTGCCGTTCTACTTCCTCATGGCGCAGATCGGCTGGGTGGACTCGCACCTGTCTCTGATCATCCCCGCGATCATGGTCAACCCCTTCGGCGTGTTCCTGGCGAGGCAGTTCATCTCCTCGGTCCCGATCGAACTGGAGGAGGCCGCGATGATCGACGGCGCCTCCCGCTGGCGGATCTACTGGACCATCATCCTGCCCGCCATCCGGCCGGGTCTGGGCGCGCTCGGCATCATCGTCGCGCTCGACGCATGGAACAACTTCCTCCTGCCGCTGGTGCTGCTCAACTCCACAGACCTGTTCACCGTGCCGCTGTTGCTCAGCCAGTTCCAGGGCCAGTTCGGTGGGATGAACTACGGCATCGTCATGGCCGCGACCGCCCTGTCGACGGTGCCGATGCTCATCGCGTTCGTGATCGGGCAACGGCAGATCATCGAGTCGCTGGCCACCTCGGGGCTCGGCGGGCGCTGATGACCGACCTCGGCCGCGACCTCGCCCACCGCCTCGACCTGCTCGACGTCCCCTACACGGCGCGGTTCTCCCGGCTGTTCGTGCGGCGGGGGGACGACGGCCTGACGGTGTACGAGGCGGCGTACGAGCGGCCGCTCGACGAGAGCGTCGTGGTCTCGGGGCTGCGGGTCCTCGACGACGCCGGCCGCGAGGTGGAGATCGTGCGCGCGAGCCCGGCGGGCATCGAGTTCGACGGCGGCGCCAGACTGGTCGTCGACGGCGGCGAGGTCCTGATCGGCGGCCTGCCGGAGCTGTGGTCGGTATCCGTTCCGCTGGTTGAGAAGAGTGGAGCGACGGAGCCGATCCACGCGTCTCGACACCTGGGAAACCCAAGAACCCGTACCTCCCCCGACCAGGACCTCCTCGCCCCCCACGACACCGCCCTCGCCGAGTGGCTCGCCCGCTGCCCCGCCGTCGATCCCGCCTACCGCGACCTCACGCGCTTCTGCTGGTGGGTCCTCGGTGTCAACACGCTCCGCCTCGACGCCCCCGACGGCCTCAGCCGCGCCGTCGTGCCGTCGAAGCTCGGCTACGTCGGGCTCTGGCAGTGGGACGCGTACTTCATCGCGATCGGGCTCCGCCACGGCGACCCCGACCTCGCAGTCGAGCAGCTCCGCATCGCGCTTGCACACCAGGGCGACGACGGCCAGCTCCCCGACGTCGTGCACGAGCAGGGCGTCCTCGCGTCCAGCGACGACCTCCCGCCCGCGGACCTGGAGAACCTCCGCGCCATGGCGTCGCCGTCGCTCGCCCACTCCCGCGTCCCGCTCACCAAACCGCCGCTGACCGCGCTGGCCGTGGCGAAGCTGGCCGAGGTCCTCAGCGATGGCGTCGTCGACCAGTTCCTCCCAGCGATGCTGCGGGCGCAGGAGTGGTGGTACACCCACTCCTCCCGCGGAGGCCGGCCGGTCTACCTGCACCCCTACTCGTCCGGTCTCGACGACTCCCCGATCTTCGACGACGACGCCATCGTCGCCTCGCCGGACCTGGCCGCGTACCTAGTCCTGTCCGACCGGCTCCTGGCGGGCTGGCTCGCCGAGCGCGGCCGCCACGACGAGGCCGCCGCTTGCCGTGCCCGGGCCTCTGCCACCGTCGACAGGCTCGCCCACACCTGGGACGAGGCTCGCGGCTTCTTTCCCGCCCTCGGCGAGGACGGCCAGCCGATCGCGGCCGAGACCATCGTCTCCCTCATGCCCCTTCTGGCCGACGGCCTGCCGGGCCACCTCGTCGGCGGCATCCTCGCCGCCCTCGCCGACCCCGGCCGCTTCGCCACGCCCCGTGCGCTGCCGACGGTGGCCGCGTCGGACCCCGACTATTCCGCCGAACGGATGTGGAGGGGACCCGTGTGGGTGAACACGAACTGGTTGGTCGCCGAGGGCCTCCGCCGCCAGGCCGCCGTCGACTCCACACGAGCCGACCGTCTTCTGGCTACCGCCGACCGCCTCGACCGCGACACGCTGGCCCTCGTCGACGAGCACGGCCCGAACGAGTACTTCAACCCGGTGACCGGCGAGAAGCCGCCACGCGCGACGACGGTCTTCGGCTGGTCGGCCGGGCTGGCCGTCGACCTCGCCGTCCGCCTGTCTCGACCCCGCTGAACCCGCCCGCGCCCTTCGCCAAGCTGCCCGACACGGGCCCTTCCCCGCTCCCTGCAGAGCCCTGCCCCGTTGCGTGAGACGCACGCAAGCCGGGAGCGGCACAGCGCGTCGAAGCCGACGTGACAAGCCGCCCAACCCGGCGACAGGTCCCAGCACCGTGCGCCAGATGCTTCGACACGGCCGGCGGCGCTCCGCGCCCGCGACCGGCTCACTCAGTGGGGGCGACGCCTCGCTCCAGGAGTGCTACTCGGGGCGGAGGACGGCAAAGGGGTCGGTGACCACCAGCACCTGGTCGCGGAACCGGAACACGCGGGCCGGGCGGCCGCCCTTTGTGCCCGGGGCCGACATCTCCCCGGTCGGCACCAGCTGGCCGCGCCTCGTCAGCACCCGCTCCAGGTTCGTCGGCGCGACATCGTGGCCCAACGCCGCGACATACACCTCCCGCAGCTCAGCGATCGTGAACTCCGCCGGCATCAGCGCGAACCCGATGTTGGTGTAGCTCAGCTTCGCCCGCAGCCGGGTCACTGCCTGCGCGACGACGGTGGCGTGGTCGAACGCCAACTCCGGCAGTTCGTCGACGGCGAACCACGCCGCCCGCTCCGGCAGGTGCGGCTCCAGCACCGTCGGAACGAGCCCGAGGTAGCTGGTGCCGATGGTGCGCTGCGCGGGGTCGCGGCCAGGGTCGGAGCGCGTGCCCAGCTGCTCCAGGTGTGTCAGCCCGGATGCGTCCACCTTCGCCGCCAGGTGCCTGAGCACCGCCGCCTCCAGCGTCTCCTCAGGTTCGACGGGGCCGCTCGGCAGCGCGTACCGGCCCGCGTACGGCTCGTGGTCCCGCCTGGCCAGCAGCACGGAGAGCCGAGGGCCGTCGTCGACCACGCGGACCTGCAGGACCGCCCCGATGGCCTCGTGCCGATAGAGGGCGACGCCCACGGAATCACGCGGAGGATGGGGAGCCATGGATCGCATGCTACAGTTCCCCTGGTTTTCGTCTGCGAGTCGAAAACCGGAAAGGAGCAGGAGATGACCCTCCTACTGGAGCCCTCCGTCGGCACCGAGGCCTGGGAACGCTGGACCGCCGACGAGGTAGCCGCGTGGCAGGCGCGGGTGCACGCGCTCGCCGCCGCCCGCAACGCCGTCATCCTCGCCCACAACTACCAGGCGCCGATCATCCAGGACGTCGCGCACCACGTTGGCGACTCGCTGGCCCTCTCCCGGATCGCCGCGACCTCCGACGCCGAGACCATCGTCTTCGCCGGCGTCCATTTCATGGCCGAGACCGCCAAGCTCCTCTCCCCCGCCAAGCGCGTCCTCATCCCGGACCAGGCGGCCGGCTGCTCGCTCGCCGACACCATCAACGCCGACCAGCTGCGCGCGTGGAAGGCCGAACACCCCGGCGCCGTCGTCGTCAGCTACGTCAACACCACCGCCGAGGTCAAGGCCGAGACCGACGTCTGCTGCACCAGCTCCAACGCCGTCGAGGTGGTCCGCTCCATCCCGGAGGATCGCGAGATCCTGTTCCTCCCGGACCAGTTCCTGGGCGCCCATGTGCGCCGCGCCACCGGCCGGACGAACATCCACGTCTGGCTCGGCGAATGCCACGTGCACGCCGACATCTCGCCGACGGACCTCATCGACGCCGTGCGCGACAACCCCGCCGCGGACCTGTACGTGCACCCCGAGTGCGGCTGCACCACCAGCGCGCTGTGGCTGGCCGAGTCCGGTGAGCTGCCCGCCTCCCGCACCCACGTGCTTTCGACGGGCGGCATGCTGGACCACGCGCGCCGGGAGACGTCGCGGCAGGTACTGGTGGCCACTGAGATCGGCATGCTGCACCAGCTGCGCAAGGCCAATCCCCTGACAGACTTCCAGCCGGTCAACCCCAAGGCCTCCTGCCCGTTCATGAAGATGACGACCCCGGAGAAGCTGGAGGCCTGCCTCGGCGACCCCGCCCTGACCAGGGGTTACGAGGTCGATGTGCCGGCGGATGTGGCCGCCCGGGCGCGCCGGGCCGTCGAGCGGATGGTGGCGATCGGCAATCCCGGATCGGGGGAATGATGCCCGCCCGGGCACTCCCGGCGAAGCCTCGCGCGTGGACGGGGCGGACCGACGTCGTGGTGGTCGGCACCGGCGCGGCGGGCCTGTCCGCGCTGCTCCACCTGGCCGCGGCCGGCGTCGACTGTGTGGCGGTCACCCGCGGCGAGGTCACGGACTCGGCCACCGCCTGGGCGCAGGGCGGGCTCGCGGCGGTGTGGGACGACGGCGACACGCTCGCGGCGCACGTCGCCGACACGCTGACCGCCGGGGCGGGACTGTGCGACGAAGGGGTCGTGTCGGACCTGGTGGCGAGTGCTCCGGGGGCCATCCGGCGGCTGATCGGGCTGGGGGCGCAGTTCGACCGCGACCCAGCGGGTGGGCTGGACCTGCACCTGGAGGGCGGACACTCCGCGCGCCGGATCATCCACGCCGACGGCGACGCCACCGGGGCGGAGATCGAGCGGGCGCTGTGGGCTTCCTTGTCCGGCGCCTTGGCTGGGTCACGGACGCGGGTGATGGCTCAGACGCGGCTGATCGATGTCCTGATCGACGGCACCGGGCGCGCCTGCGGGGTGCGGCTGCTGGACGCCGACGGCCAGGTTGGCGAGCTGCTCGCGGGCGCCGTCGTGCTGGCCACCGGCGGCATGGGCCAGCTGTGGCCGGTCACGAGCAACCCGCTGGGCGCGACGGGCGATGGGGTCGCGGCGGCGCTGCGGGCCGGCGCCGAGGTCCGCGACCTCGAGTTCATGCAGTTCCACCCCACCGTGCTGGCCGACGACGCCGCGGGCGAGCGGGGCGTGCTGGTGTCGGAGGCGGTGCGCGGCGAGGGGGCGTGGCTCGTCGACGATGCCGGCCGCCGGATCATGGCCGGGGTGCACTGGTTGCTCGAGCTGGCGCCGCGCGACGTCGTGTCCGCAGCCATCATGGCGGAGCTCTCCCGGAGCGGGGCGCCCCATGTGTGGCTCGACGCGACGTTCTTCGGGCGCGAGCGCTGGGAGCACCACTTCCCCGGTATCCTCGCGCTCTGCCGGGGCCGGGGCGTCGACCCGGTGACCGAGCGCATTCCGGTGCACCCCGCCGCGCACTACGCGTGCGGGGGTGTCGCGGCCGACCTGCACGGCCGGACGTCGGTGCCGGGGCTGTACGCCGTCGGGGAGGTCGCGGCGACGGGGGTGCACGGGGCGAACCGGCTGGCGTCGAACTCGCTGACTGAGGCGCTCGTCGCGGGCGACCGAGTGGGCACGCTGCTCACCGACGGCGACCGCGCCCGGCAGAGCGGCTCCGCTTGTCACCCGGCAGTCAAGGCCGGTCACCAGTCGGCGGGCGGCGCCGTTGACGACGGGGCCGTTGTCGTCGACCCGTCTTTCCTGCCCGAGCTGCGGGCCTGGATGCAGCGGGAGGCATTCGTGTCGCGGACGGGCTCCGGGCTGGCCAGGCTCGGGGCCGCGCTGGCTGCAGCGCCGAGAGGTACCGGCCCGGTGGACGACGCCTCGCTGACCGCGACCAACCTCCACGCCGTCGCCACCGTCATCGCCGCGGCCGCGGCGGAGCGGACGGAGTCGCGGGGTGCGCACCGCCGCTCCGACTTCGCCGCCACCTCGCGCACCTGGGAGCGGCGAATCACCGTCCGCCCCACGGAGGGCGGGCTAGAGCTGACCTCCGTACCCCTGGCCATCGCCGAAAGGACCGCAGCATGACCGCCGTGTCGACCGACATCGACCTTGCCCCCCCGGACCGCGACGTGGCGGACGCCTGGACCGCCGTCGACCCCGCCGAGGTGCGGCGGATCATTGACGTCGCGGTGGACGAGGAACTAAGGCTCGGCCCGGACGTCACGACGGAGGCGACGGTGCCGGCTGGGGCCGTCGGGGTCGCGGAGGTGGTGGCGCGCGAGGCCGGCGTCCTGGCTGGCATGGCTGTGGCGGTCGAGGTGCTGCGGGTGGTGGCGTCGCGGCTGGGGGTCGAGGCTTCCGCCGAGGTGGTGCTGGCTGACGGCTCCAGGGTCGCGATGGGGGACGTCGTGCTGCGGATCAGCGGGCCGGTGCGCTGCCTGCTGACCGCCGAGCGGACCCTGCTGAACTTCCTCGGGCAGCTGTCCGGGGTGGCGACGGCGACGGCCGAGTGGGTGTTCGAGGTGTCCGGCACGGAGGCCCGGATCCGCGACACCCGCAAGACTGTGCCGGGGATGCGGGCCCTGCAGAAGTACGCCGTCGTGTGCGGCGGCGGGGTGAACCACCGGATGGCGCTCGGGGACGCGGCGCTGATCAAGGACAACCACGTGGCCGCAGCCGGGTCCGTCGCGGGGGCGTTCCTTGCGGTGCGTGCGCACGCACCGGGTGTCGCGGTGGAGGTGGAGTGCGACACGGTGGCGCAGGTGCACGAGGCGGTCGCGGCGGGTGCCGAGCTGGTGCTGCTGGACAACATGACCCTGGCCGAGACCCGCGAGGCGGTCGCGGTCTGCCGCGCGGCGGGGGTCCGGACGGAGGCGAGTGGGGGGTTGACACTCTCGCGGGCCGCTGAGGTCGCGGCGACGGGCGTGGACTTCATCGCCGTCGGCGCGTTGACCCACTCCGCGAGGGTGCTCGACCTGGGCCTGGACCTCACCGCCTGACCAACGACCGGGTCCCGCGGCCACCTGTCTGCAACTTGCTATCCAGAGCGCGGTTTCTGTGGATATACGCAGAAACCGCGCTCTGGATAGCAAGTTGCAGGGCGAGCGCATCCACAGGTTGCCTGGAAGGTGGGAGATGCTCCGCCAGGCTGCCGAGAGTGGCGGCATGGACCTCCAAGGCATCTATTCCACCGCTCAACTTCGGGCCGCCGGCGTCAGCCGGCACCACGCAGCACTCCTTGTCAAGAGCGGAACCTTGCGCCGAATCCGGCCAGGCTGGTACGCCACGGACGGCGCCGACGAACAGGTCGAGCGCGCCCTCAAGGCTGGCGCCAGGCTGGGCTGCCTCAGCGGATGTCGACACCATGGGCTCTGGGTGCCCAACAAGTCAGCGATTCACGTGGTCTACGGGCTCGGCACTGACCCGGTCGAGCGCAAGGGGTTGATCGCCCATCCCTATAGGTTCAGGTATCCGCAGGAAGCCGTCTGGCCGCTGGCGGACTGCTTGCGACAGGTGGCGGTCCGGCACCCGGTCGAGGACGCGATGATTGTGGCCGAATCCGCCCTGAACCTCGGCCTGGCACCTCTGGAGGAGGTCCGCTGGGCACTCGGAGGGCTGCCGAAGAAGTACGCCGACTACCGCGACCGCATCGCACCTGCCCAGTCCGGGAGCGAAACGAGAGTCAGGCTCTTCTTCGTGCGGAGGCGCGTCCCCGTCCGGGCTCAGGCCGAGATCGACGGCGTCGGGTTCGTCGACCTCCTGGTGGGAGACTCGCTCATCGTCGAGTGCGACAGCCAGGCGCACCACGGCGAGACCAACTACGAGAACGACCGTCGGCGAGACCTTGCCGCGAGAGGACTCGGCTACACGACGCTGAGGCTCAGCTACCAACAGATCTGGAAGCACTGGCCGGCCACCCAACAGAGCCTGATACGGGAACTCCGCACACGCCGCCACATCAGGCCGAAGTGATCTGCAACTTCCTACGCAGAGAGCGGCATCTGTGCATATGCGCAGATGCCGCTCTCTACGTAGATTCCTGCAGGGGTCAGGCCGCGACACCCACCTCCGCGCGCACCATCTGCTCGGCCGACGGCTCGAGCTCGGCGCTCGCCGCCTCCGGATCCGTCACCTTCAAGCGACGGATGTAGCGCTCGTACCAGAGCACCGCCAGGCCGAGGAACACCACGACACCGCCCACGTTGTAGGTCAGCGTCAGCCACAGCTCCTGGCCCAACGGGACCGTACCCGCGACGAACACGAACGCGAACACCACCAGGAGGAACGTCGCGACACCCAGGCCGAGCGACCGCGACCCCATCCGGAAGTCACGCGCCACGCCGTCGTACCGGCGACGCAGCATCCAGTAGGCCAGCAGGATGAGCAACGGAGGCAGCAGCGCCGTGGCGGCCGTCATGTTGATGACGATGCCGAGCAGGTCGTTGACGTTGCCCGAGCCGAGGGCCGGGATGACGAGGATCGGCACCACGATGGCGAACTGCAGCCAGGCGGCGCGCCACGGGATGCCCTCGGAGTTCAACTCGACGAGCTTGCCGCCGAAGATGCCGCGAGGGATCTCGGAGAAGAAGATCTTCACGGGGGTGGAGGTCCACATCAGTAGGGACCCGAGGGTCGCGGCGAGCAGGATCACGCCGACCACGCGGTTGACCAACACGGCTGAGAGGCCGAAGTGCTCACCGAGGGCGCCCATCACCACGAACAGACCGTTGGAGTAGTCGAGCGTGCCCACCGGCACGAACACGTTCATCAGCAGCGACGCGGTGGCGTACAGCAGGCCGATGACGATGCCGGCGATGACGATGGTGCGCACGAACGCCTTGACGCCGCCTCGGAGGTCGTTGAGGAACACTGCCGAGGACTCGGCGCCGCCAACGCCCTGGATGATCCAGGCCAACGTGCCCATGAAGCCCCAGGCCAGCGCGAATGTGGAGAGGTCCGGGGTCATGGCACCCGTGGTGATGGGCGAGGCCGGCTCGACACCGCCGAACAGTGACGCGAGCGAGAGCACGATGAACGTGGCCGTCAGCACCAGCACGAGCGTGGCACCGATCGAGGTGATCGAGCCGATCCACTTGGCACCCTTCGTCGACACCCACGTGGCCACGGCGAAGATGAGGATCGACAACACCGTGATCCACAGCTGGGAGAGCTGCTTCTCCTCGCCGTAGATCAGGTACGACGCGAACACGAGGATCAGCGGCAGCAGCGAGGCGAAGTAGAACAGGTTGACGAACCAGTAGCTGAAGGCCGTCAGGAACGCCCAACGGCCGCCCATCGACGTCTTGACCCACTGGTAGACACCGGACTCGGAGTTCTTGTTCAGCGCCACGAATTCTGCGATGACAAGGGTGAACGGGATGAAGTAGAGGAGCGTGGCGAAGAAGAACGCCGGCGCGGAGGCCAGCCCGATCGCCACGTTGTTGTTGATGACGTTGCGGATGTTGAACACCGCCGCCACTGTCATGGTGAGCAGCGCGAACATGCCGATCCGCGCGCGATTGGTTCCAGTCATGGTGACTTTCTGTGTTGGGGGTGGGCTACTTGTTGTGGAAGCTGGCGCCCTCGACGGTGACGTGCAGCAGCACGGCCTCGCCGCAGGGAGCCGGAAGGATGCGGGCGGCCTCGTCGATGTCGACGACAAGCAACCCGCCGTCGGGGACTCGGACGGTCTCGCCGGAGCCGGTGAACAGCTGCCGGTCGGTGAGGTCGTCATAGGCCCCTTCGACGGCGAGGTCCACCTTGGCCGCCACCTCCACCGCGACCTCACCGCTGAGCGCGGCGACGACGAGGTGGTAGCGACGGCGCCCCACCATCTCCTCCGTCGCGAGGGCTGTCGCGGGGGCCTTGCGGTAGGTGAGGGAGTCACCGATGGAGTACGCGACGCCGGCGGACAGGCCGGGAGCGGCGTCGAGGGCCTCCAGGGTGCGCGCCCACTTCGTCGTTCCACCCAGGATCTCTCGCAGGGTGGCGTGGTCGGTGAAGAGCCTCATGCCGGGTCCTCCTGGCTGGTGACGGGCTGCAGGGTGAACTCGAACTCGAACGCCTCGAACCGCGTCCGGTAGGCGTCCAGCACCTCGGAGCCCCAGGAATTGGAGCCGAGGCCGAGGACCTGGTCGTTGAGATTGAGGGTGACGGTGTCGCGGCGCGTGAGGTCCGTGACGTGCCGTGCGGCGTCGATGTCTGCGCAGCTGTACGGCCACGCGGAGAAGTGGAACGGTCGCTCCCCGGCCCGCCGCGACACCCGCAGCCCCTGCCCGGAGCCGTCGGTCACCTCCACCCACCGGACGTCGCCGCGATTGCCGTAGTCCTGCGGGACGACGTAGGGCGTGACCATGGCGTCGACGTCGCTGGACCAGAAGCCAACGGGGTTGGCCGTCGCCGAGTCGGGGTAGTTCTCGCCCGGTCCGCGCCCGAACCAGTCCACCCGGCGGAGGTCACCGGGCAGCTCGAGGGTGACGCCGATGCGCGGGACGATGTCGCGGTAGTTGCCGTAGGGCGTGCCGACGGCGCGGACGGTGGCTGCGCCGTCGGGCGTGATCCGCCACTCGATGTCCACATGGCACCCGAAGTCGAGCACCGGCGGCGCGATGCGGGCGCGATAGCTGAGCAGAACGTCGTTCCCGTCCGAACGCCAAGCGACGTCGCGGACGGAGGTCTGCATGAGCTGGAGGTGTCGCGGGAACCAGAGCTCGTCGGCCTCCTGTTGGTGGTTGTCGATCAGCGGCTTCCAGAATCCGACGCGGAGGGGGGCGGCGACGAGGTCGCGGCCGGCGGACGTCCAGGAGAGGAGGTCTGCGGTGAGGATGTCGAAGGTGAGCCGGCCGGTAGAGGTGTCGACGTGGAGCAGGTGGTGGTCGGGATCCGCGTGAACGGTGGGGCCGCCCAGCGCCTCAGCCACCCGCGAAGGGCCCTCCCCGCGCGGGTCAAGCGCCTCAGCCCGCGGAGACGTGCCCGTAGTGGCACCCTCCGTGCTCACCCCTGAGCGTGGGGGCCCGGACTGGGGGACCGTCTCCGCGCCGGCGCCCTGCACAGCGAGCTGATAGCGGCCGATTTCGTGGCCTGGCTCACACCACGGGGTGGCTCGGGTGGTCACGACGGTCGCGATCGACGCCGCCTCCCGAGCCCCGACGAAGGGCAGGGCGTACGGGATCTCGGCGGTCTCTCCCGGCGCGATGGGGGTAACGCGCAGCACATCGGTAGCAGTCAGGTCACCGTCGGTCCAGGTGTCGACGCGCAGCTCGATGTCGCCCAGATCGGTGAACCAGCGGCGGTTGGTGACCCGCACTCCGCCGTCGACTGCCTCCACCAGGACCGGGCAGATCACAGCCGCGTACTCGGTCAGTCCTGGGCTGGGCTCCTGCCACGGAAAGACGAGGCCGTCGATGCAGAAGTTGGAGTTGTTGGGGTAGTCGCCGAAGTCGCCGCCGTAGCGGTGGTACTCCTGCCCATCCTCGCCCACCGCGAGCAGGCCATGGTCCGCCCACTCCCAGACGAAATGCCCCTGGATGGAGTCCCAGCGGTTGAACACCGCCTGGTACTCGCTCAGCCCGCCGGGGCCGTTACCCATCGCGTGGCCGTACTCGCAGATGATCCGCGGCTTGGGGTGCGGGTGCTCGCCGAAGTCGTTCATCTGCGAGACCCGCGAGTACATGGTGGAGATCACGTCCACGTGCTCGGCGTTGCGGTCCTCCTCGTAGTGCACGGGACGGTAGGGGTCCAGCGCCTTGGCGCGGCGATACATCGCGGGGATGTTGCAGCCGTAGCCGGACTCGTTGCCGAGCGACCACATGATGATGCAGGCGTGGTTGCGCTGCGCCAGCACGTGCCGCTCGATCCGGTCCACGTACGCGGTCTCCCAGGCCGGGTCGTCGGTGATCCGCGACAGGTCCCCGACGTTGGCGAAGCCGTGGGACTCCAGGTCCGTCTCCGCCAGCACCATCAGCCCGATCTCGTCGCACATCTCGTAGAAGCGCGGGTCGTTGGGGTAGTGCGCGGTGCGCACGGCGTTGATGTTGTGGCGCTTCATGAGCTCGAGGTCGCGGCGGACGCGGTCCATGCCGACGGCGCGACCGCGGCGGTCGTCGTGGTCGTGCCGGTTGACGCCGTGCATCATGAAGTAGGACCCGTTCAGCCGGAGCAGGCCGTCCGCGACGGTGACCTCGGCCAGGCCCAGACGGTGCGGGACATGCTCGGCTGGGCCGTCAGGCCCGACGACGGTGAGCAGCATGTCGTAGAGGTGCGGTTCCTCCGGGTTCCAGAACCGTGCTCCGCGGATGGTGACGGCTGCCGTCGAGCCGGGCGCCAGGGTGGTCTCAGCCACCGGGACACCGCCGTCGGCGATCGTCCAGGTCAGCGAGGAGGCGCCGTCGGCCGACGCGGTGAGGGTGACCTCGGCGTCGTCGCCCACCTTGTGCGTGCGGACGTGGAAGTCCTTCAGCCGCGCGGCGGGGCGGGTGACGAGGTAGAGGTCGCGGAAGATGCCCGAGGCCCACCACATGTCCTGGTCCTCGATGTAGGTGGCGTCGGAGAACTGCAGCACGGTGATGGCGAACAGGTTGTCGCCGTCGACCACGTGGGCGGTGATGTCGAACTCCGCCGACAGCCGCGACCCCTTCGTCATGCCGACGAACTCCCCGTTGACATGGATCTCGGCGTAGCTCTCCACCCCGTCGAGGCGAAGGACCATCTGCTCGCCGAGGGCCGGCGCCGACAGCCGGACCGTGCGCTGGTAGGCGCCGGTGGGGGTGTCGGCCGGGACGTGCGGCGGCTCGATCGGGAACGGGTACCCCTCGTCGGTGTACTGGAGCCGGCCGTGTCCGTCGAGCTGCCACAGGTGCGGGACGACGACGGTGTCCCAGTCCTGCTCTGTCGCCGTGAACGACGACGGCACCCGCGCCGGGTGGTCGAACAGACGGAAGCGCCAGGGGCCGGTGAGATCGACGAAGCCGCGCGAGGCCCTGCGGTCGCGACCTTCGGCCAGCTCGGGCGTCGCGTAACCGAAGAAGTAGGCCCGGGCGGGCATTCGGTTGCGTCCGGTCAGCGCCGGGTTCTCCCAGTCGAGGGGCTCCGTCATGGACGCGGTCTCCTTTAATCGTACGTCTCTCCCGGAATGTAACCGGTTACATTGATAGTAGAACAAGACCCCCGGCTGCGCCAACCGGGGGTCTCGAGGAGGGGTGAAGCGCCTAGACGGCGTCGACTGGGACGGCGTCGGTGCGGCCGGTCAGCAGCCACTCGACGGCCTGCTTCGCCGTCCACCCCCCCGGGTGGCTGATGGCCAGCTCCTCGGCGCTGGACAGGTCCTGCCCGAGAGTGATGGCCGGCTGCTCCCGGTACCCGTTCTTGCGCAGCTGCCCGAGGCCGATGTTGGCCATCAGGGCGTTGCACAGGCACTTGCGCCCCACCGTCTCCTCCGCGGAGCCGCCCTTGCGCAGGTACGGCGTGATGGGCTCCGAGGGACAGCGGTAGGTGATGGACTTGTCAGGACGCTCAACCGGGACGCGCAGGTAGCCGAGGTCACAGATGCGCTCGCGCGCCTCGTAGACGTCGTCCTCCGACAGCGTGTCCGAGAGCTGGGCCACCTTGAACGGGAACCCCGTCGGCGAGGCCCGGGGATCGTTGCGGACCACCAGGCTCCCGGAGGTGAGTTCGGACATCAGCCGGTTCCTCAGCTCTGCGGTGATCCCGGACTCTTCGGCCAGGGCGAACAGCGTGCCGGTCTGTACGCCGGCTGCACCGGCGGCGCGCGCTTCGGCCACCTTCTCGGGTGACGCGTAGCCGCCGGCGAGCCAGAACGGCAGCCCCACGTTCGCCACCTTCGCCAGGTCCGCGTCGTCCCTCGGCCCGTACACCGGGTCACCGGCATCGTCCAGGACCACCTTGCCGCGCGGCGGAGAGCTGTGCCCGCCCGCCCTCGGACCCTCGACGATGAATCCGTCGGGGCGGATCTCGGGGTCGCGGTTGAGGTAGTCGGCCAGCACGTGGAGGGTCACGATCGCGAGGAAGTTGGGGCGACGCAGCGCCGGCAGTTCGTCGCCGAGCATCGTGGCCGGGCTGAGGGTCGCACGGTGCGTCGTCGTGGAGTTGATCACGTCGATCGTCAGGTGCCCGGTCCGGCCGGAGGCGTACTCGGTGAGCAGCCTCGGCATCTCACGGGGCACCCCCGCACCCATGATGACGTAGTCGACGTCCGCCAGCATCGCGCCCAGGACGGCCGAGAGGGTGGCCGTCTGGATCTTCTCCAGCAGGTTGATGCCGACCTGGCCGGCGTGGCCCTCTTTGGCCAGCCAGACCTCGGTGAAGTTACCCACCAGGCTCAACTCCAGCGCCGCCCTCCGGGGAGAGATGGTCAGGGTGGGGTGCGGGCGGTACGGCTGGCCCTCGGGGCGTCCGCCCTCGAGGTAGTACGTGGCCATGACGCGCTGCGCCATCGCCTGCGACGGGAAGTGCGCCATCGCCCGGCGACGATGCCCTCCCGGATCGCCGTCCTGGAGCTCACGGGCGAGCACGCCGTCGAGAGCAGTTCCTGAAACGACGCCGAGCTCCCCGCACAGCGAGACCTCCCGGGCCAGTTTCCACGACGAAACAGCGACGCCCATGCCGCCCTGGATCACCGTCGGGGGATGTGTGATGGGCACCGGAATCTCCTCGAGAACGCGCAACAAGATATCCCTACGGTACCGTAACTTACGCTAGCGTAGACATCTGGGGTCCCGACAGGCGGACTTGAACGATCCCTCACGCCCAGAGATCCCCGCAATCAGGCGTGGCCGATCTGCGCCGAGCAGCGCGGGTGCGAGGCGACGGCACCCGGGAGCGTGAGAGGATGAGCGACACCCGCGCAACCAAGGAGTCCCGTGCCCAGAGCCCCCCGCACCGGCCGCGCCAGCGTCACCATCGGCGACGTGGCGCGCGTGGCGGGAGTGTCGCGGGCGACGGCGTCGCGGGCCCTCAACGACTCGCCGTTGGTCACCGAGGACACCAAGCAGAAGGTGCGCGAGGCCGTCCGCGAGACCGGCTTCGTCATGAACGCGCAGGGCCGGGCGCTGGCCGTCGGCAAGGCGGAGTCGGTGGCGATCCTCGTCACCGAGCCCCTCGACGAGCTGTTCCAGGACCCCACCTACGCCTCCATCCTCCGCGGTATCACGGAGGGGCTCGCCGAGACGCCCACCCTCCCGATCCTCCTGCAGGCGTCCTCGTCGGCCGAGCACCGGCGCGCACTCCGGCACTTCGAGCGACGCTCGGTCGACGCAGTGATCGACATCTCCCCCTATGTGGGCGGCGAGATGCTCGAGGCGCTCAAGGGAGGCGACCTCCCCGTCGTCCTGTGCGGCCAGCTGGAGGGGCATCCCTACGAGGGCGTCTTCTCCAGCGTGTACGCCGACGACGTGCGCGGGGCGGGGCTGGCCGGCGCCAGGATGGTGAAGCGCGGGAGGACCAGGATCGCGGTGATCAACGGCCCGATCGACAACCCTGCCGCCGCGGACCGCCTCGTCGGCTACCGGGAGTCGCTGGGCAGCCTGTTCGACGAGCGGTTCGTCCTGTCCACCGGCTGGGACTCCACCTCCGGGTTCGAGGCCATGCGCCGGCTCCTGCAGAACGAACCCCACCTCGACGGGGTGCTCGCCGGGTCGGACCGGATCGCGATGGGGGCCATGGCCGCACTCGAACTCGCGGGGCGCTCCGTGCCCGAGGACGTGTCGGTGATCGGCTTCGACGACCACGCCGTCGCTTCCACCTCCACCCCGCCGCTCACCACGGTGCGGCAGCCGATGCGGCAGGAGGGCAGGATCGCGGCGGAGCTGGCTCTGGGCATGGTCGACGGCGACGCGCCCAGGACGGTGGTGCTGGCGATGGAACTGGTGGAGCGCGCAAGCGTCTGACCGCCCATGGGCCGATGCCCGCGTCGTCGGGGGCGGGGGGTTGAGCCGATGGATGGGTTCGCGACGTGACTCCTGCTCAGTCTCCGCGGGGCGCGCTTCACGAACCCATCCATCGGCTCAACTCGCACACGCCACAGGGCGCCAGCGCCTCGCCAGGTAGGCTCGAACGGTGACAGCCCCGCTAGTTGAACCCGGCCCGGAGCTCACCCGCGCCCAGCTCACCCGCTACTCGCGACACCTGCTGGTCCCCGGCATGGGCATCGAGGCTCAGCGGCGCCTGCTCGCCGCCCGGGTCGCGGTCGTCGGCGCGGGCGGGCTCGGGAGCCCGATCCTGGCCTACCTGGCCGCGGCCGGCGTCGGGCACCTCACAATCATCGACGACGATGCGGTGGACGCAAGCAACCTCCAGCGGCAGATCATCCACCGCGACGACGCCGTCGGCCGCCCCAAGGTTGACTCGGCCGCCGCCTTCGTGGAGGCCCTGAATCCCGACGTCACCGTCACCACCCACCGCACCCGCATCACCCCTGACAACGCTCGGAGCCTTCTCGAAGGCCACCACCTCGTCCTCGACGGCGCCGACAACTTCCCCACCCGCTACGCCGTCTCCGACGCCAGCGCGGAGCTCGGACTCCCCCTCGTCTGGGCCGCGGTGCTGCGGTTCGACGCGCAGGTCTCGTCCTTCGTGCCCGGCCGCCCCGACTCGGTGACCCTCCGCGACCTCTACCCGGTCCCTCCCCGTCCTGAGGACGTGCCGTCGTGCGCGGAGGCCGGCGTGCTGGGCGCACTGGTGGGGCAGGTGGGGTCCATCATGGCCGCCGAAGCAGTCAAGCTGATCTGCGGATTCGGCGAACCGCTCGTGGGCCGCATCCTCCTCATCGACGCCCTCACCCAGCGCACCCGCGAGGTGCCGCTGCGCCCCGCGCCCCCCGCCGCCCACGTCCACACCCCCACCAGAGAGGCCACCATGACACTGAACGAGCTCACGGTCGAGGACGTCGCCGCCCTCCTCGAGAGTCCCGCGCGTCCCACGCTCCTGGACGTCCGCGAGCCGGCGGAGCATGCGCTGGGCACGATTCCCGGTTCGCTGGCGGTGCCGCTCGGCGAAGTGCTGACCTGGGACCGGCTGGACGACAACCTCCCCGACGGACCGGTCATCGTCTACTGCAAGATCTCGCCCCGCGCGCGCCGCGCCGCAGCGCACCTCATCGGGCTCGGCCACCCCGACGTGTCGCTGATGGACGGCGGCATGATCGCGTGGGGCGAACGGATCGACCCCAGCTTCCCGCACTACTGATGCGACACTGGTTCCCATGGCGACGGTGAGGTACTTCGCCGCGGCCGCCGAGGCCGCGGGCACGGAGCAGGAACAGGTGGACGCGGCAACGCTCGGCGCCCTGCTGGCCGACCTGCGCGCGCGACACGACGCCAGGCTCACCCGCGTGCTCGAGGTCAGCTCGATCCTCCATGACGGCCGATACGCGGAGGACCCTTCCACTCCGCTGGCGGACGATGCCCTCCTCGACGTCCTCCCGCCCTTCGCCGGCGGCTGACGGGGGCTCGACGATGGCCGTGCTGATCGACCCGCCCCGGTGGCCGGCGCACGGCACCCTGTTCGGGCACCTGGTCTCGGACTCCTCGCTCGACGAGCTCCACGAGTTCGCCGCCCTCGCCGGCCTGCCTCCCCGCGCCTTCGACCACGATCACTACGACGTCCCCGCCTCCCGGTACGACGCGCTCGTGGGTCGGGGCGCCGTGCCCGTCGGCGAGCGCGAGCTGGTGCGGCGCCTGGCCGCCTCGGGGCTCCGGGTGCGCATGGTGGACAAGACCCCCCCCGCGGGCGGCCGCCCGGGCCGCGGTGGTGGGGGCCTGGGAAGGCCTCGGCCTGCCGACGACCCTCCGCGACCATCTCGTCGCCCGCTGGTCCGAGCCACACCGCCATTACCACGACCTCCGCCATCTGGCGCAGTGCCTGACCGCCCTGGGTCAGCTGGACTGCGCGGACCCCGTCGTCGAGCTCGCCGCCTGGTTCCACGACGCGGTCTACGACGGGGTGCCCGGGGAGGACGAGGAGGCGTCGGCGAGCCTGGCCGAGGCATCGCTCACCGGATTGATCCCGGATGTCGACGTGGCGGAGGTGTCGCGGCTGGTCCGGATGACCGCGACCCACGCGCCCGCCGACGCGCGCGGAGCCCTCCTGTCCGATGCGGACCTCTCGATCCTCGGGCAGATCCCTGGGCGCTACCACGTCTACGTCCGCGACGTCCGTCTCGACTACGCGCACGTCGACGACGACGCCTGGCGGGCCGGACGAGCCGCTGTTCTGCGTCAACTGCTCGACATGAAGCCCCTGTTCCGGACCGCGCGAGGGCAGGAGATCTGGGAGCCCCGCGCCCGGGAGAACCTGTCCGCGGAGCTGGCGGGACTGACTCGCTGAGGGTCGGCCAGGAACCGGCATCATTCCCCCCTCCGCGTGGTCCGACGCTGGGCTAATGTGGTCAGACGACCGGAGGGAGAACCGATGAAGATCACGGACAACGGGCCGGAGCCCAACGTCTTCGACCTGGAGACCGCCACCAAGCAGAATCCGAACTACCGCACCGTCGCGTGGACCGGCAAGTACCTGCAGGTCACGCTGATGTCCATCCCCGTCGCCCACTCGATCGGGCTCGAGGTGCACCCGGACACGGACCAGTTCATCCGCCTCGACGCAGGCAAGGGCCGCTGCCTGATGGGACCGAGCAAGGACGAGCTCAACGTGAAGGTCGACGTGGAGGACGGCTGGTCCGTCCAGGTCCCCGCCGGCACGTGGCACGACATCGTCAACACCGGCGACGAGCCCATGCAGCTCTACGTGATCTACGCCCCGACGCACCACGCCAAGGGCAAGGTGCACAAGACCGAGGAGGACTCGGAGGCCGACGAGAAGGCGGGCAAGGACGAGCCGCCGTCGTGGACGGTCCAACCCGACGAGTGACCTGCTGAGGGGCCCCGCCACGGCGCGGCCCCTCGTCGTTCCCTGAGGTGAAACTTGATGAGTGAGTGTTCACTCACTACACTCGTCCCGTGACCCGAGCAGCACCCATGCCCCCCGAACAGCGCCGGGCGGCCATCGTCGAAGCAAGCATCCCGCTCCTGGAGAAGCACGGCCAGGCGCTCACCACCCGCATGGTGGCAGAGGCCGCCGGCGTGGCCGAGGGCACGATCTTCCGCGTCTTCGACTCACTCGACGACCTCATCTCCGCCACCATCAGCGAGGCACTGTCCGCCGAGCGGCTGGCCACCCACCTGGCCGCGTCGGACCTCACCGGCGACATCGAGACCCAGACCCGCGCCGCCATCGAGCTCATCGAGCAGTACCTGCACTCGGTGCACACCATGTTCGTGGCCGCACACGGAGCAGCGAAGCACACCGCCCCGCACGCCGCGCAATGCGCCCGCACCGAACTCGAGGCCCGCACGGCCGAGCTCGACGCCTGGATGACAGAGGCGTTCGAGCCGCACGCACCTCGGATCACGATCCCCCTCGACGCCTTCGCGACGCTGCTGCGCACCTTCGCCGTCGGGCACGCCTCACGCTTCGTCTCGTCGTCACTCTCACTCGACGACCTCGCCCGCCTCGCGCTCCACGGGGCGCTCCGAAAGGACACCGCATGATCTCCCGCTTAGGGCGGCTCATCAACCGCTACATCCGCCCCTACTGGGGGCTCCTCGCGATCGTCATCGTGCTGCAGACCATCGCGACCATCATGTCGCTGTACCTGCCCACCCTGAACGCCCGCATCATCGACGAGGGCGTCGTCACCGGCAACACGGACTTCATCTGGGGAACCGGCGGCATCATGCTGGCGCTGTCGGCCGTCCAGGGCGCCGCACAGATCGCCGCCGTGTGGGCCGGCGCCAACGCGGCCATGCAGTTCGGCCGCGACGTCCGGGCCGCCATCTTCGAGCGAGCCCTCTCCTTCTCCGCCCGCGAGCTCAACAAGTTCGGCGCCCCGTCGCTGATCACCCGCAACACCAACGACGTGCAGCAGGTCCAGATGCTGGTGCTCATGAGCGCCGTCATGCTCGTCTCGGCCCCCATCACCATGGTGGGCGGCGTCTTCATGGCGCTGCGCGAGGACGCCGGGCTGTCGTGGATCATCCTGGCCGCCGTCGTGGTCCTGGGCGCCGGCATCACCATCCTCATCGTCAACATGGGCCCGCTGTTCGAGACCATGCAGAAGCGGATCGACACCCTCAACCGCGTCCTCCGCGAGCAGATCACCGGCATCCGGGTGGTGCGCGCCTTCGTCCGCGAACCCCACGAGGCCCGCCGATTCGACAAGGCCAACGCCGAACTCGTCGACACCACCACCACCGTCGGACGGCTCATGGCCTTCCTGTTCCCCTTCGTCGGGCTCATCATGAACGTCTCCACCGTGGGCGTGATGTGGTTCGGCGCCCAGCGCATCGAGTCCGGAGACATCCAGATCGGTCAGCTCACCGCGTTCATCTCCTACCTCATGCAGATCCTCATCTCGGTCATGATGACGACGATGCTGCTGGTCATGGCGCCCCGCGCCGCCGTCTGCGCGGACCGCATCATGGAGGTCCTCGACACCGAGAGCTCCGTCGCCCCTCCGACGAATCCCGTGGCGCCCACGGGGGAGCGCGGGCACGTCGTCTTCGACGGGGTGAGCTTCTCCTACCCAGGCGCGGAGTCGCCGGTCCTCCGGGACGTCTCCTTCGAGCTGACCCCCGGCACCACCACCGCGATCATCGGCTCCACCGGGGCCGGCAAAACCACCCTGATCAGCCTCATCCCCCGCCTGTTCGACGCGACGGGTGGCCGAGTGCTCGTCGACGGCGTGGACGTGCGCGACCTGGACCCGGACACCCTGTGGGCCCGGATCGGCCTCGTGCCGCAGAAGCCCTACCTGTTCACCGGCACCATCGCCAGCAACCTGCGGTACGGCAAGCCGGACGCCACCGACGAGGACCTGTGGTCCGCGCTCCGCGTCGCGCAGGCGGAGGCGTTCGTGCTCGAGAAGGACGACCAACTCGGGGCGCACATCTCCCAGGGCGGCACCAACGTCTCCGGGGGGCAGCGACAGCGTCTGGCCATCGCCCGGGCACTGGTGAAGAAGCCGAGCGTCTACATCTTCGACGACTCCTTCTCCGCCCTCGACGTGGCCACCGACGCCCGGCTGCGCGCCGCGCTGAAGCCCGAGACCGCGAGCGCGGCCGTCCTCGTCGTCGCCCAACGTGTGTCCACCATCATCGCGGCCGACCGCATCCTCGTCGTCGACGACGGCGAGATCGTCGGTCGCGGTACCCATGAGGAACTGCTGGCGTCCAACGAGACGTACCGCGAAATCGTCGAATCCCAGCTGAGCGCCGAGGAGGCCGCCGCATGAGCGAGAACAGAGCCATCCCCGTCAAGGCGAACGAACGCCCCAAGCACGCCCCCGCCCTTCGCGGTGGCCCCGGTCACGGCCCGATGGCGGGCAGCGGCGAGAAGGCCGCCAACTTCAAGGTGTCCGTCAGACGGCTGCTCGGGCATCTCCGCCCCCAGCGCGCCGGGATCATCCTGGCGATCGCCATGGGCGTGCTGTCGGTGGCGCTCAGCGTCGTCGGCCCCAAGATCCTCGGTCGGGCGACAGACCTCATGCTGTCCGGCATCATCGGCGGCCAGATGCCCGCCGGGGTGAGCAAGCAGCAGGTCGTGGACCGCGCCGTCGCCGAGGGGAACGCGGACTTCGCGGACCTGCTGCGCAACCTGGACTTCGTCCCCGGCGAGGGCATCGACTTCGGGGCCATCGGCGGCATCCTGCTGTGGGTGCTCGGCCTCTACGTCGTGTCGTTCATCTTCTCCTACGTGCAGGGCTGGGTCCTCAACGGCGCGGTGCAGAAGTCGATCTACCAGATGCGCCGCGAGGTGGCCGCCAAGCTGGACCGGCTGCCGCTGTCCTACTACGACAAGCAGCCGCGCGGCGAGGTGCTCAGCCGCGTCACCAACGACATCGACAACGTGTCGCAGACCCTGCAGCAGACCCTGTCGCAGCTGCTCAACTCGCTGCTCATGGTGATCGGCGTGCTGATCATGATGTTCTGGATCTCCCCCATCCTGGCGCTCGTGGCGCTGGTGTCGGTGCCCATCGCCATGGTGGTGGTCTCCGTCATCGGGAAGCGCTCCCAGAAGCTGTTCGCGCAGAACTGGAAGTCCACCGGAGAGCTCAACGCGCACATCGAGGAGGCCTTCACCGGCCACTCGCTGGTCAAGGTGTTCGGCCGCCAGAAGGAGGTCGAGGCCGAGTTCCAGGTCCGCAATCAGGAGCTCTACAAGGCGGGCTTCGGCGCCCAGTTCATCTCCGGCATCATCATGCCGGTCATGTTCCTGGTCGGGAACCTGAACTATGTGGTCATCGCCGTCGTCGGTGGCCTGTGGGTGGCGTCGGGGCGGATGAACATCGGCGACGTGCAGGCGTTCATCCAGTACTCCCGCCAGTTCACGCAGCCGTTGACACAGGTGGCGTCGATGGCCAACCTGCTGCAGTCCGGCGTCGCTTCGGCGGAACGGGTCTTCGAACTGCTGGACTCCGAGGAGATGTCGGAGGAGCCCGCAGGCGAGCTGAAGGTGTCGCGGGGGGATGTGGTGTTCGACCACGTCGGGTTCTCCTACAAGCCCGAGCATCCGCTGATCCAGGACCTGTCGTTGACCGCTCTGCCCGGTCAGACGGTGGCGATCGTCGGGCCGACCGGCGCGGGAAAGACCACGCTGGTCAACCTCATCATGCGGTTCTACGACCTGCAATCCGGCCGGATCCTGATCGACGGCGTCGACATCTCGACGGTGGCGCGCGGCGAGGTGCGCGGCAACATCGGCATGGTGCTGCAGGACACGTGGCTGTTCGGCGGCACCATCCGCGACAACATCGCCTACGGCCGTCCGGACGCCACCGAAGAGGAGATCCTCGCGGCCGCGCGGGCCACGTTCGTGGACAGGTTCGTGCACTCGCTGCCGAAGGGCTACGACACGGTGATCGACGAGGAGGGCTCCAACGTCTCCTCCGGCGAGAAGCAGCTGATCACCATCGCGCGGGCGTTTCTCGCGGATCCGGCGCTGCTGATTCTTGACGAGGCCACCTCGTCGGTGGATACGCGGACCGAGGTGCTGGTGCAGCACGCCATGGCGGCCCTGCGCACTGGGCGGACGTCGTTCGTCATCGCGCACCGGTTGTCGACCATCCGCGACGCGGACCTGATTCTTGTCATGGAGGAGGGGCGCATCGTTGAGCAGGGCACGCACCACGAGCTGCTCGACGCGAGGGGTGCGTACTTCGACCTCTACCAGTCGCAGTTCAACGCAGCGATCGAGGAGGAGACGGCCGCCTGATCCGCTCTCGACGCCTCCTGAGGAGGTGGGTGTGGCGTTTCGGGGGTGTCGCGGGGCGCGGAGAGGGCATCAGGACCTGCGGCCGGTGTTCCTCCAGGAGGGCATCCGGGCCCCTCATGCGCCTGAGACCCGCCCTGGAGGAACACCAGCCGCGCCACAGCAGGACGACGCGCGGAACCGGGAGCCGAGGACCGGGCGGCTCCTCTACGCGACCAACGCTGGGGCCGGCGCCAACAGCGAGAGCCGCACACAACGGGCCGCCCGGTCCTCGGCTCCCGGATCCACGCCCATACCCAGACAAGGGCTTCGCCTACGGCGATGCGTTGAGAACGGCGATGCGTCAGGAACGTAGGAACGGCGAAAGGTTGAGGATCACCAGCCGTTGGACTCGGCCAGCCTCCCCGCGACCTCGCGGTAGCGCGACCCGATCTCCGGCCGCGACTCCGCCTGGTACGACTCCGTCGACGACGACGCCCACGCAGGCCGCGACCCCGACAGCGCCCACGCCGCCTGGCGCGCCGCGCCCAGGGCGACGTACTCGGCCGGGGCCGGAACGTCGACGGGGACCCCCAGCACCTCCGGAGCCAGCCGACGCACTGCCTCCGACTTCGCCCCGCCGCCGATCAGGCTGACGCGCTCGATGGCGACGCCGAGCCGGCGGATCGCCTCCAGACCCTCGCCCATCAGGCACAGCAGCCCCTCGACGGCGGCCCTGGCCACGTTCTCCGGCGTGAAGTTCTTCAGCGTCATCCCCACCAGCGACGCCGTCGCGTCGGGGAGGTTCGGCGTCCGCTCCCCCTCGAACCACGGCACCATGACTAGCCCCTCGGCACCCGACGGGGCCGACAGCGCCAGCCGCGACAGTTCGTCGAAGTCGACCCCCAGCACCCGACGCGCCGCATCGAGGATCCGGGCCGCGTTGAGGGTGGCGGTCAGCGGGAGCCACGAACCGGAGGCGTCGGCGAATCCGTTCACGAGCCCGGACTCGTCGTAGGCCGGCGTCGACGACACTGCCGCGACAACCCCGGACGTGCCGAGCGACACGCTCGTCTGACCGGGCCGGAGATCCAGGCCCAGGGCCGCGCCCGCGTTGTCGCCGCAGCCGGGGCCGAGCAGCCAGCGCCCGCCGTCGACGCCCTCGGACGGCCCGAGTACCCGCGGGAGCACGACCGACGACGCGTCGCGCCGCAGCGCCAACGACAGCAGGTCACGGCGGTACTCGTTGGCCACCGAATCGAAGTAGCCCGTGCCCGACGCGTCGGACCGGTCGGTGACCAGATCCGTCAGAACCCCGGACCCCTGGATCTTCCACGTCAGCCAGTCGTGCGGCAACGCGACGGCGGCCACCCGCTCAACATTCGACGGCTCCGCGTCCGCCATCCAGCGGAGCTTGGTGTTGGTGAACGATGCCAAAGGGAGGTACCCCACCGCCGGGACCCACCCGTCGAACTCCTCACGGAGCTGACGGGCGGCGTCGGCGGACCGGGTGTCGTTCCAGAGCAGGGCCGGCCGGATGACCTCACCCGAGGCATCCAGCGCGACCATGCCGTGCTGCTGGCCGCCGACGCTGATCGCGGCGACGTCGTCGAGCCCACCCGCGGCGGCGGAGGCCGACTGGAAGGCGGTCCACCAGTGATCCGGGTGCACCTCCGTCCCGTCGGGATGGGCGGCTGCGCCCTGGCGGACGATCTCACCGGTGTCGGCGTCAACCACCAACACCTTGCACGACTGCGTCGACGTGTCGACGCCGGCGACCAGCGTCACGGCTTAACCCCTCAGGCCTTGAGCAGGTGGCGGACGGCGGCCTGCTGCAGTTCGACGAAGTGGTACTCGCGGGCACCCTTCTCGTCGGGATCAGGCATCTCGGCGGCGCGCAGGTCCGCGACCGTCTCACCCTCGGCGAGCGTGGGCTCGGCGAGCTCGAAGATCGAGGCCTGGCGCATGAGCTCCTGGACTGCCGGGTCGGCGCGGAATGCGCGGGCGCGCTCGGCCAGCAGGGTGAAGGTCTCCATGTTCGCCTTCGCCGAGTCCCAGATGCCCTCGACGCCCTCGGTGCGGCTGGGCTTGTAGTCGAAGTGGATGGGGCCCTCGTAGCGGGGCGCGTCCGGGCTGGCGGGGAAGCCGTTGACCAGGAGGTCGACGGTGAAGAACGAGCTCATGAGGTCGCCGTGACCGAAGGCCAGGTCCTGGTCGTACTTCAGGCCGCGCTGGCCGTTGAGGTCGATGTGGAACAGCTTGCCCGCGTACAGCGCCAGCGCGAGGCCGGTGGTGTAGTTGAGGTTGGCCATCTGCTCGTGACCCACCTCGGGGTTGAGGCCCACGATGTCGCCGTGCTCCAGCGTCGCGATGAGGCCGAGGGCGTGCCCGATCGTCGGGAGCAGGATGTCGCCGCGGGGCTCGTTGGGCTTGGGCTCGAGGCCGATCTTCAGGTCGTAGCCCTTGTCCTTGATGTAGCCGGCGATCGTGTCCAGGCCCTCGGCGTAGCGAGCGTGGGCCGCGAAGTAGTCCTTGGAGGTGTCGTACTCGGCGCCCTCGCGGCCGCCCCACATCACGAACGTGGACGCACCCACCTCGGCGGCGATGTCGACGGCGTTCAGGATCTTCTTCAGCCCGAAGCGACGGACCGCCCGGTCGTTGGAGGTGAGGCCGCCGTCCTTGAAGATGGGGTGGCTGAACGTGTTGGTGGTGACCATCTCGATGGTCAGGCCCGACTTGTCACAGGCGTCCTTGAGCTGCTTGATCCGGCCCTTGGCGGTGGCCTCGTCGGCGTCGAAGGGGTAGATGTCGTTGTCGTGGAACGTGATGCCCCAGGCGCCGAGCTCGGCGAGCTTGTCGGCGTAGTGCCACGGGTCGAACTCGGGCCGGGTGTCGGAGCCGAACGGGTCGGTGCCACGCCATCCGACGGTCCAGAGGCCGAACGAGAACTTGTAGGGCTGATCGGTCATGCTGATCTCCTCATCGAGAGCGATATTGTTTCTGTCCTGAACTTATAACGGATCTGAGCTAGAGTCAAGCGCATGCGCACCACTTTCGAGCCCAGCAGCGGCGTGGCCCGCCAGGGCAACCTGCGCGCCAGCAACCTCTCGCTGGTCGCACGCCGGATCTACGCCAGCGACACCCCCTTGGCAAGGGCCGATGTCGCCAAGGCCACCGGAATGACCCGCTCGACCGCGTCGCGCATGGTGGACGAGCTGGTGGCCGCCGGGATCGTGACGGAATCCGAGCCGGTGCCGTCCAATCGGCGCGGCCGCCCGTCGGTCCCGCTGCACCCGCGTGCGGGCACCCTCATGGCCCTGGGGTTGGAGATCAACGTCGGCCACAGCGCGGCTCGGCTCGTGGACCTGGGCGGGACCGTCGTCGCCGAGGCGGACCTGCTGGAGGACCACGTCGGCGCCGACCCCGCCCGCACGCTCGCGCAGCTGGCCGGCCTGGGCCGCGACTGCCTCGCGGCCATGCCCCCCGGGGCCACGCTGGTGGGCATCGAGCTCGCCGTGCCGGGCCTCGTCGACGCCGCCACGAACATGCTGCTCAGAGCCCCCAACCTCGGCTGGCGCAACGTCGACCCCAGGCCGTTCCTCCGCGACGGGGGGCTCCCGCAGGTGGAGTCGGTCGCGTTCGGCGTCACCAACGAGGCCGACAGCGCCGCCATCTACGTCAGCCGCGAGCGCCCCGGCCACCCGGGGGATCTCGGCACGTTCCTCTACCTGTCCGGGGAGGCGGGCATCGGCTCGGCACTGGTCAGCGACGGCAAGGTCTCCCTCGGCACCCGCGGATGGGCGGGCGAGATCGGCCACGTCTGCATCTCACCCGACGGACCACGGTGCGGCTGCGGTGCCACGGGCTGCCTCGAGCGCTACGCCGGCACCCGCGCCCTCACCGAGCTCGTCGGGGTGTCCACCATCGACGAGGTCCGCCAGGCCTACCTCGACGACGATCCCCGCGCCGTCGACGCCATCCGGGAAGCCGGGCGCGCCCTGGGCCTGGCGCTGGCCAACGCAGGCAACCTCCTCGACATCACCACCGTCGTCCTGGGCGGCGATCTCGCACTCTTCACCGAGCAGTACCGCCCCCAGATCATGCACGAGCTGGACACGCGGCTGCTGGCACGACCGTTCGCGGAGCCGACGCTGCTGGCCGTGCCGCCGGATCACGCCACGCCCGCCTTCGGCGCGGCGTACATCGCGCTGGAGCGGGTGCTGGACGATCCGGGCCGCTGGACCACACACGGTCTTGATTAGTTGAAGCTTTAACTATATGATGGAGGCATGAGCCTCTCCGCAGACACCCGCATGGGTCGCCTGGAGCTACGCGTCCGGGACATGCCCACCATGATCGCCTTCTACACCGACGGCGTCGGCCTCGAGCCCCTGGCCGACGAGCCCGGGGCCGTCACGCTGGGCCACGGCGCCACGCCCATCGTCCGGCTCACCGAGTCCAAGGACCTGCGGCCCGCCCGCCGTACCGACGCCGGCCTGTTCCACACCGCCGTCCTCTACGACGAGCTGCCCGCCCTTGCCTCAGTGCTGGTGCAGATGTACCAGAAGTACCCCGACACCTACGCGGGCACCGGGGACCACCTCGTCTCGCAGGCCTTCTATTTCACCGACCCCGAGGGCAACGGCGTGGAGCTCTACCACGACCGCCCGCGCGACCAGTGGCAGTGGACCGGCAACCAGGTGCAGATGGCCACCCTCTACATCGACCCGGCGGAGTTCGTCGCCAAGCACCTGGCCGGCACGGACCCGGACCGCCTGCCGCCCACGCAGGCGCAACTCGGCCACGTGCACCTGCAGGTCGGCGACGTCGCGACCGCCCGCGCCTTCTACGTCGACGCCCTGGGCTTCGACCAGACGGCGACCCTCGGAGGGTCCGCCCTTTTCGTCTCCGCGGGTGGGTACCACCATCACATGGCGATGAACGTGTGGAACTCGGCGGGCGCCGGCCCGCGGCACAACACGCTGGGCATGGGGGTCGTCGACATCCTCGTGCCCACCGCCGAGGAGTTGGGCAAGACCGACGAGCGGCTGAGGTTCGCCGGGCACCGTCCCACGTTCGACGGCCGCACCCTCACCGCGCTCGACCCCTGGCGCAACGAGATCCGCCTCACCGTCGGCTGAGGTAGCCCGCCCCGCGGAAACGATCCTCCAGTGCGGCCGCCCCTGCTCATACCGAAGCGGGGACAGCCGCACTGGAGGATCGTTTCCGCGTTCCCCGGCCGATGAACCTTGGAGCTGGACGCCTATCGGCCGCTAAGCTCTAGCCCACCGGCCGAAGGGTCCCCGATGCGCACCACGCGAGCCAGACCATGACCCACGAGGAGCTCAATCTCGTCGTGCTGGCCGTCTCGGGCGTGTTCCTGGCCGGCGTGATCGCGGTGCGCATCTCCTCCCGCAGCGGCATGCCCGGGATGCTGCTCTATCTCGGCATCGGGCTCATCATCGGCGAGTCCGGCCTCGGCATCCTCTTCGACGACACCCAGCTCGCCTTCAATCTCGCGCTCCTCGCGGTGGCCGTCCTCCTCACGGACGGCGGCTTCACCACGCGCTGGGCGGACCTCCGTCCAGTAGCGCTGAGGGCTGGGCTTCTCGCGACGGCCGGTGTCCTGATCAGCGTCACCGTGGCCTCCGCGTTCGCCGTCCTCATCCTCGGGCTGGACCTGCGGACTGCGATCCTGCTCTCCGCGATGGTGTCCTCCACCGACGCGGCCGCCGTCTTCGCCATCCTGCGCCGCCTGCCGATCAAGCGCCGCGTCCGCACCACGCTCGAGGGCGAATCAGGCTTCAACGATCCCCCGACGATCGTGCTCGTCATCGTCGTCGCCTCGGACGCGTGGAACGAGGGGTCCGTGGCCTCGATGGTGGGTACGGCCGCCTTCCAGCTCGTCGCGGGGGCACTGATCGGCCTGGTCATCGCCCGCCTCGGGCAACTCCTGCTCATGCGCATCTCGCTCCCTTCGGCCGGCCTCTACCCGCTGGCCACCCTCACCATCGCGATGGTGGCCTTCGCGACGGCCGGGGTCGCGGGAGGCTCCGGACTACTGGCGGCGTACGTGGCCGGGATCTGGCTCGGCAACCAGACGCTGCCGCACCACGCCACGACGGAGGGCTTCACCGAGTCCCTCGCATGGCTGGCGCAGATCGCGCTGTTCATCATGCTGGGGCTGCTGGCCTCCCCGTCGGAGCTGCCGGGCGCCGTCGTCGACGCGCTCGTCATCGGCTCGGTCCTCACGTTCGTGGCCCGACCGATCTCGGTGTGGCTCTGCCTGGCACCGTTCAGGGTGCCATGGCGGGAGAAGGTGTTCACCTCCTGGGCCGGGCTCCGCGGAGCGGTGCCCATCATGCTCGCGACGATCCCGCTCACCGAGCAACTCCCCCGCGCGAGCCACATCTTCCATGTCACCTTCCTGCTCGTGGTGACCTTCACGCTTCTGCAAGGACCGACACTCCCCCGGCTGGCCCGGTGGATGGGCGTGACGGAGGCCATCTCGCAGCATCCGGTGACCTTCGACTCCTCCCCACTGGAGGGGATCGACGCCGCCCTGGTCCAGGTCACCGTGCCGCCCGGGAGCCGGCTGTCCGGGATGTACGTCGACGACCTCCGGCTGCCCCGCGGTGCGGTCGCGTCCATGGTGATCCGCGGTGACGACGTGCTGGTCCCGGACAGGGCCACCCGGCTGCGGGAGAACGACCAGGTCCTCCTCGCCGTCCGCACGGACCTCCTCGAGCGCACGCAACGCCGGCTCGAGCTCATCCACGAGGGCGGGGCGCTCGCGCGGTGGGTGACGTCGGGACGCAACCGTCGTCGCCTGACCGACGACCGCTGAGCCGAACCCCGCCCCTGGAGCCGGGACCCGGGCCAGAATGGGGTTTCGAGGAAAGGACAACGCATGACCGACTTCTGGAGTGATGACCCCCGCGCGCTGCTGCGCGTCCGGCCGGGCTTCGATCTCTCCACGTTCGATCGAGCGGGCACACCCGGGTGGACGGGCGACAAGGATGAGGCCGAGGACACCATGGCAGAGCGCGGGGAGCTGATGTCCGAGCTCCAGGAGCGCCTGTTCGCCCACGGCCGCTCCGGTGGCAACCGCAGGATCCTGGTTATCGTGCAGGGCCTCGACACCGCCGGTAAGGGCGGCATCACGCGCCACGTCATGGGGATGGTGGACCCGCAGGGCGTGGCCCTGCGCAGCTTCGGGGTCCCGACCGAGGAGGAGCGCAGCCACCACTACCTCTGGAGGATCGAGCGGGGCCTGCCCAAGCCTGGCCTCATCGGGGTGTTCGACCGCTCGCACTACGAGGACGTGCTGGTCGTGCGCGTCGAGGAGCTGGTGGAGGAGGATGTCTGGCGCGCACGCTACGACGAGATCAACGCCTGGGAGAAGGCTCTCGCCGACGACGACACGGTGATCCTCAAGTTCGCCCTCATGGTGTCTCGCGACGAGCAGGGAAAGCGCCTGATGGAGCGCATCGATCGCCCGGATAAACACTGGAAGTACAACCCGGGAGACGTCGATACCCGCCTGAAATGGGACGCCTTCCAGGAAGCGTATGCCGACGTGTTCCGGCTCACCTCGACGGAGCACGCCCCCTGGTACGTCCTGCCCGCTGACAAGAAGTGGTATTCGCGCTTGGCGGCGACTGAGATCCTCACGCGCACCCTCGTCGACATGGACCTCAAGTGGCCCGCGGCGGACTGGGACCCTGAGGTGGAGCGTCGACGGCTGGCCGCGACCATGTCGCCCGAAGCACTCGCCGAGACCGAGGAGGACACCGGGAACGGCAAGAAGGACACCGGGAACGGCAAGAAGGACACCGGGAACGGCAAGAAGGACACCGGGAACGGCAAGAAGAATCGGAAGAAGACGTCCAAGAAGGACGGGTCCGGCTGATCCCCCGCTCAGCCGATGGGGACCGGGCCGGCCAGCGCCGCCCGCTCCTCGTCGGTCAGGGAATCCGCGAGGCGACGCAGGGCCTCGGCTCGGACCTGCAGCGG
Organism: Tessaracoccus pujii; assembly: GCF_054483895.1. NCBI lineage: Bacteria > Bacillati > Actinomycetota > Actinomycetes > Propionibacteriales > Propionibacteriaceae > Tessaracoccus > Tessaracoccus pujii. Next base: position 2,471,544 of record NZ_CM137012.1, read on the forward strand.
CACACGCTCGAGCTGGCGCATGAGGTCGCGCACCACCACCTCGGCCTGCGACGACGTGGGCCGGTACTGCCACGCGCGGGCGATCAGTTCACGCGAGACCAGGCCCTTCTTCGCCAGGCGGTCCAGCACCGTCATGACGGTGGTGTAGGCCAGCTCCCGCTCGGCGCTCAGGTCCTGGTGGACATCGGCGACGGATCTGGGCACGTCGGAAGCCCACAGCAGCTCCATGACGCGCTGCTCAAGTTCTCCACGTGACGGCATGGGGCCAAGCATAAACGGCGGAGTCACCTCTCGGATGGACTTGGTTGTTGAATTACGACCCCCCGTAGTACGATCCGAGCATGGATGCTGTGAGCCTGGCACGGTGGCAATTCGGGATCACCACTGTTTACCACTTTCTCTTCGTCCCCATCACCATCGCGATGTCGATGCTGGTGGCGGTACTGCAGACAATCTGGGTGCGCACAGGCAAGGACGCCTACCTGCGGCTCACGAAGTTTTTCGGAAAGCTCTTCCTCATCAACTTCGCGCTCGGCGTGGTCACCGGCATCGTGCAGGAATTCCAGTTCGGCATGAACTGGTCCGAGTACTCCCGGTTCGTCGGTGACGTGTTCGGCGCCCCGCTCGCCCTCGAGGCGCTGTTGGCATTCTTCTTGGAATCCACCTTCATCGGGCTGTGGATCTTCGGCTGGGACAAGCTGCCGAAGAAGATCCACCTGATGACCATCTACATGGCGGCCATCGGCACGATGCTCTCCGCGGTGTTCATCCTCGCAGCCAACTCCTGGATGCAGAACCCCGTCGGCACCGTGTTCAACAACGGGCGCGCCGAGCTCGACGGTGTCGCCGGCTTCCTCGAGGTCCTCACCAACCCCGTGTTCCTCGTCACGTTCCCACACGTCATGGCGTCGTCGTACATGGTGGCCGGAGGCCTCATGGCCGGCATCGCCGGCTGGCACCTGGCCAGGATCAACCGGGACGGCGAGGCCAAGCCGGGCGACGCGGACACCTACCGGTTCGCCGTGCGCCTGGGCGCGTGGGTGCTGCTGGCCGCCTCCGTCGTCACGATCATCAGCGGCGACCTGCAGTCCAAGGCCATGACGCAGGTGCAGCCCATGAAGATGGCCGCGGCCGAGGCGCTGTTCAACACCGAGCGCAACGCGCCGTTCTCGATCGTCACCATCGGCAACCTCGACGGCACCGAGGAGGTCTGGGCCATCAAGGTGCCCGGCCTGCTCTCCATCCTGTCGGGCCACGAAGAGGTCAAGGGCATCAACGACCTGCGCGAGGAGTACACCACCGACGGCTTCCGGCAGTTCGACGGGACGCAGACCTCCATCCAGGAGCAGTACGCCGACGAACTCGCCGCCAACTACCCGGACATCGACCCGATGCCCATCGTCCCGGTGTCCTACTGGACCTTCCGGCTCATGATCGGCCTCGGCATGATGGGCATGGCCATCGGCGCGCTGACGCTGTGGGTGACCCGCAAGGACCGGCTGCCGAAGCCCGGACTGGTGTGGACCCTGCTGATGTTCGCCATGCCGCTGCTGCCGCTGTTCGCGATCTCGTTCGGATGGATCTTCACCGAGATGGGTCGCCAGCCGTGGATCGTCGCCGGAGTGATGCCGACGGCCGCCGGCGTGTCGCCGACCGCGAGCGTCGCGGAGGTGGCGTTCTCCATGATCGTGTACACGCTCATCTACGGCGGGCTCGCCGTGATCGAGGTGTGGCTGTTCCTCAAGTACGCGAAGGCGGGTCTGCCCGAGGTCGCGCCCGTCGAGGTCCAGACCGATGCCGACGCCCCGCTGACGTTCGCGTACTGAGAGAGACACCGAGATGACCACTCTGCTTGAAGCAACCGTCTCCGTCCCCGCGCTGCCCCTGGTGTGGTTCCTGCTCCTCACGGTGCTGTGGCTTGGCTACTTCTTCCTCGAGGGCTTCGACTACGGCGTCGCCATGTTGATCCCCGTCCTCGGGAGGAACGACAAGGACAAGCGCGTCATCGTCAACACCATCGGTCCCGTGTGGGACGGCAACGAGGTGTGGCTACTGACGGCCGGCGGCGCGATGTTCGCGGCCTTCCCCGGCTGGTACGCCTCGCTATTCTCCGGGCTCTACCTGCCGCTGCTCCTGGTGCTCGTCGGCCTCATCCTGCGCGGCGTGGCCTTCGAGTACCGCTCGAAGCACCCCGACAGCCGCTACCGGGCGATGCTGGACTGGTTCGCCATCGTCGGCTCGTTCCTGCCGTCGCTGGTGTTCGGCGTCGGGTTCGCCAACTTCGTCATCGGCCTCGCCAACGACGGCCTGCTGTGGAACGGCTCGTTCTGGGGGCTGTTCGGACCCTTCGCGCTGCTCGGCGGCGTGATGCTGGTGGTGCTGTTCCTGGTGCACGGCTCGGCGTTCATCGCGCTGAAGACCAAGGGCCACATCCACGAGCGCGCCGAGTCCTTCGGCTCCAAGGTGGGCTGGATCGCCACCGCGCTGGTCGCGCTGTTCGTGATCAGCCAGAACGTGTTCTACCCGGCCACCTCCGAGTTCGGCGACTTCTCCCTCATCGTGTGGGCCGTGGGCGTCATCTCGATCCTCGCCATCCTCGGCGCCACCGTGATGATCCGTAGCGGCCGCGACGGCTGGGGCTTCATTCTCACCGGCACCTCCGTCGTCACGCTGTTCGTCGGGATCTTCGTCAAGATGTACGGCAACCTGGGCTTCGCGCAGGACGAGGGGGTCGCCGTCGACGAGCGCCTCAACATCCTCAGCGCCGCGTCGTCGGACACCACGCTCACCATCATGACGTGGGCCGCGGTGATCTTCGTGCCGATCGTGCTGGGCTATCAGGCGTGGTCCTACTGGGTGTTCAGCCGCCGCATCTCGACGAAGAACATCCCCGACGAGGTGGTCGCGGCTCACTGAGGGAACCGTTGAGGGGCTGTGGGAGACTGGCCCGGTGGCAGGCCCGATCCATCCCAGACTCTTCCGCAGAGGCAGGGTCACGCGGTGGTTCATGGTGGCGACGGTGCTCGTCGGCCTCGCCACCGCCGTGCTGCTCATCGTCCAGGCCAGGGTCTTGGCGGACTGGATCACGCGCGCCTTCGATGCCCGGGCACTGCCGGTCGGCTGGCCCGGGGCGCTGGCCGCGCTGGCCGCCGTGTTCCTTGGCCGGGGGCTGCTCGCCTGGCTGAGTTCCACCCTGGCCCACCGCTCCGCGGCCGCCGTGAAGTCCCAGCTACGCCGCGACATCCTCGCCGCCCGCCTCGACACCCCCGTCGGCGCCACGTCGTCGGCCTCGCTGATCCGCATCGTCACGCAGGGCGTCGACGCGCTGGACGGCTACTTCTCCAAGTACCTGCCGCAGCTCGGCCTCGCCGCGACCGTCCCGTTCATCGTCGGCGGCGCGATCCTGCTGGCGGACTGGCCCTCGGCGATCATCGTCGCCTTCACGCTCCCGCTCATCCCGGTGTTCATGGCGCTCATCGGCTGGACCACGGAGAAGGCCACGCGGCGCAGCTTCGCGGTGGCGGACCGGTTGGCCAACCACTTCGCGGACCTCATCGCCGGGCTGCCAACCCTGCAGGCCTTCGCCCGGGCGCGGGCGCAGCGGCGCGGGGTGGAGCTGGGCGAGGAGCAGTACCGCGAGGCCACGATGAAGACGCTGGTCATCTCGTTCCTCTCGTCGTTCGCGCTGGAGCTGCTGGCCACGCTGTCGGTGGCGGTGGTCGCGGTGACGGTGGGGTTCCGGCTGGTCTACGGCGACGTCGACTTCACCACCGCACTCTTCGTCCTCATCCTCGCCCCGGAGGCCTTCCTGCCGGTGCGGCAGGTGGGCGTGCACTTCCACGACTCCGCCGACGGGGTGACCGCCGCCGACGCGGCGTTCGAGGTGATCGACGGCGCCTCGGCGCACGCCGGCACCGTGGCCGCGCCACGGGGAGGGGTACTGCGCCTCGACGACGTGGCCTACAGCTACCCGGGCGCGGCCACTCCCGCCGTGGAGGCCCTGACGGTCGAGGTGGCGCCCGGTGAGGTGGTTGCGTTGACCGGAGCCTCCGGCGGCGGCAAGTCGACGGCGTTGGCCATGGCGCTGGGGTTCCTGGCGCCGGCGTCGGGGCGGGTCTCCGTCGACGGCGTGGACCTGACGACGGTGAACCTCGCGTCGTGGCGGGCGCAGCTGGCGTGGGTGGCGCAGGAGCCGGGGATGTTGAACGGAACCGTGGGCCACAACGTCGCGCTGGGGTCGCCGGGTGCGACGGCCGAGGACGTAGGGCGCGCGCTGGCCGACGCCGGCGCGGACTTCGGGCCGGACAAGGCCGTCGGCGACGACGGCGAGGGCCTGTCCGCGGGCGAGCGTCGTCGCGTGGCGCTGGCACGGGCGCTGGTGCGGGTCCGTTCGGGCGCGCGGTTGCTGGTGCTCGACGAGCCCACCGCCGGGCTGGACGCCGAGACGGAAGCGCGGGTCATCGAGGCGGTGCGTGCCACCGGCGCAGGCGCGCTGATCGTGAGCCACCGGCCGGCCGTCCTGGCAGCGGCTGACCGGGTCGTCGTCGCGGCCGCCCCCGCCCCCACGCGTCCTGGCCCCACCGAGGGGGTGGCCCGCCCTGCCACGGTACCTGGGCGCCGCCCCGGGCCCGACGACGGAGGGGTTCGCCCGCGAAGCGGCGCGGGCCGTACCGACGGGTCGCCTCCGGCGGTCTGCCCGCCGGGCTCCCCCGCCAACCTCCTCCGCGACCTCCTGGCCTCCGTCCCCAGAGCCCGGTCCCGTTTCCTCCTCGCGATCCTTGTCGCCTCCCTGGCCTCCGCGTCGTCCGTGGCGCTCATGGGCGTGTCCGCGTGGCTCATCTCGTTCGCCGCGATGGCTCCCCCGGTCCTGTACCTGCAACCCGCCGCCGTGGGCGTGCGCGCGTTCGGCATCTCGCGCGGCGTGTTCCGCTACGTGGAGCGGCTCGTGGGCCACGATGTCGCCCTCCGTCTCCAGGGCGCGCTCCGCGTACGGCTCTACGACAAGCTGAGCGGCACCACGCTGATCGGGCGACGCCGCGGTGACCTGCTCACCCGCGTCGTGGCAGATGTCGCGGCCATCCAGGACCTCGTCGTGCGCGTGGTGATCCCGCTCGTCTCCGCCGCGACCGTCGTGCTGGCCGCGGTCCTCATCCTCGCGGTCGTCAACTGGCCCAGCGCCACCGCCCTGCTCGTCACGGCCCTGCTTGCCGGTGTCGTCCTCCCGCTGTGGACGCAGCGCGTGAGCCGTGGCGTGGACACGGCCGCCGTTCCCACGCGGGGGCGGCTGGCCGACGGGGTGCGCGAGCTGGCTCGCACGTCCGGGGATCTCGTGGCCTATGGAGCGCAGGGCCCCACGCTGAGCCGGCTGCTCGCCGTCGACGACGAGCTGCGCGCTCAGGAGGCGCACGGCGCCTGGATCCGGGGCGTGGCGACGGCGGGTCAGGTGGTGGCGGCCGGGGTCGCGGTGCTGGCGGCGCTGTGGTTCGGCACGGGCGCCGTCGCATCGGGCGAGCTCGACCCCCGGTTCCTGGCGGTCCTGGCGCTCACCCCCCTGGCGCTCCATGAGGTGCTGGCGACGTTCGCGCAGGCCGCGCAGACCTACACCCGCTCCCGGTCCGCGCTGGACCGGCTCGACGAGGTCCTGGCCGAGCCCGCCGTCGGCAGTGGAGACGCGGCGGCCGACGGCGACGGCGCGCCGGGGCTGGAGGTCACTGGTGTCGCGGTGGGGTGGCCGGGCGCCGGGCCGGTGCAGCACGGGGTGGACCTCGTTGTGGAGCCGGGGGAGCAGGTGGCCGTCGTCGGGCCCTCGGGTGTGGGGAAGACCACGCTGGCGGCCACGGTGATGGGCCTCATCCCGCCGCTGGCCGGCGAGGTGCGGCGCTGCGGCCGCGTGGGGTACCTGGCCCAGGACGCGCACATCTTCGCCACGACGGTCGCGGAGAACGTGCGGATCGGCAACCGCGACGCAACCGACGACGACATCCGCGCCGCCCTCGCCCGTGCCGGCCTGCAGATGGACCCGCAGCGGCGCATCGGCGAGGCGGGCATGACGCTGAGCGGCGGGGAGCGGCGGAGACTGGCATTGTCGCGGCTTCTGGTCGGCGCACCCGACCTCGTCATCCTCGACGAGCCCACCGAGCATCTGGACCGCGAGACGGCCACCGCGCTGATGGACGACGTGTGGCGCGAGTTCGCCGCGGTTCCGGTGCTGGTCCTCACGCACGACCCGGATCTGATCGCCCGCTGCACCCGCGTGCACACTCTGGCCGTCGCACCTGGCGAGCCTCCCGCTGCCGGTGTTGAGCCGGATCTGGATCTCGCGGGGCGTGGATCGTTCACATCGGGGCCGCTCGCGGGTTGAGCCTCGGATCAGGCTCGAGACACCCCGTCGAGAGCCGTGTCCGGCTCAAGACCAGTCAAGCAGAGCCGTGTCCGGCTCAACCCAAATGCCTGACCGCAGCCTTTGGCGCAGGGGGCACTATGGAGACATGCCAGAGCGAGGACGCCTGCCCGCCCTTGAGGGCCTGACTGCGGTAGCGGCCGGGCTGGGCGTGGGGCACGGCCTGTCGGCGCTCGTGTCGTCGGGCTCCTCTCCCCTCATCGCCGTCGCCAACCGGATCGTCGACCTGACCCCGACCCCGGTCAAGGAGTGGGCGGTCAGCACCTTGGGGACTGCGGACAAGGCCATCCTCCTCGCGGGTGTGGCCGCCGTCGTCGCATTGCTCGGCCTGGCCGTGGGCCGCCTCGCCACCCGCTCGCTGACAGGGGCGTGGGTGGCGGCCGGGGCGCTCGGGGCGCTGTGCCTGGTGGCCGCGCTCGCCGACCCTGAGGCCACGCCGCTCTGGGCCCTGCCGTCGGTGGCGGCGGTCGTGGTGGGCGGTGCTGTCCTCACCGCATTCCAGCGCGTCACCGCGGCGGCCGACGACGTGGCCCCGGCGGCCCTGAGCCGACGGCGGCTGCTGGTCGGCGCCGCCGGGGGCGGGGCGGCGCTGGTCGGGCTCGGCGCCGCAGAGCTCGTGCCCACCGTCGCGCCCGTGGGGCCACCCGTCCTGCCGGTGCCGCTGGACCCGCTCCCCGCCCGGGCCGCGGGACTGGAGTCGACGGTCGAGGGAGTGTCGCGGCTCTACACCCCCACACGCGAGTTCTACCGCATCGACACCTCGCTCAGCCCACCGAACCTCAGCTATCGCGAGTGGAGCCTGACGGTCGACGGCATGGTGGAGCGCCCGGTGACCCTGACCTGGGACCAGCTCGTGGCCATGGACGTGGTGGAGGCCGACATCACCATGTTGTGCGTCAGCAATCCGGTGGGAGGGGAGTACATCGGCGCCGCCAGATGGCTGGGCGTGCGGGTGGCCGACGTCCTGGCGCTGGCCCGCCCGGAGGCCGGCGCGGACATGGTGCTGAGCCGGTCGGTCGACGGGTTCACCATCTCCACCCCCCTCCAGGCGCTGACGGACGACCGGATGGCCCTGCTGGCCGTCGGCATGAACGGTGAGCCGCTCCCCCGCAACCACGGCGCGCCGGTGCGGCTCGTGACGCCCGGTTTGTACGGATACGTCGGATCGACGAAGTGGGTCACGGGCCTGACCGTCACCACCTTCGCCCGCGACAAGGCCTACTGGACCGTGCGGGGCTGGGGCGAGCGCGGGCCGGTCAAGCCGGCCAGCCGCATCGACGTGCCACGCCAGGGGGCCGCGGTGCCCGCCGGCCGCGTCGCCGTTGCCGGCGTGGCATGGGCGCAGGGGATCGGCATCTCGAGGATCGAGGTCCGCGTCGACGACGAGCCCTGGCGCGAGGCGACCGAGGGACCGGACGCGGGCGTCGACATGTGGCGTCAGTGGACCTATCCCTGGGACGCGAGCCCGGGCGAACACCTCCTCGCCGTGCGGGTGGTGGACGCCACCGGCACCCCGCAGCTGCCCGGTCCGGCCGATCCGTTCCCCGACGGCGCCGAGGGATACCACCAGATCAGCGTCACCGTGGAGGCATGAGGCGGCCCTGCGTCAGGAAGCGACCTGCGCAGCCAGCGCGCGACCCGCCTCCTCCGCGACCGCCGCCGCGTCCGTCAGCGCCCGCTCCCCCGCCAGGTCCCACAGCGACACGGCGCCTGCGAGCCCGTCGACGGGGGCGTCCAGGCGCCCGGCGATCACCGCGACCCTCGCGTCCCCGGCCAGCTCACGCACCACGGAGACCACCTTGCCGCCCGCGGACTGGCTGTCGAAGCGGCCCTCGCCCGTGATCACCAGGTCCGCGCCGACGAGCGCGTCGACCAGCCCCACAGCCTCCGCGACCGCGCGCGCGCCGGACTCCGTCGTCGCGCCCCACCGCTGCAGCGCGAACCCGGCACCACCGGCGGCCCCTGACCCCGGCGCCTCGACGTCGCCGCCCAGCAGCTCCGCGAAGCGCCCGACGTTGACCTCGAGCTCGTCGACGATCTCACCTCCGCCCTTCTGCGGACCGAACACCGCCGCCGCACCCAGGGGGCCGAGCAGCGGATTCGTCACGTCCGACAGGACCACCGCGCCGTCGGCCGGGGGCGGCACGATCACCGACAGGTCGACCGACGCCACCCGCGGCAGCGCCCCGTTGCCGGGCGAGGTGACCTCGCGCCCCGCGTCGTCGAGCAACCGCGCCCCGAGCGCCACCAGCAGCCCCGCGCCGGCGTCGGTGGAGGCGCTCCCGCCGATGGCCAGCAGCAGCCGCGACACCCCGGCCTCGATCGCCGCCCGCACCGCCATGCCGAACCCGGTGGTATGCGCGCCGCGGGGATCGAGCGGATCCAGGCCCTCGATCCCGCACGTCGCCGCCAGCTCGACGACCCCCGTCCCGTCGGGCAGCCGCAGCCACGACGCTTCCCGCGCGCGCCCCACCGCGTCCACCACCCGCACCGGCATCCGCTCGGCACCTGGCACCGCGGCGAACGCCTCCAGCGTGCCCTCCCCGCCGTCGGCCATGGGATGGAGTGCGACGGTGTCGCGCGGGCGGACGTGCAGCCAGCCGGCGGCGATCCGTGCGGCCGCCTCCGCCGCGGTCAGCGTCCCCTTGAACGAATCGGGCGCGATCACAACGTGCATGGCCGGAAGCCTAGAGGGCCGACGGCGCCGCGGTGAGCCGATAGAGTGACCGGGTGACCTCTCCCGCCGCCGAGCCTGGCCGCCGCCTCAAGGTGGCCCAGTTCACGGACAACTACGGGCCTGGCAGTAACGGGCTCATGTTCGCCGTGCAGCAGCTCGAGGGCAATCTCCTGGACGCCGGCCACGAGGTGATCGTCGTGGCCCCGGAGACCAGGAGCCCCAACCCGCACCACGGCCGCCCCGGCCGCACGGAGATCCGGCTGCCCTCGGTCCGGGTGCCGAAGATGCCCACGCGCGTGGCCAACGGCCGCCACTTCGAGCGCACCATCGATCAGATCGCCGAGATGCGCCCGGACGTCCTCCACGTGCACGGGTTCGGCACCGTCGGCCTCCTCGGCACGTGGGCCGCGCGCCGCCTGGGCATTCCGATGATGATGACCTGGCATACAGACTTCGACGCCTACGCGGACCACTACTCCGCCGTCCTCCCCCTGCTGACCGGGGTGCTGCGGGCCTTCGCGCGGATCACCAAAGGCCAGTTCGTCAGCGCGGAGGACATCCGGCTCGCGGAGATCCGCTACGAGGACCGCGGCCGGTCCACCGCGTCGCTGCTGAGCGTCTGCGAGAAGATGCTGGAGACGGCCACCCTCATCACCACGCCGTCGCCCAAGACGGCCAAGCGCCTCCGTCTCATCACGCCCGACGCCAACATCCTCGTGGTGCCCAACGGGGTGGACCCGCTCCCGCCCGGCCCGCCGCCGTTCCCCCACCCCGACGGTCCACTGGTGCTGTACGCCGGGCGGATCGCGCCGGAGAAGGGCATCCCGCTGCTCGCTGAGGCGTTCAACCTGGTGCACGCGCAACGCCCGGATGCCCGGCTATGCGTCGTGGGGGACTGGGAGCGCTACACGCGCATCAAGAAGGTGCTGGCCGAGGGCAAGGCGGCCGGGAAGATCATCCTCCCGGGTGAGCAGAAGCGCGACGCGCTGGGTGCCTACTACGGCATGGCGGACGTGTTCGCGTTCCCCAGCCTCACCGACACCCAGGCGCTGGTGCTGCACGAGGCCGCCCTGGCCGGGCTGCCGATCGTGAGCGTGGACCATGAGCTGCAGCTGGTGATCGAGCCGGGGGTCAACGGCGAGATCACGCGCCCCACCGCCGCGTCGCTGGCCGCCGGGCTCATGCGCGTCATCGACCGGCTCCCCGACGAGGCCTGGCGCGCGCGCGCCTCTGCACGCTCCGTCGAGCTGGCGTCGCAGTGGACGATCGAGTCCCAGGCGGCCGAACTGCTGAGGCTGTACGCCGAGGTCGCGGCCACCCGCTGAGGCGCGAGGGCGGCCTCCACACTCGCACCCCGCACGCTCCCACCCGCGCCTCACCGTGCACGACACGCCGCGACACTCGCACTTCGAGCCCCTCCATGCGCCCGAAGTGCGGAAAGGCCGTCTATTCGTGCACGACGGCGATCCCTACGGCCCGGTCATGTCCCCCGGGACGACCCACGCGTCGAAGTCCTCGCCGGTCAGCCCGTTGGCCAGCGCCGACTCCCGCAGCGACGTGCCCTCCTTGTGCGCCTGCTTGGCGATCTTGGCAGCCTTGTCGTAGCCGATGTGCCGGTTCAGGGCCGTGACCAGCATCAGGTTGGTCTCCAGGTTCTGCTGGATCCGCGGCAGGTTGGGCTCGATCCCGACGGCGCAGTGCTCGGTGAACGACAGGGCCCCGTCGGCCAGCAGCCGGATGGACTCCAGCACGGCGTGCGCCATCACCGGCTTGAACACGTTGAGCTGGAAGTTGCCCTGGCTACCCGCGAAGCCGACGGCGGCGTCGTTGCCGAACACCCTCGCCACCACCATGGTGAGCGCCTCCGACTGGGTGGGGTTGACCTTGCCGGGCATGATCGAGCTGCCGGGCTCGTTCTCCGGGATGTTCAGCTCCCCGATGCCGTTGCGCGGGCCGCTGGCGTACCACCGGACGTCGTTGGCGATCTTCATGAGCGCGTCGGCCAGCACCCTCAGCTCCCCGCTGACCTCCACGAGCGAGTCATGGGCGCTGAGGGCCGCGAACAGGTTCTCGGCCTGCCGGAACTCCAGCCCGGTCTCCGCGGTGATCTTTTCGGCGGCCAGGCGCCCGAAGTCGGGGTGCGCGTTCAGCCCTGTGCCGACGGCGGTGCCGCCGATCGCCAGGTCCCGCGCCCGGCCGTCGGCGTGGCGCACGCCCTCGACGGCGAAGTCCAGCTGCGCCACCCAGCCGCCGAAGACCTGGCCCAGTCGCACCGGAGTGGCGTCCTGCAGGTGGGTGCGGCCCACCATGATCACGTCGTCGTACTGCCCCGCCTTGGCCGCCAGCACGTCGCGGAGCCGGGCGATGGCCGGATAGAGCCGCTCGTTCAGCTCCGTCACAACCGCGATGTGCATGGCGGTGGGGAAGGTGTCGTTGGAGGACTGGCCCCGGTTGACGTCGTCGTTGGGGTGCACGGGCGTCTTCGAGCCGCGCACTCCCCCGGCCAGCTCGATGGCGCGGTTGGAGATGACCTCGTTGGAGTTCATGTTGGACTGGGTGCCGGAGCCGGTCTGGAACACCACCAGCGGGAAGTGGTCGTCGAGGCGGCCGGCGATCACGTCGTCGGCGGCCTGCGCGATGAGCTCTGCCCGGTCCGCGGGGAGCTCACCCAGCTCGGCGTTGGCCTGCGCCGCGGCCTTCTTCAGCACGCCGAGGGCGCGGATCATGGCGCGTCCCCAGACGAAGGTGTCGCGGCCGATGTCGAAGTTGTGCAGGCTGCGCTGCGTCTGCGCGCCCCAGTAGCGGTCGTCGTCGACCGGGACCTCGCCCATGGAGTCGGTTTCAATGCGGGTGCTCATGGGCCCAACCTACCCGCGCCGGTGGTGCGTCACGGCACAAAAAAGAGCCCGACCGCTGCCCTTGGGGGGGCGGCAGCGGTCGGGCGGTCTTTGGTGACACCATCGGGTGTCGCGCTAACAGTACCCGATCCGGGGCCTCTCGCGCGCGCTCCCGGTACTGGGTTTTCGGGGTCCTTGACCCTTTCTTGACGCGGGATGACAACACCCCCAGTCAGCGGGCCTTGACCCCCCGGAATCCCTTCAACCGAAGGCTGTTCAGGACCACGAAGACGCTCGAGAAGGCCATGGCCGCGCCGGCGATGATGGGGGTCAGCATCCCCAGCGCCGCCAGGGGGATGGCGGCGGTGTTGTAGCCGAACGCCCACACCAGGTTGGACTTGATGGTGCGCAGCGTGGCCCGCGACAGCCTCACCGCGTCGACGGCGGCCATGAGGTCGTGCCGCATGAGCGTGATGTCGCCCGCCGCGATCGCGGCGTCGGTCCCGGTGCCCATCGCGATCCCCAGGTCCGCCTGCGCGATGGCCGCCGCGTCGTTGACGCCGTCACCCACCATGGCCACCTGCCGGCCCGCGGCCTGCAGTTCCTTGATCGCCGCGACCTTGCCCTCCGGAGTCACCCCCGCCCGCACGTCGTCGATGCCCACCTGGGCGGCCACCGCGCGGGCGGTGCGCTCGTTGTCCCCGGACAGCAGCACCGGATGCAGGCCCAGCGCCTTGAGCTCGCGGATGGCCGCGGCTGCGGACTCCTTGACGGTGTCGCCCACGATGATCCGGCCGAGGATGCGCTGCTCATCGGCCACCTCCACGACGCTGCCCACTTGGCCTGCCTCCCCTGCCATCGGGGCCAGCCCGAGGTCCGCCATGAAGGCGGCGGAGCCGGCGAAGACCGCACGCCCGTCCACCACGCCGCGCACCCCGCGCCCGGGCACGTTGACGAAGTCCGTCACAGCCCCCGGCCGCTCCACCTCGGCGACGATGGCCTGGGCGATCGGGTGCTCCGAGCCGGACTCGACGGCGGCGGCGAGCTCCAGTAGCTCCTCGCGGGTGACGCCGTCGGCCGGCTCGACACCGGCCACGGACATCTGCCCGCTGGTGAGCGTGCCGGTCTTGTCGAAGACCACCGTCTCCACCCGGCGGGCGCGCTCCAGCACCTGCGGCCCGCGGATCACGGTGCCGAGCTGGGCGCCGCGGCCGGTGCCCACCATCAGAGCCGACGGCGTGGCCAGGCCCAGCGCGCACGGGCAGGCGATGATCAGCACGGCGATGGCCGCCGACAGCGACATCGTCACCCCGTTGCCCACCAGCAGGTGGCCGGCGAGCGTGAGCGCGGCGATCACCAGCACGATCGGCACGAAGATGCCGGAGACCTTGTCCGCGAGGCGCTGCACCTCGGCCTTGCCGGTCTGCGCCTCCTCCACCATGGCCGCGATCCTCGCCAGCTGCGACTGGGCGCCGACGGCGGTGGCGCGCACCACCAGCCGCCCCGTCGTGTTGACCGATCCGCCCACCACGGATGCCCCGGGCTCCACCTCCACCGGCAGCGACTCGCCGGTCATGATCGAGGCGTCGACGGCGGAGCGCCCCTCCACCACCTCGCCGTCGGCCGCGACCTTCTCGCCCGGCCGCACCACGATCAGGTCCCCCACGCGAAGGGTCTTGACGTCCACTAGGCGTTCGCCGCCGTCGACGACGACGGTGGCCTGCTTGGCGCCCACCTCCAGCAGCGCGCGCAGCGCCGCCCCCGACTCGGTCTTGGCGCGGGCCTCGATCCATCGGCCCAGGAGGAGGAAGGAGATGATGGTGACGGCGGCCTCGAAGTAGATGAATCCGCGGGCGTCCTGCCGGCTGAGGCTGAGCGAGAACTCGTGCGTCATCCCGATCATGCCGGCGTGGCCGAAGACCATCGCGTAGAGGGACCACGCGTAGGCGGTGAGCGTGCCCATCGAGACCAGCGTGTCCATGGTGGTGGTGCCGTGGCGGGCGTTGGTCCACGCGGCCTGGTGGAAGCCGCGGCCCAGCCACAGGACCACGACGCTCGAGAGCACCAGCGCCACCCACTGCCATGCGGGGAACTGGAGGGCCGGCACCATGGAGACCACCACCACCGGCACGCTGAGCGCGAAGGACCACAGCACCCGCGGCTTGAGCGCGGCCGCCTCGTCGGCCTTCTCCGCCTCCGGGACCGGCAGCGTGGCGCCATAACCCGCCTGAGCCACCACTTCCATGAGCCGCTGCGCGGTGATGCCCGTGGGCGCCTCGACGGTGGCCCGCTCCGTGGAGTAGTTGACGGTGGCGGTGACGCCGTCGACCTTGTTGAGCTTCTTCTCGATCCGGGCCGCGCAGGAGGCGCAGGTCATGCCCTGGATGTCGAGCTGGATGGTGGAACCGGCCATGGCAGGCCCTTTCCGGATTCAGGGCGCGAAGGTACGCGCGGACACGGTGAAGGTGATGGGGCGCCGACGGCGGCGCTCAGGCGGGCGGGATGGACCCGCCGGCGTCAGGCCTCGACGACCGAGTAGCTGCCCGCCTCGCGGACGGCCTCGATGATGGCGTCGAAGGGGATGCGCTCCGCGGACTCGACGAGCATCGAGCCGTCGTCCAGGGAGACGGAGACGTTGTCCACCCCGGCCACCTCGGAGACCTCCTCGGTGACGTGGTTGACGCAGTTGCCGCAGGTCATGCCGGAGACGGTGTACTTGCTGATCATGGTGTGAATCCTCTCGTGGGTCAGCGGACGAGCCGCTTGATGGCCTGCATCGCTTCGTCGATCTTCTCCTCGGCCTCCGGCCCACCCTTGCGGGCGGCGTCGGCGACGCAGTGGGAGAGGTGATCGTTGAGAAGGCCGAGCGAGACCGCCTTGAGGGCGCTGGTGACGGCGGTGACCTGGGTGAGGATGTCGATGCAGTACTGATCCTCCTCCACCATGCGCGCGATCCCGCGCGTCTGGCCCTCGATCAGCTTGAGCCGTCGAAGGTACGCCGTCTTCTCCGGGGTGTAGCCGTGCGTGGCGTGACAGCTGCCCTCAATGATGTCGGTCATCGGACCCCCTTCTCGCGACCCACAATACCCCGTGGGGGTATCGGATTCAACTGGTCCCATCATGACATGACAGGGCATCGGGCCCACCGGCGGGGTCGGCTAGCCCGCTCCGGGAGAGACTTGTCCACAGGGAGGGCCGCGGGCCTGTGGAAAGCCTTCCACCGGCCCACGAGTCGGGGTGCGACGGTGGCCCGACGGCCCTCTATCACAGACTGCGGATCGCCGCGCAACAAATGCCAGAATTAACGTGTCGTGCCTAGCCACACGAGTATGGCGCGGCCCTGGGTGACGCGTCCGTCCCCGCTGCCCGACGGGCACGCCTCAGATGCGCCCGGCCCACGCGTCGTCACGGCGATGTGTGGACAAACAGACTCGACACGCCCGCCTCGACGACAAATATAACGATTTGATAACGGCCCGTGACGCTCGGCGCACAACCATGTCCACAGCCTCCCGACTGCCTCCGGAGAGTTGTCCACAGGCCGTCCACAGGCCACCCCCAGGCTTGCCCACAGCCGGCCGCCGGGAGCTGTCGGAGGCGTGCCCTAGCCTGTCCTGTGGCCGGATTCCGGGGCCATGAGGAGGGGACCATGACGCAGACCGCCGTCTACGACGATCGGGATCTGGACCGCACCCCGCCGCAGGACCTGGCCGCCGAGCAGAGCGTGCTCGGGGCCATGATGATGTCGAAGGATGCCATCTCGGACGTGGTCGAGGTGCTGCGCGGGGTGGACTTCTACCGCCCCAACCACGAGACCATCTTCGACGCGATCATCAACCTCTACGGTCGCGGCGAGCCCGCAGACCCCATCACCATCGCCGGAGAGCTCGGCAAGTCCGGGCAGCTGTCGAAGGTGGGCGGCGCCGTCTACCTGCACGACCTCCTGGCATCGGTCTCCATCGCCGCCAACGCCATCTACTACGCAGAGCTCGTCCGGGACAAGGCCGTCCTGCGCCGCCTGGTCAACGCGTCCATCCGCATCGCCCAGCTCGGCTACCAGGGCCAGGGCGAGGTGGACAAGATCGTCGACGAGGCCCAGCAGACCCTCTTCGAGGTCACGGAGAAGAAGGCGTCGGAAGACTACAAGTCGCTGCGCGAGCTCATCGAGCCCACGTTCGACGAGATGGAGGCCATCGCCTCCTCCGGAGACGCGCTCTCCGGCGTCCCGACGGGTTTCGTGGACCTGGACCGGATCACCAACGGCCTGCACGCCGGCCAGATGATCATCGTCGCGGCCCGCCCCGGCGTCGGGAAGTCCACCTTCGCGCTGGACGTGTGCCGCTCCGCGGCCATCCACCACAACCTCACGGCCGCGTTCTTCTCGCTCGAGATGAGCCGCACCGAGATCGTGATGAAGATCCTCTCCGCGGAGGCGTCGGTGCCACTGGGCAAGATCCGCGGCGGCAAGATGGACGAGAACGACTGGCAGCGGGTCACGGACAAGTCGGCCATCCTGGGCGAGAAGAACCTGTTCATCGACGACTCCCCCAACCTCACCATGATGGAGATCCGCGCCAAGGCGCGCCGGCTCAAGCAGCGCCACGACCTGCAGCTGCTCGCCATCGACTACATCCAGCTGATGAGCTCCGGGAAGAAGGTGGAGTCGCGGCAGTTGGAGGTCTCGGAGTTCTCCCGCCAGATCAAGCTGCTCGCCAAGGAGCTGGAGATCCCGGTCATCGCCCTGTCGCAGCTCTCGCGTAACACCGAGCAGCGCAAGGACGGCATCCCGCAGCTGTCGGACCTGCGCGAGTCGGGCTCGCTGGAGCAGGACGCGGACATCGTCATCATGCTGCACCGCCCGGAGATGTACTCGCAGAACCCCACCGACGAGGAGCGCGGCCTGGCGGCGTTCCACATCCCCAAGCACCGCAACGGCGAGACGGGCAAGATCGACGCCCTCTTCCAGGGCCACTACAGCCGGTTCACCAACGCCCCCATGTGACCAGCGCCCGGGCACGAATGTCGCGGCAGGCCGGAACTGAGGAATAATCGCCCATCGCGTGTTCCCAGTGAAAGGCGTCCCTCTCATGACCCGAGAAGCCCAGCCCCCCGTCGACACCTCCCCGGACGCGCTCCTCGTCGCGGACCTCGCACTGCTGACCGAGCTGCACCAGCAGGTGCTCACCGAGTCGGGCCGCGGCGAGCTCGCCACGCTCATGGACCAGCTGCAGGAGGCCGCGGCGGGCGCAGCCGACGGCGGGGACCCGGAGGCGCCGTCGCACATCATCGAGGGCCTGTCCGCCACGACGGCGGCCGCCCTGGCGCAGACGCTCACCGTGCACTTCCACCTCATCAACCTGGCCGAGGAGCGGCACCGCTCCCGCCTGCTGCGCCGCGCCGACCCACGGTCCGGGGACGCCACGCCGGACATGTGGCCCGCGGTCGCGGCGCTGGGCGAGCTGGCCTCCCGGGTGCGGGACCTGCGCGTCCACCCCGTGCTCACCGCGCACCCGACTGAGGCCCGCCGCAGGGCGGTGTCATCGGCGCTGGACCGGATCGGGGACCACCTCGACCTCTACGACGACGCCGCCGCCGGGCAGCAGGAGCGGGGCGCGGCGCTGCGCCGGATGCTCGAGGAGATCGACATCCTCAGCCGCACCTCCCCGCTGCGCACCACCCTGCCGCAGCCCTCCGACGAGGTGCGCGCCGTCATGCAGGTCTTCGACCAGACCCTCTTCCACGCCGTCCCGCGGCTGTACCGCTCCGTCGAATCCGTGATCTCCAACGGCGACGCGGGCCGCCGCGAGCCCGCCGTGCCCGCGTTCCTGCGGTTCGGCTCCTGGGTGGGCGGGGACCGCGACGGCAACCCGTTCGTCACAGCCGAGGTGACGCGGCAGACCGCCGCCATCCAGGCAGACCACGCCCTGCGGGCGCTCGCCACCGGCGCCCAGCGGATCGCGCGCACCCTGACGATGAGCGACGACGCCACCCCGCCGTCGCCGGAGCTGGCCAACTCGCTGGCCCGCGACGCCGTCGCCGCGCCCGACACGTTCGCCGCGATCCGCACGTCGTCGCCCAGCGAGCCGCACCGCCAGAAGCTGCTCTTCGTCTCCGAGCGCCTCGCCGCCACCCGGCAGGGCCGCATCGAGCTGGCCTACCGCCGCCCCGACGAGCTGCTGGAGGACCTGCGCCTCATCCAGGACTCGCTGCGCGCCTCCGGCGACGACCGAGCGGCCTTCGGCGAGCTGCAGCACCTGATCTGGCTCACCGAGACCTTCGGCTTCCACCTGGCCGAGCTCGAGGTCCGCCAGCACAGCGCCGTCCACAAGGCCGCGATCGACGAGCTGCTCGGCCAGCTCGACGAGGCGCCGGCCGACGACGAGGCCCGCCTCGCCCTCCTGGACCGGCTCGCCGTCGACGGCTGGCCGAGCCACGTGCACGCCACGAGCGAGCGCACCCGCGAGGTCCTGGACACGCTGCGCGTGATGTCCTGGCTGCAGGAGCGCTGGGGCCCGCGGTCCTGCGGCCGCTACATCGTCAGCTTCACGCAGGCGGCCGAGCACCTCGTAGGGGTGCGGGCGCTGGCCCGGCTGGCCGTCGGCGACGGCCCGCTGCGGCTCGACGTGGTGCCGCTGTTCGAGACCGGCGCGGACCTCAACGGCGCCGTCGACACCCTCGAGCGCTGGCTGCCGATGCCCAGCACGCAGGCGTGGCTCGGCCAGACGGCGGGGCACGTCGAGGTGATGGTGGGCTACTCGGACTCGGCCAAGGACGTCGGCCCGGCCAGCGCGACGCTGACCCTCTACACCGCGCAGAGCGGGCTCGTGGAGTGGGCGGACCGGCACGGCGTGCATCTCACGATCTTCCACGGTCGCGGCGGCTCGCTCGGCCGCGGCGGCGGCCCGCTGCACCGCGCCATCCTCGCCCAGCCGCCGGGATCGGTGGCTGGACGGTTCAAGGTCACCGAGCAGGGCGAGGTGATCTTCGCCCGCTACGCCGACGAGACCCTGGCGCAGGCGCACCTGGAGCGGCTCACCTCGGCGGTGCTGCTGGCCGGCACCGAGGACGCCACCTGCCGCAACCGCGACGCGGCGGCCGGGTTCGCCGATGTCGCGGCCACCGTCGAGAGCGCCTCCCGCGAGGCGTGGTGGTCGCTGGTGCGGATCCCCGGGTTCGCCGACGTGGTGGCCGAGTCCAGCCCCATGGAGGAGCTGGGCGAGCTGCGGCTGGGGTCGCGGCCGGCGCGGCGCAGCGGGGCCACCGAGGGTCGCGACCTGGCAGACCTGCGGGCCATCCCGTGGGTGTTCGCCTGGTCCCAGATCCGCGCCAACATCCCCGGCTGGTACGGGCTCGGCACCGGCCTGGCCGCCGTCGGGGATCCGGAGCGGCTGCGCGCGGCCTACCGGGAGTGGCCTCTGTTCGCCAGCCTGATCGACGTCGCGGAGATGAGCCTGGCGAAGGCCAACCCGCGGCTGGCGGAGTCGTTCCTGGCGCTGGGCGGGCAGCCCGAGGTGACCGAGCGGGTGCTGACCGAGCTGGAGCTGACCAGGCGCCTCGTGCTGGAGACGATGGGCCAGTCGGAGCTGTTGGAGGCCAAGCCGCTGCTCCAGGGCCGGGTGAGCCTGAGGGCGCCGTCGATCGACGCGCTCAGCCACCTGCAGCTGCGCGCCCTGCGCCTCATCCGGGACGCCGCGTCGCCGATCGACGACGCGGAGCGAGCGGTGTGGTCGCGGGTGCTGCTGCTCACCGTCAACGGCGCCGCGGCCGGCCTGCAGAACACCGGCTAGTCTCCGCCCGGCCCCACGGCTGCCTGAGGCGCGAGGAGCGAGAGCGACGAGCCCCTTCCCGCTGGCTGATTTGTAGGAACGCTCCTTCTTGCGCCACAAGGCCGCCCGCGGCCCCGGACACTGAGGTGCAAGGAGCGAGAGAGACGAGCCCCCTCCCGCTGGCTGAGGTGCGAGGAGCGAAGCGACGAGCCTCGAAGCCTAGAAAACGTTCCTTGTCAGCCCACGTTTATTAGGCTTCGAGGCCGCTACGCGGCACCTCAGCCAGCAGGGGTGGACACCTCAGCCAGCAGGGGTGGGCACCTCAGCCAGCCGGGGCGCGACTCAGCTGCCTGCTTTCACCGACGTCGATCGGCGGATGTCCAGGACCGCCCGGACGAGGATCCACGCCACGATCGCCGCGCCCGCGGCCGACGCGGCCCAGTGGTCCGCGATCATCAGCAGCATCATCGCCAGCAGGGTGGGTGCCAGGTACTGCATGGACCTCACGACGTAGACGCCGAACGACGGCATGTGCACGCCCCGGGAGTCCGCCACGGACTTGACCATGAAATTCGGCCCGTTGCCGATGTAGGTCAGCGCCCCGCAGAACACGGCCCCCAACGAGATCGAGATCAGGAATGTCTCCGGCACCGGCGGCGTCGTGCCGATCATGGCCACACCCGGCGGCGCGGGCACCTGCGAGGCCATCTCGTAGAAGGTGGCGTAGGTGGGCGCGTTGTCCAGCACAGACGACAGTCCGCCGGTGAACAGGAAGAACGTGATCTCGTTGAGCGGAAGCTTGGGCGCCTGCTGACCGAGGAACTCCAGGGCCGGGATCATGGTGAGGAAGATGCCGATGAACAGCGCCGCGACCTCCCCGATGGGCCCCCAGCTGAACTCGTTGTCGCCGTAGCGCACGCTCCTGGGGGTGGTCGCCATCGAGGCGGCGGTCACTGCGATCATGATCAGCTCGCGCACCGGTATCCAGGACCACGCCGTCGCATGGCCGGTCTCGATGGCGTGCAGGTCCATCGACGGAGCGAACGCCACTGCCGCGATGATGATGGCGAACCAGAGGAAGTTGATCTTGCCGCGCACGCCTAGCGGAACGACGTTGGTGTGGTCGAACGCTACGTCCTCCGGCGCCTCGGTGGCGTAGATCCGTCGGTCGAGTGCGTAGTAGCTGACCAGCAGAAGGGCGTTCACGAACAGCCAGTAGGGCCACAGTCCGAACGTCCACGTGAACGGCACGCCCCTCAGCAGGCCGAGGAACAGCGGCGGGTCGCCCAGCGGGGTGAGGAGGCCGCCGCAGTTGGCGACGATGAAGATCGCGAACAGCACCGTGTGGACCCGGTGCTTGCGCTCGACGTTGGTGTTGAGCAGCGGGCGGATGAGCAGCATCGCGGCGCCCGTGGTGCCGACGAACGAGGCCACGAGCCCACCGATGGCGAGGAAGGTGGTGTTGTTGCGGGGCGTGGCCTCGATGTCGCCCTTGAGGAACAGCCCGCCCGAGACCACGAACAGGGCCAGCAGGAGGGCGATGAACTGGGCGTACTCGTAGACGGCGTGGCCGACGCGCCACGGGTCGTCCAGCGCCCACACCGCCAACGCGACGGGGAGGCCCAGCACCAGCGCGTAGCCCAGCTGGGTGGACGGCTTCTCCCAGAGGTGCCTCGTCCGCGTCAAGAGCGGGAACACCGCGATGCCGCCCAGCATCGCGACGAACGGGAGCATGCTCCACCAGGGATATTGCATCGTCGGGTCCCTTCACCGGAGCCCCCCGGGACTCCTGGCCAGATTCGCCCAGCCTAAACCCGGCCCGTTCGACGCGTGCGTGCGGGCCCAGGATCGGGGGCGACGGCAGCCACCCCTGGGGTCGCACGGGACCGGGAGCGGGAGCGCATGGGGCGGGGGCGGGAGTGCGGGAGCGGAAGCGGCGCGCGGGACCGGAGGCGGGAGCGGGGGGCGGGGCGTGGCGGCGGAGGGGCGGAAGCGTCAGCGGGACGGGGAACAGTGGCGACGGTGTCCCGCCCCACCTCGTGCCTGCGCCCCAGGTGCGCGGCGTTTGGCATGATCGGTGGGTGACCGACGACGACCTGGCCCCCCGCCTCGCCGCCTGGTACGCCGCGCACGCCCGCGACCTGCCCTGGCGCGCGGCCGGCGTGACCCCCTGGGGCGTGCTGGTCAGCGAGGTGATGTGCCAGCAGACGCCCGCCGCGCGCGTCGCGCCGCAGTGGGTGGAGTGGATGGGCCTCTGGCCCACGCCGTCGGACCTCGCGGAGGCCGCCACCGCGGACGTGCTCCGGACCTGGGCGAGGCTCGGCTACCCCAGGCGGGCGCTGCGGCTGCAGGAGGCCGGCCGCGTCGTCGTCGATGTTCACGGCGGCGAGGTGCCCGACGATGAGGCCGCCCTCCTGGCGCTTCCCGGCATCGGCCGCTACACCGCCGCCGCGGTCCTCGCGTTCGGCTTCGGGCGACGTTCGCTGGTGCTGGACACCAACGTCCGCCGGGTGCTCGCCCGGTACGACGGGGGCGTCGAGTTCCCGGCCGGCCACGAGACGGCGGCGGAGCGGCGGCGGGCGTGGGAGTTCGTGCCCTTGTCGGACGCCGACGCGGCGCTCTGGTCGGTCTCCGCGATGGAACTGGGCGCGTTGGTGTGCACGGCGAAGGCGCCCCGTTGCGGGGAATGCCCCGTCGCCGACGGCTGCGCCTGGCTGGGGGCGGGACGCCCGGCCTGGGACGGTCCGGAGCGCCGCGTCCAGGCGTGGGAGGGCACGGACCGGCAGTGTCGCGGCAGGATCATGGCGGCGCTGCGCGGCCACGGCGTGGTCCGGCTGGCCGACGTCGCCTGGCCCGACGCCGCGCAACTCGAGGCGTGCGCGGCGTCGCTGGTCGCGGACGGATTGGCGGTCCCCGTCGACGACGCACTCTCCCTCCCCTGACGCTCAGCCACGAGGCGGCTCAGCGCGTGTCGACTTGGGTTGAGCCGGGCCAAGCCGCGAAGCGGCCCAGCCCGCGCCGAAACCACCCAACTGACGCCTGTCCATGGAGTTGGCCGCGGTTCTCGCGATTGGAGCTCACGCTGTCGGTGCCGTGAGCCCTGACACGAGGCCCGTGCGGCCCTTGTCCTGCTACTGCCTGTCGGCCACGTGCTCGGCGGTGGTCGGGTAGTCGAGGCCGCCCGGGCCTCGTCTCACGTCTCCCTGCACTCGTCTGCCTGTGGCGTGGTCGGGTCCGGGCGTGCGCCGGCAGGGCGGCCCTGGCTCGGGTCTGCTTCAGGCGGGTTCTTCCGGGTGCCCCTCGGGCTGGGCATCCCTGCGCCCAGCCGCCCTGCCGTCCCCCACCCTCACGCACACCTCACGTCCCCGCCGTCGCCGTCACTGCCCAGACGCGTGGCACGAAACGCCGCGCGAATCGGACCCCGTCGCCCTATGCGTACCCGACCACCGATCCCGACGGCGTGTCGTGCACGCTCTTCCCGCCCACCAGGACCCGCGACCGGATCAGCGGGGCGGGGGGTGGTGGGGGCCGGGGCAGGTTGGGTGGGCGTTGATGACGGTACGCGGCAGCGCGAAGCGCCGCCGACCGGCATCATGGGCGGCCCGGCCCCCACCACACCCCACCACACCCGACCACAGCTGCCCAGACCGACGCCAGGCCCCCAGACGGAAGCCAGGCGCACCGAGGTAGGGCAGGCCACGACATCGCGCCTGCGCAAAGTCACCGCGCCTGCTCTATAGCGCCGGCGTCTGAACCCACGGCAGGCGGCCCCGAGGCGCCTGTCCTACAGCGCAGGCTCCCAGACATAAGCCAGGCGTCGGGACGGTAGCCAGGCGACCAGACGCAAGCCAGGCGACCAGACGCAAGCCAGGCGGCATGGGCCTGCGCGGGCCGGCTCCCGGCTCAGCTCAGGCGACGGTGAGGGTCCAGGACGAGACGGGGGCCGAGCCGTCGAGGAGGCGGGCCGAGACCTCGCCGTCGTCGTCCGCGACCACCTCGAACCGCGACACCGAACCGTCCGGACGGGGCACCTCGACGGTGCGCGACATCCCGGGCCCGAAGCCGTAGGCCCGAAGCTCCACACCCTCGGCCCAGTCGTAGTCCGGCCGGTCCTGCACCGCACCCCAGGGGATCACCGAGCCGGGGCGCGCGAGCAGCGGCAGCGAGTCGAAGCCGTGCTTCTCCGTCCGCCACCCCGGACCCTCGACGACGCCGCCGTCGAGCACCCGCGTCCACCGCCCGCACGGCACGTAGTACGACACGGTGCCGTCGTCGGTGAAGATCGGCGAGACGAGCAGCTGGTCGCCCAGCATGTACTGCAGGTCCACCATCGCGGCGCCGGGGTCGTCCGGGAACTCGAGGAACAGCGGCCGCATCACCGGCACGCCCTCAAGGTGGGCGATCTCGCCGAGCTGCCCGATGTAGGGCATGAGCCGCATCTTGAGCCGGGTGAACTGGCGCGCCACGTCGACGGCCTCGTCGTCGAACGCCCAAGGCACGCGGTACGAGTTGGAGCCGTGCAGCCGGCTGTGCGAGCTGAGGAGCCCGAACGCCAGCCATCGCTTGAACACAGCCGGGTCCGGGGTGCCCTCGAAGCCGCCGATGTCGTGGCTCCAGAACCCGAATCCCGACGCGGCCAGGCTGAGCCCGCCGCGCAGCGACTCGCTCATCGCGGAGAAGGTCGATTCGCAGTCCCCGCCCCAGTGCACGGGGAACTGCTGCCCGCCGGCCGTGGCGGACCGGGCGAAAACGACGGCGTCGCCCTCGCCCCGCTCCTCAACCAGCAGGTCGAAGACGGCCTTGTTGTAGAGGTGCGCGTAGTAGTTGTGCATCCGCTGGGGGTCCGAGCCGTCGTGCCACACCACATCGGTGGGGATCCGTTCGCCGAAGTCGGTCTTGAGGCAGTCGACGCCCTGCCGCAGCAGGCCGCGCAGCTTCCCGACGAACCAGGCGGTGGCCTCCGGGTTGGTGAAGTCCACCAGCGCCATGCCTGCCTGCCACAGGTCCCACTGCCACACGGACCCGTCGGGGCGCTTGACCAGATAGCCGCGATCCCGTCCCTCCGCGAACAGCACCGAGCGGCGCGCGATGTAGGGGTTGATCCACGCCGAGACCTTCAGCCCGCGCTCGTGGAGGCGCGCCAGCATGCCCTCCGGGTCCGGGAAAGTGGCCGGGTCCCACACCAGGTCCGTCCAGTGGAAGGCCCGCATCCAGAAGCAGTCGAAGTGGAACACCGACAGCGGCAGGTCCCGCTCGGCCATGCCGTCGATGAACGAGTTGACGGTGGCCTCGTCGTAGTCGGTGGTGAAGCTGGTGGACAGCCACAGCCCGTAGCTCCAGGCGGGCACCCGGGCGGGGCGGCCGGTGAGCGCGGTGTAGCGGCGCAGCACGTCGGCGGGGGTGGGGCCGTCGATGATCAGGTAGCGCAGCCGGTGACCGGGCACCGAGAACTGGGCGCGCGACGCGAACTCGGACGCCAGCTCGTAGGAGACATGGTCCGGGGTGTCGACGAAGACGCCGTAGCCGCGGTCGCTCAGGTAGAAGGGCACGTTCTTGTACGCCTGCTCGCTTGAGGTGCCGCCGTCGGCGTTCCAGATCTCCACGCTCTGGCCGTTCTTGATCAGCGGCCCGAACCGCTCGCCGAGCCCGTACAGGTGCTCGCCGGGCGCGATGGCCAGCTGCTCCCTCACGAAGCGCCGCCCGTCGGGGTTGGTGAGCGCCGACGGCGACCTCCCCGTCGAGGAGGTGAGCGGCCCACCCGCTCCGACGAACCGCAGATCCCACGGCACCTCCCTGCCCAGGGTGGCGGTCAGGGTGCCGCTGGTGAGCGAGACGGAGTCGTCGCTCTCGGCGATCGTGACCTCGTGCCCGCCGTCGATCAGGGCGAAGCTGGGCCCGGTGATGGGCTGGTCCCAATGCTCGATGGTGACCCCGATGACCCCCTCCGCGGGCGAGTCGACGGTGATGGTGAGCGCCGGGCAGTTGAGGGTGTCGCCGCGGGTCTCGATCACGCGCGTGGGCGTGTGGGCCACCAGGCGGCCGTCCTCGGCGACGATCTCTGCGATGCTGCGAGGACTGAGCGCCGTGACTCCGGGGCGCAACTGCCAGTAGCCGTCGGTGAACTTCATGCTTGGGTCCTCTCGTCCTGCCGCGACACTTTCGCGTGCCGCCAGATGGTGGGTGGCACGGGGTTGGTCCCCGCCGTGCCGATGGGGCCGGGCCGACGGCCTACCCCGCTTGGTCGAAACGCTTGCGCGGGCCTAGGCTTGGCTTTCACAGGGCCGTATGAAGACGGCGCCGGCCCGTCGGGCCGAAGGGGCCGGACCCCGCCGCTCCCGCCCTGGGACAAGGGGTCACGATGGCTGGTATCCAGGAAGTCGCACGCAAGGCGGGGGTCTCGCAGTCCACCGTCTCCTACGTGCTGAGCGGCCGGCGACCCATCTCCGATTCCACGCGCGAGCGGGTGCTCAAGGCCATCGACGAGCTCAACTACCGCCCCCACGCCGGGGCTCGCGCCCTGGCGTCGTCCAAGACGCACGTGCTGGGCCTGGTCACGCCGCTGCGTCCAGGCGTCAACGTGGACGTCATCATGCAGTTCGTCGCCGGCATCGCCACGAGGGCGCGTCACTTCGAGCACGACGTCCTCCTGGTCACCGAGCCGGACGCCTCAGGCATCGAGGGCGTCTCGCTGCGCTCGATGGTGGACGGCTTCATCGTCATGGACGTCGAGTCCCGCGACAGCCGGCTCCCCACGCTGGCCGCGCTGCGCCAGCCGAGCGTGCTGATCGGCATGCCGGAGGACCCGGGATCCTTGAGCTGCATCGACTTCGACTTCGAGTCCGCCGGCTCGATGGCCGTGCGGAAGCTGGCCACGGCCGGGCACACCCGCATCGCGCTCATCGGTTCGTCGCCCGCGGTGCACACCCGCGGCACGTCGTACGCGGTGCGGCTGGCGCGAGGCGCGGAGCGGGAGGCCGAGGCCCACCACATCGAGCTGCAGCGCCTGGCCTGCGGCGACGACCCCATGGAGGCGTCGCCGCTCATCGACGAGTTGGTGGAGTCCGGCATCACCGGGCTGATCGTGCACAACGAGGCCGCGCTGCCGGGCGTCATCACCGCGCTGGCTCGACGGGGCCCCGAGGTGGCCGACTCGGTGGCGGTGGTGGCCATCGGGCCGAAGTCGTTGCTGCTGGCGCCGCTGCTGCCGATGACGGTCATCGACATCCCCGGCACCACCATCGGGTCCACGGCCGTGGACATGCTGATGGCACTGGTCAACGACCACTCCCTGCCGGAGCGACGGCTGGTGGCTCCGCGGGTGGAGTGAACCGTCGGCGCGGCCGGTGACGGTGCGCGCTGCGGGCCGGATCGCATTGCACTCCTTCGCTGAGCTGGTCTGTCGATTCGTCGTCGAATCATTTCGACACAAGTGAATCACGACGGCGCCTCAGGCCGCAACACCTCGGGGCGGATTGGGCGCCCGGTCTCGCGCACGCAGCGTAGATAGTGCATCATTGGGGCAACGATCACTGCGGGCACCGCCGCCACTCAAGCATCGAAAGGCTTCGACCTCATGGCTTCTGACTCGACGACCAGCAGCACCACTCCCACCCGCGCGACCCTCGAGGATCTGGTGGCCGCGACACTTGCGCGCCTCAGCGACGACGAGGCGGTCGCCCTCCTCCACCAGGTCAACCCGGCGATGCCGGATCACGGCCTGGCGGAGTTCCACACCGGCGCCGAGGCCCTGCACGGCGTCGCCTGGACCGGCACCGCCACGGTCTTCCCGCAGCCGGTGGGCATGGCGGCCACGTGGGACGCCGGGCTGCTGCGCGAGATCGGCGAGGCCACCTCCACGGAGGTGCGCGCCAAGCACGCGGCTGACCCCGTCGGGATGTCGCTCAACGTGTGGGCACCCGTGGTCAACCCGCTGCGCCACCCCTTGTGGGGGCGCAACGAGGAGGGCTACTCCGAGGACCCGCACGTCACCGCCGAGTGCGCCATCGCCTACTCCTCAGGGCTCCGCGGGGACCACGACGTGTTCTGGAAGACCGTGCCCACCCTCAAGCACCTGCTGGCCTACAACAACGAGCAGGACCGCTGCACGTCGTCGTCGAGCCTGCCGCCCCGCGTGCTGCACGAGTACGACCTCCCGCCGTTCGTCGAGCCCATCGCCGCAGGCGTGGTGGGCGGCGTGATGGCCGCCTACAACCTGGTCAACGGCCGCCCGGCGCACACCTCGCAGGAGCTGTTCGAGGCCGTGCGGGCGGCGAATCCGGACCTGCTCGCGGTCTCCGACGCCTACGCGCCCACCAACCTCACCGGCGCCGAGCGGGCCTACCCCACGGAGGCCGATTCCCACGCGGCCGCGATCCTCGCAGGCCTGGACTCCTTCACCGACCACGACGCGGACTCCTCCTCCACGCTCGCGGCCATCAAGGCGGCCCTCGCACAGGGCCTGCTCACCATGGACGACGTCCGCCGCGCCGCCCGGCGCGTGCTGCTGGTGCGGGCGCTGACCGGGGAGCTCACCCCGGAGGCGGACCCGTACGCGGGCATCACCGCAGACCAACTCGACACCCCGGCCCACCGCGAGCTCGCCCGCCGGGCCTCCGCCGCGCAGGTCACCGTGCTGGCCAACGACGGCGTCCTCCCGCTCGCCGCGGGCGCGCGCGTGGCCGTCGTCGGGCCGATGGCGGAGGTGGTCAAGCACGACTGGTACTCCGGCACCCCGCCCTACATGGTCACGCTCGCCGCGGCCGCGGCCGAGACCCACGAGGTCAGCGCGCACGACGGCGCAGACCGGGTGGTGCTGCGGTCGCGGACCACCGGGCTGGCGGTGTCGCGGGCGGAAGACGGCGTGCTTGTGGCCGATCAGGGCCACGACGCCGAGGCCTCGGCGTTCGCCGTCGTCGAGTGGGGATCCGACGTGGTCACGCTCCGCCACGACCCCACCGGCCTGCTCTGGCGAGGCTCCGACGAGGGCATGGTCCGCGTCGACTCCACGCGCCCGGGCGGCTGGGTCACGCACGAGCACTTCGTGCGGCACGCGCACGAGGACGGCAGCTGGTCCCTGCAGCACCGCGGGAGCCGGCGCTGGCTGCGCGTCGAGTCCTGGGGCGGGCTCGTCAGCTCCTCGTCCGACGACCTGGCCACCGCCGAGCGGTTCGACGTCGAGGTGCTGAGCAGCGGCCCCGACGAGGTGGCCAGGGCTGCCGCGGGCGCCGACGTGGTGCTGGTGGCGGTGGGCAACGACCCGCATCTCAACGGCCGCGAGACCGTTGACCGGCCCGAGCCGAGCTGGCGGATCGTCGCGGCGCCGTCGGTCGCGGCGGGTGCGCTGCGGGGCTCCGGCTACCGGGCGCGGGCTGGGGCCGGGCGGGTGGCGTGGCCCTCCGTCGAGCCCCTGCCCGAGCGGTTGAGCGTGCGCCTGCGGGTGGCCACGGGCCTCGGCGGCGAGGTGGAGGTGCGCTGCGGCGACGGTCGAGGACCTGGTCGTAGCCGAGGCCCCGCGCGGTCTCCTGCATGTTGGCCAGCAGCGACTCGAACTCGGCGTCGTTGGCCGCGAACGACATCTTCCACGACTCCTGGACGATGA
Source organism: Tessaracoccus pujii (assembly GCF_054483895.1). NCBI lineage: Bacteria > Bacillati > Actinomycetota > Actinomycetes > Propionibacteriales > Propionibacteriaceae > Tessaracoccus > Tessaracoccus pujii. The sequence continues at coordinate 2,500,822 of NZ_CM137012.1, forward strand.
TCGCCTTCACCTGGTTGCGCAGGGTCTCGATCTCCGAGCTGTCGGCGGGGGCCGTGTAGCTCGCGCCGGGGGCGACCATGATCTTGTCCTCCGCCTTCAGGTAGTCCATCGTCGTGGCCGCGCCACCCATCTGCGCGGACCAGTCCTCGATCAGCGGGTTCGACGTGGCGGCCTGGAAGGTCTCCCACATCTTGTAGCTGAACGGGGCGCCGGTGTTCTCGTCGACGTCGATGGGCAGCACGAGCGTGGTGTTGAGCCAGGACGCGCCGTCCTCGTAGGTGCCGCCGCCCCACTCGTCGGGCACGGTTGCGCCGCCGCCGACGAGGGCCTTCATGCCGAACTCGGTGAGCTCAGGCGCACCCTCGGCGTTGACGTCCCAGGTCAGGCCCTGCGGGCCGGCCGCGCCCATGGTCTGGCTGTTGTTGGAGTAGGTGCCCTCGGGGGAGTACAGCCAGTCGATGAACGCCGCGACGCGCTCCGGGTCCTCGGCCTTGGAGCCGATGGCCATGACCTGCTTGCCGCCGAACGGCTCGGCGCCGTAGGAGAACACCTGCATATCCTGCAGCGGGGCGATCATGAAGCCCTTGCCGGCGTTGACGTTGTCGGTGGTGTTGTAGGCCGACTGTCCCTGCCAGGGCCACCAGGAGAACAGGACCTGGCCGTTCTGGTACTTGGAGAACAGGGTGTCGTAGTTCTGAGTGGTGGACTCGGGGTCCATGATGCCCAGCTGGTTGGCCTCGTAGAAGAAGCGCAGGTTGCGCACGTAGGCGGAGTCGGAGTCGATGACGCTCTGGTACTCGGAGCCGTCGGCCTTGGCGTAGACGAAGCCGATCTCGTCGAAGCCGTAGAAGGTGGCGGGCTGCTTGGCGTTGTTCATCATGTTGCCGTCCCAGTCCTTGAACATGGACAGCGCGTAGGTCTTCTTGCCGTTGGGGGCGGTGGGCTCGGCGTCCTGCATCTTCTTGAGCACCGGCAGCAGGTCCTCCAGCGTGCCGATCTCCGGGTAGCCGAGCTCCGCGTACAGGTCCCAGCGGACGAACGGGCCGAAGGTGGGGTCGATGCCCTCGCTCGAGTCCGTGGGCTTCAGCTGCGAGACCTGAGTCGGGAAGGCGTACGTGCCGTCCTTGCCCTCGTTGAGGCGGGTCACGGCGGCGTCGAACACGGCGGCGTTCGACATGGCCGGGTAGTACTGGGAGGCGTCGAGGAGCAGACCGCCCTGGACCAGCTCGTCGAGCTTCTCGCCCTTGTCGGTGACGATGAGGTCACCCAGCTCGCCCGCCGCGACGCGGGTGTTGTAGAGCGTGTCACCGCCGCCCGCCACGTTGGGGGCGATGATGTTGAGCTTCATGTTGAACTTGTCCTTGACGATCTTGGCGAACCATCCGGGCTGCTCGCCCATCTGGTTGGCCAGGCCGTCGAACACGTCGATGGTGATCTCCTCGGACCACTCGGTGGGGAACGTGCCGCTGGCGGCCTGCGACGAGTCGTCGGCGGGAGCCTGCTCGGGGCTGCAGGCTGCGAGCCCGGCGAGACCCATCAATGGTGCGACCACAAGGGCCACAGCCTTCCTGTACTGCATTGGGTTTCCTTTCTGGAGGTGAGGGAGCCGGACCGTCATCCCTTGACGGCGCCGAGCATGATCCCCTTGACGAAGAACCGCTGGAAGAGTGGGTAGATGAAGATGATCGGCAGCACGACGATGACCGACACGGTGGTGCGGATCGACGTCGCCGTCTGAGAGGTGGCGGCCGAGGCGATGGAGCCCAGGTTGCCGCCCGCCTGCTGAGCCGCGGCCGCCAGGGAGGCCGCCTGGTTGATGAACATGTAGAGCAGGAACTGGAGCGTGTAGAGGCTCTGGTCCGTGATGTAGAGCAGCGTGTCCTGGAAGCTGTTCCACTGCGCGACGGCGGAGAAGATGGCCACCGTGGCGAGGATGGGGGTCATGTTGGGCAGGACGATGCGGAAGAACGTCTGGAACACGTTCGCGCCGTCGACCTCGGCCGCCTCCTGCAGCGAGTCCGGCATGGACTCGACGTAGGTCTTGACCAGGATGATGTTGAACGGCTGGACCACGAACGGCAGGACGTAGACCCAGAAGTTGTTGGTCAGCCCGAGGGTCTTCATGATGATGAACACCGGGATGAGGCCCGCGTTGAAGTACATGGTGATGACGACGAGCCGGTACCAGAGCTGCCGCTTCCACAGCCGCGGCTGGGTGAACATGAAGCCGAGGAACGCGGAGGCCAGGACCGTCGCGGCGGTGCCCAGCACCGTGCGGCCGATCGAGACGAGCGCCGCCTGCGGCAGGCCGGGCAGGCTGAACACCTGCGCGTAGTTCTGCAACTGGAGGCCGACCGGCCACCACCGCACGTCGCCCTGGGCGGCGATGTCGTTGGCGCTGATCGAGTTGATGATGAGGTAGTAGAAGGGGTAGGCGCAGATGAGCGCCAGGAGGGCGAAGATCAGGTAGTTGATCCCGTGGAAGACGAAGGATCCCTTCTCTTCGACGATGCGGGTGGGCTGGTGCGCGAGTGCGGTCATGTCTGCTGCTCCGATCAGATGAGGGACGTGCCGCGCACGCGCTTGGCGAGGGCGTTGACCGACAGGAGGAGGACCACCGAGATGATGGACTTGAGCATGCTGATCGCCGTGGCCATCGACAGGCTGTTGCCCGTGATGCCGATGTTGTAGACGTAGAGGTCCAGCACCTGGATGTAGGTCTTGTTGAAGGCGTTCTGGAACACGTAGTACTGCTCCATGCCGTTGTTGAGCAGGTTCGCGATGGACAGCAGCAGGAGAACGAAGTACGTGGGCATGAGCTGTGGGACGGTGATGTACCACATGGTCTGGAACCGGCCGGCGCCGTCGACCTTGGCCGACTCGTAGAGCGCCTGGTCGATCCCGGCGATGGCAGCGAGGTACATGATGGCGCCCCAGCCGACGGTCTTCCAGATGCCCCAGGCGGCCATGGTGAGCCAGATGTGCTGGTCCGTGTCCAGGAACTTCATCGGCACGGTGATGAGGCCGGAGTCCAGCATGAGCGAGTTGACCAGGCCGGTGGTGGAGAACATCGAGAACGCGATCATGTAGACCAGCACCCACGAGATGAAGTTGGGCAGCGTGGTCAGGGTCTGGATGGCGTTCCTGAACCACGGCGCGCGGATCTCGTTGAGGAACACGGCGAACGCGAGCGGGAGCACCGAGGACGCGATGCCGATGAAGCTCATGCCCAGCGTGTTGGCCATGACCTGGCCGATCTGGGCCAGCTGCGTGGGCGAGCCGACGAGGAGCCGGAACCACTGCAGCCCCACGAACTCGCTGCCGGAGAGGCCGAGCGCCGGACGGTAGTCGTAGAGCGAGTAGATCCACCCGTAGAGCGGGAAGTGCGAGAACAGGAAGACGAGGATGAGGAAGGGCAGGATGCTGAGGAACATCGCCTTCGAGGGCTTGCGCCGCGACGAGGTGGACCCGGCGGGGGCGTCGCCTCGGCGGAGCTTCCGCTTGGCCGAGGCGACCACCTCCGGCTTCGGGGGCTGCACCGGGGCCGCGACAGTCATCGGCCCCTGCCCTCGGGCCGCGACACCGGCGCGAGCGCGTCGGTGCCTGGATGGACACCCGGCGTGGGCGCTTGTTCCTGGTTCATATTCACACTGCCTCCGTTGGCGAAGCGTTTCGACGACTCATGGTAACCCGAGAGTATCCTCAGCGCAATAGCCCTTGTAGAGCGCTCTCAATCTCTCGAATCGCAGCGACGATCCGCCGCCCACCTGAGCACGACACGCCGTCGCGCCCCCACCACCCGGCCGCCGCCCCATGAGCACGACACGCCGTCGCAACCCGCCCCCGACGCCCATAGCAACCTCGACCCCCAACTCCGACGGCGATTCGTGCCCACCCCGACCGGGCACAACCCGCACCCCGCCGCCCCCACCGTCGCGCCCCCACCACCCGGCCGCCTCCCCCTGAGCACGACACGCCGTCGCAACCCGACCCCGACGCCCCCAGCGACCTCGACCCCCAACTCCGACGGCGATTCGTGCCGACTCCCACCTAGACCTGGGCGCGCAGAAAGACCGACGGGGCCGCGCGGTCGGCGCGGCCCCGTCGGTCGGGGAGGGGGGATCCCCGCTCAGCCAGGCAGAACCTGGTAGTTGATGGTGATCACGCCGGCGGAGGTGCCGCCGAGGATGGTCATGGCCCCGCGCGAGAGGTCCATGCAGCGGCCGTCGATGAAGGGCCCGCGGTCGTTGATCCGGACCGTGACCTCCTTGCCGTTGGCCGGGTTGACCACGCGGACCATGGTGTTGAAGGGCAGCGTGCGGTGGGCGGCGGTCAAGCCGTCAGGGTTGTAGCTCTCGCCGTTGGCGGTCTTGCTGCCCTGCCAGTAGTACGAGGCCTTGCAGGTGGTGACGGGGGCCGACGAGGGGTCTGGCTCGACGGGGAAGCCCTCGATGTCCGGGGTGCGCGGCGGGATGGCGGTCACCGGGGCGGCGCCGTCGGAGGAGAAGTGCACCAGGTTGTTGAAGACCTCGGTGGCGTACTGCACGTAGCGGCCGTTCTGGTAGCTGACGACGGTGGACTCCGCGTAGGTGCGGCAGCCGTTGCCGCCGGTCACCTCGCTGTCGCAGTCGGTGCGCCAGGCGCGGCCGTCGGCGTCCGTCCAGGTGCCCTTGTTGCCCAGGGGGTTGCCCTCCCACTGCGCGCGGTCCGAGGCCAGGTACGTCAGGTTGTTGAACACCCACCCGTTGCGCTGGCGGTATGCCCCGTTCTCCTTGACCACCTTGGTGGCCCAGATCTCGGTGCGGCACCGGATGACGGTGTCCGAGTAGTTCTCGCATTCCGTGCGCCAGTAGCGGCCGTTGACGTAGTGCTGGCCCGGCTGCGTGTAGGGATCGGTGGCCGCGTGCGCGACGCCGGGTGCGACGGCGCCGAGGGACACCGCGCCCATCAGCGTGGCCATGGCCGCGAGGAGGAAGCGCTTGAACATGGTGGTGGGTCCTTTCCACGGATCCGCGAGGGCCCGACCGTAACACCCGATACCTGAGAATTCCAAGAATTTCTCAGATGTAATTCTCAGCTTGGTTCACCCCCCGCCTCTGGCCAGGGCTTTTCCTCACGCGCAACAGGGCACCAACTGAGAAGCCTCAGGCGAGGCTTGAGGTGTCGGCAGCTCGAGGCCCTGCGACCGCCCGAGTGATCCACGGCCGGACCGGCTGGCCGCTAGCCTGAAGCGTCGGCCGCAACGTCGCGGCCCGCGACCCCGCAAGGAGCGACCCATGCGCATCGGCGTGCCCCGAGAGACGAAGAACAGCGAGTTCCGGGTGGCCATCACCCCCGTCGGGGTGCACGAACTGACCGCCCGCGGACACCGCGTCCTCGTGGAGCACGACGCGGGGGTGGGCTCGTCGTTCAGCGACGACGACTACCGCGCGGTGGGCGCCGAGATCGTCAAGGACGCCGACACCGCGTGGGGCGACGCCGAGCTGGTACTGAAGGTGAAGGAACCCATCGCGGAGGAGTACCACCGGCTCCGAGAGGGCCTGGTGCTGTTCACCTACCTGCACCTCGCCGCCGACGAGCCGCTGGTGGATGCGCTGCTGGCCGCCGGAACGACGTCGATCGCCTATGAGACGGTGCAGCTGTCGTCGGGGCTGCTGCCGCTGCTCTACCCGATGAGCGAGGTGGCCGGCTGCCTCGCGCCCCAGGTGGGCGCGCACGCGCTGCTGAAGAACCAGGGCGGCCGGGGCTTGCTGCTCGGCGGGATCGGCGGGGTGGCCAACGCGAAGGTGGTGGTGCTCGGGGCGGGCGTGGCGGGCCAGAACGCCGCCAACATCGCGCTCGGCATGGGCGCCGACGTCACCCTCCTCGACACCGACCTGCAGAAGCTGCGGATGAGCTTCTGGAGGTGGGACAACCGGGTGCACCAGATCGCGTCGTCGACGCTGGCGGTGCGCGAACAGGTGCTGGGGGCGGACCTCGTCATCGGCACGGTGCTCGTGCCTGGCGCGCGGGCGCCGAAGCTGGTCACCGACGACTTGGTGGCCTCCATGAAGCCGGGATCGGTGCTGGTTGACGTGTCCATCGACCAGGGCGGCTGCTTCCAGAGCTCACGCCCCACGACGCACGAGAACCCCACGTTCCAGGTGGAGGGCTCCACGTTCTACTGCGTCTCGAACATCCCCGGGGTGGTGCCCAACACGTCGACGTGGGCGCTGACGAACGCGACCCTGGCCTACGTCGAGGCGATCGCGGACCACGGCTGGCGGGAGGCCATGCGTCGCGACGAGGCACTGGCGAGGGGGTTGTCCACGCACGGCGGGGCGCTGGTGTCGCGGCCGGTGGCGGAGGCGTTCGGACGCGAGTGCGCGAGTGTCGCGGCGGTGCTCGGCGCCGACTGAACCATCCGGCGCGCCTACACCCGCGACAGCACCTCCATCTGCTGCACCACGAGCTTGACCGCCTCTTCGGAGCGGTCCGGCGGGTACTTGTACTTGCGCAGCAGGCGCTTGATCTTGGCGCGGATGGACGCGCGCACGTCGTCGCGTACCGTCCAATCCGTCTTCGCGTCGCGCCTCAGCAGCTCGACCAGCTCGCGCGCGATCTGCCCCAGCACGGGCTGGCCCAGCACCTCCATCGCCGAGTCGTTCGCCGCGACGGCGTCGTAGACGGCCAGCTCGTCGGTGCCGAGCGGCGGGTCGAACTGCTCCCCCCGTCGAGCCTCGGACGCGATCTCCTCTGCGGTGCGCCACAGTTCAAGCAGCACCTCGGCGGAGGTCAGCTGCCCGTTGGTGTAGCGGTTGATGACGTCTGCAACCCGGTCCCCGAAGGTCTGCTGCCGCACCAGGTTGCGGCCGGACACGCGCGCCGCCTCCAGCAGCAGCGCGGCGCGCAGCGCCTCGATGGCCAGCTGCGGGTTCTGCGATGCCTGCGCCTCCTCCAGCACCGACGGTGCCAGGTGGTCGAAGTCGGGCGGGGTGATCTGCGCCATCTGGTAGATGTCGATGACGTCGCGCGAGTCGGTGGAGTCCTCGACGACGGCGAGCAGCGCCCGCGCCACCTCCTCCGGCACCGGCCGCCCGGTGGCCTCCCGCTCGGCGGCGTCCAGCTTCGCCACCCAGGCCCGGACCTCCACGTAGAACCGGACTTCGTCGGCGATGTCGGCCAGATTCTCCGCTCCCGCCGACAGCGCCCAGGCGCGGCCGAGCTGAGTGGTGAGGTGCCGGTAGCGGTCGGTGAGCGTCGCGTGCCCCTCTTCGACGCGGTTGCCCGGGTTCCGCGGGTCCCGCAGCCAGGCGGTCAACAGACGGGCGGCGTCCATCCAGCCGCGGGGCGTGCCGAGCTTGGCGCGCCAGTTCACCGGGCGGACGAGCTCGCGGAGCTGGTCCACGAGCGCCCGCGCCAGCTCGACGGCCTCGCCCACGTCGCGACCCATCGGGCGTTCGCGCTGGTCGGAGAGGGTGTACTCGGCAAGCGCGTGGGCGAGGTTGTCGGTGAGCGGCGCGTAGGCCACCAGCAGGCCGGCGGACTTGCCCCGGAACGTCCGGTTGACCCGGGCGAGGGTCTGCATGAGCAGGGCGCCCTTGAGTGGGCGGTCGAGGTAGAGGGTGTGCAGCGGCGGCGAGTCGTAGCCGGTAAGCATCATGTCCTTGACGATGACCAGCTCCAGCGGGTCCTCGGCGGTGGCGAGCCGCTTCTTGATCACCTTGTTCTCGGACTCGCGGCGGACGTGGTCGCTAATCGGGGGCTGGTCCGAAGCGGTGCCCGAGTAGACCACCTTGATGCGGCCGCCGTCGATGGCATCCGAGTGCCAGTCCGGCCGCAGCGCGACGATGGCCGAGTACAGGTTGGCTGCAATCTCGCGGGTCGCGCACACGATGAGGCCCTTGCCCGGCCCCTCGATCTCCGGGTACATCCGGGCCCGGCGCTTCTCCCAGTGCTCGACGATGTCCGCCGCCAGCGTGCGCAGCCGCTCGGGCGCGCCGTAGATGGAGTTGATGACTGCCACGGACCGCTCGACCTGCTCGCGCTCGGTCTCGTCGAGGTCGCGGGTGAGCTCGTCGGCTGCCGCGTCGAGCTGCTCGGCGGTGACGCCGTCGTCGAACCCGACGGTGACGAGCCGCGGCTCGTAGTAGACGGGCACCGTGGCGCCGTCGGCGACGGCTCGGGTGAGGTCGTAGATGTCGATGTAGTCGCCGAACACCTCACGCGTGTTGCGGTCGGTGAAGCTGATGGGCGTGCCGGTGAACGCGATGAGCGTGGCGTTGGGGAGGGCGTCGGCGAGGTGGCGGGCGTAGCCGTCGAGGTCGTCGTAGTGGCTGCGGTGCGCCTCGTCGACGATGACCACGATGTTGCGGCGCCCCGACAGCAGCGGGTGCTCGCGCCCGGCCTCGCGCTCCTGCTGGGTGCGGCCGAACTTCTGCAGGGTGGTGAACAGGATGCCGCCGGAGTTGCGCTCGGTGAGCGCGGTGCGCAAAGCCTCGCGGGTGTAGACCTGCTCCGGCTTCTCGGGGAACAGCTTGGAGGCGGCGAAGCCGTCGAAGAGCTGACCGTCGAGCTCGGTGCGGTCGGTGACCACCACGACGGTGGGGTTCTGCAGCCGGGGGGTGCGCAGGAGGAGGTTGGTGTAGAACTCCATCTCCAGCGACTTGCCGGAGCCTTGCGTGTGCCACACGACGCCGGCCTTGCCGTCGCTCTCGACGGCTTGGACTGTGCGGCCGACGGCTTTGGTGACGGCGAAGTACTGGTGCGGTTTGGCGGTGCGCTTGAGGATGCGGCCCTCCCCCTCCGCGAAGGCGGTGAAGTTGCGCATCAGCTGGCCGAAGCGCTCCAGGTTGGCCACGCCGTCGAGCAGCGATTCGAGCGCGGGCGCCTGGTCGGCGAGCGGGAGGCCGTCGTCGTCGACGTTCCACTCGGCGTAGTGGTTGAGCGGGGCGAACGGGTTGCCGTACTTGGCCACCACGCCGTCGCTGAGGAGCGTGACCACGCACGCGCGGAAGGCCATCGGGAACTCGCGCAGGTAGGTGGCGAGCTGGGCGTGCGCCGTCGCGACGGTGGCGGACTGGTCACCGGCGTTCTTCAGCTCGACGATGCCGACGGGGAGGCCGTTGCAGTAGAGGACGAGGTCGAAGCGACGGTGGGCGTCGCGGTCGCGGACGATCACCTGGCGAGCGGCCAGCCAGTCGTTGGCCGACGGGTCGGGGTCGATCAGCCGCAGCGTGGGCGTGCGCTCGGTGCCGTCGGGCTCCAGCCAGCTGACCCCGCGGTAGCCGTGCACCATGAGCTCGTGGAGGCGCAGGTTCTCCGAGGCGGCGTCCTGCGACGCCGGCGAGAGGATCTCTGTGACGGCCTGGTCCAGCAGTGTCGCGGGCACCGCCGGGTTGAGCCGGGCCAGCGCCGCGCGGAAGTCGACGACGAGGACCGGGTCCGCGGCCGACCCGCGGCGGGCGTTGAGCTCGGAGCCGTGAACCGGACGCCACCCGAGCTCGCCCAGGTAGTCGTGGGCGAGGAGTTCGAGGTCGTCTTCGAGCATGAGCCCTAGTCTGCCCGCATGTCTGTCCGCATCCGACGCGGCGTGCGAGAACGCCCGTTATCCAGGTTGAGCAAGAATGGCATGCATCCCACTATGGGACCCACTCCGGTATGATGGTGACATGAGCACGCAGATCGCGATCCGACTCCCCGACGACATGGTGGCCTTCCTGGACAAGTCCGTGGCCGCCGGCAACGCTCCCAGCCGAGCAGCACTGGTGGCTCGCGCCCTCGAGCGCGAGATGCGCCGTCAGGTTGCCGAGGACGACGCCGCCATCCTGCGCGAGCGGGGCACCACTGAGGAGCTCGACGAGCTGGTCAACTGGTCCGTCACACACACCACCGTCGAGGACTGACCCGTGCGTGAGATCTGCCTGGTCCGGCTCGACAAGACACGGCCAGCAGTCGTTCTGACTCGCGAGGCCGCGCGGGCGGCCATGACGAAAGTCACGATCGCGCCGATCACCTCCACCGTCAAGGGCCTGTCCAGCGAAGTCCCGGTCGGCCTTGCCAACGGCCTCGACCACGACGGCGTAATCTCCCTCGACAACGTCGTCACCGTTCCGAGTAAGCTACTCGGGCGCACCGTCGGGTTTCTGACCCGCGGGCAGGAGGCCGAGCTCGCCCGGGCGGTCGTCCTGGCCTACGACCTCGATATCGCGTTGCTTGATTGACGAACGGCTTGCACAGCCGTGACGCATCTCATGGATTGTGCACGGCGGCTTTTCACGGGCCGACCCATGGCGTGGAAGAACTCCGCTGTCACGCGCCGCGCGCCTGGCCGCCGACCGAGAATCCTCCACCCTACGAGGACCTCCTACCGTTCGCGAGCCGACCTGAGTGTCGACTCCTGACGCCGACGCTACGGCGCAGGTACGACAGTTTCGCCCCGGTAAACTGCGTCAGGACGGGACCCCCCTCACGCACGGCCACACGGCGGAAGGCGGCTTGTGAACAGCGCTATCAGAAGCAGGGACGGCAGCGTCCACGTGACCGACGAGCGGTTCAACACCCTCTCGCACCTGGTGGCCTTCTGCTTCTCGGTCCTCGGGACGGTCCTGCTGGTCTCCCAGGCCATCGCGCAGGGAGACCCGTGGAAGATCGTCGGCTTCAGCATCTATGGCCTGTCCCTCATGACCCTCTTCGCGGCGAGCACGCTCCACCACGGGCTCGATCGCGGCCCCCGAATCAACGAGGCGCTACGGACGCTCGACTACGCGTCGGTCTTCACCCTCATCGCCGGCACGGTCACCCCCCTCGTGCTGGTGCTCTTCCGCAGCGTCTACGGGTGGGCGGTGTTCGGCGCGGTGTGGACCATCGCGATCCTGGGGATCGTGCTGCGCTCGGTGTGGCGACGGCTCCCGAAATACGTCACCAACACCCTGTACATCACGCTGGGCTGGATGACGGTGGTGCTGATGGGCGCGGACGTCTCGCTCCCGCTGGAGGCACTGATCCTCCTGGGAGCGGGCGGCCTGGTATATAGCGCGGGATTCGTAATCTACGTGATCGAGCGGCCGAACCCGTGGCCCGGCACCTTCGGCTTTCACGAGATCTGGCACGTGCTCGTGGCCGTGGCGGCGTTCCTCCACTACCTCTTGATGTACCTGTTCGTGCTGCCCGCGTAATCACGTCGCCCCCAGGACCTGATCCACGACACAGCAGGTTGGGTAGCTACAGACTTCTGTTCCGACTTGAACACTCCATCAGACAGGCGTAATGTGGGCAATGCCCCCATGGGGCAATGTAACCGCGGGTCGAGTGTTAACTTTCTCGCGGACGGGAGGACTCACATGAACACGGACGTATTCAAGAGCGTCGGTGAAGCACTCGCTGACGAACGCGGACGCCTGCCCATGGGCAAGACCGGCGTCCGCAAGGACGACCGCTACGCCGTAGCGGTCAACGATGAGGGACAGATCCTGTTGACCCCCTTGGTCTCGATCCCGCGCCGCGAACTGATCGTGTGGGAGAACCAGATGCTGCGCGAGTCCCTGGCACGTGGCTTGGCGGAGGCGGCAGCGGGCGAGACCGAGAGCCTCGGCAGCTTCGCCCAGTACGCTGACGATGAGGACGGCGAGGACTGATCCCGTGGAGTTGAGGTTTACCCCGGAGGCGAGCAAGATCCTGAAGGATCTCGAATCACCGAACCACAAGGTGAAGCTGAAGAAGGTGCGCAAGACACTTGGGCTCCTGGAGCAGAATCCTCGTCACCCGGGTCTCAATTCCCACAAGTACCAATCCGTCAAGTCCGTGGACGGGTCGGACTTGTGGGAGTCGTATGTGGAGAACCACACTCCGGGCGCGTGGCGCATCTTCTGGAAGTACGGCCCAGGCGAAGGCAGCATCACGATCGTCACCATCGGCCCGCACCCCGACTGATCTAGGCTGCATCCATGGGGGAACGGTCTTCGCTAGAAGGTGAACTGATCAGTCGGGCGCTCACGGCCTACAGCGACTCGTGCACCATTCCGACCCTGACGCCGTCGTGCCCGTACTACCGAGTTGGGCCCCAGGGCCCCACGTGCGGCGAGGAGTGCCGTCAAGCCCTGCGGGAGAGGGGGGTGGCGAGGCCGACAACCTCTGTCACCGTGCTCGGAGGCCTAGTCATGACCGGCGTATCGCGGCCCATCGAGATTGCCTCGGGTGCGTCCCTCTTCGACGCCACTGAGGCCATGCTCCGTGACCTCGAATCGCCAGTGGCCAGTGCAAACACCTCCTCCCTGCTTCTCAGGCTCCGCAGGTATGCGGCCACGCCACCCGGCGTCCGCACAGCGTCGGAAGACGGCTTCTACGACATCTGGCGTGAGCTAACGCGGCGCGGACTTGACGTTGTCGCCATCCTGCGCGTCGGTATCTCACCCACAGTCGCTGACGTCATCACGGAGATGGCCCCAGACCTACCCGCCTCGGATCCTTGGCGGCAACTGTGGGACTCACACCTGGCACAGAAAAAGCGCCCTGATGACTACCGCAAGTGGTACGCCACGCATGCGACAGAGTGGCTCGCTCGGTTGGTCGAGACTGACTTGCAGGGGTTTCTGGCGTGGAACGCCCCCGCGGAAGCTCTGTTCAGCAGCGTTCCACCCACTCTGCCTGAGCCGGAGGCGCTCTGGCTGTGGGAGAGGTTCACCGTGACCCATGTGTCCGATTGGACCACGAGCAGCCTGGTCATGGAGTGGGGTCTTTCCCGCGGCCGCATCACCACGCAGTGTGGGGATCGCGTTCTGGCCGCGAGGACCATCGATCCCACCGAGGTGGCCACCGTGGCCCTGGACCGTCTGGCCGAGTCTACGCCTCAGACCTTCCCCCAATCGCGCGACCTCAGCAGTGAGCAGTTCGTCCACAAGGCTGTCCGCCACCTACAGGAGGGCAGACCCGAAGAGGCGGCTGATATCTTCACCGCTTTGGCCTTCATGAACCCAGCGGACGGAGAGGCGCTCAACAACCTGGGCTTCTGCCTGATCCCTCAGAGCGCGGCTCAGGCGATCGGCCCGCTGGATCGGGCGTCGCACCTTCCGTTGAGACAGCCGGCGCTCAACACCGCCAACCGCGCGTTCGTGCGCCACCTCCTCGGGCGCGACGCCGAAGCTCTTGCACTTCTAGAGGGCATTCAGGCCCCTGACACCGAGGTATTTGTCTGGTGCGAGCCAGAGTGTGGTTCGTTCTCGCTCCGATCTATGCGGCTTCCTGCGTATATCGACGACCTGCATCAGCACATCAGCAGCCGCCTCGCGGCGACTGCTGACTGACCTCACTGGTGCTTCACTGCACGTCACAGTTGTTCAGTGAGCCCTCACTGCTGTGCAGCGAGGGCGAACGTCGTTGTTGCCGACTAGTGGACGCCACCCGAGCGCTCATAGTGGGTATCGCGTACTCCTTGGGAACCGATCATCGCGACGTCCCCGCTCCCGATGAGCCTCTTCAGTGCGTACCGAACCTGCCCTTCAGTGAGGCCGGTAGCCTCGACGAGCTCGTGGAGCGTCGCCGCACGCTCCATCGCGCCAAGAATCGCGTCTGAATGCTTGACGCGTGGCCGAGGAGCGCCCGTATCGTCGAGGCGTGGCGGCCTTGAAGGAGCCGTTTCCAACACCTCCACTTCCTCCTGCGCAGAGGAGGCCAGCGAGGGTGAGATTCGATAAGACGTCTGCCGACGTTCGCCGTCGGCCACCGCAAGCCCGGCCTCGACGAGCCGCTGCAACAGCTTACGGGCAGCCGTCGAGTCGATCGGTGCGAATTCCTGCCGGACGCGGACGTTGCTCCAGACTCCCCCGTGCTTCATCGACACAAGGACGGCCCGTTCTTCGCTCGAGAGGTCCACATCGTCGGCGACGTCCTGTAGCCACACCAGATCCGCGTCCTCCACCAGGGTGTGCCTGGAGATGATGACGGTAAACTGGAGCCCGTTGTCGATGAACCGTGGCGGACGGAGTCCTGCGGCAGTGAGGGCCTGAATCGCCTCGCGGATCCCGCCCCCCTCCCCTTCGATGACTCGACTCGCGTCAGCCATGCGTACGAACTTGCAGATCTCGTAGAGAACCGGGTTGACGGCGCTCTTCGCGCCTGGGCGCCCGAGTTGGCTCTCCGAGACGCCCCAGAGACCTCCTGGGCTCGTGATGACCAGTTGATCGTTGAGGAGCCGGATCTCCACCCGCTTCGAGTCGGTGATGGGATGCAGGTTCCTATGCACGAGGGCGTTGGCAACGATCTCACGCACGGCTCTCATCGGAAGTTCTGAGCGGTCGACGCCATGGCCCCTGTCGTCGTAGCCCATGGTGGTGCGAGTGTTGCGTAGCACCCAAGCCATGGCCTCGTCCAGCAGGTCGGGTATGGGCCCGATGAGGTGAACCAGGTCTCGAGTGCGGGGACCATCCGAATCACGCGGCGGCACAACGGCGGCGGTAATTCCAAGGCTCGGCGAACCCGACTGGGGGAACTGACCCATGGCATAGAGACCGGCCAGGCTGACCTCGCCCGAACGCGTCGTCACGCCCGTGTGAAGGAGGATCTGTTCATCAGTGGCTGCCGCATAGCGACGCGACGCCGCGCGCGCGGCGGCCAGATACGAGGCGACCAGTCCGCCGTCAAGGTCGTCGGCCGATGAGCCGGGAACCGGCTGGCGGTCAGGATGGGTGGGCTGCTTGGCCTGGGTCTTGGCCAGCTCGAGTTGGGCGAGTTCCTGCTCGCTCATCACGTAATCACCATCAGTCTGGCGAAGATACGCCTTGCCGCCGTGGCGCGCCGGCCGCTGGTCGAGTGGCAGGCCCGTCACCTCGACGACGAGCACGGGCTTGCCCGACACCCGAAAAGTCTGGAACTCGCAACGCAGGGGCGGGACGACGCTGGTTCTCGCCTGATCGGAGACCGCCTGTTCGAGGGCGGCGACGCTCGTCAGATCCACTGGCACGAAACCTGCCGCCTCATCGAGCCCGAGGATGATTGTTCCTCCTTCGGGCATGTTGGCGAAGGCACACAGGGTTGGCCCCAGCGTTGGAGCACCGCCGGCGGCTGACTTTACTTCAATCTCCGCGCTGTCGCCTCGCCGCTCCCGAAGCCCGATGATGGCATCTTGGAGACTCGCGCTGTCCCACTTCACAGTTGAAACATACGACACAAGACTTAGATTTTCAAGTTTTGCAGTCTTCCAGAGTCGCAGTGTTTCTTCTTCTGTAAACCGAGCTTTCACAACGCGCAACGCTGACAACGGTGAGAGTTTCTACTTTTCACTCTCGTCGACTCAAACCGTCAGTGTCCTTCAGTGTGTTTCAGTCTCGATCAGTGAGGACACACTCGCACTTCACTGACAACGATCCCCATCTGCTTAGCAGCGTTAGGCCGAGTGAGCGCGAGGTCCGGTCAGGCGCGTAGATCGACGCAGAGCTTGTTGCCGCGGTTGTAGTCGAGCAGCCGGCTCCGGTGCATCTGAAACACCGCGAGCCCGGGGGAGATTCCTACCTCCTGCGCCACGCGACGGATATCGCCGTCGCGCTCGAGTCCATCGAAGGGCTCGAGCCCGGACTCGCCGAACAGCGTCTCCATCGCAAAACGGTTGGCCTGCTTCTCCGCGTGCGAGTTCCGTGTCTTCGACGAGGTGAACTCCAGATGGATCTCGCCGCGGGGGTCGTTCAGGATGTGGCCCAGCTCGTGGAACAGCGTCCAGATGATGAAGCCGTCCTTGCCTCGTCGGCCGGTCTGCTGGATCAACGGGTGCCGGCCGTCGATCCAGCGGGTGACGCCGTGCAGCGGGAAGCTGGCTGGCGGCTCGACGAGTTGGAGCGTGACGCCAATGGTCCGGAGCAGGGCGCTCACATCGTTGATCATGTGCTCGTCGGGCGTGGCGACACGGCGGCGCAGCTCGGGGAGCAGCGCTCGCAGGCCCTCCTCGTCGTAGGCCAGCGTGCGGGCAGCCTCGTACTCGGGGGTCAGCTCGCCAGCGCGGAGCCAGGCCATCAACAGCCCGTGATCAACGGCGTCCGTGGACTCCTTCAGAGCCGCGAGCTGGAACTCGCCCCGGAACTGATCCGCCATCAGCTCCCGGTAGGCGGCGACCGTGCCGCAGCGATGGAAGCGCAGGAAGTCGGCCACGAGCTGCGTCTTGCTCCTGGCCGTCGCCGTCGTGACTCCGAGCGATCGCAGGTACGTTGCCACGCGCGCATCGACCACGTCGACGTCCGCCTGAAGCTGCTCGGCGTCGTGCAGCCGGGCGAGGTCGGCCCGGTAGGCGGCCTCGAAGCGCAGCCACGAGTCCGCGGGGATGCCGGTGACCCGCTCCAGCTGGATGGCCGCCTCCGCGGAGATCGGGGCGCGGCCCCCGACGATCTCGTTCACCCGCTTCCGGCTCCACCCCAGCCTGTCGGCCAGCTGTTGCTGGGTGAAGTGCTCGTCGTCCAGCCACTCGGCGAGGTACTCCCCCGGCGCAACCGCATAGTTCCTGTCCACGTCCCCTCCCCTCTAGTGGTAGTCCCGGATCTCGATCACCATGACCGAAACCTCTCCGCCCTCGACGCCGTCATCCTCGACGATGAGCCGCCAGTTGCGACTGAGGTCCCCGGCCCATTGACCAGTGCGATTGGCCGTCAACGGGTGCCACCGGCCAAGTGGATCCAACGTCTGCAGATCCTCCAACGACATTGCCGCACTCAAAGCGTTGATTCGCAGCCTCAGTTTCGGAGCCACCGACCCGCGTTTCCGCTTCATCTTTCGCTCGTCGCTGCACTCCTTCTGGAGCTGGTTCGACGAACAACGAATCCTCACGATCTGTAACCTTTTACGTTACACGCTAGCACCGCTGTCAAATGCTCTTGACAGCGAGCCGCCCGGACATGAGCTCAGGGAGGAGGGCGTCGCGGGTCGCGGCGAGGCGGCTGTTCTCGCTCCGCAGACTGAGCTCGGCTGACCACAAAGCAGACATCGTGCGGTCGACCCTTGCAGCCCCCTCGAGGGTCGGGGTTGGGACAGGCTCATCAAGGTGGCCCCTCTGGATGTGCCCCATGGTGGTGGCTTTGTCGGCCGCGATGGACTTGTAGTCCGCGAGCTTCGCCAGCAGCAGGTGATACACCAGCCAGTCAGGCAGCCCGTTTGGCAACACCTTGAAGATGTGCTGATTGACGAGTCCCTCGGCTCCGCTCCACCGCGTCACCGTCAACGAGCCGGACCATGCAAACAGGATGTCGCCGGCACTCGCCACGTTGTCGTCACTGGCCTCGACGTCATTCCACACTGTGGATCCGGTGACCCCGTTGTTCAACTCCGCGATGCGGATCACCGGCCGGCCGCTGCTCGTGGCGTCCTTGGTGAAGTTGCGACCGTTGACGAAGCGAGCCAGGTTACTCATGGGTACCGATAAGGGTTTGGCTAGGGACTCGAAGATGCCGCTGCGCAGTCGGAGGTTCTGGTCAAGCACCCGCTCGTTGGCGGCGATCTTGTCGTCCAGCGCTCCCAGGACGTCGGCGATGGCGGTTTGGGTGGCGAGGTCTGGAAGGTCGACATCAAGGTTCCCGATGTCCTTGAGACTCAGGTAGGGAGCCATGTCTGTGGCAGACATCAAGTAGGAGGCCTGCGACCAGAACCCCTCGCTCCGAAACCAGCAGAGCAGGAACTGAGAGTTCAGAACGCTGTCATCCAGCACACGGAAATAGCAGATCTGGGGGCTGTACACAGCTGGCTCGGGGACATCGCCAACCAGCGCAGCGCGCCCGACCGTCCCCTTGGTGGTGAGTGCGACGTCGCCGGGCTGCACCGCCTTTCGCCCGATTCCTCTAGCCATGGTTGCGCTCACGAAGTCCGGACCATCGAAGTGCGCGCGGCCGGAGTGAAGATCGCCGGCACGGACAATACGAAAGCCCGTCTGGTCGAGCTCGTCCTTGCGAGTGCGGTACCCGTCGCTGAACTCAAGGACGCTACGAGCCGCCAGCTGGTTCAAAGTGGTTCTCACCGCAGCCGTCCCAGCTGCTCGCGGACGACGGCGTCGAGGCGGGCGGACTGGTCCATCGCTTCGAACAGCTCCTTGGTCAGGCGCTCGATCTTCTCGTCGAGGGGTTCGCCGTCGGCTTCGACCGCCGCGGTGCCGACGTAGCGGCCGGGGGTCAGCGCGTACCCGGCGGCCTTGATCTCCGCCGTCGGGACGGAGCGGCAGAAGCCGGGCACGTCGTCGTACTCGCCCTCGATGCCGCGCCAGGCGGCGAAGGTGCCTGCGATCCTGGCGATGTCGTCGTCGCTCAGGGCGCGCTCGGCGCGGTCGACCATGTGCCCGAGGCTGCGGGCGTCGATGAACAGCGTCTGGCCGCGGCGGTCCGTCGTCGCCTCGCCGGTGGCGCCCTTGTTCTTGGCCAGGAACCACACGCACACGGGGATGCCGGTGGAGCGGAACAGCTGCGTGGGCAGCGCCACCATGCAGCTCACCACGTCCGCCTCCACCATCTCGGCGCGGATCTGGCCCTCGCCGCCGCTGTTGGACGACATCGAGCCGTTGGCCATCACCACGCCGGCCTGACCGTCGGGGGTGAGCTTGCTGAGGATGTGCTGGAGCCAGGCGTAGTTGGCGTTCCCGGCCGGTGGGACGCCGTAGGCCCAGCGGGCGTCGTCCTCGCGGCGCGCCCAGTCCTTGATGTTGAACGGCGGATTGGCCATGACCACGTCGGCCTTGAGGTCCGGGTGGAGGTCGCGGGCGAAGGTGTCGCCCCAGGTGGGGCCCAGGTTGCCCAGGATGCCGTGGATGGCCAGGTTCATCTTCGCCATCCGCCAGGTGCGCTCGTTGAGCTCCTGCCCATAGACGGAGATGCTGCCCGGCGAGCGATGGTGCGACTCGAGGAACTTCTCCGCCTGCACGAACATGCCGCCGGAACCGCAGCAGGGGTCGTAGACGCGGCCCGACGTCGGCCGTAGCACCTCGACGAGCACCCGCACCACGCCGGCGGGGGTGTAGAACTCGCCGCCGCGCTTGCCCTCGGCGCGGGCGAACTTCTCCAGGAAGTACTCGTAGACCTCGCCCAGGAGGTCGCGGGCCTTGGTGGCGCCGGCGCCGGTGAAGCGGGCGCCGTTGAGCAGGTCGATCAGCTCCGAGAGGCGGCGCATGTCCACGCTGGACCGGTTGAACACCATGGGCAGCGTCCCTGCCAGCGACTTGTTTTCCTCCATGAGGCGGCGCATGGCGTCGTCGACGAGCTCGCCGGTGGACTTGTCCGGCGTGCCCTTGGCGTGCGCGGCGAGGTAGGACCACCGGGCCTCCTGCGGCACCCAGAACACCTGCGAGCCGGTGTACTCGTCGCGGTCCTCCAGCGTCTCGGCGACGGTGGCCTCGTCGTAGCCCTCGATGATCAGTTCCTCGCGGATCTGCTCGCGGCGCTCCTCGAACGCGTCGGAGACGTACTTGAGGAACACCAGCCCCAGCACGATGTCCTTGTACTGGCTGGCGTCCAGCGAGCCGCGCAGCTTGTCGGCCGACTTCCACAGCAGGTCTTTGAGCTCCTTCGCGGTGCTGGGCGCGGCGGGGGCGGCGGGTGTTCTGGCCATGGTCAGCGGGTCTCCAGGGTGAGGGTGGTGGTCTCGCAGGCGTCGAGGAGGGCGTCCTCGAACGAGTTGAGGGCGTCGAGCTGGGCGGTGAGCTCTGCCCGACGCTGCCCAATCCTGTCAGCCGCCGCGGACAGGGCGGCGCGCTGGGCGGGATCGAGCGGGGTGAGCCGCCACTGGGGCGGCTTGGTGCCGCGCGGTGCGGTGGCGACGGCGCGGGCGAGCTGCTGCGAGGTCACGGGCGCGTCGGCGGTGAGGCGCAGGGCCCGGGCAGGGGTGGCGACGAGGGAGCCGCCGTGGGTGTCGACGACGGCGCTGGGTCCCGGGCCGAGGATCACGTCGCCCGGCTGGGTGAGCCAGGTGCGGGGACGGGCGAGGGCGGTCAGCCGGTCCACCGTCGCGGTCCGGGAGAGGCGTCCGGCGTCGACGGTCCAGACGGTGAGGTCGCCGTCGCCGAGCTGATCGGGGCCGAGCCTGGAGCCGGGGAGGAGCTTGAGCCAACCGTCGGCGAGGCCAACCTGCGCCGTGGTCCCGGACGCGGCCCGTCCAGGGCCGGGCGTGAGCCACAGCGGGCCGAGACCCACCGCCGCGGCGCGGGCCTGCAGCTCCTCGGGCGTCAGTGTCATCGTGGGCCGTCCGAGCGGCGCCTGGGACGTGGCGACGAGCGAGCCGCCGCGGGCGAGGAGATGCCGGGTGAGGGCTGGGCGCAGGACCCGCCACGCGCGATGCTGCTGGGCGGGGAGGTCCTGCGCGGCCACCGTGAGGTCGACGACGAGGTCCGCGACCACCTGCGGGGTCAGGTCCACGCCTGTGAGGTCGGCGACGAAGGTGCGGTGCTGCTCGAAGGGCAGCTCGTCGCGCTCCGCCACCAGCCACAGGGCCAGCGCCTCGCGCGGGTGGACGGGGCGGCATCCCGCCGGCAGCTTGACGACGGCGCGCACCACGCCATCGCGGAGGAGTTCGTCGCGGGCGGCCGCGTCTCCGGCCGGATCGGTGAGGAGCCTGGCGGGGCCGAGCACCAGGCGGACCTGGCCGTCGTCGCCCAGCGCGGCCCGGCCGAACAGCTCTGCGGGCTCGGCGTCGATCGCGGCGTCGACGGCGAGGGCCCATCCCCGCTCGTCGGACACCGCTTGGGCATCCCACTCCCCCACCTGCAGGACGCGGCGGGAGTGGCGCCCGACCGCCGAGTCGTCGACCGCGATCCCCACCGGGGCGGGCCACTCCGGGGGGAGCTGCTGCAGCCAGGAGAAGCCGGTACCGGCGGCATCGAGGAGGTCGGGGCGCGGGGAGAGCTCCGCCAGGGCGACGGCGGCCCTGGCCACGAGGCCGGCGGCCAGCCGCGAGAGCGACAGAGAGGCGACGGCCGGGAGGTGCCGCACGAGGCAGTCGTCGGTCAGCCAGGCCATGGCGTCGGCCGCGCCGAAGCGCTCGTCCAGGAAGGCGTCGACGGCCGCTGCGGTCTCCGTGAGGCGGCCACCCAGATCCCGGACCTCGCGACCGAAGCAACGCAGGCTGTCCAGCTCCTCCAGGACTCCCCGGTCTGGTGCTCCTGCCCTGGTGAGGTCCTCGACGAGGGCCTCGCCGTAGGCGGCGCGGAAGGCGAGCACGGCGGACAGCTCCATGGCCCGCGCCACATCCGTGCGCGCCTCGAGCAGCATTCCGAGCAGCGGAAGCGCGCGTTCGGGCTGGGGGTTGTTGCCTCGCCCGTGCTCGGCGAGCCAACTCACGACGAGATCGGCGTCGAAGCGCCCGCCCTGGGCCGGCGGGAACGCGTCGGGGCCGGTGTAGCGCTTGCGCCACATGGTGACGACGGGGCGGCGGACGCGGGCGATCATCGCCACGTCGGCAGCCGTGATGAGCATTGCGCCCTCCCCTCGTCGCCCACCCTAGCGGGATCGGCCGATCTTGAGCGCCTCTTCCTGATAACCCTCCTTATCGGCTCATCGCATGACTAGAACGTCTAGCCCTGGGACCGTGGAACCATCGTCGACCCGAAGGAGAAACCATGACCACCACCCCCCAGTGGCAGCCACCCACCGGCCCCGCCCCGGCGCCCGTCCGGCCGTGGTACCGCAAGAAGCGCGTGCTCATCCCCGCGGGCCTCGTCCTGCTCGCCGGCATCGGCGGCGCCCTGTCGGAACCGGCCGACACGGCGGCCCCGGCGGCCGCCCCCGCCTCCACCTCCGCGTCCGCCGCGACGACTGAGCGGGCCGCTTCGGCCTCAGCCCCTCCGAGCGCCTCCAGCGCTCCGGCGAGCACTGCCGCGGCCACGCCGACGGAGGAGATCACCGAGCCCGTCGTCGACCCGTACACCGAACGCTTCGGCACCTTCGCCACCATCTCCGAGAGCGGCACCGGAGACTCCGTCATCCAGCTCCCGGCGGAGGCCGAGGCCGCGCTCGTCACGGCCACGCACCAGGGCAGCGCCAACTTCGTGCTCCAGACCCTGGACGCCTCCAACCAGATGAGCGACCTGCTCGTCAACGAGATCGGCAGCTACTCGGGCGTCGTCTCCTACGGCCTCATGGGCGCCGAGAGCGCGATGCTGCAGATCACCGCCGACGGCGCCTGGACGGTCCAGATCGATCCCATCACCAATGCCCCCGTCGCGACCGCTCAGCTCAGCGGCACCGGCGACGCCGTGTTCAAGTACGAGGGGGCTGCCGCGGTCGCGGCCGTCACCCACGACGGCAGCTCGAACTTCGCCGTCCACCAGACCGACGGGACCTGGCCCAGCCTGCTCATCAACGAGATCGGCACCTACCAGGGCAGCGTGCCCGTGATGGCCGGACCGTCGCTGCTGTTGATCAAGGCCGACGGCGCCTGGACCGTCGGCACCTCATGACCGAAGGACTCCACATGCCAGATACTCACTCGGCACCGACGGTGGCCCCACGCCCTGAACCGGCCGCTCTGCATGCCTACCGGGCCATCGTCTGGGCCGCTGTGCTCGTCGCGCTGATCGTGCTGGTCAGGCAGCCGTTCCCGGCCCTTCCGGAGGCGCCCGATCAGACCCGGACAGCCGCCCTGCCCGACTTCGTCGGCGACTTCAACGGCGCGGCCTCCCTGAAGCAACTGCGCGAGTACACAGCCGACAGCGCCCCGAAGCAGCAGGTGGTCAACGGTTGGTACACCAACGACATGCTCGAGATCATCGGCCGGCAGAACGACTCGCTACTGCTCGGCCAGGCTCAGCTGCTCGAGTCTCAGGCGGCGGCCACTGCGAGCGCCTACGAACTCGGCCGCTGGCAGATCACGGACCGGCGGGTGGAGTCGCTGCTCGTCATCCTGGGCTTCGGGGTCGCGGCACACGTAGCGGGGTCGTCGCTCATCCTGCTCCTCGCGCGGCGGACCCGCCGCACCCCCGGCGGCGAACCGGACGACGGCGCAGGTCCCGCTGAGCCCGAGCTGGCGGCCGCGGCGACCGACCAACCCTTCGACCCGCGCCCGCACGGGTGACGTACCCCTGAGCCGCCGTCGGCGAGCCTGGTGAACATGGGGGGCACCCGGCTCGTCGACGGCCCACGCCGACAACCCCGGCCGACGGTTGGCCTTCGGGTCAGCCGGCGGAGGACAGGAAGGGGGCGACCGCCGTCTTCGGGCGCCCGATGATCGCCCGCGGGCGGGCGCCGCCGCGGCGGATGAGGACCGGCCGCTGGGCGAGCGCGGGGTTCTCCGCCAGCACCCGCGCCACCTGGTCGGCGCTGGCCACGTCGTCGTCGCTCAGGCCCAGCTCGTCGAAGGCCTTGTCGCGGCGCACCATGTCCGTGGGGTCGGCGTCGAGAATCTCCAGCACCTCCAGCCAGGCGGCCTCGTCGAGCGGCTCCTTGAGGTAGTTGCGCACCTCCAGGCTCAGCCCCGACGCCTCCGCGGCCTCCAGGCCGGCGCGCGAGGTGGAGCAGCGCGGATTGTGCAGGATGGTCAGGTCCTTCATGCGAATCTCCTTGTCAGTCGGGGACGTTGTCCTTGAGCTCCGCTAGCCACGCCGTCGCCGAGACGTCCGACGGCATCCGCCAGTCACCTCGCGGCGAGAGCGCGCCGCCGGAGAGCACCTTGGGCCCGTTCGGGATGGCGGAGCGCTTGAACTGGTTGCCGAAGAAGCGGCGCAGGAACACCGCCATCCACTTCTTGATGGTGGGCAGGTCGTAGGCCGTCCGGTCGGCCTCCGGGTAGCCGGAGGGCCAGTGGCCGGCTTCGATGTCGCGCCACGCGTGGTGCGCCATGAACGCGATCTTGCTGGGCCGGTAGCCGCGGCGCAGGAAGCCGAAGAGGGTGAAGTCGTGCAGCGCGTAGGGGCCGATGGAGTCCTCCGTCGACTGCGGCTTCTGCCCCTCCCCCACCGGGATCAGCTCGGGTGAGATCTCGGTGTTGAGGATGGAGGCGAGCGTCTCGTTGACGCCGGTCTCCTCGAACTGGCCGGTGTTGATCACCCAGCGGATGAGGTGCTGCATGAGCGTCTTCGGCACCCCGGTGTTCACGGCGTAGTGGCTCATCTGATCACCCACCCCGTAGGTGCACCAGCCGAGCGCGAGCTCGGACAGGTCTCCGGTGCCCAGCACGATCCCGCCGCGCTGGTTGGCGGCGCGGAAGAGAAAGTCCGTCCTTATGCCTGCCTGCACGTTCTCGAACGTGACGTCGTAGACGGGCTGCCCGTCGCCGGCCGGGTGGCCGAGGTCCTTGAGCAGCTGGGTGGCCATGGGCGTGATGTCCACCGTCTCGAACGTGACGCCCAACGCCTCGGCCAGCAGCGTGGCGTTGTTCTTCGTGTGCGACGACGTGGCGAAGCCGGGCAGCGTGAACGCCAGGATGTGGGTGCGCGGCAGCGACAGCCTGTCGCACGCCTTGGCCGCGACGATCAACGCGTGCGTGGAATCCAGGCCCCCGCTCACGCCGATCACGATCTTCGGCGCCTTCGACGCATCGCCCCCGCCGATGGCCTTCATGCGCCGCTCGAGCCCTGAGACCTGGATGTTGTAGGCCTCGTAGCAGTCGTGATTCAAGCGGGCCGGGTCGTCGGGCACGAACGGGAAGCGGTCGTGCGGGCGGCGCAGCCCCAGATCCCCCGAGGGTGGCCGGACCGCGAACTCGATGCTCCGGTACTCCCCCACCCCCACCGCGCGCCGGTTGTCCTCGAACGAGCCCTGACGGATGCGCTCCTGACGAAGGCGGTCCAGGTCCAGGTCGACGACGGTGCGCTGGGCCGCGTGCGGGAAGCGTTCGGTCTGGCCGAGGAGATCGCCCATCTCGTAGACCATCGTCATGCCGTCCCAGGACAGGTCCGTGGTGGATTCGCCGAAGCTGGCCGCGGCGTACAGATAGGCGGAGTTGTTGCGGGCACTCGACGAGCGGGCCAGCAGGTGCCGGTCCTCGGCGCGGCCCACGGTGATGGGGGAGGCGGAGAGGTTGAGTTGCACCGTCGCACCGGCCAGCGACGCCAGAGACGACGGAGGCACCGGCACCCACATGTCCTCGCACACCTCCACGTGCACCGTGAGGCCGGGCACGTCGCGCGCGTCGAACAGCAGATCGGTGCCGAACGGCACCTCGCCGAACTCGGCGGGCCAGCCGGGACGGTGGAGCGTGCCGAGGTCCAGGTCCGCACCGTCGGCGAACCAACGCTTCTCGTAGAACTCGCGATAGTTGGGGAGGTACGCCTTGGGCACCACGCCGAGCACGTGCCCGCGGTGGATCACCACCGCGCAGTTGTAGAGCCTGTTGCCCGCGCGCAGGGGCGCGCCCACCACGAGCAGCGGCAGGAGGTCCGCCGTCGCGTCCGCCAGTTCGACGACGGCGCGGTCCACCGCGTCGAGCAGTACGTCCTGCAGCAGGAGGTCGTCGATGGCGTAGCCCGAGAGCGACAGCTCCGGGAACACCGCGACCGCCACCCCGTCGTCGTGGCAGGCCCTGGCCTCCACCGCGATCGCGTGCGCGTTGGCCGACGGGTCGGCCAGGGTGACCGGGAGCGTGCAGGCCGCGACCCGCGCGAACCCGTGCCGGTAGAGCGAGGTGAACTCCATGGGCGTCAGTCTTGCACGGAGGATTGTGCCCCACCTGCGAGTTGCACTAGCGTGACCCTCGGACGCGGGGTGCCGCCGTGACGCTAGGTCACTGTCGGCTGAGATCACACCCGTTGAACCTGATCCAGTTAGCACTGGCGAAGGGACGTCGTGTGATTTCTCACCCCTCGTCATCGGCCATGCCCTGTCGGCAGGCCGAGCGCTCCGCCCACAGGGGTCGAGCGCCGTCCACGGACGCCGGCTCGCCCGGCGAAGGAGGTGTAGCTGTGCGGGTGAACGGTGAGGAGATCCCAGGAGCCGCCGGCCAGTCCCTGCTCGACCTGCTGACCAGTCGGGGATTCGACGTGCACAGGGTCGCGGTGGAGCTCGGCGGGCAGATCGTGCCCCGGGCCAGGTACGACTCGGTGCGCGTCGGCCACGACGACATCGTCGAGGTCGTCGCGTTCGTCGGGGGCGGGTAGATGGGCGCCACCGCCGTCCGGGACGCCTATGTCGAGGGGCTCATCGACCGCCACGGCTGCGACGTGTACGAGCGGCTCGCCCGGGCCCGCGTCGCGATCGCCGGCCTCGGCGGGCTCGGCTCCCACATCGCATTCGCGCTGACCCGGCTGGGTGTGGGGCACCTGCGCCTCATCGACTTCGACATCGTCGAGATGTGCAACCTGAACCGCCAGAACTACCTCCTGCGGCACATCGGCATGCCGAAGACCGAAGCGCTCGCGGAGCAGCTCACAGCGATCAGCCCCCTGACCACGGTGGACATCGTCACCGTGAAGCTCACCCCTGACAACGTACCGACCCTGCTCACCGGATTCGACGTGGTGTGCGAGGCGTTCGACCTCGCCGACCAGAAGGCGATGCTGGTCAGCAGCCTGCTGGCCGACGTGCCCGACACGCCACTGGTGTCGGGCTCCGGGATGGCCGGCTACGGCAGCTCCAACACCATCACGACGAGGAGGGCCCTGGACCGGCTGTACCTCTCCGGGGATCTGGAGAGCGGGGCGACGGCGGGTCGAGGCCTCATGGCGCCCCGCGTGCAGCTGTGCGCGGCCCATCAGGCCAACACGGTGCTGCGGCTGCTGCTGGGACACGCCGATGTCTAGCGCGACGCTCGCCCCGACCGCCGTCGGGGATTGGTCGCTGGGTGGGCGCAGCTTCGGTTCCCGGCTGATCCTGGGGTCCGGCAAGTTCTCGCTGCCGCTGATCCGCGCCGTCGTCGACAACGGCGGCGCCGAGATCGTCACCGTCGCCCTGCGCCGCGCCAACGCCGGGGGGCTCGAGGACATCCTCGACCACATCCCCGGTTCGGTGACGCTGCTGCCGAACACCTCGGGCGCCCGCACAGCCGACGAGGCCGTCCGGATCGCGCGGCTGGCCCGGGAACTGGGCTGCGGAGATTTCGTGAAGGTCGAGGTGATCAACGACTCGAAGTACCTGTTCCCGGACAACGCGGAGACGGTCCGCGCCACCGAGATCCTCGCCGCCGACGGCTTCGTCGTGCTGCCCTACATGCATCCCGACCTGGTCGTCGCCCGGGCCCTGGTGTCGGCGGGCGCGGCGGCCGTGATGCCGCTGGGCGCCCCGATCGGCAGCAACAAGGGCCTGGTGGCGCGCGAGTTCATCCGGATCCTGATCGAGGAGATCGACCTGCCGATCATCGTCGACGCCGGCATCGGCCGCCCCTCTCAGGCGTGCGAGGCCATCGAGCTGGGTGCCGCCGCCGTGATGTGCAACACGGCCATCGCGACGGCCGCGGACGTCGGGCGCATGGCGACCGCGTTCCGGCTGGCGGTCGAGGCGGGCCGGGCCGGGCACCTGGCAGGCCCGGGGCGCGTCCTCGACCGGGCGGAGGCCTCCAGCCCGCTCACCGGATTCCTGGAGGACTGATGGCCGTCGCGCTGCGCGACCCCATGTCGTACCGCCCGGGCATGGAGTCGCTGGAGTCGCCGGTGATGGCGGAGGTGATGGCCGCGGTCGCCGGATACCATCCGGGCCACTACGGCGAGGCCGACGTGCGGGCCGCGCTCGCCCGGGACGAGGTGACGACCGAGGACTTCGCCGCGTTGCTGTCGCCGGCCGCCGACCCGCACCTGGAGGCCATGGCGGCCAGGGCGCGGGAGCTGACCCTCCGCCACCACGGCAACGGGATCGCGATGTTCACGCCCCTGTACCTGGCCAACTACTGCCAGAACGAGTGCACCTACTGCGGGTTCAGCGCCTCCAACCGGATCCACCGGGCGTCGCTGACGCCGGAGGAGATGGAGGCGGAGCTGGCGGAGATCGCCGCCACCGGCCTCCAGGAGGTGCTGCTGCTGACCGGCGAGTCCGAGCAGCGTTCCGGCGTGCGGTTCATCGGCGAGGCGGCGGAGAAGGCGGCGCGCCACTTCGCCGTCGTCGGCATCGAGGTGCAGCCGCTCAACACCGAGGACTACGCCTACCTGCACGACCGCGGCGTGGACTACGTGGCCGTCTACCAGGAGACCTACGACCTCGACACCTATTCGCGGGTGCACCTGTTCGGCCCCAAACGGGTGTTCCCGTACCGGTTCGACGCACCCGAGCGGGCCCTGAAAGGCGGCATGCGGGGCGTCGCGTTCGGGGCGCTGCTGGGGTTGGGCGATGCCCGCCGAGATGCCTTCGCCGTCGGCATGCATGCCCGCTCCATCCAGCGCCGCTATCCGCACGCCGAGATCACCTTGTCGGTGCCCCGGTTGCGGCCCTACATCAACCACGACGGGGTGGAGATCAACGTGACGGAGCGGCAACTGCTGCAGGTCATGCTCGCCTACCGCCTGCTCCTGCCGTACGCCGGGATCACCATCTCGACGCGGGAGCGGGCGGGGTTCCGCGACAACGTCGCCGGGCTGGTCGCCACCCGCATGTCGGCGGGCGTCAGCGTCGGCGTCGGCGGACACGCGGCCGAGGAGAAGGGCGACGAGCAGTTCGAGATCTCCGACACGCGCAGCCTGGCGGAGATCCATCGCGTCCTCGTGGATCGCGGCCTGCAGCCCGTCTACCGCGACCACATCCGGACCTGACCCGGCGCGGACGCCCCTCGTCCGCGCCGGCGGGCCCTGCTAGCCGACGCCGCCATCGGCCCAGGCGTCCAGGAGGGCCGCTGCCCGGGCGCCCGGGTCCTCGGCGTCCATGACGCACCGCACCACCGCGACCCCCGCGACCCCGGTCCGGCGCAGGGCCGCGACGTCGCCCGGCCCGATGTCGCCGATGGCCACGACCGGCAGTTCGCTGGCTGTCACCAGCGGCGGGTAGCCGTCGAGGCCCAGGGGTGGACGGCCCGAGTCCTTGGTCGGGGTGAGCCGGTACGGGCCGGCCCCGAGGTAGTCGACGACGTCGGCCACGTCGTTCGCGGCGCGCACCAGGTCCAGGGTGCCTGTCGTCAGCCCGATCAGCGCGCCGGGCCCGAGGAGGTCGCGGGCGGAGCGCACCGGCAGGTCGTCCTGCCCGAGGTGGACGCCATGGACGTGCGCCCCGCGTCGCATGGCGGCATGGGCGACGTCGGCCCGGTCGTCGACGAGCACGCGCGTCGCCGGGTTCGCCGAGGCCACACCGTCGGCCACCCGCAGCACCAGGTCCAGCAGGTCCCGCGCGGACAGTTGTTTCGCCCGGACCTGTACGACGCCCGCACCCGCGGCCGCGGCGGCCGACGCGGCTGCGACGGTGGCGGGGCCGGCGCCCGAGGTGACCAGGTACAGCCGGTAGTCGGGGAAGGCACCGGGCGACGACGGACCGCCGGGGAGGGCCACCGGCCCCTCACCGCTTCCCGGCCGCGGTGACGTCCAGGTAGACCTGGCCGCCGCTGGCACGGAACTCCACTGACTTCTCCTTCAGACCATGGGCGGCCCTGATGTCCTGGCTGATCCGCATCGAGCAGAACTTCGGCCCGCACATCGAGCAGAAGTGGGCGGTCTTCGCCGGCTCCGCCGGCAGCGTCTCGTCGTGGTACGCGATCGCGGTGTCCGGGTCGAGCGACAGCGCGAACTGGTCGTGCCAGCGGAACTCGAACCGGGCCTTCGACAGGGCGTCGTCCCGGATCCTGGCCCCCGGGTGCCCCTTCGCGACGTCGGCGGCATGCGCGGCGATCTTGTACGTGACCACGCCCGTCTTGACGTCGTCGCGGTTCGGCAGGCCCAGGTGTTCCTTCGGGGTGACGTAGCACAGCATCGCCGTGCCGTGCATCGCGATGACGGCGGCCCCGATGGCGGAGGTGATGTGGTCGTAGCCAGGAGCGATGTCGGTCACCAGCGGGCCGAGGGTGTAGAACGGGGCGCCGTGGCACCAGTCCTGCTGCAGCCGGACGTTCTCCTCCACCAGGTTCAGCGGCACGTGCCCGGGGCCCTCCACCATCACCTGCACGTCGTGGGCCCAGGCGCGCTGGGTCAGCTCCGCCAGGGTCCGCAGCTCGCTCAGCTGCGCCTCGTCGTTGGCGTCGGCGGTGGCGCCCGGACGCAGCCCGTCGCCGAGGCTGAACGCCACGTCGTACCGGGCGAAGATCTCGCACAGCTCGTCGAAGTGCGTGTAGAGGAACGACTCCTCGTGGTGCGCCAGGCACCAGGCCGCCATGATCGATCCCCCGCGCGAGACGATGCCCGTGACCCGGTTGGCGGTCAGCGGCACGTAGCGCAGGAGCACGCCGGCGTGGATGGTCATGTAGTCCACGCCCTGCTCGGCCTGCTCGATCACCGTGTCGCGGAAGATCTCCCAGGTGAGCAGCTCGGCGCGCCCGTCGACCTTCTCCAGCGCCTGGTACAGCGGCACGGTGCCCAGCGGCACCGGGGCATTGCGGATCACCCACTCGCGGGTCGTGTGGATGTCGTCGCCTGTGGACAGATCCATCACGGTGTCGGCCCCCCACCTGGTGGCCCAGCGCGCCTTGTCCACCTCCTCGGTGATCGAACTGGTGACGGCCGAGTTCCCGATGTTCGCGTTGACCTTCGTGAGGAAGCGCCGCCCGATGATCATGGGTTCGCTCTCCGGGTGGTTCACGTTGGCCGGGATGATGGCCCGGCCGGCCGCCACCTCGCTGCGGACGAGCTCCACGTCGCAGCCCTCGCGCAGCGCCACATAGCGCATCTCGGGAGTCACCAGCCCCTGGCGGGCGTAGTGCATCTGCGTGACCGTCCTGCCCTGCCGCGCCCGCAGCACGGTGCGCTCCGGGCCGCGCCACTCCTCGGCCGACCCGCCTCGGCGCAGCGCGGCGCGTCCGTCGTCGATGAGTTGCCGCGCGCGCCGCCCCTGCCAGGGTTCGACGTCGTCGCGGGCGAGGATCCAGTCCGTCCTCAGGGGAGGGATGCCTGTCGTCGGATCGGTGTCGGGACCGCAGGTGCGGTAGACGTGCACGTCGGGGTTGTCGGTCCCATCGGGTGACGGATCCAGCGACACCGCGGTGACGGGGACGCTGATGTCGTCGTCGAGCAGGTGGACGACACGGTGTTTCGGATGGATCTCACTCACGAGCGAGCCTCTCTTCCTTCGCCGGCATAACCCGGGCAGGTTCGACGGTCCGGGCGGCATCAGCCCGATCTCAGCCCTTGCCTGGGCTCCCGTGGGGACAACAGTGACTGTAGCGGGTGCCGTCGCCGGATCTCGTCCGGGCCACGATGAGGTTTGCCTGCAGCACGACGCGGCAGGCGAAGCTCTACGGCTGCGCGGCGCTCACGCGCGCCGGGCAGGCCGACCTCCGGGAGGGGAGTCGGCGGTGGTCCACCTGGCCTTCAGCCACTCCCAGCCCCGCCTGATCCGCGACATCAACACCCACGCCAGCCACATCATCGCGATCAGCAGGACTCCCGCGACGACCGCGGCCGCCACGGGGAAGAGCACGGCCAGCGTCGTCACCCCGACGACGCCGACGTCGCCCGCCGCCGACGCCGCGACATTGGACACCGGCTCCGGCGAGGTGTTCACCGCCAGCCGGATGCCGGCCTTGGAGAGGTGGCTGAGCAGCGCCGTCACCCCGCCGACGGCGGCGAGGGAGATGGTGAGGATGTCGCCGTTCGCGCCGGCGATCAGCGCCCCGATGACGGCGCCGGCGATGGGGCGGATCACAGTCGAGGGCACGTCCCAGATGGAGTCGACGACGGGGATCTTGTCCGCGATCAGCTCCAGCAGGGCGAGGACTCCCATGACGATGAGCACGTCCGTGCGCATGAACCCCTCGGGCACGCCGCCGGTCCCGGCGTAGCGGCCGAGCAGCCCGAGGATGAACACCGTCGCGTAGGCGTTGATGCCGGATGCCCACCCGGAGGCGAACGTCATGGGGAGCAGTTCCATGCCGCCATTATGGCGAGCCGGCCTGGCCGCGCGCTGGGTCCGGATCGCCAGGGACGCGTTGAGCCGGACACGGCTCTCGCGGTGGAAGCTTGAGCCGGACACGGCCCTTGCGGCGGACGCTTGAGCCGGACTTCGGCCTCAACCGCCGATGCGGCCAGTTTGATCGATCCAACGCGCGACGAGTCCGAAGCCAGGCTCAAACCGTCCCCGCGAGAGCCGTGTCCGGCTCAAACCGTCCCCCTCGCGGGACAGCGGACGCCAGGGGCCGCGCGTCAGGCGGCGGGCTCCCACCCGGGGGGCATCATCACCCGGAGCGCCTTGGGCTCCACGTGCACAGAGAGCGACACCACCTTGCCGAAGTAGTCACCGTCGAGCTGGATCGACTCGGGCTCCCGGAGCCACACCTCGAGGCTCCGGCACCGCTGGTACCTCAGCTCGCCCTCGCCGCCCTCGCGGTTCCGGCGGCCGCGCAGGATGCCGTTGTCCACCACGACTCCCCAGGCCACCCGCACCCAGCCCAACATGCCCTGCGGCTCCATCGCCAACACATCGAGGACCCCGTCATCGACGGCGGCATCGGGCATCAGCGTCACGTTGCCGCCGATCGACCCGCAGTTACCCACGAGCACGGTGTGCACCCTGGCGCGCTGCGGGGGTTGGTCGTCGAGGCGGAACTGCAGGCGCATCCGGTGATTGCGACGCAACTTCTCCACGCCAACCTTCACGTAGGCCAGCATGCCGACCCGCTTCTTCAGTTCCTCGTCGGTGCTGGACATGATCTGGGCGTCCAGGCCCATGCCTGCCATGACGACGAAGACGCGCTCCTCGTGTTCGCCACCGGGCCGCACCCAGTCCAGGACCCCCACGTCCACGGGGCGCGGGACCCCCTGGAACGCCGCCGTCACTGAGCCTTGGAGGTTGCCCAACGGGAGACGCAGGTTCCTGGCCAGCAGGTTCCCGGTGCCACGGGGACAGAGGCCCAACGGCACCGCGCTCCCCCTCAGCCCCTCGGCGACCGCGCGGATGGTGCCGTCGCCGCCGACGGCCAGCACGAGGGCGCAGCCCTCCTCGACCGCCTGCCGCGCCATGCCCGCCCCGGGGTCATCGGCGGAGGTCTCCAGCCACAGCGAGGACCCCCAGCCGGAGGACCGCTCCGCGTCGGCGACCGCCAGCTCAAGTTCCGCACGGTCCACCTTCGTGGGGTTGAACACGACGGCGGCGCGCCTCGTCCCGGCGCCGTTCGGTTCGCTCATGGGCTCAGTCCTTCCACACGGGGATGGCGCGGGAGCCGTCGGGCTTCGCCTGTTCCTGCCAGACGATGACGGACCAGGCCGCCACCGTCGCGCTGTCGGAGACGATCATGCCCTCGCCCTCGTTCCAGAAGTTGCACGCCGGCTCCGCGAAGGTGGAGGTGTCCACCAGGCGGCGCCACACACAGCCCTCCAGAGGAGGCGGGACCTTGAACTCGATCTCCTGGTCGGCCATGTTGATCATGACCCAGAAGTCGTCGCCCGGGGAATCGATCTGGATGGAGACCGCCCGGTCCCCCTCCATGGGGAACCCCTCTCCCGACGGGGTGTGGAAGAGGTACGACACGTCCTTGTCGTCTGCCACCATGTCCCCCCAGCGCCTCTGCTGCAGTGCTTCATGGCGCTGGCGCAGGTTGGCGAGGAACGTGGCGAAGCGGAACTGGCCGTTGACGTGGGGCGCCGTCTCGTACTGGCCGAGGTTGTCGTGGTAGCCCTCGTCCACCCCGTCGGCCACCGGCACCCGCTGGGGCGCGTTGGTGGGGATCATGGCGTAGTTGTTGCGCATGGCCACCGAGTCCAGCGCCCACGGGTTGTTGTTGCCGTTCTGGGTGCGGCCGAACTCGTCTCCGGCCACGATCATGGGCACGCCGCGGGAGAAGAACAGGATGCTCCACAGGTTGCGCAGCCGCTGGCGCCTGAGCGCCTGCGAGCCCCCCGAATCCCAGGAGAGGTTGTCGTCCGAACCGCCGTCGGACGGGCCGAACGGCGGCGGCTGATCGTTCTGCTTCTCCTGGTAGGACACCAGGTCCGCCATGTTGAAGCCGTCGTGGGCGGTGACGAAGTTGATGGTCTTCTGGGCGCCGCCGCTGTCATGGAAGTGGTGGTAGTCCCCGTTGAACATGTCCGTGAACGCCACCATGTTGGCGTCTCCCTTGGTGAACCGGCGCACGGCGTCGCGGTAGCGGCCGTTCCACTCGCCCCAACCGCGCGGGAAGTTGCCCACCTCGTAGCCCCACAGGTCCCACGCCTCGGCGATGACCTCGATGTGTTCGGCCTTCGCCATGGACGCGATGTCCACCAGCAGCGGGTGGTCCGAGAAGAACCGCTTCTGCCTGGCCCAGTCGTCGGGATGAGCCTCGCCCGGGAGCCGCCCCAGGACGGTGGCCAGATCGAACCGGAAACCGTCCACCTGCATGTCCTGCGTCCAGTACCGCAGGGAGTCGAGCACCAGGTTCCTGGCGGCCTGGGAGGAATAGTTGACCTGGTTCGAGGTGCCGGTGGCACCGTCGACGAGCACCTTGTCGGAGGTCATCTGGTAGTACTCCGCGCACGCGAACCCGCCGAGGCTGGTGAAGCCGGTGGTGTTGACGTCGCCGTTCCAGTTGCCGCCTTCGGCGGTGTGGTTGTACACCACGTCGAGATAGACCTCGAGGCCCGCGTCGTGGAACGCCGAGACCATCTCCTTGAACTCGCGGGTGGGGCCGCACCAGGCCTTGTCCGCCGCGTATTGGCGGTTGGGGGCGAAGAACGACAGCGTCATGTAGCCCCAGGCGTTCACGGCGCCGTGGCGCGCCGACTCCGACGCGTTCGTCTCGTGCACCGGCAGCAACTCGACGGTGGTGACCCCCAGAGCCTTGAGGTAGGGCGCCATCATCCCGGCACCCTTGTACGTCCCCTGGAACTCCTCAGGGATGTCGACGACGCCCTCGAAACCCGGCTCTCGGCTCAGCAGCTGGGACAGCCGCGCCACCGAGGGGTGCCCGGTGAGCTGCTCCACCTGCACCTCGTAGATGACGGTCTTCTCACCCGGGATCCGCGGCTTGGGCGTGACCGGGGTGTAGTCGGCGATGAGCACGCCCTTCGGGGCGTAGGGCCCGGTGTCGATGGTGCGACGGGGGACGCCGTCGACCAGGTCCCCGCCGGTGCCGAACACGCCGTCGTTGACGCCGTACTCGTGCAGCTGATCGGTGAAGACGTTGTGGGTGACCTCGCGGGCATACGGGTCGAAGAGCACCTTGTTGGGGTTGAACCGGTTGCCGTGCTGATCCAGGTCCGAGATGAACCCGAGGTCCGACCCGGGCTTCCAGCCCTTCACGTACGGCCAGTTGCGGCCCCAGGCACGGAACCCGATGAGGGCGCCGAACTGCAGACCCTGCAGCAGCGCCCGCCAGATGCCGTCCCTGCCCTTGACGAGCAGGTAGGTGCGATCGGCTGAGGCACCCATCGCGTCGGGATAGATCTCCAGCTGGACCCTGGTGGCAGCCGGCGCGTAGATCGCGAAGGTGACGCCCTCGGCGTGGGGGTGGGTGCCGAGAGGCCAGGTGGCCTTGGACCAGGAGCGCCGGTCCAGCGCGATCACGCGTGTCATGGCGTCGATTCTGGCACGCCACCCCGACACGCACGGCAACGCGCTTGCGAGACCCCTTCCCATGGGGCGCAGACAGGAGGACTCTGAGGGTATGAACACGCGCCCGAATGTGGTGCTCGCCGTGGTGGCCGGGCTGGTGGTCCTGCTCGCGATCGTCGCCGGGGTCATGGCCACCAACCGGGAGCCGCCCGAGATGGACCCCGGCACCCCGGACGGCACGGCACAGTTGCTCGCGCTCGCCGTCATCGACGGCGACGACGAGGAGGCCGTCTCCTACCTCGACCCGGCATTGGGCTGCACGGTGCCCCTGCCGGAGGTCTACCGGCCGACCAGGATGAGCATGTCCGTGGTGGACACGAAGGTCGACGGCGACAGGGCCACGGTCGTGCTCAACGTCACCGAGTCCAGCGGGGGGCTGTTCAGTTCCTACGATCACCGCGAGGTGATCGAGCTGAAGGCCGACGGCGACGGCTGGATGGCCACCGGCCATCCGTGGCCCATCTACTCGTGCAAGTGAGGTCGTGATGTTCGAGGTGTTCGGCGCGCTGCTCTCCCTGGCCCTGCCCGTGGTGGTGATCGTGCTCGTCGTCGCGGCAGCCCGACGGCGCGGCCCGGGCATCGACGCCCACGGCGTGCGGCGGTTCTTCCAATACGCGGTGCTGTTCGCACTGGTCATCGTCGTGGCGATCGGGGTCTCGGAGCTCCTGGCGCTGCTCCTGGGGGCCGAGGTCCCCGAGTGGGAGGATCCGGACGCTCGGCTTGCCCGGGGCCTGGCGTTCGTGTTCGTCGGCGGCCCGCTCGCCGCACTGATCGCGTGGTGGACGAGGCGCGCCCACCGGGCGGATCCCGCCGAGCGCGAGTCCGGCCTCTACGCCCTCTACGTGACGCTGGCCGCGCTGGTGGGGGCCGTCGTAGCCGCGACGGCGCTCCCGGAGATCGGCTCGGCGGCGCTCCAGGGCGAACTGGAACACGAGGCGCTGGCGCGTCTCGTCGCCTTCGCGGGCATGTGGGCCTTCCATTGGTGGCTGGCCACCCGCACCCTGGACGCGGAGCGCAACACCCCGCACCTCCTCCTGGGATCGGTGGTGGGGCTGGCGCTGGGCGTGACGGGACTCGTCCTCACCCTCGGCTCCGCGCTCGACCTGCTGCTCCGGACGGACATGATCGGCAACCCTCTGACCACGCTCGGCGAGGGCGGTGGACTTCTCCTGGGCGGGGCCCTGATCTGGGTGCGTTACTGGGCCACGTCCGCGGTATCGCTGCCGCGCCGCCCGCTGTGGCTCGCGGTGGTCCTGCCGCTGGGCGTGGGCGGCGGGCTGATCATGACGCTCGTGGCGGGCAGCCAATTGCTGTGGAGCGTGTTGGTGTGGTTCCTCGGGGACCGCCAGGAGGCATCAGCCTCCAACCACTTCGACTCGGCCCCGGTGGAGATCGCCGCCGTGTTCGTCGGCCTGCTGGTGTGGTGGTATCACCGGACCATCCTCGGCGAAGGTGAGGGACGCACCGAGCCGCGGCGCGTCTACGAGTACCTGGTGGCGGGCATCGGGCTGGGGGCGGCCGCAATCGGCGTGGGCACCGTGCTCGTGGCGCTCATCGAGTCTCTGACGCCGGGCGTGGACGCGGGGATGACGGTGCTCAACACGCTCTGGTCCGCCGTCACGCTGCTCGCCGTCGGGGTGCCCGTGTGGTGGATCTTCTGGGCTCGCATCCGCCGGGCCGCCGCCGCATCCCCCGATGTGGAGCTCAGCTCGCCCACCCGGCGCGTGTACCTGGTGACCCTGTTCGGGCTTGCCGGGGTGGCGGCGGTGGTGGCCCTCATCGCGGTGGCGGTGATCCTGTTGCAGGACGTCGTCGCGGGGTCGGTGAGCGCCGCCACCGTCCGGTCGATGCGCTACGGGCTGGGCACGCTGGTGAGCGCTGCCGCCGTGTCCGCCTATCACGGCTCCGTGTTCCGCATGGACCGGGCCACCGGCGTGACGACGCGGGCGCGGGGGCCGCGGACCGTGCTGCTGATCGGCGCGGTCGGGCCAGAGGTCGACCGCGATCTCGCCCGCGCCACCGGCGCCCGGGTGGAGGTGTGGGGGCGCCTGGACTCCGCGGCCGACTCGTGGGACGTCGCGGCGCTGGCGGAGGAACTGGCGGCATACCCAGGGGCCGACGTGGTCGTGCTGGGCGAGGGTGCCGGTCACTGGGTCTTCCGGGTGGACCCGTCGGGTCGTGTCGCGGCCCCGACCGCCCCCGCGGCACCGGCTGAGGATCGAGCCGCATCTGGCGGCGAAACGGCGCAGTTCGCGCGTCCCGACAGCTGAGCCATTCGCGGCTGCGGGTCAGTCGTCGTCGACCTCGCCCGCCAGCGCCTTGGCGGCAAGGTTCTCCTCCTCCGCGACCTCCCAAACCTCCCTGGCCGCGCGCAGGTTGAGCGCGACGATCCCGAGGCCCAGGATCAGGTCGGGCCACCCGTTCGGGACCAGGGTCAGCGTGAGCACACCCATGGCGATGATGCCCAGGTTGATGATGACGTCGTTGCGCGCGGCCAGCCACGCTGCCCGGGTGAGCGACCCGCCGTGGTCGCGCTGGCGCAGCAGCAGGACGGCGCAGATCGCGTTGATGACCACGGCGCCGCCGGCAGTGAGGATCAGCGAGAGCGGGTCCGGAGCGTCCGGGTTCTGGAACTTGGCGATGGCCTGCCAGAGCGCGGCCGCCGCGGGGACGAGGATGATGCCCGCCATCACCTTGCCCGCGACGGAGCGGTGGGCGAGCGGCCAGCCGAGCGCCACGAAGATCAGCAGGTTGACCGCGGTGTCCTCGAGGAAGTCCACGGAGTCGGCCAACAGCGAGACCGACCCGATCGCGAGCGCCACCGCGTTCTCCACGAAGAAGTAGCCGAGGTTCAGCAGGGCGACGACGAGGACGGTGCGCCTGAGGGCGCGGACGCGGGTGGGGTCGATCTCGTGCACGGCCGACAGGCTATCGCGCCCCGCCGTTGGTCGGCCGAAGGGGCCGCACCCGCCGACGCCTGCGGTACCTCCCGACGCCTGCGCTACCTCCCGACGCCTGCTGAGTCGCCTGCGGTCAGTCTGGGCGCCCGCGGTCAGTCTGGGCGCCCGCGGTCAGTCTGGGCGCCCGCGGTCAGTCTGGGCGCCCGCGGTCAGTCTGGGCGCCCGCGGTCAGTCTGGGCGCCCGCGCTATAGCGCAGGCGTCCGAGCCGAACGCAGGCGGCTCAGCCAGCAGCCGGAGGGCCGCCCGGCGCACCCCCTTCCGCGACACCCTCGCATCGCGTAGGCTGATCTCACCCAAGAAAGGTCAGGACAAATGAGTCTCTCCATCGGGGTCATCGGCGCAGGCATCATGGGCGCCGATCACGCTCAGAACATCCATCGTTTCATCGCCGGCGCCGATGTCGTCGCCATCGCTGATCCGGACAAAGGTCGCGCCGAGGCGGCCATCTCCGGCATCCCCGGGGCCCGCGTCCACGCAGACCCGGAGCAGCTGATCACCGCCGACGACGTGCAGGCCGTCGTCATCGCCTCACCCGACTTCCTGCACGCGGATCAGGTGAAGGCCTGCCTGGACGCGGGCAAGCACGTGCTGGTCGAGAAGCCGCTCGCCTACGACTCCGCCACGTGCGCAGAGGTGATCGCCGCCCACCGCTCGGCCGTGGGCGGCGGGACGCCCCTCGCCACCGTCGGCTTCATGCGCCGCTTCGATCCGGGCTACGTGGCCATGAAGGCCGCCATCCGCTCGCGGAAGCACGGGCGTCCCCTGATGATCCACTCGGTGGGTCGCGGGGTGAGTTCCGGCCCAGGCGCCACCAACGAGTCCGTGATCTTCAACTCCGCCATCCACGACCTGGACCTCATCCCCTGGCTGCTGGACGCGCCCGTCACCGAGGTCAGCTGGCACGCCGGGCACCCCAGCTCGACGGCCACGGACCTGGCGGACCCGTTCCTCCTTCTGGTGCGCACCGCCGACGGCTCGCTCAGCACCGTCGAGGTGTTCCTCAACGCCCGCTACGGCTACGACATCCGCTGCGACGCCGTCTGCGAGACAGGTGTGCTGACGATCACCGAACCGGCAAAACTGCTGGTCAACGCGAACCAGGCCACCTCGTCGCCGATCGCGGCTGACTGGCGGCCCCGGTTCGCCGACGCCTACCGCCTCGAGTTGCAGGAGTGGGTGGACGCGGTGAAGGAGGGCAGGCCGTCGACGCTGGCCACCCTGGAGGACGCGGAGCGCGCCACCCTCGTGGGCGAGGCGGTCGTGGAGTCGATGCACGGAGGCGGGCTCTTCGTCGAAGTCGACCGGTGAGGTCGCTGCCGGAGCCGCGACCCGTCGGCGACGTGCCGAGCCTGCGCTGGGGCATCCTCGGCACCGGCTGGATCGCGCACCAGTTCGTCACCACCGTGCTGGCCCGGACAGGCCAGCGCGTGGTGGCGGTGGGATCGCGCAACGTCGAGCGGTCGCGGGAGTTCGCGGGCGAGTTCGGCATCGAGCAGGCGTTCGGCACCTACGAGGAACTCGTGGGAGCAGAGGTCGACGTGATCTACGTGGCGACGGGCCACCTCGACCACTTGGCGCACGCCACGCTGGCACTTGAGGCCGGCAAGCCCGTGCTGGTCGAGAAGCCGATGACGCCGCGGGTGGCGGACACGGAGGCGCTCGTCGAGTTTGCACGGGCGCGGGGGCTGTTCTGCATGGAGGCCGTCTGGACGCTCGCGCTGCCGCGCTACGACGTGGTGCGGCAGATCCTGGACAGCGGGATGCTCGGCGACATCCAGTCCGTGGCGGCTGACATGGGCGAGTACCTGGTCGATCACCACCGAGCCATGGACCCGGCGCAGGGCGGCGGCGCGATGAACGACCTCGGCACCTATCCCCTGATGTTCGTGGGCTGGGTCCTGCCGTCGGCCCGCGTGGTGGGAGCGACGGGGCAGCGGCACTCCAGCGGTTCCTTCGGGCAGTTCGCGGCCCTGTTGGTCGACGACGAGCACCGGCAGGCGGTGGTGCACGCGTCGATGGTGGCCGACACGCCCACGACGGCGATGATCGCGGGCTCGGATGCCACGCTCGTCCTCGACGGCCCGTTCTACCACCCGGGTCCGGTAGAGGTGCGGTTCCGCGACGGCGAGGTGCTCCGATGGGAGGAGGACCGCGTCGCACACGTGGGGCTCTACCACGAGGCCCTCGAGGTGGCGCGCTGCATCGGCGCCGGGTTGACCGAGTCCCCCATCCGGCCCCTCGACGCGACGCTGGCCACCGTCCGGCTGATGGAGCGGGCCCGCGACCTGATGGGCGACCCCCTCCCCTGACGCTGCCCGCGCCTCCGAACCTGGAGCGGTGCGGGTCGGCCTATCCACCCAGGTCCGGTGCGGTGGTCGTTCCTCCAGCCCGCTCACCAGTGCACTGCCAGGGCCGGGGGTCCCCTGGAGGAACAGTAACCGCAGCAGGCCACGGTGACCCCCGCCCGGACCGGCGTCAATAATTGAACATTGAATTACCTTGCGTCGCGACGTAGAATGGCCGCCGTGAACCACCGCCTCCTCCTTGTGCACGCCCATCCCGACGACGAGTCCAGCCAGTCCGTCGCCACCATGGCGCGGTACCTCGACGAGGGCGGCCAGGTCACCCTGGTCACGTGCACGCTCGGCGAGCTGGGCGAGATCATGCTGCCCGAGTGGCAGCACTTCACCCCGGCGGAGCTGGGCGAACATCGTCGCTCGGAGATCGAGCAGGCCCTCCGCGAGGTGGGGGTCACGGACCACGTGTACCTGGGGGGCGCGGGGCGCTACCACGATTCGGGCATGACCACCGGGCCCGACGGCCGCGCGGCCGTCCCCGGTGACATGCCCGACAACGCCTTCTGGCGGGCGGATCTGCTCGAGGCGGCCAACCACCTCGTGGAGGTGATCCGCAGCCGCCGGCCGCAGGTCGCCGTCTCGTACGACCCCCACGGCAACTACGGCCACCCGGATCACATCCAGGCCCACCGCGTCCTCATGTACGCCAGCACGCTCGCTGCGTCTCCGTCGCACCGCCCGGACCTGGGCGCGCCCTGGCGGATCCGGCGGGTCCTGTGGAGCACGCACAACACGGAGCGCTGGGTCGAGGCGTACGCGATCGCCAAGGAACGGGGCCTGGAGCTCTGGACCGAGGAGGATCGCGACGCCGACAGCTTCGGCCCGGACCCGGCGCAGATCGTCGCGCTGATCGAGACGGGCCCTTGGCTCGACGTGTGCCGCCGGGCCCTCGGGGCCCACCGCAGCCAGGTGAACATCGAGCACCCCTTCTGGCAGTTCTACAGCATCATGCAGGAGCTCCCGGGGTCCGGCGAGGCCTATCTGCTGGGTGCCGGTGAGCCGTTCCCCGAGGGCGTTGGGCGGGCAAGCTGCCTGTTCGACGGCCTCGACGACGCCGCCTAGTCATCGACGCCAACGACGACGGCCCCGCGATCACGCAGATCGCGGGGCCGTCGTCGTTGCGGAGCCTCAGCCGGCGAGCAGCTGCTCGAAGGCCAGGAAGCCCGCCGGCTCCCGCGACGTCGAGCGCCGACCCGCGACGGCGTCGGCCAGCTCGGACGCCCCCCGCGACACCCGCGACCGCAGGCCGGTGGAGCCCACTCCGAAGTCCGAGGTGGCGGCGAAGATGGCGGTTCGGACGGGGTCCGCTCCCAGGTAGCTGAACAGCGGGCGCATGGCGAACTCGAGCATGAGCGAGTGTCGCTCGGTGCCGCCCGTCGCGGCGAGCAGGACGGGCTTGCCGGTGAGCATGCCCGGCTCGAGGATGTCGAAGAAGCTCTTGACCAGCCCGCTGATGGAGGCGGAGAACGTCGGAGACACCACCACAAGGGCGTCGGCCTCCTCGACGGCATCGACGGCGCGCGCCAGGTCGCCCGTCGGGAATCCGGTGAGCATGGCGTCGACGATGGGGTGGGCAAGCTCGCGGAGCTCGACCACCGTCTCCTCGAGCGTGTCGCCGCGGGCGGCGAGGTCGTCGCGGAGGTGGACGAGGATGTCGTCGGCCAGGACTCTGGTGGACGACGGCGTGCCGAGGCCACCGGAGATGACGACGATGCGGGACATGTGTGTTCCTTTCACGGATCCTGCTGGGCTGTGTGTGCTGGGCGGGAGGGGGAGGGGGTTTGAGCACAAGGCAGGGGCCACGAGGGTTTGAACCTTCACCATGGCCCGTTTCGCGGTTTGACCCGTGCCATGTGCTCAAACCCCTCCACCCGCCAGGCACTCAGAGGCGGTTGCCGTCCTCGGCGCGGGTGCCGGTCCAGCGGTCGACGGAGGGCTCGATCCGCTCCGGCGCATCGACGAAGCCCCGCGCCGCCTTGAGCGACGCATGGGTGGGCGCGTCAGGCACGTGGGCCGGCTTCAGCGCCGCGAACTCCTTCCGAAGCACCGGCACCACCTCCTCGCCGAGCAGATCGAGCTGCTCCAGCACGGTCTTCTGCGGCAGGCCCGCGTGGTCCATGAGGAACAGCTGACGCTGGTAGTCGCCCGCGTACTCCCGGAACCCGAGCACCCGCTCGATCACCTGCTGGGGCGACCCCACGGTCAGCGGAGTCTCCCGGGTGAACTCCTCGAGCGACGGGCCGCCGCCGTAGACCGGCGCGTTGTCGAAGTAGGGCCGGAACTCGCGGACGGCGTCCTGCGAGTTCTTCCGCATGAACACCTGCCCGCCGAGCCCGACGATGGCCTGGTCCGCGCGGCCGTGGCCGTAGTGCTCGAAGCGACGCCGGTACAGGTCCACCATGCGCCGCGTGTGGCTCGGGGGCCAGAAGATGTTGTTGTGGAAGAAGCCGTCGCCGTAGTAGGCGGCCTGCTCCGCGATCTCGGGGGAGCGGATCGAGCCGTGCCACACGAACGGTGGGACGCCGTCGAGCGGGCGGGGCGCAGACGTGAAGCCGTGGAGCGGCGTGCGGAACTTCCCCTCCCACGTCACCATATCCTCGCGCCACAGCTGGTGGAGCAGCGAGTAGTTCTCCACCGCCAAAGCGATGCCGTCGCGGATGTCCTTACCGAACCACGGATACACCGGCCCGGTGTTGCCGCGACCCATCATGAGGTCGACGCGGCCGCCGGACAGGTGTTGCACGTAGGCGTAGTCCTCGGCCAGGCGCACCGGGTCGTTGGTGGTGATCAGGGTGGTGGCCGTCGAGAGGATCAGCCGCTCGGTGGCCGCGGCCAGGTAGGCCATGAGGACGGGCGGGTTGCCGGGCGCGACGAAGGGCGGGTTGTGGTGCTCCCCCGTCGCGAAGACGTCGAGGCCCACCTCCTCGGCCTTTCTCGCCAACTCCACCGTCGCCCGGATCCGCTCCTGCTCCGTCGGCGTGCGGCCGGTCGTGGGGTCCGTGGTGACGTCCCCGATGGTGAAGATGCCGAACTGCATTCTCTGCTCCCAACTCCGATTGCTTACCTCTACGGTAACCCAAACAAGTTGAAAACGAAACTATTCCCGTCAGGCGGCCTGATACTGCGCTGAGGCCGCGCGGCGCGCCATCAGCCACATGACCCCGCCGGTCACCATGAGCACCGCCCCGGTGCCGCCGAGAATGATCGCCCCGATGAGCGCGCGCACCGCGCCGACGTCGTTGCGCACGTCCAGGGGCGGGGCGACGACGACGCCGTCGCCCTCCTGGCACACGATGA
The DNA here is from genome assembly GCF_054483895.1 of Tessaracoccus pujii. Taxonomy (NCBI): domain Bacteria; kingdom Bacillati; phylum Actinomycetota; class Actinomycetes; order Propionibacteriales; family Propionibacteriaceae; genus Tessaracoccus; species Tessaracoccus pujii. Next base: position 2,544,938 of record NZ_CM137012.1, read on the forward strand.
TGTAGTCGCCCGACAGCTCACCGGGGCCGCCCATCTTGCCGATCGACTCGTACGTGACGTCGTTGAGCGGGAACGTGAAGAAGCCCTCGAGCGCCAGGTTCGGCACCGCGTCGGTGGGACCGTATACGTCACAGGTGGGCACCACGCCGGCCGGCGCGTAGACCACCTGGATCTCGCCGTCGGTGACGGGGACGACGGTGTCGCCGTCCACCCGGATCACCCCGGCCGCCTCGGGCACCACCCGCGTCAGCCCCTGGCCTGCGGTGACACCCCAGAGGATCCCCGCCAACAGGAGCAGCGACCCGATGAGGGCGAGGATCGGGGCCACCTTGCCGTGCGGCTGCAGGGTGCTCATGGGCGCCTCAGCAGACCTTGCGGGTCCAGCCGAACTTGTCCTCCGCGCGCCCGAACTGGATGTCGACCAGGTGCTGGCGGATGGCGCGCGTCTTCGGGCCGGGCCGGCCGTCGGCCACCGTCTGCACGCCGCGCTGGGGCGAGTTGAAGCCGGTGATCGGCGTGACGACGGCGGCCGTCCCGCACGCGAACACCTCGGGGATCTGGCCGGACTCGACGCCGTCGAGCACCTCGTCGACGGAGATGGCACGCTCGACGGGGGTGAGCCCGTGCTCGGAGGCCAGCGCCAGGATGGACTCGCGTGTCACGCCGGCCAGGATGGAGCCGAGGGCCGGGGTGACCAGCTCGTCGTCGGCGGTGACGAACATGACGTTCATCGTGCCGCACTCCTCCACCCACTTGTGCTCGGCCCCGTCGGTCCACAGCACCTGGCTGCAGCCGTTGGCGTAGGCCTCCTGCGTGGCGACGAGGCTCGCGGCGTAGTTGCCGCCGCACTTCGCGGTGCCGGTGCCGCCGGGGGCCGCGCGCGTGTAGTTGGGCGTGATCCAGAGCTTGACCGGCTCCGAGTAGTACGGGCCTGCCGGGGTGGCGATGACGGCGAAGCGGTAGCTGTTGGCCTCGCGGACGCCGAGGTAGGGCTCGGAGGCGATCATGAACGGGCGCAGGTAGAGGCTCTGCTCGTTCTCGCCCACCGGCACCCAGTCGCGCTCCAGCTTGACGAGCTCGGTGACCGAATCGAGGAACAGCTCCTCGGGCAGCACCGCCATGCCCATCCGCTTGGCGGACTGCACGAAGCGGGCGGCGTTGCGCTCGGGCCTGAACAGCCAGATGGAGTCGTCATCGCGGCGGTAGGCCTTGAGGCCCTCGAAGATCTCCTGCCCGTAGTGCAGGACCGCGGCCGCGGGGTGCAGGGCCCACTCCGTCATGGGCACGATCCGCGGCTCCTGCCAGCCGTCGCCGGCCTGGAAGTCGATGACGGTCATGTGGTCCACGTAGTAGCGGCCGAATCCAGGGTCCGCGAGCGCTGCCAGGCGGGCGGCGTCCGACGTGGGCGTGGTGGTGCGGGTGAGCGAGAACATGGCCATGGTCACTGATGGTAGACCCCCCATTTTCCGCCGTCCTCGGTGTCCACACTCGGCTCAGTCGGTGAATGCTGGGCGTGCGACGGAGTGACCCCCGGGCTGAAGCTCGGCGTCGGGCGTGCCCGGCCACCGCAGGACAGCCGTCGCGCCCTCAGGCACCAGGATCCCGAGCCGGACCTCGTCACCGCACAGCTCCCACTCGACGGAGGCGACGCCGTGGGGCGTGTCCAGCTCGGTGCGCGCCCAGTCGATCCCCTGACCGGCATGAGGGGCGACGAGGATGCGGCGGTAGCCGGGCTCGAGGGGTGCCAGCCCTCCGACGACGCGGTGCAGCCAGTCCGCGACCGCCCCGAGGGCGTAGTGGTTGAAGCTGGTCATGTCGCCGGGGTTGACGGAGCCGTCGGGCAGCATCGAGTCCCAGCGCTCCCAGATCGTCGTCGCGCCCATGGTGACGGGGTAGAGCCAGGAGGGGCACTCCCGCTGCAGGAGCAGCCTGAAGGCCGCGTCGTCGTGGCCGGTGGAGGTCAGGGCGTCGGCGATGAACGGGGTGCCGGCGAAGCCCGTCGAGATGTGGAAGCCGCTCCGCTCCACCAGTTCGGCGAGCCGGGCGCCTGCCCACACGCGCTGCGCCGGGCCCAGGAGGCCGAACGCGATGGCCAGCGAGTAGACGGTGGCGCAGTCGCTGAGGATGCGCTCCCCGTCGATGTATTCGCGGCTGAATGACGCCCTTAGCCCCGCAGCCATCCGGGTGAACTCCGCCGCCTCGGCGGCGCGGCCGAGGACTTCGGCCGCCGCACGGATGTGGTCGGCCGTGCGGAAGGCGCAGGCGGTGGCGACCACGCCCTTGTCCGCCTTGGCGGCGCCGGGGTCGTCGGCGGGTGCGTCCGGGTCCAGCCAGTCGCCGTACTGGAATCCGGTGTCCCACACGCCCGAGTCGGACAGCAGTGAGCGCACGCGCCGGCCGTGGGCCGTCATGGAGTCGAAAGACTCCTCCAGCACCGCAGGATCGCCATAGGCCTCCCAGAGTGCCCACGGCACCCAGACGGCGGCGTCGCTCCAGAAGGCCGCCGCCTCGGTGCCGCCGATGCCGGCCTCGGCCCCAGTGGCGTACTTGAGGATGTCGGGCACGACGAAGGGGACGACGCCGTCGCGGTCGGCCTGTTCCAGCGCGAGGTCCCGGAGCCAGTCGGCGAGGAAGTCCTTCACATCGAAGAGGAACGCCGCCGTCGGCGCGAAGGCAGAGATGTCGCCGGTCCAGCCCAGGCGCTCGTCGCGCTGGGGGCAGTCGGTGGGGATGTCGATGAAGTTGCCGCGCATCCCGCGCACCACGTTGGCGTGCAGCTGGTTGAGGTCGGGAACCGAGCACTCGAAGGTGCCGGTGCGCCGAAGGTCGGACGAGATCACGACGGCGACAACGGCCGCCGAGAGCTCGTCGAGAGATCCGGCCCATCCCGCGATCTCCGCGTATCTGAATCCGTGGAATGTGAGAGTCGGCTCGAAGGTGTCCTCCCCGCCACTGAGGATGAATCGGTCGGTGGCCTGCGCGCTCCGCAGCGTGCGCAGGGCCAGTTCGCCGTGTTCGAGGACTTCGGCATGACGAAGCGTCAGCATCGAACCGCGTTCCCCGGTGACGGTGAGCCGGAGGAAGCCGACGATGTTCACGCCGAAGTCCAGGAGCACGCTCCCAGACGAACTCTCCCATGCCTTCACCGGGGGGATCTCGGCTATCCGGCGGACAGGTGGCGCGGGATCGAGTTCGAACTGCGCGGGGGTATGACCCACTTCATGGACGCTGCCCCATGACGCATCGTCATAGCCCGGCTTCATCCACTGCGGATCCCGCCGGCACGCATCGATGGACTGCCCGTCGTAGAGGTCGTTGGCCACGACATCACTCGGGCCGACCCGCCACGAGGGGTCAGTGACGACGAGTTGCTCGTGTCCGTCGGCGAACACGACCCGCAGCTCCGCGAAGGCGGCGAGCTCCTCGCCATAGCGTTGCGTCTCGATCCATCCGAGGCGACCCCTCCACCAGCCGTTTCCGACGATGATGCCGATGGCGGTCTCGCGCTGGATGAGGCTGCTGACGTCGTAGTCGACGTGGTGGAGGCGCCACTCGTAGCTCGTCCAACCGGGCGACAGGAGATCGGCGGAGACAGGAGTGCCGTTGATCCAGGCCTCCACGACACCCAGCGCGCTCAGCGCAAGAGTGGCCGAGGTCACAGCGCCATGGCCCTCGTGCAGGGTGAACTCCTGCCGGAACAGAGGGGCGCTGTCGGGCTCGAGGTCTGCGGCGATGAATCGACCTGATCGCTCGGTCATGACGTGCTCACCTCGAAGAGGGCGCGCACGAGGTCCGCGTCCTTCGAACTCCGCCCGACGAGCAGTTCGAACGTCCCGGGCTCCACGACGCGGGCTCCGTGCGCTTTGACGATGCTGCATGCGCTGATGGGCAGTTCCATCAGCACGTCCTCCTGCTCTCCCGGCCCGGGCTCGACCTGCGTGAAGGCCTTGAGCTCCTTGTCGGTCCATGTGCCGCAGGTGACGACGTCGCCGACGTAGACCTGGACGGTCTCGGTGACCCGCTCTGCGACGGAAAGTGTCGAATCGAGATAGCGGGCGCTGGGTGCATCGACGGTCATGGGGAGTTCACTTCTTTCGTCTGGGATCCGGCGGATGACGCGATCGGGTTGCGTCACCCACAGGACTTGGATGGTCGAGTGGCGAAGGGGCTGACCAGCTAGCCCTTCAGTCCGCCTGCGAATCCCTGGACGATGTACTTCTGCATGAAGAAGTAGGCCAGGAGCACGGGGAAGATGCTGATGATGATGCCCGCGAAGATCAGGTTCCACTGAGCGCCGAACTGGCCCACGAACGAGTAGATGGCGACGGTGATCGTCTTCTGATTGCTCCCCGAAAGGTAGAGGAGCGGTTGCAGGAAATCGTTCCATGTGAACACGGCGTTCAGAATGATCACTGTCCCCGTGATCGGCCGGACGAGGGGGAAGACGACCTGCCAGAAGGCCTTGAAGGCGCTGGCGCCGTCGAGCGAGGCGGCCTCCTCGTAGTCCGGCGGAAGCTCGCGCATGAAGCCGGCGTAGAGGAAGATCGAGAACGGCATCCCTTGCCCGACATTCACGATGATGACGCCGGCCAGCGTGCCGAGGAGGCCGAGATCTCGAATCATCTGGTAGAGCGGGAGCAGCGCGAGTTGGACGGGAAGCAGCAGCCCGGCGAGGAACGCCAGGTAGGTCAATCTTGACCAGCGCGCCCCGAGCCGCGACAGCGGGTAGGCCGCAGACGCCGAGAAGATCACAATGAACGCGATGGTGATGATCGTGACGATGGCACTGTTCAGGAGAGCGTTGCCGAGGGCGCCTTGCTGCCAGGCGTCGACGAAGTTCTGCAGCGTCGGTTGCGCCGGGGGCGCGAGAGTGGCGCTCTGATCCTCAGGCGCCTTCAGCGCCAGGATGACGAGCACGTAGATGGGAAACAGGAACACGACTCCCACGAGGATCATGACCACTTCGAGGATCGCCGTTCGCCACGTGTAGCGGTACATGTCAACGCTCCTGTGCTGCGAGCAGCTTGTACTGGATGGCCGAAACCACCGCGACGAATATGGTGAGGACGACCGCGAGAGCGGCCGCATAGCCGAACCTGCCGAGTTGGAAGGCGTTCGAGTAGATGAGCGTCGAAATCGTGTCGGTGGCCCCACCCGGGCCTCCCTGCGTCATCACGAACACCTGATCGAAGAGTTTGAAACCGCCGATCACCGAGAGCATGACGTTGATGGTGATCGCCGGGGCGAGCATCGGCCGGACCACGGACCAGAATCTGCGAACGGGACCGGCTCCGTCGATGGCAGCGGCCTCGAGCACCTCCGCGGGGACTCCCTGCAGTCCTGCCAGGAAGATCACCATCGAATAGCCGACGAACTGCCAGATCACGACGCCGATGACGGACCAGATGGCGATGTCGGGATTGCCGAGCCAGTTCTGCTTGAGTGCCCCCAACCCCATCGAGTCAAGCGCCGCATTGATGCCGCCGTTGGGTGCGTAGAGGTTCTGCCACAGGAACCCGACAGCGATCGACGTGATGACCACCGGCGCGAAGATCAGCACCCGCAGGACGTTGCGGGATTTGATGCGGGAGTTGACGCCGAGGGCGATCAACAGGCCGAGCAGGTTCTGGATCACGGTGACCGCTACGGCGATGAGCATGGTGTTGCGGATGGCGACCGCCGCGTTGGGGTCGCTGAACATGGCGACGAAGTTCTCCATCCCGACCAGGTTCTGCTCGGGGGTGACGCCGTCCCAGTCGGTGAACGCGAACGCTCCGCCGCGAACGCTGGGGACCACCACGGCGAAGAGGTAAAAGAGCGCGGCAGGCAGCACGAACCACCAGACGGTGTGTGCGTAGCCGCGATAGCGGCGCTTGGGCCGCTTTGAGGCAAGCGCGTCGATTTCGCCGATGGCGGCAGGTGCGAGGACCATGATCAGACTCCTGTATCGGACCGGTGGACCCGGGCGTGGCGCGGCGGTGCGAGTTGCGGACTGCGCGCCACGCCCGAGCGTGGGGCTAGCTCACTTGGGCTGGGCGGCGTCCATCTGGCCCAGCAGATCGGCGGCTGAGTTCTGTCCGCTGATGAAGGTCTGCAGTCCGTCCAGGTACGCCTTCTCGACGGTGGCCTCCATGTAGATGATGGGAGCCGTCTGCTCGTTGACGACGAACTCTGCCGCGCCAGCGAGGTAGTCGGGGGGCGACCACCCATCGACAGGAGCGCTCGGGTAGATCGACGACTGCTCCAGGGCGATCTGCAGGCCCTCATCGGACATGTAGAGATCAACGAACTTCTTGGCGAGGTCGATGTTCTTCGACTTCGCGTTGACGGCGTAGCCGGCACCGAGTGCGACCGTGAGCTTGGTCTCGGAGGGGTCGTCGGTGGCCGGCAACGGCGCGGTCTGGAAGACGGTGCCTTCGGGTGCCATCTCCTGGATGGTGCTGATCTGAGGGCTGACCGTCACAATGCCGAGCGCTTCGCCGTTGGCCACCTGCGTCTGCGCGATATCGAGGGCGGTGCCGGTCGCGTCAGGCGTGAAGCATCCGGCATCCGCCATCTCGCCGTAGTTCTCCAGCACGTCGGTCCACGCGGACTCTGCGAACAACTGGTCACCCGCGGCCAGTGCGGCGCCGGCATCCGGATCCGACGCGGTCCCGATCGTGCCCCACATCGAGTATCCGGTGTGGGGGTAGTTTCCCCCCGCCACGGCGGCAAGGGCGTACGCCACCTTGCCCTGGGAGGCGGCCGTCGCGCACAGGTCGAGCACTTCGCTGAAGGTCGAGGGCACGGCTGCGCCCACCTCCTCCAGGGCCTGGGAGTTGTAGATGGCCGGGATCAGGGTGAAGGCGTTCGCGCCCATGAGGATCGTGCCCCCCTTGCCCATGACGCTCTGTGTCGAGTCGGAGTAGTTCGACACCCACGGCGAGTCACTGAGATCGGCGAGGTAGCCACCCTTGTCGAGGGTCTGGACCGTGATCGGGTTCCCCGTGCCAGGGAAGGCCACGACCACGTCGGACGCGGTGCCCGAGACGAGTTCGGTGTTGATCTGCGTGAGAATCCCCGGCCACGGCAGGCCCGTGTACTTCACAGTCACCCCCTCGTTGTCGGCCTCGAACTTCTCGATCAGCGCGGCTGCGGTGCTGTCGTCGGCCCACCCCGAGATGGTGAGCACGGTGTCGCCCTCTGCACCGTCGGTCGATGCGTCGGTTGAGCATCCGGCGAGGACCAAGCCCGTTGCTGCCGCGGTCGCGATGAGGGCGACCTTCCTCATGGCCATTCTGGACATTTGCGTTTACCTCCTTGTAAGGACCGCGGGTCACCCCCGTCGGATCGAGTCAACCGATTGACGAAACTGTCGACGGTTGGCTCTGGGAGAACCGTACGCCCGGTGTGCGCATGTGTCAACCGGTTCACATAAACCGGTTGACGTCGGTTGCTATGATTCCTGCATGACCTCTGACACAGCCGTCCACGACCATCAAGGGTCGGCCAGGCCCGCCTCGCCCCGCCGGCGCCCGTCGATGGACGATGTCGCCCGCGCCGCGGGTGTGTCCAAGGGCGCGGTCTCCAAGGTCATCCGCGACGCCTACGGAGTCAGCCCCGCCATGCGCGAGAAGGTGGAGGCCACCATCCGGGAGCTCGGGTACCGGCCCCGCACCGCGGCGCGTGTGATGCGCGGATCGAGCTTCAGCATCGGCCTGGAGATCCCCAACCTGGGCAACGAGTTCCTGACCCAGATCATGCAGGGGTCGGCGTCGCGACTCGTCGGCACGGGCTACCAACTGGTGATCACGCCCGGGCTGGGTGAATCAGGCGGCACGACCATCCTTGAGAGCCTCGTCGACAGGCAGGTCGACGGGCTGATCGCGATCTCGCCGGAGGTCACGCCGCACTGGCTGGAGGACCTGGCGCGGGACATCCCCGTCGTTCTCATCGGCCGCCACGACAAGTCTGAGAACTACGACACCGTGACCGACGACGACGAGTCCGGCACGCGACTGGCCCTGGACCATCTACTCAGCCTCGGGCACGAACGCATCGCGCATCTCACGATCAAGGTCACGAGGGAGTCGGCCGACGCCCAGCCGCCGCACTCGATCCGCCGCTCCACCTACGAGTCGGTGCTCCGGGAGGCGGGACTCGATCCCATCGTCGTCTACTGCCAGGGCGACTACGACGACGCGTACGTGACCACCCGCGAGCTCCTCGACGACGACCCGACGATCACCGCGATCTTCGCCGGCCACGACGACCTCGCCATCGACGCGCTCCGGGCGGTCGCCGACCTGGGCCTCACCGCCCACGACGTCTCGATCGTCGGCTACGACGACATCCGGATGGCCGGCCACCCGCTGGTCTCCCTGACCACCGTGGCTCAGTTCGGAGAGTCGATGGGCGGTGTGGCGATCGACCTGCTGATGGAGCGCATCCGGGGGGGCCGGACCACCGCCCGTCACCGCGAGTTGCAGCCGGAACTGAGGGTGCGGTCGTCGACGCGGGTGATGAGAAGGCGCATCAGCGGCCGCTGAGCCCCAGCAGGGCGCTTCAGTCCTGCGGGATCCGGCCCTCGAGCGCCCAGGCCAGGAACTCCTTCAGGTCGCCGGTCTCGCCGTCGCGGCCACCTCGCCCGATCACCAGCGGCGCCAGCGTGGGCTCCAGCTTGACCCCGCGGAGACGTTCCATCCAGCCACCCGGAACTGTCAGCGAGTAGTAGTTGCCCTCGGTGTCGATGCCGACGGAGTGGTTGGTGCGCAGGTACCACCCCATCTTGTCGGTCTTCACCACGTGCCCGCTCAGCGTCTTCGCCTGCAGCGGCCGCGGCTCGAGCCCCTGGCCGCGCGCGGCGACGATGAACTCGTCGATGAGCACCTTCGCCCGGGCTGCCTCCGCGCGGGCGTGCCCCTCGGTGAGCTCGTGCCTGATCCTGGCCGCCTTCTGCCGCTCGCTGAGTTCCTCTGCCACGCCCCCAGCCTAATGCTCAGCACCCCTCGATCAGATGGTGAAGCCACCGTCGACGAGGATCTCCTGGCCGGTGATGTAGGCCGCCTCGTTCGTGGCCAGGAACGCGACCGCCGCCGCGACCTCCTCCGGCTCCCCGAAGCGCCTCGCGGGGATCGTCGACATCAGCCGTTGCGCGTCCGCCGCGTCGGTGTGCAGTCGCTTCAGCCGCTCGGTGGCCGTGTAGCCGGGAGCGACAGTGTTGCAGGTCACCCCGTCTGCCGCTACCTCCATCGCCAGTGTCCGCAGATGATTGGTCACGGCCGCTCGCATGGCGTTGCTCACCGGGAGCGTGAGCGCCGGCCGCCGAACCGTCAGGCTCGTGATCGCGACGATCCTCCCCCATCCTCGCGACCGCATGCCGGCCAGGACGCCGTCGACCAGCCGCACCGTCGACATGAACGTGGTCTCGAACCCCGCGTCCCAGGCGTCCTCGGTGACCTCGCTGGGCAGCCCCGGCGGCGGGCCGCCCGCGTTGCTGACGAGGATGTCGACATCGCCGGCCCGGTCGACGAGGCGCAGCACGTCAGCCTCATGGCTCACGTCCGCCGGCACCCAGGAGGCGCCGATCCGCACCGCGGCCGCCTTCAACTCGGCCGCGTTGCGCGCCGCGATGGTGACCTCGGCCCCCATCTCGCGCAGCGCCTTCGCCGTGGCGAACCCGATCCCCCTGCTGGCGCCCGTCACGAGGGCGCGCTTCCCGTCGATCCTGAACATGGCCATGAGACGACGCTACTCCGCACGTCGGCGCAGCAATAGACCCCGAACGCCCACCCCCACCCCCGGCGCGCCACACCGGTCTGAGAAACTGGTCGGACCCGCTCTCTAGGAGGTCCAATGCCGGAGTTTCGCTACGTTGACATGCTGCCGATCGGGCACGACGAGACGCCCTACCGCCTGCTGACCACGGAGGGCGTCGAGGTCGTGGAGGGCCCCGAAGGTCGCCGGTTCCTCAAGGTGGCTCCCGAGGCGCTGACCCTGCTGGCCGAGACCGCGATGCACGACATCGCCCACTACCTGCGCCCCGCGCACCTCCAGCAGCTGCGCACCATCCTCGACGACCAGGAGGCCAGCCCCAACGACAAGTTCGTCGCGCTGGATCTCATGAAGAACGCGAACATCGCCGCCGGCGGCATCCTGCCCATGTGCCAGGACACCGGCACCGCGATCATCATGGGCAAGCGCGGCCAGCAGGTCCTCAGCGAGGGCACCGACGAGCGGCCCCTGTCGGAGGGCGTGTTCAACGCCTACACCAGGCTGAACCTGCGCTACTCGCAGAACGCGCCGCTGACGATGTGGGACGAGAAGAACACCGGCTCCAACCTGCCCGCGCAGATCGAGCTGTACGCCGATACCGCCGAGGGTCACGAGAACTCCTACAAGTTCCTGTTCATGGCCAAGGGCGGCGGCTCGGCGAACAAGAGCTACCTGTACCAGGAGACGAAGGCGGTGCTCAACCCCGCGTCGATGATGAAGTTCCTCGAGGAGAAGCTGCGCTCCCTCGGCACCGCGGCCTGCCCGCCGTACCACCTGGCCATCGTGGTGGGCGGCACCTCGGCCGAGTTCGCCATGAAGACGGCCAAGTACGCCTCCGCAAAGTACCTCGACACGCTCCCGACGGAGGGGTCGATGGCGGCCAACGGCTTCCGCGACATCGAGCTGGAGAACGAGGTCCTCGAGCTCACCCGCAAGCTGGGCATCGGCGCGCAGTTCGGCGGCAAGTACTTCTGCCACGACGTCCGCGTCATCCGCCTCCCGCGGCACGGCGCGTCGCTGCCCGTGGCCATCGCGGTCAGCTGTTCCGCGGACCGCCAGTGCCTCGGCAAGATCACCCCCGAGGGCGTGTTCATCGAGCAGCTGGAGTTCGACCCGGCCCGCTTCATGCCCGAGCACGTCGACGAGGAGCTCGACGCGCAGACCGACGGCATCACCGGCACCGGCCAGGGCGCGGCCGTGCGCATCGACCTCAACCGCCCCATGCCCGAGATCCTCGACGAGCTGCGCAAGCACCCCGTCAAGACCCGCGTCATGCTCAACGGGCCCCTCATCGTCGGCCGCGACATCGCGCACGCCAAGATCAAGGAGCGCCTCGACGCCGGCGAGCCCATGCCCCAGTACCTCAAGGACCACCCCGTCTACTACGCCGGCCCCGCCAAGACGCCCGAGGGCATGGCGTCCGGATCCTTCGGCCCCACGACGGCGGGGCGCATGGACTCCTACGTGGACCAGTTCCAGGGCACCGGCGGCTCCATGGTGATGCTCGCCAAGGGCAACCGGTCCAAGGCCGTGACCGACGCCTGCCACACCCACGGCGGCTTCTACCTGGGCTCCATCGGCGGCCCCGCCGCGCGCCTCGCGCAGGACTGCATCAAGCACGTCGAGGTGGTCGAATACGAGGAGCTCGGCATGGAGGCGGTGTGGAAGATCGACGTGGTCGACTTCCCGGCGTTCATCATCGTCGACGACAAGGGCAACGACTTCTTCGCCGAGGTCAACAAGCCCATCGCGCTCACCATCCCCAAGCGCGAAGGACTCTGACCCGCTGAAGACCTCAGCAGCCGCGACCCACCCATCCCGGCTGCGAGGTCGCCCTCGCGCGCGGGCCACGGCTGTCCGCGCGGTTATTGTTCCTCCAGGCACGGTCTCGGGGCCGCCGGGGCGCCGAGCACCAGCCTGGAGGAACGATTACCGCAACTGTGATGAGAGTGGTCTCTGCCATCCCGGTGGTGGCCCTCCGCGGGCGCGGTCTGATGGTGACCGACACCGTGAGAGCAGCCCATCATGGCGCTCACGCCCACAGGCCGGAGGCATCGGCTCCCTGTTGTGAGATTCCCACAAGGATTTCTGCGCACGGTTGAGCGCCGCGCGCGCTCCCACACCCAATCCGGCGGTCACCGTCGCGTCGAGTCGCGCAGCAGGTCCCCATGGTGCGACATTGACACTCAGCCCCTGCGTGCGTCGCCCGCGGGTGCTCGTCGACCTTGAGGAGGAACCGGTGTTCCAACGCATCGCCATCGTCAACCGCGGAGAAGCCGCCATGCGGCTCATCCACGCGGTAAGGGATCTCAACGCCGAGCACTCGGACCGCGACCCCATCACCACGATCGCGCTGTACACGGACGCCGAGCGCTCCGCCATGTTCGCCCGCGAGGCCGACGAGGCCCTCCCGCTGGGTCCGGCATCGGAGCGCCCCTACCTCAACCACCAGCTCCTAGCCCGCGTCCTCACCGAGGCCAGGGCCGACGCCGTGTGGGTGGGGTGGGGCTTCGTCGCGGAGGACGCCGCGTTCGCCGACCTCGTCGAATCCCTCGGCATCACGTTCATCGGCCCTTCCGGCGACGCGATGCGCAAGCTGGGCGACAAGATCGGCTCCAAGCTGATCGCGGAGGAGGTGGGCGTGCCGGTGGCGCCGTGGTCGCGCGGCGGCGTCGACACCCTCGACGAGGCACTCGCGGCGGCCGAGAGCATCGGCTACCCGCTCATGCTCAAGGCGACGGCGGGCGGCGGCGGTCGCGGCATCCGCATGGTCACCACCGGCGAGGAACTGGCGGATGCCTACCAGCGAACCCGCGACGAGGCCGAGCGCGCGTTCGGCTCCGGCGTCGTGTTCCTGGAGAAGCTCGTCACCGGCGCCCGCCACGTCGAGGTGCAGGTCATCGCCGACGGCCAGGGAACCGCGTGGGCGATCGGCGTGCGCGACTGCACCATCCAACGCCGCAACCAGAAGATCATCGAGGAGTCCGCCTCCCCGCTGCTCACCGTCGACCAGAACGAGGAGCTGAAGGCCTCCGCGGAGCGGCTGGCGCTGGCCGTCGGCTACCGCGGCGCCGGCACGGTGGAGTTCCTCTACCACCCCGGGGACAGGATGTTCGCGTTCCTGGAGGTCAACACGCGCCTGCAGGTGGAGCATCCCATCACCGAGGTCACCAACGAGTTCGACCTGGTCAAGGCCCAGATCCACGTGGCCGCCGGCGGCACGCTGACCGAGCGGCCGGTCGAGTTCGGACACGCCGTCGAGGCCCGGCTCAACGCCGAGGACCCGGACCGCGACTTCGCCCCCGCTCCCGGCCTCATCACCCGCCTCGACCTGCCCGCCGGCCCCGGCATCCGCGTCGACACCGGCGTGGCCGAGGGGGATTCGATCCCCGCGGACTTCGACTCCATGATCGCCAAGATCATCGCCTACGGCCGCACCCGCGACGAGGCGCTGGGCCGCCTGCGTCGCGCCATGGCCGAGACCACCGTCGTCATCGAGGGCGGCGCCACGAACAAGAGCTTCGTCCTGGAACTGCTGAAGCAACCCGAGGTGACGGGCCGGGCGGCCAGGCAGGAGGCGCCGCGCCGCGCCGCCGCCGGTACGACCGCCGAGACGGTGCAGTGGGCCGACACCGGCTGGATCGACCGCACCCGCGCCGACGGCGGGCTCATCGCCGACGAGCACGCGGGCGTGGCCCTGGTGGTGGCCGCGATCGAGGCCTACGAGGAGAGCACCGCCATCGAGACTGACCGCCTGCTCACCACCGCGCACGGCGGCCGCCCGCAGACGCAGCACAAGTCCGGGGCGCAGGTGGACCTCAAGCTCCGCGGCACCACCCACAGCGTCACCGCCTTCGCCGTCGCTCCCGGGCGCTACCGCGTCGTCGTGGACGGGCAGGCCACCGAGGCAGAGTTGCAGCGCCTCGACGACGTCCACGGCCGCGTGACGGTGGGGGGCGAGCGGCACCGCATCGTCACCGCGACCCACGGCCCCATCCACCTCATCGAGGTCGACGGCGTCACCCACCGCGTCTCGCGTGACGAGGGCGGCGTGCTGCGCTCCCCCGCGCCGGCCCTCGTGGTGGCGACACCGGTGAAGGTGGGCGACGAGGTGGAGGCGGGCGCCGCCGTCGTGGTGCTGGAGTCCATGAAGATGGAGACGGCCGTGCACGCCCCGTTCGCCGGGCGCGTGAAGGAGCTCATGGTGATCACGGGCTCGCAGGTGGAGTCCATGGCCCCGCTGGTGCGCCTGGAGCCGTTGGGCAACGGCGGCGCCACGGTCGCGGCCGAGGACAAGCCGCCCGTCGACATCCCGGTTTGCCCGCCTGTCGCGGATCCCGCCGCACGGGCCGGTCGCCTGCTCTCAGACCTGTCCGCGACCCTGATGGGCTTCGACGTGGACCCGTCGGCCACGACGCTGCGCCGGTATCTCGAGGCCCGCGACGAGGCCCGCGACGCGGGTGTGAACGTGGTGGCGGCCGAGACCGAGCTGCTCGCCCTGGTGGCCGACCTCGCCGAGCTCAGCCGCAACCGCCCGCTGGGCGAACAGGCCAACACCGAGCTGCGGGTGCATTCGGACCGCGAGCACTTCCACCGCTACCTCACCACCCTCGACGCGGACCGGGCCGGGCTGCCCGGGCACTTCGTCGACCGCCTCGCCGATGCGCTGCGCCACTACGGCGTGGACTCGCTCGACCGCACGCCGGCGCTCGAGGCCGCCGTCTTCCGGATCTTCCTCGCACAGAAGCGGGTGGCCTCCGACGTACCGCTGATCCTGGGCATCCTGGACCGGTGGATCAGCGAGCCGGCGCCCGACGCCGAACTCGCCGTCGCGGCCCGCGCCCAGTTGGAGCGGCTCGTGCGGGCCACACAGCTGCGTTTCCCCGCCGTCGGGGACCTGGCCCGCTCGGTGCGCTTCCGGTGGTTCGACCAGCCGCAGGTGGACGCTGACCGCTCCGCCATCGTCGCGGGCGTCGGCGACGAAGTGGAGGCCCTGGCCGCGACCCCGGATGCTGCTGACTACGACGCACGTATTGCACGGCTGGCGGCCATCCCCGAGTGGACGGCCAACTTCCTGGCGGCACGGCTGGGTCGCGGCGTTCCCGCGCACGAACCGATGCTGGAGGTTCTGCTGCGCAAGTACTACACCGACTACGGCCTGACCGATGTCCAGCGCCTGACGGTGGACGGGCGCTCGGTGGTGCTCGGTCACTACGAGCTGAGCGGGCGTCCGCGCCGCATCGTCCTCACCGTCGGACAAGCCGACGAGCTGGCCTCCGGTGGCCCCCTGGAGCAGGTGGTGGCCGCGCAGATCGCGGGTCGGACGGCCGGGTACGACGCGGTCGTCGAGCTGTACGTGCTGTGGCCGGAGCGCCCCGACGCCGATGCGCTCGGCGCGGAACTCCTCGACAGGCTGCGGTCCTGGGCGTGGGACCCGGCGGTGCAGCGGGTCGCGGTGGCCGTGTGCACGGCCGACGGCGCCGTCGAGTACCGCACGTTCCGGTTCACGGAGGGCGCGATCGTCGAGGACGAGAAGATCCGCGGACTTCCGCCGATGGCCGGCCGCCGGCTGGACCTCTGGCGCCTGCGCGACTTCGACACCACGCGCCTGCCCGCCCCCGTAGACGTGCTGCTGTTCGAGTGCGTCGCCAAGACCAACCCGGAGGATCGCCGCCTGGTGGCCATGGCGCAGGTGCGCCAACTGGCCGTGGTGCGCGACGCGGAGGGCCGGCTGATCGGGCTGCCGCACGCGGAGCGCGCCGTGGCGAACTGTCTCGAGGCCATCCGGCGAACCCGGTCGTCGCGGGGTAAGGCCGGCTCGAAGC
This sequence comes from Tessaracoccus pujii, assembly GCF_054483895.1. Classification (NCBI taxonomy): domain Bacteria; kingdom Bacillati; phylum Actinomycetota; class Actinomycetes; order Propionibacteriales; family Propionibacteriaceae; genus Tessaracoccus; species Tessaracoccus pujii. The sequence goes on from NZ_CM137012.1 coordinate 2,560,516, forward strand.
TGGACATGAATCACGTGTGGGTGCATGTGTGGCCGGAGATCGACCTCGACATCGAGGACATCAAGCCGCTGCAGGACCGGATCACGCCGCTGTCCGACGGCGCGGGCATCGAGGAGGTCCTGTGCCAGGGCCGTTTCGTCCGCCCCGACCGCACCATCCCGCTGGCAGTCCGCTTCCACGCCCAACCGGGCGCCGGGGTGACCACCACGGTCAGCTCCCCGCCGACCGAGCCCCTCAAGCCGCTCGACGACTACGCCGGCAAGGTGCTGCGCGCCCGCCGTCGCGGGTTGGTCTACCCGTACGAGCTGTCTGCGTCCCTCGCGGGTCCCGGCGGGTCCCTCGTCGAGCTCGACCTCGACGATTCGGGCCGCCTCGTCGAGGTGGACCGTGCTCCGGGGCGCAACAAGGCGGGCATCATCGTGGCCCGGGTCACCACCCCCACGGCGCTGCACCCCGAGGGCGTCACGCGCATCGTGCTGTCGGGCGATCCGACGAAGGGCCTGGGCGCCGTCGCCGAGCCGGAGTGCTCGCGGATCATGGCAGCCCTGGACCTCGCCGAGGAGACGAGCGTCCCTTTGGAGTGGTTCACGCTCAGCTCCGGGGCGAGGATCTCGATGGAGTCGGGCACGGAGAACATGGACTGGGTGGGCGCCGCGCTGCGGCGCATCGTCGAGTTCACGCAGGCCGGCGGCGAGATCAACGTCGTGGTGGCCGGCATCAACGTGGGCGCCCAGCCGTACTGGAACGCCGAGGCCACCATGCTCATGCACACCAAGGGCATCCTGGTGATGACGCCGGACTCGGCGATGGTGCTCACCGGCAAGCAGTCGCTGGACTTCTCCGGCGGCGTCTCGGCGGAGGACAACTTCGGGATCGGCGGCTACGACCGCGTCATGGGCCCCAACGGGCAGGCGCAGTACTGGGCCAAGGACCTGGGCGCGGCGATGGCGCTCCTGCTCTCGCACTACGACCACACCTACGTGGCCCCGGGCGAGACCGGGCCCCGTCGGGCGGTGACCGGCGACGCCGTCGACCGCGACGTGTCGGACTACCCGCACAACATCGGCACCGACTTCGCCACCGTCGGCCAGATCTTCTCCCGTGAGCACAACCCGGACCGGAAGAAGCCGTTCGACATCCGCACCGTCATCGCGGCGGTCTGCGACCAGGATCACCCGCGAGTCGAGCGCTGGGCGGGCATGGCAGAGGCGGAGACCGCCGTCGTGGTGGACGCCCGGATCGGCGGGCACTCGGTGAGCGTGGTCGGCATCGAGTCGACGCCGGTGCCGCGCGCAGGATTCCCTCCCACCGACGGCCCTGACACATTCACGGGCGGCACGCTGTTCCCGCGGTCGTCGAAGAAGGTGGCCCGCGCGATCAACGCGGCGTCGGGCAACCGGCCGCTGGTGGTGCTGGCGAACCTGTCCGGCTTCGACGGTTCGCCGGAGTCGATGCGCAACCTGCAGTTGGAGTACGGCGCCGAGATCGGCCGGGCCATTGTCAATTTCGACGGGCCCATCGTGTTCGTCGTCATCTCCCGCTATCACGGCGGGGCGTTCGTCGTGTTCTCCAAGCGGTTGAACGAGAACATGACGGTGCTGGCCATCGAGGGCTCGTTCGCCTCGGTGATCGGCGGCGCGCCCGCCGCGGCGGTCGTGTTCGCCGGGGATGTGGCGAAGCGGACGGCCGCGGACGCGAGGGTCGCGGATCTGGAGGCCCGTCTGCGCGTGGCGGCACCGGAGCAGCGCGCCGATCTGCAGGTGCAGCTGTCGGACGTCCGCGCCGCGGTCCGCGCCGAGAAGATCTCGGAGATCGCGGCCGAGTTCGACGGCGTGCACAACATCCATCGGGCCGTTCAGGTGGGTTCGGTGGACCGGGTGATCGCCCCGTCCGAGCTCCGCCCGGCGATCGTTGGGGTGATCGAGGCCCACCGGGGCTGACCCCCGTTTCAGTGGTGGATCCTGGATGAAAGACCGTCCAGGATCCACCACTGAAATCGACCCTGCCGCCGGAGGCCTCGGACCCCTCGGGTCGAGCCGCGCCGAGCCGCCACAGCGGCGCGCAGCGCGCGTCGACCACCGTGAACGACGTTCCCACCCGGCCTCAGGACATCGCTGACAGTAGGCTCGGGCCGTGACCGACGACGACTTGTGGCAGCTCACCCGCACCCGGCTCTTCTGGGCCGGGATCCTGGCCAACGGCGTGACCACCGACGAGGGAGCGGCCGCCGTCGAGGCTGCGCTTCCCACCCGCCCGTCGGCACGTAAGGACCTCGAACGCCTCCACCACCTGGCCACCGACGAGCTGACCGGCATGCTCGCTCTACTGTCGGACGACGAGCCGCGTTGGACCGGCGGCGAAGGCTCCACCGTGGGGGACGTCCGCCGCATGCTCGACCGTTACACCGGGTGAGCGATCGCGCGGTCATTCCCCACGCGCCCGGCGCAGCAGGCGCATGCCGTTGACGATCACGATCAGCACGGACGCCTCGTGGACGAGCATCCCGATCGACATCGTCACCCCACCGAACAACACACCCGCCAGCAGCGTCCCCACCGTCAGGAGCGCGATGACGATGTTCTGCCTCATGACCATCACGGTGCGCTTCGCCAAACCGATGGCCTGCGGGATCCGGTCCAGCCGGCTGGTCATCAGGGCGATGTCGGCCGTCTCCACCGCGACCGCCGAGCCCGCCGCCCCCATCGCGATCCCGACGTCGGCCAGGGCGAGCGCCGGGGCGTCGTTGACACCATCCCCGACCATCGCGACGACGCGGCCCTCGGCCTGGAGGGCCCGCACCACGTCGAGCTTCTGCTCGGGCAGGAGCCCGGAGCGGGCGTCGGCGATCCCCACCGTCCCCGCGACCGCCGCCGCGACCCTCGCCTGATCGCCGGTGAGCATGAGGACGCGAGTCACACCGACGCGGTGCAGGGCTGCCACCAGCTCAGCGGCCTCGGGTCGCACGGCGTCGGCCACCCCGATGGCGCCGACGACGTCGCCGTCCACGGCCACCATGAGCGGGGTGTGGCCGGCGTCGGCGAGCGTCGCGGCCGCCTGGGCCGCCCACGCGTCGCCCTGCGGCGCGACCAACGCGAGGGTGCCGACGGCCACCTCACGCCCACCGACCATCGCGACCACGCCATGTCCGGGCACTGTGCGCACACCGTCGGGGATGGCGGGCACGTCCAGCCCGCGGGCCACCGCCTCCTCGACGACGGGGAGGGCCAGCGGATGATCCGAGCCGGCCTCCGCGCGCGCGGCCCAGCCGAGCACCTCGTCGGCGGTCCAGTCACCGCGGGCCACCACGTCGGTCAGCGCGGGCCGGCCGACGGTGAGCGTGCCGGTCTTGTCCAGCGCGACGGTGTCGACGCGGGCTGCAGTCTCGAGGAATTCGCCGCCCTTGATGAGGATGCCGTCGCGGGCGGCGCGGCCGATGCCCGCCACCAGCGCCACCGGCACGGAGATGACCAGGGCGCCGGGGCAGCCGATGACCAGGAGCGTGAGGGCCAGTTCGAGGTCGCGGGTGAGCAGCCCCACCACGACGGCCAGGGCGATGATCCCCGGGGTGTACCAGCGGGAGAAGCGCTCCATGAACTGCTGGGTGCGGGCCTTGGCGTCCTGCGCCTCCTCCACCCGGTGGACGATGCGTGCGAGGGTGGTGTCGGCGCCGACGCCGGTGACGTCGAGGGTGACGAATCCGTCCGCGACAATCGTGCCGGCGAACAGGGAGTCCCCTGCGGACTTCTCGGCGGGGATTGATTCGCCGGTGATCGCGGCCTCGTCGACGGCCGCCCGCCCGGAGGTCACCACTCCGTCGACGGGGACCCGCCCGCCGTGCTTGACCACCACGGTCTCGCCGACCCTCACCTCACCGGCCGGCACCTCCACCTGGGCACCGTCGCGGACGACGGTGGCGGTGTCGGGCACCAGGGCCACCAGCTCGGCCAGTGCGGAGCGGGTCTTGGCCAGGGTCGCGTCCTCCAGCGCGTGGCCGACGGCGAAGAGGAACGTGACCGCGGCAGCCTCCCAGTAGTTGCCGATCGCGATGGCGCCCACGGCGGCGACGGCGACCAGCAGGTCGATCCCGATCACCCGCAGCCGAAGCGCCCGCACCGCGGATCGGGCCACCGGTGCGCCGGCCACGACGGCGGCGGTCAGCATGAGCCAGTCGGCCGCCGGCCACGCGAGCGCGCCGGCCACCCATGAGGACAGGATGAGGAACCCGGAGAGCGCCGGCACTCGCCAGCGGTGGGACAGGAGTGTCATGGCAGGTCCTCAGAACGCCGACGGGCGGGCGGTGTAGCCGGCCTTGGCGACGGCGGCCACGAGTTCGTCGACGCTGGTGCGGCTGAGGTCGTGATCCACCTCGATGCGGGAGGAGGCGAAGTGGACCTTCGCCGTCGTCACCCCGGGCAGCGCGCTGAGTGCCTTCTCGATCTTGGCCACGCACGACGGGCAGCTGAAGCCTTCGGCGCGGAGGGTGGTGTGGGTGATGGTCGCGGTGGACATGGTCTCCTCCTGGAGGGTCGATGCCGCTGGATGCGGCGATGTCTCGACGCTACGGGGGTACCGCCGACGTCTCCTTGACGTGGATCAAGCCGCGGCGGGCAAGCCTGGGGCAGGGTGGGGACATGACTCAGCACGTGCAGGTCCATCACGCCGGCGACACCTGCGTGGCGCTGGTCCCGGTGTTTCGCGGGCTGGACGCCGGCCAGCAGGAGGAGGTGGCAGGATTCGCGAGGCCGATCAGGGCCGCCGCCGGTGAGCAGCTGCTCGCCCCGACCGACCGGACCAGACGCCTCCTTGTCATCCACCGCGGAAGCGTCCGGGTGGTGCACCTCCTGGACACGGGCCATGAGCGCGTCGTGCGGGTGATAGGACCGGGCAGTGTCGTCGGCGAGGCCTCCTTCATCCTGGGACGCCGCCCGGACAACTACGCCTATGCCGAGACCGACGCCGAGCTGTGCTCGTTCGACCACGCCGACCTCGCGCGCCTCGTCGCCCGCTACCCGGACATCGCGGTGCGGATGCTGCAGATGCAGGCGGAGCGGCTGGCCGCGGCCGAGCGGATGCTGGCCGCCTTCGGGGGGCGGGACGTGGGCGCGAGGGTCGCGGCGTACCTCTTGGACCTCCCGGCCCGCCGCGACCCCGAGGGCGCGGTCGTCGAGCTGCCCATGGCGAAGAAGGACGTGGCGAGCTACCTGGGCACCACCCCGGAGACGTTCAGCCGCCGGCTGCGCGACCTCGTCGACGACGGCGTGGTGGAGCTGGCGGGCCGCCGCGAGGTGCGGATCCTCGACGCTGAGGCGCTCGAGCGCCGCGCCGACGCTACTGGGTGATGTCGTAGCGCAGGAGGCGGGCCTTGTCCGCCTTCCGCGTGGAGCCCTGCAGGGCCAGCAGCTCGGCGTAGATGCCGTCGGTGGCGGCCAACTCGGCGGGGGTACCGATCTCGTCGATGCGGCCGTCGCGCAGCGTCACGATCCGGTCCACCGTCGAGATCGTCGAGAGCCGGTGGGCGATGATCAGCGTGGTCCGGCCCTCCATCAGCTCCTCCAACCCGGCCTGCACCGCGCGCTCGGACTTGGTGTCCAGGGAGCTGGTGGCCTCGTCGAGGATGAGGATCGGGGCGTCCTTGAGCAGGGCCCGCGCCACGGAGAGCCGCTGCTTCTGCCCGCCGGAGAGTTTGACTCCCCGTTCGCCGATCTCGGTGTCGAAGCCGTTGTGGAGGTGCGAGATGAACGTCATCGCGTTGGCGCGCCGCCCCGCGACCGCCAACTGTTCGTCGGTGACCCCGTCCTGCCCGTAGGCCATGTTCTCGCGGATGGTGCCGGAGAACAGGCTGGCGTCCTGGAACACCACGCCCACCTCGCGGCGGAGCGCCACGGTCGGCACGTCGTCGACGGACTGGCCGTGGACGCGAAGCGTCCCGGAGGTCACCGGGTAGAGCTTCATGATGAGGTTGACCAGCGTGGTCTTGCCGCCTCCGGATTCGCCCACGAACGCGATCCGCTCGCCGCGGTTCACCGTGAGGTCGATGTCCCTGAGGACGAGGTCGTCGGTGCCGTCACCGTCGCCGTAGCCGAAGTCCACGTGGTCGAACTCGATCACGGGATCGGACTCCACCCACTGCACCACGGCCGACGGCGCGGCCTCCAGCGCGTTGTTGGGCTCGTCGGTCTCGTCCATCACCTTGAAGTACTCGCGGCTTCCGGCGACGGCGCGCTGCGTCATGTCCACCCAGTAGCTCATGGAGGTGACGGGCATGCGCGCCATCGTGGTGAGCTGGATGAGGAGGACCATGGTGCCGACGGTGTACTGACCGCTGGCCGTCTGGTAGAAGATGATGGCGTAGATCCCGAAGAACACCACGTCCAGCGCCCCCCTGCGCCAGAGGTCCATGGTGTGCCAGAACCGCGACTGCTGCCGCGACAATCCGATGGCGTCGCGGTAGTGGCCTTTGAACGACTCCAGCTCGCTCTTCTCGGTGACGAAGCTCTTCACCACCCGCATCTGCCCGATCACCTCGGAGAAGCGGCCGCCGGAGATGTCGTAGTGGTCGTTCTTCTGCTTCTCCCACACCTGCCACTTCGTCGACGTCCTGGCCGTCAGCCACACGAAGGTCGGGTAGATGAGGATGAGCAGGATCGTCAGCCACGGCGAGTAGAACGCCGTGATGACGAGCACCGCGAGCAGCGTCACCACCGTCGGGAAGAAGCCGTTGCTGAAGGTCTGGAGGAAGTCTGTGATCGACGTGATGGAGCGGTTGAGCCGGGAGATGATGGTGCCGGTGAGCTCGTTGTCGTAGTAGCGCTGCGGGAGGCGCAGGAGCTTGCGGTAGTAGTTGGCCGAGAGGATGGCGCGCAGCCGCACGGACATCAGGTCGCCGAAGTAGCCCGAGACGTTGGTGATCGCCGAGTTGGCCAGCGCGATGATCAGCAGCACCACCGCCAGCCACATGAGGTCCGCGACGGTCCCGCCTCGACCCTCCGCGATGTCGACCACCGTGTCGGTGGCCCGCGCGATGACGAACGGCGTCAGCAGCGCGGTGGCGGAGGTGGCGATCGCGCCGAGGGTGACGGTGAGGTAGAGGGGCCACAGCTCTCTGGCTGTGGCCATGATGGTGACGATGCTGCGCACGGATGACTCCTTCGGGGGCACTCTACCCGCGTCGACTCTGGGCGCCGAAGCGGCCGCTCAGCCCCACCGTCGGCCCACGAGGTGGGCGCAGGAGCCGTTCCGGGCGAACACCGGGATGGCGCGTAGCGGAGCCTCGACGTCCACCCAGGCCCCGCCGTCGAGGCGCTCCCCGGTGGCCAGGGAGGTCCAGGTCGCTCCGGCAGGAAGGTAGACGCGCCGCGACCTCGCCCCCTGCTCCACCACCGGAGAAACCAGCAGGTCCGGCCCGAAGAGGAACTGGTCGGTGAGCGTCCAGGCGACGTCGTCGTCGGGGAAGCCGTGGAACACCCCCCGCATCACGGGTTGGCCGTCGCGGTGCGCCTCGGCCATCGCGGCGCGGGTGTAGTCACGCAACGCCTCGCGGAGGAACAGGTGCTCGCGCAGGACACCGTAGACCTCCTCGCCGTAGCTCCACACCTCGTTCGGAGCGCCCGACGGGAGGCGCGCCGAACCGTCGGCCCCGACCACCGCGACACCCGGCGCCCGGTCCCCGTGCAGCCGCATCACCGGCAGGAAGGTGCCGAACTGGAACCAGCGCACGAGCAGCTCGTGGAACGCCGGGTCGTCGACGTGGCCGCCGTAGAAGCCGCCGATGTCGGTGGTGAACCACGGGATGCCGGCCACCCCGATGTGGATGCCTGCAGTGATCTGGGCGCGCAGCGATGCCCAGGTGGACGCGATGTCACCGGACCACACCAGGGCCCCGTGGCGTTGGGAGCCGGCCCAGGCGCACCGGACGAGGTTGACCACCCCGTCGACGCCGTCTGCGGCCTGGCCTTCCGCGAACGCCCGCGAGAACGCAGCCGGATAGAGGTTGCCGACCGCGAGCGCCTGGCCGGCATGGAACCGGTAGGCAGACGCCTCGTAGGCGCCCCACTCCGGCTCCGCCTCGTCGAGCCAGAACAGCCGCACCCCGCGGTCGGCGTAGTTGCGCCGGCAGGTGTCCCACAGCCATTGCCTGGCCCCCGGGTTGGTGGCGTCGACGAACCGGCTGGGCCCCTGGAACCACATCTGGACGTCGATGCCGGCGTTGGTGCGGGCGAGGTAACCGCGTTCGGCCAACTCGTCGAAGTTCTCGGACTCCAGCGACACCTGCGGCCACACCGACACCATCAGCTCGACGCCGAGGCCGGCCAGCTCGGCCGTCATGGCCTCGACGTCTGGCCAGAACTCGTCGTCGAAGCGGTAGTCGCCCATGTGCGGCCAGTGGAAGAAGTCGGCCACGATCACGTCCAGCGGCAGCTCGCGACGCTTGTGTTCCCGCGCCACCTCGAGCAGCTCGTCCTGGCTGGCATAGCGCAACTTGCACTGCCAGAACCCCAGCCCGAACTCGGGCATCATCGGCGCGTGCCCGGTGGCGTCGGCGTAGCGACGGTGGATCTCGGCCGGAGTGTCGGCCGCCACCACCCAGTAGTCCAGCTGGGTGGCGGACTCGGCCACCCACTCGGTCCGGTTGGCCGCGAAGGTGGCCCGGCCGATGGCAGGGCAGTGCCAGAGGAATCCGTAGCCGGCGCTGGACAGGACGAAGGGGACGCTCGCCTGGGAGTTGCGGTGGGCGAGTTCGAGGGTGGATCCCTTCAGGTCGCCGACGCCGTCCTGGTACTGCCCCATTCCCCAGAGCCGCTCGTCCGACGGCGCCTCCAGCGCAAGCGTCGCACGGTAGCCTCCGCCCGGCAATGGCTCGTAGCGCCGGGCGTCGCGCTTGAGCGCTCCACCTGAGGTCACCTCGCGGAACAGCAGCCGGCCGTCCCTGTCGCGGAACTCGAGACGGCAGTCGAACCGGGTCTGGCCGTACTGCCAGTCCAGCCCGGAGTGTTGGTGCGCCACCACGGTGAGCCCGCCGGTGGTCAGAGTCGCGGTGTCGCCGTCTACGACGACCTCGGCCGAAGCCGCGGGACCGGGGAGCAACGCCCAGTCGGCGTCGCCCACCTCTCCGATGGCCGACCGCACGCGCACCGAGCCCTCACCCCACGCCTCGACCGTCAGGGACTCGCCACCGCCGAGCCACCGGAACCCGCAGTCGCGGACCTCGAGCACCTCACACCCCCGACGCGGCGTGCGACGGCGACGGGGCCAGGATCCCGGCCCCCCACAGGTGGCCGGTGGCCAGGAAGGCGGCCGCCGCGATGCCGAAGACGGCGCCCAGCCCCGGCATCATCACGTAGACCGCCGCGACCCCCAGCACCCCGGCGGCCACGAGCAGCGCAGAGGCCGGCCGGCCCACCGTCAGGATGAGGCTTCGCCGCAGCAGGGCGAAGGGACCCTCCGCGAAGTGGGCCTGGAGCACCCACAGGTTGCTGGTCATCACGAACAGCACCAGCATCGCCAGCAGGAGGACGGCCTCGACCGCTCCACCGGGCAGGCCGAGCTGGAAGTTGCCGAGGATCCAGTACTCGTAGGCCAGCAGCGCCCACACCGGGGTGACCACCCAGCCCAGCCCGTTGGCGCTTCGGAACTCCCGGCGCCACAGGTCCGCGAACTCGCGGTGCAGCGGTGCGCGGGGCGTCGCAGGCGCCCCGCCGGCTTCGGCCCGCCGATCCATCGCGTCGCGACGCAGCACCCCCATCGCGGCAGACGTGGCCGGGAAGATCCCGAGCACCACGGCGCCGGCGAGCGTGAAGGCGATCCACAGCAGATTGATGAGGGACAGGCGAAGAGTGGTCTCCCCCAGGCCGGTGTGCCAGCCGACGACGCGGCGCATCAGCCCTTCACCGACCCGATCATGACGCCCTTCTCGAAGTACTTCTGGATGAAGGGGTAGACCACGATGACCGGCAGCGTGGCCACCACGATGACGGCGTACTTGATCTGGTCCGCGTAGTCCTGCCCGTACGCGCCGCCCGTCCCGCCGGCGGTTCCCGCTCCCCCGGCGAACGCCTGATTCTGCAGCAGGATGTCACGCAGCACGATCATGAGGGGCTGCTTGTCGTAGGTGCGCACGAACACCAGGCCCGTGAAGAAGTCGTTCCATCGGGCCACCAGGTAGTAGAGGCCGATCACGGAGATGATCGCCTTGCTCAGCGGCAGCGCCACCCGCAGGAAGTACTGGAAGTGGTTGAGGCCGTCGAGCATGGCAGCCTCGTAGAGCTCGTTGGGCAGTGAGTTCTCGAAGAACGCGCGCGCGATGATGAGGTTGTAGACGTTGACGGCGCCGGGGAGGATGAACACCAGCCAGTTGTCGATCAGCCCGAGGTCGCGGTAGAGCAGGTAGGTGGGGATGAGCCCGCCGCTGAAGAACATGGTGAACGCGAAGAACAGCGTGAGGAACCGTCGCGGCCGGAACTCCGGCCGGGACAGCGCGTACGCGGCCGGCAGGGTGACGAGCAGGTTCAGCGCGGTTCCCACCACCGCATACACGATGGTGTTCCGGTAGCCGATCCAGATGCGGGTATCGGCGAACACCTGGGCGTAGCCGAAGAAGTTGATGCCCTCGGGGAGGAACACCACCCGCCCTGTGGAGACGAGCCGGGGCTCGCTGATCGAGGCGATGAGGACGAAGTAGACGGGGTAGATGATGGCGAAGAGGATCGCCAGGCACACCACCACGAGGGTGACGACGAAGAGGGTGTCGCTGGGGCTCTGGTTTCTGAGCCGCGCCAATCGGGTTGTTGACATGATCCGCTCCTACCAGAGGCTCGTGTTGGAGTAACGCTTGGCGAGCCAGTTGGCGCCCACCAGGAACGCGAAGTTGATGGCGGTGTTGAACAGGCCGATGGCGGTGCCGTAGCTGAACTGGTTGCTGACGATGCCGATCTTGTAGACGTAGGTGGCGATGACCTCCGAGACCGGCAGGTTCAGCGTGTTCTGCATCAGGAAGATCTTCTCGAAGCCGGTGGCCAGAATGCCGCCCATCGTGAGGATGAGCAGGATGATCATCGTCGGCACCAGGGCAGGGATGTCGACGTGGCGGATCAGTCTCCAGCGGTTGGCGCCGTCGACGCGGGCCGCCTCGTAGAGCTGCGGGTCGATCGAGGACAAGGCGGCAAGGTAGATGATCGAGTTCCAGCCTGCGTGTTGCCACACCTCGGAGATGACGTACACCGGCACGAAGGAGGCGGTGTCGCCCAGGAAGTTGCCCTCGAAGCCGAGGAAGTAGAACAGCCGCGCGACGACGCCCGACGTCGGGTTGAGGAACACCTGCAGCATGCCCACCATCACCACGACGGAGATGAAGTGAGGCAGGTAGGTGGCGGTCTGCATGAACCGCTTGCGGCCCGGGCGGAAGATCTGGTTGACCACGAGAGCCAGGATGATCGGGGCGATGAAGCCGAACACCAGGGTCGAGAAACTGATCACGAAGGTGTTGCGCAGCAGGTTCCAGAAGAGGGGGCTCTCGAAGAACTGGACGAAGTACTTGAGGCCCACCCAGTCGCCGCCGGTGAGGCCGGCCTGGAAGTCGAACTCGCGGAAGGCCAACTGGATGCCGTACATGGGCACGTAGGAGAAGAGCCCCACGAACGCGATGGCGGGCAGCAGCATCACCCATAGCTGCCACTGCCGCGAGACGTGGCGCCGCAGCCTGGCAGGAGGGGACAGCTTGGGCCGTGCCCCGGGCGCGAGAACCGTGGTGGCCTCGCGGGTCAGTGTCGTCATGATTCGGTCCTTAGGGGTGGGACCAATGGGCGCCGGAGTTCGGCGCCCATTGGTCGGCCGATCACTGGTTGGCGACGAACTCGTCGTAGTAGCGCTGGTAGATCTCCACGTTCTCAGGCATGCCGAGCCCGTCGAGCTGGGTGACGTAGTCATCCCACTGGTCCTCGACGCCGCCCTGGGTGACCCACTCGGCGAACTTCGCCATGGTGAGCGACAGCACGTTGGTGTTGTTGAGGTTGAGCGTGTTGAGGTCCTCGGCCGTCATCTTGACGAACTTGAACGGGTAGACGTCGGCTTCGGGATCCACGGCGTCCAGGGCCGGCTGGAGCGGAACCGACTGCTCCACGGCCTCCGCGACGTCAGTGGGAAGTTCCAGCTCGATCGACTCGCGAATCCAGAACGGACCGGCGTCGGCGATGGTGTTGGTCCACTTCCAGGACGACGGATCGGACGTGCCGTCGGAGGGCGGCAGCACCTTGTAGGCGTTGTCGCCGGTCTCCTCCACGTACTCGCCGATGTCGCCGAACAGCACCTCGACGGAGCGGGTCTGGTCGTAGAACTCGTTGACCACCTTCAGCGCCAATTCCTGGTTGTTGGACTCGGCGGCCACGATGATGTGGTTGGCGGTGTAGTTCTCGTCGTCGTAGCTCCAGGTCACGGGCTCGGACTGACCGGCCTCCGCCTGCAGCTGGGGCAGCGCGGCGTACTGGGGCGCCAGCTGGGCGCCGAAGCGGTCGGACGAGGTCCACCCCCATGAGAAGCCGACGGCCGCATCGTCGCCGTTGCCGCGGCCGACCGACTGGTAGGCGGAGTAGTCCTGAGTGAACGCCTGCTCGCTGATCAGGCCCGCGGCCCAGGCCTTGTGCAGGAAGGAGACGAGGTCGCGATAGCGCTCGTCGACCATGAAGTTGGACACCTCGCCGTCCTCGACGAAGTAGCCCTGGCCGCCGCCGTTGTTGATCGGGAGGCCGGTGGAGCCGAGAAGGGCCGAGGGCTGGAAGTAGCCGAAACCACCGGTTCCCACAGGCGACCAGTCCCACGGGATCTCGTCGTTCGGGTCACCGTTGCCGTTGGCGTCCTGCGTCTTGAACGCCGAGAGCACCTCGAACAGCTCGTCCCACGTGGAGGGTGCCTCAAGGCCGAGGTTGTCCAGCCACTGCTGGTTGATGTACTGGTGCGTGATCGCCAGGGGCCAGAACCGCTTGTACGACGGAAGCGCGTAGGCCTCACCGGTGGGCAGGGTCGCCAACGCTTCCAGGCGGGGATCCGAGTCGAACATGGCGGCGACATTGGGCATGGCCTCCATGTGCTCGGCCAGGTTGAGGAACAGCGAGCTGTAGGTGGCAAGGTCAGTGTCGGTGATGGCGTTGCCGCCGATGATGATGTCGGGGACGTCACCCGCGGCGAGCATCGTGGCCTTCTTCTCGGGCCAGTCCGCCGCGACCTCCTCCCACTCGATGGTGGCGCCGGTGGCCTCCTGGATCTTGTTCACCCACTCCATCTCGGCCATGGGCTTGGTCAGGGGATGCTTGATGGCCAGGATCCGCAGCGTCTCCGGGTCCTGCTGTTCGCCGCCGCAGCCGGCCAGCAGCACTGCGCTGGTGGCCAGGGCCGCGGTGGCAGCGACAATCTTCCTGATCTTCATGTCGGTGTTTCCTCTCTTCGTTGAGGTCACGCGCTGGGGAGCCAAACGCGCATGGCACCGGAGGCGCGGTTGCCCCAGGTGTGGAAGGGGATGGCGCGCACGGTGACGAGCTCCCCGGTGGCGACCGTGGAGGGCTCGCCGTAGAGCGGGCCCTGCTGCAGTCGTGGGGTGACCGCGATCTCGAGGCCGTCGTCGGACTGGAGGGGCGGCGTGGTGGGGTCGACGACGAGGTCGTCCAGGCGGACCCCGTCGGGGAGGTCCACCTGCTCGACGCAGTACACCTGGGGGCCGCGCTCCAGGGCGACGCAGCCACGGACCGCGTCGACGCGGTGGTTGGCCTGCGTCCAGCGGGGAGCCATCGGCAGCTCGAGAACCAGCGGGCCGTCCGGGAGAGTGACCCTGGAGTAGCCGTCAGCATCGGGGGTGGCGGGGGCGCCGTCGACGGTGGCCGCGACTGCCCAGCTGGGGATCCGGAGCGCGACGGTGAGGCCGGCCGGGCCGGAGATCTCGACGCGGCCGTCGTCGGGGTAACTGGTGCGCACCGTCACGGTGCCGCCACCGAGCGCGGGAGGGATGTCGACCTCACAGGCCGTGTAGAGATGGATGGCCAGCGCGTCGCCATCGACCGAGGCGACGTAGCCGCTGAGCTGCGCGAAGACGCGGGCGATGTTGGGCGGGCAGCAGGCGCACGCGTACCAGGGGGTGCGCTCTCGGGGGGCGTTCTCCTCCGAGTAGCGGTCCGGGCGCAGCTGCAGGGGGTTGGAGTAGAAGAACCGGGTGCCGGTCTCGTCGAGCGACGCCGCCAGCGCGTTGTGGAGCTCCCGCTCGATGGTCTCCGCGTAACGGGAACCACCCTCGGCGAGGTACATCCGCCAGTTCCAGTGCAGGTCGGCGATGGTGGCGCAGGTCTCCGCGTAGGCGCGGTCCGAGGGGAGCTCGTAGTCGTCGCCGAAGGCCTCGTCGCGGTGCCGTGATCCGAAGGCGCCCGTGATGTACATCTTGCGCTCGTGGGCACTGTCCCACTGCGCGCGCATCGCGTGGAGGAGTTCATCGTCGCCGCCCTCGAGGACCAGGTCGGTGACACCGGCGTTGAGGTAGAGCTGGCGGACGGCGTGGCCGACTGCGCTCGTCGACGCACGCACCGTCGCGTGGTCCTGGAAATAGCGGGCGCCGAGGGAACCCACCTTGAGCAGGCCGGAGCCGCGATGGTCCACCTGATGGCGGGCCAGGTCCAGGAAGCGGCGCTCCCCGGTGTGGCGGTACAGCTCCACCAGCGCGGTCTCCAGCTCGGGGTGCCCGCAGTAGCCCACCTGGTCCGCCTGCGGCCCGAAGGTCGCGTCGACGAGGTCGACGAAGGGGATCGCGAGGTCGAGAAGGTCGCGGCGCCCGGCACGGGCCAGGGCGACGGCGGCCTGGACCATGTGGCCGAGCACGTACATCTCGTGTGTCCAGTCCAGTTCGTTGAACTTCTTCTCCGGGTGCACGCCCTGGATCCAGGTCATCACGTAGCCGTCCGGCTCCTGCACGCGGGCGACGAGTCCGATCACGTCATCGAGCCAGGCGTCGAACTCGGTGGTGCCTGTGCGGGCGATCTCCCAGGCGACGGCCTCGATGGTCTTGTAGAGGTCGGAGTCGGCGAACCAGAAGCCGCGCCACTCGGACTCGGACTCGCCGATCACCCGGCGGAAGTTGTCGAGGTTTCCGGCCTCCTCCAGTTGGGCGATGCAGTGCGGAATGGTCGCGGAGGCGTTGCGCTGTTGCCAGGCGCCCAGACGCGAGGCGGGGTCCAGGCGGACCGCGGAGATCGCCATGGGGAGGCGGGAGGATGCCGCCACGGGCGCCGCGGGGGCGACGAGGGGCGGCGAGTACGAGATGGTCACCTGTGACCCTTTCAACGATGAAATCTCTTAGGAGGATCATGCGTCCTTGATTCAGCGTTGTCAAGAGCGGGACAAGAATGGGCAAGATCACAGTTCCATCAAGACTCTCATCGGCGGCGTCAACGCACCAGGGGGCCCGAGCCCTGCGGGCTTCGCTACACAGGTGCCTGCGCGGGTAGTGGCGGGTTACCGGGGCGCTCGAGGAACAGGGTGGACAGAGTGTCGGTCGTCCACGTGGTGTACCTGTCGACGGACCAATGACGTTGCTCGGTGAGGTTGAGGAAGACGTCAGAGCCGACAAGGGTGAGCAGCACCTCGGTGGCCTCCGTCGGGTCGAGTCCGTTCCTGAGCAGCCCGTTGGCGGCGAGGGCGTCGACGTAGCTGCGGTAACTCCGAACCCGGAGGGCGTCGTGGTGTGCGATCACATCGGTGATCTCGGGATCGGTCGTCGAGGCTGCCAGGACAACTCGGTCGAGGCTGGCCGACCGGGACAGGATCGTGGCGACGTTGGCGACGAACAAGCCGATCGCGTGGGGGCCATCCATGGTCGTGGTCGCCTCGCGCCACCACGGCGTCATCTCGGGCGGGACAGGCTCCTCCTCACCCATCACGGCCGAGTCGATCGCCGCGGTGAGCAGCGCCGCCTTGGTATGGAAGACGAAGTAGACCGTCTGCACAGCGACCCCCGCCGCCTTGGCGATAGCGGCCATCGTGGTGCCGTGATAGCCGCCCCTGCGGAACTCCTGCGTCGCCGCTTGGACGATCTTGAGCCGGGTGCGGGCGGCACGCTCTTTTCGAGGAAAACTCTTGACTTCGGTCATGGCTGTGATCACTATAGAAGAAATTGACTAGTGACACTCACTAGTTACCAACTTTAGTGGAGGCCAAGATGTACCCACAGGGTTTGCCGAGTCGTCGCGTCTGCCGTTGTGGGCAACGATTCACATAGTGACGGTGATGACGTTGATCCTGACGCTGTTCGGTCTGGCGGGCCTGGCGGTCCGCCACGGCACAGCGTGGGGCAGGCTTGGCATCGTGGGTACGGTGCTGGCCGTGCCCGGCATCGTCGTCGGAGCCGGCCTCTTCCTGACCGAGGCTTTGGTCTTCCCGGTGCTGGCACAGGAGGACGCTGCGCTGCTCGACCTCGACGGCCCCCTGCTGGCTTCGGCACCTTTCCGGCTGGCCGGAGGCGTGATTCCTCTCTGGCTGGTCGGGATGGTCGTCGTCGGCATTGCCGTCGAGAAGGCAAAGGTCCTGCCGGGCAGCACCGGGACACTGCTCACCGTCGCCACTCTGCTCGTTGCCGCCTTCGCGGTTCCGTTCGTGCCGATAGCAGGTCAGCTCGCTGGCGTGGTCTTCTCCGCCGCACACGCCTGGCTCGGGTGGGCCCTGCTCGCCAGCGTCCCCCCACGCGGGCGTCGTGCCGCCGAGCCCGCCTCGGTCTCTGAACCATGAGCGGCCAACACACGTCGCAGCACCCGGATCAGTCCATCAGCAGGCCATGGATCATTCAGATCGCAAGCCAGATCATCGCTTGAGGAGTGAGCAGCCGGATCGACCGGGCTCGGCACCTCAGTCGCCTGGTCCTCCGGGAGGATGTCCCGTCGACGCGCGCGCGACGAGGTGCGCGCCGGTGTGCACCTCGCGGGGTGGGCCGGCGTAACCGTCGAGGCGGTCGACGAGCAGCCGCACCGCGTGGCCCGCCATCGCGGCGGCCTCGGGAGACACGGAGGTGAGAGCAGGCAGGAGGAAGGCGCCCTCCTCGGTGTCGTCGAAGCCCGTCACCGCGACATCCTCAGGAATGCGCAACCCGGCGTCGCGCAACGCCCGCATCGCGCCGACGGCCAAGGCGTCGTTGACGCTGACCACGGCATCGAACGATTGACCGGTGCGCAGCAGTCCGGCCATCGCTTCGTAACCGGACTCCCGCCTGTCCCAATCCGATCCGGTGACGATGGTGACGTCGTCGCGGCCCAACCCCACGGTTCCCAGGGCGTCGAGGATCCCGCCGAACCGCTCACTAGGATCCACCCCGATCTCGCCGTTCCACAGCGCCACGAACCGACGGTGCCCCTGCGCCAGCAGGTGCTCGGTGACGAGTCGCATGCCGATGCGCTCGCCCATCGCCACCCAGTCAAGGCCGGCGGTCCTGGCGCCACCCAGCTGCACCACCGGACGGGGCGGCGCGACGTCGGGCATCTCCCAGCTCAAGGCGTGCGGCAGGATGATCACACCATCCACGCCCGGGGCGGCGTCGCCGACGACGACGCGCCGCTCGTCCGCCCCGGCCTGGGCGATGATCAGGGTCGAGGTCAGCCCGCGCGGGGCGAGCTCCGCCATGAGGCGCTCGGCCATCTCGGCGAAGTACGGCTGGTGAAGGTTGGGCACCACGAGCGCGATGCGGCCCGTGCGTCCGGACGCGAGCCCGCGCCCGGCTGCGTTGACGACGTAACCCGTGGCGGCGACCGCCTCCCAGACCCGGGCGCGCGTCACCTCCGACACGTTGGGCCGCCCGAGCAGCACGTTCGAGACCGTCTTGGCGGACACTCCCGCGATGGCACCGACGTCCTGCAGAGTAGGGCGCGGGGTCACGGCCTGCGCCGTCCCATGGTGGACTCGCGCCGAACAAGATCCACCGGGATGGTGACGGCCCGCGGTCCCTCGTGCTGGCGGCCCTCGATCCGGTCCGCAAGGAGATCCAGCGCCGCCCGGGCCATCGCCCTCGGGTGAGGGTCGACCGTGGTCAGCGACGGCGACGAGAAGCGGCCGTCGACGAGGTTGCCGCTGCCGAGCACCGCGACGACCTCCGGGCACTGGACGCCGCGCGAAGCGAGCGCCACCAGCGCGCCGAGCGCCACCTCGTCGTTGGCGCAGAGGTAGGCATCGGCCTCCGGATGCCTCTCAAGTGCTGTGAGCGCTGCGGCCATGCCGGCAGCCCGGTCGAACGCGGGGCCGCACGCCACGAACGGCACCTGCTCGACGTCGATGTCGACGGCGGCCAGCGCAGCGCGCAGCGCCTGCGAGGGGCGCGTGGCCTCGCCGCCGCGCTCCAGGCCGTGGCCGCGGTCCGCCCCCAGCACCACGGGGCACGATCTGCCCATCACCACCAGATGCCGCGACAGCAGCGCGGCGGCGACCGCCACGTCCTCGTCCACCCTGTCGAGTGCGACGTCGACGCGCGCGCCCTGGATGACGACCACCGGCGGCGGTTCGGCACCAGACGCCGCGATCCCCGGGGGCAGGTCCCCGATGATCACCACGCCGTCGTGGGTCCGGCCCGTGGCGGACAGCACGGCCCTGAGGCGGAAGGCATCGCCGCGAGTGGGCTCGACGGCTGCGTCGAACCCGCGCCGGGACACCTCGTCGACCAGAACCTCGACCAACGCGGCCAGGTAGGGCCGTCGAAGCCCGGGGACCGCGATGGCGATGGTGCCGGTGCGTCCTGTGCGAAGGTTGCGGGCGCTGGTGTTGGGCGTCCAGCCCAGCTCGGCGACGGCGGCGCGGACGCGGTGAACCACCTCGGGACGGGTGTGTGGTTCGCCGTTGACGACGCGGGAGACGGTCTTGATCGACACGCCGGCGAGCGCTGCCACCTCACGCATCGTCGTCGCCATGGCGCTCAGGATAGCCCGGTTGCTCATGACGGAGTCCGGGCCGGCAAAGGGGACGGGCCCACCCCCGCAGGGATGGGCCCGTCGGCCAAGCTCGTCGGGTCAGCGCTCGCTGATCGGCACGTAGTCTCGCTGGGTCTCGCCCACGTAGATCTGGCGCGGACGCCCGATCTTGCGGTGCGGATCGGCGTGCTGCTCGCGCCACTGCGCGATCCAGCCCGGCAGCCGGCCCAGCGCGAACAACGCGGTGAAGTGCTGCGAGGGGAAGCCCATCGCCTCGTAGATCAGGCCGGTGTAGAAGTCCACGTTGGGGTACAGCTTGCGCTCGATGAAGTAGTCGTCGTTGAGCGCCGTCTCCTCCAACTCGAGTGCCATGTCCAGCAGCTGGTTGTTGCGTCCCGAGATTCGCAGCAGCGCGTCGGCGTGGCCCTTGATGATCTTGGCGCGGGGGTCGTAGTTCTTGTACACCCGGTGGCCGAAGCCCATCAGCTTCACGCCGGACTTCTTGTCCTTGACCTGACTCACGAACTCCTTGATGTCCAGCCCCTCGTCCTGGATGCGCGAGAGCATTTCCAGGACGGCCTGGTTGGCGCCGCCGTGCAGCGGCCCGGACAGGGCGTTGACGCCGGAGCTGACCGAGGCGTAGATGTTGGCGTCGGCCGAGCCGACCAGGCGCACCGTCGATGTGGACGCGTTCTGTTCGTGGTCCGCGTGCAGGATGAACAGCGTCTCGAACGCGCGGACGATGTCCGGGTCGATCTGGTACTCCTCCTGCGGCGTGCCGAAGGACAGGCGCAGGTAGTTCTCGACGTAGCCCAACTTGGTCTGCGGGTAGAGGAACGGTTCGCCCACGGAGCTCTTGTAGGCGTAGGCGGCCAGCGTGGGCATGGACCCCAGCAGCCGGAGCGATGCCTCCTCCACCTGGTTGGTGTCGTGCACCGACAGCGTGTCGCGGTGGAAGGAACCGAGCGCCATGATGCCCGCGGCCAGCACCTGCATGGGATGGGCCCCGCGGGGGAAGCAGCGGTACAGCTCACGCATGCGCTCGTCGAGCATCATGCGGCGGGAGATCTTGAGGTTGAACTCCTCGAGCTCGTCCTGCGAGGGCAGGTGGCCGTAGATGAGGAGATAGGTCACCTCGATGAAGGTGGCCTGCTCGGCGAGCTGCTCGATGGGGTAGCCGCGGTATTGCAGGACGCCCTCGTCACCGTCGATGAATGTGATCGACGAGGTGCATGAGGCGGTGTTCACGAAGCCGGGGTCCAGGGTGGTGGTGCCGGTGGACGACAGGACCTTGCCAATGTCGAACCCGTTGTTGCCCTGCGTGGCCTCCACGATCGGCAGTTCAAGTTCGAGATCCCCGTACTTGAGGACTCCGCTGTCGGTCATGCGATTGCCTTTCTGTGGTCCCGGCGACCTTCATGGGCGCCGTCGATGCCTGTTCAATGGCCTGCGCCCCCACCATACAACGCTGGAAGGAACCTCCGGAAAGAGTCCAGTCCCGTTGTCGACACCACACAAAACAGCCCCCACCCCTGAGGATGGGGGCTGCTGGGACGGTGGCTCAGATGCCGTCCGAGGACTCCGAGCGACGAATGGTCTCGCCGGTGTTGGGGTCGTTCACGATGCGCGTCTCGGTGGTGCGGCTGCGGTTGGACGCCAGCAGAGCCCAGATCAGGCCGATGACGCCGGCCGCCATGAGGATGTAGCCCACGAGGTCCAGGCTGATGTAGGGAATGTCGGCCTCGACGGCGAACGTGAGGATGGCGCCGAGCGCGATGAGGAAGACGGACGATCCGATTCGCATGATGACTCCTTGGGTTGTGGGCACATGTGACATCTTCACCGTACCCAGATCCCGCCTCGTTCAAACAGGAGGCGCGCCGGGCGGAGCACCCGTCCGTTTGCCTGGAAGACACCCGCCGTCGACCTCTTCGGAATAGATTGCTCGCGTGACGATCCAGCAGCCTCCCGCCGTCGACGGACTCCCACACGCCGGCGCCCTGTCGAACATCCCGGCACCGCGGGGGAAGGTGGTGAGCTGGGCGTTCTGGGACTGGGGGACCCAGCCGTTCGCGACCGTGATCACCACCTTCGTGTTCTCCGTCTACCTGACCAGCGCGGCCTTCGGGGACAAGGACGACGTCACCATGAAGCTGGCCTGGGCGACGGGGTCCGCCGGGTTGCTGATCGCCCTGCTGGCACCGGTCCTGGGCCAGGGCGCAGACCGCACGGGCAAGCGCATGTTCCACCTGCGCTGGCAGACGTGGCTCCTGGCAGCGATCTGCGCCGCCATGTACTTCGTGGCGCCCGCTCCCGAGTACTTCCTGCTCGGCGCCGTGCTCCTCGGCGCGGGCAACGTGGTCTCCGAGATCGCCAACGTCAACTACTACGCGGCGCTGGACCAGGTCAGCACGCCGTCGAACGTCGGCCGCGTCAGCGGCCTGGGATGGGGCCTCGGCTACCTCGGCGGCATCACCATCCTGCTCGTCATCATCGTCGTCCTGGGCTCCGACTTCACACCCGACGACGTCCGGCTCGCCATGCTCATCTGTGGCGCCTGGACCGTGCTGTTCACCATCCCCATCTTCCTCGCGCTCAAGGACCGCCGCCCAGACCACGTGGCACCGGCCCTGGGCATCGTCGGCTCCTACGTGGCACTCTTCCGCTCGATCAGGAAGGTGTGGCGCGACAGTCCCAACACCCTGTTCTTCCTCATCGCCTCGGCGCTGTTCCGCGACGGGCTGGCCGGCGTGTTCACCTTCGGCGGCGTGCTGGCTGCCGGCACGTTCGGATTCACCTTCGGCGAGGTGGTGATCTTCGGCGTGGTGGCCAACGTGGTCGCCGGCCTCGCGACGATGGCGTTCGGCCTGCTCGACGACAAACTCGGCCCCAAGACCGTCATCCTCATCTCCCTGGGAATGCTGGTCGGGCTCGGTCTGGGCATCTTCTTCTTCCACGACGGCGGCAAGCCCGTGTTCTGGGCGTTCGGCCTGGGCATGACGCTGTTCGTGGGGCCGGCGCAGTCGGCCAGCCGCTCCTTCCTGGCGCGGCTCATCCCCGAGGGCATGAGCGGGGAGATGTTCGGGCTCTACGCCACGACGGGAAGGTCGGTCAGCTTCCTGGCGCCGCTGATGTTCGGGCTCGCCATCGCCGTCGGCGTGGCCGTCACGGGCTCCGGGGAGGAGTCCAGCCAGTACTGGGGCATCCTCGGGGTGGTCCTGGTCCTGTTGGCCGGCTTCATCGTCGCCCTGTTCGTGAAGCAGCCACGACGCTCGGCGCCCGCCCAGGCCTGAGGCCGGTGACGCCGACGGGTTCAGTGGCTCGGCACTCCGGCCCCGCCGAGGCGCCGACCGTGCCCCAGGTGGTAGACCCCCGCCGCGACCAGGACCAACGCGGAGAGCCCGAGGTACATCGCCGGAAGGCCCCACTGCCCGATCACGGCGCCGAGAGCCAGGGGGCCGAGACCGACGCCGAGGTCCATCATGATGAACAGGGTCGAGGTTGCCAGCCCCACCCGGTGCAGCGGTGCGACCGACACCGCGATGACGTGCGCCGAGGACTGCAGCGTGCCCATGCCCAGCCCCAGCAACCCCCCTGCCACAAGAAGCGCGACGCTGGTCGAGGCGAGCGCCAGGACCACCAGCCCAGCAGCCATGCTGACTAGCGCGGGGTACACGATCACGTTGTCGCCCCGCGCGTCGTGCAGCCGTCCGACGAACAGCCGCGACACCGCGATGACCGCCGAGTACACCAGGAAGAACCCGCCCAAGGCGCCCGCCAGGTCAAGCGCAGCGGCGTGGGTCGACACGAAGGTCAGAACGCCCGCGAAGGCAACACCGAGCAGGAGCATCATCGACGCGATCGGCAGCACCGACCGTTCCATGAAGCCCCCCGTCCGAACGCTGGCTGGCCCGGTCTCCGCGCCGTCGCCCCCGGGACCCGGCAGCCTCAGCCCCAGCGCAAGCAGCAGGGCCGCCGTCGACAGTGCCGTGGAGAGCGCGAAGAGCCACTCGACGACGCCCAACTGCAGCACCGCCAGGGCGATCATCGGGCCGACGGCGGTTGCCACCGTCCCGCTCAACGTGAAGTAGCCCATGCCCTCCGAGCGGCGTGCCCGCGGCAGCACCGTCATGATGGAGGCGGAGATCGCGGTGTGGGCCGCGCCGAGGCCTGCGCCGTGCAGCATCCGCACCGCGAGCAGCAGGCTCAGGTTGTCGGCCGGAATGTAGAGCAACGACGCGAGGGTGAAAACCCCCAGGCCCAGCAGCAGCATCCGGCGCCGCCCCATCACGTCGAGGAACCGGCCGGCGAACGGCCGGACGACGAGCGCTCCGACGATGAAGATGCTCGCCGCCAGTCCGGCCATGCTGTCCGCGGCCGAGAAGCGTTCCGCCGCGTAGGTGGCCATGGTGACCATCAGCATGAAGAACACCAGCGACACCAGGAAGTTCACCACCGTCGCCAGGATGAAGGTGCGCGTCCAGATCGTCACGCGGTGCGCTCGGCGAACGTACCCTCCTCGCGGATGCGGTCGTTGAGGAGCGAGAGGTACTCGTCCTCGTCGAACGCCAGCGGGACCTCTTCGCCCTTCCAGCTCGACAGGTGGATGGCGTTGGCCAGCCGGACCCCGTGCATGCCGTCGGCCCCCGGCGCGACCAGTGGGGTGCCGTCGAGGACGTTGAGGGCGAAGTTCTCCAGCACGTCGGCGTGCTGGCTGCCGAACACCGACTCGAACTCCAGCGTCTCCTGCGTGTAGAGCGTGTCGAGGTCCACCTTGCCGGTGAACAGTCGCATCACGTCGTCCATGCCCATGCCGGCAGAGAGCTCCTGCTCCGGCTTACGGAGCCTGGTGATGATGGCCCGCTTGCTGTCCTCGACGACGATCTTCCCGGCGTCGCCGAGGATCTCGAGCCTGTCCGTTCCGGCGATGTCGTACGTGCAGGTGATGAACGACCCGGTCACCCCGTCGCCGTAGTCCACCATCGCATTGACCTCGTTCTCGACGGCGATGTTCCGGTTCACGCCGTAGCCCAGCTTGGAGAACACCGTCTGCGGCACGCCGCAGATCCACTGCCACAGGTCGAGCTGGTGGGGCGCCTGGTTGACCAGCACGCCGCCACCCTCTCCGCCCCACGTCGCGCGCCATGCGCTGGAGTCGTAGTAGCCCTGCGGCCGCCACCAGGTGGTGATGGTCCAGGTGGAGCGTCGGATGGCGCCGATCTCGCCGCCGTCGACGATCTCCTTGAGCTTCCGGTAGAGCGGATTCATCCGCTGGTTGAACATGATCCCGAAGGTCAGTTCGGGCTCGGAGGCGGCGAAGTCGACGAGCTCCTGGGCCTGCTTGGTGTAGACGCCTGCCGGCTTGTCCACCAGCACATGGAGGCCGGCCTTCAGTGCGGCGATCCCCATCTCCGGGTGCAGGTAGTGGGGGGTGGTGGTGACCACGGCGTCGACGTCACCGCCGGCCAGCAGCGCGTCGAGGTCCTCGTAGACCGGGACGCCGGGGTACGTCGACCGGGCGAGGTCGCGCTTGGCGGGGTCCGTGTCGCAGATCGCCCCGATGGTCATGTGCGGGACGCGCCCGTCCTTGATGAGCGACGCGTACAGCCCGCCCTGCTGTCCCAGCCCGATGATCCCGAGCCTCACCTGCTTCGTCATGTGCGTCTCCTTGAGCGTGTTGAGCGTCCGCGCCCGCCTACGTCGGCGGGCTGTCCGGGGGTCACCCGAGGTTACGAGTAGAACAGCCAAACGGCACGCCTCGCACTGTGTTGCCCCCAGTTGCCTCGGGGACGACCATGGCACGGCAACATATGGCAATCCATTGGCCACGAGGAGCTCCGTGCGTAGCGTCGTCATCAGCGCCCACCCGAAACCCCGGGTCCGCCCAGCGGGAGGGCGCCACGACGGTGCAGTGGTGCACCCCAGACCCCCTGATCGGAGCTCACCCATGTGGACCCTGTCCGGTTTCGCTGACGAGATCGACAACGACCTCGAGGTGCAGTGCGCCCTCCTGGACCAGCTCGGCATCAGGTTCATCGAGTTCCGAAGCGCCTGGGGTGTCAACGTCCTGGACCTCGACGACCACGAGGTGGAGCGGGCCCGCGACATCCTGCGCAGCCACGGCATCCGGGTCTCGTCCATCGGCTCGCCGATCGGCAAGGTCAACATCACCGACGACTTCGACGCGCACCTGGCACGGATGGACCGGGCGGTGTGGGTGGCCCAGCACCTCGGGGCCCCCTACATCCGGGTGTTCTCGTTCTTCCTGACCGCCGACCAGCGGCCCGAGGATCACCGCGACGAGGTGGTCCGACGCATGGCCGCCCTCGCGGCCCGGGCCGAGGCCGGGGGCGTCGTGCTTCTGCACGAAAACGAGAAGGACATCTTCGGCGACATCCCCGAGCGGGTGCACGACCTCGTCACGGCCGTCGACTCGCCCGCGCTCCGCCTCGCCTGGGACGCGGCCAACTACGTGCAGGTGGGTGTGGTCCCCTTCCCCGAGGCCTACGACCTGCTGCGCCCCTACACCGACTACATCCAGATCAAGGACGCCCGGCTCGGCACCGGCGAGGTCGTCGTGGCCGGCGACGGTGACGGCCGGCTCCCGGACACCATCCGGGCCCTCGCGGCTGACGGGTTCGACGGGTTCTTCTCGATGGAGCCGCACCTCGCGTCGGCGCACCACCTCGGCGGCTTCTCCGGGCCGGACAACTTCGCCCGGGCCACGCGCGCGTTCACCGCGATCCTGGACGCCCAGGGCATCTCGTACCGATGAACGTCGTCCGGTTCGCCCTCGTGGGCTGCGGGTCCATCGCTCCGACGCACGTCAGGGCGCTGCAGCAGCTCGCCGGGCGGGCTGACCTGGTGGCGTGCAGCGACATCCTGCCGGACCGGGCGGAGGCCCTGGCCGCGGAGTTCGGCCTCACCGTGATGAGCTTCGAGGAGATCCTCAGTAACCCCGACATCGATGCTGTCACGGTGTGCGTTCCCAGCGGACGCCACGCCGAGGTCGGCGTGCCCGCGCTCCTCGCCGGCAAGCACGTCATCATCGAAAAGCCCATGGAGGTGACGCTCGAGGCGTGCGACCGGCTTCTGGCGGCCCAACGGACCTCGGGCCGCACGCTGGCCGTCGTGTCCCAGCATCGCTTCGATCGGGCGGCCCAGCTGGTGCACGAGGCCGTCAGCGAGGGGCGGCTCGGCACCCTGGTGCTGGCCGAGTGCAGGGTCCCGTGGTTCCGGACCCAGGAGTACTACGACTCGGGCCAATGGCGCGGCACGTGGGAGTTGGACGGCGGAGGTGCGCTCATCAACCAGGGCATCCACACCGTCGACCTGCTGCGCTGGATGTGCGGCCCCGTCGTCTCGGTGTACGCGCAGGCGCGGACAGCCACGCACGAGCGGATCGAGGTCGAGGACGTCGTCTGCGCCACCCTCACGTTCGCCAACGGCGCCATCGGCACCGTGATGGCGTCGACGAGCGCGTACCCCGGGTTTCCCGCGTCCCTCTCTCTGCACGGCAGCGCCGGAGGCGCCGTGATCCACGGCGACCGCCTCGCGACCCTGACGCTGATCGACGGACCTACCGTGGGCGGCGAGGGGACCACCGCGCACGCGCAGCAGGTGGCCAGCGGGGGCACGCGCGCGGCCACGCGCGCCGTCGACGAGGCCTCCGACCTCCCGGCCGATCCCGCCGACGTCTGGGGCGAGGCCCACCGGCTTCAGCTGCTGGACTTCGTCGACGCCGTCGTCGAGGGCCGCGACCCGCTGGTCGACGGTGTCAGCGGCAGGCAGAGCCTCGAGCTCGTACTCGCGATCTACGAATCCGCACGGACCGGCAAAGTCGTCGAGCTGTGACCACCCCCCTGAAAGGAACCTCCATGACACGCATCGGTGTCCAGGCAAGCACCATCAAGGGCTCGTTCGTCGAGCACGGCACCTTCGAGACGCTGCGCAGGATGGTCGACGTCGGCTACCGCGACATCGAGATGTCGCAGGTGGCCATGACGCCTGAGAACGTCGCGGAGATGCGGCGGGCCCGGGACGAACTGGGGGTGACGATGGTGGCGCTGTCGGCCGGCCTGACCCCGCCCCCCGGCGGCGGCGACTCGCTCAGCACCACCTACGACAAGATCGTCGCCGACTGCCGCACGCTCGGCACCTCCATGCTGCGTATCGGGATGCTGCCGATCGACGCCATGGGTTCGCCCGACGGTGTCATGAACTTCGCACGCAGCGCCGAGGAGTACGCGAAGCGGCTGGCCGACGACGGTATCGCGCTGTACTACCACAACCACCACGTCGAGTTCGCCCGCCTGGACGGCCGCTACATGCTCGACGTCATCGCCGACCTGGCGCCCAGCATCGGGCTGGAGGTGGACGTCCACTGGGTCCAGCGTGGCGGCCTCAATCCGGTCTCCGTGCTCGCCAAGTACGCCGGGCGCGTGCGACTGGTCCACCTCAAGGACTACCGGATCGGCCTCTTGCCGGACTCCGCCCGCGACGCCATCGCCGCTGGCGACTTCGCGGGCTTCATGTCGGGGTTCTACGGCGTGGTGCAGTTCGCCGAGGTGGGTGAGGGCAACCTGGAGTGGCAGCCCATCATCGAGCAGGCCATCGCGAGCGGTGCGGAACACCTGCTCGTCGAACAGGACGACACCTACGGCCGCGACCCGTTCGAGTCGCTGGCCATCTCGCGGGCCAACCTGGTCGAGCTCGGCTACGGCCACCTTCTCTGATTCTCGTCACCCCACCACCCACACCCACCCCCGCAGGAGAACTCCATGGGCGCCACCGTCCCGGCCACCGAAACGACGTCGCGGACCGCGACCCTCGCTCTGCCGGACTCCGTCCAGCTCGAGGAGGCTGCCGACGGGCTGCGCCGGGTGGTCGTCAGCACGCCGGCGGCGTCGGCGGTGGTCCACCTCCAGGGTGCGCACGTGACGTCGTGGGTGCCGGCTGGTGAGCGGGACGTGCTCTGGGTGAGCCGCCGCAGCGCGTTCGCGCCCGGCGCCCCCATCCGTGGCGGCGTCCCGCTCTGTTACCCATGGTTCGGGCCCCACCCCACCGACGGCGCCGCGCCCCTTCACGGGTTCGCGCGCGTGGCCACGTGGGAGCTGGAGTCGGCCCATGAGGCCGACGGCGAGGTCGTCCTCACCTTCACTCTCGACACCTCCTCCGTGCCCGGCGTCGATCACGGCCCGGCGCTGCTCCGCTACACCGTCACCGTCGGCACAGGGCTCCGGCTCGCGCTCGAGGTGACGAACAAGGGGAGCCTGCCTCTGAGCGTCGAGGAGTCGTTCCACACCTACCTGGCGGTGGGCGACGCACGGCTCGTGTCGGTCCGCGGCATCGAGGCCGTGGAGTCGCTGGACCGCCTCACCGGCGAAACCCTCCCCCCGACGGGCGAAGCGCTCACGCTTCACGGCGAGACCGACCGCCTCGTCCCCCAGCCGGGCACCATCGTCGTCGAGGACCCGGCCGGCTCGCGGTCGCTGACCGTCCGGGCGATCGATTCCGCCAACGCGGTCGTCTGGAATCCCGGCCCGGTCAAGGCCGCCGCGATGCCCGACTTCGGCGACGACGAGTGGACCGAAATGATCTGCGTCGAGACCTGCAACGTCGCCGACGGCCGCATCGCGGTAGCCCCGGGCACGACCCACACGATGACCGCCGCACTCACGGTGGACGCGCTGGACTGAGAGATCGCCCCTGACTCTGGGAGTTGGAGAGGCGCCCCGCGGTCAGCGTCGGTTGGCGTGGAGGAAAGGCGACGGCGGTTGGGCGCGGCGTTCCTGGTCGGTCAGCCTCGAGAGCGGCACGGCCTGGCGGGCCGCGGTCAGCATCGCGGTCACGGCGAGCGGCTCAGGCGACGTCCTCCCCCTCGTACCCGATCAGCCAGTGCAGGCCATACCGGTCTAGGACCTGACCGTCGGTGGCGCCCCATGGTCTGGACTGCAGGTCGTCGATGACCCGCCCTCCCTGGGCAAGGCCCCGGAACCACTCACGCAGGGTCGCGGGGGCGGCGGCGCCGAGCAGTCACAGCATCATGCCTTCGCAACGGAACGACGGCCGATCGCCAGTGGCGTCGGCGACGAAGAGAGCGACCGGACCATCGGCGAGGAAGCCGTGGGCGATCGCCTCCGGCGGACCGTCAGTCCTGCCGAACTCCTCGAGTGTGTGCAGCTGGGCGGTGCAGCCGAAGACGTCGGCATAGAACGCCAACGCCACACGGGCAGCGCCGGGCAGGAAGAGGTACGGACTTGGAGCGGACCCTACCCATCGGAGCATCACCTCCACTGCTGGCGGGGCCGACGGTGTGCGGCAGAGTCGTGCGATTGGCGGCCGTCACAGGGATCGGGTGTCAAGCTGGAGGTGTGGCCACCAACGACGGCTCCTACGCTCGCATGTTCCGGCGACACGCCCATCCGTTCAGCGCCTGGTCGAGGCTCCTGACTACACCGCTGCTGCTGGTTCCGCTGTGAACACGGCGCTGGTGGCTGTACGTGCCGATCGGCGTCTGGTTTGCGGTCAACCGGTGATCACCCCGCCGGCCCAGGACATGTCGTCGTTTGCGACGCAGGCCATCCTGGGCGAGGAGTCCTGGACCCGGGATCCGACGTCTGAGCCGACACCCCTTGGCCCTGTCGGGCGTAGCCAGCGAGTCACTCGTGTGCGCCATGGTGGCCGCCCACAGGCGCAGGCCGATCGGTGCGATCGCCGGCACCGCGATCTTCATGGCACTCACGCTGTGGCAGTGGAGGCTGTGGGCGCGCCGCTTCACGGACTGAGTGCGAGGGAGGAATACCGGCACCGATTGGGCGGCCAGCGCGTCGATCGGCACCACCCCCAATCGGCACGACACGCCGTCGCGATGCACCCTCGGGGACCTATGCGGGCACCGACGCGGGATCCGACGGCGTTTCGTGCACGCCACCCAGGATGCAGTTCCTCCCGTGGGTGAAGTCTCGAGGTGCCTCACTTTGCCCTTTCAGCTCCGTGTCAGGCTGCAACTTGCTATCCAGAGAGCGGCTTCTGTGCATATACACAGAAACCGCCCCATGGATAGCATCCTGCAGGCCATGCCGACCTGAGTCAGGTCAGGCCGCCGCCGTCTCACGGGCGTGGCGCCGACGCTCCTCCCGACGGATGGCCTGTCGGTCCGGGTCCGGAACCGGCGAGGCGAGGAGGAGCTTCTGCGTGTAGGGGTGCTCGGGGCGCGTCGTGACCTGCTCCGCCTCCCCCTGCTCCACCAGCTCGCCCTTGTACATCACGGCGACCCGGTGGCTCACGTGCCGCACCACATCGAGGTCGTGCGAGACGAACAGGTATGCCACCCCGGTGAGCTGCTGGATCTCGAGCAGGAGGTCCAGCACCCGGGCCTGGGTGGAGAGGTCCAGCGCGCTGACCGGCTCGTCGCACACGATGAGCTTCGGACGCAGGGCAAGCGCGCGCGCGATGGCGATGCGCTGTCGCTGACCGCCCGAGAACTCGCGCGGCAGCCGTCCCATGGCATCCTGCGGCATGTGCACGCGGTCCAGCAGCTCGCGCACCCTCTTCCGCGCGTCGGCGCCGGTGACGCCCTGGATGCCGAGCGGTTCGGCGAGGATGTCGCCGACGGTGAGCGACGGGTTGAGCGAGCTGTAGGGGTCCTGGAAGACCACCTGCAGGTCCTGGCTCAGCTTGCGCCGGTCGGAGCGGCTGGCGTGGCTGATGTCCTGGCCACGGAAGACGATCCGGCCATCGGTCACCGGCGCCAGGCCGAGCACCGCCCGGCCGAGCGTCGTCTTGCCGGAGCCAGACTCGCCGACCAGTCCGAGCGTCTCGCCCTCCCCGATCCGGATCGACACGCCGTGCAGCACCCGGAAGTGCTTGGCGAACCAGCCCTTTCCTGGGTATTCCACCACGAGGTCATCGACGGTGAGGAGTTCCTTCTTGGGAGCGTTCACGGGGCCACCTCCACGGGGGCGTCGGGATTCGGGGTGGTCGCGCCAAGCAGGGGCGTCATCGGCGGCTTGCCCTCGAGCATCGAGGACAGCAGCATCTGGGTGTAGGGATGTTGGGGCGTGCGCAGGATCTGCCTGACGGGACCGCCTTCGACGAGCCGGCCGTTCTGCATGACGAGCACCCTGTCGCAGATGTCGGCCACCACACCGAAGTTGTGGGTCACCAGGATGATCCCCAGGCCCAGCTTGCGCTGCAGCTCGCGGAGCACGTCCAGGACCTCGGCCTGCACGGTGACGTCCAGCGCTGTCGTCGGCTCGTCGGCGATGATCAGGTCCGGCTCGCAGGAGATCGCACCGGCGATAAGGACGCGCTGCGCCATGCCTCCGGAGACCTCGTGCGGGTAGGCGTCGTAGGTCCGCTGGGGGTCGGGGATGCCGACGCTGGCCAGTAGCTCCAGGGCCCGCTGCTTGGCCTCCGCCTTGGTGACGCCCAGCACCCTCACCATCGGGGTGGAGAGCTGGGACCCGACGGTGAAGGCGGGGTCCAGGTTGCTCATCGGCTCCTGCGGGATGTAGGAGATCCGCTTGCCGCGCAGGGCGCGCATCTTGGATTGCCGCACGTGGTCGTCGCCCGGCGCGACGGTGTACGCGCCGTCGAACAGGATGGAGCCGCCGGTGATCATGGCGTTGTCGGGCAGGAGCCCGAGGATCGAGAACGCGGTCTGGGACTTGCCGGATCCGGACTCGCCGACGATGCCGACCACCTCGTTGCGGTCAACATGGAAGGACACACCGTCGACGACCGTCTTGGTGGAGCCGTCGGGTTGGGGGTAGCCGACGCCGAGGTTCGTCACTGTCAGCAGGTGGTGCGCGGCATCGGCGATGCCGGCGGCGTGTTCCTCAGCCACGCGGGCGTCGGGGACGGGCTTGGCGCGGACCGCCTTGGTCTTCTCCAGGTCCTCGAGCGAGTCGCGCACCGCGTTGCCCAACAGGACGAAGGCCCCGATGGTCAGGGCGATGGCGATCGTGGGCCAGAGCAGGTTGAGCGGCTGGCGGTAGATGCTGCGGAAGCCGTCGCTGACCATCACGCCCCAGGTGGGGACGGTGGGGTCGCCCAGTCCCAGGAACTCCAGGGCGGACTGGATGGAGATGGCCACACCGGAGACCATGGCGGTCTGGATGATGATGGGGGCCCGGACCACGGCGAAGATGTGCCGGGCGATGATGCGGGAGTCCGACAGGCCGGAGACGCGCGCGGCGTCCACGTACAGCTCGTTGCGGACCGACTGCACGGCGGTCCTGGTCAGGCGGTAGTAGCCCGGGCTGAGCAGGAGGCCGAAGACGATCATGGAGACCCACACGGACGGGCCGACGGCGGCGCGCACCGCCAGCAGGACGATCATGCCGGGCAGGGCGAGCAGGATGTTGGTCATCCAGCTCGCGACTCCGTCGAACTTCCCGCCGTAGTACCCGGCGATGAGGCCGGAGGGGAGGCCGACCGCGATGGCGACCCCGGCGGCCAGGGCCGCGGACACCAGGGTCACCCTAGCGCCGAAGATCAACCGCGACGCGATGTCGCGGCCGGCGCTGTCGGTGCCGAGTGGGTAATCCCCACCGGGGCCGAGCAGCACGTTGCTGAGGCTGGCGAAGTTAGGGTCGTGCGGCGCGAGGAGGGGCGCCAGGACCGCCACCAGCGTCACCGCGACGAGGAAGATGATGGCCGCGAGGCCCATGGGGTTCTTGAGGAGGCGGCGCACCAGGGAGGCCCGGACGACCGCGCCCACCTGCCCCACCGTCACCGTGGGGGTGATCTCGCTCATGAGACACGCACCTTCGGGTTGAGCCAACCGTTGAGGATGTCCACAACGAGGTTGACGAGGATGACGATCACGACTGTGTAGATGACCACGCCCATCACCAAGGGGAGATCGCTCATGGTGGTGGCGGTCACGGCGAGTCGACCGAGGCCAGGGATCGCAAAGATGGATTCGATGATCACCACACCGCCGAGCAGACCGATGAACTGCAGGCTGAGCACCGTGAGCCCGGCGGGTGCTGCCGAGCGCAGGACATGCTTGAAGAGAATCTCTCGCTCGCTGATGCCCCTGCTCCGGAGAGTGCGCACGTAGTCCATCTCGAGCTGCTTGATGAAGGCGCTGCGGATCTGCTGCGCCGCGCTGGCGACGCCGTTGATGACAAGGGCCAGGACGGGGAGCGCAAGCGACGCGGCCCACACCCCCGCGTCGGCGCCGGGCGCGATCCGGGAGATCGCGGGGAGCCAGCCCAACTGGATGGCGAAGAACCACACGAGCAGCACACCGATGATGAAGCCGGGAACGGCGTTGCCGATGACGGCGCCGATCTGGACCGTGCGGTCGGCGGCTCCGCGCCGTACGGCTGCGAGCATTCCGAGCCCCGTGGCCACGAGGGCGATGAGGAGGATCGAAATGCCGATCATCACCAGGGTGACCGGCAGGCGGCTGCCGATGGCCGAGAAGACGGGCTCGTTGGTGAACCAGGACTTGCCGAACTCGCCGCGGACGGCGTCGCCGAGCCACGCCACGAGACGGGTGGAGAGGGACTGGTCGAGGCCCAGTTCGGCCTCCTTGGCAGCGATGGCTTCGTCAGAGGCCTGGTCGCCGAGGATGTTTCGCGCGATGTTGCCGGACGACGCGTACAGCATCGTGAACGTGAGGACGGCCACGACGAACAGGACGGCGATTCCAGACGCGATGCGCCGCAGGATCATGGTCAGCATGAGTCAGCTCCGTTGCAGACAGGGATGGGGGGCGCCGGGGGACGGCTGAGCCGTCCCCCGGCCACGTCGGTCAGGAGGCCGGCGAGTAGTTGTAGATGGAGGGCACGGCCATCTGCGTCTGCGGTTCCGCACTGACCTTCTCCGCATTCACGAAGTAGAGCTGCGAGGGGCGGAACCAAGGGCTGAACCAGGCGTTCTCGGTCACGTACCGGTTGATGGCCTGCGCGGCCTCAACCGCGTCGTCACCCTCGAGGCGCAGCTGCTCGACGGCCGCCTCGATCTCGGGCGAGGTGGAGTCGAACGGGTTGTAGAGGGCGTCGGTGGAGAGCAGCTGGCTGTAGGCGACCCACGACGGGCCCTGGAAGAGGCTGAACCATGCGCTGGCGAACTTCCCCTGGCCCAGCATGCCGACGTAATCGGCTCCCGGAACCGAGGTCTGCTTGACAGTGATGCCGATGTCGGCCAGCTGCTGCGTCGCGAAGGTCATGATGGTCTCGGCACCGGGGGTGAGGATCGGCATCTCGATCGTGAGGCCGTCGGCGTACCCGGCCTCCGCGAGGAGCTCGCGGGCCTTGTCGGGGTCGTAGGTGTAGTAGTCCTCGAGCTCCGGCAGGAAGGCGCTGGTGTCGGGGCCGAACACCTGGCTCGTGATGTCACCGAAGCCGCCGCCGAGCTCCTTGAGGAGGGCCTCGCGGTCGAAGGCGTAGTTGATCGCCTGGCGGACGCGGACATCACCCAGCGCGGGGTTGACGGCGCCGTCGCGGTCGAGGAGCAGGAGACCCTGCCAGTCGGTGGCGTATTCGAGGAGCTCGAAGCCGGCGCCCTGGGCCTGCTGGTAGGTGGTGGCGTCGAGCAGGGTGGCGTCCACCTCTCCGGAGACGAGTCCGTTGACGCGGGAGGTCACGTCGGCGAGCAGCTTGAGGGTGATCTGGTCCCACTTCTGCAACTCGGGGTTCCAGTAGTCCTCCCGCGCCGTGAACACGTACTGCGAGCCGACGACGGCCTGCGCGGCGTCCATGACGTAGGGGCCGGTGCCGACGGGCATGCGGTCGAGCTCGTCGGTGCCGAGCGCCTCGGGGCTGCCCATCAGGCCGAGGGCCTGGCTCAGGTAGTACTCCAGCGCGGGATCGGGCTGGGACAGCGTGATCTCCACGGTGTCCTCGTCGACGGCAGCGGCGGAGGCCACCGCGGCGGCCTGGCCGGCCTGGCGGCCGTTCGCCGTCTTGAAGTGGTCGATGTTCGCCACGACGGCCGCCGCGTCGAACGCGGCTCCGTCGGAGAAGGTGACGTCGGTGCGCAGGTCGAGGCTGAACACCAGGTTGGTCTCGTCGGTGTAGCCCCACTCGGTGGCGAGCATGGGGGCGTAGGATCCGTCGGGCTCGCGCAGGATCAGCGAGTCGTAGACGGTCTGGTAGGGCTGGAGACGGTGGCCGACGTGCGCCTGCGCCGGATCCCAGGAGGCGGGCTCGTCGAGGACGCCGAGCGTCAGGAGCTCGCCCCGTTCGGACGTACCGGCGGTGGTCGACTCCGCCGCGCCGGTCGAGGAGGGGTCGCCAGCAGGCGCGGGGTCGTCGGCAGGCGCGGAGCATCCCGCGAGGGCCAGGGCGGCGACGGCGGCGAGCGCCGTGGCCGAGAGAATGCGTGACTTCATTGTCGGTTCCTTCGAGAAGGGGTCCCCTGCGGCGCGAGGCCTGTCTGGGACCAGCTGTCGGACTTCTCCGCGCTGCTGTGTCAGGACTCAGGGGGCCGAGCCGTCAGTGCGGGTGTGCTAAGTACGCCATTCTGTTGCCCGGGCGACAACAAGTTGCAGCTTGTTGCCGCAGCTGATCCTGATCCTACGACCGCACCGCGACGCGCGTGGGCGTCACCGCAGATCCTCAGGAGCCCCACCCCCGAAGCGCGTAGGCAACGCTCCCCAACGAGACCCTCAGAGCTCAGGGGCGGGAGCGGCCTCAGGCTGGTAGACGCAGGTGGGGTCCGAGGCCAGCGGGTCGCCGAGCATGGCGTGGGCGCGCGCCCGCGACCCGCCGCAGATCCAGTTGAACTCACACACCCCGCACTTGCCCGAGTACGACGACGGGTCGCGCAACGCCTTCATCATGGGCGCCTCGGCGTAGATCTCGCGGAAGCTCTGCTCCTTCACCGAGCCACAACGGTGCGGCAGGAAGCCTGAGGGATAGACGTCGCCGATGTGGTCCACGAACGCGAAGCCGCGACCGCTGTTCACGCCGATCGGTGGCCGCGGCGGCCGGCGCTCGAGGACCTCGCCCAGCAGGGCCTCGGTCTCCGCGGTGAGCCAGGCGTGCAGCTCGCCGCGCACCGGCAGCGGCTCGCCGGCCGCGCGGGCGTCGTCGCGCTGGATGGCGACCCGGCGGTAGTTGGGCGCCTCTGTCACCTTCACCGCGATCCGGTCCGAGACGTCGTGCAGCCAGTGCAGCACGTCCTCCATCTCGTCGGGATCGAGCGGCTCGAGGTTGGAGCCGCGACCCATGGGCACCAGGAACAGGACGTACCACATGCCTGCGCCCATCTCCATGGTCCGCTTCAGTAGCTGAGGCAGCTCGCGCAGGTTGTTTCGGCAGATGGTGGTGTTCACCTGGAACCGGAAGCCGTGCTTCACGACGAGCTCGGCGGCGGCCATGGTGTCGTCGAAGGTGCCTTCGATGCCGCGGAACGAGTCGTGCGTCTCCGCCGTGGCGCCGTCGAGGGACAGCGAGAACGCCTTGACCCCGGCCTCGCGCACCGAGGCGAGCCGCTCGTCGGTGAGCAGTGGCGTGACCGACGGCGACAGCGCGATGGGCAGGCCGATGCCGGTGCCGTAGGCGATGAGCTCCTCGAGGTCGTCGCGCTCGAACGCGTCCCCACCGGAGAGGATGACGATGGGCTTGGGCGTGCCGTAGGCGGCGAAGTCGTCCAACAGCGCCTTGCCCTGAGCCGTGGTCAACTGCCGGGGGTCCGCCCGGGTGAAGGCGTCCGCCCTGCAGTGGCGACACGCCAGCTGGCACGCGCGGGTCACCTCCCACACGAGCACGTGTGGGCGCTCGCCTGCGTCGTGATGCAGGGTGCGGACGACGCCCTTGCGGGCCTCGTGCGGAACGGTGCCAGGGTGCGGAGTCACCGCCCGAATACTACACGCCGTCATTTCGACGCACCCGGGCACCCCACCTCGACGAAACACCACCTGAGAGCGCTTTCGGATCGTTACAAATCTGCAACCATGTCCGGCTGCCGAATCGGTTGACAGCGCTGCCATCGACCGACAGACTCGGGCCCAACGGAGCGACAACGCCGTCCTGAAATCCGCCCCTGCCGTGGGCTTCGGTCGAGTTCAGCCCGCGCGTTCAGCGCTCCGCCACACGCTTCCACATGCACCCACAGGGCGGCGTCGGACCGCTCGAAGTGAACGTTCTCAGGAGGAACGAATGAAAATGAACAAGCTCATGACCGCAACCGCGGGCGTGCTGATGGCTTTCGCCCTCACCGCATGCGGTGGCGGCGGCGCCGGCAGCACCACCGCCCCTGCCACCTCCGGTGGCGCTGACCCCAGCGCCAGCACCAGCGCCCCCGCAGGCGAAGAGGGCGGCTCCGTCGGCGTCTCGATGCCCACCCAGACCTCAGAGCGTTGGATCGCCGACGGCGAGGCCGTCAAGTCCCAGCTCGAAGAGGCCGGCTTCGAGGTGGACCTCCAGTTCGCCAACGACGACATCCCCACCCAGAGCCAGCAGATCGACCAGATGATCACCCAGGGCGTCAAGGTCCTGATCATCGCCGCCATCGACGGCACCGCCCTCGCCCCCCAGCTGCAGACCGCCGCCGACCAGGGCATCAAGATCATCTCCTACGACCGCCTGATCCGCGACAGCGGCAACGTGGACTTCTACGTCTCGTTCGACAACTTCAAGGTCGGCGTCGCGCAGGGCCAATCCCTCATCGACGGCCTCAAGGCCCGCGGCGAAGGCCCGTTCAACATCGAACTGTTCGCCGGCTCGCTCGACGACAACAACGCCCACTTCTTCTTCAACGGCGCCATGAGCGTCATCCAGCCCGAGATCGACAACGGCACCATGACCGTCGTCTCCGGCCAGACGAAGATCGAACAGGCCGCCACGCTGCGCTGGCAGCAGGAGACCGCGCAGAAGCGCATGGAAGACCTCCTCACCGCCAACTACCAGGGCGACACCAAGATCGACGGCGTGCTGTCGGCCTACGACGGCCTGTCCCGCGGCATCATCACCGCCCTGCAGAACAACGGCTACTCCGGCACCGTCGCTGACGGCTTCCCGATCGTGACCGGCCAGGACGCCGAGATCGCCTCCGTCAAGCTCATCCAGGACGGCGTGCAGTACTCGACGATCTTCAAGGACACCCGTCTGCTGGCCGAGCAGGCCGTCACGGCCGCCCAGTCGCTGCTGGCCGGCGACGAGCCCGAGGCGAACAACACCAAGGATTACGACAACGGCGTGAAGGTCGTCCCGTCCTACCTCCTCGATGTGGCCACCGTCACGCAGGAAAACATCGGCGAAGCTCTCGTCGACACCGGCTACTGGACCCAGGAGCAGATCGACAAGGGCGTTGCCTGATCGAGGCACCCACGATGGCCCGGCTCCCCGCGAGCCGGGCCATCGCTCGCCAAGTGTGACTTTCCCGAAAGGCGACGCATGAACGACACCTCAACCATCCTCGAGATGCGCAACATCACCAAGACATTCCCCGGTGTCAAGGCGCTCTCGGACGTCACGCTTGAGGTCAAGCGCGGCGAGATCCACGCCATCTGTGGCGAGAACGGGGCCGGCAAGTCCACCCTCATGAAGGTGCTCTCGGGTGTCTACCCGCACGGCACCTACGAGGGTGACATCATTTTCGAGGGCCAGCCGTCCAGCTTCGGCTCGATCAACGACTCCGAGCACGCCGGCATCGTCATCATCCACCAAGAGCTGGCGCTTGTGCCCCTGCTGTCGATCGCGGAGAACATCTTCCTCGGCAACGAACAGGTCGAGGGCGGGCGCATCAACTGGCACAAGACCAACGCGGAGGCGGCCAAGCTGCTGGCCCGCGTCGGGCTGGACGAGAACCCGGTGACGCCGATCAACCAGATCGGCGTGGGCAAGCAGCAACTCGTGGAGATCGCCAAGGCGCTCTCCAAGCAGGTCAAGCTGCTCATCCTCGACGAGCCCACCGCAGCCCTCAACGACACAGATTCGGCCCACCTGCTCGACCTGCTCCGGCACCTCAAGGGGCAGGGCATCACCTCGATCATGATCTCGCACAAGCTCAACGAGATCATCGCCATCGCGGACGCCACAACCGTGATCCGCGACGGCATGACCATCGAGACGCTGCAGCGGGGCCCCGAGATGACCCAGGAACGGATCATCAAAGGCATGGTCGGCCGTGAGTTGGACAACCTGTTCCCGGATCACACGCCCAACATCGGCGAGGAGATGATGCGGGTAGAGGACTGGACGGTCCTGCACCCCACCGTCGCCGGTCGCAAGGTCTCCGAC
The DNA here is from genome assembly GCF_054483895.1 of Tessaracoccus pujii. Classification (NCBI taxonomy): domain Bacteria; kingdom Bacillati; phylum Actinomycetota; class Actinomycetes; order Propionibacteriales; family Propionibacteriaceae; genus Tessaracoccus; species Tessaracoccus pujii. The sequence continues at coordinate 2,599,628 of NZ_CM137012.1, forward strand.
AACGCGGCGTTCGACGTCCGCAAGGGCGAGATCGTCGGCATCGCCGGCCTCATGGGCGCCGGCCGTACCGAACTGGCCATGAGCATCTTCGGAGGCGCCTACGGGCGCAAGGTCTCCGGCAGGCTCCTCCTCAAGGGCAAGGAGGTCCACCTCCACTCGGTGGACCAGGCCATCGAGGCGGGGCTGGCCTATGCCACCGAGGACCGCAAGCGGTACGGGCTCAACCTCATCGACGATATCCGCCGCAACATCTCGGCGGCGTCGCTGGACCGGATCGCGCGCAACGGCGTCGTCAATTCCAATGAGGAGATCAAGAACGCTGAGCGGTACCGCAAGGAGATGCGCATCAAGACCCCCACGGTGATGAACGTCGTGGGCCAGCTCTCCGGCGGCAATCAGCAGAAGGTGGTCCTGTCCAAGTGGATGATGACCTCCCCCGAGGTGCTGATCCTCGACGAGCCCACCCGTGGCATCGACGTCGGGGCAAAGTACGAGATCTACACCATCATCAACGCGCTCGCTGACGCCGGGAAGGCCGTCGTCGTGATCTCCTCGGAGCTCCCGGAGCTCCTCGGCATCTGCGATCGCATCTTCACGCTGGCCTTCGGCCGCATCACCGGCCAACTCCTTCGGGCAGAGGCAGACCAGGAGAAGCTCATGAAGCTCATGACCAAAGAAAGGGAGGCCGCCTGATGACCGGAATCAAGGATCTGTTCTCGAAGAACCTCCGCCAATCCGGCATCGTCATCGCGTTCGTCGCGATCGTGGCGCTGTTCACGATTCTGACCAACGGGATGCTGCTCGATCCCACCAACGTCAGCAATCTGATCCTGCAGTACTCCTACATCCTGATCCTGGCGATCGGCATGCTGTTCGTCATCGTCGTGGGCCACATCGACCTGTCCGTGGGCTCGGTCGTCGCGCTCGTCGGCGCGGTGTCGGCCACGCTGATCATCAAGATGGACATGCCCTGGTTCGTCGGTGTCCTCGCCGGACTCGTCGTGGGCCTGATGATCGGCGCGTGGCACGGGTTCTGGGTGGCCTACGTCGGTATCCCCGGCTTCATCGTGACCCTGTCGGGCATGTTGCTGTTCCGCGGCATGACCTTCCTGGTGCTGGGTTCGGTGTCGCTGTCGCCGATGACCGGGGAGTACCAGCGGATCGCCAACGGGTTCCTCAACGGACTGTTGGGCGGCATGGGTTATGACCTATTCACGCTGCTCATCGGCGTGTTCGCCGTCGCCGGCTTCGCATGGACGCAGTGGCGCAGCCGTCGGGCCCGGATCCGCTACGAGCAGGAGGTGGAGGGCATGCCGCTCTTCGTCGCCAAGCTCGTCCTGCTGGCCGTGGTGATCATGTTCTTCGCCTGGAAGCTCGCCACCGCGCGTGGGTTCCCGATCGTGTTGATCATCCTGGCGGTCCTGGTGCTGATCTACTCGTTCCTGTCCAAGAGTTCAATCTACGGCCGTCACGTCTACGCCATCGGTGGCAACATCAACGCGGCCATGCTCTCGGGCGTCAAGGTCAAGCGGACCATCTTCTGGGTGTACGTCCACATGGGTCTCCTCACCGGCGTCGCCGGCGTGGTGTTCTCGTCCCGCACCAACGGCGCCCAGCCTGGCGCGGGCAACATGTTCGAGCTGGACGCGATCGCGGCCTGCTTCATCGGTGGCGCTGCCGTCACCGGCGGTGTGGGCACCGTGGTGGGGGCCATGATCGGTGGTCTGGTCATGGCCGTCATGAGCAACGGCATGCAGCTGATGGGCGTGCAGACGTCGATCCAGCAGATCGTCAAGGGTCTGGTGCTGCTGCTGGCTGTGGCGTTCGACATCTGGAACAAGCGTCGGGCCGCGGCCGCCAAGGCCTGATCCTCAACGCTGATACGGCGCCCGGGTCCCCCCGGGCGCCGTTTCGCGTTGAGTGGGCCGACGGGGCGCGCAGCGCCCTTCGTGTCGGGACCTTCCCGGCTCTACTCGATGACCAACACCGGAGCCTGGTCCACTGTCACCAGCACGCGGTCCCCCTGAGCCAGGGGCTGCGCCGCGCGGGCATGCAGGTATGCCTGCAACTCGGTGTCGTCGTGCAGCGTGACATAGACCCGGGCGTGATCGCCGAGGAAGGACAGCTGCCGGATGGTGGCCTCGAAGCCCTGTGCTCCCGTCGCATCGGCGTGCGCCAGCGGCATGAGGGACAACCGCTCCGGCCGCACGAGTGCCACGCCGCTCCCCTCCGTCACCGAGCCGGGAAGCGTGGGCACCCACTCCCCCAGCACCTTGACGCGGCCGCCCTCGACCTGGCCATGCACCCGATTGGTGGAGCCGATGAACTGCGCCACGAACTCGTTGGCGGGACGCTCGTACAGCTCCCGCGGGTCCGAGAGCTGCTCGAGCCTACCTTCGCGCATGACACCGACCCGGTCCGCCATGGCGAGAGCCTCACCCTGGTCGTGGGTGACGAACAGCGTGGTGGTGCCGAGTTCCAGCTGAATGCGGCGGATCTCGTCACGCAGTTGCACGCGCACTTTCGCGTCGAGCGCGGAGAGGGGCTCGTCGAGCAGCAACACGTCCGGATTCGACGCCAGCGCCCTCGCCAGCGCAACCCGCTGCTGTTGCCCGCCGGACAGCTCCGTCGGCAGGCGCGAGTGGTGGCTGCCCAGGCCGACGAGCTCCAGGTGGTGGTCGATGATCGACTTGCGCCGTGACCTGTCCACCTTGCGCATCGAGAGCGCGAAGTCGATGTTTCCCGCCACGGTGAGGTGTGGGAACAGCGAGTAGCTCTGGAAGACCATGGCCATGTTGCGCTTGTTGGGCGGGACCTGTGTGACGTCGTGGCCGCCCACCACCACAGAGCCGGCGTCTGCCTCCTCCAATCCGGACAGGACGCGCAGAGCGGTGGTCTTCCCGCACCCCGACGGGCCGAGGAGTGCGACGAGCTCCCCGGGCCGGATGTCCAGGTCCAGGTGATCCAGGGCTACGACCGTGCCGAAGGTGCGGGTCAGACCGCGCAGTTCCACGCCGACGGCGGGTGTGCTCTCGCTCATGGTTCAGGACCTATTCTTCGCGCGCTGGGGATGGGTGACGTAACTGAGGCCGACGAGCAGCACGATGCCGAACAACAGCGTCAGGAGGGACACGGCGGCAGCCACCTGCGGGGCCGCCTGGTTGACCAGCATGACGCCGGTCTGGAGGTTCTCGCGCGCCAGCATGCGGGCGATGGTGAACTCGCCGAGCACCACCGCGATGGAGATGAACCCGGCCGACGCGACGGCGCTGCGCAGGTTGGGCAGCAGCACACGGGCGATCACGACTGGCCACGAGGCGCCCATGGAGCGGGCCGCGGCAACCAGGGTGCGCACGTCGATGGCGGAGAGGCCGGAGTCCAGCGCGCGGTACGCGAACGGCAGCACCAGCACCACGTAGGCGAAGCTGAGCCAGATGGCGTGCGTGTCCAGCACCTGGGTCGCGATGAACCGGTAGACCGGCACGAGGCCGACGACCAGCACGATGGCGGGCAGCGTGAGCGGCAGCAGGCAGACGAACTCCACCACCCGGCTCAGCCGCGGCAGCCGCAGCCGCACCCACACCATCGTCGGGAGAAGCAGCACGAACATCATCACCAGCGTCATCGCGGCGATGGCCAGCGAGTTGACCAGCCCCGTGTAGAGCGGCTGCAGGCGGGCGCCGTCACCGCCGCCGAAGAGACGCGCCCAGGCGTCCGCCGAGTACCGGCCGGTGAGCGGGAAGCGGATGGAGAACTCGAGCAGCGCGTACAGCGGGTAGGCCAGGAACAGCCCCACGGCCCCCAGCACGGCAGCCCTCAGCCGCCTCTGCCGCGTCAGCTTCACGGCCGCGCGGCTCATCGGGTCCACCGGGCGGTGCGGCGCTGCAGGGCCGCGTACAGGGCCATCACGACGGCGATGACCACGATCATGCCGGCGGCCAGGGCCTGGGCGTAGGAGTCCATGTCGGTGTTGTTCTCGTTCCGGATGGCGCCCTCGATGGCCATGGGCACGATGATGGTGCGCTGCGAGATGAGCGCGGCCGCCGTCGCATAGGCCGAGAAGGCGTTGGCGAACAACAGCAGGAGGCTGCCGAGGAAGCTCGGCAGCAGGATGGGCCCGGCCACGCGGCTCCAGAACGTCCAGGTGGAGCCCCCCAGGTTCTCGGTGGCGTCGCGCCACTCCTGGCGCAGTCCGTCGACCGCGGGCAGGAACACGATGATCATGAGCGGGATCTGGAAGTAGCTGTACACCACGACGAGGCCGGGCACGGAGGGGAGGAAGTCACCCGGCACGGTGAGTCCGAACGCGTCGGCGATCAGCCGGGTGAAGTTGCCGTTCTTGCCGAGCACCGAGATGAAGGCGAATGCCAGCATGACGCCGCCGAACTGGGCCAGCACGGAGGAGACGGCCGTGTAGACGCGACGCAGCGGCGAGTCCACGGCCACCGTCGACAGGGCGTAGGCCGCGACAGCCCCCACCACGGCGCCGATCAGCGCCGAGGCGAGGCTCAGCCACGCGGTGGTGAGGAAGATCTGGGCGGTGGCGGGCGTGAACAGCTTCGAGACCCCGTCGAGCGAGAACCGCCCCTCGCGGTTCCGGAACGCCCCGACGACCACCAGCACCGTCGGGAGGAACAGGAACACTGCGAGGTATCCGAAGAAGGGCAGGGTCACTGCCGCGTCCCGTGCGGTGCGCGTGAGACGCGCACCCGGCGCCGTCACGCCCGCCACCTGTGCTGTCATCAGCTGATCGTCGCGTCCCAGTTGTCCTGCAGGAACGCGGTGGCGGCCTCGGCCTGCTCGGCGGTGGGCGCGAGCAGCTCGTCGACGACCGGGGCGGCGGCCCTGGCCTCGTCGGAGAACTCGTCTGCGAAGACCGGGCTCAGCACCGGCACGGCGCCGCCCTCGGCCCACAGGTTCTGCGCCTCGGCGGAGAACAGGTACTCCTGCCACAGCCGGGCGGCGGCGGGATTCGGGGCGTCGTTGTTGATGGCCTGCTTGTAGTAGGAGCCCAGCGCGATGCCCTCCGGAAGGAAGGTGGCCCACTCGACGCCCTGCTCGGCGAGGCTGTTGGTGACGGGCACCATGTTGTAGGACCAGTCGAAGACCACGCCGTGCTCACCGGACTCGATCGTGCCGGGGGTGACGTCGGTGAGGTTCAGCGAGCCGGCGTCGTTGAGGGACTTGAAGTAGTCCAGGCCGGGCTGCAGGTCGTCGAAGGAGCCGCCGTTGGCGAGCGCCCCCAGCAGGAAGCCATTGAACGCGGCCCCCGCCTCGGCGGGCTTGCCGTTGAGCGCGACGGAGCCGGCGAACTTCGGGTCGGTCAGCTGATCCAGCGACGTGATCTCGCCGTACTTGGTCTTGTTGTAGCCCACCACCATGACGCCGGTGTAGTCGGAGACCCACAGGCCCTCGGGGTCCTTCTGGTCCTCGGGGATGTCGGCGAAGCGCTCCACCTGGTAGGGGGCGAAGTAGCTGGTGGACTCGAGCGCCACGTTGGTGCCGAGGTCGAACACGTCAGGGGCCTTGTCGGTGCCCTTGTTGGCGTCGGCGGCGGCGATCTCCTCCTTCGACGACGAGTCGGGGGCCTGCTCGTTGACCTGGATTCCGTACTTGGCCTTGAAGCCCTCGATGACGGCGCCGTAGTTGGCCCAGTCGTGCGGGAGGGCGATGACGTTGAGTTGGCCTTCGGCCTTGGCGGCCTCGATCAGGCCCTCCATACCACCGAAGTCGGCGGCGGAGGTGGCGGTCGCGGCGTCCACAGCGGCAACGGCCGACGAGGACTCGGAGCCGGCGGACGAGGTGGTGGCGGAGGTGGTGCCGCCACAGGCGGCCAGCGCCAGGGAGGCTGCGGCCAGGCCCGCCAGGGCGGCCGTACGGATTCCACGCATTGAGGGTCCTTCTCTCAGGGAGACAGTGGCCGGGTGGCCATCACGCAACCTAGGGGGCGCCGGGAAACGGCCGGGGGGCCTCGGGTGAACGCCGCGTGACCCGGGCGTGACAGCAGAACAACGCTCCCGACGACGGCGGCCGCGGCCGGGGCAAGGAACACGCCCGGGCCACGCGTCGCCGTCTCGGCATCGTTGCCAGAGCGACAACGATCAGTGAGCGTGCCTGTGCCGCCAAGACCCCGGTGAACCAGCCGCGATGACCACTAGGCTGTGGCCAACCTGGAAAGGGGAGTCCGTGAAGGGTGTCGTCGTGTTTTCCGGCTCGGCCCATGCCGCATTCGCCGATGAGATCTGCGCCCACCTGGGGCTACGTCGCTCTGGGGTGAAGATCTCCCGATTCAGCAACGACTGCCTGCAGGCGCAACTGCTGGCCAACTGCCGGCAGCGCGACGTCTACATCGTGCAGCCGCTGGTGCCGCCGACGCAGGACCACCTGATGGAACTGCTCCTCATGATCGACGCCGCCCGCGGCGCCTCCGCGGGCCAGATCACCGCCGTGATCCCGCACTACGCCTACGCGCGCTCGGACAAGAAGGACGCCTCACGCATCTCGATCGGCGGCAAGCTGGTCGCGGACATGCTTTCGACGGCAGGCGTGGACCGGGTGCTGACGATGGCGCTGCACGCACCTCAGGTGCACGGCTTCTTCTCGGTGCCCGTGGACCACCTCACCGCCCTCGGGGTCATCGCCGACCATTACCGGGACAGGGACCTGAGCAACACCGTCGTGGTCTCCCCGGATCTGGGCAACGCCAAGCAGGCCACCCTGCTGGCGCGGCTGCTCAACCTGCCGGTCGCCGCGGGTTCCAAGCAGCGCCTGGCAGACGACCGTGTGGTCATCGACGCCATCGTCGGCGACGTGGCCGGCAAGCGCGCCATCGTGCTCGACGACGAGATCGCCACCGGCGGATCCATCGTCGAGATCGTCAACCGGCTGGGAGACTACGGCTGCGGCGACGTGTCCGTGGCCTGTACGCACGGGCTCTTCGCCGGGAAGGCGGTGGAGAAGCTGACCACCGTGTCGCGCATCGTGGAGGTGGTCTCGACCAACACGGTGCCCGCTCCGCAGGACTTCCCGGGCCTCACCGTGCTGAGCGTGGCGGGGCTGTTCGCCGACGCGATCGACCGCATCCACAACGGACGCTCGGTGAGCAAGCTGTTCAATGACGTGGACCCGTCCTACGCCCCGCCGCCGCAGCCCGAGGGGCTCTTCTAGTCCTCCGCGCGCCGCCGGCGGATTCGCTCCGCCACCTCACGCCACGACGGGACGACCGTGCCCTCGCGGGACATCAGGCGCCGCAATCGACGACGGCTGAGGAGGATTCCGCCGATCCCGACTACGAAGAAGGGGATCTGCAGAAGCCACGCGAGCCGCAGGTGTTCCGGGGTGTAGGCGTCGCCCCGCGCGATCCAGTCGAGGAAGACCCCCATGACCAGGATCAGGATGGTTCCGCCCAGGAACCCGCCGGCGATGACGATGCCGTTGGCCGCCCCCAGGCGGGTGACTGGCAGGTTGGTGCGCGGGAAGTCGAAGCCCACGCCGGTGCCGGGCCCCGCCACGGCGAGCGCGAGCACGAGGCAGATGAGCAGCGGGAGCGGCGTGCGGCCGGGCCACAGCAGCACCGCCGCCCAGCACGCGATCACGGCCCACACGAAGATGAGCACCAGCGTGCTGCGCCGCAGCGGGTGGCGGGCGGTCAGCGAGCCGACGACAGGCCCGGCCACCATCGAGGCCACCGACAGCAGCGCGAACAGGCCTCCGGCCTCAGCCTGCGACAGTCCCTGCCCGACGACGAGGTACGGGATGCCCCACATGAACACGAACGCGATGGACGAGAACCCGGAGGTGAAGTGCACCCAGAAGCCGAGCTGGGTGGCGGGGTGCATCGAGACACCCCGGATCCGTGCGGGGATCTCGCGCAACGGGTCCACCACGACGCTGGACGCCTCCCCCGCCGGCGCGTCGCGCACCCAGGCCGCGATGAGGACGGCGGCCAGCACGCTGAAGCCCACCGTGATGAGGAGTCCCGTGCGCCAGCCGGCGACCTGGATCAGAGGCAGGACCGCGCCCACGGCGGCGATCTGGCCGAGTGCGCCGATCATGCCGGTGACCTGGCTCAGCACCGGGATGCGGCGCGGATCGAACCATCGCGGAAGGAGCCGGAGGACCGAGTTGAACATGCAGGCGTCGCCGATACCGAGCAGGATGCGCGCCACATAGGCGATCGACAGGTCCTCGGCGAGGGCGAGCATGCCCTGCCCGAGCGCGACGACCAGGGTGCCCGCGGTGAGTACGACCCGCGAGCCGTACCGGTCCAGCATCAGCCCGACGGGCACCTGGGCGAGGGCGTAGGTGGCCAGCTGCAGGACGACGAACGTGGAGATGATGCCCGGGGTGGTGCCGAAGTGGGCCGCGGCCTCCAGGCCCGCCACGCCGAGGGAACTGCGGTGCATCACCGCCAGCGCGTAGCCGAAGAGGGCGACGCCCCAGACGACCCACGCCGCCCGGCCGTACCCGCTCGTCACCACGTGAGACCTCCCGACAGGGATCTTAGTGACGCGGGACCGACGGCGGCGACCGCGCCCACCGTCGGCTCCCCTCCGGAGGAGGGTGTCAAAGGGTGGAGATGTCGATGACGTATCGGTAGCGCACCTTGGAGGCCACCACGTTGTCGTAGGCCTCGTCGATCTGGTCCGCATTGATCATCTCGATCACCGGGGCCAGGGAGTGGTCCGCGCAGAAGTCCAGCATCTCCTGGGTCTCCCGGATGCCGCCGATGTTGGATCCCGCCAGCACGCGCGCCTGGCCGGTGAGGATCCCCAGGTGGACGGACGTCGCGTGCTCCGGCAGGCCCACGTTGACGAGCACGCCGTGGGCCTTGAGGAGTTTGAGCAGCCCGTCGAGGTCCACACCGTCGGAGACGGTGGTGACGATGAGGTCGAACGTGCCGCGCAGCTCCTTCATGACGCCGCGGTCTGCCGTGGAGACGTAGTCGGTCGCGCCCAGCTTGAGCCCGTCGTCGCGCTTGGCCAGGGTGCGGCCCAGCACGATGGTCTCCGCCCCCAGCGCGGCCGAGATCTGCACGCCCATGTGCCCGAGTCCACCCATGCCGACGATGCCCACGCGCTTGCCGGGGCCGGCACCCCAGCGCTTGAGCGGGGAGTACAGCGTGATGCCCGCACACATCAGCGGGGCGGCGTGCTCCAGGGTCATCGCGTCCGGCACCCGCAGGAGGTAGTCCTGCTCCACGGTGATGCCCTGCGAATAGCCGCCTGCGGTGGGGAGGCCGTCGCGGCCGGTGCCGTTGTAGGTCCAGACGGCGCCGGGCCGGCCGGTGCAGAACTGCTCCTCACCATGCCGGCACATCTCGCACTCCCGGCAGGAATCGACGAAACAGCCGACGCCCACGCGATCTCCGGGCGCGAACCCGGTCACCTCGGAGCCCACGCGGCTCACGACCCCGGCGATCTCGTGCCCCCCGACGAACGGGTAGTGGATGCTGCCCCACTCCCCCCGGGCGGTGTGGATGTCCGAGTGGCAGATGCCCGTGTAGTGGATGTCGAAGAACACCTCGGTGGGGCCGGGATCGCGCCGGGTGATCGTGGTCTTGCGGTACCGGCCGGTGGGCGAGTCGATGGCATAGGCGGCGACGTCTGGCATGGCTTCCTCCAGGGAGCGGACGGGACGCCTGCGATGCTACCCCGGCGCGGACCTACGCGCCGCCGAGGCCTTCCAACCAGGCCGCGGGGGCGGCGCCAGGGGCCGGCTCCTCCGCACCCTCATCGGGCACGGTGCAGCTGGGCTTGACGCCGGGCTCCGGGCCGAATTCCTTGCCGCCGAAGATGTAGGTCTTGGCGTATTCGTAATAGGCGTCGTGGTTGCCCGTGTCATACGGGTTCTCAAGTGCACAGCGGCCCACGTAGTAGCCCACCACATCCGCGAAGGTCTCCGTCACGCTCCGACCCGCGTAGTCGCTGAAGCGTCCCTCCCGGGCGAAGAGCTTGCGGAACACCGTCCAGTACTCGGGTTCCTGGTACCGGGTGGAGTTTCGCACGTGCCCGAGCTCGTGGACGACCAGCCGCACGAGGCGGCCTTCGTCGCCACTGTCCAGGGCGCGCTGGAACTTGGAGAAGTCCAGGGTCACGTAACCAGTCTTCGTGAGGCTCCAGTCACCCCAGGCGTACCCCGAGATGCGGGCGGCGTTGAGCCCCAGCGTGCCGCTGACGTTGGCCTGCAGATCCGCCCGGTAGGGCGTGCACTCCATGGCGTCCAGCGTTTCCCACAGAATCTTGATCGAGGCGCGGCGCTCCTCGGTCCACTGGGAGCCGGAGAGCTTGAAGCCGAAGGTGGTCGCTAGCTGGGCGGCGAGCTCGTCGACGGAGGCGTCCGCCGGGTATGGCCTGGTGGACGCGCACGGTGCTGGGATGCCGGTCACGGGCAACACGGGCGTGGGCGCGATGGGCAGGGCCTGGGCGGTGGAGGCGACGACGGAACCCGCGGCGACGGCCACCGTGGCCATCAGCGCTGCGATCCATCTGCGCACCGGCTCTCCCACCCTTCACTGCATAACGCTCCCAAGAATCTCTCAGGATTCTCAGCGAGTCAAACCGACCGGCGCCGCTGTGGATAAGTCCTTGTCGTGGGCTTCGCCCGACGAGACGATGGCGAGCAGCTGACTGGCCTGGGCGCCGTCGCCGTCCTGCCGACCTGGGGACAACTGTGTGGATGAAGCCGCCACTGGTCGGGTTCTTGTCCACAGGCTCACCATTTGACCGCGGACATGACCCCCTCCTGCTCTTACAGTGACGCCGGAAGGGAGCCCCGATGCACGACCAGAAGCGGCCGAGTAGGCCGGAAAACCCAGCGCCCGCGCCCACCCGGCCCGCAGCAGTTCAGCTGCGCGCGAGGCGCAGCCCCAAGATCATGGCCTCAGGTGCCCTGCTCATCGCTGTGGGCGGTCTGGGCGCCGCCGCGTTGTACTCGATGAACGCCGAGCACCGTGCGGTGGTGGTGATGGCCTCGGACGTGCGCCGCGGTGACGCCATCGCCAGGGAGGACCTTGCCGTCCTGGAGATCCCCGCCAGCCTCACCGTCGACGCGCTGGGCGCGGCGGACCTGCCGGCCCTCGTCGGTCAGCGTTCGCTGACGGATCTGCCGCGGGGTGCCTTCCCGCTGACGCGCCACGTCGGTGAGGACCCGCTGCCGGCCGGCCAGTCCCTCGTCGGGCTACGTCTACCGCTCGGCAAGCTCCCCACCGCGGACATGCCCCCCGGAACGGCGGTGCGGCTCGTCGGGCTGGTCGAGGGCGTCGAGACCTCCGTGGACGCGGTGGTGGGCAGCGCACCGGTCCTCCTCGATGACGGCGCGAGCTACTCACTGGACGTGAGCGTCCAGGACGGTCGCGCAGACGAGGTGGCACGCCTGTCGGCTTCGGACATGGTGGCGCTCGTCGTCGTGGGTGGTGCGTGATGGCGGTGGTCCTGCTGGCGTCGGCGGCCGGGTCTCCGGGGGTGACAACCTCCGCCCTGGCGCTCACCCTGAGCTGGCCCAGGCATGCCCTGCTTGCGGACTGTGACCGCACACCCTCCCAGGCGGTGCAGGCCGGTTATCTGCGTGGGGTGGATCACGGCGGGCGGGGCCTGATGTCGTTGGCCCACCTTCACCGCGAGGGCGCGGCCGTGGCGTCGGAGCTGTGGTTGCACACGGTCGCGCTCACGGAATCGGGAGACCGTGAACGGCGATTCCTGCCGGGATTCACCACGGCGGGCGCCTCCCGGTTGTTCGAGCATGTGTGGGGGACTCTAGGGGAGGCGCTGGCGGCACTGGACGAGCGCGGGATCGACGTCCTGATCGACGCTGGGCGGATCACCACGACGGGACTGCCCTTGGGGCTCCTCAGCGCGGCGGACGTCGTGCTGGTCTGCGTGCGCTCGTCGCTGCGCTCGCTGGCTGGGGCGCGGATCCACCTCACCACCGTCCAGGACCAGCTCCGCACGCTGCCCTCGCCCCCGGTGGCCGCGCTGGCGGTGGTCGGCCCAGGGCGTCCTTACGCCGCGGGTGAGATCTCCGCCCAGTTCGGCCTCCCGTGCTGGCTGGAGCCCGGCTGGGATCCCCGCGCCGCGGAGGTGCTCAGCGACGGCGCCCTCGAGCCCCGCCGCTTCCACGACGGCGCGTTCATGGGACGATTCCGGGCGGAGGCGAAGGCGCTCTCGGAGCGGCTGGCCCGGAGCCGCCAGGCCACGGCCGCAGTCGCGGGGCTCGCACGATGAGCATCGGGCAGCTCCCCCCGCTCGCCGGCGCCCTGGGACGGCTGGGGCTGGCCCCGGCGGCGGACGGTCCCACCGAGGCGGCCGAGCCGTCCACTGGCGCCCGGAGGGGTGCACCGCCACCCTCCCCCGCCATGCCGCTCGCCGCTCAGGACGTGGATTGGCAGGTGGTGGTCGGGCTCCGGCGCGAGGCGGTTGACCTGATCACCCGGGCGTCGGCGGAGTGGCAGGCCGGCAGGGGCCAACCCATGCCGGAGGATGACCGGCGGGTGCGCGGGCGGGCGATCATCCGCAGCGTCGTCCATGCCCGTGCCCAGAGCCTGGGCGAGGCGGGGGAGGCACTGTGGCCGGTGGAGCTCGAGCTGCGCTACGCCGACGCGGTCGAGAACGCCATCTTCGGGTACGGCCGGCTCCAGCCCCTCTTCGAGATCCCGGACGCGGAGAACATCGAGATCCATGGCTGCGACACCGTCACCGTGCAGTACGGCGACGGCCGCAGGGAGGCGCACCCCGCCGTCGCGGACACAGACGACGAGCTGGTGGACGCCATCCGCTTCCTCGGCGAGACGGCCACGCCGCCGCGGCCGTTCGACGACCTTCACCCCACCATGACGCTGGCCCTGGGGAACCGGTTCCGCCTGCACGCCATCGGGTTCGGGCTGTCGTTTCGCCCCAGCGTGGTGATCCGGCAACACCTGCTCACGGATGTGAGCCTCGCGGAATTGGCCGCCGACGGCATGCTGCCCCCGTACGTGGCGCGGCTGCTCGAGTCGGCCGTACTGGCGCGGAAGTCGATCGTCATCTCCGGGGACCAGGGGGCCGGGAAGACCACGCTCCTCCGGGCGCTCATCGCCGCCATCCACCCGTCCGAGCGGTTCGGCACGCTGGAGACGGACTACGAGTTGTTGACCCACCTGTTGGGCCATCGCCGCAACATCCTGGCGCTGCAGGCGCGGGTGGGCATGGGAGAGACGTCCGGTGGAGTGGGCGTCGGGTCCTACACGGTCGCGGACCTGATCCCGGAGGCGCTGCGCCAGAACCTGACGCGGATCGTCGTGGGCGAGGTGCGCGGCTCTGAGGCCGGGGCCATGTTCGAGGCCATGCAGTCCGGCGCGGGCTGCCTCGCCACCACCCATTCGCATTCCGCCTCCTCGACGATCGACCGCCTCGCCGCCCGCGTGGCCCAGGGCCGGGTGCTGAGTGTGGAGGATGCCATGCACCAGATCGCCCACCACCTGGCCTTCATCGTGCACGTCACCCTCCTTGATGAGTCGTGGCGTGGCGGCACGCGGCACCGGTTCGTCTCAGAGGTGCGGCAGCTGACGGGTGCCGTGGAGGCGGGCCGGCCGTCCACGCACCTCGTCTACCGCGCCGCCACGGCCACTCAGCCGGAGTTCTTCCAGCCGGAGGCGGCCATGGCCTCGGAGCTCGCGCCCTTCGAGGGGGCGGTCCCATGGGGGTGATCCTGGCGGCGCTGGCCGGGTCGACGGCGGGGCTCGGCCTCCTCGTGTTCGCGCTCGGCGCGCAGCGCGTCCACCGCTCTTCCACAGCTTTACCCACAGGCCTGTGGATAAAGCTCGGTCGGTGGTGGACGGGGCTCTCCAGCGCCAGGCGCGGGTGGTTCGGCGGGGCTCTGGTGACGGGGCTGGTGGCCGGCGTCGCGAGCGCCTCGGTGATCGGGCTTGTGCTGCTACCCACGGCACTGGTGGCCATCCCCCTGCTCCTCAGCGCGCCACCGAACCGCGAGGTGGAGGTGCTTGCGGGGCTGGACCGTTGGGTGCGCCTCATCTCCACGTCGCTCTCGTCAGGCAAATCCATCCGCGACGCCATCTTCGCCACGCGCAGCCAGGTACCCGCTGTGCTCCGGGAGCCGGTGGCGCATCTCTGCACGCGCCTGGATCAGCGCTGGCACACCCGCGACGCCCTCTTCGCGATGGCCGACGAACTGGGCTCCGCGGATGCGGACGCGGTGGTGGCGGCGCTTGCGATCGCCGCCGCCAAGGGCGGAGCCGGCGCGCGGGTCACGCTCGGCGCCGTCTCCGACAGCATCCAGGCTCGGCTCGCGGCGCTCCGCGAGATCGCCGCGGAGCGCTCGAAGCCGCGCGTGGTCGTCAAGCAGGTCACGCTGATCACCCTCGGGGTGCTCGGCGGTGCGCTGGTGCTCAACCCCCAGTTCTTCATCCCCTACACCACGCCCCTCGGGCAGGTCATCGCGTTCGCCCTGGCCGGCGCGTACCTGGGCTGCCTGGTGATGGTGCGGCGCATGACGGTGCCACCCCTGGCGCCGCGCTTCCTGAGGAGCGCGGCGTGATGACCCTCGCCGTCGCGTGCGGCATGGTGGCGGGGCTGGGTGCCGCGCTGATCCTCCGGGGCGCCATCCGGGCACCCGTCCGGCTGAGCGACGCGATGACGGTGCTGGACCACCGGCAGCACCGCCCTGTCCAGACAGCCTCCGAGTCCGGGGCCGAAGCGTGGGGCGAGAGGGTCCAGCGGAGGCTCCGCCTACCCCTGACCGCCCATCAGCAGCAGTTGCTCCTGATGCAGGGCCGAAGCGTCGGTGACTTCTTCGTGGAGAAGATGGTGTGGACGCTGGCGGGCCTGGCCCTGCCCGCGGTGTGGGCGGCGTCCCATGTGATTCTCGGCAACGCACCGGGCATCGCACCCGTGGGCGTGGCGCTCGGGGGCGCGGTGGTGGGGTATTTCGTCGCGGACCTGAGGCTGCGGGGCGGGGCGGCGCAGGAGCGCCGGGCGGCCACGGACGGCATCCACACCTTCTTCGATCTCGTGGTCCTGGAGCGCCTGGCCAACTCCTCTGCGGCGCAAGCCACGGCCAATGCTGCGGCAGTCGCTGACACGCCCCTGTTCCGCCGGATCACCTCTGGTGTGGAACGAGCGCGGATGGAACAGACGCAGCCGTGGCAGGAGCTCCGGGACATCGCCCGGGAGTGGAACGTTCCGGAGCTGGCGGACTTCGCGGACGTGATGCAGCTCGAGGAACAGGGCGCAGGTCTGGCCGACGTGCTGCAGGCGCGCGTCCGGGAACTGCGCGACGCGCATCTGGGCGCCCAGCGCGCCCGGGCGCAGGAGGCCAGCGAGGCGATGACCCTGTGGATGACCATCCCGGCTCTCCTGCTGGGAGTCGCGCTACTCGTTCCACCGCTGCTGAAGCTGCTGGGGTCGTGATGTCAAGGCCCGGCTGCCTGCTGTGGACACATTTCACCGATCCATCTCCCCCCTGTGGATAACCCGATTACTGACACCGTCGCCCACCAGACTCTTCATCAGGAGGTCCCCATGTCACTCATCCATCACCTCATCGGACTCGTCGTCATCCTGCATCCGGCATCGCGCCGCAGGGATGAGCGCGGGCTCAGCCAGAGCACGGAGAACGCCATACTCCTGGCCGGCGCCGCAGCAATCGCGCTGATCATCATCACCGCCATCACCGCCTATGTCACCGACCGCCTCCCCAGCTGACATGGTCACGCAGACGCACCCGCCGGGGGTGAGACCATGAGAATCATGCGCGCAGCGGGGTCGGGCGTCGTGCTACTGCTCGTCGTCGCCGGAGTCCCCTGGGTCCTGCTCCAGGTGGCCCACCCCGGCGCCCTGCTGGACGCCGACTGGGCCACGTCGCTGTTGGTCGCCCTGGACAGCCGGCTGCTCATCGGGCTTCTGAGCATGGCCGGCTGGGTAGCCTGGGGCGCGCTCAGCCTCACCATCGTCCTCGAGGTCGTGGCCGTGCTGACGCGCCACAGGGTCACGATGACCCTGCCTGGCACCGGCTGGCTCCGCCCGCTCGTCGGCGCGCTGGTGGTTGCGGCGGTCGCAGCCCCCACCGTCGCCGCTGCGGACTCCGGGGCGGTTGCTCCCGCCCCGCCCGCCGCCGGAACGACGTTCGGGCTGTCAGCTGCCGCCTCGTTCGCCCAGCAGCAGGCCCAGGTGGCCGACTCGGCACACACGTATGTGGTTCAGGCGGGCGACGAACTCTGGAGCGTCGCGGAGAGCCAACTCGGCTCCGGGGACCGGTGGCGGGAGATCGTCGCCTTGAATCCCGTCCTTGCCGAGTCGCCTCGCCTTGAACCCGGCGCTGTGTTGGCGCTGCCGGACGTGGCGGCGCAGCAGGCCGTGGTCGTGGTGCAGCCAGGCGATTCGCTCTGGTCCATCGCAGGCCGGGAGCTGGGTGACCCGCAGCGTTGGCCTGAGGTCCATCAGCTCAACGAGGACCGGATCACGGACCCGGACCTCATCGAGGCGGGCTGGACGCTCGAGGTGCCGGCATCGCCGTCGGCACCCGAGGCGGTCGTCCTCGAGGCGGTCGTCCCCGCAGCGGTGGAGCTCAGGCCCCCGTCTGGTCACCTGCTCGCGGAGCCGGTCTCCGTGCCGGCTCTCCCCGCGGTCGCCGTCGGCCTCGAACCGCCCGCGGCGGCCGATGCCTCTGAACCAGGAGTCGAGGGCCCCGCATCCGAGGCGGACGTCCAGGAGGCGGACGACGGCGTTGCCGGCCTGCTCGGCCCGATGAGCGCTGTCCTCGCGGGCGGCCTGGTGGCCGGGCTGGCGTCCCGTCGTCGGCTGCAGGTCCTGGGCCGCGCCTTGGGACGGCGGGTGGTCCCGGTGGCCCCGTCGCTCGCCCGGTTCTGGACGGCCCTCGCGCGGCACGCTGAGGAACCACTGGGGGCCGGGTGCGGCCCCACCACGATCGTGCTGGGGTGGACGGATGACGACGCCGCCGTTCCGCTGGACGTGGAGCGCGCCAGGGCCGTGGCGTTCACGGGTCAGGAGGCCGAGGCGGCCGTCGCCGCGGCACTCACCGGCCTGACCTGCGCTCCCTGGTCATCGGACACCCTGCTCGTCGTCGTCGGCGGCCAGGACTGGGCGGATGCCGTGGATGACCCTCGGATCACCGCCCTCCCACGCATCGAGGAGGGCATCGCGCACCTCACCCGGATCTGCAGCGAGCGCCGCCTCTCCATGGGTGGACGTGCGCTTCCGGAGTTGCGCGCGGATCCGGATCTCGGCGCCCTCTGGGAGCCGCTGGTGGTGACGTTCACCAGCCCGCTGGGGCCCGCCCATTGGGATGCCATCTCTGATGCCCTCGCTCTGGGTGAGGTGGGGGTCAGCGTGATCGGCCGAGCGGGCGCCGCGCCCCACGTGCACGCGGCCACGGTCTCCGTCGACGCGCAGACAGGACGTTGGGCGGGGCACACCTTCACCCCACAGCTGATCACTCAGCCCGCCCGCCGGGCCCTGATCGACCTGTTCGAGGCCACCGGGACCCAGGAGACGGAACCGGCACCGTGGTGGCGCACGGACGAGGAACTCCCCGCCAATGTGCGGCCGCTCCACCACCCTTCCGGACCGATCGAGGAGCCTCCCATGACCGGACGTTTCGCTGAGCCGGAGCACCCCACCCTCCTGCTGCTCGGCGATGTCGAGCTCGTCGGCGCGGCCGGCACCAGGCCCGGCCGGGCGACGGGCCAGTGCCTGGAGTACTGCGCATGGCTGGTGGAACATCCGGGCTTCACACCCACCGCCATGACGCGGGCCCTGATGATCGCTGAGACCACCCGGCGCTCCAATGTGAGCCGGCTTCGCAGCTGGCTCGGGACGGCCCCCGATGGGTTGCGCTACCTGCCCGATGCCTACTCCGGCCGGGTGTCTCTGGATCCGCGGGTCACGTCGGACTGGGACCAGTTCCGCGCCATGCTCAGTGGCGGGGTCAACATGTCGTCGGACGCTGCCCTGGCCGCGGCCCTCCGCATGGTCCGGGGGGAGCCCCTCGGCTCGTTCGCGTTCCAGTGGGTGTGGGCCGAGCAACTCAAGGCAGACATGGTGGGGATGATCGTGGACGCCGCCTGCGTGCTGGCGGACCGCTCCCTGGACCGGGGAGACGCCGCGGCCGCACTGTGGGCCGTCCGCCGGGGCCGCACCGCCGCCCCGGCAGATGACGCGCTCGCAGCCAGGGAGATCCTGGCGTTGGCCCTGGCGGGCCGCAGCTCGGAGGCGGGGTCCGCCGCGGTGACGCTCACCCGCGCCGCCCGGGCCGAGGGCAGGGATCTTGCGCCGGATCTGGCCCGCCGCGTCCAACTGGCCCTGCACGGATCGCCTGCGCGGCGCGTGGCTGGCGGGGCCTCGTCGGAGTCGGGACGGGTCAGTTCCTGACGGGGCTAGAGAGTCAACCCGGACAGAGCCGGCTTCGTGGCCACGGCGTCGCGCAGAGCCGCGCGCCCCGGGTCACCGAAGACCTGGACGAAACCGTCGACCAGTAGTGAGGGCAGGGATGCCGCCGGACCCGTCGCTCCGCGGCTCTCCACGATCGCGGTCAGGGTAACCGCCGCATCCTTGGCCGCCTTCACCCGCAACTGCTCCGGCTGAAGCCGGTTCATTCCCCACACCCCGGCCGAATAGTTAGGGTCGGTCAGGCAGGTCTGGAAATACACCGTGGCCGCGTCGCGCAGCTGGGCGTTGACGGCGTCGTCACCGAGCGCCTCCCGCGCGCTCCGCACCTCACGGCCGGCGAAGAACTGCTCGATGGTGCGCCGCACGCGGGTGAGGCTCGGGGTCAGGCGCTGCTGGCGCCCGTCGACCACGAGATTCAGCCAGAACCCGACGAATCTGTCGCCGTCGTCGCGTGGCCCGTAGCGTGCCCGGTGCAGGACGGGGTCCAGCGGGGCGCGGGTGTCGTCGGACATGCCAGGCAACCTACCACCGGCGCGTCCCCCGGCCTGCCGGAGCACGGTCACGAGCCGAGCTGCACCGCGCGGGCCACGATGATGGCGACGAAGAGGGCTGCCAGGAGCCCCACGAGCGGCCACTGCCAGGTGGCGCGGCGCTCCTTCGGCAGGTACATGAGCACAGCCGCGGTGGCCGCCCCGCCGAGCAGGCCACCCAGGTGGCCCTCCCATGAAATACCTGACCAGGTGAACGACAACACGACGTTGAGCCCAAGCCAGAACATGATGCCGCGAACGTCGCCCTTGTGCTTAACGGCCAGGAGCAGCAGTGCGCCCATCAGTCCGTAGATCGCCCCCGAGGCGCCGATGGTGGAGATGAAGGGCGGCGAGAAGAGCATCACGCCGGCGGATCCGCCGAGCAGGGCCACCAGATATACCGCCAGGTAACGGGCACGGCCGAAGACGTTCTCAATGGTGGGCCCCAGCATCCACAACACCAGCATGTTGAAGAGAATGTGCAGCGGCGACGAGTGGGTAAATCCTGACGTGATCACCTGCCACGGTGCCCCCGAGGCAACGCCCGGCTGCCAGGCGTAGCCCTCGGCCACGCAGCCGGCCGCGTCCGTGAGAAGAATCTGGTCCCCCACCGGACAGACGCCTTGGGGGGTCAGCGCCAGGAGGTTGAACAGGCCCGCGAACGAGCCGCCCGTCAGCAGTACCGCCACGAACACCACCGCGTTGATCACGATCAGCGTGACCGACGTGGCCCGAGTGTTGGCCACGCGGGTGCCGCCGTAGGGCAACCGCAGCTGGCGTGTCTCGCGGTGGCCGCGCTGCACGCACTCGGGGCACTGGAAGCCGACTGATCCGGGGATCATGCACTGCGGGCAGATGGGCCGGTCACAGCGTTGGCACGCGATGCGCGTCGGGTGATCGGGGTGCCGATAACACGTCGGCGCGTCGGATTCCATGCGACGAGCGTACCGAGGGACCGAAGGCGGACCCTCGGCGGTCAGCGCCGGCGGGACGCGGCGAGCGCCTCGCGGTACTCCGGGTCGTCCATCACGAGGTAGACCAGGCCGCAGTCCTGAGGACCGGTCACGCTGGCCTGGCACAGGGTGCACGGGTCACCGGGCCGGAGTGGGCACTTGGCGTCCGGGCGTCGTCGCGGTGTGGCGGTCTGGTCGAGCTTGAGCATCGTGCCACCCATGGTACGCCGCGACATCGGGGCTCTCGCCCGGCGGGCGGGCCGGTAAGTTGTGCCCATGGGTCACGGGCACGGGCACGGCAGTCATGGGGTCGTCGAGGTGGGGCAGCGCGCCCGCATGCTGCTCATCGGGCTTCTGGCCGTGTTCGGCGTGCTGGCCGTCGCCGGGCTGATCTGGCTGTGGCCCACCGGAGCCGAGGTCTCCGCGGCGCTCAACAAGATCTCCGATGCCCCGGGCGTCACCTACGAGCAGGCCACCATCGACGAGGTGGCCGACGGATGCGAATCGGCCTTCGAAATCCCGACGGGGACGGCTGCCTGCCTGACAGCCACCGTCACGCTCACCACGGGCGCCGACGCGGGCGAGCAGGCTTCGGTTGAGCTCACCGGGCCCAACGTGCACAACGGCCTGCGCGCGGGGGACGACATCGAGGTGGCCCGTGTGCCGACCTCGGACGGCATCCACTACTCATTCAGCGGCATCAACCGCCTGCCGGTGCTGCTCATCCTGGGCGTGCTGTTCACCGTGGCGGTGCTGATCGTCGCGCGGTGGCGGGGGTTGTTCGCGCTGCTGGGTCTCGTCATCGCCGGCGGGATCCTGCTGGGCTTCATGCTGCCGGCCATCATCGTCGGCAAGCCTGGGCTGGCGGTAGCCCTGTCCGGCTCCACGGTGATCATGTTCATCGTCCTCTACGTGGCGCACGGGGTGTCGCTGCGCACCTCGGCGGCACTCGCCGGGACACTTCTCGGGCTGTCGGTCATCACCACCTTGGGCAGCCTCGCCGTCGGCGCCGCCCGCCTCTCCGGGTTCGCGGAGGAGAACGAGTACGACCTCGCCCAACTCGCGCCGGGCATCAACTTCCAGGAACTGCTCATGGTGGGCATCATCATCGGCGGCCTGGGCGTGCTCAACGACGTCACCATCACGCAGGCGTCCGCCGTGTGGGAGCTACGGGCGGCCGCGCCCGACTGGACGCGGGCCAGGGTCTTCGCCGCTGGCATGCGGATCGGGCGCGACCACATCGCGTCGACCATCTACACCATCGTGTTCGCCTACGCCGGCGGCGCGCTGACCATCCTCCTGCTGCTGTTCTTCACCACCAGGGAGCCACTGGACCTGTTCGGGCTGGAGATGTTCGCCGGGGAAGGGGTGCGCACGTTCGCGTCGGCGATCGGGCTCATCCTGTCGGTCCCGATCACCACGGGGATCGCGGCGCTCACCGTCGGCCCGGCGAAGGTGCCCTCGGGGCCGCCCAAGCACAGCGACGGCGCCGCGGCGCCTGCCGTCGACTGAGACCGCGCCCGACCGCGCCCCTCGTCGAGCACGAATGTGCTACAAGGTCGCGGCTGGAGGCTCTCATGCGCCCCGAGGGGGCGACATCGACGGCGTGTCGTGCTCAAGAAGGAGGAGCCCGGCTGCTCGCCTGCCCGGCTATCCGTCGAGGCCAGCTGCCCGGCTGCCCCCCGTCGACGCGCCGCCCGCCCGACGGACGCTAACGGCCGCGGCCGGGGACCGGCAGCCCCAACCAGCCGCGCGGCTTATGGTGGGCGCCCCCGACCCGCTCGACGCGGGCGAGCATCGGGTAGCGGGCCCGCACCGTCGTCTCGATGCGGTCGTGCAGGGTGGCGCCCGCCGCGGGGCAGTCCTCGCAGGCGCCGCCGAAGTCGAGGATCAGCACGTTGTCGGCGGCACCGGCCACGGCGATCACGCCCCCGTGTGACTCCACGTAGCCCGCCAGCTCGCCCTCGAGGATCTCCCGGGCGATGAGGCCCAGCAGCTCGTCGGAGCCCGGTTCGATCTCCCAGCCGCCGATCTCCACCGCAGCGGCCACAGCGTCCCGGATCCGCGGCCCGTGCTCAGTCCATGAATGGTCCGGCGCCAGCCAGGTCCACACCCCGCCGCGTTCGACGAACACCCTGGTCAGCACGCCGTACTGCATCAGCGGGCCGAGCGTGCCGGGCGCGGAGGTCCCGCGCCCCACCGGCAGGTCCACCTCGGTCACCCAGCGCACGGCCGACTGCTGGCCGGGGACGGCCTGGGGGTGGATGGCGCGCTTCACAGGAGGGCTCCGACGATCGAATGGGCAAGGAAAGCCATCACCCAGGCGACGACGCCGAGGTGCACGAAGGCGATCAGCGGCCAGCGCCACGTGCCGGTTTCGCGGCGCATCACCGCGAGCGTGGACATGCACTGGAGCGCGTAGACGAAGAACACCAGCAGGGCGGCGATCGTGGGCGGGGTGAAGACCTTCTCGCCGGCCCGCGGGCCGTCGCCGTGGGTCATGGACTCCAGCGCTGACGTGGGGTCCTCGGGGTCGGACGCTGCGGCCACCTGACCCAGCGTCGAGACGAACACCTCGCGAGCGGCCAGCGAGGAGATGACGCCGACGTTGACGCGCCAGTCGAAGCCGAGCGGCTCGAAGACCGGCCCGATGGCCCGCCCCACGGCGGCGGCGGCCGAGTGGTCGAGCGTGTAGGCGGTCACGGCCACAGTGTCCGTCGGGTCGACGCCTGCGGCCCGGAGCTCAGCCTCGCCCCGAAGCGGCAGGTTTAGCAGTGCCCACAGCACGACGGTGGTGACCAGGATGATGGAGGTGATCTTCCGCAGGAACGCCTTGCACGCGTCCCATACCGAGATCAACACCGTGCGCAGCCGGGGCAGCCGGTAGGAGGGCATCTCCATGTAGAACGGCAGCCCCATCCCGGAGCGTCCCACAATGCGCTTCCAGAACCACGCCGACGTCATCGCCGACGCCGCCCCCACCACGTACAGCGCGAACATCAGCAGCCCTTGCGCGCCGATCGGCCCCCAGCGCAGGTCGGCCGGAACTAGCATCCCGATCAGCAGCACGTACACCGGCAGCCTGGCGGAACAGGTCATGAGCGGCGCGGCCATCATCGTCGCCAGCCGGTCCTTCGCGGACGGCAGGGTCCGGGTGGCCATGATCCCCGGGATGGCGCAGGCCATGGAGCTGAGCAGCGCCACGAATGCGCGACCCTCCAGCCCCGCGGTCGCCATCACCCTGTCCATCAGGTACGCCGCTCGCGACAGGTACCCCGACCCCTCCAGCAGCGAGATCAGCACGAACAGGAGCGCGATCTGAGGCAGGAACACCAGTACCCCGCCCACGCCGGCGAGCAGCGCGTCGGCGACGAACCGGCCCACCCACTCCACGGGAATCGAGGCACGGGCCACGTCCCCCAGCCACGCGAACACGGTCTCGATCCACCCCTGCAGGGGTGCCGCCACCAGGAAGATGGTCTGGAAGAACGCGAACATCGTGGCGAAGAACACCAGCGTCCCCCATAGGGGGTGGAGCAGCACGCCGTCGAGCCGCCCGGTGCGCGAATCCGGGTCCGGGGGCGCGAAGTGAGCGGCGTGCAGGAGGGAGCGCGCCCAGCCGGTGACCTCGTCCGGCTCGGTAGGAGGAAGCATGGGCGGCGCGGGCCAGGCAGCGGGCGCCGCGAGCACCTCGCGCAACGCCTCGACCCCCCGTCGCTCCCCGGCCACCACGGGTAACACCTTGACGCCCAGCGCACGGCCGAGCCGTTCGGGGTCCACGCGGCCGCCGCGCCGGAGCAGCTCGTCGACGAAGGTCAGCACCACGACGGTGGGCAGCGCCGCCTGCTGCACCTGCGAGACGAGGCCGAGGCCGCGGCGCAGGTTGGTGGCGTCCACCACCACGACGACGCCCGCCAGTTCGTCGGCCTCCTCGAGCACCTGCGCGACGATCTCCTCGTCAGGGCTGATCGGGTCCAGCGAGTAGGTGCCGGGCAGGTCCTCGACGACGACGGGGCCGACCGGCGTATCCACCCGCCCCTCGTACCTCGACACCGTCACCCCGGGATAGTTGCCCGTCTTGGCGCGCAACCCGGTGAGCCCGTTGAAGAGGGTGGTCTTGCCGGCGTTGGGGCTCCCCACGAGCGCGACGCGAGCGGCTCCTGGGAGGGTCGGAGTGGGAACACCTCCGTGGTGGTGTGTCATGCCGTGACGTGGATGCGGCGGGCCTCCGCGCGCCTCAGCACGATCTCGATGCCGCCCACGCGGAACATCAACGGGTCGCCGAGAGGGGCTTTGCGGAGCCGGGTCACGTGCTCTCCGGGCATGAAGCCGAGGTCGAAGAGGCGGCGCGCCACGGTGTCGTCCGCGTCGAACGCGACGATGGTGGCCACTTCGCCGATGCTCAGCGAATCCAGGCCGCGCGAGGATCCTGAGTCGAGCTGCTGGGCGGTGACGCACCGGCGGCTCACGAAGCGGTCCACGAGGGTCATGCAAATAAGCTAACACCGGGCTTGTCAATTGTGGCCATGGGGGTCGGTTATGAGCTGAGGCTGCCCTAACCGTGCCGATCGCCGCGACCACGGCCGCGCGCCCCGGCCGGTGGATAGGGTGGAGGAGCAGTCAATTTGGAGGACACATGCAGTACACCCACCTCGGCCGGACCGGCCTTCTCGTCTCACGCATCGTGCTCGGCACCATGAACTTCGGCCCGCACACCTCGGAGGAGGACTCGCACGCCATCATGGACCGCGCCCTCGACGCGGGCATCAACTTCTTCGACACCGCCAACGGCTACGGCGGCCAGGGCCACCGCGGCCGCACCGAGGAGATCGTCGGGCGCTGGTTCGCCAAGACCGGCCGCCGCGACGAGGTGGTGCTGGCCACCAAGTGCTACGGCAGCACCCTCGACGAGGACGTGCCCAACTTCTCGAAGCTCTCCGCGGTCAACGTCCGCCGCTCCGCCATCGCCTCGCTGCGCCGCCTGCAGACCGAGCACATTGACCTGTACCAGATGCACCACGTGGACCGGGCCACCTCCTGGGAGGAGGTCTGGCAGTCCATGGACCGCCTGGTCTCCTCCGGTGACATCGTCTACGTGGGCTCGTCGAACTTCGCCGGCTGGCACATCGCCGCGGCCGTCGAGGCCGCCAGGGCGCGCCACTCGCTCGGCCTGGTCAGCGAGCAGTCGCTCTACCACCTGGGCGCCCGCACCATCGAGCTCGAGGTCCTGCCCGCAGCCCGCCACTACGGCCTGGGCGTGATCCCGTGGTCGCCGCTCGGCGGCGGCCTCCTCGGCGGGGTGCTGAAGAAGATCGAGTCCGGCCGCCGCGCAGACGAGGGCATGCTGAAGCGCATCGAGAAGCAGCGCCCCCAGCTGGAGCAGTGGGAGGCGTTCTGCGACGAGCTTGGCCACGAGCCAGGCGACGTCGCCCTCGCCTGGCTGCTGCACCAGGACGGGATCACCGGCCCCATCATCGGCCCCCGCACCATGGAGCAACTCGATAGCGCACTCCGGGCTCTGGAGATCACCCTCGACGATGCGGCCCTGGGTCGCCTCGACGAGATCTTCCCCGGCCCCGGCGGTGCCGCGCCCGAGGCCTACGCCTGGTGAGCTGACCCTCTCCCACCCCAGCCCGCGGAAATCGTCCCCCAGTGCCGTCCTCCCCGCTCACACCCACACGGGGTTGGCCGCACTGGGGGACGATTTCCGCGTTTTCAGCAGCGGTACTGCCCGTGGGGCAGACTGTGGCCATGGCCAAGATCGCCAGCCTCGACGAGGCCCAGCGGATCCTCATCCTCAGCGGAGCCGGGCTGTCCACAGCGGCGGGCATCCCGGACTTCCGCGGCCCCGAGGGCATCTGGACCCGCGACCCGTACGCGGAGCTGGTCTCCACCCTCTCCTGGTACCTCCGCGACGACGACGTCCGCAAATCCGCCTGGCGCCGTCGGGCCCACCCGGCGATGTGGGCCGCGCAGCCCACCCGATCCCATCGCGCCATCGTCGAACTGGAGCGGGCGGGCCGGCTGCGGGCCATCGTCACGCAGAACACCGACGGCCTGCACCAGCTGGCCGGCAGCAGCCCGGAGTTGGTGCACGAGATCCACGGCTCGGCGCGGACGTGGCGCTGCGAGATGTGCGGCAGGACGGGCCCCATGCAGGAGATGCTGGCCCGCGTCGCGGCCGGCGACGAGGACCCGCGCTGCCCCGCGTGCGGCGGCATCACCCGGGCCACCGTCGTGCTGTTCGAGGAGGTGCTGGACCCGGACGTGCTGGCGGCATCGGTGGCCGCGGCGGAGGACTGCGACGCGATCGTCGCGGTGGGCACCACACTGGGCGTCTACCCGGTGGCCGGGCTGTTCCCCATCGCGCTGGAGCAGGGCGCTTTCGGGGTGATCGTCAACGCCACAGACACCGCCTTCGACCGCGAGGCCGATCAGGTGCTGCGCGGGCAGTTGGACGACCTGTTACCGGCGCTGCTCGGGGTCGCGGATGAGTGACGAGATGGTGGAGCGCGTGCTGCGGGCCGTGGAGCAGGTTCCGGCCGGGCGGGTGGTGGCCTACGGAGACGTCGCGTCGCTCGTCGGCACCTCCGCGCGCAGGGTGGGCACCATCATGAGCAACTGGGGCGGCGAGGTGTCGTGGTGGCGGGTCACCAACGCCGCCGGGCGGATGCCCGAGCACCTGCTGCCGCTGGCGCGCAAGCAGTGGCAACGCGAAGGCGTCCCGTCCGACGGGGATCGCTGCCTGATCAGCCGATGCCGCGCTGACTTCGCCCAACTCGCCGCTGACTACCATGCCGCCGTCGCCGATCTTTCCTGAACAACCCAGGTACCCGGTCCCCCGCGTGGCAGACTGATCGGGTCACCGGACCCGCGGGCGCACGCTTCGCATCCAGTGTGGGAGGGGGGTGGAACCGATGACCGAATCGGATCCGGACCACGCGTCGGGGATGACGCAGGCGGCGATGCGCTCGTCGAACCTGAAGCTGGTGTTCCGCCAGGTGGTCGACCAGAGTGGACGGGTGTCGCGCGCCGGGATCGCCCATCAGTTGGGGATGACGCGCTCGACGGTGTCGCGGCTTGTCGACGACCTGATCAACGGAGGCCTGGTCAGCGAGGGTGAGGCGGCGAGCGTGGGTCGCGGCAGGCCGGCCGTCCCCCTGTCGATCAGGCCGGGCGCGACGTTCGGGCTCGGCCTCTTCGTCGGCGCGGGCCGCCTCGTGGCCGCGCTCGTGGATCTCACCATGACGGTGCGTTCGTGGCGCGAAATTACGGCGGACGTCAAGATGCTGGGGATCGAGGGCACCATGGCGGAGTTGGCTCGCCTCGGCGGCGAAGTGCTGGAGGCCCTGCCAAACACCGGTCGAGTGATCGGGGCCTACGTGGCGGTGCCGGCCCTGGTGGACCGTCGGACGGGGAGGGTGGTCAAGTCGAGCCCGTTGGGGTGGGACGGGCGGCGCCCGGCGGATCACTGGAGGCTGGACCACGCCGGCTCACCCCTGGCACTCAACATCGCCAACGATGCCGACTGCTCAGCGGTGACGCTGATGCGGGAACTCAATGGCCGCTCGTTCATCATGCTCGGCGGGGATGCCGGGGTGGGCGGCGCCATCGTCGTCCAGGGCATCCTGCACCTGGGCGAGCATGGGTGGGCCGGAGAGATCGGCCACGTGTGCGTCGATCCGCGCGGGGCCCCGTGTCCGTGCGGCTCCATCGGCTGCCTGGAGACGGTGGTGGGCCTGCACGCCCTGCTCTCGGCGGCGCGCCAGCCCACCCTCGAGTCCCTGCTCCACGCTTTGGCCCACCACGACGAACGCGCCCTGTCGGTCATGCGACGCACCGCCGGCGCGCTGGGCATCGCTCTCGGTGCGGCGATCAACCTCGCCGACGTGTCGACGGTGCGCCTGTCGGGCCACTTCGCCCGGTTGGAGCCGTGGTTGCGGGAGCCGCTGCACCGGCAACTCAGCGGACGTGTGGTGTGGGCGCGCAAGTGTGCGTTGGACATCGCCCCGCTGACCGACGCACCGCTGCGCCCGGCGATGGGTGCAGGGCTTGCCGCGATGGGGCCCGTGGTGAAGGATCCAGAGGCCTGGCTTACCCCGGGGCCCCGCGGGTAGCGCTGCGCATACACACACTTATCCACAGTCAATCTGTGGACAGGGTGTCGCCGTCGGGCGGCGTGCGATCAGCGCTCCCCCGGCCCGTCGGAGTTATCCGCCGAGTTGTCCACAGGCTCGGCCTCGACGTCGCTGAGGGCCCGCATCCGCGACCAGGACCACAGCACGAGCCCGACGAGCACCATGGGCAGCGAGAGCCATTGGCCCATGCTGAGGCCGAGCGACAGGAACCCCAGTTGCGCGTCCGGTTCGCGCCAGAACTCGGCGATGAACCGGAACAGGCCGTACCCGGCGATGAACATGCCGGTCACCTGTCCCCGGAAGCGGGGCTTGCGGGCATAGAGCCACAGCAGCACGAACAGGAGCAGGCCTTCGAGGAGCATCTGGTACAGCTGCGACGGGTGGCGCAGCACGTCGCCCCCCGTGGGGAATCGCATGGCCCAGGGCAGGTCTGAGGAGGCCTCACGGCCCCAGAGCTCACCGTTGATGAAGTTGCCGAAGCGGCCCGCGGCCAGGCCGAGCGGCGCTGCGGGGACGAGGAAGTCCCCCACCTGGAGGAAGGGACGCTTCTTGCGCCACGCGTACCAGGCCAGGCCGAGAGCGACACCGATGGCGCCACCGTGGAAGCTCATGCCACCGTCCCAGATCTGAACGATCTCCAGGGGGTTGGCGAAGTAGTAGGCCGGATTGTAGAAGAGGGTGTAGCCCAGCCGTCCGCCGGCCAGGACACCGAAGATCGCGTAGAGGAGGATGTCCTCGATATCCGCGCGCGTCCACGGCTCGGGCGTCGTGACGGACCGGTACGGCTCGTGGCGGAGCCGTCGGACCATGAGGAGGTAGCCCAGCCCGAACGCGAGCAGGTACATGATTGCGTACCAGTGGATCTTCAGTCCGAAGATGTTGACGGCGACGGGATTGATGTCTGGGAACGGCAGCTCAAGGGGCATCACGTCGCCAAGCTTTCCACACCTGCCGGATTCGAAGCGGCTTCGTCAAGGCTCCGTACGGAGACGGTCAAGGTTTGCCGTAGGCGTCACTCCGGCTCGCTGGGCTCCCAGGCACGCGGCGAGATGTCCGGCTTGTTCGCCCACGGCTGGTCCAGCAGCGGCGAGGAGATCAGCAGGTCAGCGGTCGCGATGTTGCAGGCCATGGGCACGTTCCACACGGCGCCGATGCGCAACAGCGCCTTGACGTCTGGGTCGTGCGGCTGCGGCTCGAGCGGGTCCCAGAAGAAGATGAGCGTGTCGATCCGTCCCTCGGCGATCATGGCGCCGATCTGCTGGTCCCCACCCACGGGGCCGGACAGCAGGCGGGTGACGGGCAGCCCGAGCTCGTACTCGAGCATGGTGCCTGTGGTTCCCGTGGCGAAGAGCGTGTGGCCGCTGAGGGTGCCGCGGTTGAAGTTGGCCCAGCTGAGCAGCTCGGCCTTCTTGTTGTCGTGGGCCACCAGGGCGATGTTGTGCTTGATGCCAGCCATGGGGCCGCCTCTCATCCGATGGGTCCAAGCGTAGGCCCGCGCGGACCGCAGGGCGCGGCTTGGCCATCTGTTGCCCTTCCGTGCCCGCTGCGTTGAACACCGGACCTCGTGGTGCCTCACCTGGCGCTCACGCCAGCCCGAACCACCGCCGCGACACGTCGTCGATGGTCGCGGACAATCTGCTTCGCCCCCCGCTGGTGACCACCAGCCCGTAGACCATCCGCACACCGGTGGGGACGTCTTCGACGACGAGGTCCGCCCGCACCTCCCCGCCGCGGAGCGCCGCCTCGACGTGAGGGCCGAAGATGGCCAGCAGCCGCGCAGTCCCGCCGAAGTCCGGCAGCTCACGCCTGGCCTCCACCGCCATCTCGACGAAGGCCGCTGAGTCCACCACCTCGTCGACGAGCAGCCCCCACAAGCGCGCGAAGGACCCGGGCCCGACGTCGGCCCCGGCCGCCTCGAGCCGCAGGAAGTTCTCCTCGAACACGGCCAGCGCGAGATCCATCCGCCTGGGGAAGTGCCGGTACAGGACCCCCTGCCCCACCCGTGCCCTCTTGGCGATGGCCTGGAGCGGCACGTCGAACCCGCGCTCGGCGAACAGATCCCGCGCCGCGGCCAGCAGAGCACGACGATTCTCGGCTGCGGCGGCCGGTCCCCTATTGATCCTGCGCATGTGGGCGGGCATGCTGGACAGCATAGAACCGGACACAGTTGTCCGGATATCGAGGAGGAACCGTGTCTCAGACCTTTGACCATTCGTTCGATGTGGTGGTCGTCGGCTCGGGCGGGGCCGCCATGGCCACCGCGCTGGGCGCCGTCGACGAGAAGCTCGACGTGGTGATGCTGGAGAGCACCGACAAGTGGGGCGGCAGCACCGCCATGTCCGGCGGAGGCATGTGGCTGCCCAACAACCCGCTGATGCGGCGCGAGCGGGTGGCCGACTCCCGCGAATCGGCGCTTGAGTACATGGAGGCGTGCATCGGCGACGCCGGCCGCGCCACCTCGCGGGAGCGCAAGGAGGCCTTCGTTGATTCGGTGGCGGACTTCGTCACCACAGCGGAGCGCTACGGCGTGCAGTTCGTCCGCGCTGGGGAATACCCGGACTACTACCCGGAGCTGCCAGGGGGCCGGATCGGGCGCGCGATCGAGGTTAAGCCTCTGGATTCCAAGGTGCTGGGCGAGTGGTACCACACGATGAGGCTCACCGCGCCGCTGCCGATCAAGACCGACGATGTGTGGTTGCTGCAGCGCGCGTGGTCCACGTGGAGCGGCTTCAAGCGTGGCGCCGAGCTCGTGTTCCGGTTGCTGAGCTTCGTCGGCACCGGCCGACGCGGCGTGGGGATCGGCGCGGCGCTGGCCACGGCGATGTTCGCGGGCGTGGTGCAGAAGGGCGGCGCGAAACTGTGGCTGAGCAGCCCCGTCGAGGACCTGATCATCGACGGCGACCGCGTCGTGGGCGTGCGGATCACGCACGAGGGTCGCACACAGACCGTGGGCGCCCGTCGCGGCGTGATGCTGGCCGGCGGTGGGTTCGACCACAACACGCAGATGCGCCTTCAGTATCACGGGATCCAGGGAGACAGTTCCGGTAACCCCGGCAACCTGGGTGGCCCGATCGTCATGGCGCAGCGCGCAGGGGCCGCGGTGGAGCTCATGGACGACGCGTGGTGGGGCGCGTCTGTGGCCCCCGCGCAGGGCGGCGGGCCGTCGTTCCTGGTGGGCGAGCGGGCGTTGCCGTACTCGATCATGGTGGATCGCGAGGGGTCGCGGTTCGCCAACGAGGCGGAGTCCTACGTCGACCTGGGCCACCACATGCTGGAGCACGACAGGGACGGGGACTTCTGGCTCATCGGCGAGGCCCGGCACGCGCGGCGTTACATGCGCGCCTACGCCCTGGATCCCAGGGCCAACAAGAAGCTGGCTGCGGAGGGGTCGATGGCGAAGGCGGACACCGTCGAGCTGCTGGCGCGCAGGATCAGGATGGAGCCGGCGAAGCTGCGCGCCACCGTCGACCGGTTCAACGCCTTCGCACGCGCGGGGGTCGACGACGACTTCGGCCGCGGCAAGTCCGCCTACGACCGCTACTACGGCGACCCGTCGGTGATCCCGAACCCCAACCTCGGCCCGCTGGAGAAGGGCCCGTTCACGGCGTACCGCGTGGTGATCGGCGACCTGGGAACGAAGGGCGGCGTCTTGACCGACGAGCACGCGCGGGCGCTGCGGGAGGATGGCTCGGTGATCGAGGGCCTGTACGCGGCGGGCAACAACTCGGCCTCGGTGATGGGACGGACGTACCCCGGCCCCGGCTCGACGATCGGCCCGGCGGCGGTCTTCGGTCTCCGCGGAGCGCGCCACATGGCGGGGTCGGCTGCCGAACTCGTCGGCGCCTCCGCCTCCGGCACCTCCGCGGGCTAGGTCGGCTGTGCCAAGGTGGATCCATGCAGAAGTCAACATTGGGTAGGACCGGCCGCGAGGTCGGTGTGGTGGGCCAGGGCTGCTGGCAGTTCGGCGGGGACTGGGGTGACGTCAGCGACGACGCCTCGATGGGCGTGCTCCACGCCGCGGCCGACGCGGGCGTCACGTTCTTCGACACCGCAGACGTCTACGGCGACGGCCACAGCGAGGAGCTCGTCGGACGGTTCCTGCGCGAGCGCGCCGACGGGTCGGTCATGGTGGCCACCAAGCTGGGCCGCCGCGCCGATCCGCACACGCCGGAGCAGTTCACGCGGGAGAACCTGCGGGCGTGGACGGACCGCTCGCGGCGGTTGCTGGGCGTCGACACCATCGACCTCACCCAGCTTCACTGCCCGCCCAGCACGGTCTACTCCGACGACGCCGTGTACGACGCGCTCGACGAGATGGTGGAGCAGGGCTGGATCCGCAACTACGGCGTGTCGGTTGAGACGGTCGAGGAGGCCCTCACTGCGCTGGAACGGTCTGGCGTTGCGAGCATCCAGATCATCCTCAACGTGTTCCGCCGCAAGCCGCTCGAGCGGGTGCTGCCCGCGGCCGCCGCGGCCGGCGTCGGGATCATCGCCCGAGTGCCGCTGGCGAGCGGCCTGCTCACCGGCAAGTTCACCGAGGACACGACGTTCGCGCCGGAGGACCACCGCACCTACAACCGGCACGGCGAGGCGTTCGACCAGGGTGAGACGTTCAGCGGCGTTCCCTACGGCGTGGGCGTGCAGGCGGCGCGGGAGTTCGCGTCGATCGTGCCCGACGGCGTGACGCCGGCGCAGTTCGCGCTCCGGTGGATCATCGACCAGCCCGGCGTCTCCGTCGTCATCCCCGGCGCGAGCCGCCCCGAGCAGGCAGCGGCCAACGCGGCGGCGGGCTCGCTGCCGTCGCTGACCGACGACCAGCTCGCGGCCTGCGAGCGGATCTACGACGAGTACATCCGCGAGTACGTCCACGACCGCTGGTGACAGCAACAGGAGCCTGGGCGCCACCGTCCTCGAGAGTCAGGTTGCCCGCCGTCTCGGTGGCACACACCTCCTCGACCCAGCCGTGCTGCCGCGGTACTCGTTGGCGTCGATGGAGCTCTTCACCCACGGGCTGTTCACCGACGACACGTTCCTCCGGCAGATCCGCGCCGCCTTCACCCCCGTCGACGACCCCGCACGCCGCCCAGCCGACGGCGTCACGGACCCGGATCCTCCCGCGGCGCCCTGACCCGTCCGCAACGCCGTCGACCTCCACCGACGCATCGCCTACGTGCCCGGCGACGTCGACTCGCTCATCGGTGATGCCCTGGCCGGCGCTGCCACCGGCATCCCGGCCATCCTGGTGGTGCTCGCGCTGGCGGCGGCGCTGCACGCCCTCGCCCCGCGGTTGGTGACACTCGCCTGGATCCCGGTGGTGGCGGGCGGCCTCATCGAACTGTTCGGCGACGTCATGCAGCTTCCGGACTGGGTTCGCCAGATCTCGCCGTTCGAGCACACCCCGGCCATGCCTGCCGAGGAGTTCGCGCTGGCGCCGATCCTGGTCCAGTTGGCGGTCGCGGCGGCCCTGGCCGCGTTCGCGCTGTGGCGGTTCTCCCACCGGGACATCCCCGGCCACTGACGGTTCAGGGCCTCGACCTGCGGCGATTGTTCCTCCAGACCGACTCCCGGCCCTCCACAGGCGTCGGAGGGCCACCTGGAGGAACGATTACCGGCTCATCACAATCCAGGGTGTAGTCGGGGTCTGAATCCGCCGGTCTCGAGCAGTGATCTGGCGATGTAGTTGGTGAGGTTCCGGAAGCCGAGTGCTGATCCGCGGAGATGTTCCAGGCGGCCGTTGAGGGCCTCGGTGGGACCGTTCGAGGTGCCGGGCCGGTCGAAATAGGCCAGCACGTCGTCGGCTCGCTTCTTCAGCGTTCGGCCGAGTGTGATCACCTCGCTCAACGCGGCGGGGACGCCCTGGCTGACCGAGGCGATCAGGCTGGTCATCAGGGCCCGGCCTCTGGTCCGATCGGGTTCGCGGTAGGCGGCGATCATGCGTTGGTAGATGCCCCAGGTGGCTTCGACCTCGACATGGTCATCGCCGGCGAACAGGGCGGTGAGCCGGTCCTTCTGTCGGTCGGTGAGGAGGTCGGTGCCGGTGTGGAGGGTGCGGCGCGCCGAGTAGAGCGGGTCGCTGGTGCGGCCTCGGTGTCCGTGGATGGCTTGTTGGACGCGTCGGCGGCATCGGTCGAGGGCGTCGCCGGCGAGGCGGACCACGTGGAAGGGATCCATGACGGCGGTCGCGTCGGGCAGCTCTTCGGCGGTGGCGGTCTTGAACCCGGTGAACCCGTCCATCGCGACGACCTCAACTCTGTCGCGCCATGCCTGGTCGCGTTCGGACAGCCACTGCTTGAACGCCTGCTTGGAGCGCCCTTCGACCATGTCGAGCAGCCTGGCAGGCCCTGTCCGGGTGCGGATGCCGGTCAGGTCGATGATGACGGTGACGTACTTGTCACCGCGGCGGGTGTGGCGCCACACGTGCTCGTCCACGCCGATGGCCGTCACCCCGTCGAACCTGGTCGGGTCGTCGATCAGGACCCGCTTGCCTTCGGCCAGGACCGCCGTGTTGGCGGTGTTCCACGACACCCCCAGCCCTTCGGCGACCCGGGCGACGGTGAGGTGCTGCACGACCAGACCCTCCAACGCCCACCGCAGCCCGCGGCGTGACAGCTTCGCCCGCGGCTCCGCGGCGAGGCTGGTGTCTTGCCGCCACACATGCCCGCAGCCGGTGCAGCGGTAGCGACGGATCGTGACCAGCAACGTGGTCGGCCGCCAGCCGAACGGCTCGTGCGCCAACGCCCGCGTCACGGTGTCACGGGCCACGCCTTCGCAGCCGCAGCGTCGGCACCACTGATCCGGCTCCACCACCCGGCAGGCGAGCACCGCACGGCCAGGCTCCAGCAGTTGGCCGGTGACCTCCAGGCCGAGCTCATCGAGCCGACAGAACGAGGTCAGGTCAGGGCAGGCGAACCCCGCCCCAGGGGTAGCATCAGACACGTCGAGGTCTTCCAGATGGGCAGCGTGAGAACTTCCATCATCGGGAGACCTCGACCCCTACCCGGCCCGACGCGCCGAACAGCCTCCTACACCCTCATCTGTGATGAGCCCGATTACCGCACGTCCACGCGCGGTCGGTCGCTCGTTGTGCTGGTCTACCCGACCAGGAGCGACCGGTCCCCGGGCCACCCCCTGGCATTCCCCCGATTCCGCCCTGGCTCGCCCCTGGGCGGCGGCCGCAGAGGGCCGACATGGTCCCTCGACCGCCTAGCATCGCCGTCATGCACAGGTGTCTCCCCGTTGCGCTGACCGGTTCCGTGGCCGCGGGTGTCGCCATGTCCTTCGGCCAGACCTACTCCCCGGCGGTACTGGCGCCATTGTTCAACTCCGCCACCCCGGTGGTAGTCCTCGCGGCAGGCGTTGCCGCGGCCACCAGGGGCGGTTGGGCGGCCCACGCCCTCCTGGGGGCGAGCGCAGGGCCTCTCGTCATGGTGGGCTACTACGCCACCACGCACCTGCGGGGCTTCCCCGTCGGCCTGCAGATGATGGTGCTCTGGGCGCTCGCGGGCGTGATCAGCGGCGGCGCGATGGGGGTGGCGGTGTGGCTGCTGAAGGGACGCGGGCCGGCGGTGATGCGCGGGGTCGCGGCGGCATTCCTCCCCGCCGTGGCGCTGGGTGAGGCCGCGCACGGGCTGGCCCGCATCTCGGACACCACCCCGCCCGCCTACTGGTGGGCCCAGGCCGCCGCCGGCGCGGCGTTGCTCCTCGCGCTGGCGCTCGGCCTGCTCAGCACCTGGCGCGCGCGCTTCGCCGCCCTTGCGGTCGCGGTCCTGGGGGCGCGCGCGTTGTTCGTGATCTACGGCATGGCCTGACGCTTCTGCTGCACAGTGGTGCCATGGCACAGATCCGCTTCATCCACATCGGTGACATCCATGGCCATCTCCTCCCGCGGCCGAACGTGCGCCGCGACGCAACGGGCTCGCTCGAGGGTGGGCTGGCCCGCATGGCCACCCTGATCGCGCGCCTGCGCGCGGAGCAGCCCACCAGCATCCTGGTGAACACGGGCGACACGATCCAGGGCAGTGCTGAGGCGCTCTACACCCGCGGGCAGGCGCTCGTCCAGATGGTCGACGCCCTCGGGGTGGACGTGTACGCCCCCGGCAACTGGGACTACATCTACGGCAAGGAGCGATTCCTCGAGCTGTTCGGGCCGGGCACCGGGCTACCGGGCACCACGGTGCCCTCGCACCGCTGGGGCGCGATGGCCTGCAACGTCTACCACGCCGGCACCGAGGCCCTTCTTCTCCCGCCCACCCGAATCCTCCAGGCCGGAAGAGCCCGCGTCGGTGTCGTCAGCCTCTCCTCGGAGCGCGCCATCAACGCGCTCGGGCCCTGGGTCACCGAGGGCATCAGGTTCAGCGGCGATGCGCACGAGATCCCCACGCATGTGGCGGCACTGCGCGACGCGGGGGTCGACGCCGTGGTCTTGATCTCCGAGTTCGGCCTGGCGAAGAACATCATGATCGCGGAGGACAATCCGGGCATCGACGTGGTGCTCTCCTCCGACATGCATGAGGAGACGCGCGAGCTGGTCCGGACCTCGACCGGCGCCCTGGTCTCCGAGGTGGGGCAGGACGGCACGCGCGTCGGCGTGCTCGACGTCACGCTCGGCGACGGCGGCGTCGCCGCCTGGTCCTACACCCTGCACACCGTCGACGAGGCCCTCGAGCCGGACCCGGTGGTCGCGGCCCTGGTCGAGGATGCCCGCCGCCCCTTCCTGGCGGGCCCGCACTTCCGGCCGCATGTGAATCCGATCAATCACTCGGTGCTCAGCCGGCCGATCGACGAGGTGGTGGGGCACACCGACGTGGCGCTGCACCGCAGCGACTTCGCCGACGGTGACCGGCCGGCGGTCATCTCCGGCACCTCGCACGACGTCATCGCCGAGGCGATCCGCGTGGAGGCCGGCGCGGACATCGGGCACCTTCGCGGCTTCCGCTACGGCACCCACGTGGCGCCCGGCCCCATCCGCCTCGAGGATCTTTTCCACTACCTGCCGGTGGGCGCCCAGGTGGGCGTCGGGGAGGTTCG
Source organism: Tessaracoccus pujii (assembly GCF_054483895.1). Taxonomy (NCBI): domain Bacteria; kingdom Bacillati; phylum Actinomycetota; class Actinomycetes; order Propionibacteriales; family Propionibacteriaceae; genus Tessaracoccus; species Tessaracoccus pujii. The sequence continues at coordinate 2,636,674 of NZ_CM137012.1, forward strand.
GGGTTCGAAGGTCGCGGCGCTCCTGGAGAACTCCGCCGACGGCGCCCTCAACCCGGACCCGTGGGAGTGGAAGGGCGGGTGGCTGCACGCCACCGCCGGCCTCACCTACAGCCTGGATCCTGGCGCAGCCACGGGAGCGCGGACCTCAGACGCCGCCGTACGGCGGGCAGGGTCAGCGGGCCAGGAACCGCTCGACGCGGACGCCACCTACCGGGTAGCCGGCTACTTCTACGAAGCGACGCCCGGCAAAGTCGGCCCGATGGACGCCGACGGCGAGGTCCTGGTGGTGCGGGGCCGCGACGATCCGCTCGACGTGACCGAGGTGGTCGCGCGCTACCTGGCGCAGCATCGCCCTACGGAGATTCCGCCTGGCATTCGCCTCGCGGCTCCCCTGCCCCCGGCGCGGCACGGCAACCCGGAGATCCAGCCGTTGCGCGGCGCGGCGCCGATCCACGACGGTGCCTGACGGGCTCGCAGAAAGGTCCCGCCCCCCGGGGGGGAGGGGGCGGGACCTCGTCGGTGCGTAGGCCAGGGCTGACGCCCCGACCTCACGGGTAGCGCGTCTCCTCGACCTCGACCCTGGTCTCGTCGACCTTGGCCTGGGCATCGCCCTTCACGGTCTCGGCCGAGAGCTGGGCCTGCTCGGCCACCTCGTACTTGGCCACCTGCGCGTCGGCCTTGAGATTCTCGCCCGCCGTCTGGGCCGCGCTCTTGACGTTCTCAGCCACATCCTGGGCCAGCGGCTGAAGGTGGTCCTTGGCCTCCGTCGCCATCTCCTTGATCTGCTCCAGGGCCGGCTCAGCGGCGTCCTTGAGTTGCGTCGCGCGCTCCTTCTCCATCTGCGACGGGGGGAGCAGGCCGCCGATCAGGGCACCGAGGCCGGCAGCGATCAGGCCGGCGGCCAACGGATTGCCCCTCGTGGCGGACTTCACCTGGCGCGGAGCGCCGGCCACGGCCTCCCGCGCGTCGGTCACAGCGCCACCAGCCTTGTCCGCGACCGCACCGACGGCGCCGTCGTCGTACGGATTGGAGTCGGAGCCGAAGATGCGCTCTTTGATGCCGTGAACGCTGTCCTTGACGTTGTCCACCTGCTCACGGACGACGTTGCTCGGCTTGGCGCTGTCACTGAGGGCGTTGACGTTCTCGCTCAGCTCCGCCCGGGTGCGCTCGATGTCGCGGCGGATCTCTTCTGGGTTCGTGCTCATCGGTTCCTCTCCTCATTGCCTGCAGCAGCGTTGGGAATCTTCTTGACGGTGTCAGCGGTGCGCGGCAGGCCACGCATCTTGGTGAACTCGTTCTTGCCGGCCACCGCCAGGATGGCGGCGACGGCGAACCAGAGGACGGCGACGATCACGCCGCTCCAGCCGAGTGCCGGCTCAGCGCGGGTGCCCATCAGCACCGCCAGGCCCCACCACAGGGCGAGGGTCAGGGCGATGAGGCCCAGGAACGCGGTCACGCCTGCTCCGGCCAGCATGCCCGCACCCTTACCGGCCTTGGAGGCCGACTGCTTCGCCTCGACCTTGGCCAACTCCACTTCCTGACGGATCAGCGTCGTGGCGTTGTCGATCAGGTCACTGGCGATCTCGCCGAGCGAGCGATCCTCTGCCTTGTAGCGGAGATAGCTCGCCTCCTTCTCCGCCTCCTCGGGATCCATTCCCAGGGGGATGGTCCGGGGCGCGGCGGGGTTCGACTCATCCGGGTGCCCGGTGCCGTAGGGGTCGCGGGCGGTGGGGGTGGGGTCCAGGTGAGGGGAGGTCATCGCAGCCCCTCCCGCCACGGATCCCCACCTTCTGGCGTGAGATCCTCGTACCGGGATTCCGGCTCCACGAAGGTGGCGTTGCCCACGGGCGACTCGCGCCGGGGCGCCGCACCCGAGGGCGTGGCCAGGGAATAGTCGTCAGCCACTGGCGTCGCATAGGACGCCGGAGGCTGCGTCGAGACCCCGTACCTGCTGGCGGACTCACCCAGCTTCTCCTCGTCGGCCTTGGCGCCCTGGAGGCCGCGGAAGATCCGCGCCCCGATGAAGCCGACGCCCGCGGAGATGGCCAGGAACTGCACCGGGTTTCGGGCGGCGTACCGTCGTACCGAGTCCAGCACCTCGTCGGGCTGCCTGCTGTCCAGCCAGGAGGCCGCGTCGTCGCTCAGGCGCTGGGCCTGCCCGACGTAGTCGCTCAGCATCCCGCCCTGGTCCGCGTCAGCCATGGACTTCAGCTCGCCGCTCAGCGAGCGCGCCAACTCAGCGATCATGTGCTGTCCGGTCCCGGCCTGCGTCCGAAGCTCGGTCACCGACTCGTCCAGCAGGCGCCTGCCCTGGAACTTGGCCTCCTCGAGCACCTGTCCGGCCTCCTGCTTGGCCGTCTCGACGACGTGGCCGCCGGCGTCGGCTGCCGTGTCCTTGACGGCCCTCGCCTCGTCCTGGGCGGTGGCCGCCACATCCTTGGCCCTGTCGCCGGTGTGGAAGGCGACCTCCTTGGCCTGATCACTCTTCGACTGCTCGCCGGAAGGCGGCGCGTCCCAGCTGGTGGTGCCGGGCTGACCTGTCATGGAGTTGGGCGCCTGCGGTGCGCCGTACTCGTTCTGCCCACCGGTGATGGGCGCCTCGTTCGGGTACGCCATGGTGATCCTCCATTACGTTCGATGGTCGTCAAGAGCTACTGCTCCCTACCAACGACGTACCCAGAACACGCTCGCGTCAAACGCAACCTGAGAATCTCTCATCCGTTGGCGGATGCGGGGGTGTGTCGGGCACACTCGATGCGCTGGACATCCAACGATCGGGGGGCACGTGGCCGAGCACAAGACACTGGCTGGAATGGGTGCGATCATCGCCGACGGAGGCGTCGGCTTCCGGCTCTGGGCGCCCCACGCGGACAGCGTGGCCGTCATGGGCGACTTCAACGACTGGAGCCATTCCGCCACACCCCTGGGGGACGAGGGCAACGGGTACTGGTACACCTTCGTCGACGGCGCCGGGCCGGGTGACGAGTACAAGTACTGGCTCACCAACGGGGAGGACGCCTTCGATCGGATCGACCCCTACGCCCAGCAGGTCACCAACTCGGTGGGCAACGGCGTCATCTACGACCACAGCGCCTTCGACTGGCAGGGCCGGGCCGCGCACTGCCCGCCGCACCACGAGATGGTCATCTACGAGATGCACGTGGGCTCGTTCGCCCCGTCGGACGGCGGCGTGGGCGGCTTCCACGACGTCATCGAGCAGCTGGACTACCTGCAGGAGCTGGGCGTCAACACGTTGCAGATCATGCCCGTGGCGGAGTTCGCAGGTGACCAGTCGTGGGGGTACAACCCGGCGCACATCTTCGCCGTCGAGAGCGCCTACGGCGGCCCGGACGCGTTCAAGACCCTCATCAAGACGGCCCACCAGCGCGGTTTCGCGGTGATCCTCGACGTGGTCTACAACCACTTCGGCCCCTCGGATCTGGATCTCTGGCAGTTCGACGGGTGGGGCGAGAACGGAAGGGGCGGCATCTACTTCTACAACGATGACCGCGCCTCCACCCCGTGGGGTGACACCCGACCTGACTACGGGCGAGAGGAGGTGCGTCGCTTCATCCACGACAACGCGATGATGTGGCTGCGTGACTACCGCGTCGACGGCCTGCGCCTGGACATGACGCCCTACATGCGCTCGGTGTCCGGTGGCGGGTTCGAGCTTGAGGAGGGCTTCGGGCTCATGCGCTGGATCACCCAGTCCATGCGCGACGAGTACCCGGGCCGAATCTCGATAGCCGAGGACCTCCACGGGCACGACCGGATCGTCGGTCTCGAGGGCGACGGCGCCGGCTTCCACGCGCAGTGGGACGCCGAGTTCGTGCACCCCGTCCGGCACGCCATCACGGCGATGACCGACGAGGAGCGCTCGCTGTCCTCCATCGCCGACGCGATCGCGCACAACTACGACGGCGACCCGTTCCGCCGCGTCGTGTACACCGAGTCGCACGACGAGGTGGCCAACGGCTCCGCGCGGGTGCCGCACGAGATCGACCCGGAGAACGCGGACGGATGGTTCGCGCAGAAGCGCTCCACCGTCGGCGGCGCGCTCGTGATGACCAGCCCCGGAATCCCGATGATCTTCCAGGGCCAGGAGGCGCTGGAGGGCGGCTGGTTCTCCGACGACGACCCCCTGGACTGGGACCGGATCGAGCGCTTCGAGGGGATCACGACGCTGTACAAGACCCTGATCGACCTGCGCCTCAACCGCGGCGGCGTGACCCGCGGGCTGACCGGGCGCGGGCTGAACATCTACCACGTCAACGAGGTGGACAACGTCATCGCCTTCCAGCGCTGGATGGACCACGGGGCAGGAGACGACGTCGTGGTGGTGGTCAATCTCAGCACGGAGACCTACACCGACTACCGGATCGGGATGCCGCACGGCGGGCTGTGGAGGTTGCGGTTCAACAGCGACGCCAGGCTCTACAGCTCGTTGTTCGGTGACCACGACTCCTTCGACGTAACCGCGTTCGAGGAGGACGAGGACGGGATGGGGGCGCACGCGAACATCTCAGTGGGCCCCTACTCGGTGCTCATCTACAGCCAGGACGCCTGACCCGGCCGGGGGGGTTGGCCCCATTGAGCCGCGACGGTAGAATCGGGTAGGTACCGCGCCTCTGGGACGGGCCGACGACGACCTCACCGTCGCGCACCTGGGAGACCCATCATGGCTGCGAAGATCCCGAACTGGCGAGCGGCGGCAGACCCCGACGACCTGCGGGAGTTTGACGCCTTCGGGCCGTGGATCGGCGAGGTCAAGGACCCGGCAGACCTCCCCCGCCGGTTCAACCGATGGTGGCCCGAGCTCGAGGGTGCACGCCATCTCCTCAAGGTGCCCCGCCCCATCGATCGCGCCAAGGTCCGCCCCGGGATGGACCTGTACGAGTCGGTGATCGCCGTCTCCCCGGACAAGGTGCGCGTGCTGCGGGCGGGACCGGGAGAAGTCACCAGCCGCACGGCTTCTCGCGTCGACGTCGTCGCGACCATCCTGCACACCAACCTCCTCGCGGCCAGATGGACGCTGCTCCTGTCCGACGGAGACGCGATGGAGGTCGAGTACAACGCCGTGTCGCACCCGACGATCGCGGAAGTGGATCGCTACGTCCTGTCCCCCGGGCCGCACGACCTCAGGCCGCCGGCCCCCGTCGTATCCCCGCGAAGCGCGCAGCCCCGGGACCACTTCTTCGGCTCACTCGTCCTGGCCCTCAACGCCGGCGCCAGTGAGCGCCTCCAGCCGATCCATGTCGACGAGCCCGGCCAGTCCTGCCTGAACGATCGGGGTCGCCGGCGCCGCTCCGCCGGGGTGATGATCCTCGCGTCGTCGATGGACCTGGTGATCATCGACCGCAACAGGAGTGCCGAGCCGCTCTTCCGCCGCCCCAACTACGCCTACAACGTGACGCGGATCCCGTTCCGCAGGATGACGGCGTTCGAGATCCACCACCCCGAGAAGACCTCGCCGCCCAGCTTCACGCAGCTGGTGATCAGGTGCGACAGGGCGGTGATCACCCAGCCCGTGCTCACGTCCCCTGACGCCGTGGCTGACCTTGTGGCCGCGCACGGGGTGCCGCGGGCTCGATGACGGCGGGGTCGGGCCTGAGCAGCACCGCCACACGTCCGGTCATCATGACCTGCCCTGACGTCGCGCCGCTGCTTGTATGTACAGCGAGCCAGCGTTGACCACGGGCGTGCCCTGCGACTCCCTGGTCCACACCGGCCTGTCGGACGCCCTGTCGGCCTCGCGCTCGTCGGAGTTCTTGTTGCGGCCCCTGCCGGGCTATGGGTTTGAGCCTGACACGGCTCTCGCTGACGGGTGTTGAGCCGGATCCGAGTCTCGACAGTCGGCGGAAGGGATTTGATCGTGCAAAGCGACATTGAGACCCGTGTCAGGCTCAAGCACCCCCAGGGAAAGCCGTGTCAGGCTCAAGCACCCCCAGCGAGAGCCGTGTCAGGCTCAAGCGCCCTCAGCCGAAGTGGCGGAGCACCCGGAGAGCTCGCACCGTCACCCACCTGTTTGGCGCGCCGGCGGCCGGGTACTCGACGTGGGTCTCGCCAGGGAATTGCGCCGACGCAGCCCACCGCCCGTCGCGGCGACGCCTGCGCTCGAGCACAGCCAGGGCATCGTCCATCCGCGGGTCCCGCGACACCCCTGCTGCCCGAAGGGTTGACTCCCCCGTCGCCGCCCTTCTGGCGCGCGATCAGCGCGACCGTGGCCGCGCACGCCGCGTGGCCGGGGGCGACCCCCAGGTCGCGCATCTCGAGCAGCGAGTAGTGGCTCGAGGTCCACTTGGGCTGGTAGAACCCGCGACCCCAGTGCCCGTCGGCACCCCGCGCGTCGAAGATGGTCGCGGCGTCGCCGTCGGAGGCGACGAGCTGCTCGAGGTCTGGGCGCTCGTCGGCCAGGAGGTCGCGGTGCGTCTGGAACCGCACCGCGCCATCCCCCGCCAGCAGCCACTGCATCACGTGGTCGTCGACCTTCTGGGTGGACATGTTCCCACTCTAGGCAGCGAAACCGGGCGGCCCTTGAGTTGAGGGTCGCGGCGGCGTGCAATGGGTGGATGAGCAACTCCCTGTATTCCCTTCCCATCGCCGGGTTGGTCATCGACGACTCGGCCTGCGACGCCGACGATCTCGCCTTCTGCGGCGGCGTCCAGGTGACGGTGGCCGCCGTCGAAGGCTGGGACGGGCTCGTCGAACGCGCGGTCGTCGAGGGGTGGACGGGAGTGGAGGCACTGTCGGGTGTTCCGGGCACGGTGGCCGACGTCGTCCGGGCGAACTCCGTCGCACACGGTCAGGGGGTCGCGGAAACCGTCGCGTCTGTCCGGACCTGGGACCGGGCGGCCGACGCCCAGCGCACGTTCCCCGCCGTCGAATGCGCGTTCGTGGAGGGGGGTTCACGCTTCGAGGAGCAGCTCGACGACGGTGGCCTCCGCTATGAACTCCTCGACGTGGCGTTCTTGTTCAGGCAGGCAGACTTCAGCGCCCCGGTCGTCGACGAGGTGCTCGCTGGAGCCTTGAGTGTCGCGGTGGGGGCTCGGGTACCGCTGGCAGACGTGCGCTCGGCCGCGTTGGCGCTGCGTGCCGGGCATGAAACGCCGTCTGAGCCGGCCCCGGACCCCGCATAGAGGGTCGGCGGCACATCGCGACGGCGTGTCGTGCACGGAGGGAGGCGCGTCGAGGCGCTGCACAATAGGTTGGCCCCGCGACCTCCCCGCTGCACGAATGCGACCTAATGCCCCTTGCCGCGACCCCTCCCGGAGGAAGATGGTAGAAACCACTGCAGGGCCCAAGGAGGGGACACAATGAAGCGTCTCGAGACCGACGTCGTCGTCATCGGGGGTGGGTCGACCGGGCTCGGAGTGGTACGCGACGCGGCCATGCGCGGCTACCGCGCGGTGTTGGTGGAGCGCGTCGACCTCGGCCAGGGCACCACGGGACGCTTCCACGGCCTGCTCCACTCCGGCGGCCGCTACGTGGTCAGCGACCCGGGTTCAGCCACCGAGTGCGCCGAGGAGAACGCGATCCTGCGTCGCATCCAGGCCGACGCCGTCGAGGACACCGGCGGCTTCTTCGTCACCCTCGCCGGCGACGATCCCGCCTACGCGGACAAGTTCCTCGCGGGCGCAGCCGCCACCGGGGTTCCGGCCACAGAGATCTCCGTCAAGGAGGCCCTACGCCGCGAGCCGCGTCTCGACCCGCACATCCAGCGCGCCATCGAGGTAGCCGACGGGTCGGTCGACGGATGGCAGCTCGTCTGGGGCGCCGCGCGCTCCGCGATGGCACACGGCGCGAAGGTGCTCACCTACCACCGGGTCACGAGGATCGAGCGCGACGGCGACAGGGTCGCGGCCGTGATCTGCCGCGACGAGAAGGGCGGCGAGGACGTCCGCATCGGCTGCACCTTCGTGCTCAACTGCGCCGGCCCATGGGCCGGACAGATCTCGGAGATGGCCGGCGCCCACCCGGTCGAGGTCGTCCCCGGGCGCGGAATCATGATCGCGATGAACCACCGGCTGGTGAACACGGTCATCAACCGCTGCGTCTACCCCACCGACGGCGACATCCTCGTCCCCGTCCACACCGTCTCCATCATCGGCACCACGGACATCCACGAGACCGACCCCGACCACCTGCCCATCCCTCACGCCGAGGTGCAGCAGATGCTCGACGCCGGCGAGGCGATGATCCCCGGTTTCCGCAAGGCGCGCGCGCTGCACGCCTGGTCCGGCTCGCGACCGCTGATCAAGGACAAGCGGGTCTCCGTCGAGGACACCCGCCACATGAGCCGCGGCATGGCAGTCATCGACCACTCGACGCGCGACGGCCTGCTGGGCATGCTCACCATCGGCGGCGGCAAGCTGACCACCTACCGGCTGATGGCCGAGCACATCGTCGACGCGATGAACGAGCAGCTCGGAGAGACCCGCCCCTGCACCACCGCCGACGAGGTGGTGCCCGGCAGCGAGGACCGCAAGCTCTACACCGTCACCCACCGGCTCGAGGACCGCGAGAAGGACCGGCTGGAGGATCAGATCATCTGCGAGTGCGAGCTGATGAACCGCTCGATGTTCGTCCGCCTGCTCAAGGAGCAGCCCGATGCCACCCTCGACGACCTGCGCCGGCAGCTCCGCCTCGGCATGGGACCGTGTCAGGGCGGCTTCTGCGCGGCGCGGGCCGCCGGGCTGGCCTGCTCCGAGAAGGTTGCAGACGCCGAACGCGCCTCCGGCCTGCTGAGGCTGTTCCTCAAGCACCGCTGGATCGGGATCTGGCCCATCCTGTACGGCCAACAGGTCCGGCAAACCGCCCTGGACCATTGGATCTTCGCCGGCACCCTCGACGTCGAGCACCTGCCCCAGCCTGAAGAGGAGATTGTGCGATGAGCGACGTCGTCGTCATCGGGGCCGGCCTCGCCGGTCTCACCGCGGCGCTGAGGCTGGCCCGCGCCGGGCGCTCCGTCACCCTGGTCGCCAAGGGGCCGGGTGGTCTGCACCTGTCCCAGGGCACCGTCGACATCCTCGGCTACACGCCGGAGCGGGTCAGCAGCCCCTTGGAGGCCGTGGCCTCCGTACCCGCAGAGCACCCGTACGCGTCGCTCGGCTCCGACGCCGTGGGCTCGGCCGTGTCCTGGCTGGCCGGGGAACTGGGTCCCGAGCTCCTCACGGGGAACCCGGCCCGCAACTTCCACCTGCCGACGGCGGTCGGGGCCCTGCGCCCCACCGCGCTGGCCCAGCCGTCCATGGTGGCCGGCGACGCCGTCGGTGGGCGCAGCTACGCCGTCGTGGGGGTGCGCCAGCTCAAGGACTTCCCGGCGGACCTCGTCGCCGGCAACCTGGCCCGGTCGACGGCCCCCGACGGGGGTCCCCTGAGCGCGAACTCAGCGTGGATCGACCTGCCGGCCCGCGCCGGTGAGGCCGACCCCACCCCGCTCACCTACGCCCGCGCCATGGACGACAAGGCCTTCGCGGCAGCGTTCGCCAGCGCCGTGTCCGCCGTCGCGGGGAAGGCCGACGTGGTCGCCCTGCCCGCGGTGCTGGGCGTGCACCGCCGCGGTGTGTGGCGGCAGGTGGCCGAGGCCCTCGGCCGCGACGTCTGCGAGATCCCGCTGCCCCCGCCGTCGGTGCCGGGCATCCGTCTCTACGACGCCCTGCTCGGCCTGGTGCGCGCCGCCGGTGTCCGGTTCATCCAGGGCAGCCGCATCGTCGGGTTCACCGCTAGCGGCGACGGTGTCGCCTCTGTCACGCTCGCCGCGGCCGGCGGGCCTCGCCAGCTGACGGCCGGGGCCTTCGTGTTCGCGCCCGGCGGGTTCGAGAGCGGCGCCCTCGAGGTGGACTCCTACGGCACGATCACCGAGCCGGTCTTCGGGCTTCCCCTGACGGCCACCGACGCCGCCCCCCTGATCCCGTCGGTGTACTGGGGGCCCCACGCGCTCTTCGAGGTGGGGGTTCGCACCGACGAGGCCGGCCGGCCGGTGGACGCGGCAGGCACCGTCGTCCGCCCCAACCTGTATGTCGCCGGCGGCATCATCGCCGGCGCCGAACGCTGGCGCGAGAAGTCCGGCGACGGGATCGCCGTCGCCACGGCCGTCCGGGCCGCAGACCAGATCACCGGAGGTGCACGATGAGCGAGAAGTCGCGGGACGAGCGGGCCAAGGCCCTCCGGGAACGGCTCAACAACGAGCTCAACCGGATGAGCCTGGACATGTGCGTCAAGTGCACCATCTGCGAGACGAGCTGCCCGGTGTCCGCGGTCACCCCGCTGTTCTCGGGCCCGAAGTTCGTCGGGCCGCAGGCGGAGCGCTTCCGCGACGACGAGTCCGTGGACCATTCGGTTGACTACTGCTCCAGCTGCGGCACGTGCAGCGTCGTGTGCCCGCAGGGCGTCAACGTGGCCGAGCTCAACTCGCTTGCCCGAGCCGTCATGAAAGCCGAGCACGGGGTCCCGGTGCGGGACCGGGTGATCACGCAGACGGTCCTCATGGGCCAGGCGATGACGCCGATCGCGCCGCTGGCCAACGCGGTGCTGGACAACAAGCTGGCGCGCTACGCCATGGAGAAGATCGTCGGCGTGCACCGCGACGCCCCCATGCCGACGGCGCGCACGCAGTCGCTTCATTCGTGGCTGAAGAAGCGCCCGGCGCCCACCCGGACGCCCACCCGCGGCGCCCTGGTCTACTTCCACGGCTGCGCCGGCGGCTACTTCGAGGTGGACGCCGCCAAGAAGGCCATCGAGGTGCTGGAGCACATCGGCTACGAGGTCATCGTGCCGCAACAGGGCTGCTGCGGTCTCGCCGAGCAGAGCAACGGCCTGTTCGAGCAGGCCAGTGCCTCCGTGCGCCGGCTCGTCGAACAACTCCGCACACCGGGCACCGACCTGACGATCATCAGCACTGCCGGCAGTTGCACCGGGATGCTCAAGCACGAGGCGCACATGATCCTCGGGATCGACGACGCCGAGCTGCTCGACGTCGGCACCCGGATCCGGGAGATCTCCGAGTTCCTCATGGAGCTGTACGAGGCGGGCGAACTGCCCACGGACTTCCAGCCCGTCGAGATGCGGCTGCCCTATCACGCCCCGTGCCAACTGAAGAGCCAAGGCATCGGGACCCCCGCGTCGGACCTGCTGCGCCTCATCCCGGGCCTCGAGGTCATCGACAGCGGCGTCACCTGCTGCGGGATCGCGGGCACGTACGGGTTGAAGAAGGAGAAGTACGACATCGCGCAGGCGGTCGGCCAGCCCTTGTTCGACATGGTGCAGGCCAACAACGACGGCCTCGCGGCCTGCGACACCGAGACGTGTCGGTGGCAGATCGAGAAGTCGAGCGGCGTCGAAACGGTCCACCCGATCGTGTTCGTGCACCGGGCCTACGGATTGGGCGAAACACAGCGCGTCCGTTAGGGACGTGCCGAACCGGGCCGGATTTCTGGCAAAGACTCCAGACTTCGGTCACCAGGCCGAGGTGGTGCCCCACCCGGCGATCATGGCCACCAGGCCGCGTTCGAACTCGTCCTCGGGGGCCCAGCCGTAGCCGGCTGCCATGGCGTCTGCGAGGTGTGGGTGAGACTCGGGGGTGAGCGCGGCGTAGACGGACTCCGGAGAGACACCCTCCCCGCCCACCGGGTCACGGACCTCGCCCTGCACCTTGCCCACGGTGTAGGCCACCAGGCAGTCGAGCAGCTGCATCGCGGACGCAGGGGCAAGACCACCGTCGGCCAGGTACCCGAGCGTCTCGTCGACCAGCTTCAGCATGGCCTGCGTGACGATGGGTCGGGTGGCGATGATCGGGACCAGCCGAGGGTGCACGAGCAGTTCCCGGCGCAGGGCCCGGGCTACGATCCCCACCACCTGCTGCCACGGCGCCCCGGCCTCAGGCCACTCGACCGCGGTCTCGGACCAGACGGTGTCGACCACGGCATCGAACAGGGAAGCCTTGTTGGGGAGGTGGTGGTAGATCGCCATCGGGTCGACGCCCAGCTCCCCGCCGAGGCGCCTCATCGAGAAGGCGTCGACCCCGTCGCGGTCCAGCAACACGATCGCCGCACGGACGATCTGCTGGCGGCTGAGCAGCGACGGAGCCGGCGTCATGTCAGGGCGCGCTCCGGCCGGGTGAAGAACAACTCCCGCTCCCGCCACAGCACGATTCCGCAAACTACCAGAAGGATGGCCGTCTGGATCGCTTTGGTGTCGGAGTGGGTCAGGAACAGCTCGTTGCCGACGTTGGCGGCGGCGTGGAAGACGATCGGTAGGACGATGTTGCGACCGCTGCGGTAGTAGAGCCAGTTCATCAGGATGATGAAGGGAAACATCGACAGGGCGAAGTTCGCGGTGGCCAGCCAGCCGGTCTCCACCACCTCCGCCTGATAGTTGCCCTGGATCGTCGCCAGGGGCAGGTGCCACATCGCCCAGACCACGGCGAAGACCAGCGACGTCCGCCACACCGTCCAGCGCGACGCCAGCGAGTCGGTGCCATAGCTGTGCCACGCCAGCTCCTCCAGCACCGGAGCCAGAATCAGCGTCAGCAGGGCGGGTACCGCGCCCGTGGTGAACGATGCGCCGCCCCGGAAGGCGAACTGCTCGAGTGGGTAGCCCAGCGGGATCGAGATGGCGGTGGCCAGCAGCAGCGCCCCGGGGAGCAGGACGAGCGAAAGGAGCGCGGCCCATGCCGGCACGTCCCGCACGTTCACGAGCCGGTGGAGGACGTCGCGACGCAGAATCGGGTCACGGGCCACCAGGGCCCAGGCCACGGCGACCGGGGCGACCAGGCCACCGAGGCTCAGGATCGCGATGAGTGCCGACAGAGGGGACGTCTGCTCGGGCAACCGCGACAGATACCCTGCCGTGAGCCAGAGCGCCCACGGGATGGACGTCGCCAGCAGGTAGAAGGTCAAGGGGTGCCGGTAGCGGGAGACGACCGACTCGAGATGGGTCGGCGGGGCGGGTGTTTCTACGGTGTAGATCATGCAATGACCCTAACTCTACGGCGTAGACTTTCCCATCGGGGGAACCCCCTGGTGCTCCCCCACATGACCCTTGGACCCGGCGAGGGCCCGGACTGCCTGACTCCGCCGTCGTGATCGACCAGAAGGCTGTCACCGAAGTGAGCCGGCACGGTGGAGCGCTCAGGGTTCGTGATCCGTCACCATGCGGCGGTGAGGAATTCGACGGTGTTCCAGGTGTCCTGCTCCCGTTGGGGGTCGTACGACTCGGGTGACGATGAGGCAACCCGGTTTCGGTCGACGTACGCCCCGCTGGGTGCGTCGATGATGCCCAGCGTGACATCGGCGAGGTACCGCCCGGCCCTTGCCGGGGTCGTCGCCAACGGGGTCGCGGCCAGGCACGGCATTATCCGCCGCATGGCGAACCGTGAGAACGGGTCCGCGTCGCGGGCGAGGTCGGTGCCGGGCACGAAGCCGGGGTTGTAGCCGATGACCGCGACGGAGGGGAGCCGCCTGGCGTACTCATGCACGAGATGGATCGCGGCGAGCTTGCTGGTCGAGTAAGCAGTGCGCCCGGCTGCCGTGGTCTCCGGATTCCGGAAGGCCCCTGTGCGGGCCAGCACATCGGCCGAGGCCCATTGCGGCCCCGGCACCATGCCGAGGTTGTGGCGCAGGTCGCCGAAGTGGGTGTCGCTGACGGTGATGACGATCCTCGCCGGTACCTGTAGGCGAGGGTGGAGGTGCCGCACGAGTACACGGTTGGCGAGCACGTTGACGGCAAAGGTCGCCTCGAAGCCGTCGACGGTCTTGGTGAGGTCGTTCGTGTGCTGGATCCCGGCGTTGCACACCAGTGCCCGCAGCGGCGGGAACTCACCCGCGTCGAGCCGGTCGACGACTTCGGCGGCAGCATCGGCGGTGCTGCGCAACGACGTGAGGTCTGCCTGGATCACGGACACCCTCGCTCGTCCCGCTCCCAGCCCTGCGGCCAGTTCGTCTGCCGGCCCACGGGCCAGCAGCACCAGATGCGTTTCGGGCTCCTCGGTGAGGATGCGTTCGACGGCGACGCGCCCGATACCGCGCGAAGCCCCCGTCATCACGATCGTCTGTCTCACGACTGTCGTTCCTCCGGTGCCGGTCGTCGCGGGCGACGGGGGCGACGCACCCGTCGTTCCTCTCCACCAGACACGGACATCCTCCCCATCAGATACGAACGTCTTCTTTTCATAACCAACGTATCGCCTCGCCACATGTTTCAGGTCACCGGGGAATGGGTAGATATAGGGGCAAGCGGTCAAGAATCTACGAGAGGCACGACAATGGCAGACAAGAACCTGGACGGTCTCTTCTACGAGACCATGCGCGACATGTACTACGCGGAGCGGCACATCCTCAAGACGTTGCCGAAGCTGCAGGAGGCCGCCGTCTCCGACGAGCTCAAGGCCGCGTTCGCGCATCACCTGACCGAGACCGAGGGTCAGGTCGAGCGGCTGGAGAAGGTGTTCGCGATGATCGACCGCAAGCCCACCAGCAAGCGCTGCGACGCCATCGACGGCATCCTCAAGGAGGGTGACGAGCACCTCGAGGAGTACCAGGGCAGCCCCGCCGCAGACGCCGCGCTCATCGCGTCCGCCCAGGCCGTGGAGCACTACGAGATCACCCGCTACGGCACCATGCGCCGCTGGGCGAAGATGCTCGGGCTCTCCGACGGTTACGACCTGCTCACGCAGTCGCTGGACGAGGAGTCGCGCACCGACGAGCTCCTGACCAAGATCGCCGAGACAGAGGCCAACGCCGGCATGGGCATGCCAGCCTGACCCGTCGGGAACACTGCCTGCGAGTTGGGCTGGGCTTGCCCGCGGGAGAAAATGAGAGCATGCAAGCCGACGCCGTTCTGGGCAACCGCTACCGTCTCTCGCACCTGCTCGCCTCCGGGGGCATGGGCCAGGTGTGGCAGGCCCACGATGCCGTCCTGGGCCGGGAGGTCGCGGTGAAGCTGCTGTCCGCGGGCTCCAGCGACCCCGCGGCATTGGAGCGGTTCCGCCGCGAGGCCGTGGCCATGGCGGCGCTCCAGCACCCGAACACCGTTCTGGTCTTCGACATCGGAACCCACCAAGCGTGGACCTACATCGTCATGGAACTGCTCCCGGGGCCAACGCTCGCGCAGTTGGTCGCGTCTCGCGGACCGCTCCCGGAGGCGGAGGTGGCAGGTCTCGGGGCGCAGGTCGCTGCCGGCCTCGCTGCGGCGCACAGGGCCGGGATCGTTCACCGCGACATCAAGCCCGGCAACCTGATGCTCGGGCCCTCCGGCGAGTTGAAGGTGGTCGACTTCGGAGTGGCCCGGCTTTCCCAGTCGGCCGCCCCCGCGCTCACCGCGACCAACACCGTCGTGGGCAGCGCCCTCTACGTGTCTCCGGAGCAGGCGGCCGGGGCGCCCGCCGATGAGCGCAGCGATCTCTACGCCCTGGGCTGCGTCCTCATGACTCTCGCGACGGGGCTGCCCCCGTTCGAGAGCGAGCACGTCATCGGGGCACTCCACCAGCATGTGCAGATCGACCCTCCCCTGCTTCGCGCGCGACGGCCCGAGGCGAGCGCGGCCTTGGAGGCGTTGATCGGCGAACTACTGGCCAAGCAGCCCGACGATCGACCGGCGTCGGCGGCCGAGGTCGCCGCCCGGCTGAGGGACATCGAGTCATCCGCGCGGGATACCGCCGCCGTCCCCGCCCTCATTCCGGACGACAGCACCGCGCGGCTGCCCGGCGCCACCGCGGTGATGACCACCGCCGCCTCTGCGGCTGCGGCCGCGCTCCAGCCGGGTGCGCCGGCGTCCCCACCGTCGAGCACCCGCGCCGACCGCGCCTGGTGGGTGGCGGGCGCCGTCCTTGTCTCCAGTGGTGTCCTGGCCGCGATGGCCTGGACCCAGAACCCGACTTCGGAGGGGGATCCCGGCACACCGACGACCAGCGTCTCGCCGTCGCCCTCGACGACCCCATCGGCCTCGGTCACGCCCTCCGCGTCGGCCGCACCCGTAGCGTCGACGGCGCAGCCCGCCACCCATGACGACGAAGCGCAGGACACCACACCGCCAGGCAAGGCGGTCGACGAGACGCCTGGACGGGGCAAGTCGGAGGAGAAGAAGGCGACGACGACAAAGGCACCGACCACCAAGGCCAAGCCGACGAAGGCTGCCAAGAAGTAGCACGGGGCCCTGGCCGGACCGCGTCCCGCCGGACCGCGGCGCTGTGCGGTGGATCTGGTTGTGTAGTCCCCACCAGATCCACCGCTCAGTGAGTGAATGAG
The DNA here is from genome assembly GCF_054483895.1 of Tessaracoccus pujii. Classification (NCBI taxonomy): domain Bacteria; kingdom Bacillati; phylum Actinomycetota; class Actinomycetes; order Propionibacteriales; family Propionibacteriaceae; genus Tessaracoccus; species Tessaracoccus pujii. Next base: position 2,652,918 of record NZ_CM137012.1, read on the forward strand.
GCGCGGGCCTGGTTGTCGCATCGCCCTCAGCCTAAAGTCGGCCTATGACTCGCTCGTAACGACCGATATCGGCCCACTGACGAAGTATGCGGCAAGGCAGCCTTGCGGACTGGTTCGCAGGAGCGGCCGACTCACTGCACGAGTCGGACGTTGTCCCCGGTGAGATTGGCGCGGAATCCGCCGTCCACCACCTTCACGCTCCGCAGGACGACCCCGTCGGGCAGACCCTCGATACGGTGCTCGAACGTGATCAACTCGCGCAGCACATCTCCCAGCAACTCTGAGACGAACTGGGGCCCTCCGATGTCGATGGACGTCGGCACCATCACCAGCTTGCCGCCCACAACCGTGACCGTACCGGTGGCCCCGACGGGGAGAGTGCGTCCCAGTGCCTCCACCCGGGTGTCAACACGCACCTCACCATCATCGGCGGCACTCAGGGTGGCGTCCGGGCCGACTTGCGCGGCCACGACGTGGAACGGGACCGTGGCCGTGAGTTCGAGGTGGCGGGCGACGAGTCCCTCCGGCCCCGACGTGACGTCGGTACCGGTGCCGACGACGTCGCGGAGCGGCGTTCCCGCGGCGAGGACGGAACTGGCGTTGAGCGAGACGTCACCGAACCAGACCTCGTTCTCGGCGAGATCCGGAGGCGGGGTGGCTTCTGCGATGGGTCCGGCTGAGGAGGCGGTCGGCGTGCCGTCGATCGGCGTGGCATCGGTACTGTCGACCGGCCGCGTGATCGACAGCCAGAACAGCAGCAGCGCCAGGACCACGATGCCGAGCATTCCGACGGCGCCGATGGCCCAGTCGAGCACGCGCCCACGCAGCCGTCGACGCGATGGAGTGACGGCGTGGTTGCCGTCCGGCTGGACTGGGTACTGGTCAGGCATTCGCACGTGCCTTCCTGACGCGAGTGCGCCTCTCGCGCTGCAGGATGCCTGACGGCCAACTGCTCAGCGGGCCCACCAGCGTGATCAGTGACGGCACGAGCAGCGCTCGGACGATGAACACGTCAATCAGGATACCGACCCCCAGCAGGAAGCCCAGTTCGCGGAACGGTCCCAGCGGAACCAGTGCAAGCAGCCCGAAGCTGGCAGCCAGCGCCAGGCCCGCGGAGGTGATCGCTCTTGTCGACTCCGGGGTGGCGACGAGCAGGGCGTCCTTCAGCGACCGGTTGCGGGCCTCCTGCCAGACGTGGCCGACGGCGAAGATGTTGTAGTCGGACCCGAGGGACAGCAGGAGGACCGACCCCGCGAACGGGACGTAGAACGTGAGGTCGTCGTGACCAAGGAAGTCCTGGAAGAACAGCACCGACAGACCCAGCGTCGCCCCCAGCGCGAGAACGCTCGACGCGAGGAGGTACAGGGGGGCGATCAGCGCACGCAGGAAGATGACCAGCAGGAGCAGGTTCACGGCAAGCGCGACGAGCCCGATCCGGAGGAGGTCGTTGGTGGTGTCGGTGATGATGCCCGAGGCGAGCGCGGTGTCGCCGCCGACGTGGGTGGTGACCTCGCCGAGGTTCGCGTCGGCGGCGAGCTGCGGAAGCGCCGCTTCGACCCGCCCGAGCGTGTCGATCGCCGTCGCCTCGAGCGGCGTGCTGTCGAGGACGACCAGGAAGCGGACGGCGTCCCCCGACTCAGCGGTGAAGGCTCCGACCTCGTCCGCGGCGCGGAGGTCCCCGGGGCCGATCACCCCCGCAACCCCCGATTGAGCCTTGAGGGCCTCCCCGAACTGGGCCACCTCATCGGCCTTCTCCCCGACTCCCGGGCCTTCGAGCACGATCTCTGTCGGGGAAACGATGCCCGGAGAAAAGCCCTTGCCGGCAGCATCTGCCGCCCGCTGCGCACTCGTGGTCTCCGGCAGGGATTGGACGAACCCGAGGCCGAGGTCGAGATTGCGCGCCTGGTAGGCGGCGGCGCCCAGGCCAACCACGCACAGCAGCACGAGCACGAAGGCGGAGCCCCGGTGCGCGACCGCCCGGGTGAGGAGCGAAGGGCGTTCGCGCACCTTCGCGGGCTCGGCGACGAGGGCTCGCGGCCAGAACGCCGCTCGGCCGAGAATGGCGAGCAAGGCCGGCACGAGGGTGACGGCCACTACGAGTCCGGTCAGGACGGTGAGCGCGAGCGCGGGCCCGAACCCGCTGAAGAGTGGGGACTCGGCAACCAGCAGCGACGCTGTTCCCGCCGCGACCGTCACGCCGGCGACGGTGACGATCGGCGTGACGGAAGCGGTGGCCAGTCGGGCCGCCTCGAGGCGATCGTGGCCTTCCCGGAGCCGGGTGCGGAGCCCGGAGAGGTAGAAGATGCAGTAGTCGGTGACGATGCCGAGGAGGAGTGCGACGATCAGTGGCCTCAGGTCGGCCGGGATCGACACATCCATGATGGTCGCGGCCCATCCGGAGACGCCGAGCGTGACGAACACGGCAGCGCCCACGGAGATCAGCGTCAGGGCCGGCGCCACCAGCGACCCGAACGTGAGCGCCACGATCGTCAGCACCGCAAGTACTGTCGCGGCCTCGACGATGTGGACGTAGGAGTTCAGAACCTTGCCCTGGGCGGCGCGCGCCGGGATGGAACCTGTGACGCCCACATACGCGTCGGACGCGTCCGTGAGCTGCTCGGCCGCGAAGTCCTCGACCACCGCGGTCTGCTCGAAGAAGTTCAGGGAGGGGTCCGCGAACACGAAGGTGACGACGGTGGTGTTCTTCTCGGCGGCACCGGGGAACGCTCCCTCGGCGTTCGGCACCGGGATCGCGCCGAGTATTTCCGTGTCGTGCTTCCCCTGGCTGACGGCGATGCCACGCATGACGGCTTCGGCCTGAACCAATGGGGGCAGACCCTCGGGGTTGCGTTGCACGATCGCCGCTCGACTCAGGAGGGGAAACCCGAACAGCTCCATCGACCGCTGCTCGGCCGCGAAACTGGCGTCGTCGGCCCCGAGCGCTTCGATGTCATTGGCCGTGCTCTGCATGGGAGGCAGAAGCAACGTCGCCGCGATCGCCGCCGCCACCCATCCCACGACGATGACCCAGCGCAGCGCGACCGTCACGCGGGCGTAGCCGTACCAGAGTGTGGCCATGAGGCCGCGGCGCGGCTCCGCTTCGACCGGCGCAGGTGCTGCGGTCATGACGTGGGGCTGGGGCTGGGCTCCGGAGAGGCCGACTGACTGGTCTGCGGGGTCTTCCCAGCTTGGGCGAGGCACTCCTCGGACGCCCCGTCGGCCGTTTCACGGGCATCCTGGAGGCGGTCGAGGGTCTCCTGCAGTGCGCGCGCGTCCTGTGCCTCCGCACCCCTGGCGAGGTCGTCGACGGCGTCGTCGACCACGGCGTTGTACTCCGCCGCCCGCACGCACGCCTCGGACACGTCGCCGGGCTGCGTCGTCACGTCGTCCGGCGTCGGCGACGGCGATGGGCTCGGGCTGGCGCTGATGACCGACTGCGCCTCCAACGGGGTCGCCCACCCGATGCCGAGGAGGAAGACGCCGCCAGCCGCGGCCAGCGCAATTCCTGCAAGGAGCCCGATCAGAAGCATCACTCCGCCACTGAATGACCTGCCACCCCCGCGCGGGGCGTTCCGGTGCTCGCCGACTGTCATCGATCCTCCTGGTGGTGTGGCCGTCCTCGGCCGCATGGACACAGCAGTAGTGCGATGGTAGTTCTCAAGCGCGAGTCGCACCGCGCTTACGACAGGATCCCCGTCGGGGCAGACTCGACACGCCAGTCAGGCCGCGCCCCCCCCGACGGAGTGTGGCGGCTCTGCGTGGCATCCCGTGCACTCACCAACGAACTCATGACGCACGACACTAGAGTCGGGTGTCAGAGGTGGGGAGTGACATGGAGCTGCTGATCGCGCGCAATCCCGAGGACTCCACGCTGCCGTTCATCCTCCTCATCCCCATCGATGGCGGCATCGTCCTGCGCGCCAAGGACACCTGGCCCCGCACCGCCAAGATCTACTGCCACCGACACGGCCTGCCCTGGCCGGACGACCCCGACATCGTCGAACGCATTCCGCTGCGCTCTTGCGTCCGGCGCGGTGCCGCCATCAGCGTCGAGGCCGACCGCACCCGCGAGTCGCGCTCGCAGTTCGTCATCACCCAGGCTCGGGGGCGGGAGATGATCTTCTGGCAGAACGCCCGCACCACGAAGGCCGCGCGACCGAATGTCGCCCTCCCGACGGCGCGCGCCTCCGGCTTCGACGACCTCGAGATCGTCGTCGACACCCGCGAAAAGTACGCCTGGAAGTTCACGGCCCAACAGGCTGTTACCCGACGTGAGGCGCTCCGGGTGGGTGACTACGGCGTCGTCGACGAGGACGAGGTGGTTGCGGTGGTCGAGCGGAAGAGCCTGCAGGATCTGGCTGGCTCGCTGGCCGGTGGCCGCCTGATCTACCGGCTCGAAGAGTTGGCGACGGTGCCGCGGGCCGCGGTCGTCGTCGAGGAGCGCTACTCAGCGATCTTCAAGCTGACGCACGTGAAGGCGTCGACGGTCGCCGAAGCCTTGGCCGAGTGCCAGGTACGGGTGCCGAATGTGCCGGTCATCTTCGCCGAGACACGCCAACTCGCCCAGGAATGGACTTACCGGTTCCTTGGCGCGGCATTGCGGGAGCGACGCGAGTCGCGGGCAGCCGACTGGTCATGATCCGGGGGCGCCACGCGGCTACGGTGGCGGGTCTGGTGCAGCTCGTCGTGGGGTGGTCAGGCGACGTCATCCAGGCGGCGGACCTTCGGCAGCCCAGCGGCACGTTCGGCAGCCAGGTCGAAGGCGGTCTGCATGGCCAACCACACCCGGGCGGACCCCACTCCCGCCTCCTCCAATCGGACTGCGAGGTTCGGACTGACCCGGGCGTGACCGTGCAACACCCTGCTCAACGCCACCCTTGAGATTCCCAACCGGGCCGCCGGATCACCCACACCCACGACCTCAATGCTCGTCATCGCTCCGCGCGGCATCAGAGGTTCGTTGATCGCTGGTCGGGACCGCCCGGTTCGGTTCGGTGTGACAGGAAAGCACCGGAACGGTGCCCTCCGTGGATGGCTTTGCTGCACAGTTCAGGTCCCAGCCCTGCTGGGCGGTGAACTAAGTTGGTTTGCACCTAGAAGGTGGATGCGGATGAAGAGGATGTTGGGCGCCGCAGGGTGGGTGGTGATGGGCGTCGGGCTCGGAGTCGGCGCGCTCGGCGGGTTCACCGCCTGGACCCTGAATGGGCCGAGGCGCCCGTGGCCCAACTACACATTCACTCCGTTCGAGGTGAGGGCTCGGTCGGAGGATGTCGCCTTTACCGCAGCCGACGGAGTTCCCTTGGCAGGCTGGTGGCTCGACCAACCTGCGTCGTCCACCGTCGTCGTCTGCGCCCACGGCCACCGAGGCAACAAGTCTGACATGCTGGGGATCGGCTCAGGTCTGTGGCGGGCTGGCCACAGCGTCCTGCTCTTCGATTTCCGTGGCAACGGAGACTCCGGTGATGGCCCACAGTCCCTGGCTCACCACGAGCAGCGGGACCTGAGCGCCGCCTTGGACCTGGTGCGCGAGCGCCGGCCCGACGCCCGGATCGCCGTCGTGTCATTCTCGATGGGCGCTTCCACGGCCATCCTCACTGCGGCGCAGGATTCCCGGATTGAGGCTCTCGTCGCCGATTCACCCTTCGCAACCCTCAGTGACGTCGTCGCCACGGGATATCGCCGCCACCGCCTGCCGAGCGAGCCGCTCATCCCGGTTGCCGACCTGGTGAACCGATTGCGCTACGGCTACGCCTTCTCCGAGGTCCGTCCCCTCGACAGGATCGGCGCGATCTCGCCTCGTCCACTGCTGCTGCTACACGGGACCAACGACAGGGTCATCCCCTACGACCATGCGTTGCAGTTGGCCGCGGCCGCGGCCCCGGGGCCGGTCGAGCTCGTATCCTTCGACGGGGCGGACCACTGCGGAGGCTACTTCGCGGATCGGGCGGCCTACATCGCTCTGGTGGCAGACTTCCTCGACCGCTGGTTGGTCGTCAGCAGAACCTGATCAAGGGCGGGACGACGACCTGAGCCGCGTGACGGGGCCGAGTGAGCGGCCGTGACCGGTCGATCGAGGCCGCCACCCCGCCGTGGAAGCCCTGCCGATCGACAGCTGATTCCTTGCGGAAGGATGGGCGCATGGACGCCCTGCACGCCACCGCCACCCCCCGCACCTGGCGGCGGGTAGCGCTGGCCATGCTGGCCGCCGGCTGGGGCGCCAACCAGTTCGCGCCGATGCTGCTCGTCTACCGGGACGAGCGAGGGCTGTCCGAGCAACTGGTGACGGGGATGTTCGCCGCGTACGTCGGGGGCCTCGTGCCCGCCCTGCTCGCCGCTGCGTGGGTGTCGCAGCACAAGGGCAAGCGTCCGTTGGTTCGGATCTCTTCGGTGCTGATGCTGGTGGGCAGCCTCCTGTTGCTGCTCGGTGCTGACTCCCCCGGGCTGCTGTTCGCCGGGCGCATCGCGTCCGGGGTCGGCGTCGGGTTCGTCATGGCGCCCGGCACGGCGTGGGTGAAGGAGTTGTCTGCCGGGTTGCCGCTGGGCACAGGTGCCCGGCGGTCGACGGTCGCGTTGACGGCGGGCTTCGCGATCGGGCCCATGGGCTCCGGCGTCCTCGCGCAGTGGTTCCCGGCACCGCTCCAGCTCGCCTACGCGGTGCACCTGATCGTGCAGGCCGTCGCTGCGGCCATCGTCTGGAATGCGCCCGAGCTCGACACGTCAGACCAGCCCAGACCGACGGTCGCAGCCGCCGCGCGGCACGTGATGCACGGCTGGTTCTGGAAGCTGATCGTGCCCTCGGCGCCCTGGGTGTTCGGGGCCGCGACCGTCGCGTTCGCGGTGACCCCAGCCCTGGTGGGCCCTGTCCCTGGCTTGCCGCGGGTGGCCGCCGCGGGCCTGACCGCAGGACTCACCCTCGGCACGAGCGTGATGGTGCAGCCGTCGGTCCGACGCTACGCCCAGCATGACCCGGGCCGGACGCCACCGCTGGGCATGGCCGTCCTGACCCTCGGCATGATGATTGCGACCGCAGCCGCGCTGTTCCCCCACCCGCTCTGGCTGATGCCCGCCGCGGTCGTGCTGGGGGCCGCGCACGGCCTCCTCATGGTCGGCAGCATCACGATCGTCGAGCATCACACGCCGCAGCACCTCATCGCCCCCACGACCGCCGTCGCCTACAGCCTCACCTACATCGGCTTCCTCGCGCCCTACGCGGTCAGCACCGCGTCGATGTTCATCCCCGCATGGACGTTCCTCGCGGCGGGCGTCGGCATCGCGATCCTGACGACGGCTTGGCTCTGGTTCGAGCGTAAGAACGCCTGAAGCCCCCGGCCCCCCACAACGGATGCGCCCAGCCCACCCGCGGACGCATCACGGCCGGCGGCGCGGGCGCGGCGCGTGCACGCGCCGATGAGAGCGCCACGGTCATCAGGTCTTTCCAGGCACGGGTGTGGAGTCCGTCGTCGTCCAGTTCGCCAGACTGCCCCTCGCGCGTCCGATGAACCTGCGATCTGAAAGCTCTCTTCTGTCCCTCTGAGTGCACTTGGGTCCGAGGTGAACATACAAACTCTCTAGTCAAGGGCGTTTGACTAGAGAGTTCAGCCATGGAGCATGGGGGACTCGAACCCCTGTTCAAACTGGCTCCGACAACGTTCGACCAACCGCCATATCTTCCCCAAGCCCAATCTGAGCCCACAGCATCAGAGTGCTCAGGCGGTCAGGATGCGTAGCGCGATCTGGCCGTTGACACGCCACGCCTCGGGGAGCAGCCGCCACGACGGGGCGGTGTCAGGGAGAGCCCGCGCGAGCACGTTCAGGCGCCCCCGATCGGAACCTGCGAACCCTGCCCGCTCCGCGAGCGGGTCCTCAATCACGGCCAGCAGCAGCGCGGCGTCCTGAAGGTGGCGCTCCCTGTCGCGCGTGTCGCTCTGATAGGCCGCGGCCTTGAGGATCACCGCTCCGAAAGGAGAAGGAACACTGACTGTGGTGTTCTCCCCGGGCACGATCTCAAGCCGGGCGCTGATCGTTCGCCTCAGGGCCTGGGTGCCGCCTTCGATTGCGACCATCGTCTTGCCGTGCAGCGTCTCCACCACCCGCGGTGCCGGATGGTCTGCGATCAGGACATCGACCACATCCTCCCCGATCACCACATCGATCTTCGACTGCCCGCGTCTGAATCTGTGCGCGGTGTTGCTTCGCTCATCGATCGAGGGCGTGAACCTGTACCCCAGCGACTCCAGCGCCCGGGCGGTCTCAGCCGCGACACCCCGGGTTGTCTCGACGTGGACCACGATGTCGACATCATCAGTGGGGCGAAGGGCGTCGATACCTCGGTAGACGCCATGCAGCTGGGCCATCAACCCGCCAACCAGCGTCCACTTCCCATGCGGCAGGACCGCCTCGATCTCCGCAACGTTCGGCCACGGGGCACCCCACCCACCAGGCGGACTCGGCACATCGATGATCCGACGCTCAATCACGGAAGGATCCCAGCGCATTGTCGAGGGCCCCCAGGCCGGCCCGCCTCTCCCGCACATCGAGCGACTCCGCCAAGTCAAGGGCAGCCAACACAACACCGCGCTGTGCGAGGTCGCGGACAATATCGAGCCCCATCCCCGTGGCGCGCAGAGTTACTCGACCCTCGTCGTCACGGATCAACCCATGAGTACGGACCACGTCCTCGACCTCGTCGATCGCCAGATAGCCGTCGACACTGGTGGTCTCGGCCAGCCCAAGCTGCCTCCCGGCATCCGTGGCGCACACGAGCACGCTGATAAGGTACTGACCCGCGCTCGAATGCGCCCGATACCGCCTCACGACAGCACGACCGCGCGCACGCTCCACGAACTCGGACGCAGTCAGTCCCCGAAGCCGCGACCTCAGACGCGACCGCTGCGTCAGCCCCAACCATGGCCCATGCCCACCCGACAGCAGCGACACCGCCGCCCACGCCGTGGACTCTGACCATGCCCGCTGATGTGATCCACCACGCACCGCCACCAGCCGCTCAACCGAGGTCCCGTCCACGACCCCTCGCGCCAATTGGCGCAGCTCTCCCTGCGCGACCAGATGCTGCACCTGTCGTGTGGACACCCCAAGACGCTCAGCCGCCTCGGAAACCATCATCAACCCCACAACAGAGAGCTTCGCATAAACGAATAGGTTTGCCAACCCTGCATCGAGACGGCGACCACCCCAAGCTCGCTCGTCGCGGAGCAACTCAAAGCCTTGCGGCAAGGCATCTCACAAAACACCTGAGCCTGCCGAGCCCGTGTGCCCGATCGGGGCCGGCGTCGTCATTGAGGTCTGGGCCTAGACGATGCGTGCTTCGGGGGCGGATCTGATGGCGTAGTCGGCACCAGATCCGCCGAACCAGGGCTGGTCATCACCGGTTCTTCGGCACTACTGGGCCAGGCGGAGGCGAGACTCGCGAAGGTACGAATACCGGACCGCGAATCTACGGATCTACGGTCTGCACTCGATCACGCCGTCATCCGTCGCTGATTTCGGCCGCCACCTTACGCAGCTCGGCGACAAACCCCGGGAGGTCGTCGACGGCGGTAGCGATCAACACCTCCAGGTCGACCGACCAGTAGCCATGGACAATCCGATTCCGAAGCTGGCTGGGCCTCGACCACCTCACCTCGGGGTGCGCCTGCTTCACTGACTCCGGGAGCTGCGACGCCGCCTCGCCGAGCACAGTGAAGTTCCACAGCAAAGCGTCGCGGCGCTGACGGTCATGCGTGAGCGACTCGACTTCCAGTCCGCCACAAGTCGTGTCGCCTGCTCGGCCGCGTCGATCATCTCTCCGAGGAGCAGCAGTTCACGCCGCGGCATGGACCGGCTCCGCCTCCAGCAGTACGTGTTCTCGCAACGCAGGGTGTAGAGCCCTTCGCGCGACCAGATCCACCCTGCGCCCGAACACGACAGCCAGCTCGTCCGACAGGTCCTCGATCTCCCAACCCAGACGCGCACCAGGGGCGAGCGTGTACAACAGGTCGATGTCGCGGGACACCCCCGCCTCCCGGGCCTGAGCCGTGGAGACCAGACCGCGCTGAGTGGAACCCACCGGCTCCCATGTCTCCAGCACATCCACCGAAGCCATCACCGGCACCCCCTCCACTGAGAAAGTAACAACCGGGACGTTACTCCTCAAGCGCGGAGACGGGCCACAGCTGCCCGGCAGCCACGAGTCTCGTCACGATCGGGCACGGCGGCGTCGTCATGGAGCTCCGAGCGTGGGCGATGCGCTTCGGCGGCAGATCTGGTTGCGTAGTCGGTACCAGATCCGCCTGTTAACTGGCTCATCACAGATGAGGGTGTAGGAGGCTGTTCGGCGCGTCGGGCCGGGTAGGGGTCGAGGTCTCCCGATGATGGAAGTTCTCACGCTGCCCATCTGGAAGACCTCGACGTGTCTGATGCTACCCCTGGGGCGGGGTTCGCCTGCCCTGACCTGACCTCGTTCTGTCGGCTCGATGAGCTCGGCCTGGAGGTCACCGGCCAACTGCTGGAGCCTGGCCGTGCGGTGCTCGCCTGCCGGGTGGTGGAGCCGGATCAGTGGTGCCGACGCTGCGGCTGCGAAGGCGTGGCCCGTGACACCGTGACGCGGGCGTTGGCGCACGAGCCGTTCGGCTGGCGGCCGACCACGTTGCTGGTCACGATCCGTCGCTACCGCTGCACCGGCTGCGGGCATGTGTGGCGGCAAGACACCAGCCTCGCCGCGGAGCCGCGGGCGAAGCTGTCACGCCGCGGGCTGCGGTGGGCGTTGGAGGGTCTGGTCGTGCAGCACCTCACCGTCGCCCGGGTCGCCGAAGGGCTGGGGGTGTCGTGGAACACCGCCAACACGGCGGTCCTGGCCGAAGGCAAGCGGGTCCTGATCGACGACCCGACCAGGTTCGACGGGGTGACGGCCATCGGCGTGGACGAGCACGTGTGGCGCCACACCCGCCGCGGTGACAAGTACGTCACCGTCATCATCGACCTGACCGGCATCCGCACCCGGACAGGGCCTGCCAGGCTGCTCGACATGGTCGAAGGGCGCTCCAAGCAGGCGTTCAAGCAGTGGCTGTCCGAACGCGACCAGGCATGGCGCGACAGAGTTGAGGTCGTCGCGATGGACGGGTTCACCGGGTTCAAGACCGCCACCGCCGAAGAGCTGCCCGACGCGACCGCCGTCATGGATCCCTTCCACGTGGTCCGCCTCGCCGGCGACGCCCTCGACCGATGCCGCCGACGCGTCCAACAAGCCATCCACGGACACCGAGGCCGCACCAGCGACCCGCTCTACTCGGCGCGCCGCACCCTCCACACCGGCACCGACCTCCTCACCGACCGACAGAAGGACCGGCTCACCGCCCTGTTCGCCGGCGATGACCATGTCGAGGTCGAAGCCACCTGGGGCATCTACCAACGCATGATCGCCGCCTACCGCGAACCCGATCGGACCAGAGGCCGGGCCCTGATGACCAGCCTGATCGCCTCGGTCAGCCAGGGCGTCCCCGCCGCGTTGAGCGAGGTGATCACACTCGGCCGAACGCTGAAGAAGCGAGCCGACGACGTGCTGGCCTATTTCGACCGGCCCGGCACCTCGAACGGTCCCACCGAGGCCCTCAACGGCCGCCTGGAACATCTCCGCGGATCAGCACTCGGCTTCCGGAACCTCACCAACTACATCGCCAGATCACTGCTCGAGACCGGCGGATTCAGACCCCGACTACACCCTGGATTGTGATGAGCCTGTTAACTCCTGGTCGTCACTCACGGCCGGCACTCGCCCCCGGGTGGCCACATCGTGCGCAATGCGAGTCACCAGGGTGGGTGATGACGGGACCCAGGTCGCTCCCGAAACGCCAACCGAAGTCCTCGAGAAAAGGGCCTGACAAGGGCGGATGAGGAGTGGAGCATAGGGGACTCGAACCCCTGTCTAAACGCTGCTGACTAGGAGCTTACCGAGGAGAAGGCAGCGCCGTGCTGCGAGTGTGCTACGAGCCAGACGATTCGCGGACTCCCGGCACCACACAACCGGCTCTGGCACTTCTCCTCCTCCACGCGCGCAGCGTCCCGATCCGCTCTGTCCCGCGACCCGAACTGCTGCTGAGCGGCCCATGGGCTCCAGCAGATCCTTGTAGCCCCTGACCACACCACCCTCGCGGGCTCGGTTAGCCTCAAGAACCGCCCGCGCCAGCCGAGAGCCATGAGCCGGCTCGCGCGCTCATGCCGATCTGCGGATGGTGCAGAATCTCGACACCGAGTGCGCGAGCGGCAGACGCCAAGGTTGTTGGGACAGCTCGCGCGGGCCAGTTGAGGTTGTTATCTGTCCACGCAGCAGACCCGGCTGTTGAAGACGGAGCAATGCCTGCGAGCTATCGCTTTGGTGTACCAAGAGCATGACGCAAGCAACATCGACTTGCCCTCCTGTGCACTCTTTTGACTTGGCTTCTGCCTCCACATCCGCGAAGGCGCTGAGGGCCGGCATAGGCCGGTCGCCGCGGCGTGGCGACGTGACTCCGATTGATCGGCGGTAGCCCACTGACCACGCGTGGCGTGCGCTGAACGCGTTCGCGTGCAACCCTTCGGTGTCATGAAAGCGTCTAGGTAAGCATGCAGGCAGACAATGGGCCCCCTTCGAGTGATGCCGCCGCACGTTTCGACGCGTATGTCACTGAACGCGGCGGCGAGCTCTGGCGTTCCGCATGGTTGCTGACTGGGGATGTCCACCATGCTGAGGATCTGGTTCAGGCCGCCTTGCTCCGCACGTATGGCCGGTTTGCGGCCTTCGACAGCGAACGGCATTTCGAGGCTTATGTGCGGACCACGCTCTTCCGCACGTTCGTCTCCTGGCGGCGGCGGCGCCACTGGCGCAGTGAGATGCCCAGCGTGCTTGAACCGGACACTGTTGCCGACGTCGGCGACGACCCCCCGATGCAGGCGTCGGACCTCCGCCGGGCGCTGTTCAGCCTGCCACGCTCTCAGCGAGCGGTACTGGTCCTGCGCTACTTCGAAGACATGACGGTGATCGAGGTGGGGGAACTCCTCCAGATGCCCACGTCCACCGTCAAATCCCACGCACGTCGGGGCCTCGTGGCCCTCCGGCGGTCACCACACCTACTGGAACAGGACATGCACTCATGACCAGAGACAACCTTGCCGATGAGCTGGACGGGCTGGTGCCAACGCCGCCCGAGGCGTCGGGGTGGGGCCCGAAGGTGCGAACGGAGCACCGTCGTCGTCGCGTGCGGACATCCGGTGTCGTAGCGGGCGCGGCTGCGGTAGCAGTGGTCGGCGTAGGAATGCTCCTCCTCAATGTCCCTCAGCCGACGATCCTGGCCACCCCCGCCGAGTCCACCACTGAACCGGCCGAAGCGACGCCGACCTCAGAGCCGTCGGTCACCGCCTGCGCTGACCGCGTGGAGTGGAAGCAGACGGTAGCAGTGCTACCTGATGTCACCGGCGCGTTCTTCTGTGTCTCGGAGAACCCCGGCGGCACCTCGTTTGTGCAGGTGGCCTTCTCAAGTGACCTGACTGTCGACATTGTGTCAGAGCTGCAGATGAATGCCTTTCTTCTCGGACTGCTACCAGGCATCTCGGCCACGAACGCGCATGGCCTCGCGTTGCGCACTGCTGCTGGGGATGTCCGTTCACTCGTCGGCTCGGTCGAAGACGGCAGGTTCAACTGGTACGAGCCGACGGGCGAGGGACTGATGGAGTGGCGACCGAGCCCCGAGCTGCTCGAACGGATGCGGTCCGAGATCGTCGCCACGGGCCACTGCGTCCGGCCGCCGCGACAGACCACCGCAGATGTCCAGGTGCATGTCTATTCCGCGGGCGGCGACGATACGGCCGTTGCCGCCGCCGCGGCGCATTTGCGACAAGCAGGCTTCGCGGTAACGGTGACCGGCGAGAAGGCGCTTAAGAGCCTCGGTGGCCCAATCATCCTTCGCGGCAGCAATCAGCACCGGGAGATAGAACTGGTGGGCACTTGGTTTGGTGGTGGTGGCGGCGAGCTGAGCCGGAACGACGCCATCGTCGACGTCCTGGTCACCGAGGAATTCACCGCCGATGCACTGCACCAAGGACAACCCGATCAACCAATCGGAGACATCACCTGCTCTCCCACAAGCGACGACGAGTAAAGTCATCGATGGAGGGGGTACAGGCCTTGAGGTCGTGGTACGAGAATCGGCGCCAATGGCTCAGTGAGCTCGGCCAACGTGCCCGATGGTCATGCCAGTTGTTGAATTCTGTCCAAGCTCTCGTTCAAGGCCAGGTCATCAGAAGAGAGTGTTCTCCAGTCGGAGGCTTCCTCTCAACGGTTGGTCCGCGAGACGCGAGTACGCCGCTCTAGTGAGGACAAGATTCCTTGGTGCAGAGTCTCGGCGGCGTCCTCTAATCTGCTCGTAACGCACTCATCTGCCGCCCTTAGAGGCGCAGCGCGCCCCCCGATTGCGAGGATTGTCAGTCCCCGGGGGCACGCTAGAGACGTGGATCTCTCACTAGCCGTCTCGGCCTTCTCGGCCGTCGTTTCTCTCGGCTCCCTCATCGTGTCCGCGCGCCAGCATCTTTGGGCCAGGCGTTTGGACCGGACAGCAGAGGCGACCGATGCAGTCGTTGACGCCATCCAAGACCTGCGTACTGCGGTTTGGGCTGCTGCTCGCCAAGATCCGGATCCCGAGGCGATCTCGGAACGGATCTCTAGCGTCGACCGTGAGTGCAGGCGGTACGCCGGCACCATCCCTGCCCTTGGAGCCGTCGGCCACTCCGTGCGGGAAGCCGCGGGTAACTACCTCGGTGGTGCAGCGGGCTACGCTCTCAGCCCTCACCTGAGGGACGAACCCCGTTCCCCCCACGACCCATATTGGTGGGACATCAGCATCACCTACTTGGACTACGTCGTGCGTCAGTTGGCAAGCGGGAAATTGTCACCGACGCGCGGCAAGGTCTCATTGACCCCATTTCACGAGTGGCGCCGGGCCGAGGATGAGGGCCACCACGCCGCCCTGAAGTCTCCTGCCGCAGAGGCAGAGAACTGAGCAATTGCCGAACATCCGCAACTGCCGCGATTGGAGCGGATGGCTCCTCCGCGGTGGCGCGTGCTCATTCCATGCCGAAGTAGCCGGGGTCGGCGAGGAACCGCCGGTACAGCGCCACGGTCATCAGGTCCTTCCAGGCACGGATCTGTAGTCCGTCCTCGTCTAGTTCGATGATTCGGGCGCCTGGGTGGCGGAGGATTCGGGGAGGGGGTGGCCATCAGCACCTGGATGGCGTCGTGGCGTAGTTCCGCCAGGAGGTTGGCCGGCTTGATCTGGGTCATGAACGAGAGCCCGGCCTCGGGCTCGTCGAGCACCAGGAACCCGCCCCTGCGGGACAGGTATACCAGCTTGGTGTTGAGGAGCTCGGTGAAGGCCTGGCCGTGCGAGCGCTCGTGGTCGCGACCGTCGCCTCCCGGGTTCCGCTCGAGCCGACTTGTCGGACCTCCTCGATATGCTGCGATAACGAATGCAACGCAAGGAGAAGTGGCCGTGCCTGACGTTCCCGTCGCGATCTCGCGACTCGGCGAGGATGATTCCCGCGAAGCCCAGAACCTGCGGGCTGTGAAGTGGCTGCTCTCCCAACCTGGCGGGCCTGTGGTAGTCGTAACCCCACAGCGAGCTGTGGAGAGTGCTAGCATCGCTCGGCTGATCGCTCAACCCGGTGTGCAACACCACGCTTGGCGCGGGCACCACGGCGGCTACTACAGCGGCCACCGGGTCCTCCAGGCGTGGCCCGATCGCAAGCATCTGAATGACGTCTGGAACGTGGACGCCGATGCGATCGCTGTGATCGAGTGGAGCGTTGATGAGACCGCCGAATGGATCTCCCACATGAACCCGGTGCAGCTGCTTCCGGGGAACAGGATCGAGCCGTCGTCACCGCAGCGTCCTGCAGTTGCCCCGCTTCCCGAGGACGTTGATGCCATCCTCAGGCATATTGCGGCGATGGCCGCCGGCTATTCCGCGGGGCTCAAGTGGAATGAGGAGGACAAGCTCAAGGCTGACATGATGAACCGGCCCGACCGCTGGGTGTCAGTCACGGTGGAGCAGATCCGTGCCAGGTGCCATGACCTGGGCATGCGCGGAGAGGACGTCGACACCATCTCGGGCTACCTGCAGCGCCGGAAGGAAGGGCGTCGTTTTAATGTGGGGTCGTCCTACCGCACCTTCCACTTCAATTGATCCACCCGACGCTCAGGGATAAACCCACACATGACCAGCGCCTCGCCCATACGCCCTCCGGGTCTGCACCCAGCCTTATCCCAGCAACAGGGGTTCGCCCTGCTGGCAGAGGCATCGTCGGCTCGTAACCTTCTGAGAGACTGCATCGAGGCCATCCGAGGGATGCGCTACATCTCACTGCAGGGTGACGCAGTGTTCACGCTGGGCAGCATCGGCGTCGAGAAGGCTATGAAGATCATGCTCGGCTGCGCTGAGGTCGAGCTCGTCGGCGCGTGGCCGACCCAGGCCACACTGAGGGGCTGGGGACACGACCTCGAGACGCTCGATCAGCGCCTGTCCGCAGCGCTCCAAGGCGGCCTGTCGAAGGCGAAGAGCGGCGGCTACGCCGCGACGCTCGCTACTCGCATCCGCGACAGCCAGACGCTGCCGCTGATCTTCGAGACGTTCTCTCGGTACGGCAAGTCAGGACGCTTCCACCACCTCGACATCCTCGCGACCGACTCGCCCCAAGAGGATGTGGCGCCTGCCCAGTACTGGGAGCGTGTCGAACAGAGGCTCCGGGACACGGAGCCGGAGTTCAACGGCGTCCCCTTCAACGACAACGAGGCCCACGAGCGATACCAATCTCGCCTGCGCCGCCGCATCGCAGGCGAGCTGGAGACCTGGTGGTTCTGTGTGCACCGGCTGGGCGTCCAGGGATGCCTCGGGGAACTCGGGACGAAGGTCGGCTGGGAGCTCTGGGAGCCTGGACGCACGGGCCCGAGCATCGCAGGCATCTGAGCGGGAACGTGGAGCAGGCCAACTCAACAACTTGACTCAAGCGCCCGAAATGGAGTGCGTACGAACCCAGCCAGCGGAGCTAGAGCGATTGTTGGCGCGGCTGTCTGGTAGTGAACCTGCCTGGAAAACCCACGCTCAGAGGAGTCGTCGAGGCCGCACAGCACAAGCCTTCTATCTGATGCGGGGACTCACGCGGGACACCAGAATCCGCTCAGCGCCTCCGACCGCGGACTGTCTGAACTAGGCACCATGCCAACCACGCGACGGTAAGTCCGGCACCGGCAACTAGGTGCTCACCTGCGGCTGATCTGCACATGACGGCCCACTGCGGAACGGCATTGCCGGATGAACCATTTCGGGTGATGGCCCTGAACGCTTGATCGCAGTACAGGTCGACGCCCGTTTCCTGCGGGACCACAGGAGCCCAGAGCATGATGGCGAAGACGATCAGCCCCAGCAGACCTCCCATCACGGCGAGCCGCCACCGCCGTCGGGTCTGACCCACGCGCCGCAGGGACACCAGGCTGGCCGCCGTAGAAGCGATGACCAGGGTGGGGAGCAGCAGCAGTGCGACTATCGCAATGCCGGGTGATGTATCCGCACACTCAGTCATGGTTGTGCTCGCGCAGGGTCCTCTCGATGGGGTCTGTTCAGTCGGTGCCTTCGACTTGATAGTGATCGACTCTCTCACGGAGGTGGGTCAGGTCTGCGGTGGCCGCATCATCTCCGCCTCCGAAGCGCCGGGCGCTGGGATGCGGGATCGGCTGGCCCCCGGGCCATTCATTCCAGCGACGCGCCGAAACCGGCGCCCATCAACATCCGGTCATGCCGCGGACTTGGCGGTCGAGGCGGCACAGCACAAGCCTTCTAGCTGGTGCGGGCACTCACGCGGGACATCAGGAATCCGCTCAGCGCCTCCGACCACTGACCGTCTGAAGTAGGCACCATGCCAACCACGCGACGGTAAGTCCGGAGCTGACAACCAGGTGCCCAACGGCGGCCGATCGGCACATGACGGCCCACTTCGGGAAGGCATTGCCTGATGAACCGTGCAGGGTGATGGCCAGGAAGGCTTGATCGCAGTACAGGTCGACGCCCGTTTCCTGCGGCACTACAGGAGCCCAGAGCATGATCACGAAGACCGTGAGCCCGAGGAGGCCTCCTGCCAGGGCGAGTCGCCACCGCCGTAGGCCTAGGCCAACGCGCCGCAGGGACACCATGCCAGCCACTGTGCAAGCGATGACCAGCGTGGGGAGCAGCAGCAGAGCGACTATCGCAAGGCCGGGTGATGTCTCTGCATACTCAGTCATGGTTCTGCTCGCGCCCGGTCCTCTCGATGGGGTCTGTTCAGCCGATGCCTTCGACCTGATAGTGATCGACTCTCCCACGGAGGTGGGTCAGGTCGGCGGCGGCCGCATCAGCCTCGCCTCCGAAGTGCCTGGCGCTGGGATGCGGGATCCGCCGGGCCATTCATTCCAGCGACGCGCCGAAAGCGGCGCCCACCAACATCCGGTGATGCCGCTATCCGCGGCACGGAGGCTGGCGCCTACGGGATCTTTGCGGCGCAGGGCCAACAGGCCTCAGCGACTCAGCTCCAGTGGATCCGGGCGGAGTCCACGCACCCAGATCCAGTCTGGGTGAGAGCGCGAATTCCTGCCGCGCCGCCGCCGAGGAGGCCTGATCGCTGTCCGAGCAACGCGGGGACAAGGCGGGCCGCGTCGGCTCTGCGCCCGGTGCGGCGTGCATAGACCGCGTGTGCGGTGCTCGCTAAGGGTGTGTCGGCGGCGCCCCATCCTCCGCCGATGATGATTCGTTCGGGGTCGAGGACGGCCGCAAGGTCTGCCAATGCGTCGCCGAGTGCCTCGCCGGCTGTTTGCAGCAGGTTGAGCGCTACTTGTGCCCCGCCCTGGGCTCGGGCGGCCACTTCTCGGGCGGTTGTGGCTTGTCCGGTGAGCGCTTCGTAGCGGGCTGCTATGCCTGCTCCGGACACATAGTCTTCGAGGCTGCCCTCAGGGGCTCGAAACTCGCCGAAACCGATCGTCGAGAGATGATCCAGTAGCGGGAAACCCCAGCAGGATCTTCCGCCCTGGCCATTCGTACTGCGGAAGCCCTCTGTGACTCAGTCGAAGTTGAGGGGGAGGAAGCCGTCCGAGTCCGGAACCTCATACTGGAGGGGTTCCCACTCTCCCTCGTTGCTGCCAATCTCCCACCGGAGGGTGGACCCGGGCTCGCCTCCGGGGTAGTAAGCGCTCATGACTACGTTCTTCGCACCTGGCACGCCTTCTGTGATGCTGGCTTGGTCAATCTGGCGCCCAGCGGGCGTGAGAAGTGGTCCAGGCGTCAACCCTGCTGCATCACCCTCATAGTCTGCCGGCACATCGAACGACCATTGAACGTAGAGGCAGTGTGTGTCACTGGCCGTACCAAAGAGTCTGATCTCGTCGGCACACTCATCCGCCAAGTCGCCGGAGACCGCTGTGTCAACGTAGAGAAGGTTCTCGATGCGAACCGCTATCCCATCACCGCCGTCGAAGGTCGGCTGGCTATCGATGGGTTGGTTGATGCGCCCCGGGTCCACCCGAGACGCCCACACCATCCCAATCTGGGCGGTGGAGCTCGGGGGAGTCTCTTCCAAGGTAGACGCTGGCTGCACCGATGGAGCGACAGTCTGCGTGACTGTGGCTGTTGCAGTTACCGTCACCGTCGGGGCTGGTTCGGGTGAACCGTTGGCGCTGCAGGCCGTGAGGCCGAGCGTGAGTAGTGTCGCGATTGGCGCGGCGAAATTCTTGAACAAGTGAGCCCCCTTTACTGTTGGAGTTGAGCCTATCGACACCACGTGCGATCCAGACACCGGGGCATTGAAGGTCATGATGCGAGGGGCCACGACTTCGAGCAGCCGTGACGCAGGGCGGCTCCACTCTCTGGGTCCTCATCGTCATGATGCAGGCTCGCGGACGGCCCCTAGAGTCCGGGTCCCTTCCCGGAGCCAGTTCCACCCATCCACGCTGAGCCGGCCCCACCTCACCCCTCGAGACTCGTGCGGAGTCCGGTCTCCCGCCCGCTCAGCCACGTACCCCGCTGTGAAGTCGCACACACCCACTGCACCTTCGGAGGGTCTGTGCGCGTTAGGCGGCCGAGTCCGGGGTTCTAGTGGGCATGGTTGTGTCGTTGCACAAGCTCACCGCTGGGTCGGGGTATGACTACCTGACCCGGCAAGTTGCTGCGCACGACACGACGGAGAAGGGCCACGCGACGCTGGCCTCCTACTACTCGGAACGCGGCGAGGCACCCGGGTCGTGGCGCGGCCGTGGGCTCGCGGGCCTCGGCGACCTTTCCGTCGGTGACGTCGTCACAGCGGAGCAGATGAGTGCCCTGTTCGGCGCCGGCTTCCACCCGAACATGCAGGCCCGCCTGTCCGCATTGCCGAGCGACGCGACAAAGGCGATGGTCACCGAGGCTGCCCGCCTCGGCCAGCCCTTCCCTGTGCACGGGGCGGTCAACGAGTTCCGCCTGGAGGTGGAGAAGCGCACCGCAGCATGGCGCGTCTCGGAGGGGGTGCCGACAACGGCAACGGTGCCCACCGACGTCCGAGCCGACATCGTGAATCACGTCGCGAGGGAGACGTTCGAGGCGCGCATCGGCCGCCTGCCAACGGCCCCAGAACTGGCCGCGGAGGTGTCCCGGTTGAGCCGGCAACCGTCGACTGCGTGCGCCGGATTCGACATGACGTTCACTCCGGTGAAGTCGGTCTCGGCACTCTGGGCGATCGCCCCGCGTGACGTCGCCGAGGCGATCGAACGGGCCCACGACGCAGCGGTCGACGACGCGCTGCGCTTCCTGGAGGACGAGGCGTTGTACTCGCGCGCCGGTCACGCGGGTGTGCGGCAGATCGATGTCCGCGGCCTCATCGCAGCCTCATTCACACATCGCGATTCCCGCGCCGGCGATCCGAACCTTCACACCCACGTCGCGATTGCGAACAAGGTGCAGGGGTTGGACGGGAAGTGGCGCTCCATCGATGGCCGCCTCATCTACCAGGCCCGGGTGGCCGTGAGCGAGACGTACAACACGCAGCTGGAGGCGCACCTGCGTGAGGCGCTCGGGCTCGAGTTCGTCGAACGCGAGCCCGGAACGTTGGAGCGACGAGCGGTCCGGGAGGTTGTCGGGATTCCCTCCGAGCTGGTGGAACTGTGGTCCTCACGCAGAGCGCTGATCGAGTCTCGTCAGTCGGAGCTTGCGGCTGAGTTTCAGACGCGCCATGATCGTCCTCCCACGCCGGCGGAAGCGATCCGGCTGGCCCAGCAGGCCACCCTCGAAACCAGGGAAGCGAAGCACCCACCCCGCTCGCATGTGGAGCAACGCAGAACCTGGCGGGCACAGGCAGAAGCAGCGATCGGCGTGGAAGGGATCGGGCGCACCCTCACCCACTCGCTTGGTCGCGCCACTACGTCGCGCGTCGACATCACGGAGGTCCTGTTGGACCGCGTGGCGGGTGAAGTGGTGGACCGGGTCGCCCGGTCGCGGGCTTCGTGGCAGGTCTGGCACCTGCGCGGTGAGGCGTCCCGGCGGTCCCGCGAACTCGCCACCACCTCGGGTCAGGCTGAACTCCTCACCACGGAACTCCTCGACCGAGCACTCGCCATCTCGGTTCCCTTGACCGTCGTCGGGGACGGGATCGAAGAGCCCCCAGAGCTGCGCCGAGTCGACGGCTCCTCAATGTACGAGGTCGCAGGATCTCGCCTCTACACCTCGCAGGCCGTGCTCGACGCGGAGCGGCGAATCGTGGCAGCCGGCTCGCTCTCCGCGGGCCGTCGGGCTCCCGATTTCGCGGTGGAGATCGCGTTGCTGGAGTCGACCGCCAACGGCGTCTCTCTGAACGACGGACAGGCACGCTTGGTGCGGGCCATGGCCACCAGCGGGGCCCAACTGCAGCTCGGATTGGCCGCCGCGGGCACGGGGAAGACGACCGCGATGCGTGTCCTCACCCGGGCCTGGGAGGAGTCCGGCGGCAGAGTCCTGGGCCTGGCGCCGTCGGCTGCCGCGGCCGCGGTCCTCGCAGAGGCGACGGGTGACGCCACCACCATCGCCAAACTGCTCTGGGACCTCCACCACGGCGATACCGACGAGGTGGATGTGGCGACACTGATCATCGTGGACGAGGCAGGAATGGCCGACACTCTCTCCCTCGCCGAGCTCCTCGACTTCGCCCTCCCCCGAGGCGCCTCCGTCCGCCTGATCGGCGACGACCGGCAGCTATCCGCCATCGGCGCCGGCGGCGTGCTGCGCGACCTGCGCCGCGTGCACGGCGCCGTCGAGCTCGACGAGGTGCTGCGCTTCGTCAACGATGGGGAGAAGGCCGCCTCCCTCGCCCTCCGGCAGGGGGACCCCACCGCGCTGGGCTGGTACCTCGACCATGGCCGTATCCATGCGGGCAGCTCCGACACGGCGCTGGACGGCGCGCTTCAAGCGTGGAAGGCCGACACCGACCGTGGCCTCGACTCGCTGATGCTGGCCAGCACCCGGCAGGACGTCGCGGAACTCAACCGCCGTGCCCGCCAGGTGCTCGCGGGCGAGGATGCCGGCGGCGTGCCGTTGTCCGACGGAAACTTGGCAGGCGTCGGCGATGTGATCCTCACCAGGCGCAACGATCGACGCCTCCGGACCTCCACCACTGGCTTCGTCATGAACGGCGACCGCTGGATCGTCCAGACCGTCAACCGCGACGGTGGGCTCCTGGTTCGGCACCGCACCACCGGGCACCGCGCGTGGCTACCGGCTGCCTACGTCGCCGACCAAACGGAACTCGGCTACGCCACCACCACCCATACCGCCCAGGGCTCGACGGTCGACACCGCCCACACCGTCCTCAGCGGCACGGAGACCCGCCAACTTCTCTACGTCGCCATGACCCGAGGGCGGCAGGCGAACCACAGCTACGTCACCACCGTCGGGCACGGTGACTCACACTCCGCCTTCGTGCCGGAGACGCTGCGGCCGCCCACCGCCGTCGAGATCCTCGAATCCGTACTCGCCCGGGACGGCGCCGCCCGCTCCGTCACCAGCGAAATTGCGCACGCCCACGACGCGGCCGTGCGGCTCGCGGACGCAGTCAACCGGTACCGCGACGCGCTGACCGTCGCCCTCGAGCATCGCCACGCCCCCGAGCTGGAGATCCTCGAGCATGGAGCCGACGATGTCGTACCAGGGCTCACCGACGCCAACGCCTGGCCAACTCTGCGGCACCGGCTCCTCGCGGCCACCGACGGTAAAGCGCCGCTCGATGAGCTGCGCCGGATCGCAGCCGGCCACCGCTTCGAGGACATTGCAGACCCTGCAGCTTTCCTGGCCACGCTCATCCCCGAACGCACGGGAGGGCCCCTCCCCTGGCTCCCCCGCATCCCTGCCTCCGTTGCCGACGACGAACGCTGGGGTCCCTACCTCACCGCACGCGCCCAGCACGTGACCACCATCGCCGCACAGGTCCGCCTCGACGCGCTGCAGGCCCCGACCCCGAGCTGGGCACCCAGCGACACGGAACTCCCAGAGCACCTGCTCGGCGATGTGGCCGTGTGGCGAGCCGCCGCGGACGTCGACCCGGAGGACCGCCACCCCACCGGAGGACGCGCGCAGGCCGGAGCCGCGCGGCACTACCAGGACCAGCTCGACAGGGAACTCCTGACCGCGATGCCGAGCCTGGACGTCGCGCAACTGCGCGCCCTGGGCCAGGGCCTGGACCACGACCCCGGCGTCACCGGGCTGGCCAGGCACCTCGCTCTGCTCGGCGGACGCGGGATCCCAGCTGGGGCCCTCGTCGCCAACGCGCTGGCAGAGGGACCACTCCCCGCAGAGCGACCCGCCGCGGCCCTCTACTGGCGGATCCTGCAGCGCCAGGCGGACGCCGAGCCGTCGGTGGCCTACGCCGTCGAGCCGCACGTCGATCAGCCAACATCCCGGCCGCGGCCCGAACTCCTACGACGTCCATCACGACACTCCGCAGGTCCCCGTCGATGACGGCCCGCACCGTCAGAGCGCCCATACGTCGCCGTGGGCACCCCTGAGACGTGGTGAAACAAACCGTCCTCACATAGACTTATCGGGATACGTTTTGTTTCAGATAAGGAGGGCGCCGGGCATGGCACCACTCACACCCGCCACCGCGCGGCAGCAGGGGATGTCCCGAAGCACCCTCCACCGTGCCGCCCGCGACGGCACACTGGAACGCATCGCACGTGGAATCTACCTGCCCGCCGACGCCAACAACGCGGACTGGGAATGGATCGAAGCCGCCAGCCGGCGCCCAGAGGCCACGATCTGCCTCACCTCTGCCTTGGCCCGCCATGACCTCACAGACGAAATCCCCGCCACGCTCAATGTGGCCATCCACCGGGAAGCACGCATCCCAGCCGGCACCTCGGCAATCACCTGGCACCGCTTCCACACGGCAACCTTCGATCTGGGTCGAGACGAGGTACCCATCCCCGGCACAGACCAGACGATCGGGCTCTACACCCCCGAGCGATCCATCGTCGACGCGTTCCGACTGAGGGGCACGATCGGCTACGAGCTCCCCCTCGAAGCCCTCAAAGAGTGGCTACGCCGCGGAGGCAAGCCCAACCGCCTCATCGCACTCGCGAGGCAACTCCCCCGCTCGCAGGGCCCCCTCATCGCGGCCTTGGAGACGCTGACATGACCACCGGCCAAGATGTGCTGCGGAAGCTGAGAGCTGCAGCTCGTTCGACGGCGGACAAGACTGGCCAGTCGGCGCCCACGCAGGAGCTTCTGACTCGGCATCTCCTTGAATCATTCCTCGACCGGCTCAGCCGGACCGAGCACGCTCCAGACTTCATCCTGAAGGGCGGCATCCTGCTCACCGCCTATGGCGCGCGTCGCCCCACCAAGGACATCGACGCCAACGCGGTCAGCGCCGACGTCACAGCAGAGCACCTATCCACCGTCCTCAGGGACGCCGCAGCCGCTGACGTGCCCGACGGAGTCGAAATCCACCCTGACACGATCACGATCCAGGAGATCCGCGAAGAGGGCGACTACCCCGGCTTCCGCATCCGAGCCCAAGCATCTATCGCATCCTGGGCTGGGAGCCTCACCTGGGATGTGTCCACAGGCGACCCGGTGGTTCCCCCACCTCAGCTCGTCAAGATTCCCCGCGTCATCGGCGAACCCATCGAAGTGCTGGGCTACGCGGCCGAGACATCCATTGCAGAGAAGGGCGTGACCATTCTCGAGAGAGGTATCACCAGCACTCGTTGGCGCGACTACATCGACATTGTGCAACTCGCTCAGGCCGGCGTCGATGTAGCCGAACTGCGCCGGGCTGCGGAAGCCGTCGCCCAGTACCGCCAGGTCACCCTTGAACCCATCAGCCAGCACCTCGAGGGCTACGGCGCCATCGGCCAGGTCAAATGGGCCGCCTGGCGACGCAGACAGCGGCTCGAAGCAGTCTCGGAGGCGCTGCTCGACGATCAGATCGCCTTGGTCGCAGCACTCCTTGACCCCATCTTCGGCACCGAGCATCCCTCGATCTGACGGGTCTGTGCCCACGAAGCCGACACCTGCAATGCGGTCACCCAGCCAGGGTCTTGAGGCCGCCGGCGCTCGCAACCACGAGCTCGTCCAGTTCATCCAGGTCCACCATCTGAACCACCCCGGGTTCAGTGGAGAGTCGTGTGTGCTTCGGCGGCAGTCGCTGTCGAAGGGTTCTGGGCAGCATCGTAGGCGTGCTCGTATGCGGCGGGTGCGAGGTAGTCGCACCAGGTGTGAGGTCGGGTCGTGTTGTACCAGTCGACCCATCTCAGGACCTCGAGCTCGACATGCTCGAGGGTGCGCCACGGGCCTTGGCGACGGATCAGTTCGGTCTTGAAGACCCTGTTGAGCGCCTCGGCGGCGGCGTTGTCGTAGGAGTCGCCCTTGGATCCGACGGAAGCGACGATGCCGAGTTCCTCAAGGCGTTCGGTGTAGCGGATAGCTCGGTACTGCGCAGGTTCAACCGGTCGTCGCAACACCTGAGGTCAGGAGGGTGTCGTGGGTCGACCGTCGATGTGGGAGACGGAGGTTGCCAAGCGTGGGCCGATGCGGTCACCGGGGCATCCGGGTCACCACCGCGCGAAGGAGCGTGAGTTCTGGGACGAGGTGGCCACGGGGAAGTTGCCGCGGGAGGCCGCCGAGGCGGTGGGCGTGGCTCAGGCCGTGGGGCAGCGGTGGTTCCGTCATGCTGGCGGGATGACGCCGTACTCCTGGCCTGCCCCGTCAGGCAGGTACCTGTCGTTCGCGGAGCGAGAGGAGATCGCGATCCTGAGAGCGCTCGGCAAAGGCGTCCGCGAGATCGCCGCCACGCTCAGGAGGAGTCCGTCGACGATCTCAAGGGAGTTGCGCCGGAACGCGGCGACCAGAAGCGGGAAGCTCGAGTACCGGGCCTCGGTGGCTCAGTGGAAGGCGGAGCTGTACGCCCGCCGGCCCAAGACCGCGAAACTCGTGAGCAATCAGCGGCTGCTTCGCTACGTCGAAGATCGGCTCTCCGGTCAGATCCGCTTGCCGAGCGGCGTGACCGTCGCTGGCCCCACGGAGCGGGAATGGAAGGGCTTGAACAAGCCACACCGTGAAGATCGTCGATGGGTCAGAGCGTGGAGCCCCGAGCAGATCTCCAACCGGCTCAAGGTCGACTTCCCCGATGATGAGTCCATGCGGATCAGCCACGAGGCGATCTACCAGGCCTTGTTCATCCAGGCCAGGGGCGCGCTGAACCGGGAACTCATCCTCTGCCTGCGCACCGGGCGGGCCCTGCGGATGCCCCGGGCCAGATCGAAACGTGTGGCCTGGGCCCACGTAACCCAGGAAGTCTTGATCAGCGAGCGCCCTGCAGAGGCCGAGGACCGGGCGATCCCAGGCCACCATGAGGGGGATCTGATCATCGGGACCAACAGGTCAGCGATCGGCACCGTCGTCGAGCGCACCACGGGCTTCACGACCCTGGTCCATCTCCCGCGAGAAGACGGATGGCGCGAACAGCCAATCGTCAAGAACGGGGCCGCTCTGTCAGGCTACGGGGCCACCTCGATGAACAAGGCGCTCGCGGCGGCGCTGGCATCCATGCCCGACGAGCTCAAACGGTCGCTGACCTGGGACCGCGGCAAGGAGATGTCGGCCCATGCCCAGTTCACCATCGACACCGGCCTCAAGGTCTACTTCGCCGACCCCCGAAGCCCCTGGCAACGAGGCACGAACGAGAACACCAACGGGCTCTTGCGCCAGTACTTCCCCAAAGGAACCGACCTGGCTAGGTGGGGACCAGAGGACCTCACCGCCGTCGCCCACGCTCTCAACACACGCCCCCGCAAGAGACTCGGCTGGCGCACACCCGCCGAAGTCTGGAACCAACATCTAGAATCACTCACACAACAACGCGTTGCGACGACCAGTTGAATCCGCCCTGAACGCCGCGGTCGGCGTGGTGGACCAGACCGGTCAGCACGCGCCCGTCGCGCTGACGTTGCCAGATGGCCTGCTCAAGCGCGTCGAGGGCCAGGTCGGTGTGGAGTGAGCCGGCGACCCGCCATCCGACGATCCTGCGGGAGAACAGGTCCATCACGAACGCCACGTAGACGAACCCGGCCCAGGTAGGGACGTAGGTGATGTCGGCCACCCAACGGTTGTCCGGCGCTGGGGCGGTGAAGTCACGGTTGAGTTGATCGGCAGGGTGTACGTCCTTCGCCGGCAGGGTCGTGCGGGGTCGCTTGTGGTCACCGGCGATCGCGCCGGTCAGCGCCTTCATCCTGCGCGCCACGGTGCAGCGCGCGACCGGTGGGTAGCGCACTCCCGTGGGCTGGCCGTGCTCGTCTCGGACCTCCTGGCGGTTGAGGACCTTCCACATCTTCATCACCCCGTAGACCTGGTAGTTCGACTGGTAGGTCGCCTTGATGCGCTCATCCAACGCTGCGTCGGCCAGCGCCCGCTGCGAGGGCGGGCGCGTCTTCGCCGCGTAGTAGGTGCTCGGGGCGATCTGAGCGCCGGCCTGGGTCAGGACGGTGCAGATCGGCTCGACCCCGAAACGGTCCTTGTGCTGGTCGATGTAGTCGATCAGCGTGGTGAGGGGCGGTCGAGCTCCGCCGCGAAGAAAGGCTTGATATGTAGGTGATCTCGACTCCGGGTGGATGGCGGTTCGTGACGGGGTCGACGATGTGGTCGTCGTTCTCGTGGCTGGAGCTGTTGATGGAGTTGTTCGTGCCTGTCCTTGCCCGCTCGCGCGGCGCCGCTCCCGAGTTGGGTGACGCGCTGTTGGATGAGTATCTGCGGTTCACTGCGGCGCGGCTGCGTCCGAACTCGGTGACGGCGCAGGCTTTCGACTTGAAGGTCTTCTTTACCGTGGTGGGTAAGCGGCCGCTGGCCGTGGGGACTGCGGACGTGTTGGCGTTCATCGAGGCACAACGCCAGCCACGACGTGGTGGGAACGTGGTGCGCCTGTCCGATGGCGAGCAGGGGTTGGCGGCCTCCACGATCAAGCGCCGGTTGGCGACGGTGACCTCGTTGTTCGACTACCTCATCGCGCGTGGCGTGTGCGAGCGCCAGCCCGTCCCGCGATCGATCACCCCTAGGACACGGTCGCTGCGAGGGGCACCGCTGGTCCGGGCCCCGAAGCGTCTGCCGCGCATCCTCGCTCCGGGTGAGGCCGTCGCGCTGACGAACGCGCTGCGCACGCAACGGGACCTGGCGATGGTCACGCTCATGCTGCGCGCCGGGCTACGGCGTTGCGAAGTCCTCGGCGTGCGGTTCACCGATATCCAGCCAGGCGACCAGCGCGTGTTCATCTGTGCGGGCAAGGGCGGTCACGAACGGATCGTCCCGGTCGATCCGTTGTTCTTCACTCACCTACACGCCTACCTGTCCCTCGAGCGGCCACGCGACGGCGACGGCGAGCGCGTGTTCGTGGTGTTGAAGGGCCCCAACCGGGGTCGTCCGCTCACGGCGGCGGGGCTTGACGAGGTCCTCGCCGGAGCCCGCCGCCGAGCCGGGCTCGCTCATGCGACGTGCCACGAGTTGCGTCATACGTGCTTCACTCGCCTGCGTGAGGCTGGGATGAGCCTGGAAGCAATCCAGGCCCAGGCGGGGCACGCGAACCTCGACACGACTCGCCTTTACCTGCACTTGTCCAACGACTGGCTCGCCGACCAGTATCGCGACGCCATGACCGTGCTCGCCGACATCTACGACAACAACGGAGCGGTGTCGTGACCCCCTCTACAGGCCCAGTGAGTGCGTCCCCGGCGCCGACGTCATCGCCGGACCGTGCTGTGGCTGAGGCGGTCGACGTGCTGCGCTGGTTCGCGGACGCGTACATCGCGGCCGGCGCGACGCCCGCAGCCCGCCAGACCCGCCGCCAGGGCGTGGCTGGGTTCGACCGGCGTTTCACCACTCTTGCCGCTTGGAACGCGGCCGACGTCATGACCCGGCGGGCCGTACGAAGCGAGGTCATGTCGTTTGCCGCCCACGCTGCTGTGGCGACTGGCCTGTGTGTCGATCCTGCCTTCGTGACGGGGTCTGGATGCCGCTGGGGCGTCTACCTGCGTACCGCCTATCCCGACCAGTACGACCGGTTCAACGGCCAGGCCGCTCAGCTCGGGTTCTGCGACAAAGAGATCGGCCGCATGTGGACCCACCTGTCCCGCATTGCCGTGATCGCCGGTACGGGTCCCGACGCGCTCACCCCCGCCGCCTACCAGCGGGCACGAACAGTGTTCTTCGAGTCCGTGACCGCAGGCAAGGACGCCATCCCGCACAAGTCACTGTCCACCCCACTGTTCGGGCTCGACGCGCTCATGCATCACCGTGGCCAAGCACCCTCCCCGGACAAGCGACGACGCTGGATTCACCGGCCCGTCGCCGAAGTCGACTGGGACCACCTCGAAGCCCACGCCCCGGTCATGACCGCAACAATGCGTCGCTACCTGCATCAATGCTCCCTGTCACTACGCCCGGCGTCGGTCACCTTGTTCGACACCACGCTCCGCCAGTTCGCCGGTTACCTCATCCACCACCACAGCGCCGACCAGCACGGCACCGATCCCGGCGGCGACGGCGACGTTCACCTGGTGGTGCGGGTCGCGGACATCGATCGCGCACACGTCGAGGGCTACAAGACCTGGCTCGCAGCACGGCCGGGACACCGAGGCAAGCCGCTGACCAAGACGACCCTGGCCATGCGCATGGGCCACCTGCGCTCGTTCTTCACCCGGATCATCGAGTGGGGCTACGACGACGTCCCCGCCCGGGTACCCGTGTACCGCGACGACCGTCCCCGCCTGGACAAGCCACTTCCGAAGTTCCTCGACGACGCCCAGGCAGCCGCGTTCATGGCTGCCGCCCGAGCACTGCCGAACCGACTCGACCGGCTCATCGTGCAGACCCTGGCCCGTACCGGGATGCGGCGCGGTGAACTGCTCGGCCTCACCATCGACGCCGTCGTCCAGATCGGCACCGGCTATTGGCTGCGCACCCCCATCGGCAAGCTCCACAACGACCGGTACATCCCCTTGGACCCGCAGCTGAAGACCCTGATCGACGACTGGCTCGCCGACCGTCCCGACTGGCAGGCCAGCGACCTGCTCCTACTCGACCGGGGCCGCCCGATCCCACCGACCCGCATCGACAAGGCCGTCGCGAAGGCCGCATCCGGTGCCGGGCTCGGCCACGTCCACCCCCACCAACTGCGTCACACCCTTGCCACCCAAGCCATCAACCGCGGCATGAGCCTGGAAGCCATCGCCGCTCTGCTCGGACACGCTGACCTGTCCATGACCATGGTCTACGCCCGGATCGGGGACCGCACCGTCGCCGACCAATACTTCAACGTCACCCGCAAGATCGAGTCCCTCTACGCCACGACCACACCCACCACGACAGATGTCGCAAAGAGCGCCACCGGCACCAAGCGCGCAACAGGTGTGCGCCTACCCGCCGACGCGGCCGGACCAGCCATGACCAGCCTGCACGCTGAGGTAAGCAAGCGTCTACTCGGCAACGGCTACTGCGCCCGCCCGATCGAGCTCGACTGCCGCTACGAAACCATCTGCGAGTCCTGCACCATGTTCTTCACCACCATCGAACACCGCCCCACCCTGCAAGCCCAACGCGACGACGCCTGCGCCAAAGGCCAAACCCGCCGCGCCGAGGTCTACACCAACCTCCTCGAACGCCTCGATCAAACCCCCGCTTGACAGACATCACCCACATAAGCGGCCGACGTCTTCAGGATCTCGTTGGCCCGGCGCAACTCGCGAACCTCACGTTCGAGTTCGGCCAGCCGCTGCGAGTCATCGGTCGTCGTGCCGGGCCGCAGCCCGCCGTCGACCTCGGCCTGGCGCACCCAGTTCCTCAACGCCTCCGGATGCACCCCCAACTGATCAGCGACCCGTTTGATCGCCCCACGCGACGACTCCGGGTCCTTCCGCGCGTCGACCGCCATCCGCGTGGCCCGCTGCTGCAACTCCACGCTGTACTTCCTCGGTGCTCCCTTGACTCTCATCATCCTTCACAGGTTCGAGAGCCTCCATCAGACCCGGGGCGATTCAGACTGTCAGTTACGTCGGTGAACCAACCACTCCACCAATCAGGACGGGCGATCTACTGGTGGTGATCTCCGGATCCGGACGCACCGCCGGCCTGGTCAACATGGCGGAGAAGGCAAACACTGCTGGTGCTGCGGTGGCGACCATCACCACGGACCCGGCGGGGCCGATCGGACGGATTGCCGGCTCTTCATACCTGCGGTGGGTCGAGGGTGAGTCCGCCGCCGATGAGGAGCATCCGTAGCCGGTAGTTGTTGTGGTTGCGGAAGCCGCGGGCGATGCGGCGGTGGAGCTCGATCAAACCGTTGATGCTTTCGGTGCCGCCGTTGGATGCTCGGCCGGTGTCGAAGTAGGCCAGGAAGGCGTCCTTCCACTGGCGCAGGGTCCGACCCAGCCGCGCGATCTGGTCGTGCCTCCCGCTGCGCCGCGGGGATGGGACAGGTGGGGAAGCCGGCGACGACTTGCTCGGCGAGCTCGCGTCCTCGAGCCGGGTCGGGGTGGGCGTACGCGGCCCGCACCTTCTGGGCGCACTGCCAAGCAACGTAGACGGCGTCGTGCCGTTCATCAGCGCCGATGGCTGCAGTGAGGCGGGCGTGTTGCTTGTCGGTGAGCCGCTCGGCCGCACAGCGGAGGATGTTCCGGATCCCGTACAAGGGGTTGCCGGACCGGCCGCGGTGGCCGTGGATCTCCTGCTGGACGCGGCGGCGGACTTCATCGACAGCCCGGCCGGCGAGAGCGACCACATGAAAGGCGTCGAGCACTGCGGTGGCGTCGGCGAGTTTGTCGTCGATGGCGTTCTTGTAGCCCCGGAACGGATCCAACGTGGCGACTTCCACCCCAGCCTTGAACGTCTTGCCGCGTTGGTCGAGCCACGTCTTGTACACCGTGCCCGAGCGGCCCGGCACGAGGTCCAACAGTCGCGCGTGGACGCGTCCGTCCTTGTCACGGGTCAGGTCGACCATGCCGGTGAGTTCCTTCGGGCCGCGCCGGCGGGGGCTGACGTGGTGCCACAGGTGCTCATCCACGCCGAGGGTGGTCACGCCCGCGAACCGCGACTCATCGGCGGCGGCACGGGCCAGGATCGGCTCGATGCTGGTCCACACCGTTCGCCAGGTGGTGCCCAACTGGCGGGCCAGCCCGGCGATGCTGGCGTGCTCGCGTCGGACTTGTTCGGTCGCCCAGCGGCAGGCCCGGGTGGTGAGCATCGCGCGGGGCTGGGCGACCTGCTCGTCCTGCTCGGTGAACACCCCCACCGGACACGACGGCTCGGGACACGACCAGGTGCGCTTGCGCCACCACACCACGGTCGGTTCGGTGCGCCGAAGCAGGGTGTGTCGATCAGACGCACGGTCCGTCGACCGTGGGAGCCGGCCACGACCCCGCACGAGGGACAGCCCATCACCGTGGACGGCGACTCGACGGTGATCTGCAATCGGCCCGGGTCGCGCTCGACCCCGATGACATGGAGGCCGGGAAGGCCCACCAACAGGTCGCAGCGGTCACAGTAGGCATCGGACGCGTGGCAGCACGTCGTGCAGCCCGTAGGCTGGTTCATCGTCGAGGTCCTCGTGGGCAGGGAGTGTGGTAACTCCTGATCCTGAGGGCCTCGACCCCTACCTCAGCCCACCAGCCTCACCCGGCGTGTCGCCCACACCCACCGCAAGTACGAAGAGCCGGATTGCCTCGGCCCATCTCGCCTTGCCCGGCCAGACCCGCCTCGGCGCAGACAACCAGCCAACTGCGGCCAGGTCGATTCAGCCGGTCGGCACTCTCTTTGAGCAGCTGGCTTGGTTGGCCTGCGACTCCCTCGTCGTGCTGTTGCGCGAACGGACGGGCCAGTCCAATGACGAACTCATCGAACGCCACGCCAACCTCGAGTGATGGCGCAGCCTGCCCAGCTACGCGCGCCGACCCTCTCGTGGCCCGGCGCGCGTCGCGCAATTGGGCTGCGGCGGCGGACCGCTAAGGACGGATCACCTACCAGCACGGGGCTTAGTCGGAGCCAGGTCGTGGGCAGTCCCATCGTCACGATGGAGTTCGGCTATCAGTTCTTCGAGACCGTCACCGGTCAGCGAGTCGACGCAGAACACCTTGCTGGCGCCGGCGAGCCTGAGATGCCAGACGGCGTCGTCGCGGCGTCCCTTCGCCAGCCCGCATTTTGTGACGACCCCGATGACCTCACGGTTGAAAGCTGAGGAGAAGCCCGGCGGAAAGCGGGTGCCGCGCACGTCCGCGGCTTGCACCAGGACAACGAGATCAACCGCGTATGAGGCGTTGATCAGTGCGCTCTTGTAGATGCGGGACTCGAGGAACTCCCCGGGAGTGTCAACCACTCCGTGCTCGGTCTCGAGAGCCTGGGTCTTGGCGTAGCTGAGTTTGTGGCCATGCAGCCGCTGTCGCAGGGTGGTCTTCCCGACACCGACGCTCCCAATCAGCAGAATCGAGCGCACGCCAGGGCCTTACGTCCGGGTGATCGGGCAGGGCGTGAAGCCGAGCACGCCGACCAGCGTCTCTACCACGGCCTGCACACCGGCCTCGATGTCGGCGAGTTGTCCAACCAGGAGTAGCGAGCCCGAGAAGCGATCGACGTAGGCGAGTTCCACGTCCGCAGCCTTCGCGGCGATGTCCCCACCGATGATCGCTGCCTCGCCAGGGGTGAGTGTCATCACCGCGACGGAACCGGAGGCCTTGTCCTGAATGCCGATCTTCGGCAGGAGCTGCGGATCGGCATTGGCCATGATGTGTGCCAGTGTCACCTGTTTACCGGGCACGAACTCCTGGATGATCCGGGTCTTCTCGGTGTCGATCATTAGCCTTCCTTCGGCCCGCTGCGGGTAGGGCGGAGAGGTTGCCCACATGCTCACAACGGAAGTGGTTCCATCACAGGATCTGACGCAGGATCGCGGTCAGTTGAGCTGTTGTCGGCTGAACCGGATTGGTTGGTGTGCAGCGGTCGTTCAGCGCTGTGGTTGCGATGTCGTCAGTCGAAGCCTGGAGATCGGCGACCGAGACGCCGGCTTCGCTGATCCGAGCGGGCATGTCCAGTTCGGAGCGAAGTCGTTCGACAGCGCCGATGAGCGACAGGACCCCCGCCTTGGTGCTGCCGCTGGCCATGCCCATCAGGCGTGCCAGCCGGGCGTACCTCGCCGCGACCTTTGGCGATTCCGCTGCGTTGAACGCCATCACATGAGGCAGCAACAGTGCGTTGATCCGTCCGTGCGCCACCGGGTATCGGCCACCGAGCGCGTGGGACAGGCTGTGCACGATGCCGAGGCCGGCGTGGTCAAAGGCGAGAGCCGCCAGCGTTGACGCGTTGTGCATGCGCTCGCGCGCATCGAGATCGGAGCCGTGACCGTAGCAGCGGGCGAGGCTCTCGAACACCATCCGAACGGACTTCTCGGCGAAGGCGTCGGAGAAGTCGCTGGCGTTCGTGGCCACATAGGCCTCGAGACCGTGGGTGAGCACATCCATGCCCGCGTCCGCGGTGACCTTGGGCGGAACGCCCAAGACCGCGCGCGGGTCGAGAATGGCGACAGCTGGGCGCATGGCTGGCGACACCATGGCGATCTTGGCGTGCGTCACTTCGTCGGTGATCACCGAGAACGAGGTCACCTCCGAGCCCGATCCGCTCGTCGTGGGCACGACCACCAAACCGTGCTGCGCGGCACGGCCGACTTCAAGCGCAGCCTGATGCATCGCCTTGGCCGCATCGATTGGCGACCCACCGCCCAGCGCCACCACGACCTCGGGGTCGGCCTTCAGGTAGCACGTCGTCCCTCTTCCGACCAGCGCGACTGTCGGGTTCGGTTCGACCTCATCGAACACGGTGACCTGGGAGCCGAGCCTGGCGCGGGCCTTGCGGAACAGGTCGGTGGACGCCAGGAAGGGGTCCGTCACCAGGAACACCCGTTGATCGCGGTGCTTGTCCAGCGCTTCGAGGGCGTTGGCCCCGAAGCGGATCGACGTGTCGAGCTGGAATGTGGTCATTGTGAAGATCCTTACGATTCATCAGAGGCGGAGGCGCGTCGACGGGCCACGTTGGTCAACCGGCAGCGGCGAGCCGTTCGGCACGTTGTTGCTGCCGATATTCACCCGGCGTGAGACCGACATGCTTCTTGAACGTTCGAGAGAAATAGTTGGGAGGCTGGAACTCGAGTTCGGTGGCGATGCGCATGATGGGCTTGACGGTGTGTGTCAGCATCAGCTTTGCCCGCTCCAGCCGCTTGGCCGTCACATAGGCGGTGTGGCTCCGGCCGGTGTGCTGTTTGAACTGGCGAGAATAGTGAGATTCGGATATCGCCAGGTACTGTGCCGCTGAGGAAATAGAAAGGAACACCGTCGGGTCCTTTTCGATCTCGTTGAGGAGACTCGCCATCGTGCGGTCCTTCACCGCCAGTTTCGGTTCGACCAGGTCGTGCAGCTGGATCAGCAGCCGCTCGCAGTGAACTTGGCACTCGTAGCGGTTCATCGCAGCCCGGCGATTCCCATTGCGGCTCGCCACCGCGATCGTCATCTCCCGTCCGTACTGCGCGCCCTCGCGCTGGGCAACCGCGATCAACGCGTCCTCAAGGCTCCGCAGGTCGTCGCGGGGTACTTTCTGGCTCCATCGGGGCAGCAGACCGTCCAGGTAGGAGCCGAGTAGTTCGAGATTGCCGCCTACGTTCTGGGCGTGCAGATTGCGCCTGATGGCTACCACGTCAAGCTGGTCTCGCCGTCGGGCCGGGATCAGTGGGATCGGCCTGGAAAGGCCGTCGACCAGCGGAACCAGATCGGCCGTGGCTGCGACCGGCAGCCTCCCCAGGTTGGGCCCCGTCGTGACCAGGCCGCCGAAGGTGTGCGACCGCTTGGACAGGGTCTCGTTCACGAGCTGCGCAATCGCATTGGCGGCTCGGTGCAGCTTGTCTACGTCGATCGTCCTGATCTCGCTGGCCAGATGCTGCAGTCCAGGGTCCGCGCTCGGTGTGGAATGAGCAGCCAGCAGTTGCCGTAGGTCGTACTGGCCCCTGGTCAGGAGCACCTGTCCGGCTGCTACCGCGCCGAGGAACTGGTTGCCCATGATGATGGAGACCGAGAAGTCGACCAGCCCGGCGTGGCACTGGTACACCACAGGCTTACCTTCGAGCGAGCTCTGGAACCCACCGTGCGCGTCGCAGCCGTAGCAGAGTTGCCTGGTCGCCGGGTTGTTCCTCAGGAACTGGCACAAGTCGGTGAAATGGGACGGGTCGGTTACCGGGGCGCCGGTGGAGTCCACGGTGATGACACCGAGCCCGGTGTCCGCCGCGAACTCGTCCTGTATCTTCTGGAGGCGTTCGACGTCGACGAGGTGACGGAGATCGAGAGCGCCGTAGTCACCGTCGCCCAGAACGATGTTCGACAATGCTCATCCCCCTTTGATCTTGGCGTTCTCAGATTCTCTTGTTGACACCGGCAATGCGGCGGTGACAATTCGCAGGCGTACGCTGGCCCGACGGTGACAGCGGTACACCTGGTCCCGGACCCCGGAACTTTGTCGCCATCTTAGGCAGACCTTGCCTCCCATCTCTAGGGGCGGCAGATACTGAGGGCGGCTTTGTGTAGCCGCTTGCGCAAATCGTGTCCCTCGATGCTGCTACCCTTGCCGGGAGGTCATCAACCGGCCTCGCTAGACGAAGGAGTCCAACATGCAGGATGCACTGGGCATGGTCGAGACCAAGGGGTTCGTGGGCGCGGTCGAGGCCGCTGACGCGATGGTCAAGTCGGCGAACGTGCAGCTGATCGGCAACGAGAAGGTCGGAGCCGGCTTGGTGACGGTCATGGTCCGGGGCGACGTCGGTGCGGTGAAGGCGGCCACCGACGCCGGCGCGGCGGCAGCGGCAAAGGTGGGCGAGCTGGTCTCCGTCCACGTGATCCCGCGCCCGCACACCGATGTCGAGAAGATCCTTCCCGGCGCGAAGTGAGCTGAACGATGTCTGAGGACCTGGTCGACAAGGTCATGGCGGAAGTCATGAAGAAGGTGTCGCCTCGGTTGGGAGAGGGCGCGCTGTCAGCACAGCCCGCCGTCACCGAGTTCGTCGGTACGAACCGACTCGGTGATTCCATCGGCCTCGTCATTGCGAACGTCGACTCCGACCTTCTCGCGATGATGAAGCTGGAGCGGGAGTACAAGTCTCTCGGGATCCTGGGCGCCCGGACGGGTGCCGGCCCGCAGATCTTTGCCGCCGATGAAGCCGTCAAGGCGACCAATGCCGAGGTGCTGAGCATCGAAATGGCCCGTGACACCAAGGGCGGGGCCGGTCACGGCTCGCTGGTGGTGTTCGGGGCTGAGGACGTCTCCGATGCCCGCAGGGCCGTTGAGGTCGCGCTCACCGAACTGGACCGTACCTTTGGTGACATCTATGCCAACGACGCGGGCCACCTGGAATTCCAGTACACCGCGCGTGCCAGCTATGCGTTGCAGAAGGCATTCGGCGCCCCGCTGGGCAAGGCGTTCGGTATCACCGTCGGGGCTCCGGCCGCGATCGGCGTCGTGCTCGCCGATACGGCCGTCAAGGCATCGACCATCGACCTGATCGGCTACTCCAGCCCGGCGCGGGGAACCAGCCTCACCAACGAGGTGATCGCCGCGTTCTCCGGTGACTCCGGTGCCGTCCGGCAGGCGATCATCGCGGCCCGAGAGGTCGGCATGCCACTACTCGCGGCGCTCGGGACACAGCCCGAGTCGGCCTCCACCCCCTACATCTAGGACGAGCCATGAGGTCAAAGAGATTCGAAATACTGGACGCGCGTCCAGTCAACCAGGACGGCTACGTCAGCGAATGGCCCGAGGTGGGCCTGATCGCCATGGACGGTCCGAACGATCCCAAGCCGTCGATCAGGATCGAGAACGGGGAGATCGTCGAACTCGACGGCAGGCAACGTGCCGACTTCGACATGCTCGACACCTTCATCGCCAGCTACGGCATCAACCTGGAGCGAGCGGTGGAGGCGAACGCGATCGACTCGGTGCGCCTGGCCCACATGCTGTGCGACATCAACATCCCACGCCATGAGTTGATCCCGTTGACCACGGCCCTGACGCCCGCGAAGGCCGCCGAGGTGGTCTCCAGGATGAGCGTGCTGGAGATGATGGCCGCGGTGACCAAGCTGCGTGCCCGCAAACGGCCGGCCATGCAGGGGCACGTCACCAGCGTGACGGACAACCCGGTGCAGTTGGCCGCGGATGCGGCTGAGGCCGGAATCCGCGGCTTCGCCGAGGAGGAGACCACCGTCGGGATCGTGCGCTACGCGCCGCTCAACGCGCTCGCTGTTCTGGTCGGTTCGCAGACCGGCAGGCCGGGAATCCTCTCCCAGTGCGCGGTGGAGGAAGCCACCGAACTCCAGCTCGGGATGCGCGGGCTCACGTCCTACGCGGAGACGGTCTCGGTCTACGGCACCGAAGCGGTATTCATGGATGGCGACGACACCCCGTGGTCGAAGGCGTTCCTGGCTTCCTGCTACGCCTCCCGTGGCCTGAAGATGCGGTTCACCTCCGGCACCGGCTCCGAGGTGCAGATGGGATTCGCCGAGGGCATGAGCATGCTCTATCTCGAATCCCGCTGTCAGTTCATCACCCGGGCGGCCGGTTCGCAGGGCACTCAGAACGGCTCGGTCTCCTGCGTGGGTGTGGTCGGAGGAGTGCCACAGGGCGTCCGTGCCTTCCTCGCAGAGAACCTGATCGCGATGATGCTGGACCTGGAGTGCGCCTCCGCCAACGACCAGTCGATGTCGCAGTCCGATCTGCGGCGGGTTGCGCGGTCGCTGATGCAGTTCGTGCCCGGCACTGACTTCATCTGCTCCGGCTACTCGACGGTGCCGAACTACGACAACATGTTCGGTGGCGGGCACTGGGACGCCGAGGACTTCGACGACTGGCTCATCCTGCAGCGTGACATGCGGGTGGACGGTGCGTTGTCCCCGGTGTCGGAAGAGGACGTGATCGCGATCCGCCGGAAGGCGACCCGCGCCATCCAGGCAGTCTTCAAGGAACTGGGGTTGCCCGAGATCACCGACGCCGAGGTGGAGGCGGCGACCTACGGACACGGCTCTCGAGATCTCCCCGCCCGCAATGTGGTGGAGGACCTGGTGGCGGCCGACGACCTGATGAA
The DNA here is from genome assembly GCF_054483895.1 of Tessaracoccus pujii. Lineage (NCBI taxonomy): Bacteria > Bacillati > Actinomycetota > Actinomycetes > Propionibacteriales > Propionibacteriaceae > Tessaracoccus > Tessaracoccus pujii. The sequence continues at coordinate 2,692,605 of NZ_CM137012.1, forward strand.
GCGCGAGATCACCGGTCTCGATGTGGTGCAGGCGCTGATCCGCAGCGGCTTCGATGACGTAGCTGAGGCAGTGTTCAACCTGATCAAGCACCGCATGGCAGGCGACTACCTGCAGACCGCGGCCATCTTCGATGGTGATTTCCGGATCGATTCGGCAGTGAACAACCCCAACGACTACGCGGGCCCGATGACCGGCTACCAGATGTCGCCGGAACGCTGGGATCAGATCAAGACGATCCGTCAGGCCGTCAGCCCGGAAAGCATCTGAGGTGACAGTCATGGATCAAGCCACACTCAAGAGTCTGGTCGAGCAGGTCATCCGTGAGGTCGTTGGTGGGACGGCGTCGGCACCGAACCCCGTGACGGCTGCTGGCACCGCGGCACCTGCGGCGAACGTCGGCGAACTGCGGATCGTGGAAGCCGGAGACGCTCAGCGCGGAACCGACCCGAAGGAGGTCGTCATCGCGCTCTCGCCGGCGTTCAGCACTGGGATCCACCGGACCATCATCGGGATTCCGCACGCCACGGCGCTCAAGGAGCTCTGTGCCGGCCTGGAGGAGGAGGGCATGAGGTACCGCTTCGTGCGTATCTACAAGACGGCCGATGTCGGTTTCGTGGCGCACGAAGCGGCCAAGTTGTCCGGCTCCGGCATCGGGGTCGGAATCCAGTCCCGCGGGACGACGGTGATTCATCAGAAGGATCTGCCGCCGTTGTCGAATGTCGAGTTGTTCAGTCAGTCGCCGCTGATCGACGAGGCCACCTTCAGGGCGATCGGCAAGAACGCGGCCCGGTACGCCAAGGGGGAGAACCCCGAGCCGGTCCCGGTCCGCAACGATCCGAGCACCCGACCGAAGTACCAGGCCATCGCGGCGCTCCTGCACAACAAGGAGACGACGTTGTGTGATCCGTCCAAGAAGCCGCAAGCGCTTCAGGTAACCATCGGCTAGGAGGGCAAGGTCATGGATCAAGAGGAACTGATTCGTCAGATCATGACCGAGGTCATGAAGAATCTCGGCAGCGAGAACCAGGTTGCGTTCGAGAAGAAGCCGGTGCCGGCCGGAGCCACGGTGGGCGTAGCCGACTATCCGCTGGCCGAACGACGCCCTGAGCTGGTGCGCACCGACAGCGGCGCGCGACTGGCCGAGCTGACGTTCGAGCGGCTGAAGTCGGGGGACCTGAAGCCGTCGGATTTCAAGATCTCGGCTGACACGCTCGAGCTGCAAGCGCAGGTGGCCGACGATGTCGGACGCGGTTCGCTGGCTCGCAACCTGCGCCGCGCGGCGGAGTTGGTTGCGGTGCCGGACGATCGGCTGCTGGCCATCTACGACGCCCTTCGGCCATACCGGTCCACCAAGAAGGAGCTGCTGGATATCGCCGCCGAACTCGAAGGTACCTACGACGCGAAGGCCGCGGGGATATTCGTCCGCGAGGCCGCCGAGGTCTACCAGGCGCGTGGCCGGCTGCGAGTCGACTGAGCACGTGCTGACGGGCGTGGAGGCGGATACCCGCCGCCACGCCCGTCCTCCCAGGAACCAACCTGCCGCCGTGGCCGGGGAGGTTCCCCATTGATGACCGACCGCACCAGAGAGGAACCCGTGAAGCTGATCGCCGGGATCGACATCGGCAATGCGACCACTGAGGTCGCACTTGCCGAGGTTGACGGCGCGGACCTACGGTTCGTGGCCAGCGGCACCATCCCGACAACGGGCATCAAGGGCACCGATGCCAATCTGACCGGTATCTTTCACGCCCTGCAGGATGCGGTGAAGGCGGCCGGGCGCTCGCTCTCGGACCTTGAACTCGTCCGGATCAACGAGGCGGCCCCGGTGATCGGCGACGTCGCGATGGAGACGATCACCGAAACCATCATCACCGAGTCGACCATGATCGGACACAATCCGGCGACGCCGGGAGGGCTGGGGATCGGTGTGGGCGTAACCGTTCCCATCGACGAACTGTCCGCGGCGCCGCCGGGCTCGTGCATCGTCGTGGCCGGCCGGACCCACCCCTACGACGACATCGCCCGCCGGCTCAACGAGGCTACCGCCGAGGTGGCCGGTGCGATCCTGCAGTCCGACGACGGCGTCCTGGTCCACAACCGGCTCAACCGCAAGATCCCGATCGTCGATGAGGTGCACCTGATCGAGAAGGTCCCGCTGGGCATGCTCGCGGCCATCGAGGTCGCCGAGGCCGGACGAATCGTCGAGACCCTGGCGAACCCGTTCGGCATCGCGACCCTGTTCGGGCTGGACGCCGAGGACACCAAGCAGGTCGTGCCGCTCGCCCGCTCGCTGGTGGGCAATCGATCCGCGGTAGTGATCAAGACTCCCCAGGGGGACGTCCAGGAGCGGCGCATCCCGGCCGGCAAGCTGACCGTGCACGGCGCTGCGAGCCGGCTGGAAGTGGATGTCGAACGAGGCGCCGAGGAGATCATGTCGGCGGTTGGTCGGGTGCGCCAGGTCAACGACGTCACCGGCGAACCCGGCACCAACGTGGGCGGCATGATGGAGAAGGTGCGCGTCACCATGGCGCAGCTGACCAACCTTCAGCCGCGGGACGTGAATGTCACCGATCTGCTAGCGGTCGATACCCAGGTACCCCGGCGGGTGGCCGGCGGAATCGCCAACGAATTCTCGATGGAGGCTGCGGTCGGCATCGCGGTCATGGTCAAGACCGACCGGCTGCAGATGCAGCGGATCGCGGCCGGACTCGAAGCCAAGCTGGCTGTCGCGATCGAGGTGGGCGGGGTCGAGGCCGACATGGCCATCCGCGGTGCGCTGACCACGCCGGGCACCGCCGCGCCGATCGCGATCCTCGATATGGGAGCCGGTTCCACCGACGCTTCCGTGATGCGGGCCGACGGAACCGGTGAGTCGATCCACCTGGCCGGGGCCGGCAACATGGTGACGCTGATGATTCAGTCGGAGTTGGGCCTGGAGAACTTCGAACTCGCCGAGGATCTCAAACGCCACCCGCTGGCCAAGGTCGAGACGGTGTTCAACATCCGGCACGAAGACGGCACGGTGCAGTTCTTCGAGGAGCCGCTTCCGCCTGAGGTCTACGCGCGGGTGGTCATCCTCAAACCTGAGGGAATGGTGCCGCTCGATCTTGATCTGCCGGTGGAGACCATTCGTCAGGTGCGGATCCGGGCGAAGGAACGCGTCTTCGTCACCAACGCCATTCGTGCGCTCCGCCGGGTGAGCCCGACCGACAACGTACGCGACATCGACTTCGTCGTCTTGGTCGGTGGCTCGGCGCTCGATTTCGAGATCCCGCAGTTGGTCACCGCGGCACTGGCCGAGTACCGAGTCGTCGCCGGGCGCGCCAACGTGCGGGGCACCGAAGGTCCGCGTAACGCGGTCGCGACCGGGCTTGCTCTCAGTTGGCAGGAGCAGTCATGACCAAGCCGACGCCTCCGGCCATCGCACTGCACGTTCACCTGGACGTGCCCGAGACCGCGCTGACCGGTCTGCTGCTCGGCATGGAAGAGGAAGGAGTGCCCGCGGAGGTGACCCGCCGCGACGAACTCAACCCGCTCGCGCTCGCCCACGCTGCTTCCCTCGAGTCCAGGCTGGGAATCGGGGTCGGTGTCGCGCTCGACTACGCCGTGGTCACCACCGAGAAGCTCCCTGAAGGGCGGCCGTACATCGCGGAATGGCTGGGGGTCAGTGACCGCATCGTCGGATCCAACGCCGCTCGAATCGTCAAGCGCATCCCGCTGCGCGCCACCACCAGAGAAGGGAATCACCATGCAAGCCTTGGGGCTGATTGAGGTTGTGGGGCTGACCGCTGGCCTTGAGGCGGCCGACGTCGCGTGCAAGACCGCAGATGTGGAGTTGGTCGGCTACGAGCTGGCCAGGGGCAGCGGCTACGTCACCATCAAAGTGCTCGGCCAGGTCGGAGCGGTCAACGCCGCTGTCGCAGCCGCTGTCTCCGCGGCGGGACGACTCAACCAGGTGGTGAGTTCACTGGTCATCCCGCGGCCGGCCTCGGGAGTGGGGTCTCTGGTCCGGAATGCCGCGACGATCGGGTTCGACCCGGTCCCGGTGGTCGATACCCCGGAGGAAGCGGCGCCGCCGCCGGAGCCGGCAGCTCCGTCGGAGACAGCCACTCCGGCGGAGACTGCCCCTCCGCCCGACACCGAAGTTGAGGATGCCGCCGACACGCCGGATGTGGAGACGCCCCGCAGGGGCGCCGCACGAAGCGCTGCACCGAAGGCTGGCGCGCGACCGGCACCCACCCAGAAAGGAGACCAAGCATGAGCCAGGCGCTCGGCATTATCGAGACCAGGGGCTTCGTCGGCGCCGTTGAGGCTGCCGACGCCATGGCCAAGGCTGCGAATGTCAGCCTGATCGGGTCGGTCCGGATCGGCTCCGCGCTCGTCACGGTGCTGGTCCGCGGCGATGTCGGAGCGGTCAGGGCGGCCGTGGACGCGGGTGCCGCAGCGGCGGAACGGGTCGGTACCGTCGTGGCTCGCCACGTCATCCCGCGGCCGCACCGCGATGTCGAGAAGCTCCTGCCGAGGTGATGACCATGCCCGGGACACTTCTGATCGATGAGATCGTCGAGCGAGTTCTGCAGAGAATCGCCGAGGCGGACCCCGCCCAGACCATCGTCGGGATCTCCAACCGGCACGTCCACCTCGACGATGCCGACTTCCACACCCTCTTCGGCTACGCCAAGCCGACGGTGAAGAAGTACGTGCGCCAGCGCGGCGAGTTCGCCGCAGAGGAGACAGTAACCCTGCACGGACCCCGGGGCCACATGGACCGGGTTCGGGTGATGGGCCCGAACCGTCCGGCCACCCAGGTGGAACTCAGCCGTACCGACTGCTTCGCGCTCGGCGTGGCAGCACCGATGGCGCAGTCGGGGAATCTGGCCGAGGCCGGGCCGATCGAGATCGAGGGCCCGGTCGGCCGGGTGGTGAAGGCCCATGCGGCGATCGTCGCCGGCCGTCACATCCACATGGGCCCGGACGATGCCGCCAGGCTGGGCGTCAAGGACCAGGACCGGGTCAGCGTTGTCTTCGGCGGCGAGCGCGGCGGTCGGCTCGACCAGTTCCTGGTGCGAGTGAAGGAGAGCTTCCTGCTGGAGTTGCACCTCGACACCGACGAGGGAAATGCGATCGGCGCCCGGACGGGGGACTACGTGACGATCTGCGACGTGCCCCGGCGGACCTCACCGTAGGCGTGACAGTGGACGAGCGGGAACTGCGCGGGCTGATCCGCCAGATTGTGTCGGACATGCTGCAGCCGCGGCGCGGTCCGAACGCGCTGGTGCTGTTCAGCGGTGCCTCGCTCGGCTTCGAGGCGGCGTTGGGCTCCCTGGCGCGACTCGCTCCGGAGATGGGTCTCGACTGGATCCAGACCCCGGCCGCCGAGCACATCCTGGATCAGGACGCGATCGCCGCCTCGGGGATGACCCCGGCCAGCCAGTCGCTGGTGCAGGCGCATGACGTGCTGATTGTGCCCACCGCGACAGTCAACCTGCTGGCAAAGGTCGCCCACGGTGTCTGTGACTGTCTGGCGTCGAATGTGATGGCGGAGTTCATCATGAGCAACAAGCCGGTCGTGGTGGCCGTGAACGCGGCCTGCCCGGACAGCGCCGACAAGCGGGGCTGGTTCCCGGACATTCCCCCGGGCTACCGGGATCTGTTGCGGGGGAACCTGGAGCGGGTGCGGTCGTTCGGGGTCCGGTTGACCTCGGCCGAACAGCTGGATCGGGCAGTGCGGCGGCAGCTGACGAAGACAGCTTCGCTGCCCAGTGACGCCAAACAGGAGAATCCCGTAATCAGGTGCACCGAGCCGGTGGTACATGAAGCCCTGCTCCGCGCGGTCCCACCGGGCACCGTAGTGCGTCTCGCGCCGGCCGCGCTGATCACGCCGCTGGCTCGGGAGACCGCAGCCGCGCGAAGTATCGCCTTTGAGAGAGTGAGCTGACGATGTATCTGGCCAAGGTGATCGGCAATGTTGTCTCCACCAGCAAGGATGAACGGCTGGTGGGCTTCAAGCTCCTGCTGGTGAGGCGGCTGAACGAACTCCACGAGCTAGTCGGGGTGCCCGAGGTCTGCGTCGACACCGTCGGTGCCGGCAGTGGCGAGACGGTCATCGTCACGAAGGGATCCTCCGCCCGGTTCGCCGCGGACCGCCAGAGCAGCCCCATCGACTCCACGATCGTCGGGATCGTGGACACCGTAGAGATAGAGGCCTAGCCATGCCCGCGGTCTACACCCGCACCGGTGACAAGGGTGACACCGGCCTGTTCGGCGGTTCACGAGTGGCCAAGCAGAGCCTCCGCGTGGAGGCCTACGGCACCGTGGACGAGGCGAACGCCGCGCTCGGCGAAGCGAGGGCGGTGTTCGAGCCCGGTCGCTGGCGGAACCATCTGCATGCCATCCAGCTACGCCTGTTCGTGGTGGCCGCCGAACTGGCCTCCGACGCCCAGGGCGCGGGCCAGTTGGGCAACACGATCTCCGCCGCCGACGTCGCCGGCCTTGAGCGGCTCATCGACGAGTGTCTGGAGATCACCGGCCCGCAGCGGGCCTTCGTGGTGCCCGGACGCGACCCGCTGTCCGCCCGGCTTCACCTGGCGCGCACCATCGTGCGTCGTGCTGAGCGCCGCACCTTGACGTTGGCCGAGCAGGAGCCGGTGCGACCCGAGCTGGTGACCTACCTCAACCGGCTTTCGGACGCGGTCTATGCCTTGGCCCGGCTGGCCGAGACCTGGCACGATCGCGCCCGGGTCGAGCGGGCAGTCCGCGATGCCGTAGCCAAGCTGCTGCCTGGCGAGGCCCCGCCGGCGGGTGACCCGGAGCCGGCGACAGCCGGGCTCACGCTCGACCTGGCCCAGCGGCTTGCCGCCGCCGCCGAGCAGGCGGCCCAGGCTCGTGGGGTTCCGATGGTGATCGCCGTCGTCGACACTTCGGGGAACCTTGTCCTTCTCCACCGCATGCCCGGCTCGCTGCTGGCGAGCCTGGAACTCGCACCGAACAAGGCATGGACCGCGAATGCCTTCAAACAGAGCAGTGCGGCCGTCGGTGCGCTCGCCGCACAGGGTGGGCCGTTGCCGGGCCTTGCCAGTGGCAACTCGGGCCGGGTCGTCCTCTTCGGCGGCGGTGCGCCCCTGGTTACCCAGGGCGCGATCGTGGGCGCCCTGGGCATCTCCGGCGGCACCGTCGAAGAGGACATCGCCGTGATGAACGAAGCAATCAACAGCGTGATGGGAGTACAGGAATGACGATTGACACTGCTCAGCTCGTTGCAGTTATCCGAGAGGTGCTGGCCGAACACGACGGCGGGCCACTCCACGCCGCTGCGCCGTCCGCGCCGCGGCCCGGCGTCGAGGGCGACGGTGTGTTCGCCGACATGGACGGCGCTGTCAACGCTGCGGCGGCGGCTGCCCAGGCGTATCGCCGGTGCACGATGGCCGACCGGAGACGCTTCGTCTCTGCCATTCGCGAGGTCATGCTCAAGCCGGAGAACCTCGACTACATGTCGGTCCAGGCCGTGATCGAGACCGGAATGGGCAACGCCGAACATAAGTACCTGAAGAACAAGGCCGCCGCAGAGGGAACCCCCGGGGTCGAGGATCTGGAGACGACGGCATGGTCAGGCGACGAAGGCCTCACCACCGTGGAGTACTCCGCCTACGGCGTGATCGGCGCGATCACCCCGACCACCAACCCGACGGAGACGGTCACCTGCAACTCGATCGGCATGCTCGCGGCAGGCAACGCCGTGGTGTTCAGCCCCCATCCCCGGGCCAAGAACCTGACTCTGTGGCAGGTCCGGCAGTTGAATCAGGCGCTGCGCGCCGCCGGTGCGCCGGAGAACCTGATCGTCACCGTCTCCGAACCGTCGATCGAGAACACGAACAAGATGATCGCCCACCCGGGCGTGAAGATGCTGGTGGCAACCGGTGGACCGGGGATCGTGAAGACGGTGCTCAGTTCCGGCAAGAAGGCGATCGGCGCGGGCGCCGGCAATCCGCCGGTCGTGGTCGACGCCACCGCCGACATCGGGTACGCGGCCAAGTGCATCGTCGATGGTGCGAGCTTCGACAACAACGTGCCGTGTACCGCCGAGAAGGAGATCGTGGCCGTCGACGCGGTGGCTGACCTGCTCAAGTTCGAGATGGTCAAGCGAGGTGCCTATGAGGCCTCTGCCGAGGAGGTGCGCCGTATTGAGGCGCTCGTCCTGAACCAGAAGCGAACCGGTCCGGACACCGACTGGGTGGGAAAGCCCGCGGCCGAGATCCTCCGCGCCATCGGCGTCGAGCCGCCGGCAGGCGTGCGGTTGATCGTGTGCGAGGTGGACGCCAGTCACCCGTTCGTGGTCCACGAACTAATGATGCCGGTGATTGGGCTGGTCCGGGTGCCAGATGTGGACGCGGCCATCGCGCTCGCTGTCGAGTTGGAGCACGGCTACCGGCACACCGCGGTCATGCATTCGAGGGACGTCAAGGCCCTCACCCGGATGGGACGAGAGATACAGACCACGATCTTCGTGAAGAACGGACCCTCGTTCAACGGCCTCGGTATCGGCGGCGAGGGCTTCCCGACCTTCACCATCGCAGGCCCGACCGGCGAGGGACTGACCCGGACCCGCAACTTCGCAAGGGTGCGCCGGTGCGTCCTGATCGGAGACCTCAACGTGCGCTGATGCGCCGCGGGCGCGGGATCGCCTCGGACGCCGGATGCCGGGCTCTCTGCGGTGCGATCGGTCAGCGGGCGCGTTCCGATCGGGAAGGGGCTCCGCCAGAGTGCCCGGCATCCGGTTACGGGTGGCCGAACGAAGGGTCAGGTGAGGAGTCAAGGAGTGTCGGTGAGTATGGAGTCGTCAATCCCTGTGGCCAGCGAGCCGGAAGCGGCCATTCGTCGCTTCGCGGAGCTGACCCGCACTGGGGCGGTTGATGAGCCGCGCGGCGAACCCAGGCTGGGCATCGACCTCGGCACCGCGAACATCGTGGCGTCCGTCGTTGACCAACTCGACCGCCCGGTTACCGGAGCCTGGCTCCACTCCACCGTCGTCCGGGACGGCGTCGTGGTGGACTGGGTTGGTGCGACCAGTGCGGTCAGGAGCCTCGCCGCAGAGGTCGAGCATCGGCTGGGCTTTCGGTTCACGAGGGCATCGCTATCGATCCCACCGGGCATCAGCCAGGGCGATATCCAGGTCTTCCGCAATGTTGCGGAGGCTGCCGACCTCGACGTCGAGTGTGTCGTGGACGAGCCGGTGGCGGCTGCCCGGGCGCTCGGGATCACCGACGGCTGTGTGATCGACATCGGCCACGGCACCACTGGGGTGTCCATCCTGGCCGGAGGCGAGGTGGTCCGCTCAATGGACGAGGCCACCGGTGGCCACCACATGACCCTCGTCGTCGCCGGCCGCCGCAAGATCGACTACGACGCGGCTGAGGCGGTGAAGAAGGATGCCGCGGAGTACGACGGTGTGCTCAGCCTGATTCGGCCGACCCTGCAGAAGATGGCGTCGATCGCGGCGTCTGTGCTGGGTGGACAGGACGTCCCGGTGGTCTATCTGGTCGGCGGCTCGAGTTCTTTCCCCCACGCTGCAGAGGTGTTTACCGCCTGGCTGGACCTGCCGGTGATCCGGCCGGCTGAGCCGCTCTTCGTCACCCCTCTCGGCATTCCCATGCGTGGACCCGCGGGTACACGTCAGCGAGCAGGCTAGGAGGTTGCTAGACCTGATTGCAGGAGCTTTGGGCCGCCGCCGGCCACCGTCAGCCTGCCCGGCCGCTCCGCTGGTCGATGCGTTGGCACACGAGGATCTGACGCTCCTTGAGTCGGTTCTGATGAATCGCCCCGGGTTTCGTGGAGGCTCGGTTAGTTGGTTCCGGCCTCGGTGAGGACCTGGTTCTTACGGTAGTGCTGGATCGTGGTTGTTGCCCAGTGGTGGGTCTCGTACTCGGCGGGTGGGACGAGTCCGATTTCGCCGTGGAGGCGTCGGTGGTTGTACCAGTCGACGTACTCGGCGACGGCGATCTCGACGTCGACGACCGACTTCCAGCCGCCGGTGGGTCGCATCACGGGGTTGCGGCGGTGACGCCCGATCAGTACACGTTCCTGCTCAACATGGCTCAGATCATCGCGACCATCTGGCTGGTTCTCGCTTTCACCACAATCCCGCGGCGTCGCGCCTACAGACCGGACGTCACCGACTGGTTGGTGGCGACGCTGCATGTTCTTGTTTTCGGTGCCGCAGCTTTTGCGGAGATTGAGATCGTAACGGTCTTGACGGCGTTCGTGGGGGGAACCGAGATCCCTCGTGATATCGCCCAGTTCGTCGTGGAGGTGTCCTCTTAGGTAGTGACGCTGGAAGTCATCGTGGTGATGCTCGCATTCATGTTTCCCCGGTTGGCTAGCTGGGTCGGGCGTGCTGACGAGACCCCCAAGCCGGAGGGGATCGAGCCGCCCGAATGAACCTTCTCATCCGAGCTGTCAGGATCTTCGTGCGTGAGCCCTGACCTAGCCCGATGTCTGGCAAGGCATCCCAGCCGGGCACGCAACGGTGTCTCAGGACAACAACTGGCGAAGCCGGACCGCCTGCCAGACGTGGCCGGGTCAGCACCTGCCCGCGATCACCGCAGCCGTTCCAGGCGCTTTGGCAAGTGGCCAGCTGAGCGCGAAACTGCGGGCCCGCCAATCCAATCGCTCGGGGATCCGAGTCGCGCGGGCAGCCTCGTAAAAGGTGCCAAGAGCCTGTCAATCGCGCTGACAAGAAGGCGAGACACTGACAAATTGCGCGAGAACCTTGCAGGCAGCAGCATCGTTGCCCTGCCGCGCCTCATCTAGGGGCGCCCTCGTCCGAACCTCTCCGAGAACCCGTCGAGGGCGACTCTAGGTGGGGTGTCAAGGCGCCAAGTAGCGGTCCCTTGCCCCCGAGCTCGCATGCTACGGACGGACAGGTGCGGACCAGCAGGCTCGGCACACTGCGGCTGTTGACTGCCAACGCACCCCTCACGATGTCCCACCGAGAGCACACCACTTCGGCACCGGCGTGTCACCAGAGGCAGCTGAGGGGCACCTTCTTCGTGGTGAGACCAGAACAACCGAGGTGAGGAACCCTATGGCCATGACCCGGCGACCACCCGCCCGTAGGCCGGTGACGCCGGCAGAGCCGGCGGTGCGCGTTCCGCCCCGGCCGGCGACGCACTGGCGAGACTCGATGGTCGTGGCCGGCTGCGGGGTGGCCGCGTTCGGGGCTGCTCCCCTGGTTGCGGCCGACCATCTGGCAGTGCCGGCACTCGTCGCAGCGGCGTTTGCCGGAATGGGGACCGGCGTGGTGGGGGAGAGGACCCACCAGCGACGCAAGTTGGAGGACCGACTGCTGGAGGCGTTGGCACCCCTGTTGAGGATCCGGCAACTTGATCGTCGCGTGTTGCGCACGTCCCGGTGGAAGGGTGGCTGGCTGGGTGCCCCGATTCGCATCCAACTGCAGTACGCGCCAGCGGCGCCTGCCGATGACCCGCTGTGGGTGTCCGAGGTACTGGCCGTGGTCGAGGCGAACCTGCTGGCGCCGTACGTGGTCCGCCAGCATCGCCGCGCCAAGGGGTTGCTGGAGCTGCGCCGGGCCACCAACGCAGACTTGGAAGTCGACGAACCGCCGTACTCGCAGGTGCGGTGTGAGCGAGCCATCAAGGAGCTGATGGGCCCCACGGCCAAGACGATCGACGCCGAGCTCGACGGGGACACGCTGTCGGCCATCACGGTCACCCATGAGGCCGGACCGAAGCTGGCAGCGTCGGGGTACCGCAACCGGATCGAGCGGACGATCTCGACGATGATGCCGGGTCGGTGGCGCGCCCGATGGGACCTGGAGAACGACACCGTCCGCTTCGAAATCCGCCCCACCCTCCCGCAGAGCGTGTGGCTGCAACCCACACCCCTGGATGATCCCGACGAGGTGCTGAAGAACTACCGCAACGCGTGGATCCCCCTGGCCATCGACGAGGACGGCGAGGTGATCAAGTGGCGTCCCGCGATCGTCCCGCAGGCTCTGGTGATCGGCGGCACGGGTACCGGCAAGACCAGCACCGGCCACGGCATGCTGGGGGAGATCACCCGCCGCGCCTGGCCGGTGTGGGTGGTCGACGGCAAGCGTGTGGAGTTCCTGGCGTTCCGGGACTGGCCCAATGTGCAGATCATCGCCGGCGCGGTCACGCAACAGGTTGCGGTGATCCATCGCGCGTGGGAGCTGATGGAATACCGCTACCAGCTCATCGAGGACGGCCTGGCGACCGTCAACGACTTCGAGCCGCTGTTCGTCTTCGTTGACGAATACACCGACTTCCGCGCCAACCTGCTGGCCTGGTACCAGCGCATCAAGGTCAAGGGCGACCCGACCAAGCCGGTCACGTTCGAACAGGTCGCCAGCCTGGCCCGTAAGGGGCGCACCGCCCGGATCCACCTGGTGGTGTTCACCCAACGACCCGACGCTGAGTTCTTGGGCGGGGAGATGCGGGACAACTTCGGCTTCCGGGTCAGCATGGGCCGGCTCAGCCCTCAGGGCGCCATGATGATGTGGGAGAACCCGGCCACCGGCGTCTCCCTGCCCCGCGATCGCACCGGCCGGGCGATCGCCACCAACGCAGAGGGGCGCGCCGTCGAGGTCCAGTGCTACCGGTTCCCCGACATGGACGCCGAGGAAGGATCCGAGGAGTACACGCTGCTGCAGCAGATCCGGCCCCCCCGCGCGAAGTGGCCACGTCTGGTCATCGTCCCTCCCGAGCCCAACGATGAGGGCACGCCCCCGACGTTCACCGACTACCTGGGGGCCGAGTTCGCTCTGGCGTCGGAGCGGCCCGACCTGGACCCGCTTGCTTTCGACCCCGACCAAGAACGGCCTGACGGACGTGAGCTCGCCTCTGCCATGGCGTCCCTGGGCATCACCACCCCGGACGGCGGCGGGCGGAGGGTTCGGCATCCCGACCTGACCGGACTGGACACCCCCGACGGCGATGGCCCGCTGACGGCAGCCGGCTACACGCCGGAGGCGCAGGATGACTATCTGGGCTACGGAGAGCCCGTCCACTGCTCACCGCGCGACCTGATGGTCGGAGACCTCATCGAAGTCGACGAGGGCAGCGGATCTTGGGCGGTTATCGACGAGATGCCCGACGACGACCTGGCCGCCCCCGGCTGTGTCGCGCTGTCCTGGCGCGGCGACGGCGACGAGAGCGGATCCCTGTCCGTATCCGATGACGAACGCCTACTGGTAAGACGACCCGAGGAGGACCTGTGAGCACCGCACCAAGCAGTCACGGCTGGGCCGACAGCCCCGAGGAAGAGGTGATCCTGGTGATCGTCGGGGCGGTGGCCTTCGGCGCGGCCGCCGCCAGCGCCGGCAGCCTGTGGCTCATGGGCGCCTCCTACCTGGTCGACCACGGAATCTTGGTGGCCGCCGCTAACCACCCGCTGCTGGCCATCCCCGGTGCGGACGGCGCAGGCCTGGATCTGCCCCGCCTAGCGATCCTGGCCGGCGCCGGGTTGATCGGGCTTGCTGCGGCCATCAGCGCCGTGCGGCGATCCTGGTTCCGGCACGCCGAGGTGGTCTGATCGTGGCGCCGGCCAAGGGCAGGGAGGCCCAAGCACAAGCGGCCGCCTGGCACCTGGTGGCCGCCGCATGCCGCGGCATGAAGCACCTGTGGGACACCCAGGAGCAGCTGCACACCCAAGCCAGCGACCAAGCCGAAGCCGAACAGGCCGCCGCCCCGCTGCTGCGGGTATGCAGCTGGTGCCCAATCACCGCCGAGTGCCGCGCCTGGGCACGCGCCGACTCCTACACCGGGATTGCCGCCGGCACGGCGTGGTCGGATGGTAAAGAAAGATCCCCGCACTGGGTCCCCGGGCATCCGCCCCGCAAACTCGCCAGCTGACACCTCACCCCGGGGCTGCCCCACATGCGATGGACCGGCCAAGAACGGGCTGCTGGACTGAGGAGCAGCAGAACAACACACCAACCCCTGCGGGCGACTCACCACCGCCCCGAGCACAGGAGCTGATCCTGATGACCGACGCCACCCTCCTCACCGATGACCACCTCGATCTGCTCGTCACCGCCGCACGCGAGTGGCGAGTCCTGATCCCGCGCACCATGGCAGCCTTCAACGAGGGCCTGCTGCAGGAGCACTTCGTGATCGGGGCGGCCAACGAGGTCGGCAACCTCATCCGCCAGGAGAACACCCATGCACTGGGATGGCTGGCCGAGCACGGCCGCACCAAGCTCGTCGACCGCCACCAGCCCGCCCCCTACCGGTTCCAACCGGTCGAACACCTGGACCCCGTCGAGGTGGTCAAGGCCGCCCACGCTGCCACCTCGGCATGCGAACCCAGCCCCAGCTGGGCGGGAAGCCCCGTCAAGAGGCTCATCGACGCTGTGCTGAGGGCGGCAATCCTGCGCATCGACGGTTACGCCGAGGCGCCGTGGCTGTGGACCCGTCCGCTGCTGCGCTCCGGTGACCCGATCGGTGTGGCACTCGGCGACCAGCACCCCACGATCCCCGGCCTGCGCTGGGTCGAACCGCAGGCGATCGCCGCGCACTGGGAAGCCGCGCCGGTCGTCATCTTCACCGTTCCCGCCGCACTGGAGGCGCCACCCGCACTGAAGCCTCGCGCCGGCGTGTTCGTCCTGTCCGACGGCGACGACCAGGAGTCGGTGTGGAACGCCTTGGTGACCCTGGACATGCAGGCGCTGGTGCTGCTGTGGCCCGCCTGCGAGCCCTGGCTGCTCGACCAATTGAACTCGCCTGATCGTGAGTTCACCGAGTACCGGCACCATGACGACCGGTTCGGAGCATGACCGCGCCAGTGGTGGGCCCCTACACTGGTCGCGGCCGGATTCGTCTGGCCCCCCAGGCCAGGCCGGCGCAGCGGGGTGGTGCCCGTGAGCTGCCTGACCTGTCACCCGATGGGACCGGGAATCACACCGAGTGGTATCGGTGCCCGGCCCCGCGGGTGTTCGGGCCGCTGAGCCCGCACGCGTCACCGCGCCCCCTCGTCTGGCACCTTCTGGTGGACGAAAGCAGCCGTCCCGGAAGTGAGCTCGAGATGACCCACCACAAACCCCTCATCACCAGCAACCCGGCACGTCTGGGGGGCGGCGGCCTGAGCGTGGCTCCCGCTGCCTCCCAGAGTTCCCGCCGATGGGAAGCCTGACCATGGCGATCGACCTCGAGCTGTGTGTTTCGGTTCGCTGCGATCACTGCCCTGTGGTCGTCCAGGACGCTGCGGGCCGCCTCCACTACTGGCCGTCCATTGAGGCCGCCATCCATGACCTGAGCGGCAGGCCCGAACCTTGGCACCTCACCCCCGATCACGCCACCTGCCCTGGCTGCCGCGCAGCAGCGATCTGTGAGGAGCAGGGCCATCGGTGGGGGAACTGGAAGCCTCTGGACTTCTTGGGGGAACCCGCCCTGATCATCCACTTCTGCAAGCGCTGCGACGCCAACGAGGTCGCCGACCTGGTCCCCT
This sequence comes from Tessaracoccus pujii, assembly GCF_054483895.1. Taxonomy (NCBI): domain Bacteria; kingdom Bacillati; phylum Actinomycetota; class Actinomycetes; order Propionibacteriales; family Propionibacteriaceae; genus Tessaracoccus; species Tessaracoccus pujii. The sequence goes on from NZ_CM137012.1 coordinate 2,708,089, forward strand.
CCGGAGAGGGCGCCACCTGATGAAGGCCTGGACCCACATCAACACGTGGACCGGCTACCTCGTGTTCGGGGTGCCGGCCGCGTTCGCGGCACTCGCCCTGCTAGGCACCCTCGCCCAGTTCGGCGTGTGGGATGCCGTGACGTCCGCCCTCATACCCGCCGTCTTGGTGGCCGCACCGCTCCTGTTGTGGATCCGCTATGTGAGCCAGCGGCCCACCAAGATCCGGCAGTGGATCGGATGGATCATGGTGGCGACGCTGTGCCTCACCGGGGCCCTGCTCTCGCCGCTCTGGGGCTGGGCCGTGCCCGGCCTGCTCCTGCTCGCCTCAGAGGCCGCCCTTGCGATCACCGGCTCCGCTCGCCGGGTGGCGGCGGAGCGAGTCCCTGCCCCCCGGAAGGCTTGCTCATGCTTGACATCCAGTTGATCCCCGTCCACCTGATCGATCCCCATCCACGGAACCCGCGCCGAGATCTTGGTGACCTCACCGAACTCGCCGACAGCATCCGCGCCCAGGGCATTCGTCAGAACCTTCTCCTGGTCCCCGCCGGCGCCGACCGCTACCGGGCCGTGATGGGCCACCGCCGTCTGGCAGCCTCCTCCCTGGCTGGCCTCAATGAGGTCCCCGCCGCCGTCGACCCCGACCTCACCGCCACTGCCCAGGTCGAGTTGATGCTCATCGAGAACTTGCAACGCTGCGACCTCAGCGCGATCGAGGAGGCAGAGGGCTACCAGCAGCTCCTCGACCTCGGCGTGAAGGGCACCGCGATCGCCCGACGCACCGGCCGCACCCGGAAGACGATCGACAGCCGCCTGAAGCTCCTCGCCCTGCCCGAACCGGCCCGCGAGAAGGTCCACGCCCGCCTACTCTCGCTCGAGGACGCTGCAGCGATCGGGGAGTTCGACGACGTCGAAACCGTGACCCTCCTGATGCACGCCGCCGGCACGTCGAACTGGGGCTGGCAACTCGCGAACGCACGCGACCTCCGCAACAAGCGCAAGGCCCAGCAGCCGGTCGTCGACAAGCTGGCCGCGCTCGGGTTCGATCCCCTCCCACCGGAGGCGACAACGTGGCGGGACTACCAGCTGGTCGCACAGTTCCAGAAGACCGACGAGATCGGGGACGCCGACGAGTACCCCGCCGACGCCGTGTTCGAGGCCGGACGCTACAGCGCTTCAGTGTCGCTGTGGCAGCCGAAGCCGGACGCCGACGAGTTCGCCGCCCAGGAAGCAGAGGATGCTGCCGAACGCGCCCGCGAACGAGCCCAGCGCGACGCCCACCAGGCCGAAGGCGAACAGGCCCTCGCCCTGCGTGACCAGTTCGTGCTCGACACCCTCACCCGCAAGTTGACCGCACCGGAACGGGCCATCATTACCGCGGCGTTCGCGGACGCCACCCTGCGGCGCAGTCACTGGTCAACTTGGGACCTCGATCGCCTCATGGGTTTCGACACCGGTCAACCGACGATCGACCAGTGGCGGGCCCGGTTCCCCAGGGCCACGCCCGAGCACGTCCTGCTGGTGCAACTTCACGCGAGCGAACGCAACCCGTACGCGTGGCCCGACATTGACCTCGACCTGGCCGACTTCTACGGGCTGCTGGAGCAGTTGGGCTACGAGGTCTCCGACACCGAACGTGTCCGCCTGACCAGGTCACCCAAGGACCCCGACGTCCGCGAGCCGGACGCCGTCGAACCCATTGCGTCCTGAACCCCCGCGATCGCGTGCCGCACTCAAGACCATCACCACTGACTGGAGGTTCGCATGATGAGCCAGGACGTCGACGTGACGGTGCGCTGCCCCTGGTGCACCCACACCGAGGTGGGCACCGGCTATCGTCCCCACGACGCGATGACCGGCTACTATGCGGGGGCTCATGTTCGCAGACAGCGGTGCGGATGCGAGTATGTCGACGGCGTCATGTGGTGCTGCGATCAGCACATCACCCCTTGGCTGAGCGAGCGAAACGACTGGCGCCTCGCCAACTACCGAGCAGGACGCTGGTTACGCCACCCCGCACAGCCGTCCCTGCTGCTCGAGCAAGCGGACCGCTGAATGCTCTACATGGGAGGACCCGACCTGTTTGCCGACACCCCCGGGGAACTGCAGACCGCGGGGATCCGCCTGGGAGCAAGCCATCGGCAGCGTCTGGCCGCCGGCACGCCTGCTGACCGCATCGTCGAACTCACCCAACGACAGCGACGCACCCTCCAAGCAACCGAGGACGTGACCGTGTTGACCTTGACCGAGGTGAACCTGTTGGTCGACGCCCGCCGGCTGCAGGTTCCCTTCGACCTCAGGCAGGTACGGCTCGACGCGGCAGCCTTCGCCGATCGCCTGGTGGATGCCGCTAGGACTCAACCCAGGCCAAACACCCCGACCCGGATCCGCACTCCACGCGGGGAGCTCCATGTCCTGGTGGGGGCGACGGTCAACGTGTCCACCCCAACCAGGTGGGCCAACCCTTACCCGGTTGCCTCACGGTCTCCGGCCGGCCACGCCTCGGCGGTGGCGCACTTCCGCTGCTACCTCGAACGGAACCCGCTGTTGGCCGAACAAGGCAGCATGCAATTGCGGGGTCTGAACCTGGCCTGCACCTGCTCCCTCGACGTCGCCTGCCACGCCGACATCTGGCTGGAGTTCGCCAACCACGACGCGTAGCAAATCCCTTGTGAGGTTGACCCCGGATTCCGGACAGGTGGTTGTTTGGTCAGGCGGCCTTGGGAGCCGTCTGGTTGGCCTGTCGGGCCAGGTGGTGTTCGTACTGTAGCGGGCTGATGTAGCCGATCGCTGAGTGGCGTCGGCGGGCGTTGTACCAGGAGTCGATCCAGGTGTAGGCGCCCTGCCGGGCGGCGGCGATCGTGGGGAACACGTGCCGGTGGTAGTACTCGTTCTTGAACGTGGACCAGAACGATTCCGCGGCGGCGTTGTCCCAGCACACGCCGGTGCGTCCCATCGACCGCAGCAGGCCCAACTCGCCGGCGGCCTTGGCGATCTGCTCGCTGGTGTATTGACAGCCCCTGTCGGCGTGGAAAATGACGTTGCCGGGCAGGTGACCGCGCAGGGCGACAGCTTGGCGTAGGGCATCCTCGACCAGATCGGCGCGGAGGTGGTCGGCGACTGTCCTGCCCAGGACCCGGCGGGTGTGACCGTCCCGGATCGTGCACAGGTAGGCCCAGCCCTCGCCGGTGGCCAGGTAGGTGATGTCAGAGTGCCACACGATGTTCGGCAGGCCCTGATCGAAGACCCGCTGGACCCGGTCCGGTGCCGGGTCAGGGTTCGGCCCGACAGTGGTGGTCGGCGGATGCCAGGTACGCGGGCTGATCCCGGCTATCTCGGCTTGCCGCATGCATTTCGCGACCGTCTTGACCGACACCGTCTCACCCTCCTCGCGCAGGTCGTGCAGGATCCTGGGCGCCCCGTAGGTGCCGTCCGAGGCCTTGTGATGGGCCTTGATCCGCACGGTCAACTCGGCCAGCCGCTGCTCCCGCGCGGTCGGGCCGGCAGCCTGGCGTCGGCGCCACTCGTAGTAGCGGCGCCGGTCCACCTCCAACAGCCGGCACATGCGGGTGATCGTGTAGTTCGCCTTCTCCGCATCGATCATCTCGAAGCACTCCTGCCGGGAGTGTTCTTCGCCGCGAAGAAGGGCTTGATATGTAGGTGATCTGGACCCCGAAGAAGCAGGCCGTCGATGCGGCGGTGACGATGGTGGTGTCTTCGAGTGGCTGGGGGCCAGTGATGGATGGGTTCGTGCCACAGCTGGTCTTCGTGGAGGGGCAGCCACCCAGGTTGGGTGAGCAGTGGGTGGACGAGTATCTGAGGTTCACCGCGGCGCGTCTGCGACCCAATTCGGTGTTGGCGCAGGCCTTCGACTTGAAGGTCTTCTTCACGGTGGTGGGCAAGCCACCGGTTGGGGTGGGCACGGCGGATGTGTTGGCTTTCATCGAGCAGCAGCGTGAACCTCGCCATGGCGGCAACGTGGTCCGGTTGGTCGACGGCGAGCAGGGCCTGGCGGCGTCCACGATCAAACGCCGCCTGGCCACGGTCACCTCGCTGTTCGACTACCTGCTGGCCCGCGGTGTGTGTGAGCGGCAGCCGGTTCCTCGGTCGATGACGCCCCGGTCGCGGTCGTTGCGGGGCTCGCCGCTGGTCCGTGCTCCAAAACGGCTGCCGCAGGTGCTGTCGCCGGGCGAGGCGGTCGCGTTGATGGGCGCGTTGCGCACCGAGCGGGACCGGGCGATGGTCACGCTGATGCTGCACGCCGGACTGCGACGCTGTGAGGTGCTGGGCCTGCGTCTGGCCGACATCCAGCTGGGCGATGGACGGGTCTTCGTCCACCAGGGCAAGGGCGGCCACGAACGTATCGTCCCGGTCGTCGACGCGTTCTTCACCCACCTGGCCGCCTACCTGACCACCGAGCGTCCCCCGGAGTGTGACACCGGGTTGGTGTTCGTGGTGTTGAAGGGACCCCGCCGCGGCATGCCGTTGAGCGCAGCAGGGCTGGACGAAGTCCTTGCTGGGGCCCGAGGTCGCGCGGGGTTGCGACACGCGACCTGCCACGAACTGCGTCACACATGTTTCACCCGGCTGAGGGAGGCGGGCATGGCCTTGGAGGCGATTCAGGCCCAGGCCGGCCACGCCAACCTGGAGACCACCCGCATCTACCTCCACTTGTCCAACGACTGGCTCGCTGACCAGTACCGCGACGCCATGCAGGTGTTGAGCGACATCTACCCACCCATCGAGGAAGGGCCCCGTCCATGACCGCTGTTGCCCCTACCAGCACCAGTCCGGCTCTTGAGGAGGTGACGGCCTCCTACATTGCGGCTGCTTCCAGCTCAGCGTCGGCGAAGGGCCGTCGCTTGGCGGCACAGCGCTTCGGTCGGCTGTTCGGTGATCTCGACGGCTGGAACCACGCCAGCGTCGAGCAACGCCGCCAGGTCCGCACCGAGGTGATGTCGTTCGCTGCTCACGCCGCCATCGCCAGCAGCCTGCCGGTCACCCCGGACTTCGTCTCCCAGTCATGCTGCCACTGGGGCATCTACATCGCTGACGCCTATCCCGAGCAGCGCGACAGATTCACCACCCAAGCCCTCGAGCTGGGCTTCACCACGGCACAAAGCCGACGCATGTGGTCCCATCTGGCGCGCATCTGCGTGATCGCCGGCACCAGCCCTGATGCCCTGACCACACAGACCTACCAGCAGGCGCGCACCAGCTACTTCGATGCCGTGATGGCCTCCCGAGCGAGCGCGCCGCCCCGATGGTTGTCGACGCCACTGTTCGGGCTGGATGCGGTGATGTTCCACCGCGGGCAAGCACCGCAACCGGCTGTCCGCCGGCCATGGGCGGCGCGCAGCGCCGCCGAGGTCGACTGGGAACAGATCACCACCCATGTTCCGGTGATGGCTGCCACGATGCGCCGCTACCTGCAGCAATGCCACGCCTCACTACGGCCCTCATCAGTGACACTGTTCGAGACCACCCTGCGGCAATTCGCCGGATACCTCATCGCCCACCACCCCGAGGTCAATCGCATCGCCGACCTGCAGCGCTGCCACATCGAGGACTACCGCTCCTGGCTTGATCAACGACCCGGCTACCGCGGCCAGACCGGGTTGTCAAAGACCACGTTGGGCATGCGGATGGGTCACCTGCATACCTTCTTCACCCGTATCACCGAATGGAGCTATCCCGACCTGCCCACCGGCGCTCTGGTCTTCCGCGAAGACCGTCCACGCTTGGACAAGCCACTGCCCAAGTTCCTCGACGATGCCCGTGCTGCCGCGTTCATGACCGCCGCCGCACAGCTACCCGACGAACTCGACCGGCTGATGATCCAGATCCTGGCCCGCACCGGCATGCGACGCGGCGAACTACTCGGACTACGCATCAACGCCGTCGTCCAGATCGGCACCGGCTACTGGCTTCGCACCCCGGTCGGGAAACTCCACACCGACCGCTACATCCCCCTCGACCCGGCCCTCAAAACCCTCATCGACGCCTGGATCGCCCACCGCCCGTCCTGGCAGGCCAGCGACCTGCTCCTGCTCGAACGCGGACGACCCATTCCACCAACCCGCGTCGACAAAGCCGTCCAGAAAGCCGCCACTGCCGCGGGCATCGGCCACGTCCACCCCCACCAGCTGCGCCACACCCTTGCCACCCAAGCCATCAACCGCGGCATGAGCCTCGAAGCGATCGCCGCGCTACTGGGCCACGCCGACTTGTCGATGACGATGGTCTACGCCCGCATCGGTGACCGCACCGTCGCCGACCAGTACTTCCAAGTCACCAGCAAGATCGAAGCCCTCTACAAAGATGCTGAGCCCGCCATCCCCGTCCTGCCCGCCGAGGCCGCCGGGCCAGCCATGACCGCCCTGCATGCTGAGGTCGACAAACGACTCTTGGGCAACGGCTACTGCCGCCGGCCCGTCGAGCTCGATTGCCGCTACGAAACGATCTGCGAAACCTGCCCCATGTTCTTCACCACCCAGCAGCACCGGCCCACCCTCATCGCCCAACGAGACGACGCCTGCGCCAAAGGCCAAACCCGCCGCGCCGAGATCTACACCAACCTCCTCGAAGGCCTCGATCAAGCCACCGCTTGACAGCGATCACCCACATAAGCCGAGGCCGACCTCAGGATCGCGTTCGCGCGGCGCAGTTCCCGGTTCTCCCTCTCCAGCTGCACGAGCCTCTCATGCGGGTCGGCCGCCGTCGCCGACGACCCGGGCACGGGACCAGGGGCACGCAACCAGTTCCGCAAGGTAGATCCTGGGATGCCCAACTGCTCGCCCACCTGGTTGCAGGCCCGCTTGACTGGGATCCCCGGGTTCTCCTTGATCGTCTCGTGCACAGTGCGGACCGCACGCTCACGCAACTCGTCGTTGTACTTCCTTGGTGCAGGCATGACTCCACTCTCCTGTAGAGGTCAAGACCCTCCACCAAACCCGGGGTGGTTCATAGCGAAGCAGCCGCTGATTGCTCACGAGTTTCGCGGTCTTGGGCCGGCGGGCGTACAGCTCCGCCTTCCACTGAGCCACCGAGGCCCGGTACTCGAGCTTGCGGGGCCAGGAGTAACCCGACCACCGGGGACGTTCCCCTGCGCTACCGCACCTCTCGCAACGCCCTCCAGAAGCAGGCAATCGCACGCCATGCGGCGACCATGGTGGCGCCCGGTCAGGTTGTCGGGCTCAACGGCGGAACGACGACAACCGCGATCGCACAGGAGATCGCCGTTCACGCCGCCACCGATCCCCGGTCCCTGGAGACGCCACTCACTGTCGTGACGAATGCCGTCAACATTGCCAACGACCGGTCAAGCCCCGTGGAGTGGTGTAGCGGGGGTTCCTTCGTTTAGGCGGTGAGGGCGAGGGGTTCGGTCACCTCCTCGGTGTTGGTGCCGGGGAGGGTTGTGAGGCGGCAGCGGGTGAGGATGTCGAGGCCGAGGTAGCGGCGACCTTCGGCCCATTCGTCGGTCTGTTCGGCCAGGACGGCCCCGACGAGCCGGATGATGGCTTCCCGATTGGGGAAGATGCCGACGGAGTCGGTGCGGCGCCTAATCTCCCTGTTGAGGCGTTCGGCGGGATTGTTCGACCAGATCTGGGTCCAGACATCCCTCGGGAAGGCGGTGAACGCGAGCACGTCGGCCCGGGCCTGGTCGAGGTGCTCGGCGACGGCGGGAAGCTTCTCGGCGGTGTAGTCCAGCAGCCGGTCGAACTGGGCCTCGACGGAGGATGCGTCGGGTTGGTCGTAGACGGAGTGCAGCATCGCCTTGACCGCCGACCACATCGTCTTGGGGGTGACGGCCATCAGGTTGGCTGCGTAGTGGGTGCGGCAGCGCTGCCAGACCGCGCCGGGCAGGTTCGCCGCAACGGCTTCGACCAGCCCGGCGTGGGCATCACTGGTGACCAGACGGACGCCGGCCAGGCCGCGGGCGACCAGATCGGCGAAGAACGTGTTCCAGGCGGTCTTGGTCTCCGAGGTGGCGACCTGCAGCCCCAGCACTTCGCGGTGTCCATCGCCGTTGACGCCAGTCGCGACCAGCGCGACGGCGTTGATCACCCGGCCGCCCTCGCGGACCTTCATCGTCAACGCGTCGGCGGCGACGAACGTGAACGGCCCCGCCTCGGACAGGGGACGGTGGCGGAACTGGTTGACGTGCTCATCGAGGTCGGCGGCCATCCGGGAGACCTGGGACTTCGACAACCCGTCGATTCCCAACGTCTTGACGAGCTTGTCCATCCGGCGAGTCGACACCCCGGCGAGGTAGCAGTCCGCGATCACCGTGATCAAAGCGGCTTCGGCGCGTTTGCGGCGCTCCAGCAGCCACTCCGGGAAGTAGGTCCCCGAACGCAGCTTGGGGACGGCGACATCAACGGTGCCGACGCGGGTGTCCAAGGGCCGGTGGCGGTAGCCGTTGCGCTGAACCAGCCGGCCCGGCGAGGCCTGTCCCCATTCGGCGCCGCAGACCTGGTCGGCATCAGCAGACAGGAGCTGGTTGATCATGTTCTGCAGCAGGCTGCGCATCATGTCCGGCGACGCTTCGGCCAGCAGGTTGCCCAGCACGTGGGCGGGGTCGACAATGTGAGGAGCGGTCATCGTGGCGATGTCCTTTCGAGAGAGCTTTGCAAGGGTGAACTCGAAGGATCCCACGGTGACCGCGCTGACGTCCCTGACGGTCACGGCCACCGAGGGCTACACCACTATGAGGGACTTAACTCAACGACCTGACCATCCGGCCTCAGATCCGCGTCGTGCTCACCGGCGGAGTGGCACGCACCAACTCCTTCGAGCTGGTTGGTCCGCTCGCCGCGCTGATCCTGCCCGAGATCCACATTGATCTGTTCTTCCTCGGGGTCAACGCGGTGGACACCGATCGCTGCGCCTTCTACACCCACACCGAGGACGAGGCCACCATCAACGCCGGGATGATGCAGGTTGCGTCCAGGACCGTGGTGCCAGCAGACGCAAGCAAGATCGGGCGCACCGCCTTCGCGCGGATCGGGGCTTTTACTGACGTCTCCGCCCTGATCACTGATTCACGCATCACCGCGGAGGCCAGCGAACGTCTCCACGCGCAGGGCGTGGAGGTCATCCTGCCCTGAGCCACTCAGGTCCCCTGTTCATCGTTCGCCCTCCGAGGCCATCAGACGCTAGCGTCATCGCGTGGCACGAGAGCGGTTCCCCAGTCCGTCTACGGCACCGGCGACGAACCGGACGCACGGTTCACGCTCGCCAACGAGCGCACATATCTGGCTTGGATCCGCACCTCGCTCGCCCTACTGGCCGGAGGCATCGCACTCGAAGTGCTGGGGTTAGGCATCCAGGAGTTGTTCCGCATCGCGGCTTCGGTCGTGATGATGGGCACCGGGATCGCGGCGGCCCCCTTGGCGTGGTGGGGATGGGCACGCTACGAGAAGGCCCTGCGTAACGACACCCCGCTCCCGTCGTCCGTCTTCGCACTCCCCGTCGCCTTCGCGGTCACGGTGAGCGGCGTTCTGGTATTGATCGGATTCCTTCTGCGATGAGTCAGCGCCCCTTCGACCCGGGCCTTCAACCCGAGCGGACGGTGCTGGCGTGGCAGCGGACGGCCCTGTCCATCGGCATGGGGTCGTTGGTGTTCGCCCGAATCGAGGCCGGTGTGCTAGGCATGTGGTCATGGGCGTTTGCCGGCGCGGGTCTTGTGGCCGCAGTGCTGATCGGTACCTGGTCGCGCAGAAGGTACGCCCACACGCATCGCACGCTCGTCTCAGGCGGGACACACCTTGCTGACGGGCTGCTCCACGCCACCGTCGCCATCGTCGTGGCCCTTGCCGGGGCCGTCGCACTGACCCTGTCTTTGCTCACCTGATCTCCGCGTCCTCGCCCCGTCACGAATCGGCGAGTGCCGGGCGCACGTCCCAACCCGGCGCGGAACAGCGCACCGGGCTGGGACGTGCGCCCATGACTACCGGCTCAGTCGACGATCTCGAACTCGACGGTGGCACCGGCCAGGCCCGCGGCGTGGACCGTGACCATCACCCCCACCCGGGTGCGGCTGAGCTGGACCCGATCCGCGTCGCGCCCCTCAACGCGCCCGTTGCCGTGGCCGTGGATCCCGGCGATCTCGAACTCGACGACATCCTGGATCTGGGTGGGGTCGCTCACGCTGAGGCGAACGCTGTTGTCCCCGAAGTCCCGCGTGATAAGGCACAGGGGCACGGTCGCGGTGTACGCGTCGACCGTGCCCTCCTTCCAGAAATTGACCGCCACCACCCCGCTGTCGGTCCTCAGGCCCTGGGCCACACCGTCGTTGCGCAGGACGGACACGCCCGGGTTCGACGAGGCCTGCTCCGCGGCCGCCGCTGCCGCTCCAGGCAGCACGAGGTACGCGTAGCCGGATCCGTCCGCCGCGGAGCCGACGCCGTGGTCGTAGGCCAGGGTGGCGTAGTGGCGCCTCTGGACCACGGCGGTCCCCGCGGCGGCGTTCTTGTTGTTGTCGCGCCAGGTGCCCTCGCGCTCGGCGACGCTCGCCAGAAGGGACGGTGCGCCGCCGAGGAACACATAGCCGGCCACGCCCTCTACGTGCGCCCAGCGGGCGTCGGCGATCGCGGTCTCCGAAGTGACGGCGGCACCGTCGACGAGCAGGCCCCGGGGTGCTGTGCCGAGGTTGCGGTGCTCGACGACGCTCCGGACAGAAGCGCCGCTCCGCGTGGAGATGTCCGAACCGAGCGCCACGACGCGATCGTCCATGGTGAACCACGATTTGCGGGCCACCAGTCCCGTCCCGCCCGGGGCGATCAGATGCATGCCCATCAAGGCGTATTCGTGGGCGGTCACCCCGCCGGTCCACTCGTTCGCCGGCGTCGTCTCACCCCACAGGCCCTCCGGGCTGTCGGACAGTGGGGTCATGTCAACAGTCGTTCCCGGCGGCGCCTCCAGGTCGGACGTCGACCAGAACTCATCGTCGAAGTGATCGTCATCGTCGGCCATGTACAGGTACGTCATGCCCTGGCTGGTCTTGACACCCCGGAAGTTCTCCGCCCCCGAGCTCTCGCTCCACGCGATGCGGTTGGAGCAGCCCGCGACGCACAGCGCCCAGCCGCCGTCGGCGCCACGGTGCACCAGCCTGTCCATGCCCGCGAAGAGAACAGGGCCGACAGGGTCGGCCACGGGCGCCACGTTCATGGCATTGAGCTCGGTTACCAGCGCGATCCGGCCCATGTTGTTGGTGTCCAGGATGTTTGCCGCGGAGTTGCTGTCGAGCCACTGCCGGCACAGGCCGCGCCAGCGGGCGGCCGTCTCGGAATCCGCCCCCTTGGCCATGCGGAGCGTGTACTCGATCAACTCGTTGCCGTTGTCGATGCTGCGCAACGCGAACCGCGATACCGCCCGCCCCCGCACCGCGTCCATCATCTGGCCGTTGTACATGAACGGGGCGAACGAGCCTTCGATCGCGGAGGTCAGGTTGATCTTGGTCGGATCCGTGATGTCGAAGGTCGAGCCCGCCAGTAGCGCGAACAGCTTCGAGAGCCCTTCGAGCAGCACCAGACCATAGGTGCCCGTGTAGCCGATCGTCGAGTGCTGGACGAACGAGCCGTCCTTGAAGAATCCGTTGCCGGAGGTGACGTACTGCCAGCTGGGGCTGAGCGCGGCGACGGAGGCCTGCAGCAGCGCCGTGTCCGGCTGCACGATCGAGCGGACGATGAAGGCCCGGCAGATGTCCACGCGGTTGGCGCCGTTTGACTCCTGGATTCCGGGGGTGGCCGGGTCACCGACAGGATGGATCTGCAGCCGGGGGTCCCGGTTGGGCAGGAAGTGATCCATCGCCGCGCAGTAGGCGTCGATCTCGTCCTGATCCAGCACCGGCTGCAGGATGGCCATGATGTCGGCCAGCGGCTTCGTCGCACCGATCAGCCAGCTCCACCAGTTGCCGAACCACACCGTATCGTCGTTGTAGATGTGGGTGTTGAGGTGCGCGAGCCCTCGCCGGATGTTCGCCAGCAGGCTGTCTGATCCGTACCAGATGGAGGTGGGGGTGGCCCACATCGTGGCCATGGTCTGTAGGTTCGCGTAGCCCAAGCGCATGTTGTTGGACTTGACGATCTCCGTGGCGCCGATGGTCCAGTCCAGATCATTGAACAACCTGGTCGGGAGGAACACCATCCCCCGCCTGTGTTCAGGGTTCTGGAAGTTGCCCACCAGAGTGTCCAGCGCGGTGATTCGGGCGGCGAATGGCGCGGGCCCCGCGGCGATGACTGCCGCCGAGGTCAGATCCTCCACCCACCTGAGGCGCAGCTGTTCCAGGTCGGACGGTGTGAGGGTAGGGGCGGCGGCTGCGGACTCCTCGAAGTACGGAGCCAGGGCGCCGGCGATGGCGAGAGCTCCGGCGCCGTGCAGGATGGTGCGACGGGACAACGGGGACATGAACGACTCCTTTGACGTGGGGTAAGCCCAACTGCAGTGGGCTGGTCCTGAGACCAACGTCCCCGCGCCGGAGGGAAGCAATCAAGACCTGACGACGAGGTACGGCCACAACACCCAGCCCCGCAGACATGCCCGTCCCGTCCTCCGCCCGGGTGGTGAGACGCTCCTCCCGGGGACCGGGTCAAGCCCCCGACTCATGCACGGGTCCAAGGAATCTGTCAGGGTCGAGGAGTGTTGAGCTCCGCGGGCGCCCGCCCCGCCTGCAGCAGCTGCGCCATCTCCTCGATCACCGGCTGGGCGTGGGTGAAGAACCTGTAGTAGCCCTCGCACAGATAGTTCTGCCCGGCTTCTCCATCGATGGAGGTCGCGAAGCGGTCCTTGGGGCAGCCGCCGTTGCAGGCCCACCGCACCGGGCACCTCTGACACTGCGCTGTAAGGGAGGTCCGCTTCGAGCGCCCGAACTCCCGCTGCTGAGGAGACTGCAGGGAGTCCTGCAGAGACATCTCAGCGATGTTGCCCAGTCTGTACTCCGGCTCGACGTAGTGATCGCAGGAGTAGATGTCGCCGTTGTGCTCAACAGCGAGCGCGGACCCGCACTCCGGTGCATGCACGCACAGGCTGTACTGCCCGAACCGGGCCGCCAACATGACGTCGAAGTGCTGGACGTAGACCGAGCCGATGTCGCCTTGACGCCACTCATCGAAGACTTCCGTCAGGAAACGGCCCCACTGCCCTGCTGTGACGGATCTCGAGGTGACGGCCGAGCCCGACTGTCGGTAGAGGAGACGGGCGCCGTCCGGGCCGATCCATCCCAGCTCCGCCGTCGGCAGGTCCTCGATGGGGACGCGTTCGACGATGGGAATGAACTGCAGGAACGTGGCCCCCAACTCGTCACGGAAGTAGCGGTACACCTCGGCCCCATGATCGGCGTTGGCCGCGTTGACGGTGCACAGGATGTTGGCCTCCACGTTGTGGCGTCGCAGCACGTCCCATCCGCGGATCACCTGGGCGTGGGTGCCGCGCCCGGCCTTGTTCACCCGGTAGGCATCATGCAGATGGGCAGGACCGTCCACTGATAGGCCGACCAGGAAGTTCTCCTTCGCGAGGAACCGGCCCCAATCGTCGTCGAGGAGGGTGCCGTTGGTCTGCATGGAGTGCACCACGCGCTGTCCCGGCCTCTTCATCTCCTCCCCCAACTCAACAGCCCGGCGGTAGAACGCGAGGCCTCGCATCGTCGGCTCGCCCCCCTGCCAGACAAGGTTGGCGTCCCCATTTGGCTGCGAGGCCATCTGGTTGGCGATGTAGGTCCGGAGCGTCTCCTCACTCATCCGTTGGCCGTCGGAGTCGTAGAGCAGTTCCTTGGACAGGAAGAAGCAGTAGGTGCAGTCGAGATTGCACGCGGCCCCTGTCGGCTTCGTGACGACGGTGAAGGGCAGCCGTGTCATATGACTCCTCTCGCGAGGCTTGGCACCGATGCCGAGCCCTGGGTGACGACGATGTGGTTTCCTCCGTGATGGGGATTCTCCCTCATTTATTTCTGTCGTGCTATTGACGGAAAAATTCCGACCTGAAAATCTTCCCGGTATGGAGACGCACCGGAGCGCCCGAGCCCAGCATCGCACCGCGGTGTTAGGCGTGCTCAACCGCGGTTACCAGCTGACCAGAAGCGAACTCGCGCGCGAGCTGGGGATCACCCGCACGGCAATTTCGGAAGCGCTCACCGAACTGCGTGACGAAGGCGCCATCGTCGTCGTCTCCTCCCGCGAGGTCGACGGCAGGGGAAGGCGGGCGGAAGTGCTATCAGTGCACCCTGGGGCCGTACGCTTCGTCGGAATCGACTACTCACACTCCAGGGTGCTGGTATGCCTGGCCAACGCGTCCGGGGAGATCGTCGCGAAGGGCGTCGCTGCGTGCGGTTCGGCAGACGGCTGGGAGAAGCGCTGCCAGACCGGCATCGGCCTTGTCCGGGAGCTGGGCGAGGGCGAGGACATCCATCTGGACTTCCTCAGCAGTATCGCCATCGGGCTGCCCGGTCCCAACGCCGCGGCCTGGGCCTCCGGAGACCGGTCGGGGGACCCCACCGAGCCATTCCGCCTCGTCAGGGCCCGCATCCGTGAGGTGTTCGCCGCGGACTTCGGCGTGCCGGTCCAGGTGGATCACCACATCCGTTACGCCGCCCAGAGCGAGGCGGCCAGCGACGGGGACTCGAAGGACAACCTCATCTATCTCCGACTCTCGGCCGGCGTCGGCGGCGCGGTCCTCTGTGAGGGTCGGGTTCCGGCCGGGGCGCACAAGTTGGCCGGTGAGATCGGCCACGCCATCATCGATCGCTCGTCCAGCGCCGCGGTGTGCCGGTGCGGCCGCTCTGGGTGCCTCGAGACCGTCGCCTCGAGCGAGGCCCTTGTGCGCTCCTGGAGGGCGCTCGGCCACGCGGCAGCAACCTTGGCCGACCTGGCTGAGGCGGTGGACTCGGGGGACGTGCAGGCCCACGCCCTCGTCGGTGGTGTCGCGGAGGACGTCGGCCGAGTTCTGGGGCTAGCGGCGCTGGTCACGGACCCCGAGGAGGTTGTGATCGCCGGAGAGGCCGGGGCGCTGCTGATGGAGTTCGCGCCCCGCCTCCAGGCTGCGCTCGACAGGGAGGTCCTGCCGTCCCAACAGGTGGCAGTCCGGCGGGCCAGGCTCGGCGACGAGGCCGGTGCGCTCGGCGCCGTGGTGGCTCTCATGCCCGATCATCACCCGCAACGACTGACCTACCGAACGAAGGAGTTCGTGTGACCACAACGACGACTGGCAGACGGGCAACGTCGATGTCAGATGACGCATCGGTGCTCGTCGCCAGCCCTACCCAGGCTCGCCAGGCCCGCGCCCGTCGCAACATGAGGGCGCTCAACGTGGCGACCGTGGTGCTGGGCATCGGGATCTGGTGGGGGCTTGCGGCCGCCGGTCTTCAGCTCCCGTCGCCGGACGAGGTTGTGGGGGCAGCCATTCAGTTAGCCGCCAACGGCACACTCTGGATCGACATCGGCGCCTCGCTATCGCGAGTCCTGACCGGATTCATCCTCGGCACCTCGCTCGCCATCCCTGTGGGGTTCCTGATGGGGTGGTACGGCTGGGCACGCGGACTCCTTGAGCCCTGGGTGCAGTTCTTCCGCACCGTTCCGCCGCTCGCAATCATCCCCCTCGCGATCGTGCTCATGGGGATCGGCGAGCAGCCGAAGATCTTCGTCATCTTTCTGGCTGCCTTCCTCTCCTGTGTCATCTCAACCTTCCAAGGGGTGGTCCAGGTAGACCGCACCCTCATCAACGCTGCGCGTGTCCTGGGCGCCAAGGACGGTCGCATCTTCACCAAGGTGGTCGTGCCCGCCTCGACGCCGTTCATCCTCGTGGGGATGCGCGTCGGTCTCGGATCGGCCTGGGCCACCGTCGTCGCAGCGGAGCTCATCGCCGCTCAGCAGGGGCTGGGCTACCGGATGCAGCAGGCACAGATCTACTACCAACTCCCCACCATCTTCGTGGGAATCATCGTGATCGGCGCACTCGGTCTCGTCATGGACCGCGCCCTGCTCGGGGTGGAAGCAAAGCTCACCGGATGGCAGGAACGCCGATGACCGTCACCACTCTGACACCCAAGATCCAGGTCCGCGACGTGCGCAAGGTCTTCGATCTCGGCAAAGAACAGTTCGTCGCGCTCGGCGGCGTCAGCCTCGAACTTGCCGAGAACGAGTTCGTCACCGTCGTGGGCCCCTCCGGCTGCGGAAAGTCGACGTTGCTCAACATCCTGGCTGGCCTCGATGAGCCAACCAGCGGCTCAGCCATCGTCGATGGCAAGGAGGTTATGGGGCCGGGCCCGGAGCGCGGAGTCATCTTCCAGCAGTACGCGCTGTTCCCCTGGCTCACGGTACGCAAGAACGTCGAGTTCGGCCTCAAAACCGCCGGGGTCTCGGCCGAGGAGCGGCGCTCCCGAGCCCAGCACTTCATCGACATGGTTGGTCTTGCGCAGTTCGCCGATGCCCTGCCCAAGACCCTCTCCGGCGGCATGAAGCAGCGCTGCGCGATCGCCCGCGCCTACGCGATGAATCCGTCCATCCTCCTGATGGACGAACCGTTCGGTGCGCTCGATGCCCTCACCCGGGTACGGATGCAGGAGCACCTTCTCCAGACCTGGGAGCAAGACAAGCGGACCGTGATGTTCATCACCCACGACGTCGACGAGGCCGCGTTCCTGGCCAACCGAGTAGTCGTCATGGCCGCCCGCCCCGGACGCATTCACAAGATCATCGACGTGGACCTGCCGTATCCCCGCACCGAGGAGATGCGGCTGAGCCCCGAGTTCACGAACCTTCGCAACGAGATCTGGTACGCGGTCTACCACCAGGACTCGCAGCCAACCCCGACCCACTGACCTCCCACCACCCCTCACCCACAGGAGTAACCCATGCCGATCCGTCGTCGCACCCTGCTCGGTGCCCTCGCAGCTCTTCCCGTCGCTGGCACGCTCGCCGCCTGCTCCGACACCTCGACCGGAACCTCCGGTGAACTGATCACCATCAATTACGGCTACATTCCCGACTTCAACGGCACCAGCCTGCTTGCCATCGCCAACGACCAGAAACTGTGGGAGAAGCACGGGCTCAAGGCGAACCTGCAGACCTTCACCAACGGCCCGCTCCAGATTCAGGCCATCGGTACGGGCGATCTCGACTTCGGCTACATCGGCCCAGGCGCCATGTGGCTACCCGCATCCGGCAAGGCCAAGTTGCTCACCATCAACGGTGTGGGGCAGGCTGACCGGCTCATCGCCCAGCCGGGTATTGCATCCATCGCCGACCTCAAGGGCAAGAAGGTCGCGATCCCGGAGGGAACCTCCGGAGACATGATCACCCAACTCGCGCTTCAAGCCTCCGGCATGAGCATGGCCGATATCGAGAAGGTCGCGATGGACCCAGCGACCGTCGTGTCCGCCTTCGCCGCGAAGCAGGTAGATGCCGCTGGCATCTGGTACCCGATGATCGACACCATCAAGCAGCAGGTCCCCGACCTCGTGGAACTGGCCAAGAACTCAGATTTCGCCGACGTCATGCAGTTCCCCAACGTGATGGTCACCGGCCCTGACTACCCCTCAGAGAACGAGGAGACCACCCTGCGCACGCTACGGGTGCTCCGCGAGGCGATGGATTTCCGTGCCACCAATCTGGACGCCACCGTCGAGTTGGTCGCGGCCATGAACCAGCTCGAGGTCGACGCAGTCAAGGCCGATGCCAGCAACGGTAAGTACTACACCGCCGCAGAGCTTGACGGTCTCACCGAGGACGGGACCATCGAGACGTGGTTGGGCGCGATGAACGACTACTTCAATGCCAACGGAAAGATCGAGGGCGACGTTGTGGCGCCGTCTGACTTCTACGTGGGTGAGCTATTCATGAAGGCGGGGCAGTGAACTCACCCCGCAACGTCATCTTCTTCCTCACCGACCAGCACCGAGCCGACACGCTCGGCTGCTACGGCAATCCCCTGGCAAGGACGGACAACCTCGACGCCCTCGCCGCATCGGGGACGCGCTTCGAGCGCTGGTACACCCCGACGGCGATCTGCACCCCCGCGCGCGCCAGCCTCCTCACCGGCATGGCTCCCTTCCGCCACAAGCTGCTCGCCAACTACGAACGCAACGTGGGCTACCAGGAAGACCTTGCCGAGGGTCAGTTCACGTTCTCGGAAGCCTTGCGCGCCGCAGGGTACAACTGCGGGCTCCTCGGCAAGTGGCATGTGGGCACCAACAAGGAGCGCGACGGCTTCGGGTTCGACGGCGAACTGCTCCCCGGCTGGCACAACCCCGTCGATCATCCCGACTATCTGGCCTACCTGGCTGAACGGGGGCTGCCGGGTTACGAGATCCACGACCAGATGCGCGGGACCCTCCCCAACGGAGGGCCCGGCAACATGCTCGCAGCCCGGCTCCGGCAACCAGTGGAGGCGACCTTCGAGTACTACCTCGCGGAGCGGGCCATCGAGCAGCTGCGCCGTTACGCCGAAGACTTGCAGGACTCGTCCAGGCCATTCTTCCTCGCCCTGCACTACTTCGGGCCCCACTTGCCGTATGTATTGCCGGACGAGTACTTCGACATGTACGACATCGCCGATGTGCAGCTGCCGAAATCTGTGGCGGAGACCTTCTCGGACAAACCCTCAGTTCAGGCCAACTACTCGGCCCACTGGACTTTCGACACGATGAGCGAGGCGGACAGCCGCAAGCTCATCGCGGTGTACTGGGGATACGTGACGCTGATCGACGAGCAGATCGGGCGGGTGGTGGAAGCGGCCAGAGAGTTGGGGCTCATGGATTCCACAGCGCTGTTCTTCAGCTCGGATCATGGGGAGTTCACCGGGAGCCACCGCCTTCACGACAAGGGCCCGGCCATGTACGAAGACATCTACCGCACGGCCGGCATCATCCGCCTGCCGGGCGCTCCCGAGGGCCAGGTGCGCGACGAGTTTGTCAGCCTGCTGGACTGCACGGCCACCATTCTCGATTGGTGCGGGATCGACCCCCGCCCCGCAGTCGACTCCCGCTCCCTGACGGCGCTGGTGCACGGTGAGACGCCGGACTGGGACGACGACATCGTCTGCGAATTCCACGGGCACCACTTCCCGTACCCGCAACGCATGCTCCGCACCGGCCGATACAAGCTGGTGGTCAACCCCGAGTCAGTCAACGAGTTGTACGATCTCGAACTCGATCCCGACGAGCTGCACAACCGCTATCGGCACCCGGAGTTCGCCGCCATCAGGCGCCAGCTCATGCAGCGGCTCTACCAGCGGCTCCGTGACCGCGGCGACAACTTCTACCACTGGATGACCTCGATGTACGACGTCGGCGGGGTGGACTATGACCCCTCGATGAGCGGAATGGACGAGGGCACCTATCGCAAGGAGCGCGAACTCAGCCGTGGCTAGGCCAAACCTCATCTTCATCATGTCCGATGACCATGCCGCGCACGCAATCAGCGCGTATGGGAGCCGGGTCAACCGCACCCCGCACATCGACCGCCTGGCGGCCGAGGGGATCCGCCTTGATCGGGTGTATTGCACCAACTCCATCTGCACGCCTTCGAGAGCGACTATCCTCACTGGGACCTACAGCCATGTCAACGGAGCCTGCTCCATCTTCTCCGAGTTGGACTACCGGGTACCTGCGTACTCTCAAGTCCTCCACATGGCTGGATACCAGACCGCCATCTACGGAAAGTGGCACCTCGGCACCTCGAAGATGGCAAATCCGCGAGGCTTCGACGACTGGAAGATCTTCCCGGGCCAGGGCGACTACGTGGATCCCGTCATGTACGGCCCAAGCGGCGAAGAAGTCATCACCGGGTATGCGACCGACATCGTCACCGACCTGAGCCTCGCATGGCTCGAGGCACGCGACCCGAAGCAGCCTTTCTGCCTCATGATCCACCACAAGGCTCCCCACCGCCCCTGGGTGCCGGATGAGAAGCATAGAGACCTGTACCCGGTCGGATCAATACCGGAGCCAGACACGATCTGGGACGATCACGCAACGCGTGCCACAGTGGTGCGCAACGTGAGCATGACAATCGCTGACGACCTCACCGAGGAGGACCTGAAGGAGCCAGTACCGACCCATTTGCTTGGGCCCGGTCGAGAGCGAGAGCGAGCCTCATGGAAATACCAGCGCTACATGCGCGACTACCTCCAAACAATTCAAAGCGTCGACGATAACGTCGGACGCGTCCTCGAGTGGCTGGACGAGAACGGCCTCACGGAGGACACCGTCGTGGTGTACACGTCTGACCAAGGTTTCTTCCTCGGCGACCATGGATGGTTCGACAAGCGATTGATGTTCGACCAATCCCTTGAAATGCCTTTGCTGATTCGGTGGCCAGCCGAGATCCCCGCTGGCTCACGGTCCGAGGCCATGATCACCAACGTGGACTTCGCGGCAACCTTCCTCGACATTTGTGGCCTGGACCCCGATGTCGCCCTCCCCTCACAACAAGGCAGAAGCTTTCGAGCTCTCCTACGGGGCGAAAACATCGACGATTGGCAGACGTCGATGTATTACCGGTACTGGGAACACGACGATCCGCACCACCACGCTCCAGCCCACTATGGCGTCCGAACCGGGAAACACAAGTACATCGTCTACTACAACGACGGGCTCGGCACGCCGGGATCCTCGGAGCGCATCATGCCGATCGAGTACGAACTCTACGATCTGGAACGCGATCCCGACGAGCTCATCAACGTCGCGGACGATCCTCGGTATGCCACTGTGCGACAAGCACTGGAAGCTGAGCTGTCCCGGCTCCAGCGGCTCTACGGTGATCAACCTTATCTGGGACCGGATACGCCTCGGCTGTTCTGGAGCACCTAAGCTCCGACCAGGGCGGTGACCCCCCGTCCGGGCTATGGAGCCCGGCGCTGGACGTGGACAAGTGGGGCTAGGTTTCATCCGCGGTGCTGGCGTACTGCGCCTCACCCAACCAGTGTCTTGAGTCCACCCGCGCTCGCCGTCACGAGGTCATCGAGTTCATCCAGGTCCACCATCACCCGTCGCCCGACGCGGTACCGGATCAAGGAACCGTCGCTGAACCGCCGGGTCAGGGTCTTGGGATGGACGCTGACATACTCAGCCGCCTCCTTCAGGGAGGCCCAACGCCGGGCCCCGCCCTTTGACGTACGCGCAGAGCTGTCACGGGTGCTCATCAAGGATCCTCTCGCTCATACCCCTATGAACCCCAGCCGGGCACGTCCACCGTGAGGAGACGGACCGCGCCTCATGCCACGACCAGTGTGAGGCCCTTGAGGGCTTCGTCCTGCTTGGGACCAACGCTCTCGACTCGGCGGGGGAAGACACGGCTGTAGACCTCCAGCGCCATGCGGGAATCGCTCCACCCCAGCAAGAGCATGACTTCCGCGATCGTGTATCCCTCGCTGAAGAGCCACGCGGCGTACGAAGCACGAAGGTCGTGCAGCGTGATGTGATCCTCCTTCGGTACCGGGAGCCCCTTCCTCCATAATCGGCGCCGCTCCGCCTCTGGGGTCCGCAACCCCATATTGGCCAGCGCCCTGTTGTGCCGCCGGTCGGCCTCGGCCGGCCCCATCGGCTTGCCATCCGCGACAGTGAACACGAGTTGCTCCGGCGACCTCGGATGCAACGTGAGGTGATCCCGCAGGATCGTCACCAACGTTGTCGACATCGGCAGCGAGCGGATGCCGGCCGCCGTCTTGGGAACCTTCACACCCACGCGGTAGGCATCGCCGTCCTTGCCATGCTCGATCGCCTGGCGCACGAGGATCCGCCGCCCCTCAAGGTCGAGGTCCATCCGACGCAGACCCCGGACTTCACCGGATCTCAACCCGCCCAGGGCCACCGTGGCCAACATCGCCACGTGCTGGGGTTCGGCGGCCTGCAGATAGCGTCGGACGTCGTCCAGGTCGAACACGTGACGCTGCTCCATCGCCTTCGTCTGGCGCGGGATGCCCACGCCGGCGGCGGGGTTCTTGGCGATCCATCCCCAATGCGCCGCCTTGGCCAGCAACTCACTGAACAAGGCCAACGACGACCGGTCGCGGCGGCGCTCAGCGGCCAGCGGGCCCTGGCGCCATTGCCACACGTCGTCGTGGGTGATGGTCTTCACGTCACGCTCAGCCCCCCAGTGGGGAACGATCCGCAGACGCCAGTCCTGCTCATACGCGGTCAGCGTGGACAGGGCCAGCGGCCGCGGGCGCTGGGCCAGGAACCGGTCGTAGGTCTCCTGAAGAGTGCGCACCTTCGGCCGTCGGGCCTCGACTTCCTCGGGCGCGAGCCACTCCCCTCGCTCAATGGCCCGCTCCTGCATCCTGAGCCAATGCTCCGCGTCGCCCTTGTGCGAGAACGTCGAGGGTGCCTTGATCCTCTCCCCTGGCGTCAGGGGATGAGGGAAGGAAGCCTGGTACCTGTTGCTGGGCAGCTTCCGGACCCAACCAAATCCACGTCTCATGACCCTTAGAACCCCGCGCCGAGCCGTGCCGCGCGTGCTGTGAACGTGCTGTTAGCGAGTCCATTTCGGTCCCTCTGAGGGCACTTGAGTCCGAGGTGAAACATACAAACTCCCTAGTCAAGGGCGTTTGACTAGGGAGTTCAGCCGTGGAGCATAGGGGACTCGAACCCCTAACTTCCACCTTGCAAAGGTGGCACTCTACCAATTGAGTTAATGCCCCGAATCGACGGCAAGTATAGGGCAGTGGGCGATACGCCGCCCAACTGCGGACGGCTGCCCTAGTGTCAGGCCCGTGAGCCTGTCCGACCGCCTGTACTCCGCGCTGGTCAGCCGCGACCCCGACGCCGAGCGCAGCCTCCCCGCCGAGGCGCAGCGCGACGTGGCACGCAACGGCATGCGGTTGGTGTCATCGAGCGCTCTGCAGTCCTCGGGCGACCAGACCGTCAACGCCTCCACCGTGCTCCCCTGGCTGCTCACCGCCCTGGGCGCCCCGGCGGCATTGACCGGCCTGCTGGTGCCCATCCGCGAATCCGGATCCATGCTCCCCCAGGCGTTCCTCACCCCTCTCGTCGTGCGGTACCGGCAGCGCAAGTGGGTCCTCGTCGTCGGGTCCCTGATCCAGGCGGTGGCCGTCGCGGCGATGGCACTGACGGCCGCCGTCGGGGAGGGGACGACGGCGGGGCTGGCCATCGTCGCCGCCCTCGCCGTGTTCTCGCTCGGTCGCTGCCTCACGTCGATCGCCTCCAAGGACGTGCAGGGCCGCACCGTGCCGAAGGGCGAGCGCGGTCAGATCAACGGCTTGGGCACGACCGCCGCAGGCATCGTGGCGATCACCCTCGGTCTCGCCATCCGGCTCTTCGGCGGCGAGAACCTCTCCCCCGCCCAACTGGCCTGGATGCTCGCCGGCGGCGCGGCCCTGTGGGTCGCCACAGCTGCGGTCCAGGCCGGGCTGCGCGAACCGACGGACGTGCCCGGGGACGACGGCGAGGCAGACGGTTCAGCAACCGGAGTCATCCGGCTCCTCCGGGAGGACAAGGAGTTCCGGAGCTTCGTCACCACCCGCAGCTTCCTGCTGGTCTCCGCACTCAGCCCGCCTTTCGTCGTCACGGTGTCGGCAACGTCCGGCGCCACCGGGCTCTCGGGACTGGGCGGCTTCGTCATCGCCTCCGGTATCGCGTCGCTCATCGGCGGCCGCATCTTCGGGCGGCTGGCGGACCGCTCGAGCCGCACGCTGATGGCGTTCGGTGGCGCGGCCGCGTCGACGGTGGTGCTGGTGCTGGTGGTCCTCGTGTCCGTCCCGGGGTTCGACGGCGCGACCACGGCCGGCACCGTCACGCTCATCGCCGGCTACTTCCTGCTCACCCTCCTCCACACGGGGGTGCGGGTGGGGCGAAAGACCTATGTCATCGACATGGCCGAGGGAGACATGCGGACCGTGTACGTCGCGGTGTCGAACTCCGCGATGGGTGTGATCCTGCTGATCGTCGGAGGGATCAGCTCACTGCTCGCCTTGGCCGGTGTTGTGTGGGCGTTGCTGTTCCTCGCCGCTCTCGGCATCCTGGGGGCCCTCTGGGGTTGGCGGCTGCCGGAGGTGTCGCGGGGCCGGTGACGGCCAAGCGCCACCAGCTTTACTGCCCGGCGCTCCCACCATCCTGCACGTCTTCATCCACCGCTGTGCACGTTCGTGCACCTGCTGCCCTAGACTCACTCTGACAGTGCACGACGATGTGTCCCAGGGAGGCTGCGCAGTGATGCGAACGAGCGATGCGCTCCTCACGGTGGCGCGGATGTACTACGTGCAATCCGAGACCATGGATGCCATCGCCCGCCACATGGGAGTGTCGCGGTCCACCGTGTCGCGGCTACTGAAGGAGGCGCGGGACCGCGGGCTGGTGCGCGTGAGCATCGTCGACCCGGACCGACCCCTCAACCGGATGGCCGAGCTGTTCGAGAAGTTCTTCCACGTGCAGGCCCACCTCGTCCATGTGCGCCCCGGTGCGAGCAGCATCTTCCGTCTGGACCAGGTGGCCCGGATGGCCGCGGGCATCCTCGGCAACGCCGTGCAGGACGGTGACATCGTGGGCATCGCCTGGGGCACCACCGTCTCAGCCATCGCCACACACCTGCATCCTCGGGACCTCACCGGCGTGACCATCATCGGGCTCAACGGAGGCGCCAACCACCAGACCACCGGCCTGCCCTACGTGGGAAGCATCCTCCACAAGTTCGCTCTGGCGTTCGGCGGCCAGGAACAGCTCCTCGCGCTCCCGGCCTTCTTCGACGACCCCGCCACCAAGGAGGCGATGTGGCGCGAACAGAGCACCCGCCACATCCTCGCCGTGCGCGCCAACTGCCGCGTGGCGCTGTTCGGCGTCGGCGGCCTGCATTCCGAGCTCCAGAGCCACGTGTACTCCTCGAACTACCTCAGCGAGCGGGACCTGCGCCAGATGCGCGAGAAGAACGTGGTGGGGGACGTGTGCACCGTGATGCTGCGCGAGGACGGTAGCTATCGCGACCTGGACATCAACAAGCGCGCCACGGGGATGACGCCCGCGGAGCTCCAGGCCGTTCCGCGCCGGGTCTGCGTCGTGAGCGGCCTGTCCAAGGCTGCCCCGGTGCTGGGCGCGCTGCGAGCCGGCGTGGCCACCGACCTGGTGATCGACGCCGAGACCGCCCGTGCGGTGCTCAACCGATTCCGGCCCGGTATGCGCCTGAGCTGACGCCGCCGTCGGCCCGTGACCTAGGCTGCTCCCCATGTCTGAATTCATCCTCACCGAGGTGCACGACGGGATCGCCCGCATCACGCTGAACCGTCCAGGCGCCATCAACGCCCTCACCGAGGACATGTTCACGGCCATGTACGGCGCCCTCACCGCCTGGCACGACGACGACGCGGTCACGGCGGTCGAACTCGCCGGCAACGGCGTCCGCGGGTTCTGCGCCGGAGCCGACGTGCGGGCTCTGGCCCAGTTGGTGCGCGAGGACGGGCCCTTCCTCCACTACCTGGAGACCGAGTACGCGCTGGACATCATGCTCGCCAACTATCCGAAGCCCGTGACTTCCTTCCTCAACGGCGTGGCGATGGGCGGCGGCCTCGGGATCGGCGCGCATGTGGACCGCCGGGTCGTGTACGCCGACACCGTGATGGCCATGCCGGAGACCAAGATCGGCTTCTTCCCCGACGCGGGCGTCATGTACGAACTGTCGCGGGCGGGCGCCGTCGGCAAGCACGTAGCGCTCACGTCGTCCACGTTCACGGGCGGCGACGCTCTGCTCATAGGCCTGGCGGACGAGTCGGCCGACGGCGACCTACCCGCTCCCCTGTTCGAGGAGTCCGCGGCGTGGATCCACGAGTGCTACGCCTCCGACGATGTGCTCGAGGTGGTCCAGGCCTTGGAGGGCCATCCCGATGAGGCAGCCCGTCAGGCCGCGGTGGACCTGCGGGCCCGCAGCCCCTACGCGGTGCACGTCGCGATGCGCGCGCTGGTGCGTGCGAGGTCGTTGCGTCTCAACGAGGTGCTCGCCCAGGACCTGCGGCTGGCCGAGACCGTCATCCCCAGTGGAGATTTCGTTGAGGGTGTGCGCGCACTGCTCATCGACAAGGACAACTCCCCCGCGTGGCGGCACGCGTCCCTGGAAGACGTACCGGCCGCCGAGGTGGACCGGGCGTTCGCCTACTGAGCTCTCAGTGTCCGGGGCGCCTGAACCCGGCCCCGATGTTGACCAAGACCCGACGAGCATGCCCCCAGGGGTATTTTGGCCGGCGGAGGGGCACGCACTACGATGGGGGCGGCTGAACGCCCCCCTGAAGGAGAAGCATGCCCACCGTGCACGACGTGATCATCATCGGTTCCGGTCCCGCCGGCTACACCGCGGCCATCTACGCCGCCCGCGCCAACCTGAAGCCGGTCATGTTCGAGGGCTCGTTCGAGGGCGGCGGCGCCCTCATGAACACCACAGAGGTGGAGAACTACCCCGGGTTCGCCGAGGGCATCATGGGCCCGGACCTCATGGCGCAGATGCGCCAGCAGGCGGAGCGCTTCGGCACAGTCCTCATCACCGACGACGCAACCGCAGTGGACCTCACCGGTGAGATCAAGATCGTCAAGGACTCCGACGACGTCAAGTACCACGCCAAGTCCGTGATCCTGGCCATGGGCTCCGGCTACCGCAAGCTCGGCCTGCCAGACGAGGAGCGGCTGTCCGGCCGGGGCGTGTCCTGGTGCGCCACGTGCGACGGCGCTTTCTTCCGCGACAAGCCCATCGCGGTCATCGGCGGCGGGGATTCGGCAGTCGAGGAAGCCACCTTCCTCAGCCGCTTCGGCTCGAAGGTGGTCATCGTGCACCGTCGCGACCAACTGCGCGCGTCGAAGATCATGGTGGACCGCGCCATGCGCGACCCCAAGATCGAGTTCGCCTGGAACTCCGTGGTCGAGACCATCAACGGTCCGAAGTCCGTCGAGTCGATCACGCTCAAGGACACCAGAACCGGCGAGCTGCGTGACCTGGAGGTCAACGGCGTGTTCATCGCCATCGGCCACGATCCGCGCTCCGCGCTCGTCAAGGATCAGGTGCACACCGACGCCGAGGGGTATGTCCTCGTCGACGGGCGCACCACGGCCACCAACGTTGCGGGTGTGTTCGCCTGCGGAGACCTGGTGGACCACACCTACCGTCAGGCCGTCACCGCCGCCGGAAGTGGCTGCGCCGCGGCCCTGGACGCCGAGCGCTACCTGCAGTCCCTCGAGGACTGATCCCCGGCCACCAGCCGGCACGGCATAGACTCGGGGTCTGACCCACCCCCTTTTCGAGAGGCAGCATCCATGGCAGTCACCGACGTGACCGAGAAGACGTTCGTCGACGAGGTCCTCATGGCGGACCGGCTCGTGGTCGTCGACTACTGGGCAGACTGGTGCGCCCCCTGCCGGCAGATCTCGCCGATCATCGAGGAGCTGTCGGCCGAGTACGGCACAGTGAAGTTCGTGAAGGTGGACACCAACACCAACCCCAACCTCGCGGCCGAGCAGGGCGTGCTGAGCCTTCCCACGCTGCAGTTCTTCCAGGGCGGCCGGGTGACCAAGTCGCTGTCCGGAGGCAAGACGAAGAACGCCTTGAAGAAGGCCATCGACGAGCTGCTCTGATGAGCCTCACTCCCGCCTCTGATCCGTCGACGTGGACCGCGGTCGCCGCCGAGGAGCCCGCCGCACCACCCCCGCCCCCCCGGTGGGCCCGGCTGGTGGGACCCGCGGCCGCGGCCGCCCTGGTGGTGTTGGGCGGCATCATCGGCGCGGGGCTGGGCGGCGCAACGGACGGGAGTGCACCCGGAGCGTCGCCCTCGCCGAAGCTCTCGATGGAGCCACCCGTGCAGGTGGGAGAATTCGTCCGCGGCGGCGTGACGGAGAGTTCCGGCCCCGCGCCTGAGAACCAGCGGATCGTGCGCGCAGATTACTCCGACGGCGCAGACAAGCTGGTCTTCGTCATGACGTGGCCGGAGGATGACCTCACGGCCTACGTGGCGGACGCAGGGGTGGAGGAG
The DNA here is from genome assembly GCF_054483895.1 of Tessaracoccus pujii. Lineage (NCBI taxonomy): Bacteria > Bacillati > Actinomycetota > Actinomycetes > Propionibacteriales > Propionibacteriaceae > Tessaracoccus > Tessaracoccus pujii. The sequence goes on from NZ_CM137012.1 coordinate 2,736,034, forward strand.
ACTGGCGAAGCGATGCCCGGCACCATCTGTGGCACCTCCGTCGACAGCAACTTCCCCGCATGCGCGCGCATCACCGAGGAGACGGGCCTGCTTCTGCTGGCGGTCACGGAGCAGTCCGAGGCAGCCGTTCTAGGAATGCTCGGCCAGTTCGACGCCGCCGTCGGCGGATAAGCTGACTGACGTGACCGAGCACTCCCGACACGACACCCGGCTGGACCGGTTCGTCGACAGCTACTCACAGCGCACCAACGGCATGCGGGTCTCCGCGGTCAGGGCCCTGTTCGCCGTAGCCAACCGTCCGGAGATCGTGTCGCTCGCCGGTGGCATGCCCAACATCAAGGACCTCCCCCTCGCCGAGATCGCCGCCTCCCTGGCGGACATGATCACCACCAACGGCACCCAGGTGATGCAGTACGGCTCCGGCCAGGGCGAGCCGGCGCTGCGCGAGCAGATTCTCGACATCATGGCGCTCGAGGGCATCACCGCACACGCCGACGACGTGGTGATCACCGCCGGCTCCCAGCAAGGCCTGGATCTGGTCACCCGGATCTTCTGCGACCCCGGCGACGTGGTGCTGGCCGAGTCGCCGTCGTACGTGGGCGCGCTGGGCACCTTCCTCAGCTATCAGACCGAGGTGGTGCACGTCGCCTCAGACGACGATGGGCTCGACCCTGTCGCGCTGCGCGAGACCGTGTCGCGGCTGCAGAAGGCCGGTAAACGGATCAAGTTCCTCTACACCATCCCCAACTTCAACAACCCCTCCGGCACCACCCAGCCGTGGCAGCGTCGCCTGGACATCCTCAAGGCCTGCGAGGAGTTGGGCATTCTCGTCGTCGAGGACAACCCGTACGGGCTGCTGACCCTCGATGCGGACCCCATCCCGGCGATGCGCTCGGTGGACGCGGACGTGATCTACCTCGGATCGTTCTCCAAGACGTTCGCGCCAGGCTTCCGGGTGGGCTGGGTGCTGGCACCGCACGCGGTGCGGGAGAAGCTGGTCCTCGCCCAGGAGTCGGCCACGCTGTGCCCGCCCGTGTTCAGCCAATTCGCCATCTCCACCTACCTCGCCACCCAGGACTGGCAGGGACAGGTGGGCCTCTACCGCACGATGTACCGCGAGCGGAGGGATGCGATGCTGCACTGTCTCGCCGAGGAGATGCCCGACGGCGCCACCTGGACGCGTCCCGCCGGCGGATTCTTCGTGTGGGTGACCCTGCCAGAGGGTCTGGATTCACAGGCGATGCTCCCTCGAGGAGTCAACGCCCGCGTCGCGTTCGTCCCTGGCGGCGCCTTCTACGCCGACGGGCAGGGTGCCCGCAACGTGCGGCTCTCCTTCTGCTTCCCACCGCCGGATCGGATCCGCACCGGCGTGCAACGCTTCGCGGAGGTGGTGCGGCGCGAGCTGGAGGTCATGGACACCTTCGGCATCGCCGCATCCCCCAGCGGTGGACGTCCTCCCTCCGGGCCCGGCCCGGACCTCACCTGACAAGGAGCTGTTCCATGACGATCATCGTGATTGCCGGTGGGTTGAGCCACGAGCGAGACGTGTCACTGAAGTCCGGCCGGCGGGTCGCGCAGGCGCTGCGCGACGTGGGCCGCGAGGTGATCGAGGCAGACGTCAATGCGGACCTGATCCCCTTGGTGCGGCGCACCGCCGACGCCGTCGTCGTCCCCATGCTGCACGGGGGTCTCGGGGAGGACGGGGCGCTGCGCGAGGTTTTCGAGGTGCTGGACGTGCCCTTCGTCGGGCCGGAGGGGGCGTCGTCGCGGTTGACGTTCGACAAGTCCATCGCCACCTCGGTGGTGCGCGGCGCCGGCCTGGCTACGCCGAAGCAGATCGCGCTCCCCCACGACATCTTCCGCGAGCTCGGCGCGCCCGCGCTCATGGAGGGCATCGGGGAGCAACTCGGCTACCCGCTCATGGTGAAACCCTCGCGCAGCGGCTCCGCGCTGGGCGTGACGAAAGTGGACGGTCCGTCCGGGCTTCCGGCGGCGTTGGTGGCCGCGTATGCCTACGGGGCGGTCGCGGTGATCGAGTCGTACCTGTCGGGCACGGAGATCGCGGTGACGGTGCTCGACGAGGGCCAGGGACCCGTCGCGCTGCCCCCGGTGGAGATCCGGCCCGAGTCCGGTGTCTACGACTACGAATCGCGCTACACGGCAGGCGCCACCCGCTTCGTCACCCCGGCGGAGCTCTCCGACGGCGTCCTCGCGGCCGCGGGCGAACTGGCGGTGTCCGTGCACCGCGCCCTGGGGCTGAGGCACCTCTCCCGCGTGGACATGATCGTCGAGGAGTCGGGCCGTCCCGTGTTCTTCGAGGGCAATGTCGCGCCCGGTATGACCGAGACGTCGTTGGCGCCGCTGGCCTTCGAGGCGGCGGGCCGGGAGCTGGGCGAGGTCTTCGCACGGCTCGTCGACCTCGCGCGCGGCTGAGATGGGCGTCAAAGCCAAGCAGGTCATCGCCGTCGCGGGAGGCCTGGTCGTCGCGGTGATGATGCTCCTACTGGGGCTGTGGCAGATGTCGTCCTACCAGGAGTCCACCCGCGACGTGTCGGCCGAGCGTGCGGCCCAGGAGGCGGTTCCGCTGGCTGAGAGTGTCGCGGCGAACGGGGAGATCGAGGACGTCTACGGGCGCCAGGTCACCCTGAGTGGCGCGTACACCGACCACGAGGTGCTGGTCGGCCAGTCTTGGCCGCTGCGCGTGGCCACTGCGTTCAGGATGGACGACGGCCGGTACGTGGCGGTGGTGCGGGGCGCCGTCGGGCAGGGTTTCGACCCGGCAGACGCGCCCATCGGCCCGCAGAACCTGGTGGGGGTGTTCCTGTCGTCGGACCTCCCGGCTGACAGTGTCCCGGCGGGGGCGGACTTCGGCTCGCTGCGGATCCAGGCCATGGCGCAGTCGTGGCCGTCGCCGTTGATCGGCGGATATGTCACCCTGTCTGCCCCGGACTCCGCAATGGAGGGGCTCTCCCCGGCCCCGTTGGTGCTGCCCACGGCCGAGGGATCAGCCACGCACCGGGGATACGCCCTCCAGTGGTGGGTATTCGCAGCGGGCGCGGTCGCGTTCGGGTTCTACGTCGCCCGTGGGTTTGCCAGGGACGGCGCCGCGGCTGCGTCGGTCTCCGATCCGAAGGCTCACTAGGCGGACTCGCTCGCCGCGAGCGTGGCTCGCACGTTCTTCGTCGCGAAGTGCTCGGCGACGAACGACAGGAACGGCACCGTCCCGGCCGCCATGATGGCCAGGAACCATCTGATGGACCACTTCACCCGACGGCCGAGGTCGTAGGCCGTGATGAGAAGGACCATGTAGAGCCAGCCGTGGGGCATCCCCGTCCAGAGCACCACCCGGCCGTCGCCCCAGATGTACTTGAGCGGCAGCCCTACGCACACGAGGACCACGAGCAGCACCCCGACGACGTAGGCCATGATCCGGTAGCGCGTGAGCGCGCCACGGATGCCCGGCACGTCGTCGCTGGGAACGGTCGTGCTGGGGTCGGCCACAGTCATCGTTTCCTCGTTCAATGGTTGTAGTGATATGTCGCTATATAGCTGTGTGGTTTAACAGGTATACGGTTATACCGTGGTGTTGTCGAGGATCGCCATGATCCGATCCAGGTCCTCGCCCGAGGCGAACTCGATGGTGATGCGCCCCTTGTTGCGTCCGATGGCCACCTTCACTCGCGTGTCGAAGTGGTCGCTGAGCGCGGTGGCAATGTCGCGCTCACGCTCCGTGGGGGTTCGAGGGGTCCGAGGGCGCGAGTGTCGCGGCTCTGTCCCCCTGTCGAGCGACACGATCTCCTCTGTTGAGCGCACTGACAGCCCCTCGGCCACGATGCGCTCGGCCAGGTGCTCCTGCAACTCCGCATTGTCCAGGCCGAGCAGAGCACGGGCGTGACCAGCGGACAGAACGCCAGCGGCGACCTTCGTCTGGACGCGCTGGGGCAGGTTCAGCAGCCGCAGGGTGTTGGACACCTGCGGCCTGGACCGGTGGATCCGCTGCGCCAAGTCCTCCTTGGTGCAGTCGAAGTCCTGCAGCAGCTGCGCGTAGGCATTGGCTTCCTCGATCGCGTTGAGGTCAGCACGGTGGAGGTTCTCCAGGAGCGCATCCCGCAGGAGCGCGGTGTCGTCGGTTCCGCGGATGATCGCCGGGATGGTGTCGCGGCCGGCGATCTGACTCGCTCGCAGCCGACGCTCCCCCATTACGAGCTCGAACGAATCGTGACCCTGGCGCCGGACCACCACTGGCTGGAGGACGCCGAATTCGGCGATGGATTCTGCGAGCTCGTTCAGCTCGTCCTCGTCGAATACCGTGCGAGGTTGATGCGGGTTGGGCGAAATATGCTTCAGGGGCAACTCCTCGAACGTCGAGCCGTCCCGCAGCTGCTCCACCGTGTCGTCGTCGGTGCGGGCGAAGAGATCACCCAGTCCCTGACCAAGGGCACTCTTCTTGGGAACGGCCATCATTGCACCACCTTATGCGCGCGCTCGGCCATCTCGCGCGCTGCTGTTGTGTAGGCAACGGCGCCGGGGGACTTCGGCTGGTAGTTGAGTACTGTCTGCTGGTAGCTCGGCGCTTCCGCGATCCGCACGGAGCGCGGTATCTCCTGAGCCAGGGTCTGCGCGGGAAAATGCCGTCGGACCTCTTCGGCCACTTCTCGCGAAAGGTTCGTGCGGCTGTCGTACATCGTCAACAGAATAGTGCTGAGCTCGAGATCGTCGTTGAGGTTGCCCTTGACGCGCTGGATGGTGCGCATCAGTTGCGTGACGCCTTCGAGTGCGTAGTACTCCGTTTGAATGGGCACCAGGATCTCGTTGGCGGCCACCAGGGCGTTGAGCGTGAGAAGTCCGAGGGATGGGGGGCAATCGAAGAAGATGTAGTCCACGCCCGACTCCTCCACGTACTGCCGAATTGCGTCACGCATGCGATGCTCGCGCCCCCGTAGGTTGACGAGTTCAAGTTCGGCTGCGGCGAGGTCTATAGCGGCGGGTAGGACGTGCAGGTTCGGTGAGTGCGGCGACGGCAAGGCGTGCTCGATGATGCCTACGCCCTCAAGGAGCACCTCATAGGTGCCCTTCGTGCCAGGCGTGTGTTTGACGCCTAGGGCTGTCGAGGCGTTGCCCTGGGGGTCGTTGTCGACGACGAGCACGTTCAGTCCACCGATTGCCATCGCGTGCGCCAGGTTCACCGCCGTGGTGGTCTTGCCGACGCCACCCTTCTGATTCGCGACGACGACAATGCGTGGGCTTGCTGGCCGGGGGAGCGTCGGGGCCGGCTCGTCGAACTCGATCATCTCGTCGCCGTACTCGGACTCGATGCTCACGTCAGGGTTGTTCGCGGCGCGGCGGGGCTGGGACCCCGTTTCACGTGAAACGTTGGTGTGGTCCTTCCACAACTCGTCCTCGTTCGCCTGCGCTTTGCGTTTGCGGAAGAACAACGCCATCAGGGCCTCCTCGGTGTCCGCGACGACTCTATCGAAGCTTCGTCGGCTTCACGAAGTTGCGCGTGTCGCGTTTCACGTGAAACGCGCCGGCCGCACGCGAGGGCGCGCCAAGGACGGCCCAAACCGTGCCCCTGGACCGGACACATGGATCCCAGGCATCGAGGTGCCAGCGACGGGAGGAGCAGACCAGGGTTGAACAAAGATCGCGGGCGACGCCGGCAGACCACCTGCAGGGCAGGGAAGGAGTGACTCTCCCGAGGCACCGACATGGGCCACACGATTGCCGCCCCTCGCGGCGGCATCTTCAGTGAATCAACTGACGCGGATCGCGCGCGCCCGCTCGGTGCCGGGGCCGACGGTGAGTTCGAGCACCTCCGCCTTCAGGCCCCATCTGGCCAGCATCTTGCCGGCTTCGCGGATCTCCAGCTCGGCTGACTCGCCCTTGAGCGCCAGGAGTTGCCCGCCATGAGCAAACAGGGGAGTGGTCCAGCGCAGAAGCCGTTCCAGCGGAGCGACGGCGCGGCACACGACGACGTCGAAGTGGTCCTTCGTCTCCTCAGCCCGGGACCGGGAGACCCGGACCCGGGCCTCCACGCCCAGCTCTTCCACCGCGAGGGTCAGGAAGTTCGCCCGCCGCAGCAGCGGCTCCACGAGCGTGACATTGAGGTCTGGACGCGTGAGGGCGATGGGCAGCCCCGGCAGCCCCGCGCCGCTCCCGACGTCCGCCACATCCACGCCCTGGGGCAGGGCGTCGTTGAGAGCCACCGAGTTGGCGATGTGGCGATGCCACAGCTTGTCGCCCTCCCGCGGGCCCAGAAGACCCCACTCGATACCACGACTTGCCAATATATCTACATATTTACTTAGCGCTTCACCGCTTTGAGGGTATAGCGCGACAATCGCGTCGCGTGACAACCCCTCTGCCGTGCCCGCACTCACTTGGCCCGGACCACCACACGCCGGTTCGGCGGCTCACCCTCGGACTCGCTGACCAGTTCGGCGGCCGCGACTTCGTCGTGGACGATCTTCCGCTCATAGGCGTTGAGCGGCGCCAACCTCACCGGATCACCGGACTCCTTGACCTCGGCGATGGCATCCTTCGCCATGGCCACGAGCTCTGCCCTCCGCCGTTGGCGGTAGCCCGCGACGTCCACCATCAGCCGCGAGCGATGCCCGGTCTCCGTCATCACCACGAGCCGCGCCAATTCCTGCAGTGCGTCGAGGACTTCGCCGTCCTTGCCCACCAGCAGCTCCGACTCGGTGTCGATGGCGATGAATGCCCGGCCGTCCTGGACGGAGTTCTCGATGTCACCGTCGAGGTCTGCGATGTCCAGCAGCTCCTCGAAATAGTCGGCGACCAGGTCTCCCTCGGCCAGTAGAGCGGCCTCAGTCTCGTTGTTCGACATGGAAAGTGTCCTCTCCTTCAAGCCCGCAAGGGGCAGTGTGTGTGGTGTGTGGGGAGCGACGCCGTGCGTCGGCTCACTTCTTCTTGCGGGCGGAGCGGGGCGCCTGTCGCGGCTGCTGCCGGCTCACGACGCGCTTGCCGTCGTCCGTGGTGCGCACCGTCTGACGGTTCACCTGCTGCCGGGCGATCTTCGTCGGCGACTCGGACGTCTCGTCCGCGACGAGCTCGTCCGTGGACACGGCACCCGTCCGGGCGACCGGTCGCGAGGGGGCCGCGGACGGGTTCCTGGTGCCCCGACGCTTCGCGTTGCGCGCCAGCATGATGGACTGCGGATCCCTGCCCTTGGCGAGCATCCGCTCCTCCCACTCGATGAACGCGGGCGTGTTCGGAGCGGGGTTGTTACGAATCAGCAGGCCCTGCTGCGCCATGGTCCACACGTTGGACGTCAGCCAGTAGATCAGCACGCCGATCGGGATGACCACCGACGAGGCGGCGTAGATGACGGGGAAGAAGTACAGCATCATCTTCTGCTGCTGCGCCATGGGACCGGTCAACGACTCCGGGGGCAGGTTCTTGCGCATCAACTGGAGCTGCGTGACGAAGAACACAGCCACCATGGCCACCACCAGGACGATGCCCACCGCCTGCGTGGCGCCGAACGACGTCATGGGGAAGATGCGGTCCGCGAGGCGGGCGCCGAAGATCTCCGCGTTCTGCAGCGACGACACCAGGTCCGGGTTGATCTTGAAGAAGTGGCCGCGCACATTGCCCGACGACACGCCCTCCAGGACGCGGAACAGTGAGAGGAAGATGGGCATCTGCAGGAGCAGGGGGAGGCACGATGCGGTGGGGCTGACGCCCTCCTCCTTGTACATCTTCATCGTTTCCTGGCCCAGGCGCTCCCGGTCATGCCCATGCTTTTTCTGCAGGTCCGCCATCTTCGGCTGGAGCATCTGCATGTTGCGCGCCGAGTTGATCTGCTTGACGAACAGGGGGATGAGGAGGGTGCGGATCACGACCGTGAGGCTGATGATCGCCAGGGTCCAGTTCCATCCGGAGGACGCGCCCAACAGCGGCGTGTACAGCCAGTGGAAGAACACGACGAGTCCGGACACCGCCCAGTAGAGGGGCTGCATCATGGCGGACAGCACCCCGTAGAAACTGTCCCAGATGTTCAGCATCACCAGCAGATCGACCACTTAAGCCACCTCAGTCTTCAGTTGGGGCTCGTGTCCCCGTGATTCGTTGGATATCTCGTCTGCCCAGGCCGCCGATTCCGGCGATCCGGGAACATAGTCGACGCCGCCGGCCGCCCACGGGTGGCAGCGGAGGAGACGTCGGGTGGTGAGCCACACGCCCTTGACGGCGCCGTGAGTCTCAAGTGCCGTCAGCCCGTAGCTCGAGCAGGACGGGTGGTACTTGCACACATTTCCGTAGGAGGGGGAGACGAACGTGCGCCAGCCCTTCACCAACCAGATCAGCGGATACTTCAGCACGCTGCCGCCTTCAGATGCGCGCGGCGCCAGGCGTCGGCCAGGTCCCCGGCGAGGCGTTGCGGCTCAGTGGCGGCAGCGGGCAGAGCCCGCACCACCACGTCGGCGACGAAGGGAGCCTCCAAGGGGACGACGAGGTGCCTGAGCCGCCGCTTGACGCGGTTTCGGGTCACTGCGTTGCCCACCTTCTTGGAGACGACAAAACCCACCCGGCCGATGTCGGGTGGATTCTGAAGGGTGATGCGCTTCACGTGCACCACGACTGTCGGAGTTGCTGCTCGGGCGCCGTGCCGGACGGTGACACCGAAGTCAGAAGGCTTCGTGAGCCGACGCGGACCTGGCAGCACCGACGATCGGCCCTAGGCCGACAGCTCGGTGCGACCCTTGCTGCGACGGGCGGCCAGGATGGCGCGACCGGCGCGGGTCCGCATGCGGGCGCGGAAGCCATGGGTGCGGCTACGACGGCGGTTGCTCGGCTGGAACGTACGCTTGGTCATGGGATTACTCCCTCAGGTTCGATGGTGTACAACTGCCCTGGTGGGCAGGGGGAAGTGGCCGCCTAGATGGCGACTGGTCAACGATACGTGCCAAACGCCCTGCAGACCAAACCAGGATCCTGTGGGGCCGGACAACCAAGCAAATAACACCGATGTAGTCCAGTACCGCGCTCGGCGTGTCGCGCAAATCGCCTTGCCAACTGGCCCCGACGGGACTAACTTCGTTGTCCTGCCTTCCAGCTTATCCACAGGTGAGCGCCGGTCGGCCGTACCGCTAGGGTGAGTTATACCCCCCTTGTGGATAACCTTGTGGATTACTTGAAGAGGCGGGCTTCCGCCGGGAAGTGGGTGAGGTGAGCGAATCACCGACGCCGGACCTGGCGGGCCTGTGGGATGAGGTCATCGCCTCGGCCGACGCCCCCACGAAGGCCTGGCTTCGCCGCACGAGACCTCTGGAGATGCACGGCAGCACACTGATGCTCGCCGTGGGCGACGAGACCACGCGCGAGCGGATCGAGACGCGCCTTCGTCCACAGATCGAGGAACGGCTCAGCGCCATCTGCGGTCAGAGCACGCATCTCGCGGTGATGATCAACCCGGAGATGGTGCGGGAGGAGGCCGAATCCTGGTCCTCCACGGCCACGGTTCTGGTCCCCGAGGAGGAGCCTCGACGGGCGGCCCCGCGCTCGCGCCCGCAGGACGTGCGCCTCAATCCCCGCTACACGTTCGAGTCCTTCGTCGCCGGCTCGTCCAACCGGTTCGCGCACGCCGCAGCCGCGGCGGTGGCCGAGACCCCCGGGAAGTCCTACAACCCGCTCATGATCTACGGACCCTCTGGTCTGGGCAAGACCCATCTCCTCCACGCCATCGGCCACTACGTCACCAGCTACTACGAGCAGCTTCGCGTGAAGTACGTCTCCACCGAGGAACTCACCAACGACTTCATCAACGCCATCTCGTCGAACCGCACGGCGGAGTTTCGCAGCTCCTACCGCGACGTCGACGTCCTTCTGGTCGACGACATCCAGTTCCTGGAATCGAAGATCCAGACCCAGGAGGAGTTCTTCCACACCTTCAACACGCTGCACAACGCCCAGAAGCAGATCGTGATGACCTCGGACCGGCCCCCCAAGCTGCTGGAGGCGCTGGAGCCGCGGCTCCGGTCGCGCTTCGAGTGGGGCCTGATGACCGACATTCAACCCCCGGACCTCGAGACGCGCATCGCCATCCTGCGGAAGAAGGTCGCGTCGCAGCGGTTGACCGCCGGAACGCAGGTGCTGGAGCTGATCGCGTCGCGGATCCCCACCAACATCCGCGAGCTGGAGGGGGCCCTCACGCGCGTCGCGGCGCTCGCGAGCCTCAACCAGCAGGAGATCACCGTCGCCCTGGCTGAGCAGGTCCTCAACGACCTCATGCCCGACGACGCGGCCCCGGTGGACGCGCAGGCCATCATGGACGCCGCCGCCATGTACTTCAGCATCTCGCTCGAGGATCTCACCGGCAGCAGCCGCGTCGCCACCATCGCGTCGGCCCGCCAGATCGCGATGTACCTCTGTCGGGAGCTGACGGACATGTCGCTGCCGAAGATCGGACACAAGTTCGGCGGCAGGGACCACTCGACGGTGCTGCACGCGGTCCGCAAGATCAACGAGAAGATCGGCCAGGATCGCGACCTGTTCAACCAGGTCACCGAGCTGACCAACCAGATCAAGCAGTCCTGACGCGGTTTCGCCTGGCTTGACCAGGCGGCGACAATGGAACAACGCGCGGGAACCCGTGCGCGCGCGAAGCCCCATCCCCTATACCGGTAGGGGTATACTCGTCCCATGATTGTGGAGGATCCGATGCAGCTCGACCCGGAGCAGATGACAGCGGTGGTCAAGCGCCTCAAGCGCGCCCAAGGGCAGCTGGGTGGGATCATCCGGATGATCGAGGACGGCCGGAACTGCGATGACATCGTGATGCAGCTGGCCGCCGTCTCGAAGGCAGTTGACCGCGCCGGGTTCACCACCATCTCGATCGGGCTGCGACAGTGCATGGAACAGCCCGATCCGGACCCGTTGGATCAGGCCAAGATGGAGAAGCTCTTCCTCAGCCTCGCCTGAGCGCTCGCCCGCCGGAACGGGTGTCCGCGCGGAAAGCAAGGGTCCCCAGCAGTCATGCTGGGGACCCTTATGCGTGCACCTCAGTGCACCGTGAGGCCGGAGCCGGCCTTCCATGTGGTGTAGCCGCCGTCGAGGTTGCGCGCCTCACGACCGGCACCCTTGAGGGCCGCCAACGCCGCGTGGCTACGGATGCCCACACCGCAGTGGACGATCAGGGGAGTCCCGCCATTGGGGATCTCGTCGATGCGCTCGCGCAGTTCGTCGACGGGGATGTTGATCGCACCGGGCACCGCGCCTGCGGCGTACTCACCCCGAGTGCGCACGTCGACGACCACTGCGCCGGCGTTCTGCGCCTCCACCACCTCGTGCCACTGGATGTGATCCTCCCAGCCGCTCAGGCGGTTCTCCGCGATGAAGCCCAGCATGTTGATGGCATCCTTTGCGGAACCGAACTGCGGAGCGTACGCCAGTTCCAGCTCGGCCAGGTCAGGGGCCTTGAGACCGCCGGCCATCGCCGTCGCGATCACATCCATCCGCTTGTCGACACCATCCTGGCCGACGCCCTGTGCGCCGAGGATCTCGCCCGTGGCCGGATCCACCAGCAGCTTGAGCGCCATGGTGGATGCGCCCGGGTAGTAGGTGGCGTGCGAGGCGGGGTGGGTATGGATGGCCATGTAGTGGCGACCGGCGTCGCGCAGGCGCTTCTCGTTCCATCCGGTGGCAGCCACCTGGAGACCGAGGAGGCCCACGATGGCCGTGCCCCGGACGTGCCGCGCGGGACGGCCCCGCCCGGCGATGTCGTCGGCGACGCGACGTCCCTGCAGGTTGGCGGTGTTGGCCAGCGGCACGAGCACCGACTCGTCGCTCAGCGCGTCGACCTTCTCGACCGCATCACCCACCGCGTAGATGTGCTCGTCATTGGTGAGTTGCCTGTCGTCGACCAGCAGTCCGCCGCGCGGACCCACCCGGAGGCCGGCGGCCTTGGCGAGTTCGGTGTCCGGCCGAACGCCGATGGCCGCGACCACCACGTCCGCGGGCAGCCGCGACCCGTCAGCGAGTGTGACGTCCTGAGCACCGATGGCGGTGACACCGGATCCGAGACGCAGGTCGATGCCGGCGGCGCGCATGACGGCGTGCACGGGTGCGACCATCTCCGGGTCCAGCGGCGCCATCACCTGGGGGAGTGCCTCGACGACCGCCACCTTCATACCGCGGTGCAGCAGGTTCTCGGCCACCTCGAGGCCCACGAAACCGCCTCCCACCACGACGGCGGTCTCAGCCTCCGCGACGGCGGCGAGCATGCGGTCCGTGTCCTCCACGTTGCGCAGCGGGAGTGCCCGCTCGATGCCGGGGATGGGGGGCATGAGGGGCTTGGCGCCGGGGGAGAGGACGAGCTTGTCGTAGGAGAGGGTCTCCTCGCGGCCGGTGGCCACGTCGCGGACGACGACCTCCCTGAGCTGGCGGTTGATCTGGACGGCTGCCGTGCCGACGCGCACGTCCAGGCGGAATCGGTTGTACAACGCCTCCGGTGTCTGCAACAGCAGGGCGGAGCGGTCCTCGATCACCCCGCCCACGTGATAGGGGAGACCGCAGTTGGCGAACGACACGTAGCCGCTGCGCTCCACCACGATGATCTCCGCGGACTCATCGAGACGACGCAGACGCGCGGCCGCGCTCATCCCACCAGCAACACCACCGACAATGACAACCTTCATGTTGAAAACTCTATACCCCAGGGGGTATGGTTGACGAACCGGGGTACCCCGAACCGAAGAGGAGAATCAAGTATGTGCAGTCCCACCAAGTGTCGCCAGTGCGGCAAGACCACCTGGGCCGGTTGCGGCAACCACGTCGATGCCGTCAAGCGCTCCGTGCCCGCGGGCCAGTGGTGCGGTGGCCACCAGAGCCAGGCATCGAGCCAGCCCGCCGGAGCGGGATTCTTCGACCGTCTCATGGGCCGCTGAACCTGCGGACAACCGTGTGAGAGGGCCGGGGACGGGGCTGTGGACAACTTCCCGCCCCGGTCTTCTCCACAAATCCCAACCGTGTAGTTTTTCATTCCTCCACAAGCCCTCAACAGGCGCAATGACGCGCTGGTCAGCCACGACACCGGTTATCCACCGATTCCACAGGGGCTATGAGTACAACTGATATGTAATTACCTCTCTCCACTCAAAGTCACGGCTGTGGGCAAGGGGACCGAATTCTCCCCGCTGCTACCGTGGTGGGGTGAGCATCGCAGCGCGGGCCAGGGGCCTCACCAAGATCTACGGATCCGGATCAGCGGTGGTGAAAGCTCTCGACGGCGTGGACTTCGACATCATCGACGGGGAGTTCACCGCCATCATGGGCCCCTCGGGATCAGGCAAGTCCACCCTCATGCACCTCATGGCGGCCCTCGACACCCCCACGTCCGGCGAGGTCTACCTGGGAGAGACCGCGGTGTCCACGCTGGCGGACACGCCGTTGACGGAACTGCGCAGGGACCGCATCGGGTTCATCTTCCAGGCGTTCAACCTTGTTCCCACGCTCACGGCGCGGGAGAACATCGTGCTGCCGCTGCGGATCGCGGGGAAGAAGGTGGACGAGGCCTGGTTCGAGCGGATCGTCGACGTGCTGGCCCTGGGGGACCGCCTCACACACAAGCCTTCCGAGCTGTCGGGCGGTCAGCAGCAGCGAGTCGCGTGCGCCAGGGCGCTGATGAACCGCCCCCACATCGTGTTCGGCGACGAGCCCACCGGAAACCTGGACTCAACGTCGGCCGCCGAGGTGCTCGGGTTCCTGCGCCGCAGCGTCGACGAGTTCGGCCAGACCGTGGTCATGGTGACCCACGAAGCGCACGCGGCCAGCTATGCGGACCGCGCCGTGTTCCTCTCCGACGGCCACATCGTCCACGAGATGCGCGGGGCCACGCAGGAGGACCTGCTGGGCGAGATGTCGCATATCTACCCGCGCCACGACGCACCTCTGACACCCGTCGTCGCGCCGGCCGGGGTTCCCGTGGACACCCAGGCCTCGGAGGAACCGGTCTACCGCGACGGCGGCTCGGCGCCCACCCACCGGGGTCCGTCGGACGACGACGAGGGCGAGTCCACCCTCGAACGATCGATCGCGCGTCGCGCGCTGCTGGACTAGCCAGATGCTGCACGCAACGTGGACCTCTCTCTGGGCGCGCAAGGTCAGGCTGCTGCTCAGCGCCCTGTCGATCGTGCTCGGTGTGGCGTTCGTGTCCGGCTCGTTGCTGTTCACCAATCTGCTGTCCTCGAGTTTCGACTCCCTCGTCAAGGGCGCATTGGCGGATGTGAACGTCTCCGCTGAGGGAGTCGGCATCGAGGGCTTCGACAACACCACCGGCCAGCAGCAGATCCTCATGACGCCTGAGGAGCTGGGTGCCATCGGTGCCGTCGACGGCGTGCAGGAAGCCGTGGGCATGGTCTCCAGCAGCCAGGTCTTCCCGCTCGACAAGAACGACAGGCTGATCATGTTCCCGGGCGCACCCGGCGTGGCGATGAACTGGATCGACCTGCCCGCCGCGGGTGGACAGGTGGGGGCCCGGATCGTCGAGGGGGTGCCCCCCGGCGCGGACGACGAGGTGGTGCTGGACCCGGCGACGGCGGCACGCGGTGGTTTTGTCCTCGGTGACGAGCTCAAGGTGGCCACCCCCCGCGACGGCATTCAGAGCTACACCCTGGTGGGTCTGGGCACCTACGGCGCCGGGGCGACGGCCGGCGCCAGCTACCTGTTCTTCACGCTCGAGGAGGCGCAGGCCATCGTGCAGGAGGGGCAGGACGGCTTCTACGCCGCCTGGGTCCAGACGCAGACGGAGGCGGACCCCGCCGCCGTTGCGGAGGAGATCCAGAAGGTCCTGCCCGCGGGTTTCGTCGCGGAGACGGGCGACGCCCTGGCCGCGACCATCCAGGAGCAGCTCGACGTAGGGCTCGGGTTCGTCAACACCTTCCTCCTGGTGTTCGCCGGGATCGCGTTGCTCGTGGCCACCCTGCTCATCCTCAACACCTTCTCCATCCTCGTGGCGCAGCGCTCACGCGAGCTGGCGCTCCTGCGGGCCATCGGGGCAACCCGCTCACAGGTGAGCACCTCCGTGCTGACCGAGGCGCTGGTGGTGGGCGTCATCGGCGCCACCGCCGGCCTCCTGGTGGGATACGGGTTGGCCTGGGCGATCCTGGTGGTGCTGCGCCTCCTGGGCATCGACCTCGGCGCCGCGGTGCCGTCCTTCACCTGGCAGGCGGTGGTGGCGTCGTACACCATCGGCATCCTCGTCACGGTGGTGGCCGCGGCGTTGCCGGCGCGCAAGGCGTCCCGCACGCGCCCCGTCGAGGCCATGGCCGCCGCACAGCAGTCGGGGCCCGAGAAGCTCGGTGGCCTGCCGATGGTGGGCGTGGCGATGATCGAGATGGGAACCGCCGCCCTGGTGTGCTCCCTGTGGCTCGACGTCCCGCAGCCGCTGATCTGGGCGGGGATCGGGGCGGTGCTTCTGCTGGTCGGCATGGTGTTCGCCGCCGTCGTGGTGGGAGCCCCCCTGATCTGGCTGTTCGGCACCGCCTACCGCGCGCTGTTCGGCGAGGTGGGCAAGCTGGCCCGGCTCAACGCGATCCGTCAGCCCCGCCGCACGGCCGCCACCGCCGCGACCCTCATGATCGGCCTGGCGCTGGTGGCCACCGTGGCGATCCTGGCGGCCAGCACCACCACCTCCATCCGTGACCGGCTCACGTCGGATCAGCGCGGGGACTTCACCGTGAGCCCTGTGGCCTACCAGCCGTTCGACGCCACGGTCGCGGCTGATGCGCGCGCCGTTCAGGGCGTGGAGACCGTGTACGAGTTCTACCGCGGGGCCACGGTCATCGACGGCGAACCGGTGCAGCTCACCGGCACGACCGCCGACGGTCTCACCAGGGCAAGCAGCCTGGAGCTGGTTGCCGGGTCCCTGAGCGACCAGGGCGGCGCGGCACCGGTGGTCGTCTCCACCGAATTCGCCGAGGACCAGGGCCTCAGCCTCGGCCAGCTCATGCAGCTGCCCACCCCGGCGGGTGGCACCGTCGAGGTGCTCGTCACCGGCCTGCACGAGGGGGGCGCCGGCCCACAGTCACTGGGCGACCTGATCGTGGACCTGGACACCTATGCCCAGCTGGGCGACGCCACGCTCGTGCAGCGTCTCGTGGTGTTCGCGGAAGACGGCGCCGATCTGGCGTCGGTGCGCGCCGGTCTCGACGACGCCACCTCCGATCAGCCCACCGTGGTCGTGGCGGACGTGGCCGAGTTCGTGGAGGCCCGCGTCGGGCAGTTCCAGCAGATCTTCTCGATCCTCTACGCGCTGCTCGCCCTGGCTGTCGTCATCTCCGTGCTCGGGATCGTCAACACGCTCGGCCTCTCGGTGATGGAGCGCACGCGGGAGGTCGGCCTGCTCCGCGCCGTCGGAATGACCAGGCCCCAGCTGAGGAGGATGGTGACCCTGGAATCTGTCATGGTGGCCACCCTCGGCGCCACCCTGGGCGTTGTCCTGGGGGTGGTCTTCGGCTCCTCGCTGGTCACCCTGCTGCGCGCCGACGGCATCGATCAGCTGGTCGTCCCGTGGGCCCAGTTGCTGGTGTTCGTCGTGGTGGCGGCACTGTTCGGGGTACTCGCGGCCGTTGGTCCGGCGCGCCGGGCGTCGCGGCTCAACGTGCTGGAGTCGATCGCCACGGAGTAGCCGCACAGCTGGCATGGGCGGAGAGCCGCCCGGCTATGATTCAGGCGACGGTAGCGAGATCAAGACGGTAGCGAGATCAAAGGGGAAGCCTTGTGAAGATTCGAGTTGAGCGCGACGCGTTGGCAGACGCCGTGGCCTGGGTGGCGCGCAGCCTTCCCACGCGTCCCACCGCACCGATCCTCGCCGGCATGCTCCTCGAGGCGGACGCCAAGGGGCTGACGCTGAGCAGCTTCGACTCGACCACCTCGGCCAAGGTCTCGATGCCCGCCACGGTCAACGACGAGGGCACCGTGCTGGTCTCCGGCCGGCTGCTCGCGGAGATCGCCCGCGCGCTGCCCAACAAGCCCGTGGATCTCGTGGCGGACCACAGCAAGGTGGAGCTCACGTGCGGTCAGGCGCGGTTCACGCTGCAGACGCTGCCTGTGGAGGAGTACCCCACGCTGCCGGACATGCCCACCCAGACGGGCGTCGTCGACGCGGCCACGTTCGAGAAGGCCGTGGGCCAGGTGTTCGTCGCCGCCGGCCGGGACGAGCTGCTCAACGTGTTCACGGGCGTGAAGATGGAGATCAACGGCGAGTCCCTCTCGCTGCTCGCCACGGACCGCTACCGCATGGCGCTGAAGGAGCTGACGTGGCGGCCGTCGTCGCCGTCGGTCGAGGGTGCGGTCCTCGTGCCCGGCAAGGTTCTTGCGGACACCGCCAAATCCATGACCTCGGGTGACACGCTGACCATCTCACTGTCCACCACCGAGGCGGAGGGCGAGGGCCTGGCCGGCTTCGTCGGCGAAAGCTCCAAGGGCACCCGCGAAGCCACCACGCGCCTGCTCAGCCAGGCGTTCCCCAAGGTGCGCCACCTCATGGACGTGGACGCCACCGTCGGCGTGCGCGTCAACACCACGGACCTCCTGGCCGCGGTCAAGCGAGTATCGCTGGTGGCGGAGCGCAACACGCCGCTGCGGATGCGCATCCACGAGGACCACATCGCGCTGGAGGCGGCCACGGGGGATCAGGCCCAGGCATCGGAGGCCATCGAGGCCGAGATCGAGGTGGTGGGCGACGAGCAGTCCATCACGGACGCCGGGTTCAACCCCCACTACCTGCTGGACGCGCTCACGGCGCTCGACGCGCCCTTCGCCCACTTCTCGTTCACGCTCCCGGGCAAGCCGTGCCTCATCATGGGCCTCGCCAGCATCGACGGGGACCCCTTGGCGGACTACCGGCACGTCATCATGCTCATGCGCCTGCCGAGCTGACCCGCACCACCGACACACCTATCCCACTGAAGGAGTTCTCATGCGCATCGGTCTCATCGGCTTGGGGAAAATGGGCGGCAACATGCGCGAGCGGTTGCGCGTGGCGGGAGTGGAGGTGGTGGGCCTGGACCACAACCCCGCCCTCTCGGACGCGACGGACGAGGCGGACCTCGTCGCCCAGCTGGGCGAGGGTCCGCGAGTGATCTGGCTCATGGTCCCGATCCAGGCCGTCGACCCGCTCATCGCCACACTGAAGCCGCTGCTGTCTGAGGGCGACGTCGTCATCGACGGTGGCAACTCGAAGTGGACCCACGACGCGAGGCACGCCGCGTTCCTCGCCGACGCCGGCATCCGGTTCCTCGACGTCGGTGTCTCCGGCGGAGTGTGGGGCCTGGAGAACGGGTACGCGTTGATGGTGGGCGGGCCGGCGGACGCCGTCGAGCTGGCCATGCCCGTGTTCGAGGCGCTGAAGCCCGAGGGCGAGTTCGGCTTCGTGCACGCCGGCGAACACGGCGCCGGGCACTTCGCCAAGATGGTGCACAACGGCGTCGAGTATGGCCTCATGCAGGCGTACGCCGAGGGCTGGGAGCTTCTCGAGGCTTCGGACGAGGTCACCAACGTGCCCGCGGTGTTCGAGTCCTGGCGCGAGGGCACCGTCATCCGCTCCTGGCTGCTGGACCTCATGGTCCGGGCACTGGACGCTGACCCGCACCTCGATGCCATCGAGGGCTACGCGGAGGATTCCGGCGAGGGTCGCTGGACCGTCAACGCGGCCGTTGATCTCGCGGTGCCCGTGCCGACCATCGCGGCCAGCCTGTTCGCGCGGTTCGTGTCGCGCCAGGAGGACTCGCCGGCCATGAAGATGGTGGCGGCGATGCGCAACCAGTTCGGCGGCCACGCCGTCGCGCCTGCCAAGGACTAGGTGATCGCCTAGGTGTTCGTCACCGAACTCACGCTGACGGATTTCCGCAACTACACCGAGGCAGCGGTGTCGCTGTCGTCGGGGGTGACGGTCTTCGTCGGATCCAACGGTCAGGGCAAGACCAACCTCGTGGAAGCCATCGAGTACCTGTCCACCATGACCTCGCACAGGGTCGCGGCCACGGCTCCACTGATCCGCGCGGGCGCGGAGACGGCCGTGGTGCGGGCACGCGTCCAGGCCGGCCGCGAGGATCCCCGGGTGATCTCCCTGGAGCTGGAGATCGCCAACGGTCGATCCAACACGGCTCGGCTCAACCGGGCACCGCTGGGCCGGCCGCGGGACCTGATCGGCGCCCTGCGCACCGTCGTGTTCTCTCCGCTGGACCTGGCGATCGTGCGCGGCGACCCGTCGGATCGACGCGGTTGGCTGGACTCGCTCGTGATCACCCGGTGGCCGCGGATGGCGGGGGTGCGGCAGGATTTCGACCGCGTGCTCAAGCAGCGCAACGCCCTGCTCAAGGCGATGGCGGGGCGCTCGTTCGTTCCGAGCGGAGGCGACGAGGACGTCACGCTCGCCGTGTGGAACGAGCAGCTCGCCGCCCTGGGGGCGGAGCTGCTGCACGCCCGGCTGGACACGCTCGCAGACGTGGTGCCGCACGCGCAGCGCGCCTACGAGACCATCGCACCGCTGAACAACCAGATCTCGGCGTCCTACAAGACGCTGCTGGACCTCGACGGCGTGGCGGAGGAGGCGGACGTGCGGGCAGGCCTGCGCCAGCGGCTCCTGTCCGCCATGGAGCGCATGCGCAGGGACGAGGTGTCGAGGGGGGTGACCCTTGTCGGGCCGCAGCGCGACGACGTCGAGTTGTCCATCGGCGCCCTGCCGGCGAAGGGGTACGCGTCGCACGGGGAGTCCTGGTCGCTGGCGCTGGCGCTGCGCCTGGGCGGGTTCACGCTGGTGCGCGACGACGGCGTCGAGCCCGTGCTCGTGCTGGACGACGTGTTCGCCGAGTTGGACGTGTCGCGGCGGGAGCGGTTGGCGGCTGCCATCGCCGACGCCGAGCAGGTGCTCATCACGGCCGCGGTCGGCGCGGACGTCCCGGACTTCCCGGCCGAGCGTCGCTTCCGCGTCGACGCCGGCACCGTCGAACTGCTCGGTGCCTGAGCTGAGGAGGAGCGGGGGGAGGTGGGCGACGTCGGCCCACTCACGCCGCGGGGGTAGTCTCGGCGCATGAGCGAGGAGCACGACCCGACGGGGCTCGACCTCGCCTCCGAGATCGCTCGCGCCGCCGTCGAGTCCGCCGCCTACGGGGTGGTGCTGCCGGACCCCTCGCCCGCCAGGCAGCCGCGGCGCCGCCAGCGGCCGATGGAGCAGCAGCGCTCCGGCGCACACCCCGACGACCGCGACCCTCAACTTGTCGGCGACGTGCTCGACACGGTCATCAAGGCCCGCGGGTGGCAGCGCCGGATCAGCCTGTCGCACGTGCTGCGACGGTGGCCGGAGCTGGTGGGGGAGTCCAACGCCCAGCACTCCACCCCCGTCAACTACACCGACGGGGTCCTCATCGTGGACTGCGACTCCACCTCCTGGGCCGCGGCCATGAAGTTCTCGGCCTCGCAGATCGTCGCCAAGCTCAACGCCGCGTTGGGTGAGCGGACGGTGCTGCGCGTCGACTTCCGCGGACCGAGGCCGCCGAGCTGGAAGAGGGGCACTCGCGCCGTGCAGGGTCGCGGCCCCCGCGACACCTACGGCTGAGACCTAAGCTGGCCGCATGCGCATCACCGTCACCGGCACCAGCCGGATCACGCTCCCCGCTGAGTGTGTCGCGGTCAACCTGACCCTGGGTTTCACCGGCCCGGACCGGAGCTCGGTGGTGGCAGACACGGCCGCCGCGACCGACGGGGCCCGGGTGCGCCTGGAGCGCGCCACGTCGTCGGGCACCGTCCGCGACGTCAGGTTGAGCGGCCTCCGCTCGTGGACCTCCACCCCGGTCAACACGTGGGGGCAGCCGACGCCGGCCCAGCACACGGCGGAGGTGCGGGGTTCGTTCGTCGTCGACGACCTCGCTGCTCTGGGAGACCTCCTGGGCGGGCTGGCCGGCACCCCGGGTGCCCAGGTGGGCTGGCTGGACTGGCGGCTGCGGGACGCCACCCTCGACGAGGTGCAGCCGCGGGCCTTGGCCGACGCTTTCGGCGACGCCGAACGGCGCGCCGGGTGGATCGCGACGGCGGCCCGACGCGGCACCGTCGAGGTGGTGGCGGTGCAGGACGCGGGCGGGGGAGTGATGCCGATGGCCAGCGCCCGGACGGCGTCGCGTGGCATGGAGGCCGCCCCCTCGATCAACCTGGATCCGCAGGACGTCGAGATCTCGGTGAGTCTCGTCGTCGAGTTCACAGCCTGACCAGAGCTCGCCTGAGAAAAGCCTGAAATCAACACACTAACTTTCTTCCAATTCTTGTCCCCACGTGGTTCCATGGGTAGGCACGGGCTAACCGGTATCGGGGGACTGGATGAAGCTTCGAGGGCTGTCGTCGGTGATCGCAGCAGCGGTCTCGGCGGCCCTGGTCGGAGGAGCCGTCACGTACGGGCAGGACCCGCTGACGGCGGTTGAGGCCGTGCCGATCGAACCCGTCCTCCACGTCGTGGCCCCCGCGCCCTCCTTCACCCAACCGCCGTCGCTGCCCATGGGCATGGTCGACGGGTCGGTGGTCGACGGCCAATGGGTCGACGGGTCGGTGGTCGACGGCGAATGGGTCGACGACCGTCCGCTCTCCTTTGATCCGTTCAGCGCCCCCACCCCCGAGGTGCTTCCCCTTGACGGCCCCCGCATGCCGGAGCCGGCACCCCCACCGGCACCGGAGACCATCCCGGCCGACCCGGCGATCGGCTCACTGGGCGAGCGGGCCGCGGGGGAGCTCTTCTCGATGCCCGTCATGGGGAGGCGCACGTCCGTGTTCGGGATGCGCTACCACCCTGTGCTGCGCGTGTGGAAGCTGCACACCGGCCTGGACTGGGCAGCACCGTGCGGCACCCCCGTCGGCGCCGCGGCGGACGGTCGGGTGGTCAAGGCGGGTTGGGCGGGCGGCAACGGGGTCCAGGTCAAGATCGACCACGGCATGATCGCCGGTTTCCGCGTGGTGACCACCTACAACCACCTCAGCGCCATCGGCGTCAGCCTCGGCCAGAGGGTCGAGGCGCTCGACGGGGTGGGTCGGGTGGGTAACACGGGCTACTCCACCGGATGCCACCTGCATTTCGAGGTCATCGTCAACGGACAGTTCACGGACCCCGAGCCGTGGCTGAACGGGCAGCCCTCCCGGGTGGACCTCAGCGCGGTGACGTTCTTCGATGTCCCCGCGTCGCCGTCGCCGCTGCCGTCGCTCAGCCCGAGCCCCAGCCCCAGCCCGTCGCCGAGCGGGTCACCGTCCCTGGTGCCTCTGCTCAGCGCCTCGCCCAACCCGAGCGTCGCCCTGTCGCCGAGCGCCAGCCCGTCGCCGTCGCCGAGCGCCAGCCCGTCGCCGAGCGCCAGCCCGTCCCCGAGCGCGAGTCCGTCGCCAAGCCCGAGCGCGTCGCCTAGCCCGAGTGATTCGCCGAGCCCCAGCGAGGCCATCCCGGTCACGAGCGCCGCGCCGTCGCCCACCGCATCCGTGACCCAACCAGAGCCCTCGCCCTCCTCCGCCCCCCCACCGGCGACCACCACGCAGGAACCCGTTCCCGAGACCACGACGGCGGCGCCTCCGCCACCCACGTCGCAGCCCGAGCCGGATCCGGTCGTCGAGCCCGAGCCTCCGCCCGCCGAGGATCCCGTGGTGGAACCGGTACCGGACCCGGTCGAGGGCTCCCCGACGCCCTGAGCCGGGGCCGGCGATGATCCCTGCTAGATGACCAGCAACGCTCCGGCCGCGATCACCGACGTGAGCAGGGTCAGGACGTCGAACGTCCGCTGCGGGACACGGTGGATGAGCGCGACGCCGATGACGGTGCCCAGCAGCACCACAGGGATGCCCCAGGCCACCGCCACCATCACCTGCGGCGTGAACAGCCCCAGGCTGAAGGTGAGCGGCGTCTTGGCCACGTTGACGATGAAGTAGAACCAGGCCGAGGTGCCGAGGAAGCGCATCTTCTCCACCTTCGCCAGCTGGAGATACACCGCCATGACGGGGCCGGCCGCGTTGGCGGCCATCGTCGTGAACCCTGCCGCGACACCCGCGCCTATCGTCAGCGCCCGATGCGGCGGGCCGGCGTCGAGCTCTGGTGTCGGCGCCCGGCGCCGGGCCAGCGTCGACAGCACCAGTTGCAGCAGCACCGACAGCAGCAGGATGGCTCCGATGGAGCGTCGCAGCACGAGGTCGTCGACGAACTGGATGAACAGGGCGCCAAGCAGGATGCCGGGGACGACGGAGGGCAGCAGCGCCCGCAGCAGCGACCAGTCGGCGGAGCGACGGTAGCGCAGGACGCCGATGATGTCTCCGGTGATGAGGAGCAGCAGCGCGGCGGCCGTGGACTCCTTCGTCGGCAGCGTCAGCGCCAGCAGCGCCACCGCCAGGGAGCCGAGCCCGCCGAAGCTGGTCTTGGCGATGCCGATGACCAGCGCCGCAGCGCCCACCACCACCCACGTCCACTCCACGAGCGTCTCCCTCTGTCGCGGGCAGGCTACTGCACCGCCCGTCGTCCGCCGCGCCAGGTGAGTTGAGCCGGACACGGCTCTCGGCGTGCCGCCACGAGCCTGATCCGGCATTCGTCGGCCGGGCAGACCCGTTTGATCGTTCCAGTGCCGGTTGAGACTGGGATCCGGCTCAAGGACCGGCGCCGTTGTGCCGCGCTACGGCCCCGGGAGGGATAGGGGACCTTGCCCCGACCCCCGCCGTCGTCGCGAATCGCGCAAATCCGGCGTCCCGTGGCGCGTCCGCGGTGGGCGATGCCTCGAAACTTGGGCTGTCAGGGTAGAATTGGCACGATCAACGGCGCCGGCCAGTCCGGCGCCCGTTTGTGTGGACAGGAGCAAAGTGAGCGAAGACGTACAGGTGGACGAGGAGTACCTCCCGAGCGAGCGGATGGAGGGCCTTCAGGACTCCGCGGACAACACCGTCTCCGGCCTCTATGACGCGGATCAGATCTCGGTCCTCGAGGGCCTCGAGGCGGTCCGCAAGCGCCCCGGCATGTACATCGGGTCCACCGGCGAGCGCGGCCTTCACCACCTTGTGTACGAGATTGTGGACAACTCCGTCGACGAGGCCCTCGCGGGCTACTGCGATTCCATCGAGGTGGAGCTCCTGGACGACGGCGGGGTCCGGGTCAAGGACAACGGCCGCGGCATCCCGGTCAAGGAACACCCCATCGAGAAGATCCCGACCGTCACGCTGGTGCTGACGGTCCTGCATGCCGGCGGAAAGTTCGGCGACGGCGGGTACAAGGTTTCGGGCGGCCTGCACGGCGTGGGCTCCTCCGTGGTCAACGCGCTGTCGGACAAGCTCATCGTCGATGTCCGCCGCGACGGCTACCGCTGGGAGCAGGAGTTCCACCTCGGCACCCCGGTGACGGAACTGGAGCGCCGCGAGGAGACCGACGAGACGGGCACCACCATCACGTTCTTCCCCTCCACGGAGACCTTCGAGACCACGCACTACAACTACGACACGCTCGCGACCCGCTTCCGTGAGATGGCCTTTCTCAACAAGGGCCTGCGGATCTCACTGATCGACCTGCGCGCGGACCGTCAGGTGGCCACGGGCGACGAGGGCGAGACGGACACCCCCTACGACGAGTTCCAGTACATGGACGGCCTCATCGACTACGTGAAGTACCTGTCCTCGGGCAAGGACGCGATCCACCCCACCGTCATCGCCGTCGAGGCCCACGCGCCGGACCAGGGCATGGGCCTGGAGATCGCGATGCAGTGGAACACGTCCTACACCAACAGCGTCTACACGTTCGCCAACACCATCAACACGCACGAGGGCGGCACCCACGAGGAGGGCTTCCGCACGGCGCTGACCAACACCGTCAACAGGTGGGGCGAGTCGTGGGGCCTGATCAAGAAGCGCGAGGACCGGGTCTCTGGCGACGACATCCGCGAGGGCCTCACCGCCATCGTGTCGATCAAGGTGGCCGAGCCTCAGTTCGAGGGCCAGACCAAGACCAAGCTGGGCAACACCGAGGCCAAGTCGTTCGTGCAGCGCGTCCTCAACGACCGCCTGGGCGACTGGTTCGAGCGCAACCCCGCCGAGGGCAAGGACATCGTGCGCAAGTCGCAGTCCGCCGCCGCGGCGCGAATCGCCGCCCGCAAGGCGCGCGACATGGCCCGCTCGCGCAAGGGCCTCCTGGGCGGCTCCGGCCTGCCGGGCAAGCTGGTGGACTGCCAGTCCACAGACCCCAGTGAATGCGAACTGTTCATCGTCGAGGGCGATTCCGCCGGCGGCTCGGCCCGCGGCGGCCGCGACCCCCGAACGCAGGCCATCCTCCCCATCCGCGGCAAGATCCTCAACGTCGAGAAGGCGCGCATCGACCGCATCCTCGCCAACAAGGAGGTCGAGGCCATCATCAACGCCCTCGGCGCCGGCATGCAGGAGGATTTCGACCTGGACAAGCTGCGCTACCACAAGCTCGTCCTCATGGCGGACGCGGACGTCGACGGCGCCCACATCCGCACGTTGCTGCTCACGCTGCTGTTCCGGTTCATGCGCCCGCTGATCGAGGCGGGGCACGTGTACCTGGCCCAGCCGCCGCTGTTCCGGCTGCGCTGGAGCAACGCCCCGCATGAGCTGGCCTACGGCGATACCGAGCGCGACGGGCTGCGCGATAAGGGCCTGGCCGAGGGGAAGAAACTGCCCCAGGTCAACCCCATCCAGCGCTACAAGGGTCTCGGTGAGATGAACGCCGACGACCTGTGGGACACCACGATGGACCCGGA
This sequence comes from Tessaracoccus pujii, assembly GCF_054483895.1. Classification (NCBI taxonomy): domain Bacteria; kingdom Bacillati; phylum Actinomycetota; class Actinomycetes; order Propionibacteriales; family Propionibacteriaceae; genus Tessaracoccus; species Tessaracoccus pujii. Next base: position 2,761,764 of record NZ_CM137012.1, read on the forward strand.
CAAGCGGATCCTGCTGCAGGTCACCATCGACGACGCCGCCATGGCGGACCAGATGTTCTCGATCCTGATGGGTGAGGACGTGGAGCAGCGCCGCACATTCATCCAGCGCAACGCCCGCGACGTCCGCTTCCTCGACATCTAACGCACGGGGGGCAAGCCCCCCGTGAGCCCCCCTCACGGGGCTCCGCCCCCGTGAGCCACCAGGAGCTCGCTCCGCTCGCACAACTGAATGGCCAGCAAACGCACGGGGGGCAGGCCCCCCGTGGGCCCCCCTCACGGGGCTCCGCCCCCGTGAGCCACCAGGAGCTCGCTCCGCTCGCACAACTGAATGGCCAGCAAACACACGGGGGGCAAGCCCCCCGTGGGCCCCCCTCACGGGGCTCCGCCCCGTGAGCCCACCAGGAGCTCGCTCCGCTCGCACAACTGAATGGCCAGCAAACAGGCTCCTTCGGAGCGTTTGCTGGGCTCGCTCCGCGAGCGGTCCGGCATCACCTGAGTTTTTGTGGTCCACCTCTCGCTCACAACTGAACCTGGCCAGCAACAGGCTCCTTCGGAGCGGTTTGCTGGGCTCGCACAACTTCATCAACCAGGAACCAAGCTCTTCGGAGCGGTTCCTGGGCTCGCTCCGCGAGCGGTCCGGCATCACCTGAGTTCATGTGGTCCACCTCTCGCTCACAACTGAACGACGACCACAACCACCTGGAAGGTTCTCTGACGCATGGCTGACGACGGCACCCCGATCCCCCCGGCATTCGGCCGGGTGGACCCGATCGACCTGCAGGTGGAGATCCAGCGCTCGTACCTGGACTACGCGATGAGCGTCATCGTCGGGCGCGCCCTGCCGGACGTGCGCGACGGCCTCAAGCCGGTCCACCGCCGCGTGCTCTACGCGATGTGGGACGGCGGCTACCGCCCGGACCGCGGCTGGAACAAGTGCTCCCGCGTGGTGGGCGAGGTCATGGGCCTCTACCACCCACACGGCGACACGGCCATCTATGACACCCTCGTGCGCCTCGCGCAGCCGTGGGCCATGCGCCTTCCGCTGGTCACCGGCCAGGGCAACTTCGGCTCCCAGGGCAACGACAAGGCCGCGGCCATGCGCTACACCGAGTGCAAGATGGCGCCGCCCGCCGTCGAGATGGTCCGCGAGATCGAGCAGAATACCGTCGATTTCAAGCCCAACTACGACAACCGCGAGGAGGAGCCCGTCGTCCTCCCGGCGCGGTTCCCCAACCTGCTGGTCAACGGCTCCACCGGCATCGCCGTCGGCATGGCCACCAACATCCCCTCGCACAACCTGCGTGAGGTCAACGACGCGGTGCAGTGGGCCCTGGCCCACCCCGAGGCGACGCGCGAGGAGCTGCTCGAGGCGGCCATGGCCCGCATCCAGGGCCCTGACTTCCCCGGCGCCGGCCTGATCGTGGGCCGCAGCGGCATCGAGGAGGCGTACCGCACGGGCCGCGGCTCGGTGACGATGCGCGCCGTCATGGACATGGAGGAGGATCCGAAGGGCCGTCAGCTCCTCGTCATCACCGAGCTGCCCTACATGTGCAACCCGGACGCGTTGGCGCAGCGGATCGCGGACCTGGTCAACGCCGGCAAGCTCACCGGCATCGCCGACATCCGCGACGACACCTCCGCCCGCACCGGCCAGCGCCTCGTCATCGTGCTCAAGCGCGACGCCCAGCCGCGCGTCGTGATGAACAACCTGTACAAGCACACGTCGCTGCAGGACACGTTCGGTTGCAACATGCTGGCCATCGTCGACGAGGTGCCCCGCACGCTGCGCCTGGACCAGTTCATCTCACTGTGGATCAAGCACCAGCTGGACGTCATCCGTCGACGCACCCAGTTCCAGCTCGACGACGCGGAGAAGCAGGCCCACATCTACCGCGGCTACGTGAAGGCCCTGGACGCGCTGGATGAGGTCATCGCGCTCATCCGCCGCTCGCCCAGCACCGACGAGGCCCGCGAGGGCCTGATGGACCTGCTGGACATCGACCAGGTGCAGGCCACGGCCATCCTGGACATGCAGCTGCGCCGGCTCGCCGCGCTCGAGCGGCAGAAGATCATCGACCACCTGTTGACCCTCGAGGCGAAGATCGAGGACCTCAAGCACATCCTCGCCCACGAGGAGCGGCAGCGCACCATCATCGCCACCGAGCTGCAGGAGATCGTCGACAAGTACGGCGACGACAGGCGGACCCGGATCGTCGCGGCGGACGGTGACTTCTCCGAGGAGGACTTCATCCCCGACGAGGACGTGGTGGTCACCATCACGCACGGCGGGTACGCCAAGCGCACGCGCGCGGATCAGTACCGCGTGCAGAAGCGCGGCGGCAAGGGCGTCCGCGGCGCCACGCTGCGGGCCGACGACGAGGTGCAGCACCTCTTCATGACCACCAACCACCAGTGGCTGCTGTTCTTCACCAACTTCGGCCGCGTCTACCGGACGAAGGCCTGGCAGTTGCCGGAGGCGGGCCGCGACGCCAAGGGCGGGCACGTGGCCGGCCTGCTGAGCTTCCTGCCGGAGGAGCGGATCGCGCAGGTGCTGGCGATCCGCAGCTACGAGGACGCCGAGTACCTGTTGTTGGCCACCAAGCACGGCCTGGTGAAGAAGACCGAGCTCAAGGCGTACGACTCGCCGCGGCAGGCGGGCGTCATCGCCGTCAATTTCCGCGAGGAGTCCGACGAGCTCATCGGCGCGTCGCTGGTCAGTTCCAAAGACGACGTGCTGCTGATCTCCCGCAAGGGGCAGGCCATCCGTTTCCAGGCCGACGACTCGCAGCTGCGGCCCATGGGGCGCGCCACCTCGGGCGTCACCGGGATGAAGTTCCGCCACGGAGACGAACTCCTGTCCATGGCCGTACTGCGGGCCGACGACGACCTCGAGGGCCAGTTCGTGTTCACGGTCACCGACGGCGGCTTCGCGAAGCGCACCGCCGTGGACTCGTACCGTCAGCAGGGTCGCGGGGGCCTGGGCATCAAGGCGATGCGCCTCAACGAGGATCGCGGCTCCCTGGTGGGCGGGCTCATCGTCGGCGAGGCGGACGAGGTGCTGGCCATCAAGGTCTCGGGCCAGGTGACGAGGTCCGCGGTGGCGGGCGTGCCGGTCAAGGGCCGCGACACCATGGGCGTCAAGTTCGTCGGGGTCAAGGGCGACGACGCCGTGGGCGCCATCGCGCTGTACCCGGAAGCGGAGGTCGCTGCCGAGGCTGCCGCCGCGGACGACTCCGCGGCAGACGATGATGTGGAGGCCTTCGACGACGCCTACGGCGAGATCGAAGAGGTCTCGACGGAGGACCCAGAGGGTACGGTAGGAGGCAGCGACGCCAGTCAGGTGACGCAGGAGCCGAACACCGAGGAGGGCGCTGATGAGTGAGAACCCGCCGCGCTGGCCATCCGCCTCCGGGGCACCGGGCCTCGACTTCTCTGCCCAGCGCCCACCCGAGGGGAACCGGGAGCAGCCCTCGCCGCCCTCGATGAACGGCAGTGTCCCTGCCCCGGCCGGAAGCGGGGCCACCACCGACGAGCCGTCGGTCACTCCCGCGCACGCTGGGCCGGCCTTCTCGCCGACCCCCGCGGCCGCGGACGACGGCGGACCGACCGATGCCACCACCGCTGACGCCGCCAATGACACCAGGACCATCCCGGCCGTCGCCGGGCGCGCGGCGAGGGTTGCCCAGGAGTGGGCGTCGAAGGCGAAGGTGGTCGTGGCCGATGCCGTCTCCCGCCCCCCCGCCACGCTCACCGGGCCGCCCGTGGAGCCGGGGGCTGTGGTTCCGCCCGTGGTGACCACGCCGTCGCGTGCGGCCACGTTCGAGCGGGTGGAGGGATCAGAGTCCTCGGTGGTCACGCCCGCGACGCGGGCGAGTCGCCGTACGCGCAAGGCGCGGCTGCGGTTGTCGCGCATCGACCCGTGGTCCGTCATGAAGACCACGTTCCTGTTCTCCATCGCGTTCGGCGTGATGATGGTGGTCGCGGCGTTCGTGCTGTGGTCGGTGCTCGCCGGCTCGGGGGCGCTGGAGTCGGCCAACGCATTCATCAACACCCTCATCGGTGACCAGGACACGGCGTTCAACATCGCGGACCTGCTGAGCATGACGCGCGTGCTGGGGTTCGCCACGGTGGTCGCGGCGGTGGACGTCGTCATCATCACGGCGGTGGCCACGCTCTTCGCGTTCCTGTACAACCTCGCCGCCACCGTCATGGGTGGCTTGGAGGTCACCCTCGCGGAGGACTGACCCCGTCGTCCCCGGTTTGCCGAGCCGCGAACCGGTGCGCTAGAGTTTGGCGTCGGTGAACGGGCCTATAGCTCAGACGGTTAGAGCGCTGCCCTGATAAGGCAGAGGTCACTGGTTCAAGTCCAGTTAGGCCCACCACAAGAAAACCCGCGTCGATCGACGCGGGTTTTCTGTCTCCGAGGATGATCGATGCCCGCGTCAGGGTGCCGGCGTCCGGGCGAGCAGCCGCTCGTAGACCGCTGTGCGGTCGAACTGCATGGCGTGCTCCAGAGCACGCTCCGCGAGGGTGGACCGTTCCTCGTCGGTCATCACGAGAATGGCGTGATCGAGGGCTGCCGCGATCCCGGCGGGGTCTTCCACCCCGATGAGCAGCGCGCAGTCGCCGACCGCTTCGCCGATGCCGCCCGTGGAGGTGGTGATGACGGGCCCGCCGCCCGCGAGCATGCTCTCCACCAGGGCGATGCCGAACGTCTCGACGAACTCGGGGATGGGCTTGCTGGGCAGCACGAACGCCGCGCTGCCGGCCATGAGGTGGGAACGCTCGCCGTCACTGACGTCGTCGAGGAAGAGGATCCGGTCAGCCGCGGGCGAAGTCGCCGCGACCTCCCGCAGGCGTGGGGCCTCCGGACCGTTCCCCGCGATCACCAGGCGCACGCGACCGCTGGCAGCGCTGCGCGCGAAACCCTCGATGAGGTCGTCGACGCCCTTCGCTTCGCTCAGCCGGGACAGGAAGAGGGCGTACTGGCCTCGCTCCAGTCCCCGTGCGGCCAGGGCCGCATCCGTGTCCTGCGCGCTGACGTCGGTGAACTGTCGCGCGTTGATGGCCGGGTAGGAGATGGCGATCTTTCGGCGGCACTGTTGGGCGAAGTTGGTGCCGTGACGCGCATCGAGGAGGGCGGCCTCGCTGACGATGAGGTCACGCGTGTACTCGGAGACCGCTACGCACAGGTCGTTGGCGAGGTAGACGGTCAGCAGGTGGGCGGCGGCGCCGTAGCGGCCGGACTCGATGCAGTTGCGCACCACGTTGGTGACGTCCGAGCCGACGGCCTCGGCGATGGTGACCACGCGCACCGGCAGGCCGGAGCGGTGCGCCGCGCGCAGGGCATCGTCGACCGCCACGGCGTGCGGGCTGAGATACAGCGACATGCACACGGTGGGGACGCCGTCGGTGAACAACTCGAACAGCCGCCCGGTGAGTCCAGCGAGGTAGCGCCCGTCGATCACCTTGTAGTTGCCCACGGGACCGGGACGCTCCACGGTGATGCCGTCCCGATAGGGCTCGATCGAATCGAGCGGCTTCAGCGGCAGCCCCGATTCGATGAGCCGCTCCAGGGGCCAGCTGAGGATGCGCACATCGTCGAAGCCGTGATCGATGGCCGCCTCGGCCAGGTTGCGTGCCTCGCCGGCGTGGCCACAGATCACGGGATCTGCGCGTACGACGAGCACGAGGCGTCGGGTGGGTCGTGTCACTGGTTCCTCCTGGTCTCCGCGGTGCGCGGAACACGGTCCGGACGCTACGGCATCCAGGCGACCGGAGACCACACGGCCGCCACTCGATCGCGATCCACCCACATGGGTCACCATGTCGGCACTCCCGCCACCTGGCCCGCGCCAGGCGAAGGACTGCGCTGAGAATGCGTGCGGCTTTCACCCGTCAGGTCCGCACATAGCTGCGGTCGAGGCATCCGATCGCGGATGTGGGCCGCACTCTTGCTGCATAGGCGCCAACGACGGCGCTCCGCCGCACAGCCCAGTGCGGCCCGGACGGCACCCCTCTCTCATCCCCCAACCGAGGAGTCATCGTGGACCAGTCATCCCGCTACGCAGATCTCAGCCTCCTGGAGGAGGACCTCATCGCCGGAGGTCGGCACATCCTGTGCGCGTACACGATGAAGCCGAAGTCCGGTTCTTACCTTGAGGCCGCCGCCCACTTCGCCGCCGAGTCGTCTACCGGGACCAACGTCGAGGTGTCCACCACCGATGACTTCACCAAGGGCCTCGACGCCCTCGTCTATCACATCGACGAGGCCGCCGAGGACATGCGGATCGCCTATCCGATAGATCTGTTCGACCGCAACATCATCGACGGCAGGATGATGATGGTCTCGTTCCTCACCCTGACCATCGGGAACAACCAGGGGATGGGCGACATCGAGTACGCGAAGATGTACGACTTCTACGTCCCGCGCGCGGCGATCAACCTGTTCGACGGGCCGGCTGTCGGCATCTCGGAGCTCTGGCGCATCCTGGGCCGGCCGGTCACCGACGGCGGCTACATCGCCGGCACCATCATCAAGCCCAAGCTGGGCCTACGTCCGGAGCCGTTCGCGCAGGCGGCCTACGAGTTCTGGCTGGGCGGCGACTTCATCAAGAACGACGAACCGCAGGGCAACCAGGTGTTCTCGCCGATGAAAACCACCATCCCGCTGGTCTACGACGCCATGAAGCGGGCGATGGACGACACGGGCGAGGCGAAGCTGTTCAGCGCCAACATCACCGCCGATGACCACGCCGAGATGATCGCCCGAGGCGAGTTCATCCTGCAGGCGTTCGGTCCGGATGCGGACAAGGTGGCGTTCCTCGTCGATGGCTATGTCGGGGGACCGGGTGCGGTGACGACAGCGCGACGCTACTTCGCGCGCCAGTTCCTGCACTATCACCGCGCAGGTCACGGGGCCGTCACCTCACCCAGCTCGAAGCGGGGATACACCGCCTACGTGCTGGCGAAGATGTCGCGGCTGCAGGGCGCGTCGGGCATGCACGTCGGCACGATGGGGTACGGGAAGATGGAGGGTGCCCGGGATGATCGCGCCATCGCCTACATCTGCGAGCGGGACCAGTACCAGGGACCGGCCTTCCACCAGGACTGGCACGGGATGCGCCCCACCACCCCCATCGTGTCCGGTGGCATGAACGCGCTCCGGCTGCCGGGCTTCTTCGAAAACCTCGGCCACGCCAACGTCATCAACACCGCCGGGGGCGGCGCGTACGGGCACCTCGACGGCGCCGGCGCCGGGGGCAGGTCGCTGCGGCAGGCGCACGAGTGCTGGGCGGCAGGTGCCGATCCGATCGAGTGGGCGGTCGATCATCGCGAGTTCGCCCGGGCGTTCGAGTCATTCCCGGCCGACGCGGATCTCCTCTACCCCGGATGGCGCCGTGCCCTCGGCGTCGGCACCCGGTGACTCCCAGGTCCTGAGGAGACCGACATGGCGCCACGGACGTTCACCCAGTACCTCCTTGATCTCCACGACTCGGGCGACGACGGCCATGCCCACATCCTCAGCGCGATAGCGGTGTCGGTGAAGCTCACCGCCGCCATGGTGAGCCGGGGCCAGTTGGCCTTGGGCGCCCTCGCTCAGCAGGGCCAGGGCGAGCACGGGGCGCTCCACCGGGGCCTGCGTCGCCTCGCCACCCGGATCCTGCTCGAGCAGGTGGCGGGGATCGAGCAGTTGGCCGCCGTGTCCATCGCGGGAGACCCCAGCATCCACCCGATCTCGGGCTCACCGCGCGGCCGGTATCTGCTGCTGTTCGAGGCGCTGCACGGATCGGTGAACCTCTGCGAGAACCAGACCGTGGGTCTCGCCTTCTCCATCCTGGAGCGTCCGGAGGGCGTCGGTGCGTGTGCCGAGAGCGACTTCCTGCAGCCAGGATCCCGACAGATGGCCGCCGGCATCGGGCTCTACGGCCCCAGCACAGTCCTGGTCCTCACCACGGGCAGGGGAGCGGACCGCTTCACGCTGGACCGCGACGTCGGCAACTTCGTGCTGACCGACGCGCGGATGACGATCCCGGGTCTGTCGGACAGCTTCGCGATCAACCCCTCGGATGCCCGGCACTGGCCGGCGCCCACCAAGCGCTACGTGGACGAGTGCCTCCGTGGAGCCGATGGTCCGCGCGGCCGCGACTTCAGGATGCGTTGGAACGCGTCCGCGGTCATCGGTGCGTTCCGAATTCTGGTCAACGGAGGCCTGTTCATGGTGCCCGATACCGGACGTCGCACCGGCTTGTGGGGCATGCCGCTGATGCACAACGCGGCGCCCCTGGCATTCCTGGCGGAACAGGCCGGCGGGGCGGCCACGACGGCAACGCAGCGGATTCTGGACGTGGTGCCCACCTCGCTGACCCAACGCCTCCCCATCTTCCTGGGCGAGGCAGGCGAAGTGGCCCGCGTGGAGAGGTACTTCGCCGAACACGAGCAGGGCCTTGACGAAGGGGCGTCGTATCCGCTGTTTCACAACCGCACGTTGTTCATCGAGCCTTAGGAGCGGACGTGTCCGAGAGATATCCCATCGTCGCCATCACGGGCTCCTCGGGAGCCGGGACGACCACCGTCACCGAGACCTTCGCGCAGATCTTTGCCCGGGAGTCGATCACGTCGTCCGTCGTCCATGGTGACTCCTTCCACCGCTACGACAGGGAGGAGATGAAGAAGGTGTACGCCGAGGCCGGCGAGAGCGCACCCAGTCATTTCGGGCCGGAGGCGAACCTCTTCGCCGAACTGGAGGAGTTGTTCGCGGAGTATGGCCGAACCGGCGCCGGTAAGGTCCGCCAGTACGTCCACGACGACGACGAGGCCCGCCTGTACGGGCAGGCGCCCGGCACCTTCACCCCGTGGCGCGACCTCCCTGGGGGCACGGACCTCCTCTATTACGAGGGGCTGCACGGCGCCGTCCGCACGGACACCGTCGACGTCGCCAGGCACGTCGACCTGCGCATCGGGGTGGTGCCGATCATCAACCTCGAGTGGATCCAGAAGCTGCACCGCGACCGCAGCAAGCGCGGCTACTCGACGGAGGCGGTCACCGACACCATCCTGCGCCGGATGCCCGACTACGTGCACTTCATCTGCCCGCAGTTCTCCAACACCCACATCAACTTCCAGCGGGTCCCGGTGGTGGACACGTCGAACCCCTTCATCGCGGGGTGGATCCCGACGCTGGACGAGTCGATGGTGGTGATTCGGTTCGCGGATCCCCGCGGCATCGATTTTCCCTACCTGCTGTCGATGATCGACGGGTCCTTCATGTCCCGCGCCAACAGCATCGTCGTTCCGGGCGGGAAGATGCACCTGGCCATGCAGCTGATCTTCACCCCGTTGATCTGGCGGCTGGCAGAGGCGAGCCGGAAGGTGCGGGCCCGCGCCGGCTCACTCGCCTGAGGCCGGAACCCAGAGACACATCGGTGCATCCCAGACAGGGCATCGGGGCGCTGCTCCCGAGAGGAGCAATCGCCGCCGGGAAGCCGGCGCGCGGCAGGCCTACTGCGGCTGGAGCGTGACCAGCATGACCGCGTTGCCCGCGTAGACCACGAGCATGAGGGCCGCGTCTCCTGCCAGGAGGAACCTTTTGCCGCGGGAGGGCGGGTTGGTGAGCCCGATGATCGCGATCGCCGACATCGCGATGGTGGTCATCACCGTGAAGAGATGGCTGGGGGAGGCATCGGCGAGGAGGAGTCCGTCGGTGTAGGCCACGTCGTCGATGGCCAGGATGAGGATGTTGAACAGGTTGGAGCCCAGGATGTTGCCCACTGCCAGGTCGATGGCACCCATCCGGATGGCGGCGAGCGACACGGCCAACTCCGGCAGCGACGTCGACAACGCGAGGAACACGGTGCCGACGTAGGACTCCTCGAGCCCGGACATCCGCGCGATCACCTCGGCAGCCGGCGGCAGAAGGACGGCCGCCACCACGACGATGCCGGCGAACCACGCGTACCGGGCGACCACCTGGCGGAGGCTGAGGCCGGCGGTCGCGGCGTCGCGCGGGCCCAGGGTCTCGTCCAGTGGCGGCTGCACGCTGGGGTCGGGGGGGATGCCCCTTGCGTGGCGGAAGATGAGGCGGACCGAGCCCAGGTAGAGCCCCAGGAACACCAGCGATGAGAGGCCGATCCATGGGGTGAGCGCCAGTGAGTCCCCGGTCAGGAGGCCGATCCCCACGGTGGCGAGCAGCACGATGCCCAGCGCTGCTGCCAGCACATGCGAGGGGGAGGCGACGGCGAAGAGTCGTCGGCGGGACGGGACGAAGATGTCGAGGCTGGCCAGGATGAGAAGGTTGATCGCGCAGCTGCCGAGCACATCGCCCACGGCGAGGTCCGCCGAGCCGACGAGGGCCGAGGAGCTGACACCGACGATGAGTTCGGGCAGGGACGTCACCGACGCCATGAGGATGAGGCCCACCCACGCGCTGCCCCAGCCACTGAGGTCCGCGATGCGGTCGCCGTAGCGCGACAGCCGACCCCCGGCGACGAAGATCGCGGTGGCACAGGCTACGAAGCCGATGACGGCGACAAGGTCTGACATCTCACCCATCCCAGGCTGTGTGGTGCCGACGCTACTCTGCAGCGGCTCACGGCGGACCGCCATGAATCAACTGGCGCCGATCCCCTTGACTTCTGACACTGATTGCCGGGCCTGTCACTGGGGGAGGCCGTCCTACGGCTCGGCGTGCGCACCTGGACCGCGGGACATGCCTCTCGCGGCGCCCCGCATGAGGGATCACATCCGCCCGGGGGAGGGGGCGATGTTTAGTACCAAACTCTTGTGGGTAATTCAGAGGTGACGATCCGCATCTAGGAAAGGACTCATCCATGAACGCCTCAATCAAGAAGCGCCTCAGCTCGATCGTGATCGCAGGCGCCTTGTCGGGCGCGCTGATCGGCGCTCCCGCCTTGGCCACCGTCGCCTACGCAGCCCCGCCGGTCGGGTCCCCGAATGCCCCTGCACAGGACCTACTTCAGGTTGACGGAACCATCCGCACCGTCGGCGCTTTTAGCGGAACCATCTCCGATCTGGCCGTCGAGCGCGTCGGCGACGTGCTCCAGTTGTCGGGCACCATCACCGGCGAGGGCATCCCCGACGGCAGCGCCGGCTTCGTGGCTGACATTGTCGGTCTGGAGGCCAACGACGCGTGCACCGTGCTCGACCTGGACCTCGGGCCCCTTCACCTTGACGTGCTCGGCCTGGTTGTCGATCTCAACGAGGTGGAGCTCGACATCACGGGGGTGACGGGCGCAGGGAACCTCCTGGGCAACCTTGTGTGTGCGGTCGCTGGTCTGCTCGACAACAACGGTGGCGGCGCGCTGAACGGTATCAGTGCCCTGCTGAACCGCCTGCTGTCTGGGCTGGGTCTGGCGCTCTGACCCCACCCCCTCACAGACACGGGTCGCCGGCATGAGGCCGGCGGCCCGTTGTCGCGCGTGGACGGTGACAGTGCCCAAGGTCTAGTGAGGCAGGGTGTCGGCTCGCAGGGCGCCGTCCTGTCCGGCGCGGACGGTGAGGTCGAACTCGTAGCGGTCCGCGCGGTAGGTGTGCTCGCCGAGCTCGACGGGCCGGCCCACCTCGTCGAAACTGAGCCGGGTCATGGTGAGCACGGGGTCCGAAGTGCCGAGCTTGAGCAGTTCGCGCTCGCCGGGGGTGGCGCGTCGCGACCCGATCGTCTGGCTGGCGAGCTGGGGATTGATCCCGTGCCGGCGAAGCGTCGGGTAGAGCCCGTGCAATTCCAGGTCCGAGAACCTCACCGCCGAACCCGACGGCGGCAGCCAGTTCCGCAGGATGGCCAGTGGCGCGCCGTCGACGAAACGCAGTCTCTCGAGGTGGAGCAGTGGGGTCTTTGTCCCGGCGCGAAGCTGATGGGCGGCTCGTTCGTCGAGGACGGGGTACTCCATGACCAGCAGGCGGGTGGATGGCGTGCGTCCCGCGGCAATGAGGTCGCCGTGGAGGCTGGAGAGCCCGCCGCGCCGCTCGAGGCTCCGGTGGGCCACGACGGTGCCGAGTCCCCGCCCCCGGACGAGCAGGCCGTGGTTGACCAGTTCGGCCATGGTGCGGCGGATGGTCAGCCGGGACAGCCCGAGGCGCTCAGCCAGCGACAGCTCCTGCTCGAAGCGTTCCCCCGGCATCAGCCGGCCGTCGAGGATCGCGGCGGCCAGCTGGTCGTAGAGCTGCTGGTACAGCGGGACCGAGCTCGCCCGGTCCAGGAGGACGGGCACGTGTGGGGGGTGGGGGACCGCCTGGCTGGCTGCGACGCCCATGGGATCGCCTCTCCGGTGAAGCTGGATGTACTGACATTTCGATGGTAGTATGGAGCGCTCCAAGTTGCAAGGAGATGTTTGTCAGGCACTGTGTCAGCGATGAAGGCTGTGCTCACCAGGGTCCCCAACCCTTCGAGACGGTGGCGGTCGCTTGGCGATGCCGACCTCGCCAGGTAGACGGTCGGGCTCGCCGGCGCGCCTCAGGGAGCCGAGGGGCGGGGGACCGTCACGGACGACGATCGCACCACGAGGCGGCTGGGGATGACCACCGACTGGACGGAAGCCTCCGGATCCGCCAGCCGGCGCAGGATGAGTTCCCCACACGCCACGCCGACGTCGAAGCCGCGGTTGTCGACGGTGGTGAGGTCGAGGAAGCGGCTGCGCGCGAACTGGGAGTTGTCGTAGCCGATCAGCGCGGCGTCGGCAGGCACCTCGCGACCCACCTCGCGGAGCGCGGCACGCGCGCCGAGGGCCATGGTGTCGTTGGCCGCGAAGACGGCGGTGACGTCCGGGTGGCGACGCAGCAGCTCGACGGTGCCCGCGTACCCGCCGTCCTCGTTGGTGGGGTTGGGCTGGCCCGCCACGCGCGGTTCCTGCCCGATGGAGCCCATGAACTCCAGGTACGCCTCGCGACGCTTGGCGGCGGCGCCACCCTGGCCGGTGACGTGCCCGATGCGTTCATGCCCTAGTGAATGCAGGTGCTGCATGAGGAGACGCACCCCCAGCTCCTGATCGCTGACCACGTGGTCCGCGCCGGTGACGTCGTGCAGACGCGTCCCCTCGACGACGGTCGGGATCCCCAGATCCGGGAGCTGGCGGCCCGGTTCCGCAGCGATGACCAGCGCGTCGACCTGGTTGTCGAGGAAGCCGTCGACGGCGTTGACCAGAGCGCCGCCCACCTCGTGCTGCTCGCGGATGGCGACGTGCATCCCCTCCGGGCCCAGCGCGGCACGGAGCCCGCGCAGCACCTCGACGAACCAGGGGTTCTGGAAGTCGTCGATGATGAGGCCCACCGTCTTGGTCCGCTTGCTCGCGAGATTGGCGGCGGCGCGGCTACGGCGGTAACCGAGCTTGTCGATGGCCTCCAGGACGGCTGTGCGCTTGGCCGCGGCCACCAGGTCTGAGTCGTTGAGCACGAGCGACACCAGCGACTTGGACACGCCGGCCTCGCGGGCGACGTCGTAGATCGTCGGCCGCGTCGGGCGGGGCGTGGGGCTCACAGGAGTCTCCTTCAGGCTGTCCGAAAGTCTAGCCGGACCCCTATTGACAGAACATTTTCCATGCGTCTACAGTGATCCTACTTGGAACGCTCCAAGCATACATCAAGGAGGATGAATGAGCATCGGCATCGCCGTGATCGGGGCGGGTATGGCTGGCAAGTCCCACGCCGCCGCCTACCGTGTGGCACCGACCCTCTACCAGCCCACGCTGCCCGAACTTCGCTACGTGTCGATCGGCGACGTGAACGCCGCCGTCGGCGAGGCCACGGCGAAGCGGTACGGCTACGAGAGAAGCGACACGGACTGGCGCGCCATCGCCGAGGATCCGACCATTCAGGTGGTCAGCGTCGTCATCGCCAACAGCCTGCACCTCGAGGTGGTCAAGGGCCTGCTCGAGGCCGGCAAGCACGTGCTGTGCGAGAAGCCCCTCGCCGACACCCTGGAGTCCGCCCGCGAGATGGCGCGCCTGGCCCGCGAGGCCTCGTCGCTCGCCCGCATCGGCCTGACCTTCCGCCGCCAGCCCGGCATCGCCGCCATCAAGAACTGGATCGAGGACGGCACGCTCGGCAAGGTCCTCCACTACTCCGGCCGCTACTGGTGCGACTACGGCTGCAACCCCAACGGCCCGATCAGCTGGCGCTACAAGGGCCCGATGGGCTCCGGCGCGCTCGCCGACGTCGGCAGCCACCTGACGTACCTCTCCGAGTTCCTCGTCGGCGACGACATCCGCTCCGTCGCCGGCGGCGCCTTCGTCACCGCTGTCAAGGAGCGCCCCGTTCCGCTGGGTGCGGTTGTCGGCCACGGCCTGGCCGCGGTCTCCGATGTCAAGGAGCCCGTCGAGAACGACGACTACGCCACCTACACCGCGCTCTTCGGCGAGGTCCGGGGCAGCCTGGAGGTCTCCCGCGTGGCGGCAGGCTACCCCAACGGCCTCAACTTCGAAGTCTTCTGCGAGAACGGCGCCGCCAGTTTCCACCAGGACACCCCGTCGCAGGTGCGCCTCTACCTGCACGACGACGAGCCCGGCAAGAACGGCTACCGCACCGTCAATCTCGGCTCGGATCACCCCTACGTTGCCGGCGGCATGGCCATCGACGTCTCGGGTGTGGGCTTCGGCCAGAACGAGGGCTTCGCCTTCCAGGCCCGCGCCTTCCTGGAAGAGGTCGCCGGCATCCCCGAGGCCGATTCCCTCCCCCGCAACGCCTCCTTCGACGAAGGCGTCCACAACATGGAAATTCTCGCCGCGGTCGCTGAGTCGGCTGCCAACAACGGAAAGACGGTGAACCTGTGAAGCTCGGTGTCTACAACGCGGTCCTGCACGACCGCCCCCTTGAGGACGCGCTCAAGGTGATCGCGGGTCTCGGCCTCAACGGAATCGAGATCAACTCGGGCGGCTTCCTGCCCCCCACCCACATCCAGAACATCGACGAGATCGCCGCCGATCCCGCCGCGGCCAAGGCCTACCTGGCCCGCTTCGAGGGCAGCGGCGTCGAGATCGCCGGCCTCAATTGCAACGGCAACCCCCTGCATCCCAACCGCGAGATCGGCGAGAAGCACGCCGAGGACATCCGCCGGTCCATCCGCGCGGCCGCAGCGCTGGGACAGAACCGGGTCGTCACCATGTCGGGCCTGCCCGGCGGTGAGCCCGGCGCCAAGTTCCCCAACTGGATCGTGAACGCCTGGAACTCCGCCGCGCTCGACGTCCTGGACTACCAGTGGGAAATCGCCGCCGCGTTTTGGAGCGACATCGACCAGCTGGCCAAGGACCACGGCGTCAAGGTGGCTCTCGAGCTGCACCCGCAGAACATCGTGTTCAACGCCCGCGACATCCGTAAGCTCGTGGAGCTCACCGGCGCCACACACGTCGGAGTCGAGATGGACGCCTCGCACCTGTTCTGGCAGCAGGCCGATCCGGTAGCCGTGGTGCGCGAGCTCGGCCCGCTGATCTTCCATGCCGCGGCCAAGGACATCCGCATCAACACCGAGAACGCCAAGCTCAACGGCGTCCTGGACAACGGCTTCCGCCGCATGGGCGCGGACGAGGCTCGGGTCAACCTCGGCGGCGACGAGTGGGCCAACGAGTGGCCGAAGGACTCCTCCTGGGACTTCGTCGCCCTGGGCAAGGGCCACGACACCGCCTACTGGACCGAGTTCATCCGCGTGCTCCACGAGGTGGACCCCGACATGTGCCTCAACATCGAGCACGAGGACACCGAGCTCGGCCGGATCGAGGGCCTCGAAGTGGCCGCCAAGGTCCTCACCGACGCCTGGGCCGCGTTCAAGGCCTGACGCGCACCCATCGGGCCCCACTCGACGGTGAGTGACGGCTCCAGACAACACCCCACCTGCTCGTCGGGGGACCCCACCCCCGACGAGCGTGGGACCCGCCAGACCTGGCGCCAGTCCCACCACCGCGCACGTCCCCAACGAAGGAGATTCAACATGCGGAAGATATTGACAACCACGATTGCCGCCCTCAGCGTGGTCGCGCTCGCTGCCTGCAGCGGCACGGCCGACCCCGCCACCTCCGGCTCCGCCTCCGGCGACGCCGGCGGCGACACCATCAAGCTGGGCATCGCGCTTCCCGCCGGTAACCAGACCTTCTGGACCGGCTGGATCAAGGGCGCCGAGGCCGAAGCCGAGCGGCTGGGCGTCGAGCTCACGATCACCGACGCCAAGAACGATGCCCAGACCATGAACGACCAGGTCAACACCCTGATCGTCAGCGGCGTCCAGGGCATCGCGGTGGCGTCGGTGGACCCCACCGGCAACCAGCCCACGGTCCAGGCCGCCAATGACGCCGGGATCATCATGATCACCTCCAACCGCACCCTGGACATGGAGTACGGCGGCGTCGACGGCGCGAACCCGATCGTGCACACCGGCTTCAACGACTACCAGATGGGCGGATTCCAGGGCGACCTGCTGATCGAGGCCTGCAAGGACATCGATCCCTGCCGTGTCGGGCTTCAGGTGGGCACTCTGGGCGCCACCCCGCAGGTTAACCGCTCCGCCGGCCTCAAGGACAAGATCGCCGACTCCCCGAACATCGAGATCGTGATGGAGGAGACCAACGACTTCGATCCGGTCAAGGCTGCCGACGTCACCCAGACCATGCTGCAGATCGACTCCGACATCAGCTTCCTGCTCGCCCAGACCGACCCCGAGGCGCTGGCCATGGCCACCGTGCTGGCGGAACAGGGCCTGGAGGATGAGATCGGAGTGATCGGCATCGGCGGCTCCCTCGAGGGCACCGAGGCGGTTGCCTCAGGCAAGATGTTCGGCACCGTGAAGGTCTCTGGCAACGATGACGGCGCCACCTCGGTGCGCACGCTCGCCGCGCTGGTCCGAGGTGAGGAGATCGAGGTCGACGACTCCGGTGACCGCCCGACCGTTGTGGTCGACGCGCTGATCATCACCAAGGAGAACGCGGCAGACAACCCCGGGGACTGGTGATCTGATGACCGTCGACCTTCCCCGCATCGAAGCGCGCGGGATTACCAAGATTTTCGCCGGCTTCCGTGCCCTCGACGGCGTGGACCTCACGCTGCACGCGGGGGAGGTCGTCGGTCTCCTCGGCGAGAACGGCGCCGGTAAGTCCACCCTGATCAAGGTGCTGGCCGGCGTCTACATCCCGGAGGGCGGTGAACTCAAGGTCCGCGGCGAGAAGGTGCGCTTCACCGAGCCGATCGACGCGCTCAAGCGCGGCATCGCGACGGTGCACCAGCACAGCTCGCTGGCCAACAACCTCACCGTCGCCCAGAACCTGATGATGGGCCGGGAGCCCGGCGTGTCGTGGCTCCCGTTCTGGATCCGCCAGAAGGCCATCCTGGCCAAGGCCAAGGAGGTGACCGAGCGGTTCGGCATCCAGCTGCCGCTCACCACCCTGGTCGACGATCTCAGCGTGGCGCAGAAGCAGCGCGTCGAGATCGTGCGGGCGGCCGCCGAGGCCGACACGCTGATCATCCTCGACGAGCCGACTGCCGCGCTGAACCCTGATGAGGTCGACGAGCTGTTCGACCTGATCGGCACGCTCAAGGCCACCGGCATCCCGGTGCTCTACGTGAGCCATCGGCTCGACGAGATCCCTCGGATCTGTGACCGCGTGGAAGTGTTGCGCGACGGCCGGAACGTCGGCGGGCTGGACCACGACGACTCGGTGCCCGCCAAGATCATTCCGCTGCTCGTGGGGCGGCAGATGGGAGACCTGTTCCCCGCCCTGCCCACCGTCACCGAGCGGGTGGTCCTCAAGGCGGAGAACGTGAGCGGCAAGTTGGCGCGCAACGTCTCCATGACCCTCCGGGCCGGCCAGATCATCGCCCTCACAGGCGCCATCGGTGCCGGGCAGCGCAACTTCGCCCGCATCGTGTTCGGGGCGGATCGGGGGACAGGCAGCGTCGAGCTGGACGGAAAACCGCTGCAGTTGGGGCATCCGGACCAGGCCGTCCGGGCGGGTATCGGCTACGTCAGCGGCGACCGCGCCACGGACGGGCTCTTTCCCATCCTGCCGGTGTGGCGCAACGCCACCGTCGTCAAGTCCGACGATCTCGCCACGGCGGGCTTCCTGTTCCCCGGGCGCGAGCGCAAGCTCGGCCTCGAGTTGATCAAGCAGTTCGATGTGCGCACGTCGTCGCCGAACAAGGTGATCGCCGAACTCTCCGGCGGCAACCAGCAGAAGGCGTTGCTGGCCCGCTGGGCGGCCGTCAGGCCCAAGCTCCTCATCCTCGATGAGCCGACGCTCGGCGTCGACGTCGGCGCCCGCCGCGAGATCTACGACCAGATCGTCGCTCTGGCCGAGACCGGCATGGCCGTAATCCTGGTGTCGGCGGACCACGCCGAGCTCCAAGGGATGAGCCATCGCGTGATGGTCTTCGCCGACGGCGAGGTGGTCGCCGACATGGAGAGCAAGGACGCCAGCGAGGAAGCAGTCCTGCACGCACGCATCCGCACCAACACTGAAGAGGCAGCATCATGAGCACTACTACGTCAACGGCGGTTGCGCCGGCACCGGCCGCGGTCAAGAAGCAGGATCGCTGGGCCTGGGTGGGCCCCGTCATGAGGCGCAACGGACTTCTGTTCTTCTTCGCCATCCTCCTGGTGGTGTTCTCAATCTCGAGGCCCGAGTTCATGAGCCAGGCCAACATCCGCAACATCCTGATCAGCGCGTCCGTCATCGGCGTGCTGGCCCTGGGCCAGACGGTGGTCATGCTGACCGGCGGCTTCGACATCGGCATCGCCAAGACCGCCGTCGTCGCGGGCATGGTGGTGGCGTTGACCTCGGGCCTGGGGCCCATCGCCCTGCTTCTGGGCGTGGCGGCCACCGCCCTGATCGGCCTGGTCAACGGCGTCCTGATCTCCAGGGCAAAGGTGAACCCGTTCGTGGTCACCCTCGGTATGTTCACCATCCTCACGTCCGTGGCGCTGCTGCTGAACAACGGAGGCTCGGTGATCAACCTGCCGGACTGGCTGATCGGGCTCGTGCAGTGGCAACTCTTCGGGCTCCCCGGCATCATCTGGTGGTTCGGCGGCCTCGCCGTCGTGACGCACATCGCCCTGGCCTACACCCGGTGGGGTGGCCACATCTACGCCGTCGGCGGCAACGCGGAGGCGGCCCGCCTGGCCGGCATCAAGTCCAAGAACGTCCTGGCCTCCGCCTACGTCGTCGCTGCCGTGGTGGGTGGCTTCGCGGGCGTCATGCTGACGTCGCGACTCGGCACCGCTTCCCCGGTGGCGCTGCCCGCCGCCGAGCTGCAGTCGATCGCCGCCGTCGTCATCGGTGGGACGAAGCTCAGCGGCGGCTTCGGCTCCATCCCGCGCACCATGGTCGGTGTGTTGATCCTGGCGGCCCTGCAGAGCGGCCTCGTCCTCATGGGCGTCAACCCGTACTACCAGGGCATGTTCAACGGCGCCATCCTGATCCTCGCGGTCGCGGTGGACGTCATCTTCAGCAAGAAGAAGTAGGTAGCCACGACGGTGGCGGGGCTCGCCGGAGCGGCGGCCCCGCCCCGCACATCGAAAGGGAATGGACCATGACTGTACGGATCGGACTCATCGGGGCCGGAGGAATGGGCCGCGCACACGTCGAGCGGATCGAGCGCGAGCTCGCCGGCGGCAAGGTCGTCGCGGTTGCGGACGTGGACGTCGACGTGGCCCGTGCGGTGGCCGGGCCCATCGGTGCTCGGACCTACGCGACCGGCGCGGAGCTCATCGCCGACGAGGGTGTGGACGCGGTCCTCATCGCCACCTTCGGGAAGGTGCACGCCCCCGACCTGTTGGCGGCGATCGAGGCCGGCAAGTACGTGCTGTGCGAGAAGCCGATGGTCACCACCACGGCGGACGCGCTCGCCGTGCTCGAGGCTGAGCAGAAGGCCGGCAGAAAGCTGATCACCGTCGGCTACATGCGCCGTTTCGACAAGGGGTACCAGCAGATGCGCGCCGCCGTCGAGGCGGGCGAGCACGGCTACCCGACGCTCGTGCACTGCCGGCACCGCAACCCGAGCGTGCCCGAGAACTACACCACCCGCAACATGATCGACGACACCGCCTCGCACGAGATCGACATCTGCCGCTACCTCCTCGGCGAGGAGATCGTCCGGATCCGGATCGACACCCCGCGGGCCACCAGCCACCGGTTCCCGCACCTGCAGGACCCGCTGGTGCTGGTCGCCTACACCGAATCCGGCGTCCGGATCGACGACGAGGTCAACGTCAACCTGCAGTGGGGCTACTCCATCGAGTGCGAGGTGGTGATGGAGACCGGGACCATCCGCCTGGGCGACCAGGAGCAGACCTACATCCGCGACATGGCGGGCAACCGCAATCCGATCTGCCGCAGCCACATCGACCGCTTCCACGACGCCTTCAACGCCGAAGTGGCTCAGTGGATCCGCGCCGTCGAGCGCGACGAGCACACCGGCTCGACGGCGTGGGACGGCTACGCGGCCGTGGCCGTCGTGGAGGCCGCGCTCGCGTCGCTCGACAACGGCGGCGACGAGGTGGCCGTGCAGATGATCGCTAAGCCCGACTTCTACGCCTGACCACCCACTTCACGAACGGACAAATCCCATGGTCGACATCGCCCTTGACCCCAACATGTACTACGCGTCCATGTCGACGGCCGACACCCTGCACAAGGCCGCCGAGCTGGGCTTCAAGTACGTGGAGCTCTCGCCCAACGCCGAGTTCCACTTCTGGCACCGCTACCCGAAGGCCGACGACGACTTCGTCGCCGGGCTGAACAGGGCCCAGAAGGAGTCGGGCGTCAAGGTACGCACGCTCAACCCGGTGTTCAACTGGTCCAGCACCGATGAGACCGAGCGCCAGGCCCACGTGCGCAACTGGCGCCGGCTCCTCGAGCTCGCCGACCAGATCGACGTGCGCGAGATCACCTCGGAGTTCTCCGGCAACCCGAACACCTACCGCGAATGCGAGGCCCAGTGGTACCGCTCCGTCGAGGAGCTCGCGCCGGTGTTCGAGCAGTACGGCATCCGGCTCAACATGGAGGCCCACCCGTACGACTTCGCCGAGCTGCATGACGATGCCATGAGCCTCATCCGCGGGGTGAACCTGCCATGGATCGGCTACGAGTTCTGCTGCCCGCACGCCTTCCACCTGTCCGACGGCAAGGGTGACGTGGAGCGGATGATCCGCGACTCGGCGCCCAAGCTGCGGGAAGTGCACGTCGCGGACGCGCTGAACCACCGGGCCAACGACGGTAACCGCTACATCGTCAACCCGCCTGGGGTGGATGCCCGGGTGCACCAGCACGCTGAGATCGGCAAGGGCGAGGTGCCCTTCGACACCGTCTTCTCGACCCTGCGGGACATCGGCTTCGACGGCGTGGTGTCGGTGTGCGTCTTCGGCTGGCACGAGGACGCCGACAACATCAACCGCCGCATGCTGGAGAGGGTCCAGCGTGAACTCGGCGGCGGTTCCGCCGGCTGAGTCTCAGCCGACGGACGCACTGTTGGGGCCCCAGCCCACGGTCGAGGGAGCCGCCAACCTCCGCAGCCTAGGCACGGGAATGCGGTAGTTGAGCGCCGCAGCGGTGACGGATCCGTCGACGTTGCCCCATCGAAGGAGCCCGGAGCCCTCGTGCGGGGCACCGTCGAGGATCTCGGGTCGGCCGGTGACCGGGGTGGCGCCGACGGCCTTGAGGCTCAGACCGAACTGATCCGTCCAGAAGTAGGGCTGGAATGCCAGCTCCGGGGCGTCATCGTCCCGGAGCGCCGCCACCGCCGCGACCTTCGCCTGCTCGATGGCGCTAGTCCACAACGGGATGCGGCGGATGCCCTGCGGCGTGGGGAAGGACGCCACGTCACCGGCGGCCACGATGTCCGGGCGCACCCTCCCGCGCGTGTCGACGACGAGCGCGCCCCCGGCCAACAGCCCCGAGCCGACGAGCCACTCGAGGTTGGGCACGTCCCCGACCGCGGACACGAGCAGGTCTGCCGTCACCGACGTCCCGTCGGCAAGAGTCACCGTCGGGCGCCCCCCGTCGCCGGCGTGTACCCGAACCGCCGGCGACGCCGCCACGGTCAGGCCGCGTGCCTGGGCGGCGCGGACGAAGACCTGCGAGAGGTACTCGCCGAGCAGGCGCGTCATCGGGCGATCCTGCGCGACGAGCGTGACGCCGCAGCCCGAGGCGAGGCAGGCCGAAGCGAGTTCCATGCCGAGCGGGCCGCCTCCGACCACCACGACCGACGGCTTCGACGCCACCCGTTCGCGCAGCACCCGCGCGTCCTCGACGGTCCGCACGACGAGTTCCTGGACGCCGTCGGCGACGGGCCAACGGTCCGCCAGGCGGCCCGCCCTCGACCCGGAGGCGATGACCAACCGGTCGTAGGGAAGCTCAGATCCGTCGGCGAGCCCGACGATGCGCCGCCCGGCGTCGACGCTCGTCGCCGCGATCCCCAGCCGCTCGGCCGCGTCGTGCCTGGGCGCCGGCAGTTCGTGGGCGGTCATCTCGCCGTCCTCCACGAGGGCGGCCTTCGACAACGCCGGGCGGCTGTACGGGTGGTGGCGCTCCTCGCCCACGACGGTGAGTTCGCCGTCGAACCCGGAGGAGCGTAGCTGGTCGGCCGCGGTCAGGCCCGCGATTCCGTAGCCGACGACGACGATTCGGCGCAGGCCCGCACCGCTCACGCGATCCGCAACGCGGCGACGGGGCAGACGCGGACGGCGGCCAGGGCCGCGTCGATGTCGGCTTGATCGGCAACTGTCTCGACGTCGATGACCAGTTCGCCCTCGTCGTCCAGGTGCATCAGCGACGGCGCGGCCTCCTCGCACAGGCCGTGCCCCTCGCACTTCTCACGATCGACGGTGATCCTCATCTGTACTCCCAAGGTCTCTCGGACGCGCCGCTGCGTCCGGGTCTCCCACGAGTGTCGGAGACCGACGCCCCCTCCACCAAGTAGATTCTTGTCACGGCCACCATGCGTGGCGTGAATATCTCCTGACGGGAGCCATGATGACGGTGCAGCCCAGGCCCGCGATGGACGCCGACCTGGCCCGGTTGGCGTCCATCAACCTCAACCTGCTGGTTCCCCTGTTGGCCCTCCTCGAGGAGCGCTCGGTGACACGGGCCGCGGAGAAGGTGGGGTTGTCGCAACCGGCGATGAGCCACGCGCTCCGCCGGCTGCGTCGCCTCCTGGGCGACGAGTTGCTCGTCCGGGACGGAAAGGGCATGCGGCTGACCCCGATGGCCTCGGAGGCGCTGGAGCCCCTCGAGCGCGTTCTTCACTCGACTGCCCGCCTCGTGCAGGGGGCCAACTTCGACCCAGGGACCACCAGGCGGGTCATCACCGTGGCCCTGACGACGAGCACCGCCTTCTTCATGGGCGGCGCCCTCGCCCGGCTGCTCGCCGAGCGGGCCCCGCTGGCGGGACTGCTGCTGGAGACCACCGATCCCACGTCCGGCGCCGTGTTCTCCGAGCAGGGCGCCGACGTCGCATTGCTGTCCGAGGGGCTCCCCACACGACTGCCACGCGAGCGGCTCTACGACGATCGCTGGGTGGTCATCACCCACGCCGGCGCTCCCAGGGACGCCACCGCCGTGGAACTCCTCGCGGGGCTGCCCCATGTCGCCTCCGGCGTGTTGCAGGATCGGGCCCGCCCCTACGAGGTCCTGGACCAGCATCGGGTGGCCTACACGGTCCGGCACCGCGTCACCGACAACATGATGATTCCGGGCCTCGTGGCCAACACCGGAGGAGTCGCGGTCCACCGGTTCCGCGTGGCCACGGCGCTGCAGAGGTACTTCGACCTGAGGATCGAGGAATTCCCGTTCCCGATCCGTGGCCTGGGGATCGACCTCGTGTGGAACCCGTGGCTCAGCGACCAGACCTTCACGGCCTGGCTGCGCGATGTGCTGTTCGACGCCGTCGCCTCGGTCCGGTGACGCCTGGTCGCACGCGGGACATGCGCGCTGTGCATGATCGGTATGCCAAACGGCGTCTTGCCGCATGGCCAGCGCTCCCGTTCACTGGACAGAACCAGTCGCCCCCGTGACCCAGTGAGGTGTCAGACCATGACCGTGGACCAGTCGACCCTGCGAGAGCTCGCGACGTCGGACGTCGATCTCTTCTCCGACGAGATCCTGCTCGATCCCTACCCGACCTTCGCCGCGCTCCGTGAACGGGCTGCCGTCGTCTACCTCCCCAAGAACGACGTGTACGCCTTCACCCGCTACGCCGAGATCCGCGACGCGTTGGCCAACCATGAGGTCTTCTCCTCCGCGAAGTTCGCCTTCAACGACACGATGAACGACATCCTGAAGGGCACGTCGCTCACCACCGACCCGCCGGACCACGCACCTCTCCGCGCAGCACTGACGGAAAACCTCGCGCCTCGCGCGCTCCGCGGCATGAAGGCCGAGATCGACGAGAAGGCCGACACCATGGTCGCTGAGCTCGTCGAGCGCGGCTCCTTCGACGCGGTGGACGACCTGGCCCGCGCTCTCCCGCGGCTCGTCGTGGCCGACCTCATCGGGATCTCCGGCGAACCGCGCGACAACATCCTGCGCTGGGGCGAGGCGGCGTTCAACGTCCTCGGCCCCATGAACCAGCGCACGGCCGAGAACTTCCCTGTCGCGGGGGAGCTGTTCGGATGGGCCTCAGGCGTCACGGCCGACGATCTCGCGCCAGGATCCATGGGCCGCGCGATCTTCGATGCGGCCGGGCGCGGCGCCATCCCTGCCGGTGCGGCGCCCAAGATCATCCACCAGTACGTGGCCGCGGGCATGGACACGACCGTGTCGTCGATCGGCAACGCGATCTATCACCTGGCCCGCAACCCGGACCAGTTCGAGATCCTGCGGGCGGACCCCTCCCTCGTGCCGTCGGCGTTCAACGAGGTGCTGCGGATCGAGGCCCCGCCGCACGCGTTCTCGCGTCTGGTGCGCTCCGACGTCGTGATCGACGGGACCCTCGTTCCGAAGGATGCGCGGCTGGCGCTCCTGTTCGGATCGGGCAACCGCGACCCGCGGCACTACGACAACCCCGACACGTTCCAGGTGCGAAGGAACCCGATCGATCACCTGTCCTTCGGCTACGGGCCGCACACCTGCGCGGGGCAGGGCCTGGCGCGGCTGGAGGCGCACGCGGTGCTCGACGCCCTCGTCCGACGGGTGAGGAGCTTCGAGGTGGGAGAGGGTCGGCGCAAGATCAACAACGCGACGAGGGGCTACGACTCGCTTCCGGTCACGTCTCTGGTCGCCGCCTGATCGCGCCAAGGGCCCCGCATCTCGTCGCAGCGGACCGGGTCGAGCGGGCTCAGGTGCGCGTCTCGGCCGGGGTGGCCAGCCCGCGGCGTCGGCGGATCCGCCGCGACATCGCGGTGAAAGCCGTGTCCGCCAGCATCCCGACGATCAGGATCACGATCATGTAGGCCATCAGCCCGGCCGCGTCGCCGAACTCCTGGGCGAAGGACAGCCGGTTGCCGAGCGCGATCGCGCCCGGGATGACGACGAGCAGCTCGCCCGCCATGAGCGAGCGCCAGGCGAACGCCCAGCCCTGGCTCAACCCCGCCACATACGACGGCAGGGCCGCCGGGATGATGATGTGCCGGTACAGGGTCCAGCCGTGGGCGCCTAGGACGTCGCCCAGCTTGTGGTAGGCCGGCGGCACCTGGTCCACGCCGGTGAGGACTCCGTTGGCGATGCTGGGCGCGGCGCCGAGCACGACGACGAACATGATGGCCTGCTCGCCGAGCCCCATCAGCAGGATCGCGAGCGGAAACCACACCACCGACGGCATGGTCTGCAGCCCCGTGACCAGCGACCCGATGGCGGAGCGCAGCAGCCGCGACCGCGCAGTCGCCAGGCCGATCGCGGTGCCGATGGCCGCCGCCAACGCGAACCCCACCACAGCGCGGGTGAGGGTGCGGCCGAGCGCCAGCCAGAACGAGGGCTCCGCGGCCAGCCGCCCGAGCTCGCCCAGCACGACGGCCGGGCCGGGGAGCAGGTAGTCGGGCTTCCATCCGGTCCAGACCAGTAGCTGCCAGAGCAGGAGGAAGATCGCGACGGCGAGAAGGATGGGCAGGGCGCGCCGCCAGCGGGGGGCACCCCCGGGGGCCGTCGGGGCCTCGACGGCCGCGTCGTCGACGGCCTCGAGCGGGTCGTCGGCCCGGGAGTCAGATCTCGAAGTAGTCGGCCTCGTCATGGCGGGCCACCTCCTCGCGCAGGCGTTGGGTGAGGTCCGCGGCGAGCGCTACGCACGCTGCCGAGTCCATGGCCCTGGGACGGGGGACCTGGATGCGCTGCTCGTGGATGATCCGCCCCGGCCGCGACCCCATCAGGATGGTCCGATCCGACAGTCGCACCGCCTCCCGCACATTGTGGGTGACGAACACCACGCTGAAGCCGGCGTCGAGCCAGACGTCCTCGATGAGGTCGTGCATCTGGTCGCGCGTCATCGCGTCGAGCGCGCCGAGGGGTTCGTCCATGAGCACGACCGCGGCGTCCTGAGCCAGCACCCGGGCGAGCGCGACCCGCTGCCGCATGCCGCCGCTCATCTCGTGGGGGCGCTTGTCGACGTGCCGTCCGAGGCGGACCTTGGCGAGGAGTTGCCGCGCGAGAGCGCTGCGTTCGCCCTTCTCGATGCCGCGGAGCTGCAGGGCGAGTTCGACGTTGCCGGCTGCGGTGAGCCAGGGCAGGAGCGTGCTCTCCTGGAACATCAACGCCACCTTGCCCCCGGCGTCGATGGTGCCCGACGTGGGGGTCTCCAGCCCGGCGGCGAGCGTGAGCATGGTCGACTTCCCACAGCCGGAGCCGCCCACGACGGCGACGAACTCGCCCGGTTCGACGTCGAGGTCCAGGTTCCCCAGCGCCGTCACCTTCTGGTCCCCCTGGCCGAACGACTTCGAGACCCCGCGCAGTCGCAGGCCGCCCGTCGCGGCAGTGGTCGCGGTCACTGGGCCACCTCGGCCTGGCCACGAGCCACGAGAGCCTCGTTGAGGACCGTGAGATCCCAGAGGCGCGCGAAGCCGTCGTTCGGCTTGTCAGGGAGGAGCCCGACCGCGTCCGCGTGGTCCGCCGAGGCGCGGAGGGTCTCGGCCAGGGGATCGGCGATGAATTCCAGGGTGCGCCAGGCGGACTCGAGTGTCGCGGGATCCATCTGCTGCCCGGTGAGGGCCTGGAGCTGCGCCGCGGCGGCGGCGCGGGCCGCCTCCGGATCCTCGTCGATGAGGCTCAGCGCGTCGAGGTGCGCGTCGACGACCGCCCGCGCCAGGTCGGGCCGCTGCTCGAGGAACTCAGGGCTCGCGACGACGTTGGTGGAGACGAAGCGGGCGTCCGGCCACAGGTCGCGCTCGTCGACCAGCACCACCCCGCCGGCCTCCACGAGGCGCGCGACGAAGGGCTCGGGCACCCAGGCGCCGTCGATCTCGCCGGAAGCGAAGGACTGCACCGCCGCGGAGTTTGGCTGGGGGAGGACGTGCACGTCGCCGCCACCGTCCTCCCCAGCGGTCAAGCCCTGGGTGCCGAGCCAGTACCGCAGCGCGATGTCCTGCGTGTTGCCCAGTTGAGGGCTGGCCAGGTTCGCGCCGCGCAGGTCGTCGACGGAGTCGATGCCCGTCCGGACGACGAGCGCAGCGCCGCCGGAGGTGGAGCCGGCGATGACACGAACGGCCTCGCCGCGCGACTGCAGGTAGGCCGTGACGGTGGGGTTGGGTCCGATGTAGGCCACGTCGACGGAGCCCGCGAGGACGGCCTGGAGAGCCTCGGGTCCAGCGCGGAACGACTGCGTGGTGGCTGTGGCGCCGACCGCTGCCAGCCGAGTGTCGAACAGCCCGGTGCCGTCGGCGATCAGAGCCGGGGCGTGCGTGACGTTGGCGAAGTAGCCGATGACGACGGTGTCCTCGGCGGCGGCCGTGCTGGCGCACCCGCTGAGCATCCCGGTGACGGTCAGCAGGCCGACGGCGGCAGCCGTCCGCCGCGACAGTCGGGTGCTGCGGTGGGCCATGGGGGGTCTCCTGGTGAGCGGGTGATGCTGAAGCTAGGCGCGCCCACCGGCGCAGTCAACGCGCGCGCCCGTGGTGAGATGGCCCCTGAGCGTGCGCGAGGCCAGTCTTTCGCTGACTGCTGAACGAGGGAATAAGTGCCGCACCTCCTGGGGCGGTGGTGGGTTGAGCCGGACACGGCTCTCGCGGGGGTGGGTTGAGCCGGACACGGCTCTCACTTCGGGAGGATGAGCCGGATCCGAGGCTCAACCTCAGAAGCGGCCGGTGGCAACGCTGCCATTCTCACGAGGTCGATCTCAGGCTCAACGCACGTCGTCGGAGGCCGTGTCCGGCTCAACGCGCGCTGTCGGAGGCCGTGTCCGGCTCAACGCGCGCTGTCGGAAGCCGTGTCCGGCTCAACCCCCCAGGAAGGCCGTGTCCGGCTCACACTCCGGCACGAGGTCGGCGGTCAGCGCAGGGAGGCGCGGACGTCCGCCCCTCGGAACGGCTTCCCGAACAGGGGAGCGAGCAGGCACACGTCGAGGGCGCCGACGGCGACGAAGACCACGCCCAAGACCCCCAGGACCCAACCCCACACGCCGCCCACGACGAAGGCGAGGACCAACAGGACAACCCCCACGGCGGCGCGGGTGATGCGGCCGGCGGTGGACGACAAGAATTCGATCATGATGCGCTCCCGGGTAGATACTGCGAGGCCTCCAGACTATACCCCCGGGGGTAGGCGACGGGGGAGCCGCGACACTGGTGGCCCAGTCTGTCGCCACCGTCGCGGCTCGCGCGGAAGCCGCCGTCCCCTGCACGTTGGCCCTCGGGGGTCCCTCCTCGCACCCGAGGGCGCGCGGCGGTGCACGGCACATGTGACGCGAGGACCCCGGGTGTAATCTCGGTGTACCGAGGAGACTCGCCCCGGCGTCGGCACGCAGCCCGCGCGGACCCGTCGGCTCGGCCCGGCTCACGTCCTGCGAGGAGGCACGATGAGGCTCAACACGTGGTTGCGGAGAGCGGTGGCCGTCGTCGTCATGCTGCTCATGACGGTCTGGCTCGCGGCCTGCTCCGGGTCCGGCAGCTCGGAGGAGCAGCCGGGCGTCGAGCCCGCGCCGGCCGTCGAAGCCGACGGGGGCATGCCCGAGAAGGGCGGCGAGGAGGACACCGGCGGCGACGAGGCGGACAGACTCGTGATCCGCTCCAAGGTGCTTCGCCTCGAGGTGGAGAGCACCTCCGACGCGGTGACCGAGATCCGCGACCTCGCCCGCACCCACGACGGCAGCATCACCGACATGCAGGTGGCCACCGACACCGGTGAATGGATCTACCACTACGACAAGAACGGCTCGCTCGTCGGCGACGGCGCCGCGCTCCGCGGGTGGGTCACCGTGCGGGTGCCGTCGGCGTCCTACGAGGAGTTCCTCGACGAGGTGGCCAGGATCGGCACGGTGAAGTACCAGTCCGAGGCGACAACCGACGTGACGCAGGAGCACGTGGACCTGTCCGCCCGCCTGGCGAACATGCGCGCCCAGGAGGTGCGTCTGCGGGAGTTCTTCGACGCCGCCAAGAACGTCACGGAGATGCTCGCCATCGAGACCGAGCTGGGGCGGGTGCGCGGCGAGATCGAATCCCTGGACGCGCAGGTGACGTACCTGGAGCGCCAGGCGGCGATGGCCACGGTGACCATCGAGCTCACCGAGCCCACCGCGGTGGTGCGGCCCACGGGGGAGTCGTGGGGCTTTGTCGAGGCCATCACCGACGGTGTGCGTGGCGCTGCCCAACTGGTCACCGTGACGCTCACGGTGCTCATCGCGTCGGCCCCGTTGTGGTTGGCGGCGCTGATCCTGTTCTTCCCCATCCGTGCCCTGCTCCGACGGCGCCGCGCCGGCGCGGCGGCACCGGCCCCCACCGCGACCCCGGCACCTGCCGGGCCGGAACCCGCGACAGTCGAGGATCCCGACCCGTCTACCCGGCCAGGCCTTCGAGATAGCGAATGACCGCCAGCACGCGGCGGTGGTCGTCGGTGGTGACGGGGATGCCCAGCGCGTCGTAGACGTGCGACGTGTGCTGCACCACGGCCTTCTCCGTGAGGACCAGGCTCGCGGCGATCGCCGTGTTCGAACGGCCCTCGGCCATCAGCGCCAACACCTCGCGCTGGCGTCTGGTCAGGCGCACGACCGCCCCGCCCGTGTGTTCTGCCCGGCTGAGCATCAGGCTGACCACCTCGGGATCCAGCGCCGTGCCGCCCGCCGCGACCCTGGCGAGGTCGCCGAGGAACGTCTCGATGTCGGCGATGCGCTGCTTCAGCAGGTAACCGATGCCCCCGCCGTCGCCGTTCAGCAGCTCGATGGCATAGCGGCGCTGCACGTACTGCGACAACACCACCACCGCGGTGTCCGGCCACTCCCGGCGGATCCGCAGCGCGGCCTGGAGCCCCTCGTCGGTGAATGACGGTGGCATCCGGATGTCGGTGAGCACCAGGTCCGGCCCGTAGTCGACGACAGCGTCCAGCAGGGCGTCGGCGTCACCGACGCGCGCCACGACCTCCCACCCGCCGTCCTCGAGGACCAGCGTGAGCCCCTGCCGCAGCAGGGCCTCATCCTCCGCGATCACGATGCGCATGGCACCACCACCCTCAATCTGGTTCCCATACCTTCGGGACTGATGACGCTCAACCACCCGCCGACCGCGTCGACCCGGTCCCGCAGTCCGCCGATCCCGGACCCTGGACGGAGGGAGGCGCCGCCGGCGCCGTCGTCGGACACCTCAACCACGAGGTTGCGACCCTCCACCTCGAAGCTGACGGCCGCAGACGTGGCCCGGCCGTGTTTCACGGCGTTGCTCAACCCTTCTGCCACCGCGAAGTAGGCGGTCAGGGAGCACGCGGGGGAGATGTGGTCGGGCACTGAGTTCGGGTCGAACGCGGTGGGTATGGGCATCCGGTCGGTGAGGTCCTCGACGGCGAGGGCAAGGCCACGCTCCTCCAGGGCCGAGGGCATGACCTGCCGTGCCAGGCGACGCAGGTCGCCGGCCGCCTCGTCGATCCCCTCCCGCAGGCGGGTCGCCTCCGCGCTGACCCCAGCCGCGACGGGGATCGCGGCGGTGGCCATCGCCAGCCGCTGCGCCTCGACGCCGAGGAGAACGAGCCGCACCTGCAGGCCGTCGTGCAGGTCCCGCGCGATCGCGCCCCGCACGGCGTCGGCCGCCTCCACCAACCGCACCCGCGAGCGCTGCAGCGACGCCTGGCTGGCTCGCAGCGCGGCGGTGAGGCGCTCGCCCTCGATGGCCAGGGCGACGACGCTCGCCGCCTCCTGCGCGGCGCGGCCGGGGGTGGTGTCCGGGTCGAAGACGATAGCGCCCACCAACTCTCCGTTCACGTGGACACGGGCGGCGTCGCTCCCGGGGGATCCAGGGGGCGGCACGTCGACGGGCAGGCCCTCGGAGTCGACGAACTCGGCACGCTCTGGCACCCAGTAGGCCACGCCCACGCTGGGGTCGGCCAACGCCTTGGCCAGAGCTTCGCGCACCGGCGGCCGCCCCGGGCCCGAGCCGAGCCAGGCGGCGATGGCCTCGGCCTCCGCCGTCGGGGCGAAGCTGCCCAGCACGGAGGCGGCGAGGAACGCGAGGGGGACGCCTGCGATGGCCGCCATCTGGATCCCCCACACCTGGGTGGGCGGCATGCCGAGGATCTCCCGGAGGAGAAGCGACGACGTGGGGATCAGCGCCGCAACGGCCATGCCGTAGGCGTACAGCGGAATGAGGGTGCGTCGCTTCTCGGGAGTGGTGCGGCGGAGGCTGAACAGAAGCACGCCGGAGAGCGAGACCATCACGACGGTGCCGAGAGCCGACTGGACCCACCCCCACACCTGGCCCTGCTCAGGGGCAAGCAGCACCTTGGGCACCTGAAGGACCACGGAGTTGACGTACGCGGCGGTGACGATCGCGCGCGGGAACCAGTGGCGGAGCCGACCACTCGGGAACGCCAGCATCAGGTGCACCACGACGGCGAGGATCCAGGTGCCTGCCAGCCCACCGACGAGCGACAGTGCGGGAATCTCGATGCTGGCGAATCCCGCCACGAACAGCGCCAACCCTCCCAGCATGATCAGGGCGCCCAGCAGCGACCCGGGTCGCCGTCGCCATGCGATCGCGCCGGCCACCACGTAGACCACGACGCTCGCGGGGTAGGCGAGCGTGGGCCAGAAGGCGTTCGGGAGCGCCAGCATCAACACACCCTCCAGGAACGCCGCGGAGGCCGCGGCGATCACGGAGGCGAGAAGCGCCGTGCTGAGCGCGTCCACCAGCTGTGGTCTGGGGTCGCGCGGTCGGTGCGGGCTCTGAGTCACGTCGTCTCCCGTTCGTCGCGCTCACAGTAGACCCGAATGTCGCGGCTTCGGTGCCGGTCGCGGTGATAGGCGACCTAGCCCCATGGTCCGGCCCCTACTCCTTCGCCAAGGTGAGAGCAGGCGGCGCGGAATCGGACGTCCGTGCCTGTCCTTGACCATCCTGAGGAGGATCGTGATGCGTGGGTTCCGCTTCGACAGCCATTCGGGACGCGTGACGGGGGGGCGCGGCCGATCGAGGGTCTGGGTGGCGGTGCTCATGGCCGTCGCGCTGGCCGTGCAGGTGTTGGCCCTGCCCGGCCGGGCGGTCGCGGCGGGTGAGCCGGAGGCGTACGTGAATCTGAGCGCCACCGGGACGGGAAGTTGTCCGGCGGTGCTGGAGAGGATCAACTTCTACGACCCGGCGGGGGTGTTCCGCGAGCGGCTCGATGTCACGTTGCCGATGACCATCGTGGTCCAACCGGACACGTACTTCTACTACAGGCCGAAGCAGCCCATCAACTGCCTCGGTGTGGAGTATGAGTCCCTCGTCCTGGGAGGTGGCTTCTACACTCCGGCCGAAGGCGGCAGCAGGGATCTGGTGGTCGGGTACCGGGTGAAGCCGACGATCACCGCGTCGCCTGCCGGCGCGACCTACTCCATCAGCGCCACCAGCGTCGTCGTGAGCCATGCGAACTTCACGCAGACGCCGACGCTGACGACCACCATCCCGGGCGCTGTGGTGTCCCCGTGCTCGGCGTCGTCGTGCTCCTTCTTCATTCCCTTCCTGACCGCGGCGGGCAGCTACTCGATCACCGCCACAGAGCCAGGCGGCAGCTCGCGGACCGTGCCGTTCGTGATCGGCAAGGCCGCGTCGACGGTGACCCTCACGTGCAATGACGCGGTCTACTCGGGCACGGCCAGGACTCCCTGCCGGGCCACCGCCGCAGGGCTGACCGACTGGGTTCTGCCGACGATCACCTACACCGACAACGTCAACGCGGGCACTGCGACGGCGGAGGCCACCTGGGCCGGTGACGCCAACCACACCGGGAGCACGGTCAGGAAGACTTTCACCATCGACAAGGCAACCTCAAGGATCGGGATGAGCTGCTACGGATCGGTGGGGTACACGGGTGACCCCGTGTCAGGCTGCTTCGACGCTTACGCCCTCGGCGTGGGTGGCCTGCGAGAGCCGGTGCAGATCGTCTTCGAGAACAACATCGACGCCGGCATCAACACCGCGAGCGCCACGGCGACGTGGGACGGCGGCCGCAACCACACCGGCAGCACCGGGACGCAGACGTTCAGCATCAACCGCGCGGGGTCCACGGTCACGATCGTGTGCCCGACCTCCGTCGGGTACACGGGCTCGCCGCTGGAACCGTGCAGCGCACAGGCGGAGGGCGTCGGCATGACCGAGGAGCTGACCGTCACCTACACCGGCAACGTCCAGCTCGGCACCGCACGGGCGACGGCCCAGTACGACGGGGACCGTAACCACTACCCCAGCAGCGCGTCGTCGAACTTCACCGTCGTCCCGGGGTCGACCGCCGTCTCGATCCTGTGCCCCACCGTCGATCCCACGTACACGGGATCGCCGATCGAACCCTGCACCGGCACGGTGACCGCGGCGGGGATGGAACCGGCGAATGTCGCGCTGACCTACCGCGACAACGTCGACGCCGGCACCGCCACGGTGTCCGGAAGCTGGCCGGGAGACGCCAACCACACCGCGAGCAGCAGTTCGGTGGAGTTCACCATCGCTCCGGCGCCGGTCACGATGACGGCCGGGAGCTACTCGGGGCAGTTCGACGGCGTGGCGCATGACGTGGGGGACTGCGCCGTGACCGGGGCCTTCACCGGCTCCCTGGCGTGCGTCAACAACCCGGCGACGGTGGGCGTGAGCGCTGGGAATGGTGTCGTGACTCCCCAGATGCGGTACGGCACCGAAGACCCTGCGAACTTCGAGGTGGCAACGGTGCAGGGCCAGTGGACGGTCACCCCGGCCGACCTTGTGGTGTTCGTGGGCGCCGCCCCGGCGATCGCCTGGTCCGGCGACGGCAACTACACCGGGCCCGTCACCATGAAGGTGGGCAGCCGATCACCGTCGGACCTCGCCAACGACGCCGACCTGCGCGTGGAACTCACCGGCCTGGTCACCAGGGCCACGGAGACCTTGGACTGTCAGCGCAGGTCCGACGGCGGCTCGGCCGCGTACGTGTGCTCGAACCCGGACGTCGACCTGCCGCACGACGTGTACTCGGCGGTCGCGACGACCGAGGGCCTTGGCGGAGACTTTGCGGGCGCCGGCTACGCGGGCCTGGCGATCTACGACCCCACGGCCAAGGGCTCCGCGGAGGGTTCCGCAGCGTTCACCTGGGCGGACGGAAGCCCCGGCAACGTCACCTTTGGCGCCAAGCTGAACAAGAAGGGCACCACCGTCCAGGGGGGCCTGATGCTGGTCCGCACATGGGAGGACTCCGCAGGCTCACACACGGCGGTGCTGAAGGGCAACGCGCTGGGCGGGCTCACGTTCTCCACCAGGAGGGTGTCAGGCGAGTCCTGTGCCATGGCCGCCTTCAACGGCAAGTCCAGCTACACCCTCGACGGAGAGACCGTGGGCAACCAGCAGTTCGCGCTGGTCGCCGTCGACTGCGAGGCGGACGCCGACGACCAGGTGATCGTGACGGGGCCCGGTGTCTTCGCCGCCTCCTCGCCGGTCTCCCTCGACCTCGACGCGGGGAGCACCGTCCTGGTGAACCCGTGACGTGACAGCTGGAGTGGCCCGGGTCTTGGGGGGACCGGGCCACTCCAGTGTCGGGGCTCCGCCAGAGCCTCTACCGTGAGCGTGACGGAAGGGTCGACGTTGGGGGAGGTCAGCGCCAGCGCCCTCGCGTCTTCGGGGCAGCCGATCTGGGCTTCGTCTTCGGCTTCGGCTTGGGGGCGGGTGCCTGCTCGCGGGCCTGCTCGTCGAGGACCTTACGGTGGGTCTCCCGCTCACTGATCAACCATTCCGGCGGGTCGGCGAGCAGGGCGCCGATCTCGTCCGAGGTCATCGCGTCGCTCACTCCGGCGCGGGCCAGGCCTGAGCGCGAGATGCCCAGCTTCTGGGCCACGACGTCGCGGGGGAAGGGGCCGTTGCGGCGAAGGTCGACGAGCCAGGCGGGAGGGTCGGCTCGGAGCTCGTCCAGATCGTCGCGGCTGATCGGAGTGTTCTGGAACTCCTCGGGCGCCGCCGGCAGATAGATGCCGAGCTTGGCGGCCGCGGTGGCCGGCTTCATCGTTTGGCTCATGCCCGCAGCCTAGCCCCGTGGGGTAGCCTGCGCGCGTGACCACATCCTCGCGCCCCGACGTCGCCGGCCTGCGCGTGGGATTCGTGCCGGGGGTGACTCTGACCAAGTGGCGGCGCATCTGGGAGGAGCGGTTCCGCCGGGTGCCGCTGGCCGTGCTCGAGATCGAGCAGGCCGACCAGCGCCGAGCGCTCCTCGACGGCGACGTCGACCTGTGCTTCGTCCGCCTCCCGCTCAACCCCGACGGCCTCCACGCCATCCCCCTCTATGAGGAGGTGCCGGTGGTGTGGTTGTCGAAAGAACACGAGCTGACGGTCCTCGACGAGGTGTCCTCGGTCGATCTGGCGGACGTGCGGGTCATTCACGACGCCGCCCCGGACAGCATCGAACTGGCCAGCTTCTCCGCCGCGGTGCTGCGCGTGCCGATGTCGGTGGCCCGCTCTGGGAGCCGCCGCGACATGGTGTACCGCCCGGTCGTCGACGCCCCTCCCACGACGGTGGCCCTCGCCTGGCGGACGGACAACGGCAACGAGTGGATCGACGAGTTCATCGGGATCGTGCGCGGCCGGACCCCCAACAGCTCGAGGACCGCTGCGGAGCGCGGCGACGAGCCGAAGCCTGCGAAGCCGGCGGAGAGGCCACGGAAGGGCGGGGTCCCGGCGAGGGGGTCGCGGCCACCCCAGCGCGGCGGGCGGCCCCGTCGTCGCTGAGTGAGCAACGCGGCTTCGTACCTGCTCACGATGGCGCCGAGCGGAAATTGTTCCTCCAGACAGAGTCTCAGGGCTGAATCGGCGCCGACTTCCTGTCTGGAGGAATGATTACCGCAACTGCGGCCGGGTCACCGTCGCGGGGCAGGCGTCTCCCCGTTGGCGACCTCCTCGATCCAGTCCACCACCTCGTCGGCCAGGTAGAACCCGTCCGCGCCGCTCTCGCCGGCCCGCCAGGCGTCGGAGGTGGCGTCGCCGCCCGCTCGGATGATCTCCTCGACAACGGCCGACGGCACGACGTCGCCGTTGTTCGCGATCAGCCAGTCGCGCGTCTCGGCCCGCAGCCTGGGCCACCACTCTTCGATGTTCATGACCCCAGTGTTGCGCGGACCTGCGAACGGAGGCGAAGAACGCACCCACAGAGCTGGATTCATCAGGAGACCCGGGACGCCCGAGACGCACGAGGACTTCACCGCTCTGACGACGCCGCCGCGCGGCCGCGCGTCGGGCCCAGCGTGGCCGCGACCAGCCGGCCCCTGTCCCTCGGCGACATCCGCACGAACATCCCCCACATTGCGGCCGCCAAGCCCGCCGCCGCCGAGTCGCGCGACATGAACGCCCGCTGCGACGCCGCGGGCAGCCGCCCGAACGCGTCGAACAGTCCCAGCGTCCCCGCGACATCCAGGCGCAGCAATGCCCGCAGACCCATCTCGCGGAACACGTCGGCGGGCCCGGCGGGGTCCGCATCCCTCGGCGCCGCGCCGGCGGCCAGCTCGTCCGCCAGCGTCCCGGCACGGGCCAACGAGTGCGCCACCGAATATCCCGTCACGACGTTTCCCCCGCGACCCGCCGTCCCCACGGCCAGCACCCCCGACGGGACACGGCGACCCCGACCCCGCATCGGGATGCGGACAACCTCCCGCTCCAGCGGATGATCGACGGCGGACTCCGCGACCCCGCGCGCCCGGAGCCGACGCCGCAGGCGGGCCTTGAGTTCGTCGATCGGCAGCCCCGGCGCCGCGGCCAGGCACGTCTCCTCGAGCAGCACCCGCCCTTCGCCGAGCGGGATCGCGTAGAGGAAGGTCGGCGTCCCCGACGGCTCGGCCTCCGCCGACCAGTCGGTGCGCCAGTCCATCAGCAGTGCCGGCGCGCCCTGGAGGGCCGGCACTGCGTCGTCGGCGGACACGACGATGCCGTACGCCGTCTGAGCGGGCGCCGTATCCCCAGGCAGCACGCCGTCGGGACGGGCGCCCCGGGCGTCGACCACCACCCGCGCCTCCGAGCGCAGGGCCGCGACCTGCCCGTCGGTCAGGCGGCCCTGACGGACGGACGCCCCGTCGAGCGGGAGTGATGCCTGGAGGGCCGCGTTGTCGAGGACGAGGTAGTCACGCGGCAAGGGGTAGGCGCCGTGCGCCCGCAGCTCGGGCCCGACCATCCGGGAGCGCACCACGGACTCCGGCAGCGACCCCAGCTCGTCGCCCCAGATCCCGTAGGTCGGGGCCCACTCCGCGCCGGGCCGCGGATCGATGGCGAGGACCCTCATCCCGGTCGCAGCGCACTTCGACGCCAGCGCCCGGCCGGCCGGGCCCAACCCGGCCACGGCCACGTCGTATCGGGTCGGGGCGCTCACGCGCCCATCGTGCCATGCGTGAGCTGAGGGATGGATCGCGACGGGGCCAACTCTCAGCCGCCGTGGCCGGCTGCTGCGACGGCGAGGCGGGTGAGGTCGTCGACGGTGTAGCCGGGCCAGCCGTGCAGCTCCTGCTGCCAGCCGTGCAGCTCCTGCTGCCAGCCGAGCGGCACCGCCGATGCGCCCCACAGCGCTCCGGCGAGAGATCCGGCGATGGCAGCTACGGTGTCGGTGTCCCCGCCGCCGCGGACGGCGCGGTTGAGGGCGTCGGGGAGGTCGGTGGCGCCGGCGACGGCGGAGAGCGCCGCCTGGAATGCGCGTACCACCCATCCGTTGCCTGCCCGGAAGGCGCGTGGGTGCGTCCCGGGTGCGACGGCGTCGTCGATCAGGCCGGCCCAGCGGTCGCGGCGGTCCTCGGGCACCCAGGACAGGCCGGCGCGAACGTCGAGTCCGCCGGTGAGGACGCCGTGCCGGATGGCCAGCGACCACAGGACGACGGCGTCCACGTTGTCGTCCTCCCAGTGCGTCAACTGCGCGACGCGCCCGGCGGCCTCGACCAGGGCGGGCTCGCGTCCCGGCGCCAGGTAACCGAGTGCGACCGGGCCGGTGCGCATGAGCGAGCCGTTGCCGCCGCTGCGGCCGCTCTGTTCGTGGAGAGCCCGGGCGTGCCGGCGCATGTAGTCCTCCGTGATGGGGGATCCGCCGAGAGCCGCGATCCCGGCGAGGGCCGCGCGGGTCTGGGCGCCGACATCGCGCGCGTCCTTCGACCAGTCCCACCACCGCCTGGCTATCCCGGCGAGGGTGGCGGGGTCGCGGAGGGAGTCACCCCGGGCGATGGCCTCGAGGATGGGTACGGCCATCGACGTGTCGTCGGTCCACTCGCCGGGCGCGTGCCCGAAGACGCCGGGGCCGAAGGCCGGCGTGACGTCGTCGTCGAGGCTCGGCCCGAACTCGTAGGCCGACCCCAGCGCGTCCCCGGCAGCCGAGGCGACGACGACGCCCGCCGCCCTGTCGACATGAGGCGTGCCCAACGCCAGGGCCGGTGAGCTGTGTCGTGCCGGGCCGCGCAGCGCCTCAGCGCGCGTCGAAACCCCCGCAACTCGGGCGGGGAGCCGCTCGAGGAACGACGCCGGCAGCGCGACGTTGGCCGGGGCGTCGGCGAACAGCGGCGCCACCTGCGCCGGCGTGTACCCCGCGATGCCGCAGCCGATCTCCGTGACCAGGAACACCCGCTCCGGATGCGCGAGGGCGTACTGAAGGAACCTGGCCACCTCGTCGGCGAGCACGGTGAGCCCGCTCATGGAGTCGACGGCGAAGCTCCGCCCCTGCATCCCGTGCCCCTGACCCCAGACCGCGCCGAACCGGTCCATCGCGAAACGGGCCGCGCCGCCGCCGTGCGCGCCGTTGGAGTTGGACCCGAACACGAACACCTCGTCGGGCGCCAGCGTCGAGATGCGGGCAGAGCTGATCAGTCGCCCTGACGGATCGAGGGAGGTGTTCCGGGTCACGGCGGTCCTTCAGGTGGGTGCTGCACGGGCGTGGAGGTCCATTCTCGCGCGCCCGTGGAGCTCACGCGGGCCGGTGGTGTGGAGGCGGGGGAATGGTTCCAGCACCTCGGCCAGGCGTCGGCGACCCTCAGACGACGGGGGGCGCCGGCCTGTCGACGGTGGCATCGAGACCGGCAGCGGTGCCGTCGTCCGGCACCAGGCGCAGGCGAGGTGCGGGCCTGGGGGCTGCGGGGACCCGCTCGTCGTCGCTCCAGTCCGTGGCGAGGGTCAGCAGTTCGCCGGTGCGCTCGTTGAGGGCCTCCCGCTCGGCCTTGCCGAGCTGGTACGACGGCAGCGGTGCGTCGGCGGCCGGACCGGCGAGGTCCGGGTACGGGGTCCCGCCCGAGGTCAGGTCGCGGTAGCTGCGCTCCCACGCCCCCAGCCATCCCGCCAGCCCCGACGCCGCGGTGCGGAACCGGATCCAGCGGTGGTTGTCCCAGCCGCGCGCGGGCACGACACCCGGTTGATCGCCGGCGAACGCGTCCACGAGCTTCACCGCGCCCCACTTCCCCCGCTCCGCGAGGCCGGTCACCACGTGCTCGGGCATCGACAGGTTCATTCCCCCCTCGGAGTGGTCCTGGTGCACGGTGACGATCCGGTCGCGGTATCCGGGCATCACCATCTGCGCCGCGTCCACCCACTCGCGGGCCGTGTGCACCATGAGCAGCCCGAACGACCCCCATGCGCCGATCCCCGACGTCGGCAGCGGGAACCACGGCCGCTGCAGCCCCCCAGCGTTGCCGGTGGGCAGGTAGCTGTTCTCCGCCTCGTCCTTCGACTTCTCCCGCCCCGCCGGGAACGGCCCGAGGTTGAACGCGAACGTCGGGTGCTTCGGCAGCGGGGAGTCGAAGAAGTGCACCGGCAGGTTGGCGCAGAGGCCGCCGTCGGTGAACCAGAGGGGTGAGAACGTCGGCGAGGGGACGGCCGCCAGAGCCTGCTCGACGGTGCCGCCCGGGTTCGCCTTCCGCCACGCGGTGACGGCGTCGCCCGCCTGCCAGTTCGACGGCTGGCTGAAGTCGATGGACCAGAGCTTCACCGCCGAGATCAGGGCGGGGAAGCTCAGCGACATTCGGGTGGCGACGATCACCGGCAGGTCGTCGGCCGACGGCCAAGGGCGGAGCCTGCCCGCCTGGGCACGCCGGAGTTGGGTGTCGAACCCCGGGTTGGTCGACGGCGGGTGGGTCTCCATCCACGTCACCACGTCCTCGGGGAACAGCCGGCGCATCTCGTCGGGGTCGAAGTAGAACTCCTCGGTGGTCCACGGCATCGCCATCGGCTGGTGGCGGGTGAGGTTCGTGGTCATCATGCGCAGCGTGACCCCGGCGCGACGGAGGTCGCCGAACGTCAACGGCTCCCCGTCCTTGCGGCCCGCCAGCGACTGGATCTTCTCGTACAGCCAGGGCGTGAGCGGCGTCGCGCCCGCCGCGCCGTCGCCCTCCATCCCCGTGCACATGCCGAAGCCGTCCTCCGCGACGCGACCGAACGTCCGCAGCGCGCCGAACAGGGCCCCCGCCGCCACCCCGAGGAGCAGCAACACCAGCCCGCCGACGATGCCCGCGACTGCCGCGACACCGTCGCCCAGCGCGCTCAGCACCACGATCACCAGGCCAAGCAGGGAGCCGACGAGGGCCTCCTTCCAGAAGCTCTTCAGCAGCCCGCCCACCAGTGCGCCGGCCTTCCCCCCTTCGGCCTCCGCCACCGCGAACAGCAGCCGGAACAGCGGGGCGGCGGTCTTCGTCGGCTGGAAGAACGACGCCAGCGTCGACTTCCCGCCGGGCCCGATGGCGGCCAACTCCTGGGGCATCGCGTCAAGCTCCTCGAACCCGCCGGAGTGTCGCCCGAGCTCGGCCGCGGCCGCTGCCGCCGCAGCGATCGCGCCCGCGGACGCCCCGCCGACCTGGCTCAGCCGGTAGGTCTTCGCCAGCTCGGCGACCGCCCGGGGATAGACGACACCACTGGTGATGCCGCCCTTCATGACGATGTCGCAGGTCAGCGACGGGGAGGCGTAGGGGTTGATCGGGGATGTGGGCATGGTCACTCCTGGGGTCCGAAGAGTTTCTCGTGGTAGCTCGCCACCACTTGGCGGCACATGGCGCTGTAGGGGGCGTGGTCGGCGACGAAGCGGCTGACCTCGGCCAGCCGCCGCTCCAGCTGGGCGAGCAGGTCCGCGTCATCCGGGTGGCGCACCGCGTTGTTCTGCGCCTCCACAACGGACTCCAGGTGGGCGATGAGGTCCAGCAGCCGGTCGCGGCGGGCGGCGCGGAGCCCTCGACGCTGGAGCGCGCACACCGCGATGGTCGCGGCCCCTTTGGCGCTGCCCCGCCGGGGCCGGACCCAGCCGTCGTCGATGGTGCCCGTGCCCCAGACGAACTCGAGGTGCTTCTCCGGATGGTCGAGGTAGGGGTGCAGGAGCAACCGTTTCTCGCTCTTCTCCAGCCCGGGCGCCGTGGCGCGGGTGGTCTCCGAGGCGAGCGGGAACGCATTGGCCTTCCCTGCCGTGCGGGACTCGTCGGGCAGGTCCTGTTTACGGGGGCTGTTGCAGTCGGTGCACGACGGCAGCAGGTTGGTCCACTCGCTGGCGAGCCAGTAGTAGCCGGGCGGGACGCGCTTGCCGTCGATGGTCACCTCGCCCTTGGGCCGGTAGTGCTCGATGGCGACGGGCTGGGTCGCGGCGTAGAAGGTCTCGCAGTAGGCGCACTTGCCGCCGAACGCCTGCTCCAGCGCGGCACGGATGTCGGGATTCTTGTAGGCCTTGTAGCCGTCGTACTTGGCCGCGCCGTCCCAGGCGGCGTAGAAGTCGAGGGCGGCCCGGCGTTCTGTCAGCGTCTTCGCCTCGGCCAGGCTGGGCGGCTCCTTGGGCCGCGGCACCCGTCGCATCACGAGCTCCCGGGTAGGTATCTGCCCCATAGCTCGGAGAGCTTTGCGGTCATCTCCTTGCTGCTGGGGGCGACGGTGTCGCCGGTCTCGCGGCGCTGGGCGATGTAGTCCGCCGCAGAGGTGAGCAGCAGCCGCTCGCGCTCGGTGGTGCCGAACTGCTCCAGCTCGTCGAGGCGGGCGCGGACCCGCTCCAGGCGCCCCGTCTGGTCGCCGGTGGGGTGCTTGAGGGCCATCAGGCGGTAGTAGCTCTCCCACAGCTCGGCCACCTCGGGGTCGTCGGTGCTGCCCAGGCCGAAGTGCTCGGAGGTGAGCAGCTGGTCGATCCGCATGCCGGTGACGGGCGGCAGGTCCGACAGCGAGATGACGTCGCCCTCGCTGTTGCGGCGCATCACCACCACCTCGCCGTCGACGATGCCGCGCAGGCAGAGCGGGTCGTGGGTGGTGACGATGAATTGGATGCGTGGCATCAGGTTGCGCATGGCGGTGACGATCCTTAGCCGCCACCGAGGGTGGAGGTGGGCGCCGATCTCGTCGATCAGCACGATCCCCTCGGCCAACGCCGACTGCGTCCAGAGCCGCATGGTGGAGCGAAGGATGTCGCAGGCCATCACCACCATCGACTGGTAGCCGTCGCTCAGAGTGACGATGTCGGAGCGGGTGCGGCCCTGTTTGAGCAGCACCTGGTCGTCATCGCGGAGCAGCTCGGCGTCCTGGTCCAGGGCGAGCATCTCGTGGATGCCGTTGGCCACGTCGTCGAAGGTGTCGTCGTCGAGGGAGAGCAGCCACGAGGTGGGGTCGGTGAGGGGGGCGACGGGGTCGAAGAGGTTGTCGACGCGCACCACCCGGTTGTCGTCGTGCGGCGACGGCGTGCGCGGCAGCAGGCGGGTGGCGCCGTAGCCGAGCATCAGCGCGGCCACCGGTTCGGGGCCGGTGAACTCGTGCTCGCCCTTGGCCCATTCGAGGCGCAGGGGATCCGGCCGCCCGGAGAGGTAGACCTCGACCAGCCCCTTGCGGGCGCCGTCGCGGAGGAACTTCCGGGCGTCGATGCCGAGTGCCCGGCGCTGCTCGCCTCCCATCATGGTGAGTGCGATGGCGTGCAGGACGGAGCTCTTGCCGCAGCCGTTTTCGCCGAGGAGGACCGTCCAGGGCCCGCGCTCGCTGGTGGATCTTGCCAGGTCGATCTCGAGGTCGCGGATGGGGCGGAAGTTGTGGATGACAACGCGCTCGACCCACTGGGTGGCCTGGTAGTAGTTGCCGCGCTGGGCGCCGGCCATGTTGCTGGTGAGGTCGTAGGCGGGCGCGCCCGGCTCGGCGCCGGACATGGGCGGGAGGTCTGGGCCGGAGGGTCGCGGCGGCTGCGGGGGAGCGGGTGGCGCCGACTCGGAAGGCCGCTCTGCTGCAAGCTGTCTTCGCAGCGTGGGGAACGAGGGGTCGTGCGGGGCGCCGGCCAGGGCGGTCAGGCGTGCCTTGAT
The DNA here is from genome assembly GCF_054483895.1 of Tessaracoccus pujii. Classification (NCBI taxonomy): domain Bacteria; kingdom Bacillati; phylum Actinomycetota; class Actinomycetes; order Propionibacteriales; family Propionibacteriaceae; genus Tessaracoccus; species Tessaracoccus pujii. Next base: position 2,805,543 of record NZ_CM137012.1, read on the forward strand.
CAGGAAGTCGCGGTTGAGGGCGAGGATGTCGGTGGTGATCCGGCCGCGTTCGGTGAGGGCGGTGATGGTGCCGTCGGGTTGGTAACGGAGGTGCTCGTCGGGGTCGTCGGTGAGGGGGTCGAGGAGAAGGGGCTGCTCTTCGTCGAGGCCGCCTGTCGGAGTGGCGCGCTCGCCTGAGACGGGGAAGCGCGTGCCGCGGGAGCGGACGCAGTCCGCGCAGGCCGGGTAGAGGTTGTCCCACTCGTAGGTGAGCCACCAGTAGGCCTGGAGGTCGACGTCGCCGGCGCTGCCGACCGCGCCCCAGGTGGGGCGGTAGTGGGTGACGACTGCGGCGTCGGGACCGTGAGCCTCGAGGGGGCGCTCGCAGTAGGCGCAGGCGCCGTTCGTCATGCCGAGCAACGAATTCAGGATCTCGGGGTCGTGCAGGACGGGATCGATCTCAGGCCCGCGGGACCGCTTCTCCTGCCAGGAGCGCCGGGTTTCCTCGGTGAGCCGGCCCTTGGCCGCGGCCAGGACCGCCGGCTCGGTGGGTCGTGCAAGCCGCATGGCGTACCCCCTTGTTGCTGCGATTATTGCCGGGTTGGGGCCGCGTGGGAAGAGGTCGAACGGCCACTCCGTGGCCGCCTCCGCCAAGGCCCGATGTAAGTGGGGGATCTTGGATGGTCTTTCATCCAAGATCCCCCACTCACAACGACCCTCAGCGGACGGGGCTTCTTGGAGGCTGCGTCGGCGCCCTGCGACGTAAGGTCAGGCGGCGGTGTTCTTGGCGAGCCTGAGCAGCGTCCCATGAGGGTCGTAGAGGGGTGCCGACTCGCGGCCCGGCGTCTTCGGTCATGTGCGGCTCACGAGACTTAGGCTCCTCCTTCCACGCCGGCCTTGATAGCGTCGTCCCACCCCGGCCGACCGACGGCACGAGTCGCCGACCATCACCCGCAGGTACCCGTCATCGCTGCTGTCACTGCGACGGGCGTGGGGTCACTGGCGGAAGTCGTAAGTGATGTCGATCTCAGGGTCGATGCCAGTGATGATGCCGGAGTAGAACATGATCGCCTGCTCTCGCAGGATCTCCTCGTTGTTGGCGATGTACTCCGCCTGCGTGTCCTCGCTGAGGATGCTGTTGATCATCTCCACCGGGTCGTTCTCCGGCGTGATGAAGCTCAGCGCGCCGTTGTTCTCCGCCACCAGCCGGAAGTCCTCGTTGCTGTGGCCGATGAAAATGTACTCGGGGATGGAGATCCGATACTTCTTCTCCCCGGTGGGGACGATCCGCACGTCGCGCCCATCGATGCCCAGCTTGGCGTTGAAGGAGTACTGCACGAACGACGCCCTGCTGCTCCCCGGCACGTCCACGCCGAGGAAGGTCATCCTCTCGGTCTTCTCGGTGATGCCCTGGATGCCCAGGCTGAGGAGCACCACCTGCTCCTCGCGGGTGATGGACTGGATGACGCGCGTGTCCGTCGATGTGGACCCGCTGCCCAGCGCGAACAGCTTGGGCGTGAGCTGTCCCGCGGCGAAGGCCGCGACGGCCACCGCCACCACGACCACTACCGCCAGCGTCGGAATGACCAGCTTCTTCGCGAACGTTGCCATGGTGTCCCCCGTCTTTGTCTCCGGTGCGCCCGGCGGTCCGGTGCCGGCCAGTCCATGAGCTGATCCGCGACGTCTGCGTCCGGTGAGTCGGCGGGCACCGCCCGGTGACGGGTGCCCTGGCTCTGCTGATCTGGCTGGTCGGAGTCTATCGACAGGGTCTGACGCAGTCCGGCGGGCTCACCGGCTGGCACGAGGAGGGCGGTCCGCCCATGCCATCTGGCTAGCCGCGCCGTCGCTTCCGCGACCCGGCCAGAAGCGCCCGCGGCGATCACCGCGGGCGCTTGAGGGCGTGGGACTACTTCAGTTCGAGCCCGGCCGTTGCCTCGACGAGCTCCTCACTAGCCTCGTTGACCGCAGCCTGGCTCTGCTCGGCCTGGACGACCGCGGTGGCCCGCCCGAGGGCGCCCTTGAGCGCACCGAGGGTCTTGCCCGTGTACACCGTGCCGCGCAGGTCGAGAGCCTCCGCCGCGTCGATGGCCTGTGAAGCCCTCCTTGTGGAAGAGCTCCGCCGCCGCCGGGTCGTCCAGGTCGTAGTAGGTGCCCCGCTCGCCCTGCGGCTCGGCGTTCCACGCCTCCCACACCTGCAGATCCAGCTCGCTCACGCTGGCGGTGAAGCCGGCCTCGGTGATCAGCTGCAGTGAGCGTTCCACAGATGCGTGGTCGGAGCAGGCACCCGGCTGCCATTCCGCGGCATCCGCGTCGACCAGCCCGGGCAGGCGGGTCAGGTCGGCGCAGGCGAAGGCCGGCGTCTGGTTGATGTAGTTGTGCGACTGCAGGCCGATGCCCTTGATCAGCTGACGCGGGTCGTCGGGATACTCGGCGGCGTAGCGCCCGTTGAGCTCCGTCGCCATGGCCAGGATGGCCCTGGCCTTGCCCTCGGACTGGAAGACGTTGAAGTCGTTGTACTCGAGCTTGGCCTCGGGGCCGTACTTGCGGGCGAAGACGAAGGCGTCATAGATGAAGTCGCCGGGGCGCTCGCCCGCCTCCACATCCATGTCGGTGGTGTAGGCGTTGTACCACCCGGAGTAGCTGTAGTCGGTGGGGTTGCCGCGCAGGAAGTCTTCCCAGTTCTGGGTGGCGGGATCGAAGCTGTCGAGGCCGTCGACGAAGGCCTCGTTCACGACGTCCCAGGAGACGATTCGACCCTTGAAATGGGTCAGCACCTCCTTGATGTAACTGCAATCTCGCCACGCGGACCAAGACGCCGCGCCCGGTGAGTTGATCCATCCGGGCCGCGCAATCGGCGTCGGGGTTACCGTCGGGGTGTGACCAGTCCTCGCTGACTGGTCGGACCGCCGCGGCACCGCCCCGCACTGTCCCGTTGAGCAAGGAGCGACCATGCACGTCGTCGATGCCACCACGTTCTGACCTCCGACCAGCGGCAGCGGCGGCGTGGAGCGCGCCCGGATTCGGCACGTGGACCAGTTGGTACGAGGTACCTCAGGGGCGAGGTCCGCGCGGAGACCGGGCGCCATTGCCGGTGTCCCCGCTCAGGGAGATGCGGGGTGACCCCCACTGGCGTCACGGTTCCGCGGAGTTTGCTCCCGCGCCCTCCACACGGCCGGCGTCCCCGTGCCGATCGACGTCACACAGATCCTCATGCAGTTCATGCCAGGCGGCGACGCCGCGGCCCCGCGTCTCCACCACTCGCCGTCGACCGGGGGCGCCCACTTGAAGCGCGGCGACCATCCGAACCCCGTCAGCCTCGGCGCTCGCTCGGGACTCGGCTCAGCGGCTCGGGCGCCACTGCTGGGCGCTGCTTGCTCGCCACCCAACATGTCAGGCGTGACCCGCCTCGTGCGACAGTGGTGGCGTGCACGTCTCACGGATTGGATTCACGTCGCTGAAGGGGGCTCGCCACCTGGGCCGGCCCTATGTCGACCTGGCCCTGGACGGGCCGGTCGGCGACCGGGCGTTCTGTCTGGTCGATCTGGCGCGCGAGCGGGTTCTCCGCACCGTCGAGAACCCGACCCTCATGCAGACCCAGGCCACGTGGGATGCCGGCGTGCTGACCGTGACGCTGCCCGGCGCCACGGTTGAGGGCATCCCGGCACTCTCTGAAGAGACCCGCACGCTGGACTATTGGGGCCGTCGCGTGGAGCTCGGGATCGTCGAGGGGCCCTGGGCGGCGGCGTTGTCCGCGCACCTGGGCTGCGACGTGGTGCTCGCCCGCTCAACCAGGGGCGAGGTCGTCTATGGCGCCAGTGTCAGCCTGGTCACCACCGGCTCGCTCGACGAGCTCTCCCGCCGGCTCGGTATCCGCGTGCTCGACGCGCAACTGCGCGCGACGTTCACCGTCGACACCGATGCACCGCATCTCGAGGACGCCTGGATCGGTCGACGACTGGGCCTCGGCGAGGCCGCGATCGAGGTGCGCGGCGCCGTCGCGCGCTGTCCTGTGATCGACCTGGACCCCGACACCGGGCTGCGGCGCACCGACGCGCTGCGGGCGCTGGCGGCCTATCGTCGCGAACGAAACGGGGTGATGTTCGGGGTGGACGCCGTGGTGACCAAGGCGGGTCGCGTCCACGTCGGTGATGCCGTCGAGCTGGACGGCGCGGGTCAGTGACCCAGCTCCCTCGGCGGAGCCCTCTCCTCGGACGCGAGGCACGACAAGTGCCCAGCCTCGCTGTGACGTCCTCGTAGCATGGGCAGCATGAGAGTCGGGCTTGGAGTGGGATGTTCCGGAAGGATCCTGAGATGATCCGCGACCGGGACGCCGCGGGTCGCCCCCGCCAGGCGCGCCCGCGCGACGCGCTCGGCCGGCCCCTGCCTTATGGGGCCACGGGCGTTGAGCCGGTGTCGGAGGAGCCCTTGCCTCCGGTGGAGTCGGTGGAGCTGGCCAGGAGCCTGGTTGCGGAGGGTCGGCCATTCGCCGCGCATGAGGTCCTCGAGGCCCGCTGGAAGGCCGGCCCTGACGAAGAGCGCGATCTGTGGCAGGGACTCGCCCAGATCTGTGTCGGCCTGACCCACGTCGCCCGCGGCAACAACGCCGGCGGCGCCCGGCTCCTTGAGCGCGGTTCTGCCCGAGTGGCCGCCTACCGCGCACACGGTGGGCCTTCCTACGGCTTGGACCTCGCGGAGGTGGTGGCCTGCGCCTTGCAGCAGGCAAGCCAAGGCACTGAAGCGTGAGCCCGGGTTCAGCCGTCGCGATCATGCCGCTGTAGGTCCCGACCTGGGCGCCGGTCACGATGTTGTCGACACCGCAGCATCACAGCGCGAACGTCCCCGGGTGCCCGAGCCTGGAGTCCGTCAGGCGAGGGCGCGCCTCACCGTCTCCTGGAGCTCCTTCCAGCTGACGATGAACTTCTCGACGCCCTCGTCCTCGAGGACCTGGAACGCGTCGTCGAGGTCGACGCCGGCCTCGGCGATCTCCTTCAGGACCGCGCGACCCTGGTCCGCGGTGCCCTCCATGGGGGTGCCGACGTCGCCGTGGTCCGCGAACGCGTTGAGCGTCTTCTCGGGCATGGTGTTGACGATGTTGCCTGCCACCAGATCAGAGACGTAGAGGGTGTCGGGGTAGGAGGGGTCCTTCGTACCGGTCGACGCCCAGAGGGGGCGCTGCGGGTTGGCGCCCTTGGCCTTGAGGGCGGCGAAGCGCTCCGAGCCGAACACCTCGTCGAACGCGCCCAGCGCGACCTGCGCGTTGGCGATGGCTGCCTTGCCCTTGAGGTCCTCCTTGCCCAGCTTGGTGAGGCGGGCGTCGATCTCGGCGTCCACACGCGAGATGAAGAAGGAGGCGACGGAGTGGATCGTGGCGAGGTCGCGGCCCGCGGCGTCGGCGGTCTCCAGGCCGGTCAGGTAGGCATCCATGACCTCGCGGTACCGGTCCTCGTTGAAGATGAGGGTGACGTTGACCGAGATGCCGCGGCCGATGACCTCTGCGATCGCCGGGATGCCGGCCTTGGTGGCGGGGATCTTCACCAGGAGGTTCTCCCGGCCGACGATGTCGTAGAGCTTCTGGGCCGCGGCGACGGTGGCGTCGGTGTCGTGCGCGAGTTCCGGCGAGACCTCGATCGAGACGCGGCCGTCGAAGCCACCGGTGCGGTCGTAGATGGGCTTGAGGAGGTCCGCGGCGTCGCGGACGTCGGTGGTGGTGGCGAGCTCGATCGCCTCGTCGACGTCGGTGAGGCCCTGGAGCTGCTCGGCGTAGGAGTCGCCGTCGCTGAGGGCCGAGGCGAAGATCGTCGGGTTGGTCGTCACGCCGACCACCGACTTGGTCTCGATCAGTTCGGCGAGGTTGCCGGAGGTGAGGCGGTCGCGGGAGAGGTCGTCGAGCCAGATGGAGACACCGGCGTCGCTGAGGGCTTTGAGTCGATCGGTCATGGGAATCCTTCTCTGGAGTGGCAGCTTTCTCGAGCCTAGGCGGCCCGGCGCTCCGGGCGGTGTGGTTGCTTCTTGTTGCCCGCTTGGAGCGTTGCGCTCGCGCTGATCGTCCTGCGGGTGTGACTGGGCAGTCTGCCAGCGGGCAGGGTCGTGCCGCCCGCTGTCATTACGTACCCCAAAGATGTTGCAGTAGGTGTGCCGCACCGGGGTCTCGCTTGGGTGGAGGTTCTGGTGGCGTAGTCGCCATCAGAACCTCCACCCAATGCGCGAGGAGCTTGCCCCCGGCTCAGAGGCGAGCACAGGGGGTGTGCACTCGGCACCTTGATTCATCCGCGAAGGCGGCCTGGAGTCCTCTCCTCGCCGACGGCGAGTGAATGAGCCTCAGGCGATACCGCGCGCCCAGGAACGGACCGCGTCGTCGATGGGCGTGGTGGGCCGTCCGATCAGGCGCGACAGGTCCCCGGTGGTGACGAGGAGGGTGTCGTCGGCGGTGTTCGTGTCCAGCGTGGTGATGAACCCGATGGTGCCGTCGTCGAGCCCGGCCTCGCGGAGGATGCTGGCGTGCTCGTCGATGTTGACCTCCTTGAGGGAGACGGGCTGGCCGAGGACCTCGGCGAAGGTGTTCACGAGGTCCCGCATGGTCCAGGCGGTATCTCCGCCGAGCTCGTAGACGGCGTTGTCCTGCCCGTCGCCGATCAGCGCGGCGGCGGCGGCCTCGGCGTAGTCCGCGCGGGAAGCGCTAGACACCAGTCCGTTGCCCGCGCTGCTGACGACGACTCCGGCCTGGCGGGCCTGCTCTAGCGTGGGCTGGTAGTTCTCGTGGTACCAGCCGTTGCGCAGGAACGTATAGGTGAGGCCGCTGTCCCGCAGGAGCTGCTCGGTGGCCACGTGCTCGGGCGCGACGAGCAGGCTGGTGCTGTCCGCTCCGACCACGCTCGTGTACACGATCCGGGCCGCGCCCGCGGCCTTCGCCGCCGCGATGACGTTGCCGTGCTGGGCGATCCGCTGGCCCACCTCGCTGCCGGAGATCAGCAGCACTGTGTCGCCTTCGTTGATGACGCCGTCGGCGGGGTTGTTGTAGTCGAGGACGGCGGTGCGGACGCCTTGGGAGCGGAGCGCCGCGAGACGGTCGAGGGCTCGCCCGGTGGCGACGATGTCGTCGGCCCGGACCCCGCGGGCGAGCAGGCTCTGTACGACGAGGTTCCCGAGCTGACCGGTGGCGGCGGTGATGACGATGGACATGGTGCTCCTCGGGCTGGCGGGCTGTCGTCCCAAGGGTAGCCGCGCTATTTGATCATTCAAGTTCATGTGCTGCTGCGCGGCCCCACAGTTCCCGACGGTGCCGCGAGGCTCGTCGTCACTGCGCTCCTCACACCGGGCAGGTCCGACACATCGCGCCTTTGGAGCGGGATTGCGGCCGAACGCGAGGGTTGGGCAATAGCCTGCTGGCATGACAGCGGCGCGGACGAGGAAGCAGCGGTCCGCCCGTCGTCGGCAGCGGCGGTTGGGCAGCCAGATCCAGGACCTGACCGCGGCGCAGTGGGGTGCGATCTGTGCAGCCTGGGGAGGGTGCGCCTACTGCGGCGCCGTCGACGTGCCGCTGCAGAAGGACTGCGTGCTGCCGATCTCCCGCGGCGGCCGCTACACCCTCGACAACGTCGTGCCCGCCTGCCGCAGCTGCAACACCAGCAAGTGCAACAGCGAGGTGACGGGGTGGCTGCGGCGGAAGCGTCTCGACGAGGAGTCGTTCCTGATCCGCCAGTGGGAGATCGCCGCCGCTGTCACCGCCGGAGCTGTCGCTTAGCGGTCTCGAGGTCTCGGAAGCGTGAGTTCACAGGGGGAGCCTGCAGCGCTGAGGTTCGCCAGCCCTATGGGACAGGCTTCGAGCACTGGCGCAGGCGCCGACGGGCCGGCTGCCATGTAGGGCTGGTGCCTGGCTTCGCGCCCAGCGGCACGAATGTCAGCCGAACGCGTGCCTCGACCCGCCATGGGCGCTGGGAGGGGAAGTTCGACGGCGTGTCGTGCCCGGTGCGGGGCGGAGCAGGGTCACGTAGCTGGGGACCGCGACGGTGGGGTCAGCCGGGGATGACGTCGCGCAGGCTCTGGCCCCACCGTCGGGCGCGCTCCAGCTCGCCGTCCTTCAGCGGGCCGTACTTGCCCTGGACGATGAATCCCTCGGGCTTGGCGACGCTGCGGTAGCCCTTCGCCGCAAGCTCCTTCGCGATGGTAGGCGCGCCCTTGCCGAAGGGGCCACGGACTTCCGTGTCGAACGCAGCGAACCTCGCCGACCCCGTGGGCAAAGCGTCCATCCAGGCTCGGATGGACATCCCGCTCAGGTCGGGTGCGGGGTCCGCGGCGGGCGTGCTGGTGCTGATGTCGCCGCGCGTCCGCTCGGACGAGAGATGGAACGCGAAGACGGGCCCCCCGGCCACGATCAGGTCAGCGTCGGTCACCACCTCCGGCCCCACCTCGGCGGCCGGTAGCGCCTGGGCCCCTTCGCCCAGACCCTCCGCGACCGCGCGCGCCACCGACGCCGTGTTTCCCCACAGGGATTCGTAGACCACAACGGCCTTCATCGCCGGTCCTTTCGCTGATCCAGCGCACATAGGCTACGCCCCTTCAGTCGGCGTGCAGGTGCGCCCGGTCAGCGACCCGGGAACGGCATCCCGCACACGTAGGCGGCCTGGGCGATGTGTTGCGTGGCGTCGTCGATGATGCTCACCAGCCGCACGCCACGGGTCACATGGGGAGTCCAGTGGCGGTCCACCACATCGTCGAGGGCGGCCTCGTCGAGGGAGCGGATGTAGTCCTGGAGCGCCTCGACCGTGGCGGTCACGTACTCCACCAGCAGGCCGCCATCGTCGACGACGATGGCGCGGGCCTCGTCGTCCGAGTGACCGTAGCCCACGCCGTCGCCCACCGCGCCGAGGGCGAACCGGTCACGGAAGCCGTCGCTGGTCCATACCTCCTCGCGGCAGGACAGGTGGGTCAGCTGCACGTCGATCTCTCGGCCGCTGTGCCAGAGCAGCCATGCGATGGAGTTGGGATGCCCCCCCGGATGTTGGTTGAGGGTCTCCGGGGTGAGGCAGCCGCGGAAGTCCGCCATCGCTTCGAGAGGGCGGGAGGTGGCGTCGAGGAGGATTTCGAGGGCGTTCATGCCTCCTAGTGTCGCGCGGACGTGTGCGGATGGGCCCTCGGGGTCAAATCAGGACATCCGGTGGATGACGAGGCTGTGTCGGGGGCCCTGGCGTCGTCGAAGCGCTTCGCCTAGGATGGGGTCTCCACAGAGTGGTGATTTACGGACGGTCTACCATCCACGGACCACCACTCACCGAGCCCTCCGAGGACCCCGCATGCCACAGCAACTCTGGCGCCTCTATCACCGCGCGATGCAGCGCGTATTCAACGGCCTGTCACAGCAGTCGGCCGCCCTGGTCAACATGGACCGTGGGGTCGCCCCCCGCCTCGTCGAGTTGTCGCGCCGAGCGGCCGCCGACGGCGTGGTGCTGCTGCGCAACGAGGGCGCGGTGCTGCCGCTGGCCGGGGAAGTGGAGGTCGCGGTGTTCGGCCGCGTGCAGTGCGACTGGTTCACCGTCGGCTACGGCTCAGGTGGCGACGTGAAGCCGCCGTACCGGATCTCACTGATGGAGGCGCTGCGGGAGGCGGGCGTCGCGGTGAACGGCGAGCTCGCCACCACCTACGCGTCCTGGTCGGAGGTCAACCCGCCGGACGAGGGGTACTGGGGCCACTGGCCGCGACACTTCGACGAGATGCCGCTGGACCCGGGGCTCGTGTCGCGTGCGGCGCACACGGCTGGTGTCGCCCTTGTAGTGGTCGGGCGGGCGGCCGGCGAAGACAGGGAAAGCGTCCTGGAGAAGGGCTCATACTACCTCACCGACGCGGAGCGCGCCATGCTCGACGCCGTCGTCGCCCGCTTCGAGCGGGTGGTCGTGGTCGTCAACACCGGCAACGTGATGGACCTGGCCTGGGCCGACGACTACGGCAGCCGGCTCGCCGGCCTGATTCTCGCCTGGCAGGGCGGCATGGAGGGTAGCCGCGCGCTGACAGACGTGCTCACGGGACGGGTGTCGCCGTCCGGGCGTCTCACCGACACCATCGCCCGCCGCTACGAGGACTATCCCTCCGCCGGCAACTTCGGCCACCGCGACCACAATGTCTACGCCGAGGACGTCTTCGTCGGCTACCGCTACTTCGAGACGTTCGCCCGGGAGGCGGTGCAGTTCCCGTTCGGGTTCGGCCTGTCGTACTCCACGTTCGAGCTAGGTGCGGCCGAGTTCACGGCCGACGACGTGGTCCGGGTCTCCGTCGAGGTCCGCAACGTCGGCAACCACGCAGGACGGGAGGTGGTGCAGCTGTACGTCGAGGCTCCCGACGGCGCGCTGGGCAAGCCGGCCCGGGCACTGGTGGCGTTCGCGAAGACCGCAGTGCTGGCTCCAGGCGCCGGCGAACGCCTCGGATTGTCCGTCCCGGTGACCGCGCTGGCGAGCTTCGACGACGGCGGGGCCACCGGCCACCGCTCGGCCTGGGTGCTGGAACCGGGTTCGTACACCATATATATAGGTGCAGACGTGCGCGGCGCGGAGCCTGTTGGCGTCGTCGAGGTGCCGGAACTGTGCGTCGTGGAGCAACTGGAGGAGGCGTGCGCCGTCGACCCGGCCGCCGCGTTCCGCCGGATGGCCGTGCAGCGCACCGGCGGGGCGGCGACGGTTGGGTGGGAGGACGTGCCGGTACGCACCGTCGACCTGCGCCGTCGCATCCTCGACGGGCTGCCCGCGGAGGTTCCCGTGACCGGGGATCGGGGCATCGCGTTGGGCGAGGTGGCGGCCGGGGGAAGGACGATGGAGGAGTTCGTCGCGCAGCTCAGCGACGAGGAACTCGAAGCGCTGACGCGTGGACATGGGCGGATGAACAGCCCGCTCGGCGCGCCCGGCAACGCGGGGGTGTTCGGCGGGACTCTGGACTCGCTGCGGGCGAAGGGGGTGCCCGCGGTGACCTGCACAGACGGACCGTCGGGCATCCGGTTGAGCGCCTACGCGTCGCTGCTGCCGTCCGGCACGACACTGGCGTCCACGTGGGACCCGGCGCTGGTGAGGGAACTCGCAGCCGAGCATGGGCGCGAGATGCTGGCGAAGGGGTCCGACGTGCTCCTCAGCCCAGGGATGAACATCCACCGCGACCCTCTCTGTGGCCGCAACTTCGAGTACTTCTCCGAAGACCCACTGGTGACGGGGCGGATGGCGGTGGCTGTGGTGGGCGGCGTGCAGTCCCAGGGGGTCGCGGCGTGCCCCAAGCACTTCGCTGCGAACAACCAGGAGACCAACCGCAGCCACAACGACTCGCGCGTCTCCGAGCGCGCCCTGCGGGAGATCTACCTCAAGGGATTCGAGATGGTGGTGAAGGAGGCGCAGCCGCAGACCATCATGACCTCGTACAACAAGATCAACGGCGTGTGGGCGCATTACCACTATGAGCTGGTCACCACCATCCTGCGGGGGCAATGGGGGTACGAGGGCATGGTGATGACGGACTGGTGGATGCAGCACTCTCGCGACCCCCACTTTCCAGGCCTGTGGGACTCTGCGTACCGGGTGCGGGCCGGAGTGGACGTGCTGATGCCGGGGTCCACGGTCGACGGTATGCGCCGCGGGAAGGATCGCTCGTTGTCGAGATCGTTGGCTAAGCCCGACGGGATTGGTCGCGGGGAGATCCAAGCCGTGGCCGGGCGTGTGCTGAGGTTCGCGATGCTGTCGCGGCCGTTCCGGGGCGAACGCTGACGGGTCGAGTTTCAGTGTGGGATCCCGGACGGTCTTTCGTCCGGGATCCCACACTCACGAGACACCCGCCAGCCGACACCTCGGGCACCGTCGGCGGATGCCGCTCCAGCCCCTGCCCTGAAGTGCCCGGGCGAGTTGCGACGCGGCCTCGCAGGGCCGCGTGGTGACGTCGTGCCATCCGTATCGCAGCGTCATGTAGCCCTCGAAGGCGAGGCGATTGTCGCGCTGCATGTCGCGGAATGCCTGCTCGTGGCCGAGGCGGCCGTCCAGTTCCACCACGAGTGCGTACTCGTTCCAGACGTTGTCGGAGCGGGTGCCAACGATGACCCGTTCCTGCCGGACCGGTTCGGGCAGGTCGTGGGCGCGGATGATCTCGGTGAGGAATCGCCATTCCAGGACCGATTCGACTCCCTTGGATCCCTCGGCGCACAGGACCCTGAGGAGCCTCCTGTTCCGCAACCGAGTCCGGGCGGCAACCCCCTCGAGTACTTCCTCCGAGGTGACCTTCTCCTCCGCCAATGCCTTGGCGACCAGCGCCACGAGAGAATCCTCGTCGGCCTCCGCCGCGGCATCCAGGATCGCGTTGGTCGGGTCCGTGTGGGTCGGGTCCCCGCTGCCCTTCCTGTGACCCCGGCGGAACACCACCCGCACCGATGGGTCGTTGAGTGAGTCGATGGGGAAGCTCCTGGTGTGCCACACGGTGATCTGCTCGGGAGCCTTGGTGACCAGCCCGTCGAGGTGGGCAGCGGCCAGCCCACTGATGACCGATCCCTCCCCAGCCCTGACGAGTCCTGCCCAGCACCAGCTCGCCCAGCTGGGAGGTGTCAGGCAATACAGCCCGGATGCCATCGTCACCCACCCCGTCCGCCAGCGCTTCGATGCCCCCGGCGGGGCCTTCAGTGCGCTGAGTTGAGAGCTTGAGAGGACCCCTTCCTGGGCCGCGGCGAGTCGGAGCAGGTCTGGGGACGGGTCTTTACGTGCGTGCACGCTCCACTCTTGTCGGGGAAGCGTCAGGAATCCCGCTCCCTGACGAGGCTGTGGAGCGAGCCGATCGCAGTGTGGGATCCCGGACGAATGACCGTCCAAGATCCCACGCTGCGATCGGGGCCTGAATCTGGTGCTCTACGTCACCTCACCGGCACTGTCAGAAGGCCGGGTCGGCGTAGAGCAGCCTGTTGGGGGTGTTCCGCCCGACATGCGAGATCACGTCTCTCGTCGCGCTGTCGGTGATGGCGGCGCCCGCTGCGGACGGTGCCAGGGCTTCCCGTTGGAGCAGGCGCGCCACCGCGCCCGCGACGTGCGGGGTGGCCATGGAGGTGCCCGAGATGGTGGCCGTGGCGGAGTTCGACGCGCCGATCCACGCGGAGGTGATGGCCGACCCAGGGGCGAACAGGTCGACACAGGAGCCGTAGTTGGAGTATGAGGCCCGGGCGTCGGTGATCGTCGAGGCGGCCACCGTGATCGCGGCCTTCACCCTGGCGGGCGAGAAATTGCAGGCGTCCCTGTTGCTGTTGCCGGCCGCCACCACGACGGTCACGCCGTCGGAGATCAAGCGCCCCACAGCGGCGTCCATCGCGGTGGACTTGGCGCCGCCGAGGCTCATGTTCGCGACTGCCCTCTGGTTCGCGTGGTTGCCCACCACCCAGTCGAGCCCGGCGATGACCCCGCTCGTGGTCCCCGAGCCGGAGCAGTTCAGGACGCGGACCGGGACGATCGCCACGTCCTTGGCGACCCCGTAGGTGGTGCCGCCGACCGTGCCGGCGACGTGGGTGCCGTGACCGTTGCAGTCGGTCGGGTCGCCGTCGCCGTCGACCGCGTCGAAGCCGCCCTGGACACGAGTACCGAAGTCGATGTGGGTGGCCAGAACGCCGGTGTCGATGACATACGCCGTGACCCCGTCGCCGGTGGAGTTGAAGGTGTAGGACGTCGAGAGCGGCCTGTCCCGCTGGTCGATGCGATCGAGGCCCCAGGTGGCGTCGGTCTGGGTGACGCTGGCGGTCACCACCTGATCCTTCTCCACGAGGACGACGTTCGGGTTTCTGGTCAGGGCCGCCGCCTGCGCCTCGTTCATCGTCGCGATCATGCCGGGGTACACGTTCGTGAGGACCCGGCTCACGCCCAGACCCCGCCCTGCGCCGGTCGCGGCCTCGGCGCGCGCGTCGACGCCGTCGCGGAACTGCACGGTATAGGTGGCTTTGGCCGACGGCGCCGCCGGTTGAGCCGTCGCCGCGCCGGGCACCATGGCCAGGGGTAGGACGAGAGCGAGAACTGCGAGGGAGCGCTGCCACGCCCGTCTCCCGATGGTGACAGGATGATCGTTCGATGCCATGGCGCTCTCCCCGCTGTCCGAAGCCTGGTCCGAATGTATCCCTCGGGGCCGCTGCAAATGAGGGGCCGGACCTCCCATTTCCGACCCGGACGACGGGGGCCGGCGCCGATGCCGGGGTGCTTGCCAGCGGCACGCTGCAGGCGGTTTCGGAGCCCGGCCGTGGGTTTCCCGCCCCGACTTGTTGCCCGACGCAACAAGGTCGGCGGGTAGCCGGCTCCTAGCCGGGCGGCAGTGGGTCCACGGACGCGACGGCGTCGGCTACCCTCAGGTCGCGGTCACGCCCCCGCTCCCGCAGGCCGTCGACGACGCCCGCCCGGTCTGCGTCAGTCCGGTTGCGCGACAGCTTGAACCGCCCCACCACCTCGGTGATCTCCAGCTCGACCCCGATGATGCTCTGCAGCATCGCGGCCATGTAGTCGGCCGGCGCCTCGTCGTCGGACCAGGGCCCGCGGTGGGCGTCGGGGGAGTGGGGGGTGTCAGACAGCCGGGCGGCGTCGAGCGCCTCAGCCTGGCGCATGACCTCGTCGCGGAGGCGGTCCGGGTCGCGGTGGGTGGTGAGCCAGCCGGCGATCTGCACCTGCTCGTAGTCCCATGTGCCGACGGCCCTGCCCTCCGCACGGCCGCGCGCCGCGCCGCCGTGCTCAACGGGCTGGATGCTCGGGTACCAGCGGGGGCTGACATAGGCGTGCGCGCCCTGGATCACGACCCGGCAGGGGACGCGCGAGCCGAGAGGTAGGTCGAATTGGGCGTTGTGCGCCGACGCGTGGGCGACGAGCCGGTCGGCGTCCCAGGTGGTGGGCAGCAGGGTCGCCGACGGGGACCCATCGCCGCCCGTGATCCACAGCGCCGCACCGACCTCTGCCAGCAGGGCGCGGCACCGCTCGACGTCGTCGACCCGTTGGCTGGCCGGCACGTAGACGGAGCTGGTCGGTTGGGTGGTCTCCATGGGGGCACATCGTACTGCTCGGTTCATCGCCGCCCGCCATGAGTCGGACCGGAGGGGATCGCAGCTCATCTTCTCTCGGGCGCGGGTGCGCGGCCACGGGGTCGCGCCGCCCCGGGGGAGGGGAGCCCCCTCCGGGGGGAAGGGGTGTCGCGGGGCGAGGCGGTAGTCCACCGAGACGAGCGGGCTCTCGAGATCCATGCCCCGCAGTCGACGCATGGCGGGGCGCAGTTCCGGATCACCCGCGAGATGTCCATCGCGGTCAGCCGAGCTCGGTGAGTTCGCGTTCCAACTCCGCCAGGGCTTCGCTCGAGACCACACCCGGGCGGTACCCGAGGGCCTGCCGGATCGACGCCGAGCCGACGAACGGATCGGTCTCCATGGCGGCGGCCAGGGCGGGGGCGTGCCGGCGGAGCGCGTCTGCTGCGCGCTCGTCGGCCACGAGACGTCCGAGAGGCATGCCCAGGCTGACGCGACGGCGGTTTAGCAGCGTCTGGAAGGACTCGGCCTCGCCCTCCACTGCGAAGTCCCCGAAGACGGTGCGAAGGAAGCGCACGGAGTCAGGCAACCATCCCGCGACCGACGGCTCCACCATCGGTCCTTGTCCGCTGGCAGTCAGCGGCTTCGCGAGGCTCAGCCCGTGGGGCCCGAGCAGGTAGATGTGCGACTCGAACGGTACCCCGTGCTCGGCCAGAGCGGCCAGGAAGGCGATGGAGTTGCGAATGGGTACGACGGTGTCGTCGCTGGTGCTGAACAGGAACGTCGGCGGGGTCTGCGAGGAGACGTGGCTGGGCACGTCGAGGAGTTCCTTGCCCACCGGCGGGCCGAACTCCTCGAGCGTCACCGGGTAGCCGGCCACCAGCGCGTCGGGCTTCTCCTCAGCCGCCGTCGCGAGGCTCGCCGCGAGGTGCCCGCCGGCGGAGAACCCGACGACTGCAACCTTCGCCGGGTCGATGTGCAACTCGGCCGCGTGCTCCCGGATCCAGCCCAGCGCGGCCTTAGCGTCGTCGAACGACATATCGAACGGCGACTCGGCGCCCACGGCGTAGCGGAGCACGAACGCGTTGAACCCCTCGGCGAGGTAGGCCAGCGCCACGGGCTCGGCCTCGCGATCCGACGTCATGAAGTAGCCGCCGCCCGGGAGGACGAGGACGGCGGGTCGTGTCGCGGCGGTGGCGAGCTCGGCGCTGGGCTCCTGGACGTAGCAGGTGAGGGGGGCGTCGTGTCCGACAGTCTGGGTGAAGATCTGCATGGCCCCATTCTTGCGGCACGCCCGAGTGCTGAGGAGCCGGGCCCATCCTGCGGGGTCGGTGCCGTGCCACGGCCGGCTGAGGAGCGGCTTGCCCGTCTTTCGGCGACTCTCGCGTCGCCTCCCCCCGGGCACGACACGCCGCAGGAGTGCCCGCTCGTGGCGGTCCTCGTCGTCGAGGTTTGTACTCGACGGCGTGTCGTGCCCGGGAGGGGCGCCTAGGCTCTGTGCCATGAGGCACGACTCGGAACTCATCGGCTGGCTGCTCGACACCGACCCTGCTCTGCGCTGGCAGGTGCAGCGCGACCTCGTCGGGGAGCCCGAGGACGTCTGGCAGGCAACCCGCGCGCAGATGGCCGGCACCGGGATGGCCGCGCGGCTCCTCGCGCTCCAGGACGACGACGGCCAGTGGGCCGGTGGCGCCTACTTCCCGACGCGGGCCGATCCGCGGGCGGTGAACCACGACGACGACGACGAGGGCCAGCCCTACACCGCCACCACCTGGACGCTGAACACCCTGCGCGAGTGGGGCCTGGATGCCTCCGCGCTGGCGGGGACGGCCGAGAAGCTGGCCGCCAACAGCCGGTGGGAATACGACGACCTTCCCTACTGGGGCGGTGAGGTCGACTGTTGCATCAACGCGTTCACCCTTGCCAACGGCGCATGGCTGGGCGCGGACGTCAGCGGTCTGGCCGAGTGGTTCCTCGAGCATCAGTTGGACGACGGGGGATGGAACTGTGAGTGGGTGGAGGGGTCGGGGCGGTCGTCGTTCCATTCCACGCTCAATTCGTTGCGCGGCATGCTGTGGTACGAGCGGGCCGTGGGTGGGCACGACGCGCTCAAGGCAGCCAGGCAGCGCGCGCATGAGTACCTGCTCGAGCGGCGGCTGATGTACCGGCTGAGCACCGGCGAACGGGTGGGGGACTGGGTGGGTTACCTCGCGTACCCGCTGCGCTGGGTCTACAGCGTCCTCAACGTGCTCGACTATCTCCGCCAGGCCTCGGTGTACGACGGGGTGTCACCGGACCCACGCGCCGCCGAAGCGGTCGAGGTGGTCAGGGCGGCGCGCAAGGACGACGGACGCTGGCTCCAGGGAGGGCGCTACAAGGGGCAGGTGTGGTTCGAGATCGACGTGCCGAAGGGTCAACCGTCGCCCTGGCTGACCTTCTACGCGACGCGGATGCTCCACTGGTGGGACGGGGAGGCAGCCGCCACGACTCTTCCGGATTGATCCTGGGGATAACCCGAAAGGCCTGGGCGAATGGTCCGGGGCCGGGTCTAACGTCGGAACCATGACATCACCTGGGGGGCGCGCACCTGCGCTGGTACTTCTTCCGCTACTTCTGTTGATGAGCGGATGCATCAAGTTCGACACGGACATCCAGATCTCCGGCAGCACGGTTGACATGACCATGTTGATCGCCATGCAGGACGAGTACGCGGACTCGATCGGCGAGGAGTGCGCCCCCGTGGTGGAGGCGGGACGCACCGTCACGCCCTACAACGAGGACGGCTTCATCGGCTGCATCCACGAGATGAAGGGGGTGCCTCTGGCGGAGTTGGCCGACGCTGGCCCGGATCTCAGCATCGTCCACGAGGACGGGCAGTACACGTTCACGATGGCCATGTCTGAGCTCGGTGACGGCTCAACCGATGACGCCCAGATGACGGCGGCCTTGTTCACGGACTTCAGGGTCGCGGTGGAATTCCCGGCCGAAGTCACTTCCCACAACGGCTCGAGCACCGTCGATGGCACCACTGTGACCTGGACCAACGCGATGGACCTGGCCTCCGACGAGGGCCTCAGGGCCACCAGCAGGGAGCCGAACCCTGTGCTCGCGCTGTTGCCATGGATCGGGGCCGGGCTGTTGGTGGCGGCGGGCGTGGTCATCGGGTTGTTGCTGCTCTGGAACCGTGCCCGGACGCCTCAGCCGGTCATCACTCCGGCCGAAGCCTGGACCACTCAGCCACCAGCCCCGGCGGGTGGCGCTGTCGGAACGCAGTACGGCCAGTGGTCCGCGGGAACCCCCTCGGCGGGGCAGCCGACGCCTCACCAGCACCCGCGGGATGAGCTCTACCCGAACGGCCCAGTCGTCCAGGGCCAGGAACCGGGCAACCCCTGGGGCCCTACTCCCTGACGCCGCCGTCGGCCGTATGGGCCACCTGCCTATTTGGGCTGGACCAGAACCTCGTTCGGCTTTGACTGGGTCACGTACCCGGGGTGCGCGGCGAACAGGTCCTTCAGCTTGGCGAAGCCCCACGTGCGTGAGTCGAAGTCCGACGCGAGGCGCGATAGGTTGCTGCCCACCACGCCGAGGTTGGCCCAGTTGTCGTCGCCGGCGGCGGCGTCGACGGCCTCCGCCAGTAGCTTGTCCAGGAACGCGTCGGTGGTCAGCTTGTGGGCGGTGACCGTCGCCGGCTTGACGGACGGCGCCACCGTCGTCAGGTTCTCGACGTAGATGAAGGTGTCGCAGGCGGCGACGAAGGGCTTCGGCGTCTTGCGCTCCCCGAACCCGTAGACCAGGCGGCCGTCCTCGCGGATTCGGGCTGCCAGCCGGGTGAAGTCGCTGTCGCTGGAGACCAGGCAGAAACCGTCGAGGTTGCCCGCGTGGAGGAGATCCATGGCATCGATGATGAGCGAGCTGTCGGTGGCGTTCTTGCCCGTGGTGTAGCTGAACTGCTGGATGGGCTGGATGGAGTGCTGCAGCAACTCGGTCTTCCACGACGTCAGCTGGGTTGAGGTCCAGTCGCCGTAGGCGCGCCGGACGGAGGCCCGGCCGTACTTCGCCACTTCCACGAGCAGTTGATCGATGTGCTGCGCGCGCGCGTTGTCGGCGTCGATCAGCACGGCCAGGCGCGCCTCGCGGGGGGTTTCATTCGTCATCTCTGTCCCAACAGTTCCGCCGGAGCTCGGGGCCGTGGTCGGCCACTCCAGACGTTGACGAGCCTAGCGCTCCATGGAACGCGGGCCGCTGGCCCACGCGTCGGGGCCGTTTCTCCGTGCACGAAAGTGCGGCAAAGTCCCCCCTCGGCGCCACCTGGGGCCTCCGGGTGTGCTTCCGTCGGCGTGTCGTGCCCGGATGGGGGCGGGGCGGACGACGTGGTCAGCCCGGCGGTGGGCCCGTGGTGCCGCGGATGAGCAACTCTGTGGGCACGATCACCCGGTCATGCCGCGCCATCGAGACGCCGCGAGAGCGGATCTGCGCCACTACCAGCTTCACCAACTCGCGTCCGATCCGCTGGAAGTCGTGCCGCACCGTCGTCAGCGGTGGGTAGGAGAATTCGCTCAGCGCGATCGCGTCGAAGCCCACCACCGACACGTCCTCGGGGACCCGCCGCCCCGCCTCGTGGAGGGCGCGTAGCAGCCCGAACGCCATCTCGTCGTTGGCCACGAACACCGCCGTGACATCCGGGTCTGCTGCGATCCTGTGCCCGAGCTCGTAGCCCGAACGGGGAGTCCAGTCGCCGATCCAGGGCTCGGGAGTTGGCCGACCAGCCGACTCCAGGGTGCGTTGCCATGCCCCACGGCGCATGAGCGCGGGCTCTGAATCCTCGGGGCCGGCCAGGTGGTGGACGGTCCGGTGACCCAGCTGGAGGAGGTGGCGGGTGGCGTCCCGGGAGCCCTGCAACTGGTCGCCCATGACGGCCGGATAGTGTCCGACCAGACGCGAGTCCGACACAGCAACCGGCATGCCCGCGGGCAACGTGAGGGTCTCCGGGGTGGCCTCCTCCGCGCGGATGATGACCAGCCCGTCGATGGCCTGGTTCGAGATCCGGCGGGCGGCGCTCTCCCAGTCCTGGGCTTCCGCGGACTCCGTCTCGATGCTCAGGAGCGTCACCGTGTAGCCCTCGTCGTCGGCGGCCCGCACCACCGCGCCGGTGGTGAGCACCTCTCCCGTCCGCTCGTAGCGGTGGGCGAGCAGGCCGATGGTCCCGAAGGAGCCGTTGCGCAGCGCCCTGGCCGCCCGGTTAGGTGTGTAACCGAGCTGGGCCATGGCCGCCAGCACCTTGGCCTTCGTCTCCGGACGGACCGGATCCGCGCCGGTGGAGACTCGGGAGACCGTCTGGGCGGAGACGCCAGCCAGCCGCGCCACGTCCTCGATGGACGGGCCGGTCTTGCGTCGTCCTCGACCCGAGACGGTACCCATGGGCCGGAGTCTAGCTGGCCTCCAATGTTGACGTCACCAGGAGTGAGCGATTGCCAACAAAAGGCCCCGCGGAATGTTATCGGACCGTTATGGTCGGTCGGTGGCGCGATGATCGCGCGCGTGATACGTTTACGTAAACATTCTTGCCAACGCCGGCGGGATGCCCACTGGTCACACAACGGTGTCGGCCACAACGGACTAAGGAAGTCACATGAAATCGTGGAAGAAGCTCGCGGCCATGGCCGTCGTGGTGCCGCTGGCTCTCACCGCCTGCGGCTCAGGCAACACAGGCTCGGAGGCCCCTGAGGGCGACGGCAAGCTGACCGTCTGGACCTGGGACCCTGCCTTCAACATCTATGCGATGAACGAGGCCGCGAAGATCTACCAGGAGGAGAATCCCGACGTGGAGGTCGAGGTCATCGAGACCCCCTGGGATGACCTGCAGACCAAGCTCACCACCTTGGCGCAGTCGCAGGAGACCGGCGAACTGCCGGACATCTTCCTGATGCAGAACAACGCGTTCCAGAAGAACGTCATCAACTACCCGGACCTGTTCGCTGACTTCGAGGACGCGGACATCGACTTCTCCGAGTTCCCGGAGGGCGTGGTGGCCTACTCCACCGTCGACGACGTCAACTACGGCGTGCCGTTCGACAACGGCACCGCCATCAGCGCGCTGCGCACCGACGTCCTCGAGGAGGCCGGCTACACCCTCGATGACTTCACCGACATCACGTGGAGCGAGTTCATCACCAAGGGTGAGGATGTCCTGGCCAAGACCGGAAAGCCGCTCGCCTCCGGCATGGCCGGCTCGGCGGACCTGATCATGATGATGCTGCAGAGCGCGGACGCCAGCCTGTTCGACGATGAGGGCAAGCCCACCATCGTCGGCAACGAGGCCCTCATCGAGTCGATCGAGACGTACAAGGCCCTGGTGGACTCCGGTGTCTTCGTCGAGGTCAACTCGTGGGATGAGTTCATCGGCACCTTCGTGAACTCCAACGTGGCAGGAGTCATGCAGGGCGTGTGGATCCTCGGTTCCATCCAGTCCGCCGCGGACCAGAGCGGCAAGTGGGGCATCACCAACCTGCCCAAGCTCGACAACATCGACGGCGCCACCCACTACACGGCCAACGGCGGGTCCTCCTGGGCCATCAGCGCCAATGCCGACAAGGAGCTGGCTGCGGACTTCCTGGCCAAGACCTTCGCCGGCTCGAGCGAGCTGTACGACACGATCCTCCCCTCGTCCGGCGCACTGGCCAACTGGCTGCCGGCTGCGGACAGCGACGTGTACGGCGAGCCGCAGGAATTCTTCGGCGGCGAGCCCATCTTCACGAAGGTCCTGGAGTACTCGGCAGAGGTGCCCAGCAACAACACGGGTGTCTACTACTACGAGGGCCGTGACTCCGTGAGCGCCGCGGTCACCAAGATCATCGGTGGCACCGACATCGACACCGCGCTCGAAGAGGCCCAGAAGGCCGTCGAATTCGCGATGCAGTGATTTCCTGACTAGTCAGCGTGGTGGGGGCCGGCGTGCCGGCCCCCACCCGCGCGAAAGGTGGTGTGATCGAACATGAGTCAAAGCTCCCGGGTGGCGGTCCGCAAGGCCGCGCCACTCGATGCCCTGGACGGACAACCGTCCAGGAATCGGCGTCGCTTCGGCATCGAGGCGCAACGCAACCTCACCGGCTGGATCTTCCTGCTTCCAGCCGCCGTCCTCATCCTCTGGATGAACTTCTACCCCATGCTTCAAGCCCTGATCCTGTCCCTGAAGACGGGCCGAGGCACCCGGGTGGACTTCGCGGACCCTCTCTACTTCAACTACGAGAGGCTCTTCAGCGACGAGATCTTCAAGCTCACCGTCCAGAACACGTTCATCTACCTGATCATCCAGGTGCCGATCATGTTGGTCATCGCGCTGGTCCTGGCCAACCTGCTCAACGACAAGAACCTGCGATTCAAGGGCCTCTGGCGCACCGCGATCTTCCTGCCGTGCGCGGTGTCGCTCGTGTCCTACTCGCTGGTGTTCCGGACCATGTTCGCCAACGACGGCCTGGTCAACGACATGCTGATGGGGCTCAACTTCGTTGATTCGCCCGTCAACTGGCTGGGCCAGACCGGCACCGCGCGGTTCGTCATCATCCTGGGCCTGCTGTGGCGCTGGACGGGCTACAACATGGTGTTCTACCTTGCCGCGCTGCAGAACATCGACTACTCGTCGCTCGAGGCCGCCAAGATCGACGGCGCCAGCTCGTTCCAGACCTTCTGGTACGTCACCGTCCCGCAGCTCAAGCCCATGATCCTGCTCACCGCGATCCTGTCGACCAACGGCACCATCCAGCTGTTCGACGAGTCCTGGAACCTGACGCAGGGCGGCCCGGCGTACACATCGATGACGATGTCGCACTACCTGTTCGAGGTCTCGTTCCAGCGCAACCCCAATTTCGGCTACGGAGCCGCACTGTCCTACGTGATCCTCATCATGGTGGCGGTCCTGGCATTCATCCAGATGAAGGTGGGTGACAAGCGTGACTAAGACCCAGCTGCGCAAGGTCCCGGCATACCTGTTCCTTGCGGTCTCGGCCATCGTGTCGATCTTCCCGCTCTACTTCATGGTGGTCTCGGCCACCAACACCAGCCAGGACGTCCTCAACTCCCGGATGCTGCCCGGCACGGCCCTCTTCGACAACTTCTCCTCGTTGGTGGCGCAGCAGGACGTGGCCTCGGCCATGTGGTACTCCACCGTCAACGCCGTCGGCACCACGGTGCTCGCTCTCTTCGTGTGCTCCATCGCGGGCTACGGCTTCGAGGTCTTCCATTCCAAGGGCAAGGACCTGCTCATGGGCGTGCTCCTGCTGGCCATGATGATTCCCTTCGCCGCGACCATGATCCCCCTGTTCCGGATGTTCGCGGACTTCGGGATGATCAACTCGGTGGGCGCGGTGATCCTGCCCGCGATCGCGACCCCGTTCCTGGTCCTCCTGTTCCGTCAGGCGTCCCGGTCCTTCCCGCACGAGATCATCGAGGCGGCCAGGATCGACGGGTTGCGCGAGTTGAGCATCTTCTTCCGCATCTTCATCCCGACGATGAAGTCCACCCTGGCGGCCGCGGCCGTCATCACCTTCATGACCGCGTGGAACAACTTCCTGTGGCCGAAGGTGATCCTTGTCAACAACAACTTCCAGACCATGCCGATGCTCATCTCGAACCTGCGCGCCGGCTACGTGACCGACTACGGAGTGCTGATGCTCGCCGTCCTGTTGGCGTCCCTGCCCACGATGGTGATCTTCCTCGTGCTGCAGCGCGCCTTCGCCGAGGGCATCACAGGAGCTATCAAATGACGTTCGATCGCAGCAGAATCGCCGACCCCACCTACTTCGCCGAGAACCGGCTCCCCGCACACTCGGACCATCGCTGGTTCGCGGGACCGGCGGAGGCCGCGTCGGGGACCAGTAGTTTCGAGAAGTGCCTCAACGGCGTGTGGAAGTTCCACTACGCCAAGAACCTGTCGCTCACCCCGGAGGGATTCGAGGCGTCGGACTACGACACCGACGCCTGGGACGACATCCGGGTCCCCGGCCACATTCAGCTGCAGGGCTACGACCGCCCCCAGTACGCCAACGTCCAGCACCCGTGGGACGGGCTCGAGGACATCTGGCCGGGCCAGATCCCGCAGAAGTTCAACCCTGTGGGCAGCTACGTCACCCACTTCACCCTCGACCACCCGCTGGCCGACGGCGAGCGCCTGAGCGTGTCGTTCAAGGGAGCGGAGTCCACCATCGCGGTGTGGCTCAACGGCCACTACGTGGGCTACGGGGGGGACGCGTTCACGCCGTCGGAGTTCGACCTCACGCAGTACCTCGTCGACGGCGAGAACAAGCTGTCGGCGCAGGTGTACAAGTGGAGCGGTGCCGCCTGGATCGAGGACCAGGACTTCTACCGGTTCTCCGGGATCTTCCGCGACGTCATGCTCTACCGCCGGCCGGCCGTGCACGCAGAGGACCTGCGAATCACCACGGATGTGGCCGACGACCTCGCGTCGGCGGTGGTGCGGGTCGCCGTGTCGCTGCAGGGGGAGGGCTCCGTGCGGGCCCGCCTGGGCGGGGTCGGCGCGCTGACCACGGCCGACGACGGGGTCCTGACGGTCGCCGTCGAGCAGCCCCGCCTGTGGAGCGCGGAGGACCCGCACCTCTATGACCTCACCGTCGAGGTGCTGGACACGGGCGGCGCCGTCGTCGAGGTGATCCCTCAGCGGGTTGGCATCCGCCGCTTCGGCATCGAGGACGGGTTGTTGAAGATCAACGGCCGCCGCGTGGTGTTCAACGGCGTCAACCGGCACGAGTTCGGGCTCGAGGGCCGGGTGATGAGCCGCGAGCAGACCGAGGCGGACATCCGCCTGATGAAGGCCCACAACATCAACGCGGTGCGCACCAGCCACTACCCGAACAACTCGTTCCTGTACGAGCTCACCGACGAGTACGGGCTGTACGTCATCGACGAGATGAACCTCGAGTCCCACGGCATGTGGGACGCGGTGGTCCGGGGGCGCGTCACGTTGGAGCAGGCGGTGCCGGGAGACCTGCCCGAGTGGCGCGACGTCCTGCTGGACCGCGCCTCCAACATGCTCGAGCGGGACAAGAACCACGCCTCGATCGTCATGTGGTCCTGCGGCAACGAGAGCTTCGGCGGCACCAACCTGCGCGACGTGGCGGACCACTTCCGCTCGCTGGACACCCGCCCGGTGCATTACGAGGGCGTCCACTGGGACCCTCGCTACCCGGAGACCACGGACGTGGTCAGCACCATGTACACCCCGGCGGCCGCCATCGAGGAGTTCCTCAGCACCAACCGGGACAAGCCCTACATCCTGTGCGAGTACGCGCACACGATGGGCAACTCGTTCGGCGCCGTCGACAAGTACATCGACCTGGCCTACCGCGAGCCGCTCTACCAGGGCGGCTTCATCTGGGACTTCTCGGACCAGGCGATCCGGCTCACGGACCGGCACGGCACGGAGTACTTCGGCTACGGCGGCGACTGCGGCGAGGCCCCGCACGACGCGGAGTTCAGCGGCAACGGCATCCTCTTCGCCGATTACACCCCCACGCCCAAGATGCAGGAGGTGAAGAAGCTCTACCAGGGCCTCGTCATCGAGATCTCCGGCGATTCCTTCGAGGTGGAGAACCGGCACCTGTTCACCGGCACGTCGGTGTACAAGTGCGTGGTGACGCTGCGGCGCGAGGGTCGCGGGCTGGCCGAGGGCGTCGTCGAGACGGATGTGGATCCCGGTGACACCGGCAACTTCCCGCTGCCCTTCGACCTGCCCGAGGCCGCCGGCGAGTACACCGTCGACGTGTCGTTCCGGCTCCGCCACGCCGCATCCTGGGCCCCGGTGGGGCACGAGGTGTCGTGGGAGCAGGCGGTGTTCACGGTCGCGGGGGCCTCGGCGGCGTTGTCGCCGCGGAGCGCGCCGCAGTTGATCGACGGCATCCACAACTTCGGCGTGCGCGGCCGGCACTTCACCGCGCTGTTCTCCAAGCTGTACGGCGGGTTGGTCTCCTACCGGTACGGGTTGAGCTCGGACGGTGGCCGGGAGCTGTTGCGCGCCATCCCGAAGCCCAACTTCTGGCACGCGCCCACCTCCAACGAGCGCGGCTGGAACATGCCGTTCCGCGACGGTCAATGGGCCCTGGCAAGCCGGTACGCCGAGGCCAGTGAAGCCGGTCCCTCGGCGGAGGTCGTGGAGGACGCCGTCGTGATCCGCTACACCTACGAGCTGCCCAGCAGCCCGGCAGGGGAGTGCGACGTGGTCTACCGGGTCGACGGCGAGGGTCGCGTGGAGGTGACACTCACGGTGCGGCCGGGCGACGGGTTGACCGACATGCCGGAGTTCGGGCTCATGCTGGTCACGGATCCCGAGCTCAACCGGCTCAGCTGGTACGGCGAGGGCCCGGAGGAGAGCTACGTGGATCGTCGCGCGGGGGCACGCCTCGGGGTGTGGTCGGCGGACGTGTCCGAGCAGCTCACCCCCTACATCAGGCCGCAGGAATCTGGCAGCCACACCGGCGTCCGCTGGGCGACCGTGACCGACGTCCACGGCGCCGGGCTCCGGTTCGACTCGGTCGACGAGCCCATGGAGTTCTCGGCCCTGCCGTGGACCCCGTTCGAGATCGAGAACGCGGCGCACCCCGTGGACCTGCCACCGATCCAGAAGACGGTGCTGCGCCCGGCGCTCATGCGTCGCGGCGTGGGGGGCGACGACTCATGGGGCTCCATGACCCACCCCGAGTACCGCCTGCCCCAGTGCCAGGAGCTGGTGTTCACGTTCGGGTTCCAGGGCATCCGCTGACCTCGTCTCCTGAGGGCCGCCTCCGCTTCGGCGGGGGCGGCCCTCAGGAGCGGGAGACCACTCAGGGGGCGTCGTAGATGCTGCCGCCGATGAACTCGCGCAGGATCGAGTTGAACGGGACGCGTTCCGTGGCGATGGGCTCGAAGAAGGTGAGCAGGTTCAGGAGACGGTCGCGGGTGTCGACGTGAGGACTGGAGTCCGGGATGGTCCCCAGTGCCTCCTCAGCGAAGGGTCGCAGCGCGTTCAGCTCGTACATCATGCTCGAGTTGAACATCACGTCGGCGTCCTCCTGGAAGTGGAACACGGAGGCGTACTCGCCGCGCCGCACGCTGTCCCATTGGTCGACGGTGACCTCCGGCGAGATGCCGCGGTGCTCGTGGTCGCGGACCATGCGGCGCAGCAGCCGGACCTCGGTGGTCGGCACCCGGTTCATCAGGTCGATGTTGAGTCCGCCCAGGGCGCTGACGTAGACCTTGAACACGGCGCTGCGGTGAATGCCCTCCACCAGCCTCGGGTTGAGGGCGTGGATCCCCTCGATGACCAGGATCTCGGCCGGCCCCACGTGCAGCGGGGTCGTCACTGGCAACCGGCGTCCCGTCACGAAGTCGAAGCGGGGTACCGCCACGGCGTGGCCCGCCACCAGCTTTTGGATCTGGTGGGTGAGGAGGGGCAGGTCGAGCGCGTCGAGGCTCTCGAAGTCGTACCGGCCGTCCTCGTCGACGGGGGTCCTTTCCCGGTTGACGAAGTAGTTGTCTAGCGACAGCGCCACGGGCTTGAAGCCGTTGACCTCCAGCTGGGTGGCAAGGCGCTGCGTGGTCGTGGTCTTCCCGGACGACGACGGCCCCGAGATGGCAAGGACGCGCAGCGCCCGTCGCTGGGCCAGGATCACGTCTGCGATGTCCGCGAGCTGCTTCTCGTGCAACGCCTCGGCGATGCTGATGAGCTTCCACGGACGCCCGGCCCTGATGTAGGCGTTGACGTCCGCGACCACCTCGACATCGACGCGGTCGAGCCATTCCTGGCTCTCCGAATAGGCGGATGACAAGCGGGTCGGCGGAATGAGAGGCGCGCCGTCGCCCTTGTCGACGTCACCGAAGTCCACGATGAAACCCTGCGCGAAGGGGATCACCTCGAAGGGTTCCACCTGACTCGGCTGCGGAAGCGCGGGGTACACGACACGGGCCACCACGTCGCCCACCTGGTAGACGTGGTAGCCACCGTCACGACCCAGGAAGGCGATGCTGCTCGACGGGTCGAAGGCCCACTCCTTGAGCCGCACGCCGATCTGGTGCACCTCGCGAGTGGAGAGCGCCGATCCCACCAGGTTGCAGAAGACGCCCTCCAGGATGGAGTACGACGTCTTCAATCGTTCATCCGGGAACAGGTCGTGGATCGCCTTGATCAGACCCAGCTTGACCGTCTGCCGCCCCTGACGGAGGTGCGTCTCGCGCATGGTCGACCCTTTCATCGAGTTGGGACGAACCTACTCGCCGTGCCGCTGAGACGAGTTTGTTCCCTGGGGCAACATGACGGGCTTCTTCTCAGTCCGTCGGAGGGGGCCCGACGGGCCCTCCCGCCAGGCCACCCATGAGAAGAAAAGGCGGCCCCATACCTAGTCGGGAGGCTGTCGAGGCATAGACCCTCAAAGCTTACCCAAGGCGTCGGCGCGGCCGTCAGCCGGGGTGCCTGAAAGTGACCCTTGTGACTTCTCAGGAGCGGCCCTAGCGTCAAGCTCGTTCGCCCAGGACTCGTACGCACCAGCGGAGGGGGGGCCCATGGACGCGCAGTCGCCGGCATCGGCCACCCGCTCGGGTGGCCGCCGCGAGCCAGCCGTGGGTCGCGACCCCGGCGACGTCCCCAGACCGCCCGGAGCTCCCACAGTGGGCCAGCGCGTCATCGGACTCGTCACCGCCCTCGCGCTTCTCCTGGGGCTGTCGGTCTTCCTGCCGCAGCAGGCGGCGGCGACACCCCCGGAACCCGCACCTGTCGCCGAACCGGCTGTTCCCGACGCCGACGATCGGCCTCCGCTCACCGATGATCCGGCCACCCGGACCGTCGTCCGCGTCCTGCGGCTACCGGACTCCACGACGGTGGTGGTACTTCCCGCCGACGAGGCCAGAGCGCGCATCGACGAGGCGCTCGCAGAACTTCAAGCTGCGGCCGACAAGGCCAGACGCGTCGAGCAGGCGCGACAGATCCGCCAGGTCAAGGCTCAGCAGCAGGTCCAGCAGCGGGTCGTTCAACAGCAGCGGGAGGTCCAGGCGCAGGCTCAAGCCGTCTCGAAGGTCGAGGCCGCGAAGGCTGAAGCCGACGCAAAGCTCCGGGAGGCGTTGGCCGCACTGGCCAAGGCGTTGTCCACCAGCCAGTGCACCACGGTGGGCGGCACGAACGGTCAGCCGGCCTCGATCTCGTGCCCAATGGCCGACGGCTCCCAGGCCAGCGTCTCCGGCGACGACAATGTCCAGGTAACGGTCCCGAGGCCAGCCCCGGCCCCCGTGCCCAGCCCTCAGCCCTCCGTCATCCCGACCCCCACCCCGTCGCCCTCACCGACGCCCGAGCCCAGCTCCTCCGAGCCGGCCGACGACGACGCTGAGGGCATGTCCGCGTCCAGCCTCCCCGACGAGCCCGTCGCGGAGTCCCTGAGCTCTGGCGACCTCGCCGCCGCGCTGTCGGCCGCGAAGGCGGACTGGCAGGCCGTGGGCGCGGACACCTCCGGCATCGCGGCGTCGGTCGGTGACCTGTCTGGTCTGGGCCTCGGCTCCGCCTCCGGCAGCTCGATCGTCATCGACACGGATGCCGCCGGCTGGGGTTGGTCGCGGATGAGCCTGGCGACGGTGGTCCGGCACGAGGTCGGCCACGCGCTGGGTCTCGGGCACGGCTCCGGTCTGATGGACGACACCCTCGAGCCGGGCGAGAGCCACGGCGTGAGCGCCGGCCTCCTGCCGCAGCCCGAGCCGGCCCCCGAGCCTGAGCCCGCCCCGGCACCCGAGCCCGCTCCTGAGCCGGCCCCGGCACCCGAGCCCGCTCCCGAGCCGGCCCCGGCACCCGAACCCGCCGGTGACACCGCGACCACCGACAACCCGGCGCTGACCGACGAGGCGACCACCGAGGCCGTCGTCGTCGACGCGCCGAGTGACGAGTCGGTGGCCTCGGCGCCGGTAGCAGACTCCGCCGTCGCCGATCTCGAGTCCGCCGATACGGCCACCGACCCCGCCACCGCAACAGTCCCCGCCGACGCGACCGACCCGGCCGCGGCACTCGACCCCGAGCCCGGTGCTCCGTCGGACGACCCCACCGAGGTCGGGACGGACGCCACTGCGGAAGCGGGCGAGATCGTGGTCGACGAGCCCGTGGCCGAGCAGGCCGGCGCCGAGGCGCCCGCCGGTGACGCCGTCGTCAGCTTCGCGGCCACCTCGATCGACGACGAAGCCCCGGCCTTCACCACCACGGCAGCCGATCCGAGCACCGCCGATCAGAGCACCGCGACGACCGTCGCCACCTGGCTGGTCGACGGCACCACGGCCACCCTGCAGGGCTCGGTGGCCGGTGGGACCCTGAGCTACGACGCCGCGACCGCGCAGTTGGTCTTCACCTCCCCGGGTGGTACCGAGCTCGTGCTCCCGGCCGCCGGGCTCGCCACCGTCGTGGTCACCGCCGCCGATGCCGCGGACCTCACCGTCGACCTGACCGGCTTCAACGCCCGCACCGACGCCGTCCTCGATCTCGTGGTCGACGGCTCCGCCGGCACGCTGACGGTCGTCGGCTCGGGAGCGCCCCTGACGCTGAGCTCGGACTCGTCCCGGCTCGCCGGGCTCCTGCTCTCCGGGCTGCGCACCACCCTGGCGTTCGTGGCACCGCAGCTCGCCGCGATCCTCGACGCAGGCGACGGCTCGGTCCGGCTCACGGGCGAGATCCGGCTGACCGACACCGGCGCCGAGCTCACCATCCGGGCACGCCACATCACCGTCGCCTCGGGCACCACCGTCGACACCCGTTCGGCGGGCCGCTCCGGCGGCATCACGCTGACCGCGTTCGACGAGCGCGACACCGGCGCCTCGGCGTCCGTGCAGGTCACCGGCGCCACGCTGGCCGGCGGGGCCATCACCCTCGAGGCGCAGGCCCGGGCCCTCGGCGGCGCCGCGGCCACGTCGTCGGCCGCCGTCCTGGTCCGCGATTCCCGCCTCCTGGCCGACGGCGACGTGACGCTGTCCGCCGCTTCCGACGCTCGCGCCGTCTCCGCCACGACCGACGGCACGGCACGCCCGCTCGACGCGGCGCTGTTGTCGGCTACCAGCTCAGCCCGTGCCGGGATCGACGGGGGGTCCGTCCAGACCCTCGCGCAGCTCATCGTGCAGGCACGCAACACCTCCGCCCTCGCCGGATCCGCCACGGCGGCCGCCGGCCGGGTGAACCGCACCACCAGCGCCTGGCTCGCGGGTGGCGCCGTCGAGTCCGGCGGCGTCACCGTCGACGCCAGCGCCACCGGCACCCTCAGCCTCGGCGCCTCCGGGACGCCCACTGCCGCGACACTCGCCGCCGCCGGACTGAGCGCCGCGCAGATCGCCGCCCTCGGCCGCGTCGCCCCGCAGACGGGTGCCGTCGCTGTCGGCATCCTGCGCAGCCTCACGGAGGCCGCTGTCACCGGCGGCACGATGACCCTCACCGGCGGGAGCCTCTCGGTCACCTCCTCGGCCACCGACGTCAGCACCATCACCGCCGACGGTGGCGCGCGCTCGGGTGTCGCGGTGCTGCTGGCCGACTCCACCACCACCGCATCCGTCGACGGCACCACCGTCGCGGGCGCCCTGGACGTGACGGTCGCGGCCACTACCACCGAGACGCGGACCGCCTCCGGCCTCGGCGCCACCGCGCTGGCCCTACTGGTGTCCAACGCCGACACCTCGTCGCGGCTCAGCTCGGGAGCCCCGCTGAGTGCGGCCGGCGACGTGGCCGTCTCGGCGCGCCAACTCGTGACCGCCACCGCGACGGCCGACGCCATGGCCCTGCTCCTCGGCACCCACCGCGTCGACGCCCGGGTCCTGAGCCCCGTCACCGCAGCCGGCTCGATCGACATCCTCTCGTTCGACGGGTCCGTCGCGCGGGCCACAGCCCGCCCGGTCCCCGTCGCCGTGTCCGTCCCGACCCTCTCCGACGCTCTGGCCCTCGCCGGCAGCCCGGCCGCCGCGGCCGCCGGACTCGCCGTCGCCGTCGGCGCCGTCCCGGTGAACTCCTTCGCGGCCACCGTCCTCACCACGCGCGTCACCACGCTGGTCCCGCTCGGCGCACCGCTCGCTGCCGACGGCCACATCAGCCTGGCCGCGGTCACCGCGGGGAGCGCGTCGGCGACCGTCACCGGTACGGACAAGGCCGCCACCGGTTCCGCGTTCGCCCTCACCCTCGCCCGCTTCGCCGCCGACGCCACGGTCCTCGCGCCGATGCACACCGACGGCGACCTCACCGTCTACGCGGGCCGCGGACCCCCCGCAGGGGCGCACACGTCAACCACCAGCATCCCCGCCGTCCCCGGCACCGCAGTCCACCTCGTCACCTTCACCGCCACCGTCGAGCAGCCCACGGCAGCTCCGGTCCCCAGCACCACCGTCGTTCCCCCGGCCGGCGCGGTCCTCGTCACCGCAGCCCTGGGTGGCAGCCTCACCGCAGGCGCCGCGACCCTCACCTTCGCCCCCGGCTCGCTCCCCGCCGACGCCTGGATCACCATCACCCCGCGCGACGACGTCGTCGCCGGACTCCGCACCGCTTCGCTGATCTACGACTTGCGGGCCGTCGACGCCCGCACCGGCGCCGAGATCACCACCTTCCGGATCGCGCCGGTCCTCACCGTCGTCGTCGACGATACGGACGCCCGCATCTGGTACGTGGCGCCCGACGGCTCGCTGCAGGCGATCGCGACCACGTCGGACCCCGCCACCGGGACCCTGACCGCCGCGCTGCCGCACTTCTCCGACTACGTCGCCGGCTCACCGCTGGCCACCATCTACGACTACGTCGTGGCCATCGTCACGCAGTACGTCACCACCGGCGTCACCAACCATCCGCTCGGCGACCTCACCTTGGGCGACGCGGTCTCCCTGACCAACGTGCTGCTGTCCTTCGCGATCCCGACCGCCGGGACCGCCGCAGGCCTCTACAACGGCTCCGTCTCGCTCACCGGCGCGCTGGCCCTCGACCTCACCGTCGGCTCCTGGCGGATCACCGCGGGCGCCGTGCTTGCCGGCAGCTACGTGCTGACCGACGACGCCCTCGGCGCCGGTGTCCTCACCCTGACCATCACCGGCCTCACCGTCACGGTGCGGTCGGGCGCGACCACCGTCGCCACCTTCACCGCCACGACGGCGACCATCAGCCAGTCCGGCTCCAACGTCACCGTCACCGCGACCGGCGTCGGCGGCAGCATCGGTACCGGCCCCGCGCAGCTGACGTTCACCGGCGGCGGCAGCCTCACGGTCACCTCGTTCGACGACAACGGCGACATCGCGCTGTCGCTGTCGGTCCCGAGCGTCACCGTCGGCGGCTCCACCGGCGTCACCCTCTCCGCCGTCACCGTCAGCTACGACGGTGTCGCCGGACTCTCGGTCCAGGCCACCGTCGCCGTCACCGTCGGCTCGGTCGTCCTCACCGGCACCGCGACCCTCACCCGCCAGGGCGACGCGTTCAGCCTCGTCGTCAGCGGCCTGGCCGCGACGGCCAGCATCGGCGGCTCCGCCCAGAGCGTCACCATCAGCGGCGGGTCCGGCACCCTGCTCCTCGGCACCCAGGTCAGCGGCACCATCACCGCCACGATCGTCGCGGCCGGCTACATCGACGCCAGCATCGCCGGCACCGTCACGTTCGGCGGCGGCAACGTCCGCATCGCGCTCGCCGCCCGCAACCTCAGCCTCGACCTCGACGGCGGCCTCACCGTCAGCGCCGCCGTCGTCGGCCTCGTCGTCCAGGTCACCCCGACCGGTACCACCTACGCGCTCGACGCCCGCGGCGCCGTCGCGCTGACCGGCTTCCCGGGGGTCGCGGTCAGCGGCGCCTTCGCCGTCCGCATCAACACGTTCCAGGCCGCCGTCAACGAGACCGTCGTCTTCGCCGACGGCTCCGGCAGCGTGGCCATCACCTTCACCTCCCCCGACGAGATCGCCACCGGGACCACCGCGTACCTCCGGTTCAGCGGCGTCGGCCTCACGGTCGCGGTGCTCGGCCAGCAACTCACCGCGGACCTCGCGTTCACCAAGACCAGCGGCGGCTTCACAGTCAGCGTCACGAACCTCGGCATGGTCTTCTCGGCCGGCGGCGGCACGCTCGCCACGTTCACCGGGACGGGCACCACCAACACCCTGACCTTCGACGACGCCGCCAACACCCTCACCGCCTCGCTCACCGGCACCCTCACCATCGCGCTCCCCGGACTCGCGTTCAGCGGCAGCCTGAGCCTCGGCCTCAGCACGGCCGGCGCCGGGTACGTCAAGATCACCGGCTCGCCGGTCGCGCTGACACTGGCCGGGCAGTCGGTGTCGTTCACCGTCTTCGAGTTCGCGCGCGCCACCGTCGACGGCGTCACCACCACCCGCATCCAGGCCTCCGGCGGCACGCTCACCATCATGGCCGGCACGACGACGCTGCTGTCCGCCGGCGCCATCGCGGGCGACCTCGTCCTCACCGCGGCCGGCACCGCGGGCCGCCTCACCGTCGGCACCCTGACGTCAGTCGTCCCCGGCCTCGCCTTCACCGGCGCGCTGAGCCTCGCGGTCAACACCGGCGCGGCGGCCGTCGGCGACCTGCCCGCCGGGCCGTACCTGCGGGTCCAGGCCGGCGCGAGGCTCACCGTCGGCACCCTCGAGCTGACCGCGACCGTGGCCGTCGAGCGCGGCGTCGACGCCGCGGGCGCCATCATCCTGCGCGTCGGCGTCTCCGGCGCCTCCGTCGGCCTTGTGGCCGTGAGCGTCAGCGGTGGGTCCGGCGTGCTGCTGGTCACCGCCTCGGGCTTCGCCGCCAGCCTGACCGGCACCGTCGCCGTCGCGATGCCGAACATCTCCCTGACCGGAGCCCTCACCGTCCAGATCAACACCACGGGCTCCTCGGTCGACACCACCATCGCCGTCGGTGGCACCGACCAGAGCCTCGTCCTCCCTGGCGGCGCTGCCTACCTGCGGCTGCACGGCGCCAACGTCGTCATCGACGTCCTCGGGCAGCGCGTCACCGGCACCGTGACGATCACCCGCGCGACCGACACCACCATCGAAGTCACCGGCGCCTCGGCCAGCTTCGGCGACGGCGCCGTCACCCTGACCGGCGTCACCATCAACCTCACCGCCAACGCCACCGGCCTCTGGGGCAGCGTCAGCGGCACGCCGACGGTCACCATTCCGGGCCTGGCGATCACCGCGGCGGTCACGGTCCAGTTCAACACCGACACGATTGCCCATGACACCATCGCACCCGCGACCGTGCGCGTCGGCGCCGCGACCCTGGCGGCCACGTTCGCCGGCGTCAGCATCACCGGCGGCAGCATCTGGGTCACCCGCACCCCCACCACGCTCACCGTCGAGATCGCCGGCGGCGGCGCTACCCTCGGCCCCGTCACGATCTCCAGCGTCAACGGCTCCCTCAGTCTGCTGCCCGACGGCGTCGCCGGCACCCTCACCGCCTCGGTCACGCTCCCCACCATCCCGGGGATCACCTTCGGCGGCACCATGGCGTTCAGCGTCCAGGTCAACACCACCCCGACGCCTCAGGGCACGCTTCCCGTCGGTCCGTACCTCCGCGTCGTCATCACCGGCATCGAGGTCACCGTCGGCACCGCCGGGCGCATCACCGGGTCGTTCGCGGTCACCCGGACCGCCACCGAGACCGTCATCGCGGTCACGGGCGTGACCGGCTACCTCGGCACCAGCACCACCGCCTCCCTCGTCGACGGCCAGGGAGTCCTCATCCTCCGCACCGGCGGCTTCGCGGGCTTCGTCTCCGGCAAGGCGGCGGCCAGCAGCAGCGGCGTCAGCGTCAGCGGGTCCGTCCTGCTCCAGGTGAACACCCTCACCACCGCCATCGACACCGTCGTCGACGTCGGCGGCACCGACGTCGTGGTCAAGATCAAGGCGGCCACCTCTGCGAGCGCCCCGCTGTTCACCATCACCGCGACCAACGTCACCGCGACCATCGGCGACTTCGTCACCATCGAGGGCGACTTCACCTACACCGACTCCGATATCAACGGCCTCCCCGCCCGCGTGCTCGCCGCGACCGGCCTCACCATCTTCCTCGGCCGCGGACCGGCGTACACCCCCGACGGCGGCATCAACCCGCTCGCGGTCGGCGTGCTGCTCACCGACGCCACCCTCGGCCTGATCGAGTTCGGCGCCGGCCACGCGCTGGTCGCCACGGGCACCGTCCGCCTCATCGGCGTCGCCGGGGTCACGGTCACCGGCACCACCAGCGTGCGGGTCAACACCACCGGCCAGGCGGTCAATACGACCATCGAGATCCCCGGCAGCACCAACCCCGGCGTGGCCGTCCTGTTCACCACCAACGCCACGGTCAAGGAGTTCGTCGTCTCCGGCGCCGCGCTCGCGTTCGGCGGCCAGACCCTCACGGGCACCTTCTCCTTCGGCCGGACCCCCGACGACATCACCCTCGGCGTGACGGGCGGCGCCATCGCTCTCGGCGACGCCGTCACCCTCGGCGCCATCACCGGTGGGCTCGTCATCCGGCCTACCGGCATCGCCGGCACCCTCAGCGCCAGCCTCAGCGTCCCCAGCGCCGGGCTCACGGTGCCGAGCGCCTCCATCGCCGTCAACACGTCCGCCACTCAGGTAGTCATCGGCTCGACGACGCTCCCGGCCGGCCCGTACCTGCGCGTCGCCGCCATCGGCGCCTCCCTCACCATCGCCGGCCAGAGCATCCAGGCCGACATCGCGCTGGAGCGCCTCACCTCCGGCGGCGTGCCCACCACGATCATCGGTCTGAACAACGTGGCCATGTTCCTCGGCTACGACGGCACCACCGTCGGCGCTGATTCCGACGACCGCGGCGTGCGCCTCACCCTGGGCTCCGGCCTTCTCGTGCTCACCGACGCCGGCGTCGCTGCCAGCATCAGCGGCACGGTCGTCGCGACGCTCGGGCCGGATGCCCAGCTGAGCGCCGGCCTCATGCTCACCATCAACACCACCGCCGCCCGGGTCACAGCGTCGGTGGTCGTCGGGACCCAGACGCGCACCCTCGACGTTGCCGCCGGGCCGTACCTGCGGTTCGAGGGGACAAACCTGACCCTGACTGTCCTTTCCGAGTACTCGGTGAGCGGCAACTTCGCCATTGAGAGCGTGACACCGCTGACGGCAGGCGGGACCCCGGACACCAACCGGAAGATGCTGCGGATCGCCGCCAGTGACGTCGCCCTGACCATCGCCGGCATCGTGTCTCTCACTGACGGCACCGCCCTGCTGGTGCTCAGCTCGGCTGGGTTCGCCGGCCGGATCTCCGGCGACATCACGGTCAACGTCCCCCAGGTCAGCCTGTCCGGCGGCGTCGCCGTCGAGTTCAACACCGCCACCACCGCGGTCAACGAGCGGTTCGTGATCGGCGGAGTGACGACGCCTCTCGTCCTCCCCGAGGGCGGAACCACCGGATACCTCCGCGTCGCGGGCACCGCCGTGTCGCTGACCATCGCGGGTCAGACGATCACCGCCGACGTCGTCGTCCAGAAGAGCGGAACCGAGACCCGGCTGACCGTCCGCAACGCCCGCGTCGTGCTCGGCGGCGGCACCCCGCTCGTCACGCTCGCGCAGCCCGCGGCTGGCGAGACGGGCGACGTGGCCACCATCGTCCTCGACACGGTCGGCAGCTACGGCGCGATCGCCGTCGGCGTCACCGTCGCGGTGACCGGCGTGTCCATCACCGGCACCGTGACCATCGCCTTCAACACCACCGGCACAGCCAAGAGCGTCGCCGGCTGGGCATCGCTGCCCGCCGGTCTGCTCCGCCTCGGCGGCCAGAACCTCACGATCTCCGTGCTCGGGCAGAGCCTGATCGCCGACGTCACGCTCGAGCGCCGCACCACCGCGGCCGGCGCCGTGGTCACGCGGGTCGGCATCGCCAATGCCCAGCTGACCCTCGGCCCGCTGTCGGCCACCGGCGGGACGGGCCTGTTCATCGTGACGAGCGGCGGCATCGCAGGCGCGCTCACCGTCACCATCGGCGCGGTCAGCACCCCGTTCAGCTTCGGCGGCACCCTCGATCTCCTCATCAACACCACCACCGCCCGCGTCACCGAGACCTTGGCCGTCGGCGCAGGAACGGTCTCCATCGACGTCGAGGCCGGGCCGTACGTCCGGCTGTCCGGCACGGGCATCACGCTAGACATCCTCGGCCAGAGCCTGCGCGGCGACGTCGCGTTCGAGCGCGCCACCGCGGCCGGGGCCGACAAGCTCCTCGGCACCACCGACGACACCACGGTCACGCGCATCGCGGTGGCGAACGCCGAGCTCTCCATCGGAGCCGGCACCGCGCGCCTGGCGCTGACCGCCGGCACTGCCCTCTTCGTCCTGCCCACCGGTGGCGGCCTGGCCGGCCGCGTCTCCGGCACGGTCGCGCTGACCGGTGTCGCGGGGGTCGCGATCTCCGGCGCGCTGGCCCTCGAGATCAACACGACCGGGCTCAAGGTCACCGAGACCATGCGGGTCGGCACCGGGAGCGTCACCGTCGACCTCCCCGCAGCCACCGGCAGCTACCTTCGGTTCGCGGGCATCGGCCTCAGCATCGTGATCGCCGGCCAGAGCCTCGCCGCGGACATCCTCGTCACCCAGAGCGGCAGCACGCTGAGCGTGGCAGTCAGCAACGGCGAACTCGCGTTCGGCCCGGCCGGCTCGCCGGTCGTCCGCGCCACCGCCGTCACCGGCACCCTCATCATGACCGCTGCGGGCATCGTAGGCTCGCTGTCGGCCACGGTCACCGTCGCCATCCCCGGCGTGACGCTCGGCGGAACCGTCGCGGTCGCGGTGAACTCGGCACTGGGCACGCTGGCCGTCGACGTGACCACCGCCACCCTGGTCATCGCCGAGCAGAGCCTCGGCGCCACGTCCGTGAGCATCCGCCGCACCGCCACTGGCGACGTGTCCCTGGTCGTCGACAACCTGACGCTCGCCCTCGGCACGTTCGTCAACGTCACCACCTCGCACAACTGGGACGGCGCGCTCCTCGTCACCGCCCAAGGCGTCGCGGGATCCTTCAGCGGCAACATCACCGGCGTCTTCACCATCCCCGGCATCACCGTGTCCGGTCAGGTCCGGTTCGCCGTCAACACCAGCCCGGTCGCGGTCCGCCGCCCAGACCTCGGCATCGACGTCCCCGCCGGAGCGTTCCTGCACGTCGAGATCATCGACGGCCAGCTCGCTGTGACCGGCGGCCCCTCCTTCCGCGGCAACTTCCTCATCGCCCGCAGCACCTCCAAGGTGGGGCTGGTCACCAGCACGGTCACCACGATCGCGTTCACCGGCGTGAGCGTGGCGCTCACGCAGTCCGGCGGCGGCTTCTCCGTCACCGAGGGCCAGGGCGCATTCCTGCTGCTGACCGGCGGCATCGCGGGCCTCTTCAGCGGGCGGATCTCCGCCGGCGGCGGCGGACTGTCGGCCGACGCGCAGGTCACCGTGCGCTACAACGGCACCACCGAACTCATCGACCAGACCGTCACGGTCGGCGGCGTGGACATCCCGATCGTCTTCACGGCCGGCCAGGTCGCCGTCGGCACCACGCCCTACGTGTTCGCCCAGGTGTCCGGCGCGGTGAAGATCGGCGACTTCGTCGAGGTCTCCGGCACCTTCGCGTTCGACTCCGCGGGTGGGCTCGTCACGGTCAGCAGCCTCACCGTCTTCGTCGGCCAGGGCCCAGGCTTCATGCCCGACGGCACCACCCTCAACCCGCTGGCCAAGGGCCTCCTCATGACGGGCGTCAGCGGCTCCATCAAGGGCAGCGGCAGCAGCCGCGTCGTCGCGATCGCCGGCACCGTGTCCCTCATCGGCTTCCCGGGGCTGACCCTCAGCGGCACCGTCCAGGTCCTCTACAACGAGACCCTCACCGAGCAGGCGCTCCCCATCGGCCTCGACACGGTCACGGTGGCCGAGGGTGCGACCGGTGCCCCGATGATCCTCGTCGTCGGCGACCTCACGCTCGGCATCGCCGGGCAGCGCCTCACCGGATCGTTCGCGTTCGAGACCCTCACCGGCGGCGGCCTGCGCCTGAAGTTCGGCACCTCAGCACGCGAGGGCGGTAACCCGCTGACGCTCAACCTCGGCGACGGCGTCGTCCTGGCCACCGTCGCCAGCGGCGAACTCGAACTGACCCCGGCCGGCGTCGCCACCGTCCTCGTGGCGCAGCTCACCCTCAACGCGGGCGACGCGTTCCAGCTCACGGGCGCCATCGGCCTGCAGATCAACACCACCGCCACCGCGCGCACCATCCAGGGCCTCACCCTCCCCGCCGGCTCCGTGCGGGTGCAGGTCGGCACGCTCACCACGCCCGCGGTCCTGACCATCGGGGTGCAGCAGCTCAGCGGCGTCTTCCTCTTCACCCAGATCCTCGGCCCCGTCCCCGCCGGAGCCCCCGCGGGAACCCAGCCCTCCAGCACCGCCATCATCGCGGCCTCCGCCCTGACCCTCACGCTCGGCACCTCGACGGCCGGCGTCAAGCTCACCGACGGCTCGGCCATGTTCGTCATCGGCGCCGCCGGCGTCGCGGGCCGCGTCCGCGGCACGGTCACCTTCCTGCTCCCGCCGACCAGCCCCGTCCAGTTCACCGGCACGTTCTCCATCGCCGTCAACTCCGGCGCGGCCGTGAACCAGACCGTGATCCTCGACGGCACCACCGTCGTCCTCGACCTGCCGCTCGGCCCGTTCATGCGGATCGAGGGCACCGGCGTGGCCCTGGAGATCGCCGGCCAGCGCATCACCGGCGACTTCACCTTCACCCAGCAGGGGACCGGCAGCGGCGCCACCACGAGGATCACCCTCGCCAACGCGCGCGCCGCGTTCGGCGACGGCACGCGGGAGTTCGCCGTCTTCACCATCAGCGCCGGGTTCTTCACCATCGACGCGACCGGTGTCACCGGATCCATCACCGGAACCGCCGCCCTGACCGTCCCCGGCGTCGAGCTCACCGGTGGCTTCACCATCACGCTCGCCGCGGCCACCAGCAGCCTGTCAGTCACCGTGACACTCACCAGGCTCGCGGTCGGCGGCTTCGAACTGACCGGCGGCACCCTGCTCTTCACGAGCGCGACGGTGGGCGGCGCCCGGGTCATCAACGTCGCCGTGACCGGCATGAACGCGAACTTCGGCGCG
This sequence comes from Tessaracoccus pujii, assembly GCF_054483895.1. Lineage (NCBI taxonomy): Bacteria > Bacillati > Actinomycetota > Actinomycetes > Propionibacteriales > Propionibacteriaceae > Tessaracoccus > Tessaracoccus pujii. Next base: position 2,846,605 of record NZ_CM137012.1, read on the forward strand.
CCGATCGGGACGCTCACGTTCAACGGCGCCCTGCTCATCGGCCCGGCCGGCCTCGCGGGCAAGCTCACCATCGTCGGCGGTCCCATCGCGCTCGGCACCGGATTCTCCCTGGCCACCACCGGGCTGACGTTCGAGATCAACCGCGCCACGCAGGCCGTCACGCTCGCCGACGGCACCCGCCTCCAGGCCGGCCCCTACCTCCGGATCGCGGGCGACAACATCGCCCTGCAACTGGGCAACATCACGCTGACCGCGTCCCTCGCCTTCCAGCAGGCGACGACGTCGGCAGGCCTGACCCGCACCGTCGTCGCGGTCGCCGGCGGCCGAGTACAGCTGGGCACCGATCCCGCCATCCTCACCGGCGTCGACGGCCTCATCGTCATCACCCCCGACGGCATGGCCATGAGCCTCGCCGGGACCCTGGACCTCGGCGCACTGCTGCCCGCCGGCGTGACCGTATCGGGTGCCTTCTTCCTTCAGATGAACAATGCGGCGGTGCGGGTGACGGAAAGCGTCACCGTGGGGGGCCGCACCGCCGCGCTCGACCTCAAGGCCGGACCCTACGTCCGCGTCGGCGGCACCGGCATCACGCTCGCCATCGCCGGGCAGAGCCTGAGCGGCGACATCTCCTTCGAGCGCTACCTCGACGGCACCGTCTACAAGACCCGCATCGTGCTGGCCAGCATCAACCTCAGCCTGGGCGACGGCGTGCTCACCCTCACCGGTGGCGCCGGCACCATCAACCTCACCCCGGCCACCACCTCCCCGGTGGCGCCGGCAAGCATGGCGACGACGGCGGCCGGCATCACGGGAACGGTCTCGCTCAACGTGCCGGGCGTGGCGCTCACCGCCCCGATGAAGCTCGTCATCGACACCGCCGCCTCGAAGATCGAGGTCAGCACCACGGCGCCGTTGACCCTTGTCGTCGCCGGACAGCGGCTCACCGGCAGCTTCACGTTCGCCCAGAGCGGCACCGGGGCCACACGCGTCGTCAAGGTGACCGCCACTGGCGTCTCCCTGTTCCTGGGCGACGACCGGGGCACCACCGCGACCGGCGACGACCGTGGCGTCTCGCTCACCGGGGCCAGCGGCGTGTTCCTGCTGACGTCCGCCGGCATGGCCCTGGACATCACCATCCCGAGTGTCACCCTCACCAACCTGCCCCCGGGCCTGATCAGCCTCCCGGCGTCCGGCCTCACGTTCAGCGTCCAGATCAACACCACACCGGCACCGGTCGCGCTCAGCGGCTCCGGCCTGCCCACCGTCAACCTGCCCGCCGGCCGGTTCGTCCGGGTCACCATCTCCGGCGGCATCACCGTCCTCGGCCAGTCGATCAGCGGCACGTTCCAGTTCGAGCAGGCCACCGGAGCCGGCCCCGACCGCGCCCTCGGGACCACGGACGACGTTGCAGTTCTCCGCATCGCCGCCACCAACGTCAGCCTCTTCGTCGGCGCGGCCGGCACCAGCTCCACCGACTTCGTCGGGCTCTCCGTCACGGGCGGCACCGCGCTGCTGCTCATCACGCCAGAGGGCATGGCCGGCGCCATCTCCGCCACGGCCGACGTGCGGCTGGGCACCGGCATCGCCGCCCTCGGCGTCACGGTCGCGGTCGCCATCAGCGACATCCGCCGCATCGTCGCGACCAAGCTCGTCGGTGTCGCGGTGGACGAGACCTTCCAGGTGGCGGGGGAGACCCTCAAGCTCACCCTGCCCGCGGGGCCGTACCTCAAGGTCAGCGTCACCGGCCTGGACCTCACCATCCAGGGCCAGCGGCTCACGGCCGACGTCTCCTACGAGCAGATCACCACGTCCGGCGACGGCGACCTCGCCACCACCGCGAACAACGCCACCACGCAGAAGATCCGTTTCGCCAACGTCAGCCTGCGCATCGGCACCCCGGACCGCGACATCGTCGTCGTGCGCGACGGCTCCGGCGCCTTCGACATCATCAGCAAGGCCGCCGACCCCGCGGGCATCGGCGGCATCGCCGGCCGGATCCAGGCCACCGTCGACCTCTTCATCCCGGGCGTCACGTTCTCCGGCACGCTCGAGGTCCGGATCAACACGCTCACCACCACCGACAAGGTCATCGACACCGTCACCGTCAAGCCCGGGTTCCTCGTCGCCGGCCGCAACATCACGGTCGAGGTCATGGGCCAGCGCCTGGTCGGCAACGTCTCCGTGCAGAAGGACACCGCCACCGGCCGCCTCGAGCTGCGGATGGAGAACACGACGCTTGAGCTTGGCGACGGCACCCAGTGGTTCGTGCGGGCCACAGTGCTCGACAGCGTCCTGGTGATCGACCGGGCCGGCATCTACGGCGCGCTCATCGCGACCGTCGTGGTGAACCCGGCCGTCGCGCCCGACGTGACCGTCAGCACTGCCATCGCCATCCAGGTCAACAACACCCTCACTCAGCGCATCGTGGACGGCCGAGTCCTGGCGCCCGCCTCGCTGCTCATCCAGGCGGGGCTCACCGGCACGCCCGCGCAGATCACCATCCTCGGCCAGAGCATCAAGGGCGTTGCGCTGTTCGAGCAGCGCACCACCGCCACCGGGTCGCGGATCGTGCGGATCGCGTTCACCGAGGTCGACCTCTTCCTGGGCGACGCCGGCACCAACGGGATCGACCCCGAGGGCGGCCGCATCGACGACATCGGCCTGCGGCTCAGCGGCGGCCACGGCGCGTTCCTCATCACGCCGACCGGCATCGCCGGCGAGGTCAGCGGCAGCGTGGCCCTCCAGGGCCTGCCGCTGCGCATCACGGCCACCCTGAACCTGCAGCTCAACACCATCAAGGTCGACGGTCAGCCCGCGGCCGTGAACGAGATCTTCCAGTTCAGCGGCGTCGTCGTGACCACCGAGCTCCAAGGCAGCGGCATCGTCGCCGAGCAGCAGAAGGTGCTCGTGCAGGCCCCGTCGGGCACCTTCACGCTCGCCTACGACGTCAACCTCGACGGCATGATCCAGAGCACCGAGATCACCGCGGCGCTCGCGGTCGGTGCCACTGCGCTCACCGTCCAGAACGCGCTCAACGCGCTGCCCGGGATGAGCCCGGTGGGCGTGTCGGCGGCAACCGGTGGCTACCTCGTCACCTGGACCGCCCTCGGCAACCGGGTGGCCCTTCAGCCGAACGTCAAGGTGCTGGCGCTGCCCAAGGGCCCGTACCTCCGGGTCGCCGCCACCGGCATCACCGTCGAATTCGTCGTCCAGGACAACCCCGCCCCCACGGCCGACCAGGTGTTCTTCATCACCGCCGATTTCGCCTTCGAACGCCTCGGCGAGGGACCCACCGCCATCTCCCGGATCGCGTTGGCCAATGTGAGCATCGGCGAGACCCAGGACATCGGCGGCATCTCCGCGGCCAACAACCCGGGCATCGTCTCCGGCTCCGGCTTCATCGTCATCTTCCCGCCCAACGTGGACGTCGACTCCGGCACGCCCGTCTCGATGACCACCACCGGCGGCGTCGCGGGACTCATCATGGGCACGGCCCAGGCCGCCGGCGGCGGCGTCACCGCAGGCGGGTCCGTGGGCTTCATCTTCAACACCACCGGCGCCAACGTCGACCAGTCCATCGTGGTGGGCGACGAGACGCTGACCGTCAAGGCCACCGCCGCGCAGACGTTCGCCTTCATCGCCCAGGACATCGAGGTCACCTTCGGCAACGTCCTCGAGATCCGCGCCGGCCAGTTCGTCATCGACGGCAATTCGTTCTCCGGCACCGGCCTCGAGATCTTCATCGGCTCCGGCCCGCTCCGGCGCAACGGCGTCGTCAATCCGGACGCGATCGGCCTGCTGATCAAGAACGCCTCCATCGTGTTCCTGCGCGACGCCGGAGGGTGGGCGATGCGCGCCACCGGCACCATCGGCCTGCTGGGCCTCGACGGCCTCGGCATCAGCGGCACCGTCACCTTCGAGGTCAACACCTCCACCAACGCGCTGAACCCCGGCACGCTGGGCAGCCTCACGGGCAACCTCGAGGCCGGAGCATTCAACCTGCTCGCCACCGGCGTGCAGATCACCGCAGCCAACATGGTGACCCTGTCCGGCGCCCTGCGGATCAGCCGCCAGCCCAACGGCACGCTGGACCTCGCGCTGCTCAACGCCGTGGTCACGGTGCGGATCGACACCACCAACATCGTCAGCCTCGCCGGCTCCGCCACGTTCACCATCTCCCCGCTGACCGGGTTCCAGCTGGGTCGCTTCACCGTCACCGACTTCAAGCTGTTCCCGACCGCGCCCATCGCCGCGCCGACCGCCGCCATCCCCGTCCTGGTCACCGGCAACCTCGTCACCCCGGTCCGCGGGACCGTCGCCTCCGGTGTCACCGCGCTGACCGTGCAGTACACCACGTCGTCGGGCCGCATCAGGACGTCGTCGGTCAACGGCGACGAGCTCGAGGTCCTGGTCAGCGGCAGCACCACCCCGCTCGTCCTCAGCACGCCCGTGGCGGCGGGGCTCAACAGGTGGACCTACTCCCTCACCCTGCCCGGCGGAACCTCCGTGGTCAGTGTCCGGTTCATCGCGGGCCGCGTCATCGCCGAGGCCGCGACCAGCCCGTTCGCCGAGATCGGCAGCCTGCTGGGCTCCGTCGAACAGTTCTACACGTTCCAGGCCACCGGGACTCAGACCAAGCCCGGCCCGATCGCGTCGCTGCCCGCCGCCACCATCAGCGTGCAGCAGCTCAACGCGCAGGGCTACCTCGACGTCACCTACACCTCCGTGGCGAAGGACGCGACGGACAAGGTTCTCCCCATCGACAAGGACTTCCTCGGCAACTCCAGCCTCGCACCGTTCACGATCACCGGCCCCGTCGGCGACCTCAAGTACACCAGCGGCACCACCCCCGACGTCCTCGGGGCACCCGTCCTGATCGCCGGCGGGACTCCCGGCGCGACCTCGGTCACCTTCCGCTACTTCCTCAAGGACAAGACCCCCACCAACACCCTGGGCCTCTTCTCCGGCGCCGGCACCGTCACCATCCAGATGCTCGAGGGCCGGTCCCGCAGCATCGACGGCGGCACCTACGTCTACAACCAGGTGCAGACCCTCGCGCTGACCCTGAGCACCGCCCCGATCGGCGAGAAGACCACCGATGGGCCGATGACCATGGGGCCGCTGACCCTGCAGGGCCCGACGGTGGGCCTCGGCGGATTCGGCTTCTCCAACAGCAAACTGGTTCTCTCCGTCACCCTCGGCGTCCAGCGCGCCTCGCTCGCCTTCGGCGGCGACCCGGCCACCCCGGGACAGCAGACCGCCGCCCAGACGCAGTCCGGCGTCACAGTCGACCTGCTCGGCCTGCTCGGCTCCTTCGAGATCGCCGTCGACGTGTTCGGGCTGCTCGGCGGAACCGTCGACATCGCCCCCACCGGCAAGTGGAACATCCAGATCGCCTCCCTCGACGCGCAGATCCCGAAGGTCGCGCGGCTGCAGGCCACCGGCATCCGGTTCGGCTACGACCCGAAGGCCGACGCCACCCAGGAGATCATCCGGATCAACACCGCCACCATCACGTTCCCGAGCTTCGGCGTCACCGGCACCCTGCGCCCCTATGACCCGGCGCTGAAGTCCAACATCAGCCGCAACAACGACGCCACCCTCACCGCCGGTCAGATCCCCGGCCTCACCATCTTCGGCAACGGCTTCCGCCTCGGCACCGCCGAGCTTGCCTACGGGCTGCCCGCCATCCCCGACGGCAACGCCGTCACGCCCACGTCGGCGGACAAGAAGATCACCTTCGGCGGCATCCTCGAACTCGACGACATCCGCATCGGCATCTCCGGCCTCGACGTCCGCTTCCCGGTGGCGGGCGTGCCCACCACCGACGGCAAGGCCGGCTTCACCGGCATCATCTACATCGCCACCGGTGGCGCGAAGCTGTTCCCCGGCAAGTCCTTCGGTGCCACGCTCACCGACCGCAACACCGCCGACGACAAGCGCCAGGACGGCACGCCCGACGACGAGGCGTTCCGGATCGCACTGAGCTTCACCAACGGAGTGGTGGACAGCTTCCAGCTCACCGTCGACACGCTCGAGATCCGCCTCGGCACCTACGTGACCCTGACCGCCCGCGACTTCCGCCTCGACACCGGCGCCACCGGAACCCAGATCATGGCCAGCTTCGGCTCCGTGGGCGCCAAGGTGACCATCGGCTCCCTGCAGCTCAGCGGCGAGGGCCGCAACTTCGCCATCCTCGGCAACGGGTCCTTCGACGCCCTCCCCGGGTTCGGCGTGTTCATCTCCATCGGCTCGGCCACCGGTGAGAGCTTCAAGTGGCCGTCGTTCCTGCCCGTGAGGATCGACGCGATCGGCATCACCTGGGACGACGTCGAGCGCCGCCCGGCCGACTTCGTGCTCATCCTCTCGGCCAGCGTCACCGGCATCCAGGGCCTGCCCGGCGTGCAGGTCACCGGCGCCATCCAGGGCATCCGGATCCAGCCGTCGCTGCTCGCCGAGGGCAAGTTCCCGATCATCGGCCTCGACGCCCTGGCCGTCAGCGTCAAGGGCAAGATGTTCGGCGGCGACGTGTCGGCCAGCCTGGTGGGCGGCATCCTCAAGCTCGACGCCACGCACAACATCATCGGTGTGTTCGACACCACCACCGCGGTGGCCCAGCGCATCTTCTACTTCGGCCTCGAGGGCAGCATCTCCATCGCCGGCCTGGCGGGCTTCGGCATCCGCCTCGGCCTGTCCGAGCTCGGCCCGCTGGCGGTCGCGATCTCCGCGAACGTGCCCGGCGGCATCCTGCTCGAGCCGAACTCCGGCCTGTCCATCAACGACTTCTATGGCGGCGTCGAGTTCTTCACCACCCTCCCGTCGATCGAGGACCCGTTCGCGCTGCGCTCGTCGGCCTTCCAGCTTCCCACCGTGCTCACTGCCGACCAGTGGCTGGCCAACCTCCAGACCCAGGTGGCGAACCAGGCCAAGGCCCTCGCTGCTGATCCGAGCAAGAGCGGGTTCGCGGCCGCGTTCACCTCGCCCATGGTGATCACCGGCTCGGCCAAGATCTACTCCATCTACACCTCCCAGGCCGTGTTCAACGGGCAGGTGACCGTCAAGATCTCCACCGACGGCAAGTTCCTCGTCATCGGCAAGCTCAACTTCGCCGCGGACAACATCTCCATCAGCGGCCGCCTCTACGCCGACCTGTCCAAGGTGGCCACCGGCAGCGTCGTCATCCTGTTCCTCGCCGACATCCCGGACCAGGTGCGCCTGCTGACGCTCTACGGCAAGCTCAAGATGGGCTTCCGCAACTCCTCCGGCCAGGAGGTCACGTTCGACGTCGCCACCCTGCCCGACCCCGTCGCCACCGCCACCGCGCCCACCGTCACGCTCGGCGCGCCGTCGGTGAGCGGCGGCACGGTCCAGCACTCCGTCATCAACCAGGCCGGCACCAAGTCCGTCGACGTCGTCTACACCCCACCGCCAGGCGCATCCCTCAACGCGGCCAGGATCCTCGACGGCACGACGACCTTCACCCTCCCCGGCCGCACCGTCACCGTCGTGCCCACGGCCATCGTCTCGGTCACCACCGCCGACGGCATCGCGTTCGTCCCGCTGCAGCTCGACGCCACGGGCGCCTACGCCACCCGGCCCGACGGCACCCGGCTCAACATCCTGGCCAGGGCCGGCATGACTGACGACGCCCTGCGCCTCGCGGCCGTGCAGGCAGGCGGCATCACCCGCTTCCGCTACGACATCGGCTCCGCCGACCTCGCCCTCGGCACCTGGACCCTCACGTTCGCGGCCGGCACCGTCCGCAACGCCGACGTCACCACCCCCTCCGGCACCACTACCGGCGCGGGCAACGCGCTCACCACGCTGACATTCGCGGTCGTCGGCACCACGGCCACCCTCGCCAACCCGACGCCGAGCGCGGCCATCGACATCAACGTGCTCAACGGCCGCGGCTGGATCGACATCACGTTCACCAAGCCCGCCCTGTTCACCATCGACCCCGCCTCCATCACCGACCTCGCGCCCGAGTTCACGCTCGGCGGCGCCGGGGTCGGCACGGCCCGCCCCGATGCCGGACAGGCCCCGTCCCTCACCGGCAGCACGTCGACGACGATGACCTACCGCTACTGGCTGACCGGCCGGTTCGCGGCCACGGGCGACGTGACCGTCACCTTCCTCCCCGGCTCCTGGTCCTTCATCCTCACCCTCACCACCGCCCTGACCGTCACCGACGCCCCTGATGAGACCGGCGCGGGCAGCGTGGCAGTGCGGTTCCCGACCGGCGGCCAGGCGGGCGTGCCCGTCGGCTTCACCGTCGACCCCGACTCGGTCATCTCGCGCCTCAACGGCTTCAGCTTCGGCGGCACGGGCTGGGTCCTCACCCGCAACACCGCGGCCGCCATCACGGCCACCGACGTGCCCGGCGAGTTCCGCATCCCCGTCACCGTGACGACGGTGGGCTCGGGCGCGCTGACGGCGGCGCTCACCGCCGCGCAGGTGAGCTACACCGGGACGGTCACCGCCGGCTCGCAGGCCGGTCAGGTGATCACCGTCGCGCCTCGCACGTTCATCGACGTCGACTACACCGAGCCCGGGTCGGGCGTCTCGCTCGACGTCGCCACCATCCTCGACCTCGCGCCCGAGTTCGACCTGTTCGGCGGCGGCCTCGGCACCATCCAGCTCGACCTGTCGCGGCCCACGGTGCAGCTCACCGACGGCCTTCCCTCGGGCGTGCTGCGCTTCCGCTACTGGCTGACCGGCGCCTTCGATACCGGCTTCGCCGTGTCGCTGCTGCCGATCGCCGACAGCTGGGGCTACCGCGCCGCGACCGTAGCGCTGTCCGGTGGGTCCGTCAGCATGACCGCCGGGCAGGGTGCCAAGTCCCAGACCCTGAGCTTCACCCTCCCCACGGCGCCGACCGGGTACTCCTACGACGCCGACACCATCCGCAGCGCCGCCTTCCTGGCGAGCCTCACCTTCACCGCGCCGTCGGGATGGACGGTCGTCGTCGACCCGAGCGGGACGATCGGGCTGAGCGGGCTGACGCTCACCGTCCCCGTCCACGTTTTCCGCGACGATCCCACCCTTGCCGGGGGACCCGTCTCGGTGAGCCTCACCGCCATGGGTATGCCGGTCCTGGCCGCCACCGCGGCAGGTCTGCTCACGACGTCGATCGTCGGCGAGACCCGCAACTTCGTCGACGTTCCGCTCACGCCGCCGACCGGCATGACCATCAAGCTCACCAGCATCGGCACCGACGACATCACCGTCACGGTCAACGGCACGCTCGTCACGATCACCGGCGCGACCTACCTCGGCACGATCGACGGGGTGGTCTGGGTCCGCTACACGCTCGGGACCACGTTGCTCGCCAGCGACGCCGTCGTCGTCCGCGCCGCCACCAGTGGCGGCTGGACCCTCGTGGCCGCGGGCGGCGCCGAGTCCGCCTCCACGGCTGCGGCACCCGCCACCGGCACGCAGGTCGGAGTGCCCGCCGACGTGACCTTCGGCACCGGCACCGGAACCGCCGTGGTCCGCAGCCGCACCCAGACCTACCTCGACGTCACCTACCTCCCGCCGATCAACCCGACCACCAAGCTGCCGTACGCCATCTCGGCCGGCACGATCGGGTCGAACGACTTCACCATCAGCGGTGCGGGATCGGGTGCAGGCCTCACGTACCTCTACGCGGCGGACCTGGGCGGAAACACCTGGCGCTACATGTTCGAGGGCACCTTCGTCGCGGGCCAGGTCATCATCACCTTCCAGCTGGCCAACGTCGAGGACGGCTCCGGACGCAGCCCACCCGCCGGCACCACCACGCAGCAGACCTTCCGGGTGGTCGGCGCGACCGCCGACGTCGTGCGCACCGTGCCCATCGTCGACAATCCTGAGACCGTCGAGGTCGAGTCCGGCGAGACCACCCAGCCGGTCAACGGTGCCACAATCGGCCGCGACCGCCTCAACACCCTCAAGTACCTCGAGATCCGCTTCGCCGGCACCTCCGGCTTCGGAATCGACCACACCACCATCAATGGCGACGAGCTCGAGTTCCGCGCACCCGACGGCACCCTCATCGCCCTCGGCGCCCCCGTCCGCGTCGGCACGTCCGACGTGTACCGCTACAGCTTCACCGCGACCCTCGGCCTCGGCAAGTACACCGTGACGTTCCTCGCCGGGCGCTTCGCCGACCTGGGCGGCAACCTCAACGCCGCCGAGACCGAAGAACTCATCCTGGCCGCTCCCACCTCGGCTCCCGCCAACCCCGGAGCCGGCTCCGTCGTGGACGCCAAGGACCTCGAAGGTCGCGGCTGGGTGGACATCACCTTCGCAAACTTCCCCGGCACCGTCGCCGTCGACCGCGCCACGATCACCGACGCCGACGCCGAGGTCACCATCACCGCCGGCGGCAAGGAACTCACCGTCATCGGCGCGGCCATGTGGCTGGGCGGCAACACGTTCCGCTACTTCTTCTTCGGCCACACGTCGGGCGACCTCGCCATCACGTTCATCGACGGCTCGTGGAGCAGCGCGCAGGGCACGCTGTACGCCGCCGCCGACCACACGGCGCCCACGCCCGAGTCGAACCTCACCGCCGCCGTCATCCTGCCGCGATTCTGGGTGTCGGTCCGCCTCGCCCCGACCTTCGGCACCACCGTCAACACCTCGACGCTGGGCTCCAACGACCTGACGCTCAGCGGCGCGGGCCTCACCGGCCTCACCTTCGTCGACGTCTGGTTCGGCGCCGACAACGCCAACGGCAGCGGCCTGGCCTACTACTCGTACACCAAGACCGGCACCATGGCCGCCGGCACCCTGACCGTCACGCTGCACGCCGGTGCCTGGGCCGATTCCGCGGGCAACCTGGCCGAGGGCTCCGCGCAAACCATCAAGGTCATCGAGCAGGGGCAGTCGTTCTTCATCGAGCTGTCCGGCGGCATCCTGCTGCAGGCCGCCGAACTCCTGCCCGAGCCGCTGCTGCACATCACCGCCGAGGTCGTGCTGGAGATCGACTTCAACCGCAAGTCGTTCATCCTCACGTTCCAGGGCCAGATCTCGGTCTACGGTCTCGGCACCATCGGCGCCACCGCCGGCCGCTTCGTGCTCGTGATCGGCACCTCAACCACCAACCCGATGCATCCGATCCCGCAGCTCTGGGGCGTGGCCAGCATCGAGACCAACTTCTCCGGCCTGGAGAAGTACGGCCTGTTCCTCGGCGGGTCGGCGCAGCTGCGGATGAACCTCACCAACGAGGTCAAGACCGAGACCCTGACCCTCAAGGGCGTTGGCCCCGGCGGCAGCGACCTCACCGACACCTTCGTGCTGCAGCCGTTCAGCTTCGGCTTCCAGATCGTCGGCCAGCTGGTCCTCAAGCCCGGCGGCACCGAGCTGATGCGGGTCCAGGGCGGCGTCTACCTCAACATCTCCATGGGCTCGAACCCGCGGATGGACATCTTCCTCACCGGCACGCTGTCGTTCGGCTCCGGATCCGCCCGCCTCGAGTACGGCTCGGTCACCGGCGTGCTCATCCTCGTCGCCGGCACGCGCAACGGCCTCCCGTTCTTCGGCGTTGCGGGCAGCATCAAGGTCTCGAGCGGCGTCGGCATCGGCCTGCCCGACGTCGGCACGCTGTTCTCCGCCAGGGGCTCGGTCTCGGTGATCTTCAACACCACCATGGCTGAGCAGTCGTTCACGGTGCCGACGGCGTTCCTGCCGCTGCTGCTGCCCGGCCAGTCGCCCACGTTCATCATCCCGGCGTCGGCGCCCGGACTCGACGGCCAGCCCATTCCAGGCGCGCTCCCGAGCGTGTACATCACCGCGATCGTCGAGGCCGAACTCACCATCGGCGGCATCCTCACCCTGACCGGCATGATCAAGCTCACCGCGGGCGTCAACGCCGAGGGCGCGTTCATCCAGATCGAGGGCGCGGTCGGCACCACCATCCAGTACCTCGGCGCTCTCACGGGCAGCCTCTATCTCGCGGTCTACATCGGCCCGCGCACGGGGATCGTCGGCCGCGTGCAGCTCACGCTCGGCGCCAACTCCATTCCGGGCGTCAGCCTCAACGGCCAGTTCCTTCTTGAGATCAACAGCTTCGCCACGCAGCAGACGATCCAGACCTACGAGCTGGAGACCGCCAACGTCGGCGGGCGCCAGGTGTTCGGCGGGTTCAAGCGCGTGGGCGGCAACCTCGTGGTCGCCAACGAGACGCTCGGCGTCGTCGCGGGCTTCCGCATCGAGATGTACGGTTCGGTCGTCATCAGCAACGCCCTCGACATCTTCGGGCACGTCGTCTTCACGCTCAGCTCGGGTGGCATCACGCTGGTGGTCAACGGCAGCGCCACGCTGCCCATCCTCGGCACCCTGTCCATCGTCGACTCCGGCTTCTCCATCACCTCGAAGGGCCTGGTCGCGCGGATCGACATCTCGCTGAACTCGAACTTCGGCGCCTCCATCGACCTCGGGTTCGCCGCGTCCGCGCTGCTGGAACTCAACACCACCGGTGCCGACGCCGTCCTCGGGTCGACCACCGTCAAGCCGGGCCTCAAGCTGCGGATCGAGGGGTCCATCAACTTCCTCGGCTTCGCCAAGGGCAGCGGCTTCGCCGAGATCCGCCTCGGCGGCGGCTCCTTCGTCATGGCCTTCGGCGTCGCGTTCGACCTGGCCGGCTTGAAGTTCTCCGCCAACGGCATCGCGGGCATCTACAGCGACGGCGTGGTCATGCGCGTGTCCGTCAGCGCCTCGGCGGACGCGTTCGTCTTCAGCCTGAGCGCGTCTGGAACGCTGTCGCTCAACACCACGGGTGAGGTTCGAGAGGGAGTCGAGCAGGGCTTCAAGCTGGAGATGACCGGATCCGTCACCCTGCTCAAGTTGTTCAGCTTCAACGCGGGCTTCACCATCGAGGTGGGCCGCCCGCGGCCCTGCGTGGAGAACGTGCCGTGCACCTTCCAGGAAGGCTCGTGGTACCTCAACGCCTATGCCAGCCTCGACTTCTTCGGCTTCAACCTCAGCGGGTCGATCTTCCTGAGCTCCGAGGGCGATTTCAGCCTCAAGCTCTCCGGTCGGATGCAACTGGGTGGCAGCTTCATGGGCATCCGCGGCAGCTTCTCGCTGGAGGTCTCCTTCCTCAAGCACCAGGACGCGTGGGGAATCACCTACTACACGCTGTTCATCGGCGGCTCGGCGAGCGTCGAGGTGTACTTCGACTTCAAGATCTTCGAGATCAGCCTCGGTGTGGGCCTCGAGTTGTCGGTCAGTGCCGACTCCCGCGAAGCCGACATCAACGGCGACGTGCCGCTGAAGTTCCGCATCACGGTGCGGTTCAAGGTCCTCGGCTCGTGGTACTCGCGCAGCGACACGTTCACCATCGGCACCGTCCGGTTCCCCGTCACGCCCTACCTGGCCAGCAACGGACGGACCGACTATCTGGCCGACCCGGACACCTCCGGTACCTACCGCAACCTGCGCGCCTGGGAGGCCAGCGACACCCAGCTGTACCTCAACGTCGGCGCGCTGCCTCAGCGGCAGGCCCGCAACGTCTCCGGAACGGTGGAGAACGAGACCGTCCTCATCGAGCAGCTCGGCAACCTGGACGGCAACGGGCGCGCCACCATCCAGATCACCGCCTTCGGCTACACCAGGACGTACCTGCACGTGGCCCGCGTCTACGGCTACTTCGGCAGTGGAGTCGACTCGGTGACCGTGGACGCGAGCGTCAAGATCCCGGTGCTGCTCGACGGCGGAGCGGACAACGACACGATCGTCCTCGCCGGCTCCCCGGCCGCGGCACTGCCATCGGGCACACCGTCCAGCGACTCGGCGTTGTGCGCCACCAACCCGTCGACCTTCGCCGGCAGCATCCTCTGCGGCGGCGACGGCGCGGACCGCCTCACGGTGACGAACTTCGCATCCGCAGTGGTCGACGGCGGCGGTGGCGATGACATCATCACCCAGACAGGCACAGGCACTGTCCGGTTCTACGGCGGCGCGAACAACGACACCCTCACCGGAAACACGCCCAACGCCAAGCTGTACGGCGACGGCGGCAACGACACCCTGCAAGGCCCGGCCGCGCTCTACGACGGCGGCGCCGGCGACGACCTCATCCGCGCCACCCACGCGATCTTCGCCAGCCCCGAGACCCGCCCGATCGTCGGCGGCGACGGCACCGACACCCTGGAGCTGCTCCTCACCGACGGCAGCGACACCTACACCATCACCAACCCGTCGACGAACCTGCTCCGCCACACGCTCGGTGGCACCACCAAGGAGTCCTTCGACATCGAGCGCCTGAGCCTCGACGCATCCGCCGGATCCGACGTCATCACGCTCAACAACATCAACGGCAACAGCTCCGGCCTCACCAGCATCGAACTCCAGCTCGGTGGCGGCGGCCTCGACGTCGTCAACGTGCTCGGCTCCACCGGTGCCGACAGCTTCACCCTCGGCACGCACGTGGGCGTCTCCACCGGCACCCGCACCACCGTGACGCTGGCCGGCTCTATCGGCTACACCGTCTACATCGCCGGTGGCGTGCGCTCTCAGGGCGACCGGCTCGTCGTCCGCGGCATGGCCGGCAACGACACCATCGACGCCTCCGCCGTGACCGTCGACCAGCTGGCGCTCATCCTCGACGGCGACGACGACTCGACCGTCGGGACCGTCGGTGACGGCAACGACGTGCTGATCGGCTCGCGGTTCGACGACGTGTTCTTCCTCGGCGGCGGCAACGACACCGTGACCGGCGGCCTGGGCCGGGACACCTTCGACGACGAGGGCGGCACCAACACGCTCGTCGAGTCCTTCGAGGGCGTGGACTTCGGGCTCTACGACGACGTGTTCATCGTCGGCATCGTCGCTGGCCTCGATTTCGCGGCGGGCGCCGTCGTCGAGGCCCTGGACGACCAGTTCGCCTTCGTGCGGCTCACCTCGACCGGCGACCGCGCCACCACCATCCTCGTCGGCGACGTCGACGGCCGCGTCAAGGTCGGCACGCTGACCTACGAGGTAGACCCGTGGACCCGCACCGCGTTCCTCGACCCCGGGCTCGGCAACGACCTCGTCCGCATCGAGCTCACCGGCTCCACCGGCCTCGCCGTCCACGTCCAGGGCTCCGCCGGCACCGACCGCGTCGTCGTTCAGGGGACCACCGCGCCCGACGACCTCATCCTCGACGTGGTCAGCAGCCCGCCCACCGATACGCACGCCAACCGGATCCGGCGCGTTTCCTTCGCCACCGGCACCATGAGCACCATCGGCACCATCACCTACGGCGGCGTCGAACTGGTCGAGATCAACACGCTCACCGGCGGCGACCGGATCGCGATCCGCGCCCTCCAGGTGGAGACCCTCCTCAACACCGGCGAGCACACCGATACCATCGCGGTCGGCTCGAACGCGGCCGGCGCGGGCACCACGGGCAGCGTGTGGACCAACACCGGCGGCACCGTCGACGCCGTCGACGCCAAGCTCACCGTCATCGGCGGCACCGGCCCCGGTGCCATCACCGGCAACGACCTCCTCGCCGTCGACGACACCGGCGACACCACGGCCAACACCGGCGACCTGACCTCCACGCTGATCACAGGCCTCGGGATGGCCGTCGGCATCACCTACAGCGGCGTCGAGTTCCTCACCATCGACCTCGGCTCCGGCGGAGACACCTTCACCATCCACAGCACCCACGCCGGCAGCACCGCTCTCACCACCCGCAACGGCGCCGACCTGGTCGTCGTGCGCAGCGTGGCCGGCATCACCACGGTCCACACCGGCGACGACGACGACATCGTGCGCATCTCCTCGACGCTCACCGGCGTCGGCGGCGACCTGGTCGGCATCACCGCACCCCTGACGATCACCGGCGGCCTCGGCACCGACACCCTCTACCTCGACGACGCCGGCACCGTCCTCGACCGCATCGGCGTCCTCACCGGCACCAGCGTCTCCGGCCTCGGCATGACCGGCGGCTCCCCGAAGCCGAGCCTGGTCCAGGTCGTCAGCGTCCTCGGCGCCGTCGACGGCCGCTTCGCCCTCAACGTCGCGGGTGTCGGCACCACCGGCCAGCTGGCCTTCGACACCTCCGCCGCCCGCATGCAGGAACTGCTCGGCAACCTCGTCGGCCAGAACAACGTCCGGGTCACCAAGGCCGGCGGGCGCTGGACCGTCCAGTGGACCGGCACCCTCGCCGACACCGCAGGATGGGGCCACACGCTCACCGTCGTCCCCGTGACGGGCTACCCGCTGCTTCCCGCCACCGTGGCGCCCAGCGTCCTGCGGATGACCGACGGCCGAGTGGACTACTCGCTGTTCGAGACCCTCGACCTCACCCTGGGCTCCGGCAGCGACGTCCTCAACGTCGACAGCACCCACGCCGGTCTCACGAAGGTGCACGCCGGCCCCGGCGACGACCGCGTCAACATCGAGTCCCTGTCCGGCACCACCGTCATCGAGGGCCAGGCCGGCAACGACTGGCTGCTCGTCAACGCAGTCCCCGGCCCCGTCGGCAGCAATCCGATGAACGGCCAGCGCCTGACCCTCGACGGCGGGGCCAACTCCGACAACTACCTGATCGACCTGTTCGGTGTGGGGAACAGCCGGATCGACGTCATCGACGTGGCAGACGGCGGCACCAATGTCCTGGCCGTCAACGGGTCCAGTCTGGACGACACGTTCCTGTTCCGCCGCGGGATGATCGCGCAGCTGTCCAACCGCGCCTCGGGCAACTGGTTCATCGACGCCGAGATCGTCACGTATGGCGCCACCATCACTGGCGGCGTGCTCGTGGACGGTCTGGCGGGCGACGACGCCTTCGCCTTCGACGACACCTCGTCGGTCCTCACCGTGACCGGTGGCTCCGGCAACGACGTGTTCCGCTTCGGCCAGCTCTACACGGGCTATGCGATCACCGCCCCCACACCCGGTACCGTGCAGGCGCACCTGGGCTTCGGCGACTTCTCCCTCCCGACATCCGCGACGGCAGACCCCGCCTACTTCACCGAGCACTTCTTCGCCTCCACCCGAGGCTGGCTCACCAACGGCGTGTCCTTCACCGCGCACGTGTACGGCGGCTCGGGCGACGACGTGTTCGAGGTGTTCCGCAACGTCGCCACCCTGAACCTCTACGGCGAGGCCGGGGACGACACGTTCATCATCCGGAGCTTCGTCCACGAATCAGAACTCACGGCGCTCGACGCCGGCGAGGGCCGCAACTTCATCCAGTACGCCTCCAACGCGCCGGTCAACATCGACGGCGGCTCCGGCTTCGACCTGGTGGTCCTCATCGGCACCGAGTTCAACGACGTCTTCGTCATCACGGCGGACGGTGTGTACGGCGCCGGCCGCGTGGTGCGCTACGTCAATGTCGAGCGCGTCGCGATCTACGGCATGGAGGGCGACGACGTGTTCCACGTGCTGTCGACGAACCCGGCCGTCGAGCTGTCGATCTACGGCGGACTCGGATCCGACCGGATCGAGATCGGCGGCCAGGGCGTGGCTGTCCAGGCCGACGACCTCCTCGGGCACACCGGCCTGATCAGGCACTCGGTGGAGAGCACCGTGAGCGCGTGGACCGGCATCCCCGTCGACGGCATCGCCGCCGAGATCATGGACAACGACGAGCCCACCGTCGTGGTGGCGCCGGCCGGTGGCCAACTCGTGCTTGTCGAGGGCGAGGAGGGCGTGCTCCTGGTGCGTCTCGCCTTCACGCCGACGTCGAACGTCCTGGTCACCCTGGTTGGGCCTGCGGTGAACCCGCTGTCGCAGAGCCGCTCCCGCGCCCTCGAATTCTGGAACGGCAGCACGTGGGAGACGTCCATCACGCTCACGTTCACAGGGACCGCGCAGCAGGAGGTCAGAGTCCGCGCGACGCAGGATCTGGCGGCCGAGGGCGAGCGCATGCACCCGATCGACGCCATCGTCACCGGTGGTGGCTACGACGGCGCCCTCGTCGCGACGACCTTCGTCCGCGTGCTCGACGACGACGCTCCCGAGGCGGCCGTGGTCGAGCCCGACGGTGGGCTCAGCGTGGTCGAACCCACTGGCGGCATCGGCGGCACCACCGCCACCTACGAGGTCCGGCTGACCCAGCGGCCCCTGGCCACCGTCACCGTCCTGGTCAGCGCGCCCGACGGGCTGCAGTTGTCGCTCACCGGTTCGGGCTGGTCTGAGACCCTGACGCTCACCTTCACCACGGCCAACTGGGACACGGCGCAGACGGTCCGTGTGCGCGCCGTGGACGACACCGCCGTCGAGGGCCAGCAGGTTGCCGCCATCACCGCAACCGTCACCTCCGGCGACGCCATCTCCGGCGCAGTGACGGGCC
This sequence comes from Tessaracoccus pujii, assembly GCF_054483895.1. Lineage (NCBI taxonomy): Bacteria > Bacillati > Actinomycetota > Actinomycetes > Propionibacteriales > Propionibacteriaceae > Tessaracoccus > Tessaracoccus pujii. The sequence continues at coordinate 2,864,885 of NZ_CM137012.1, forward strand.
TGGGTGCGGTGCCGAACGAGTTCGCCTTCGCCTCCGGCCTGGCCGACGGCGTGCTCAAGGGATACCTGATCGTGCTCACCAGCGGCGATGGCGCGGGCCAGGTCCGGCGCATCTGGCGGAACACGGCCACCACCATCGAGATCGAGGGCGAATGGGACGTGGCGCCCGGCACGGGAGACACGTTCACCATCCTCGGTTACACCGCGCCCGCGACGAGCACGCAGATCGTCGGGACCGTGACAGCCATCTCCGGCGACCACCGCACCGTCACACTCAGCGGCGTCACGCTGCCCACCGTCAACGGCGGCCTGGCCGGGGCGCTCCTGCGGCTCGTGGGGGCCAACGGAACCGCGACGTACCGCACCATCGCCTCCAACACGGCCACGACCATCACCGTCATCGACGCCTGGGCATCCGACACCTTCACTCTCGGCGTCAGCCAGGTCTACGTGGCGGAGCTGCTCGGTGCCATCGTGCCCAGGGCCACGGTGCTGGTGCACGACGGCGACACCCCGGGCGTCGTCATCGCGCCCGTCGGCGGCGACATCCGGCTCGTCGAGGGCGCCACCGGTAGCCAGTTCGGCGCCACCGGCCAGTACACCGTGCGTCTCAGCACCGCCCCCACAGCCGATGTGACGGTCACGATCCAGGCCATCCGCTCGTACACGTACGGCGGCGACTGCTCCACCTCCGATGGCTGCTACGAGATCCAGCTCGAGTTCGTCCTGGGCTCCGGCCAGAGCCTCGACGGCGACGGCAATCTGGTTCTCACGTTCAAGCCCACCAACTGGTTCAAGACCCAGACCGTCACGATCCGCGCAATCGACGACACGTACGTCGACGGTGGCCTCGTGCAGGAGTTCGCCGACTCGGCCCGCCGCACCCACCTGATCCAAGGCCCGCTGTACGTCTCCGGTGGCGACGACCCGCATCCGCCGGTGCAACTCTCGCTGGACGGCTACCTGCCGATCGCGATGCCGGGCGAGACGTCCACCGAGCCGCAGCCGGTGACGGCCAGCACCGGGCGCGCCATCGAGTCGGCACAGGTCGACACCCTCATCGTGCACAACGAGGATTCCCCGGCCAACGACACCGGCGTGCTGACCAGCACCCGCATCACGGGCCTCGGCATGGCCACCGACTACGCGCTGGCCGGCCGCCCGGTGCTCGGCGGCATCCGCTACTCCGACTTCGAGGATCTGCAGATCCTGCTCGGCTACGGCGACGACACCTTCACCGTCGAGAGCACCCACGCGGGCACCACGACGATCAACGCCGGCCTCGGCAACGACACGATCACGGTACTCACCGTCGACGGGCACACCAGGATCATCGGCGGCCCCGACGCGCTCGGCCTCGGCCGCCCCGACAACGACCGCTTCATCGTCGGCACCGCGACGGGCCTTCTCGACCTGCTGCGCGCGCTGCTGGTCCTCGAGGGCGGCGTCGGCACCGACGTGGCCACCCTGCGTGACTTCGGCGACGACAACCACAACCTCGGCTGGCTGACCCAGGACACCGTCACCGGGCTGGACATGACCCCGCGCGCCTCCCTCGACGAGCTGGGCCGCCCGCTCGACCGCCTCTACTCCGTCACCCCCCAAGCCGGGGCCACCCACTTCACGATCATGCTGTCGCAGGTCGTGGGCGGCGTGGCCAGCGGCATCGGTGCGGTGACCTTCGCGGTGGGCACCGCCGCAGAGGCAGTCCGGATCGCCCTGCAGAAGCTGCTGTACCCCACCACCACAGGGGCCGACGAGGGCGTCTCGATGAGCTGCGGACTGACGGGCGACACTCGGTGCGCGGCCAGCGTGTACGTCTGGCTCGTCGGCGGTACCTACCTCATCGGCTTCCGCGGCGAGGTCAACGAGTCCACCACCCTGCCGGTCACCATCCAGCTCACGGCGCTCGGCGCCGGGGCGGCCGCCGTCGATACCGATTCCCGCGCGGGCATCCGCTACCTCGGTCTCGAGACGCTCAACCTGCAGCTCGGCTCCGGCAACGACGTGCTCAACATCCGCGGCACGCTGCCCATCACCAACGTCTCGTTCGGCATCGGCGACGACCGCGTCTACATCTCCTCGCGCGCCGACGTCGGCCTGACCGAGAAGCCGCAGTTCCTGGCCGGACACCTCGACCTCATCGAGGGCACCCTCAACCTCGACCTCGGCGCCGGCCGCCACACCCTGCTGCTGAGCGACGAGGACGCGGGCGCCGGCGACACCAACGTCCTGATCACCGACGTTGCCGCCGCGGCCCGGGCACGTGACGCCGCGCTGGCCCTCACCGGCGAGATCTTCGTCGTCGGACTCGCCCCCGCCGGCATCTCGTGGCGAGCGGCGACCACCGGTGGCAACTTCGCCGACGGCATCCGGATCTGGACCTCCGGGTTCGACGACCGCATCGTCATCGACGGCACCCATGAGCGCAGCGACGTCCGCACCACCACGTGGCTCAACACCGGCCTCGGCAACGACCACGTCACCGTCAACCTCACGGCCGGCCAGGACGGGTTCTTCGTCCTCAACACGCAGGGTGCATTCGATAACCTCCTCGACCTGAACGCGGATCTCGACGACGGGGACGAGCCGGCCGCGGCCGACCGCGTCATCTCGGTCGTGGTCAACGGCACCACCACCATCCCGCTGAGCCGCTACACCGTGAGCTCGCGCCTCGCCCTCATCGGCCTGTTCGACTCGCTGGTGCCCGGCGACTCCGTCGTCGTGACGCTGCACCTGACGTCGTGGACGGTCCAGAGCGTCGGCTCGTTCGCACTCGGGACGACGGCGGGCCTCGTGGGCTACCGCGTGTGGGTCAACGGCCGCCTGCTCGCCGCGAACGAGATCACGCTGACCGGCAGCACCCTCACCTTCGCCGCGCCCAACCAGCGCGACGGTTCGGCCGCTCACGTCGTGGTCGAGGTCACCCGCTCGGCCACACAGACCTTCCAGGTGCCTGCCACCGGTGCAATCCTGCCCGTGGGCCTGACCGACGACGACACCGTGGTCGGCACCGCCTCCACTCTCCCCCTCATCATCTTCGGCGGGTACGGCAACGACGATCTGCGCGGCGGCCAGGGTGCCGACGTCATCTTCGGCGACCGCGGCGTGGTGCAGTGGCACGACGTCTCCGGGGCCACCCCCGTGCTGGTGGCGCAGTCCGGCAATGGCGGCGTGGACGACTTCACCGACGGCGTCATCCGTCCCTCCACCGTCGTCACTGTCCGCGACAACTACCTCGGTGGAGCCGACACGATCCGAGGGCTGGGCGGCGAGGACGTCCTCATAGGCGGAACCGGCAACGACCGCATCGACGGCGGCGACGGTCGCGACCTCATCTTCGGCGACAACGTGCTTCTCGACCGCCGCACGACACTCGGCAACCACACCAACCCTCGCTTCCGCGTCCTGGGCGGCACGCAGATCTACTCGACGGCAGGCGGAAACGCAGCGGGCACCGCACAAATCACCGGCGCGTGGCAGAACGACCCCGCCGGGGCGACCCCCTGGAGCGACTTCCGGATCACCCTGCTCGACCACACCTCGACGACCGCAACAAACCTCTACGGCAACGACTACATCGCCGGCGGCGCACATGACGACGTCATCTTCGGCCAGCTGGGCGACGACGTCATCCAGGGCGACGGCTCCATCGACACCGCACTGACCGGCGGCCAGGACGTCTCCGCGGCCCGCGACGCCAACGGCCTTCTGGTGCTCAACCCGTCGTTCGAGGCAACCACCGACGGCGACGACTACATCGAGGGCGGCGGCGGCGCCGACACGATCTTCGGCAACCTCGGCCGCGACGACATCATCGGCGGCAACTCCAGCCTCTTCTCGCTGATCACGTCCGACCTGCGCTCCGATGCTGCCGACTTCATCTTTGGTGGCGCGGGCACCGACATCGGTCGCAACGACGACACGGCCGGTCACGGCCGCGACTCGGACACCATCGTCGGCGACAACGGCAACATCTTCCGGCTCGTCGGCATCAACGGCACGGCCGGCGCCGGCTACCTCGCGTTCAACTACGACAACTACGGCGGCCCCGCCAACGAGCGCCTGATCCCGCGCGCCGTCGACCTGCTCGACTACACGCCTGGCGGTCCGGACTTCCTGCCCGCGGCGCTCACCGGCAACATCTACGGCGACGACGAGGTGCACGGCGAGGCCGGCGACGACACCGTCTACACCGGCGCCGGCAACGACGTCATCTTCGGCGACGCCGGCGACGACGACCTCATCGGCGGCTGGGGACACGACTGGATCTCCGGCGGCACCGGCATCGACGGCATCCTCGGCGACGACGGCCGCATCTTCACCGCCCGCAACGGCACCGCGGAGCCTCTCAACGGCATCGCAGCCACCACCCAGCGCACCATCTACACGCCGGGCAAGGTCCAGACCGCGATCCTGTACCCGACGGACAAGCTCAACAAGACCGTCGACCTCACCCCGTTCGCCGCCGACGGCGCCTGGAGCAACCCGCTCAACCCGATCGCCTACGCCAACGACGTCATCTTCGGCGGCTGGGACGACGACTTCATCCACGGCGGCTCCGGCGACGACGCCATCTCCGGCGCCGAGGCGCTTGTCGAGGGCTACGGAGTGGGCGGCGTCCGCAGCGACTTCACTGTGCCGTTCAACGACGGGAGCCTCCTCGGCTTCGACCCGACCACCGGCATGTTCCCGCTCTACGACGAGTACGCGCCGATGAAGAAGATCATGCTCGGCGGTGGCGAGTGGTTCCTCAACTTCTCGCACCTCGACGGGCGCCCAGTCGGCGGTGTCTTCACCGACGGCGACGACGTCATCTTCGGCGACCACGGCAACGACTGGCTCGTCGGCGGCACCGGCCGCGACACCCTGTGGGGCGGCTGGGGCAACGACCTGCTCAACGCCGACGACGATCTCACCACCAACGGCGGACTCAACGACCAGCCCGACACCCACTCCACCTACGAGGATCGCGCCATCGGTGGCGCCGGGCTCGACATCCTCATCGGCAACACCGGCGGCGACCGCCTCATCGACTGGGTGGGCGAGTTCAACAGCTACCTCGTGCCGTTCGCGCCGTTCGGCCTCGGCACGGTCAGCCGCCAGGTGCCCCCGGGTCTCTACGACTTCCTCTACGACCTCTCGGAGGCACAGGGCGCGGACTTCACCGTGGCTCAGCTGGCCGGCCCGATGACTGAGGACCGCAACGGCGAGCCGTTCGGCGAGATCGGCCTCATCGTCCAGCAGGACGAGTTCTGGCAGGAGCAGACCGGTGGTCCGCGCGACCCGCAGCCCGGCAACGTGCCCGGCGGCAAGCGCGACGTCCTCCGCGCGGCCGACTTCAACTCCGGCGCCCAGGCGTTCTTCGCGGACTCCGGCACCTTCGTCGCTCAGGGCGGCACGCTCAACGTGACCGCGACGTCGACCTCCGGCGACGCGGTGGCGGTGTGGTACATCGACCAGTACCTGCCGATCTACTACGAGATCCACGCACAGGTGTTCCTGACCAAGCCCACGGCGGGCTGGAAGGCCAACGCCTACGTCATCTTCGACTACTTCAGCCCCACGGACTTCAAGTTCGCCGGCGTCGACCAGTCCACCAACAAGCTGGTCATGGGTCGACGTACAGCGGCCGGCTGGTTCGTCGACGTGCAGAGCTCCATCTCGGGCGGCGTGAAGTACAACACCTGGTACACCATGCTGGTGGCGGTCAACGGCACCACCGTGACCGTGCTGCTGGGCGGGACCGTGGCGTTCACGTACACCTTCGCGCCTCGGATCATCGACGGCGTGGCGGTGGGCCTGAACAAGGGCTTCGTCGGCGTCGGGTCCAACCAGGCGCGCGGCAAGTTCGACAACATCTCCGTGGCTGTCCTGCCGCCGCAGATCACGCTGGACGTCACCGAGAACTTCGACGACGGTGCCGGCCTGGCCGCGGACGTCGAGCAGGGCACCTGGACGGCGTCGGGTGGCTCGCTCGGGTCGACCGGGACGACGACAACCCCTGCCGTGACGCTTCTGGACCTCGGCGACACGCTTGAGGCCAACTCCTACCTCGAGATCACCGCGACGTTCACCCTCGGCGCCGGCGCCGTGGCCGGCCTCGTCTACGACTTCTACAGCATGGACGAGTACAAGTTCATCGTCCTCGACGTGGCGGCGCAGCGCATCGTGTTCGGCCACGTCACCGAGGGCCAGTGGTACGCGGACGAGGTCGTCGCCCGCACCCTGGTGGCCGGCCAGCCCTACACGATGCTCGTGACGATCAAGGGGGCGTCGGTGTCGCTCGTGCTCAACGGCGAGTTCATCCGCTCGCGCTCGTACAACTCGGCCTTGGCCGACGGCCGCGTGGGCCTGATCGTCGATGCGGGGTCGGCCTCCTACGACTCGGTCCGGATCCGCACCGACGGATACACCCCGCCCGATGCCCTCAGCGCGACCGCCGCCACGCTGACTGAACCCGCTGCGTCTGAGCCGATCCCGACGGAGCCTGTGCCCACCGACCCGGTTGAGCCGGCGCCGTCGGATCCTGTGCCCACCGACCCGGTTGAGCCGGCGCCGTCGGATCCTGTGCCCACCGACCCCGTCGAGCCGGCGCCGACCGAGCCCGCTCCCGCGCCGACCAAGCCGCGCAAGAAGTAGACGTCGCACCTGTCGCTCCTCTCAGGAGACCATCGCAAACGCATCAAAGCGGATGGACGAACCGCTGCCTCACTGCGTGTAGCGTGAGCGCATGAAGGCCGTAGTGGGACTGGCGACGTCGATCCTCGCGTCCGCTCTGCTCATTGCCTGCACCGCGGCCCCCGAGCCCTCGCCCACCCCGTCGGGCACCCCGTCGGCGTCGTCGTCGGTCTGGCCGGTCGCCCACTGCCGCGACCTCGCCATCATGGTCGGCGCCGCCCTCCAGCGCGTCGTCGACTCCTACGAGCAGCCCACGGGTCCGCAGAGCACCGCGTCACCCGTCGCGACCTCCACGCCCACCCCCAGCGCCGACGCCGACGCCGACGCAATCCAGGACACCCTCGCGGAGGTGCGCGAGGCCGTCGAGAAGCGCTACTGCGAGGCCGCCCAGATGCGCGACGACGTGGACGCGAGCATCGACGAGGTCCGCGCAGAGACGCCGCTGGCGGAGGCGGTGCGCGCGCGGCTCGTCGCCGGCCTCGACGGACGCATCCCCGAGCAACTCGTCCGGCGTGCGCTCTACCCCGACGACGACCTCGCCGAGGCGCTCGCCGAAGCACCCTCGGGCTCAACCCTGCTCCTCAGCGAGGGCACCTGGGACCTGACCGAGCCGCTGGTCCTGCTCAGCGGGGTCATGCTCGAGGGCAAGGGGATCGACGAGACCCGCCTGACCTCCAGCGCCGACGAAGCCGCGATCCTCGTCGCCACCGCCGAGACCATCGGACTCAGCTCGATGACGGTCGCCCGAGACACGTCCGCCCCCGGCTCCGGGCTCGTCGCCGGCGGGGCGGCCACCGTTATTCTTCGCGACGTCGAGTTCTCGGGCGGTCGGCCCGACGAGACCGGTGGGGGAGCCGGCGTCATGCTGGTGGGCGGCGACGACGACGCGAACCGGCACACCACGTTCGAGGCCACCAACGTCGCCTTCCGCGACAACGGGTGGGCGGGTCTCGCGGTCGCCGGCGCCCACCGGGTGAGCGTGGTCAACGCGACGTTCACCGACAACGGCGAATGCGGCCTCTGCTTCCTGGGGGAGTCCGACGGCTCGGTCACTGATGCCACGTTCGATGGCAACGGGATCGGCGTCGCCGTCGCCGAGTCCGCGCGCCCCACCCTGCTGGACGCGACCATCAGCGGGGGCGAGGTCGGCCTCCAGATCGATGGGTCCGCCGCGCCCATCGTCGAGGGTGCCCGCGTCTCCGGGGCGAAGCGGGCGGCGATCATCGCCGGCGGCACCTCGACGGGGGCGATCGCGGGAGCGACCTGCACCGACGTGGAGTTCGGGATCGTGGTCACCGACACCGCCGCGCCCACCCTCACCGACAACGACTGCGCCCTGGCGCGGGGCAGCGTCGGCTCCGCCTCGCCCTCGCCGACTCCCGGAGGTTGAGACGATGCCCTACATCGAGGAGATCCCCGCCCCGACGGCGATTCCGCCGCTGCCCACCTCGGTGACGGGTTTCGTCGGGGCCTGCGGCGACGGTCCGGTGGACACCCCGGTCACGGTCACCAGCCCGGGCGAGTATCACGCCCTCTTCGGGCCGAGCCTGGGCGTCGACCAGCCGCTGGGTCACGCCGTCGACCTGTTCTTCGCCAACGGCGGCAGCAGTGCGATCGTGGTCCGGGCCGCAGGCCCTGCCCCTGAGCAGCTGGTCCCCACCGACGGCGCGGGGGGCATTCACGCCCTCGATGACAGCGATGTGACGGTCCTCGCGATTCCCGGTCTGACGGCCGCCCATCAGCCGCAGGTGAGCGCCGCACTCGCGCTCTGCGCGGCACGCCGCGCCGTGATGCTGCTCGACCTGCCCGCCGGCCCGTTCGACTCCGAAACCAGGTCCGGGGTGCAGCAGGCGGGCCCGCACCGCGAGCGGGCCGCTGCCTACCATCCGTGGCTCGTGGTGGGCGGGGTGGCGGTGCCGCCGTCGGGCGCCGTGGCCGGGGCCATCGCACGCACCGACGCCGAGCGCGGAGTGTGGAAGGCGCCCGCCAACGTCGCTCTGCACGGCATCGACGGACTCACCGAAGCCCTCGACGGCGCGGCGAGCGACCTGCTCGCCCAGGACGGCGTGAACGCCCTGCGCCAGTTCCCGGGTCGCGGCCGGCTGGTGTGGGGTGCCCGCACCCTCGCCGGCGCGGAGAGCACCGAACCGGCGAAGCGGTACCTCTCGGTCCGTCGCCTCACCGACCACGTCCTCGGCTCCGTGGCCGCGGGGCTGAGGTTCACCGTGTTCGAGCGCAATGACGCAGCCCTGTGGGTGCGGGTGAGGACGATGGTCGAGAACTTTCTGGTCGACCTCTGGCGCCGGGGCGCGTTGCAGGGCGCCAAGCCGGAGCATGCGTACGGCGTGCGGTGCGGACTGGGTGAGACGATGACTCAGGCTGACGTCGAGGCGGGTCACCTGATCCTCGAGCTCTTCGTCGCGACGGTGAGGCCCGCCGAGTTCGACGTCCACCGCCTGAGTCTGCAGACCCAGGTCGCGGCCGGGGACCCGCCGGTCGGTGATGCCCTCGCCGGGCGGATCCTCACGCGCCCCGACCCCGCGTCGGCGAATCTGCGCACCGTCGACCTGGGGCAGGTCGTGTCGCGCTACATCGGGGAGACGGAGAAGAACCTTGCCGCGGTGTTCGACGCGGCGGAGCGCGACGGCGCGGTGTTGCTGTTCGACGAGGCCGACGCGCTGTTCGGCAGGCGGACGGGGGTCCGCGATGCCCACGACCGCTATGCCGACCAGAAGATCAGCCACCTCATCGAACGGATGGCAGGCGAGCGCGGCGTCGAGGTGCGCTGGACCTCCGAGGATTAGTCGACGCCCGGGCCTGCGGCAGGCGTTCCCCCAGGCAGCGCTTCGGACGCGTCAGGGGCGCGGCGACCGTTCTGGAGGAACGATTCCCGCACGGCTCCGAGCCGCTCGCCGTGGGCTCAGGGGCGGCCAAGGGTGGGGCGGTGTAGACGTAGGCGGTTCGGCCGGCGCCCCCGACGCGGCAGCTCAGATCGCGGGCCTGCGCGAAGGCCTGGACCCGCAGTGGCTTCTGGACCCCGACAGCATCGACCTCGTCGCGTGCGTCCGCGCCAGCCTGTCGCTTTACACCGACCACCCCATGCCATAGGTGAAGCGACGGCACCTCGAAGTTCCCTCGACGGCGGCGATGCCGACCATGCGCCCGGTGAACCCGCCCGCCACCTCGGTGGAGACGTAGCGGCCGTCTACCTCTGCGAGGGCCTGCCAGCCGTCGTCGGTGAGGACGGACAGCGTGACGAGGTCGGGCTGGCTGGCGGGCCATCCTCCCACCGGCTCGGGGATCCTGGCCGAGAGCCGCAGCGACACCGACGGCGTGGCCGGGCGGGGACAGGAGCCGAGCACCTGCCGCACCGGTCCGATCTGGGCCACCGCGGACACCTCGTCGGCCGAGGTCTCCACGCCGTACCAGTGGGCGTCGTCGAGATAGAGCAGCAGGCGGGCGCTGCCCTCTACCTCGACGGTGGCCCGCCAGTCGTGGTCCATCACCCTGACCATCAGCGGGCGCGCCCCGTCGACGGCGGTCAGGGTCAGCCCGTCGACCGCCGTCGAGACGCCCCGCAGGTCGCCCGACGGGGAGACCCAGCGTGGGTCCAGTCCGTCCGTGAACGAATCCTCGACGCGGTTGTCTCGGGGGGAGTAGTCCTCGGCGGGGTCCGCGAAAACCGGCCAGCCGTCCTCCCACTCGACGGGGCTGAGGAAGGTCTCGCGGCCGAGGACGTGGAACTCGGGGAACCCGCCGTGCGGACGGGTGCCGTGGTAGACGGCGAACCACTGGGCGTCGGGCCCCTCGACGAGGTCGGCGTGACCGGTGCTCTGCACCGGGTGATCGGTGCTGCGGTGGGTGAGGACGGGGTTGGCGGGGTTGCCCTCGAAGGGGCCCATCGCGGAGCGGCCGCGGGCGACGCTGACGCTGTGGCCGCGGTCGGTGCCGCCCTCGGCGATGAGCAGGTACCACCAGTCGCCCACCTTGTAGAGGTGGGGCCCCTCCGGGTTGCGCATGCCGGTGCCGTTCCACAGCTGGCGGCGCTCACCGAGCACCTCGCCGGTGGCCGGGTCCACCGTGACCTGCTGGATGCCCTGGGGGAAGCCGCACCACGTGACCAGGCAGGTGCCGTCCTCGTCCCAGGCGATGTCCGGGTCGATGCCGACCACGGGGATCCTGACCGGGTCGGACCACGGGCCGGCCGGCTCCTCGGCCGTGAAGAGCAACTGGCCCTCCCGCACCTGGTTCATGTTGGTGGTGATGAACCAGTAGCGGCCGTCGTGGTGGCGCAGCGTCGAGCCGTAGATGCCCGACGACGCGCCGCCGGCGGTGAGGTCCGTCTGCCCGGGGCGGTCGATCACGTTGCCGACCTGGCGCCAGTCGACGAGGTCGGGGCTCAGATGCACGGGCGCGCCCGGGAAGTACTCGAAGCTCGAGTGTGCCAGGGCAAAGCCGTCGGGCGTGCGACAGACCGTGGGGTCGGACCAGAATCCGGGCAGGACTGGGGTGAGGTTCCGGTGGGTCACGAGGGTTCCTTTGCACGTCGTCGTCGGGCCTGGGCGAGGAGATCTTCGACGGCCCCTCGTGCCTTCATGGCAGTCTGCCCGCTGATCTCGCCGAAAGCGGTGAGGATCTCCGCGGAGAGGCGGAAGTCGCGGCGGATCAGCTCGCTCATCGATGTGAGGGCCCGATGGTAGTGCTCGATCGCGCACACGAGCACGTGATCGAGCGACGGGAGGTGGGAGCCCGGAGGGCTTCGTCTAGCCGGCGTTGGCCCAGATCGTGGCGCTGCGGCGGATGAGTTCGTCGAGGTCTGCCCCGGGGTCGTGGGGGCATGGTGGTGCCGCGGCGTGGGGTTCGAGTTGCTGCAGCCGGTGGCGCTGGTGCTGCCTGGGCCGACGGGCGGGGTCGATGTGTCTTGGTGGGGTGAACCACGGCATCCCGGTGGCGGGGTCGAGGTGGACCTGCCATTGGGACTCGGTCGATTGCTGGGGGTCTGGTTCGACGAGCCGATGATGATAGGGACACAGCAAGACGCCGTTGGCTAGGCACGACGAGCCGCCGGCCCACCACGGACGAATGTGATGCGCCTCGCAGGCGGCCGGTGCCGCGGTACAGCCGGGGAACACGCAGCCCTGGTCCCGCTGCAGCAGCGCCGCACGGATCGCGGGGGTGAACAGGCGATGGGTCCGGCCGACATCCAGCGGCCGCGATGCCGTGCCGAGGACGATGGGGATCAGCCCGGCGTCGCAGGCCAGGCGGCGGGCCTCCGCGGCTGATAGCCCTTCCGCCCCGCCCGCCCCGCCGGTGTCGAGGAGGGCGACCGTCCCGAGACCAGTGGTCAGCGTCTCCAGATCGAGGGTGATGTGGACCTGGGGCCGGTCCACCCCGTGCCTGGGTAACCCGCCGCTGCCTGCCGCGTGCTGGACGAGCAGGACCAGGGCATCAGCGCGTCTGGTGTCCCTGCCCGGGGCCTCGCCGGTGTGCTCATACGCCGTCGACGGTGGCATCAACGCATCCAACTGCGCCGACAGGAGGGCCGCGTCGGCGACCGGGACCTGCCCGGTGATCCGCATCGACCCGTGGAAGTCCGGCGCCAGACGCAGGAACCGATCCCGGCGTGCCGCGGCCTCTTCACGGGCCAGGCGTTTCGCGTCGTCGGCATCCGACTGGTCCGGGCCGACCACCTCGACCAGCCGGGCCGCCAGCACGCGTAGCTCTGCCGGGCCGAGGGTGTCGACGTGGGCCAGGATCAGTTCCTGGCACTCGATCAGCTGGGCCCGCGTCAAGTGCTCGGGCAGCTTCCGCAACCCGCCCACGATCGCTTCGGCCTGCGCCAGCGACACCACGCCGTCGTTCAACGCTGCACCGATCAACCCGAACCGTTCCCCCAGATCGGAGGCGAGCCGCAGCGCGGCAGCCGCCTGCGCTGGGGTGCTGCGCACCGACTGGCGGACCTCCTCCACCACCGCCTCCGCCGCAGAGACCCTAGCCTCATGCAACAGGTGCAGCCGCAACCCCGCCAACTGGGCCTCCGCCTCAGCGACCACCTCCACCAACCCACCCAGCCGTGCCACCGCCGCGACACCCGAACCCAACGACCCCGCGACACCCCACAGCGCGGCGATGTACCGCTGCCCCAGGTCCAGCATCGAATCGCTCACGCGTACTATTCTAACACCACGCAGCCCACATCCGGGGCCCGGGAAGCCAACCTGGGCAAAGAATCTCTCCGGGCGATCTTTCGGGGCTCCGTCGGCGAAGGGCAGCTCTTCTCACGCGGACCGCCGGAACCATCGGCGGTGCATCAGCAGTCGCCGCGGGAGCGACCGCCCAGGAGTATCGTGGAAGGCGTTCCTGGAGGGCATCATGAGCACAACGACTCACCCCACAACCGCGCCCACCCAAGGTCCCAGCGCACGCGAGGCCCGCACAGTGGCGGAGGCGGCACGACAGACCGAGTGGACGAAGCCCAGCTTCGGCAAGGAGCTGTTCCTCGGCAGACTGCGACTGGATCTCATCGAGCCCTGGCCCACGCCCAGCCCGGCGGCCAGGGCCAAGGGCGAGAGCTACCTCACGCGCGTCGAGGACGCGTGCCGGCGCATCGACGGCGCCCGCATCGAACGCGAGGCGAGGATCCCCGACGAGACCTTCGCCGAACTCGCCGAACTCGGGGCCTTCGGGATGAAGATCCCCGAGTCCCACGGCGGCCAGGGTCTCACGCAGTACTACTTCAACAAGGCGCTCACGCTGATCGGCTCGGCCAACCCCGCTGTTGCCGCCACGCTGTCGGCCCACCAGTCCATCGGCGTCCCGCAACCCGTCAAGATGTTCGGCACCGCCGCCCAGCAGGAGCGCTACCTCCCGCGCGTGGCCGCCGGTGAGGTGTCGGCGTTCCTGCTGACGGAGCCCGACGTCGGATCGGATCCCGCCCGGCTCGCCACCACGGCCACGCCCGACGGCGACGACTACGTCCTCGACGGGCTGAAGCTGTGGGCCACCAACGGCACCATCGCCAGCCTGTTCGTCGTGCTCGCGCGCGTCCCGGCCACCCCGGGCAGCCGGGGCGGCATCACGGCGTTCATCGTGGAGGCGGACTCGCCCGGGATCACCGTCGAGAGACGCAACGCCTTCGTCGGCCTCCGCGGGATCGAGAACGCGCTCATCCGGTTCCACCAGGTGCGGGTCCCCGCGGCCGACGTGCTGGGCAGCGTCGGCAAGGGCCTGAAGATCGCCCTGGCCACCCTCAACACCGGCCGGCTGTCGCTGCCCGCCATGTGCGTGGGCGCCGCGAAGTGGTCGCTGCATGTGGCGCGCGGGTGGGCGGGGGAGCGCGTCCAGTGGGGCCGGCGCGTGGGGGACCATGAGGCCATCGCCACCCGGATCGCCTTCATCGCGGCCACCACCTACGGCTTGGAGTCGACGCTGGACCTCGCCAGCATGCTGGCCGACGACGACGCCAACGACATCCGCATCGAGGCGGCCCTCGTCAAGCTCTACGCCTCCGAGATGGCGTGGCGGATCATCGACGACCTCGTCCAGATCCGCGGCGGCCGCGGCTACGAGACGGCCGAGTCGCTGGCGGCACGTGGGGAGCGCCCTGCCGAGGTCGAGCAGCTCATGCGCGACGTGCGGATCAACCGGATCTTCGAGGGATCCAGCGAGATCATGCACCTCCTCATCGCGCGCGAGGCCGTCGACGTCCACCTCGAGGTGGCCGGCGAGATCATCGATCCCGAAGCGACGACGCGCGCCCGGGCCGAGGCCCTGGCGCGGGCGTCGGCCTTCTATGCCAGGTGGCTGCCGATGCTGGCGGTCGGCGCAGGCACCGTGCCCGGGGCTTACCGGGAGCACGGGCCACTGGCGGAGCATCTCCGCTACGTGGAGCGCGCGGCCAGGCGGCTCGCCCGGGCTATCTTCGCCGGGATGGCGCGCTGGCAGGGCCGGTTGGAGCATCGACAGGCCTACCTGGGCCGGATCGTCGACATCGGCGCCGAACTCTTCGCCATGTCGGCCTCCTGCGTGCGGGCCACGGCCGAGCGGGATTCCCACCCCGAGGGCGTGGAGCTCGCAGCGGCGTTCTGCGAGCAGGCCAGGGTGCGGGTGGATGCGCTGTTCGGTGCGCTGTGGCACAACTCGGACCGCAGCGACCGTCACCTGGCCCGCCGCGTGCTCGACGGGCACTATGCGGGCTTGGAGGACGGGGTCCTGCACGTCGCCGACGACCTGCCGTGGGTCGCGGCGTGGGAGCCGGGCCCGGCCACGGTGCCCGACGTGCGACGCCGGATTCCGCGACCGCGGTAGACGCCCGGCTCCTCAGCTGGGGGACAGGATCCGGCCGCGCGGCTCGTGTGTCAGGTCGACCGGCCTGCTCATGGGTCCCCCGTGATCAGGCGGGCCGTCCGCGGTAGGCCGTGCACAGGTCTTCGCAGCGACGGCACGCTTCAGCGCAGATCCGGCAGTGCTCATGCATGTCCGCGTGGCGCTCGCATTCGGTGGCACACGCCCCACACGCGGCGACGCAGGCCGCCAGGACGGCATCCACGACGGCCGGGTCCGGGTCGACACGACGGGCCAGCACGCGCTCGGCCGCCGCGCACACGTCGGCGCAGTCCTGATTCAGCCGGATGCAACCGCGCAGGTCGGCCACCATGTCCTCCGCCAGGCACGCGTCGGCGCACAACCCGCACACCTGGGCGCACTCCGACAGCGCCGCCAGCAGGTCTCCGAGCTCCGCGGGCTCCGGGGTGGTGATCGGATGGGTTCGCAGCATCTCGAGATGCATCGTTCTTCTCCTCCCGTGGAATGGCCCGGGGCGGGCCCTCCTTTTCTCCCCGTACCCACTCCGGGAGGTCCCAAACGCCAGGGACATAGCATGGGCGAATGCATGCGAGAGCCTGGTTCGTCGTCGAGGTACCGGCGGATTGCGCTCCGGCGGAGGCGCTCCGGCGAGTGCTCGACCTCCGTGCCCACAGCCGGCTCATCCCACTCACCACAGTCACCCCCGCGCTGTCCGCCGGCGAGCTGGGGGTGGGGTCGCGGTTCGTGGGGCGCACCGCCGTCGGCCCGGTGGGGTTCGACGATCCGATGCGCATCGAGGAGCTGTCCTTCCTGCCCGACGCGGAGGCGCGGATCAGCAAGCAGGGTCGCGTTATCCGCGGCGACGTCCGGGTCCGGGCCACGCCGTCGCCGACGGGGAGCCTGGTGCGATGGGAGCAGAGCGTCCACCTCCCCTGGCTGCCCGGCTTCCTGCAGCCGATGGCGGCGAGGGCGCTTCAGTTCGGCTACCGGCGGGTGTTGGTCAGGTTGCTCGCAGCCTGAGCCGGTTCCGCGACCTCTCCCCGGCATGCTCGCCTAGCTCGCCCGCTAAGCACGCGGCGTTGGCCATGGGGAGAAGGTGGATCTCGCCGACCGCTCAACACCACCGGGATGTTGGAGCATGATGAGACATGGAACCCATGAAGTCAGTCTGGTTCGCCACCCGTCCCTCGCTCAGCGAGCCGTCGGGAACGTTCCCTGAGGGCGCCCACCTGGACACCGCCGTCGCCGGTGCCGGGATCACGGGACTCACCGTCGCGGCGCTGCTGGCCAGATCCGGGCAGCGTGTCGCGGTCGTCGAGGCGCGATCCGTTGGCGCCGTCGCCACCGGACACACCACCGCGAAGGTGTCGTTGCTGCAGGGCACGATCCTCTCAGACCTCAGGTCCCACCAGTCCGACGACGTGCTCCGCGCCTATGTCGAGGGCAACCGCGAGGCGCAGGCCTGGCTGGTGCGGCTGCTGGAGGATCGCGGCGTGGCGTACCAGCGCAGGACCGCCTACACCTACGTGGCGGGCGACGCCGCCGTCATGGGCCTGCGCGCCGAGCTGGACGCCTGCCGCACGGCGGGTCTCGAGGCCGAGTGGACCGTCGACACCGAACTGCCGTTCAAGGTGGCCGGAGCCATCGCCCTCGCGGACCAGGTGCAGATCCACCCGCTGCTGGTCCTCGACGTCCTGCTGGCCGAGCTTGCCGCGCACGGTGGCGTGCTCGTCGAGGACGCGCGGGTCACCGATGCGGACTCAGGCGACACCGTGACGATCACCACCACGCGCGGCGCGCTCACCGCAGACCGGCTCATCCTCGCCACCGGCAGCCCCATCCTGGACCGCGGCGGCTACTTCGCCAAGCTCGCGCCGATGCGTTCCTACGCCACCACCTACCGCGTGCCCGGCGACATCCCGCAGGGGATGTACCTGAGTGCGGACAGCCCGTCGAGATCGCTGCGCACGGTCCCGGTCGACGACGGCGAGCTGCTCATGGTGGGCGGGAACGGGCACGTGGTGGGGCGCACCGACTCCGAGGCCGAGGCGGTCGGGGACCTGCGACGGTGGGCACAGGAGAACTTCCCCGGCGCCGAACCCCTGCACGCCTGGTCCGCGCAGGACTACCGGTCTGTTGACCGTGTGCCGTTCGTCGGGCCCATGCCCCGCGGTGGGGGGAAGATCTTCGTCGCCACGGGCTACAACAAGTGGGGCATGACCAACGGCGTCGCGGCGGCGCTGAGTCTCAGCGCGCAGATCCTCGAGGGGTCGATGCCGTGGGCGGAGACGCTCCGGTCGCGGCGGCCCAAGCCCAAAGCGGTCATCAGCGCCGTCGCGCCAAACGTCAAGGTTGCCGCGACCCTCGCGCAGGACTGGGTCCAGGCCAAGCTCACCGCTTTACCGACCGAGTCGCCTGCCGAAGGCAAGGGCGTCGTCGGTCGCGGGGAGAGCGGCTCCCCCGAGGCGGTGTCGACGGTGGACGGAGTGACCTGCCGCGTGTCCGGGGTCTGCACGCACCTGGGTGGCGTCCTGCGGTGGAACGACGCGGAGAGGTCGTGGGACTGCCCGCTGCACGGGTCGCGGTTCGCCGCCGACGGCGCCCTCCTCGAGGGTCCGGCGGTGGCCGATCTGCGACGGCTCGAGGGCTGACCTCTTGCACCCCAAACGCAGTGGGGGATCCTGGACGGTCATTCGTCCAGGATCCCCCACTGTGATCGGCCTCAGGCGCGGGCGTGCGCCGTCGTCGTGCTCACGGACGAGTGGCGGAGGCGAACGGCGAGCGCTGAGGCCACCACCGCGGCCGCAGCCAAGGCCGCCGCGACACCGGTGATGGTGGATTCAGGCGCGTCGGTCAGGCGCCCCACCGAGATCCAGCCCAGACCCCACGCCATGGCCGCGGCGACCGCGAACCGCCCGCCGAACGCCCGTGCGAGCACGCCGCCCAGCGCGGCCGCGACCGCGAGCGCCGCCACGGCCAGGTACTCCGAGACGGGGGGCGCGGGGTCCACGCCCGAGTCCACCAGGGTCGCGGTGATGTTGGCGACGGTGGCCACCGAGACCCAGCCGAGGTACAGGCCGAAGGTGCCGTCGACGACGAGGCGCTCGGCCCACGTCGTGGCCGCGCCGTCGGCGTCGGCGGGGATCTCGGTGAGGCGCCGGACCAGCAGCCCGAGCACGAGAGCCAGCGCCACGATCACCGCGACACTGGCCCACAGCCACCCCACCTGCGTCACGAGGAGCCAGGAGGCATTGAGCACCATCGACGCGGCAGCCGGCCATCCGATCGATCGCGCGAGACGGCTCGCCGTGTTGGCCGGCAGCCATTGCCAGATCACGTAGGCGATGAGGCCGGTGTAGATCACCGACCAGATGGAGAAGGCGGTGCCGGCCGGGGCCACGAGGGTCGCGGTGGCGGACAGGCTGCCGCCGGCGCTCTCCTCGACCCGGGTCCCGATGACGCCGATGCCGAAGAGCGTGCCGACGATCATGAAAACCGCGCCGGCGGTGATGACGATCTGGCGGAGTCGATCGTTGTGTCGCATGAAGCTCATTCCTCTGAGTGGCAGGCCCGAATGTAACCTTGAACAAAGCTTATACAATCTCGTCGCTCAGTGCTAGCCCGGCGCGCTGTTTTGACGCGCGGTGAGTCGAAGCCGGATGGATCGCCGCTGGTCACGGACGTTCCGCCCGCCACGGCCGACGAACGCTGGGATCGCGGTCGGGTTCGGAGCACAATCCGGGCATGGACACGGCGGCACTGGCCAGGCTCGCCTCCGGGATCCACGGAACGGTGACCTCCCCCGCGGATACCGGATATGACGCCGCGCGCCAGGTATGGAACGGTGCGATCGACAGGTCGCCGGCACTCGTCGTCGCGTGCGCCGGACCCGACGACGTGGTGCAGGCGGTCCTGTTCGCCAGGACGCACGGACTCGGCGTGTCCGTCCGCAGCGGCGGGCATCATGTCGCCGGCCTCTCCGTGATCGACGGTGGCCTCGTGATCGACCTCGCGCCCCTGCGCGGCGTCACCGTCGACCCTGACACCAGGACTGTGCGCGCCGAGGGAGGCGCTCAGATCGGGGATGTCGACGCCGCGACCCAGGTGCACGGTCTCGCGGTCCCGCTCGGCGTGGTGTCGGAGACGGGCGTGGCGGGGCTAACCCTCGCCGGCGGGTACGGATGGATGCGCCGCAAGCACGGCCTGAGCTGCGACAACGTCCTCGGTGCCCATGTGGTCACGGCCGACGGACGGCTGGTCCATGCGAGCCCCGACGAGCACCCGGAGCTGTTCTGGGCGCTCCGCGGCGGCGGCTGGGACCTGGGGGTCGTCACGGAACTCGAGTACCGCGCCCACCCCGTCGGCCCGGACGTCTTCCTGCCCTTCCTGACCTTCCCGTTGAGCGAAGGGCGCAGCGTCCTGACGGGCCTGGACGAGTTCGCCCGCTCCGCCCCCCGCGAGTTCGGCTCGATCGCGGTGTGCTGGAGCTTCCCCGAGGCGGACCCCTTCCCGAAGGAGCTGTGGGGGCGCGACTTCATCGGTGTCGCCGGGCCCTACGTCGGCGATCCTGTCGAGGGGGAGCGCGTCTGCGCCGAGCTGCGCGGGCTCGGCACGGTGCTCACGGACATGGGGTCGGTGGTGCCCTGGGTGGACGCGCAGCGCTTCTTCGACGAGGACTACCCGCGCGGGCGCCGCTACCACTGGAAGTCGGCTCACATCCGCTACCTCGACGGCGACGTCGCGGACACCCTGGTGGACTTCGCGGCGCGGCGGCCCTCAGCGCTGACGTCGCTCGACGTCTGGGTCAACGGCGGAGCGATCGCGGACGTGCCGGGCGACGAGACCCCGATCGCGGACCGGACCGCCCCCTACATGATCGGCATCGAGTCGAACTGGGACGACCCTGCCCGGGACGAACCCAACGTCGAGTGGGCACGGTCGACGGCGAAGGCGTTGGCGCCCTACGGCACCGGCGGCACCTACCTCAACTTCGACGACATGTCCGACCCCGAGGCGTCCCGGCGGGCCCACGGAGACAACGCCGAGCGACTGGCCGGCGTCAAGGAGCTCTACGACCCGTCCGGGCTGTTCCGGTCGAGGACCACGGCGCGCTGACCCGGACGCGAGGACTCGTAGCGGCGGCGCAGGGCGCCCACAGGACCCCCACAGACTCGGCTGGCGGAATAGGGACTGCACCCGCACCGTCACACCGAGGAGTCCCCCGTGTCCACCACCGCCCTGCTGTACCTGGCCAACATCGTCGCCATCGCCATCCTGACCCTGGGGCTCTACTTCCCCAGGCACGGGCGCCGCGACCTCGTGGTCGCCTACCTCGGCGTCAACATCGGCATCATGGCGGTCAGCTCCGTCCTCCTCTCCACCGCGGTGGGGGCAGGCCTCGGCCTCGGGCTCTTCGGCGTACTGTCCATCATCCGGCTGCGTTCGGACGAGTTGGCCCAACACGAGATCGCGTACTACTTCAGCGCCCTGGCGCTCGGCCTGCTCAGCGGCCTCGGCGCCGAGCCCGTCATGGCGCTCAGCCTCATGGCCGTGGTTCTCGGCGGCATGTTCGTCGCTGATCACCAGTTGCTGCTGCGGGGCTACAAGCGCGAGGTGGTGGTGGTGGACCGCGCCATCACCGACGAGGCCATGCTCATCGGCTACCTCCAGGACCGGCTCGGCGGCACCGTCAAGCACCACGCCGTCCAACGGCTGGACCTGGTCAACGACACCACCACCGTCGACGTGCGCTACCGCTCCACCGCGCCGGCCCGCACCCGCCGCGTCGCCATGGCGGAGGCACGATGACCGCCGCGAGCCTCCCGCACCGCGGGATCGCCGCCCGTGAGCCGGTCACCCTGGACGAGCTCAACCGGAGCGCCGCGCTGCTCACCCGGGTGGACCGCAAGTACGTGCTGACCTCCGCCGAGGCGGATGCGTTCGTCCTCGGGCTGCCCCGTGACGCCAGGGTCCTCGAGATCGAGGGCCGCCGCCGCTTCGGCTACCACTCCACCTACTTCGACACCCCGGCCCTCACCTGCTACCTCGGCACCGCTCACCGGCGCCGCCGTCGCTACAAGGTGCGCACCCGCCGCTACCTGGACACCGACCTCCAGTTCCTCGAGGTCAAGACCCGCCGCGCTGGCGCCACCGTCAAGCACCGCGTCCCGTGGGAGGAGCCGATCCGCCGCCTCGACGGCGACGCGCGCCGGTACGTCGTCGAGGCTCTGGGTGAGGAGCAGCTCCGGCTCGACGGCGACCTCGCACCCGTCCTCGACGTCACCTACACCCGCTCCACGTTCCTCATGCCCGACGGCGCCGCCCGCGCCACCGTCGACACCCACCTGGAGTGGTTCGACCGGCAGACGGGCGACGAGCGGTCGGCGGACGGGCTGGTGATCGTGGAGACCAAGTCCGGCTCGGGTCCGTCGGCGGCGGACCGGGTGCTCTGGGGTCGCGGCCACCGGCCCGTGGCCATGTCCAAGTACGCCACTGGGCTGGCCACGCTCCGCCCAGACCTCCCGCACAACCGCTGGCACCGCCTGTTGACCCGGACCGAACTCGCCGCCTGACGGCTCGAACACCACCACACCCATAACCCGGAGATATGACCATGAACCCCAAGAAGATCCTCGCCACGCTGTCCTCGCTCGCTGTCGGCGCGCTGCTGGTGGGCTGTGGCGCCACCGGAGTCGAGAGCACGGCGGCGGCCGGGACGGTCGCGGCCGCCTCGACGACGCCTACCGCGACGACCACCGTCGACGGGACTGCCTTGACCGTCGAGACCGCCCGGGCCGCGAACGCCACCCCTGATGCGGCCGACACCTCCTGGGACGAGGCGTCCGCCACCACCGTCACGCTGAGCGGCAGCACCGCGACCGTCGACGGCGAAGGCGCCACGGTGGACGGCACCACCGTCACCATCACCGGCGGAGGCACCTACGTGCTCAGGGGCTCGCTGAACGGCCAGGTGGTGGTGAAATCCGCCTCCGACGACGAGGTGAAGCTCGTCCTCTCGGGTGCGGAGATCACGTCCGACACCGGACCCGCCGTCACGTTCGCCGACGCGGGGGAGGCGGTGGTGGTGCTGGCCGACGGCACGAGCAACGCGCTCACCGACGCCGCCACCTACGCGGACACGTCCGAGGAGGCCGCCGACGCTGTCCTGTACTCGAAGGCGGATCTGACCATCGGCGGCGCCGGCTCCCTCACCGTCACGGGTCGATACCTCGACGGCATCGCAAGCGCCGACGGCCTTGGCATCAGCGGAGGAACCATCGAGGTCACCGCGGCCGACGACGGCATCCGCGGCAAGGACCACCTCGCCATCACCGGCGGGACGGTCACCGTCGACGCGGCAGGTGACGCGCTCAAGTCCACCAACGACACCGAGGCCGGGTCCGGATTCATCGACATCTCAGGCGGGACGGTCTCCCTCACCGCCGGGGTGGACGGCGTCGACGCGGCCACCGACGTGATCGTCTCGGGGGGGTCGATCACGGTGGACGCGGCCGATGACGGCCTCCACGCCGAATGCACGCTGGTGATCGGTGACGGCGAGGTCACCGTCACCCGCTCCTACGAGGGCCTCGAGGCGCAGTACATCGCCATCGCCGGTGGCATCGTCGACGTGACCGCCGACGACGACGGTCTCAACGTCTCGGCCGCATCCACCGGCACCACGGACACCACGCAGCAGCAGATGCGCGGCCCCGGCGGTGGCGGTGGCGTGGTCGACGGACTGGCGCTGGTCACTGGCGGCACGCTGACCATCGACAGCGGCGGCGACGGATTCGACTCCAACGGCAACGCCGAGATCACCGGCGGCACGGTCATCGTCAACGGGCCGCTGAACGATGGCAACGGCGCGCTCGACGTCAACGGCACCTTCACCATCAGCGGCGGCACGCTGCTCGCGGTCGGGTCCTCGGGGATGGCGGAGGCGCCCGACGCCGAGTCGGCGCAGGGCTGGGTGCAGGCGCAGACCTCCGGCTCGTCCGGCTCGACGTTACAGATCCTGTCCGGGTCCGACGTCGTGGCCGAGTTCACCGCTACCAAGGACTTCGCCAACCTGGTCTACTCGAGCGAGGCGATCACCAGTGGCCATGAGTACACCGTCACGGTCGACGGCCAGTCCACGACGGCGACGGCGGGCACGTCGACCGGAGGCGGCATGGGAGGCATGGGCGGTGCCGGCGGCCGCCCCAACCGCTGACCTCCGGGGGTCAGGCCCAGACGTCCGGGGCAACCCGGACGTCGCGGCCCGTCTCGGCAGACTCGACGATGGCCATCCCCAGCGCGTGGTCCTGACACGCCTCCGCCAGCGGATACGGCGCGGGACCCTCGCCTCGGGCCCAGGCCCCGGTGTCTGCCAGCATCTGGGCCACCGCGATGTCGTCCTCCGACAACCGGGTCCCGGCCCACCCGTTGCGGTAGACGATCCGTCCCTCGAACGACACCGACACCACGTCGTTGCCCTCCAGGTTCAGGTCGACGCCGGTACGTCGGGAGGACAGCGGCGAGGTGACGACGTCGCCGTCGACCCACCTGGTCACCTGGTTGTCGACGATCTCGCCGTGCGTACCCCGGACTACGATGCGCCGGGCCCGGAGCGGGTTCCACCACTGGTTGTCGACGAAGTTGTACAGCCCGGTGCGACCGTCGCCGAAGTCGAGCGTCGCGATAGCCGTGGACCGAGGCTCCGGCTGCGGATTCTCCACCCATCCCTTCGGGGTCAGCGGATCGAGCAGCGGTGCGACGAAGGAGCGGGCGTTCACCGTCGCCGCGGCCATGCCGGCGCCGAGGAAGGACCGCATCATCGAGGTGGCGTGGTAGAGGTGCGTGGACGAGACCTCCACCGACGTCGGGGTGCCGATGGCCCCCGACTCCAGCACCGCCAGGCGGGCCGCGTGCCCGGGCATGAGCATGTACTGCTCGGCCACCTGCACCAGGCCCGATTGGCCCACGGCGGACCAGAGTTCCCTCAGGCCCTGGACAGTGGGTGCCGGTGGCGTTTCCGCGAGGACCCGCGCCCCGCGGTCGACCAGATCCGCGATGACGCCCGGCATGGCCTCCCACGTCACCGCCGCGGCCACGAACTCCGGCCCCGAGGCGAGGGCGTCGTCAAAGGTCCGCACCACCGGCACGTCCCATGCCCGGGACATGCGCTCCGCGGAGGCGTCGGAGTGGGCGAGGATCGCCGTCACCTGGAGACGTTCGGGAGCGGCGTGGGCGAGCCGCAGCATGAAGTCCGTGCGCCGGCCTGAGCCGACGACGGCGAACCGGACCGGCTCAGTGGGCGTCGGCATGCTTGTCCTTCCGCGGGATGAGGTGCATGATCACCACGACGACAGCGCCGGCCACGATGCCCAGCACCGCGGACGCGAACGTGTTGACCAACCAGCCGGCGAAGCCGCCGGCCGCCTCAGCGGCGAGCACCTCCCAGTGGTGCACGAAGTCGTAGATGACGGGCCAGCCGAGATCGTTGATTCCGACCAGCAGGATGTGGCCACCCACCCACAACATGGCGGCGATGCCCACCGTCGAGAGCACCGCCATCACGATCGGCATCGCCTTGACCAAGCCCTCGCCCAGCGCCCTCGTGGCCGGCCGTTGCGCCATGTGCAGGCCGGCGTCGTCCATCTTCACGATCAGCGCCACCGCGCCATAGACCAGGGCGGTGATGCCGAACGCGACGACCACCAGCGTGATGGCGCGCATCCAGAAACCGACATCGGCGATCTCGTTGAGGGAGATCACCATGATCTCGGCGGAGAGGATGAAGTCCGTGCGGATGGCGCCGCTGACCATCTTGTCCTCCTGGTTGTCCCCCTTGATGACGGCCGGCGCCTCCTTGGCCTTGGAATGGCCGCTGACGGCCTCCCAGATCTTCTCCGTGCCTTCGTAGGAGAGGTAGAGGCCGCCCACCATGAGCAGCGGCGTGAGCGCCCACGGCAGGAACTGGCTGAGCAGCAGGATGGCCGGGAGGATGAACAGCAACTTGTTGCGGATGGAGCCCTTGGCGATCTTCCAGATCACCGGCAACTCGCGGTCCGGGGTGAAGCCGTGCACGTAGCGCGGGGTGACGGCGGTGTCGTCGACGACCACGCCGACAGCCTTCGTCGAGGCCTTCCCCGCCGCGGCCGCGATGTCGTCCACGGAGGCCGCCGCCGCGCGGGCGATGGCCGCCACGTCGTCGAGTAGTGCTGCAAGGCCACCGGCCATGGGGTCCCCTCTCACAGGTGTCGGCCCGATTCTACGGGCCACGGTCGCTCGCGCCGTTGCGCCAGTGACAGGAGACGGGAGTGGCCCTCGCCAGTGGTGATTCACGGACGGTAGACCGTCCGTGAATCACCACTGTAAATCCACCTAGGCTTGGCCCCGAAGGAGGGCACATGGGCAGCGCACCTGTTCCGGACGTGGGCGGCTGGTTCCGCACCGCCACGGATGCTGTCGCGCTGCCGTCGTCGCCCTCCTGGGGACCCGGAACGGGCGAGTTCGGCCTGCGGTCCCACGACGACGATCTAGCCGCGGCAGCAGATCTCTTCCGCGGCCGCGCCACCATGGTGCTCACCGGCGCGGGGATGTCGACGGGCGCGGGCCTGCCGGACTACCGCGGCCGCGACGCCGTGCCGCGCTCGCCCATGACCTACCAGGAGTTCGTGGGCTCGGACGTCAGCCGTCGGCGGTATTGGGCGCGAAGCACCGTCGGGTGGCGCTGGTTCGCCCGTGCCCGTCCCCATCGCACGCACCTCGCGCTCGCGGAGCTGGGCGAGCTCACGCCCTTGACGGGCGTGGTGACGCAGAACGTGGACGGGCTGCACGGGGAGGCGGGGTCGCGGCCGGTGGTGGACCTGCACGGCAACCTGGCCCGCGTCGTGTGCCTGGGGTGTCGGGCGATGACGCGCCGCGAAGCCCTGCAGGAGCAGTTGCTGGCGCTGAATCCCGGCTTCGCCGAGCGGCTCGACGCTCTCGCGGAGAACAGCCGCACCGCGCCCGACGGCGACGCCGAGGTGGACCGCACCGAGTCCTTCCGCTACCCGGACTGTCTCCGCTGCGGGGGGATGCTCAAGCCGGACGTCGTGTTCTTCGGGGAGAACGCGGACCGCTCCGTCGTCGATCGGGCCCATGCCATGCTGCAGGAGTCCTCGGCCCTACTGGTGCTGGGGTCGAGTCTGTCGGTGATGAGCGGCCTGCGTTTCGTCCGGCGCGCCGCCCAGGCGGGCGTGGACGTGATCATCGCCAACGACGGCGCCACGCGCGGCGACGACCTCGCCACACTGCGCATCCACGGCCGCCTCGAAGACGTGCTCGCCCGCTGGGTCCAGCTCCTCCGCTGAACGCATCCGACGCTGAGCCCAGCCGGGTTAGCCGGAGGCGACTGGGAGGATCCCCGACGGCTGGGTTAAGTTAGCGCGCATGAGCACAGCCGCCTTCCAGAAGAAGAAGTTCACGTTCGGACTTCTGCCCCAGATCGTCGTCGCCATCACTCTCGGCGTGCTGTTCGGGAACTTCTTCCCAGACTGGCTGACCCGCGTGTTCGTCACGTTCAACGGAGTCTTCGGGCAGTTCCTCGGCTTCGCCATTCCGCTCATCATCCTGGGCCTCATCGCGCCCGCCATCGCCCAGCTGGGCCGGGGGGCCGGCCGCTGGCTCGCCGTCACCGCGGCGCTGGCCTACGGATCGACGCTGACAGCGGGATTCATCGGGCTCGGCGCGTCGCTGCTGGTGCTGCCGAGGGTGCTGCCGGAAGGCGGCGCGCCGTCGCTCACCAACCCCGACGAGGCGCTGCTGGCTCCCTACTTCGCGCTGCAGATCCCGCCGCTGTTCGGTGTCATGTCCGCGCTGGTGCTTGCGTTCATCGTCGGCGTGGCGCTCACCGTCATCGAGGGCGGGGCGCTGCAGCGCGGGTTCGAGGAGTTCCGCGAGGTGATCAACATGGTCATCCAGAAGATCCTCATCCCGCTCCTGCCCGTCTACATCTTCGGCATCTTCCTCAACATGACGCAGGGCGGCCAGGTGGTCACCATCATCGCCACGTTCCTCGGCGTCGTGGTGTTCGTGTTCATCCTCACGTGGCTGATGCTGCTGCTGCAGTACACGGTCGCCGGCGCCATCACCGGCCGCAACCCCATCACGATGCTCGTCACCATGCTGCCGGCCTACGCCACGGCGCTGGGCACGTCGTCGTCGGCGGCCACCATCCCGGTGACGCTGCGCCAGGCGATCAAGATGGGCGTGTCGCAGCCCGTGGCGGCGTTCGCCATCCCGCTCAACGCCACGATCCACCTGGCCGGCTCCACCATCAAGATCACCTGCTTCTCTCTGGCCGTGATGATGCTGGCGGGCATCGAGATCAACGTCGGGGTGATGATCGGCTTCGTCATGATGCTGGGGGTCATGATGGTCGCGGCTCCGGGGGTTCCCGGCGGCGCCATCATGACGGCGGCCGGGCTGTTGTCGACGATGCTGGGGTTCAACGAGGCGCAGGTGGGCCTGATGATCGCGGCCTACATCGCCATCGACTCCTTCGGTACCGCCACCAACGTGACCGGCGACGGGGCGCTGGCGGCCATCGTCGACAAGTGGGTGTCGCGGTCCAAGCACCGGGACGAACTGGCCGACGAGCCGGGCATCGGGGCCCTCGTCTGAACGCGCCTCAGCCTCGCGTGTGGTGAGATGGATCCATGACGACAGACGTTGACTTCTGGTTCGACCCGATCTGCCCCTGGGCCTGGATGACCTCCCGCTGGATGCTCGAGGTGGAGAAGGTCCGCGACGTGAAGGTCACCTTCCACGTCATGAGCCTGTCCGTCCTCAACGACGGCCGCGACCTCCCCGACGGCTACCGCGACCTCATGGACCGCGCCTGGCTGCCGGCCCGCGCCGCGCTGTTGGTCGAGCAGCGACACGGCTCGGACAAGCTCCTCGAGTTCTACACGGATCTGGGCACCCGCTTCCACCCGGGCGAGGAGGAGATCGGGCCGGAGCCCGTCGCGGCCGCCCTCGCGGCCGTCGGTGCGGATGCCGACATCGTGGACATCGCCCAGACCGACGCCGTCGACGACGACCTTCGCCGTTCGCACCATGAGGGCATGGACCCCGTGGGCGACGAGGTGGGCACGCCGGTGCTGCGGGTCAACGGCATGAGCCTGTTCGGCCCCGTCATCTCACCTGCTCCGAAGGGGGAGGCGGCCGGTGATCTGTTCGACGGGTTCGTCAAGGTGACGGCCTACCCCGGCTTCTACGAACTCAAGCGCACCCGCACCGTCGGGCCCATCTTCGACTGAGATGTCGCCGCCCCCGCCAGGCGGGGGCGCTCCACCTCATTAGCACCAGACAATTGGATCAAATGACACACCCCGGTGTGAGGACGCCAGAGGCGCCCGGATACCGTGTCTGGCATGGGCAAGGTTCTGGTCGCGTACGCCACCCGCGGGGGCACGGCCCGCGACATCGCCGAGGCAGTCGGTGCTGAGCTCCGAGGGATCGGGCAGGAGGTCAGGGTGGCGGATCTGAAGACGATGCCACCGGTCGACGGAGCTGATCTGGTGGTTGTCGGCAGCGGCGTCAACGCGGGCAGCTGGTATTCCGAGGCGACGGGGTGGGCCACGGCGGAGCAGGGCGCGCTGCGCGCCACCAGGGTCGCGGTGTTCAACGCCTGCCTCAACGCCGCGGAGCCCGCCAAGCGGGCCGAGTCGCTGGCCTACAACGCCGCGATGGCGGAGCGGTTGGGCGCCGAGGCCAGTGAGTCCTTCGCCGGCCGATTCGTTCCGCAGCATGTGAGCTGGTGGCGGCGGTGGTTCCTGCACACCATGCAGAAGCCCGTGCAGGACCACCTCGACCTCGACGCGGTGCGGGCCTGGGCGTCGACCCTGTCGGTCCGCTGAGGGTGCGGCCCGGGTCCGCTGTCAGCGCGTCCGGGTCTCGAAGCATCCGACGCGGGCGCCGAACGACCCCCGCCACGTGACCTCCGCACCCGCATACCATCGACGTATGCGACGTCGTGTCTTCCTCCTCGGCGCGGCGGCACTGCCCGCGGCCGCGTGCGGCGGCCCGGTGTCGCTACCGGTGCCGGACCTCGATGCCGACCTCGGCGGCTGCCGCACCCCGGATTCCCTGGCGTCGTTCTCCACGCTCGGTGGGGCGCCGCTCCGCTACGAGATCACCGGCTCGCCGCAGTCCTTCAGAGCGGACCCGCGGTTCATCGACCTCCTCGAGGAGTGGGTTGCGGACTGGGTCGCGGTCAGTGGGCTGGGGCCCCTGACGCGCGTGTCCACCTACGGTGCCTTCGTCGACAAGTGCGACTCCTGGCACGCCGCCGGCCGCGCGTTCGACTTCGCCGAGCTGGTGCACGAGGGCGGCTCCGTGTCCTGCCGCTACGACGTCTGGGGCGAGGACCCGGCCCAGCTTCCCGGCTACTGGCGGCTCGCGGCCTCCGTCGCCGCGCGGTTCACCTACACGCTGACCTACCGCTATAACGCGCAGCACCACAATCACATCCACGTCGACAACGGCGTCAACGGCTACGAGCGGGCGTCGTTCCGGGAGCGGTCGGGCGCTCAGGTCGACCTGGTGCAGGGGGTGCTGCGGCATGTGTTCGGCCGCAACGTCGAGGCGTCGGGAAGCTACGACGAGCAGACGAAGTCCGCGGTGCGGGCGGTGCAGCGGGAGCTGGGAATCGGCGTCCCGCTGGCAGATCCCGACGGTTGGCGGGAGTTCCTCACGGGTGCCGCGGGTCAGCGCTGAGCTTTCAGCGCCTCCCGCAGCACGTCCAGGCCGACCGAGCCGAGGTCCAAGGCGCGCCGGTGGAACTCGCGCAGGTCGAACGCGGCCCCATCGCGGGCCGCCGCCTCATCTCGCGCCCGCTCCCACAGTCGCTGCCCCACCTTGTAGGCGGGCGCCTGGCCGGGCCAGCCCAGGTACCTCTCCAGCTCGAAGCGCACGAACTCCTCGGCCATGTTGACGTTGGCCTTGAGGAACGGCCAAGCCTTGTCCGCGTCCCACGTGCCGCCGCCCCACTCCTCGGGGGCCGGCTTGCCGAGGTGCACGCCGATGTCGAGGACGACGCGGGCGGCCCGCATCCGCTGCGCGTCGAGCATGCCCATCCGGTCGCCTGGATCGTCGAGGAAGCCGAGCTGCTCCATGAGGCGTTCGGCGTACAGGGCCCAGCCCTCGCCGTGCCCGGACACCCAGCAGATCAACCTGCGCCACCTGTTGAGCTCGCCGGCGCGGTAGGCGGCCTGCGCGATCTGCAGGTGATGCCCCGGGACGCCCTCGTGGTACACCGTCGTCTTCTCGCGCCAGGTGCCGAAGCTCTCGACGCCCGGGGGAACCGACCACCACATGCGCCCCGGCCGCGAGAAGTCGTCGGTGGGGCGGGTGTAGTAGATGCCGCCGTTCTGGGTGGGCGCGATGCAGCACTCGAGCCGACGGATGGGGTCCGCGATGTCGAAGTGCGTGCCGGCCAGGGCCTCGACGGCCGCGTCCGAGGTCTCCTGCATCCACTGCTGCAACGCGTCGGTGCCGTGGAGTTGGCGGGTGACGTCCTCGTCGAGGAGGCGCATGGCCTCGTCGGCGGTGGTGCCGTCACCGTAGAGCTGGTGCGCCACCTCGTCCTGCTCCGCGGCGATGCGGGACAGCTCCTCGCGACCCCACTCGTAGGTCTCGTCCAGGTCGATGGTGGCGCCGAGGAACAGCCGCGACAGCCGCCCGTAGCGTTCCCGGCCGACGGCGTCGGCCCGCGGCGCACGGGGAGCGAGCTCGCGCAGGCTCCCGGCCAGCCGGGCGTAGGCGCCGCGAGCCAGGTCGGCGTTGTGGCTCAACGCGTCGGCGAGCGACCCGGACACGTCCGGGGAGGCCGCCAGGGAGGTCCAGAAGGAGCCACCCCCAGCGAGCTCGTCGGCCTGCCTGATGCCCATCTCCATCTGGCGGAGCGCCGGCGCGGGGCCATGGGCGACGGCGTGGCGCAGCGACTCGATGTACCCGTCGACGGCTGCGGGTACGGCGCCCATGCGCGCGGCGATGATCTCCCAGTCGTCGGTGGTGGCGGTGGGCATGAGGTCGAAGACGTCGCGGATGTACTGGAGCGGCGAAGCGATGTTGTTGAGCTGGGCGTAGTCCTCGCCGGCCTCGAACAGCTCGAGATCCAGCCCGAGGCGTTCGCGCATCGCGGCGGCGGTCACGGTGTCGACGTCGTCGACGGCCTTCGTGGCCTCCACCAGGCGCAGCGCCTCCCGGGCGGTCTCGGCCCGCTCGGCCAGGCCGGCGGGGGAGAAGTCGTCGAGCTCGTGATCGTGGCCCGGCGCGCCGATTTCGGTGGCGGTGATGGGGCTGAGTCTGACGAGGGTGTCGACGTAGGCGTCGGCGACCTGGTCGAGCCGGCTGGTCACGCGTTCGGTCATGACCCCGACGCTACCAGCGGGCTTGTCAGGCGTCGGCCAGCATGTCCTTGACCAGCGGAACCACCTCGGTGCCGTAGAGGCCGATGGTGTCCATGATCGCCTCGTGCGAGAGGCGGCCGGTGGACACCTTGAGCTGGAATCGCTGCGCGCCGAGCGTCCGGAAGCCGTGGGCGACCTTGCGCGCCACGGTTTCGGGTGACCCGACCGCCATCGCGCCGTGGTCCGCCTCCTCCTCGAAGTGCGCGCGGTTCATGCGGCCCCAGCCGCGCTCGCGCCCGATCGTCGACATCTGCCTCAGCCAGGGCTGGAACATGCGGTCGCGGGCCTCGTCGTCGCCGCGCGCGATGTGTCCGTAGGAGTGCCAGCCGACGGGCTGCGGGTCCTTGCCGAGTTCGTCGAGGGCGCGACGGTGGAGGTCTGCGAACGGGGCGAAGCGATCCACCGGTCCCCCGATGATGGCGAGCATCAACGGAAGCCCGTAGTTGGCTGCGCGGAGCACGGACTGCGGGCTGCCGCCGACGGCGACCCACGTGGTCAGCGGTGTCGCGGCGAGGCGCGGGAAGAGTTCCACGTCGTCGAGGCTCTGCGCCAGGGTGCCGTCCCAGGTCTGGCGGCCGCCGTGGATGAGCTGCGCCATCATGGCGAGCTTCTCCTCGAAGAGGGCCTCGTAGTCGTGGAGGTCGTAGCCGAACAGGGGGAAGGATTCGGTGAAGGACCCGCGGCCGGCGATGAGCTCGGCGCGTCCGTTGCTGAGCGCGTCGAGAGTGGAGAACCGCTCGAACACCCGGACCGGATCCTCGGACGAAAGGACAGTGACCGCGGTTGCGAGTTTGATGCTCGAGGTGACGGAGGCGATGGCGGCGAGCACCATCTCGGGCGCGGAGATGGCGAAGTCCTCGCGGTGGTGCTCCCCGACGCCGATGGCGTTGAGGCCCACCTCGTCCGCCAGCACGGCCTCAGCGACGACGTTGCGAATCACCTGGTCGTGGGGGAGGAGCGCGCCGTCGGCTCCGGCGGTGACGTCGCCGAAGGTGTCGATGCCGAATTCGAGCCGGTCGATGTCCATGGGTCCTCGCAAAGATTGAGAAGTCAACTACCCTCAGCCTAGCCCACAGGTCAACCGCGGGGGCGGGACCCCAGTGGCGGTCCCTGCGCTCAAGGTGGTGCAGGGTGACCGCCACTGCCGACTCGCTACCGCGCCTCGAGCTGCTTGACCATGGCCGACACGGATGACGGCATGGTCGTCAGGGCGGAGTGGGTGAAGCGAAGGACGGTCCAACCGGCGAGCGTGAGCTGCACGTCACGGGCGCGGTCGGCGATGAAGGACTCCAGCGATCGGTGGAACTCCCATCCGTCGAACTCGAGCGCCAGCCTCAACAGTGGAAAGGCGACGTCGAGAAGATAGTCCCTGTCCTTCACTGTCACCCGATGATTGGTCACCCACCCCGTGATGTGCGCCTTACGCAGCGCAATGTGGGCTGCGCGCTCCAGTTCGGACCAGGGAAGGTCGCGGGATTCGCGGAGCAGACGCGCCCGATCGCCGTTGCCCGCGCGGTCCTTGCCGAGACGAAGCGCGGTCCAGAGGTCTTCCAGCGTGGTCGCCCTGCGCCGCAACGCCTCGTCGATGGCCGCCCCGCCCATCGAATCGGTCAGGTCGAGGACGGTCTGGGCGGGAGTGGTGACGAACTTGTCCCCGTCCCAATCCCGGAGATCGGTCCCGACCGTGCGTCGTTCGAAGCTGAACCCGGCAGCACGGCGCACCCGCGGCCCCGCGACCTGCACGGCTTCGAGCTGCAATTCGGGCCACCAGGTGAGGTGGGCGGCGGTCTCCCGGACGAAGGTGGCGTTGGGGTGGAGCGCGCTGATTGCCGCCACGCGCGCCTTCACGGTGGGCGCCCAGTCCGGCAGTGCGTAGGCGCCACGCAGGACCGGCGCCAAGTGGCCCGACTTCACGGCGCGATCGATCCGGTCCGCCAGATGGGGATGCTGCCTAGGGCAGATGATCCCGTCGTCGGTGAGGATGGTTGTGATGTCGCTATGCATGCCTCCCTTGTTCGGAAGCGGACGGCCCGGTTTCCCCCTCGGGGTTGCCCTGTGGACAACGCGGAAACGTACCCGTAGCGGCGGTCACCCCCCGGGTGTCTGAGCGTGGGGAGCCGCACGGGGGGACCGTCTCCGCGCCGGGTGCCCGCATGGGCTGCGGTGACCCGCCCCGGACGACGGATCAGTACCTGGTGACGACAAGACTGGTCCACTCTTGAAAGGATTTCGTCCAACGATTGGGCCATTCTGCTGGCCTACGGCGTCCTCGAGGCGGTCTGGGTAACA
The DNA here is from genome assembly GCF_054483895.1 of Tessaracoccus pujii. Classification (NCBI taxonomy): domain Bacteria; kingdom Bacillati; phylum Actinomycetota; class Actinomycetes; order Propionibacteriales; family Propionibacteriaceae; genus Tessaracoccus; species Tessaracoccus pujii. Next base: position 2,898,600 of record NZ_CM137012.1, read on the forward strand.
GCGATCGGCCGCTCCGACGGGTTGCGCCGCCCCCTCCCCGCCCTCCATCGCCGGGTCAGGAGACCTGCCACACGGTGGTCGTGCCGCTCACCTCGTTGCCGACGACGAGCAGCGGGGTGCGGTTCGGGCTGTCCGAGGCGGGGATGAACAACAGGCCCTCGGGGCCGAAGTCACCCTCGTTGCGGAAGATGCCCTGCGCGACGGGGGCGGCGGGGTCGGTGACGTCGAACACCGCGATCGCGCTCGCCCGCTCCAGGCCTGCGAACACGTACGTGCGCCCGCCGATCTTTCCGGTGGTCACGCCCTCCGGCTCGGGGCCCTTGTTGTCGGAGCGGGTGTCGAACGTGAAGTCGTCGGCCGCATCCGCCTCGCCGTTGAAGATCGCCGGGTAGTCCTCGGCCATCATCTGCTCCAACTGGTCGCCCGAGTCCCACACGAGCACACCGGAAGCGTCACGGATGGTGATAGAGCGTGCGCCGTAGCTCCACAGTTCGGTGTAGCCGTCCTCGCCCTGCGGCGAGTCGATGACGACGTTGAGCCGACCGATCGCCGAGTTCTCCTGCAGGTCGTCGGCGTTGGTGAAGGCCCCGGTGTCGAGCGTCAGGTCCTTGACGCGGGACTCGTCCACCCACCCGTCATACTCGCGGGCGTCGCCCTCGTTGGCGGTGACGGTGAAGGTCTTGCCCAGGGCGTCGAACGTGGCGATCGCGTCGGGCATGTAGAGGCCCTTGACCGGCCACTCCGCGATGTTGATTTCGCCGTCCTTGTCCGACGCGTCCAGCCCGAAGCCGGGAAGCGAGTGGTCCTTGAGCCCCAGCGCGACGATGTCGGTCACGGTGGCGGTCCGGATGTCCACGATCGCCACGGCGTTGTTCTCCTGCAGCGTGACGAAGGCGGTCCGCCCCGACTTGTCGACGGCGATGTACTCCGGCTCCAGGTCCTGAGCGGCGGTGGCGCCCGGCCCGCTGACCCGAACCCCCTCGGCGCGCAGCGCCTCAGCCGTGAACGACGAGAAGTCCGCGGTACGGACGGTCGCGCGGGCGGCGCCGCGCGTCACGTCGATCACCGACACCGACCCCTCCGGGTCCACCTGTCCGTCCAGGTAGCCCTCAGGCTCGCCCTCGTTGGCCACCAGCACGGTCTTGCCGTTGGGCGTGAACGTCACCATGTCGGGCAGCGCGCCCGCAGGAACCGTGCCGGTCTGCGACAGCGTGCGGGCGTCGAAGAAGACCACCGCGCCCGGCAGCTGCTTGTTTCCGGCGGCCTCGGCCACCGCGACCAACCCGTGGCTCACCGCGACACTGTTCGCCCCCGGTGTGGCCAGTTCCCCGACCTTCACCGGATTCGACGGATCCGACGCGTCCAGCACGTCGACGGTGCCTGCCTCCGCATTGACGACGAACAGGCGGGTGGTCGTCTTGTCGAACGCCACGATCTCCGCCGCCGATTCGTCCCACCCACCCCCGACGTAGGTGCCGAGCACGTCGAGGGTGATGCCGGATGGCGGGGCTGCGGGGGCGGTTGCGGGAACCAGGAAAAAGGCGCCGGCGGCGAGGGCGGCGAGCGAGCCGCGCAGCGCAGGGCGGGATGAAGATGCAGTCATGCCGGCGACGCTAAGCGCCCAGCGAGAACGCCAGGTGAACGGCGCGTGACCGTCAGCGGAACAGCGAGACGATCAACGGCGCCGCAGTGGTGCCGCCCGAATCTCCCACCTCCACGAACGACGCCACGGCATGGGTGGAGTTGTAGGCGATCATCCACGCGCTCGTCTGCAGGGCGCCGGCCTGCCCCCATTGCGCGGTGCCCGTCTTCGCGCCCGTCATCAGCCCCTGGAGCGAGCGGCCCGTGCCCGAATCCACCGTCGCCTTCATCAGGCCCTGCAACTGCTGCGCCTCGGCGGCGGAGAGCGGGGTGGCGGTGGGGGAGGTCTCCTCGCCCTTGACCAGCCACGGAACGACGGTGCGGCCGGCCGCGACCGACGCCGCGACCGTGGCCATCCCCAACGGCGACATGGTGACCTGCCCCTGTCCGATCATCGAGGCCGCGCGGTCGATGGAGTTGCTCGGCGCGACGGTGCCGAAGTTGGCCGGGAAGCCCACGTCGTAGTCCGTTCCCACGCCCAGCGAGCCCGCGGCCGCGTTGAGCTGCTCTGTCGTGATGGACTCAGCCGCGCCGGCGAATGCCGTGTTGCACGACTGCGCGAACGCCGTGGTGAGCGGGATCCGACCGGTGGCGCCGGACGGGTAACCCGAGTAGTTGCCGAATGTGTAGGTGCCCACCTTTAGCGAGGTGGGGCACTCCACCGTCGACGACGGCGTCAGCCCCGCGCGCAGCATGGCGAGCGCCGAGACGACCTTGAAGGTGGAGCCCGGGGCGTACTTCCCGAACGTGACATGCGGGTACGTGCCCCCGGCAGGTGACTGCGCCGCGGCGAGTACGCCGCCGGTCTTGATGTCCAGGACCACCAGGGCCGCCATGCCGGTCTGGGCGCTCAGCACCTCCTCGGCCTTGGACTGCAGGTCCCGGTCGAGGCTGAGGTCGATCCCCGAGCCCACACTCTCATCCTGCTGGAACAACGCCTTCTCCGGCGCCGGCGACGGTCCTTCCGACGAGGCGTTCGCGCGCGGCACCAGGTCCACCCGCACCAGCGGCACCCCGCTCAGCTGATCGTCGTAGCGCGCCTGCAGCCCGCTCAGGCCCACCCGGTCCGTGACGGTCAGCGTGCCGCCCGACTCGTCGATCATCTCCTTGGTGGGGGCGCCGACGGTGCCCAGCAGCGGGGCGGCGAACGAGCCGCCGGGCCCGACGATGGCCGAGATCTCCCGCACGTGGGAGCCGGGCACCTGCGTGATCGTGGGCGGGATCTCCGCCTGCACCATCGTGGCCGCGACCACGAACGCCTTGGGACCGTTGGCGAGAACCTTCCTGGTGAACGCGGCCGGGTCCACCTCCAGGATGGCAGCCAGGTCCGCCGCGGCGGTGCCCCACTCCGCCGGCGTGACGGAGGCCTTGTCCAGGCCCACCTCGTACATGGCGCCCTCTTCGACGATGGCCACGCCGTCGCTGTCGTTGATGGGGGACCGGCGGCCCTCGCGCTTCGTGTGCCGGAGCCGGGTTGCCCCGGTGAGCTCGGGGTGGATGATCGACGGCGCCCAGTCCAGCCGCCACTGCCCGCCGGCGTACCGGAGCCTGGCCTTGGTGGGGTAGGTCCACCCCTCGTTGCCGAGGGGGTAGCTCATGGTGAGCGTGGCGACAGCCACGTCCTCGGTGGCCTCGTAGGTGACGGGTCCGGCGGTCACCTCAGGGTAGATCTCATCCATGCCGGCGAAGATGGTCTCGAAATCCGCCTGAGCCTCGGCCGCGGGCTCCACCATGGGCAACGCCGAGACGTCCCGGGCGTTGAGGGCGGCGACCACCGCCGCGACCGCGTCGTCCGCGGGCGGCAGGTCGTCGCGGACCTGTGACGACCCACTGGGGCTGGGCGACGGGGTGTCCGGCCCCGGGGCACACGCCCCCAGGAGCACACTCAGCGCCATGGCCAGGGCCAGAAGTGGTCGTCGCATCGGACCTCCTGTTCGCGCACCAGGGTACCCGCGAACCCCTGACAGAACCCGGAAACCACGCCCCCACCACGGTGTTTGTCGCCGAGCGTGGCGCCGGTACCCTGGAACAGTGCTCCGCGGACCCGGTCTCGGCGCGCCATGACCTCTATTCAGGAGCAGATCTCAGTTGAACGTACCCCTCTGGGTGTGGGCCCTCACCATCGTGGTCATCCTCGGCCTCCTGGCCTTCGACTTCTTCTTCCACGTCCGCAAGGCGCACACCCCCACCCTGAGGGAGGCCGCCGTCTGGTCGGCCATCTACGTGGGGCTGGCCGTGCTCTTCGGGATCATGGTGTGGGTGTTCGGTGGGTCGACGATGGGCGCCGAGTACTTCGGCGGCTACATCACCGAGAAGGCCCTCAGCGTCGACAACCTGTTCGTGTTCCTCATCATCATGTCCAGCTTCGCCGTGCCGCGCGAGGACCAGCAGAAGGTGTTGCTGTTCGGCATCGTCTTCGCTCTGATCGCCCGCACGGCGTTCATCTTCGCCGGCAAGGCCATGATCGAGACGTTCTCCTGGACGTTCTACCTGTTCGGGCTCATCCTCATCGTCACGGCCGGCAAACTGCTCGCTCCGGAGAAGGAGGGTGAGGAGGAGGGTGCGGACAACTTCGTCATCAGGCTGGCCAAGAAGTACCTGCGCACCACGGACCACTACGACGGCGACAAGCTCTTCACCGTCGAGAACGGGCGCCGCGTCCTCACGCCGATGCTGCTGGTGATGGTGGCCATCGGCGGCACGGACATCCTGTTCGCGCTGGATTCGATCCCGGCTATCTACGGCCTCACCACCAACGTGTTCATCGTGTTCACGGCCACCGCCTTCTCGCTGATGGGCCTGCGTCAGCTGTACTTCCTCATCGACGGCCTCCTGGACCGGCTCGTGTACCTCAAGTACGGCCTGTCGCTCATCCTCGGCTTCATCGGCGTCAAGCTGATCCTGCACGCGCTCCACGAGAACAACCTCCCGTTCATCAACGACGGTGAGAACGTCAACGTCTACGAGATCGAGATCGGGCTGTCGCTGTCGGTGATCCTCGGCATCCTCGTGGTCACCGTGCTCGCGTCGCTGCTCAGCCCCACCGGCAAGCTGAAGACGACGGTGGGCACCATCCACCGCCTGGCCCACGGCTACCTGCACACCGAATACCACGGCAACGAGGCGGACCGCGAGGCCGACTACCAGCGCATGCTGGAGGCTGAGGCCCTGCTCACCCGCTTCGACCAGGAGAAGGTCATCGAGCTCATGGATGATTCCGGCGCGGCCTGGGCCGTGGACAAGGCGCACCGCCTCCACGCCGACATGACGCGCCGCTGACCTCGTCGCCCCATGCAGGTGATCGCCGCCCTCCGGCGGCTCTGGCGCCACGCGTCGTTCCGCAGGCTCATGGCCATGCGCACGCTGAGCCAGGCGGCCGACGGCACCCTGCAGGTGGGGATGGCCTCCTACATCCTCTTTTCCCCCCAGTCCCAGCCGGACGCGGCCGCGATCGCGGGGGTGCTGGCCCTCACGCTGCTGCCGTTCACCGTGATCGGACCGTTCGTGTCCCCGCTGCTGGACCGCTGGCCGCGCCGGAATGTGGCCTTGTATTCGGACATCGCGCGGGCCGGTCTCGCCGCCGTCATCGGCCTGGTGATCGCCTCGGGCGCGACGACGGGCGCCTGGGCGGTGGTTCTCTACGCGGCCCTGCTTGCGGCGATGAGCATCAACCGGTTCATGCTGGCCGGCCTGTCCGCCGGGCTGCAGCACACCGTCGATCAGGACGAGTACCTGACTGCGTCGTCGATCCTGCCGACGGTGGGGCCGCTGGGCCTGGTGATCGGCGGCATCCTGGGCTTCCTGGCGCGCGCACTGCTCGGCGACGTGTTGCCGGCGCACCAGGCGGACGCCGTCGTGTTCGCGCTGGCCGCCATGATGTTCGTCGGCTCGGTGCTGGTGTGCCGGGGGTTCGGACGCGGGGCGCTGGGCCCGGATGTCGCGGCTGATCGGGTCGGCGTCGGCGCGGTCCTCGGGGGGTTGGCGGAGGCGGCGCGGCACCTGCGCACACGGCCCGCGTCGCTGCTCGCGCTGGGTCTCATGGCCGCGACCCGGCTGCTGTTCGGGGTGTGGAGTGTCGCGGTGATCCTGGCGTCGCGGCGCCTGTGGCACCCCGTCGACCGGCCGGGAGACGCTCTGGCTGATCTCACTGTCTGGGGGCTCTTCACGGGCGCGGGTTTCGTGCTGGCCGCCCCGCTGGTGCCGGCCATGGTGCGGCACTTCGGACTGCGCCGGAGCGCGGCGCTGCAGCTGGCGGGGGCCGCCGTAGTATCGCTGGCCATGGCGTTCACCACCGATAAGCCGCTCCTCATCGCGGCTGGCTTCCTCATCGGGCTGATGGTGCAGTCGTACAAGATCTGCGCGGACACCGTGGTGCAGGCCCACGTCGACGAGGAGTACAAGGGTCGCGCGTTCACGTTCTACGACGTGGGCTTCAACGCCGCCTTCGTCCTCGCGGGCGGGGCCGCCATCGTGGTGCTGCCGCCGACGGGGCTGTCGACGGCGGCCCTCCTGGGCATCGCTCTGGCCTACGCCGCGTGCGCGGTCGTCCTGCTGGCGGTGAGTGCGCGGCTGGGCCGCGGAGTGCTTGAGCGCGGCACCGAGGACCTGCTGGCCTGAGGGGTCAGGCCGACGATCGCATCCGTGCGGGGACGAGTCTGGTGGCGGTTCTGGCCGCGACTACGCGGCCACATCCAGCGGTGAAGCGGAGGGCCACGAGCTTGCGTCGCGTCGCGGCCCTGGCTCGGCTTACAGTGGGGCTCATGATGCGCAAGCTCTTGTGGATGATGGCCATCCTGGTCGTCGTCTCGGCAGTGTCAACCGTCGTGGACCGCCGGGAGGCGGCCCGCCGTCGTGAACTCTGGGCGGAGGCGACCGACCCGGCCTGACCCGCAGGCCTCCCGCAGAACGTGGCGTGCGCATGCACGCACGCCGCGCTCTGCGCAGTGCGTCGCGGGGTCAGTAGCCCAGCATCTCCTTGCGCACGGGCAGCCAGGCGATGGCGTCGCGCACCGCCTCCTGTTCCGTGAGCTTGGCCTCCCAGCCGAGGATGTCCTTGGCCTTCGACGAGACGGTGTAGACACCGGCGACGTCACCGGGGCGCGAGGGGCCGTAGGCGACCTTGAGCGGGTCACCGGAGATGGCCTCGAAGGAGGCCGCCAGCTCCTTGACCGTGACGCCGCTGCCGGTGCCGATGTTGAACACCTCGTACGACGAACTGGCCGTGGCCTTGTCAAAGCCTTCCAGCGCGGCGACGTGTGCCTGAGCCAGGTCCCAGACGTGGATGAAGTCGCGGATGCCGGACCCGTCGCGGGTGGGCCACTCGACCCCGGTGACCGTGAAGGTCTCGCCCTTGGACCAGGCCTCGAGCAGCTTGGCGAGCACGTGGCTGGGCTTCTCCAGCTGCTGGCCGGAGCGCAGCTTCGGGTCCGTGCCGATGGGGTTGAAGTACCGCAGCGAGAGCACCTTGACGTCGGAGGCCTTCGTGAAGTCCTCCAGGATCATCTCGACGATGTACTTGGTCCGCGCATACGGCGAGCCGGGGGACAGCGGCGAGTCCTCGGTGACGACGAAGTTCTCGTCGGGGGCGTAGATGGAGGCCGACGACGAGAACAGGAACCGGTGCACGCCGTTGCGCTGCAGCGCCTCGAGCAGGGTCACGGTCTTGGACACGTTGTTCTCGTAGTAACCCAGGGGCTGCTCGACCGACTCCGGCACCACGATCTTCGCGGCGCAGTGCACCACGGCGTCGATGGAGTGCTCGGTGAAGATCCGGTCCAGCAACGTGTCGTCGGCGATGTCGCCCTCGTAGAGGACGCGGTCGCCGATGAACTCGCGGCGGCCGGTGGAGAAGTCGTCGAGGATGACCACCTCGTGTCCGGAGTCCTCGCACGCCGATGCGACGGTGCTGCCGATGTAGCCGGCGCCGCCGGTGATCAAGACCTTCATTCGTTGCCTTCCCTGGAGCCTGCGCCCATCCTATTGCCGCGGCGCTGCGGCTGCTCGGGGGGCGTCCCCTGGGCTCTTGGGGGGTTTGAGCCGGATCTGGATGTCAATCGGCTTGGATCGTTCAAAAGGAGGGATTTGGGAGTTGAGATCCAGATCCGGCTCAAGCCCTCATCGCGAGAGCCGTGTCCGGCTCAAGCCCTCGCCGCCAGAGCCGTGTCCGGCTCAAGTTCCCGGGGGCGGGGATCACCAGCCCCGGCGGATCCACTCCGGGAGGGCCGGACGCTCGGCGCCGATCGTCGTCGACGGGCCGTGGCCGGTGTGCACCACCGTCTCGACGGGGAGGGTGAACAGCCGGGTCTCGATGGACCCGATGATCCGCTCGAAGCTCGAGTAGTGCCACCTCGTCGCGCCGGGGCCGCCCTCGAAGAGGGTGTCGCCGGAGAACACGCAACCGAGCGCAGCCGCGACGAACGACGTCGATCCCGGAGTGTGGCCCGGTGTGTGCCTCGTCTCCAGGACCACGCCGCCGGCCGCGAAGGTGTCGCCGTCACGCAGCGGCTCGAACCGTGCCCTGCCGTGCTCGGCCTCCCACAGGAACCGGTCCGCGTCGTGCAGGTGCACGGGCGCGCCGGCCAGGGCGGCGACGTCGAGGGCCGCCCGGATGTGGTCCCAGTGACCGTGGGTCAGCAGGATCGCGGTGACGATCCGCCCCGCGACGGCGCGGTCCACGGCCGCCGCGTCGTGGGCCGGGTCGATCAGTACCACCTCGGAGGCGTCGCCGACGATCCACACGTTGTTCTCGTGCACCGGCGGGCCGGCGGGGTCGCTGTTGCCGGCGGTGACCAGGTGCTCGACCCGCGCGGTCATGACGTCCCCCGGGTGACCTGGTGGGCGACGGTGGCGACGAGGCGGTTGCGTAGCTCCGGGTCCGCGCTGGCCGCGGTGCGCGGGTAGTGCCAGATGGCCTCGAAGATGAGCAGGACGTCCTCCACAGGGATGGTGAACTCCAGCCCCGCGCGGGCGGCGGCCGACGTGACGAGGTCCACGTAGAGGGGGAGGACGTCCTTGCGGACTTCCTCCACGCGGTGGCCGAACTCCGGATCCCGGTAGGCGCGCAACTCGATCTCCATGAGCGTGCGCAGCACGGCGGGGTTGCCGCGGTTGACGTCGAGGATGCCGCTGACGATCTGCTCGGTGTTCATCTCCTCGGGCAGCCGCGCCAGCGCCCCCCGGTACATCTCGACCTGGTCCTCCGCCACGTGCCGCATCACCTCGACGCAGAGGTCGTCCTTCGTGCCGAAGTTGGAGTAGAACGCGCCGCGGCTGAAACCGGCAGCCTGGCAGAGGTGCTCGACGCTGGTGGCATCGATCCCGCGCCGGCTGAACTCCTCGATGGCCGCCTGCACCAGCCGTCGCCGCGTGTCCTCGCGCCGGGGCGTGGTATCGGTCGTCATGGTCACAGGTGCCTCCAACGGGCGTGGATTCAGAGATGTAGGCGAACCGATGCATAGTTGTATCGGAGCCTCACGCGCTCCGCTCACTCTACGGATAGGGCCCCCCGCATGTCTGCTGTGCTGTACGCCGTCGGCCGCTGGTGTTATCGGCGTCGGCTCACCGTCGGAGGACTGTGGCTCGCCGCGCTGCTGATCCTCGGGGGCGCGGCGGGGGTTTTCATGGGGTCGTTCAACAACGCCTTCGAGATCCCGTCCTCGAAGTCCCAGGAGGCCCTGGACAAGCTGCGGATGACGTTCCCACAAGGTGCGGCGCTGTCCGCCCTGGCGGTGGTCGTCGCCCCGGAGGGTCACGAAGTGACCGACTCGCGGGCGGAGATCGAGGACGCCGTCGCGGAGTTCGGGGAGCTGTCCATGGTGGAGGCGGCCACCTCGCCGTGGAACGAATTCGTCGACGGACTGGTCTCGGACTCGGGGCGCGCCGCCATCATCCAGCTCAGCCTGAACTTCGACGGCCAGACCCCGACCGAGGAACAGCTGGAACCGATCACCGAGGTGGCCGACTCGCTCGAAGCCGCGATGCCGGAGGGCACGCAGGTCAGCATGGGCGGCGAGGCGTACAACATCGAACTGCCGCACCTCAGCGTCATCGAGGCCATCGGTCTCGCCGTGGCGCTCGTGGCGCTGACGGTGGTCCTCGGTTCCATCGTCGCCGCAGGCCTCCCCCTGCTCACCGCCATCACGGGGGTGGGCATCGCGATGGCGCTGATGTTCCTGCTCACCCGCATCTTCGACATCAACTCCACGACCCCCCTGCTCTCGGTGATGCTCGGCCTGGCCGTCGGCATCGACTACGCCCTGTTCATCCTCTCCCGCCACCGTGACCAGTTGCGCGACGGCCTGGACCCCGAGGAGTCTGCCGGCCGCGCCGTCGGCACCTCCGGGTCGGCAGTGGTGTTCGCCGGACTCACGGTGTTCATCGCGCTGCTGGGCCTCGGTGTGGCGAACATCCCCTTCCTCACCGTCATGGGCATCTTCGCGGCGGTCACCGTCGCGTTCTCGGTGGCCATCGCGCTGACGTTCCTGCCTGCCCTGATGGGCCTCATGGGTGAGCGGATGCGCCCCAGGCCGAGCAGGACGGCGGCAGCCCCGAAGAGGGGCGGCGGGGCGTTCGCGTGGTGGGTGACCCTCACCACCTCGCACCCGGTGGTCACCATCGTGCTCGTGGTGAGCAGCCTGATGGCGCTGGCGCTGCCCGCGTTGGGGCTGCAGGTGTCGCTGCCCAACGCCGGCCAGCAGCGTCAGGAGCAGCCCGCGCGGATCGCCTACGACCTCCTCAGCCAGCACTTCGGTCCCGGCGTCAACGGCCCGCTCATCGTCACGGCGGACATCATCGGCTCGACGGACCCGTTGGGCCTCATGGCAAGCCTCAAGGCGGACATCGAGACCATCGACGGCGTGGCCGACGTCCCGCTCGCCACGCCCAACCCCAACGCCGACACCGGCCTCATCCAGATCGTCCCCACCACCGGCCCCGACGACCCGGCCACCGCCGACCTGGTGCGCGCTCTCCAGGACCGCCAGGACGACTGGGAGGCCGAGTACGGCGTCACCACCAACGTGACGGGCATCACCGCCGTCCAGATCGACATCAGCGAGAAGCTCACCGCCGCCCTGCTGCCGTTCGGGATCCTCGTGGTGGGGCTGTCCCTCATCCTGCTGGCCGCCGTCTTCCGGTCCGTGTGGGTGCCCGTCAAGGCGACGGTGGGCTACCTGCTCAGCGTCGCGGCCGCGTTCGGCGCCACGACCCTGGTGTTCAATCACGGCTTCCTCAAGGAGGTGGTCAACCTCGAGCGCGGCATGCCGATCATCTCCTTCCTTCCGATCCTCCTCATGGGCATCCTGTTCGGCCTCGCCATGGACTACGAGGTGTTCCTCGTCAGCCGCATGCGCGAGGAGTACGTGCACGGCAAGACCCCGCTGGAGGCCATCCGCGGCGGCTTCGTCGCCTCGGGCCCCGTCGTCATGGCGGCCGCGGTCATCATGATCGCCGTGTTCGCGTTCTTCGTGCCGCAGGGCATGAGCGCCATCAAGCCCATCGCCTTCGCGCTGGCCGTCGGTGTCGCGGTGGACGCGTTCCTGGTCCGGATGACCCTGGTGCCGGCCGTGCTGGCGCTGCTCGGTGAGCGCGCCTGGTGGCTGCCCGCCTGGATGGACCGGATCCTCCCCACGTTCGACGTGGAGGGTGAGGTCCTGTCCACGGAGATGGCGCTCAAGGGCTGGCCCGGGGACGGCTCGCTGCTGTACGCCGATGGCCTCGCCGTCGACGGCGTGGTGGGCCCCATGGACCTTCGCCTGGTCCCCGGAAACTTGGTGGGGCTGGTCGGGCCGGTCGGCGCGCGCACGGGTGCCGCGCTCGCGCTGAGCGGGCGCCTGGAGACCACCGCCGGCCGCGCCAGGGTGGCCGGGGCCCTCCTGCCCCAGGCCGCGGGGAACGCCCGCCGTCGCGTCACCTATCTCGACCTGGCCCACGTGGATCACCCGGCCCGCGCGCTCGCGCAGGTCAGGCCGGGGCGCCTGGTGTTCATCGACTCGGTGGACCTCGTCACCTCTCCAGACGCCGAGGAGGCCCTGGGCGGCCTGATCGACCGCGTCCGCGGCGACGGCGCCGTCGTGCTGTGCGCCGCCGTCGAGGAGCACCTCACCCACTTCATGCTGGACGGCATCTACGCCGCCCCGGCAACCGCTCTCGAAGGGAGCAGGGCATGACACCCGAGACTCTGTCCGGACGTCGCCTCACCTGGCCGGCCGTCGTCGCGCTGGCGCTGGTTCCGCTGCTGGCCGTGGCCTCGCTCATCGGACTGGGCCGGCCCGGCGCCGACGAGCAGATCGATGCCGCCGTCGTGAACCTCGACGAGGCGGTCACCGTCAACGGCCAGATCGTCCCGATGGGACGCCAGCTTGCGGCCGCCATGATCGAGCGCGACGGCGACAACGTCACCTGGACTCTGGCGGACGCGCCCAGCGCCTCCGCGGGGCTGCGCTCGGGGAGGTTCTCGGCCGTGGTGACCATCCCGTCCAGCTTCTCCGCCTCCGCCACCTCGTTCTCCGCGAACGAGGCCGCGACCGCGGTGCAGGCCACCCTGCAGGTCCAGGTCAGCGACAACGCACCGGTCACGGACGCGCAGGTGGCCCAGGAGATCGCCCGCCTGGCCACCGACACCGTCAACTCCACCCTCACCGAGGGATACCTGGACGGCATCTACGTGGGGTTCAACACCGTCGGCGAGCAGTTCACCACCATCGTCGAGGGTGCCGAGCAGCTGAACGACGGGTCCGCGCAACTGGCCGACGGGGTACTGCAGTCCTCGCAGGGCGCCAACCAGCTCGACGACGGTATGGCCCTGCTCTCGGAGAACGGCCCCAGGCTGGCCGACGGCGGGGACCAGCTCGTGATCGGCATCGGCGAACTGCGCTCGGGTAGCTCCCAGCTGTCCGAGGGGGCGGGTCAGCTGGCGGACGGCATGGAGCAGTACGCCGACGGGGTGGACCGGTTCGCCGCCCAGACTCCCGGCCTCGTCGACGGTGTGGGCCGGCTGGCCGACGGCGCGGACCAGCTGCTCGGTGGGTTGCCCGCGTTCGCCGACGGCGCCGCCCAGGCGGTCGGTGGAGTCGGGCAGCTGCGCGACGGGCTGGATCAGGTGATCGTGGGCCTGGACCAGCCACAGGACTTCTCGGACCTGGAGCTGCTGGCGGGCGGCGCACGGCAGACCGCCGTCGGCGCGGCCGGGGTGTCGGGCGGGCTCGGCCAGGTCCACGAGGCGATGCAGGGCTTCAGCACGGGCGCGATCCCCGCGCCCGACCAGGTGGCGGCGCTCGGTGGGCAGGTCGCGGCGGCCTTCGAGTGCCCGGTGGCGGACTCCACCACGTGCGACATGCTCCGCGACACCTTCGCGGCGGGTGCGTCGGCCGGCGTGACCGCGGGCTTCCGGGCCGGCACGGGCACGGCCTCCGCGGCGCTGACCACCCCCGACCCCGCGACCGGGATGTCGCTCCTGACGGGAGCCGAGGGGGTCGCGGGCGGCGCGGACCAACTGGCCGACGGCGTCGACCGGCTCGTCACGGAGCTGCCGGCGGAGACCCAGGCCCAGCTCGCGGAGCTCAAGAGCGGCCTGACTCAGATCCGCGACGGCGCCGACCAGCTGGCCACGCAGGCCAAGCCCATCGTCGACAACGCGCCCGCCATCTCGTCGGGCGCCACCCGGCTCAACGACGGCATCCAGCAGCTCGACGAGCAGCTCGGCGCACTGCCGGCCGGCGTGGATCAGCTCTCGAGCGGGGCGCGCCGGCTGGCGTCGGGCACGGCTGAGCTCGCTTCAGGAACCGCGCAGCTCGACGGGGGCGTCGGGCAGCTCGAGACGGGCGCGGCCACCTTCGTCGACGGCGTGACGCAGTACACCGAGGGGGTGTCGTCGGCCGCGGACGGGACGAGCATGCTCGCCACCGGGCTCGCCCAGCTCTCGGACGGCGCGGGGCTGCTCGACGACGGTGTGGCCACCTTCGCGACAGAGCTCGCCAAGGGCGCGGACCAGGTGCCCACCTACTCCGCGGATGAGCGTGCGACGCTGGCCTCGGTGGTCGCGGCCCCGGTGGACAAGCCCGACGACGTGATGCAGTCCGGGCGCGTGCCGCTCGTGTCGCTGCTGTTGGTGGCGGCGCTGTGGCTGGGGGCGATGGCGAGCTTCGTCGTGGCGCGTCCGGTCCCGCGCGACGTGGTGACGTCCCGCGCCTCCAGCCTGGCGCTGTGGGCCAGGACGGTGTGGCTGCCGCTGGCGGTGGTCGCGGCGCAGGCGCTGGTGCTCGGCGTCGTCGGAGGCGTGGTACTGGAGGCCGGGTTCGCGAAGACCGTGGCCCTGGCTGCCCTCCTGGTGGTGCTCGGAGCGTCCTTCGTGGTCGCCAACCACGCCCTGTCCGCATGGTGGGGCAACGCGGGCCGCGCCGTCGCGCTGCTTCTGCTGGTGGCGACGGTGGCCCTCGGGCTGTCGTCGGCGGCGTCGTGGCTGTCGCCGGTCGCGGCGGTGTCTCCGTTGCAGAACGGTCTACTGCTGGTGCGGACGTGGCTGGCCGGTGGCAGCGGGGAGATCGGCCTGGCGGCGATGGCGGTGCTCATGGCGGCCGTGGGGCTGGCGTTGTCCGTCCTGGCCATCTCGAGCCGCCGTCGGCTCACGGTGGACCAGTTCCGTCGCGCCGCCTGAACGGGTGGTCTCCCTGAGCGGGGTCTCCCTGAGCGTGTGGTCTCGACGGGGGTTGAGCCGGACACGGCTCTCGCGGAATCACTTGAGCCGGACACGGCTCTCGCGGAGTTAACTTGAGCCGGACACGGCTCTCGCGGAGTTAACTTGAGCCAGAGCCGACACTCGTGGGCCGTGAAACGTTAGAATGCACAATTTCAGCCCGCGAGAGCAGTTTCAGGCTCGACGGGGGGCACGGAGAGCCGTGTCCGGCTCAATTCCATACCCGACCAGCCGCTGACTGGGGGGATTGCGGGGCCACCGAGCTGTCGACTTCCCCAAAGTGCACTGTGAGCGCGCTCCCGTGCACGAACGTGCATGGTTGTTGCAACGACGTGCACCAGAGAGTTGGCTTGTCAGAGGCGGCCGACCAGGTCCGTCATGAGCATGCGTCGATGTTGACGCCAATCTGACAAGGCTGTCAGGAACGGAGTGAGGGATGGAAACCTCTCTGGGTGTTGTCTTCCTCTCGGAAGTCGTGGGATCAGCAATGCTGCTGCTACTCGGTGGTGGTGTCGTCGCTAACGCGATCCTCACCAAGACCAAGGGCAACGGTCAAGGATTCCTATTCATCAACTGGGGCTGGGGTATCGCGGTCTTCGCCGGCGTCCTCGTCTCGTACAAGTCAGGCGGCCACCTCAACCCCGCCGTCACGCTCGGCGTCCTCTCCTCCGGTTCGGAGACCTACGCCGCGGGTGTGCCGATCACCGCCGCTTCCACCGTCGTGTACTTCGCCGGTGAGCTCGTCGGAGCCATGATCGGTGCGGTCCTCTGCTGGCTGGCCTACAAGGATCACTTCGACGCAGAGCCGGATCCGGCCCTCAAGCTCGCCGTGTTCTCCACAGGTCCTGGCATCCGCAACTACGCGATGAACGTCGTCACTGAGGCCATCGCCACCTTCGTGCTCGTGTTCGTGATCCTCGGCGCAGGCAAGTTCACCGGCGCGGGCGGCGCTGACCCGGTCAACATGGGCTGGCTCGGCGCACTCGGCGTCGGCATCCTCATCGTCGGCATCGGCGCGAGCCTCGGCGGCCCCACCGGGTACGCCATCAACCCGACGCGTGACCTCGGTCCCCGCATCGTGCACGCCATCCTCCCCATCAAGGGCAAGGGCAACTCCGACTGGGCCTACTCCTGGGTCCCGATCGTCGGCCCCATCATCGGTGGCGTCCTGGCCGGCCTTCTCGCCGGCGTTCTCCTTCCCGCAGTCTGATCTGAAAGGAATCGAATACAGCAATGGCTGACAAGTACGTACTCGCAATCGACCAGGGAACCACCAGCTCCCGAGCCATCATCTTCGACCACAGCGGACAGATCGTGTCCTCGGGTCAGAAGGAACACGAGCAGATCTTCCCGCGTGCGGGATGGGTCGAGCACAACCCCGTCGAAGTATGGGACAACGTCCGCGCCGTCGTCGCCGAGGCGCTCAGCGGCGCGTCGGTGAACCACCAGCAGATCGCGGCCGTCGGCATCACAAACCAGCGCGAGACCACCGTCGTGTGGGACAAGAACACCGGTGAGCCGGTCTACAACGCCATCGTGTGGCAGGACACCCGCACCGCCAAGATCGTCGACGATCTGGGCGGCGACGAGGGCCAGGACAAGTACAAGGCCCGCGTGGGCCTGCCTCTGGCCACCTACTTCTGTGGCCCCAAGGTGAAGTGGATCCTCGACAACGTCGAGGGCGCCCGCGAGCGCGCCGAAGCGGGCGACCTCGTCATGGGCACCATGGACACCTGGGTGCTGTGGAACATGACCGGCGGCGTTGAGGGCGGCGTGCACGTCACCGACGTGACCAACGCCTCGCGCACCATGCTGATGGATCTCAAAACCCTCAGCTGGGACGCCGACATCGCGGCGGACATGACCATCCCGATGTCGATGCTGCCGGAGATCCGCAGCTCGGCCGAGGTCTACGGCGTCGGTCGAGCGGGGGGTCTGCTTCCGGACGTCCCGATCGCGGGCATCCTGGGCGACCAGCAGGCGGCCACCTTCGGCCAGGCCTGCTTCGAGCCCGGCATGGCGAAGAACACCTACGGCACCGGCAACTTCATGCTGCTCAATACGGGCGAGGCCATCGTCCCGTCGACGAACGGCCTGCTGACGACGGTGTGCTACAAGATCGGCGACAAGCCCGCCATCTACGCACTCGAGGGTTCGATCGCCGTCACCGGCTCGCTGGTGCAGTGGCTGCGCGACAACCTGCAGATGTTCACCTCCGCGCCTGAGGTCGAGGAGCTGGCCAGCACGGTCGAGGACAACGGCGGCGCGTACTTCGTGCCCGCGTTCTCGGGCCTCTTCGCCCCGTACTGGAAGTCCAGCGCGCGTGGCGCCCTGGTGGGCCTCACCCGCTACGTCAACCGTGGTCACATCGCCCGCGCAGCACTGGAGGCCACGGCCTACCAGACGCGTGAGGTGCTGGAAGCCATGGAGGCGGACTCGGGCGTCAAGCTCGCCGAACTCAAGGTCGACGGCGGCATGACGATGAACGAGACCCTCATGCAGTTCCAGGCCGATCAGCTCGGCGTCGACGTGGTTCGCCCCGTCGTCGCGGAGACCACGGCCCTGGGTGCCGCGTACGCCGCCGGCATCGCCACCGGCTACTGGGAGGGCGAGCAGGACGTCATCGACAACTGGGCAGAGGCAAAGCGCTGGACGCCTGTGGTCGACGAGGCCGAGCGCGAGCGCCTGTTCCGCAACTGGAAGAAGGCCGTCACGCGGACCTTCGACTGGGTCGACGAGGACGTCAAGGAGTGACACTCCGAGGCTGAACGTTGCCACGACGGGGGGCGCCGGGAGACCGGCGCCCCCTTTCGCGTGCCCTGACCGTCATCAGGTATCTCGCTGCTGCCGGCGATGCGCGGGTCGGGTTCGCGCCGCCGAATGCGGGTTAGCCTAGGCGCATGGCGGAGCACGAGGTCTTGTCGGTGGGCGGACGCGAGATCAAGCTGACCTCGCCGGACAAGGTGCTGTGGCCCGGCGCGGGCATGGCCGACGGCGTGCCCGTCACGAAGCGCGGCCTCGCCGAGTACCTGATCGCCGTCGCGGGCGAGTTCCTCCACCTCAACGGGGACCGACCCATGACCCTGCAGCGGTTCCCCGAGGGCATCGACGGCGAGGAATTCTTCTCCAAGCGACCCCCGCAGGGCGCGCCGTCGTTCCTGCGCCGGGTGACCTGCACCTACCCGTCGCGCCGACGCCACGAGCAGCTGACCTTCGACGAGCCGGCGGCGCTCGCGTGGGCGGCCCAGATGGGCACCATCACGTTCCACCCGTGGCCTGTCCGCACGGCGGACCTCGACAACCCGGACGAACTGCGCATCGACCTGGACCCCCAACCGGGGCGCGGGTTCCGTGACGCCGTCACGGCCGCCGTCGCGCTGCGCGACGTGATGGCCGAGGCCGGATTGAAGGCCTACGCGAAAACCTCCGGCAACCGCGGCGTGCACGTCTATGCACGCATCCGACCCACGCACGAGTTCCAGGACGTGCGGCACGGGGTGATCGGGATCGCGCGCGAGCTGGAGCGCCGGATGCCGGACCTGGTCACCACGTCGTGGTGGAAGGAGGAGCGCGGCGAGCGGGTCTTCGTCGACTTCAACCAGGCCAACCGCGACCGCACCATCGCCGCCGCCTACTCGCCCCGCCCGCTGCCCGGCGCGCCGGTGTCGACACCGCTCACGTGGGAGGAGCTTCCCGACGCGGATCCGCGGGAGTTCACCCTCCGCACCCTTCCGGCGCTGCTGGAGCGCAGGGGATGCGCGTGGGCGGACATCGACGAGGAGCCGGGTGACGCCACCGGTGCGCTCGCGATGTGGGAGGCGGACCTCGAGCGGGGCCTGGGCGAGCTCAACTTCCCGCCCGACTACCCGAAGATGCCGGATGAGCCGCCGCGCGTGCCGCCGAGCAAGCGTCGCGCGGACCGGGACGACGACGAGTACCTGGCGCCGAAGGCCGAGCGTGACGCAGAGTGGGGCACCGCGATCGCCCCGCCCTACGGCCCCATGCTGGCCAAGCCGGTGAAGAAGCTGCCAGAGGGAGAGTTCCTCTACGAGCCAAAGTGGGACGGGTTCCGTGCCATCGTGTGGCGCTCGGGGAACCAGGTGGAGATCGGTTCGCGCAATACCCGCCCGATGACCCGCTACTTCCCCGAGTTGGTGGAGGCCATCGTCGAGAACTTCCCGGACCACTCCGTCATCGACGGCGAGATCGTCATGATCGATCCGGATTCCGGTGACCGGCTCAACTTCGATCTGCTGCAACAGCGGATCCACCCCGCGGCGTCGCGGATCAGGAAGTTGAGCCTGGCCACCCCCGCCAGTTTCGTCGCGTTCGATCTGCTGGCGCTGGGCCAGGACAACTACGTCGAGCGGCCGTTCCGTGAGCGACGGGCGGCGCTCGAGAAGGCGCTGTCGGCCGCGACCGCGCCCATCTTCCTGACGCGGGCGACGGAGGACCCGAGCGTCGCGGAGGAATGGTTCGAGCAGTTCGAGGGCGCTGGACTCGACGGCGTGATGGCCAAGCCGCTCGGGGAGCCCTACGTCGAGGACAAGCGGGTGATGTTCAAGTACAAGCATGAGCGGACCGCGGACTGCGTCGTGGCTGGATACCGCACGTACAAGGACTCCGACGACGCCGTCGGCTCACTGCTGCTCGGGCTCTACACCGACGACGGGGTGCTCAACTCGGTGGGCGTCATCGGCGCCCTGCCCATGGAGCGCCGCCGGGAACTGTTCCTGGAGCTGCAACCTCTGGTCACGACGTTCCAGGACCACCCGTGGGCGTGGGCGGAGCCGGAGGAGGCGACGCCCGACAACCGCGATCAGTCGTTCCCGCGCACCCCGACGGCCGCCGCCCATTCGCGCTGGAATGCCAAGAAGGACCTGTCCTTCACCCCGCTGCGGCCTGAGCGCGTCGTCGAGGTGCGCTACGACCACATGGAGGGTGAGCGGTTCCGGCACACGGCGCAGTTCGTCCGGTGGCGCGAGGATCGCGACCCGGCATCGTGCACGTACGACCAGCTCGACGAGCCGGTCAGCTACGACCTGGCCAGGGTGCTGGGCGCTACCGGACCGTGATCTCCGCGATCTCGGCGCGGAAGCCACCTTCCACCGGCGGCAGGTTGGTGATGTAGACCATCAGGTACTGCGTCTCGGTGGGGGAGCTCAGGGTGATCGTCGCCTCACCGGTGGCCGCGGCGTCCGCGCCTACGACCTCCCAGTCCGCTTCCGTCCGTTCCGACGGCTGCTCGCCGGAGGGAACCCTCAGCTCCAGGGCGGTATCCCCGCCCACCAACGTCACCGTCGCGCTCGTCACGGTCGTGGGCGCGCCGAGGTCAAGGATCAGGCCGACGCCCGGCTTCTGGCCGCCCATGTCCGCGCGACGCAGGTAGCGCATGGTCACCCAGGTGGTCGCGGCGTCGCCGTCGATCACGCCGGCCGCGCGGTCCCCGTTCTCCTCGCCGTTGCCGCCGTCGACCTCCGGGTCGAAGTCACTCACCGCGACAATCGTGGGCGCGGCCCCCGTCTCCGACGGTGACTGCGACCCTGCCGTCGGCGAGCCGGATCCCGACCCGGAGGGCGTCGTCGCCACCCGGTCCGGATCCGCCGTCCACAACGCGATGAGCGAGGCGACGGTGATGAGCGCCACCAGAGCCAGCAGCGCCCAGAGCGCGCGACGCGTGCGCGGCCTGTCCGACTCGGTGGTCGCGGCGGCCCAGGGCGCGGCATCGGCACCACCGCGGCGGGGGCCGACGGTGGGGTCGGCCGACTCACCCGGCAGGTCTCGACCGCGGGGCAGCCCTGCGGTGCGGGCCAGGGTGGAGGCCTCCGGATCATGGTCTGTTCCGACGGCGACGCGGGGCACCGGGGCCCACGCCCCGACCCGGGTGGGCGCGTCGGGGCGGCGGTACAGCTCGTGCTGCGTGCCCGTGCTGAACGTGTCCGCGCCCTCGATGGCGCGCACGCGCTCCTCCAGGTCGGCTGACGCGTCCGCGCTGCCCAGCACGGCGGACAGCGCCTCGGTGAGCTGCGCCGCCGAGGTGATCCGTGGCTCGCTCATCGCCCCACGCTGGGTGAGCGTGACGGTGCAGATCCGGTCCAGCGCGGGGGAGACCCCGGCCTGGACCTGGTGCGGCGGGGCCGTCTCGCCCGCGACGACCGGGGCCGCGGGCATGCCGAACGCGGCCCGTCCGGGCCACCGGCGCACCAGTGCGGCGTACAGCAGCATGCCCAGGCCGACGACGTCGGAGCGCTCCCGCGCGGACCAGGCGTGCCGGTCGTCCTCGCGGCCGGCCAACGCGGCCTCCACCCCGAAGCCGGCGAGCCGCACCGCTCCGGAGGTGGTGATGATGACCGTGTCCGGGCTGAGCTGCTCGTGGAACAGCCCTTGGGCGTGCACCACGACGAGGGCGTCCGCGAGGTCGCGCACGATGTGCGCCGCCTCCAGTGCGCTGAGAGGCCCGGCCGCCAGGATGTCCGTCAGCGACCTGCCTGGTGCGTACTCGCGCACCACGTAGGCGCCGATGCCCTGGGTGGGGTCCAGCACCTCGTCTGCGTCCAGCACCCGCAGGAAGCGGGAGTCGGTGGCCACGGCACCCTTGCGGGCGGCCACCATCAGCTCGGAGATCCGCGGGTCGCCCGGCGCGACGACGTGGACGACGACGTCGCGCGAGAGCACCTGATCGTGCGCCCGCCAGGTCTCCGTGCCCAGCCTGTCGGCGAGCCGTTCGAGGAGCTCGTAGCGGGTGCTGAGCAGGGTGCCGACGGCGGCGATCCTGCTGCCCTGCTCGCCCCGGAACAGTCCGGGAAGGTCGAAGGGGCCGGTGGGCTCATCCGCCACCGGGGGGTGCAGCAGCCGTCCGGTGGTCTCCTCGTCGGGCTCGGTCGGGGGGGCGAGCGGCGACAGCGCGCCCATGGGACCGGTGGCCTCGTCGGCGTAGTGAGGCGGCTCGTCTGCCGCCGGGTTCCCGTCACCGGGCGCCGGCTCGGGGGGGCGATGGAAGCTGTGCTCCGTGACGGCGGGGCGGTTGCGCACCACGGTGGCGGGGCCGGTGTCGAACGAGTCGATCATGTCGTCGCGAATTGCCGGGACCACGGCGGTGAGGTCCTCGGCCTGCGAGCCCCCTTCCTGTGAGGCGGTCCCGCCTGAGCCCTCGACGGCGGGGCGACGCCTGCCGAGACGGCTGGCCACCAGCCCGGAGAGGCTGCCGAGCTCCTTGACGTGCAGGAGTTTCCCCACGATCAGGAAGGCCGCGAGGATCAGCAGCCCGCCGACCAGCAGGGCCACGATGTGCCCGAGGATCCTGCCCGGTACCGCCGTCATCAGCCACCCGGAGAGGTAGTAGGCCGCGGCCCCACCCACCGCTGCCCCCAGGACCAGGCGCACGAGGTGCATGCCCAGCGCCCGGCCGTCGATCCCCGGGACCCGCCGGCGTAGCGCCTGCCAGGTCACGAACACGCCGACGGTGTATGCCAGGGAGTAGGCCAGCGCCAGCGCCGCGGCCACCCACGCGGAGGAGTTCACCCACCAGACCAGGGCGATCGCGCCGCCGATGTTGAGCGCGGCGATGAGGCCCTGCAGGAAGAACGGGATCCTTGTGTTCTCGAGGGCGTAGAACGTGCGCAGGCACACGAACTGGACGGTGAAGGGGATGAGGCCGAGGGCGAACGCCATGAGCGCCCATGCCACCCAGATGGCGTCGCCCGCGCCCGTGCCGTGGCCGAAGAGGAGGCCCGCCATCGGCCCGGCCAGGGCCAGGAAGGCGACGGCGGCAGGCACGATGGCCACGAGCGCCAACCGGATGGTCGTGGTGAATTCGGCGGCCACTGCGTCGAGGTCGCCCTGCGCGGCCAGCCGCGAGGCATTGGGCAGCATGGCGGTGGCCAGCGACACGGTGATGAGGGAGTGCGGGAGGATCCACAGCAGGTGGGCGTTGGCGTAGACGGCTACGCCGGCGCCCTCGCCGCCGGCCGTGGCGGAGGTGGCGAGGCGGTTGACGACCATCAGGCCCAGCTGATTGACCGCGACGAACCCGATGGTCCACTTCGTCAGCGAGAAGGTGTGCCCGAGCCCTGTGCCCTTGAGATCGAAGCGGGGACGGATCTTGAACCCGAGCTGTCGGATGTAGGGCAGCATCACCAGGGTCTGGGCGGCGATGCCGAGCGTGGAACCTAGGCCGAGCAGCAGGATCTGTGGCGTGGTGAACGGGCCGCCGTGGTTCTCCTGATTGCCCCACACCACGAAGTAGAGGGCCATCACGGCGATGGCGATCACGTTGTTGGCGATCGGGGCCCACATCATCGGGCCGAACTTGTCCCGGGCGTTGAGCACCTGCCCGAGCAGGAAGAACGCGCCGTAGAAGAAGATCTGCGGCAGGGTGAGATAGGTGAGGGCCACCATGGACCCGTACTGCGCGGCGAGGTTCGCCTGGCGCCAGTCGTCGGAGGTGTAGATGGCCGTGACCAGGGGGGCGGCAATCGTGATGAGCACCGCGACCGACGTCACGATGAGCATGAAGGCGGTCATGATCCGGTTGGTGTAGGCCTCGCCGCCGTCGTCGTCGTTCTTGATGGCGCGCACGATCTGCGGGACGAGCACCGTGTTGAGGGCCCCGCCGGCGAAAAGGATGTACAGCGAGTTCGGCACCATGGTGGCCAGCCCCAGCATGTCCGCCTGCCGCGTGCCGTTGCCGAGGATGAACGCCACGAGCATCACCCGGATGACGCCCAGCACGCGCGAGATCATGGTGCCGGAGGCCATGATGGCCCCGGCCCCCACAAGTTTCCTGGTGCTACTGACTTGGCTCACTGTTCTCCTTTGGCCGCCCGTTCGCGTTGCACGGCGCGGATGCGCAGGGCGGTGCCGCCCACCACCACTGCACCCGATACGAGGATGATGATCCAGCCGACGCGCCCGAAGTCGGTGGCCGTGATTTCGATCGGCACCGCGGCCCCCAGCGGTTCGCCGTCCAGGGTGGTCACGGTCGCGCGCACGATCGCGACCCCGTTGGCGGTGGCTTCCGGGGAGATGTCCACCGTGGCGGACTCCCCGGGGCCCACGGTGACGGGGCCCACCTCCGGCACCCGGATGCGCTGCGGCGAGTCCGACGTGAACCGCACCAGCACCTGGATGGGCACGCCCAGTCCGTTGCTGACGGTCGCGGGGAACGTGTTGGTGCGGGACCCCATGACGAACGACTGGGCGGCCCTGATCGTGATGAGGGAGCTGTCCACGCGGGCCGGGGAGGCGGACTCGACGTAGGCCACGGCGGCCGACTCGACAGGGAAGTCCTTCGAGAACGCCGTGGCGCCCAGGGCAGCCAGGTCCGCCGGCCCCTCGACGCCGAGCAGCCGGCGGAGGAACTCGGCGTTGCCCGCCGCGTCGTCCAGCGTGGCGGACAGGTCCGGCCACGGGGCCACCGCGACCGTATCCGGCCACACGATGGGTGAGCGCGGCGTTGCGGCCGGGGCTATGTGCCTCCGCCCGGTCCCGGGCGCGGCGTCAGCTTCCGCTGCCTCGACCGTCGCGATCACGTACAGGGGGGGACGCTCGGCCAGCAGTTCCTCGGCGATGAGCCGGCCGGTGCGCACGCCCGGGGGCAGAGCGGTCAGCGACGACGGTGGCGCGGCCCCGAGGAGCCGTGGGGTGCCGGTCTCGCTGCCGGTGGTGCCGAGGACCACGACGGTGTCGAGGCTGCCGAGCCGATCGGCGAGCGCCTCACCGGCAGCGGCGTCCATCACCGCGACACTCGGGAGCTCCAGCACCTCCTCCGGGGTGGCCGCGCCGGACCAGCCGAGGACGGCGTCCAGGGAGCCGGTGGCGTCTGCCCTGGCCAGGTCCGGGTTCCCGTAGGGGAGGCGCCAGACGCGGTCCTGCGCTGCCAGGGCGTCGAGGCGCGCCAGCCAGCGGAGGGCGACGCCGCTGCCCGGCGTGGGCACCCCGCCGACGACGTGTTCCTCCGTCATCCGCTGCACCGCCTCGAGCAACGCCGGGTCGACGGCAGCGGTCACCCCGTCGCGCTCCGCGCTGGACAGCAGCGTGTCGAGGCGCCCCGACAGGTCCGAGGACAGGGCGCCGTCGACGAAGTCGCCCTCCGGCAGCCAGGTGGGCGGGGCGGTGAGCAGGACGAGGGCGCTGGACTCGACGGCGCGCGTCGTGGCCGCGACCACCACGTGGTCCTCGCCCACCACCTGGTTACCGCCGTCCGCGGGGATGCCGCGCACCTGGACGCCCAGCAGGTAGCCCGCATCGTCTGTGGTGAGGGCGTACTGGCCGGCGGTGAGCTGCCCGACCGTGGTCCTGACGGTGAAATCGGCCCGCTGCCCGGGGGCGAACTCGTCGTCACGGGTGAGGATGTCCAGGTTGCCCAGTTCCTCGTCGTAGAGGCGAGCGCCGACGGGCACGTCCTCGGTGACCTGCGCGAGCTGACCAGGTGAGGTGATGGGCGTGCTGAGCCGCCAGAAGTGCACGTTGACGTAGCGGATGGGGACGGTGGAGACGTTGGTGAGGGTCCCGGTGACCTCGACCACCTGGGCGTCGTCAGCCAGATCGAGAGTGGGTGTCGAGACGCTGGTGAGCTGTACATCGAGGTATCCCGAGGCTGCTTCCGCCGGCCGCGGGGTCAGCGCCATCGCCAGTGCGAGCAGCGCTCCCACCAGCAGCGCGCGCGCGAACCGACCGACCATCACCGTCCCATGGTAGTTGCCGGAGGCCGCGCGCCCGGGGTCACCGCTCGGCGCGATCGGCCCACCACCGCGTCAACAGCGCCACGGCCTCGTCGTGGGGGACGGGGCCGTGCTCGGTGCGGTGCTCCAACAGGAAGGCGTAGGCCTCCCCGACGGCGCGGCCCGGCGGGATGGCGAGGATCTCCATGATCTGCGTCCCGTCCAGGTGCGGCCGCAGGGAGGCGAGCTCCTCCTGCGCGCTCAACTCGTCGATGCGCCATTCCAGCTCCTCGTAGGCGCGGCGCAGCTTCGTGGCGCGCTGCCGGTTGCGGGTGGTGCAGTCCGCGCGGGTGAGCATGTGCAGGCGTTCCAGCTCGTCACCGGCGTCGCGGACGTAGCGGCGCACCGCCGCGTCGGTCCAGTCGCCCTCGGAGTACCCGTGGAAGCGCAGGTGCAGCTCGATCAGCTTGGCCACCGACTTCACCACGTGCGTGGGGTAGTTGAGCGCCTTGAGCCTGCGCGTGGCCTGCTTGGCGCCGACGATGTCATGGTGGTGGAACGTGACCTTGGGGCCCTCGAACTTCCGCGTGGCGGGCTTGCCGATGTCGTGCAGCAGCGCGGCGAGGCGGTTGACGATGTCCGGCTCGTGCCCCCGGGCCTTCTCCAACTCGATGGCCTGATCCACCACGGTCAGAGAGTGCTGGTAGACATCCTTGTGGCGGGCGTGTTCGTCCACCTCCAGCTGCAGCGCCGGCAGCTCCGGCAGGATGTGCTCGGCGATGCCGGTCCTGACCAGGAGGTCCAGGCCCACGCGGGGGTTGTCGGTCAACAGCAGCCCCGTGAGCTCACCCTGGACGCGCTCGGCGGACACGATGGTGATCCGCTCGGCCATGTCCGTCATGGCCTGCACCACCTCGGGGGCCACCCGGAACCCGAGCCGCGACGCGAACCTGGCGGCCCGCATCATCCGCAACGGGTCGTCGGAGAACGAGTGCTCGGGCGTCGACGGCGTGCGCAACAGCCCGTCGGCCAGGTCCGCGAGGCCGCCGTACGGGTCGACGAAGGAGCGCGTGGAGATGTCCACCGCCATGGCGTTGACGGTGAAGTCCCGGCGGAGGAGGTCGCCGTCGATCGTGTCGCCGAACGACACCTCGGGCTTGCGTGACTCGCTGCGGTAGATGTCGGCGCGGAACGTGGTGACCTCGATCTGCCAGTCCTGCTCATCGGCCCGCTTGAGCGCGCCGATGGTGCCGAATTCCTTGCCGATGTCCCACGTGGAGTGGGTGAAGCGCTTGAGCAGCTCGTGCGTCTGATCGGGGCTGGCGGAGGTGGTGAAGTCCAGGTCGTGCCCGAGCGAGCCGAGCAACGCGTCGCGGACGGACCCGCCCACCAGGTACAGCTGGTGCCCCTCGGTCCGGAACAAGCTGCCCAGGTCGTCGATGACGGGCGCGATGCGCAGCAGTTCATGCATCGCGTTGGTCTGCGCTTGGGTGAGGCTCGGCACGAGGAACGAGTCTACGTCGTGCGGGTCCCGGCGCATTACTCGCGTCACGCTCCTAAACCACTGAGCCTGCTGAGCGCGCTGTGGGTGGTGCCCGGAGCGCGACCTTCCCGGCGTGACCGCCGCCGCCTACCGTGGACGGAGGGTCGTCGAAAGGAAACACATGTCCATTCATCGCCGCCTCCGGACGCTCGCCGTCATCGGCTTCTCCGCCGCGCTCCTCGTCGGAGCCCCCGCCACCGCGCAGGCCGCGCCGGGAACCACGGTGCACCTCGCCGGCGCCAACGAGTTTCCTCCGAACGCGAGCCCCGGCACCGGCCACTTCACCTACCAACTCAAGGGCCAGCGCCTGTGCTACAACCTCGCGGTCGCGGATCTGTCGGCGGGGGTCACCGGCGCCCACGTTCACGCTGCGCCGGCCGGGTCGAACGGCGACATCGTGATCCCCCTGACGGTCGAGATGGGGGAGACCGCATTCGAGACCGACGCCTGCGTCGACGTCGACAAGGCCCTGATCAAGTCGATCCGTCGCACGCCTGAGCAGTATTACGTCAACGTGCACTCTTCAGCGATCCCGTCGGGCGAGATACGGGCGCAGCTCGGCTGACCGTCAGGGCCCAGCTCGACGGCGCGTCCCCAACCGCTCCGACCGGCGGTGTAATGATGGCGCCATGGCTGATGTGTGGGAGAAGCTGCTGCTGAGCGGCATCGTGATCGTCGTGGCGCTGGTGCTTCGCGCCGTGCTGAGGCACGTGATCAAGCGTGTGGTGTCGGCTTTGGCGAGCAGGCCCCAGGACCGCAACGACGACCTCGGCGCCAAGGCGCGCGCGATCCTCACCAGGGCGGGCGGCCTGGGCGATGAGCGGCAACGGCAGCGGGTGGCCACGCTCGGGTCCCTGCTGCGCAGCGTGGTGGACGTGGTGCTGATCGTCGTGGTGACGCTCACCGTCCTTGCCACGTTCGGGGTGCCCATGGCCCCCCTGCTGGCCTCCGCCGGCGTCGGGGGCGTGGCCCTCGGGTTCGGGGCCCAGTCCCTGGTCAAGGACTACCTGTCCGGCATCTTCATGCTCGCCGAGGACCAGTTCGGCGTCGGGGACCTGATCCAGGTGGGGGATCTGCGTGGCACGGTGCAGGAGGTGACGCTGCGGGTGACCAAGTTGCGGGACCCGTCGGGCACGGTCTGGTACGTCCGCAACGGCGAGGTGCTGACGTTGGGAAACGTCTCTCAGGGCTACTCGACGGCGACGGTGGAGGTGCCGGTGGCCATCGACGAGGACGCCGAACGGGTGCAGCAGGTACTGCGCGGCGCCGTCGGGACCATGGGCGAGGAGCCCGAGTGGTCCCAGGTGCTGCTGGAGAACCCGATGGTGCTCGGCGTCGAGTCGATGAACGAGGGCACGATGGTGCTGAAGATCCTCCTCAAGACCGGCCCGGACCAGCAGTGGGGCCCGATGCGCGAGGCGCGCGCGCGAGCCCAGCGGGCGCTGGCGGCCGAAGGGATCCGGGGCCCCATCCTCCCCGGCCTCAACCGCCCCGCCCCCTGACCCTCGCGCTCCTCGACCCTCGCGCTCCCCGACCTTCGCGCTCCCCGACCCTCGCGCTCCCGCTCCTCCGTGCACGACTCGCCGTGCACGTTCATGATGGGCCCCGCATGAGCCCTCCGTATGTGAGAACTGCGTGCTTTCGTGCGCGAGGATTCGTGCTCCGATTCGACGCCCGAGGCACGGGTTCGGAGTACCGTTGAAGTACTACTTGTGGTCGGAGGACCCCATGATCAAGCGGGTTTTCGTTGACGTCGCCGCCGGATTGGGTCTGGCGATCGCGGGCCAATTTCTCCAGTTCGCGGCCAGCCTGGCCGGGCCCCTGCTGGGGCTCCCGATGCCTTACGAGAGTGCACCTGAGGACGGGACCATCCCCGCGGCGTTGCTGGACCAGATCAACGCGATGTTCTGGCTCGCCGCGGCCGGCATGATCGTCCTCAGCTTCCTTGTGGCCATGCTGCTGAAGACCCGTGCAGTGTCCGACGGACTGCGGCGGGGGGCCGTGTGGGTGGCTGTCGTCGGCCTCAGCCAGTTCCTGTTGAGCCTGGGCAACGGCATGGTTCCGGTGTTCGGTCTGCTCGGCACGTGGGCCTACCTGGTGGCCGTGTTCGCGGGCCCGGTGCTGGCGGGCCTCCTCGGCTCCCGCCGCAGGCACGACGCCCCGGTCGCTGCCTGACCTGAGTGGCGGCGCGGTCGGCCCACGTGGAGTGGCCGGACGGTGTCTCCCAATGTCTCGGCGTGCAGGTGCGCGCCGACCGAAGAGAGGTGGTGCGTCATGACCCAGATGATCGTCTCGGTGCTCGTCGGTCTTGCGGTGGCGGCGCTCGTCGTCGTCCTGATCCTGCGCGCCGCCAGGGGGGCCTCGGCACCGGGCGCGAGCACCGGCCTGGGCTGGGCGTCGTTCGCGCTCGGCGTCCTGACGCTGCTGCTGGCGGCAGCCGGCTATGCCTTCGCCCCCGAGTTCGCATCCGAAGCTGAGGCCGAGGCAGCGTCGGGGCAGTTCGACTCACAGGGCCTCTACCTGGTGGGCACGGCCACCGGCATAGCTGCCGCGGTCACTGCGGCCATGGCTCTCAAGCGGGGCGATCGCCGTTGGCCGACGTGGGTAGGGCTGCTGATCGGGGCGGCGGTGATCGGTGCCTGGGTGTACGTGATCGTCTACGTCATGTTCAATCCGTACTGAGCCCGCAGGTGCTGTTCTTTGGTGCTCCGCCGCGCGCCATTTACCCTTGAACGGAAGTGGTGTCAAGGGAAGACGGGTAGAGGACCTCTATGGCTCAGACGAACGCGAGGCGCGCAGCTGCGAAGAAGTCGACGGCACGGACGGTGTGGAAGCGCATCGGTCTCGGTGCCCTCGTGCTGTTCATCATCGCCGGACTGAGCGGGCTCGGTGCCTTCGCCTACCTCTACTCCAGCACGGATCTACCGGACCCCAACGCGGACTTCCAGACCAACACCACCTTCCTCTACTACGACGACGGCACGACGCAGCTCGGCTCGCTGGCGGTGCAGAACCGCGTCACGCTGGACTACGCCGAGATGCCCCAGCTGATGAAGGACGCCGTCGTCGCTGCGGAGAACCGTTCCTTCTGGGAAGACCCGGGCTTCTCGGCCACCGGCATTGCCCGCAGCGTGGCGTCGATCGCCACCGGTGGAGAGCTTCAGGGTGGCTCCACCATCACGCAGCAGTACATCAAGATCCTCTACCTGGACTCCGGGCAGCGGCTCTCCCGCAAGGTCAAGGAACTCTTCCTGGCCATCAAGATGGGCCGCGAACTGCCCAAGGAGGAGATCCTCGAGGGTTACCTCAACACCATCTACTTCGGCCGCGGTGCCTACGGCATCCAGGCGGCGGCTAAGTCGTTCTTCCTCAAGGACGCCAAGGACCTGACGGTCGACGAGACGGCGGCGCTGGCCGCGATCCTGAACAACCCGGCGGGGTTCAACCCGTCGGGTGGTCAGGAGAAGCTGGACCGCCTCCTCGGCCGGTACCAGTACGTCCTCGACGGCATGCTCGACATGGGCGCCATCTCCCAGGCCGAACACGCCGCGGCGCGCCCTCAGTTGCCGGTGTTCCCGGATGTGCCGGTCAACGACCGCTACGGCGGCCCCAAGGGCTTCCTCATCAAGAGCGTCGAGGACGAGCTCCTGGCGCAGGGGTTCACCGAGGCCGAGATCCAGGGCGGCGGGTTGAAGGTCACCACCACGCTCAACCAGGCGATGCAGACCGCGGCCGTCGCCACCGCGCAGAAGTACACGGCGCAGGCGGCCGAGGACGCTGAGGGTGACCCGGATCCGTCGAAGCTGCACGTGGCGATCAGTTCCGTGGACACCGCCACCGGGGCAGTGCTCTCGATGTACGGCGGCCCCGATTACGTGCAGAGTTCCCGCAACTGGGCGACGACGGACCGCCCCGCGGCGTCGACGTTCAAGACGTTCGCCACGATCGCCGGGCTGCGCAACGGGTTCTCCCTCAAGTCGCTGTTCAACGGCGACACCTTCACCCCCCGCGGCGACACCCAGACCATCCGCAACGAGTTCAGCAACCAGTACGGACCCGTGACCCTGCGGCAGGCGACGGCGGAGTCGATCAACACCGCCTTCGTGGACATGACCGAGCAGATCCCCGACGGCGCCAACCAGGTCATCACCGCCGCGAACGACGCGGGCGCCCCCTCGAGCCGCGGCTGGGACGCCAACAACCGCATCGCGCTGGGCGCGGCGGAGGTGAGCCCGCTCAACATGGCCAACGCCTACGCGACGCTGGCCAACGGCGGCACCCGCAACACGCCGCACGTCGTGGCCAAGGTGGAGGGCCGCGGCGGCGCGGTGCTCTACGAGGCGCAACAAGAAGGCGAGCGGACCATCGACCGGAATATCGCGGCCAACGTGACCGACGCGCTGACGTCCGTCGTCAAGGAGGGCACCGGGCGCCGCGCCGCCGAGCTCGGCCGCCCCGTCGCGGGCAAGACCGGCACCAACGGCGTCGAGGACACCATCACCTCGGCGTGGTTCGTCGGCTACACCCGGCAGATCTCCACCGCCGTCATGTACGTGGCGGGTGACTCGGGCAGTGAAGATCTGGAGGAGTACAAGCGCCCCCAGGACCGCACCTTCTTCGGGTCCAGCTACCCGCTCATGACGTGGGTGGAATACATGGCGCAGGCCAGCGAGGGCATGCCGGTGGAGGAGTTCGACGAGCCCCGCGAGATCCGGGCGACGACGGGCTCCGAGAGCGCGTCCCCCACGGCGACCCGGAGCCATAGCCCGTCGCCCACTCCCTCGGAGACACCGTCGCCCACCCCGTCGGAGGAGCCGTCCGAGGAACCCACCACCGAGGCCCCGTCGGAGGAGCCCACCACCGAGCCGCCGACCGAGGAACCGACCCAGGAGCCGTCGCCGGAACCCACCCCGGATCCGAAGCCCAGCAAGGAGCCAGGTCCCCCCGAGCCGGACCCCAGCGTGAGCGAGACTGCCGGGTCAGCCGGGGCCGGCGCCGGCGTCGAGATCCCGCCCGGACAGAGCCGCCCCACGCCGACGGCGACCGCGACCGCCTAGCTGCCGAGGCCGTCCGACGGCTGAGGGCGGGGCTAGAGTGACGGGCGTGACGAACGCTCTGGTGCCCGGCCTCGGCGGGCCGATGGGTCGCCACGCCGCGAGCCGCGGGGCTTGGTTCACGCCGCTGCCGTGGGCGCTCGGGGCGGGCACCGTCCTCTACCTCGTCCTGTTCCTCCGGCACACGCCCTGCGTGCAGACCGACGCCACGGCCCAGGCCAACAGCTACGCGTTGCTCTGCTACTCCGACATCCAGGCCACCTTCCTCGGCCAGGGCTACGGACTGGGCGGCACCCCCTTCTCTGCCGACGCCCTGATGTTCGCCCCGCTGGCGGCGGTGGCCGTCCTGCTCGCGTCCCGCCTTGCCACGTTCATCGCAGGCGCCGGGGCGCCTGGCGCGGAGATGCAGGATCAGGTGGACGCGAGTGTCGCGTTCTTCGGCGTCACGGCCGTCGGTCTCTTCGTCTGCTTCATGGTGCTGATCCTGGCGACGGCGGCCCTGGGGCGGCGGGCCGACGGCCGATTCGCGTCCTGGGACGTGATGCTGGTGGCGGCCTCGCCCATCGTGCTCGCCTCGGGGTTGATCAGCTGGGACCTGCTGCCACTGGCCATCACGGCGGTGGGCCTGGCGCAGTACGCGCGGGGACGCGCGATGGAGGCCGGCATCGCGCTCGGTCTCGCCGCGTCCGCCGGGACGATGCCGCTGGCCGTGGTGCTGGCCGTGACCGTCGCGGCCGGGCTCCGGGGTGGGGTGTGGCCCGCGGTGAGGTTCGCAGCCCCGGCGGCCGTCACCTTCGCCGTGGTGCACCTGCCTCTCCTGCTGACGAATGCCGGCGCGGTGTACGGCTTCTACCACCGGGAGGTCCACAAGGAGGCCGGCTACGGTTCGCTCTTTTACCTCCTGTCACTGCTGGGACGGCCGCTGCGGCACGCCGGATCCCTCGGATTCATCATCCTCGTGCTGGCCCTCGGAATCCTGGTGGCGTACCTGTACGTGACGCGGAAGCGGCCCCGCGTCGGATCGCTTGTGGCGGTGATGATCCTGACCACCACTGTCCTCGGGCCGTCGTTCCCGCCGCAGACGTCGTTGTGGGTGCTGTTCGCCGTGGTGGTGTCGCGGCCGCTGCGTCCCGAACTGATCGCAGTGACCGTCGCCCACGTCGTGCACTGCCTCGCCATCTGGGGCTGGCTGGCGGGCAGCCTCACCACCAGCCAGTTCGGCCCCTACGGCGTGTACTGGGGGGCCATCGTGGCGCGTGCCGCCGTGGAGGCGTGGGTGCTGGCGGCGTCCTTGGCGGACATCGTCGAGCCTGGCCGCGATCCACTCCGCACGCCCGACGAACCGGACCCGCTCGGGGGCGAGCTCAACGCCGGCGAGCTTCAGCCACGCCCCGCGCACGCCGTCGGCTAGACCAGATGCGTCTCGTCGACGGTCACCGTGGTCATGCGGGTGGTGACCGGCACCTCGTCGCCGATCCTGGCGGGCGCGTCGGCTCCAGGCACGAAGACCATCGACGAATGCATGTGCGGCGGCTCGGCGAAGGCGCGCTTCCGGCCGGCGATCGAGAAGGGCGACAGGGTCCTGCCCACTGCGTCGAGCAGGCCTTGCGCCACCGTGACCCCCCGCTGGCGGAGCGAGCGCTGCGGTGTGGGTGCCGTCATCGCGACGCCGTGGGCCGTGCCGCCGGAGACGATCACGAGCCAGCCGTCCCTGGGGGCCTTGACCCCGTGGTAGCCGAGCGTCGCGCCCGCCCTGATGCGGTGTACGTCGAGCACTGTGGCGGTGGTGCGGTAGGCGCGCTTCTCACCCAGCCAGAGCCGAGTGCCCACCCGCAGGTGGGTCCGGACGCCGAGGGCGGTGCGGAGGACTCGGTAGTCCGTCACGCTCAGGTGCGACACCCATACCGGCGCACGGCGCACCGCAAGGGCAGCTCCGGCGAGACGCCTGGCCTCGTCGAGCGATCCCTGGGCAGGGAGATGGATGGCCCACCCCTCGAACGTCATGGCACCCAGATCACGCTCCGTGAGCTCGCCGGGAGCCAGGCCGTGCCGGTGCATCGAGGTCTCGATCTCGACGATCACCCGGGTGCGCGGATGCGAGGCGGCCAGCGCCCGGAGGTCCTCCGCGCGCGACACGGTCGTGATGACGCCGGGATCGTCGAGCAGGGCGGTCGCGGCATCGTCGAACGGGCGCCAGGGGTTGAGGACCACGACGTCTCCGGTGAAGCCCCCGTCGCGCACGGCGGGGACCTCCTGGGCGATGCCGACCGCGATGGTCTTCACGCCGAGCCGCGCAGACTCGGCGGCGAGCAGCCTCAGACCGAACCCGTACCCGTTGCCCTTCGCCACCGGGACCAGGCCGGGCGCGTCGTCGAGGAGCCCGCGGTGATGGGCGTGCCAGAGCTGGCGATCGATCGTGAGGGTCAGGGGCATCGTCAGCGCTTCTTCAGGTAGAGGTCGAACGCCCAGTACAGGGGCTTGTTGATGGGGAAGTCCCATTCCCCGAGGTACGCCACCGCTTCCCCGCCCGTGCCCACCTTGAACTGGATCAGCCCGATCTCCGGGTCGTCGGCGCCGACACCTTCGACGATGCCGCGCAGGTCGTAGACGGCGCAGCCGGCGGCGCTGGCGTCGCGGATCATCCGCCACTGCACCGCGTTGGAGCCACGGACCTCCCGCTTGGCGTTGGTGGAGGCGCCGTAGGAGTACCAGGCGTGCTCACCGACACGGACGAAGGTGGTGCCCGCCACCAGATCCCCGTCGTGTTCGGCGAGGTACACGCGCATGCGGTCGGCGTCCTCGGCGTTGAGGGCGTCCCACATGGTCTGGAAATAGGACAGCGAGCGCCCGGTGAAGCCGTCGCGCTGGGCGGTCTCGAGGTAGATGCGGTGGAAGGCTGCGAGGTCGCCGCGGCCGCCTCGGCGCACTTCGACCCCCTCCTTGTCCGCCTTCTTGATGTTGCGCCGCCACAGCTGGTTCATGCCCTTGAGCAGCTCGTCGTCAGTCTTCTGCGTGCCGTCGTCGTGGCGCAACGGAAGCTGGAAGTTGAACATGGGCTGGCCGGCCGCGAAGCCGTGGCCCGATTCGTCGGTGTGCCACCCAGCGTGGATGAGCGTGTTGATCACGCGGGTGCCGACGAGGGTGGTCTCATCCGGGGTGACGTCCGAGAGCCGGGTGACGGCTTCGTCGGCGATGGCGGACTTGATGGTGTCCGCCTTCCACCGCCGGTGCACCACGGCGGGGCCGATGCGCACGGCGAACGCCCTGCTGCGTCTGGCGTGGGCGACGAGGGCGGCCAGGTGATCCGCGACGTCCGCACGGGACCAGTCGAGCACCGGGCCCTCGGGTAGATAGGCCAGGTAGCGCTTGAGCCTGGGCAGCTGCCGGTAGAGGATGAGCGCGGCGCCGGTGAGGGTGCCGTCGGAGAAGAAGCCCACCGACTCCCCACGCCACTCCGGCTTCACCGTCGCCCAGGCGGGGGTCTGCAGGAACGACGCGGCCCCGCGCTGCTCGATGAACGCCAGATGCTGCTCGGCGGAGATGGGTCGACAGGTGATGCTCACCTGCTCAGGCTACCTTCTGGCCTGCGGGAGGCGCAGGTCGCTAGGCTCGGCGGCATGACGAACATGAACGAGAAGCCCGAAGTCGACTTCCCCGGTGGCGAGGCCCCCGAGGACCTTGAGATCACCGAGATCGTGGAGGGCGACGGCGCTGAGGCCAAAGCCGGCGATCTCGCCCACGTGCACTACGTCGGTGTCGCGTTCAGCTCCGGCGAGGAGTTCGACTCCTCCTGGGGTCGCGGCGCGCCGTTGTCGTTTCCGTTGGGCGCGGGGCGCGTCATCCAGGGTTGGGACCAGGGCATCCAGGGCATGAAGGTGGGCGGTCGCCGCCAGCTGGTGATCCCGTCGCACCTCGCCTACGGCGACCGCGGCGCCGGCGGCGTCATCGCTCCCGGAGAGACGCTGGTCTTCGTCTGCGACCTCGTCGCCCTCAACTGATCGACAGCCCCGAACCCGAGCTTTCAGCGCACCCCGACCCTCGCACCTGACAGCGGCTCCCCGGACAAGAGGGGCCACACAGGAGCCGGGGGGTCTACTTGCCGGCGTTCTCGTCGGGCTGGTGAATGCCGAACACGTTGCCCTCGGTGTCCATGTAGTACCCCTGCCAGGCCATGCCCGTCAGCGGGAACTTCGGCATCGCGACGGTGCCGCCCGCCGCCTCGATCCGGTCCGCGGTGACATCGAAGTCGTCCACCTGGATGGTGATCACCGCGCCCACCACCGCGCTTCCCTGCTCGGGGTTGGCGCCTTCGCGCTGCATGATGGCTCCGTGGATGCCTGGCGCGCCCTCATCGTGGGTGGTGACCCCGATGTAGGGCGAGCCGGTGAATGCGGTCCAATCCTCTGTCTTCCACCCGAAGGCGGCCACATAGAAGTCGACGGCCCGTTGCACGTCCTCGGCGTGGATTTCGAAATGGACGACGCTGCTCATCTTCTGCACCTTTCGTGGGGCTCCTCATCCCAGTCTTACACCGGGACGCGGCGAGGGCCAGAGGCAGCAACTGCCCCCGGCCCTCGTCGTGGTGAGCGTGTGATCAGGCGATGGTGACCTTCTCTGCGGTCTCGGCCCTTGATGCTGCCGCGTCTTCCTTGAGGTAGGCGAAGTCGGCGGAGGTGAGCATGGGGGCGTCGATGCGCATCTGGTAGAAGGAGCGCCACACCATGTAGGCGCTGGCGAGGCCGAAGGTGACGGCGAGGATGCCGTTGACCAGCGGGTTGCCGATGATGATGGACAGTTCGATGGCGAGCATGCCGAACAGGGTGGTGAACTTGATCACCGGGTTCAGCGCCACGGAGGAGGTGTCCTTGAAGGGGTCGCCGACGGTGTCGCCCACGATGCTGGCGTCGTGGAGTTCGGTGCCCTTGGCCTGAAGGTCGACTTCGACGATCTTCTTGGCGTTGTCCCAGGCGCCGCCGGCGTTGGCCATGAAGATGGCCTGGTAGAGCCCGAAGATGGCGATCGAGATCAGGTAGCCGATGAAGAAGTACGGCTCGACGAACGCGAACGCGAGGGTGGCGAAGAAGATGCCCAGGAAGATGTTGAACATGCCCTTCTGGGCGTACTGGGTGCAGATCTCGACGACCTTGCGGGAGGTTTCGACGGAGGCCTTGGTGGTGCCTTCGAGGTCGATGTTGGCCTTGATGAACTCGACGGCGCGGAACGCTCCGGTGGTGACGGCCTGCATGGAGGCGCCGGTGAACCAGTAGATGATCGCGCCGCCGGTGATCAGGCCGAGCAGGAACGGCACGTGGAGCAGGGACAGGTTCTCGACGTTGGTGGTCAGGCCGGAGGTCAGCCCCATGATGATGGAGAAGATCATGGTGGTGGCGCCGACGGCCGCGGTGCCGATCAGGACGGGCTTGGCGGTGGCCTTGAAGGTGTTGCCGGCGCCGTCGTTGGCTTCGAGGAGGTACTTGGCCCGTTCGAAGTTGGGTGTGATGCCGAAGTCGCGCTCGAGTTCCTCACGGATGCCGGGCACGGATTCGATCTGGGACAGTTCGTAGACGCTCTGGGCGTTGTCGGTGACGGGGCCGTAGGAGTCCACGGCGATGGTGACCGGGCCCATGCCGAGGAACCCGAAGGCCACCAGGCCGAGGGCGAACACGCCGGGGACGAGCATGACGCCGCCCGTGACCACGCCGTCGACCATGGAGCCGGGCGTGA
This sequence comes from Tessaracoccus pujii, assembly GCF_054483895.1. Taxonomy (NCBI): domain Bacteria; kingdom Bacillati; phylum Actinomycetota; class Actinomycetes; order Propionibacteriales; family Propionibacteriaceae; genus Tessaracoccus; species Tessaracoccus pujii. The sequence continues at coordinate 2,935,914 of NZ_CM137012.1, forward strand.
TCAGGGTGGAGACGCCGTAGGCGCCGGCCATCAGGGCCACGATCGCGCTGCCGAGCCAATAGGCGGAGAAGTTGCCGGCGACGAGTCCGGAGAGGATGTCGAGGGAGGCGCCGCCCTCCTTGGCGGACTTGACGACTTCCTGGACGTGCTTGGCGCGGACGCCGGTGAAGACCTTGACCAGTTCGGGGATCACGGCGCCGGCCAGGGTGCCGAAGGAGATGATCAGGGACAGCTTCCACCACAGGGTGGTGTCGCCGCCGACGTCGGGGATCAGGATGGCCGACATGATAAATGTCAGGACAATAGAGACGATCGAGGTGACCCACACCAGTGAGGTCAACGGGGTCTCGAACTCCATGTGGTCGGCGTTGCCGAACTTGGACTTGGCCCACATGGCGTTGCCGAAGTAGGACAGCGCGGAGGCCACCAGCATGATGGCGCGGATGAAGAAGATCCAGATCAGGAAGTGGGCCTGCAGGTCCGACTGGACACCCAGCAGGATGAAGGTGATCAGCGCGACACCGGTGACGCCGTAGGTCTCGAAGCCGTCGGCCGACGGGCCCACGGAGTCTCCCGCGTTGTCGCCGACGCAGTCGGCGATCGTGCCGGGGTTACGCGGGTCGTCCTCGCCGATCTTGAACACGATCTTCATCAGGTCCGAGCCGATGTCGGCGATCTTGGTGAAGATGCCGCCGGCGATACGCAGCGCGGAGGCGCCCAGGGACTCGCCGATCGCGAAGCCGAGGAAGCAGGCGGTGGCGATGTCGCCGGGCACGAACATGAGGATGGCCAGCATCATGATCAGTTCGGTGGAGATCAGCACCATGCCCACGCTCATACCGGAGCGCATCGGGATGTCGTAGACCTTGAACGGCTTGCCCTCGAGGGCGGCGAAGGAGGTCCGCGAGTTGGCGAACGTGTTGAGCCGGATGCCGTACCAGGCGATGGCGTAGGAGCCCGCCATGCCGATGATCGCGAACCCGAGCACGATCACCACACGGCCCCAGCCGCCGGTGGTGTTGAGGAAGCCGAAGTAGACGAAGATCACGGTGCCGATGAACGCGAACAGCAACATCAGGAACTTGCCCTGCTGTACCAGGTAGGCCTTGCAGGTGGCGTAGATCAGCTCGGACACGTCGCGCATGGATGCGTGCACGGGGAGGTTCTTCAGCTTCAGGTAGCTGAAGATGCCGAACACGAACCCGGCCACGCAGATCAGCATGCCGACCATCAGGAGCCACCAGCCGCTGATGGCGCCGCCGAAGAAGGTCACCGCGTGCAGATCCGGCAGCGGCAGGTCGAACTCAGAAGTGTGGGAGCCCGTCTCGGCGGGCTCACCGGCACACGCGGACAGGGTCAGAGCCAGGAACCCGAACACGCCGTACAAGGCGGCACGCACGACACCGCGCGGCCTTCCGGTGGCTGGTCGGGTGGCGAGCGAGGGAGTCGTCACGATGTCTTCCTTGTGGTTGCTTGAGCTTCCATGTCCATCTCATGTCCTTCGAAACAGGTCACGGCGTCCATGCCGTCGCGAACATCCTACGCCCGGTAGTAATGACAATGAGGCGGGGTTAGTTAGTACATTTCCCCGTCGTCGGGCGCGTCCGGGCGTGCGCCGTCCCTCAACACGACACTGGCCCGGGATCACTCCCGGGCCAGTGTCCGCGTCACGAGGCAGCGCCCTCGATCCGCTCCAGTGCGGACTCCCACCGATGCTCCAGAGCGTCGGCGTCCACGTCCTCAGGGAGGTGATCGTGGATCAACTCCAGTTCGGTCTGGTCTCCGCTCGGGCGCATGTGGAGGTCGACGACGGTGCGCGGTGCCCCGTCGCTGGCATGCCACGAGAATCTGATCTGCTCCTTGGGGTGGAAGCTGCGCGTGACCCCGTAGGTGCCGTCCGCTGCTCGCCAGTCCTCACCCTTGTTTCCGAGTTGTCCTCCGGCGCCCAGGAGCGCCTCTGCTCCGTGGGGTTTCATGAGGACAGCCCACACGCTCTCCAGCGGACGGGCGACCACCCGGGTCACCTTCACGCTTCTTGGCTCGGTGGTTTCCTCCATGGTGTCCATGACGCACCTCCTGCTCAACCGGGCAACAACTGCGGTGCCCTGGTTCGACCAAGCGTAGTACCGCCCGCGAGGCGCCGACAGGGGGATGGCGAGAAACACCGGATACGGCCTGCCCCTAAAGTGTGGAGCATGTCAGCAGAGCCGCTGGAAATCCACATCCTCGCCGACTCGACGGGGGAGACCGCAGCGCGTATCGCCCGAGCCGCGATCACGCAGTTCCCGAGCCGTGAGTTCTCCATCGTGCGCCACCGCAGGATCACCTCGCCGGCCGCGCTCATGCGCGCCCTGGAGGCCGTCCGCGACAGCGCCGCACCCGCCGTGGTCTTCTTCACGCTCGTCAGTGAGGAGAGCGCCGAACTGGTGAAGAACTATTGCCGTGACGCAGACATCCCGTTCGCGGACCTCATGACCGAGGCCATGCACGCGCTGGAGAAGGTCACCGGCCTCGAGGCCGATCAGGTGGCGATGCGCGCCGTGGGCGTCGAGGCGGAGTACTTCGTGCGGATGGCGGCCATCGACTTCGCGGTCCGGATGGACGACGGGGCCCTCCCAGCCGCGCTGCGCGAGTGCGACATCTGCCTCGTCGGCCCGTCGCGCTCCGGCAAGACCCCCCTGTCGATCTACCTCGGTTACCTCGGCTACAAGGCCGTCAACGTGCCGCTGGTACCGGGGATCGAGCCGCCGAAAGATCTCTGGGAGCTGGACCGCTGGCGCATCGTCGGCTTGACGATGAACGCCGAGCGGCTGCTGATGATCCGCGGGCAGCGCGTCCGCGGCATGGGCGGATTCGGCACGAAGGACGGCTACGCCGACCTGGCGAAGATCTACGACGAACTCGACGAGATCGGCAGGACCCAACGCAGGCTCGGGTGCCCGATCATCGACACGACGGGGGTTGCGATCGAGGAGGCGGCGTCACGGATCATCGAGATGGTGGACGACCGGGCGAAGACGCTTGGCGCGCGTCTGCGTCGCCCCCCGGGAGTGATCCGCACCGGCAGCCACTGGTCTCCATGACCCTCCTGGCGGAACTTCACCCCTAGCCCGCCTGAGGTGGGCGTCGGGTCTAGGCTGGGCGACGGATGGGGACATCGAGGTCCCCAGGGTTGTCAAAGGAGATTCCCCCAGTATGAGCGAGGATCGTTACATCTATGACCTGTCGGAGGGCGACGCCACCATGCGTAACCTTCTCGGCGGTAAGGGCGCCGGCGTCGCAGAGATGAACCGCGTGGGCGTACCCGTGCCCGACGCGTTCACTGTCACCACGACGGCGTGCGTCGAGACCACCAAGCTGGGCGGCGAATGGCCCGAGGGCCTCGCGGACCAGATCGCGGCCGGGCTGGCCCGCCTCGAGGAGCGCACGGGACGCAAGCTCGGCGGGCGCGAGAAGCCGTTGCTGGTCTCCGTGCGCTCCGGGGCCGTGCACTCCATGCCGGGAATGATGGACACCATCCTCAACCTCGGCATCTCCGACGAGTCGGTCACGGCCGTCGCTGAGGAATCCGGCAACGAGCGCTTCGCGTGGGACTGCTACCGGCGCTTCATCCAGATGTACGGCGAGGTGGTCGAGGACGTCCCCGGGCACGCCTACGAGGACGCGCTGTCGGCACTCAAGCACAAGCGGGGCGTGGAGCAGGACACGGACCTGACCGCTGAGGACCTCAAGGAGCTCGTGCAGTCCTTCAAGGACATCTCCAACGACCACCTGGGCGGCGAATGGACCTCGGACCCCGTCGAGCAGCTCAACCGCGCGATCAACGCGGTGTTCAAGTCCTGGCTCAACCCGCGCGCCGAGGTGTACCGCCGCGCCCACAACATTCCGGCCGATCTCGGCACCGCCGTCAACATCATGCAGATGGTCTTCGGCAACCGCGGAGACACCTCCGCCACCGGCGTCTGCTTCACGCGCAACCCGTCGACGGGTGAGAAGTCGCTCTACGGCGAGTTCCTCGTCAACGCCCAGGGTGAGGACGTCGTCGCCGGTATCCGCACCCCGCGGCCGCTCGAGGAGATGAGGGAGGTGCTGCCCGAGGCGTACGACGAGCTCATCGCGACCATGCACAAGATGGAGCAGCACTACAAGGACATGCAGGACATGGAGTTCACCGTCGAGAACGGCAAGCTCTACCTCCTGCAGACCCGCAACGGGAAGCGCACCGCCGCAGCGGCGTTGAAGGTGGCCTCGGACCTGGTGGACGAGGGCCTCCTCACGCACGAGGAGGCGCTGATGCGCATCGAGCCCAGCCAGCTCGATCAGCTGCTGCACCCCGCCATCGACCCGCAGCACGGCAAGACCCCCATCGCGCAGGGTCTGCCGGCCTCGCCCGGTGCCGCCGTCGGCGAGGTCGTCTTCGATGCGGACACGGCCGCGGAGCGCGGGGGTCGCGGCGAGCCCGTGGTCCTCGTCCGCTTCGAGACCACCCCGGACGACATCCACGGCGTCATCGTGTGCCAGGGCATCCTCACCGCCCACGGCGGCATGACGTCGCACGCGGCTGTCGTGGCACGCGGCATGGGCAAGCCGTGCGTGGCCGGTGCGCAGGGCATCCGGATCGACACGGCCGGCAAGACACTGACCATCGGCGACAAGGTCATCCGGGAGGGCGACGTCATCACCCTCGACGGCACCGAGGGCCTCGTCTACGGCGAGGGGCTGGAGCTCATCCCGCCGCAGATCAACGAGGACTTCTCCCGCGTGGTGGAATGGGCCGACGAGGTGCGGCGGCTGGGCGTGCGCGCCAACGCGGACAACTTCGAGGATGCGACGAAGGCCCGCGAGTTGGGCGCCGAGGGCATCGGCCTGTGCCGCACGGAGCACATGTTCATGGCGCAGGACCGCCTCCCGGCGGTGCGCAAGATGATCCTGGCCGAGGGCCCCGAGCAGCGCTCCGCTGCGCTGGCGGAGATTCTCCCCATGCAACAGGCGGATTTCGAGGGCATCTTCACCGCCATGAAGGGCCTGCCGGTCACGGTGCGGCTGCTGGACCCGCCGCTGCACGAGTTCCTCCCCAACCTCGTCGAACAGTCTCTGCTGGTGCAGCGCCTCGAGTTCGAGGGCGGCGACGAGGAGAGGCTGGGTGAGGCCAGGGCCACGCTGGCGCAGGTGAAGCGGCTCAACGAGGTGAACCCCATGCTGGGCACCCGCGGCTGCCGCCTGGCGATGCTGTACCCGGAGATCCCGGACATGCAGGCCCGCGCCATCGTCCGGGCCGCGCTCGCCGTCCTGGACCGCGAGGGTGAGACGGTGGGGGTCGAGATCATGATCCCGCTCGTGGCCCTGACCCAGGAGTTGCAGACCCAGCGCGGCATCGTCGTGGCGGCTGTCGAGGACGAGTTGGCCAAGGCCGGCCGCGAGTTGGACTACACCGTCGGCACCATGATCGAGCTGCCACGCGCCGCGCTGGTGGCGGACAAGATCGCCGAGTTCGCGGACTTCTTCTCCTTCGGTACCAACGACCTGACCCAGACGGCCATCGGCATCTCCCGCGACGACGCCGAGAACGGCTTCCTCACCACCTACGTGATGGAGCGCGTGCTGGAGCGCAACCCCTTCGAGACGATCGACGTCGAGGGCGTGGGGCAGCTGGTGCAGATGGGCGTGGAGCGGGGTCGCTCGGTCAAGCCGACGCTCAAGACGGGCGTCTGTGGTGAGCACGGCGGGGATCCGGACTCCATCGAGTTCTTCAACTCGGTGGGCCTGGACTACGTGAGCTGCTCGCCGTTCCGGGTACCGATCGCCCGTTTCGCGGCGGCGAAGGCGGTACTGAAGCAGCGCTGATGCAGTGAAGAGGGGGCCGTGACGTGAGCGTTGCGGCCCCTCTCTCTGTGCCCCGGCCAAGAGCGTGCACGGCTCGACCAGGTGGAGGCGATGGAGCCGTGGGTTCCCAACGCCCCGGAAATTTCATGCCGTGGCTCTTTCAAGCCCCGAGCGCTCGTGCTAGAATAGTACGCATAAGCGATTCGGTGCGGGATGTGGGGCAGCGGTACATCGCTGCGCTGTGGGGTGTCGCGGGGTCGTTGGGGTCGGATGGACCGGCCCCAGGTCCACATCACCCTGGACCTGGAGACGCTGACCACTGGTCTCGGGACGGTCGCCCTCCTCGACACCGGCGGGGCGGGCGGGGCGGAAGGCCTGTCGGCGGGGGAAGCGCGGCGCCTGGCCTGCGATGCCGGGCTGATCCCCGTCGTGCTCGGCACGGCGTCTCGGCCGTTGGATGTGGGCCGGGCCCATCGCCTGTTCACCCCCGCCATCCGTGGGGCGCTGCTGCAGCGGGACCGGGGGGATGTGTGTTCCCCGGCTGCACCGCCCCCCCGGGGGGGCCCGAGCCTCAGCGTTCGGCCGCGGCCTCGCGGAGGAGTTCGCGGAGGGGCTTGACGAGGTGCAGGTCGAGGAAGTGCTCGATCCCCTCGGCGATATTGACGTCGTTGACCTTCAGTAGCCACTGGATCTGGAGCCCGTCCCAGAGGGCGAACATCTGCGACGCAACCCTCAGCGGGTCAGCGTCGGGCTTCAGGTGGCCCTGGTCGCGTGCGGCGGTCAGCGACTCCACCGCGATGTCGGTGACCCACTCGTAGCGGCGCCGCATGTAGGCGTTGGCCGGGTGCTCGGGGCGGGTCGCCTCGGCGGACAGGACCGCGAAGAGTTCGATCTCGCCAGGCTTGAACGCGCTCTGCCGTGCATAGTCCACCAGTGCGCCCAGGCTGTGGATCCCGGGTGGTGTCGCGGCGGTCTCCTCGCTCGCTCCTTCGTCCCGGCGTTCCAGTACGGCCGACAGCAGGGCCACCTTGTTCGGAAAGTGGTGGAGTAGACCGGCCTGACTGATGTCGGCGAGCGCTGCGACCTCCCGCAATGATCCGCTCTCGTATCCCTTCTCCCCGAATACCTCCAGGGCGGCATCGAGGATCCGGGCACGTGTGACCGCCGTCTTGCGGTAGGCGCCGCGCGGGCCTGTGGCGGCCTCCTCCGAGACGATCGGCGACAGCGTCATGGCAACCTCCTTTGGTCCTCGCGTCGGAACGATTGTAACGACTTCATATCAAAACCTACCACTCGCTCGGTTTTCTTGCTAGGGTTCCTCCACAGGTCGCAGCAAGGGTGCGGCGGCCACAGTGTGAAGGGACCAAAGATGATCCGTAGGGACTTCCTCAAGATCGGCGCCGCATCTGTCGCAGTGGCCGCGTTGGGAATCACCACCGCCTGCTCCGACGACGCAGGGACCGGCACGCAGAGCGGTGGGGCCACTCCCAGCGGCAGCGGCACCGGAGGGGGCCAGCTCGTGATGGGCCTCATCGCCGCCCCCATGTCCTTCGACCCGGCCATCGCCGAATGGGGCAACCGCCTGCCCTTCTACCAGGCGGCATACGACACGATGCTGGTGGCCACGCCGGAGAACACCATCGAGCCCTGGCTCGCCACCAAGTTCGAGTACGACGAGGCGCAGACCACCCTCACCCTGACCCTGCGCGACGATGTCACGTTCTCCGACGGCGAGAAGCTGACCGCCGAGGCCGCGGCCCTGAGCATGAACCGGTTCAAGGACGGCACCGGCCCCGACGCCGGCTACATGACCAACGTCGACACCATCACGGCCGACGGCGAGTCCACGGTCGTCGTGACGTTCACGGCCCCCGACCCGGCCTTCCTGAACTACCTGACGCGCACCGCCGGCCTCGTGGCGAGCCCCGCCGCGCTCTCCAACGCGGATCTGGCCACCAACCCCGTCGGCTCCGGCCCCTACACGCTCGACTTGGCCAACACCGTCACCAACACCAGCTACACCTTCGTCAAGCGCGACGGCTACTGGAACCCCGACGTGCAGCACTACGACACCATCGTCATGCGCGTGTTCCAGGACACCACCGCGATGCTCAACGCGTTGCGCGCCGGTGAGGTCAACTACGCCAAGCTCTCCTCCGCAGAGACCTTCCCGGAGGCCGAGGGTGCCGGCTGGACGCTCAACAAGAACGAGCTCGACTTCCAGGGCCTGCTGCTGCTCGACCGCGGCGGCGTGCAGACCCCCGAGCTGGGCGACGTCCGGGTCCGCCAGGCCATCAACCATGTCTTCGACCGCCCTGCGATGCTCCAGGCCGTGGCGCTCGGCTACGGCACGGTCACGGGCCAGGTGTTCCCGCCCACCTCGGCCGCCTACGACGAGGCGCTCGACGAGCGTTACCCCTACGACATCGAGAAGGCCAAGTCCCTGATGGCTGAGGCCGGCTACGAGGCCGGGTTCTCCATGGACATGCCCAGCTCCCCCATCCTGGGCAGCACGGTGTACGCGCTCGTCGCCCAGGCCCTGTCGGAGATCAACATCACCGTCAACGACGTCCAGCCCGGCCAGAACTTCATTGCAGACCTGCTTGCCCCGAAGTTCTCCGCGGCTTTCATGGCGCTTGAGCAGAACCCCGACTGGCAGTTGACGCAGTTCATGATCGCCGAGACCGCCGTGTTCAACCCGTTCAAGTACGCCGACCCCAAGGTCGCCGAGATCCTGGACGAGTACCGGACCGCGGATGACTCCCGTCGTGACGAGCTGATCAAGGAACTCAACACCCACATCGTCGAGGAGGCATGGTTCGCCCCCTTCTACCGGGTCAACGGCGTGATCGCCACCGATCCCGAGACCACGGTGACGATGCTCCCCACGAACACCATCCCCAACCTCTACGACACCAAGCCGGCCTGATCGGAACTGGGACACATGCTGCGTTTCATCGGACGCAGGTTGCTCGCCGGGGTGGTGCTGGTCTTCGCCATCACCACCCTGGCGTTCCTCCTGCTGTATCTCGGCGGTGGCGACATCGCCCGTCGCCTCGTCGGACAGACCGCCACCCAGGAACAGGTGGCGGCCAAGGCGGCACAACTCGGTCTGGACCGCCCCATCTGGGAGCAGTACGGAGCCTGGTTCGGTAACGCCCTCATCGGGGACTTCGGCCGGTCCTGGTTCTCCGGGCAGCTCGTCATCGACGGCGTGACCAGCCGCCTCATGGTGACGCTCTCGCTGGTCGTCGGTGCCACGCTCATCACCGCCTTGGTGGCGGTGATCCTCGGAGTCCTGGCGGCGCTGTCCGGTGGCTGGGTGGATCGCGGCATCCAGTTCCTGACCGTGCTCGGCATGGCCGTTCCCGGCTTCCTCATCGCGGTGGGCCTGGTCTTCGTGTTCGCCATCGAACTCGGCTGGTTCAACGCCACCGGCTTCACCCCGCTGAGGGACGGCTTCGGGGGCTGGGCCCGTTCGGTGGCGCTGCCGATCACGGCGCTCGCCATCGGCGGCTCGTCCTCGGTCGCGCAACAGATCCGGGGATCCGTGGTCGACGCGCTGCAGAAGGACTACGTCCGCACTCTCCGCTCGCGGGGTCTGGGTACCCGGAGCGTGGTCTTCAAGCACGTCCTCCGTAACTCCCTCAGCCCCGCACTCGCGGTGTTGAACGTCCAGTTCATCGGCATGCTCGGCGGCGCCGTCATCGTCGAGCAGGTCTTCCAGATGCCCGGCCTCGGCCAGCTCTCGGTCGGCGCCACGACGCAGGGCGACATCCCCATGGTGATGGGATTGGTGGTGGCCACGGCGGTCATCGTCATCATCGTCAACCTCCTGATCGACATCGCACAAGGCCTGCTGAACCCTAAGGTGAGACTCGGATGAGCCAAGAAGCCCCGCTCCAGATACCGGTCGCGCCCCGCGCCGCCAAGCGGTCAGGCGTCCTGCGCCGCGTGTTCCGCAACCCGGTGGCCGTGGCCGCGATCGCCTTCCTCGGCATCATCGGTGTGGCCGCGGTCTTCGGCCCGATGCTCGCCCCCCTCGACGGCAACCGCGCCGACGCGTACAAGATCCTCGCCCCCGCCGGGGACGGGTCCCTGCTCGGGTACGACGGTGCCGGCCGCGACATTTTCTCGCGGCTGCTCTCCGCCACCCAGATCTCCATCGGGGCGGCGCTCGTCGCCCTCGTCGTCGCCCTCGTCATCGGCGTCACCGCCGGCCTCCTGGCCGGCTACTACAAGGGCTGGCTGGACACCACCTTCACGTGGGTGACCTCGCTCACCATGGCTCTCCCCGGCATCATCGTCCTGCTGGCCGCACGAGCGGTGGTCGGTCCGTCGGTGTACTGGTCCATGGTGATCTTCGGCCTCCTCATGAGCCCGTCGTTCTACCGGCTCGTCTACGCCTCGGTCAGTGCGGTGCGCGAGGAGCTCTACGTCGACGCGGCCCGCGTGGCCGGCCTGTCCGACGCGCGCATCATGAGCCGGCACATCCTCGGCGTCGTCCGGGCTCCGAACATCATCCAGGCCTCGATGATCATGGCTATCGCCATCGCCATCCAGTCCGGCCTCGAGTTCCTCGGCATCGGTGATCCGCAGACCCCCACCTGGGGTTCGATGCTCAAGGACGGGTTCGAGGTCATGTACCGCCAGCCGATCAACATGCTGTGGCCGTCGCTGGCCATCGGCCTGACCACGATCTCCCTGACGCTGCTGGCCAACGCCATGCGCGACGCCCTGGAGCGCACCGCGACCGCGGGCCGGAAGAAGAAGCGGTCCGACCCTCGGCAGAAGGCGGCCCCGGCCTCCCTCCGCCACGACGACGACGCCCGCATCGCGGAGCGCACCGGCGAGGTGCTGCTCGAAGTCAAGGACCTGCGGGTGGGCTACGACCAGCCCGACGGCAGCGTCATCGAGGTGGTGCACGGCGTGGACCTCACGATCAGGCGCGGCGAGGTCCACGGACTGATCGGTGAGTCCGGCTCCGGAAAGACCCAGACGTCTTTCGCTGTGCTGGGGCTCCTCCCGACGGGTGGGCGGGTCCTCGGCGGGTCCATCGTGTTCGAGGGCACCGACCTGGTCTCCGGCAGCGCCCGCGGCCACGCGGCCGTGCGGGGCAAGAAGATCGCCTACATTCCGCAGGAGCCGATGAGCAACCTGGATCCGATGTTCACCATCGGCAGCCAGCTCGTCGAGCCCCTCCGCACGACGATGGGGCTGGACAAGCAGGCCGCCAAGGCCCGGGCGCTCGCTCTCTTGGAGCGGGTGGGAATCCCCGAGCCTGAGCGCACGTTCAACGCGTACCCCCACCAGGTCTCCGGCGGCATGGCGCAACGCGTCCTCATCGCCGGCGCCGTGTCCTCGGACCCGGACCTGCTCATCGCCGACGAGCCCACCACGGCCCTCGACGTCACCATCCAGGCCGAGGTGCTGGACCTCATCCGGGACCTGCAGAGCGAGTTCCACATGGCCGTGCTCCTGGTCACGCACAACTTCGGTGTCGTCGCGGACCTCTGCGACCGCGTCTCGGTGATGAAGGAGGGGCTGATCGTGGAGACCGGGCCCGTCCGCTCGATCTTCACGTCCCCGAAGCACGACTACACCCGCTCCCTCCTCGACGCCATGCTCGACGAGGACGGACCCGTCCGCCCCCCACTCGTCCAAGGAGGCGTCGCATGAGCCGCTCACTGCTTGAGGTCAAGAACCTCGACGTCATCTACCCAGGTGGCGGCGGACGCAAGCCCTTCCACGCCCTCAAGTCCGTCTCCCTGGACATCCAGCCGGGCGAGACGGTGGGGCTGGTGGGCGAGTCCGGATCCGGCAAGACCACGCTGGGCCGGGCCGTCCTCGGGCTTGCCCCGGTCAGCGGCGGGTCCATCACCTTCGACGGCCAGGACATCTCGCATCTGCACCGTCGGGAGCGCCGGAAGCTGGCCAAGGACATCCAGGTGGTCTTCCAGGATCCCTACTCGTCGCTCAACCCGTCGATGACGATCGAGCAGATCCTCGCCGAGCCCCTCACAGCCAACGGTGTGGAGGGCAAGGCGGCGCGGGCACGGGTGAAGGACCTACTGGACAAGGTCCACATGCCCACCGATGCCGGCAGCCGGCTCCCCAAGGAGTTCTCCGGCGGCCAGCGGCAGCGCATCGCCATCGCCCGTGCGTTGGCCCTGGATCCGAAGCTGATCGTCGCTGACGAGGCGGTCTCGGCGCTGGACCTGTCGACGCAGGCCCGCGTGCTGGACCTGTTCGTCGAGATCCAGGAGGCCACCGGCGTGGCACTGCTCTTCGTCACCCACGACCTCGCCGTCGTGCGGCACGTCAGCCACCGGGTGGCCGTGTTGTACCGGGGCGAGATCGTCGAGTCCGGCCTCGTCGACGCCGTGACCAAGCACCCCGAGCACCCCTACACGCAGCGGTTGTTCATGGCGGCCCCCGTCCCTGACCCCGACCGCCAGGAGCAGCGGCGCGCCCAGCGGCTGCGGATGCTCGCCGAGCAGGCGGCCATGAAGGAACAGGCCGGCGCAGGGCTGGAGCTCGACGCGCTCTGAACCGCACGACATTGCCATGGAGGGCGCGGGCTGCGGCCTCCCTGGCACCCACACCCCTCGACTCCACGATGAGAGAGAACCAATGTCAGACATCAACGCCCTCGTGGCAACGCTCGACCTGCCCACCAAGATCCGGCTCCTCACCGGTGAGGACTTCTGGACCACCATCGAGGTTCCCGAGATCGGGCTCCGGAAGATGACGCTGTCCGACGGCCCCTCCGGCGTCCGCGGGCCGGTCTGGGACGAGCGGTCCCCGTCACTGAACATGCCGTCGGCGACGGCGCTGGCCTCCTCCTGGGACACCGGGCTTGCCGGTGAGTACGGGGCGGCGGCGGCGGCAGAGGCGCGTCGCAAGGGCGTGGACTGGGTTCTCGGCCCCACCATCAACCTGCACCGCTCGCCCCTGGGCGGCCGTCACTTCGAGTGCTTCAGCGAGGACCCGGTGCTCACCGGAGAACTGGCCGCCTCCTACGTGGCCGGCCTGCAGGACAACGGTGTGGCCGCCACCCCGAAGCACTACGTGGCCAACGACTTCGAGACCGACCGCTTCACCGTGGACGTCGTCGCTGACGAGCGGACGCTCCGTGAGCTGTACCTCGCCCCGTTCGAGCGGGCAGTCGAAGCCGGCACCTGGTCGATCATGAGCGCCTACAACTCCGTCAACGGTGCCACCATGACCGAGAACGCCCTGCTGCGGGACCCCCTGCGCAGCGAGTGGGGCTGGGACGGCGTGGTGGTCAGCGACTGGACCGCGGTGCGCAGCACCGCCGCCGCCGACGCGGAGCAGGACCTCGAGATGCCGGCCCCCGGCGTGTGGGGAGCGGCGCTGCTGAAGGCCGTCGAGGCCGGAGAGGTGTCCGAGGAGGCCATCGACCGACACGTGGCGCGGCTGCTGATGCTGGCGGAGCGTGTCGGCGCCCTGGGTGACGCGCGGTCGAAGGCCCCGGCCGACGTGGACGGGATCGCCTTCGTGCGCCGCGCCGCGGCCGAAGGCATGGTGCTCCTCTCCAACGACGGCATCCTCCCGCTGGACGGCGGCTCGCTGGCCACGGTGGCGCTCATCGGCCACAACGCCGACGAGGCCCGCACGCAAGGCGGCGGCAGCGCCACCGTCATCCCGGAGCGTGTGGTCAATCCGCTCGACGGGCTTCGCGCCGCGCTGCCGGGCGCCCAGGTCACCTACAGCCTCGGGGCGGTGGTGCAGGAAGGTGTCGCGGCCCTCAACCCGGACCAGCTGACCAACCCGCGCACGGGCGGGCCCGGCCTGGTGGCGAGCTTCCTCGACGCCGACGGCAACGAGTTGATGACCGAGGACCGCTTCGCCACCTCGCTGACCTGGTTCGGCGGCGGCGTGGACGTCATCCAGCGGTCCTCTGTCCTGGCCCTCGACACCCGGTTCACGCCTGACGTCACCGAGGAGCGGGAGCTCGGCTTCGCCACGTCGATGCGCGGCCGCGTCTTCGTCGACGGCGAGCTCCTCTTCGAGGACCAGCCCATCGTCACGGGCACCGACCTGGGGGCGGCGCTGCTGGCGCCCCCGTCGGAGACCCGCCCGGTGCAGTTCACCGCCGGTCAGGCCGTCGACCTGCGCGTCGAGTTCGACCTCGGGTCCACCCAGTTCGCCGTGGCCGGCGCCATCGGCCTCACCTTCGGCACGGCGCCGTCCAACCACAACCCGGAGGACCTGATCCGCGAGGCCGCCGAGGCCGCGGCGGCGGCCGACGCCGCCGTCGTGGTGGTCGGCACCAACTCCAAGGTCGAGTCAGAGGGCTACGACCGGGAGAACCTCGACCTGCCCGGCCACCAGGACGACCTGGTCCGCGCCGTCGCGGCCGCCAACCCGCGCACCATCGTCATCGTCAACTCGGGCTCTCCTGTGCTCATGCCCTGGCGCGACGATGTCGCCGCAGTCCTGCTGGGCTACTTCGGCGGCCAGGAGTTCGGCAACGCCATCGCCGACGTTCTCCTCGGCCTGGCCGAGCCGGGCGGCCGGCTGCCCACCACCTGGCCCGCCAGCCTCGCGGACGTGCCGGTGCTCAACTGCACCCCCGAAGGGGGCGCCCTGCGGTACGACGAGGGGATCCATATCGGCCACCGTGCCTGGCTCAAGGCCGGCGTCAGCCCGGCCTTCGAGTTCGGTCACGGCCTCGGCTACACGTCATGGGAGCTCGCCGACGCCACCGCCGAGGTGGCCGAGGACGTCGTCGTGAAGGTGGAGGTCACCAACACGGGAACCCGCGCCGGCAAGCACGTGGTGCAGGTCTACGCCTCCCGCGCGGACACCGCCGTGGACCGCCCGGTCAGGTGGCTGGCCGGGTTCGCCCCCGTCCGCCTCGACGCAGGCCAGAGCGCCACCGTCGAGGTCACAGTCGCGCGTCGTCGGTTCCAGCACTTCGACGGCGGATGGCAACTGGAGCCCGGCGTCTTCGCGCTCCACGTCGGTGCGAGCGTGACCGACACCCCCCTCACCATGGAAGTTGAACTGTCGTGACCCTGCCCAACCCCCTCCTCCCCGGCTTCAACCCCGACCCGAGCATCGTGCGCGTCGGCGACGACTACTACCTCGCCACCTCCACGTTCGAGTACCTCCCGGGCCTGCCCATCTACCATTCCCGGGACCTCGTCACCTGGGCCCATGTGGCCAACGTGGCGGTGCGGGACGTGCAGCTGGGGGTGCCGAACGCGCCCACCAACCTCGGCGTGTGGGCGCCCACCATCCGGCACCACGACGGGCTGTTCCACCTCATCGTCACCGACACCGCCGGCCGCGGCACGTGCATCTTCACCGCCACCGATCCGGCCGGCGAGTGGAGCGACGGCGTCGTGGTGGACCTGGAGGGGATCGACCCCGACCTCGCCTGGGACGACGAGGGCAACGCCTACGTCACCTACTCCGGCCTGGTGCTCTCCGGCCCCGACATCGGCGCCCACCGCGGCATCGAGCAGATCCGCGTGGACGTCGCCACCGGCGAGGTGCTGGGGGAGAAGCGGTCCCTGTGGTCCGGTGACGGGGGGATGTTCCCGGAGGCGCCGCACCTCTACCACATCGGCAGCTACTGGTACCTGATGGTGGCCGAGGGCGGTACCGAGCGGGGGCACTCGATCTCGATCGCACGCGCCACCGCCCCCGAGGGGCCGTTCACGTCGTGCCCGGCAAACCCGTTGGTCACCGCCCGCGGCACCGCCAGGCCGGTCCAGTGCACCGGCCACGGCGACCTCGTCGAGGGGCCGGACGGCCAGTGGTACGTCGTGATGCTCGGCACCCGCCCGCGCGGCATGGTGCGCTCCTTCTCCGCGCTGGGTCGAGAGACGTTCATCTCCCCGGCCCGCTGGAACGGCGACGACTGGCTCGAGATCGATCCGGTGGAGCTCAACCCGCGCGCCGGCTTCGGGTGGTCCGAGGACTTCGACGGACCGCTCGGGCCGGAGTGGATGGGCGTGCGCCGTCGCCCGGATCAGGTGGCGGAACTCACCTCCCGGCCAGGCTGGCTCACGCTCAGCGGCGAAGGCGACGGGATGGGCGCCTTCCGCCCGGTCTTCGTCGGTCACCGCCAGGAACACCAGACGTGCGAGATCCGCGCCGTCGTGGATGCTTCCCAGGGCGTCGGCGGCCTCGCGGTGCGCTACGACGAGGGCTTCCACTACGAGGTCGAAGCGGGCAACGGGAGGATGACTGCGAGGGCAGTCGTCCCGGGCTTCGTCCGCGAGTCGTCCGTGGAGGTGCCGGACGAGGTGGTCACGCTCGTCCTGTCCTCCGCGCCGGCGCGGGCGGAGGGAATGGGCCACCAGTCGTCGGACATGGTCTCCCTCGGTTTCCTGGGCGCTGACGGCTCCGTCGCGGTGATGGAGGAGGTGGACGGCCGCTACCTGTCCAACGAGGTGGCCGCCTCGTTCACGGGGCGCGTGTTCGGCGTCTACGCGACGCAGGGGACGGTGGCCGTCGACCGGATCGACTACCGCGGCGACAATTCCTGATCTGGACCACGCACCCACAGCGGCCCGCCCACACCCTCACGGGTGGGCGGGCCGCTTCTGTGTCGGCGCCTGAGTGCGTGACTTTCGATGCCACATGCCTGCATTGCGTGGCGCGCTAGCCTATTCGTCATTGACAGGATACCCGACCCGTGGAAGACTGGCATCAGTGCAACGGTGAGTATGTATTCACCCTCACAGGGAAGTGACACATGCAATCATCAGGAACCATTCCATTGTGGAAGCGGCCGGCGCTGTCGCGGATGGCGATCATGGCGGTCATCCTGGTGGCCATTCTCGCTGGGACAAGGTTCTACGCTCCTGGCACCGAACCCTTCACCGATGCTGTCGTCGACAGCGACGTCGTCTCCGATCCGGTGGCGTACGCGCAGGCGTCCTACGATGCCGAGGTCGTCCCCGCCATCGAGGCGAAGGCAGTCGAGTTGCCCACGTTGCTCGACGCGTTGGCGGCGGACGAGGGTTCGGCAGAGGACTATGGGTTCCGCAATGGTGGATCCCCGTACTCGTTCCCGGTTCGTGTGACGGGCACCGTCGTGGAGGGATCGTTCGGCGAGGTGGGCCTCGAGGTCGAGGGAGTCTCGGACGTCACCGTCGGAGTGCAGACCGGGCCCGCGGTCACGGGGACCGCGATCCGGGATGCCACGGGCCTCATGACCTTCGAGATGTTCCTCAACCAGATCGACTTCGCTTCGGTCGCCACCGAACTCAACAACAGGGTCAAGGAGACCGTCCTCAGCGAGACCGACTTCGATTCGCTCCTGGGCCAGGAGGTGACCGTGCTCGGCGCCTTCACCCACGACAACGAGACGCACGTCAAGATCACGCCCATCTCCATCGAGACGGTGTCATGAGTCCCACCCATGCCGCTGCGGTCGACCAGGTGGTCATGTCTGCGCGAAACGTCTCCAAGGTCTACGGCGGAACACGCGCGCTTCGCAATGTCGACTTCGACATCCGGGCGGGCAAGGTCACGGTCCTGTTCGGCGAGAACGGCGCAGGCAAGTCCACCCTGATGCGCGTCATGTCGGGCATCGAGCCACCTACCGACGGGACCCTCACCTTGGATGGGGAGGGTGTCACCTTTTCCAGCCCGACCGCTGCGGTTGCGCGCGGCGTGGCGATCATCCACCAGGAACTGAATCTCAGCCCCAACCTGACGGTGGCCGAGTCCATCTTCCTCGGGCGCGAACTCACCCGCGGGGGTCTGGTGGATACGCAGGCTCAGCGTAGGCGTGCCGAGGCCGCCCTCGCCCGCTTGAAGGAACCGATCAGCCCCCGGTCGATCGTCGGCGACCTTCGGCTGGGTCAGCAGCAGTTGGTGGAGATCGCCCGCGCCCTGGATCAGGAGGCGAGGGTCCTGATCATGGACGAGCCGACGTCGGCACTGTCGGCCACCGAGGTCGAGGTGTTGTTCGGTGTCATCCGTGATCTGACGTCGAAGGGGGTGGCGATCGTCTACATCTCCCACCACCTGGACGAGACGCTGGAGATCGGAGACCACGCCGTGGTCCTTCGGGACGGTTCGGTCGTGGCCACCGAGGAGATCGCCAACATCGACATCGGGTGGATCGTCTCCGCGATGGTGGGACGCGCGCACGACGACCTGTTCACAGCGATCGACGCCGAGATCGGCGACGTGGCGCTGGAGGTCGAGGGGCTGACTCTGGCCGACCCCAGCCAGCCCGGGCGTCTCGCCGTCGATGACCTGTCCCTGGAAGTCCGTGCCGGTGAGGTGGTAGGCGTCTACGGACTCATGGGGGCCGGTAGAACGGAACTGTTCGAAACCCTCATCGGACGCAACAAGCCTCAAGCAGGGGCGATCATGCTGTTCGGTGAAGACATCACAGCGACGAGCATTCGTCAGCGGATCGACCGTGGGATGTTCCTCGTGCCGGAGGACCGTCAGAAGGACGGCCTGATCCAGGGCCAGTCGGTGGGCGTCAACCTGTCGCTGGCCTCTGTTGCTGCATTCACCCGCCGCTTCATCACCAACAGCGCGCGAGAACGCGTGCGCAATGACGAGGTGATCGCCTCCGTGAGGGTCAAGGCGTCAAGCCAGGGGGCGCCCATCGGCTCGTTGTCCGGCGGCAACCAGCAGAAGGTCGTCGTGGGCAAGGCCCTCCTGACCAAGCCCAAAGTCATCCTGTTGGATGAACCGACCCGCGGGGTCGACGTGGGGGCCAAGGCGGACATCTTCGCGTTCATGGCTGAACTTGCCGCCGAAGGCGTCGCCGTTCTCTTCGCCACATCGGAAGTAGCGGAGGCGCTGAACTCGACCTCCCGCCTCCTCATCATGTCGCGAGGCCGGATCGTCGCCGAGATGTCGCCCGCCCACGCCACGCGCGAGCACGTGCTCGCCGCGGCCGACGACTCAGAGCTCGTCGCCCTTGAACACACGATGGAAGGACAAGCCCGATGAGCTCAGCCGCAACCGGGAATCCGCAAAGGGGTCTCACCCGATCGATCCTCGGCGACCGTTCGATCGGGGAGTTCATCCTCGACCAACGAGCGTTCATCGCCCTGCTGATCCTGATAGTCGTCTTCGCCAGCCTGTCGGACGCATTCTTGTCGGGCTCGAACCTGCTCACGATGACGCGGCATGTGGCGTACAACGCCATCCTGGCTCTGGGAATGCTCCTGGTCATCCTCACCGGAGGTATCGACCTGTCGGTGGGCTCCATCGTCGGCCTCTCCGGAATCGTCGCGGGTGTGATGCTGGACGGGGTCGGCCTCGGCATCGGTGACTTGTTCAACGTCAACGCCTACCCGTCGGTCCTGGTCGTCGTTCTCGTGGCCCTGTTGGTGGGCACGGTGGTCGGATGGCTCAACGGCACTCTGGTGACCAGGCTGAACGTCGCTCCATTCATCGCCACGCTCGGCACGCTGTACATGGCGCGCGGTGCCGCACTGCTGATCTCCAACGGCTCGACCTTCCCTAACCTCAAGGGCGATCCCGCCATCGGCAACACGGGCTTCTGGTTCATCGGGACCGGCCGGCCGCTGGGCGTACCCACGCAGGTCTGGCTCATGATCGTCATCGCGATCGCGGTGTGGCTGCTCATCGCCAAGACCCCCTTCGGGCGTTGGCTCTACGCCACTGGCGGCAACCCCCGGGCGGCCGAACTGTCCGGCGTGCCCGTGAAGCGTGTCACGACGACGGTCTACATGATCTCCGGTGCCTGTGCGGCGATGGCGGGGTTGATCATCGCATCCGAGCTCACCTCCGCCGCGCCCCAAGCCGGCACGTCCTTCGAACTCAACGCCATCGCCGCGGTCGTGATCGGCGGCGCCTCGCTCGCGGGCGGACGAGGCAGCGTCAAGGGCACCTTGATCGGCGCGTTCGTCATCGGGTTCCTCTCCGACGGCCTGGTGCTGGTGGGAGTCTCGAGCTTCTGGCAGGTGTTCATCAAGGGCGCCGTCATCGTCCTGGCGGTCATGCTCGACCAGGTCCAACAGCGACTGCAGACCGCGCGAGCGGCGGCCGCAGCGGCAGCGAGCGTCCGTCGAGAGAAGGAGGTGGCAGCCCCGTCCGTCTCCGCCTAGTCATCTGACCGCCGGTCAGCAAGTCCACTCCGATATCCGCGCACGTTCACGATGGAGAAAACAATGCGCACACCCCTTCTTTCCCTGGCCGCAACCCTCATCGCGGCCTCCTTCGCTCTGGCCGGCTGCGCCGGCACCTCAGAATCGCCGACGAGCACAACCGCCGCACCCTCGACCTCGGCCGCCGAGTCCACTCAGCCCGCGGCTGAAGCGGGTGGCACGATCGCCGTCATCACCCCTTCCCACTCCAACGCCTTCTTCAAGGCGGAGGCGGACGCTGCCGTCGCCAAGGCCGAGGAACTCGGCTACGAGACCACGTCCGACTCCCACGATGACGACCCGAACAAGCAGTCCGAGCTGATCGACTCCGCGATCTCGAACGGGGCCGTCGCGATCATCCTCGACAACGCCGGAGCCGACGTCACGATCGGCGCGGTGCAGAAGGCCGTGGATGCGGGCATTCCGGTCTTCCTCATCGACCGCGAGATCAACCAGACCGGGCTCGCGACCTCGCAGATCGTGGCAAACAACTCCCAGGGTGCGGCCTTGGTGGCAGAGGCCTTCGGCGCTGCGCTCGAGGGCAAGGGCACGTACGTCGAACTGAAGGGCCGCGAGACGGATACCAACGCGGCCGTCCGGTCCGAGGCCTTCCACAGCGTGCTCGACCAGTACACGGACATGGAGATGGTCGCGCAGGAGACCGCCAACTGGGATCAGCAGGAGGCCTTCTCGAAGGTCGAGACACTCCTGCAGCGCTACCCCGACCTGACCGGGATCATCGCAGCCAACGACACCATGGCTCTGGGCGCAGTGGCCGCTGTGGATGCGGCGGGTAAGGCTGATCAGATCACGATCGCCGGGTTCGACGGCGCCCCGGATGCGGTGCAGGCGATCAAGGACGGCAAGCTCCTGGCCACCGGCCTGCAGCCTGCTGTCGCGATCTCGGAGCTCGCTGTGGAGCAGGCGGACGCCTTCATCCGTACCGGCGAGACCGGCCAGCCGGAGAAGCAGTCGATCGACTGCGTCCTGATCGACGCGTCGAACGCAGACCGCTACACGGTGTTCGCCCTCGAGTGACGACACACTGACGGGGTGGTGGTGATCGGTGATCATCGCCACCCCGTCACCGCTTCTGGCTGAGCGCCAACCACACCACCGGAAAGGCACACCTGTGATCCTCGCGGTCGATCAAGGAACCAGCAGCACCAAAGCCACCCTCTTCGACGCGACGGGCGCGGCGCTCGCGTCCGCTTCGGTCCCCTTGGGGCAGGCCCATCCGCGACCCGGCTGGGTCGAGCAGGATGCGACTGAGATCCTGGACGGAGTGCGGCAGGTCATCACGGAGATCGCGTCCGCCCATGAGGTGGCGGCGGTGGCGTTGAGTACGCAACGCGAGTCGGCTCTGGTGTGGGACCGGGCCACGGGCGAACCTGTCGGGCCCATGCTTGGATGGCAGGACCGGCGCACTGCGCACCGTGTCACCGAGCTGGCCGAGCATGCGGACAGAGTCCGCGCCATCAGTGGCCTGCCCTTGGATCCCATGTTCTCGGCACTCAAACTGCAGTGGCTTCTCGAAGCCGTGGACCCGGATCGCAGCCGGTCACGACGCGGTGAACTGGCGATCGGCACCGTCGACTCCTGGCTCGTCACCCGGCTGACGGGTGAACACCGGATCGAAGCGGGCAACGCGTCGCGGACCCAGCTTCTGGACCTGGCCACGGGCCAGTGGAGCGAGGAGCTGTGTGGCCTGTTCAACATTCCGCAGGAACTCCTGCCCCGGGTGGCCGCGTCGGACGAACCGAGCCGCGCGCTGGATGTGCTGCCCGGCAGCAGGATCCAGGCCGTCCTCGGGGACTCCCACGCCGCGCTGTACGGGCACGGGGTTCGGGGCCCCGGTGCACTGAAGGCCACCTACGGGACCGGCTCGTCGGTCATGGGCCTGGTCGACGATGCGGCGAGCGTCCCACCGGGCCTGGTGGGGACGGTCGCGTGGCGACTGGGGAACCGGTCCGCCGTCGCCGTCGAAGGAAACATCCTGGCCAGTGGCGCCACCGTCGCGTGGCTGTCTCGTCTGCTGGGGCGCAGCGTCCAGGAACTCGCGACGCTCGCGCGAACAGCTCCCGAAGACCACGGCGTGGTGCTCGTACCCGCGGTCGCGGGGCTCGGCGCCCCCCATTGGGATCCCCATGCCCGCGCCGTGCTGGTGGGCTTCGACCTCGGCACAGATCCGGCGATCCTGGCACGGGCCGCTATGGAGGCCATCGCCCACCAGATCACGGATGTGGTCGACGCTGCCGAGTCCGCGGGGCCCATCGATGTCATCCTCGCCGACGGCGCACCGAGCGCCGACGACTTCCTCATGCAGCTGCAGGCGGATCTCGGAGGCCGCGCCGTCCAGCGGCCGAGCCATGCCGGGTTGTCTGCCCGTGGCGCTGCCCAGCTGGCGGCCGACACACTGGGAGTAGAGTTCGACAGCGTCCCGTCCGCGCGTTTCACGCCTCAGCGCGACAATGCTGCTGCTCGCGCCGAATGGGCCTCAGCACTGTCGCTTACCCGTCAGGAGCACTGATCGACATGTCAAGGGATGACGACGGCGTCGTGGCTCCGTCACTGCTGCAGAACGATCGCCTTCAACTCATCGTGAAGGTGGCCCGCCTCTATCACGAGGGAGGGCTACGCCAGCCCGAAATCGCCACCCGGCTCAATATGAGCCAGTCGCGGGTCTCGCGCCTCCTGAAGGAGGCAACGCAGGTGGGAGTGGTTCGTACGGTCGTTGTGGACCCTCCCGGCTCCTTCACCGAGGTGGAGGAACGCGTCCGCGACACGTACGGTCTCCGTGACGTCGTGGTCACCGGTGTCGACGACGACGAGTCGGGACTGCTGTCCGCGCTCGGTGCGGCAGGTGCCCGATACCTCGAGTCGACGATGCTGCCGACGGACCGCGTGGGGTTGAGTTCATGGTCCACTTCGCTCTTGGCAGTCGTCGACGCGATGTCGCCTCGGACCACCCGCTCGGCGAAGTCGATCGTGCAGCTCCTGGGAGGTGTCGGTGACCCCCGGGCGCAGGTGTCGGCAACCCGCCTGGCCGAACGACTGGCGCAGGTGACGGGCGGTGAGGTGAACTACTTCCCGGCCCCTGGAGTCGTGTCCTCCCCCCAGGTCCGGGACTCACTGATGGCGGACCCGCATATCGCTGCGGTCCGTGACTCGTGGGCCCATCTGACGATGGCTCTCGTGGGGATCGGAAACGTGCAGCCCTCGCCTCTGCTCGTCTCATCCGGCAACACCCTCTCCGCCACGGATCTCGCCGGCCTCAGCGCTCAGGGAGCTGTGGGGGACGTGTGCCTGAACTTCTACGACGCTGCCGGCCAACAAGTCGACAACGACCTGCACGACAGGACCCTCGGGATCGATGCCGCGACCCTGAAGAAGATCCCCCGCCGGATAGGCGTGGCCGGGGGGCACAGCAAGTTCGCGGCGATCCGCGGGGCGCTCCTCGGTGGTTGGTGCGATGTGCTGATCACCGACGTCAATACGGCGCGGGCGCTGATCTCCTCCGGATCAACGCCCGGCTAGGCAGTAGGGCTGAGCCGCCGGTCTCCCGACGGGAGGTGAACGGGTGCGACGTCAGCGCGTTCCCAATTCCCCGGGGTCGTCTAGAAGGGAACCCCTGAGCGCAGTATCAGGTTGGCGTACGGGGTGCACTCGCCGGTGCGGATCACGAATGACGCCTCCCGCACCAGCCGCTTGAGCTCCTCGTGCGGTACCCACTCGACATCGACCTCCAGGGTGCTCGCGAGGAGCGCCCCCACCTCGCCGGCCCGCGCTTCCTCGGCGGCGACAGCACCTTCCACCACCACCTCGGAGAGAACCGCTCCGAGCACGTCGGCGAACCGCGGGATCCCGAAGACCAGGCTCAGGTCGATCACGCGGACGCCGCCCGGGATGGGCAGTCCGCAGTCGGCGATGACGAAGGTGTCCGTGTGGCCGAGCCTCGCAATTGCCGAGGCCAGGTCGGGGTTGAGCAGGCCGGCACGTTTCATGGGATCTCCGGGAGTTGGGTATCTGGGCGGGGATAGGAGGACTGGGCGCCCTCGAACTGAACTGAGTAGGCGGCGAACCGTGCGGCGTAGCGCGCGGCCTCAACCAGCCCGGCGCCCTCGGCCAGGCGTGCTGCGAGGGCGCCGGTGAATGCGTCCCCCGCGCCAACTGTGTCGACCGCATCGACACGGGGACTGGTGATGCGGTCGACGCCCTCCTTGCCGGCTATGAGCGCACCTTGGGCGCCCAGCGTCAGCACGACCGAGGCCACTCCCTGTGCGCGGAGAGCCAGAACCAGGTCCTGGGGCCCGCCTGTGTAGGATCCGCCCAGCTGAGCCAGGACAGCTTCTGCTTCGTGTTCGTTGACCACCAACGGGTCGGCTCGACGGATGACCGCTGGGTCGAGTTCGATGACGGGGGCAAGGTTGAGGAGCCAACGCCCGGACACCACATCCGAGACCGCACGCAATGCGTCGGCCGAGATCTCGCCCTGGGAAACCACCAGGCCGGCCTCTGCGATGAGCGGCGCCCATCGCCGGATCATCGCCGGATCAACCTGGGCATTGGCTCCAGACACCACGACCACGGTGTTCTCCCCGTCGGCGGAGACTGAAACCACGGCGAGGCCAGTAGGCCCGTCCACGCCGACGATGTGGCTGAGGTCGACCCCGGCCTCGCTCAGGAGGCGGAGCGCTGTGTGGCGGGAGTCGTCGGAGCCCACCGCCCCCAACAGTGTCGTTTGCGCACCGGCCAAGGCGGCGGCGCAGGCCTGGTTGGCGCCCTTGCCGCCGGGGGAGAGGTTGCCACCCTCGGCCAGGAGCGTTTCCCCCGGGATCGGGTGTCGGGCCAGCCGCAGGTGAAGGTCGACGTTGAGCGAACCGACGACAACAACGTTCATGCTCCTCAAGCCCCATTTCTCGTCAGTGATCGCAGGTCCCGCGACCCTGTGGCGGCGATTCGAGAGATCACTCGCTCTGGAGAGCCTAGTGGTCCCCCCCGCGCCTCAACACGTTCCTTCGGGGAAGCGGGCCGGGCCGCCCGCTGGGGAACTGCGTGACAACCTCACTATCTACGACGCCGCCTACGTTGCCCTCTCCGTAGCACTCCAAGCGCCCCTGGTCACCGGCGACAGGCGCCTCTCAAGATCCACCGGCCCACGCTGCGCCATCGAATGTCATCAAGACCCATCGCTGACGTCACGGTCATGCCGCCGCGCGGACGGATAAGTCGTCGGGTTCTGCATCGGCGCCGCGGTGGTGACGGCCGCTGTCATCGAGGGTGTCCGCGGTGGTGGGACGCCAGTGCGGGAGTCCACGCTCAGCGGGTGGAGCACGGGGTGCCACTGGGGGCGCGTTTCCGCGTCTGGAAGGTTCATCACCTGGAGGTGGGCGGTGGCCTTGTCCGCGGAGGAGTGCCGGTAGTGGTGGTGGCCTAGGACCGGGTTGAGCGTGGGGGGCGGCACTGGGGGACCGTCTCCGCGCTGGAGGCTCGGGTTGGATCCCGCGTCTGAGGTGGAGCGGCCCTCTAGCTCGACGGGACATGTCCCCACAACGAACGGGCTGACACTGTCGGGTCACGAACCGCCTGAACGCCCGAAACTGCCGCGCGGGGGGCAGAGCTGCCACGCGAGCCCGTGGGTCCGGGAAACAGGTCAAGCGGCGTCGTCTAGACCGCCGCTTGACGGTTGAAGCCACTCGCGAGCGGTGTTTGATCCGTTGATGAACTCGTCTCTTGTGTTCCCTAGAGGGATCGCGATGCCGCTGTCGTGGAGGAGGGTAAGCCCCGCGGCTCGAATCGGGCCTTGCAGAAGGGGGTACAGGTCCTTCTTGACCCAGTCGGGGGTCAACTCGGACGCGCGCTGCGAGTCGCGTCGGGGGCATGCGGTTCGGGACTCCCGCCGCCCTCCGCTGGCGACGGGGCGCGTCGGGACTCGTCAGGCCGGGGAGGGGCATCGTTCTGCAGGCGGGGCGGGGGGCCGCCGACGTCGGCCCCGCACCCTGTTTCACGCAGGATGGATCCGGGGGTTGTGATCGTCTGGTACCTCTTCCGGTGTTACCCGAGGCTCTGCTGTTGGGAGACTTCCACGGTGCCCTGGCCGGTCACGGGCGTGGCGTCGGGGTTGCCGAACAGCACGGCAAAGACCAGGAAGACTGCGATGACGGCAGCGGCGGCCTGGGCGTTGACGGCGGCGAATGGTGAGTCCTTCATGATGTGTTCCTCCGATGTGCGGGCATGGCGGGGCCAGGCCGGGTTGTGGGTGGTCTTGCTGCCCCGGAGGCAACCGGGGACGTGTGGGGCGGCGATCAGGCGGGGGTGTCGACGATCGCCTGGGTGAGTTGGTTCGCCACGAGGGTGACTTGCCTTGCCAGGTCCTCGATGGTTGCTGGGTTGATGCGTTGGACGGGGCCGCCTATCCCGATACAACCCACCGGCGGTCCGTCCTGACCTTCGAACACCGGCGCCGAGATCCCGCAGCCCCCGGTGTGGTTCTCCTCGCTGTCGACGGCGTAGCCGAGAGAGCGGACCGTCGCCAGGTGATCTCGAAGCAGGTCTGGATCGGTGATGGTGTGACCGGTGCGGGCGGGTAGCTGGACGGGTAGCGGGGCCAGCTCCCAGGCGAGCAGGCACTTGCCGACCGACGTGGAGTGGAGGGGCAGCAACCGGCCCTTCTCCAGCACGACACGCAGCGACTGGGCCGTCTCGATGGCGTCCACGACCAGAGCCTCGCCGTCCGCGGCCACCGCCCCGTGTGCGCATTCCCCGGTCAGGCCGACGAGTTCCTGCAGGAACGGCGAAGCGAGATGGCGAAAACGCCGCTGGGCGGTGGTGAGGCCGAACCGTGAACGCAGCGCCGGCCCGAGCCGGTAGCCTCGCCGGGAACGCGCGGGCGCGACGGCGAATCCTTCCTGGGCGAGCGTCCGCAGGATGCGCGAGGCAGTGCTCTTGTGGACCCCAAGCTCGTAGGAGACCTGCTGAACAGAAAGGCCACGGTGTTGCAGGGCGGGGTCACTCTCCAACTCGATGAGAAGACGGATGACACGCAGGCCGCGCTCAAGGCCGCTGCGTTCGATGCCCTGCTGACTCACCTCCAACCTCCCTCCAAGGCCCCTTGTTCCGATGACTCGAGGCTAGACATCGCGAAGCGTCCGCACAACCGGAACACGTGGATGCGTTGCGCACAATGCAACGCGGCACCCTCCCCGTCGCACAGTTTCCAGAGCGTTGCGTTCAGCGCAACTTCGCGCTGACATCACTCGGGTCGCCACCGCCGCGTTGGCCTCGGCCGGAATGTCTCCCTGGGAAACGGCGATGTCGGCGTCCCTGATGAGCGCAGCCCACTGTTCCACGTGCTGCACGGACACCTGCGCGCTTGCCCCGACACCACCACGACCGTGTTCTCGCCGTCGCTCGACACCGACACCACGGCGAGACCGGTGGGGTCTGGCGGCTTAAGGACGTGTTTGATGTCAACCCCCGCCTCGTTCAGTAGTCGCAGCGCCGTGTGCCGGGATTCGTCGGAGCCGACGGCGCCGAGCATGGTTGTCGGCGCGCGCGAGTGCGGCCCCGGCCTGATTGGCGCCCTTACCGAGGCGAGCGCCGACCTAAGCGTTGACATGGATGGGCCCTGGCGTATACTTGAATGTAAACTCAGGAATGAATGAATATGCATATTGGCGGAACGCCCGCCGGGACCTCATCGAAGGAGACGCAACATGACGACACCCGAGTTCGGAGCAGGCCTCTGGAACTTCGCCACCTACGTCGACCGGTACGCCACGGACGGCTATGGCGAACCGCGCGGCACGCTCGACCAGATCGACCTGGCCGCGCAGGTCGGCGACATCACGTGGGTCGACCTGAACTTCCCCTTCTCGCCCGGGGTGTCCGTCGCCGACGTGAAGGCCAAGCTGGGAGAGCACGGCATCAAGGCCATCGGCCTCACGCCGGACATCTACCTCCGTGAGCACTGCAAGGGCGCGTTCACCAACCCCGATCCCGCGAAACGCGCCTCGGCGATGGCGATCATGAACGGCGCGGCCGACGCGGTGCGTGAGCTCGGCGCGAAGTACGTGAAGATCTGGCCGGGCCAGGACGGCTTCGACTACCCGTTCCAGGTCGACTACCGCGAGCTGAACCGCCTGGCGGTCGAGGGCATGCGTGAGCTGGCCTCCGGGCACCCGGATCTGAAGTTCGTCATCGAGTACAAGCCCCGCGAGCCCAGGACCCACATGTTCTGGAGCTCCGCGCCCAAGACCATCCTCGGCATCCAGCAGATGGGGGTGGACAACGTCGGCGTCCTACTCGACTTCGGCCACGCGATGTTCGGCGGCGAGCCGCCGGCCGAGGCCGCTCAGATGCTCATCGACCACGGCCTACTGTGGGGAATGGACGTCAACGACAACTACCGCGGCTGGGACGACGACATGATGGTCGGGTCCATCCACATGGTCGAGATCTTCGAGTTCTTCCACGTCCTCAAGGTCAACAACTGGGAGGGCGTGTGGAACCTGGACCAGTTCCCGTTCCGTGAGGACGCCGTCGAGAACGCCCAGCTGTCCATCCGATTTTTGAAGGCCATTCACCGCGCCCTTGAGACGCTCGACGAGGAGGGGCTGGCCGCGGCTCAGGCCAAGCAGGACGCGCTCGGTGCGCAGCGGATCATCCAGAACGCGCTGCTGAAGTCGATGGCGGTCGATCTGTGAGTGACAGGAGCAAGTGGGACTTCGCCACGCCAGTGCTCGGACGGATCGCGAAGGACGCCGCCCGTGAGGACGTCGTCGCGCACCTGAAGGCCGCGGCGTACGAACTGCGGCGCAGGGACCCGATCATGATCGCCCATTCGGGCAACGGGCACATCGGCGGCGACTTCTCGATCGCGGACGTGCTGGTCACCCTCATGCTGCACGAGCTGAACCTGGACCCGACGGAGCCGCTCGCGCCGGAGCGGGACCGCCTGGTGTTGTCCAAGGGGCACACCGCCGGCGCGTTGTACATCGCGATGGCGCTGGCGGGGTACTTCCCCGTCGATGAGCTGATGACGTTCATGGACCCGGAGTCCCGGCTCAACGGTCACCCGAACCGCAACTACATCCCCGGGATCGAGGCCAACACCGGGCCGCTGGGGCACGGGTTACCGATCGCGGTGGGGACCGCGCTGGCCGCGAAGCTCGACGGCTCTCCCCGTCGCACGGTGGTGCTGCTGGGCGACGGCGAGTTGCAGGAGGGCTCCAACTGGGAGGCCATGATGACGGCGTCGCACTACAAGTTGGAGAACCTCGTCGCGGTCGTGGACCGCAACCACCTCCAGCAGGGCGCCACGGTCGCCGACACCATGGACCTCGAACCGCTGGCCGACAAGCTCCGCGCGTTCGGGTTCACGGTCCGGGAGATGGACGCGCACAACTTCGACGAGATCCTCGACGCGTTCGGGCAGGCCCCTGAGCCTGGCAAGCCGACCTTCATCATTTCCCACTCCCACAAGGGTCATCCGATCTCCTTCATGAGCGACAACGTCGCCTGGCACCACCACGTGCCCACCGAGGCCGAGATCGACGGCATCCTGGCCGAACTGGAGGCAGCCAAGTGAGCACGCAGACCTACGATTGCCGCGAGGCCTACTCGAGCACACTCCTCGAGCTCGCCAGGAACGACCGCAACGTGATCGTCGTCGTCAACGACTCCGTCGGCTCCTCGAAGCTGGACACGTTCAAGAAGGAACTGCCGGCTCAGATGATCAACGTCGGCATCGCTGAGCAGGACATGGTCGGAACGGCCGCCGGCCTGGAGAACGGCGGCAAGGTGCCGTTCGTGTCCGGGGCCGGGTGCTTCCTGAGCGCCCGCGCGACCGAACAGATCAAGGCCGATCTCGCCTACAGCCGGCGGCACGTCGTGCTGTGCGCCCAGAGCCCGGGCGTCGCGTACGGCGCACTCGGCGCCACGCACCACTCCATCGAGGATGTCGCGTGGATGAGGGTTCTGCCGCATATGACCGTGCTGGTCCCGGCGGACCCGATCGAGACCGAGCAGGCAATTCGCTGGGCCTACCGCCACGACGGCCCGGTCTACATCCGGGTCTCCCGCATGAAGGTGCCCGCCGTCCATCCCGACGACTACACCTTCGCCCCCGGCAAGGCTGTCGTCCTGCGTGAGGGGTCAGACGTCACGATCGCCGCCAACGGCACCGTGCTCCATCGGGCTCTCGCTGCGGCCGAACTGCTGGCCGCACAGGGCATCCAGGCCCGGGTCCTGTCCGTCGCGTCCGTCAAGCCGCTCGACGAGGATGCGATCATTGCCGCGGCCAGGGAGACCGGTGGCATCGTCACGGTCGAGGAGGGTCTCGCCAGCGGCGGTCTCGGCGGCGCCGTCGCCGAGACGGTCGCGCGGAACCACCCCGTGCGCGTCGCGATGCTGGGCCTGCCCGACACCTTCGCCCCCACCGGATCCGCTGAGTGGATCCTGGACCACTTCGGCATCAATCCCGAAGGCATCGCGCGGACTGCCGCCAGCCTTCGCAGGTAGCAGCCATGCGGGGATTCATCGTCGGGGGATCGTCTGAGCCCACTGGGTGAGTCCCCGCCCCGGTGGGCGTCGACCGTCCCATCCCGCCGCCGCACTCCTGCCCTGACACACAGACACACCAGTGAGGACCACCATGACGTGGAAGATCGGAACATACCCCTGGCTCGATGACCTGAGCCCCGAACCCCCGGCGATTCGCGTGATCGTCGACAACGACTTCGCCGGGGATCCCGACGACTTCATGCAGCTCGCCCACCACATCCTCAACCCGGGGGCGGAGATCGTCGGCATCGTCGCCTCCCACCTGCGCCCGATGGATCCCTTCACGGACGCCAAGGAAACCGCACTGCAGGCGCGGCTGGACGTGGAGCGGATGGCTGCGGTCATGGACCTGGATCTCGACGGCCGGCTGGTCACCGGGTCCGAGGTGTCGATGCCCGACCCCGGCACGCCCGTGACGAGCGACGGGGTGGACCTCATCATCCGCGAGGCGGGCCGCGAGGACCCTCGGCCCCTGTTCGTGGTGTGCGGTGGGGGGCTCACGGACGTGGCCAGCGCGCTGGTCGCCGAGCCGGGCATCGCGTCACGGCTCACGGTGGTGTGGATCGGCGGACCGGAGTACCCGGACACCACCGAACCTGTCCCCGGCAACCCGGTGGAGTACAACCTGAGCATCGACATCCCGGCCGCCCAGGCGCTGTTCGCGTCGGAGGTCGAGCTGTGGCAGGTGCCGCGCGACGTGTACCGCCAGTGCCTGATCAGCGACGCGGAACTCCGCACGCGGATCCGTCCCGTCGGGCGCCTCGGTCAGTTCCTCTACGACGAGCTCCGTCGCGCCGAGCGGTGGGTCTCCGAGATCTTCGGCGTCCGCCGGGCGACCTACGTCATCGGCGACAGCCCCCTGGTGAGCCTGACCTCCCTGCAGACCGTGTTCGAGACCACCCCGGCGTCGTCACAGTTCCAGACCCGCCCCGCCGTCCAGTTGGGCGACGACGGTTACCCCACCGGGTTCGGTGGCCGCGACATCCGCGTCTTCTCGACGGCCGACATGCGGCTGATCGTCGAGGACCTGGTGGCGTGCCTGACGGAATTCGAGGCGTGGCGGGCGTCCGGATCCGACTGACGCGGTGGTGTGGCCCGCCAGATCGGGACCCGCAGGGCTGGCGTGTGACCTCGCCATCGTCGACAATCGAGCAGTAGAGACCGTCGTCAAGGAGCATCATGTCCGACCAGCCCGGATTCCGTCCGCCCGAGTCCCAACCGCCACCCAACTACCAGGGCACGCCGGATCCGTACACCCAGCCGAGCCAGGGCCAGCCGGGCTACGAGCCGGAGCCCACCTATGGTCAGACCGAACGCATGCCCACGTACCCGCAGAGCGCCCACGATGCCTACGCGCAGCCCAGCTACGGTGAGCTGCCGCGCGACGGCGGCTTCGGCACCGGCACCGGCACCGGCTATGCGCAGCCGTCGCCCTACGGTGCGGAGTACGGCCAGCAGCAGAACCCGTACGGGAACGCCTACGGTCAGGAGCCGTACGGCCAGCCCGCACCCCAGCCCTACGGCGCGGTCGGCTACGGACAACCGTACGGACAGCCGGGCTACGGTTACGGCCAGCCGGAGCACCCCAGCGCCACCACCATCCTGGTGCTGGGCATCCTCGGTTTCTTCGTGCCCGTCGTGCCGTTCGTCGCCTGGTACATGGGGGGACAGATCAAGAGGCAGATCGACGCGGGCGCCCCGTACCAGTGGGAGGGCCAGTTGAAGATCGGCTACCTGATCGGCAAGATCCTGGGCATCATCCAGATCGTCTCCGTGGTGCTGATCGTCCTCTGGTTCGTCCTCCTCTTCGGTTTCGCGGCCACGATGTACTGAAAGTCCCAACGCGCGCAGAGGGCGGGGAGACCAGTGGTCGCCCCGCCCTCTGCGTCGGTTGGTCCGCTCAGTCGTCGCCCTCGTCGACGACAACCTCAGGCGAGCGGAGGAGGTGCACCAGGGAGGCGGCGAGCCCGCCCCACAGCGTCAGCATGGCGACGATCATCATGATCAGTGCGGTGGTGGTCATTTTGCCATGATCTCCTCGTACTTGGTGTCGAGCGCGTCCTCGTCGACATGGGTGATGGTGGAACGCCTCCACGGGGTGAAGGCCAGGGCCACCGCGGCCACGATGAGCAGCGCCGCCATGCCCCAGCCGAAGACGGCCAGCATGCCCAGCGGGTAGCCACCGTAGGGGGTCGTCAGCTTCGTGACCACCTCGTTGATGAGGATGTAGCCCAGCACCACCGGCACCACGACGCCGATGAGAACCAGCCACACCTTGCCGAACCTGACGCTCGAGACGCGGTCCACATGGCGCTGCAGCAGCGGAAGCCTCCGCAACACCCAGGCGATGGCGACCACCATCGCGAAGGCGCCCATGAGGATGCCGAACTTGTTGATGAACTCATCGGTGATGTCCAGGAAGTACAGGCCCGTGGTGGTGGGCAGGAGCAGCATGGACACCAGCGCCATCGGCACCCCGACGGCCAGGGTGGCCTGCACCCGGCCGAGGTCCAGCTTGTCCTGGATGGCCGCCACGACCACCTCGACGATCGAGATCATCGACGTGAAGCCGGCGAACACCAACGAGGCGAAGAACAGGGCGCCCAGGATGGGGCCGATGCCCGTCGACGACACGATGCTCGGGAACGCGATGAACGCCAGGCCGATGCCGCCGGCGGCGACGTCCTCCATGGGCTGGCCCGTGGCCTGCATGAGGAAGCCGAGCGCGGAGAACACGCCGATGCCGGCGAGCAGTTCGAAGCCGGAGTTCGCGAACGCCACGACGAGGCCGGACCCGGCCAGGTTGGTGCGGCGGCGCAGGTACGACGAATAGGTGATCATGATGCCGAAGCCCACCGAGAGCGAGAAGAAGATCTGGCCGTAGGCAGCGGCCCACACGCCAGGCTCCAGGAGCGCCTCCCAGTTGGGCGTGAAGAAGGCGTTGAGCCCGTCCATGGCACCCGGCAGGGTGACGGCCTGGATGACCAGCACCAGGAACATGACCAGCAGGAGCGGGATCATGATGACGTTGGCGCGGGCGATGCCACGCTTGACGCCCAGCGCGATGACGCCGATCGTGAGGATCCAGACCACGGCCATCGGGATCGCGATCTGCGGCACGAAGTCGAAGCTCACCCCCGGCGTCTCGGCCACCTGCAGGAACTCGCCCATGAGGAAGCCGGCCGGGTCGTCGCCCCAGGCCTCGGTGAAGCTGAAGAAGAAGTACATGGCCGCCCACGCGAGGATCGCGGCGTAGTACACAGCGATGACGAAGCACACGAGCACCTGCCACCAGCCCAACGCCTCCGTCCACTTCTTGCCGGCGCGGCGCAGCGCCAGCGGGGGCGCGGAGCGGTAGCGGTGGCCGAGCGCGTAGTCGAAGAACAGCAGCGGGATGCCGGCGCTCAGCAGTGCGACCAGGTAGGGGATGACGAAGGCGCCGCCGCCGTTGGTGTAGGCCACGTACGGAAATCGCCAGATGTTGCCGAGGCCGACGGCGGAGCCGATCGCGGCCAGGATGAAGACATTGCGCGAACTGAACACTTCACGTTTCACGAGGGTGGGTTCGGACATGTGCCCTCCCTTCAGGGAGTGGGGGAACTGACCCGCGTAGCGTAGTCCACACGTGCCCTCGGCAACGGGCGGGCGGGCATTTGGGCCACCGTGTCGTGCGCGTGCGGCAGGGCTATAGTCCGCTCACCGCTCTGCGCACGCTCAGCGGACGAAGACCGGATGGTCCTTCGTGGAGCGCGCCTCGTCGTAGGCGTAGCCGTCACCGTCGAAGTCGACGAGCCGGCCCGGGGTGCGCACCCTGCCGCGGACGAGCCAGGCGGCCATGGTGCCGCGGGCGCGCTTGGCGTGGAAGCTGACCACCCGCGGCTCACCGTGCGGGTCCCTGTCCTCGAACCGGGGGCTGATCACGCGGGCACCGAGGCGCTCCGCGTCGACGACACCGAAGTACTCCTGCGAGGCCAGGTTGACGAGCACCTGGGCGCCGGGGGACTCGCCGAGGTCCCGGCGCAGCAGGTCCGTGACCTGGCCGCCCCACCAGTCGTACAGCGAGCGGCCCCGCTCGGTCTGCAGCCGGGTGCCCATCTCGAGGCGGTGGGGTTGGACGAGGTCGAGGGGGCGCAGCAGACCGTAGAGCCCGGAGAGGATGCGGAGGCTCTTCTGCGCCTCGGTGAAGTCCCGCTCGCCGAAGGTCTTGGCGGCCAGGCCCTGGTAGACGTCGCCGTTGAAGGCGAGCAGCGCGGGCCGCGACGTCCGGGTGGTGTGCTCGCGCTGGAAGTCGACGTACCTGGTGGCGTTGAGGTGCGCCAGGTCGTCGGAGATGTGCATGAGCGCCGCGATGTCCGCCGGAGACTTCTGCCGCATGACGCCGATGAGGTCAGCCGCGTCGTCGAGGAGGCGCGGCTCCGAGTGCTTCCGCGTGGGCAACGGGGTGTCGAAATCCAGGGACTTCGCCGGTGACAGCACAGTGAGCATGGCGTCGAGTGTAGTCGCGGGCGCCCCCGGAGCACCTTGTCGACGAGCTCAACAGCCGTCGGGCCGCGCCGGGGGCCTGAGGTTGCGGGGTGTCAGGCGTCCTGGGAGTTGCTCGAGATGCCGGGCCGGCCGTCGTGGATGATCTTGCCCGGGTTGAGGTTCCGGCCGGGGTCCACGCCGTCGAACAGTGCCCGTTGGATGGACACACCGGCGGGGGAGATGTCCTGGTCCATCCAGGGGCTGTGCTCCTCTCCCACGCCGTGATGGTGCGAGACGGTGCCGTGGTTGTCCATGAACGACTGCTGCAGGACGCGCTTGGCGTGATCGTAGGTGGCCATCGCCTTGTCCGACTTGTCGGCGATCGCGAACGTGAAGTACTGGCACGCACCCGAGTGGTACGAGTGGCTCAGGTGGCAGAACACCACCCCCCGGACGCCGATCTCGTCCATCGCGCGGTAGAACGCGGCCACCGTGTTGGTGTGGATCTGCTCGACGTACTTCCACGGCGTCGTCGTCTCCGAGACGTCCGCCACCAGCCCCCTGTCCAGCATGAAGTCGCGGATGTAGGGGGTGTCGTACTTCTTCTGGTCGTACAGCGAGCCCGGGCCCTTGCCCACGCCCATGCCGCCGTGCTTGCGCACGATCTTGCCCACGAGACCCTTCTCGTACCTGACGTGCGTGGTAGAGCCCTCGAAGCCGACGAAGCTCATGGCGATCTGCTCGAGGTCCCAGCCCTTCTGGAGCATGATCTTCTGGATGGCCTTGCTGCTCAGCGACCCGAGCCGGCTCGACTTCTTGCCGTTGGCCATGATGTATTGCGTCTCCAACGCGTCCGACACCCGCGCCATCATGACCGCCGCGTCGGACTCCACGATCTCCTGGCAGGCGCGCAGCCCGTCCTCGTAGGTGGGGAAGAAGTAGGCCTGCAGCTCGCGGATCTCCGGGATGCGGTGCACGTTGACCCACGCCGAGGTGATGATGCCGAGGCGGCCTTCGGAGCCGAGCACCATCTCCCGAACGCTCGGGCCCGATGACGTGGAGGGCAGCGGGCGCAGCGTGAGGACCTGGCCGGGCATCACCATGGTGAGTCCGCGGCAGATGTCGGCGATGTCGCCGTACTTGTCCGACTGCATGCCTGAGGACCGCGTGGCGATCCAGCCGCCGAGGGTGGACCACACGAACGAATCGGGGTGGTGGCCCATGGTCCAGCCGCGGGCCTTGAGCTGGTCCTCCATGTCCGGGCCGAACACGCCGGCTTCGATGTGGGCGAGCCCGGAGATCTCGTCGATCTCCAGCACCTTGCGCATCCGGCCGAGGTTGACCGAGACCACCTGACGGTGCTCGCCCGGCTCCGCCTCCAGCGCCGCGACGATATTGGAGCCGCCGCCGAAGGGGATGACGACGCCGTCTGCCGCGACCACCGCGTCGACGAGGCGCTCCACCTCGCGCTGGGTGCCCGGATAGAGCACCACGTCCGGCACCCGCTCCAGCTTGCCCGCACGGACGCGCATGAGGTCACGGACCCCCTTGCCGAAGGCGTGCACGACGCGGGTCTCGTCGTCGGTCTGGACGTACCGCTCCCCGAGGATCGCGACGAGCTCGGACCGGAGGGAGTCGCTCAGCCGGGTGGCGGGAACCTCGAGCGAGGAGAACGGCGGAATGGGCTCCGTGGGGGCTGTGATGTCCACGCCCACCAGCCTCTTCACGAACGGCGCGAACTTGGGCTTGTCCTCGTGGTGGTATGCCTTGCCCTCTTCGCCCCAGCCCCACCACTTCTGCTGCTTGACGCCCTCGATCATCGATCCTCCTGCTTATCTGCCTGTTCCTTGGCGTCTTCAACCAAGGCGGCTATCTGGGTCTTCTGGGCCAGTTCGATGGCCTCGGTCCGCGCGTACTCGGCGAGGGTTTTCCTGCCGTAGGCGCGCGCGGTGGTGTCGTGGAGTTCCAGCACCTGGCGGCGCATCCGCTCGTTGAACTCGTGCGCGATCTCCCCGGGGTACGCAGCCATGGGGCGTCCGAACACGATGTGGACCTCTGGCCGGCCCTTCGGCAGGTGCTTCTGCCGGGACGGCCACGCGTCGTACGCTCCGACGAGGGCGACAGGCAGCGCTGGGACGCCGCGCGAGATGCACAGCGATGCCACACCGGGGAGGAAGGGCGCCATGGCGCCCGTGCGGGAGCGTGTGCCCTCGGGGAACAGCAGGATGGGCACGCCCTCGTCGAGCAGCTGCGCCGACATGCCGCGCTTGCCCTTGCCCCCCTTGCCGCGGTCGATGGCAAAGGCGTTCATGAAGAGCGACATCGAGGCGGCCTTGACCCAGTTGTCGAAGAAGAAGTCACCCGCGGCGCCGGTGGCGACGAACTTGGACAGGCGCGCCGGCATGGAGCTCAGGATCAGTGGGGCGTCGAGGTGGGAGGAGTGGTTGCCGAAGACGACGAACGCGCCCTCCAGTCCGTCCATGTTGGCCACGCCGTGCACGTGGATCCGGAGCAGGCGCAGCAGTGCGGGCTTGAGCAGCAGTATCTGGGCGGTCTGCCGCGTCGTGGCCTGGATCCGCGAGGTGTACCTGGTGTTCGGGTCGAGGTCCTTGGCCACCTCAGTGCCTCTTCCGCGACGCACTCAGCTTGCGCGAGAACCAGCGCGTGAGGGAACGCGGCCCGTGCACGGCCAGGGCGTTGGCGATCTTCCACATGAGGGTGGGCACGGAGACGAAACGCCCCTTCTCGGCGTCCTTGAGGGCGCCCCGCACCA
The DNA here is from genome assembly GCF_054483895.1 of Tessaracoccus pujii. Classification (NCBI taxonomy): domain Bacteria; kingdom Bacillati; phylum Actinomycetota; class Actinomycetes; order Propionibacteriales; family Propionibacteriaceae; genus Tessaracoccus; species Tessaracoccus pujii. The sequence goes on from NZ_CM137012.1 coordinate 2,973,663, forward strand.
GGGTGTCGGCGTCGATCCAGACGATGCTGGGCAGCGAACTGGCCTTGATGCCGGCGCGCTCGTGGAACTCGGTGCGCACCCATCCAGGGCACAGTGCGGTGGAGGTCACGCCGGTGCCGGTCAGCTCCAGCGCCAGGGCCTGCGAGTAGGTGGTGCACCAGGCCTTCACGGCGGAGTAGTTGCCGGTGAAGATGGTGCCTGCCGTGGACGACACGTTGATGATCCGCCCGTGCCCACGCGACCGCATGGCGCGCGCAGCGGCGCCCCCGAGGATCAGCACCGCCAGGCACATCACGTCGAGGGCCTTGGCGTGCAGGTCGATGTCGTTCTTGTCCAGCAGCGTGGTGTGCAGGCCGAACCCGGCGTTGTTGATCAGCATGTCGACGGGGCGGGCGGGATCCTCGACACGGTCCGCCACGCGGAGCACGTCCTCGCGGACGGCCAGATCCGCCGTGATGACCTCCACCTCCACCCGGTGCTCTGCCCGCAGTTCCGCCGCGACGGCCTCCAGTCGGTCGGCGTCCCGGGCCACGAGGATCAGGTTGGTTCCGCGGCCGGCGAGTTCACGCGCGAACGCGAGTCCGATGCCTGAGGTTCCACCCGTGATCAGTGCTGAAGCCATGGGTATTAAGGTACGCCACCGGAGGAGGTCGCCGCGATGTCGACGGCGGCTACGCAGCCCCGTTAGTGGTGTTTCCACAGCCCACACCTCCGGCGTTTGTAGTGCTGTCACAACGACGACGCCCCCGGCGCATGGCTGGGGGCGTCGTCATGGGGTGCGCGCGGCCTCAGGCCGAGGCGATCACAGCGACCGTCTCGCGGGCCATCGCCAACTCCTCGTTGGTCGGCACGACGAGCACGCGGACCGCCGATGCCGGTGTGGATATCTCGCGGGGCTCGCGGGACCGCACCAGGTTGGCCTGCACGTCGAGCTCGAACCCGAGCCCCGCTAGGCGGTCGACGACGAGGCGGCGCACGTGAGCCGCGTTCTCGCCCACACCGGCGGTGAACACCAGGGCGTCACACCCGCCGAGGACCGCCATGTAGGACCCGATGTAGCTGATGAGCCGGTGGACGTAGACGTCCAGCGCGAGCCGGGAGCGCTCGTCGCCGGCCTCGATCTGGGCCGCGACGTCGCGCATGTCGGTGTAGCCGCACATGCCGCCCATGCCGGAGCGCTTGTTGAGGAGGTCGTCGATCTCCTCGTGGGTCATGCCGTTGCGCGCGAGGTAGGTGTGGAGACCGGGATCCACGTCCCCGGAGCGCGTGCCCATCACGAGGCCCTGCAGCGGCGTGAGCCCCATGGAGGTGTCCACCGCGATGCCGCCGTCGACGGCGGAGATCGACGCCCCGTTGCCGAGGTGGCACACGATGATCCTGGTCTCCGCGATGGGGCGGCCCATGAAGGTGGCGGCCTCCTTGGACACGAAGCTGTGTGAGGTGCCGTGGAAGCCGTACTTCCGCACGCCGAAGCGCGTCGCCGTGTCGTAGTCGATGGCGTAGGTGTAGGCCGCGGCCGGGAGGGTGGAGAAGAACGCGGTGTCGAAGATGGCCACGTGGGGGACGTCCGGCAGGACCTCCTGGGCGGCACGGATGCCCGCGACGGCCGGGGGGTTGTGCAGCGGCGCGAGGCCGGACAGCTCCTCGAGCTGGGCCACGACGTTGTCGTCGATGAGGGTGGAGTGCACGAGCTTCGAGCCGCCGTGCACGACGCGATGGCCCACGGCCGTCACGTCGGCCAGGTCTGGTCCGTGGGCCCGGAACATGGCCACGACGGCCGCGACGGCCTCCGTGTGGTTCGCGAACGGCCGCTCGTCGTGGTACTCGGCCTCGCCGACCTCGTGCGTGATGGTGGACACCGGCTGCCCGATGCGTTGCACGATGCCGAGGGCCTGCGGCGCTCCGACGTCGGGATCCAGGAGCTGGTACTTGATGGACGACGAGCCGCAGTTGAGCAGGAGGATCGGCTGGGACATGACGCCCTTTCTGGGTCAGACCGCTTGGGCCTGGATGGCTGTGATGGTGATGGTGGAGACGATGTCGTCGACGAGCGCGCCGCGGGACAGGTCGTTGACGGGCTTGCGCAGCCCCTGGAGCATGGGGCCGATGGCGACGGCGCCGGAGGTGCGCTGCACTGCCTTGTAGGTGTTGTTGCCGGTGTTGAGGTCCGGGAAGATGAACACGGTGGCGCGGCCGGCCACCTCCGAGTTCGGCATCTTCTTCTTCGCCACCACCTCGTCGACGGCCGCGTCGAACTGGATGGGGCCCTCCACCTTGATGTGGGGCGCCCGCTCGCGGACCAGGCGGGTGGCCTCGCGGACCTTGTCCACTTCCGCGCCGGAGCCGGAGTCTCCCGTGGAGTACGACAGCATCGCCACGCGCGGCTCGATGCCGAAGCTCTCCGCGGTCTTGGCCGACGAGATGGCGATGTCGGCCAACTGGTCCGCGGTGGGGTCCGGGTTGACGGCGCAGTCCGCGTAGACGAGCACACGGTCGCTCATGCACATGAGGAACGAGCCCGAGACCACCGCGACGCCCGGCTCCGTCTTGATGAACTCCAGCGACGGGCGGATGGTGTTGGCGGTGGTGTTGATGGCGCCGGAGACCATGCCGTCGGCCATCCCGAAGTGGACCATCATGGTGGCGAAGTAGGAGAGGTCCTTGAGCGTCTCGCGGGCCTTCTCGATGCTGACGCCCTTGTGGGCGCGCAGGCGGGCGTACTCCTCGGCGAACTTCTCCACCAGCTCCGGATCATCCGGATTGACGACGGCGGCCTCGGCCAGGTTGAGGCCGAGCTCGGAGGCGCGGCGGCTGATCTTCGCCGAGTCGCCCAGGAGGATGATGTCGGCCACGGAGCGTTGCAGCACGACGGCGGCCGCGGTGAGGACCCTGTCGTCTGCGGATTCGGGCAACACGATGCGCTGCTTCTGGGCGCGCGCCATCTGCATGATCTGGTGCTCGAACATGGTGGGAGTGCGGATCTCGGTGCGCGGAAGGTCGATGGCGGCCAGGAGCGCCGCCTCGTCGACATGGCGTGAGAACAGGGCGCGCGAGACCTCGATCTTCCGCGGCGAGCTGGTGGAGGTGCCCTGCACGCTCTGCAGCCGCACGGCGGTGGGGAACGTGTCGCCCTTGGTGACGGCGATGGGCAGATCGATCTCCGAATCGGCGAACAGCTTCGACACCGATTCCGGCACCTCGAACCCGCCGGTGAGGATGAGCGCCGCGAGAGGACCGTAGTCCGGCGAGCGGTGCGCCATCACCAGGCCGGGCAGCAGGTCCAGCCGGTCCGCGGGGAGGATGACGGTGGCCTCGCGCTTCAAACGGGGCAACAGGTTCGGCAGCGTCATACCGGCGACGAGCGTGTGCAGTGACTCGAGCGCACGGAACTCCGGCTTGCCCAGCCACTGGGTGGCGTCGACGGCGTCGAACTGGGCGCCCACGAGCGGCGCGGTGAGCACCGGATCCTCAGGCAGCACCGAGATGGCCACATCGCGGACGGCGCGCATCGCCTCGCGGAGGGCCTCGGCATCCGCCGCCTCCGCGTGGGTGACCATGATGGCGATGACCGTGTTGTGCTTGGCCTCGTACGCCTCGATGGCGGACTCGGCGGCTCGCGCCACCTGTTCGACGGTGCGGCCGAGGGCCTTGCACACGTAGAGCACGGGGGCGTTGAGGTTGGCGGCGATGAGGGCGTTGTGCCCCAGCTCGGAGGGGGTTTCGATGTCCTCGTAGTCCGAGCCGAGCACCACGACGGCGTCGTGGGTCCGGGCCAGCGCGCTGTACTTCGCCACGATGGTGTCGATCGCCTCGCCGGTGTTGGCCGCGTACTCCGCGTAGGTGACGCCGACGGCGTCGTCGAACGTGCCGGAGACGCCCTTCTGCGAGAGGAGGGCTTCGGTGACCGCGTCCGACTCCGTGGAGTGCACGAGTGGACGGAAGACGCCGATGGAGCGCACCTGGCGCGCGAACAGGTCGATGAGGCCGAGGGCGATCGACGACTTACTGACCTGCCGCTCCGATGAGGCAATGTAAACGCTTTTCGTCACGAAGCCCACCTTATCGCCCTTTCGCGGGGACGTCGGTCCTGTCCCCTGCCGCTGGTCAGACCTGGGCATCGGCTCACGGGGATGCGACGAGGGGGCCCGCGCCCTCATGGAACGGACCCCCTCGTGGGTCATGGCCGGACTACTTCACGGGGACCAACAGGGCCTCGCTGCCGGCCGGGTTGTCGTAGGACACCACCATGAAGCCCTTCGGCTTGTGCGAGGAGAAGACTCCCCGGTCGAGTGTGACGGGAACGGAGACCGTCGCGTCCGGTGCGACCCCTGTGTAGGAGCCGTCGGTGAGTGCCTTCTTGGCGGGGTCGTACGTCGCCCTGCCCGCGAACTGGTCCCAGTCGGCGTCACCGTAGAAGGACGCCACGCTGTATCGGAACGCCCCCTTGAGGCCGAGAGCGGCCGCCCTGACCGGCAGCAGCACCGTGCTGGAGTCGGTCGGTGAGCCGGCGTAGAAGCCGGCGGCGGAGAGCGCGCTGGTCGTGAAGTTGTAGACGAAGACCTCGTTCACACCGTTGTGGGCGCCCGCCCGGATCGCCCCGGAGTCGTAGCTGAACACGGCGATGTCATCCATGCCGTCGCCGTTCGTGTCCAGCAGGACGTCGAACTCGATGCTTGCGGCGTTGCTGAACCGGTCGTGTGTCGACACGGCGAACACGAGCAGCGTGTCGTTGCCCTCCAAGGGGAAGGACTGGACGCCGGCGGCCTGCAGGTCGAACCCGCCCTGGACCTCCTGGTCATCGGCGTCCTCGAGCCCCCAGGTGTAGAAGTCGGCATCGCCCGCGATCACAGCGTCCGCATTGGTCAGGACCACGTTCGCGGAGGTGTTCGGGGCCTTGAGGCTGGGCTTGAGCTCTGCCGTGACGTTCGTCGACGGCCGGGGCACCAGCAGCGTGCCGACCGTGAGGGTGTCGTCGTCGCTGGTCAGCACCACATTGCCCGACACCTCGCGGAACTTGTGCTGGCCGCTGCCGGTCAGGCTCGACGGAATGGCGGCGGCCTTGACGTCGAGGGTCACATCGACCGTGGCGCGTCCACCGGCCGGCACGGTGATCGAGGAGTGGTCGAATGTGACGGTCGCGGACAGCGACTGAGCCGACGGCTGATACGCCACTGAGTAGGTGCGCTCAGTGGTTCCCGTGTTCACCACGGTGACCGTCCTGGTGGCGGTGAAGTCCCTGGCCAGCTCGGCGAACCCGAAGCTCAGCGTGGACTCGCGGTAAGGTGCGTCGCCGTCGACGACGGCGTCTCCGTAGGCGAACACGTCGGCCTCCACCAAAGCCTTGGCGTCCACCAGACCGCCGCCGGTCGTCACGCGGTAGTTCAGGATCTCAGCCGGCCTGGCCGTGGTGACGAGGGCCGCGGAGACGTCCTGACCGGTCCAGTCCGGATGGGCCTGCACGCCCAGCGCCGCGACACCCGCGACATGCGGTGCCGCCATCGAGGTGCCGGACATGATGGCGAAGCCGGTGCCTGAACCCACGGCCGCGGAGGCGATGGACACACCCGGAGCGGTGACGGTGGGCTTCAGGGCCGAGTCGTTCGAACGCGGGCCACCGGAGGTGAAGGAGGCGTAGCGCTCGTAACCGGGGTTGGCCAGGGTCTTGGGGGCCATCGTGAGCGTCTCGCCGTCCACGAGCTTGGCGCCGTCGGCCTTCCGGACGCCGAGGAAGGGGATGGTCACGTTCGCGGGCGTGCCGTCGTCCGGGTTTTCCGTGATGGGGCCCTCGAACGGCGGAAGCGAGTCATCCGAGTTGACCATGACCACGGCCTCGAAGCCGGCGGCCTGCCCGTGGATGGCGCGCGCCACCCGAGCGCAGGTGCCGCGGAACGACACGGCGACCTGGGGGCCGGTGCCCGTCGACCCTGCGAGCGCCGCGACGAAGTCCTCGGGCCTGCAGCCCAGGGACTCGTTGTAGTCCTTCGTCGCCGCATCGTCCTTCAGGACGACGATCTCGAAGTCATCGCCGGGGAGCGGGGCGTCGTTGGCATTGATCGCCTCCACCTCCGTGTCACCGCCGATGGTGAGGGTGGCGCCGGGGAAGCTCTCGGTGGAGTCGCTGGCGGCGACGCTGATCACGCCGTCGGCCGCACCCGGTGATCCGGTCAGGTAGGGGTTGTGGCCGGAGTTGCCTGCCGAGGCCACCACGACGATGCCCGCGGCGGCCGCGTTGGAGGACGCGACAGCGGTGGGGTCGTCGTTGCTGCCGTAGCTGGCGCCGAGCGACATGTTGATGACGTCCATGTCGTTGTCGACGGCCCAGTCGATGGCCTCGACGGTGACGTCGGTGGAACCCTCGCAGCCGAAGACGCGCAGCGCGTAGAGGTCCACCTGGGGCGCCACGCCGGGGCCGACGAGGAAGTCCGTCCCGGAGGTGGTGGAGTCGTAGGGGCCGGTGTAGGCCTTGCCCTCGGCAGTGACGCCGCCGCCGCCGGTGGTGCCGGCGACGTGGGTGCCGTGCCCCTGGCAGTCCAGCGGGTTCTTGTCGGGCTTGAGGACGGGCTTGTCGTCGTTGGCGTCGTAGTTGTCGCCCACGAAGTCCCAGCCGCCCTTGACCCGGGGGGCCTTGGGGCCGAACAATTTGTAGTTCGCGGTTCCTGCGGAGGACTTCGAGGCGATGGAGAACGCCTTCTTGGTGCCCGGGCCGCCGAAGGTGGCGTGCGTGTAATCGATGCCGGTGTCGATGATCGCGACCTTGACGCCCTCGCCGGTGAAGCCGTTGTCCTCCCACACCTGGTCCACGCCGAGGTACGGCACCGACGTGGCGTTGGTGGGCTCGTAGACCTGCACGCTGTGCACCGCCTTGACGCCGGGGAGACCCTCCAGCGTCGCGACGTCCTTGCGGGCCAGCCTCACCTTGATGCCGTTGTACGCGGACTGCACCTGGGAGGTCACCTGCCCGCCGAGCCTCTCGATGGCGGGCTTGAGCGAGTCCTGTTCCGCCTTGCGGGCGGCCTTGAGCGAGTCCTTCTGCGTCCGGGTGAGCTGCCCCCGGTTGGTGGCGTCGACGACGGCCACCGGCTCGGTCTGCATCTCCACCATGACCGTCACCTTCGCGGCGCCGTCGGCCGACGCCGGCACGAAGCTGGAGGAGATGCGGCCGCCGTCGGTGCGTTCGAAGCGGTCGAGTGGATCCTGGGCCTGTTCCGCGTGGGCCGCGACGGGCGCGGTCATGGCCAGGAGAGCGGAGAGGGCTACGGCGCCGGCTCGCTTCATATGTTCTGCCGATCACTAGGGGGGATACTGCCCGCCACACTATTGAGCGCGCTCTCGGGAGTCAATGGTTTGTGCACATGCCGCTCAAGTAGTGGTTGAGGTGTGCGGGGGCGCGCCTAGGCTCGCCGTCATGCGCCTCTCCGTTCTTGATCTCATCCCCGTCCGCCGCGGCCAGAGCACCGCTCAGGCGCTGCGGGGGAGCAAGGCCCTCATCGACGCGGCGGACCGCCTCGGCTACACCCGCTACTGGGTGGCCGAGCACCACAACGCGTCCGCTGTGGCGTCGACGTCACCCGCCGTCGAGCTCATGTACCTCGGGCAGGGCACGTCGCGGATCCGGCTGGGCTCCGGTGGGGTGATGCTGCCCAATCACGCGCCGCTCGCCGTGGCCGAACAGTTCGCCCTGCTGTCCGCCGCCTTCGGGGACCGGATCGACCTCGGCATCGGCCGCGCGCCGGGGACGGACCCGATCACGTCGGCGGCCATCCGCGGGCACCTCGGCGGCGGCCACCTCGTCGACGCGTCGGGCCGTCCCGTCGATCCGGTGCAGGAGTTCCCGCAGAACGTGGCCGACATCCTCGCACTCCTCACGCCGCAGGGCGCGGAGGTGCGCCTCCGGCACGGGCAGACCTACTCGCTGCGCGCCACCCCGGTCATGGAGCATGCGCCTCAGGTGTGGCTGCTGGGCTCCAGCGACTACTCCGCAGAGATGGCCGCGGCGCTGGGCCTGCCCTATGTGTTCGCCCATCATTTCTCGGGCAGCGGCACGCAGCGCGCGCTGGATCTGTACCGCGGCGGTTTCCGGCCCGGAGCGCACGGGGAGGTCCCGCGCACGTTCGTCAGCGTCAACGTCAGCGTGGCCGAGACCGCCGACGAGGCCTGGGAGCTCGCCGAGCCGCACCAGTACCTGATGGCCTCACTGACCACCCGCGGCAGCATGGACCCGCAACCCCGCGTGGGCGACGAGGCCCGCAGCCTGCTCACCGACGACCTGAGGGCTGTGGTCGCCCCCGCGGTGGCCTCGTGGGCCGTGGGCGACGTGGCGCGGGTCCGCGGCCGGCTGCTGGCCACCGCCGACGAGTTCGGGGTGGACGAGGTCATGGTGCACCTGGTGGCCGGCGCCCGGCCCGAGGACCCGGCCGACGCGTGGCCCGCCAAGCTGCGCGGCCTGGAGTTGTTGGCCGACGCGCTGCTGGGCTGAGTTCAGCGTCTGCTCTCGGGCGGACGGGTGTAGCCCGCCCGCTCGAGGTCCTCGGTGAGGTGGTCCACCAGCAGCAGCTCGTCCTTGATCAGCCCAGCCCGGTAGGCGCCCCTCGCCACCAGGCTCGCCGCCACGGGGGCCGTGAGCACCTGGAACACAATGACGGCCAGGCACAGGCCGGCCGCCCACCAGGTTCGCAGGCTCAGCGCGATGCCGAGAGTCACGGTGATCAGCCCGAGCACCTGGGGTTTGGTGATGGCGTGCATCTTGCCCATCACGTCGGGGAACCGCACGAGCGACACCGCGGCCGCGAAGCACAGCAGCGACCCTGCCAGCACCAGGAGGGCGGCCATGAGGTCGAAGATCTCGTGGATCACGGTGTCTCCTTCCGGGCCCGGTGGCTGGCGCTGTACTGACGTCGGGTGGCCATCCGGTCCGCGACCATCCGGGCCACCGACACGGCGCTGGTGAACCCCAGCATGGACAGCAGCACCAGGATGAGGACCTCTGTGGAGCTGTCCGACCAGACGGTCCACAACCCGAGCGAGGCCACCATGACGGCCACGATCAGGTCCGCCGCGACCGAACGGTCCAGCTGGGTGGGGCCCTCCGCGATGCGGTTGGCACCGATGAGCGCGGACACGGCCAACACCACGGCGGCGAGACTCAGGATCACGTCGGTGACGATGCTGATCACGTCATTCCTCCATCTGCGGGGTCCGGGCCAGGGGGCTGGCGAGGCAGGACCGGTCGAACGCGGCGATCTCCTGGTCCGAGCCGAACGAGCGCACCACCCGTGATTCGACGGCCGTGGTCATCCGCTGCACCCGTTCCAGCGATGCGTCGTCGACGAGCTCGAGCGCGTGCACGTAGAGCCGTCGCGGCTCGCGGACCACCTCCACCACCACCGTCCCGGGCACCAGCGAGAGGATCTCGGCCACCTGCACCTGGTAGAGGTCGTCGTCGGTGTGGAGGTCGACGCGCACGATGCCGGCGTGCAGGTTGACCTCCTTCTCGAAGGCGAGCCGGACCAGCCGCAGCGACGAGACCACCAGGTCGGCCAGGAGGTGCCAGGTGAGCGAGGTGAACCCCAGGGGGCGGAACCTGCCCTGCCAGAAGATCGGGGGGAGTGGGAAGGCGACGCCGATCACCCAACCGAGGGCCGCGCCGGAGATCAGGATCAGCGGTGCGACGCTGCCCCACATGAGCACCCACACGGCGGCCATGCCGAAGACCGACAGCGGCCGGAAGCGGAGCCGCTGCCTCCAGGGGATGGGGGACTTCATCATCATCGCAACCCCTCCGGAAGGACGGCGCGTACGTAGGAGCCGTCGCGCAGGGCCGCGGCCGCGGCGTGCGTGTACTCGTACAGCGGGCCGGCGAACACGCTCAGCGCCAGGCCGAAGACCACCAGCGCCATGGTGGCGCCAACCTGGAGAGGCGGCATGGGCCTGGTGTCGTCGTCGACGAGGTCGTCGATGTCCTCGTTGAGCCGCTCCGCCTCGGCGCGGCGCTCCTCGGCCGCCGTCACGCCCCAGAACGCCCGGTTCCACACCTTCGCCATGGCGATCAGCGTCAGCAGGCTGGTGGTCACGCCGGCCGCGACCACGGCCCAGGCCAGCGCCGTGCCCTGGGCGGCGCCGGCCTGCAGCAGGCCGAGCTTGCCGATGAAGCCGGAGAAGGGCGGAACCCCGGCGAGGTTCATGGCGGGGAGGAAGAACAGCACCGCCAACAGCGGGGCCACCTTGAGCAGCCCTCCCAACCCGTCCAGCGACGACGTGCCGCCGCGACGCTCGATCAGCCCGGTGACCAGGAACAGCGTGGCCTGGATGGTGATGTGGTGGGCGGTGTAGAAGATGGTGGCCGCCATGCCGGCCTGGCTGCCCAGTGAGATGCCGAAGACCATGTAGCCGATGTGGCTGATCAACGTGAACGACAGCATCCGCTTGATCTCCACCTGCGCGATCGCGCCCAGGATGCCGATCACCATGGTGAGCAGCGACGCCACCATCAGCACGTCGTTGACCGGGGAGGTGGGGAACAGCAGGGTCTCGGTGCGGATGATCGCGTAGACACCCACCTTCGTCAGCAACCCGGCGAACACGGCGGTGACGGGGGCGGGGGCGGTGGGGTAGGAGTCGGGCAGCCACGCGGACAGGGGGAACATCGCGGCCTTGATGGCGAACGTGACGATCAGCAGCACCTCGAGCAGCAGCTGGACGGGCTCGCTGATGTCGCGCAGCCGCACCGCCAGATGGGCCAGGTTGACGGTGCCGGTGGCCGCGTACACCGCGGAGATCGAGATGAGGAACAGTGACGAGCTGACCAGCGAGACGATGACATAGGTGGTGCCCGCCCGGATCCGATCACCGGTGCCGCCGAGGGTGAGCAGCACGTAGGAGGCGAACAACAGGATCTCGAAGCCTACGAACAGGTTGAACAGGTCCCCGGCAAGGAACGCGTTCGAGACGCCCGCCATCAGCAGCAGGAAGGTGGGGTGGAAGATCGACACCGGCGTCTCGCGGCGCACCTCGTCGCTGTCCTGCCCGGTGGCGAACAGGAGGACGCACAGGGCCACCACTGAGGCCACGAACAGCATCAGCGCGCTCAACCGGTCCGCCACGAGGGCGATGCCCAGTGGCTCGGGCCAGTTCGCCAGCCACAGTGCCACGGGCCCCACCTGGTGCGTCTGCCAGATCAGCACGGCCGCCACCACGACGATGCCCGTCAGGCTCAGCACGGAGACGAGGCGCTGCAGCCCTGGGCGGCGTGGCAGGGCGAGAGCGACGGCGGCGCCGAAGATCGCCAGCAGCACCGGAACGGGGAGCAGGGTGGCCATCATTCGCTGACCACGTCCTCGCCGGTGTCGGAGAAGGTGGTGTCCTCGTAGGACTCCGAGGCCACGTCGGCCTCGGCGAGCCGGCGGATCCGGGCGTCCTCGACGTCGTCGGCCACCTCGTCGTGCCCGTGCAGCTGGAAGCTGCGGTACGCCATCGTGAGCACGAACGCCGCCACCGCCATGGTGATCACGATGGCCGTCAACACCATGGCCTGCGGTAGGGGATCCGACGTCCGGTCCGCGTCGGCCAGGCCGACGATGGGCGCTGCCCCCGGCCGTCCGGCCGAGACGATGAACAGCAGGTTCACGCCGTTGCTGGCCATCAGCACCCCCAGAAGGATGCGCGTCAGGGAACGCTCGAGCAGCAGATAGACCCCGGCCGCGACGAGCAACCCGGCGGTGATGGCGAGGACGAGGTTGGCGGTCATCGCAGCTCCTGCCCGGGCCTGGTCCGACGGGTGGGGCGGGGGGCGTCGTCGTGGGCGTTGGCGCGCCCGCGGTCCCTCGAGGTGCCGGCGTGGCGCGCGGGGAGCGCGATGGTGGAGTCCGGGAGGGGCATGGGGGCCAGCTCGTCGCTGGCGTGCTGGTCGATGCCGGAGCCGAGGCTTCGGGCCACGTCGAGCAGCATGCCCACCACCACGAGGTAGACGCCGAGGTCGAACACCGTCGAGGACACGAGGTGCACCTCGCCGAGAAGCGGCAACACGCCCCAGGGCGTGGACAGCGCATCGGGCCCGGGGACGTTCCAGTAGTAGTGGTAGCTCTCCAGCACCTTGCCGCCGAAGAACACCGGCACGACGGCGGCTCCCAGTACCAGGAGGAGGCCGCCGCCCAGCAGGCGGCCGGCGTCGAACGGAGCCGCCTCGTCGAGCTCGTGGCGCCCTGCGGCGAGGTAGCGGATCATCAACGCCATCCCGGCCACCATGCCGCCCGCGAACCCGCCGCCGGGCGAATTGTGGCCGGCCAGCAGCAGGTAGATGGACACGATGATCATCACGCCGAACAGCAGGCGGGTGATGACCTCGAACACCAGGGACCGAACCAGGGGGGAGAGGGTCTGCCCGGCACGCAGCCACACGCCCGGGGCGCTGTCCGCGACGGGGGCGTCCTCGCGGTCCTCGAATGCGGCCTCGGTGCGCTTGACCGCCGACACCCTGGAGCGCAGGAAGATCAGGGATGCGACGCCCGTGGCGGCGATGACCAGCACCGCGATCTCGCCGAGCGTGTCCCAGGCGCGGGTGTCCACCAGCGCCACGTTGACGATGTTGCGCCCGTAGCCGATCTCGTAGGCGGCCTCGTACCAGGCGTCCGAGACCGGGTCGGCCACTCGGGCGCCCACGGCGACGAGCGACACCAGCGTCACCGTCGTGCCGACGGCGGCGGCCACGAGGATGCGCCACCACCGCGTCGAGCTGAGCGGGCGGTTGGTGAAGTACCGCGGGAGCTTGCGCACCACCAGCACGAACACCACCAACGTCAGGGTCTCGACCAGGACCTGCGTGAGCGCCAGGTCCGGCGCGCCGGCCATGGCGAACAGCAGCGCCAGGCCGTATCCGGTGACTCCGACGAGCAGGACGGCACGGATCCGGCCGCGCGACCCGGCGGCCAGGACCGCCGCGGTGACGATCACGACGGCGACGAGCACCTGTGGCCAGTGGTCGAACGCCCGGAACTGCGGCCAGTGGCGGATCCGCAGCAGGGCGTAGGTGGCCAGCACCACGAGGGTCACGAGGATGGTGCCCAGATAGATCGACAGCGACCCCCGCTGGGACCGGGCGGTCACCTCGACGGCCACGCGGTCCAGGCTGAGCAACGAGCGGTGATAGATCTCCTCAGCGGACCGGGTCCGGGGGAAGGTGGCCTGGATCCTCGCGATGCGCCGCCGGAACACGAACAGCGCGACACCCGCACCGAGCGCGACGGTGGACATGATGAGGGGCCACGTGAAGCCGTGCCACAGCGCGAAACCGTGGCTGGCCTTGCCCGTGGCGACGGTGCGGGCATACGGGTCCAGCAGGTCCGTCAGCTCGGGGCCGAGGAACCCGCCCACCAACGACAACACCCCCAGCAGCATCGGCACCGCGACGATGCCGAACGCCGGCCGGTGCCAGGACAGCGCCGGGGCCCCGTCCTTCGACGCGAACGCGCCCCACCACCAGCGCAGGGAGTACGCGGCGGTGAGCGCAGACCCGAAGACCAGGGCCGCGGCGAGCGCGGCGGCGGCCAGCGGCGTGACGGACTCGACGTCGCCCGAGACGAGGTACTCGATGGACTCGAAGGCGGCCTCCTTGGTCAGGAAGCCCATCAGCGGCGGGATCCCGGCCATCGACAACACGGCAAGTCCGCCGAGCGCGGCCAGCCACGGCACGCGGTAGCCGACACCGCTGAGCTCGCGCAGATCCCTGGTACCTGCTGAGTGGTCGATGATGCCCACGCACATGAAGAGGGTGGACTTGAACAGGGCGTGCGCGACGACCATGCCCAGGCCGGCCAACGCGGCTGCCTCCGTCCCCAGGCCCACCAGCAGCACCATGAAACCGAGCTGGCTCACCGTGCCGTAGGCGAGCAGCAGCTTGAGGTCCGTCTGCCGCAGTGCCCGCCAGCCGCCCAGGATCATGGTCGTGGTGCCCAGGACCATGACGGTGGGTCGCCACCAGGGCACGTCCGCGAACGCCGGCGCCAGGGCCGCGACGAGGTAGACGCCGGCCTTGACCATCGCCGCGGCGTGGAGGTAGGCGGAGATGGGCGTGGGGGCGGCCATCGCGCCCGGGAGCCAGAAGTGGAACGGGACGAGCGCCGACTTGCTGATGGCCCCCACCAGCATCAGCAGCGCGCCGACGGTGGCCAGCGTCCCCGTCGGCGGGTCGGAGAGGATCTCCTGGAGCGACAGGGTGCCGGAGGTCTGCCAGACCGCGACGATGCCCACCAGCATCGCCAGGCCGCCCGTGGTGGTGACGATCAGCGCAGTCTGCGCGGCGCCGCGGTTGGCGCGACGGGTGGGGTCGTGCGCGATGAGGAGGTAGGAGAAGATCGTGGTCAGCTCCCAGAAGATGTAGAGCACCACGAGGTTGTCCGCCGTGACCAGGCCCAGCATCGTGCCCGCGAACAGCGTGAGGATGGAGGCGGACCGCGCCCCCGTCATGCCGTCGAAGTACCAGCGGCTGTAGAGCAGGACAAGGGCGCCGATCCACGTGACGATCATGGCGAGGACCCACTGCAGCAGCCCGATGCGCAGCGAGAGGTCCACACCCAGCAGGGGGATCCACTGGTAGGACTCGAGATACTCGCCACCGCTCACGACGGCGGGGGCCAAGGATGTCAGCCACGCCGCTGCGGCCAGGGGGCCGAGCGCGAGAACGAAGAACGCGCGGGCGCCGAACCAGCGGACCAGGAGTGGAGTGAGCGCGCCGAGCACCGCGTGGGCGGCGATCAGGGCGAGAAGCACGCCAGAACTCCCGTCGGTCGGTTCATGGTCGGTCGGTTCGTGGTGGCGCGGTCAGTCTATCGACCGTTCAAGACCGGGACGCGTCCCGCGTCAGCCGTAAGAGGGCGGATCTGATGGCGACTACGCCGCCAGATCTCCCACGCAGTGGAGAGGGGAGCCCCCTACGAGAGACGGTCGTGCAGCCAGGTCAGGTCGGCCGCCCGCTCAGGGACACCGCCAGGGGTTTCGAGGATGGTGACGGTGTCCGCCGCGCGGACCAGTGCGGCGAGGGCGTCGCCGTCGACGAGTCCCCGACCGAGGTTGGCGTGGCGGTCCGCGCCGCTGCCCACCTCGTCGCGGGAGTCGTTGCAGTGCACCACGTCCACGCGGCCCGTGATGGCGGTGACCCGGCCGAGGAGCCCGTCGAGCTCCAGCCCGCCGGCGTGCGCGTGGCACGTGTCCAGGCAGAAGCCGACCCGGTCCGCGTTCGGGGAGCCGGAGATCGCGTCCCACAACCGGTCGATGGCCTCCAGGTGCCGCGCCATCGCGTTGCCGCCCCCGGCCGTGTTC
The DNA here is from genome assembly GCF_054483895.1 of Tessaracoccus pujii. Lineage (NCBI taxonomy): Bacteria > Bacillati > Actinomycetota > Actinomycetes > Propionibacteriales > Propionibacteriaceae > Tessaracoccus > Tessaracoccus pujii. Next base: position 2,988,972 of record NZ_CM137012.1, read on the forward strand.
TCGATGAAGATCGGTACCTCCATGTCCAGCCCGTCGACGCACTTGCGCCAGTTGGTGAAGCCCACGACGGGGTCCTCGTCGGCGGTGACGTGGCCGCCGTGCACCACCACGCCCAGGGCACCGACGGCGGCCGCCTCGGTCAGCGTCTGCTGCAGCAGCTTGCGCGACGGGATCCGGATGCGGTTGTTCGTGGAGGCCACGTTGAGGGCGTAGGGGGCGTGCACGACGATCCCGACCCCCGCCGCCTCCGCGGCCGCCTTCAGCGCCGGGGAGCCACCGTCGACGAGGGTGCTCGGCTTCCTCCAGCTCTGCGGGTCTCCCAGGAAGATCTGGACGACGTCGATGCCGAGCGCGGCTGCTTCGGCCAGCGGGTCCGTGGAGTCGACGTGGGCACCCGTTCGCAGAGTCATGCCGCCAACCCTATCCGCGGTGCTGGGAGAAGATGGTCGCCAGCACCCGTGCGCCGGGTTCGGCGTGGGTAGCCTGTGGTGAACAGGCCGTCCACGGGAGCCACCATGCCGCAGACCAATCACGTCGTCACCCGCCTCCGCGAGGTCGTCGCGCAGCACGCGACGCGCACCGCGACCCGGATCCGCGAAGGAGACCGATGGGTGACCCAGACCTACGCCCAGTTCGCGGACCGGATCGACCGCGTCGCCCAGGGCTTGCTGAACCTCGGCGTGGAGACGGGCGGCCGGGTGGGCATCTTCCTGGCCAACCGTCCGGAGTGGTCCGAGATCGACTTCGGAGCCGCCACCGTTCGCGCCGTGCCGGTGCCGCTGTACGCCACCTCCACACCCGAGCAGATCAGCCACATCGCGGCCGATTCCGGGCTCACGGTCATGTTCGTCGGCAACCAGAGCGAGTGCGAGCGGGTGCTCAGCGTGGCCGACGAGCTGCCCGACCTGGGGCGGATCGTCATCCTCCAGCCGTATCCGGGCATGCCGGAGCGCGTGACCAGCTACCAGGACTTCCTCGCCGAGCCGGACCGCGCGGCCATCGAGGCGCGGTTCGCGGAGGCGACGGGGGAGGACCTGGCATCGATCATCTACACCTCGGGCACCACGGGCAATCCGAAGGGGGTGATGCTGCAGCACAGCGCGTTCGTCACGCAGAGCGACGCGCTGGACCGCTTCTTCCACATCACGCCGGAGGACCACTCCCTGAGCTTCCTCCCGCTCTCGCACGCCCTGGAGCGGGCATGGACCTACGTGGTCCTGCTGCACGGCTCCATGAACACCTACGTCGAGAACGCGCGCACGGTGGCCGAGCAGATGGTGCTCGCCGAACCCACCATGATGGTGAGCGTGCCGAAGCTGTTCGAGACGGTGTACGCGACGGCGCACGCCAAGGTGCAGTCGTCGGCGGTGAAGCGGCAGATCTTCACGTGGGCGCTCAAGGTGGGCCGCCACAACCAGTACGCCTACCGCTCCGGCAGGCGGCCGAGCGCGCTGCTGCGCTCCCAGCTGGGGCTGGCGGACAAGCTGGTGCTGAGCAACGTCCGGGCGGCCCTGGGCGGGCGCAAGAAGGTGCTGGCCTGCGGCGGGGCTCCGCTGCGGCCGGAGATCGAGGAGTTCTTCGCCGCCGTCGGCCTGCCCATCATGCCCGGCTACGGGCTCACCGAGGCGTCGCCGCTGATCACGTTCAACGCGCCGGACGATTTCAAGCTCGGGACTGTCGGCAAGGTGCTGCCGGGCGGTGAGCTCAGGATCGGGGAGCTCGGCGAGATCCTCTACAGGGGGCCCAACGTGATGCTGGGCTACTGGAATGACCCGGTGGCCACGGCGGAGACCATCGACGACGGTTGGCTGCGGACCGGAGACGTCGGCTACGTGGACAACGAGGGTTTCCTGACCATCACCGACCGGCTCAAGGACATCATCGTGACGCTCGGCGGGAAGAACGTGGCGCCGCAGCCCATCGAGGGCCTGATCCTGGCGGATCCGCTGTTCGAACACGCCGTCCTCCTGGGCGACAACCGCCCCTTCGTCACCCTGCTGGTGAAGCCGTCCCTGCCGCAGGTCGAGGCGCTGGCCAAGGCGCGTGCCTGGCCGGGTGAGGTGCACGACTGGTTGGCCAGCAACGAGCTGCTCGAGGAGCTCAAGAAGAGGGTCGACGAGATCACGGCGAAGCTGCCCAGCCAGGAGCGGCCGAAGGAGACCACGGTGCTCCACGAGGAGTTCACGATGGACAACGGACTGCTGACGCCCACGCTGAAGGTGCGCCGCCGTGCCGTCGAGGCCAGGTTCAAGGCCCTCGTCGACGAGATGTACGCGCGCAGGGAGCGGCTCAAGGAGCGGTGAGCAGGCAGCGTCGCGTCCGGTGGGCCACGTGGCCCGGGGCCTTGGGCCTCGGGGCGCTGGCGCTGCTGATGGGTGGGCCGGGCATTGTCGCGCTGACAGCGACAGCCGTGCTGCCCGCGGACGACTCCGCCGGCGTTGACTTCGCCGTCAGTGGGCCGGGGTGGCCGGTGCGGGTCCCGGCCCTCGTCGTGGCCGTCGCGGCGCTCATGCTGCCCGTGCTCACGGTCCGGTGGGCCCGCCGGAAGTGGGCGGGGTACGTCCTGCTCGGGTTGGGGCTCAGCGCCGTGGTGGGCGTGGTGGGGCTGTTCCTGGTCGGGATCCTCTGACCGTGGTTCGCGACCTGGCGACTTGGCGGAGGCGCGGCGAGGGAGCACTATTGCCGCCATGGGACTGCTTGACTTCCTGGGAAAACGATCGCCCGGCCTCACCGTCGACGAGACGCTGATGGCGTTGAGCAAGGGTGCCGTCCTCATCGACGTGCGGACACCGATGGAGTACGAGGCGGGCCATGCGCCGGGGGCTCGGCCCGTGGATCCGAAGGACCTGCACGAGAACCCGCTCGACGCCATTCACGGCGACGATCCGCTGGCGGAGCGCGACGGCGCGGTCATCGTGATGTGCGACAACGGCCTGAGGTCCTCCATCGCGGCCGCGGAACTCCGTTCCAAGGGGCTCCTGGCGGAATCGCTGGCAGGAGGGCTGCGCGCCTGGGCGAAGGACGGCAACCCGGTGCTCCCGGGGCCGTACCGTCGCCGGCGCTGAGGTGACGGCCATGTGGGGGGTGCCGTTCGTGGGGGGGATGGTGGCCGGCGCGGCGGCGTCGGCGCTCGCCACACGGTGGCTCGAGGGCCGCCGGACCATCAACCGGCATATCGACGACTACGCCGCCCACTGGGAGCGGCTGCCCGCGGCCGGCGGGGGAGAGTTGCGCTACCTCGCCCTGGGTGACTCCGCCGCCCAGGGCGTCGGAGCGTCGGCGGTGTCGCGCGGCTACGTCCCGAGGATCGCCGAGCGGCTGCAGATGGCCACGGGGCGCGACGTCCTGGTCCGGAACCTCTCGGTCTCCGGGGCGACGAGCGACGACGTCGTGCGCGACCAACTCCCTCAACTGTCCTCGCTGGGGTTCGAGCCGGATCTCGTGACGCTGGACATCGGCGGCAACGACGTGGTCTATCCGGGCCACAACGCGGCCACGTTCGAGGCCAGCCTGGACCGGATCCTCGCCGCGTTGCCGCCCGGCAGTTTCGTGGCGGACGTGCCCTGGTTCATGGTGCCCGGCCTCGGGCGGCAGTCGCAGCGGATGTCCGTCCTGGCCGCCGCACTGACCGAGCGGCACGGTCATCACCTGGTGCCGCTGCACCGCGTGTCGCGGGAGACGGGCATTCTCCGTTACCACCGCTACACGGCAGGGGACTTCTTCCACCCCAATGACCAGGGCTACGAGGGCTGGGCCGAGACGTTCTGGGGCACCATCGTCGCGAGCGGCCGCCTGGACCGGCTCCGCGTCGACTGACGGGGCCGTCGAGGCATCGGCTCAACGCGTCCCGGGGGGGGATTTCCCCCGCGACGCGGCGACGGGTAACCTAGGCCCTCGGCTGACCTCGGTCAGCCATGCCCTCCTGCTGCGGGACGTCCCCGCGGCCGTTAGTCCGAAGGAGGTGGGGCTGAGCATGCGTAAGTACGAAATCATGGTTCTCATCGATTCCGAAGTTGATGACCGCCAGGTTCCCGCGCTCGTCGAGAAGCATCTCGAGGTCATCACCAAGGGTGGTGGCACCGTCGACAACACCGACCACTGGGGTCGTCGTCGTCTCGCTTACGACATCAACAAGAAGTCCGAAGCGATCTACGCCGTGCTGCATGTCACTGCAGAGCCGGCGGTCGTGTCCGAGATGGATCGTCTTATGACCATCGACGAGAAGATCGTGCGCACCAAGGTGTTGCGTCGCGAGGACTGAGTTATCCACAGCTGCTGCGGAAGACCGGCAAATCCTGAGGCATTAGGCCGAGAGTGGAGCCAGTCACACCTGAGGGGCGGTTCCTGTCGGAGCTGCGTCGTAAGGTGACGTAGAAGCTATCCAAGTCCGGAATCGGAAGGCACAGAAACAACATGGCAGGCGAAACCCCTATCACCATCATCGGCAATCTCACTGCTGATCCTGAGCTTCGCTTCACGCCCAACGGGGCCGCTGTCGCGAACTTCACGGTCGCGTCGACCCCCCGCACGTTCGATCGTCAGACGAACGAGTGGAAGGACGGCGACGCCATGTTCCTCAACTGCTCGGTGTGGCGCCAATACGCCGAGAACGTGGCCGAGTCCCTCACCAAGGGATCCCGCGTCATCGTCTCGGGGCGGTTGAAGTCACGCAGCTACGAAACCCGCGAGGGTGAGAAGCGAACCGTGTTCGAGGTCGATGTCGACGAAGTCGGTCCGGCCCTCCGTTACGCGACGGCCAAGGTCACCCGAACCCCGGGTGGCGGCGGCGGTGGCGGAAACTGGCAGGGCAATCAGGGAAACCAGAACAGTGGCCAGGCCGCTGGCGGCCAGGGCGGTGGAGGCGGACAGCAGTCCGACCCATGGTCCAGCACCAGCGCACCGGGCGGCAACCGCGGCGGAAACGACCCGTGGGCGCAGCCGCAGCCTGAAGAGCCCCCGTTCTGATCCACGCTTAACTAGCCCCCATGGGCTAGCTGGCACATTCCGTCGAGAGACGGGCTTTCACGGGCGGCACGCCCGAGAGTTAAGGAGAGCACCACAATGGCCGGTCCACAGCGCAAGCCTGTGAACAAGAAGAAGATCCTGCCAGTCAAGAAGACGCGGGTCGCCAACGTCGATTACAAGGACGTCAACCTGCTCAAGAAGTTCATTTCTGAGCGCGGGAAGATCCGTGCGCGTCGCGTCACCGGGCTGTCGGTCCAGGACCAGCGCAAGGTTGCCATCGCCGTCAAGAACGCGCGCGAGGTGGCCCTGCTGCCCTACGCGTCGACCGCGCGCTGATTCGGAGGAGAGAGAACATGAAGCTCATTCTGACCAGCACCGTCGACAAGCTCGGCATCGCCGGAGACATCGTCGACGTGAAGGACGGCTACGGCCGTAACTTCCTCCTCACCCAGGGCAAGGCCATTCGCTGGACCCGGGGCACGGAGAAGCAGATCGACGGCATCAAGCGTTCGCGTGACGCGCGCGAGGTTCGCGGCGTCGAGCACGCCCAGGAACTCCGCACCCAGCTCGAGGGCCTGACCGTCTCGGTCGGCGCCCGCGTGTCTGACCAGGGTCACCTGTTCGGCTCGATCACCGCCAGCGACGTGGCCGTCGCCGTCAAGAAGGCCGGTGGCCCCACGATCGACAAGCGTTCCGTGTCGTTCGCCAAGCCGGTGAAGTCGGTAGGCACGCACACTGCGGCCGTCAAGCTGCACCAGGCTGTCACCGCGTACGTTCCTTTCGAGGTCGTCGCTCAGTGATCTGAGGCACTACCAGCAAGAGCCCCGGTCTCGGCCGGGGCTCTTGCCTGTTTCGGGGCCAGCGTGGTGAGGCCCTAGGCTGGAGCGATGAGCGCTCGCTTCCTCACCACCTGGCCCTGTCAGGACGCCTGCGGCACCGTCGAGACGGGCGAGCGCGTGGAGGGGGCCCCGGTCTACCGGTGCCCCGGCTGCGACAGTTCGTGGATCGAACTGGGCGAACGCACCGAGCCCGTCGATGACGAGCGGATCGGCGCCCGCCAGCAGCATCACTAGAACCGCCGCCTCCGCGGGGCTGGTCCGCCGCCCCCTTCCGCGTAACGAAGGGTCCAGGTGGCCGCACCAAGGCGCAGCTCTACAACGAGGCCAAGGCCAAGGGCGTCAAGGGCCGCTCGACGATGACGAAGGCCGAGTTGCAGCGCGCCGTCGACGGCTGACGCGACCAGCCGAGCTGCCACGTATCCTCGGAAGCATGCGCAACCCCGTCGAACGCCTCCGCGTCCTTATCGGGAGGACCCTGCGCAGCCGAGTCGCCGGCGATGATGCCGACGCCAAGGCACACCTCATCTGGGGGGGCGACGGCGAGCGCTGGCACAGCCCCGACGACGTCATCTGGCACGTCAACGGCGATGCCGCCATGTACGTCGGTGGGATCCGGGCGCTCCTGCTGCAGGCCCTGCACCCCGCGGCGATGGCCGGCGTGGCTGGGCATTCGGGCTACCGCTCGGATCCGTGGGGGAGGCTCCAGCGGACCTCGGAGTTCATTGCCATGACCACCTACGGCCCCATCCCGTCGGCGCTCGCGCTCATCGAACGGGTGAAGGCCGTCCACGAACGTGTCCGCGGCAGGACCGACGACGGCACGCCTTACCACGCGTCGGACCCGCACCTGCTGGCGTGGGTCCACATCGCCGAGACGCAGAGCTTCCTCACCAGCTTCCAGCACTTCGGGGACCGCCGGCTCACTCAGGAGGAGGCCGACGAGTACGTCGCGGAGGCCGCGCCGGTGGGGACACTGCTGGGCGCCGTCGACCTTCCCCTCACCGAGGGGGAGCTTCTCTCGGCCCTGGACGCGTACCGCCCTGAGCTGCGGGCCTCGCCCGCCGCGCTCGACACGGTCCGGTTCCTGCTCAAGGAGCCGCCCGTGCCGTGGGTGGCCAGACCCGGCTACTGGATGCTCGCGGCGGGCGCGATCGCGACCCTTCCCAGGTGGGCACGCAAGGAACTGGGGCTGCCGACCGGGCGGTGGTTCGACGTCCTCATCGGCCTCCCGCTGGGCAGGGTGGCGACGGCGGTGGTGCGCTGGGCGCTGACCCCGGAGAGCCGCCGTGCTGAAGCGTCGGGCGACGAGCCCTCTACTCACTCGCGATAGGCGACCAGCGAGGGATCGGCCACCCAGGCGTTGCACTCGCCCACCTGTCCCGTCGACGCCTGGGCGGTCCAGAACCGCGATGACTCCAAGTCCCAGTGCCGTTCGTCGGAGGACCCGACGATCCCCACATCGACCAGCTGCTCCATCGTCCGGGGATGGCCGGCCAGGAACATGGCGGTGCCCAGGCATTCGGCCTGCAGTTCCATGCGCCGCAGAAGCCGGTCTCCCACCCCGCTGGGCTCGAAGGCACCGAGTTGCGGCCCGGCCACGGTGCCCGGAGCCGCAATGAGGAACTGGAGCACGTGACCGATCTCGTGCGCGATCATCTGGCTGGCGGCGTCGGCACTTCCGCCGAAATAGACGGACAGGATGACACGATTGTCGACCGCCATGGCGGCGAAGGCCTGCGACTCTGGCGGTCCACATTCCGCGACCTCCGGCGACACTGCGCAGTGCGAGACCACGATCCGAGGCAGATCCATCGAATGCGCCTGCGCGAAAGGCCGCCACGAATCGAACAGACAATTCGCGTAGCGATCGGCGTCGGCCAGCAACCCCGTGGGGTCCGCGTACTCCTCGGCCATCCCGGTGCAGGTGTTGGCCGGGATCGCCAGGGCATTGAACCGCAGGTAGATCTCCACCTCAGCCTCGCTGTACTGGCTGAAATCCAGGACGGGCTGGTCGCCGTCCGGGTCGAAGACGGCATAGGGGAGCATCGGGAAGCTGGGAGGCGGCAGCGCGATGTCCGGTTTGCCGTGAGGTGCGGTCGCAGTCGGAGCCCACACGGCGATCGAGGGGGCCGGCGACGGCGCCGGGGCGGTGGTGGCGGCGGCGGACGACGGAGCCCCTGTCGGGGCCGTGATGAAGGTGGGGGTGGGCTCGGGTGCCGGAGCCCCTGTCGGGGCCGTGATGAAGGTGGGGGTGGGCTCGGGTGCCGGAGCCTGCGGTGCCGGCGCGCAGGCGGGGGTGAGGAAAGCAAAGGCCAGCAGCAGAGCCGGCCGCGTCGCGTGCAGTCTCATGTTTGTAGCCTAACCTCCGGTGCCGGCGGGGCCTGCGACCGCGGACACGCCGGGGCACCCGGATCGTGGCCGCCCGGACCTGTCGGTGCCGGGCATACTTCGACCATGAAGATCGGTGTGGTCGGCTACGGCATGGGCGGCAGGATCTTCCACGCGCCTTTCATCCAGGCCGCGGACGGGGTCGAGCTGGCCGGAGTCGTGACGCGGTCGGCGACGCGCCGAGCCGAGGCGGCGGCGGACCTGCCAGGGGTCCCGGTCCTCGACTCCCTGACAGCGCTCCTCGACTCAGGCGTCGACGCCGTCACCATCACCACCCCGCCCGAGACCCGTCGTGAGCTGGTCCTGGAGGCCGCCCGCCGGGGCGTGGCGATCGTGGCGGACAAGCCGTTCGCGCCGTCGGCGCAGGACGCCCGGGATCTCGTCGCCGAGGTCGAGCGCCTGGGGTCCCCGCTGGCCGTGTTCCACAACCGGCGCTGGGATACAGACATCCGGACGCTGAAGGCCGTCCTCGACCGCGGGGCAGTCGGCGCGCCGTGGCGGGTGGAGTCACGCTTCGACCTGGACGAACCGGGCACGCTCGATCCAGGACCGTCAGGCGGGCTCCTGCGGGACCTGGGCACGCACCTGGCGGACCAACTGCTGTGGCTCTTCGGCCCGGTGCGTCAGGTGTACGCGCACCTCGACTGGGTCGACCTGCCCGAGGGCCGCACGGACGCCGGCTTCTCCGTGGTGCTGCGGCACGCGTCGGGGGTCAGCTCGACGATGCGCGCCAGCAAGGCGAACCACCTCGTGGCGCGGGAACTTCGGGTGTACGGAAGCGAAGGCAGCTACGAGTCCCAGATGAGCGACGTGCAGGCGCAGGCAGTGTTCGCCGGCCGCCGCCCCGTCGATGAGGGGCAGCGGTGGGGATACGAGACCGAGGAACGGTGGGGCGTGCTGCGCACCGCGGCGGGCGAGCGCCGGATGCCGTCGGAGCGGGGCGCCTACCAGGACTTCTACTCGCAGTTCGCGCGTGCCGCGGCCGGTGACGGCCCCATGCCGGTCACGGGAGCCGACGCGATCCGAACCCTGGAGGTGCTGGACGCTGCCCGGCAGAGCGCCGTCGAGGGCCGCTCCGTCGACATCGGCTGAACTGACGGGTGTGGGCAGCGATCGACCCGCGGCTTGGTCCCACGGGTCGGATTCGCCGAAACGGCACGGCCGGGCTTTCGGAATCGCCCGGCGCCTGCAGCACGAGTTCAGGCGCTGAGGTAGACGTCAGGAAGGTTGTCGCCGCTCAGGACCAGGTTGTAGCTCACCTCAAGGATGCGCACCACCTGCTTGCCGGTGCACTTGAGCGTGCTGAGGGGCGCGACGACGAACATCCCAGTGACCTGGCCGTTGCGGACGGGGAACGTTAGGGTCGTGTTCACGTTGTTCGTCTCGGTCTTCGGGACGCCCTGGACCGGATTGCCGCTCTTGGTGAAGCACTGGGCGGTCACCGTCACGGTGCCGGTGAGCGAGAAGTCCGCGCTGGTGACGGTGTTGCCGAGGCCGGAGGCCTTGAAGGTGATCACCAGGCTGTTGCCGTCCACCGAAGCGGTGGGCCCCTTCACGTAGTGCGGGCCCGCGTGCGCCGTCGTGGTGAAGCCGAACGACGTGACCAGCGCGACGATCAGAACGGAGATGAGTCGGATGAGGGACTTGTGGGACATGAGGATTCCTCGGTGGATGCCGTTGCGGGTGCCCATGCCAGGGCTGGCCCGGCAGGCACCCATGGATCCGTGGGCGACCGGGAGCGCGTCGGCACGGGACAGCAGCCGACGGTCGGGCGGATTGGGGTCGGATCGCAGGTGTGCGACCCGCGATGGGAGGCCGCGGCGCGGACACTCAGGGACGGGACGCGGCGCGGAGGCGCGGTGGACTGCGCACCCGCCGGTGAGCACGGATGACAGGCGAGGCACGCGCTGGCGAGCAGATCACGGCCACACCCCCCGAGGTGACTGTGCTCATGTGGAATCCGGCTCAGTCGTCGTGCCGTGACGTGTCCGGACCATGATGCAGAACGCCGGCCCCCTGTGGGCCGCCGCGTCCGTGACGGAAACCTTGCGAATCGACCGGCGGGATTCCGGTGCCGACCGCAGAATTCACGCTACGTAGAGTCTGACCAAAGGGCAATGGTTATTCTCGGCGTGATGTGTATCGCCCTGCGAGGAGCGCGCAGACGTGGCGCGGTAGCCCAAATTGGGTCCACCGGCGCGTGTCTCAGGCGCTGACGTAGGCCGCCAGGTGCTGACCCGTCAGGGTGGACCTTCCGGCCACCAGCTCCGAGGGCGTGCCCTCGAACACGATCCGTCCGCCGTCGTGACCGGCGCCGGGGCCGAGGTCGATGATCCAGTCCGCGTGTGCCATCACAGCCTGATGATGCTCGATCACGATGACGGACTTGCCCGACTCCACCAGGCGGTCCAACAGGGCGAGCAGGTGGGCGACGTCGGCCAGGTGCAGGCCGGTGGTGGGCTCGTCGAGCACGTAGATGCTGCCCTTGTCCGCCATCGCGACGGCCAGCTTGAGCCGCTGCCGCTCGCCGCCGGACAGGGTGGTGAGCGGCTGGCCCAGGCTGAGGTAGCCGAGGCCCACGTCGCCCAGCCGCTCGAGGATGGCGTGCGCGGCGGGCGTCTTCGTCTCTCCCGACCCGAAGAACTCCAGGGCCTCCGTCACCGGCATGGCCAGCACGTCGGCGATGTTCTTCCCGCCCCAGCGGTACTCCAACACCGCGGCCTGGAACCGCTTGCCCTCGCACTCCTCGCAGGGGGTGGCGACGGTGTCCATGAAGCCCAGCTCGGTGTAGATGACGCCGGCGCCGTTGCACGCGGGGCAGGCGCCCTCCGAGTTGGCGCTGAACAGGGCCGGCTTGGTGCCGGTGGCCCTGGCGAACGCCTTGCGGATGGGCTCCAGCAGGCCGGTGTAGGTGGCCGGGTTGCTGCGCCGCGACCCCTTGATGGCCGTCTGGTCGATGGAGATCACCCCGGCGTCGGACGGCATCGAGCCGTGGATCAGCGAGCTCTTGCCCGACCCCGCGACCCCCGTGAGCACGGTCAGCACGCCCAGCGGGATGTCGACGTCCACGTCGCGGAGGTTGTTGGTCGACGCGCCGCGGATCTCCAGGGCACCCTTGGGCGTGCGCGTGGTGGGTTTGAGGGTGGCCCGGTCGTCGAGGTGCCTGCCGGTGAGGGTGTCGCTGGCGCGGAGGCCGGCCAGGGTCCCCTCGAAGCAGATCTCGCCACCCTTCGTGCCCGCCCCTGGCCCGAGGTCGACGACGTGGTCCGCGATGGCGATGGTCTCCGGCTTGTGTTCCACCACGAGCACCGTGTTGCCCTTGTCGCGCAGTGAGAGGAGCAGGGTGTTCATGCGCTGGATGTCGTGCGGGTGGAGGCCGATGGTGGGCTCGTCGAAGACGTAGGTGACGTCCGTCAGCGACGACCCCAGGTGCCGGATCATCTTCACCCGCTGCGCCTCGCCGCCCGACAGCGTGCCGGAGGGGCGCTCCAGGGAGAGGTAGCCCAGGCCGATCTCGACGAACGAATCCAGCAGGTGCTGCAGGTTCGCCAGGAGGGGGGCGGCCGCCGGCCTGTCCAGACCCCGGATCCAGGCGGCCAGGTCCGTCAACTGCATCGCACACGCGTCGGCGATGTTGACGCCGTCGATCTTCGACGCGCGGGCCCCCTCGGACAACCGGGTGCCGCGACACTCGGGGCACGTGTCGAACTTCACCGCACGCTCGACGAAGGCGCGGATGTGCGGCTGCATCGCGTCGGGATCCTTGGCCAGGAACGACTTCTGGATCTTGGGCACCAACCCCTCGTAGGTGAGGTTGATGTTGTCGACCTTGATCTTCGTGGGCGGCTTGTAGAGGAGATCGTCGAGCTCGCGCTTCGAATAGTCCCGGATGGGCTTGTCCGGGTCCAGGAAGCCGGAGCCGGTGAAGATCCGCACGTACCAGCCGTCGCCGGTGTAGCCGGGCACGGTGAGGGCGCCGTCGTTGAGCGATCTGGTGTCGTCGTAGAGCTGGGTGAGGTCGATGTCCGAGATGTTGCCCTTGCCCTCGCAGCGGGGGCACATGCCCCCGACGAGGGTGTAGGTCTTGGCCTCCTTCTGGACCCGCCCGGCCTTCTCCGTCTTGAGCATCCCTGAGCCGGTCACCGACGGCACGTTGAACGAGTAGGCCTGCGGGGAGCCGATGTGTGGCTGCCCCAGCTTGCTGAACAGGAGCCGCAGCAGCGCGTTGGCGTCGGTGACGGTGCCGACGGTGGAGCGCACGTTGGCGCCCAGGCGCTCCTGGTCCACGATGATGGCCGTGGTCAGCCCGTCGAGGTGGTCCACGTCCGGGCGCGACAGCGTGGGCATGAAGCCCTGCACGAACGCGCTGTAGGTCTCGTTGATCATCCGCTGGGATTCGGCGGCGATGGTGCTGAAGACCAGCGAGCTCTTCCCGGACCCGGAGACGCCGGTGAACACCGTGAGCCGCCGCTTCGGGAGCTCGACGTCGATGCCTTTGAGGTTGTTCTCGCGCGCCCCCTGGACGCGGATCATGTCGTGACTGTCTGCGGGATTGGGTGCGGTGCTCACCGCGCTACCGTGCCACCCCGCCGCGACAATTGCCAGAGGCGGGGCCTGTACGTCGCCGATCGGGCCTAGGGAGCCGGTCGCGATGGCTGCCTCAGCGGGATGCGGCTGCCGAGCGGTCGGCGGTGAGGAACTCGTCGATCTGGTTGATGGCCGCCGTGGCGCCCTCGATCACGCCCATGTCCAGCACCTGTTGCAGGGCCTCGACGGTGGGGTACTCGGACTCGAAGACCGCGCGCGTCCCTCCGTCGTGGGTGGAGAACGAATAGACGTTGTGCCCCACGGGGAGCGCCGGATCCTCGTTGAAGTGCTCGTCGGCGAACCCGTCGTCGAAGCTGAACCGGGTGGGTTCCTCGACCTCCGTGACCGCCCAGAAGCCGTAGTACCGCTGGCCGTCGGGGGCGGTCATGTAGTAGTTCATCCGGCCGCCCGGGGTGAGGCTGTGGTCCACGAAGGTGGCGGGGTGTGTGGGTGGCCCCCACACCTTCTCCAGCTGGCGGGGATCGGCGTAGAGCTGCCAGAGGCGCTCCACGGGGGCCGCGAACTGCGCGGTCATGGTCAGACGACGATTGTCCAGGTCCTTCTGGACGTCGATCACTGGCATGGTCAACCCTCCTGGGGTGTTGTGGTGATGAGTTCCTCGATGCGCGACACTCGTCCGCGCCAGATGCCTTCCAGTTCGGCGAGCATGCTGCCCACTGAGCGCACCGCCTCGACGTTGCCGCTGGCCAGGGACTCGCGCCCCTGCCGCCGCCTCGAGACCAGCGCTGATCCTTCGAGCACCGTGATGTGCTTGTGCACGGCGGCGAAGCTCATGTCGTAGTGCGCCGCCAGCGCCGTGATGGACTGCTCGCCCGCCAGCACGCGGCGCAGGATGTCGCGCCGGGTGCGGTCCGAGAGCGCGTGGAACAGTGCGTCGGCTCGTTCCTCGTCGATCACTGGCATAGCACTATGTTCAACCGTTTGGTTATAGGTTGTCAAGAGCGACCGGGAGATCGCCAGGCCTTCGTGCCTCAGAGATCGGCCGCGTACACGCGCACGCGGGCGCCGGTGCGGCTGATCGTCTCCCTGTCGAGAGCGAGCCCGGTCTTCTCCGCGACCCGCTGGGAGGCGACGTTGTCCGGATGGATGATCGCGATGAGGCGACGGTGGCCCAGTGAGCGGGCGAGGTCGCGGCAGGCCGCGGCGGCATCGGTCGCGAGCCCTCTGCCCTGGTGTCGCGGTAACACGTGGTAGCCCACCTCGAGCTCCTCCCGGCCGTCGATGAGCTGCCAGGTAAGGCCGCAGTCGCCGACGAAGTCGCCGTCGGGGGTGGCGATGATCCAGAGGCCGAGTCCGTCGCGGGCGTAGTTGCGGCGGTTCCAGTCGATCCACTCGACCGCCTCGTCGCGCGTCTTCGGGTGGGGGTAGTACCTCATGACCGAGGGGTCGCCGAGCAGGGCTGCCATGCTGTCCAGGTCGCCGTCGTCCATCCGGCGGAAGACGAGCCGGTCCGTCATGGGGAGCGGGGCGTCCGCGTCCCAGACCCACTCGTCCTCCCCGTCGAAGGCCCGGTGCGGCGCCGGCATCGCGAGGCCGAGCTTCTGCGCCACCCGCCGCGATGCGACGTTGCGGGGGTGGACGAAGGCGACGAGGCGGCGGATTCCGGCCCGGCGCAGCCCGGAGACGAGTTCGCGCATCGCCTCGGTGGCGTAGCCGTTGCCCTGGTGCGGGGCGCCGATCACCCAGGCCAGTGTCGCGGTGGAGGCCGGCGGGTCGACGGTGGCCTGGGCGAACCCGATGGCGGCGCCGACGGGCAGCCGGACGGCCCAGTTGCCCCACACCTCCGTCGACGGAGGCGGCGGTCCGGTCCCCTGCGCCCGGTACCGCCGCTGAAGCTCCTCGACGGTGGGCGGGCTGTCGCCGGTGTAGCGGTGGATCGACGGATCGGCGAGCACCTCGGCCATGGCGGCCGCGTCGTCGACGGTGAGCGGGGTGAGGCGCAGGCGGTGCGTCCGTAGTGGGGAGTGGACCAGATCGCGAAGGGCATCGTCGTCTGCTGGCATGGTGCCAACGCTACGCGCGCGCATACGGTGAGGAGAGGAGGCTGCGATGGCGGTGGTATTGATCGGGCTGGGGTCCAGGGGCGACGTCCAGCCCATGGCGGTCCTGGGCGGCGCCCTGGCTCGTCGAGGCGTCGAGACCACCGTGGTGGCACTGGCCGAGTACGCGGGTCTCGCGGGGCGATACGGGGCCGGTGTGGCGCCCGTTCAGGCAGGGCTGCGGTCAGCGTTGGAGGCGGCGCGGCGGCATCCTCGGGTGGCGAGCACTGCGGCCGGCCAGGGCTGGCTGCTGCGCAGGTGGGTCTCGGAGGTCTCCGGGCCGCTCGTCGAGGCTCTGGTGCGCGCGGTGCGGCCGGGTGACGCTGTGCTCGGTGGCGTGTTGGGCGCCGGGGCTGCGATGGTCGCGGCCGAGGCGCTGGGGGGTCGCGCGGCGACGGTGCTCCTCACCGGCCAGCTGCCCACTGTCCATCCCGAGAGCCACTGCTTCGCCCGCTGGTTCTTGCCCTGGGACGCCTACAACCGGTGGGGGACCGCGCTGAGCTGGAGTGTCGCGGCGGCGCTCGGCGCGCCGCTGGCGCGGGAGGCACGCACGCGGCTGGGTGTGAGGTCCCGGATGGGCCCCGTGTCGAAGGCTCTGGACAGGCACCCGGTTCTCGTGGCGGCCAGCCCCACCCTGGTCCCGCCGCCCCCCGATCGGCCGCCGAGCGTGCACCACACCGGATTCCTGGCGCCCCCCGACGACGACAACCCGCTCCCGGACGACCTGCTGGAGTTCCTGGCGGCGGGCGCCCCGCCGGTGTTCGTCGGCGCCGGCAGCCTGGCAGAGTCGACGGGTGCCGAAGGTCTGGGGCTTCTCGCGGAGGCGGGACGGCTGTCCGGTCGACGCATCGTCACCCTCGCGCCGACGCCGGCTCACGTCGGCCCTGGGCCGGGGGAGGTGTTCGCGGTCTCGGATGTCTCCTTCGAGGCGCTGTTCCCGCGCACGGCCGGAGTGATTCACCACGGCGGCGCGGGGAGCACCCACACGGGGCTGTGGTCCGGCAGGCCGTCGGCGGCCGTCCCGTTCGGTGTGGATCAGCCGTATCACGGCGCCCGCCTCGCGACCCTCGGGGTGGGGCCGCCGCCCGTGCCGTTCCGCCGAGTCGATGCCCCAAGGCTGGCGCGTCTCATCCACGACCTCGTCGACGGCCCCGAGGCCCCCGGCTTCCGAGACCGCGCCCGCGAGGTGGGGGTGACGGTCCGCGGTGAGGATGGGGTGGGCGCAACGGTCCGGGTGATGTCGCGGCTCGGGTTGGTCACCGCGTGAGACTCGTGCAGTTGAGCACGCCTGCCAGCGCGTCCGAGGACCGACCACGACGTCGACCACCGCCGGCCCTTCTTCACTGGCCCTCGGGCGTGTGAAATGGCCCGGCCCCGTGGGGAGCCGGGCCACCTCTGGGGGCATGAATCAGGAGATGACGCCCGCGTCGATCTCCGCCTGGGTCCAGTAGCCGGTGTCGACGAGCGCCTCCGTGAGGTTGTCCTGCGTGACGGTGACCACATCGAGGAGGTAGGACGGGACGACCTTCACGCCGTTGTCGTAATCCTTGGTGTTGTTCGCCTCGGGCTCATTGCCGGCCAGGAGGTCCTGGGCGGCGGTGACGGCCTGCTCGGCCAGCAGGCGGGTGTCCTTGAAGATCGTCGAGTACTGCACGCCGTCCTGGATCAGCTTCGTGGAGGCGATCTCGGCGTCCTGCCCCGTGATGATCGGGAAGCTGTCGGCGACGGTGCCGGAGTAGCCGTTGTTCTGCAGGGCGGTGATGATGCCTCGTGCAAGGCCATCGTTGGCCGACAGCACGCCGTCGACCTTGGCGTCGCCCTGGTAGTTGGCGGTGAGGAGGTCTTCCATGCGCTTCTGCGCGGTCTCCTGCTGCCAGCCGAGCGTGGCGGCCTGTTCGATCTTCGTCTGGCCGGAGACGACGGTCATGGTGCCGTTGTCGATCTCGGGCTGGATGACGCTCATGGCGCCGTTGAAGAAGAAGTGGGCGTTGTTGTCGTCGAGCGAGCCGGCGAACAGTTCGATGTTGAACGGGCCTTCGCCGCGGGCCTTGAGGCCGTCGATGAGGGATTGGCCCTGCGCGACGCCGACCTTGAAGTTGTCGAACGAGACGTAGAAGTCCACGTTGCCGCTGTCGCGGATCAGGCGGTCGTAGGAGATGATCTTGATGCCCTGGTCGGCGGCGTTCTCCAGCTGGGGGGCCAGAGCGGTGCCGTCGATGGCGGCGATGATCAGGACCTTGACGCCCTGGGTGATCATCTGGTCGATCTGCTGGCTCTGGGTGGGGATGTCGTCGTTGGCGAACTGGAGGTCCACCTCGAAGCCGGCCTCTTCGAGCTGGGACTTGACGGCCTCGCCGTCGGCGATCCAACGCTCGGTGGTCTGGGTGGGCATCGACACGCCGACGGAGCCGGCGGCTTCGCCCGCGGGTGCGCTGGTGGTCGCTGAGGCGCCACCGGAGGTGGCAGGGGCGGTGGTGGTGCCGGCGCCGCCGCCACCGCATGCGGTGAGGGCGAAGGTCAGGACGATGCCCGCGGCTGCGGTCATGAGGGTGTTCATCTTCATTCGTTCCTCCTGAGAACGTCAAGGGATACCTGGGCTGCGCCCAAGCACTGTGTGTCTGTGAAGCGTGAGATGCGAATGGGCAGCTCGAGGGTCCCGAGTCTCATGCCCGACAACTTTGTCTTTCTCCCGTACAAAATACTGCTGCGGCACCTCTGGTGCTGTCAAGGCGAGGAGGACAACATTTAGTTGCAGTTCGATAACAATTGTGTCCTCTGTGGAAAACTCGTCTTTCGCGGTCCGGACGAAGCCCGCGAGGCACTCGGTTCAACCATCGCTGCGGCGACGCCGCCGTCTGGGCGCGAAGATATGGTGAGGAGAGGACAGATGGACCGGCTGGGCTGGTCAGTCCCGCCCGACCACCCTCACGGGACCGGGCCAGGCGACGGCGAGGGCTGCTGCGTAGCCGGGCAGCGGGGTCGCGAGGGCAACCACGCTGCCGCCCTGTGCGCCGAGCCCTGCCTTGGTGCGCGCCTCCTGGGTCACCCAGGCCTCCGGATCCGTGGCCTGACCGATCCGCTGCACGTCGACGCCCACAGGTGCGTGAAGACAACTGGCCACCGCGACCAGGAGCCCCGAATGGCTCACCGAGAGGTGCGGGCCGTGGCCGTCGGCCGCGACAGGACGGCCGTGCTGCTCCCCGCAACTCTGGCAGGTCCGGTCGATCTCGACGGCGGCATCGTCCGGCAGTCCGCGCGCGTAGCGCAGGGCCCGCTGCAGGAGCAGCTGGCCGACCAGGCGGCGGGCCCGGTCCGCATCCGCCGCCACGACGTCCAGCCGGGCACGCTCCGCGACGGGGAGGGTCTCGGCCAGGCGCATGTCAGCCGAGCGGAGGTCCGCCCACCACAGGTTCACCACTGACTTGGATATTGGCAACTCCAGCTTTGTCGAAATACCCCCATAAGGCTACCCTAAGCCAGTGCACGATCTGCTGACGCCGCCGACGACCCGGTCGCTGAGCCTGCTCCGGGCCGCCGGCCGGACCGCCCCGTCGCGACCCGCCCTCGTGGCACCGGACGGCGAGGTGATGGACCACGGGACACTGCGCCACCGCGTCGACGCGCTCGCCGCGACCCTCCCCGTCGGCGATCGCAGGCTCGCGCACGTGCGGCTCAGGCCCACACTCGACGACGTGGTGGCCTACCTCGCCCTCCTGCAGGCCGGTCACGTCGCGCTCCTCGTCCCCGAGGGGCGGGCGGGCGAGCACGTGCGCCGGGCCTGGCCGGCGGACCTGGCCGTGGAGGCGGGCGCGGTCACGGCGCTCCACGACGAGCCCACCCCTCGGCACCTCCTCCATCCGGACCTCGCCCTCCTGATGAGTACCTCGGGGAGCACCGGCTCGCCCAAGCTCGTGCGCCTCTCGCACGCCAACCTGGTCAGCAACGCCCACGCCATCGCCGCTGCGCTGGGGCTCACCGCGTCGGATCGCGGCGTCACCAGCCTCCCGCTGCACTACTGCTTCGGCCTCTCCGTGCTGCACAGCCATCTCGCCGTCGGAGCCTCGGTGGCACTCACGGACGCGTCGGTGCTCGACGACCGCTTCTGGGAGGCAGTCGACGACGGGGTCACGACGCTGGCCGTCGTGCCCCACATGGTCGAGCTGATGGAGACCACCGGCATCCTCGAGCGTCCGCACCCTGCGCTGCGGCTCGTCACCCAGGCCGGTGGCCGGATGGCGCCCGAGCGCGTGCGGCGCACGGCGGAGCTCGGGTCGCGGCACGGCTGGGGGCTTGCCGTGATGTACGGACAGAGCGAGGCGACGGCGCGCATCACCGTGCAGGACCCGGCGATGGCGCTGGTGTCGCCGGAGACGGTCGGGCGCGCCGTGCCCGGCACCAGACTCCACCTGGACCGCACCGTCCGGGAGTCCGATGGGGACAGCGGCGAGATCGTGGTGCGCGGCCCCGGCGTCATGCTCGGCTACGCGGAACACCCCGACGACCTGGCCCTCGGCCGGATGGTCACCGAGCTGCGCACCGGTGACCTGGGCGTCCTCGACGACGGGGTGCTGCGGATCGTCGGCCGGCGCTCCGGGTTCGTCAAGGTGCTGGGCCTGCGGATCGACCTGGCGCGGGTCGAGGCGGCGCTGGAGCGCGACGGGTTCCTGGTGTGCGTGACGGGCGACGACACGGGCCTGCGGGTCGCCGTCGAGCCGGTCGACGGCGAGCCGGGGGCGGAGACGGGCTCCAGCGCGCGGCGTCTCGCGGCCCGCGCCGCCGGACTCGGCGTCGGGCACGTCCGCGTGGGGGTGTTCCCGCTCGCGCGGCTCGGTAACGGCAAGGTGGACCGCCCGGGGTGCGACGCGCTGGTGCGCGCCACGGACCCCGAGGAGTGCGCAGACACCAGGCAGCGGATGGACGCCCCCGGGGTGGCGGTGAAGGTCGCGGCGGTCCTGGGGGATGTGCTCGGCCGCGACGACGTCGACCTCGCCCTCACCTTCGTCGCGCAGGGCGGTGACTCCCTCACCCACGTGCAGGCCTCGGTGCGCCTCTCGGCCATCCTGGGCAACCTCCCCGCCGACTGGCACCACCGCCCCCTCGTCGACCTGATCGACGCCGCGGAGGAGCAGCCCGCCGCGACCGCCGCGCCTCGCTCGTGGCTACGGTGGCGCCGGCTCGAGGCCCCCGTGGTGCTGCGCGCGCTGGCGGCCGTCATCATCTGCGGCTCGCACGCGGAGCTGTTCAGGATCCTGGGCGGCGCGCACCTCCTCATGGCCGTGGCGGGATACAGCGCGGCCTTGTTCGGCTTGGCGGCGCCGGCCGCCGTGGGTCGATGGCGCGCCGGCACCCGCCTGCTCATCGGCGTCGGAGTGCCCACGGTGGTGACGGCCCTCGTGGGGCTGAGCTACGGCCGCTACGGGTGGGGCAACGTCTTCCTCGTCAACTGGGCCACCGGCCACATCGCCACCCTGCGCCGCAACGAGTTGTGGTTCGTCGATGCGCTGATTCTCTGCGTGCTGCTCGTGACCGCGCTGCTGTCCGTGCCGTGGTTGGCGCGACGGTGGGCGGCGGACCCGTGGCAGGTGGCCGTCGGGCTCCTGGTGGCAGGCCTGGTATCGAGGTTCGTGATCCTGGGCCTCGCCACGGAGGGGCCGATGCGGGGCATCATGCCGACGGTGTTCTGGCTGTTCGCAGCGGGCATGGCCGCCGCGGTGGCGCGCACCCCCGGCCGTCTTGCCGTGACGCTCGCGCTGACGCTCGCCGGAGCGGCCGGATTCTTCCCCGACGACCCCTGGCGCAATGTCGTCATCGCCACCGGCATCGTGGTGCTCGCGCTCGCCCGGACCGTTCCCGTGCCGGCCGTGGTGGTTCCCGCGGTGACCCTGCTGGCCGCGGCCAGCCTGCACATCTACGTGGTCCAGTTCCACGTGCTCGAACTCATCGACGACCCGCTCACGGGGACGCTCGCCGCCCTGGCGGCCGGCGTGCTGCTGTGGCGGCTCACGGCGGGTCCCGTGCGCCGGCTCCAGGACACCCTCGTCCCCACCCGCACCACCTCCGAGAGGACCCCCCTGTGAACCCAACCCTCAGCCGACGTCTCCTGCTCACCGGACTGGCCGTCGCGCCGCTCGCCGCCACCGCCTGCAGCGCAGGGGGAGAGGGCGAGGAGGAGTTCGTCGCCGACCCCGAGGCGCTGCTCATCTACTCCAGCCAGCACGAGAACGTGACCGCTGCCTGGGCGCAGGCGTTCACCGCGGCCACCGGTGTCCGGACCCAGATCCGGCGGGGCAGCGACTCGTCGATGGGCCACCAGATCGTCCAGGAGGGCGACCAGAGCCCGGCCGACGTGTTCCTCACGGAGAACTCCCCCGCCATGACGGTGGTGGAGCGCGCCGGGCTGCTGGCCCCCGTCGAGTCGGCGACGCTGGCGCAGGTGCCCGAAGACATGGCGCCCTCCAGCAAGGACTGGATCGCGATCGCAGCCCGCTCCACCGTGCTGTGCTGGAACACCTCCGAGATCTCCGAGGCGGAGCTGCCGGTCTCGATGATGGACCTCGCCGACTCGTCGTGGAACGGGCGGTGGGGTTGCGCGCCCGGCGGGGCGGACTTCCAGGCGATCGTCGCAGGCATGCTCGCGGACCGCGGCGAGGCCGAGACCGCGGCCTGGCTGACCGCGCTCCAGGAAGGTGCCAACGCCTATCAGAACAACATCGCGACGATGAAGGCCGTCAACGCGGGCGAGGTCCCCGTGGGGATCATGTACCACTACTACTGGTACCGAGACCAGGCCGGCACCAAGGAAGGGTCTGGGAACACGAAGCTGCACTACTTCGGCAACCAGGATCCGGGGGCGTTCGTGTCGCTGTCGGCCGGCGGCGTCCTGGCGAGCAGCGACAAGGCCGAGCAGGCGCAGCAGTTCCTCGCCTACGTCACCTCGCCGGAGGGCCAGCAGGTGCTGGTGGACTCGAAGTCCATGGAATACGCGGTGGGCAACGGCGTGGCATCTGATCCGGCGCTGCCCCCGCTCGACACCCTGGACAATCCGCCCGTCGACCCGTTCACGCTCAACTCCGACGACGTGGCCAGATTGATGACGGATGCCGGGCTCCTCTAGCCGCGTCTGGCTCCAGGTCCTCGCCGCCGGCGTCGCGGTGTTGGTGCTGGTGCCGATCGTGGTCACCGTGGTCTCGGCCTTCGGGGTGGGCTGGGACGCGGCCGTGGCCTATGTGGTGCGTCCCCGGATCGCGATGCTGCTGGGCAACACCGCCCTGCTGATGGCCATCACGGTGCCGCTCTCGGCTGCGCTGGGCGTGACCGCCGCCTGGCTGGTGGAGCGCACCGATCTCCCCGGCGCCCCGGTCTGGCGGGCCCTGATGCTCGCCCCGCTGGCAGTGCCGGCGTTCGTGGCCAGCTATGCGTGGGTGTCGTGGCAACCGGGCCTGGTCGGGCTGGGGGGTGCGGCGTTGGTGACGACGCTGGCCTACTTCCCGTTCGTGTTCCTGCCGGTGGCCGCGATGCTGCGTGCGCTGGACTCCGGCGAGGAGGAGGTGGGACGCTCGCTGGGGCTGGGCCCCGTCGCCGCGTTCTGGCGCACCGTCCTGCCGCGCCTGCGTCCGGCCGTCACCGGCGGAGCGCTGCTGGTGGCGCTGCACATCCTGGCCGAATACGGGGTGCTGTCGATGATGCGCTACCAGACCTTCACCACCGCGATCCTTCAGCAGTACGCCGTCGGGTTCAGCGATGCCCGTGGCTCGCTGCTGGCATCGGTGCTGCTGGTGCTGTGCCTGGGCGTGTTGACGCTGGAGGTGGTGGCCAGGGGGCGGCGGCGGGTGTCGCGGATAGGGTCCGGCAGCACCCAGAGCCCGTCCAGCGTGCCCCTGGGCCGTTGGACCTGGCCGTCGGTGGCCGGACTCACGGTCCTCGTGGGACTCTCGACGGTGGTGCCGGTCGCCCTGGTCGTGCGTTGGCTCGTGGCGGGCACGAGCCAGTCCGGCGCGGTGGCCGACGACCTGCTGCGGGTCACCGCGTCGACGCTGGGGCTGGCGGTGCTGGGTGGCCTGGCCGCAGTGGTTCTGGCGCTTCCGGGGGCGCTGCTGCTCAACCGCCGTGGCGGATGGCTGGCCACCGTCCTGGAGCGGGCGACGTTCGTGGGGAGCGCGCTGCCGGGCGTCGTTGTCGCGCTGGCCCTGGTCGGTCTGGCGGTGGGTTGGGCGCCGTGGCTGTATCAGACGGTGTGGCTGGTGGTGGTTGCCTACTCGGTGCTGTTCCTGCCGAGGGCGATGGTGTCGCTGCGCTCCGGCCTGGCCGCGGCGCCACCCGAGCTGGCGGAGGCGGCCCGCTCGCTGGGACACGGCGGGTTCGCGGTGCTGCGGCGGGTGGTCCTCCCGCTGGCGGCGCCGTCGGTGCTGGCCGGGTTCGTGCTGGTGGCCCTGGCGATCTCCACCGAGCTCACCGCGACCCTGCTGCTCGCGCCCACCGGCACGGACACGCTCGCGCTATCGTTCTGGGCGGCCAGCGACGAGCTGGACTATGCGGCGGCGGCGCCGTACGCCGCGGTGATGATCGTGTTGTCGATCCCGCTGACGGTCGTGCTGCGGCGCCAGATCACGCAGGAGAGGCGGGTGGCGGGATGAGCGAGGTACTGGTCCGCGAGCTGCGCGCCGGCTACGGCGACAGCGAGATTCTGCACGGGGTCAGCCTCACGGTGCCCGAGGGATCGACGACCGCGATCCTGGGGGACTCGGGCTCCGGAAAGACGACTCTCCTGCGCGCGATAGCCGGCTTCATCCGTCCCACCGGCGGCGAGGTGGAGGTGGGTGGCCGGGTGGTCACAGGACCGAAGGCGTGGGTGGCGCCGGAGCGGCGGGGTGTGGGCTACGTGCGGCAGGAGGGCGCCCTCTTCCCGCACCTGTCGGTGGCCGGCAACATCGCCTTCGGGCTCCCCCGACGGGGCGTGGTCCCGCGCGAGCGCACCTACCGCGAGCGGGTGCTGGAGCTGCTCGACCTCGTCGAACTGCCCGAGGATCTCGCCGGGCGCTTTCCCGCGCAGTTGTCCGGCGGGCAGCAGCAGCGCGTCGCCCTGGCGCGGGCGCTGGCGCCGAGGCCGAGCGTGGTGCTGCTGGACGAGCCGTTCTCGTCGCTCGACACGGCGCTGCGGCACGCCACCCGTGAGGCGACGGCGCGGGCGCTGAGGGCAGCGGGCGCGACCGTCCTGCTGGTGACGCACGACCAGGGGGAGGCATTGTCGTTCGCCGACGAGGTTGCCGTGCTTCGTGGCGGACACGTCCGCCAGGTGGCCGCCCCGAGGATCATCTACGGCGAGCCCATCGACCCTCAGGTGGCCGCGTTCATGGGCGACGCGGTGATGGTGCGCGGCGAGGGAGTCGGTCCGGCGGTCCGCTCCGGGCTGGGCATGCTCAGCGTGGTGGGCTTCGTGCCGCGTGGGCCGGTGGACGTGCTGTTACGTCCGGAGCAGATCCGGCTCACCCCTCCGGCTCAGGGCGCGGTCACGGGGACGGTGACGACGGTGCGATTCTTCGGCCACGACGCCGTCGTGGACCTCGACGTGGCCGGTGACGTGCCCGGCTGGGGCGGCGGCCCCTTGTCCGTCCGGGCGCGCGTCCACGGCAACGAGACCCCGGTGCTGGGTGCCCGCGTGGGCCTCCGCGTGGTGGGCCCCGTGCGGGTGTTCAAGCACTGACGGGGGTGTCCACGTCCCTGCGGGGAGCACCCAGAGCGAGGTAGGCCAGGAACGCCAACCCCCAGACGACCTGCGCGTTGCCGACGACATGCTGCTGCCAGGTCCAGGTGAGGCCCTCGTGGGCATCGTCCGGGAGATCCCAGATCGTTCGCCCGGCGAAGATCGCCAGGCCGCTCGCCACCAGCCCCCAGCCCAGGACGTTCCCGCTCCGCCGCGACCACACCGCCAGCAACACGAGGGCAGGGCCGGCCCAGACCCAGTGGTGGGACCAGGAGACGGGGGAGGCCAGGAGGGCGTAGAAGCCCATCGTCAGGGCCGCGGCGAGGTCGTGTCCGAGGCGGAAGAGGTGGGCCATCAGCGCGAGGAGGGAGAGGCCCAGCACCGCTGAGGCTACGAACCACGCGAGCGTCGCGGTCCCACCGGTGAGCCCCAGGCGGAGCAGCACGCCGTTCAGCGACTGGTTGGAGAGGTAGGCCAGTTGGCCGATCCGGTCCGGGTCGGTGATGGTCCCGGTCCAGTAGGTCACCGAGTCCCCCCATGCGACGGCGAATCCCAGCAGCGTGAACAGCAGCGCCGAGACGGCGGCCGTCGCCAGCGCCCGCCACTCCCGCCTGACCAGGAAGTAGGCCAGGAAGACCGCCGGGGTCAGTTTGATGGCCATCGCGAGCCCGGTGAGCGCACCCTGCCACCTCTTGCCTCGCCCGGCCACCACGTCGAAGACCACCAGCGCCATCAGCACCACGTTGATCTGGCCGAACTCCACCGACTCCCGCACCGGCCCGAGCCAGAAGGCGGCCGCTCCTGCCGCCAGCCCTGCCAGGATCAGCGTGCGGCCCCTGACCTGGGTCAACTCCCGGATGACGAGGACCATGACCAGGACCACCAGGCCGAGGGTGCCGAACGAGACGAGGAGATTGGCATCGCGCATCGTGAGCAGCGCCAGCGGCGCGAACAGCATCGCGGCCAAGGGTGGGTAGGTGAAGGGGAGATTGGCGCCGATCTCGGTGTCGGGCAGGGTTGCGTACAGGTCACGCCCGCGCAGGAAGGTCTCGGCGCCGAGCCGGTAGACATCCAGGTCGATGCGATAGGGAGGGGTGAGCTTGAACCGCTCCGGGAGGAACGGCTGCTCGTCCCAGCGCCCGTACACGACGGCGTAGGCGGAGATCGCCGCGGCAGCGACGATCATGAGGACGCCGAGCCATGCGGTGGCGGAGCGCGTCGTCGGGCGAGGGGTCACCGGCCCATCGTAGGTCCACGCTCGCGCCGCCCCAGAATCCACCGCCCGGCACCAGCGTGCACGCCGCCCACGTTCCTGAGTTGATCAGGCGCGGGCCGCTGCCGCCCCGATGCCGTCGCTGGCGCCGGTGATGAGGATCGTCTGCCGGTCAATCATGTGGGTCTCCTTCTCGGGGGCTCGCGCCGTGCCGTCAGCGTACCCACCCGAATTCTGTCGAGCCGCGGCTGGCCGTACAGCGCGGGCTTCCTGTTCTGGCCGCCGCGCGTATGGACCGCAGAGCGATGCCGCAGCTGCGTTCTTGCCGCGGTGGAGAAGCCACTGCGTTGGTCATCCGAGCGTCCGCGGAGGCGGGTCGCCAGTGCCGACCCCCACGCTCAGGAGGCAGAGCAGCGGGTGCCACTGGGGGCACGATTCCGCGCCCTAGGCTTCGGCACTTGGCGGTGGCGTGCGGCGCTGTCCGCGAAGGCGTGCCCCCACTGTTGCTCGGGGGCATGTCTGCACAGACACAAGGCAGAGCAGCTCGACCACTCCGAGGCCACCTGTCGGCGGCGCCCGGAATTACACGACGGTAGTTTTCCCCAGCTGTGGACAGCGTTGTGGACAACCCGGCGGCGTAGGATCGGCGCATGGCTCGACTCGACTCCTGGCTGTGGGCGGTGCGGATGTACAAGACGCGCTCCGCCGCGACAGTGGCGGTCCGCGGCGGCCACGTCAGGGTCGACGACAAGCTGCCCAAGGCGTCGCAGCAGGTGGTTCCGGGGCAGGTGGTCCGCGTCCGCCGCGACCAGCTGGAACGCCTCATCGAGGTGGTGGACCCCGCACTCGACAAGCGGGTCTCCGCCCCCCTGGCGCAGGCCGCGTACCTCGATCGGACGCCCGAACTGCCGCCGCCCATCGCGGGAATGCGAGGGCGCGTCGCGGTCCGTGATCCGGGCAGCGGGCGGCCCACCAAGCGCGAACGCCGCGACCTCGACCGCCTGCGCGACCGCTGACCCTCAGGTCGCCGGAGACTCCGGGTGGCGGAGGATCTCGGGCGGTAGCCCGTCGGGTGTCCCGCCCACCTCACGACGGTGCCACTCCGCGTAGGCCCGCACCGCCGTCGGGAGCGTGGCGAAGATCCGGTCCACGCCCATGCGTTCGACGAAGCCCGCGGCCTCCAGCTGATCGTGGAGGTCCTGCTTGACCCTGGCCATGGTGAAGATCACATCCCGGGTCTCGAGCCGCTCACGGAGCAGTTCGAGTGTGTCCACCGCAGTGAGGTCCACCTCGACGTTGGCCTCCGCGTTGAGCAGGAACCAGCGCACCGGTTGCGGCGCCCGGTCCACGGCGGCCTCCGCCCGGGCGAGGAAGTCGTCGGAGTTGGCGAAGAACAGCGGGGAGTCGTACCGGTACACCACCAGGCCCGGGACCTGGGTGGCGTCGGGATAGTCGTCGATATCGTGCATCCCCGCGACCCCCGGCGCATACCCGAGCACCCCGTCGTGGGCGTGCGCCATCCGGCGGATGAGATCCAACAGCGACAGCCCGATGGCGATCCCGATGCCCCCCAGCACGCCGAACACCACCACCGCGACGGTGGTGAGGGCGGTCAGCACCAGCTCGCTCCACCTGAAGCGGGCGATGCGACGAATCTCGGCGATGTCGACCAGCCTGGTCGCGGCATAGATCACCAGCGCGCCCAGCGCGGCCATCGGGAAGGTCGACAGCACTGGTCCGGCGAACAGCAGTGTCGCGACGACGGCGCCCAGCGCCACCAGCGAGTGCAGCTGCGTCCTGGACCCCACAGCGTCGCCCAGCACCGTGCGTGACCCGCTGGACGAGACGGGGAAACCCTGGAGCAGTCCGGTCGCGACGTTGACGGCGCCCAGGGCGAACAGTTCCTGTCCCGCATCGATGTTCTGCCGCCGCCTCGCCGCGAACGCGCGGGCGGTGAGGACGTTGTCCGAGTAGGCCACCACGGCGATGCCCGCGGCGTACGGGAGCAGGGCCAGCAGCGGCAGGCTGTCGATGGCAGGGAGCCGCGGCGACGGGAGACCTGAGGGTACGTCGCCGACGATGTCGAGGCCGTAGCGCTCCAGCCCGAAGACCGCGACCACTCCGGCCGCCATGAGCAGCACGATGAGCGGGCTGGGCGCCTTCGGCGCCAACCATTTCGCCAGCAACAGCAGCACCAGCACCGCGATGCTAGCCGCGACGGTGGGCAGGTGGGCCTCTCCCAGGCGCGTGAGGAACTCCCAGGTGGCTCCCAGCGTGGAGTCGGACTCGATCTCGAGCTTGGCCACCTTGCCGAACTGGCTGACGATCATCAGCACCGCGATCCCCACCATGTATCCGACCAGCACTGGCCGCGACAGCAGCGTCGCCAGGAAGGACAACCGCGCGAGCCATCCCACCAGGCACACCAGGCCGACGGCGATCGCGAGCAGCGCCGCCACCTCCGCGTACCGCTCCGGGCCCCCTGCCGCGGCCACGAGCGCACCGACACCGGCCGCGGTCATGAGCGCCGTCGTCGACTCCGGCCCCACCGACATCTGCCGCGACGATCCCAGCGCGGCGTAGAGCAGCAGGGGGGCGAGCATGGCCCACAGGCCGATGACGGGTGCCAAGCCGGCGATGACGGCATAGGCCATGACCTGGGGAATGAGGTACGCCGCGACGGTCACGCCCGCCACCACATCGCCGCGCAACCAGCGGCGGTCGTAGCGCCGCAGCACCGCGACCCCAGGGAGGTAGCGCTCCCACGCGGCGGGCGTCCGCTCCGACGGGTCCATGGGCCGAATCTACCGGCGCCCGGCCCGCCGTGAGCGGGATCGGCATGCAGGGCCGCGTCGGCTCGACGGCGGCTGGGGCCGAGGGTCAGGCGACGGGGGAGGGGTCCTGGGCGCGGTCGACGAAGTAGGAGTCGTCCATCGCCGGGTCCGGGGCGATGGGGATGTACTGGCGCCGCACGCGCGCCTGGTCCCACTGCCGCCCCTCCACCTCTTCGCGCGCCGCGTTGACCGCGTCGCACTGCTCCTGGTTGAGGTAGAACTCGATGGCCTCCACCGCCTTGTCGGCGCGCAGGAACCGGTCCCCGTCCTCGCCTTCGGATGCGGCGGCGACGAGCCGGTCGACGGCGCGCTGCACCGTGGCGCGGCGGACCCGTCGCTTCGTCTTGGGCAACAGGTCGATCTTGCCGTCCTCGGACACGATGATCACCATCGCGCCCCGTCCGGCCCCGGCGAGGTAGCGGATGGCGGAGCTGAACCTCGACCCCCGCGACGGATCCCCGGTGCCGGTGGCGAGGCCGTCGAGGATGACGCCGACGGCGTGGCACTTGCCGGCCGGCGACACCAGGACGGCGCCGTCGATGCCGGTGGCCGCGGTCAGAGCCTCCGGGCCCAGGCGTGCGGGGGTGATGGCGTACGCCTGGGGCAGCAGCCGCCCAGCCTCGGATTCCGCCTCAGGGTGCACCACGAGCATGGTGCCGTGCGGTTGCTGCGACGCGGCCCGCGCGATCTGCCACAGATAGCGGGCGTTGCGCGCCGACACGTCCGGGAACACCCGGTCGACGGTGACCGCGAACTCGTCCTCGTCCAGCAGCTCGCGCGGCATGGCCGCCACCCCGTTGTCCACGCGCAGATAGGGCACGTCGCCGTCCCACAGCTCCCAGGAGCCGTTCCCGGCGATGCGGGCCTCGAAGGCGTGCGGACGCGACGCCGTCGGATCCACCTTGCCCAGGCCGTAGACCTCGCGGCCGTCGCACAGGAGGCGGAGGTCGCCGACGGAGAGCTCCAGGACCTTGCGCAGTGACCGGGCCCGGCCGATCGGCACGGGGTGTTCCAGCGACATCACCGTGCTGATGCCGGCGTCGCCGCGCGGTGCCAGGAGGATCGAACCCTTGCCCGCCCGGCCCTCGTACGGCTGGGCCGAGACGGCGTCGAATGCCTGCAGCGCGCCGAACGCCAACTCCTGGCCGGTCCTGGCGACGACGGCGGACACGAAGAGGTCGGCAGCGGAGCGCAGCACCGATTCGGGGTCGACCCGCACCACCGAGCCCGGGATCTGCCGGTCGAGTTCTCGGGAGGCCACGTCGAGCACAGTGGTGACCACAGCCTCCTGGAACGAGCGGGCGGTGAGGAAATCGTCGCCCGCATCATCCGGGAGCTGGGGGAGTTCCTTCCACTGGTCCTCCTGCAACGCGAGGACGGGGAAGACCGTGTGGTCACCGATGGTGACGCCGACACCGACGAAGTGGATCCGGCCGGTGGCCCGGGCGGCCGCGTCGAGCTTGTCGGCGACGGCGCGACGCCGGGTCCGCGCCTCGAGCGCGGCGAGGTAGACGGGGGAGTTGTCCAAGGCCTCGTCGTCGCGCAGAAGCTTGTTGAAGCGCCGGGTGCCGAGGTAGGTGGACTGGGCGACGATGCTGCGATCGAAGTGGCCGCGTGCTGGCTCGACGACGACGTCGGCGTCGCGTTCGATGGGCAGGCCCACGACGAAGGCCCGCACA
The DNA here is from genome assembly GCF_054483895.1 of Tessaracoccus pujii. Lineage (NCBI taxonomy): Bacteria > Bacillati > Actinomycetota > Actinomycetes > Propionibacteriales > Propionibacteriaceae > Tessaracoccus > Tessaracoccus pujii. The sequence continues at coordinate 3,019,237 of NZ_CM137012.1, forward strand.
TCGAGGCCGGCGCCCGCAGCGTCCAGGACGTCGTTGGCGACCTGCTCCAGGGAGCGGCGGTAAGTGGCCTGGCCCTCCCACAGCTCTGCGTTCACGCGTGCATCGTCCCACGCCCACTCTTCGATGAACAAAGCAGCCCGTCCTCATCTCGTGCCTGCCGGCCGGGCGGTGAGCCGGGCCGGCGTAGATCGCGGTCCCGGTCCAACCTACCCCGATCGCCGGTCGCACATCGAAGCCACCGAGGTAATACCCCTAGGGGTATACAATGAACGTCATGGACACCCAACTGCCCAGCTGGACCCGCGTGCTCGTCGTGGTGGCACATCCGGACGACGAATCCTTCGGCCTGGGAGGGGTGATCGGGCGCCTCGTCGACGACGGCGCCGACGTGCAGGTGCTGTGCCTGACCGCCGGGGAGGCGTCGACTCTTGGTGCCGCCCCGGACCTGGCCCACACCCGCGCCATGGAGCTCGAGGCCGCAGCCGAGGTCCTGGGGTGCAGCAGCACCGCGCTGCTGCACCATCCCGACGGTGCCGTGGCCGGACGCGAGGCCGACGTGGTCGCCGACATCGAGCGCGCCGTCGACGCCTGGACGCCGGAGGGTCTGCTCGTCTTCGCGCTCGGGGGTGGCGTCACGGGTCACCCGGACCACGAGGCGGCCAGCCGGGCGGCTGTCTCGGTGGCCGCGGGACGGGGTCTCCCGGTCCTGGAGTGGGGGTTGCCCGATCACGTGGCCGCCACGCTGAGGGACGAATTCGGGGGAGGATTCACCGGTCACGACGACGAAGCACTGCCCATCGTCGTCACCGTGGACCGGAGCCGGCAGCTCACGGCCGCGCGTCTGCACGTCAGCCAGGCCGTGCCCGGCAGCGTGCTGTGGCGACGACTCGAGTTGCTGGGGGACCGCGAACACCTCCGCCTCACCCCGCCCCCTGCGACCTGATTTCACGCAAGCTTCACACTTCCTCGGCGGGAGCTTCATGCCGGAGCGGTGAACTGGTTTCATCACCATCAGTGATCACAGCACCAAAGGAGCTCATCATGAAGCGCACACTCACCCTCATCACAGCGGGTCTGGCGGTGACCGCCGTCAGCCTCGGCGGCGCCTCGCTCGCGTCGGCCGACACGGTCGCCCCGGACGACGCAGAGCAGTCGTCCCTGGTGTTCAGCCGCCAGGAGGAGAAGCTGGCCCACGACCTCTACACCGCGTTCGGCGCCAAGTACGACAGCGCGATCTGGGATCGCATCGCCACCAGCGAGCAACGCCACTTCGACGCCGTCGACCGGCTGCTCGACCAGTTCGGCGTCACCGACCCGACCGAGGGCGATGATGCCGGCAAGTACGACGACGCCACCCTTCAGGGGCTGTACAACGGTTGGCTCGACGACGGTCAGGAGTCCGAGGACGCCGCCTTCAAGGCCGCCATCGAACTGGAGAAGCGCGACATCGCGGATCTCGAGAAGCAGATCGTGGCCACCGACAACGACGACATCAAGGCCGTCTACGAGCGTCTGCTCGCCGGATCGGAGAACCACCTGGCCGGATTCACCCGCTGGTTGAACGGCGAGGAAGGCACGGGAGTCGGGCCGGCGAACACCGCGCGTCGCGGGACCGGCACCGCAGTGTGCGACGGCACGGGCATGACCGACGCCGACCGCGGCAACGCCGACGCCCCGCGCGACGGCTCGGGCGACCGGATGCGTGACGGCTCCGGCAGCGAGGACGCGCCGCGGCGCGGAATGAACCGCGGCAACGCCTGATCAACCGGAAGAGCGGCGTCACTCACGGGAGTGGCGCCGTTCTTCATTCCCTCCGAGGCTCGTCGCTGCGCCCTCGCGCTCAGGCGTGGGGACGTGGCAGCGTCAGGGAGAAGGTGGCGCCCCGCCCGAGGCCGGGTGAGGACGCCGTCAGGCTCCCCCCGTGCGCGCGGGCGATCTGACGCGCGATGGTCAGGCCGATGCCCGATCCGCCGCCCCGCTGGTCGGCCTGGCGGCGGTCTACGCGGTAGAAGCGCTCGAAGACCCGCTCGAGGTCCTCCGGTGCCAGGCCCACCCCGTCGTCGTCGACGCTGATCCTGACGGTGCCCGCATCGGCTCGGCATCTCACCGCGACACTCCCGCCCCGAGTCACCGCCCTCAATGCGTTGCCCACCAGGTTGGTCACCACCTGGCCGATGCGCTCGGGGTCCGCGTCGGCGAGCGCCGGGTGGCAGTCGACTGTGAGGCTGACCCCGGCGTCCGCAGCCTGGGGCCGCAGCCGCTCGGCCGCCTCGGCGACGGCCGCTCCCACGTCGATCCGGGTCAACCGCATCTCCTGCCCCGCCTCCTGGGACTTGGAGAGGGCGCCGAGATCGTCGGCGAGCCTTCGCATGCGTTGGACCTCGCGCCCGATGAGGTCGAGGTGGTCCGCATCGGCGGGGACCATGCCGTCGGTCATCGCCTCGACGTACCCCCCGACGACGGTGAGGGGTGTGCGCAGCTCGTGGGCCACGTCGCCCAATAGCTGGACCCGCCGCGCCTCGGTGCTGGCGAGGGACTCGCCGAGGGTCTGGAGGTCCGCGCCGAGATCGTTGAGCTCCTGCTCGGCGGCCGCAGGGACCTCCACGTCGTAGTGCCCGGCCGCCATCTGCCGCGCGGCGTCCTGGAGGTCGCGGATGGGACGCATGAACTGCCGGGCGACGACCAGCCCGAGGGTCGCGGCGACGAGCACTCCGGCCGCTGTGCCGATGAGCAGCGCCAGGTCCATGGACTCGATGATCTCCTGGCGGAAGCTCTCCGCCTGCCCGCCGTGGGGGCCGCGCTGTTGCATGCGGTCGTACAGCGCCGGCGCGAGGGCGCGGGACAGGAGGAAGGTCACCAAGGCGCCGATCGCGACGACGGCGACGTGGCTGAGCGCCAGGCGGACGGCCAGGCGCTTCACGGCTTGCCGGCCGGGGTCTTGAGGAACCGGTAGCCCACGCCGCGCACGGTGCCGACGAATGTCGTGCCGTCGTCGCCGAGGGCGGCGCGGATGGTGCGGATGTGGACGTCCACCACCCGCTCGTCGCCGTAGAAGGCGTACCCCCACACATGTTCGAGCAGCTGGGCGCGGGAGAACACCCGACCGGGCTTTCTGGCCAGCGCGTGGAGGAGGTCGAAGTCCAGGGCGCTGAGGGCGACGGACCCCCCGTCGACGGCGACCTCGCGGGCTGCGGGGTCGAGCGTGAGACCGTCGAACCGCAGGGTGTCGTCGGTGGGCTCGTCGGTGCCCTCTGAGCGGGGGCGCCGCATCATGGCGTGCACGCGCGCCACGACCTCGCGAGGGCTGAACGGTTTGACGATGTAGTCATCGGCGCCGAGGCTGAGGCTGACGATCTTGTCCACCTCCTCCGCGCGGGCGGTGACGACGATGACGTAGACCGACGACGTGGCGCGGATCCGGCCCAGTACGTCGAGCCCGGAGATGTCCGGGAGCCCGAGGTCCAGGAGCACGACGTCGGGCTTCTCCGCGGCGGCGATGCGGACGGCTTCCTCCCCGGTCCCGGCCGTGTGGACGGCCATACCTTCGGCCTCGAGATAGGTCCGGAGAAGGGTGCGGATCTCCGCAGCGTCGTCGACGACGAGGATGGTGGGTGACACGGTGCCTCCTGGGGAGAGGCTATACCCGGCTGGGTATCGCCTGGCGAGTTCCGGGTCACGGCCCAATGGCGCCGAGCGCCATTGGGAACGCCTACGCGACTGCCACGAGTGGGCGGGTCCTCTCCTCAGGGCCCGTCCCGCCGATGACCTGGCGGTACACGCGCTCGTAGCCCGCCCCCATCACCGGGAGGTCGAAGCGCAGCTCGGCGTCCCTACGGCACGCGGCCGGGTCGATGGTGTGCAGTGCTCGGATCGCGGCCACCAGGTGGTCGAAGGACGCGCAGACGAACCCCGTCTGGCCGTGCCGGACGATCTCCGGCACGGATCCACGGGGCGTCGCGATCACCGGCGTGCCACACGCCAGCGATTCCGCCATCACCATGCCGAAGGGCTCGTCCCACTGGATGGGGAACAGCAGGCAGGCGGCCTGCGCGAACAGCTCGCGCTTCATCGCGGCGTCCGCCTCGCCCACGTAGTGGACGCCGCTGCCCAGCAGCGGGCGTACGGCCTCGTCGAAGTAGGACTTCTCAGCCGTCTCATTGAGTTTCCCCGCGAGGATGATGCGACGCCCGGCACGCTGGGCCGCCCTGATGGCGAGGTGTGCGCCCTTGTCCGGACTGAACCGGCCGATCCACAGGAGGTCGTCGCCCTTGTCGGCGTTGTACGGGAAGCTGGCCACGTCCACCGCGTTGTGCACGGTGCCTACCCAGTTGAGATCCGGAGCGAGCATGCGTTGGGCGTCGGAGATGGCCACGAGGCCGATCCGCGTTCCGAGCCTGCGGTAGTAGTCGCCGTTGTCGTTGGCTACCGGACCGTGCATGGTGACGACGGTGGGGCAGCGTCTTCCCACCGCGGTGAGTGGCCCGGCCGCCGAATGATCATGGATCAGGTCGAGATCGCTGTCGGCCAGCGCCCGCTGCGCCTCGGCAGCCTGGATGAGTTCGGGGAGCACGCTCGAGCCGAGCAGGTGCGAGGGGGGCTCGTCGTAGACCTGCACGAACCGCTGTGCGCGGGTGCCGGCTTCTCCGGAGGCGACGAGGGTCACATGGTGCCCTCGGTCCACGAGCTGGTCCACCAGCGAGGCCACCACCTCTTCGGTGCCGCCGTATCCCCTCGGGGGGATCTGGAACCAGGGGGGCGCGACCATGCCGATCCGGAGCTTGCGGGCCGTGCCGGCAGTCTCCTGGGCTTGTCCGATCTTGAGAGACATGTCACCTCCTTCTTCACCTCGGTCGGGGTGAGCCGACGGAGCGGTGAAGTTGATCTTCACAATCCAACAAACCTATATATAGGATGAGAAGTTCAGAGAGTCAAGAGCGCCAGATGGCCATGAGGAGAACTGAGATGGACGTCACGTCGGCTGACTTGGCCCGGACTACCGCCTCGACGATCGAATCGGACCCCACGCGTCCGCTCGGACTCGGCCCGGTCCATCCGCCGTCCGAGACGGTCACATTGGTCGAGGGTTCGTCGTTCAGTACGTCGCGGACGAACGGGGACATGCAGCCGCACCTGGCGGATGGCCTGTTCGTCCGAGACACCCGCGTGCTGTCGAGGTGGCAGCTGCGCATCGACGGCGACGAGATCGAGTCCCTCGGGGTGCAGCCGTCCGAGCCCTACGAGTGCCGCTTCGTCGGCCGGGTCCCGGCCAGGCCGGGCCAGGTCGAGGCCACCCTCGTGGTCGAGCGCCACCGCATGGTGGGGCACGGAATGCGGGAGGACGTCACCGTCACGAATTACGGCATGGAGCCCGCCGGCGTGGACGTCTCGCTGCACATCGATGTGGACTTCGCCGACCTGTTCGAGGTCAAGGAGCGCAGACCGGTGCGCCCCCTGGCCGTGACCACCGCCGCGACCCTCGACGCGCTCACCTTCAGCCTGGACGACGGAGGCGCCGATGCCCGGGGGGTGCGGATCACGGCATCGGGGGCCAGAGCCGTCCCGGGTGCGCTCCTGTTCCAGACGGTCATTCCCGCGAAAGGTGCATGGCAGGTCAGCGTCGAGGTCACCAGCACCTCGGGGGTTCTCGGGGAGGGCGCATCGTTCCCGCTGGATCAGCCGTTGGATGGTGCCCGGCCGGCTCAGCGGATGCGTCGGTGGCGGCACGCCACCGCGAAGGTCTCGGTGGACAACGCGGTCCTCGCGGCCGCCCTCCGCACGAGTCAGCGCGACCTCGGAGCGCTGCGCATCATCGATCCCGATAACCCGGAGGACGACGTCGTCGCGGCCGGGGCGCCGTGGTTCATGGCGCTCTTCGGACGCGATTCCCTGCTGACCGGGCACATGATGATGCCGTTCGCTCCGGACCTGGCGCTCGGCACGTTACGGACACTGGCCAGGAGACAGGGGGCTAGCGCCCACCCCATGACGGAGGAGCAGCCGGGCCGCATCCTGCACGAGGTGCGCCTCGGTGCCGATGCCTCTCTCGCGCTCGGGTCGAGCCGGGTGTACTACGGCTCGGTCGACTCCACGCCGCTGTTCGTCATGCTGGCAGGCGAGGCGTTGCGCTGGGATGTGGATCGCGCCGCGCTCCTGGAGTTGATGCCCGCGGTGGAGGCCGCCGTCGGGTGGATCCTCCACCACGGCGACCTTGACTCCGACGGCTTCGTCGAATACCGGCGCACCAGCGATCGCGGCCTGTGGAATCAGGGCTGGAAGGACAGCAGCGACTCGATGAACCACCGCTCAGGGGCGGAGGCGTGCCCGCCGATGGCGCTGGCGGAGGTGCAGGGCTACTGCTACGCGGCGCTGCTGGCCGCGGCGGACCTGGACGACGCGCTGGCCGGCGGAGCCAAGGCGGCAGGTCTGCGCCGCCGGGCGGCAGACCTCAAACAGCGGTTCCACCAGGCATTCTGGTGCCCCGAGATCGGGTTCTACGCCATGGCGCTGGACCGCGACAAGCTCCCCCTCGAGGTGGTCTCCTCCAACATCGGGCACTGCCTGTGGACCGGGATCATCGACGATGACCATGCTGACCGCGTCGTCGCCCGGCTCCTGGCCGACGACATGTTCACGGGATTCGGCCTCCGCACGCTCTCCTCGGAGGAGGCACGGTACAACCCGATCAGCTACCACAACGGGTCCGTGTGGCCTCATGACACCGTGCTGGCCGCGGCCGGCATGCAGCGGTACGGCCGCCGTGACGAGGCGCTCCGGCTGCTGCGCGGCCTTCTTGATGCGGCCGAGGCGTTCGACGGGCGCCTGCCCGAGCTGCTCGGCGGCTTCAGCCGTGCCGAGCACGCCGTGCCCGTGCCGTACCCGACGTCATGCTCCCCCCAGGCCTGGGCGGCCGCGACTCCGTTCGAGATGCTGCGGATCCTGCTGGCACTGCACGCAGACGGGGGCGACGGCGGCGTGGCGGCGGGGCCGGTTCCCGCATTCGTGGGTGCGGCGGCCGTCACGGGCATCAGGGTCGGGCGCCGCAGTTTCGACGTCGTGGCTGACTGCGATGAGGTCCGGATCACCCCCGCCGCGGCTCAGGACGGAGTCGGGATACCCGGCCGCCCAGGCGACATCCCTGCGGCCGGCACAAGCGGGCCCGGTGCGCGATGACGCAGGAGAACCACCTGCCGATTCCCGCGCATCCGGTGGATCGGGACACGCCGTTCTACACGATCGGGCAGGTCGCGGCGGTGCTGAGCCTCCAGCCGGCCACCCTGCGGCGGTTCGACGAGGAGAGCGTCGTGTCGCCCGGCAGGTCGCGGGGCGGCCAGCGGCGGTATTCAGCGCGGGAACTCGAACTGCTCCGCGAGGTGATCTCACTGACCAACGAGGGTCTGACGTTGGCAGCGGTGCGGCACGTGTTGGAGCTGCGCCGCCGCGTGGAGGAGCTGGAGCAGGAACTCTCGCACATCAAGGGTCAACGCGACGAGGCGGGGGAGAGGCCGCGCCAGCTACTCGTCGAAGAGGCCGCGGATGTCGGCGGCCGTGATAGCGCCTGACGAGAACGAGCCGGAATCGATCACGGAGGTGAACAGGTCACGCTTGCGCTCCTGCAACGCCACCACCTTCTCCTCGATGGTGTCCTCGGAGACCATCCGGTAGACGTTGACGGACCGCGTCTGCCCGATGCGGTGCGTCCGGTCGATAGCCTGGTTCTCCGCCGCCGGGTTCCACCACGGGTCGAGGACGAAGACGTAGTCCGCCTCGGTCAGCGTCAACCCGAAGCCGCCTGCCTTGAGTGAGATGAGGAACACCGGGTCCGTGCCCTCCCGGAACTGCGCGATCCGCGCGGGCCGGTCCCTCGTCCGCCCGTCGAGGTAGGCGTAGCTGATGCCCGCGTCGTCGAGCGCCTCCCGCACCAGCTTGAGATACCCGGTGAAGCTGCTGAACACCAGCGCCCTGTGGCCCTCGGCGGCCAGTTCAGTCACCTGCTCCACCAGGGCGGTGACCTTCGCCGACGACGCGGAACTGTGCCCCGGGTCCACCAGGACGGGGTCCAACGCCAGCTGGCGGAGCATCGTCAGCGCCCGGAAGATCGCCACCCGGTTGCGGTCGATGTCGTCCAGCATCCCCAGGACCCGCTGGCGCTCCCGCTGGAGGTACTTGTCGTAGACCTTGCGGTGGGCCGGCGTCAGCTCGACGCGCTGCACCTGCTCGATCTTCTCCGGGAGTTCCTGCACCACCTCCCGCTTGGTGCGGCGGAGGACGAAGGGCTTGATCCGCCGTCGGAGGGTCTCGAGGGCCAGAAGGTCGCGCTCCGCCTCGATGGGCTTGCGGAACCGCTCGATGAAGTGCTCGGGGCGTGGGAACAGGCCGGGGGCGGCGAGCGACAGCATCGCCCACAGATCCATCAGCGAGTTCTCCAGCGGCGTGCCGGTGATCGCGAGCGTGAACGGTGCCCCCAGCCGTCGGGCGGCCTGATAGGTGCGGGACCGGTGGTTCTTCACGAACTGCGCCTCGTCGAGGATCAGCCCGCTCCACGGCAGCGCCCGGTATTCGGCATCCTCCAGCCGCATCAGCGTGTACGAGGTGACCACGACGTGCGCACCCGCGACAGCCGCGGCCACGTCGTCGCCCCGCTTCTTCCCCGTGGCCGTGATGGCCACGACCTTCAGGCCCGGAGCGAACTTGGCCGCCTCGTCGACCCACGTCCCCACCACGCTCGCCGGCGCCACGACGAGCACGGGGGATCCGTCGAGCTGGCCGGCCTCCCGTGCCCGCTCGAACAGGGCGAGGGTCTGAAGGGTCTTGCCCAGGCCCATGTCGTCGGCCAGGACGCCGCCGAGGCGGGCGTCCCACAGCGTGGTCAGCCATTGGTAGCCGTGGACCTGGTAGGGCCGCAGCGTCGCGTTGAGCCCCTCGGGCAGGGGTACATCGCTGCGGTCGGCGTCCGGCAGTAGGCGCTCGACGGCCGCCGTCCAGCGCTGGCTCTGGCGGGCCACCACGCCCAGCCCCACCAGCTCCTCCCACAAACCCGCCTGGTACGGACTGAGGCGCAGCGAGCCGGAGGTGGCGTCGTCGGTGAGGTCGCGCGCCTCCTCGATGAGGCGGCGGAGATCGTGCAGCTCAGGGATGTCGAGGCTGAACCAGGTGCCCGAGTCCAGCAACAGCGCGTCGTCGCCCGCGGCCAGCGCGTGGAACAGCTGGTCGAACGGGACAGCCTGGCCGTCGACCGTCACCGTGACGTGCAGGTTGAACCAGTCGCGGTCCTCGGTGTCGTCCGAGGTGAGGTGGATGACGGGCGCCTCGTCCGCCTCCGCGTAATCCACGGCGTCGCCCACCTCGTCGACGACCACGCCTGCCTCGCGCAAGGCCGGCAGCGTCTCGGAGAGGAACGGGGCCACCGCCATGCCGCGCAGCTCGGCCTCCTCTGCCAGGGGGTGGCGTTTCGCGCCAAGAAGGGTGGGGTGCCGGGAGAGCAGGGTCGCGGCGTGCGCGGCGAGACGCTGCTCGACGTGATGCTCGCGCGGCGGGCCGCCGGGTGTGGCCACCAGCGGGACGACGGTGGGTTCCCCGCCGGGCAGGGGCGACGGGTAGGCGAATCCCCAGCGCAGCTCGGCCACGTGTCCGGAGAGGTGCGTCACGCCGAGGCGCAGCCGGGGAGGGCTGAGATCGGGCGGCTCGATGCTGCCGTCGGAGGTGGTGACGGCCCCCGAGCGGGCCAGTGCAGGGTAGTAGAGGGTGAGGAAGCGGTTGACGTCGTCGGCGGGGATCTCGACGCCGGTGCCCTCAGTGAGCAGCCCCTCGAGCCCTTCCGGTGGCGGAGCCGCCAGCGGCCACAGCGTGAGCTCCCCGGCGTTGAGATGGGCGAAGCCGTGCGCGGGATTGCCGATGAGGAAGACTCGCCCGCCGGCCTCCGGGTCGATCACCGTCGCCCGGGCTTGGGCGTGGATGCCTCCGTCGGGGGAGCGGGTGAGGTCCAGCGAGACGGTCGCGGATTCGTCTGCCAGGGTGAGTGACCGCAGACCCTCGCCCGGGACCAGCTCGATGCCGGCCGCGACGATCCGGCGCAGCATCGGCCAGGCGAGCGGGCCCAGATCCGCGAGATCGAGGGTTGCGGTGGAGCCGTAGGCGAACTGCGCATCGGGTGACAGGCGGAACAGCTGCGCCAGGACGGCGCGTTGCGGGGGGTTCAGCTCGGTCGAACGCCAGGCCTGCACCAGGTCGGTCCAGGAGGCGCCCGTCTTCACCCACGGTGCACGCGCGCCTTCGCGCAGCGGTGCCAGGCGGACCCGCGACGGCAGGGGACCGTACTGCGTGCTGGGCAGTGAGAACTCGAGCGCCATCGCCCGGCCGGTGGCCTCGCTGCCGCTCTCGAGGTGCACCAGTTGGCCGAGCTGGCGCTCCCACGAGGGGGTCGCGGCTACTTCCTTGAGGCTGGATCTCGCGGACCGTATGGTCGCGACGACGTGCTTGCAGCCCGCGCGCATCGGGCAGGAACACCACGTGACGAGCCCGCGGGTCCCCCGACGGATCTCGACGGCGTACACCTGGTTGGCGGAGCCGGTGACCAGGGCACTGAGGACCTCGTCGTCGGCCTCGAGGTCCTTGACGCGGTTGAACTCCTGGTAGCTCTTCCCACGGAAGAATGTGGCGGCGCCGAAAACGCGCTTGAGTTCGTCGTCGGGGAATCCCCGGACCCAGTCAACGCCGCGGAGATCCATAGAAGTGCCAGGTTACCCGGCTTGAGCGGGATCCCGTGACGCGTGACTCCGCTCAGGCGTCAGTGGTGCCGCCAGCGCCACCGTGTGGATAGGGTGGGGGGTATAGGTCAGCGATGACCCTCGACCCCAGGAGGAGACCATGCCCACACTGGCCATCATCGGTGCCGGTTCCGGCCTTGGTGCGGCAGTAGCCCGTCGGTTCGCGAAGGAGGGCTTCTCCGTGGCGCTCATCTCCCGCACCGCCGAGCGCGTTCACGCCGTGGCCGAAGAGCTGGCGACAGAGGGGATCACGGCCCGCGGCTACGCGGCCAACGTCCGCGACCACGACGCCCTTCGCTCCGCGCTCGACGACGCCGCGGCAGACCTCGGCCCCATCGACGTGCTGCAGTACAGCCCGCTCCCGGCGAAGGAATTCCTGCGCCCGGTGCTCGAGACCACCGTGGAGGACCTTCAGCCCGCCATCGAGTTCTCCGTCTACGGGCCGCTCGTCGCGGTCCACCACGTGATGCAGCACATGCGGTTCCGGGGCGGCGGCACAGTGCTGCTGGTCAACGGCGGCAGCGCCGTCCGGCCGGTGGCGAAGTTCGCCGGCACGTCGGTGGCGTTCGCGGGGGAGTCGGCGCTGGGCCAGATGCTGCACGACGCCCTGGCGCCGGACAAGATCCATGTGGCCCAGCTGATCATCCCCGGCGGCATCATTGTGGGGCACCCTCGGAAGGACCCGCTCGTCCTGGCCGAGCGGCTGTGGGCGATGCACACCGAGAAGAGCCAGTACCGGCACTTCGCCGGGGACATGGACCTCGACGGCTGACCAGCAGCCGCGGAGCAGGTCGCTTATTGTGGGACGACGGGTGCGTGGGGCATCCGGCGAACAAGGGAGTTCTCTCATGAGTGACCACACCTACAAGGTGACCGAGATCGTCGGCACCTCGAGCGAGGGCCTGCAGCAGGCCATCGACGGCGCCGTTTCGCGAGCGTCCGAGACGCTCAAGCACCTCGACTGGTTCGAAGTCACCGAGATCCGCGGACACATCGCCGACGGCAAGGTGGCCCACTACCAGGTGGGACTGAAGATCGGGTTCCGCCTGGACGGCCACACCGCCTGAGCCGGGCCTGGCTGAACCGCCGGCCGGGGGGCGGCGGTGGACCTGTCGCGGGCAGTGACAGGATGAGGCCATGACCGACGAACGCCCCTGGGTGAAGCATTACCAGCCGGGGGTCCCGGCCTCCATCGACCTTCCGGCCACCTCGCTGGTGGAGATGTGCGAGGACGCGGTGGAGCGCGGCGGCGACGACGTGGCGCTGCAGTTCTTCGGGCGCGAGACCACTTACCGGGCGTTGGGAGAGCAGATCCGCCGCGCCGCGGAGGGCCTGCGCCGGCTCGGCGTGCGGGCAGGAGACAGGGTGGCTCTCATCCTGCCCAACTGCCCGCAGCACGTCGTCGCGTTCTACGCGGTGCTCCGGTTGGGCGCGATCGTCGTCGAACACAATCCGCTGTACACCGCTCGTGAGCTCAGGCACCTCTTCGAGGACCACGGTGCCCGCGTCGTCATCGCGTGGGACGCGGCAGTGGCGAAGATCCAGGAGCAGCCGGCAGACATCGAGGTGGAGCACATCGTCGCGGTCAACCTGCTGCGCGCGTTTCCCCTCGTCAAGCGGATTGCCCTGCAGTTGCCGGTGCCGAAGCTGCGCGCCACGCGCGACAGGCTCCACCAGCGCGCGCCCGGGACCACGCCCTGGGAGGACCTCCTCGCCGCGACACCGATCTCCCGCGACCACCCCAGACCGACCCTCGACGACGTGGCCGTCATCCAGTACACGAGCGGCACCACGGGCCGGGCCAAGGGTGCCGTTCTCACCCACCGCAACCTGTACGCCAACGCGCTCCAGGGGGCCGCGTGGATGCATGACGCCGTCGACGGCCGCGAGGTCATCTACGCCGTCCTGCCCATGTTCCACGCGTTCGGCATGACGCTGTACCTGACCTTCGGCATCCTCAAGTGTGCCCGGATCGTGCTGTTTCCCACCTTCGACGCGGACATGGTGCTCGACGCCGCCCGCAGCACACCGCCGACAGTGTACTGCGCCGTCCCGCCGATCTACGAGAAGACGGCGCGGCGGGCGCTCGAACGCGGCGTCAGCCTGAAGTCGGCCAGGTTCTGCATCTCCGGAGCGATGAACCTGACCGACGACATCGTCGACCTCTGGGAGGGCGTGGCCGGCGGCCTCCTCGTCGAGGGGTACGGCCTGACCGAGACCGCGCCGGTGGCGCTGGGCAACCCGTTCCACCCGTCGCGCCGCACCGGCACGATCGGTGTCCCGTTCCCGAGCACGCTGATGCGCGTGGTGGAACCGGAGGACCCGACCCGCGAGGTCGCACCCGGCGAGCGCGGCGAGTTGCTGCTAGCCGGCCCGCAGGTGTTCCAGGGCTACTGGAACGCGCCGGAGGAGACCGACGCGGTGCTCCTCCCCGGCGGCTGGCTGCGCACAGGCGACCTCGTCACGGTCGACGCGGACGGCTTCACCACCATCGTGGACCGGGTCAAGGAGTTGATCATCACCGGCGGGTTCAACGTGTCGCCGACGGAGGTGGAGGCGGTGCTGCGATCGCACGAGGACATCGACGACGCCGCCGTCATCGGCCTGGCGTTGGCGGGTGGGGGTGAACGCGTGGTGGCGGAGGTCGTCGCGCGGCCCGGCGCCACCGTCGACCCGGAGGCGGTGCGGACCTGGTGTCGCGACCGCCTGGCGGCGTACAAGGTGCCGCGCGAGGTCGTGGTGGTCGGCGAGTTGCCCAAGTCCATGTTGGGGAAGGTGCTGCGCAAGCAGGTCCGGGACCGCCTCGCGGCCCGCTGATGCGTTGAGCCGGATCTGGGTCTCGCAGAGCAAGGGATCGTTCAAACTGGGCTGTTTCGGTGTCGAGGCTCAGATCCGGCTCGTGGCAGTTCGTCGAGAGCCGTGTCCGGCTCGTCGCCGTCCCTCGAGAGCCGTGTCCGGCTCAACCATCCGCCGGTCCGCCGGCGGGACAGTGGACGGGGCACTTCGGGCGTGATTCAGCCCGGTGACCGGTGAGGTCTGGTTCCCTGATCCCAGATGCAGTGAAACCCACCCCCCACCGCGTCTACAGAGCATGGAGGCAGTGATGGACCACGCGGTCGAGGTGACGGCCGGCGGCTTCGACAGGTATGTCGCGGCCCGCGGCGGTGAGCTCTGGGCAGCCGCCTGGCTGCTCACCGGCGACGCTCAACACGCGGAGGACCTCGTCCAGACGGCGCTGTCGAAGACCTACGGGCGCTACGACTCCTTCGACAACGACCACCACTTCGAGGCCTACGTCCGCACGACGATGTACCGCACCTTCGTGTCGTGGTGGCGCCGCCTGCAGTGGCGCTCCGAGGTGCCGTCGGACAGCCCGCCCGACACGCCGTCGCCCCTTCGCGACCCTGCCCCGGCCGCCGACCTCCGCCGCGCCCTGGCCCGCCTCCCGCGACTCCAGCGCACCGTCCTGGTGCTGCGGTATTTCGAGGACCGGCCCACCCGTGAGGTGGCGGAGTTGCTGGGCATCCCCGAGGGCACCGTCACCTCCCACGTCAGCCGCGGGCTCGCCGCCCTGCGCACCTCTCCCTACCTCGATCCGGAGGACCTGTCATGAACGAGAACGAGCTGCCCGACGCCCTGCGCGCCGCAGTGCCACCCCGGCCCAGCACCCGCGGGTGGGCCGCCACCGCGCGGAGCCGTGCGCGGACGCGCCGCGCGGGGGTCGCGGCGGCCGCCGTCGTTGCGGTCGCCGCCCTCGCCGCACCGCTGGCGCTCCAATTCATCTCGCCGCCCTCGGTGGTCCTCGCCACGCCCAGCCCGCAGCCCTCGGTCGCGGTCCCGCTCGTTCCCGACGCGTGTGACGACCCCCTCACCGGCGCACTCCCGCTCGTCGACGGCGACCTCCCCGACGGCGCCACCAGCCTCTGGCTGTGCGGACGCTCGGACACCGGCGCGTCCCAGGTCCTCGTCGGCGCGCCGGACCCCCTCGTCGCGCACGCCGCTGAGGCGGTGGCCGCGTTCAACGCCCTGGACAAGTCCGAGGGGGTCCTGGACTGCATGCCCAATCCCTTGGACTACACCGTCGTCGTCGAGTATCCCGACGGCGCCCACCGGTCCATCCGGATCGCCGGCTGCGGGGACCTGCGTGACACCACGAACATGTTCGAGACCTTCCGGGGGGACGGTGCCGGCTACCTGGCGCAGCTACGCGAGCTGTGGAAGGCCGAGCGCGAGCAGACCAGCTTCACCTATACCGGCACCGATTCGCTATGCAGCACCGCGCCCGCATCGGTGTATCGGCCGCTCGATCCGGCCGACCTCACCCGCGCGGTCACGTGCCGGGCCGATGGGACCGTCGTCGACCTCGACGCCGACCTGACGGCTGATCTCCTGGACGCGATCCGCGGCGGCAGCGGGCTGTCCGGCACAGACGAGCGCGGCGAGATCCCGCTTCCGGACCTCGTCCTGCTCACTCCTGGCGGAGACCCCGTCTCGCTGCACCGCGACGCCGGCCGGGGAGCCGGCCTCTACTGGTGGGACGACGGCACCCAGCGTCGGTTCTGGGGTCCGCTGGCCCCCGCCCTGGAGGCCAGGATCGTCGAGGCGCAGGGCCCCGACGGCGGCCCCACCCCCACCACGCCCAGCCCCGTCGCGCCCCTGCCCGACGAACGCGGCGAGGGCCTCGTGTCCACGGTCTGCGACGCCATCCAGTCCGGGGACCTCACGCCGCAGGACCTGCCCGCCACCGAGGATCTTCCCGACGGCGTTGCCCGCGTCTGGCTGTGCGGTGACAAGTGGGAGACGTTCGGCGGGGTGGGCCCCATCGAACCTCTGACCACGGAGCCGGACCGGGTCGTCGAGGCCGTCAACAGCCTCCCCGCCGCCAACTTCGACGCCTGCACCGAGATGGGCGGGCTCACCTTCCACTTGGCGCTCGACTACCCCGACGGCACCAGGCGCGTCGTGTCGGCCGAGACGGTCAACTGTGAATGGGTCGGCGGATGGGGATCCCGCACGGGCGGCGCCCAGCTGCTGCAGGACCTGTTGCCCATGTGGACGGCCCAGCGCGACGAGAAGCCCATGCCGTTCACCGACGACGTCGACCTCTGCACCGATGCGGCCGCCGTCGTCGGTCTCAACTCCGTCGCCACCGTCGAGCGCGGCTCCCTCTACCGGGGCTTCGTCTGCGGACTACCGTCGGACGCGGCGGACGGTGACGGGTGGATCCAGCGCGAACTTCCCGGTGATCTGGTGCTTGCCCTCTCGCAGGCCACCGCCGTGCCGGAGGATTCATGGTCCATCCCGGAAGGGTCCCCCTACCTGGTGCTGTACAACCAGTACGGAGATCCCGTCACCTACCCCGTCGACCAGGACCTGCGGATCCGGATCGCGGCGGGCTCCTGGGTCTACGAGGGCGCGTGGACCCCCGACGGCGACCTCGCGGCCTCCTGGGCCGAGCTGCTCAGCGGCCTCCGCGGCGGCACCCCCTGACCCACGGCGGCTGCCTGCGCGCCACCCGCAGGTCATCCCCAGGTCACCCGCTCGTAACCATCGCGGGCTAGCGTCCTTGTGAACCCACATCCACAAGGAGTGATCATGCGAAACCATCCCCTCCGGAGCGCGGTGGCCGCGGCTGCCTCTCTGGCGCTGGCCGGCGGACTTCTCGTCACCACGGTGCCCGCGGACGCGGCACCCGGCCGGCGCAGCGAGCAGACCGCCCAGCTCACGCTGCTGGCCACCACGGACATGCACGGCCGGGTCCAGAACTGGGACTACTTCACCGACGCGCCGTACAGGGACGCCCAGGGGGGCAAGGTCGGGCTGAGTGCCGTCAGCACCATCGTCGGCGACGTGCGCGACGAGCGTGGCAGCGAGACCGTCATCGTCGTCGACAACGGCGACGCGCTGCAGGGCACCCCGCTCACCACCTACTTCGCCAAGCAGGAGCCGGTGACAGAGACGGGCGCCGAGCACCCCATGGCGACCGCTTACAACGCCATCGGCTACGACGCCCAGGTGCCAGGAAACCACGAGTTCGACTACGGCCTGGACCTGCTCGACGCCTACGTCGACGACGCCGAGTTCCCCGTTCTGGCCGCCAACGTCATCGACACGGCCACCGGCGAGCCGCTGCTGCAGCCCTACACCATCATCACGAAGAAGCTGGGGAACAAGCCCGTCAAGGTCGGCATCCTCGGCCTCACCACCCCCGGCTCCATGATCTGGAACAAGGGACACCTTGAGGGCAGGGTGACCATCGAGGACATGGTCACCTCCGCTGAGAAGTGGGTTCCGGAGGTCAAGGCCGCCGGCGCCGACGTCGTGGTGGTGCTCAGCCACGCGGGCATCGGACAGTCCAGCTACGACACCTCCACCGGCCTGGGGGAGGAGAACCCCTCCGACCAGATCGCCCAGCAGGTGCCCGGCATCGACGTCATGGTGGTCGGCCACACCCACCGCGTCGATGCCGCCGAGAAGTTCGTCACCAACGAGGTGACCGGCGAGCGAGTGCTCCTGACCCAGCCCATGTTCTGGGGTCAGAGCGTCTCCGACGTCACCATCGACCTGCAGAAGGTCCGCGGCCAGTGGGACGTGGTGGGTGCCGAGGCCGAGGCGATCCTCAGCCGCTCCGTCGGCGAGGACCCTGTCGTCGTCGAGGCCGTCTCCGACGCGCACGAGACGACCGTCGGCTACGTCAACACCGTCATCGCCCAGTCGGTGACGGAGTTGCCCGCCACCGAGTCCCGCTACCGCGACACCGCCATCATCGACTACATCCAGATGGTGCAGACCGAGACCGTCCAAGGAGCCTTGGCAGGCGGCGCGTATGCGGATCTCCCGGTGCTGTCCATCGCCGCCCCCTTCAGCCGCACGGCAGTGTTCCCCGAAGGCGACGTGACCATCCGCGACATGGCGGGCCTCTACATCTACGACAACACGCTCGAGGCGGTCGTGATGACCGGAGCCCAGGTGAGGGACTTCCTCGAGTACTCGGCGAAGTACTTCGGCACCGTCGCCCCCGGCGCGACATTCGACGCCGACGAACACACCTCGGTGGTCCACAACGGCCAGCAGGTGTGGGACTACAACTACGACATCATCGCCGGAGTCGACTACGAGATCGACCTCAGCCAGCCCGTCGGCTCGCGGATCGAGAACCTCACCCATGCCGACGGCACGCCTGTGGCCCCGGACGAGCAATTCGTCGTGGCGGTGAACAACTACCGACGCAGCGGTGGCGGCAACTTCCCGCACATCGCGACGGCGCCGGTGGTGTACAACGAGATGCGAGAGATCCGCCAGCTGCTGATCGACTGGGCGGTCGACAAGGGCACGATCGACCCAGTCGACTTCTTCGACCAGAACTGGACCCTGACGGTCGACGGCACCCCGGTGCCGTGATCGTGCGGTAGTCCCTCAGGACAGGTGGGGCGGGCACTGCGGTGTCCGTCCCACCGTCGTGTCGCGGGGGTGCGTAGGCTGGCGCAAATCGGAAGAACAGGCAGGGCCGTGATGGGCGAGCCGACGGTTTCAGATCTGATGGCGGAGCTTGCTGGGCATTGACGAGCGAGCGCGTCGTGAAGAGTGCCGACGGCCTGGATCTGGGGAGCCTGCTCGGGTGCTCCGTCAGCCGGGCGGTTGAATCTCGCGCCCGGCATGTAGTTGAAACGTCAAGTTAAATATGTCATAGTTGAACCGTGAAGAATCTCTCGATCATCGTCTCGTCCACCCGTCCGCAGCGCATCGGTGGGCACGTCAGCTCATGGGTGGCAGAAGCCCTCAGCTCAGACTGGTCCGTCACCACCCTCGACCTCGCCGAGATCAACCTGCCCTTCATCGACGAGGATGCCCCCGCGGGCTCCGGCGTCTACACCCAGCCGCACACGCTGGCATGGAAGGCCGCCGTCGACGCCGCCGACGCGATCGTCGTCGTCACGCCCGAATACAACGGCTTCTTCCCCGCCCCGCTGAAGAACGCCGTCGACTACCTTTTCGCCGAGTGGGAGGCCAAGCCGATGGCGCTCGTCGGTTACGGCTTCGGCGGCGGTCAGCGCGCCACGACCGCGCTGACCCAGCTGATGCAGAACCTCAAGGCCAACGTGGTCGGTACCACCGGCCTGGTGTTCAACACGGACCTCACGATGTCCGGTGAAGTGACCGCCGGCGCCGAGAAGATCGCGGAACTCCTGAGCCTGTCCGACGAGCTGGCCGGCGCCGTCGACGCCTCTGATCTGGCCGCCTGACCCGAGCCCTCAGTCCTGGCCGCTCGCGGGCGGCGGACCGAGCGCCTCGACGGCGGCGAAGAACTCCTCCGGCACCTCTGCCGCGATGAGGCCCGCCAACGCGTCGAGGCGCTCGAGGGACGGGATGCCCACCACCGTCGTGTCCACCAGCCGGCTTCGAAGCGAGAACTGCAGCGCGGCCGCCGCGAGGTCAACGCCCGCGCCCTGGGCCAGGCCGCGGACCCGGTCGATGTGAGCGGCGAAATCGCCAGGCATGGTGCGGTAACCGTAGGTGCGCTCGCCGTTGGCCAGCGTCCCGCCGCCGAACGGCGCTGCGTTGAACACCTGCATGCCCAACTCCCGCGCCCGTTCGAACACCGGCTCGGCCGAGCGGTCGACGAGCGTGTAGCGGTTGTGGTTGAGCACCACGTCGAACAGGCCGGTCTCGACGTAGGCCCGTGTCTCGGCCAGCGGACCGTAGGCGACGCCGATCGCCCCGATCACGCCCTCGTGCCGCAATTGCACCAGCGCCTCGACGGGTCCGTCCGCGGCGAGCGCCTCGTCGACGGTGACCGTGAACGGATCGTGGAACTGGTAGAGCGGCAGCCGGTCCAGCCCGAGCCGCGTCAGCGACTCCTCCAGCGAGCGGCGCACGCGGTCGGCATCGAACACCCCGGTGTCGGGGTGACGGTCCGCCTTGGAGAACACGAGCTTGCCCTCGGGGAGCCCTCCGGCGCGCTGGATGGCGGCGCCGAGTATCTGCTCGCTGCGGCCGCCGGCGTAGTTGTTACTGGTGTCGACGTTGCCCAGCGGGGACGAGAGCAGTGCGTCGGCCAGCGACTGGCCGTCGGGGCGCTCACCGAGGCGCGAGGCGCCGAGGGTCACGGCAGTGAGGGGAACGTGCGCCATGGGGCCTCCTTGCGAGCGGACACCTAGACCTTATGCGATGGCCCGGACCGCACCCTGCGGACAATGTTCCTCCAGTCAGGGGCTCAGGGGCGATGAGGGCCCGAGAGTCAGCCTGGAGGAACGATCACCGCAGAACGAGGTCACGAGGTCACGTCGGCGGACCGGAACCGTGCCCACGCCAGCGACGCGAACACCGCAACCCAGCCCAGCTGCACGAGGAGTCCAGACCTGAGGACGCCCCAGTCCACTTCGATCCGGAGGAACTCCGCGAAGTCGAACCAGTGATGGGTCAACAGGTACGGGTGGATGGCCGCGAGCTGGGGCAGGGAGTCCAGCACCGTGGACACCACGGCCACCACGGTCGTGGCCGCCATCGCCCCGACGGGGACCTCGGTGAGCGTGGAGAAGAACACCCCCACCGCCACCAGCCCCGTCAGCGACAACGCCACGTACGCCGCGACACCCAGCATCCGCGCCATCCCATCACCGAGCGAGACGGTGGAGCCGGACAGGAGCGTCATCTCGGTCAGCCCGAAGAAGGCCCCGCCTGCCGCGAGCGCCATGACGGCGATCACCAGCACCGCCGCCAGCGCGAAGGCCAGTGCCACGAGCGCCTTCGCCACCAGGAGGCGGGTCCGTGCCACGGGAAGGGTCAGCAGGTAGCGCAGTGTGCCGGCCTGAGCCTCGCCGGCGATCGAGTCGCCGGCGGTGATCCCGATGGTGAGGGGGAGCAGGAACGGCAGGCACATGAACAGTGCCGCGATGACGAGGAACAGCCCGTTGCCGGTCACGCGGCCGATGAAGCCGGGCCCCTGTCCCTCCAGGCCCGATCCCTGGGCGATGAACAGGACGACGGAGAGCAGTAGTGGTACTGCGCCGAGCCCGGCGAGGAGGGCCAGCGTGCGCCGTCTGCCGAAGAGGAGGCGGAGCTCGCTGCGCAGCAGCCGGCCGAAGGAGCCCTCAGCGCGCGACATCGAAGCCCTCCCCGGTCAGTTCAACGAACAGCTGTTCCAGGCTGCGACGGCGGACCTCGAGGCCCACCAGGTCGATGCCGGCGTGCACGAGGGCCGCCGAGACGCGCCCCGGGGGTACGGCTCCCAGGCGGGCCCGCACCTCCACGCCGTCGGCCCGGACCTCCTCGAGGCCGAGCGATGCCAGCACCTCAGCTGCAGCGGTCATGCTGTCCGCCGTGGTGGTGACGACGAGGCGGGAGTCGTCGTCGGCGGCGAGCTCGCTGCGTTCGGCCTGGGCCAGCAGCCTGCCCTGGCCCATGATGCCGATGTGGGTGCACACCTGCTCGATCTCCGCCAGAAGGTGAGAGGAGACCAGCACCGTGGCACCCTCCCCGGCGAGTTCCCGGATGAGGTGGCGCACCTCGCGGGTGCCCTGGGGGTCGAGGCCGTTGGTGGGCTCGTCGAGGACCAGGAGCCTGCGCGGGCGAAGCAGGGCGGCGGCGAGCCCGAGCCGCTGCTTCATCCCCAGGGAGTACTGCCGGTAGAGCTTGCGGGAGGCATTGGTGAGGCCGACGCGGTCCAGGGCCGTGTCGATGCGGGCCCGGGATGTGGCGGGATCCGCCGTCGCGTCGCAGGCGTCCAGCCGCACCAGGTTGGCCCTGCCGCTGAGATAGGGGTGGAAGGCCGGGCCCTCGACCAGTGCACCGACCTGCGGGAGGACGGTGCCGCCGGCATCGGGCATGGGCTGGTCCAGGAGCCAGGCCGCGCCGGCGGTGGGCCGCACCAGCCCGAGCAGCATGCGAATGGTGGTGGTCTTCCCGGAACCGTTGGGGCCGAGGAAACCGTAGACGGACCCGGTGGGCACGACGAGGTCGATCCCGTCGACCGCGACCTGCCCGGACCGGAACCGCTTCGTCAGTCCCTCGGTGCGGATCGCAGGGGCGCTCACGCCATCGCGCGCAGGGTCTCGGCGGGAACGGCGCCCACGAGGACGCGCCCGTCGTCGGTCACCAGGACGCTGAGCAGCGTGGAGCTGAGCAGGCGACCCTCGGGAACCTCGGTGGTGAGCTGCTCGAAGAGCGCACCGGTGTCCAGATCCATGCCGCCGCCGTGCTCGGGCTTGAACTCCTCCATGAGGTCCTTCGCCTCCTCGGAGCCGGTGAAGTCCTCCGGCAGGCCGCTGACGGCCGTGGGGTCCTCGGCGAGCAGGGCGGCCATGTCGACGCCGGTGAGCTCGATGACGGTCTCCCAGCCGGTGCCGTGCACCGTGGGCTTCTCGTGCGCGCCCTCTGCCATCTCGTGGGCGGGCATCCCCGTTCCCTCGGCGGGGATGGGTACGACGACGTCGCGCGTGGTGGCACCCGCGGGCGGTGAGAAGGCGAAGACCGAATCGTTGGGTGCGGTGAAGTCGATGTCGGTGAAGGACACCTCGAGGGCGGGGGCGGTTTCGTCCAGGGTGCTCCAGGTCTGCACGCGCAGCGGCGTCACGGTCTCGCCGTCGACGGCGAGCACGACGCGGTCCACGAGGGTGCCGTCGGTGTCCGGGGTCACGATGAGCTGGTAGGCGTCGCGCCCGGCGATGGTGGTCTGAGCGTCGACGCGCACGCTGGAGGACTCGTCGATCTTGGCCAGCGCCTCAGCGGCCGCCTCCTGGGGGGTGGGCAGCTCGGCCTTGCGGGCGAGCGCCTCCTCGCGGGCCTGCTCACTCATCGCTTCGAGGCGCGCGCGGTCCGCGTCGCTGACGCTGTAGTGGACGACCTCGTCGTCGGTGCTCGAATAGGTCCATACCTCTGGGCCGTCGGTGACGACGGACCACTCGGACATGGTGCCGAGGAGGGCGACGCGCGAGCGCTGCTCTCCGTCCGTCCAGAGCCGGAGGGTGGAGCTTCCGCCCAGCAGGCTCATGGGGTCCGCGCCGCTGGCCTCGGTGAAGAGGAGGTCCGGGAGCCCCAGCCGCGCCGTGTGCACGACGGTGCCGGACATGGCCTGCGGCTCGGACTCCAGGACCCGGGCCACGAGCTCCTCGGCGGACAACTCGGGCAGGTCGCTGGCTTCGCCGGCGGCGAACAGCGGTTGCGCCAGGATGCCCACGGCGACCGCGGAGGTCACCGCGATCGGGGCGACCCACGGGGAGCGGAGAAGGGAGCGTCGTTCGGTCATGCGTCCACGGTAGACGAGCCCCGCTGAGAGGACGCTGAGAGCGTCGTCGGGGTTGTGGGGGCCGGTGGCAGGATGGGGGAGTGCGGGTACTGGTGGTCGACGACGAGCGCGGACTCACGCGCACGCTCCAGCGCGGCCTGGCGGCAGAGGGGTTCGCCGTCGACACGGCCCACGACGGCGACACGGGCCTGTCGCTGGCCACGCACGGCGACTACGACGCCATCGTCCTCGACGTGATGCTTCCGCGGCGCAACGGCTACGCGGTGGTGGCCGCCCTCCGGGAGCGGAAGGTGTGGACGCCCGTGCTCATGCTGAGCGCCAAGGACGGCGAGCACGACGTCGCGGACGCCCTCGACCTCGGTGCCGACGACTACCTCACCAAGCCCTTCTCTTTCGTGGTGCTCGTGGCGCGGCTGCGGGCACTTGTCCGGCGGCCCGCCGAAGCGCGGCCCGCTGTGCTCAGCATCGGCTCCCTGGAGCTGGATCCCGCGGCGCGGGCGGTGCGGCTGGGCGGGGAGCCCGTCGACCTCACCACCCGGGAGCTCGCGCTGCTGGAGTACCTCATGCGGCACGGGGATCGCGTCGTCGGGAAGGTCGAGCTGCGTGATCACGTCTGGGACGGGACGGGTGAGGACCTCAACGTCGTCGAGGTCTACGTCGGCTACCTGCGCCGGAAGCTGGGGCGCGACGCTGTCGTGACCGTGCGGGGCGCGGGCTATCGCGTGGCGGGGTGACTGTGGCCGGCCGACGGTGGGGCGGGCTGTCCCTGCGGCTCCGGCTCACGCTCGTCACGGCGGGCCTGCTGGGCGTGGGGTTGGCGTTGGGCGCCGTCGTCCTGTCGGGGGTGGTCTCGGCGAGCAGGGTCGCGGCTCTCGACGACGTGGCCATGGCCCGGGCGGAGACGGTCGCGCGGCTCGCCCTCGACGACAGGCTGCCTGATCCGCTGCCGGTGACCGAGGCGGGGGAGATCGCGCAGGTGCTCGACGGATCGGGTCTGGTGGTGGCGAGTTCGGCCTCCGCGAGCCGGACTCTCCCGGTGATCGGCGCCGGCGATCTGGAACGGCTCCTGGGTCAGGGCCGCGGCACCCTGCGGACGGCCTACGACGAGCGGGCGCGGCTGGCCGTCCTCCCGGCCACCTGGAGGGGTGAGCCCGTCTCGGTGGTGGTGGCGCTGCCGCTGCGCGACGTCGAGGGCGTGCTGAACGCGCTGCGGGTGTCGCTGGTCGGCGTGGTGCCGACGCTGACCCTGCTGCTGGCCGGCGTGATCTGGTTGGCGCTGGGGCGGGCGCTGCGGCCGGTCGAGGAGCTGCGGAGCGCGGCGGCCCGCGTCGCACGCGAGGGTGGGCCAGGGGCCCTGCCCGTGCCGTCGGCCGACGACGAGTTGGGCGCGCTCGCCCGGACGCTGAACGAGATGCTGGACCGGCTCGAACGGGCGTCGGCCAGGCAGCGCGCCTTCGTCGAGGACGCGGCGCACGAGCTGAGGTCGCCCATCTCGTCGCTGCGGGCCAGCGTCGAGGTGGCGCGGTCGCATCCTGAGGCCATCTCCAGTGCGGAGCTGGCGGCGGACCTGGGGCCCGAGGTGCTGCGGATGCAGGCACTGGTGGATGACCTGCTCCTGCTGGCACGGGTCGGTGCCGCGCCTGCGCGGCGTTCCGAGGAGGACCTGGCGGGCATCGCCGCCGATGCCGTCGGCGTGGCTCGCCCGGATGTGGCCGTCGAAATCCGCGGCAGCGGTGCGGCGCGCGTGGATGCGGCAGCCGTGGGTCGCGTGGTTCGCAACCTGGTGGACAACGCCGTGCGGCACGCGCAGAGCGCGGTCCGGGTCACGGTCACGGAGGGGAGCGTGGTGGTCGAGGATGACGGCGCGGGGGTCGCGGCAGGGGACCGCGAGCGGGTGTTCGAGCGGTTCGTCCGCCTGGATGAGGCCCGCGAGCGCGAGGCGGGGGGCAGCGGACTCGGGCTCGCCATCGCCCGCGAGATCGCGCGTGATCACGGCGGCGACGTCGTCCTGGGTGACTCCGAACTCGGCGGCCTCAGTGCGACGCTGACGCTCCCGGGCCGCGCTCCGCGGCTGCCGTGACCCGCCGCCTGGGGAGCCTCAGACGTCGAGCGCCTTTGCCTGGGTGACCCAGTCCGTGCACTCGGCCACCGACAGCCCGATGACGGGACCGTGCCGGGTCTCGATCATCTCCTTGAGATGCTCAGGGTTGCGATGCCTCAGTTCCTTGACCGAGTCCACCCCGATGCTCTTGAGCAGTTCGGCGTACTTGGGGCCGATTCCCTTGATCCGGGCGAGATCGTTCTCGACGGATGCCATCATTCAGCTCCTCGACTGGTGTACTGCGTCCTTCGTTGGACATCTGCAGCGTACCGCCGCAGCGCCGAACGCAGGCGTCCCCGGGCATTCCGGTTGGAGCCGGGCGGCGGTTCCGGCCCCGGTCAGGAGGAGGCACGTGGCATGGCGTGCCGATACGTCCACGAGGTCAGAGCCGTGGCGAGCATGACCGACAGAACCCCCACGAAGATGTGGGCCGAGGTGGTGCCTGCGCTGCCCAGCAGGTACTGGATGCTGACCAGGAGTGCCATCGCCACGGCGAGCACCACATTCACCACGCCTGCGGAACGGCGCAGCACGACGTAGACGACGGCAGCCACGACGGTGACCACGAGCGTGACAAGGGCGCCGACTTCGTGATGGGTCCGGTAGCCGCTCTGGCCCCCCAGGAAGGCCGATGCCCATCCGGCCTGGCCGATCAGGCAGCTGAGCACGAGGGTGGCCAGGGTGCGGAGCGTGATGAGGTGCGGGTGGGGCAGGGGAGGTAGCGCCATTCGACCACTGTGCCAGATGGGCAGCTGTCAACTCCCTCTCTCACAGCGGGGGACTCCCGGAGGTCAAGAACTCGCAGGGGTCATCGAGCCCTGCCATCACTCGCGTCCACAGTGTTATCCACAGGTGTGAACAAGTTACTCGGGTGTAATTCTCAGCCGGAGACGAACTGCGAGCAGAACGAACTGCTTGCTTGCTGAACTGTGAGGTGGTGAACCCCACCCTCCACCGCGGAGACGGGCCCCCAGTGCCGCCCCACGCTCAAACGCGGCCATAGGCCACCGCCACTGCCGGCACGTTCCCGCGCATCGGGCCCCTGCCACCTTCAGGTGCCGAACCACGCGGCGCGGAAACATGCCCGCAGTGGCACCCTTTGGTCCACGCGCTGAGCGTGGACCTTCGCACTCGCGTCCCGCTTCCGCGGGCACCCTCTACGCCGACAGCGACGACTCCACCCCAGCGGAACCGCTCCACCGGCCGCCATTTGCCCTCCCTGCAGACCGTGCCTCGACAAGGGGCTGGTTCACGCAAGCCCGCCCAGGCGCGCCAGGGCGGCGGCGGCCGCGCCGACGATCACCACCAGGAGGTACGGCGCCTTGAACACGAGTGCGACGGCCGCGGCCGCCAGCGCGACGATGCGGGCATCGAGGGTGATGGCCGTCCCGGACACGAACGTGTTGAGCGCAACCAGCGAGGCGAGGAGTCCGACTGTGACACCGTGCGAGAGGGTGGACACCCAGGGGTTCTCCAGCCAGCGCTCGGGAACGAGGTAACCGATCAGCTTGGTGGCGTACGCGATGGCGCACGCGGCGAGGATCCACAGCCAGAGCGTCATCGGTGTCCTCCCCGCGCAGCAGGCGAGTGGGAGGTCCGGCGCCGCTGCTGAACCACGGTCAGCCCCACCGCGACGCCCGCGGCCACGATGATCGGGATCCCGGCCGGGACCAGGGGTGCCACGGCAACGGTGACGACGGCGGCCACCACCGCGATCGCGATCGGGTCGCGCCCCTTCAGCCGCGGCCACAGTAGGCCGAGGAAGGCGGCGACGGCCGCGCCGTCGAGTCCCCAGGCCGCCGGATCGCCCAGCGCGTTGCCCACGACCGCACCCACCAGCGTGAAGAGATTCCACAGCACGAACACCGCGACACCAGCGGCCCAGAACCCGCGACGCTCCTCGTCCGGATCCTCCGCCGCGGATGCCGTCGCGATGGACTCGTCGATGGTGAGGTGGGCCGCCAGGAACCGGCGCCACCCGTGCGGCCTGAGCAGGGCGTTGGCGGTGACGCCATAGATGGCGTTGCGGACCCCCAGCAACGACGCCGCCGCGGTGGCGGATGCCAGCGCGCCCCCGCCCGCGACCACCCCGATGAACGCGAACTGCGACCCGCCGGTGAACATGAGCAGGCTCACCGCGCTGGCCTGCGGTACTGACAGTCCGGCTGCCACGGCGAGGGCGCCGAAGGAGAGGCCGTACAGCCCTGTCGCCACGCCGACCGAAACCCCGCGCCTCTGCGCGGGGGTCAACCCCGTCCTCACGCCGCGAGCCTCACTGGAGCACCTCGTTCGGCTCGGCGATCATCGGCAGACGCATGACGAACTTCGCTCCGCGTTCGGGGTCGTTGGCGGCGCGGACGGACCCACCGTGCACGCGTACCGTGTGGTCGACGATGGAGAGGCCCAGCCCGGTGCCGGGCGTGTTCCGGGCGCGGTCCGAGCGGTAGAACCGGTCGAAGATGAGCGGGAGGTCCTCGTCGGCGATGCCCGGGCCCTCGTCGACGATGGTGAGCGTGCCGTCCTCCAGGGTGACGCTGATGGTGCCGTTGGCGGGGGAGAACTTGACGGCATTGTCCAGCAGGTTGGTGATGGCCCGCTCCAGCGTCGACGGGTCGCCCATCACCGGGGTGGGCTCCAGCGTCACGTCGAACCGGATGGTCGGCCCGCGACGGCGGGCGCGCTCGATGGCGGACTCCGTGACCTCCGCCATGTCGAGGGGCTCGTGAGGACGCTGAAGGTGGTCGTCGCGGGTCAGGGCCACGAGGTCCCCGACGAGGGCGGAGAACTCGCCGAGCTGCGCGGCCACGTCACCCAGGATGACGGAGCGGGCACCCTCCGGCAGCATCCCTGAGGTGTCGTCGGCGAGCAGCAGCTCGATGTTGGTGCGCATGGACGTGAGCGGGGTGCGGAGCTCGTGCCCGGCGTCGGCGATCAGTTGGCGCTGCTGTTCCCGAGAGGTCTGCAGGGATCGCAGCATCAGGTTGAAGGACTTGGTGAGCTCGCCCAGGTCATCGCGGCCGTAGATGCGGATGGGGTTGAGCTGGTCGGTCTGGGTGACGGACTTCACGGCCTGCGACAGCCGTCGGACCGGGGCCAGCACGGCCTGTGCCGCCCACAATGCCGCGACCGTCGTGGTCAGGACTCCCGCGGCGCCCGCCAGCAGCAGCGCCAGCCACAGCGACCCCAGCGTCGACTCCAGCGATTCTGTCGGCCGGCCGTACATCACCGCGTAGAAGTTGCCTCCCGTTGACATCGGCACGGACACCAGCCGGTACGAGGTGCCCTCCACATCGATGGTGCGTGCCGAGGATCCCGATTGGATCCGCGCCACCGCGATCTCCTCTGCGCTCGCGGGGACCACGACGGTCTGACCGGGCACCTGGCTGAGCGCCCCGTCAGCGGAGACGAGCGCGAGGATGCCGTTCGACGAGCCGAGCAGATCCGCCGAGAGGACGGACAGGTCGAACAGATTGGAGGCGATGGTCCCGGAGGCCGTCTGGGCCACTCCGATGAGCTCGCGGTCGAGCTGCTCGAGGATCGACCATCTGGTGACCCCGTAGGACGTGGCGCCGACGACCAGCACCGACAACGCCACGCTGACCCCGGTCAGAAGGGCCAGCCGCCACTGCAGAGATTGTCCACTGACAAGGCGGCCGATGCCGCGTCTGAGCCGGATCCACCAGCTCCCGATCACGGGGGCGTTTCACGCAGGACGTAGCCGATGCCCCGGACGGTGTGGATCAGCCGGGGGCGGCCACCGGTCTCCGTCTTGCGGCGCAGGTAGCCGATATAGACCTCGAGCGAGTTCGCCGTCGTCGGGAACTCGAAGCCCCACACCTCGTTGAGCAGGGTGTTGCGCTCCATGACCCGGCGCGGGTTCTCCATGAACACCTGCAGCAGCGCGAACTCCGTGCGGGTCAGCGAGATGTGCTGGCCGCCACGGGTGACCTCACGGTGCTGCGTGTCGAGGGTGACGTCCTGGAAGGTGAGGACCCGCGATTCCGCCTCGGGAGCCGCCTTCGAGCGACGGGTGAGGGCGCGCAGCCGCGCCAGGAGCTCGTCGAGGGCGAACGGCTTGACCATGTAGTCGTCCGCGCCGGCGTCGAGGCCGTCCACGCGGTCACCTACAGCGTCGCGCGCGGTGAGGATGAGGATGGGGGTGTCGTTGCCGCCGTCGCGGAGCATCTTGGTGGTTTCCAGCCCGTCCAGGCGCGGCATCATCACGTCCATGATGATCGCGTCTGGGGTGTAGCTGACCAGCTTGGCGAGGGCCTCGACGCCGTCCGCAGCGGTCTGCACCTCGTCGCCGGAGTAGGTGAGCGAGCGGGCGAGCGAATCGCGCACCGCTTGATCGTCGTCAACCACCAGGATCTGCACCGTCGTCCCCCGTCACTCGCCCTGCTACAGGGCTTCATCCTACCCACCCCGGCACGGCTCGGCGTTCCCGACCCGCGTGGGTATGGTGAGGCACATGGCTACGCTTCTTTTCGTGTGCTGGGGCAACATCTGCCGCTCCCCCATGGCTGAGCGCGTCGCGCGCGCCAAGGCTGAGGAGCGCGGGCTCGATGTCCGCATCGAGAGCTTCGGGGTGTCCAGCGAGGAGGAGGGCAACCCCATCGACCGTCGCGCCGCCCGCACCCTGGAGCGGGCGGGATACGACGCCGCCGGTCATCGTGCGCGCAAGATCGGGGCGGCCGACGTGAAGGGCGCCACCCTGGTGGTGGCTGCCGAGCCCCTGCACGTGGCGAGGCTGCAGCGGATCGCCCCGGGGGCCTCCAACATCGCTCTCCTCAACGACTTCAACGTGGACAAGCCGAAGGGGGAGCCGTTGGGTGACCCGTGGTACGGCCCCGAGGAGGGCTTCGAACGGACACTGGCCGACATCGAGGCCGCCGTCGACGGCGTGCTGATGGCGGTCGCCCGACGCTGACCCGTGCGCCCCGGGTACCCTGTGGTCTCTTGAACCACGAGCGAGAGGCCACGACGATGAGCCTGACCGGACGCAGCTTCCTCAAGGAGTTGGACTTCACACCGGACGAGTGGCGCAGCCTGCTCGACCTGTCCGCGGAACTCAAGCTGCAGCGGCGCGAGGGTCGCGAGGAGCAGCGCCTCGCCGGCAGGAAGGTGGCCCTGCTCTTCGAGAAGACCTCCACCCGCACCCGGTGCGCGTTCGAGGTGGCCGTGGCCGAGCAGGGGGGTATGACGACCTATCTGGATCCCGCCGGGTCGCAGATCGGGCACAAGGAGTCCGCCGCCGATACCGCCCGGGTCCTGGGGCGGTGGTACGACGGCATCGAATACCGGGGAGCCGGGCAGGAGGTCGTCGAGACGCTCGCGGCGCATGCGGGCGTCCCCGTCTACAACGGGCTGACCGACGAGTGGCACCCCACTCAGATGCTCGCGGACCAGCTCACCATGATCGAGCACAGCGGCAAGCCCCTCGAGGAGATCGCGTTCGCGTTCCTCGGCGATGCCCGCAACAACGTGGGCAACTCGCTGCTCATCAGCGGCGCACTCATGGGCATGGACGTGCGGATGGTGGCCCCCGCATCCCAGCAGAACGCCGACGGGATCGTCGCGGAGGCCCGCCGCCTCGCCGAAACCACGGGGGCCAGGATCACCGTCACCGACGACGTCGCCGCCGGGGTGGCGGGTGTGGACTTCGTCTACACCGACGTGTGGGTGTCGCTCGGCGAGCCGAAGCAGGTGTGGGCCGAGCGGATCGAACTGTTGCGGCCGTACCAGGTCAACGCCGAACTGATGCGCGCCACCGGCAAACCGGACGTGAAGTTCATGCACTGCCTGCCCGCCTTCCACGACCTCAACACGACGGTGGGGCGAGAACTGAGGGACGCGTTCGGCATCGAGGGCGTGGAGGTGACCGACGAGGTGTTCGAGTCGGAGGCCAGCGTGGTGTTCGACCAGGCCGAGAACCGGATGCACACCATCAAGGCGGTGCTGGTCTCCACGCTGGCCGGCTGATGCGTCGGCCGTCATGCGGCAGGAGTTCCTCCAGGCGGTGCTGATGCGGCCCAGAGGGCCCGGAGGTCGCGCTGGAGGAACAGAATCCGCGAAGCCCGTCGGCGCACGGACCTCGGGAGTGCCAGGAGTGACGAATAAGGGGGGCCCGACGAATACGGGCCCCCCTTCCATCTGCTCAGCGCCGGGTCACTTCCCGAGGGGGTGCGGCTTCTTCTCGGGCCGCTTCGACTCGACGTCGATGGGGACGTAGATCTGGGTGCCGGACTCCGCTACCTCGAACCGGAGCGTGTACGCCCCCGTCGTGATGGGGAAGCGGCTGCCCTTCTTCAGCGACACCTCGACGGTCGCCACGCCGTCGGTCACGGGCGCGCTGCCCACCTGGACGTCGCCGATGAACGCCGTGATCGACGTGTTGGCCAGCTGGGGGGAGACCTTGTCGCCCCCGAGAAGGAACATGTCGAGGGTCTGCGGGGCGACGCCGTCGGCCAGGGGCTGACCGAAGGTGAAGGTGAGCGGGGTTGGGCCGGCGACGAGTGGGCCGGCCGCGAGCTTGGCCGACACGCCGCGCTTGGAGTAGTCAGGCGATAGCACGCCCTGCTCGCCGATCCACGTCGTCCAGGACGCGAGGTCGGTCTTGCCGGTATCGCGGGTGTTGACGCCCTTGCCGAGTTCGTGGAAGTTGTCGCCGCCGGTGATGAGGAACGAGCCGCCACCGACGGTGTACAGCCCGGCGGGGTCGATCGGTGCACCGTTGATGCTGACCGACGTGATCCGCGATCCCTCGGGGAGTGACTCGTCGTAGGTGTAGGTGACGTTCTTCGACAGGCCCAACTGCAAGAACGGCCGCGACGGGACCGACCCGGCAGCGTTGCGCTGCCACTGCTGCTCCAGCACCTTCGTGAACTGTGCCCCGGTCACCTGCGTGGTGAAGAGCGAGTTCGCGAACGGCAGGGTGAGCGCGGCCTCCCGCAGCGTCACGTCTCCCGCGTCGAACGAGTCGCGGGTGCCGCCGGGGTTCTGGATGCCGATGAACTCGGCGTCGCCGCCGCCCAGCACCTCGTGGAACATCTCCGCCACCAGGTTGGACATCGGGGACTCGGTGTTGCGGGTGTCGGCGTTGCCCGTGCCGGCGGTGGAGATGGCGGCGGAGGTCTCGCCCACCACCTCTGCGCCGTGGACCATCGCGACGCCGTAGGCGGCCCGCGCGATGTCGTTGATCGCCTGGATCGCGGGCAGCGTCTCGTCGGAGGTTCCGGGCGGGGTCACCAGCGAGTCGGTGGCCGAACACACGCCCTTGCCCGAGGTGTCGACGACGAGGTCCAGCTTCCCGAGCCGCTCGGCGTAGGAGCCGGCCTGGACGATCGGCCGGCCGTCGGCGCTGTCGAACGTGTAGCGCTGGTGGGTGTGACCGTTGAAGATGGCGGCGACGCGCGGGTCGATGTCGCGGTAGATCTCGTCGAACGCGGCGCTGTTGTCGGCGTTGGTCGCCGCGCTCTGGGTGGCCAGGGCGGCGCCCTCGTGGAGCGACGCGAGCACCACGTCGGCCTCGCCGTTGGCCTCGTCGCCGTCGAGCAGGTCGTCCGTCACGCGGTTGATGGCCTCGACCGGGTTGCCGATGGTGAGGTCCGCGATCCCGGCGGGGGACACGAGCGACGGCAGGTCGCTGGTCACCGCGCCCACCACCGCGATCCGGATGCCGGCCTTCTCGAGGACGGTGTACTCCTCCATCGGCGCGGCGACGGTCGTGGTGCCCTTGGTGTAGACGTTGGCGCCCAGGTACTCGAAGCCCTGAGCCGCGGGCACGACGCGCCCGGCCAGGTCGTTCCAGCCCTTGTCGAACTCGTGGTTGCCGACGGTGGAGGCCTCGAGGCCGGCCGCGTTGAGTACGTCGAGCGTGGGGGCGTCGTCGGCGATCATCGACACGAACGTGGAGGCGCCGATGTTGTCGCCAGAGGAGATCAGCGCGACGTTGTCGTCGCCCCGCGCTGCGCGGGCCTGCTCGACCGGCGTGAAGAGGCGGCCGGCCAGGTAGGCGGAGGGGTCGGTGAGGGACTTCGAATCGTCGATGATCCGGCCGTGGAAGTCGTTGAACGCGAAGATGGTGACGGTCTCTGTGGGGCTGCCCGCGACACACTCGCCGATGGCGGCGTGGGCCTGGGGGGTGAACGTGGTGGCGGCGAGGCCGCTCGCCACCAGGGCCGTCGCGGCAATCGTCGCCGTGGCCCTCCTGGTCAGGTTGATCATGTCTCTCCGATGCGTGAGGCGGCGGGGGCGGTCACCGCGAAACAAAATGATTCACGCCCCACTCTGAAGGGGCTCGGCGCCCGCGTCAAGCCCTTCTCGTGTCGTTCACCGTGCCGTCACCCGACGGTCATCGGATCCGACCAATTGGGCGTGGCGCCCGCCCGGCACGTGGTCCACTGTGGTGTGCGGGGCTCGGGCGGAACATCCCCCGGACCCGCGACAATGTGCCGGGACAGGCGGAAAGCCGTAAGCTACGCTCGCGTAAGCTACGGATACGTAAGTTAGCTGAGAGGAGCGCGAGTGCGCGGCCAGAGCCAGGACATGGTGCAGCTGCTGACCCCCGACGGTCAGCGCGTGGAGCACGAGGAGTTCCACTTCACAGGCACCACGGAGGACCTCGTCGAGTACCTGCGGGACATGATCCTCGCCAGACGCTTCGACGCGGAGGCCACCGCACTCCAGCGGCACGGCGAACTGGGACTGTGGACCCCGCTGATCGGCCAGGAGGCGGCGCAGGTGGGCTCGGCCCACGCGTTGCGGTCCGTGGACGTGGTGTTTCCCTCCTACCGCGAGCACGCCGTCGCGATGGTCCTGGGCGTGCCGCTGACCAACATGCTGTCCCTCTTCCGCGGTACCAACGGCGGCTACTGGGAGAAGCTGGACACCTTCAAGAACTACCAGATCGTGATCGGCTGCCAGGCGCTGCACGCCACCGGCTACGCCATGGGTCTCCAGCTCGACGGCGCTGTCGGCAACCACGACGATGAGAAGAATGCCGGCGTCATCGTCTACCACGGCGACGGCGCGGCCAGCCAGGGCGACGTCAACGAGGCCTACGTGTTCGCCGCCTCCTACAACGCGCCGGTGGTGTTCTTCTGCCAGAACAACCAGTGGGCCATCTCGGAGCCCATCGCGCTGCAGTCGCGGATCCCGTTGTTCCAGCGCGCGAAGGGCTTCGGCTTCCCCGGCGTGCAGGTGGACGGCAACGACGTCCTGGCCGTCAAGGCCGTCACCGACTGGGCCATGGCGCGGGCCCGCGCCGGCGAGGGGCCCTCGTTCATCGAGGCGTTCACCTACCGGATGGGGGCCCACACCACCTCCGACGACCCCACCAAGTACCGCGAGCGCGCCGACGAGGATGAGTGGCGGGGCCGAGACCCCATCGCTCGCCTCACCACCTACCTCCGGGGGCTGGGCGCCGTCGACGACGCATGGTTCTCGGCAGTCGAGGAGGAGGCCAGACAACTGGGTGCCGATGCCCGCGCGTCGATCCCGCTCATGGAGAACACCACCATGGACGCTCTGTTCGCCACGGTCTACGCAGAGCCCACCGTCGCGCTGGAGGCACAGCGCCGCGAGTACGCCGAGTACGCCGCGACGTTCGGGGAGGACGCATGAGCGAGACGCTGACCATGGCCAAGGCCCTCAACCGGGGGCTGCGCCGCGCACTGCAGGCTGATCCGAAGGTGCTGCTGGCGGGTGAGGACATCGGCAAGCTCGGCGGGGTGTTCCGCATCACCGAGGGGTTGCAGGACGAGTTCGGCGAGAACCGCGTGGTGGACTCGCCCCTGGCCGAGTCCGGCATCATCGGCACCGCCGTCGGCCTGTGCATGCGCGGTTACCGCCCGGTGGTGGAGATCCAGTTCGACGGCTTCGTCTTCCCCGGCTTCTCGCAGATCGTCACCCAGGTGGCCAAGCTCCACATGCGCACCGGCGGGCACACCAGGATGCCCATGGTGATCCGGATCCCGTACGGCGGCGGCATCGGGGCCATCGAGCACCACTCCGAGTCGCCGGAGGCGTACTTCGCCCACACCCCCGGCCTCAAGGTGGTGACCTGCTCCAACGCCAACGACGCGTACTGGATGATCCAGCAGGCCATCAAGTCCGATGACCCGGTGGTCTTCTTCGAGCCCAAGCGGCGCTACCACGTCAAAGGTGCCGTCAATTTCACCGCCCGCCCGGTGCCGATGCATCAGGCGCAGATCGTGCGCTACGGCACGGACGCGACACTGCTCGCCTACGGGCCCATGGTGAAGACCTGCCAGGACGCCGCGACCGTGGCGGCGGAGGAGGGCACGTCGCTGGAGGTGGTGGACCTGCGCACGCTCAGCCCCATCGACTGGGTCACCATCGAGGCGTCGGTGCGGCGGACGAAGCGCGCCGTCGTCGTCCATGAGGCGCCGAAGACGCTGGGCCTGGGCGCGGAGATCGCGGCCCGGCTGCACGAGGATCTGTTCTACGTGATGGAGGCGCCCGTCCAGCGGGTGGCAGGCTACGACATGCCGTATCCGCCCGCCCGCGTGGAAGAGGAGTACCTTCCCGGTGTGGACCGAATCCTGGACACCGTCGACCGTTCGCTCGCCTACTAGGAGCCAGAGATGAAGCACCAATTCCTGCTGCCGGATCCGGGTGAGGGCCTGCTCGAGGCGGAGATCGTGGCCTGGAGGGTCGCGGCGGGGGACGTGATCGAGGTCAACGACGTGCTCGTGGAGATCGAGACGGCCAAGTCGCTCGTCGAGCTGCCGTCGCCTTATGCGGGCACGGTGGCCGCGCTGCTCGTCGCCGAGGGGACGACGGTGGAGGTGGGCAGCCCCATCGTCGAGATCGACGACGGCGTGGCCGGCGAGGAGCAGCCGTCGGCGCCGGCCGCTGAAGGCGGCCCCAACCTGGTGGGCTACGGGTCCTCAGACTCCGGTCCGACGCGACGCCGCCGTCGCGGGCAGGATGCCGACAGGGGGTCGGTCGCGGAGGCGATGTCGGCAGCCTACGAACAGCACGCGCCCGGCCGCCGCGCCGACGAGGTGCAGCCGGCGGGCGCCGTGCACGCCCGGGCGCAGGGCGATCCCCTGCCCACGCCGGGACAGGCGCCGGCCGAGTCCCAGCTGGTGCTCGCCTCGGATCCCGGGTCGGCGAAGGCCAAGCCGCCGGTGCGCAAGTACGCCAAGGACCTCGGCGTGGATCTCGGCTCGGTGATCGGCACCGGGCCCGACGGCACCATCACCCGGCGCGACGTCGAGGCCGCCGCGGCCTTCCGCTACCTCGACGAGCAGCCCAAGCAGGGGCGGATCCTCAACGAGTCCGCGTCGTTCCAATCCGCGTCGTTCGCCGGTGCCGGGCCGGCCTTCGGCTCCGCTCAGCCGGCGGGTGGGCAGGCCCACGCAGGCACGGCCTTCAGCGGCTCCACGTTCGGCGGCGGTTTCGGGCCGACGGAGGGTCTCGGCGGTTTCGACCCCCACCAGGGCCGCTCCGAGCGTCGCGTCCCGATCAAGGGTGTGCGCAAGGTGACCGCCGAGAACATGGTGCGTTCCATCCAGACGCATGTGCACGTCACCGAGTGGATCACCGTGGACGTCACGGGCATGATGGACTTCGTCGAGACGCTCAAGGGCCGCCGCGAGTTCACGGGGCTGAGGGTGTCGCCGCTGCTGGTCTACGCCAAGGCGATCTGCCTGGCGCTCGGCCGCAACCCGGAGCTCAACTCGTCGTGGGACGAGGAGAGCCACGAGATCGTCTACTACGGCGAGGTGAACCTCGGCATCGCCGCGGCCACGCCCCGCGGGCTCATGGTGCCCAACATCAAGTCCGCGCAACGGTTGAGCCTGCTGCAGCTGTGCCAGGCGGTCAACCAGCTGGTGCAGGTGGCCAAGGACGGAAAGCTTCAGCCCGGTGACTACGCGAAGGGGACGTTCACCATCACCAACGTCGGCGTCTTCGGCATCGACGCGGGCACCCCCATCATCAACGGCGACGAGTCGGCCATCTTCTGCATGGGTGCCATCCAGCGCCGCCCGTGGGTGGTCGGCGAGGGCGCCGACGAGCGCGTCGAGCCCCGATGGGTGAGCACGCTCGCGGTGGCGTTCGACCATCGGGTCATCGACGGCGAGCAGGGATCGCGGTTCCTGCACGACGTGGCGTCGATCCTGCAGGAACCCGCGCTGGCGCTGCTGTACTGAGCCCCGCCGGGGTCCACGCGAGGGGCCCCGTGTTTGGGCCGACGGTTTGTGGGTACGTGGCAGGTAACCACCCACCACGAGGAGGACCCCCCAGGTCATCGTCTTCCCGCAACGTAGCTGTCGCTCCCGAGCCAGAGTCCTCACGGCGACGGTTCGGTAAGGGCCATCAGCATGAGAAACCCGATCAGCCAGTGCGCACCCCGTGACGCCGAGGCACTCGCCGTCGTCCATCGGCGGTTGCTCAGGGTGCTCCATGAGGTGCGGATCGGCGTTCCGCCGGGGAGAGACGCCGCCTTCAACGCGTTTCGACGGCTCCTGGCCGCCCAGATGGCGGCCGATCGGATGTGTGCCTCGCTGGGGTTCGGCGGGTCGCCCGATCAGGGTCGGGCCGACCGGTTCCACGTGGCTGTGTCCACGTCGGTGACCATCCTCGAGTGCGTTCACCGCGACTCCCTCGACTTCGTGATCGAGGCAGGGCTGCTCGAGGAGATGCTGGCCGATCCCACCGCCCTGCAGGCAGGCGCACGTCGGGGGTGTGTCGCCGACGCGCCGGTGGGCTGGGGTGAGTACATGGGAGGCGAGGTTCAGCGGGTGGCGCGCGAGCTTCCCGCTGAGGATCGGATCACCTTCGCCCAGCTCCGGCGGACGGCGGAGGCCAGGCTACGGGTCCTGGGAGAGTGGGCCGTGGAGGCGATGGGCCGGGGCCGCCACAGATGACCCGCTGCCGGGATGTGGGCCCCGCGGGCAGCCCCTGGATATCCCGGTTCCGCGCACCGTCGGCGCGCTAGTGTGCGGCGTGACGACAATCCATGTCGGCACCGTCACATAAGGCCGAGCTCATGACCCTCCATCTCAGTGGCGCCCAGCGGGCATCAGCCACTGCGCCGACGTCCGCTCGGGGCGGGTGGCTGCCGGAACCTCAGCCGGACCAGGGCACCAGACCTACTTTGGCGCTGGTCGAGCCGGACTCCGAGCGCGCAGCCTTCCTCAGCAACTCGCTCTCCGACACCTACGACGTGCGCACGGTGGCCACTGTCGAGGAGGCCCACGACCTGCTTCGGGCCGATCCCCCTGAACTCGTGCTGGCGGATCTCACCTCCTCGTCCTCGGGGCTGGATTTCCTGCGTGCCCTGCGCGCGGAACCGGCGTTGGCCGACACGCCCGTGGTCCTGCTCGAGGACCACCAGGCAGGCGACGAGCCTGCCGCGGTCGACCTGCCCGGGGTGCGGATCCGTCTGGCCGCCGCCCTGGCGCGCGCCCGGCACCACTCGCTGGACGTCGCATGGCGCCGGGCCCTCCTGTCCGCGTTGCACGACGGCGTCCTGATCTTCGACGCCGCGGGCACGGTGATGGAGATGAACCCGGCGTTCGTCCGGTTGTTCGGCTACACGATGGCCGACGGGCCGTTCTCACCCCCCTACCCCTGGTGGCCCACGGAGGAGGAGAACGCCGAGCAGCTGGCCATCATCGCGGATCGGCACGCGTTGGCTCGCGCGGGGGCCTCCGGGGCCGGTGAGGCGTTGTTCTACGACTGCGAGCGCCGGCCGGTGTGGGTGTCGGTGGCCGACGCCCAGGTGCGTGACCCCGACACGGGCCTCAGCGCGACGATCCGCACATTCCGCGACATCACGCGGCAGATGGAGGCGCAGACCCGGCGCGCAGCCGCGGCGCTCGTGAGCGCCGATTTCGCTGGGGAGGACGACATCGCGACGCTGCTGGGCCTGGCCGAGCACGGGTTCGAGCTCCTCTTCGCCGGCCGCTGCACCATCCAGGTCGACCTCGGCAGCCCGGTGCTGTTCCGCGGGGGCACGACGGTGTCCGCCGACGACCTCCCTCCAGAGGTTCACGCCGGGTTGGGCGGACGACCCAGCGCGGACAGCGTCAGCTTGCGCCCCGGCATCCTGCTCGTGCCGCAGGCCAGCCTCGCCGACTGCCGGGCGTGGATCCAGTTCCCCCGTCGACGCCAGATCGGCCCTGACGAGATGATCGTGGCCGACCTCCTCGCCCAGGCCTTCGCCCTCGCCGTCGATCGCCTCATCCAGGCCCACCGCAGCGCGGACCGGCAGGAACACATGACCCGTGCCATCGAGAGCCACCGGCTGATCGGCCAGGCCGTCGGGATCCTGGTCGAGCGACACCGCGTGACACCGGCGGAGGCCTTCGAACGCCTCAAGAGGGCCAGCCAGCAGCGCAATGTGAAGCTGCGCGCCGTAGCGGAACTCGTCATCGAGACAGGCTCGGATCCGGAGTCCATCTGAGCGAGGGTCAAGCCCGCGTCGTGCAGCCGCGGCACGATGAGTCCACACTGGTACCCATGCCTTCGCCGACCCGCCTCCACGTCGACCTCGACGCCCTCCACGCGAACCTGGCCGTGGCCCGAGAGCTGGCGGGTGGACGGAAGGTGCTCGCAGCCGTCAAAGCCAACGCCTACGGCCATGGCCTGGTGGAGGTGGCCCGCAGCATCGAGGAGCGGGGATCGGCCGACTGGCTCGGCGTGGCCGTCACGACGGAGGCGCAGGCTCTCCGCCGGGCCGGCGTCACCCTGCCCATCCTGAAGTTCACGCCCACACTGGTCGACGACCTGCGCGAGGCGATCGACGCCGGCGTCACGCTCTCGGTGGGCGATGCGCGCGCCGTCGAGGAGGCGCAGGCGGCAGCCTCCACGGCCGGGACCACTGTGGACGTCCACCTCAAGCTGGACACCGGGATGCGGCGCGTGGGCGCCGAACCGCGCGACGCCGTCGCGATCGCAGGGCTGCTGGCGGCGTCGTCGCACCTGCGCGTGGGCGGCGTGTTCACGCACCTGCCCGTCAGTGATGTCGTCGACGGCGAGGACTTCACGCGCGACCAGTTGCGGCGCTTCGAGGTGGCGGTCGCTGACGTCGAGCGCGTGCTCGGCCCCGTCGAGTTCGTGCACGCCGCCAACTCGGGCGCGGTGCTGGGCCACGACCTCGGCCGCACCACCATGGTGCGCCCCGGCATCATGGTCTACGGCTCCTACCCTGATGCCGCGACCCCCCACACCCGGCCCCTGCGCGACGTTGGTCGCTGGACGTCGCGGGTGACGTTCCTCAAGCGGATCGCGGCGGGGGAGACGGTGGGATACGGCCGGTCGTGGCGGGCCCCGCAGGACACGTGGGTGGCCACCGTCGCGGTGGGTTACGGCGACGGATACTCGCGACTGTTGTCGTCGCGGGGTCGGATGCTGATCGACGGTCGCGCCTACCCCGTCGTCGGGCGGGTGTGCATGGACCAGACGATGCTCGACGTGGGGCCGGAGGAGCCGACGGTGGGCGTGGGCGACGAGGTGGTGCTCATGGGTACCAGCGGCGCCGAGCGGATCGGCGTGGAGGAGTTGGCCGAGTTGATGGGCACGATCACCTACGAGGTCACCTGCCTGATCACCGATCGCGTCCCGCGGACCTACTGAACCGCCATGCGTCGCTTGGATGGTCCCGGGCTGGGGACGGGAGTTGAGCCGGACACGGCTCCCGGTGGGCCCGCTTGAGCCTGACACGGCTCTCGCTGAGCCCGCTTGAGCCTGGTCTGGATGTCAACACGCAAAGTCGGGGACTTTATCGTTCAAGCCGTGTTCAGTGCCGGTTCCGGCTCCAGTGGCTTGCGCGAAAGCCGTGTCCGGCTCAAGGCCACTCAGCGAGAGCCGTGTCCGGCTCAACTCCCATCCAGCCCCGAGCTCACTCCCACCAGCGGTGCTACTCGGACGAGGTCTCCTCGGCGGAGGCGTCCTCGGCGTGGCCCGCCGACAGCTTCGGCCGCCGGCTCGGGAACTCGTTCATGGCATGGATGGCGATGGAACGGGTGGCCCACCCGTCGACGGCGGCTCCGAAACCGCCACCCACCAACGGGATCCGCTTGCCCACCCACACGCCGAAGCGCTTGCCGGTGATGGCGTTGAGGGCCCGGTCCAGCAGCGCCCGCGACACCTGGCCGTCGAGGCGGGCGTCGAAGACCGGAGCCGTGGCCACCACCAGCGGAGAGCTGGGCAGGATGCCCTTGCTGACCAGGTCTGCCATGGCACCCGGGCCGAGCATGACCATGAGGATGGCCGTGCGGACCCTGGGGTCCGTCAGTTCGTACCCGCGGAGATGGGCGATGCCGGCCACCAGGCGGGCCTGCAGAAAGGTGGCCGCCGCGATGTTGGCCGGGATGGTCACCAGTGAGACGAAGAATCCGCCCCAGTTCGTCACGAACCCCTGCCCGCCCGCCATGGCGACGTGCTGCGCGATCATGCGGGAGATGGCGGACTCGGCGTCAGAACGCTGGGCGAGCAGCTGCTTGGCGGAGTGCTTGGCGCCCGGAAGCTTGCCCCGGCCCTCGATGGCCAGCTCCAGCAACTCGTGGAACACATCCGCGGTGAAGCCCTCCGCCACCGCGACGACGTTCTGATCGCTCATCGGCGGTCCCCTTTCGTCCTTCCAAGCGTGTCACACGCCCGCAAACGCGTCGACCCCGGGATTTGTCGTTCCAGGCTGCCAGACTGGGTGGATGCTGGGAGCCACGTTCGGGCGGCCGGAGGACTGGCCGAGTCAGGATCTCATCGGGTTCTCCGAGGAGTTCGGCGCCGCACTGGCCCTCGAGGGATACGCGTGCGGGGTGTTCCCCATGCCCCTCCACCCGGACGGCTTGGAGATGGGCTGGTGGTCGCCCATGCAGCGCGGCCTGCTTCCGGTGCGCAACCTTCACGTCACCCGGTCCCTGCGTCGGTCCGCCAGGCGTTACACCACGACGGTGGATCAGGCGTTCCTGCGGGTGCTGGCGGCCTGCGGCGACCCGTCGCGGCCAGACGGATGGATCGACCAGCGGATCACGGACGCCTACACGGCCCTGTTCGAGGCGGGATGGGTGTACTCCGTGGAGACATGGGATGCCGACGGGCGCCTCGTCGGCGGGTTGTACGGGGTTCACCTCGCTGGGATGTTCGCCGGCGAATCGATGTTCCACGATCCGGTGCACGGCCGCGACGCCTCCAAGGTGGCGTTGCTGCGCCTCGCCGTCGAGCTGGCGGGCGCAGGGGTGGCGCTGCTGGATGTGCAGTGGCTCACGGAGCACCTCGGCACGCTCGGCGCCTACGAGATGCCCAGGGATGACTACCTCCAACGCCTCAGCCGGGCGTTGGAGCTGCCGCGCCTGCCGTGGAGCGACAAGGGCGCCATGGGCGGCGACGAACTGCTCCGGTCCTGGGATGCGGCGCGCGCAGGGGGGACACTGTCCCTGAGAGGAGTCTCGGATGCCTGAGTTGCCGGAGGTCGCCGCCCTGGCCGGCGCGTTGGACGAGCGGCTGCGCGGACGTGTCGTCGCGGCGGGCCACCTGGTGTCGTTCTCGGCGTTGAAGACCTACCGGATTCCGCTGGACGCGCTGGCCGGGCTTGAGGTGGAACGCGTGACCCGGCACGGCAAGTTCATCGACATCGAGGCGCAAGGCGTCCATCTCATCGTCCACCTGGCCCGCGCGGGTTGGATCACCTGGCACGACGTCGCACCCACGGTCCCTGCACGGCCCGGGAAGTCGGGCCTGGCGCTGCGGGTCGTCCTCGACGACGGGTCCGGATTCAGTCTCACGGAGGCGGGCACGCAGAAACACCTCGCGGTGTACGTGGTGGAGCGCCCCGAGGAGGTGCCCGGGGTCGCGGCGCTGGGCCCGGACCCGCTGGATCCGGGTTTCACCGTCGACGACTTCCGCTCGGTGCTGGCAGACGCGGGCCGGGCCCAGCTGAAGGGGGTGCTGCGGGATCAGAAGATCCTCGCCGGCATCGGCAACGCGTACAGCGATGAGATCCTGCACGCGGCGAGGCTGAGCCCGTTCAAG
This sequence comes from Tessaracoccus pujii, assembly GCF_054483895.1. NCBI lineage: Bacteria > Bacillati > Actinomycetota > Actinomycetes > Propionibacteriales > Propionibacteriaceae > Tessaracoccus > Tessaracoccus pujii. The sequence continues at coordinate 3,062,354 of NZ_CM137012.1, forward strand.
CCGGCCAACAGCCTCGACGGCGCCGCCGCGGCAGAGCTGTTCGGGCACCTGCGCGAGGTGCTCGGCCAGGCGGTGGCCGCGGCGGCCGAAGTGCCGATCGACAAGCTGAAGGACGCCAAGCGTGCGGGTATGCGGGTGCACGGCCGCGCGGGTGACGCCTGCGACGTCTGCGGCGGCATCATCGCGGAGGTGTCCTTCGCCGATTCGTCCCTGCAGTACTGCCCCGGGTGCCAGACCGGTGGGAAGCCGCTGGCGGACCGCCGGATGTCGAAGCTTCTCAAGTAGCGGCGTGCCCGGCGCCCCTACTATGTGGGGATGAGCGACGGGGGCATCCTGGACGACGTGCAGGACAAGGCCAAGGATGTTGAACACCACCCGGCCGCGGCCTGGCTGGCGGCCGCGGGCCACATCGTCAACGGCATCGTGCACGCCATCATCGGGGTGATCGCCATCGGCATCGCCCGGGGGGTCGGCGGATCGGCGGACCAGTCCGGCGCGATGCGCGCCATCGACGCGCACCCGCTCGGCTCCGTCGCGCTGTGGTTCGTGGGCTTGGCCCTGTTCGCGCTGGCGGCGTACTCGATCGCCGTAGCCATCGGTGAGATCACCGAGAAGAAGCGCGACGCGGCCAGGAGCGCCGGTCGGGCCGTCATGTACATCGTGGTGGGGGCGGCCGCCCTTACCTACGCATCAGGCGGCACCGCCGACGGCGAGGAGGCCACCGAATCGCTGAGTTCGGTGCTGCTGCAGAGCTGGTGGGGATCGGCGTTGCTGGTCCTGGCGGGCATCGTCGTCTTCGCCATCGGCGCGGCGATGATGGGGCGGGGCATCACGAGGTCCTTCCTCAAGGACGTCGACCTCTCGCCGAGGTTCCGCCGGTCGTTCACGGTGCTGGGTGTGGTGGGCTATCTGGCCAAGGGCCTTGCCGTGGCCATCGTCGGGGTCCTGTTCGTCGCGGCCGTCGTCAGCGGCGACGCGTCGGACACCGGCGGGCTCGACGGTGCACTCAAGTCCCTCGTCGGGGTGCCCGGGGGGCAGATCGTCCTCATCGCCATCGGCGTAGGCCTGATCCTGTACGGCCTGTTCTGCATCGCGCGCGCCACCACGACCGCCAACAAGGGCGACTGACGCTCAGGAGAGCCCGCGGCTGCTCCGGAGGCCCATGGCCTAACCTAAGGGCGTGCTCGGTTATTTCGGCCCCGCGGGGACCTTCACCCACCAGGCGTTGCGCACCATCACCGATGACGACGCCGTCGCCTTCGCCAGTGTGCGCGAGGCTCTCGACGCGGTGCGTCTCGGGGAGGTCCGCGGCGCCGTCGTACCCATCGAGAACTCGGTGGAGGGAGGGGTCTCGGCCACCCTGGACGAGCTGATCGCAGGCTCGCCGCTGGCCATCCGCGGCGAGATCGTCATCCCCGTCGAGTTCGGGCTGTACGTCCGGCCCGGCACCGCGATGGACGACGTGCACCAGGTGCTGACCCACGGGCACGCGGCGGCGCAGTGCCGTGACTGGCTGTCGCGGACCGTGCCCCAGGCCCACATCACGGAGGCGGGATCGACGGCGGGCGCGGCGGCCGAGGTGGCCCGCCCGGATTCGCGCTACGACGCCGCGGTGTGCGCGAGGGTCGCGGGTCAGCTCTACGGACTGGACGAGCTGGCCTACCAGATCGAGGACAACCCTGGTGCGGTGACCCGGTTCGTGGAGGTGGGGGTCGCGGGGCCGGTGCCCGTCCGCACCGGTGCGGACAAGACCACGCTGGTGGCCTACATGCGTGAGGACCACGCGGGGGCTCTGCTGGAGATCCTTGAGCAGTTCGCCGTGCGCGGCGTGAACCTGAGCCGGATCGAGTCGCGGCCGACCAAGACCACGCTGGGCTCGTACTGCTTCTCGATCGATGTCGAGGGGCACCTGCATGACAAGCGCGTCGCCGAAGCGTTGGAGGGGCTGCACCGCATCTGCCCCACGGTGCACTTCCTGGGGTCCTACGCGCGCGCGGACGAGACTCGCCCCGTCATCGGCCACGGTTTCACCGACGAGGAGTTCGACGCCGCCGCGCGGTGGGTGCGCACCCTCGGCTGACCGCCCCCTCGGCTGCTGTACCCCGACGCCGGCCATCTGCGTTGAGCCTGAAACTGGTCTCGTCGGGGTTGGAACGATCAAAACAGCGGATCCGGGCGTTGGGCCTCGGTTCAGGCTCGAGTAGCCCCCGCGAGAGCCGTGTCCGGCTCAAGGCGGTCCAGCGAGAGCCGTGTCAGGCTCAACTCTCAGGGGTGGAGGGGAGGACGACCCGCACGGCCGCCGGGACCACCTCGAAGCGGATCCGCTGAACCCTGCCCACCACGTCGCCGTCGACCTGGCACAACACGGGCTCGGCGAACTCGGCCACGACGCTGCGTCCCTCCACCCGGTCTAGCAGGGGCTCGTCCGTCGACCGCCGCAGCACCCCGCCGATCATGCGCGCCACATCACCGGCCGTCTGCGGCGACGCCACCAGCACCTCCAGCGTTCCGTCGTGCGCGCTCGCGGCCGGCATCAGCGACACTCCCGGGTACAGATCGCCGACGTTGCCCACCTCCACCAGCGACGCGTCGCGCTCCAGCGGTACCCTGCCGTCGACCGTCAACCGGAGAGCCACGGGCCGGGCCCGGATGTGGCCGATCCCGGCCCATACGTAGGCCGCGGGACCGAGCGAGCGCTTGAGGGCCTCGTCGGTGTCGTGGAGGACCGCGGCGTCGGCGCCCAGGCCCACCATCACCGCCGCGATCCCTTCGACGCCGCCGTCCAGGTCCGCGTACCGCAGCAGGTCCATGTCCTCCGCGGCCCCGGTGAACGCGACCCCCAACGCGCTGCCGGCGTCCAGAGGCACGCCGAGGTTGCGGGCCAGCAGGTTGCCGGTGCCGGACGGGAGGATGGCCATGGGTACCCGGCTGCCCTCCATCCCGGCGCAGACCTCCCGCACGGTGCCGTCGCCGCCGACGACGAGCACAAGGTCCGCCGCGGACTCGAGCGCTGCGCGCGCCATCCCCCCACCTGGATCGTGCTCGGAGGTGGCCAGCCAGATGGGCGGCGCCCAGCCGCGCGCCTCGGCGTCGTGCCCGACGAAGCGGTGCAGCAGGGCAAGGTCGCGCACCTTCGTCGGGTTGTAGATCACGACGAGGCGTCCGGGGCCGGTTCGTGCCGGGGCCGCCGGAAGCATGTGCACGTCACCGAGCACGCAGGCAGCGGACGCAACCAGGCCGCCGAACAGGACCCCGCCCACCACGTCGGTGACGAAGTGCGCTCCCAGGAGGAGCCGGTCTGCGGCCACCACCGCCACGGCCGCCGCGCCCAGGACGTGCGCCGCGACCCGCACCCGGCGAGGGCGCCGGGTGGTGGTGGCGAGCACGGCGACCAGCATTGCCGCGACCGTCGCGCCCACCGTGTGCGCCGACGGGTAGCTCATCGGGTCGCTGCTCACCAGATAGTCCCAGGGACTGGCGGGGCGGTCGCGGCCCACCGTGATCTTCAGCAGGGCCGTGCCTGTCACGGCCAGCACCACCGCGATCGCGATCGCCCGGGCCATCGCCCGGAACCGCCGGCGGGCGGCCCACCACGCGAGGACCAGCAGGAGCGGGTACACGACGATGGGGGCCGTCACCAATGCCACCGCCGCCGCGATCTGGCCGGCGACGGAGCGGTCGGAGACGGGGGAGTGGGGCCACAGGTCGTCGACGAACGTGGGGAGCAGCAGCGTCCACACCAGGAAGGCGACGCCGAAGGCCAGCGCCGCCCCGACCGTCACGCGCGAACGTCGCCCCATGCGCCGATTCTTCCACCGCGGCGCTCTGCGCGGGTGTTTCAGGCGGCGCGGAACGGATGCCGTCGGACCACCAGCCAGGGCAGCACGGCCGCGGCCATCACCACCCCGGTGACGGCGAACGCCCAGCCGAATCCGACGGCGTCCGCGATCGCCCCGGCGAGCATGGTGCCCGCGATCGAGCCCATGTCCATGGACATGGAGTAGGTCGACAGGGCCTGGCCGCCGTTGCGATTGGAGCCGATGATGTCGGCCATCAGGGCCTGGGACGCGGGGGCGATCAGCGCCGCCCCCGCCCCGGCCAGGGCGGACAGAGCCAGGAAGACCCAGAGCGAGTCCACCCATCCGAAGAAGACGGTGGCGACGGCGGACACGGCGAGGCCGAGGACCAGGAACGGCCGCCGCCCCATGCGGTCCACCAGCCGGCCCGTGGCCTGCTGCGTGACGGCGTTGCCGAGGGCGAAGAGCGTGAGCGCGATGCCCGCCGCCTGATTGCCGATGGTGGGCACGGCGGCCGCCATGAGGGGCAACAGCGCGATCCGCACCCCGAAGTTGGACCAGCCGTGCGCGAAGCCGGTGACCAGCAGCGCCCGGTAGTAGGGCATCCCCATGGCCTCGGCCAGCGTCATCCGCTCCTGGTGCTCACCCTTGACGGGCCTCCCGCCCGTGCCCCCGCGGAGGAAGATCAGGACCACCCCGGCGGCGAGGAACACGGCGCCGGCGTAGATGAAGAACGGCGCCCGTAGCCCGAGCCCCTGCATCGCCGAGCCGAGGATGGGGCCGAGGATGTTGCCCAGCAGGAACGCGGTGCCGTACATCGACGACGTGTGCCCGCGCTGGGCGGGGGGTGACAGGCGGACCAGCAGGGCCATCGCCGAGACGGTGAACATCACCGAGCCCATGCCGCCGATGCCGCGGAACACCAGGAGCATCCAGAAGTCGGTGGCGAGCCCGCTGAGCGCGCTGGAGCCGCCCACGATGAGCAGGCCCACCAGGTAGACGCGTCGTTCGCCGAGCTTGTTGACCAGCGCACCGCCTGCGGGCGCGAAGATCAGCCGGATGAAGGCGAAGACCGACACGATCGACGACGCCGCCATCAGCCCCACGTCGAAGGACTGGGCGAACTGGGGAAGGATCGGGGCGACGATGCCGAACCCCAGCGCGATGAGCATCGCGGAGGCTACCAGCACCCAGATCTCGGCAGAGATCGGCTCTCTCTTCGCCGTCGCACTCTTCTCCGTCACCCGCCTACCCTAGGCGACGGTCGATCGCGTCAAAACGCCCCCACGCTTCGGTGGGTGCTCTCCTCAGGCCCAAGGGTGGTGGGGACAGCGCGATGCGGGCGTCGGTAGGGTAGAGGCATGATTGATCCGAAGTGGCTCCGCGTGGATCCAGACCGCATCCGACGCTCCCAGGCCGCCCGCGGCGCCTCGGTCGAGCTCGTCGATGAGCTGATCGCCGCGGACGAGGCCCGCCGCGCCTCGATCCTCGCGTTCGAGACCCTCCGCGCCGATCAGAAAGGCCTCGGCAAGGAGGTGGCCCGGGCGAAGGGCGACGAGCGCGTCGCCATCCTCGAGCGCAGCAAGCAGCTGGCGGCAGATGTGAAGACGGCCCAGGCCGACGCCGACACCGCCGGCGCCGCGTTCGACGTCCTCATGAAGCAGGTCGGCAACCTCGTGCTCGACGGCGTCCCCGAGGGCGGCGAGGATGAGGGCGTGGTGATCGAGACCGTCGGGACCCCGCGGGACTTCGCCGCCGAGGGCTTCGAACCGAAGGACCACCTGGAGATCGGCGAGCGCCTGGGTGCCATCGACATGGAGCGCGGCACCAAGATCTCGGGGTCGCGGTTCTACGTGCTCACCGGAGTGGGCGCCCAATTGGAGCTCGCGCTGCTCAACCTCGCCATGACCAAGGCCGCCGAGTGGGGCTTCACACCCATGATCCCGCCGGCGCTGGTGAAACCGTCGGCCATGGAGGGCACCGGTTTCCTCGGCCAGGCGGCGCAGGACGTCTATCACCTCCCGGCCGATGACCTCTACCTCGTCGGGACCTCGGAGGTGGCGCTGGCCGCCTTCCACTCCGACGAGATCCTCGACGCCGCCACCCTGCCGCGACAGTACGTCGCCTACTCCCCGTGCTTCCGGCGCGAGGCCGGCTCCCACGGCCGCGACACCCGCGGCATCTTCCGCGTGCACTGGTTCGACAAGGTGGAGATGTTCGTCCACTGCGCACCCGAGGACGCCGAGGCGTGGCACGAGAAGCTGCTCGGCTTCGAGAAGGAGTTCCTCACGCTGCTCGAGGTGCCGTTCCAGGTGCTCGACGTGGCGTCGGGCGATCTCGGCCTCTCCGCGGCCCGCAAGTACGACTGCTACGCCTGGCTGCCCACCCAGCAGCGCTACCGCGAGGTGACGTCCACGTCGAACTGCACCGAGTTCCAGGCCCGGCGGCTCGGCATCCGGGGCAGGTTCGACGACGGGGTCCGCCCGGTCGCCACGCTCAACGGCACGCTGTGCGCCATGACCCGCATCATCATCATGCTGCTGGAGAACCACCAGCAGGCCGACGGCTCGGTGCGCGTCCCGGAGGCGCTCCGGCCCTACCTGGGTGGCCGGGAGGCGCTTGCCTAACCCACCCGCCGTTGGGGCGCCGGCAACCGGGCGTTCACCTGCACGTGGCAGGCTTCGCCCACCCGGCCCCCGTCGGCACACCGCAAGAGAGGTTCATCTGTGTCCGTGAAGTTCAGCCCGAAACTGGTGGCCCTAGACATCGACGGCACGCTCGTCGACCCGTTCGGGGAGATGCCGCCGGAGGTCCGGGACGCCGTGCGTCGCGTCGTCGACGCCGGGATCCCGGTGGTGCTGTCCACGGGACGCTCCTGGCTTGCCACCGAGACCATCTTCGACCACCTGGATCTGCCGGCAGGCTGGGCGGTGTCGTCGAACGGCGCCATGGTGGTGACCTACCCGCCGTTCGAGATCCGCCACGAGTCGCGGTTCGATCCCGGGGACACGGTGCACCGCGTGGCCGAGCTCGCGCCCAGTGCCTGCATCGCGGTCCAGGACGGGATGCACTGGCGGGTCAACCGGCCCTTCCCCGAGGGCGAGCTGCTGGGCGAGGTGAGCATCGAGAGCATCGACGAGCTGGCCTCGCGGGAGGTGTCGCGCGTCATCGTGCGGGATCCGCACAGCTCCGAGGAGGTGTTCGACGGGCTGGTGAGCCAGTTGGGGCTGCACGAGGTGGCCTACTTCATCGGCTGGTCCGCGTGGCTGGACATCGCGCCGCTGGGGGTGGACAAGGCGCACGGCCTCCAGATCGTGTGCGACGAGTTGGGCATCGACGCGGCCGATGTCCTGGCCATCGGCGACGGCCGCAACGACATCGAGATGCTCGAGTGGGCCGGCCGGGGGGTGGCGATGGGCGACGCCCCGGACGTGGTCAAGGAGGCGGCGGACGCCGTCACAGGCAACTTCGCCGACCTCGGCACCGTCGAGGAGCTCGACCGGTGGTTCCCGGCCCTCGTGTCATGTGGTCAGGGACCGGGAGTGGACCTCACGCGGTACCAGCGGTAGCCGTAGCCCTCCAGGCTGACGGACAGACTGCCGTCGTGCACCACCGTCGCCTCCCCGGCGAGCAGGTCCTCCACGACGTCCTCGTCTCCGAACGCGTCGGCGAGCGAGACCGACACCGGATCGGCCGAGAAGTTGTGTACCGCCACCACCGCCGACCCGTCGAGCGACACCTGGTGCGCCAGCACCGACGCGGACTCGGTCTCGATGACGGAGAAGTCTCCCCATCCCACCTCGGCGCGGCGGCGGCGGATGCTGATCAGTGTCCGGATGAAGGACCACAGCGAGTCCGGGTCGTGCTCCTGGTCTGCGAAGTTGACGTGCTTGGGGCCGTACCCGTCCGGTGTGACGCGCTGGATCAGCTTCCCGGGCTTCGCCATCGAGAAGTCTCCGTTTCGGCCCGGCCCCCACTGCATCGGGGTGCGCACGGCCATCCGGCCCGGGGCCTCGAGGTCTTCGCCCATCCCGATCTCCTCGCCGTAGTAGAGGGTGGGCGTGCCGGGCAGGGAGAACATGAGGCTGTAGGCCATCCGGACGCGTCTCGGGTCTCCGCCGAGCATGGGTGGCAGTCGTCGCTTGAGGCCGCGGTCGTAGACCTGCATCGCCTTCTCGGGGCCGAACGCCTCGAAGACCTCGTGGCGCTCCTCCTCGGTGAGCTTGTCCAGGGTCAGCTCGTCGTGATTGCGCAGGAACGTGGCCCACTGGCAGGTGTGGTGGATCGGCGGCCTGTCCTCCAACGCCTTGATCAGAGGGCGGGGATCCTGCCGGGCCAGCGACAGGTAGGTGGCCTGCATGGCGATGAAGTCGAACATCATCTGCAGTTCGTCGCCGACGTCACCACCGAAGAACTCCCGTTGCTCGGCGTGCGGCACGTTCACTTCGCCCAGCAGCACGGCGTGGCCCTTGCGCCGCTGAAGGAACGCGCGGATCTGCTTGATGACGTCGTGGGGATCCACGGGCATCGTCCTGGTGCCCGAGTTCTGGGTGTTCTGGAGCAGGAACGGCACGGCGTCGACGCGGAAACCGTCGATGCCGAGCTCCAGCCAGAATCCGACGGTGCGCAGGATCTCGTCCATCACGGCTGGGTTGGCGAGGTTGAGGTCGGGCTGGTGCGCGTAGAAGTGATGCAGATACCACTCGTCCGTGCGGTGGTCGAGCGTCCAGATCCCGTCCTCCTCGCCTGGGAACACCACCTCGGCCGAGGTGTCGCCGGGGTCCGTGCCGCGCCACACGTAGTAGTCACGGAAGGGGTTCGTCGTGCTCCGCCGCGACGCCACGAACCACGGGTGCTGGTCCGAGGTGTGGTTGACGATCAGGTCTGCGATCACCCGGATGCCGCGATCGTGGGCGGTGCGGATCACCTCCACCAGTTCACCGTGGTTGCCGAGCCGAGGGTCCACGCCGTAGAAGTCCTTGACGTCGTAGCCGTCGTCCCGATCGGGTGAGGGGTAGAACGGCATCAGCCACAGGCAGTTGACGCCGAGCTGGGCCAGGTAGTCGATGCGATGGGAGAGACCCGCCAGGTCACCCACGCCGTCGCCGTTGGCGTCGAGGTAGGTCTCGATGTCGAGGCAGTAGACCACCGCGCTCTTCCACCACAGGTCGCTGGTGTCCGTGATTCTCATGGTGGGTCTCCTTGTCAGCGGGCGTTCGGCAGCACGTACTCACCGAACGCGTCGAGGTAGGCGGTCTGATGCTGGCCCACGTAGTGCAGGTAGATGTCGTCGAAGCCGAGGTCGGCATACTCCCGGATCCAGGTGGCGTGCTGCTCGAGGTCGTCGGAGATCCGCACCACCTGACGCACGGAGTCCAGCGTGACGTGCTTCGACGCCGCGTCGAAGCCCTCGACGGTGGCGATGTCCCAGGACAGCGGATCCCCGAGCACGTTGGAGCGCCACTGGTCGAAGGCGATCTGCTCGGCCTCCTCCATGGTCGGGGCCCAGGACAGGTGCAGCTGCAGCGCCAGGGGACCCTGGCCGTCGGCGTCACGGTAGGCGGCGATCACCTGCCGCAGCGTCGCGTGGTCCTGGTTCACCGTGATCAGGCCGTCCGCCCAGGCGGCCGACCGGGCGGCGGACTCGGCCGAGACGGCGGGCGTCAACAGCGCCGGGCGCACCTCGGGCCGATCCCACACCTTCGCCCGATCGACGGTGATCAGGCCGGAGAAGCTGACCTCCTCGCCGTCGAGGAGGCGCTGGATCACCTCGACGCACTCCTCAAGACGCTCGATCCGCTCCTCCTTGGCCGGCCAACGCTCCCCGGTGATGGACTCGTTCATCGCCTCGCCGCTGGCCAGCGCGGTCCAGAAGCGGCCCGGGAACATCGACGCCAGCGTGCCGATCTTCTGCGCAACGACGGCGGGGTGGTACCGCTGGCCCGGCGCGCACACGCAGCCGAACGCGAGCCCGGTGGTGGCCAGCGCCGCGCCCAGCCAGGACCACGTGTAACCGGAGTGGCCCTGCCGCTCTGACCACGGCTTGTAGTGATCCGAGCACATGGCCATGTCGAATCCCACCCGCTCGGCGTGCTGGACGTCGAGCAGGAGTTGGCGCGGCGAGATCTGTTCGTGGGAGGCGTGGAAGCCGATTCGCGTCATGCCCCCACTCTTGTGGCACAGGACCCCGCGATTCAAGGTTTCGCCCAAACTGGGTAGCTTCGGCGACGGTGTCAGGCCGCGGCGGCGCGGCGCGATCCTCTCCGGACCTCCGACGCCACGGCCATGACCTCGCGTGGGGTCGGCCGGGGGCGGTCCGAGGGCCGCACCGCCAAACCCTCCTCCTCAATCTTGCGGAGATGACGCTTGATGGTGGACACCGAGCAGCCGATCTTCGACGCCAGGACGCTGAGCGGTTGCGTGGGGTGCGCGGTGCGGAGCCGGTGGATCTCGTGGCGGTCGAACTGACGGCCCGACGGTGCCCCGGCCAGCGCGTCGAGATTGTCCGGCGGCACCTCCACGCCGAGCCGCAGGCGGATCTCCTGGCGCTGGCGTCGGGTGGTGCCGGCGACGAAGCCGGATACGTCGAACCTGGTCACGGCGTCCGTGAGGCATCGGGCCTGAAGTGGGCAGGAGGCGCACATCGCGTCAGCCTGCGACTCGAGCATCGACTGCTCACGGCGCTCGCCTCCTGACCCGGCAGAGGCTCCGTCCTCGAGCAGAGGGTGGAGAAAGATGGTCGGATACTTCACGCACGGCGTCACCTCGGCCATGAACTGCCCCCTTGTTCAAGCTATCGTCAGGGGACTGCATCCCCGGTATCAACGGTCCCAAGAGGAAGCGGGTGGACGGGCGCTCGACGATGGGCGCTGCTACCCGAAAAAGGTGAGTAGGCAACGCAGCGCTTTTGAGTGCGGATACTCAAATGGCGAGCGTGACACGCTCCGCGGCCGTCGTCGACGTGCCCGTGACAGGGTGCTTTACCCGCCGTTCACCTGGAAGCGGGAAGTGTTACCTTTCGGCTATTGCACGGCGGGCCGTGCGCGTGCTGAGCGCCGGGACTTCAGTCGGTGCCGGACTCCATCGAGGAACCTGCCACGGCCTCGTCGACGTCGGAGGGCCCGGTGGCGCCCAACTCGGCGATGGCGGCCGCGCCGCCCGCCTCAAGCCGTCCGATGAGGTCCTGGTGGCTCGACAGCAGCGTGCCCTGGGCTGCGTAGAGCTCCAGCTTCTCGCGCGAGTCCGCGATGTCCAGGTTGCGCATGGTCAGCTGGCCGATGCGGTCTGTGGGCCCGAACGCGGCGTCCTCGACGCGCTCCATGGACAGCTTGTGCGGCTGGTACGACAGGTGCGGACCGCGGGTGTCCAGGATGGTGTAGTCGTCTCCGCGACGGAGCCGCAGGTCCACCTCGCCGGTGACGGCGGAGGCCACCCAGCGCGTGATGGACTCCCGCAACATGAGCGACTGAGGATCCAGCCACCTTCCCTCGTACAGCAGGCGGCCCAGGCGCAGGCCCTCTGAGCGGTAGTTGGCGAGCGTGTCCTCGTTGTGGATGGCGCTGAGCAGCCGCTCGTAGGCGATCCACAGCACCGCCATGCCGGGTGCCTCGTAAATGCCGCGGGACTTCGCCTCGATGATGCGGTTCTCGATCTGGTCGCTCATGCCCAGCCCGTGGCGGCCGCCGATGGCGTTGGCCTCCATGACCAGCGCCACCGGGTCGTCGAAGCGCACTCCGTTGATCGCGACGGGGCGGCCGAGCTCGAAGCGGACGCTCACGTCCTCGGCGGCGATGTCCACGGTCGGGTCCCAGTACTTGACGCCCATGATGGGCTCGACCGTCTCGAGTGACACGTCAAGGTCCTCGAGGGTCTTGGCCTCGTGCGTGGCGCCCCAGATGTTGGCGTCGGTGGAGTAGGCCTTCTCCTTGGAGTCGCGGTAGGGGAGCTTGCGCTCGGTGAGCCACTGGCTCATTTCGTCGCGGCCGCCGAGCTGGCGGACGAACTCCTCGTCGAGCCACGGCTTGTAGATGCGCAGCTGCGGGTTGGCCATGAGGCCGTAGCGGTAGAACCGCTCGATGTCGTTGCCCTTGTAGGTGGAGCCGTCTCCCCAGATGAACACATTGTCGTCGGCCATCGCGCGGACCAGCAGCGTGCCGGTGACAGCGCGACCGATGGGGGTCGTGTTGAAGTACGCCTTGCCGGCGGAGCGGATGTGGAATGCGCCGCAGGCCAGGGCCGAGAGTCCCTCCTCGACGAGCTGGGTCCGGCAGTCCACCAGTCGCGACAGCTCCGCCCCGTACTGCAGCGCGCGGCCCGGCACCGACTCGATGTCAGGCTCGTCGTACTGGCCGATGTCTGCGGTGTAGGTGCAGGGGACGGCCCCTGCCTCCTTCATCCAGGCGACGGCGACGGAGGTATCGAGGCCGCCGGAGAATGCGATGCCGACGCGCTCGCCGACGGGAAGGGAGGTCAGGACTTTGGACACGGAGACACTGTAGATGATCGTCACCCGCACCAGCAGGGCCGTCCGGCCGGCGTGACCGCTGAACGTCGGGTCTCGGCCATGGCGCTTTGGCATGGACAGGCGCACTATGGATGCAGGGCCAAATGATGGGGGCGTCATGTCAGTGTCGGCGGACACGGAAAAATGCCCAGTGACGGTCATGTAGTTGCCCGCTGGCGGTCATGAAATCTGCCCGGTGGTGGCCATGGGATCTGCCCGACACGACATCCGTTGCCTGCCGCGTCCGCGGTCGGCGTCCCTTCCTCGAGTGCGATGAGTGGTGCTGAAGCACTGTTCGTCACCCGGGAAGGGACATCTTGAAGTCTGCCGAGGAAATCATGGAAATCTTGGATGCTTACGATCTGACCGGGTCGTTGCGTGACACCGCCGAGTTGGTGGGGTGTTCCCATCACACGGTGAAACGCTATGTGGAGGCCCGCGACAAGCTGGGTGGCCCGCCGTCGGGGACGGCCCGCCGGCCGCAGTTGATCGACGACTACCTGGAGAAGGTCGAGGAGTGGGTCGAGCGGTCGAAGGGGAAGGTCCGCGCCGACAGGGTCCACCAGAAGCTGGAGTGGCTGGGCTACACCGGCTCGGAGCGCACCACCCGCCGAGCGGTCGCGGCCGCGAAGACCGCGTTCCGGGTCGGGAACCGCCGGGTTCATCGGCCGTGGGTGACCGAGCCCGGGATGTGGTTGCAGTACGACTACGGCGACGGGCCGTTGATCGACGGGGTCAAGACGGTCCTGTTCGTCGCCTGGGTCGCGTGGTCGAGATTCCGGGTGGTGCTGCCGCTGCGGGACAAGACCCTGCCCTCGGTGTTCGCCGCCTTGGATGTCACGTTCCGCCGGATCGGGGGCGTCCCGACGTATGTGTTGACCGACAACGAGAAGACCGTCACCAGTGAGCACATCGCCGGGATCCCGGTCCGGAACCAGCAGCTGGTCGCCTTCGCCTCGCATTATGCGGTGACGGTTCACACATGTGTTCCGGCGGACCCGGCGAGCAAGGGCGGCACCGAATCATCGGTGAAGCTCGCGAAGGCCGACCTGGTGCCCACCGACGCCAACCTGCGCGACGCCTACGACACGTTCGCCGACCTCGAAGCCGCCTGCGAGGCGTTCTGCGACTTGGTCAACGCCCGCCCGCATCGGGTCACCCGCCGGGCCCCGGCCGAGATGCTGGCCGAGGAACGCCCACGGTTGCATCCTGTCGCCGCGGCGCCGTTCACGGTCGCGTTCGGGACCACGAGGGTGGTGCCGGACAACACGCCGATGGTGAACTTCGAACACGGCCAGTACTCCGTCCCTCACCGGCTCTGCGGCGAGACGGTCTGGGTCCGCGTCCACGGCCGCGGCGCGGATGAGCAGATCGTGATCTGCCACCTCGACGACGCGGGCCCGGTCGAGGTCGCCCGCCACCGACGCGCCACCCCAGGCACGCCGATGCTTGAGGGGCTGCATTTCCCGCCCGCCCCGGCCGGGGCCCTGGAGCGGTCACCCAGGGCGAAGACGGTCGCTGACACCGAGTTCCTCGCCCTCGGTGAAGGGGCGCGGATCTGGCTGGTCGAGGCCGCTCACGCGGGCACCGGGAAGATGCGGGTCAAGATGGCCGCCGCGGTCCAGCTGGCACGCCTGTTCAACCCCGCCGACGTCGACTGGGCCTTGGGGCATGCCGCCGTCCACGGCCGCTTCGCCGAGGCCGACCTCGCCTCCATCCTCGACCACCACCGCAGCCGACCCCACCCCCAACAGCTGCAGGCCAGCGAGGACCAGTCCCTGACCCAAGGCACCCGCGGCTGGGCCACCTACGGCACCAACCCCGCCCAGGAGATCGCCTCATGACCGCACCGAAGGTCGCCGTCCCCGTCGCGGGAGTCCCGGTCGCCCCGCCGCTACCGGCCGATCTGGAAGGCCTGCTGCGCCGGATGCGGTTGCCCTACATGCGGGCCCAGGCACCTGACATCCTCGCCACCGCCCGAGCGCAACGCTGGGACCCCGCCGAAATCATCAAGGCCCTCCTCATCGAAGAGGTCACCGGAAGGGAACGCTCCGCGCTCGCCACCCGCCGCACCGCCGCCGGGTTCCCCACCGGGAAAACCTTCGACGCCTGGCAGCCGACCGCCTCATCGATCCCGGCCCCCACCCAACAAGCACTCCGGACCCTGGAATGGGTCGGTCGGCGGGAGAACCTCGTCGTCTGCGGCCCCTCCGGCACCGGGAAGACGTTCTTCCTCGAAGCACTCGGCCAACACGCCGTCGAACAAGGACTACGCGTCGCCTGGTTCACCCTCGAAGACCTCGGCCTCCTGCTGCGCCGGCACCGCGCCGACGACACCGTGTCGAAAGCCATCGCCCGGATCCTGCGCGCCGACGTCGTCGTCGTCGATGACATCGGCCTGCTGCCCGTGTCCCACGACGCCGCCGAGGGCCTCTACCGCTTGGTCGACGCCGCCTACGAGAAACGCTCCGTCGCGATCAGCTCCAACCTCCACCCCGCCGGCTTCGACGAACTCATGCCCAAAACGCTGGCCACCGCCACCGTCGACCGGCTCCTCCACCACGCCCACGTCTGCCAAACCAGCGGCGACAGCGTCCGCCTCACCCAAGCACTCGCCGGCCGGGGGGTGACCCCCTTGCACTAACCACGCCCTCGACCGAGGTGGATGGCCAACAACCCCCTGGGGCAGATCCCATGGCCACCACCGGGCACTTCTCGTGACCGCTACCGGGCAGGTTTCATGTCCGCCTCCGGGCAGAAACCAGTGGCCCTTGACATGTCAGCGCAGCAGCGGACGTCAAGAAGAGCGATCGTGTCGCGTCTTCTAGTGACAGTCCTCGTCGTCCTCGCGTCCTTCTCGGGGGCTCCCCGCGCCGAGGCCGCGGACCTCTTCGGCCACGATGTGTCGTGGCCCCAATGCCCGGCGCCCGCGGGGTACGGCCTCCCGATGCCGCCGGCCACCACTCAGTTCGTCATCATCGGGCTCACGCGAGGGCTGGCGTTCACGCTCAACCCCTGTCTCGTCAGTCAAGTGCAGTGGGCGACGTCGCGGTCCAAGCCCGCGCACGCGTACGGGATGGCCACATATCCCACTGCGGCCCAGCTGACCAAGTACGGCACGTGGGGACCATGGCGGTCCACCACTCTGGCGGCACGACTCAGCAACGTCGGCTACGCGCAGGCCAAGGACTCGGTGGCCTACCTGTCCCAGGTCGGGTGGAGGCCGCCGGTGGTGTGGATCGACGTGGAACCCCGGCCCGCGCAGCCGTGGCCGAGCGGGACTGCGGTGAAGCGTGCGCTGAACCGCGCCGTCGTGGAGGGGTTCATGAGGGGTCTGTCCGACTCCGGCTACGCATACGGTCTTTACTCCTTCACGAATGGGTGGAACGAGATCGTCGGTGGCTGGAAGCTCCCCGCTGTCCCCGTGTGGGCCACTGCGGGTCGGCTCGACTATGCGAACGAGGCTCTGGACCGCTGCACGCAGGCGAGCTTCTCCGGCGGGCCCGTACTCATCTCGCAGTGGTACGACGACACCCGGGACTACGACCGCACCTGCGGCACCTACCAGTTCACGGCATTCGCGAAGCCGCTGCCGACGATGACCGGATTTCTCAACGACCTCAACGGTGACTGGAAGAACGACCTCCTCGCACGCAGTCCCGACGGGAAGCTCTGGCGCTACGCGGGCAACGAGCGGGGACAGTTCACCAGGCAGCAGATTGGCACGGGCTGGGGTGTGATGAACCTCCTCGAGGTGGTGGGTGACGCCAACGGCGACGGCAGCAGCGACTTCGTCGCCAGAGAGTCTTCGACGGGCGACCTGTACCTCTACGTCGGCTACGGGTACGGCGGGCCCACCCGCAAGAGGATCGGCAACGGCTGGAACGGCATGGGCGACATAGCCGGCGTCGGCGACTTCAACGGCGACGGCAGGACGGACCTGCTCTCCGTGCAGAAGTCGACCGGGGAGCTCTGGCTCTACAAGGGCGACACATTCAGCGGTCAGAAGCGCCAACGGATCGGCACTGGGTGGAACGTCATGGATGTGCTCGTCTCCACCGGAGACTTTAATTCCGACGGCGATCCCGACCTCATCGCGCGTGAGCGCAGCACTGGGTACCTGTGGTTCTACCCCGGGAACGGCACGGGGAGCCTGCTCGCGCGCACCAGGCTCGGGACCGGCTGGGGGGCGATGGACATGATCGAGGGCATGACCGACCTCGACGGTGACAGGTCCCCTGATCTCGTTGCTCGGCAGAGGAGTAGCGGCGCAATGTACCTCTATCCAGGCACCGGCACCGGCAGCCTGCTGCCCCGCGTCACCCTCGCGCATCCCGCCGGAGGCACGTGGTCCAGCTTGAACGTCTTGGCCTGAGTGGCTCAGACCAGGACGCTGCGGGCCTCAGTCGATGGTGATGAACCGATTGGTCCTCGCGGATTCGATCATGGCCTCGCACACCTCGACGACGCGTGCGCCCTGCTCAAGGGTGACGATGTCCGCCTCCTTGCCCAGCACGGCGTCGCGGAAGTTCTCGTGCTCGGTGCGCAGAGGCTCGGGCTTCGGGATCTCGTAGCGGGTCACGTCACCCTCGGACACGCCGCGGAACTGCGCGATGTCGTGCCAGGTGTTGACGATGCTGCCGTTGGCGTAGAAGGTGAGGTCGGCGGTGAGGGTGTCCGCGATGTACATGCCCTTCTCGCCGGTGACGACAGTGAGCCGCTCCTTCGTTGGAGTCAGCCAGTTCACGAGGTGGTTGGACATCAACCCGCCCTCGAGCTGGCAGGTGGCGGAGACCATGTCCTCGTATTCGCGGCCGGCCTTGAACATGGTGCGTGCCGCCACCAGTTCGTACTTGCGCTGGGTCACCCAAGCGGTCAGGTCGATGTCATGGCTGGCGAGGTCCTTGATGACACCCACGTCGGCGATGCGGGCAGGGAACGGGCCCTGACGCCTGGTGCACACCTGGTACAGGTCCCCGAGGTCCCCGGCTTCCAGCCGCTTACGCAGGCTCTGGAGTGCGGGGTTGTAGCGCTCGATGTGGCCGACGGCCCCGACCAGCCCCTTGTCGGCGAACGCCTTGACCAGGGAACGGGCCCCCTCCACGGTCTTCGCCAGGGGCTTCTCGATGAGCGCGTGCACGCCGGCCTCGGCCAGCTTCAGGCCGATCTCCTCGTGGTACATGGTGGGCGCGGCCACGACGACGTAGTCCAGACCCTGCGCGAGCAAGGCGTCGATGTCGGGGAGGACCTCGAGGTCGCCCGCGAGACCATGCGGGTCGCCTGCTGCGTCTGCGACGGCCACCAGGTCCACACCATCGATGGAGCGAAGGTTCCGGGCGTGGTGGCGCCCCATCATGCCGAGCCCGATCAGGCCGGCGCGGAGGTTGGCCATGCTCACGCACCGGCCTTCGCGAGGGCGTTGACGGCCATCACGATGCGCTCGAGGTCCGCCTGGCTGAGGGAGGGGTGCACAGGCAGCGACAGGCACTCCTTCGCCGCGCGCTCCGTCTCCGGCAGCTCGACGTCTGCCATGAAGGGCTTGAGGCGGTGGTTGGGTACGGGGTAGAACATGCCGGAGCCCACGTTGTACTCCTCCTTCAACGCCCTGGACAGCCCGTCGCGGTCACCTGCGACGCGGACCGTGTACTGGTGGAACACGTGCACGGCGCCGTCGGCGATAGGCGGGGGAGTGACGCCCTCGAGGTTGGCGGACAGGAATGCAGCGTTCTCCTGGCGGGAATTGGTCCAGGCCCCCACCTTGGTCAACTGCACCCGGCCGATGGCGGCATGGATGTCCGTCATGCGGTTGTTCAGTCCGACGACCTCGTTGTGGTACTGCTGGAGCATGCCCTGGTTGCGGTACAGGCGGAGGTTCCGCTCGATCTCCGCGTTCGCCGCGGACACCATGCCGCCCTCGCCCGAGGTCATGTTCTTGGTGGGGTAGAGCGAGAACATGGCGAACTCACCGAACGCGCCCACGGGGGTGCCGTTGAGTGCGGCGCCGTGCGCCTGCGCCGCGTCCTCGAACAGCATGAGTCCGTGCTTGTCCGCGATGGCGCGCAGTTGCTCCATCTTGGCGGGGTGGCCGTAGAGGTGCACTGGCATGATCGCCTTGGTGCGCTCGGTAACGGAGGCCTCGACCGACGCGGGGTCGAGCGTGAAATCGTCCTCCGCGATGTCGGCGAACACGGGCGTGGCACCGGTCAACGCGACCGAGTTGGCCGTCGCGGCGAACGTGAAGGAGGGGACGATGACTTCGTCGCCTGCACCGATCCCGCAGCTCAACAGGCCGAGGTGGAGGCCCGAGGTGCCTGAGTTGACCGCCACGCATGCGCGCCCGAGCTGAAAGTGCTCGGAGAACTCGGTCTCGAAGGCGGCCACCTCCGGGCCCTGGGCGATCATGCCTGATTGCAGGACGCGGTCCACCGCGGCGCGCTCCTCGTCACCGATCAAGGGCTTCGCGGGAGGGATGAAGTCGTACGTCATGCGGATTCCTTTACGAGTCTCAGAGTGTCGCCGGACTGCTCAAATTCGTCGCCGGTCTTGGGGTCCCGGTAGGTGTTGTCGCCGGTCTGCTCCAGCGGGAAGCCGGATCGGCCCACCCACTTGATGCGCCGGGCAGGGGCGCCCGCGACGAGCGCGTAATCCGGGACGTCGCGGGTGACGACTGAGCCAGCCGCAACCGTCGCCCATGCTCCGATGGTGACCGGCGCCACGCACACGGCCCTGGCGCCGACCGAGGCGCCCTGCCTGAGCGTCACTCCGACCGGCTCCCAGTCGTGCGCGCTCTTGGCGGTGCCGTCGGGATTGATCGCCCGGGGGAACGTGTCGTTGGTGAGGACTGCAGCCGGGCCGATGAAGACGCCGTCCTCCAGGTACGCGGGCTCGTAGACGAGCGCGTAGTTCTGGATCTTGCAGTTGTTGCCGACGTGCACGCCGGTGCCGATGTAGGCGCCACGGCCGACGACGACGTTCTCTCCGATGTCCGCTCCGCTGCGCACCTGCGCAAGGTGCCAGATGGAGGATCCGTCGCCAATGTTGACGTTGTCATCGAGGTCTGCCGAAGGCAGAATCCTGGGCTCAGCCATGTGAAGTCTCCAGTTGATCGAAGGTCCAGTTCAGTCTAGTGCTCCGACATGATCTGACTTGTGACGGGGCGGATGCCACAGAGCGCGTCGTAGGCGGCAACCAGCTTTGCACCCTCCAAGCTCCAGTTATAGCGCGCCAAAATCGCCTGCCGACCTCGTTCCCCGTCGCTTGCGGCCAGTTCAGGGTCGTCCAGGTAGCGCCGGACGGCGGCTTCCACTGCGGCCGCATCGAAGGGGTCGACCGCTACGCCGCATCCTGAACCCTCGACGATTTCCTTCCACAGCGGGATGTCGGAGGTGACCACGGGAAGCCCACAGGCCATGTACTCGAACATCTTGGTGGAGTAGGCCTCCAGGTAGTTCGAAATTGGATGGTTGAGGACGACGCCGGTGCGGGCCTGGTTCAACAACGCGACGATGCCGTCGCGCTCAAGCACCCCGTGCCAACGCACGTGCTGCCACCCGGGGTGTGCACGTGCCTCGTCCTCATACTCCTTGAACTTCCCTGCCAGGTCACCGACGGCGTCATCGGGCAGCTGGGCGGCGCCGTCGAGCATGCTGAAGAGCCCCTGCTGACGCGAGAGGCCACCGACGTAGACGAACGCTGACGGTCGGTCCTCGAAAGGGGTGTTGTTCTTGTGCTCGGCCAGATCCTTCTCCGGGAAGTTTTGGCAGACGATCGTCTTGGCCTGTGGAAACTTTTCCGCGATCGTCGGGGTGGCGGCCACGAACAGATCGACGAGCCTGGTTGCCGCTCGCTCAAACACGTGTGCGGCGAGGCTCAGCGGCTTCTTCATGGGCGTCGGGATCCAGAACTTGTGCATGATCTGCTTGGGCACGTCCTCGTGCACGTCATAGATCACCCGTTTACCGCGGAGTTTCAGCACGATGCCGACAGGGATGAGCTCGGGGTCGTGGAAGTGGTAGATGTCGGCGTTCTCGTGCAGCGCTCGCCGCGCCATCGAGACAGATTTCACGAACATCCGGTGTAGCCGGTTACGTGGCGCGCCCAATCCGATGACCCGGACACCTGCAAGCGTGGTGTCGCCTGGGTTGCAGTTGATGAGAGCAAGGTCATAGCCCGCTTCGCTCAGATGGCGGCACTCCTTGTACGTGACGCGAGTGTCGCGCACATCGTGCACCGTGGACAGGTGCCGGACCTTGACCTGCCGACGAGTCTTGATCACCAACACCCCTTCCTGGGTTCTGCACGGTTAGTGTAGTGCCGCAACCAGGACCTGCCGGTTCTCCCGGCGGTGGTGCGAAAGGAATGTGTTCATGGCGGGACGTCTCGGGCTGTATGGCGCAGGAGGGCATGCCAAGGTCGTCGCTGAGATTGCCGAGTTGCTCGGTTACGACATCGCCCATTTCGTGGACGACACGCCGAAGCAGCCAAGTCTCTGGGGCTACGACGTTGTGGCAGCGCCTGCGGACGACGTCGCCTATGTCGTGGCCATCGGCCATAACAACACCCGACGGCGCATCGCCGAGACCCTGCCACGTAGTGTCGCCGCTCTCGTTCATCCCGGCGCTTGCGTCTCCTCGCGTGCCGAGATCGGCGAGGGCAGCGTCGCCATGGCTGGCGCGATCGTCAACCCGGCTACCGCCATCGGCCGACACTGCATCATCAACACCGGCGCTTCGGTTGACCATGATTGCGTGGTGGGAGACTTTGCGCACATCTCACCGGGCGTGGTGCTATCGGGCGGCGTCATGGTGGGGGAGGGCACCCACATTGGTTCGGGGGCTTCGATCATCCCGGGGGTAAGGATCGGCGCGTGGAGCGCCATCGGGGCGGGAGCAGTGATCATCCGCGACGTTCCCGACGGCGTCACCGTGGTCGGGAACCCCGGGCGCGAACTTCAGCGCTAGTTGACCCAGTATCCGGAGCTCCCTCGAAGGGAGTGCGGGTGACCGCGCCTTCCTCGGCCACACCGTCGCGTCGCAGCACCACGGCAACTGTCTCGACGAGTACCCGCAGATCCAGGACCAGACTGCGCTGATCAACGTAGGTCACGTCCCAGGCCAGTCGTTCCCCCCAACTCGACGCGTTGCGGCCCCTGACTTGGGCCAGCCCCGTGATCCCCGGCCGGACCTCGTGACGTCGCGCCTGGCGAGGCGTGTAGAGCGGCAGGTAGGACGGGAGCAACGGGCGGGGGCCCACGAGCGACATGTCGCCCTTGAGCACGTTCCAGAGTTCCGGCAACTCGTCGAGGCTGGTGGAGCGCAGCAGCTTGCCGAACCGCGTGAGGCGTTGCTCATCGGTGACCAAATCCGCGGTGGGCTCGAGCATGGTGCGGAACTTCACCATCTTGAACAGTCGGCCGTTGCGGCCGGGCCGTTCCTGATGGAACAACACCGGCGAGCCAAGCTTGACACGCACCAGAGCGGCGACGCCCACTTGGATCGGGGCGGTGACCGCCAACAGGCCCGCGGCCGCGACGACATCGATCGCCCGTTTTACCAGATCGTATGGACGAAAGCGGCTCACCGATCTAGGACCTGTCGGATCACTGCCTCAACCCTATCCATCTGCGGGTCCGTCAGGGCCGAACCACTCGGCAGCGAAAGGCCGGTAGCGAAGAGGTGCTCGCTGGCGCCGGAGACATATGCCACCAAATGCTTGAAGACCGGCTGCTGGTGCATCGGCTTCCAGACAGGGCGCGCTTCGATGTTGTCCTGGGTGAGGGCCTGCAGGAGATCGTCGCGAGTGAAGGGCGCTTCCTCGGGGTCGACGATGATCGACGTGAGCCAGAAGTTGTCGTGGTCGTGGCCGCTGCCGATGTGCTGCTCTGACCCGTCGGGCTGCCCGAAGAAAGCGACTCCCGGGATCCCGCCGAAGAGTTTCTTGTAGCGCAGGCGGTGCTGGCGTCGGCGCTCCAGCATCTCAGGCAGTCTGCTGAGTTGGGCTCGCCCCATTGCGGCCAGCAGATTTGAGAGCCGATAATTATAGCCCACATCGGTGTGCTCATAGTGCAGCACTGGCTGACGTGCTTGGGTGGCGAGATATCGGATGTGCTTGGCTTCGTCCACGTCGTCGGTGAGCACCGCGCCGCCACCGGATGTGGTGATGACCTTGTTCCCGTTGAAGGAGACGATGGCGCTGTCGCCGTGGGCCGCCGCCGGGCGTCCCTGGTGCACGGCGCCCAGCGATTCGGCGGCATCGGATAGCACATGGAGACCGAATTCGTCCGCGACCTGCTTCAAGGCCTCGTGATCAACGACGTGGCCCAGTAGGTCGACGGGAACGATTCCCTTGATCGTCGCGCCCTTCTTGAGTTGGTCTTCGACGGCGTGACGCGTTAGTTCCGGATCCATCGACCCCTGCGCGTCACAGTCGACGAGGACAGGGGCAGCCCCCGTGTAGGTGATGGCGTTGGTCGTAGCGGCGAACGTCATCGAGGCAGTGATCACCGTGTCGCCGGGGCCGAAGCCCATCGTCAGCCCAGCAAGGTGCAGTGCCGCAGTGCCCGACGAGAGCACGACGGCGTGCTGACGTCCACAGAAAGCCGCGAGTTCGGCTTCGAATGCGTCCACCTCCGGCCCCAGGGGCGCAATCCACCCGCCGTCGAAAGCACGGCTGACCGCGTCTCGTTCAAGCTGTGTGACGTCGGGCGGGGACAGGAAGATGCGTTCGTTCACGCGGCAAGAATATCCCGACCCGCCCTCACCGCTGACGGCGTGCGGTTGGGCTGCTCAGAGCGCCATATCGGCCAGGCCGGTCGGGAGGATGCCCTTGACGTCGAACACCACGCCATTGTTCGCGGCTAGCTCGCGCACCCACTCGGGACCGCGATCCAGGAACTGCCCGTGCCCGACTGCGAGGATGACAGCGTCGTAGGCGCCCTTGTCTGGTTCGTCGATGAGCGTCACGCCGTAAAGCGTGAGTGCCTCTTCTGCGGAGCACCAGGGGTCGTGCACGTCGACGTCGATGCCGTAGCTTTCAAGTTCCTCGACGATGTCGGTGACCTTGGTATTACGGAGATCTGGGGTGTTCTCTTTGAACGTCAACCCCAGGATCAGAGCGCGGGCGTTGCTCACTACAAGGCCATTCCTCGCCATCCCCTTCACCGTCTCGGTTGCGACATAGCGACCCATGGCGTCGTTCAGGCGGCGGCCGGCGAGAATGATCTCGGGGTTGTATCCGATCTCCTGGGCCTTGTAGGTGAGGTAATACGGGTCGACGCCGATGCAGTGTCCGCCGACGAGCCCGGGCTGGAACTTGACGAAGTTCCACTTGGTATTGGCCGCCTCAAGGACCGCATGGGTGTCGATGCCCAAGCGGTTAAACAACAGGGCGAGCTCATTGACGAGTGCGATGTTGACGTCCCTTTGGGTGTTTTCGATGACCTTCGCTGCCTCGGCGACCTTGATCGACGGCGCCCTATGGGTGCCAGCGGTGACCGCGATCCGGTAGAGGGAATCGACGTAGTCCGCCGTTTCAGGGGTCGATCCGGACGTCACCTTGAGGATGGTGGAGAAGCGGTGCTCCTTGTCGCCCGGATTGATGCGTTCGGGGGAGTAGCCCACAAAGAAGTCTTCATTGAACTTCAGTCCGCTCACCTGCTGAAGGATCGGCACGCAGACTTCTTCGGTCGCGCCGGGGTACACCGTCGATTCGTAGATCACCACGTCGCCGGGGCGCAGCGTGTTACCAATCGACTCCGACGCAGAACGGAGTGGGGTCAGATCCGGGTTGTTGTGTGCGTCGACAGGGGTGGGAGCGGTGACAACGTAGACGTTTGCACGTTCCATGTCAGTCGGATCCGTGGTGAAGGTGAGGCGCTGCGCAGCAGCGAGTTCGCCGTCGGGTACCTCAAGGGTGTGATCGTAGCCGGCGCTGAGGCCCTGAACGCGTGCTGCGTTGATGTCGAAACCGATGACGTCGATGTACTTGGCGAACTCGACGGCCAGCGGCAGCCCGACGTAGCCGAGGCCTATCACGGCCATCACGGAGTCTTCAGGAGCGGGGAATCCCATGCCAGGACCTTTCTGCGGGAGAGGTGTCGGTATCGCGCGCCCGTCCGACGAACAGCATGAGGATACCTGATCGGCCCGCCCCGTCCAGGTAGCGTCACCGACCAGCGAAGCCACCGAGAGTATGCTCCCCTGCATGAAGTTGCTTGTCACTGGTGGCGCCGGATTCATTGGATCAAACCTCGTGAAGGTGGCCCTGTCTGCAGGGCATGCAGTCAAGGTCATCGACGATCTCTCCACCGGTTACCGCGTCAACCTCGATGGCCTGAACGTGGAGTTCGTCGAAGGGAGCATCCTCGACGACGACGCACTGACCCGCGCCATGGCCGGCGCCGAGGCGGTGGTGCATCTGGCCGCGCTTGGTTCGGTGCCGCGCAGCATCCAGAATCCGATGCGTACACATGAAGTCAACGCGACCGGCACGCTCAAGGTACTGGAGGCGGCACGGCGGGCCGAGGTGGAGCACGTGAGTTGTTCGTCGTCGAGCTCGGTCTACGGGATGAACCCCGCCCTACCCAAGCACGAACGCGAATGGGTCCGTGCGATGAGTCCGTACGCTGTGAGCAAGCTGGCCACGGAGCAGTACGTGTTGGCGTTTCAGCAGTGCTACGGCCTCACCACGCTCGCGTTCCGCTTCTTCAACGTATATGGCCCCGGCCAGCATGCGGGCCACGCGTATGCCGCCGTCATCCCGATCTTCATCGACGCGATGCTCCGTGGCGAGCCGCTGCCCATCAACGGCGACGGCACCCAGTCGAGGGACTTCACTTTCGTTGGCACTGTGTGCCGCGTGCTCCTCGAGGCCGCGGAGGGCCGGGTGACCCACCCCGAACCGGTGAACCTCGCCTTCGGCACGAACACCTCACTGTTGGATCTGGTGCGCCGCCTGGAAGGGTTTGTCGGACATGAGTTGGAGCGAGAGTTCCGTCCTGCCCGCACCGGGGATGTGCCGCACTCGCAGGGCGCCAACGAATCTC
This sequence comes from Tessaracoccus pujii, assembly GCF_054483895.1. Lineage (NCBI taxonomy): Bacteria > Bacillati > Actinomycetota > Actinomycetes > Propionibacteriales > Propionibacteriaceae > Tessaracoccus > Tessaracoccus pujii. The sequence continues at coordinate 3,087,696 of NZ_CM137012.1, forward strand.
TGCGTGGCCTGTTCCCGCACATCGATCCCGTCTCCCTTGACGAGGGTCTCACCGCGACCCTCAAGTGGTTCCGATCACTCCCGGGGCACCGGTGAAGGTCCAGCGGCGGCTGCTGTACGGCGTGACGATCCCCACGAGCGCCGTAACCCTGCTGCGCGGGCAGCTCGAATGGATGTCGGCCCAGGGGTGGGACGTCCACGTCGCCATGGCGCCAGGACCGGGTTTCGACGAGGTCGCCGCGCGGACCGGGGTCACCGCCCACGCGTTGGACATGAAGAGGGAACCGTCGCCACTCGACGACGCCGTGTCGTTGCGGCGCTGGATCGCACTGATCCGCGAACTGCGGCCGGATGTTGTCAACGTCGGCACTCCCAAGGCGGGGCTTCTGGGCACGATGGCGGCCTGGCTGTGCCGCGTTCCTCAGCGGATTTACGTCGTGCGCGGTCTCCGGCTCGAAGGTGTGACCGGGTCGAAGCGTGCGCTGCTCTGGATAATGGAGCGCATCGCGATCGCGCTGTCCACCCACACCGTGTCGGTCAGTCACAGTCTCGCCCGTGAGCTGAAGGCCCAGCGCCTGTTGCCGAGGCGGAGGAGCGCGATTGTCATAGGCTCCGGATCCAGCAATGGCGTCGATGTCGACGGTGTCAGGGCAGCAGTCGATGGGCGCCGCGAGGAGCTTCGCCACCAGTTCGGAATCAGCGCAGCCACCAAGGTCATCGGGGTTGTGGGGAGGGTCACTCGGGATAAGGGCTTCGACACTCTCGCCGCTGCTCTGCGCAGCGACCAGTTCCGGCCCGATGGCGATGTCGCCTTGGCGCTGATGGGTTCAGTGGAGGACGAAGGGCTGGCACGAGAACTGGAGGCCCTGCCCTTCCGGGTGTTCGAATTGGGTCATCAGGCACAGCCGTGGCCCTGGTACTCGCTCATGGACCTCCTCTGCCTACCAACCAGACGCGAGGGGTTTCCCAACGTCATCCTGGAGGCTGCGGTGGCAGGGATCCCGACGGTCACCACCCGCGCCACCGGCGCCGTGGACTCCGTCGTCGCAGGTCACACCGGCCTCCTTGTCGATGTCGACGACGCTGGCGCTCTGGCAATCGCCTTGACCACGCTCGTCAACGACGACGCCGAGCGCACCCGTCAGGGCGGGCAGGCGCGCCAATGGGCTGAACAGGAGTTCCCCAACGAGCGCATCTGGGCGGGTCTCAACAAGGTTTACCGCTCCGGCAACTGATTTTGGCGCAGGGAGTTTCGCTGATGGAGCACCGCCCCGAGTGATGCGGGATCGCTGCCGTCGACGGTATCCAGCAGCGCCGGATCGAGCGGAGGAACCGACACTCGAGAGATCAGTTGGTGGCTGGTGGGCGTGCGTTTCTCATCCTCGCTGAAGAGCACCTCGTGCAGCTTCTCGTTGGGGCGCAACCCCGTGAACACGATCTTGATGTCCTTCCCCGAGCGCGCGATGAGGCCCTTAGCCACATCGAGGATCTTCACCGGTTCACCCATGTCGAGGACGAGGACGTCGCCGGGCCTGCCGATGGCGCCAGCCTGGATCGTCAGCTCGCAGGCCTCGGGGATGGTCATGAAGTATCGCGTGATGTCCGGATGTGTAACTGTCAGCGGACCACCGGCGTCGATCTGACGGGTGAAGGTGTGCAGCATGGAGCCGCGTGACCCCAGCACGTTGCCGAAGCGGACCGAGAGCCACGGCCCGTCCACGAGGCGTGCGTAGTGGGCGGTGAGTTCCTCAGCGAGGCGTTTGGTCTTGCCCAGCACGCTGGTGGCGTCAGCGGCCTTGTCCGTGGAGATGTTCACAAAGTGCTTGACGCCCCACTTGCGGGCCGACGCCAGCACGTTGCGGGTGCCGATGGTGTTGGTCTTCCACCCCTCCAGGGGGTACTGCTCCAACATCGGCAGATGCTTCAGTGCGGCCGCGTGGAACACCACATCCGGCCGGTGATCCTCGAACACCTTGTCCAGGGCGCTGATGTCGCGAATGTCGCACAGCACCATGTTCGGCGTGTCGAGCAGGGCCTTGTTGTAGATGGACAGCTGGGTGCTGTGCAGGCCCGACTCGTCGCGGTCCAGCATGACCAGTTCCTTCGGGCCCAAGCGGTGCACCTGCTTGGCGATCTCGGAACCGATGGAGCCGCCGGCCCCTGTGATGAGGACCACTCGGCCGGAGAGGTAGCCGGAGATCTCGCTGAGGTCGGTCTGGATCTGGGCGCGGCCAAGCAGATCCGTCACGTCTAGCGCGTGCAGGCTGGAGACGTCGACCCGTCCGCCCACGATCTCGCGGGTGGGGGGCATGACAAGCGTCTTCAAGCCAGCTTCGTCGGTGATGTTTGAGATGTCGCGCATTAGTTCCCGGCTGGCCGTGGGGATGGCGACGATCACCGTCTTGATCCCGCGCTCCCGCGCAATGGGTGTCAGCTTGTCCCTACCGCCAAGGACCCTCGCCCCCGAGAGGTGGAGGTTGCGCTTGTCTGGGTCGTCGTCAATGAAACCGACGATGGTGAACGGGGCGTCCGGATCATATGCGAGGAGTCGGCCCAATTGTGCGCCCGCGTTGCCGGCGCCGTAGACGAGGACCGGTTCCGCCGTCGCTGCGTGTTGGGTGCTGCCCTGCAAGGTGCGGAACACGAACCGGCCAGCGGCCATCAGGATGAGCGCGGCCAAGGGGACCGTGAACGTGACGACCCGCGGATAGCTGGGCGAGCCGAACCAGGCGAACCACATCACTAGTACGATGCCGATCACCAACACGATGACCGCGATCTGGGTGGCTTCCTCGAAGGAGCCCACCCGGTTGCGGCCGCGGTACAACTTGGTCGCATAGCCGAGCAGTAGCTGGGCGATCATGGCAGCAGCGGCATAGCCCAGCACCATACGGGTCTGGGCGTTGGTGAGGGTGAAGCTGTATCGGGCGATCACCAGCGCCAGGGCGGCGATGGTCCAGCAGCTAGCGTCCCAGGCGGCGAGGGCTAACCGTTGCCAGTGCACGTTGGTGCGCCTCGCTGTGTCCACCTGTTACTCCTTAGTTGCTGTGGCGTTGTCCCCCGGTAATCCTATCGTCAGCAGTGCCGCTAGCCTTTCCGTGCAGCGCCAGGCCGGCGAAGACCGCGCACCACCACACGAACGAGACACCCGGATTGCGGAAGAGGTAGGTGTCGACGGCGAACGCCGCAGCGGCGAGTACCACGATCCAGAGCACAGACGCCGTGCGCCGGTCGCCTTGATGGCGGAGCGCAGCCCTCACTAGGATGATGAGAACGACGGTGAGCAGCGCGATTCCCACCAGACCCAGCTCGACGAGTACACCGAGGAACGTGCTGTGTGGGTTGGCGAGGAGATCGCCCTCAATGCCCTCGACCCGCATCATTCCTGTGCGTGGAGCGTAGATTAGTTTGGCGTCGATGCCGAACCAGGGCCACACTCCAGCAGTGCCGGTGCCTAACAGGATCGTCGTGGCCGAGCTCGTCCAGTGCTCTAGAGCGTTGGTGATGTTCTCCAGGCGTGCTGGATCTCCGAGCGTCAGCAGACGCGTCGCTCGATGAGGGAAGGACGCCGCCGCACCGATGGCTAAGAGGACGACGGCGCCCAACCCGAGCAGCACGGCGCGTGATGAGACCGACCGCTCGGTGCGTTTTCGCCAGATGACGATCAGAACGACCGTTGCCAAGGCCAGCAGACCCAGGCCGGCTCGGGAGAAGGTGAGGAAGATCTCTGCGGCCCCGATGACGGCGAGGCCCCAGAGCGGCCAGGCTCGCCGATTGGTCTTGAGCGCTGCCGCCACCAGGATGACCACCGTGACAATCAGCGCGGTAGACAGCACCGCTGCACCTCCCAGTCCGGTGCCGAGGCGGTTGAATCCCCGGGGGTGAAACAGCGCCCTGACGAGCCCGATCGCAGTCATCAGCACCACAACGGAGGCGAGGGCGATCTGCCAACGCCACAGCTGCCGACGTGGAACGGCGGCGACGACGGTGAAGGCCAGCAGCATGGTGACAGCACCCTGAAGCACCGGAATCCAGCCGACCCAACTTGGGTAGCAGACGGGCCACGGTTCGCCATCGCGGTGCGTCACACAGACTGTGAAGCCGAAAGCGCGGGTGGCGCCCCATATGGTGAGGGCGAGAAACGCGATTATCACCCAACCCGCCTGTTGCCAGAGGTTGCGCAGCCCTTGGGCCCACGGCAGGAGCGCCAGCGCGACGATGATCGCAGGCACGGCACCCAGCAGCCAAGCCGTGATGCCGACAGGGGTGAGGATGACCACCGAGTTGCCATTGAACAGGCTCCCCAGCGCGATGATGGCCAGGGCGGACCAGCCGAACAGCACGCTGATCCGGCGCATTGCGTTCATGTCAGGTCGTCCCAGTATGGAGGTCTGGTGTGCGACCGGCGTCGTAGGCGTGTGAGGCCAGTAGCGCCAGTAGGGAGAAGCACACGAGCAGGCCAGCCATCGCCAGCGACACCACCGTCATCGTCTCAACTATGCTCGGATGGTAGAACCACATGATCGTCAGCGGGGTGACCATGTAGGCGATGCTGAAGACCAACATGGTTGCCTGCTTGTGCACGACGATGAAGAGCATTGACACGGGCGACGTCGCGAGGTTCAGGAAGAGCCAGGGGACCAGTACGGCGGCTATGTCGCCTACGAGAACGTAGTCGTTGCCCAACACCCATGGCAACAGCCTGGGCGCGAGGAAGAAGATCAGCGCGAACGGCACGATGCCCAGCAACAGCGATCGGATGAGGGACCGCTTGACGAGACTGAACATCTCCCCGCGTGGGGTCACGGACATGCGTTGGAAGAACACCTGGGACAATGCGCCGTTGATGAGAGCCAGCGGTGCCTGGATCAACAGCCAGGCCACGCCGAAGTTGCCGATGGCCTCAAGTGAGAAGAACCGGCCGTTGAGGAGGGGGATGCCGTTGAGGCGTATCGCGTCGATCATTGCGTTCGGGCCATTGAGCAGCGGCATGCGGCGATACTTCTTGGCCACGTCGCGGCGGCGCCCTGTCAATGGACCCCGAACCTCCGGACCAACGCGCCGGATCAACCGGAGCAGGGCGACGAAGTGCCCGAACATCTGGGAACCAACCAGTCCCAGAGCGTTGCCGCCCGCGAACCCAAGTCCCACGCGGCTGGCAGACATGGTCAGCGACTGGGAGATCTGGTTGCTGCTGGCAAACCGGTAGTACTTCTTCCGGTTGAGCCACTGGGTGAGGATGATAACTTGCGCAGCCAGGAAGACCATGGGGCCAGCGAGCCACAGCCAGTCAGCCAGTCGGGGCGTGTTGAGCAGCCCGGCGACCTGCTCGGCGAAGATCAGCAGCAACACGGTCGCCGTCACCGACACTGCAGTGTTCGTGCGCGTCGTCAGTGATATGAGGGTGCGGGCCTCGTCGTCGGAGCGGGCGGGCACGATGGCGTACTCGTAACGCAGGCCAGCGATCGTAATCAGGAAGCCGACGACGGCGGCCAGTAGGTTGAAGACGCCCATCTCGGCGGCGCTGTAGACGCGCGTGACGATCGGGTAGATGAGCAGGCCGAGGACCTGGGCGAAGGCCGTGCCCGTCATTAGCGTGAGGACGTGCTTGGCGAACTCGTGACGCCCTAGCCATTGTCCCAGTCGACTATCCCGCAACCGCCCGATCAGTCGCTGGTGCCAGGAACCCGATTCGGGGCTCCTCACTGGGAACTCTCTGCCCGGCGGCTCATCACCTGACCGGTGATGTCGGCGTAGTGCTGTTCGTACTTGGCGGCGCAGCTGTCGATGGTGAACCGCGCGGCATCAGCTCGGGCAGCCGTGGCCAGCCCGTCTGCGAGGGGCACGTCGTGGAACAGCCGGGTCAGTGAACGCGTCGGCTCCGCGTCGTCGCCGCGGTCATACAGGAGGCCGGTTCGTTCATGCGTCACCACCTCGCGAATGCCTGGGATGTCTGGCGCAACCACTGGTAGGCCTGCGGCCATGGCCTCCACGGCCGCGATGCCGAAGCCCTCGATGCGGGAGCTGGAGAGAAAGACGTCATGTCGGCGTAGGTAGTCGGCGACATCTGAGCGCTGCCCTGCCAGCGTCAGGCGATCGCTCACGCCACGACTCGTGGCATGTGATTCGATGGCCGGTCGATCAGGCCCATCGCCGACGATGGTCAGTGTTGCCGCTGGCAGGTGCACCAGTACCTCGACAGCCCGCAGGAGGTCTTTGCGGCGGTTGTCCAGGCTCGACACGGAGATGATGCGCTGTTCACCAGGTCGCCGGGCGGCTGAGTGTTTCAGGAGTTCGCCGTCGATGCCGTTTAGGACCACCGGGAACGCCTCGGCGGGGTGCCGTTGAGTCGTGGCGAGGTGCTCTGCAGCTCCCTGGCTGATGGCGAAGACGCGATCGAAGCGTCGATAAATCCAACGGTCGACCGGCTGGAGCCAGCTCTTGTGGGCGCGACGGTTGGAGGTGCTGTGTTCAGTTAGTACCTTCGGGACAGTCGTTGGGGCAAGCGCCGTCCAGTACAGGCTTGGGAACAAGTGGGCGTGGATAATGTCGTAGCCCTTGGCCAGCGCGGCGACGCGCAGGGGCAGGCGCGGGTCCAGCCGGTGGGGGCTCAGAATGCGAACATCAAGTGTCAGGTCGCGAGCACGGCCGTTGGGGACACCGTCCACATCAGCCAGACAGGCGATCGTGACGTCGTGTCCATGTCCGCGCATCGCCGCCGCGAGGTTGACGACGAGCATCTCAGCGCCACCGGTCCCGAGCCCGTTGATGACGTGCAGGATGCGCACCAATAACCTCCAAATGGAACGTGGGTAGGCCTCAGCCTACTCGCTTGTCGGTTGCCCCTCCTTCATGAACCCACCGACTAGGCTCTGGTTCATGTCCCGCGCAACGGTGGTGCTCCTTTCATCGGTCTATCCGTACGCCCCCGGGGAAGAATTCCTGACCCCGGAGATCGCCCACTGGTCGAGGGACGGGGTGAAGCTCATCCTGATGCCTTGGCGAACCACAGACCGGCTCAGGGATCTGCCTGAGGGTATCGTCGTAGATGATCGCCTGAGCAAGCTGCGAGAGCGGCACACCAAGCGCCAGCGACTCTTGGAACTGGCCTCTCCCTCATTGTGGCGCGAGGTGGTCGCCTCAGTGAGGGCTGGCAGCTATGCCCCGAAGGCGCTGTGGCGCGTCTTGGTGTCGTCCGCTGCCGGTTCCATAGTCGCTCGTGCCCTCGGAGATCTGGCCAGTGAACAGGGCAGGCCGACTGACCTCGTCTATTCATACTGGTTCGACTTCTACGCTCTGGGCGCCCTCCGAGCTCCTGAGGCGGTCCGTCGGATTCTCTCACGCGCGCATGGCTACGACATCTACGAGGAATTGTCGCCGGATCGTCGCCTGCCCTTCCGTGGGTGGATGTCGTCCAGAGTGGATGTGCTGGCTCCCATCAGTGAAGCCGGGCTGCGCGCCGCGAGACGATCATGGGATTTGCCGCCTGAGCGATCGAGGTGCATGAGGTTGGGTGTATCTATCACGGATGACGTGGCTCCCATCCCCTTTGACCACAACGAACTCAATCTCTTGTCGGTGTCGTCCTTGATGCCCGTGAAGCGAGTGGACAGGCTGATCGACACGCTACGGATCCTCGCGGAGGCCAATCCACAGCGCCGCATCCGTTGGTCCCATGCCGGTTCGGGTCCCCTGGCGGATTCGCTCCGCGCCAGCGCCGTATCCCTTCCAGACAATGTCGAGGTCAGTTGGCTGGGTCAGCTGGATAGCGACGTCTTGGCCAGGACCTATGCGAGTCGACCGTGGAACTTCATGATCAATGTGTCCAGTTCGGAGGGCGTGCCGGTCTCGTTGATGGAGGCGATGTGCCGGGCTATCCCCGTGGCGGCCACGGATGTCGGCGGCACTCAAGAGCTAGTGGCCCCTCCGGGCGGAGTTATCCTCCACCCGGACGCACCCTCGACGACGTGGGCGGGCCAGATCGAGGAAGCCCTGCCATCCTCAATGGAGGAAGCATGGCGGCGTGGATTCCGTGACGAGGTGGTGCGGCACTGGGACCAAAGCGCCAACTTTGCCGCGTTTGTAGACGAGGCACTCGCCCTGGCTCAGCGCTGACGGATCTCCGCGAAATCCCGAACTACCTGCTCGGCCCGAGCCAGCCAGGTGTGGTTCCCGCGTTCGGCCAGCACGCGATCGCGGGCGCTCTCGATCTCGCTGCGATCCAGTGCCAAGCGGCTGAATAACTCGCGCATGGCAGCCACCTCGTAGTCGACAGTCCAGCCCAGCCTGAACTCATTGACGAGGGCTCCCCCGTGCGTGCCGTTTGAAGCAGCAGTGGGCAGCCCCATCCCGATGCCGTCGAAAAGCTTCACCGGTGCCGCGAACGAGCGGTAGAGGTTCGGCTGGACGCAGAGAACCGATATGTGCGCCTGCGCCATCGTTGAGCGCAGCGCGGGCCCCGACTGATGGACGACCTGGGTGTTCGAACCGAGCAACGGCCGGTAGTCGTCGGCGACGCTCTCCCAGTCCTCTACCCGGGTGCAGATCGTGAACTCGATGCCGTCCTGATCGGCTACGGCCCGAACGAAATCCTGGATGTCGTACATGGAGCCCAAGCCGCCCACGTAGAACAGCTTAAGCGGCCCGTCAGGGCTGGGTGAAGAAGGTTCGGTCAGCACAGTGGCCGGAGGCAGCGCCTTGGCCGGCAGGCCCTTGGCTTGGGGGAGATGATCCTTCATCGCCAAGCTCGGTAGATACAACAGGTCGACCGCGCGCCGGTACCACATGAGGTCATAACGGAAAGAGGCCCGCGCCATCTCTCGGCGCAGCCTCGACTGACGGTGCCCGAACCCTGGAAAGCGCCAGTAGACGTCTCGATAGAACAGGCTCACCGGTGTTCCCTGCTTCCTGCAGTGGCGGAAGAACAGAGGATCCATGAACGGGTGCCTGGGAACGCGGTCATCGTCGGTCAGGGGGGTGGGCAGCGTGGCGGCTTCAGCGTAGACGCCGTCGAACCGCAGCCCCTTCGCCATTGCCTTCTTCACCTCGTCGATACGTTGCTTCCGCTCAGCCGAACTTCCCGTGACCTGCCACACCTCAGCCACGGACTCCAGGGCTCGCAGCATCTGAGCGGGTCGAACGCTGCTGCCCGAGAATCCCTCCGCGACGATAGGCAGGGGATGGTGAAAGACAACGCGGGTCACGGGCACCTCACTTCGGATCAAGAGCCAGTTCACAGTATCGCGGTTGACATGGTTTGCGCCTCCTCGGGCGGGCGGCCAAGTGTAGGTACTATGAGGCTCGTGCAAGCAAATGCGGAAGAAGTACCCACGATCGTCGACCTGCGGGGCTACCTCGTGCGCCTATCCAGGCAGTGGCTCCGCGGGCTGCCGGTCTTTCTCGTGGTGCTGGCATTGGCGGCCGGATTCGCGTTGGCCACGCCTTCAACCTGGCAATCCAGCAGTATTCTGTTCATCGAGGTGCCGCAGGCTGCGACTGACGCTGAAGCCACCCAGAGCACCATGACCAACGGCCTCGTCGCATCAGATGTGGCAGTGGCGCGCAACAGCGCTGAGCTGGTCAGGAAGGTTCAGGTGACACACGAGGCGATAACCTTCGATAGCTTTTCCGCGCTTGTTGACATCCAACAGATCAATGCCTTCGCGGTCCGGGTCGATGCCACGGGCGAATCGGCCGAGGAATCAGCGGCCCTTGCCAACGACGCTGCCGTGGCCTTCGCCGAGGTGATTGCCGATAGCCGCTCGGGAGAGGGATCGTTGTACTTCCCCTACGAACTGGGCGCTGCCGCAGACCCGGAGATCGCCGCAGTGAGTTCCGCGAAGCTATCGCGGTTGATCATCAGTGGCGCGCTAGCTGTTGCGGCGTGGTTGGTGACGATGGCGCTACTGGACGCCTTCGCAGCGTCGCGACGGCGAGAACCAGCAGCAATTGCGGAAACAGATAGTGGAGCATCACGCTTGGGGTAACCCCCAGCAGCGGCAGACTCACGGTGGCGGCGGTGGCGGCCTTGGCAAACCACGATGTGCCAGACTGATTGGTGACAGCCTTCCAGGCAACAAAACCCCAGCACGTGACAAAGGCGAGGGCGCCGAAGATCCCACCCCAGACGAAGCTCTCCACGATGACGTTGTGAGGGTTCAGCAGTTGGCCGCTGAAATGACTCGTGCTAAACCGGGTGAGGGTCTCCGGTGAGCCGAATCCGAGGAGCGTCCGGCTGGGATCCTCGGAGGCCAGCGCCCAGAGCCGTTCGATGATGCGCCCACGTTCCGCTGCGTTCTCGTCCTGCACGTAGCTGGTCTGCGAGAGCGCGGCAGCCACCGCCACCCCAGTCGCCGTCAGCGTGGTGAGCAGCCAGCTTGGAATGGACCGGATGTCGCGTTCGCGCTCGGTGAGGAAGACGAGGAGGGCCAACGCAACCAGTAGGCCGAGCATGGCGCCCCGCGACCCGATGTAGACGATCCACCCACTAAGGGCCAGGACCGCCACGACTCGGGCCCCTTGCACCACGAGCCCTCGCGGAGCAACCAGAAATCTGGCTGCGATGAATACCGCCAGGAGCACAAGGGCAATCGCGTAATCGTTGTAGTTGGGGTACACGGCGGTGGTGAGGAAGCGCTTTGTGGCAACCCAGGACAGGACAGTCGATTCCGGGTAGCGCGAGAAAATCAGTTTATTGTTTGTGACGACCTCGACGATGCCGATCAGGGCTAGCGCCGAGAAACCCAGCCACAGCCCGGTACCGAGGGCACGTTCTCCCCGCTTGGAGGAATCTGGAATCACGAAGAGTGCGACACTGGTCGTCGCCACGGTCAGGAGGAAGAAGTTTCGCTGGAACAGTGCGTTGTCATAGATCAGTGCCATCAATGATGCGATTAGCGTGATGCCCAGCCACAACCAGAGTGGCCAGGTCGCCAGATACGGGTTCACTCGACCCATGTCGGGGACCCGCAGGCCGTTCCAGAGCAGGGCGAACAGGGGAAGAAGCAGGGCGATGTAGGTGTTGCCGGGCACTTGGATCAACACGAGCAGAGCAACGGCGGCAATGAAGAACTCTCCGCCAGTGCGGCGAGCTGCCTTCGTGGGAAGCAGCAGGGTCATGCGGTTGTCCTCCCTCCAGCGGTGTAAGCGTACTCGGTGGCCCGGCGCACCCTAGGATTGGTGGTGCTGGCGTGCCGTGCGTCAGAGAGCGAACCCAAGCCCAGGAGAACACCGTGCACGTTGTCAGTATCGTCGGCGCACGTCCTCAGTTCGTGAAGCTGGCACCCATTGCCCAGGCGATGGCGGCCGAAGGGATTCAGCACAGCGTCATTCATACCGGCCAGCATTACGACGTGAACATGTCCGAGGCGTTCTTCCGTGATCTCCGTATTCCGGACCCGGACGTGCATCTCGGGGTGGGCAGCGGCAGCCATGGTGTCATGACCGGGCGGATGTTGGAACAGCTGGATCCTATCCTGATGGAGATGAAGCCAGACTGGGTGCTCGTTTACGGTGACACTAACTCCACTCTCGCGGGGACGGTCGCGGCGGTCAAGCAACATCTTCGAGTGGCACATCTGGAAGCTGGCCTGCGGTCGTTCAACCGTCGTATGCCCGAGGAGCACAACCGGGTCATGACTGATCACGCCGCAGACCTGTGCCTCGCACCAACAGAGGTGGCGATGCAGCACTTGAGCGACGAGGGACTCGCCTCACGCGCCGTGCTCGTAGGTGACGTCATGACCGACGTCTGCCTGCAGACCCGCGACGCTGTTCTGGCCGATCCGCGGCCCGTGCCGGGTATTCCGCAAGGTCAGGACTATGTGCTGGCCACCGTACATCGCGCCGACAACACCGATGATCCCGGACGGCTCGATGCAATTCTCGACGCCTTGGGGTCGTTGAACGTTGACGTGTACCTCCCCGTCCACCCACGACTTGGATCCACCTGCGAGGCGCGTGGTATCGAGATCGAGCGTGGAGGTCTGCATGTCATCGAACCGCTCACCTATCCAGACATGATCAACGCTGTGGTCCATGCCCGGGGTGTGGTCACCGATTCGGGCGGCCTGCAGAAGGAGGCCTTCCTCCTTGAGACTGTGTGCACGACGATTCGCACTGAGACGGAATGGACCGAAACCGTCGACACGGGCTGGAACGCGCTCGATCCAGAGTTAACCCGGTTGGCTGAGCTTGCCGTGCGTCCGGCTCCGGAGAAGACAGACGCCGCTCCCTATGGCCGGGGTGAGGCGGCAGAAGTCGTTGTGCGGGTGCTGAAGACCTGGCAGCCGGCCTGACTCAGGCCTCGCCGTCACCCAGCCGGAAGAACCTGACGTCCCTCCACGCGTCCGCCGGGCAGGTTCCGCGACCGTCGACGAACACCTCCACGCCAGGCAGATCCGCCGGGGTAAGGGAGGTGTATTCGGGGTGGTCGGCCTGCAGGATCGCGATGTCGACCGGCTCGCCGAGGTGGTAGGCGTCGAAGCCGTATTTGGCGAGTTCTTTGTCGGTAAACATTGGGTCGTGGACGCTCACCTCAGCGCCCCGCGCCTTAAGACCCGCGACAGTCGGGAAGACGCCGGAGAAGGCGGTCTCCTTGACCCTGCCCCGGTAGGAGGCGCCCAGGACGACGACCTTCCTCCCGCGTAGGTCACCCAGCGCGCCCTCGGCCAGGGAAATGGCGTACTCCGGCATGGTCATGTTGGCCTCGCGGGCCGTGCGCACGATGGTGGCGTCGGGATCCGTGTAGAGGTAGAGGCGCGGGTAGACCGGGATGCAGTGGCCGCCGACGGCGATGCCGGGGCGGTGGATGTGGCTGTAGGGCTGCGAGTTCGACGCCTCGATGACCTTGTGGACGTCGATGCCATTGGCGGCCGCGAACTTGCCGAACTGGTTGGCCAGTCCGATGTTCACGTCGCGGTAAGTGGTTTCCGCGAGCTTCGCCATCTCGGCGGCCTCGGCCGAGCCTAGGTCCCACACCCCGTTGCCCTGCGGCAGGTCGGGGCGCTCGTCGAAGCTGAGCACCGCTTCGTAGAACTCGACGCCGCGTCGGGCACCCTCCGGGGAGAGGCCGCCGACGAGCTTTGGGTACTTGCGCAGGTCCTCGAAGACGCGGCCGGTCAGCACACGCTCGGGGGAGAAGATGAGGTGGAAGTCCTTGCCCTCGGTGAGCCCCGAGATCTCCTCGATCATGGGCTTCCACCGCGTGCGCGTGGTGCCGACGGGAAGGGTGGTCTCGTAGCTGACGAGCGTGCCGGGGGTGAGGTGCTCGGAGAGGCTGCGCGTGGCGTTCTCCATCCAGCCGAAGTCTGGCTGCCAGGTCTCGTCGTTGACGAAGAGGGGGACCACGATGACAACGGCGTCCGCGTCCGGGATCGCTTCGCCGTAGTCCGTGGTGGCGCGCAGTCGCCCGGCGGGGACCAACTCGGAGAGCTTCTCCTGCAGGTGTGCCTCGCCAGGGAACGGCTCGACGGCGTCGTTGACCTTGTCAACGACGCTCTGCTGCACGTCGACGCCTATCACCTCGTGACCCATGTCGGCGAACTGGACGGCCAGTGGGAGGCCGATCTTGCCCATGGCGATGACAGCGATCTTCACTCTTCTTCGTCCCTTCCACCGGTGGATGGCGGTGCGCACCCGCGCCGCAGTCTACCCAACCGTTTCGCGGCTTGCCGCTAGCCTGGCCCCATGCAGCGCCCAGTACTCGCGATCGGTCCGTCGAACTACGCCGGCCAGGCCACGGCATGGGCGCGGGCGGTGAGGGCCGTGCTGACAGTCGAGGCATGGTCCTTCGCCGGTGTACCACTCCGGGGCGGCGGGTTCGGCTTCGACGTCGACCGCCGCTTCAACCGCGTCGCGTTCCGTGCAGGGACTTTGTGGGGTGCCAGGGCCCAGGTGATGTTCAGGGACACCACCCATATCGCGCTGGACGGATTCAAGTCGTTCGCACGCTGGGACAGGCACGGTCACTTCCCGGCCGACGCCAGGCGGCTTGAGGCGCTTGGGCACTCAATGGCCCTCATTGCGCACGGTTCGGATGTGCGCGAACCGGCGGCCCACCTGGCGCGCGACAAGTGGTCCTATTTCTCGGTCGGTTCCGAGGAGTGGAGGGCCAGGCTTACCGCGCAGACCGCGCGAAACCGAGCCTTCGCGGAGGAGTCGGGCTGGCCCGTGTTCTACTCGACGCCAGACCTGGGTTTTGACCTCCCGGGCGGCACATGGCTGCCTGTCGTCGTAGACGTTGACGCGTGGGCGTCGGACGCCCCGCTGCTGGAGCGGGAGCGGCCGCGCGTCGTCCACGTCCCCAGCCGGCGGAGTCCCCCGATCAAGGGCACGCAATACATCTCGCCCGTACTACAGCAGCTCCACGACGAGGGCGTGATCGAGTACGTGGAACCCTCGGGCATGCAGCACCGGGAGGTGTGTGAACTCGTACGGACGTGTGACGTGGTGGTTGATCAACTGTTGTTCGGCTCCTACGGAGTGGCGGCGGTGGAGGCCATGGCCGCAGGTCGGGTCACGATAGGCCGGATGGTCCAACCGGTGCGTGACCGCATGGAAGAAGCGCCGTCGATACTGGAGGCGACGCCAAATTCATTGCGCGAGGTCATCGGGTCCATCCGCGAGCGTCGCGGCGAGTTGCGTCTCCAAGCCGAGAGCAACCTCAAGTTTGTTCGTCGGTGGCACGATGGCGTCGTGTCGGCCGCGCTGCTCAGGGACTTCCTTGGCCTCGGCGACGGTCTGTGAAATGACCCCTCGGGCGTCGCAGCGAGGATGAGGAGATACGTGGCACTATCCCCCTTTGCTGGACAGACACTCAACACTGGACCGTCGGGCTCGTGACGGACGCTGATCCGCCTACCAGGAACGTTGATGCTGGCTTCAGCGAGTTGAGTACCGCTGTGGTGTAGGAGGGGGTGCACGTGGCCGTACTCAAGAGTATGGGGGCGTTGTTTGAGTGGGCCAGGGGCGTGCCGCTCAAACCGTCGGGAAAGAGCAGACCCGACGCCACTACGGCGGTGTCGGAAGAAGCGAAGAATTGTTTCGCCACGTTTGCCGCGACCTCGAATCGATCCGCTCCCCCCACGCGGTTGGTCGGGGCTCCAGTGATGCTGGCGATTTCAGTCAGCACCGCATCGCTGACAGTGGCCGCACCACCGAGAACGGTGACTCGCTCGGGGGCAATAGAGCTCAGCGCTCTGGCAGTGGCGCTGGGCAGCTCGCCAGAACGCACCAGCAGCAGTGGCCCTCCCAGCTCGGCAGCGAGTGGTCCGGCGGACAGGGCGTCGGAGAACAGCTCGCCTGAGGCTATGACGACGTGCTTGCCTGGAATGCGCGCAGCGAGATCGGCTGATACCGCGTACCGATCTGCGCCACCGATGCGGGTGACTTTGCCGAACTTCTGGAGGTCGGCCAGCACCGCGTCCGAGACGGTGCCGGGGCCGCCGACGATTACGATCTCACTGGGACGACTCCGAGTCAGCTCAGCCGTGACCGACGAGGGGAGCGACGCACCCCTCGTCAGTAACAGGCGGGCGCCACGGTACGCCGCTAGCGGACCCGCGCTGAGTGCGTCCGTGAAGACCTCGCCGGAGGCCACCACGACGGAGGAGCCGACGGCGGCGGGGAGCTGACTCGAAACGTTGGCAGCAACCTCGTATCGATCGGCGCCTCCGATTCGCTGCTCAATCGTTGGGTAGGCGGTCGCCGCCCACGTGGCGGTGACCTGAGAGGAGACGAGTGTGGCTCCGGCTGCGGTGACCAGCCTCGCGCGGAAGGTCCGGGTGCCGGCGCTGGCCTGCCCGTAGGTCAACGGAAGGTCAAAGCTTCCGTCGCTGTTGACGGTGGCCGTCGTGTGGTTCTGCCAGGCCCCGTTCACCAGTACCTGGGACGTGATCGTCCGGCCGCCGTAACCGAGGGCCTGCCCCTTGAGTCGTGCGGTCTGGCCGACCAGGACACCAGTTACGGACTGGACGGTGACCGACCCCAGCCTGTCCACGGTGAACTCGGCGCTGGTCAGGGTCCCCGCTGCCGAGGTCGCCTGCACCCGGTAGCGGGTGGTACCCACGGTGGCCGTGCCGAATGTGAGTGGGATCGAGAACTGGCCACGCGTCCCCGCGGTGACAAGCTCGTCGATGGACCACCCCGAAGCTGTGTAGACCTGTGTCAGGACCTCGCTACCTGCGCCGCCGGGGCTGAGCAGGCCGGTGACGTACGCCGTCGCCCCCACTTTCGCCTGGGTCTGGGGGCGGATCACCAGCTCACTGGCGCCGGTTGCCGGCGCGGTCACGTTGTACTGGTAGAGGTCGTACTTGACCATCAGGTTGATGATCTTGTTGGCGTACTGCGGATCCGTGGCGTACCCGCCCAGGTGCACCTCGACGATGAAGCGATCCGGGTTGTTCGTGTAGTTGAAGGCCTTGGCGTAGCGGGTCAGCCGGCTCAGGAAGTAGCCGTGGTCGATGAACGAGTTCTGGTCTGTGTCGTACTTCCGGAACTGCGCCGTCGTTGTGTAGGCGTTGCCGCTGGAGTCGTATTCGGTGGTGCTGACGGAGTAGCAGCCGTTCTGGTGCGGACTGAGTGTGGAGGAGCACTTGATGCCGAACCAGTTCTTCGCATTCTTGGTCAGAGACGACTCGCCCCAACCGGATTCCAGGATCGCCTGCGCCATGGCCACCGATGCCGGCACCCCGTAGGCGCGCTCCTCTTCCTGGGCCCAGGCGGAGGTCTTGGCGACGAAGGTCGCGGCGTCCAGGGCTGCGGCGGGTCTGGCGACGGGCAGCCAGACGGCCACGAGCGCGAAGGTGAGGAGTACTCGAAGGAGCATGCGCGGAGAAGGCATGGGGTCATTGAACCCCCACCTCGCGAAATCTGTCATCCGAAAGGTGAGGCGCAGGTTGAGGTTCCACCCTCCGGGGCAGTGTTGGGCGTCCCGGGCCGTGCGCCGTCAGTGAACCAGGATGATCTTGCCCACGTTGTCCCCGCCCGTGAGCTGCTCGTGGGCCCTGCGCACGTCGTCGAAGGGGATCCTGGTCTCGGGGGAGAGCCTGATGCGGCCGTCGGCCAGCATCGGCCACACCTCCGCCTCCACAGCGGCGCAGATCTCCGCCTTCTCCTCGGCGGGACGGAACCGTAGCGAGGTCGCGGTGATGGTGGCCTGCTTGCTGAGCAGGGCCCCCAAGTTGAGCGTGCCCTTGGCGCCACCCTGGAGCCCGATCACGACGATCCTGCCGCGGCGTTTCAGCGCCGCCACGTTGGATTCGAGGTACTTCGCGCCGATGATGTCGAGGACGACGTCGGCACCCTTGGTGGCGGCCTTGAGTGCTGCGACCCAGTCGTCGTGATAGTCCAGCGCGATGTCGGCGCCGTGGGCCAGACAGTGCTCCAGCTTCGCAGGGCTCCCCGCGGTCGCCACGACCGTGGCGCCGAGGGCGTGGGCGTACTGAGTCGCGAACGTGCCGATCCCACCGGCGCCGCCGTGGACCAGGAACACCTCGCCGGGCTCGAGCTGCCCGACGCGAAGGTTGGAAAGGACGGTCGCCGCGACCTCGAGAACCCCGGCTGCCGACACCAGATCCACGCCGGGCGGCGGAGCGATGAGCTGACCCTCGGGTGCGACGAAGTATTCGGCATATCCGCCACCGGCCAGGAGGGCCACGACCTCGTCGCCCTTCTTCCAACGTCGGACTCCGTCGCCGACCGCCTCGACGACGCCGGAGGCCTCCAACCCGATGATGTCGCTCTCGCCGGGGGGCGGGGGATAGTGGCCCTGCCGCTGCAGCACGTCGGCGCGGTTCACGCCGGAGGCAACCGTCCGGACGAGCACTTCTCCCGGCCCAGGGATGGGGCTGGGGGCCTCGCCGAGGGTGAGGGCGTCGACATCTCCTGGGGCTTCCACGATCACTGCGCGCATGTCCCCCACCCTGCCACACGCGCGTGCGTCGACGGGGGTTTGCACATCCCGCAACGGCTCTAGCCGTCCGTGGGCTCGTTCTCGTCGCGACCCTGCCAGGTGCAGATGCACACCTCGTTGCCCTCGGGATCGCACAGGACCCAGAACCGGGGCGCCGCCTCGTCGCTCACCAGTGTCCCGCCTGCAGCCAGTGCCCGGTCCAGCCGGTTCCTCGCCTCGTCATGCGCCACCGTGAGGTCCAGGTGGACCCTGTTGCGCTGCGGGCGCGGTTCGTCCATCTGCTGGAACCAGATCGGTGGCCCGATCAGCTGCGGGTCGATCAACGCCTCCGGGCCGTCGTCGGCATAGCCCGTGATCGCGCGCCAGAAGGGGAGCACGGCGGGAATGTCGAGCGCGTCGATGGCGATCTCGATCTCGGCCAGGTCTGACGTCACCGGCTGCAGGCCCATGGCGGCGACGAGTTCCGCGACCGCCGAGCCGAAGGCGACGTCGCGGTCGGTGATGCCTCCGGCGTCGTGGCTGGCCACGGCGAGATGGACCCTCGAGTAGCGCAGGTCGATCTCGGGATGATGATTCTGGTCCTCCGCGATCCGGGCGACGTCGTTGACGAAGGCGAGCGCCGAGGGGAAGGAGCCGGCGTCCACCGTGAGATGCATCCGGCCTAGGAGGTAACGCCAGGTTGGAAGGGCCTCTGAGGCCTGCTTGCGTGAGAGTGCCATGTTTCACACTAACCCCGGGAACGCGGTGAGCACAGGGGGCGTCGCGCCCGACAGCGCGGTCGCTCTTGGCTCGCCGGAGTGGAGTCAATCAGGCCAGGTGAGGCCGCGACCGCTCTCGAACGCACGGTGCGAGCCGTCGACCGGGTCCGGAAACTCCAGCCGGTGGGCCAGCAGGCGCAGCGGCGTGGAGAAGTCATCGATGGCGGTGGGGAGGATCTCGGGGTACAGCGGATCACCGACGAGGGGTATGCCGAGGCCGTTGAAGTGTGCGCGGATCTGGTGGGTCCTGCCGGTGAGTGGGCGGACCTCGTACAGGGCATAGCCGCGCTGGATCTCGATGAGCTCGATGTCGGTGACTGAGTTCGACGGTAGGTCGAGCGTGTCGGCCTGGAGTGTGCCCACCCTTTTGACCAGGTGGGACTCGACCCGCCGCGGGAAGTGGAGCGCCGGATCGTGGGGCGCGATCGCGCGGTAGACCTTCGTGGCCGTTCGGTCTGTGAACACCGAGTGGTAGGCGGCCCGCCATCTCTTCTCCGTCGTCATGAGCAGCACGCCGGCCGTGCCACGGTCCAGCCGGTGGGCAGCGGAGAGTTCGGGCAGGTCCAGAGCCTGCCTCGCCTTCACCACGGCCGACTGCAGCACGTGCCGGCCGCGCGGGATGGTGGAGAGGAAGTGGGGCTTGTCGAAGACCGCGATCCGCTCGTCGCGGTACAGCAGAGTGAGCTCGCCGGGGGCCGGGGCCTCGTCGCGCAGTTCGCGGTGGAACCAGACGAAGGTGTGTGGACGGTACTCCTCGCGACCGGTCCACGGCCGGCCGCGGTCGTCGACGAAGACGCCGCCCTCGAGCATCTCGTCGACATCTTCCGGCGACGGCGCCAGCTTGTGAACCAGCCAGTCACGCATCGTGGGCCAGGGGAGGGGGTCGCGCGGATCGCGATCCGGCGTGCGCACCCAGGCGGCCTGCAGGCCGTGGCGGGGCGGCAGCGGCGACTTCGGCGGCATCCCACGTCCCTTCCCTGCTCGGATACCGCACCCTACCCGCCGGCATCGAGGCGCTAACATGGTCGGGCACTGGCGAGGTCGCATAGTGGACTAGTGCAGCCGCCTTGAAAGCGGCCGAGGGGCAACTCTCCGTGGGTTCGAATCCCACCCTCGCCGCCACCGCCCCGCGTCCGGCCGGTCAACCGATCTCCTGGGTACTGTGGGGCCATGGCCGAGACCACCCACGTCATCAAGCCCCAGCCGCCCGTGCGCGCGTTCGTCACCGCGGCCGGTGCGGACCTCATCGGCGCCGTCGTGCTGGTTGCTGCGCTGAACCAGGGATGGCATGTGGCCGTCGTCGTGGTCGGCGCGTTGTTTCTCGTCGCGGGCGTGGCGCTCATGGTGGCCGCGTTCGTGTCGCTCGACCGGCTGGCCGTCCGTCTCACCTTGGACGACGACGGGTACAGGCTGGTGGGGCCCGGGGTCGATCACTCCGGTGAATGGGCGGACGTGAGTAAGGTCACGCAGTCGCAGGAGGGCTCACACGTGACCGTCTACCACGGCCCGGTCCGGCGCACCCACCTGCTGTTCCCAGGCGGGGATCGCGCCCAGATCGACGAGGTGCTCGCGGACATCCGGTCCCGCCTCCAGGCGGCGAAGGGGTAGCACCCCTCCTGCGCCCGCCTCAGCCTTCCTCGCCGTACCAGGCGCAGGCGTCGGTGACGTTCTGCGCCCCGTCGGTGAGGACCGGGCTCTCGGAGGCCGACGGCGACGGCTCAGCCGAGGGGGACGTCGTGGTGGCGCTGGGTGTCGCGGCCGCCGTCGGCTCCACGCCGGGCGCCGCGGACGTGGTGGGCGACGGCGGATCGAGGGCCTGCTCGACGGCCGCTTGCATCGCCTCGAAATCCGGATTCTCGTAGGAGTAGCCGTTCTTGCCGGGAGAGTAGACGAGCCGGCTGACCTGGCCGTCCTTCACGCGCAGCGCCAACTCGACGATCTCCGGGAGGTCCCGCTGCGGGATGTCGGTCACCACCATCTGCGACGACGCAGCGGCGATTGCCTCATACCGGGTCAGCAGCGTCGCGGGGTTGGCCTGCTTGATGATCGCGCCCACGAGGCACGACTGGCGGGCCATGCGGTCGTAGTCCGAATAATCGAGCCGGCTACGGGCGTACCACATGGCTTCGTAGCCCATCAGGTGCTGATCCGGCCCCGGCTCGAGATAACCCGAGGGCCTTCTGCCTTCCGAGTTGCCGCCGATGGCCAGCCGTTGGTTGATGTTGACGGTGACCCCACCCATGGCGTCGATCAGTTGTTGGATGCCGTCGATGTTGAGCATGGCGAAGTAATCCACCTTGAGGCCGGTGATGCCCTCCACGCCCTGTTTGAGCGCCTCGGCGCCGCGGTAGGTGGCGCCGTCGAACAGATCGGGGTAACCGAGTTCGGTGTGCGCCCAGACGCTGTTGATGAGCCAGTCCTCAGCAGGCTCGCCGCGGAACCCGTCCGGGAACGCTTCTGCCATCTCGCTTCCCTCCGGGAATGGCGTGTACTGCACGTTCCGGGGGATCTGGATGAGCGTGGTCGCGCCGCTCTGGGTGTCGATCGAGGCCAGGATGATGGTGTCGGTGCGGATGCTGAACTGCTCGACTGCGTCGGCCCGGTTGGCGCTTCCGTCCGCCCCGAGCAGGAGGATGTTGATCCGCGGGATGTCGGCGAAGGGGTCCGCGCCGCCTTCGGAGTCCAGGGTCGGGCGCGTGGATGACTTCACCTCGTCGTCGCCGGAGGTGAAGACCCTGTCGACCAGCAGCATCTGGTCCCGGGCATACCGTGCGGCGATGGCTGTGGGCGTCGCCACGGCGAACGCGAGCACCACCACCAGAATGGCCCCCAGAGCCCGCCTCGTGTCGGAGAGGCCGCGCGGGCGGGTGGCCAGGTGGGTGACGACGATGAGCGTGACCCACACCAGGCCGACGACGATCAGTGCGAGCGTCGCCCCCGTGAGGAAGCCGGGGCTCACGGCGAGTGTGGCGAGGCGGGTGGTGTTTGCGACGGCATAGTAGGCGATGAAGGCACCCGCGCCGAGAGCGGACCCACCCGCGACCAGCCCCGCCACCCGAAGGCCGGGGCGTCTGGCGCCGAGCAGACCGATGCCGGGCAGCATCGTCGAGGCGAGGGTGAGGAGCGACGCGCGGCGCAGCGAGCCCTTCGCTGCCCTCTCCTGGGCTGCCATGCGGAGGCGAACGTTGTGGGGGAAGGGCAGGTCGGCCGGGCTGTCCCAATCGTCGAGCGGGGTGTCCTCCAGCGCGCGCGTCGGGGTGGCCGCGGACTTCGGGGCCTTGCCTCGACCCGCACCGCCATCGCCGGACGCAGCGCGGCGCGCTTGGCCGTCTTCGGTCATGGGCTCCTCCTGCGCGCCAGTGTAACTGGCAGCGCAGCGCACGAAACGGCGGCCTGAGCCCCCAGCCTCCCCCGGTCCGGTGGCGCATGTTTGCCGCTGCGCTGGGCGCTCGGCTAGGCTGTGACGGCACTGGAGGTGTCGCCTAGTCCGGTCTATGGCGCCCGCCTGCTAAGCGGGTTTGGGGCTTCAACCCCATCGCGGGTTCAAATCCCGCCGCCTCCGCCAGTTGTGATCGAGCCCCTGGGACCCGTTGCCAGGGGCTCTGCTAGTCCGCCTCAGGCGGCGATGTTCGCCCGTTCCAGGTCCAAGAGGAACTGCTTGCGTTCAGGGCCTCCGGAGTAGCCAGTGAGCATCCCGCTCGCCCCTATCACGCGGTGGCACGGCACGACGATGCTGATGGGGTTTCTGCTGTTCGCCGCACCCACGGCACGCGAGGCGCCGGGGCGCCCGATCGCCGTGGCCAGCTGGCCGTAGCTGCGCGTCTCCCCGTAGGGGATCTCGGTGAGGGCCTCCCACACCTGGCGCTGGAAGTCCGTGCCTGACGGCGAGAGCTGCAGGTCGAACTCGGTGCGCTGCCCGGCGAAGTACTCGGTGAGCTGGCGGGTGGCCTCCGGGAGCGCGTCGTCGACCTGGTCACCCCAGTCGGGGGTGTCCACCGGTGGCTTCCTGTGGCCGTCCATGAGGACGGCGATCAGTGTGCCGTCGCGCTGGACGATCGTCAGCGGTCCGATGGGTGACTCCATCACGCTGTAGGTCATGACTTCTCCTCGCATCCGGGTACGCCGGGAATCGTGTTGACGGCGTGGGGCGTGAGCGCCCACAGGTGTTGGGTCGCGTAGGACCGCCACGGTCGCCAGGCTGCCGATCTGGACCCTACGGACACGCCGAGCTCCCGGGCGGCGCGCATCACGCCCAAGTCCGTGGCAGGGAAGGCGTCCGGGTCGCCAAGCCCTCGCATGGCGATCATCTCGACGGTCCAGGGCCCGATCCCCGTGAGGGCGGCCAGCGCCGCGCGGGCGGCGTCGCGGTCGGCGCCGACGGAGAGGTCCAGTTCGCCGTCGGCGAGCGCGCGCGCCAGTCGGCGGATGGTGTCGCGGCGCGAGGCCGGGAAGGCCAGGGCTTCGTCGGCCACCTCCGCCACAGCGGCGGCGGTGGGGAACAGGTGCGTCAGGCCCGGAATCCCGGTCTCGACGCGGGCGCCGACCCGTTCGACCAGCCGCGATCCATGGGTCCGCGCCGCCGCCGTCGACACCTGCTGGCCGAGGAGGATCCGGAAGGCCACTTCGTCGCCGTCGACCCCGCGCGGGATCCTGCGGCCGGGATGCGCGGCGACGAGCGGTGCCAGGAGGGGGTCCGACGCGAGCAGACCGTCGACGGCGACGGGGTCGGCGTCGAGATCCAGGAGCCGGCGCACGCGAGCGACGGCCGTCGGCAGTTGGACGATGTCGCTCAGGCCGATGCGTGCCTCGACCCCGTCTCCCGCTGGCCGGAGGGACACGACGGCGTGCCCGGTCGGCAGTCGCAGCGTGCGGTGGTAGGCGCCGTCGTGAAACGACTCGACGCCGGCGACGGAGGTGGCGATGAGGTGGCCGAAGACGTTGCACGGGCAGAACGGTTTCCTGACCGCCAGCGTGAGGTGGACGAACGTGAGCCCGCCGTCAGGGCTCGAACCGGGACCCCGCGAAGGCCGCCGCAATTGGCTCGGGGTGGCGTCGTAAACCTCGCGGATGGTGGCGTTGAAGGAGCGGAGGCTGGAGAACCCGGCGGCGAAGGCGACCTCCGGCAGCGTGAGCGAGGTGGCCTCCAGGAGGGTCCGAGCCGTCTGCGCACGGCGGGCGCGGGCAAGGGCCAACGGGCCGGCGCCCGCGCCGTCGGCCAGCAGCCGCTGGATCTGACGGGTGGAGTAGCCCAACCGCGAAGCGAGACCGCCGACGCCCTCGCGATCCATGACGCCGTCGTTGATGAGCCGGACCGCCCGGGCCACGCTGTCCCCCCGTACGTCCCATGCCGGTGAGCCGGGGGTCGCGCCCGGTAGGCAGCGCTTGCAGGCACGGAAGCCGGCGAGTTGAGCGGCCGCCGCAGTGGGGAAGAAGCGGACGTTGCGGGCGTGCGGTGTGCGGGCGGGACAGCTGGGCCGGCAGTAGATGCCCGTCGACGTGACCCCGGTCACGAAACACCCGTCGAAGCGGGGATCCTTGGCCTGGATGGCCCGCAGGCGCGTGGCCGTGTCGTCGTGCATGGCATCAAGCATGGCGCATGCCCGCCGCGGTCTCTCGCAGGAATGCGACATCGCGGCGCGTGACGGTTCGCTGTCCGAGTGAGCGCGTTTGCCCAACCAGTGCCTGCCACGTATAGTTACCACTCGGCCAGCGCTCGTGGCTCAACGGATAGAGCATCTGACTACGGATCAGAAGGTTGGGGGTTCGAGTCCCTCCGAGCGCGCTGGACGAGGCGCCGGGCATCGCACCCGGCGCCTCGTCGTCTTTCCTGGCCACTCCACCCCAGTCAGTGGTGGCGGGAGGAACGACAAAGAGTGGCAGGATATTGACGTGACAACAGCCATCTGGGCCCATCGCGGCGCGAGCGCCTACGCGCCTGAGAACACCCTGCCCGCCTTCCAACTGGCCCTGCAGATGGGGGCCGACGGCGTGGAACTCGACGTGCAACGCACCGCCGACGGGCACATCGTGGCCATTCACGACGAGACGATCAACCGAACCTCCAACGGCTTCGGACGGGTGGTGGACCAGACGCTCGAGGAATTGCGCCACTGCGACTTCTCCAACGGCTTCGCCGGCCGTCGCAACGTCAGGATCCCGACGCTGCGCGAAGTGCTGGACCTCTTCCGAGGCACGGGAGTCACGGTCAACATCGAGCTCAAGAACACCGTCGTGCTCTACCCGGGGCTCGAGGAGGACGTCCTGCGGATCGTGCGGGATGCGGGCATGACAGAGCAGGTGCTGTACTCGTCCTTCAACCACTTCTCGCTGGCCAACCTCCGCGGACGGGTGGCGCGTGATCAGCTGGGGCTGCTCATCTCAGACGGCATCTTCGACCCGTGGAAGTACGCCACCTGGTTCGGCGCCGGCGCAATCCACCCGCACTACCTGGCGATTCAGCAGCCCAACTTCGTGTGGCTCTGCCACGAGGCAGGCATCAAGGTGCATCCGTGGACGGTGAACAAGGATGAGGACGCCCGCTGGCTGGCAGACCTCGGCGTGGACGCCATCATCACCAACTTCCCAGACCGGCTCGGTGAGCTCCTCCGCACCCCCGGGGGCTAGCCGCCCAGGCGCCCGACGACGGCGCCGGTGGGCCGTTAGGCTCGCCTCATGAGCAACACCGGCAATCCGTTCCGTCCCGAGCTGTGGGACGAGGTCCAGGGCTTCAGCTTCACGGACATCACCTACCACCGTGCCAAGCATGTTCCTGCTGTCCGGATCGCGCTCGACCGGCCCGAGGTGCGCAACGCCTTCCGGCCACACACCGTCGACGAGCTCTACCGGGCGCTGGAGCATGCGCGCACCTCCTCTGATGTCGGTTGCGTGCTGCTGACGGGCAATGGTCCCGCGCTCAAGGACGGCGGGTGGGCATTCTGCTCAGGAGGCGATCAGCGCATCCGGGGCCGCGCCGGCTATCAGTACGCGGAGGGGGAGACGGCCGACGGCGTCGACGCGGCCAAGCTCGGACGCCTGCACATCCTCGAGGTGCAGCGGCTCATCCGGTTCATGCCGAAGGTGGTGATCGCGCTGGTCAACGGGTGGGCGGCCGGCGGCGGGCATTCGTTGCACGTCGTGGCGGACCTCAGCCTGGCGTCGCGCGAACACGCCAAGTTCAAGCAGACCGACGCCGACGTCGGCTCCTTCGACGCGGGCTTCGGGTCTGCCTACCTTGCGCGCCAGGTGGGGCAGAAGTTCGCCCGCGAGATCTTCTTCCTCGGCGACGTCCACGACGCGGAGGACGCGCACCGGATGGGCATGGTGAACCGGGTGGTGCCGCACGCGGACCTGGAGGACGTGGGCCTGGAGTGGGCCGCGAAGATCTGCGGGAAGTCGCCGACCGCGCAGCGCATGCTGAAGTTCGCATTCAACGCCATCGACGACGGGCTGATCGGCCAGCAGGTGTTCGCCGGCGAGACGACGCGGCTGGCATACATGACCGACGAGGCCGTCGAGGGCAGGGACTCGTTCCTCGAGAAGCGGGCGCCGGACTGGTCGAAGTTCCCCTACTACTACTGAGCGGGCGCCTGACAGGCGCGAAACGAGGGTCACCCGTCACTCCCTGCCCACTCCTGTCGCAGGGTCGGGCAGGGCTCCCCAGCAGGTGGTCAGCCCAGCAGCGACAACCCCAGCGCCCAGGCCGACAGCAGGATCTCGACCACGCCGATCTGGGCGGGTCGGCGCGCCGCCCGCGGCATCCAGGCGGAGCGGGCGACGAGGGCCGCCGCCCAGGGCAGCCACCACCATCCCAGCCATCCCGCGCCGACGGCGGCGACCGCTACCAACGCGACTGCGGCGTGGTAAGCCCTGGAACGCTGGGTGGAGGCAGGATCGTTGCGTTCCCGGATGAGTGCTTTGACGTGCAGAACCGTGCCGACGAAGTACGCCGTGATCACCAGCATGATCGCGAGGTCGCGCCAGCGGGAGGGGTCGTCGGCGCCCCACGGTTGAAGCACCGCCATCAGCCCGCACGAGGCCACGACAGTCAGCACCCCGGACAGGAGCGAGCGCTCACGCTTCGTCCACGCCAGCCAGAGGGCCCAGCCCACCAGCACTGTGTAAGCCGGCACCCAGGCCAGCAGCCACCACCCTGTGAGTGCGAGCGTCGAGAGTCCCATGACGAGGGCCCCGGCGCCGTACACGACGAGGGCCGGGACGTAGCGGTCCCGTCGTCGTGGGGCGGCTCGCAGGGTCAGGATGGCGGCGTTGTAGGCGAAGTAGCCGACGAGCCACGTGAGCCCGAGGGTGGCGTCGCCGGCGCCCAGGGGGCGCGAATCGCGGGCCATCGCCAGACCGGCCAGGAAGGGGACGATGAGCATGGCCCATGCGCCGTGCTGCTTCGGGATCCAGCCCGCTGTCCGACCACCCATCCGGTCACGCTAGCCGACGCCGCCCTCGCCGTCACCACCGGGGGCGGTGGGGGGCTGGAAGTTGGCCCGCGGCTCGCACCGCGTGACCATTGTCAGTCGGCCAGGCCGTAGAGCCGGTCTCCGGCGTCGCCCAGGCCGGGCACGATGTAGCCGTGCTCGTTGAGCCGCTCGTCGACCGCCGCCACCACCAGGGTGCAGGGGGTGTCCAGGTCCGCCAGGAGCTGGTTGAGCTTCTCGATGCCCTCCGGTGCGGCGAGCAGGCAGATGCACGTGATGTCGTCTGCGCCTCGGTCCACCAGGTACTGCACGGCGCCGCCGAGGGACCCGCCCGTCGCCAGCATCGGGTCCAGGACGTAGCACTGGCGGCCCGAGAGGTCCTGGGGGAGCCGCTCGGCATAGGTGACCGGTTGGAGGGTCACCTCGTCCCTGATCATTCCGAGGAACCCCACTTCAGCCGTAGGCATCAGCCGCAGCATGCCGTCGAGCATGCCCAGCCCGGCCCGGAGAATCGGCACGACGAGCGGGGCCGGCTGGGCGAGCTTCACGCCGGTGGTGCTGGTGACCGGCGTCTCGATCTGGGTCTGCGTGACGCGCACCCCGCGCGTCGCCTCGTAGGCCAGCAGGGTGACCAGCTCCTCGACCAGGCGGCGGAACACCGGCTGCTCGGTGTTCCTGTTTCGCAGGAGCGTCAGCTTGTGATCGACGAGGGGATGGGTGACGACGCAGAGTTCCACCCCCCTACCTTGGCACAACCGCGCCGGGGCGCGTAGCTGTTCGGGCCCCGGGGGGTGTGTCCACGTGCCAGTCATGCAAGGATGGAGGCGCATTCGACGAAAGGAGTAACCGTGGACGTGTTTGACGAGGACGCCGAGCCATTCGACCTCACCGGCGTGGACAACGGAGACTCTGAGGACTCGGATGAGGACGCGGACGATTTCGACGACCTTGAGGACGCCACCGAGGACGACGTCGACCTGGTGGTCGCCCTGTACCGGGAGGATGGCAGGGCAGTCGCCGTCCCCATGGACGTGGACCTGGCCAACGACCTCGATGAACTGATGAACCAACTCAGCCGCCTCCCGGGGGACTCGGGTGCGGACGGCTGGGTGTCGGTGGCGGGTGAGTTCTTCGTGATCTGCCGCGTGCGCGGACGCACCGTCGAGGTGCTGCTCTCGGACGTCACGGCCGCCAACGACTGGCCCATCGCCCGCGACGTCGTGGACTACCTCGGCGAGGAGATGCCGGACGAGGACGACGACCCGTCTCCCCTGGGGGACCTCAGCATGTACGCCGCCAGCGGTTTGCGTGCCTTCGAGCTGGAAGCCATCGCCACGGATTACGACGAGGACTCCGACGTGCTGCTCGGGCGGATCGCGGCCAAGCTGAAGATCTCGGCAGAGTTCGAGAGCGCCGTCGAGGCATTCGACGGCTAGCGTGGGCACGCGCTGGCACGAGGCCATGCGCCTCGCGCTGCAGGAGGCCCGCGCCGCCGAGCTGCACGGCGACGTGCCCATCGGGGCCGTGGTGCTGGGACCCGATGGCGATGTGCTCGCCAGGGCCGGCAATGAGCGTGAACTATTGGAAGACCCCACCGCGCACGCGGAGATCGTAGCCCTCCGCCGCGCCGCGGAGGCAGTCGGTGAGTGGCGGCTGTCGGGCTGCACCTTGGTGGTCACGCTGGAGCCCTGCACGATGTGCGCCGGTGCAGTGGTGGCCTCGCGGATCGGGCACCTCGTGTTCGGGGCCTTCGACGAGAAGGCCGGGGCGGTGGCGTCGTTGTGGGACGTAGTGCGTGACCCACGGCTCAACCACCGGCCGGCCGTCACCTCGGGAGTGCTCGCCGACGAGTGCGCGCAGGTGCTGGAAGGGTTCTTCGCCGAGCGTCGCTGAGCGCCTCCGCTCAAAGGGAGACGATGCCCTGACGGAGGTCCGGTTGCGCACGGCGGAATGCGCTGGCCACCACCACGCCGGCCGCCGCGATCCCCACCGCCACCAGGATGCCGCCGTGTCCACCCGCTGCGTCGATCGCGATCCCGGCGGACGCCGATCCCACCGACGCGCCGAGCAACTGGCCGGTGCCGATCCAGCCGTAGGCCTCCGCGGTCTCGGCGAACGGCACGCTGCCGGCGATCACCGACGACACGGCGGCCAGCGCCGGCGCAATCCCGAACCCTGCAAGGAAGAGCGCGGCCGACAGCCCCCAGAATCCCGAGAGCAGCGCCGCCAGTCCGAAGCCGACCACCACGATGAGCATCCGCAGCGCCAGCGACCACCGGCTGATCGGCCGGTTGCCGGCCGCCAGGCCGCCCAGGAGCGAGCCGAACGACGAGATTGCCAGCACCACACCGGCGCTGACGGAGCCGTCGCCGAACGAGGCCACCACCGCGGCCTCCATCGCCGCGAAGGCGCCGATCATCAGCAGCGACATCACGACCATGAGGAGCACCGAGGGGTTGCTGAGCACCCGGCCGAATCGTCGGGTGGCGGCCGGGATCTTTTGCATCCGGACGCGGGGCGCCAGCATGAACATCAGCCCCCCGACCACCTGGACCACCACCACGACGAGCAGCGCGGGACCGGATCCCAGCCCGGCCACCAGCATGGTGATGGCCACCGGCCCGATCACCCAGATGACCTCCTGAAGCGCTGCGTCGAAGCTGAACAGGGCGGTGAGGAGGTGAGGCGGCGCCAGTTGCGGATACAGGGTGCGCACAGCGGGGATCACCGGGGGCATGGCGGCGCCGCCCAGGGCGCCCAACGCCATGACGCCGGCCAGCGGTAGCTCCAGCGTGGCGAGGAGAGCGAAGGATGCCACCGAGATGATGAGCGTGCCGAGGAGTACGGGCAGAGTCCCGAGCCTGCTCAGCTGCCGCGACACGACGGGCCCGGCCACCGCCATCCCGACTGAGAAGGCCGCGAGGACCAGCCCGGCGGCGGTGTAGCTGCCGTACGTCTGTTGCACATGCATGAGGATGCCCAGCGAGTACATGCCGGCGGGCAACCGCGCGGCGAGCTGGGTCAGGAGGATGCGCGCCAGCCCGGGGGCCCTCAGCAACGCCGTGAAGTCATGCACCGGCCAACCATACGGCGACGCCGACCATACCGATGATCCTGGGTTTTTTCGTGGCTCGAGGGGGGCTCTGCCCGGCGTCGCCTGCGTGTCACCGGCTGTTCACCGATTGGTCAAAGTGCGGAGGCGTCGGTAAACTTCAGGGCGGTGATGTGTCTGAGCGGCCGAAAGAGCTCGCCTCGAAAGCGAGAGTGGGGCAACCCACCGGGGGTTCAAATCCCTCCATCACCGCCGCGTCTCTGACGAACTGAAGCCCCTGACCTTACGGTCGGGGGCTTCAGTGTTTTGAGCCTAGCCCTCTGTTGTGGGTTGTGGCGTGGCGGGCGCGGCAGACGGGCTTGAAGCTGGCGTTTCCAGGACCGACGGAGAAGGCGACGGTGAAGGTACCCGGCAGAACTGGCCGTCGGTTGGTGTTGCCTGTGTACTCGGAGGGGATGGATTGCTCCCCCTGAAATCGGTGCCGACGAGGATATCGACGGTCCCATCCACTCGATCGTCGTACTCAATGACTGGCTCGATGAACTGTGACGCCACCAGATCCACCTGCAAAGTGTCGCGCTGGTTGGCCCTGATCACTGTCCCGAAGACGCGCTCGTCTGTGTTGCCGACCCTGATGACCGTGAAGCCGGCCCGTTCCATGTGGGAACCGACCCTGTTGGCCAGGCCGCTTGTGAAGCCCCCGTTGAGGACGCGTACCGAGATGTCCGCCGGGGTGACCACCTCAGCCGGTCCGACCACGCAGGGGGTGGGCGACGGCGAGGGCAGCGGCTCAGTCAGCGCCTTCCAACCCCACGACGCGCCCCACAGGAGCAGCCCCAGCAACCCCAGAAGGAGGATAGGGGTTGCGATGAGCCTGAAGATGCGCACTGGTAGGGGTCTGCTTTCGTCGGGTGATACAAACTACTTCAACTCGAGGACGCGAGCGTGCATCGTCTGCCGTTGCTGCAGCGCGGCGCGCAGAGCCCGATGCAGGCCGTCCTCCAGATAGAGATCCCCACGGTAGGACACGACGTGGGCGAACAGGTCCCCGTAGAACGTCGAGTCCTCCTCCAGGAGAGCCTCGAGGTCCAGCGTGCGCTTGGTGGTGACCAGCTCGTCGAGCCGGACCTGATGCGGCGCGATCGCGACCCACTGCTTGGCCGTGAAGCCGTGGTCCGGGTACGGGCGTGAGTCGCCCACTCGCTTGAAGATCACGGGGCCACCCTACCGTGAGGGCTGTGCCAGAGTAGGGGGGTGAGCAATGAGGCACTGATCGAGACCATCACGTCGGGGTACGCCTTCGACGCACCCGCCGCGACGCTGGGCGTGCTCAACGACGGTGACCCCGTCGTCGACGCGAAGATCCGCATCCCGCTGTCCATGTTCAACCGTCACGGGCTGGTGGCCGGCGCCACGGGCACCGGCAAGACGGTCACCCTGCAGGTGATGGCGGAGGCGCTCAGCAGTGCCGGTGTTCCCGTGTTCGCCGCGGACATCAAGGGCGATCTCAGCGGCATGGCCTCGCCGGGCAACCCCTCGGAGAAGCTGCTGGCCCGGGTGGCCAGGCAGGGGCAGGACTGGCGGCCCACGGCCTTCCCGTGCGAGTTCTACGCACTCGGGGGCGAGGGGATCGGCGTGCCGGTCCGTGCCACCGTCTCATCCTTCGGCCCCATTCTGCTGTCCAAGGTCCTGGGCCTGAACAAGGTGCAGGAGTCGTCGCTGGGGCTGGTGTTCCACTACGCGGACAAGGCCGGGCTCGCGCTGCTGGACCTCAAGGACCTCATCGAGTTGCTCAAGTACCTCACCTCGGACGAGGGCAAACCTGAGCTCAAGGGCATCGGCGGCATCTCGACGGCCACCGTCGGCGTCATCCTCCGCTCCCTCATCACCATCTCCGATCAGGGCGCGGACGTGTTCTTCGGGGAGCCGGAGTTCGATCCCGACGATTTGCTGCGCGTGGCGCCCGACGGTCGCGGCGTGGTGTCGTTGCTGGAACTCCCGCAGCTGGCGACCCGCCCCGCGCTGTTCTCCACCTTCCTCATGTGGCTGCTGGCGGACATGTTCACGTCGCTGCCCGAGGTGGGAGACATCGACAAGCCCAAACTGGTCTTCTTCTTCGACGAGGCCCACCTGCTGTTCAACGACGCCTCAGACGCGTTCCTCGACGCGATCACACAGACGGTCCGCCTCATCCGGTCCAAGGGCGTCGGCATCTTCTTCGTCACCCAGACGCCCAAGGACGTGCCCGACGACGTGCTGGCGCAGCTCGGCTCACGGGTCCAGCACCAGCTGCGTGCCCACACCCCCAACGACGCCAAGGCCCTCCGGGCCACCGTGTCCACCTACCCGAACTCGGGCTACGACCTCGAGGAGGTGCTGCAGCAGCTGGGCATCGGCGAGGCGATCGTCACGGTGATGAGCGAGAAGGGGGCCCCCACCCCCGTCGCGTGGACCCGGATGTGGGCGCCGCAGTCTCTGATGGGGCCCACCCCGGCGGAGCACCTCCGGGCCGGGGTGGCGCAGTCGGCCCTCATGGCCCGGTACGGCCAGCCGCTGGACCGGCAGTCCGCCTACGAGGTCCTCACCCGGCAGCTGGCGGAGGGTGCGCAGCGCGCCGAGGAGGAACGGCTGGAGGCCGAACGGGAGAAGCAGCTCCAGCAGGCTGAGAAGGAACTCAAGACCGCGGAGAAGGAGCAGGCCCGTCTCGAGCGTGAGGCGCGGGCCGAGCAGGCAAGGCGCGAACGGGAGGCCCGCGCGGAGGAGGCAGCCCGCCGCCGCTACGAGCGCGAGAACCCGAGCCTGGTGCAGCAGGTGACCAAGTCCACAGTGTTCAAGGACCTCATGCGCACGGCAGGCCGGGAGATCATCCGGGGCGTGTTCGGCACCGGCCGCCGCCGCTGACCGGACCGGTCACTCGACGGTGTAGCGCTCCACCGACGGGTCGTTACGGACCGCGTCGGAGAGGGTCTGGAGCCGGCTGGCGAGCACCTTGGCGGTGATGGCGCCGCCAAGGAACTGCGCCCAGGCCTCGTTGCTGGCCGGACCCAGGCCGTAGTGCGCGGCGAACCGCCAGGAAAAGACGTGCTCCCCGGCATCTGCCAGGAGACGGGTCTGCGACGAGAGCGCCGTCGAGTCCAGATCACCGGGCACCGACTCACGCACCACGGTGGGGATGAGGTGGGTGCGGGAGAAGAGGGTCGCGGTGTCACGGGAGAGCATCGTGCGCAGCAGTTCCTTCCCGCCCGCCACGTTCTCAGCGTCCCGCGGCACCAGGAACTGTTCGGTGGGTGCGGCGTGCACCGCCGCGGCGGGAAGCGTCGGGGCCGCGGTGAGCGTGGGCGCGGGGGCGGCCGTCATCCCGAAGTCCGCTGCTTCGACGCCCTGCATCTCCGAGGCGATCCACGCGCCGGAGGGGTAGAAGAGCGCCTCACCGTCGCGCGCCCATCTGGCCTGGGCGTCCAGGTACGGCCCGCCCGCCAGGACGTAGCCCTCCCGCACGCAGAGCTCCATCTGCTCCAGCACTCCGGCGACCGCAGGATGGCTCCATGCGCCGTCGGAGAGGTTGTCCAGAGCCACGCGGACCTCGTGGCCGCCCTCCTTGACGGCCGACGCGATGGCGAGCTCCTGGTAGTAGTCGGCTGCCTCGTCGCCCCACACGAACAGGTAGCTGCCCATCGAACGGGCCAGAGCGCCCAACTCCAGGATCCGGTCCCAGGTGGCGGGCACCTCCCAGCCCTCGGCGGCGAACCGGGGGGCCGAGTACCACAGGCCGTGGACGGCGAGGGCGTAATTGAGGGCGATGAAACGGCCGTTGAAGGTACCGGCCGCGAGGACGCCGTGGTAGAGGGTGTCTCCGATGGGTTTGCCCTCCAGATTGCGGCTCTCGATCAGGTCGTCCAGCGATTCGAACCGGTCCGCCAGCTTGCCCACGGGGAGCACCTGGGCGCCGGAGTTGTCGACGAGGTCCGGAGGGGTCTCGCCGTCGGCCAGGAGCGGCTCCACACGCGCGAGCACGTCAGCGGTGGGGGAGAGTGCCACCGCGACCCCTGGGTGAGCCGCCTCCATCGTCGCCGCCGCGGCGGCCACATAGTCCGTCCCGAAGGCGCCGTCGAAGACCACGGCCCGCACGATCGACGGGCTGACAAGCCCGAACGGCAGCCCGGTCGGTGAGGGGGAGGGGCTGGCAGTAGGTGACGTCGTACCGTTCGACGGCGGCGCCGGGCAGGCGGTCAGCGGCGCGACGGCCGCGACGGCGAGCGCCGACAACACCTGGCGGCGGCTGGGACGTGACATGGGCTCCTCCGAACGGATAGCCACACCTTAGGCCACGCGTCGGCCGCCCCGGACAGGGGTCAGCGGCCGGTGCCGGCGTAGACGGTCGCGGCCTCCTCGGCGTCCAGCCCGAAGGCCGAGTGGGCAGCCAGCACGGCCCGGTCCACGTCGTCGGCGCCCACGATGACCGAGATGCGGATCTCTGAGGTGGAGATCATCTGCAGATTCACCTCGACGCTGGCGAGAGCCTCGAAGAAGGTGGCCGACACGCCCGGATGTGAGCGCATGCCGACGCCCACGACCGAGACCTTGCCGATCTGGTCGTCGTAGAGGAGTTCGTCGAAGCCCACCTCGTCCTTGATGGCCTCCAGCGCGGAGATCGCGCGGGCGCCGTCGGTCATGGGGAGGGTGAAGGAGATATCGGTCTTGACGTCACTGAGGCGGGAGACGTTCTGCACGATCATGTCGATGTTGATCTCGTGTTCGGCGATGGCCTTGAAGATGCGCGCGGCCTCGCCGATCTTGTCCGGGACACCGGCGATGGTGACCTTGGCCTCGCCGCGGTCGTGCGCGACGCCGGTGATGATGGCTTCTTCCATGGATTCGTCCTTGTCGATCTCGTCCTGGCTCTTGACCCAGGTGCCCGGCTTGTCGGTGAAGGAGGAGCGCACGTGGACCGGCACTCCCTCGCGGCGCGCGTACTCGACGCAGCGCAGGTGCAGGATCTTGGCGCCCGAGGCGGCCATCTCCATCATGTCCTCGTACCCGATCTGCGCGATGTGCCGGGCGGACGGCACGATCCGCGGGTCTGCGGTGTAGACGCCGTCGACATCGGAGTAGATCTCGCAGTAATCGGCGCCGAGCGCGGCGGCCAGCGCGACGGCGGTGGTGTCCGACGCGCCGCGGCCCAACGTCGTGACGTCCTTGGTGGTCTGCGACACTCCCTGGAAGCCGGCGACGATGGCGACGTTGCCCTCCGTCAGCGCCCTCTCGACGCGGCCGGGGGTGATGTCGATGATCCGGGCGTTGCCGTGCGTGGGGGTGGTGATGACGCCGGCCTGCGAGCCGGTGTAGGACACGGCGTCGACGCCCAGGTCCGACAGCGCCATCGCGAGCAGCGCGGCCGACTGCCGCTCACCGGTGGTCAGCAGCATGTCCAGCTCGCGTGACTTCGGCTGGGGCGACACCTTCAGCGCGAGGTCCATCAGCTCGTCGGTGGTGTCCCCCATGGCCGAGATGACGATGATGACGTCATGACCCTCCGCCCGCGTGCGTGCGATGCGCCGCGCCACGCGCTTGATCGACTCGGCGTCCGCCACCGACGACCCACCGAACTTCTGGACAATGCGACCCATGCCTGACCTCCTGGAACCCGTCACAGGATAGTTGCCCCGGCCCGACGGCGTGAAGGACGTCCGCCGCGCGCCCGATCCGGGACCCATCTGCCTGCAGGGGCCGGCGTCGCGCGGCGACCGGCAGCCGTCTCGAAGGGTCGGGAGTAGTGTCGACGGTGTGACGCTGCCGATCCTCACCGCCGAAGAACAGCGCGTGCTCGGGTGCCTCCTTGAGAAGGAGGTCACGGTCCCCGACACCTACCCCCTGACGCTCAACGCCCTGCGCACCGCCTGCAACCAGAGGAACAGCCGCGACCCCGTCGTCGAGTACGACGAGCGCACGGTGCAGGACGCGCTCCGCTCGCTCAAGGAGCGCGGGCTGGTGCGCGTGACCTGGCTGGACTACGGCAAGCGGACGCTCAAGTACGCCCAGTCCGCGGTGGACGCCCTGAAGGTGGCCGACGACGAGCGCGCGCTGGTCACGCTCCTCCTGCTCCGCGGTCCGCAGACTGCGGGCGAGCTGAGGACGCGCGCTGAGCGGATGTGCGCGTTCGCGGACCGGGCGGCCGTCGAAGCCTGCCTCACCGGCCTGGCCGCGCGCGAAGAACCGCTCGTGGTGGAACTGGAGCGCAGACCGGGGCAGCAGGACCCGCGGTGGCTGCACCTGCTGGGCGAGCCACCGGTGGACGCGGCGCCGGCCGGCGTGGACCGCGAACAGGTGCTGGCCGGGGGGACCGACGCCCGCGACGCCGCCGTCGTGGCGGCCTACGACGCCGTCGCGCCGCTGTACGCGGAGGAGCGGGCGGCGCTGACACCGTTCGAGGAGTGGTTCCTCACCCGAGTCGCCGAGCTGGCAGGGCCGCACCGGACCGCGGACGTGGGCTGTGGAGCCGGGGTGGTGACGGCGTTCCTCGCGCGGGCGGGGGCCGACCCCGTCGGGTTCGACATGTCACCGTCGATGGTCGCCGAGGCGCGGTCGCGGTACCCGGAGGACGAGTTCGAGGTGGGGGACCTGCGGCGGCTACTGCGCCCCACCACCGCGGCGGGCTGGGGTGGCGTGACGGCGTGGTTCTCGCTGGTGCACTTCGCGCCCAGCGAGCTCGAGGCCGTGCTGCGCGGGCTCGCGGAGGTGCTGCTGCCGGGCGGGGTGCTGGCCGTGGCGCTGCAGGTGGGCAACGCCGTCGACCATCGCGACGAGTGGTTCGGGGAGGCCGTGGACCTCACCTTCGTGCGCCACGACGTCGCTGACGTGAGACGCGCGGTCGCGGCCGTGGGGCTGGGCGGCGTGGAAGCCTACGTGGTCTCCGACGACGACCCGGCGGATCGCCTGTACCTGCTCGCGCGTCGCGGATGACCGCACCCCGGTCCCCCGCGCACCTCCGCGCCTGGTGGCTGGCCGCCAGGCGTCCAGGCGTCGCGCCGAACGGCCAAGCCGCTGCCGATTCACGCCCCGGCATCCACCGGCGGCACTAGCCTGTGGCCATGACTACCGTTCGCTGGGGGATCGTGGGGACAGGCGCCATCGCCAACGGCGTGGCTGGCGACTTCCAGTTCGTCCCAGGGGCCGAGCTGGTGGCCGTGGCATCCCGCGCCAAGACCAGAGCCCGGGACTTCGCCGCCAAGCACGGCGTGCGACTCGCGTTCGGCTCGTACCGCGAGATGCTCGAATCACCTGACGTCGACGTGGTCTACATCGCCACCCCGCACCCGCAGCACCGTGATGTGGCGCTGGCCGCCATCGCCAACGGCAAAGCCGTGCTCGTGGAGAAGGCCTTCACCGCGACCCTGGCCGGTGCGCAGGAGGTGGTCGACGCTGCGCGCACGAAGGGCGTGTTCGCCATGGAGGCCATGTGGACGCGCTTCCTCCCGGTCATCGCGGCGGCGCGCGAGGTGGTGGCCTGGGGCCGGATCGGCGACGTCGTCGGCGTCCAGGGCGACCTGTACGCGTTCCGCGAATACCAGCCCGACCATCGCCTCTTCACCCCCGAGCTGGGCGGCGGCGCCATCCTGGACCTCGGCGTCTATCCGGTCAGCTTCGCTCAGGCGTTCCTCGGCGGGGCGAAGGAGATCTGCAGCCGCTCCCGCCTCTACCCCTCAGGTGTGGAGCGGGCCTGCACGCTCAACCTGGTGCACGCGGGCGACGGCCTGTCCTCGCTGACCTTCGGGTTCGACGGCTACGGCCCAGGACGCATGGTGATCGTCGGAACGAAGGGCTGGATCGAGGTGGAGCCGCGTTTCCACCATTCGTCGATGATCACGGTGCACCGCAACGGCGTCCTGCCCCGCATCATCGAGGCGTTGCCGCAGGGCCGTGGATACAGCCACGAGTTCGCCGAGGTCACTCAGCGCGTCCGCGAGGGGCTCACCGAATCACCGACGATGCCGCTGTGCGACACCATCGAGGTGATGCGAATCCTGGAGGCCTGCCTGCACCAGGCCGGGATCACACACCAGGAGGCCACCGTCGACCTGGGTTGACGGCAGCCTCCTGGTCCCCCCCACATCCGGTGGTGGAGGACCCGCTGGTGATCCACACGATGGATCTTTCGAGTACAACACCGCCGAGTGCCCTTGTCAAGGGCCTATGTAGGGGTGTCCGCCTTGCGCAGGGCCAGCCTGACGCCCAGCTCGGCATCCTCGTCGGTGGGCGCCTCGACGGTGCCGGACTCCAGCTGCACCGCCAGCACCTCCTCGGCGATGAACCCACGGTGCACCTCGACGGCCTCAGCCATGTCGGCGTCCGCCTCGAGCACGACCGTGATCCGGTCCGACACATCCAGGCCCGCACGCTTGCGCGACTCCTGGATGAACCGGATGACCTCGCGGGCAAGACCTGAGCGGATCAGTTCGGGGGTGAGCTCGAGGTCCAGCGCCACGGTCTCGCCCTGTTCGTTGACCACGGACCAGCCCTCGCGGGGGCGTTCGGTGATCAGGACGTCCTCGGGGGTGAGCTCGTGATCCTCGCCGTCGACCCGCACCACGGCTCGGCCGAGGTCGCGCAGCTCCTTGGCCAGCCAGGCGGCGTCCAGTTCCGCGATGGCGTTGGCGATCACCGGGGTGCGCTTGGCGAACCGCCGGCCGAGGCTGCGGAAGTTGCCCTTCGCGAAGTAGTCCACCAGATCGCCGTGCGACGCGAACGACTCGATCGACTCCACGTTGAGCTCCGCGCGGATCTCGGCCTGGAGCTCGGCGGACAAGCGCTCGAAGATCGATGAGGGCACGAGCATCCTGCGCAGTGCCTGCCGGATCTTGACCTTCGACTCGGCCCGCGCGGAGCGGCCCAGCTCGACGGTGCGGCGGGTGACCTGCATGGCCTCGGTGAGCTCGGGGATGATGAGCGACTGGTCGGCCACCGGCCAGTCGGTGAGGTGCACCGAATCCGGGCCCGCGGGATCCGCCGCGTAGAACAGGTCCTGCCACACGCGTTCGGTGACGAACGGCATGATCGGCGCCAGCAGGCGCGTGAGCACGTCGAGGGTCTCGTGCAGGGTCCAGAGCGCGCCGTCGTCGCCCGCCCAGAACCGACGGCGGGACCGCCGCACGTGCCAGTTCGACAGTGCGTCGATGAACTGGCTGAGGACCGCTCCGTAGTGCTGGGTGTCGAAGGTGTCCAGCGCGCGGGTGGTGTCGAGGATCAGCTGCTGCGTGGCCGACGTCAGCCAGCGGTCCAGCACGTGCCGTTCAGCTACCGGAGGGGCCTCGCCGGACGGGGTCCAGTTCGCGGCGCGCGCGTACAGCGTGTGGAAGGCCACCGTGTTCCAGTAGGTGAGCAGCACCTTGCGGACCGTCTCGCCGATGGCCTGATGCCCCACGCGACGGGCCATCCACGGCGATCCTGAGCAGGCCATGAACCAGCGCACCGCGTCCGCGCCGTGCTGATCCATGAGCGGGATCGGCTCCAGCACGTTGCCGAGATGCTTGCTCATCTTGCGGCCATCGTCGGCCAGGATGTGGCCCAGGCACACGACGTTGCGGTAGGACGACTCGCCGAAGACCAGCGTGCCGATGGCCATGAGCGAGTAGAACCAGCCGCGGGTCTGGTCGATGGCCTCGCAGATGAAGTCCGCCGGGTAGCGCTCCGCGAACACCGCCTCGGAACCGGGGGCGTGCGGATAGCCCCACTGCGCGAACGGCATGGCGCCCGAATCGAACCAGGCGTCGATCACCTCGGGCACCCGTCGCGCTTCCTTCCCGCACGTGGGGCACGCGAAGGCGATGTCGTCGACGAAGGGGCGGTGCGGGTCCAGCGCGCTCTGGTCCGTGCCGGTCAGCTCGCTGAGCTCGGCCCGCGACCCGACGCACACCTGGTGGTCGTCCTCGCACCGCCAGATCGGCAGCGGGGTACCCCAGTAGCGGGTGCGCGACAGCGCCCAGTCGATGTTGTTGTTGAGCCAGTCGCCGTAGCGGCCGTGTTTGATGGTGTCCGGGTACCAGGTGGTGGCCTCGTTCTCGGCCAGCAGCTGGTCCTTGATCTTGGTGGTGCGGATGTACCACGACGGCATGGCGTAGTAGAGCAGGGGCGTGTGGCAGCGCCAGCAGTGAGGGTAGCTGTGGGTGTAGTCCAGCACCCGGAACATGAGGCCGCGGGCCTGCAGGTCCGCGACGATCGCCTTGTCCGCGTCCTTGAAGAACTGTCCGCCGACGAGGTCCAGGTCCGGCTCGAAGGTGCCGTCGCGTAGGACGGGGTTCACGAACGGGAGGCCGTAGGCGCGGCAGACGTGCATGTCGTCCTCGCCGAAGGCCGGCGCCTGGTGCACCAGGCCCGAGCCGTCCTCTGTGGTGACGTACCCGGCCAGCACGACGAAGTGGGCTGCAGCCGGGAACTCCACGAGCTCGAGGGGTCGCTGGTAGGTCCAGCGCTCGAGGTCGCGGCCGAGGAAGGTGTCGGTGAGGGTCCATTCGTCGCCGAGCACCTTGTCGGCGAGGGCCTCGGCCACGACCAGAGAGCGCTGCTCCGGGTGCGTCGCCACGCGGTAGGTGACCTCGGGGTGGACCGCGACGGCCGTGTTGCTGACCAGCGTCCACGGCGTCGTCGTCCACACCAGAAGGTCCACCTCGCCGGCCAGGGGACCCGAGGTGAGCGGGAAGCGGACGTAGATCGACGGGTCGGTGATGTCCTCGTAGCCCTGGGCCAGCTCGTGGTCCGAGAGGGCGGTGCCGCAGCGCGGGCAGTACGGGGCGACACGGTAGTCCTCCTCCAGGAGGCCCTTGCCGTGGATCTGCTTGAGCGCCCACCACAGCGACTCGACGTACTCCGGCGTCATGGTCACGTACGCGTCGTCGATGTTGACCCAGTAGCCCATACGCTCGGTCAGCTCGGTGAACGCGTCGACGTGCCGCAGCACGGACGTGCGGCACTGCGCGTTGAAGGCCTCGACCCCGAACGCCTCGATGTCCGCCTTGCCGGAGAAGCCCAGCTCCTTCTCGACGGCAAGTTCGACGGGCAGGCCGTGGCAGTCCCAGCCGGCCTTCCGCTCGACGCGGTGGCCACGCATGGTCTTGTAGCGCGGGAACAGGTCCTTGAAGACGCGCGCCTCGATGTGGTGCGTGCCAGGCATGCCGTTGGCGGTCGGTGGGCCCTCGTAGAAGGTCCACGGCTCGCCGTCGGCCGTGCGCTCGAGTGAGCGGGCGAAGGTGTCGCGCTCCTCCCACAGGCTGAGGATCTCGTGCTCCAGCGCGGGGAAGTCCACCTGCGCGGGCACGGCTCGGTAGCCGGGAGTCTCCATGGTGGGATCGTCGGTCATCGGGTGGTCCTTCTCATCGGTCGTCGCTGAGCTGTGAAGGGACGAGCCGAGGCCCGCGGTACCACCCTTCTTGGGTGCCTGGGGCACCCCACTTGTTGCTGCCGCGGCCGGTTCTACTGGGCGGGTGTCACCGCCGTTCTTCCGGCAGCTCCGAGGTGATGGCCTCATCAGTGCCGTGCGACGGGCTCCATTATGCCGTCGGCGTCAAGTCGAAGGGCTTCGCGGACCGGTGAGGCGATGGTGCAGCGGAAATGGACTCGGGTCCACCTGCCCACCCAGCCCCCACCCCTTGACATGCGCGCGGGGACAGGGCATGGCAATCGGGTGGCCTCGGGCGTAGTGTCAATGTATGAGGCTCCGAAGGTTCCTCGCCATCCTCGCAGCGCTGGCGTTGCTGGTGGGAACAGCACCACAGGCAGCTGCCTCCCCAGCCGTCAGCGCTTCCAGCGCTGGGACCAAGACCGTGGGCTTTGCGACGAACGTCTGGGGCACGGTCACCGAAACCGGTTCGACCGACGTGTGGACCGAGGTGCTGGTGGGGGGGACCTGGTCCCGTTCCCAGGTGGGTAGGAGTGACAGCACCGGCTACTTCGTCCTCGAGCTGACCTACGGGTTCCTGACGCCGGGCTCCTACCGGTACCGGGTGGGTGCCCGGACCAGTGCGGGCGTGGTGTACTCCGCTCCGTTCGATCTCACACGTACGCCCTGGCAGCCGAACTGGGCCGGCACCAAACCCGTCGGCGAGACGACCTACGTCTGGGCCACCATGCCGCGCGCCGCCAACCGGGTGGTCTGGACGGAGGCGCTGGTGAACGGGACGTGGTCGCGTTCGCAGGTCAGGACCGCCAGCGCATCCGGCTACTTCGCGATTCCGTTGACCTACGGCATCGACACCGTGGGGGGCCAGACCTTCCGCGTGGGCGCCGGCACGTCGATGGGCACCGTGTACTCCCAGTCGTTCGTGCTCACCCGTACCGTGAAGGTGGACGCCTACAGCGCCGGGACCAAGGAGGTGGACCAGCCCACCAACACGTGGGGGACCGTCCACGGCTACGGCGGAGGCCGGGTCTGGACCCAGGTGTTGCTGTCCACGGGGTGGAGCACATCGCAGATCCGCACAACGGATGCCACCGGCTACTTCGTCATCCCGTTGACGTACGGCCAGTCAACGCCGGGGACGTACACGTACCGCGTGGGGGCAGGCACCCCCTGGGGGACGTACTACTCCAACCAGTTCACGCTCATCCGGACGGCGTCCAGCCTGGTGGAGGAGTGGCGGGGCCAGGACATCGAGGTGTTCCCGACGACCCGGAAGGTGGTGGCGCTCACGTTCGACGGCGGTGCCGACAACCGTGCTGTGGACCCGATCATCGCGACGCTGAAGGCCAACGGGGTCCCGGCCACATTCTTCGTCACGGGTGACTTCGCTCGCGACTTCCCGGGCGATGTGCGCGACATGTCGCAGGCCGGCCACCCCGTCGGCAACCACAGCAACACGCATCCGTACTTCACGCAGCTCACCGATGCGGGGATCCGGGCGGAGCTCGCTGCCGCGGAGTCGGCCATCACCTCTCTGACCGGGAAACCCGCCAGGCCCGTGTTCCGCTTCCCCTTCGGTGACCGGACGGACTATGACATCCAGGTGGTGAACAACGCTGGATACATCCCCATCCGATGGACGGTGGACACGTTGGGATGGAAGGGGACCACAGGAGGCATCACCACCAGCATCGTCCGCCAGAGAGTCCTGTCGGCGCTCCAGCCCGGTGCGGTCGTGCTGATGCACGTCGGAGCGCACCCGGATGATGGGTCGACGCTCGACGCCGATGCGCTCCAGGGGATGATCAACGACATCCGCGCTCGCGGCTACACGTTTGCCACGATCAGCACCCTCCTGGACGGCTGACGCGGAGCCGCGTTCCCCCGGCGTCTATGAGGGCTGGTGCGAGGGGCTTGGCCGCGGAATCGAGCCCGTAGCGGCGGTCTCCCTCCGCGGGGGTGAGCGTGGAGGCGGTTACTGGCGTCCCGCTGCCGCGATGGCCACTAGGTTTGGGCCATGGCGATCTTCGACGTCCCCCTGAGCGAGCTGCGCCGTCGCGGCACCATCAAGTGGCGGCGCTGGGAGCCCGACGTGCTGCCGATGTTCGTGGCCGAGATGGACGCCCACCTCGCGCCGCCCATCCGGGCCGCGCTGGAGCGGGCGCTGGCCGACGGGGACACCGGGTACCCGGAACTGCCCACGTACCAGGAGGCGTTCGCCGAGTACGCCGAGTGGCAGTGGGGCTGGCGCATCGGTGTGGCGGACCAGACACTAGCCACGGACGTGGTCACGGCCATGCGCGAGGCGGTGCTCGCGTTCGCGGCGGCGGGGGACGCCGTCGTCATCAACTCGCCGATCTACCCGCCCTTCCGTCATGTGGTGACCACCACAGGGCGGCGGCTGGTGGACGTGCCGCTGCTCGATGACCGCCTGGACCTCGACGCGCTCGAGGCCGCATTCGCCGAGCACCGCCCGAGGATCTACCTGCTGTGCTCGCCGCACAATCCCAACGGCACCATCCACACCGCCGACGAACTGGCCCGCGTGGCCGAACTCGCGGAGCGGCACGGGGTGGTGGTGGTCTCCGACGAGATCCACGCCCCGCTGGCAGGGGCCGCCCACACGCCGTACCTGGCGGTGCCGGGTGCGGGCAATGCGGTGATCGTGACGTCGGCGTCGAAGTCGTGGAACCTCGCGGCGCTCAAGGCGGCGCTGGTCATCGGGGACCGGGACGTGTTGGCGCGCCTCAACCCGATGACGCCCGAGGGTGCCAGCTACTTCGGCGTGCTGGCCCACTCGGCGGCCTTCAACGAGGCGCGCGACTGGGTGGCCGAGGCGGCGGCGGAGGTCGCGGCGAACAAGCAGTTCTTTGCCGAACGGCTCGCCGCCCTGGTGCCGGAGCTGAGCTA
Source organism: Tessaracoccus pujii (assembly GCF_054483895.1). Lineage (NCBI taxonomy): Bacteria > Bacillati > Actinomycetota > Actinomycetes > Propionibacteriales > Propionibacteriaceae > Tessaracoccus > Tessaracoccus pujii. Next base: position 3,132,141 of record NZ_CM137012.1, read on the forward strand.
CACGCCCTCCGACGGGACCTATCTGGCGTGGCTGGACTGCTCGCCGCTGGCCCTGGAGAACCCGGGCAGACACTTCCACGGCTTCGGGCGGGTGCGGTTCAACTTCGGCCGCGAGTTCTCCCCCGACACGACACAGTTCGTCCGGGTGAATCTGGCCACGTCGCGGGAGATCATCGCGGAGGCGGTGGAGCGGATGGCCTCCTCGTTGGTGGAGGTTCGCGCGGAGGTCGCGGCAGCGCGCGCGAGGCGTGCCGAGCCGGAGACCTGGGAGCCGCCGCAGGACGACGAGCCTGGCGAGAACCCCGACTCGGAGCCCACCCGGGTGGTGGAGACGGAACCGGGGCGGGGGGAGTCCGGCCCGCACACGGCGCCGATGCCCATCGTGGTCGACGACGGTCCGCAGACCGCGCCGATGCCTGCCGTGCTCTCAGACGGTCCGCACACGGCGCCGATGCCTGCCTTGATCCCAGAGGTGCCCCAGACGGCGCCCATGCCCGCCGTCCAGGCCCGCGGTCCCGCGGCGCGGCACATCGTCCCGCCCGCGCTGGCCGGTGTGCACACCAACGGTGGGGAGTTCGTCAACGTGGTCTCGGCGGTGGTCATCGGCCGCGACCCCCGCCGCGCGGCGGGCTACGAGGATGCCGACCTCCTGCGGGTGCCGAGCCCGCACCTGGACATCTCGCGCAACCACCTGGTCGTCGAGGCACTCACGGACGACGTGGTGGTGCGGGACCTGCACTCGATCAACGGCACCCTCGTGCTGCCGCCCGACGGTGAGCCGTTCACGCTGCGCCACGGGGCAGCGGTGAGGGTCGAGATGGGAACCATTCTGGACGTCGGAGAGGGCGTGTCGCTGCGGATCGAGCCGCCCCGGCCCTGACCCGGTTCCAGCGGGGTTGCCGACGGTGGGCCGCCTCGGAGCGCGTGTGGGTCATTGCGCGACGCAATGCTCCACATGGAGGCCCGGCTGGTCAGACCTGGGTGCGGTGGAAGTTCAGGTGCGAGCGCGACGGCGTCGGTCCGCGCTGGCCCTGGTACCGCGACCCGTACTTCACGGAACCGTACGGGTGCTCGGCCGGCGAGCTCAGGCGGAAGAAGCACAACTGCCCGATCTTCATCCCGGGCCACAGCTTCACCGGCAGGGTGGCCATGTTCGACAGTTCGAGGGTCACGTGGCCCGAGAAGCCCGGGTCGATGAAGCCCGCCGTCGAGTGCGTGAGCAGGCCGAGGCGCCCCAGCGACGACTTTCCCTCCAACCTCGCCGCGACAGCCGCACCCAGGGTGACCCGCTCGAACGTCGAGCCCAGCACGAATTCACCCGGATGCAGGACGAACGGCTCGTCGACGGGGGTCTCGATGAGGCGGGTGAGGTCTGGCTGCTCCACCGACGGGTCGATCGACGGGTAGCGGTGGTTCTCGAATACCCGGAAGAACTTGTCCAGGCGGACGTCCACGCTCGACGGCTGGACCATGCCCGGATCCCACGGGTCGAGGAGGATGCCCCCGGTGTGAACTTCCCCGAGGATGTCGCGATCGCTGAGCAGCATGGGCTGAGCCTAGTGCCGCACGCCTCCCGCAGGAAGACGGCCCCGCCCCGCGGAACCTCGCGGCTACGCTGGTGGAGCCGCGGCGTCAGGCCCGGCATCCAGCCCGAGGGTGGGCGGCGAGGAGTGGCGGATGAGCGTGGGGCGCGGCATGGGCGGCGGGCGGATGCTGGGACGACTCGCCGCGGATCCGGAGATCACGCACCACAAGCTTGACCGCGGCACCGCTCGTCGCGTCATCGCCTACGGCGCACCCTTCAAGGGTCTCATCGTCGTCTTCCTCATCACCGTCGTCATCAGCAGCGCGCTGTCGGTGGCACCCCTGCTGCTGTTCCAACGGATCATCGACGACGGCGTGCTCGCGGGCGACGAGGGCCTGGTCGTGTGGCTGGCGGTCGCCGTCGCGGGTATGGCTGTCGGCTCCGCCCTGCTGCAGATCGTGGAACGGTGGTGTTCTGCGCGGATCGGCGAGGGCCTCATCTACTCGATGCGCACGCAGATCTTCGATCACATGCTGACGATGCCCATCGCCTTCTTCAGCCGGTCGCACACGGGGAAGTTGGTGTCGCGGCTGCAGTCGGATGTCAACGGCGCGCAGCAGGCGTTCACCTCGACGCTGTCGACTGTCGTCAGCAACTCCATCACTCTCGTCCTGGTGCTGGCGTCGATGCTGGCGCTCTCCTGGCCCCTGACGTTGGCCGCGCTCGTGCTGCTGCCGATCTTCATGGTGCCGGCGCGAATGGTGGGCACGAAGCTCGCGGATCTGTCGCGGCTGCGGATGACGCAGAACGCGGAGATGTCGGCCACGATGACGGAGCGGTTCACGGTGTCCGGGGCGCTGCTGGTCAAGCTGTTCGGCGACCTCGGTACTGAGCACGAGACCTTCGCCAGGCAGTCGAAGGATGTGGCGGACTCCGGGGTGAAGATCGCCATGATCTCCCGCGTCTTCATGACGGCGATGTCGCTCGTGGGGGCGTTGGCGACGGCGCTGTTCTATGGGTTCGGCGGTGTGGCGGCGGTGCGCGAGCAACTGACCATCGGCACTCTCACCGCGCTGGTGGCCCTGCTCGCCCGGCTGTACGGGCCGCTCATGCAGCTGTCGAACCTGCGGGTGGACATCATGAGCGCCCTGGTGAGCTTCGAGCGGGTGTTCGAGGTGCTGGACCTCAAGCCGCTCATCGTCGACGCCCCGGACGCCGAGCCGGTCTCGGGGCCGCCGTCGGTGGCGTTCCGCGACGTCCGGTTCACCTACCCGGACGCCGCGACGGTCTCCCTGGAGTCCCTGGAGCCGACGGCCGCCGTGGGGGAGTCCGCCAACGAGCCGGTGCTCAAGGGAGTCACGTTCGAGGCGCTTCCCGGGCAGACGGTGGCGCTCGTCGGCCCCTCGGGGGCGGGGAAGACCACCATCACGCATCTGCTCGCGCGGCTCTACGACGTCGACTCCGGCGCGGTCGAGATCGCGGGCCAGGATGTCCGACGGCTGACGCTGGCGTCGCTGCAGGGCGAGATCGGCTACGTGACGCAGGACGCGCACCTGTTCCACGACACCATCGAGGCCAACCTCCGCTACGCCCGCCCGTCGGCGACGGAGGAAGAGCTGTGGGGGGCGCTCGCCGCGGCGCAGATCGCCGGCCTGGTCCGGCGGCTGCCCGACGGGCTGCGTACCGTCGTCGGCGAGCGCGGCTATCGGCTGAGCGGGGGAGAGCGGCAGCGGTTCGCGATCGCGCGGCTGCTGCTCAAGGCGCCGCCCATACTGGTCCTCGACGAGGCGACGGCACACCTGGACTCCGAGTCGGAGACGCTGGTCCAGCGGGCGTTGGACACGGCACGGGAGGGACGGACCTCCATCGTGATCGCCCACCGGTTGTCGACGGTGCGGCACGCGGACCAGATCCTCGTCGTCGAGGCCGGCCGCGTCGTCGAGCGGGGCACTCACGCCGAACTTCTCGCCGCCGGCGGCTCCTACGCGACGCTGTACGCCACCCAGTTCAGCGACTGACCCCTGCCGCAATCTGGGGTTGAGCCGGACACGGCTTCTGCGGGGTCGCGTTGAGCCTGACACGGCTTTCGTCGCGTGGACTTGAGCCGGGATCGAGGCCCGTCGCGTGGATGACCGGGTTTGATGGTTCAAACTCAGCGTGAGCCGGACACGGCTTTCGATGAGTGGTCATGAGCCGGGAATCGGTCTCAATGCTCAGCCGCACCGATTCGATCGATCCAAGCTCGTTGGTGTCCAGATCAGGCTCAACAACCCTCCGTGAGAGCCGTGTCCGGCTCAACCCATATCCCGACCCGAGCCTGACGGACGCGACGGTGGCAACAGGGGAAGAGGCTCAGTACGCCGAACCCATGCCGACGTGCCCGGACGCCTCCGCGACCCGGGGAGAGCCGGCGCTCTCAGCGCCGTCGAGGACCGCTCGGCTCCCGGAGAGGCCCAGGCGGGTCGCGCCTGCCGCGACCATCGCGTTGGCCGTCGCGAAGTCGCGGATGCCCCCGCTCGCCTTGACGCCCAGGCGCTCGCCCACCGTCGACGCCATCAGCTCCACCGCATGCACCGACGCCCCACCGGCGGGGTGGAAGCCGGTGGACGTCTTCACGTAGTCCGCCCCGGCAGCCTCGGCCGCGCGGCACGCCGCGACAATCTCGTCATCGGTCAGCGCGGCGGACTCGATGATCACCTTCAGCAGCCCCGTCGTGGCCTCGCGCACGGCGCGGATCTCGGCCTCGACCTCTTCCGGCCGTCCCTCCTTGAGGAGCCCGATGTTGATCACCATGTCGATCTCGTCAGCCCCGAGCTTCGACGACTCCGCCGCCTCCGCGGCCTTCGCCGTCGCCGTGTGGTTGCCAGACGGAAATCCGCACACCGTGGCCACCTTCACGTCCCCCAGATCGTCGGTGATGGGCAGCATCGACGGCGACACGCACACCGAGTACACCCCCAGCTCGCGCGCCTCCGACACGAGGGCCGAGACCTGCGCCCGCGTGGCGTCGGTCTTCAAGAGCGTGTGGTCCACCATCTGGGCGAGCGCCGAGCGCGTGATCTCCATGGCCGTCCTTCTCCTCGGGGCGGTCACCGGGCCGCCGACGTCAACCGACACGAGCTTACTGCCGCGCCCTCCCGGTCTGAGGGCCGACGACCGCCCGAGTGGCACTTCTGGTGGCGACTACGCTCCCACATCCGCCGCCCAAGCGGTGGCCCCTCCGGGTCAGACGCGGGGCGTCGCAAGCGGCAGGGTCACCGTGAGACACGTCCGCCCCGGCCGTGACTCCACGGACGCCGTCCCCCCGAACCCCTCGACGACGGCGCGGACGATCGCCAACCCCAGGCCCGTCGACTGCGCCGCCGAATGCGATCGCGCGTCATCGGCCCGCACGAAGCGCTCGAACACCTGAGGCAACGCGTCGACCGGGATGCCCGGCCCGTCATCGATCACGTGGATCACCGCGACACCAGCGCCGGCCGGATGCCCACCGAACGGCGCCCCAGGCAGCGCGGACACGGCGGTGGTCACCGTCGTCCCCGGCGGCGTGTGCGTCCGGGCGTTGGAGAGCAGGTTCACCATCACCTGGTGCAGCTGGTCCGGGTCCGCCATGACCTGAACCGCCTGCTCCGGCAGGTCCAGCACCCAGCGGTGGTCGCGGCTGGCCGCCTGGGCGTCGCTCACGGCGTTGAGGACCACCTCGACGGCGTCAACTGGTTTGAGCTCGACGGACGCGTCCGCGTCGAGCCGGGCCAGCAGCAGCAGGTCGTTGACGAGCTTCGACATGCGCTCGGATTCCGCACCGATCCGGCTCAATGCGTGCGGCGTCCCCTCCAGCGAGCGCTGGCCAAGCTCCGCGTAACCGCGGATGGCGGCCAACGGATTCCGCAGTTCGTGCGACGCGTCGGCGACGAACCGCCGCAGCTTCGCCTCGGAGCTCTCGCGCGCCAGCAGCGCCCCCTCCACCCGCCCCAGCATCTGGTTGAACGCGGTGGAGAGGCGCGTGACCTCGTTGTTCTCCGGCAGCGGCCCGGTCTCCACGCGCGGCACGGCCACCGACCCGCGCTCGAGCTCCAGCCGGCTGACCTCGTCGGCCGTGTCCGTCAGCGCCACGAGCGGCTTGGTGGCGCTCACCAGCACCGCCCGCGTCACCAGGGCCGTGCCGGAGATGGCCAGCAGACTGACGGCCGCCGCCAGCATCGCCAGCCACAGCACCGTCTTGTGGATGTCGGCCACCGGCAGCCCGACCACCACCGTGCCGACGGGGGTGTCGCGCGCCTGGACCCGGTAGTCGCCCAGCCCGGGCACCGCGACCGTGTGCTTCGATCCGTCCACGCGCACGTCCAGCAGGGCCTCCCAGGCCTCCACAGTCATCGACGCGCTGGTGGAGCCGTCGCCGACGACGCCGCCCAGCGCCGTGCCGTTGGTGAGTTCCGCCGCGATCACGGTGCCCACCCGCATGCCGGGCGTCTCCAGGCCGGGTGGCCCGTCGTCGCGACCGACGCTGCGGCTCTGCCGCACCTGTGCCGCGTCCAGTTCGCCGTCGAGCTGGTTGTACAGGATGGTGCGCAGCGCGAGCACGGTGGTGAGCGCCACCAGGATGGCCATCACCGCGACCGTCAGCACCAGCCGGGGCTGCAGCTGCGAGGCAAGCGACCCTCGGCGCTGCTCCCGGGTCATGCGCCGGCCGGCCGGAGCACGTAGCCGGCGCCGCGCATGGTGTGGATCATTGGCTCGCGGTCCGCGTCGATCTTCTTGCGCAGGTAGGAGATGTAGAGCTCGACGACGTTGGCCTGGCCGCCGAAGTCGTAGTTCCAGACGCGGTCCAGGATCTGGGCCTTCGACAACACGCGCCTGGGATTGCGCATGAGGAAGCGCAACAGCTCGAACTCGGTGGCGGTCAGCTTGATCTGCGCCCCCGCGCGGGTCACCTCGTGCGAGTCCTCGTCCAGGACGAGGTCCCCGACGACGAGCTGGGTGTCGGGCCGCACGCTGGTGGCGCCGCTGCGCCGCAGCAGGCCCCTGAGTCGCGCGATCACCTCTTCCAGCGAGAAGGGCTTGGTGACGTAGTCGTCGCCGCCGGCGGTGAGCCCGGCCACCCGGTCCGACACGCCGTCGCGGGCCGTGAGGAAGATCACCGGCACGTCCGGCTGCTCCGTGCGGATTCGGCGCATCACTTCGAGCCCGTCGAAGTCCGGAAGCATCATGTCCAGCACCAGGGCGTCCGGCTGCGCCTCGCGCGCGACCCGCACGGCGTCGCTTCCGGTGGTGGCGGTGTGCACGTCCCAGCCCTCGTAGCGCATGGCCATCGAGAGCAGCTCGATGAGGCTCGGCTCGTCGTCGACGGTGAGGATCCGGATGGGGGTGCCGTCCGGGCGCGTCAGGGGATCGGTGAGTGGCATGGCCCTACTCTGGCACCTTCGGCCACCGGCTCGCTGTGCGTCAGCTGTGAGAAGTCTGTGCCTGCGGAGACTCGGCGATGAGCGAGTCGTGCTCGTCCTTGGGGCGGACGAACAGGTTGTCCAGGCCCGCACGGCCCGAGCCGTAGACCAGGAACATCAGGCCCAGCGCCGCCTGGATGGCGTTGTACTCCCACCCTCCCAGGTGTGCGTAGAAGGCGCCGTCCGCCTTGGTGGTGACGATGATCGCCACATTGAGGACCGCCATGCCGAGCCCCACCAGGGGCGTGGCCAGCCCGAAGACCAGGAGCACGCCGCCGATCAGCTCGAACGCGACCGTGGCGACCACCAGCGCGGCGGCGTTGGGCAGGCCTGTGGCCTCGACCAGCGCCACCTGCACATCCAGGCCGGTCTCCTGCCAGCGGTGCCACCCGTGGGCCACCAGGGTGACCCCTGCGACGATGCGCGCCACAAGCAGGGCGATGTCGCGCATCACGCGCTTGAACTCTCTCATTGCTTCCTCGGCTTCAATTCCTCGGCTCGACCTCGGATCAGCCTGCCAGAACTCCCTGCCCCCAGGTGCTCCAGCGCCAGACGTCCCACCATCTGCTGGTTCGTGACCACGCGCTGGGACCGTCCGTTGGTGACGAAGGTGATGGCCCAGCTCAGCAGGGTGGTGACCCGCTGCTTGAAGCCGGCGATGTAGAGGATGTGCAGGAACAGCCATGCCGCCCAGGCGACGAACCCGCTGAGCTTGATGGACCTGATCTTCGCCACGGCCTCGAACTTGGAGATGGTGGCCATGGAGCCCTTGTCCTTGTAGGTGAAGGCCCCGGGAGCCCCGGTGTGCTCGATGCGTGCGCGGATCGCCGCCGCCGCGTGCCGGGCTCCCTGGATGGCACCCTGGGCGACCCCCGGCACGCCGGGCACCGACATGAGGTCGCCCACGACGAACACCTCCGGGTGACCGGGCAGGCTGAGGTCCTCGGCCACGACGACGCGGCCAGCGCGGTCCAACTCGGCGCCCGACTGCTCAGCGAGGGTGCGCCCCAGGTCGTTGCCCTGGACACCGGCCGCCCAGACCTTCGCGAACGACTCGATGCGCTCCACCGTGCCGTCCTGGTGTTTGAGGGTGAGTCCGTTCTCGTCCACCCCGGTGACCAGGGCGTTGAGCTTGACCTCCACGCCGAGGCGCTCGAGCGTCTTCTGCGTCTTGGCGCCCAGCTCGGGTCCGAACGGCGGTAGCACCTGTCCGGCGCCGTCGACGAGGATGACCCGCGCGGTGGTGGGGTCGATGGTGCGGAACTCGTGGCGCAGCGTGGACGTGGCCAACTCCCGGATCTGGCCGGCCATCTCCACACCGGTGGGCCCGGCGCCGACGACGGCGAACGTCAGCATCCGCCGTCGCTCCTCCTCGTCCTGGGTGAACTCGGCGATCTCGAAGGCGCTGAAGATGCGCGCCCGCAGTTCGAGGGCGTCGTCGATGGACTTCATGCCGGGCGCGAAGGTGGCGAACTGGTCGTTGCCGAAGTAGGACTGACCAGCGCCCGCCGCGACGATGAGCGAGTCGTAGGGGGTCTCGCTGTATTCGTTGTGGAAGCGCCACTTGACCACCCGGTTGGTCAGGTCGATGTCCTCGACGAGGCCGAGGAGGACCTGCGCGTTGGTCTGGCGCCGGAGGATCTCGCGGGTGGCGGGGGCGATCTCGCCCTCCGACAGCACACCGGTGGCCACCTGGTACAGCAGCGGCTGGAACAGGTGGTGGGTGGTCCTGGCGATGAGGATCACGTCCACATCCGCCCGCTTCAGGGCCTTCGCCGCGAACAGCCCGCCGAAACCGGACCCGATGATGACCACGCGATGCCTGCTCATGCTGCCGCCTCATGGAGTTGGATGATGTTGCCCACGGTGTCGTCGAGGTTGATCGACGAGCCGGACGCGTCGCTGAACCGATCGCCCACGAACCGGACCCCCGCCTCGGTGAGCCGCGCGACGTCTGCGTCCAGGTCGTCCGTGCCGACGACGAGCGCCGGGATGTTCTCCGCCCGCAGACCGGTCATATAGGCGGCCGCGACGGGGTGGTCGCTCGGCTCCAGGAGCAGCCCCGTGTCCTGACCGCGACCGTTGACCACGAACACGTGATGCTCGGGCATGGCCAGCAGCGTCTCGAAGCCGAGCACCTCGGTGTAGAAGCGGTGGGCACGGTCCGGATCGGTCACGTGGAGGCTGCACATAGCGAGTCGCATTCCACCAGGGTAACCGCCGCCCCCCGCAGGGCCGCGATGTCGCCGCCGACGCCCGGGGTACTCTGGTGCGGCTTGGACCGACGAGGAGGGCCGCCGCGTGACGCCACCCGCATGGCTGCGACCCGCACCCCACGGCCGTCCCGTGCACCCCTGGTGGTGGATCACGGCGGGCCTGATGGCGGTGTTGGTACTTGTCGGTGCCCAGTTCGCCGACGCGCCCGGCCTGTTGGAGCGCGGCGACAGCTGGTGGCGTCCGTTCGTGTCGCTGCCCGCGCTGAGCGTCCTCCTGGTGGCCTGGTGGCAGCTGGGCCCGCACTGGAAACGGCCCCTGCTGACGGCTGCGGTGTGGGCCGCGCCCATGGTTTTCGCGCTGCCGATGTACTCCCGCGACGCCTACGCCTACGCCGCGCAGGGATGGATGGTGGCGGGCGGCCTGGACCCTTACGCCACCCCGCTGGGCGAGGCGGGCCTGCCCGGCCTCCTCGTCGGGGTGCACTGGCATAAGACCACCGCGGTCTACCCGGCGCTGTCGTTGGAGTTGTTCGGGGCCCTGTCGCGCCTGACCGGTTCTGATCTGTACTGGACGACGGTGGCCATGCGGATACCGAGCCTCCTGGCGCTGGCCGCGCTGGCCTGGGCGCTTCCTCGGCTGGCCCGTCGCTTCGACATCGATCCGGGCCTGGCGCTCTGGGCGGGTCTGCTCAACCCGATCATGCTGTTCCAGTGGGTCGGTGGCGTGCACAACGACGCCGTCATGGTGGCGCTGGCGCTGCTGGCGGTCCTGGCCGCCACGGACCTCGGGTGGAGGGGATGGCGTGGCCTCGTCGTCGCCGGTCTCCTGCTGGGGTTGGCGATGGGCATCAAGCAGTCGGCGGCGCTGTTCGGGCTGGGCGTGGTCGCGGTGGCGTGGGCCGTGAGGTACCGGGAGTGGGGCGCGCGTCCCGGGGGCAGGAGTGTCGCGGCGGGATGGTGGCGGCTTGCGGCGACGGCCGCGGTGCCCGGGGGGATCACGGTGGCCGTCTTCGTGGCCTCCTCGCTGCGCTTCGGTTTCGGGTGGGGCGCGCCGACGGCGGGCAACCCCGTCGAGGCGGTGAGCAACGCGCCGCTGTCCTGGCTGGCGGCGGCGCTGCGCTACGGGATGCCGGAGGACACCGCCAATTCGGCGGTCACTGTGCTCTCGTCGGCGCTCATCGTGGCGGCGGTGGCAGCCATCTGGGTGAGGTGGGGACCCCGCGGCGACGACGTCGGCCGGCCCTGGGTGTTCACGTTGGCGGTGCTGGGGGCATTCTGTGTGCTCGCCCCGGCGCTGCAGCCGTGGTACCTGACGTGGTTCCTGCCCCTGTACGTGTTCTGGCGGACCGGGCCCGGGTGGCACCGCGCCTGGCTGGTGCTGGTGGTGGCCTTCACCCTGCTACCCGCGCTGCAGACGATGATGCCGCCGTTCCTGGCCATGCCCGTTCTTGCGCTGCCACTTGCCGCGCTCTGGCTGAGCCTGCACCGTCGCCGCGTCTCGCCGTTGCCTCCCTTGGCGCACTGACCCGGGGGCCGGACCAGGACTGGGCGACGCCAGGTGCCGGCTCGGTAGCATGGCGCCATGCGTTACGTCTCCACCCGGGATTCCTCGGGCCTGCCCGGCAAGCCGTTCAGCGACATCCTCCTCGAGGGGCTGGCCGCCGACGGTGGGCTCTACCTGCCGGATTCCTACCCTCGGGTGTCACCCGCGACGCTGGAGGCATGGCGGGCAGTCCTCGCCGGGAAGGGCTACGCGGCTCTCGCGTTCGAGATCGTGCGGCTGTTCGTCGACGACATCCCGGAGGATGATCTCCGCGGCATCGTCGAGCGCGCCTACGAGCCGACGAAGTTCCTGGACCCCGCCGTCGTGCCGGTCACCCGACTGAGCGACGGCCTGTGGCTTGCGCACCTCAGCAACGGACCCTCGGCCGCGTTCAAGGACATGGCCATGCAGCTGCTCGGCGAGCTCTTCGCCTACGAGCTGGCCAGGCGGGGCGAAACCCTCACCATCGTCGGGGCCACCAGCGGCGACACCGGCTCGTCCGCCGAGTACGCACTGCGCGGCAAGCCGGGGGTGAGGGTGTTCATGCTGTCGCCCCGCGGCCGGATGACCCCGTTCCAGCAGGCGCAGATGTTCTCCATCGACGACCCGGCCATCGTCAACATCGCTGTCGACGGGGTGTTCGACGACTGCCAGGACCTCGTCAAGGAACTCCACAACGACGCGGAGTTCAAGGCCCGCTACCGGCTGGGTGCGGTCAACTCCATCAACTGGGCCCGCCTGATGGCCCAGGTGGTGTACTACTTCGCCGCCTGGCTGCAGCTCCCGGGCGACGAGCCCATCAGCTTCGCCGTACCGTCGGGCAACTTCGGCAACATCGCGGCCGGCCACATCGCCCGCGAGATGGGGTTGCCCATCCACCGGCTCATCCTGGCCACCAACGAGAACAACGTGCTGGAGGAGTTCTTCCGCACGGGCCGTTACCGGGTGCGCGGGGCGGCCGAGACGCTGGCCACGTCGTCGCCGTCGATGGACATTTCCAAGGCGTCCAACTTCGAGCGCTTCGTCTTCGACCTGCTCGGCCGCGACGCCGCACGCCTGCGCTCGCTGTTCGTCGACGCTCTGGCCGAGGGTCAGTTCGACCTCGCCGCGGCGCCCGAGTTCGCCGGTCAGCTGGACCGCTTCGGGTTCGTGGCCGGCACCTCCACCCATGAGGACCGGCTCACGGAGATCCGCCGGGTCTACGAGGCGGACACGGTGATGATCGACCCCCACACCGCCGACGCGGTGCACGTGGCAGCCGGGTCCGGCGTCGAGGGTCGCATCGTCGTGCTGGAGACCGCGCTGCCGGTGAAGTTCTCCGACACCATCGTCGAGGCCACCGGCATGGTCCCCCCACGGCCGCATCGCTTCGAGGGCATCGAGGACCTGCCGCGTCACGTGGTCGACCTCCCGTGCAGCGCGGACGCGCTCCGCGCGCTCATCGCCGAGAGGTCGGTTTCCCGCTGAGGGTTTGAGGTGGTCCGTCCTCGGGTAAGACTTGAGGCATGGACGCTTACGAGTTCGATGGAGACTGGTCGGGGCAGCTCATCGCCACCTCGATCCACGCCGGCCATGACCTGCGCCCCGACATCGCCGAGCTGTCGATCCTCAGCGAGGACGACCGGCTCCGGGAGGAGGACCCGTTCACGGACCGGATCGCCTCCCTCGCACCGGCCCGGGTGCTGGTGCACCGCTCCCGGTTCGAGACCGACCTCAACCGGGTCCGCGAGAAGACCGTCTACCGCCGCCCCGAGGATGCCTGGGGCCTTCACATGTGGTCCGAGGACCCGCTGCCCGACGACGTGGTGGCCCGCTCGCTCGAGGTCTATGACGGGTTCTTCGCCGAGCTGGGCGAGCGTCTCGACGAGGTGGCCGCCCGCGGGCCGTTCGTGATCTACGACGTGCACTCCTACAACCATCGCCGGCACGGCGAGGAGGCCGAAGCCGAGCCCTGGGAGGAGAATCCCGAGGTCAACCTCGGCACCGGCAGCGTGGACCTGGACCGCTTCTCGCCGGTGGTGGAGGCATTCCGCGGTTCCATGCTGGGGCAGGGGTTCGACATCCGGGAGAACGTCAAGTTCAAGGGCCAGAACCTCGCCTGGTGGGTGCACGGACGCTATCCGGGTGTCGGCTGCGTGCTGGCGATCGAGTTCAAGAAGACCTTCATGGACGAGTGGACCGGCGAGCCGGACGACGCGCGGGTCGCGTTCCTCGCCGAGGCGCTCGGCCGCACCATGGACCCTGTCCTGCAGGCGCTGTCCCGATGACCGAGCCCAACCCGCTGGCGGTCATCGACAGGGCGATCGACCACCAGCTCTCCCAACTCGGGCAGAGCTTCCGGTTCGTCCTCGACGTCACCCCCGTCGACGCCGACGACGTCAAGGACGAGTTCCTCGGTGGCGGCGTCGACGAGCCGGCCTTCGCGTACCGGGAGCTGGAGACCGACCCGGAGGTCCTGCAGACGGTCCTGGAGCGGATCGACGTGGGCGCGGTCCGGGACGCGACGGTCGCGGCGCTGCTGCGCAGCAAGCAGCGGGAGCTGGGCCTGCAGCTGGCCATGCTCCGCGCCCGCGACTCGGCGGACTTCCGCGACCTCAGCGTCGAGCTGTACGGCGGCGTGCACCGCGACCTCCTCACGGCCGCCGAGGCCATCCTGGCCCGCGTCGAGCCGCAGTCATGGGGCGGGGACCGCCTGACCGCGGAGCAGCTCCTGGACCTGGCCCGCGAGGAGATCGACTACTACCGGGCCCTGGAACCGGACGTGGACATCCACGCCGAGATCCGGCCGGATTCCACGGGCGTCATGGTGTCGGGGAACCTGCTGCTCATCGGGCCGGAGTCCTCGGTGGCGGGCGAGCGCGCCGTCGCGCTGATCCAGCACGAGGTGGGCACGCATCTCGTCACCCACGTCAACGGCTCCCACCAGCCGTTGCAGGTGCTGGGCACCGGGCTCGCGGGGTACGACGAGACGCAGGAGGGCTTGGCGGTGTTGGCCGAGGTGGCCTGCGGCGAGTTGACGGCCTCGCGGATGCGGCAGCTGGCGGGCCGCGTCGTCACCGTGCACCGCATGTTGGGTGGCGCGAGGTTCCGCGAATGCTGGGAGGGCCTCATCGAGGCTGGCTTCCATCCGGGCGGCGCGTTCACGACGGTGATGCGCGTCTTCCGCTCCGGCGGGCTCACCAAGGACGCGATCTACCTGCGGGGCCTGCTGGACCTGCTGGCCCACCTGCGGGGCGGGGGAGTGCTGGACGCGCTGTTCCTCGGCAAGTTCTCGCTGGTGGATCTACCGTTGGTGGACGAGCTCGCCAGCCGGGGTGTGCTCCACCCTCCCGTCCTCCTCCCGCGCTGGTTCGACGACCCGGCCGGCCGCGAGCGGCTCGACGAGGCCTCCCGCATCACAGACCCCATCGCACTGATCCAAGGAGTTTCCTCATGAAGATCGGCTTCGTCGTCAACGACGTCCTCACCGAGAAGTCCACCTACACCACCACCCGGCTGGCCATGCACGCCACGAACATGGGCCATGAGGCATGGCTGCTGGGCATGGGTAACTTCGCCTACGAGCCGGACGGCTCACTGAGCGGCCGGGTGCGAGGCGGGCAGGGAAAGAACTACCGCTCCCTGGAGCGCTACCTGGAGGACGTGCAGCGGCCGGACGTTGAGCAGCGATTGTCGTTGTCCGAGTTCGATGTCGTGATGCTGCGCAGCGACCCGGCGGACGACGCGCAGGGCGCGGCGTGGGCCAACAACGCCGGTGTCGCGTTCGGCCAGCTCATCGCGTCGACGGGGGTGCTGGTGGTCAACGATCCCGGTTCCCTGGCCAACGCGCTGTCGAAGGCCTATTTCCAGCATTTCCCCGAGGTGGTGCGCCCCCGGACCCTGATCTCGCGAGACCGGGACCAGATCGCGGCATTCGTGAGCGACCTCGGCGGGAAGGCGGTGCTCAAGCCGCTGCAGGGCTCCGGTGGCAGCGGCGTGTTCCTCGTCAACACCGAGGAGTCCCCCAACCTCAACCAGATCATCGAGGCCATCGCCCGCGACGGTTACGTGGTGACCCAGGAGTACCTGGAGGAGGCGAAGAACGGTGACGTGCGCATGTTCGTCATGAACGGGCAGCCGCTGCAGGTCAACGGCAAGTACGCCGCGTTCCGGCGGAAGTCCGGGGGCTCCGATCCTCGTTCCAACATGTCTGCCGGAGGCCAGGCCCTGGCGGCGAAGGTGACCGACGAGATGCTCGGCCTGGTCGACGTGGTGCGGCCGAAGCTGGTGGCCGACGGGATGTTCCTCGTGGGGCTCGACATCGTGGGCGACAAGCTGATGGAGGTCAACGTGTTCAGCCCCGGTGGCCTCGGCAGCTGCCAGGCGCTGTACGAGGAGAACTTCGCGATCCCGATCATCCAGGACCTCGAGCGCAAGCTCGACGTCCGCCGCCACAACCCGGGCCTGGACAACGTGAACCTGGCCACCCTCTGAGCGGCCGTCACGCACTCCCACACGTGCTGGGGTGGAAGATTCGGGGCGGGGGCGCGTGCCGCGGGTTCCGGATCCTCGCGCATCCCCAGGGCCAGGACGCGGGTCGGAGGCTAGGGCAGGGGCAGGATCTCGATCCAGTTGGCGCCCAGGCCGACGTCGTGCCGCGACACCTCGGTCAGCGCCCCGTCGGCGTCAGGCCGGTACAGCGCGACGACCCTGTCGATCTCGGAGGCCACGAGCAGGCTGTCGTCGGGCAGAACCACGAAGTGCCGCGGCTGGGCGACCACGTCCGAGTGCGCCGTCGCCGCGCCGAGGGTCCCGTCCGCCGCCACGTCCACGGCAGTGATCGTCCCGCGCGTGCGTTCGGAGCTGTACAGCCGGCGACCGCCCTCTGCGAGGCGGAGGTCCGCGCACCAGATGAGGTTTTCCTCACGCGGCTTGGCCCCGAAGCGGCTGTGCGACAATCCCCGGTCGGTGGGGATGTTCGTGACCGCCTCGGCCGCCTCCAGCACGCCGGTCTCCGGGTCACGGAGGTAGCGCAGCGCCTCGCCCGAGTACTCGGTGTTGACGTAGAGCGAGGTCTGGGCGGCGTCGAAGATGAGGTGCCGAGGGCCGGAACCCTCCGGTGCGGCGACGGTGGGCGGGTCCAGCGGCGTGAGCACGCCGTCGGTGCCGACCGCGAACTGCGCCACCAGGTCCTCCCGCAGCGACACGAAGTACGCGAAGCGGTCGTCCGAGCTCACCTGCACGCTGTGCATGTTCTGCCGGTGCAGCGTGTCACCGACGGGGGTGAGGGCACCGTCGTCGGCGACGGTCCACACCTCGCCGACGTGGTCGTGGTACGAGGCGCTGAAGAGCAACCCGCCGTCGGAGCTGAGCGTCAGGTAGACGGGGGCGCCGTTGGCGGGGTACGCGCCGAGGATCTCGAGGGCGCCGGAGGGAGCGAGGCGCAGGACGGTGATGCCCTTCGGGTCGCTGGTGCCGGCGAAGACGAGGCCGCGCTTACGGTCGACAGCCAGCGGGAGTCCGGGCGCGACGGCGGTGGTGGCCACCTCCGTCAAGGCGCCGTCGGCGAGCCGCAGCGCGGTGATCGTGCCGTCCTTGGAGTTCGCGACGAGAGCGAGGAGGGGTTCCATGCCGCCAGCCTAGCTTCAGGGCTCGATCACCAGGGCTGGGCAGGAGTCAGGCGCGGTTTTTGTTCCTCCAGTGCGGGACTCGGGGGCCTGTGAGGCCCGACCACCGTGCTGGAGGAACATAAACCGCGTGATTCGACGGATGGCGGTGAGGCCGGGGAGGCCAGGGGGTTCGTGGAGTGTGCGCCTGAGCGAGAACCCTGAGCGCGTTCGCATCTTTGGGAACGGGGTTGAGCGGAGGTGGCTCAACTCGAACTTGAGCCCGGCGGGCTCATGTGGTTAACTTGAGTGAACCCGGCTCAAGGCCCTGAAACCAGACTTGTCTCCACAGGAGGAACCCCCATGGCTCGTGCAGTAGGCATCGACCTCGGCACCACCAACTCTGTCGTCGCCGTCCTCGAGGGTGGCGAGCCCACCGTCATTCCCAACGCGGAGGGTGCCCGCACCACCCCGTCGGTCGTGGCGTTCTCGAACTCCGGCGAGGTCCTCGTCGGCGAGGTCGCCAAGCGTCAGGCGGTCACCAACGTGGACCGCACCATCCGCTCCGTCAAGCGCCACATGGGCACGGACTGGAAGACCACCGTCGACGGCAAGGACTACCGTCCCCAGCAGATCAGCGCCTTCGTGCTGCAGAAGCTGAAGCGCGACGCCGAGGCCTACCTCGGGGAGTCCGTCACCAACGCCGTCATCACCGTTCCCGCGTACTTCTCCGACGCCGAGCGTCAGGCCACCAAGGAGGCGGGCGAGATCGCCGGCCTCGTGGTGGACCGCATCATCAACGAGCCCACCGCGGCCGCGCTGGCCTACGGCCTGGACAAGGGTGGCGCCGAGCAGACCGTCCTCGTCTTCGACCTCGGCGGCGGCACCTTCGACGTGTCCCTGCTCGAGATCGAGGGCGGCGTGTTCGAGGTCAAGGCCACCAAGGGAGACAACCGCCTCGGCGGCGACGACTGGGACGCCGTGGTGGTGGACTGGCTGGCCACGCAGTTCAAGAACAAGCACGGCGTGGACCTGGCCAAGGACAAGATGGCTCGCCAGCGCCTGCAGGAGGCGGCCGAGCGCGCGAAGATCGAGCTGAGCTCGGCCTCCGAGACCTCCATCAACCTGCCCTACATCACCGCCTCGTCCGAGGGCCCGCTGCACCTGGACGAGAAGCTCTCCCGCTCCGAGTTCCAGCGCATGACCCAGAACCTGCTGGACCGCTGCCGCGCGCCCTTCAACGCGGTCATCTCCGACGCGAAGACCTCGGTGAACAAGATCGACACTGTGCTCCTGGTCGGCGGCTCCACCCGCATGCCCGCCGTCGTGGACCTGGTCAAGGAACTCACCGGCGGCAAGGAGCCCAACAAGGGCGTCAACCCCGACGAGGTCGTGGCCCTGGGCGCGTCCCTGCAGGCCGGTGTGCTCAAGGGCGAGGTCAAGGACGTGCTGCTCCTCGACGTCACCCCGCTGAGCCTCGGTATCGAGACCAAGGGCGGCGTGATGACCAAGATCATCGAGCGCAACACCACCATCCCGATCAAGCGCTCGGAGGTGTTCACCACCGCTGAGGACAACCAGCCCGCCGTGATGATCCAGGTGTACCAGGGTGAGCGTGAGTTCGCCCGCGACAACAAGTCCCTGGGCAACTTCGAGCTGACCGGCCTCCTGCCGGCGCCCCGCTCGGTGCCGCAGATCGAGGTGACTTTCGACATCGACGCCAACGGCATCGTGCACGTCGGCGCCAAGGACCTGGCCACCGGCAAGGAGCAGTCCATGACCGTGACCGGCGGCTCGGCCCTCGGCAAGGAGGACATCGACCGCATGGTGCGCGACGCGGAGTCGCACGCCGAGGAGGACCGCAAGCGCCGCGAGGCCGTCGACATGCGCAACGAGGGCGACGCACTGGTGTTCCGCACCGAGAAGCTTCTGGCCGAGCACGCCGATACCATCGGTGAGGACGTCAAGGCTCCGGTCGTGGAGGCCACCGAGGCGCTCAAGGAGGCACTCAAGGGTGAGGACAACGACGTGGTGAAGACCGCGATCGACGACCTCAACACGAAGGCCGCGTCCATGGGCCAGGCCATCTACGCCGCCGCCCAGGCGAGGCAGGCCGAGGAGTCGGCCCAGTCCGAGTCCTCCACCGGGTCCGCCCAGGAGGGTGAGGACGACGTGGTCGAGGCCGAGATCGTCGAAGAGGAGAAGGACAACAAGTGACCGATTCGCAGTTCGTACCGAACGGCGAGGCTGTGGGTGAGGGCGTCCAGGCGGCGCCCTCACCCGAGGCCGTTCAGGACCAGGACGCCGCTGAGGCCCGACGGGAAGAGGCTCAGACCCTCGATCCCGGCGCGGGCAGGGTGGCAGAACTCGAGGCGCTCGTCGCCGAGAGGACCCTGGACCTGCAGCGCGTGGCAGCCGAGTACGTCAACTACAAGAAGCGCGTGGACCGGGACCGCGACCTCGCCCGTCAGTCAGGGATCGAAGCCGTCGTGGGAGACCTCATGCCGGTGCTGGATCACATCGAACTGGCCAGGCAGCACGAGAACATCGAGGGCGGCTTCAAGATGATCGCCGACGAGCTGCAGAAGGTCGCGGCCAAGCACGGCCTGACCATGTTCGGGGCGGTGGGCGAGGAATTCGATCCGAACCTGCACGAGGCGCTCATGTCGGTGCCGCTCGACGAGCCGGTCTCCGTGGTGACCATCTCGCAGGTCATGCAGCAGGGCTACCTGCTGGGCTCGAGGGTCATCCGGCCCGCGCGCGTCGCCGTGGCCAACCCCTGATCACAGACATCGGCAGAAGGGAGATGATCGACAGATGAGCACGAAGGACTGGCTCGAAAAGGACTACTACAAGGTCCTCGGCGTCTCCAAGAGCGCCAGTGCCGATGAGATCAAGAAGGCGTTCCGCCAGATCGCCAAGGACAACCACCCGGATCAGAATCCGGACAACCACGCGGCGCTGTCCCGCTTCAAGGAGGCGTCGGAGGCCAACGCCATCCTCAGTGACACCGAGAAGCGCAAGGAGTACGACGAGGCACGAAGCCTGTTCGGCGGTGGCTTCAAGTTCACCAGGCCCGGCCAGGGCGGACCGGCGGGGTTCGAGGACCTCCTCCGCAACGCCCAGGCCGGCCAGGGCAACGCCGGATTCGGCGACATCTTCGGTGGGCTGTTCGCCCAGACGGGTGCCACCCGTCGGGCGACACAGCGCGGCCCACGTCGAGGTGCCGACATCGAGGGTGATGTGACCATCACCTTCGAGCAGGCGGTCGAGGGCGCGACGGTGACGATGCGCACCATCTCGGATCAGCCGTGTGCGTCGTGCCGGGGCACCGGCGCCAAGGCCGGCTCCCTGCCTCGGGTCTGCCCGCGATGTGAGGGGTCCGGCATGCAGTCGACCCAGGCCGGTGGCGTGTTCCACATGAGCGAGCCGTGCACAGAGTGCCTGGGACGCGGTCTGATCGTCGAGGACCCGTGCCCGGACTGCGAGGGATCGGGCCGCGGCCGCTCCACCAAGACCATGCAGGTGCGCATCCCGGCCGGGGTGTCCGACGGGCAGCGGATCCGGCTCAAGGGGAAGGGGGCGGCCGGCGAGAACGGCGGCGCCCCGGGAGACCTGTACGTGAGCGTGAAAGTCAAGGCTCACCGGCTCTTCGGACGCAATGGCAGCAACCTCACCCTGGAGGTGCCCGTCACGTTCGCCGAGGCGTCGCTCGGCGCGGAGATCACCATCCCCACGTTGGGCGGCGCCAACGTGAAGCTGCGGGTGCCGCCGTCGACCCCCAACGGCCGCACGATGCGGGTGCGCGGCAAGGGCGCCCGCAAGTCGGACGGCACCATGGGAGACCTCCTGGTCACCCTCAACGTGCAGGTGCCCGATGACCTGAGCGACGAGGCCAAGCGGGCTCTCCAGGAGTACGCGGAGAAGGCGCACGAGACCAACCCCAGGGCCTCCCTGTTCGGCGGGTGAGAGCATGACGAGCCTGCCCCAGCTGTTCGACATCGACGCGGCCGTCTTCCCGGTGTCCGTCGCGGCCTCGTTGGCTGACATGCACGCGCAGACGTTGCGCGGCTACGACAGGCTGGGCCTGGTGGTGCCGCAGCGCGCTCGAGGCAGGGGCCGGCGGTACTCCCTCAGGGATGTGGCCAAGCTCCGCCACGTCCAGCACCTCAGCCAGACCGAGGGCATCAACCTGGAGGGGATCCGGCGCATCCTCGCGCTGGAAGCCGAGGTCGAGGGGCTGCGGGATCAGGTGGAGCGGCTGACCGACACCATTCGCCGGCTGCAGACGCACGAGGCGGCGATGCGCATCTTCACCGCCGAGTCCTCGGGCGCCGTCCACGCCGGCCGGTCCCGCCCGGTCCGCCGCCTCGCGCTGCCGCCCTCGGTGGCCGGATAGGCGTCCACCAGGGGCGATTCGGGGGCAGAATCAGGGTGACACCCCCTGTGACAAGCGCCGGAAACGCGGCACACTGGTATGACACTCCGGGTGAGTCGCCCGGATGGAGGAGGACACATCATGACGCACCACGAGCACGACGAGGTCCCCATGGCAACCTTCCTGGACGCCGAGGACACCAAGGACTTCGAGCCGGAGCCCGAGCTCGGGCCGGAGCACGAGCAGGTGACGGCGGCGGATCCGCAGGATCGAGTGTCGCCGGAGAACATCGGGGAGAACCTCAAGAAGGTGGCCGCCGAGGCCGCCTTCGCCGCCGTCGGCTTCGCCGGTTTCGTCGGCGACAAAGCCAAGACCTTCTACGAGGAGCAGCAGCGCCAGTATGTCGCGGCTCACCCGGACAACGACTCCACCGAGGGCGCCAAGGCGTTCCTGGCCCAGATGCGCGATCAGATCAACAAGTTCGTGGAGGAGCTCACCAAGGGCTACCGCGAGATGGCGGACAGGGGTCGCGGCGAGGCTCGCCATGGAGCTGAGGACGAGGAGCAGGACGGCCCGGAGGTGCCCGGACCCCCCGCGTCCTAGACTGCTGGCATGTCCGACGAGCTGGTTCCGCACAGGCGCCTTCGCGCCGGAGACGCAGACCGTGACGCGGTCCTGACCGTGCTCCAGCGTGCCCACGCGGAGGGGAGGCTGACGGTCGAGGAGTTGGGGGAGCGGCAGGACGCGGCCCTGCGGGTGCGATTCACCGACGAGTTCCCCCAGCTCGTCGACGATCTGCCCGAGGGGCTGGAGCTGGCGACCTCCACGGTCGCCCCGCTCCAGCCCCTGGCGCATGCCGCGCCGGTGGTCGCCGCGGGTGCGCCGTCGTTCACGATCATGAGCGGCCGCGAGGTCGACGTCGCCCCCGGCACCACCCTGTATCGCAACGTCGCATGGTGGGGCGGCGACACCATCCACCTCGACGACGTCATGGGCCCAGGGGTCGTGCTCACGATGGAACTCTCCGCCGTCATGGCCGGACACGACATCTACGTGCCTGCCGGGGTGCGGGTCATCGACGAGTCCATCGCGGTCATGGCGGGCAACGACATCGAGGGCCCCGCCCGAGGAGACGGTTCGAACGGAACGCTCGTCCTGAAGGGATTCCTGTTCTGGGCAGGCAACGACGTGAGATTGTCCCGCCGAGCGCAGGCGCCCACCCGCTGAGACATTTGGCAAGACGCGGTTTGCGTAATGCCGAAGTTAGGTTAGCCTAACTTCCGTGACGATCGCGACGCTGATTGAGAAGGCGCAGTACCGCCTCGCCAAGACGAGGGCCCGGGGCGCCATGGCGGCCACGCCGGTGGCCCGTGGGCACCGCCTGGTCGAGGCCCAGGTGATCGCCGTGACCTCCCCGGCCGCCTCGGTCAGGCGGATCACCCTCCGCGCCGCCGAGTTCGTCGGGCTCGAGTGCGTGGGCGCAGATGAGTACTTCGGGCTCCTCATGCCCGGTGGGTCGGGGCAGCTCGTGCTGCCGGACGCCGAGCGGTTCAACATCCGCGCCGCCGTCGCGGAGATACCCGAGGGTGATCGCCCCGTGCTGCGCTGGTACACCGTCCGCCGCCACGATCCCGGCGCCGGCACCGTCGACGTCGACATCGTCACGCACGGCACCGACGGCCCCGGCTCCGCCTGGGCGCTTGGGGCCGCCCCGGGTGATCGGGTGGGTTTCCGCCAGTGCGGCGCCCTCTTCCTCCCCGGCGCAGCCTCGCGCCTCTGCTTCGTGGTCGACGAGACCGCCGCCCCGGGCCTGGCCGCGATCCTTGAGGCTCACGACCTGGACCCCGACTGCCGGATCATCGTCGAGACCCCCGATGTCGCGCACCTGACGCCGCTGCCCTGGCATCCGGGTCTCACCGTCGTCACCCGCGACGGGGCGGCGCCGGGTGAGCGGGCGTTGGGGCTCCTGCGCGAAC
This sequence comes from Tessaracoccus pujii, assembly GCF_054483895.1. Taxonomy (NCBI): domain Bacteria; kingdom Bacillati; phylum Actinomycetota; class Actinomycetes; order Propionibacteriales; family Propionibacteriaceae; genus Tessaracoccus; species Tessaracoccus pujii. The sequence continues at coordinate 3,154,805 of NZ_CM137012.1, forward strand.
TCGACACCGCGTCGTACGACTACTTCTATCTCTGCGGGGAGAGCGACCTCGCTGCCGCGTGCCGCCGTCTCCTCGTCACCGAGCGCGGCGTCGTGAAGCAGCAGGTGCTGTTCTCCGGCTACTGGAAGCTCGGCCAGGCACGCGCCTGACCGTCCCTGCCCTACGAAACAAGGAAACCCATGTCACTTCTGTCCCGCGTCGCGGGCGCGGTTGCCGCCGTGCTCGCTCTCAGCGCCTGCAGCACCGGCCCGGCCGCGACCTCGAGCCCCGACAGCACGTCGTCCGCGACGGTAGCCTCGTCGGAGGCCACCGCTGCCGAAGCCTTCCCGGTCACCGTGGCCCACGCCCTGGGCGAGGCGGTGATCGAGGCGGAGCCCACCCGCGTCGCCACCATCGGGTGGACCGACCACGAGACACTCGTCTCGCTCGGCGTCGTGCCGGTCGGCGCCGTGAAGATCACCTGGGGCGGTAACGCCGCCGGCTCCACGGACTGGTTCGACGCCGCCGTCGCCGAGTTGGGCGGCGACCAGCCCACCCGCTACGACGACTCAGCCGGGGCACCGGTCGAGGAGATCGTCGCCCTCGAGCCGGACCTCATCCTCGCCACCAACTCCGGCCTGACACAGGAGGAGTACGACACGCTGAGCAAGGTGGCGCCGGTGGTCGCGTACCCGGAGGCGCCCTGGTCCACCTCCTGGCAGGACTCGCTCGAGCTCGTCGGCCGGGCTGTGGGTCGCAGCGAGCGTGCGGCCGAGGTGGAGGCCGACACCACCTCCCTCCTGGAGGAGGCCGGAGCGCAGTACCCGGAGATCGCGGGCACATCCGCCGCGTGGATCTGGTTCGCTGCCGCCGACTACTCGAAATTCGGCGTCTACAGCGCCACCGACGCCCGTCCGCGCTTCCTCGACGCGGTCGGCTTCCAGACCCCTGCCATCGTCACCGGGTTGAGCGACGGCGCGCGGGGCCAGTTCTCCGTCGACGTGTCCGCCGAGCGGGCATCGGAGTTCGAGGCCGATGTGATCGTCTTCTACACCGACGACTCGGTGAAGCTGCCCGACATCCAGGCCGCGCCGCTCATCCAGGATCTACCGGCGCTGAAGACCGGCGCGTTCGTGGCCTCGGGCGACCCGACGCTTGCCCTGCCGCTGTCCAGCCCCACCCCGCTCAGCATCCCCGTCGCGGTCGAGAAGTTCCTGCCGCTGCTGGCGGAGGCCGCCGCGAAGGTCCAGTGACGCTGCCGCGGGCAGCAGGCGGCGCGATCGCCGTCGGCTGCCTGGTGGCCGCGGCGCTGGCCTCGTTCGGGTTCGGTGCGGTGAGCGTACCGATGGGCGACGTCATCGCGTTCCTCACCGGCCGCGAGCCCGTCTCCGCCGCGATTCTCGCCGCCCGCGTGGACCGGACCCTCGTCGGTCTGGTCTGCGGGGCGGCCCTCGCCCTGTCCGGCGCCATCCTGCAGGGGATCACCCGCAACCCACTCGCGGATCCGGGCCTGCTCGGGATCAACGCCGGGGCGGCGCTGGCGATCGCGTTGGGCGTCGTCACCGGAGTGGGGGCCTCCCAGGGCACCATCGTGGGCCTCAGCCTGCTGGGCGCAGCTGCCGCCGCGGGGTTCGTCGCGCTGCTCAGCCGCGGCCGCACCGATCCGGTCCTGCTCGTCCTCCTCGGCGCCGCCGTCACCGCCGCCTGCCTCAGCGCCGTGTCTGCGGTGACGATCCGCAACCAGGCCGCGCTCGAGGTGATGCGCTTCTGGCAGGTGGGCTCGATCGGCGGCCGCGGTCTCCCACTGCTCCTGCCCTCGCTGCCCGTCCTCCTGGCCGGCGCCGCGATGACCGTGTGGGCCGGCGCCACCCTCAACACCCTCGCGGTGGGCGACGACCTCGCCACCGCGCTCGGGACCCGAACCCGGCGCGCGCGGGCCCTACTGGGCACCGGCGCGGTGCTGCTGGCCGCAGGGTCGGTCGCGGTGGTCGGCCCCATCGGGTTCGTCGGCCTCGTCGTGCCGCACATCGTCCGGCTGCTCGTCGGCCCCGACTACCGCATCGTCATTGCCGGGTCACTGGTGCTCGGGCCCGTGCTGCTGCTGACCGCCGACATCATCGGACGTGTGGTCATGCCGCCCGCGGAGATCTCCGCAGGGCTGGTCGTGCTCCTGCTGGGCGCACCGGTTCTGGTGGCGCTGGTGCGTAGGTCGGTTCACGCATGAGCGCCGCCGCGCTCCGGGCCGCGACGGTGCGCCGCCGTCGGTTCGTGACGGGCGCCGCAGCCGTCACTGTGGCTGGGCTGCTCGTGGCCCGCGCGCTGCTGGGCGACTACCAGATCGCGGCCCTCGACGCGCTGCGCATCCTGGGCGGCGAGGATCTGGGCCCGGCCAGCTTCATCTTCCTGGAGACCAAGCTGCCGACGGCGCTGGTCGCGCTGGCCGCCGGGCTCGCCCTCGGCGGGTCGGGCGCGGCGTTCCAGTCCATGCTGCGCAATCCGCTGGCCAGCCCCGACGTCATGGGCGTGACCCTGGGCGCCAGCGCGGCCGCGGTCACCGGGCTGGTCGTGTTCGGGCTCACGGGCGCCCAGGTCACCGCGGCGGCGTTCGCAGGCGGCCTGGCGGTGGCGCTCGGCATTTTCGTGCTGTCGGGCGGCGCCCACTCGGCGTCCAACCGGATCATCCTCATCGGCCTCGGGCTCGCGTTCGCGCTGCAGGCGGTCATCCACTGGGTGCTGATCCGCGGCAGCGTCTACCAGGCACGCGACGCCATGCGCTGGCTGAGCGGCAGCCTGGGGTCCATGACGTGGGACGGGGTGGCGCGGCTGTGGGCGGCCGTGGCGGTGGGGCTGCCGCTGCTGCTGCTCCTCGGCCGGCCGCTGCGGCTCATCGAGGTCGGCGACGACCTGGCCGGCGGGCTAGGAGTCCGCGTTCCCCGCGTGCGGCTCGGCGTTCTTCTGGTGGTGGTCCTGCTCACCGGCGCCGCGACCTCTGTGGCGGGGCCCATCGCCTTCGTGGGCCTGCTGGCCGGGCCGATCGCGCGGCGGCTCAACGCCGGCCGGTCGTCCCTGCCCCTGGCGGCGCTGGTGGGTTCCGTCGTCGTCCTGGCCGCCGACCTGCTGGGCGACGCGCGTTGGCCGTGGGGCCCCCTGCCGGTGGGGATCATCACCGGGCTTCTTGGCGCGCCCATGCTGGTGGCGCTGCTGCTGCGTTCGACCTCGGAGGAGGAGATCCATGGGTGAGCTCATCGCGCGATCGGTGACGCTGGGCTACGGCGAGCGCGTCGTCGCGCGGGACCTCGACGTGCACGTGCCCGCCGGGCGGATCACGAGCATCGTCGGGCCCAACGGCTGCGGTAAGTCGACGCTGCTGCGCGGGTTCAGCCGGCTGCTGGCACCGTCGTCGGGGCAGATCCTCCTCGACGGCGATGACGTGGCCACGCTCCCCGCCCGCGCGCTGGCCCGCCGGCTGGGGCTCCTGCCGCAGGCGCCGGTCACACCGGAGGCGATGACGGTCGCGGAGCTGGTGGGGCTGGGGCGACACCCGCACCGGGCGATGCTCGGCGGCTGGTCGCGGGCCGACCAGGACGCCGTCGACGAGGCGCTTGCGATGACCCGCACCGCTGAGCTGGCGGGGCGCCGGGTGGATCAGCTGTCCGGCGGTCAGCGGCAGCGCGTGTGGATCGCCACCGTGCTCGCGCAGCGCACCGCGACCCTGCTGCTCGACGAGCCCATCTCGTTCCTCGACATCGCCCGAGCCGTCGAGGTACTCGACCTCGTCGTCGACCTCAACCGGCAGCGGGGCACGACGGTGGTGATGGTGCTGCACGACCTCAACCTCGCCGCCCGCTACAGCCACCGGCTGATCGCGATGCGCGACGGGGCCGTGGTGGCCGCGGGCGCGCCGTCGGACGTGGTGACCGAGGACATGGTGCGTGACGTGTTCGGTGTGCCGAGCCGGGTCATCCCCGACCCGGTCTCCGGCACCCCGCTGGTGGTCCCGGTCGGCCGCCACCAGGGGCCCGCCGACTGAGTGCACGTGGGGGCGCTGATGTCAGCCGGGACTGGAGTTGGCAGGGCCCCTTCGGGTCGGTGCGGGATCAGATCATCGGCGTGGTGTGCCAGATCCGCTGCAGGTAGTCGCGCATCGAGCGGTCCGAGCTGAAGTACCCGCTGCGAGCCACGTTGAGGATCGCGGAGCGGGTCCAGGCAGCCTGGTCGGCGTAGCGCGCCTCGACCCTGGCCTGGGCGTCCACGTAATCCTCGAAGTCCGCCAGAGCCATGAAGCGGTCCTGGTGCAGCAGGTTGTAGACCACGGAGTCGAACATGTGCCGGTCCCCGTCGCTGAACTCGCCTGCCAGGATGAGGTCCAGCGCCGCCTTGAGCTGCGGGTTCGACTCGTAGTAGGAGCTCGGGTTGTACCCCTTGGCGCCCAGCTCGGCCACCTGGGGCTCGGACATCCCGAACAGGAAGAAGTGCTTGTCGCCCACCAGGCGGCGGATCTCGACGTTGGCGCCATCGTCCGTGCCGATGGTGAGTGCGCCATTGAGGGCGAACTTCATGTTGCCGGTGCCGGAGGCCTCCATGCCGGCCAGTGAGATCTGCTCCGACAGGTCGGCGGCCGGGATCAACTTCTCGGCCAGCGTGACGTTGTAGTTGGCCGGGAACGCCACCTTGAGGCGACCCTCGAGCCTCTCGTCGGCGTTGACCTTCTTCGCCACGCTGTTGATGAGGTGGATCGTGTCCTTGGCCATCCGGTAGCCAGGGGCCGCCTTGGCGCCGAACACGACGGTGCGCGGAGTGACGTCGGAGGCGGCGAGCTTGCCGGAGATGACCTGCTCGTACAGCGAGACGATGTGCAGGATCTTGAGCGACTGGCGCTTGTACTCGTGCAGCCGCTTGACCATCACGTCGAGCATGTGGCCATGCGGTAGTTCGATGCCGTCGCGCTGCCGCAGCAGGTTGGTGAGGCGGGTCTTGTTCCACGCCTTGACCTCCCGGAAGCTCGCCTGGAACTCCGGCTCATCGGCGCACGTCTCGAGCTCCTTGAGGCGCTCCAGGTCGGTGACCCATCCGGGGCCGATGACGTCGGTGATGAGCTCGGCGAGCTTGAAGTTGGCCATCCGCACGAAGCGACGCGGGGTCACGCCGTTGGTCACATTGGTGAACTTGTCCGGCCACATCTCGGAGAAGTCCGGGAGCACCTTGTCGCGCAGCAGCTGCGAGTGCAGCTCGGCCACGCCGTTGACCTTGGTGCCGGCGACCGTGGCGAGGTACGCCATGCGCACGCCGCGCTCCGGGAACTCGGCGATCATCGACATCCGACGGGCGCGCATCTCGTCGCCGGGGAACGCCTCGCGGACCTCGGCGAGGAATTCTTCGTTGATCCGGAAGATGATCTCGAGGTGGCGCGGGAGCAGCCGGCCCAGGAGATCCGTCGACCACACCTCGAGCGCCTCGGGCAACAGCGTATGACAGGTGTAGGCGAAGCAGGACTTGGTGACCTCCCACGCCTCGTCCCACTCGAAGCCCTTCTCGTCGATGAGGATCCGCATGAGCTCCGGGACGCCGATGACCGGGTGGGTGTCGTTGAGCTGGAAGATGATCCGCTCGGACAGGTTGTGCAGGTCGAAGCCCTCTTCGAGCTCGTTGTTGATGAAGTCGTGCAGCGAGCAGGCCACAAAGAAGTACTGCTGCTGAAGGCGCAGCTCCTTGCCCTGCGGCGTCGAGTCCTCGGGGTAGAGCACCTTGGAGATGTTCTCGGCGAAGGTCTGGGCGCGCACGGCCTGGGCGTAGTCGCCGGCGTTGAAGATCTGCAGGTCGAACGCCTTGGTGGCGGCGGCGCTCCACAGGCGCAGCGTGTTCACGCGGCCGTTGAGGTATCCGGGCACCATGTAGTTGAACGGGATGCCCAGCACGTTCCAGGCCGGGACCCAGCGACTGCGCTCGCGGCCGTCGACGTCGAGGTAGGTCTCGGTGTGGCCGCCGAAGTTGACCTGCACGCCGGCCTCCGGGTGGGGGAACTCCCACGGGGAGCCGAGCGCGAGCCACGTGTCGGGCTGCTCCACCTGGCGGCCGTCGACGAAGGTCTGCCTGAAGATGCCGTACTCGTAGCGGATGCCGTAGCCGATGCTCGGGACGTCCATGGTGGCCATGGAGTCGATGAAGCAGGCGGCGAGGCGGCCCAGGCCGCCGTTGCCGAGGCCGGGTTCCACCTCCTGTGCGCGCAGAGTGGGCAGATCCAACCCGCAGAGCTCGAGGCCCTGCGCGGCGATGGCGTTGAGATCTGTGGCGAGCAGCGCGTTGCCCAGCTGGCGGCCGAGGAGGTACTCGGCCGAGAGGTAACCGATGGTCTTGACCTTCGCCTCGCGCGTCTTGCGGTTGGTCTCGAGCCAGCGGGCCATCAGGTAGTTCTTGACGGTGCTGGCGAGGGCGAGGTACTGGTCGTTGACGCTGGAGAGGGACAGCGGAACGCCCTGATTGGTGTTGAGTTCGTGCAGGAATTCGCGCACGAAGCCGTCCACGGAGAAGGGCGGCGCGCTCACGGGGGCCGTGGCGAGCGGGTGCGTCGGGGTGGACGCGGGCCCGTAGGTGCGGGTGTCGGTGTTCGGCGTCTCGTCCGCGGGCAACAGACGTCCGGGCGGCGCAATATCAGGCATGCGCTCAGATTAGTTCAGCCACGGCGGAAAGTCCCAACTGCTGGGCGCGGCCGGGGGCGCCGCCCAGGTCAGGGTGAGGGGCGCTCAGACTTGCCAGCGCTCCAGGGTGTAGGAGCCCGCCCAGAACAGCTCCTCGTAGTAGGTGGCGTCGACGAAGGCGGTCAGCATCCGCCCCCTGGTGACGTCGTCGGTGCCCGCGGCGGCGTCGTCAAGGAGCGTGATCGCCTCCCGGGTGACGTGCTGGAAGGCGGGGTCCGCGTAGGCGGCCACCCAGCCGGCGTACGGATGCGGGCTCAACGAGGCGGCGCGATCGGCCAGCGTGGCGCCCACGTCTGCGTACACCCAGTAGCAGGGCAGCACCGCCGCGACCCCCACCTCGTACGCCTCGAACGCGGTGGCCGCCAGGAGCGAGTTCACGTAGGCGCGCGTGGTGGGGGAGGCGACGGCGGGGCGCGGGAGGCCGCGGAGCCTGTCGTCGGCCAGCAGGGCGTCGTGCATGAGGACCTCTGCCTGGACGGCCTCGCCGGCGCTCCGTGCCCAGAACGCGGCGGCCCGGGAGGTGGGGGCGCGGGAGGCGAGGGTCGCCAGGGCGCGGGTGTAGCCGCGGAGGTAGAAGTCGTCCTGCCCGAGGTACTCGACGAAGCGGTGCGGCTCCAGGGTGCCGTCGGCCAGCTCGGTGAGGAGGGGGAGGTGGTCGATGCGGGCGCGGATTCCGGCGGTGGCCACCCAGGCGCGGGCGCTGAACTCGCCTGGCTCCCAGCCGATGCTCACAGCCCCACCTCCGCGCGGCCGACGAGGTGGTCCACGGGGCCGTGTCCGGTGTCCGGCGTGCGGCTGAGGCGCCAGTGGGAGCCGGATTCGAGGGCGCGCATCAGGTAGTCGCGGGCCTCCTCGACGGACTCGAGCCGGACGCCGGTGCCGCGGGTGTCGCCGCGGCGGGCCGCCACGGCCGCGATCGCCGAACTGAGGGTGCAGCCGGTGCCGTGGGTGTGACGGGTGGGGATGCGGGGGCCGGTGAGCAGGGCGAACGTGTCACCGTGGGCGTAGACGTCGGTGAGCTCCGAGTCGGTGAGGTGGCCTCCCTTGGCCAGGACGGCGCGTGCCCCGGCGGCGACGAGTGCGCGGGCCTGCCGGATGAGACCGTTGGTGTCGGTGACCGGGTCCTCGCCGAGGAGGGCTGCGGCCTCCGGGACGTTGGGGGTGACGACGTCGGCGAGGGGGAGCAGGCGGGTGCGGACCACGTCGACGGCGTCGTCGGTGAGGAGGGCGTCGCCGGAGGTGGCGATCATGACCGGGTCCAGGACGATGAGGCCCGCGTCGGCTCGGCGCTGCTCGAGGACGTCGGCGACCGCGGTGGCCACGGCGGCGTTGGACAGCATCCCGAGCTTGGTCGCGGCTACAGGGAGGTCGTCGAACACGGCGAGGATCTGGTCCCGCACGAAGGCGGCGTCGACAGGCCGGGCCGCGCGGACGCCCTGGGTGTTCTGGACGGTGAGGCCCGCCAGCGCCGCGGCGCCGTATACGCCGAGCGCGGTGAACGTCTTGAGGTCCGCCTGGATCCCGGCGCCCCCGCTGGGATCCGAGCCGGCGATGCTGAGCACGATCTTCGGGGTGGTCACGGAATCCTCCAGAGGGCGAGCAGCTCGGCGGCGGCCGCGCGAGGGTCTGGTGCGGTGGTGATGGCGGAGACCACGCAGACGCCGTCGACGCCGGTGGCGATCACCTGGGCGGCGTTGCGGGCGTTGATGCCGCCGATGGCGACCGTCTTGGCTCGTCCGCCGGCGCGACGGGCGAGCCGGGCGGCGCCGTCGAGGCCGAGCCCAGCGGCGGCGTCGGTCTTGGTCGGGGTGTCCCAGAGCGGGGAGAGACCGAGGACGTCGGCGGTCTGGTCCTCGAGCTCGTGGGCGAGCTGGGCGTCGGTGGAGATGCTGAGGCCGATGAGGAGGTCGGGGCCGAGGCGGCGGCGTGCCTGGCGGATGTTGCCGTCGTCCTGGCCCTGGTGGAAGTGCAGGCCCAGCTCCTCCGCGACGTGCAGGCGGTCGTTGATCACGAGTGCCGGGGCCCTGCCGGTCTGGTCAGCGGCACGTCGGGCCGCGTCGACGCAGGCGCGCGCCAGAGCGAGGAACTCGTCGCCGGGAAGGTCCTTGTCTCGGACCTGCACCACCCCGGCACCGCCCAGGACGGCCTGCTCGACCATGCCGGGGACGTGTGCCGGGCCGCCCGACATCGCCGAGTCGGTGACGTAGTAGAGGCGCCAGTCGACGGCATCGGCCAGCCCGGGGCGCGCCTGGGTCACGGCCGTTCCCGCGGCTCGCCGGACGTGGCCTCGTCGGCCTCCTCGAGGGTGACCAGGGACGCGACCTCGTCGGGGGTGAGGGCGTGCAGGGCGTCGAGCCAGGCGGTCCGGAAGCTGGCGGGGTGCTGCGCCTGGCGGGCGGCGGTGAGGCCGGCGGCGCCGAAGACGGCGTGCGCGGCGACGACGGCGTCGTGGGCGCTGTGGCCGGTGGCGCGTGCGGCGCCGAGGGCGGCCGCGACCGTCGCGCCCAGCGCGCACCCCGTCCCGATGACCAGCGGCATGAGGGGGTCCCCGCCCGTGACGCGGGTGGTGCGGCCTTCGCTGACGATCACGTCGACGGGGCCGGAGATCGCGACGACGGCTCCCGTCTGTCGCGACATCTCGCGGGCGGTCTCGACGGCGGCCTCCACCTCGTCGGTGGCGTCCACGCCGCGACCGCCGCCGCTCGCCCCGGCCAGGCCGAGGATCTCGGAGGCGTTGCCGCGGATGGCGGCGGGACGGTGGGCGAGGAGGTCGCGGGCGAGCTGGGTGCGCACGGGAAGGGCGCCCACGGCGACCGGGTCGAGGACCCAGGGGGTGCCGGCCCGGTCCGCCGCCGCGGCGGCGCGACGCATGCCCTCGTGTTGCTCGCTGAGGCCGTTGCCGACGTTGACGAGCAGCGCCGAGGCCACCGTCGCGAAGATCTCCGCCTCCTCGGGGAGGTCGATCATCGCGGGCGCGGCGCCGACGGCGAGCAGCACATTTGCAGTCACCTCGGGCACGACGGTGTTGGTCATGCAGTGCACGAGTGGTGTCGCGGTGCGTACGGCGCTGAGGATTGCGGCGACGGTGGCGGTGCCGTCGTGTGTGTGGGATCCGCCGGCGGCGGCGGCGGCGTCGATGGTGAGGCTGGGGATGGTCATGGAGGTGGCTCCCTTCGCTAGCACGACCTAGATCAGGTGTTGCGGGTGTGTTCTCAGCCCCTACCTCGGGGCACCCCGGCTGTGATCGAGCCTACCAGGGGTGGTTCACGGGCCGGAGACCCCCACCCGCGCGCGGATCGTCAGGGGTCCACGGGCGCGGAAACGATCCCCCAGTGCGGGTGTCCCCGCCTGGGTCCACGCGGGGACACGCGCACTGGGGGATCGTTCCCGCGGCCCAGGGCGCCCCACTCAGTCCGCGACGGCGGCGCGGGCCGCCACGAACGCCGCGACACTCGCGTCCAGGTCCTCCCGCGACAATCCCGCCGACATCTGGGTCCGGATCCGCGCCGCACCCCGAGGCACGACGGGGAAGGAGAACGCCCGTACGTACACTCCCCGCGCGAGCACCTCATCGGCCATCCGGGCGGCCAGGACGGCGTCGCCGAGCATCACCGGCACGATCGGGTGGTCCGACTCCGGAATCTCGAAACCCTCCTCCACCATCCGGCGGCGGAAGTAGGCCGTGTGCCCGGCCAACCGGTCCAGCAGATCCGACGACGTCTCCAGCAGGTCCAGCGCAGCGATGGTCGCGGCGGCGATCGACGGTGCCAGCGAGTTGCTGAACAGGTAGGGCCGCGACCGTTGACGCAACAGTTCCACCACCTCCCTCCGTGCGCAGGTGTAGCCGCCCGACGCCCCGCCCAGCGCCTTGCCCAGCGTGCCGGTGAGGATGTCCACCCGCTCCGTGACGCCGAACCGCTCCGGGGTACCGGCCCCCGTGGCGCCGACGAAGCCCACCGCGTGCGAGTCGTCCACCATCACCAACGCGTCGTATTCATCGGCCAGCGCGCAGATCTCGTCCAGCGGTGCGACGTAGCCGTCCATCGAGAACACGCCGTCGGTGGCGATCACCCGGTGGCGCGCCCCCCGCGACGCCTCAAGCTGCGCGCGCAGGTCCGCCATGTCGCGGTTGCGGTAGCGGTAGCGCGCGGCCTTGCTGAGGCGGACGCCGTCGATGATCGACGCGTGGTTGAGCTCGTCGGAGATGATCGCGTCCTCCGCGCCGAACAGGGTCTCGAACAGTCCACCGTTGGCGTCGAAGCACGAGGAGTAGAGGATGGTGTCCCACCCGTCGTGCCCGTTCCTCCCGCTGCGCAGGAACGCGGTCAGGCGCGCCTCCAGGTCCTGGTGCAGCGTCTGCGTGCCGCAGATGAACCGGACCGACGCCATGCCGAAGCCCCAGCGGTCGTACGCCCGTTTGGCCGCGTCGATGAGCACCTTCGAGTTCGCCAGCCCCAGGTAGTTGTTGGCGCACAGGTTGATCACCTCGCCTGACGGCGTGCCGACGTGCGCGGCCTGCGCCGTCGTCAGCGGCGCCTCCGTCTTGTACAGCCCGTCGTTCCGCAGCTGCGTGAGCTCGCTGCGGATGTGGTCCAGGAATGACATGGTGGTCCTCACTCGTCCCAGGTCAGGATGACTTTGCCCGCGTGCCCGGCGGCCGCGACGTCGAACGCCTCGCGGAACGACGCCGCGGGGAATCGGTGCGTGATGACACCCGAGATGTCCAGCCCGGAGCGCAGCAACGCGCTCATGGCGTACCAGGTCTCGAAGATCTGCCGCCCGGTCACGCCCTGGATGGTCAGCATGTTGAAGATGATGGTGGCGAAGTCCACTTCCAGCGGCCTCGTCGGGGTGCCAAGCAGCGCGATCCGACCGCCGTGTGTCATGTGCTGGATCATCGACGTGAGCGCCGCGCCCGAGCCGGACATCTCCAGGCCGATGTCGAACCCCTCGTGCATGTCGAAGCGCCCGTAAACATCCGCCAGGTTCTCCCGCGACACGTTGACGGTGTTGCTCAGGCCCACCCGTCGCGCCAGTTCCAGCCGCTCGTCGCCCAGGTCCGTGATGACGACGTTGCGCGCACCCTGGAACTTCGCGACGAGGGCGGCCATGATGCCGATCGGCCCGGCGCCGCTGACGAGCACGTCCTCCGCCAGCGCGGGGAACTGCAGCGCGGCGTGGACGGCGTTGCCGAACGGGTCGAAGATCGCCGCGACGTCCGGGTCGACGGGCGAGTTGTGCACCCACACGTTGCCTGCCGGCATGGCGAAGTACTCGCAGAATGCGCCGTCGACGTGGTACCCGATGCCGCGGGTGTTGCGGCAGAGGTGCCGCCGCCCGGCCAGGCACGCCCGGCAGCGCCCGCACACGTAGTGCCCCTCGCCGGAGACGAACTGGCCCACATCGAGACCGGTCACCGACGAGCCGAGCTCCACGATCTCGCCGCAGAACTCGTGTCCCAGCACCCGTGGGGTGGTGACCACCTGCGACGCCCAACCGTCCCAGCCGTCGATGTGCAGGTCGGTTCCGCAGATGCCTGTCCGCATCACCCGGATCAGGACCTCGTTCGAACTCGGGGTGGGGCGCGGCAGCTCGATCAACTCCAGCCCCGGGCCCGGCCGCGTCTTCGCCAGCGCCAACATGTGCCCCATCGTGGCAGATACCCCCGCCGGGCACGACTGAGGGGCGGGATCGCTAGGTTGGAGGCCGATCCGTCATCGACGACGGCGCCGGACACGAGAGGGGGAGCCGTGGGCCCAGTGGTGCGGACCGTCACGTTCAACACCGGCTTCGACGATCACTTCCTGGTCGACGGCGTGACCTGGGGCGGCGTCGAGCAGGCGCGCTCGTTCGAGTCGGTGCCCTCCGGCAAGGGCGTGTTCGTGGCGCGACGTGTGGTGCAGTGCGGCGTGCCGGCGCACGCGTACTACCTGATCGGGGAGGGCGAGCGCGCGCTGCACGGGGGCGCCGTCGAGGCAGCGGGCGTGACCGTGCACAGCGTCCCGGTGCCAGGGCGAACCCGGCACAATCTGACGCTCCTCATGGAGGACAGGGTGGCTGCGCACATGGTCTCGCCAGGGTATCAGCTGGCCTCGGCCGCCCCGGCCGAGGAGTTGCTGGCTCGGGTGGTCGCGGATGCGCAGCCGGGTGACGTCGTGACGCTCAACGGGTCCGTCCCCGCGGTCGTGCCGCCGGAAGCGCTCGCCGGCACGGTGCGGGCGCTCGTTGCGCTGGGAGCGCGGGTGATCTCGGACAACCAGGGCCCGTACCTCGTCGCGGCCGTCGGCACCGGTCTGCTGTCGGCCGTCAAGCCCAACGACGACGAGGTTCGCGCGCTCGGAGCGCTCCGCCGGGCCGACGACGTGGCCGGGCACCTGGCGACGCTGGCGGGCCACGGGGTGGGGTTGCCGATCATCACGCTCGGCGCCGGAGGGGTGGCCTACCTCGACGGTGGGGTCGCGTGGCGGGGCGGATGCCCGGTGGATCGGCCGCGGCTGTCGGTGGGGGCGGGTGACGCGTTCGTGGCGGGGCTGGCCGTCGGGGTGCTCGAGGGTCGCGGCGTGCGCGACACCGTGGCGTGGGCGTCGGCCTGCGCGGCCGCCCACGTGGCAGGCGTGCACGACGCAGCCTTCCGCACCGCCGCACTGGGTGGTGTCGCCCGGTTCCGTTCGGAACCGGCCTAGCCGGCTCCCTTTCCGCGGGCGGTGGACGGACGTAGGCTGGCGACATGTGTCGCAACATCCGGCCCTTGAACAACTTCGAGCCCCCCGCCACGCACGACGAGGTGCACGCTGCCGCCCTGCAGTACGTGCGGAAGGTGGCGGGTTTCACCAAGCCGAGCAAGGCGAACGAGGAGGCGTTCCTGCGCGCTGTCGAGGCCGTGGCGGCCGTCACGGATGACCTGCTCGACGAGCTGGTCACCACCGCCCCGCCCAAGGACCGCGACGTCGAACGCATCAAGGCGCAGGCCCGCGCCGCCAAGCGCTACGGCACCGAGGCTGCGTCGTGAGCGCCGCGGCCGAGTTGCACGTCGGGGCCACGCTGACGCCGTCGAAGCTGGAACTCCTGCAGCAGTGGCTGCCCGGCCAGCACTGGTTCAAGGGAGACCACGCCACGCTCGAGCGCGCCGCCTACTTCCGTTTCGTCGACCCTGCCGGCGAGGTCGGCCTGGACTGCATGGTGGTGCGCTCCGGCCTGGAGTACTACTTCGTTCCGGTGACCTGGCGAGCGGCACCCCTCGACGGCGCGGACCTCATCGGCACGCTGGAGCACTCCGAACTCGGGCTGCGGTACTGCTACGACGCGGCCACTGATCCGGTGTTCGTCGACGAAGCGTCGCGCGTCATCCGGGAGGCGGATCACCAGGCCGGCCTCCGCGATGCGCACGGCGCGCAGCTGCCCATCTCCATGACCGCCCAGGGCACCGGAACGCTCCCGGGTGAGGGCGAGCGCCTGGAGGTCATGCGCCTGCTCGAGCGCGCCATCCCCACGCCGGACAACGCGGCGGGCTCACTGATCGGACGGTGGACGGACCACGACGGCCCGCGGCACGACGTGCTGGCCATCCTCCACTGAGGGGGTGTGTCGCAGCGTTTGCAGCGTCCTGACGCAGGACACTAGAAGCCGAGGCCCTCCGCCATCGACCGGATGTGTTCCGCGCTGGCGCGCAGCCGCGACAATTCCTCGCCCGAGACCGGGAGCTCCAGCTGCGTCCCCGCGCCGTCGCGCCCCACCACCGTCGGCACCGCCATGCACACGCCCGAGATGCCGTGCCAGCCCTCCAGCATCCGCGACACCGGCAGCACCCGACGCTCGTCGCGTAGCACCGATTCGATGATCCTCGTGGCCGCCAAACCGATGGCGTAGTTGGTGGCTCCCTTGCCCTCGATCACCTCGTAGGCGGCGTTGACGACGCGGTGGGCGATGGCCTCGCGCTCCGCCGCGCCCAGCCGCCCCGTCGTGCGCTCCCATTCCGTCAACGGCACGCCGCCGATGGTGGCGGTACTCCACATCGGGGTCTCGGTGTCGCCGTGCTCCCCGCACACGTAGGCGTGGACGTTGCCCACCGCGACGTCACAGGTGGTGGCGATCAGTTGCCGCAGCCGCGACGAGTCCAGCACCGTGCCGGATCCGAAGAGGCGGTTCGACGGCAGCCCACTGATCTTCAGCGCGGCCTGCGTGGTGACGTCCACAGGGTTGGTGACCATGATGAATGTCGCGTTCGGCGACCGCTCAACCAGCGGGGGGATAACTTTCTGCATGAGGGACACCGTCGACCCGGCCAGGTCCATCCGGGTCTGGCCCGGCTTCTGCTTCGCCCCGGCGGTCACGACGACGACGTCCGAGCCCCGCGTGATGTCCACGTCGTCTGAGCCTTCGATCACCGCCTCGGGGAGGAACTGGCCGCCGTGCGCCAGGTCCAGAGCCTCGGCGCGCACCTTGGGTCCGTTGACGTCGTGAAGCACCACCCGCCTGGCCACGCCTCGGATGAGGGCCGCGTAGGCCAGTGATGATCCGACCGCGCCGGCGCCGACGATGGCAAGCTTGGCGCCTTCTCTGAACTGAGTCCCTGTCATGACACCGATCCTCTCATCCGCGGGCGAGCAGCTCCGCGTGTTATGTGGCCACGGATCAGGAGAGCTCCGCGTCAACCGCGGAGTTCCAGGATTGCAGCGAACGCACCCCGGGCGCCCCACGGCGCAGGGATTCGATGCCCTGCACGCATGCCGCGAGGGCCTGCGCCGTGGTGACGCAGGGCACGCCGGCGAGGATGGCCGCGCCGCGGATCTGCCAGCCGTCCTTTCGGGGGCTGCCATGGAGCGAGTGGCCGTGCGGCGTGTTGACCACGAGGTCGATCTCGCCCGCCGCGATGGCCTGCACCACCGTCGGCTCACCATTTGGACCGGGACCCTGGGACGCCTTCCGCAGCACGGTGACCGCAACATCGTGGCGACGCAGCACCTGCGCCGTCCCCTCGGTGGCCAGGATCCGGAACCCGAGGTCGGCTAGCCGCTTGATCGGGAAGATCGCGTGCCGCTTATCGCGGTTTGCCACCGAGACGAACACCGTCCCACCTGTGGGAAGCGTGGCAAACGATGCCGACTGACTCTTGGCGAAGGCGGTGCCGAAGGCCGTGTCGAGCCCCATGACCTCACCTGTGGACCTCATCTCCGGGCCGAGCAGCGTGTCGACCCCGACGCCGTCGGCGCTGCGGAACCGGTTGAACGGCAACACGGCCTCCTTTACGGCGATAGGTGCCGACTCCAGTGGTGTCGCGCCGTCTCCCGAGGAGCGGAGCAGGCCCTCGGACCGGAGCTCGGCGATGGTCGCGCCGAGTGAGATGCGGGCTGCGGCCTTGGCCAGAGGCGTGCCGGTGGCCTTCGAGACGAATGGCACGGTCCGCGATGACCGCGGGTTGGCCTCGAGCACGTAGAGCGCATCGCCGAGCAGCGCGTACTGGATGTTGAGCAGGCCCTTCACCCCGATCCGTTGGGCAATGATCTCGGTGGAGCTGCGGATCTGGTCGATGGTCTCGCTACCCAGGGTGATCGGGGGCAGGGTGCAGGCCGAGTCGCCGGAGTGGATGCCGGCCTCCTCGATGTGTTCCATCACGCCGCCGACGTAGAGCTCCGTCCCGTCGTAGAGCGCATCGACGTCGATCTCGATCGCGTCATCGAGGAACCGGTCCACGAGCACGGGGTTCGAGGGGTCGATCTCGGTTGCGCGCTGGATGTAGTTGACCAGTGAGGCGTCGTCGTAGACGATCTCCATGCCGCGCCCGCCCAGCACGTAGCTGGGGCGAACCAGGACGGGGTAGCCGATCGCGTGGGCGACCGCCAGCGCCTGTCCGGCGGTGACGGCCGTGCCGTGCTGCGGGGCCAGCAGGCCGGCGGAGCTGAGGAGGGCGCCGAATGCTCCGCGATCCTCGGCCAGGTGGATGGCCTCGGGCGAGGTGCCCACGATGTGGACTCCGCGGTCCTTGAGCGCCTGCGCCAGCTTCAGCGGGGTCTGCCCGCCCAGCTGCACGATCACGCCGGCCACGGGCCCGGCCGCGAGCTCGGCGTGGACCACCTCCAGCACGTCCTCCAGGGTCAGGGGCTCGAAGTAGAGCCGGTCGGTGGTGTCGTAGTCGGTCGAGACTGTCTCGGGGTTGCAGTTGACCATCACCGTCTCGTAGCCGGCATCCCGCAGCGCCATGGCCGCGTGCACGCAGGAGTAGTCGAACTCGATGCCTTGGCCGATCCGGTTGGGGCCGCTGCCCAGGATGATGACGGCTGGCCGGGTCCGCGTCTCCACCTCGGTCTCCTCGTCGTAGCTGGAGTAGTGGTACGGCGTCCGGGCCGCGAACTCGGCGGCACAGGTGTCCACCGTCTTGTACACCGGCCGGATGCCGAATGCCCATCGAAGGCCCCGGACCACGTCGGGGCTGAGGTTGCGAAGGGCGGCGATCTGATCGTCGGAGAGGCCGTGTCGCTTGGCGAGCCTCATGAGACCGCCCGTCAGCTCCGGGGCCGCGCGCACCTGGTCGGCCGTTTCGCGGATCAGTTGCAGCTGGTCGATGAACCACGGATCGATCCTGGTGGCTTCGACCACCTGTGCCGAGGTGGCGCCGGCGCGCAGCGCTCGCATCACGAGGGCGAGGCGGTGGTCGTGCGGGCGGGCGGCGCCGCGCAGCATCTCTTCCACGCTCTCGGTGATCGGGCTGGTGAAATCGAAGAGCGCCGACGGCTCCTCCAGCGAGCGCAGGGCCTTGCCGAGTGCCTCGGTGAAGTTCCGGCCGATGGCCATGGCCTCGCCCACTGACTTCATGTGCGTGGTGAGGGTGCCGTCAGCGGTGGGGAACTTCTCGAACGCGAAGCGCGGGCACTTGACCACCACGTAGTCCAGAGACGGCTCGAACGAGGCGGGGGTCTCGCCGGTGATGTCATTGGGGATCTCGTCGAGGGTGTAGCCCACCGCCACTTTCGCCGCGATCTTCGCGATCGGGAAGCCTGTGGCCTTCGAGGCCAGCGCAGAGGATCGCGACACGCGCGGGTTCATCTCCACCACTATCAGCCGCCCGTCGACAGGGTTGATCGCGAACTGGACGTTGCAGCCGCCGGTTTCGACGCCGACCGCTCTGGTCACCGCGATGGCCACGTCGCGCATGGCCTGGTACTCCCTGTCTGTGAGCGTCATGGCAGGGGCCACCGTGATCGAGTCCCCGGTGTGCACGCCCATGGGGTCGAAGTTCTCGATGGAGCACACGATCACGACATTGTCCGATCTGTCGCGCATGACCTCCAGTTCGTACTCCTTCCAGCCGATGATCGACTCCTCGATCAGCACCTCGGTGACCGGTGACGCCGACAGGCCTGCCCCGGCAATCCGGATCAGTTCCTCGTCGCTGTAGGCGATGCCCGAGCCGAGGCCACCCATGGTGAAACTCGGACGCACCACGATGGGGTATCCGAGGGTCGTCGCGGCGGCCAGAACCTCGTCCATGGCGTGGCAGATTCTCGAGCGTGCCACGTCGGCGTGAGCACCGGGCACCTCGAGCGAGGTGACGATCTGGTTGAACTCCAGCCGGTTCTCCGCCTTTTCGATGGCGTCGACGGAGGCCCCGATGAGCTCGACACCGTAGCGAGCCAGCACTCCGGTCTTGAACAGGCTCATGGCGGCGTTGAGCGCGGTCTGGCCGCCAAGCGTCGCGAGGAGGGCATCTGGGCGCTCTGCGGCGATGATCTGCTCGAGGTACTCAGGCCTGATCGGTTCGATGTAGGTGGCGTCGGCGTACTCGGGGTCGGTCATGATGGTGGCCGGGTTGGAGTTGACCAGGATCACCCGGAAGCCCTCCTCGCGCAGGACGCGGCAGGCCTGGGTGCCGGAGTAGTCGAACTCGCAGGCCTGGCCGATGGTGATGGGGCCGGAGCCGATCACCATGATGGAGGAGATGTCGGTGCGGCGGGGCATCAGACGTCCTTTCCTGTCATGATGTCGACGAAGCGGTCGAACAGGTAGCCGGCGTCGTGCGGTCCGGCGGCCGCCTCCGGGTGGTACTGAACCGCGAAGGCCGTCAGCCGGCCGGAGTCGTTGCGCAACTCCAAGCCCTCGACCACGTTGTCATTGAGGCAGACGTGGGACACGCGTGCCTCTCCCCAGCGGGTGGCGACGGACTGGCCCAGGGGTGCGTCGACGGCGAACCCGTGGTTCTGCGCGGTGATCTCGACCATGCCCGTGGTCAGGTCCATCACCGGCTGGTTGATGCCGCGATGTCCGAACTTGAGCTTGTAGGTGCCGAACCCGAGGGCGCGGCCGAAGATCTGGTTGCCGAAGCAGATCCCGAAGTAGGGCAACCCCGCGTCCAGGACGTCGGTGAGAAGATCGACCGCGCGGCCGGCTGCCGCCGGGTCGCCGGGTCCGTTGGAGAAGAAGACCCCGTCGGGACTCACTGCGCTGATGTCGTCGAGGGTGCTCGCCGCAGGCAGGACATGCACCTCGATTCCGCGCTCGGCGAGCCGGGTGGGGGTCATGTCCTTGATGCCAAGATCGATCGCTGCGACTGTGAAGCGTTTCCTGCCCACTGCAGGGACGATCTGCGTCGAAGCGACGGTGACATCGGCCACGAGGTCCGCCCCCCGCATGGGCGGCGTTTCCAGCACCCGCACGAGCAGTTGCTGCGGGTCGGTCTCGACGGTCGAGATTCCCACCCGCATCGCGCCGTGGTCACGGATGTGGCGGGTCAGCGCCCGGGTGTCGAGGTCGGCGATGCCGACTATCCCTTGCCGACGCAGTTCGTCGTCCAGCGACCGATGGGAGCGCCAGCTTGATGGAATCCGGGAGGGGTCGCGGACCACGTATCCGGCCACCCAGATCCTGTGCGACTCGTTGTCCTGGTCGTTCCAGCCGGTGTTGCCGATGTGGGGCGCCGTCGCGATCACCACCTGGCGGTGGTAGCTGGGATCGGTGAGGGTCTCCTGGTAGCCCGTCATGCCCGTGGAGAAGACCGCCTCCCCGAAGGTCTCTCCGGTGGCGCCGAACGACGTGCCGTAGAAGGACCGCCCGTCCTCCAGAACCAGCAGTGCAGGAATCGGAGAACGGGCGGTCCTCTCCGAAGCCTCGGTAGAACTGTCCTGAGCAGGGGGGGCGCTCATGTGATCTGTTCCAGGAGGCTGGTCTCTACGTCGTACAGGAAGCCGCCCACCCTGATCCGGTCGGCGATCAAGGGGTGCTGCCGCAGCAGTGCGACATCGGCGTGGATCCGGCCATGCTGGTCCGGGTCCGCGCCGATGGGCAGGGTGCCGAGGTCCGTGCCGGTCGTGTCCACCACGCGCTGGCGAATGGCATCGTCGTCGCCACTGGCCATCGCGCACCGGGTGTGCTGGACAACCAGGATCCGATCGACGTTGAGCAGGTGCACCGCAAGCACGCATCCGGTGAGGGCATCCGGGGTGACGTGACCGCCGGGCGTTCGCAGGATCTTGGCGTCGCCCAGCGTGAGGCCGATCATCTCGAGCGGCTCGAGCCGAGAGTCCATGCAGGTCACTATGCAGATGCCGGCGTGCGCGATGCCATCGAAGGCGCGGGGGCCGGACCGTGCGTAGCGTCGGTTCGCGACGAGCAGGTCGCCGAAGGTGGTCTCGTCCATGGCGCTAATGTAGCAGTGTGACACGCGAATCACAATTCTGGTAATATCGGCGCAACAACCCTCCGGGCGAAGTGCGGGCCGCCTGCAGGGCGTCAATTCACAACAGAATTACGGCGGCACGGGTGGATCGGACTGGTTCACAGTCCCTACGGGTGGCCCCGCTGTGGTCGGACGTTGCTGCGGCGCGCAAGCGAGTGCCAGGAAGTCGGCAATGCCGACGTCGGCCTCCAGGGGGTGCCGCAGGTAGGTGTTTCCGGCCAGTCGATACTGATTGCGTCGCCCCGACTTCTCCTTGATCACGTAGCCCTGGCTCACCAGTTCGCTCACGATCTGTTGGACGGCCCGCTCGGTGATGCCCACCTGCTGCGCAATGTCCCGCATCCGCGCGCTGGGGTTCTTGGCCAGTGCCACCAGGACATGGCCGTAGTTGGAAAGAAAGGTCCAGTCGCCAGCTACCATGGTGAACCATAATACGCGAGTTCATGTTCAGGAAACAGGTGCTTCAATGACCACTCCACTTACCGCAGCCGAGGCGATCCACTGTGACTCGGACTCCGACGGCCTCGAGCGCCTTCTGGAGGCGGACATCGACCTCCTCGCTGAACTCCATGATCAGGTACTGCGGGAATCGGGTGCTGGTGAACTCGCCACGCTGATGCGTCGGCTCCAGGATTTGGCTGCCCGCGCCGCCGATGGTGGTGATGCCGACCAACCTGGGCGGATCGTCGAAGCGATCAGCGCTGCTCAGGCGCTGCAGCTCGCGCACGCGTTGACCGTGCATTTCCACCTCATCAATCTCGCCGAGGAGCGTTACCGTTCCCGGCTCATCCGAGGGACGCAGTCCGATCTGGCGGGCACCGCTCCTGATGTGTGGCCGGCGGTCGCCGCGCTCGGGCCGGCCGCCGCGCGGGTGGAGGGGCTGCGCATCCACCCGGTATTGACCGCGCACCCCACAGAGGCCCGCCGACGCGCAGTGTCCTCGGCGCTCAACCGCATTGCCGAGCAGTTGGACGAGTACGACGACAGGGGTGCTGGTTCCCAGATGAAGGCGTTCGCTCGCCGCCGGATGCTGGAGGAGATCGATATCCTTGGCCGGACCTCACCCCTGCGGGCCACCCCGCCACATCCGTCGGACGAGGTGCGCACCATCATGTCAGTGTTCGACCAGACCCTGTTTCGCGCCGTGCCACGGCTCTACCGCACGGTCGAGGCGGCGATCGCCAACGGCGACTCGGGGCATCGCCGACCGGTGGTGCCGGCATTCCTGCGATTCGGCTCCTGGGTGGGCGGGGACCGCGACGGCAACCCGTTCGTCACGGCTGAGGTCACCAGGCAGACGATGACCATCCAGGCCGAGCACATCCTCAAGGCGCTGGCCGCCGGGACCGAGCGCGTCGCCCGCACCCTGACGATGAGCGAAGAGGCCAGCCCGCCGTCACCCGAACTCGCCAACGCACTGGCCCGAGACGCCGTGACAGCACCGGAGATCTTCAACGCCATCAGCAAGTCCTCACCCGGTGAGCCGCACCGCCAGAAGTTGCTGTTCGTGGCCAACCGGCTCACCGCCACCCGCCAGGGCCACATCGATCTCGCCTATCGCGACCCCGGTGAGCTGGTGGCCGATCTCACCCTCATCCAGACGTCCTTGGAGCGGGCCGGGGATGCGCGGGCGGCCTTCGGGGAACTGCAGCACGTGGTGTGGCTGGCCCAGACCTTCGGCTTCCACCTGGCAGACCTGGAGGTGCGTCAGCACAGCGCCGTCCATCGGGCTGCGCTTGACGAACTGCTGGGGCAGCTGGACTGGGACCCGCAGGCGCAAGGCAGCCCCACGCGGCTGCAGCTGCTCGACTCGTTGACCGTCAACGGGTGGCCAGCGCACGTACAGGCCGTCACCGACAGCACTCGCGAGGTGCTCGACACGATGCGGGTGATGGCCTGGTTGCAGGGCCGCTGGGGGGTGCAGTCCTGCGGCCGCCATGTGGTGAGCTTCACCCAGACGTCCGAGCACCTCGTCGCAGTACGGGCACTTGCCAGACTGGCCGTCGGTGACAGCCCCATCAGGCTGGACGTGGTGCCACTGTTCGAGACAGGGGAGGATCTGCGCGGGGCGGTCGACGTACTGGAGGAATGGCTCACGCTGGAGAGCACCTGCCGCTGGCTCGAGGACGTCGACCGCCACGTCGAGGTGATGGTCGGCTACTCGGACTCGGCCAAGGATGTGGGGCCGGCCAGTGCAACCCTGACCCTCTACCAGACTCAGACCGAACTGGTGGAGTGGGCCAACCGCCATGGCATCGAACTCACGCTCTTCCACGGTCGAGGTGGCTCCCTCGGGCGCGGCGGTGGCCCGGTGCACCGGGCCATCCTTGCCCAGCCGCCGGGATCGGTCTCGGGTCGGTTCAAGGTCACGGAACAGGGCGAGGTCATCTTCGCGCGCTACGCGGATGTGACGCTGGCCCAGGCTCACCTGGAACGGCTCACCTCTGCAGTGCTGCTCGCCGACACCGACGATGTGGTCCATCGCAACCGCACGGCGGCTGAGGAGTTCAGCGATGTCGCCTCCACTGTCGAGCGCGTCTCCCGCGAGACCTATCTCAACCTTGTGGGCCAGCCGGGGTTCGCCGACGTCGTCGCGGAGTCCAGCCCGCTCGAGGAACTGGGGCAGCTCCGGCTGGGATCCCGCCCGGCCCGGCGCAGCGGTGCCGAGAAGGGCAGGGACCTCAGTGATTTCCGAGCCATCCCCTGGGTGTTCGCATGGTCGCAGATCCGAGCGAATGTACCCGGGTGGTTCGGGCTGGGCTCCGGGTTGGCTGCGGTGGGGGACATGGAGCGCCTTCGTGCGGCCTATTCCCAATGGCCACTGTTCGCCAGCATGATCGACATTGCTGAGATGAGCCTTGCGAAGGCGAACCCGCGCCTGGCGGAGTCCTTCCTCGCCTTGGGTGGGCAGCCCCTCATCACCCGCGCGGTCCTCGCCGAGTTGAAACTGACGCGCCGTTTCGTCCTCGGGATCCTGGATCAGCAGGAGCTCCTGGAGTGCAAGCCGCGGCTCCGTACACGGGTGGCGCTGAGGGCGCCGTCGATCGACGCGCTCAGCCATCTCCAGCTCAGGGCGCTGCGCATCATCCGTGACTGCCCCTCCGTCAACGCTCGTGCGGATCAGGATCGTGACCTGTGGACCCGGGTCCTGTTGACCACAGTGAACGGGGCGGCGGCCGGCCTGCAGAACACGGGATAGCCCAAATCGCCAGGCGGGACTGGGCCGTGGCCGGCTCAGCCGGCAATGGTCAGTCGCGGATGATCATCGCCAGGCCCCCGAAGGCCGGAAGCTCGACGGTGAACCCGCCCAGGTCGTCGACCACGCCGACCTTGCGGCGGGTGCTGAGGTCGAATACGCGGCCCGCAGGAAGGTGCTCGGACTGGACCCGCGCTTCGATCTTCTCGCCGCCGAAGTTGAGTGCTGTGATCTGGATGGCGCCGATCTCCAATTCGTTGACCAGCACCAGCAGCGCCTTGTGGCCCACCTCCGGCACGTCGATCAGCCGCCCCGACGCCAGCCCGTTGCGCTTGCGCACCTTGAGGATGGCGGCGAGCCGCGACGCGAAGGAGCTGTCGCGCTTGAGCTGCTCAGGTAGGGGCCCGTAGAGGGTACGGGCAAGCGGTATGTTGGAGGAGGACTTCTTCACGTCGGGCGCCACGCCGAGGATGTCGTAGGCGCCGCGCTCGATCCAGCGCGTATCGCCGCTGCTGATCAGGCTCTTGACGGCGTCGCGTTCGAGCGGCAGCGCGCCGACCAGATCCCACCCGGACAGCGCGAACACGCCGGGCTGCCACGCGTTGTACATGCACAGGAGCAGGTGGGCGGCGGCGATCCGGCGGACGTCACCGTCGGTGATGGTGTTCAGATCCGTGATGCCGAGCGACGCGGTGATGATCGACGCGGTGGTGCTGGCGATCCCGTTCTGCGTGAAGACCGCGTTGTAGGGTCCCGCGTCCCCGGTGAGGGTGGCGCGCATGGTCTGCTGGACGTGCTCGGCCAGCTCGGCGCCGGTGTAGTCCACCCCGCCGAGGGTGTAGGTCTCGTCGCGGTGGGCGGCGGCGAAGTGGACGAGTTCGTAGGTGAGTTCGTCGTGGTTCTGCAGCGCGTGCACCAGCGACGCCTGGTCGATGCCGATGTCCATGGCCTCCCGGAGGACGAGCCGCAAGAACTCGGTGTCGGTGGTGGCCAGGGCGAACTGGGCGGCGGGGCGGGTGATGAAGTCGTACGACAGGTCCGGGCCGACGGCGCTGGTGCGCTGGATGTCGTCGATGGCCAGGTTGAGCTCCTGGAACGTGAAGCCTCCCACCTTGCGCACCAACGACCCGATCAGCTGGTTGGCGGCCTGGGACAGGGGGTGGCCCTCGGACCAGGCAGGCCGGTCGAAGGAGCGCTCCACCCCGAGGAACCCGTTGGCGTCGAGGCGGAGGCCGCCGGAGCCGAGGTCCAGCAGCGAGTGAAGCGCGTCGCCCATCACCAGCCGCATGCCGGCGCAGGTCGGGTCCAGCCAGTTGATCGTCGGCTGGCCCTCCTTGAAGTAGTGCAGGTACACCCAGCGCCGCACGGTGCCCTTGTAATCGCGGATCGGCGGGGTGACGGACCAGTTGGTCTCCTTGACGCCGGGCTCGTAGAAGATGACGCGCTGCAGGGCGCCGATGATGTAGCCCTCGTCGGCCAGCGCCTTCTCCGCCTCGGCGGTGAGGTTGATCGAATCGCGACCCTCGGGCACGTCCGGCAGCAGGTGCCACGCCGGCTCCGGGATGTCGACCATGTGGTAGATGCCGGGGTAGTCGCGGTAGTTCAGCTCCGCCAGCCGGAAATCGGCCCCTTTGCCGGTGTGGCCGGGGACGATGTCGTCGATGATCGTGCCGTGGTGCTTGGCGGCGGTCTCACCGATTTCGCGGAACTCGTCCTCGGTGCCGAAGAGGGGATCGATGGCCATGGACATGCGGTCGAAGTGGCCGTCGACGCTGGGCGTCACGTCCCAGCCGTCGAGGCCGCCGGCCAGCTTCACGGGGCCCGTGTGGACGGCGTCGATCCCGACGGCGGAGAAGGCCTCCCACAGCTCCGTGGATCCCAGGGCGCCGAGGAACGACTGCCCGGGGGCTGTGATGTGGGAGAGCGGGTAGGCGGTGTACCAGACGGAGGCGCGCTGGAGCGCGGCCCGCGGGTTGGGGTGGGCGTACGGGTTGGACCACATGGTGTGCTTGCCCGCCAGCTGCCGCGACACCTTCTCCGCGTCGTGCAGCATGGACTGCTCCTCCAGCCACTCGACGTACGCGCGGTTGGCGCCGGAGGGCTCGAACGGTGGGGTGATCGGGCTCTCGTCCCCCTGCCGCCGACGGGCGCTCGGGCGCAGGCGCGCCGGGCGCGCGGCGAATCGGGCCTCGTCGAAGGTGATCTCGGGCATCTCCTCCTCGTGGGACTCGACCGCGGCGGCAGGCGGGGACGCCTGTGCCGTGTCGTCGGCCTGGGCAGGGTCGTCGGTGCGCTTGATCACGCGTCAGAGGCTACCGGCCCCCACCCGGCCCCCGCGTCGATTCGCCCGACGGGGGTGGAATCGCCCAGCATGAACCAGGATTGAGTGTAGTAGACTCAACCTTGTAGTCACACTGAGGAGCATCCCCTGATGAACACCGACAAGCTCACGACGAAGTCCCGCGACGCCGTCACGGCGGCGGTCCGGCAGGCCCTCACGCACGGCAACCCCAACACCGAGCCCGTGCATCTGCTGCATGGCCTCCTGCTCACCCCGGACAACACCGTCGGCGCGCTGCTGGAGGCGGCCGGCGCGGACCCCGCACAGATCGACGCGGCCGCCACGGCTGCCATGGGCAGGCTGCCCTCCACGAGCGGCTCGTCCGTCTCCCAGCCGGCGCTGTCCGGACCTTTTGCCCGCGTGATGGCGTCGGCTGAGACGCTGGCAGACGGCCTGGGTGACTCCTTCGTCGCCACCGAGCACCTGCTCATCGGCCTGGCCATGGTGGCCTCGGACGCCAAGACCATCCTGGACCGGGCCGGCGTCACCACCGACGCCCTCAAGTCGAAGTTCGAGGAGTTGCGCGGCGGTAAGCGGGTGGCGTCCGCCGAGTCCGAGGGGGGAGAGTCCGCGCTGGACAAGTACTCCATCGACCTCACCGAGCGTGCCCGCTCCGGCAAGCTGGATCCGGTGATCGGCCGCGACTCGGAGATCCGACGCGTCGTCCAGGTGCTCGCCCGCCGCACGAAGAACAACCCTGTCCTGATCGGTGAGCCGGGAGTCGGCAAGACCGCCGTCGTCGAGGGCCTGGCCCAGCGCCTCGTCGCCGGCGATGTGCCGGACTCGCTCAAAGGCCGCCGCCTGGTCTCCCTGGACCTGGCCTCCATGGTGGCCGGCGCCAAGTATCGCGGCGAGTTCGAGGAGCGCCTCAAGGCGGTCCTCACCGAGATCCGCGAGGCCGAGGGGCAGATCGTCACCTTCATCGACGAACTGCACACCGTCGTCGGCGCCGGCGCGTCCGGCGAGGGCGCCATGGACGCCGGCAACATGCTCAAGCCCATGCTGGCCCGCGGCGAACTGCGCATGATCGGCGCCACCACGCTGGACGAGTACCGCGAGAGGATCGAGAAGGACCCGGCCCTCGAGCGCCGGTTCCAGCAGGTCTACGTGGGCGAACCCTCGGTGGAGGACACCGTCGCCATCCTGCGCGGGCTCCGTGAGCGGTACGAAGCGCACCACAAGGTGCGCATCACGGACTCGGCGCTGGTGGCCGCCGCCGCCCTGTCGGACCGCTACATCACGTCACGGCAGCTGCCTGACAAGGCGATCGACCTGGTCGACGAGGCCGCGTCGCGCCTGCGGATGGAGATCGACTCCTCGCCGGAGGAGATCGACATGCTCCGCCGCGACGTGGACCGGATGACCATGCAGACCTTCCACCTCGAGAAGGAGGAGGACGAGGCGTCGCGCGAGCGGCTGGCCGCGCTGCGCGCCGAGCTGGCGGACTCGCAGGAGACGCTGCGCGGGCTGGAGGCGCGGTGGGAGGCGGAGAAGAGCGGGCTCAACCGCGTCGGCGATCTCAAGGAGCGCATCGACCAGTTGCGGGTCGAGGCGGACAGGGCTCAGCGCGAGGGTGACCTGACGCGCGCGTCGCAGATCCTCTACGGCGACATCCCGGCCGTCGAGCGGGAGCTGGCCGAAGCGGAGGCCGGCGACGCCGGCCCGCAGATGGTCTCCGACGAGGTGGGGGCAGGCGACATCGCCGAGGTGGTGGGCGCCTGGACCGGTATCCCGGTCGGGCGGCTGCTGCAGGGGGAGTCCGAGAAGCTGCTCCACATGGAGGAACGCATCGGGGAGCGGCTCATCGGCCAGCGGCTCGCGGTCAAGGCGGTCTCCGACGCGGTGCGCCGCTCGCGCGCAGGCATCTCGGACCCCAACCGCCCCACCGGCTCGTTCCTGTTCCTCGGCCCCACGGGCGTGGGCAAGACAGAACTCGCGAAGGCGCTGGCGGACTTCCTCTTCGACGACGAGACGGCGCTGGTGCGCATCGACATGAGCGAGTACTCGGAGAAGCACTCCGTGGCCCGCCTCGTCGGCGCCCCTCCCGGCTACATCGGCTACGAGGAGGGCGGCCAGCTCACCGAGGCCGTCCGCCGCCGCCCGTACTCCGTCGTGCTGCTCGACGAGGTGGAGAAGGCCCACCCGGACCTGTTCAACATCCTGCTCCAGGTGCTCGACGACGGCCGCCTCACCGACGGCCAGGGCCGCACTGTGGACTTCCGCAACACGCTGCTGATCATGACCTCGAACCTGGGGTCGCAGTTCATGGCGGATCAGATGCTTTCGCTGGAGGAGAAGCGCAACGCCGTCATGGGCGTGGTGCGGCAGGCCTTCCGGCCCGAGTTCCTCAACCGGCTCGACGACGTGGTGCTGTTCGACGCCCTGACGCCGGAGCAGCTGGGCGAGATCGTCGAGATCCAGATCTCGCGGCTGAACCGTCGGCTGGAGTCGCGGCGGATCTCGATCGACGTGGCTGAGGCGGCCAAGCGGTGGCTCGGCGACGTGGGCTTCGACCCCGTCTACGGGGCGCGGCCGCTGCGCCGGCTGGTGCAGACCACCATCGAGGACCAGCTGGCCCGTGGTTTGCTGGCCGGCGAGATCCACGACGGCCAGACGGTTCGGTTCGACAGGGTGGGCGACGGTATCGCGCAGGTGTGACGCTCGGCTGGGCGCC
This sequence comes from Tessaracoccus pujii, assembly GCF_054483895.1. Classification (NCBI taxonomy): domain Bacteria; kingdom Bacillati; phylum Actinomycetota; class Actinomycetes; order Propionibacteriales; family Propionibacteriaceae; genus Tessaracoccus; species Tessaracoccus pujii. The sequence continues at coordinate 3,183,356 of NZ_CM137012.1, forward strand.
GAACTCGGGGTGACTCTTGAGTTGAGCCGGACACGGCTATCAATCGGTCGGATTGGGCCGGGACTGGAGTTCGCGCATCGTCAACGAATGCCGTGTCCGGCTCAACTCCGCGGAAAGGGTTTTCAGGGCCCTGTTCGTGTATTGAGCCGTGGCTCCGGCTCACGAGAGGGTATCGAGTGCCGTGTCCGGCTCAACGGGGGTCGGCAAGAGCCGTGTCCGGCTCAACGCTCCAGCGTGGTTCGGGCGAGCGCCCGCGCGGGCGCCCAGGAGGAGGAGTCAGCGGCCGATCTCGCGACGCAGCGCGTCGACGGTCATCTTGGCGGTGTACAGGTCCGCGCCGGTCAGCTCCCTGTACCGCTTGACCGCTGTGATGGGGCGGCCGGAGCGGATCTCGTCGAGGAGTTCCTCGCGTTCGTAGAACGTGAGAGGGCGCGGAGGCCCGGCCGCGGCGTGCTGCCGGCGTTGGCGTTCCTTGTCCAGCGCGGGCGCGATGACGAAGATCCAGATGGCGACGGCGGGGATGAGGAAACCCATCCGGCCGCCGGACATGCCGGTGACCATGACCGCCACGATGAGGATCCACCACTGGGTGTACCAGGGCCGGCCAGCGTCGTGATGCTGCACGGCGGGTGGCGGGGGAGGTGTTCCGTAGGTGGGCGCCGGTGTCACGGCGCCCCAGGCCGACGGCGACGCGAACGGCATGGCGGGCTGTTCGGGCTGCCCGGGCCTGCGTCCGGGGAGGTCCGTGAAGAGGACCCCGAGGTCGCTCCAGGTCCTGGCCTCGAGGGCCTTCGACATGCGCTCGCCGAACTCCTCCGACGTCAGGCGGCCGGCGGACATGTGTTCCTGGAGCAGCTCCACCGCCTCGTCGCGCTCGTGGTCGCCGATTCGCATCTCGTCGCTGGCCATAGGCAAAAGCGTACTCCCGCGGTGCGACGGCGCAGCCAGACCCCGGTCTGGGCGTACCCCGGCCGATCGTCTCCCGGCTAGGGGTGATGCGGGCGGCGTGGCGTCCGGGCCCGGATCCCCGGATGCCCCGCGCTGCGACGCACCCGGACCTGGGCGGCTACGGCTGCTCGCCGGGGAAGACGGGGTCGTCGTCGGTGTTGGGGTCGAAGAAGCCGACGCCGTGCTTCCGGGCGAGATTGCGGCCCACCTCGACCGCCCTATCGGCCTCGCCCCCAGGGCATTGCGCCATGGTGAACGACGAGCCGCAGCGGTAGGTGGTGGTTCCGTCGTCCTCGGCGAGGGGGCCGTTGATCGGAGGGAAGCTCCCGGTGAAATCCGAGTACCAGCTGCGTAGCGCGACGGTGCCGTTCTCGGGGTCGTCGAGGTCGACGCCCGCGCCGCCGTAGCCGATGCCCTCGGTCCAGGCGAGGAAGGGCTCGATGTCCCGGGGCACCGAGGTGGGGTCGAAGACGAGGATGTCGTAGCTCATGGATGAACCTCCTTGGCGCGACGATAGCCGCACGCCGTGCCCGGCGGGATGGCCCGGGGAATTCCGTGGCGGAAATCGCCCCGGGCGTCGTCGGGCGTCGTGCGCTGCTTTGATGGGGACCATGAACGCGACACTTCGTGACGTCAGGCGCGACTACTCCGGCGAGGGGCTGCCGGGCGATCTGGCCTCCTTCGAGCCGTGGGCGTTTCTCGACCGCTGGATCGCGGATGCGCTCGCCGCCGAGGAGTCCGAGCCCACCGCGATGACGCTGTCGACCGTTGGGCTCGACGGTCGCCCGCGCAGCCGGGTGGTCCTGCTCAAGGGGGCGGCGCCGTCGGGGCTGGTGTTCTTCTCCCACTACGACTCGCCCAAGGGCGACGAGCTCGCCGCGACCCCCGCGGCGGCCGTGAACCTGTGGTGGCCGACGCTGATGCGCCAGGTGCGGGCCGTGGGGGAGGTCCACCGCCTGAGCCGCCAGGAGAACGAGGACTACTTCCACAGTCGGCCGCGGGCCAGCCAGGTGGGTGCGTGGGCGTCGCACCAGTCGCAGCCGTTGGGGTCGCGGGAGGAGCTTGAGGCCGCGGTCGCGTCGGCAGAGGAACGGTTCGCCGACGGGGACGAGGTGCCGTGCCCACCCGGCTGGGGCGGCTACCGGATCGTGGTGGACGAGTTCGAGTTCTGGCAGGGCCAGGCGAGCCGGCTCCACGACCGCGTCTCCTGCACATTGACCACGGAGGGGTGGTCTGCCACGCGACTCCAGCCGTGACTACCCGCGGCAGTTGTTCCTCCAGGCAGGTCCTCGGGGCCTCAGCACACTCGGCGACCCGTTTGGAGGAACAACTACCGCAGGTCACCCGCGGTGCGGGCAGGGGGACACGCCACGTCAGGCGGCCGTGGGTCCATGGGTCGCGGTGACCGTGCCGGACTCAGTGGGACAGTGCCCCGACAGGTGGCGGGCCAGGGCACGAGCGATGACGCCGTCCTCGTCGTAGGCGGACCATACCGGGGAGGTGTTGACCTCGAAGCAGAACCAGCGACCCTCGGGTGTGCGTCGGAGGTCGAGCCCCGAGAGCTCCAGGCCCAGACGGCGGGTCAGCGTCACGCACCGTCGGCCCGTGGCATCGGGCAGCTCGGCGGGTACGAGGGTCGAGCTGCCGTACCGGTAGTCGACCGCGCTGGACTCGATCCGGTGCGCGAACACCTCCTCGCCGACCACGTGCGCCCGGAACTCCACGCCCGGGACGAAGGCCTGGAACTGCGTCGGGCACCACTCCACCCGGGAGAAGTCCTCGTCCGGGTCGACCAGCCGGACGATGCTCCTGACCGCGCTCGTCGACTTCACGATCACCTTCCCGTGCCGCGCGACGAAGGCGCCGGCTGCCTCCGGGTCCGTGGTCAGAAGGCCCGTGGGGACCTCGAACCCCGCCGCGCGGATGACGAGAGCCTGCGCCGGCTTGGACAGGTTGGAGGCCGAAGGCGTGCGCCGGTTGACCACGCGGACCGACGGCGGCGCCAGCTCCGCCCAGTCGCGCAGTCCGGCCGCGAGGACCGGGTCCTGAGCGCCGTGGACGCGCAGGTACAGTCCCGTCAGCGACGCGCGGTCCAGCTCGACCCCGTCCACCACCAGGCGGCTCCCGGACAGCTCGACGCCGTCGCGGGAGAGGTCCGCGAAGACGCCCGGCAGGCCGAGTTCCACCACCGCGGCCCAGGCCGCGGCCAGCGGCGGGTCGTCGGGTCGACCCGCGATGACAAGGGTCGACGGGCCGCCATCCATGTCGACTCTCATGCCGCCCGCCTCAGGTGGTGGGCGGCGGCGATGGCGGCGGCGGCCTCCGGCATGGAGTCCCCGAGAGATGGCAGCGGCACGACCGCGCACAGCTCGTCGCGGTCATGCGCGAAGAAGGCCCGCAGCCACGGCACCTCGGCCCACCGGGCCATGGCCGCGACCGCCTGCTGCAGCGACGGCGACGCGACGCCCCTGAACGTGCCGTTGGTGACGGACACCTCCCGGTAGCGACCCCCGCCACTCGGCCGGCTCCCCGACGAGGGCACGCCGCCGGCGTGGGCCCACCGCGCCGTCGGATGATCCGGCCCCGCCAGCGACAGAGCCCCCAGGGGGACGAGAACCCTGTCGCTGACGGAGTCCAACCAGAAGCGGAGGAAAGCGGCCATCTCCGCGGCGACGTATTCCGTATCCTCCCCGCGGATCCAGACCAGCTCCTCCGGCAGGACGTCGTCGAGGAGGCTGACCACCAGCCCCACCGTCGACGCAGCGACGGGCTCGCCGTCGACGATCAGCCGGCCGGACCGGTCATCGGGCGGCGACGCCAGAGCCCAGCCGCGTCGGGACAGGTCCCTGGGGGTGAGCACCCCCACCCGTTCGCCCGTCAGGTGCCGCACTTGACGGACGAGCTCGGGGGCCCAGGGGTCCGACTGATGCGTAAGGAGGACGATCATCGGATCAGTCGAGGTCGGGACGGGATTCTTGGCCGATGAACGCTGCCCCGATGCGGTCGACCGAGTGCTCGAGCTGCTCAAGGCGCAGTCGGAGTTCGTTGACGACAGGGTCGTGCAGCTTCTCCGGACGGAGGTCCGGGGCCTCCCGGCCCGACCGCTTGATCTCGTCGATCTCGATCTGCATCTTGTCGAACTCGCGGATCCGCTTGAAATCGAACTCGTCGGTCCACCGCTTGAGGTCGATCTCGCGGCGGATGGGCTTGAAGTCGTCCTCCCACTTGATCTTGATGATCTTCACCGCCTTCACCGCGGCGAGCACGTCGATCCGCCCGTAGCCCATCTGGTTGTTCCACGTGCCGTTGCCGTAGCCGGGGGTGGTGGTGTACGCCACGGTTCCCACCTTCGCGGCCGTCGTCTCGATGATGGTGCGGACGGCGACGTTGGTGAGCGACGCCTTCCGCGAGATCAGCAGCGCCGCCAGACCGGCCACGTGCGGTGTCGCGGCGGAGGTGCCGTTGAACGTCATCGTGTAGTCGTTGTTGGTGTAGCCGTTGGCCCCTGTGCGGTCCGGGGCCGGGCAGAGGACGCCCGGTGCCACCACCGAGATCTGTGGCCCGAAGTTGGAGCCCCAGCCCTCGCCGTCGGGGCTGGTGGGGGACTTCCGGTTGTCGGCCTGGTCCGAGGCCCCCACCGCGATCACGAGCGGGTTGGTGGCCGGGTAGGTGATGCCGTTGGCGGTGTTGTGGTTGTGTGTCGCCACGCACATGACGAGGCCGGCCGCGTGAGCCTCGGCGATGGCGGGGTCGATGATGGCGGGGTCCCAGGCGTTCCAGCCGAAGCTCATGGAGATCACCCGGGCGCCCTGGTTTCGGGCGTACCGGATGCCTGCCGCCACCTCGGTGTCGGACCAGGTGGAGAAGGCGATCGGCAGGATGCGGCAGCCGCCCGCCACGCCCGCTGTGCCGATCGAGTTGTTGAAGGGCGCGGCGGCGATCCCGGCGCACGGCGTCCCGTGGTTGCCGGTGGGCGCGCCCGTGCCTGACATGGTGCCGAGGTTGATGCCGTTGCCGGCGAACTGCCCGACGAGGTCCGGATGGTTGAGGTCGACGCCCTCGTCCAGGATCGCGACGGTCACCGAGGCCGCGCCCTGCTGGACGTCCCACGCCGTCGTGCCTGCGCCGCCGGCGTTGATCCGGACCATGTCCCACTGGGAACTGAACAGCGGATCGTTGGGGTTCATGGCGGTGGGGACCACGAGGGGGATGAACTCGAGCTTCACCTCGGTGCCGAGCTTCTTCGAGAGTTCGTCGCGGATCTCGTAGGCGGGGCGGTGGCCGGCGGTGACGGTGTAGACGTCGTAGTCGCCGAGCCACTGGCTGCGGACGTCGTCGCGAACCAGCCCGAACTTGGCGAGGACCTCGGCCTGTGCCGGATCTGCGGCCGTCACGCTCGGGAGGACGACCGCGTCCGCCTTGGGGGACAGGTACTCGGTGGAGCCGCTGAACTCCGCGGCGTACACCGGGGCAACCCACTCGGCTCCTCCGCCGGAGGCGATCTCCTCCGACGGGGGCTTGAACTTCTTCCCGTCGGAGGTCCGGGTGAAGACCAGCTCGGGGGTGTTGTTGATCGAGGCATGCGGAAGGGCGGACGCGCCTTCGCCCCGGGCGGCCGGCCGGTTCGCGCTGGGCGCCTCGAGGGGGACCAGGCCCAGCTCGGACAGGGTGTCGGCGGCACTCGCTGCACGCGTGGCCGGCATCTTGACGAGCACCTGTGCGGGGACCAGCGTCAGCTTCGCGCCGCTGGGATGGACGATGTTGGTCGGGAACGGCATGAGGACTCCTAACGGATACGCCCCGGACTGGGCGGTTACTCGTCAGGAGTCGATGAGCGCCCGGCTGATACGTGGACCTCGCTCCACGGCCTGCGGGAGTTTCCGCTGATCGAGCCGCGACGCGGCGCAGCCCACGTCGACTCCAGCCTGCGCCCCTTACGCCGGCCGCAGCTCGAGCAGCTTCCCGCCGTCTCCGTCCTCCAGTAGCCAGATGGCCCCGTCGGGGCCCTCCGCGACCGCGCGGATCCGCTCGCCCATGGGCCACTCCTCGGCAACCGCGGCGCCCTCGCCATCGAGATCGACCCGCACCAACGCCTCGCCGGACAGGGCGCCCAGGAACGCGTCGCCCTTCCATGCCGGGAAGAGGTCGCCGTGGTAGATCATCAAGGAGCCCGGTGAGATGCTGGGCGTCCAGAACGCCTTGGGCGGCTCGAACCCGTCGCCGTCGGCGTGGTCCGGGATCTCCCCGCCGCCGTAGTGGGAGCCGTTGGATGCCTCCGGCCAGCCGTAGTTCGCGCCCGCGACGATGAGGTTGAGCTCGTCGCCACCCTGCGGGCCCATCTCCGAGGCCCATAGCCGGCCCTCGCCGTCGACCGCCAACCCCAACGGGTTGCGGTGCCCGATGCTCCAGAACTCGGCCGCGACCCCACCGTCGCCGTCCCACGGGTTACCGGGCGCGGGCTGGCCGTCGAGGGTGAGCCGCACGATCTTGCCCAGGTTGCCGTCCATCGCCTGCGCGGGGTCGAACTTCTGCCGGTCGCCCGAGCTGACGAAGAGTCGGTCGTCCCGGATCAGAAGACGGTGGGAGAAATGCCCGTCGCCGTCGACCTCCGGGTCCTGCTGCCAGATGGTCTCGACGGCGGTGAGCGTGCCCGCGTCCACGTCGAGCCGTCCGCGACCCACGACGGCGCCGGTGCCGCCGTCACCCTGCTCCACCCAGGAGAGGTAGACGGTGCCGTCATCGGCGAAGGTGGGGCCGGGGATGAGGTCGCCGAGTCCGCCTTGGCCGGCAGCCACCACCTCCGGCACGCCACTGACCTCGCGGACGGCGCCATCGCGGTCGCGGAGTTGGAGGGCGCCGCCGCGCTCGGTGATGGCCATGGCGTCGGTGCCTGGCAGGAATGCCAGCGCCCAGGGTTCGTCGAAGCGCTCGTGTTCCACGACGGTGAACTCGTGCGTCTCGGGGACCGCGCTGGGTGTCGCGGGCGTGGTGGCGGAGGGGGAGGGTTTCGAGGCAGTGCACAGGTGACAACGGGTTCACCACGATGAACTCCACCGGCACGACCGACCTGGACGCCGCCGTGGTGTTGGGCCTCAGGCAGAACGTTCTCTGCACGTTCACCAACCAGTTCACCAAGGCCGGACCCACCGCGACGACGGCTCAGAGCCTGATCCCCAACGACACCTTCACGCTGTCGGGCGCCTTCGTGCCCTCCAGCGCCACCGTGCCGGGAGGAACGGTCTCGTTCAAGCTGTTCGGCCCGGCTGACGCCACGTGCTCCGGCACACCGGCGCTCGAGACCAACGGCATTGCGCTGGCTGCTGCCGGCACCACACCGGCCACCTTCACTGCGGCCACGACGAACACGACGTTCGTCGCCAGCACGGCGGGGACCTGGCGTTGGGTGGTGGTCTACAGCGGTGACAACTACAACACCGGGGTGACGAAGGCCTGCGGCGTCGAGCAGTTCACCATCAACAACAACGCGTCTTAGGCGACGTGACCGCGGCCGGGGAAGTGTGACCCCCGCCGCGGCGGAAACCCGGGCCCGGGCTGCCACGTCGGTAGCCCGGGCCCGCCGCCGCTCTGGCGAGGGGCTCAGCCGGCGGCCGGAGGCGTCAGCAGCACCTTGATGGCCGTCCGCTCGTCCATGGCCGTGTAGCCCTCAGCCGCGCGATCGAGGGGGAGCGTCAGGTCGAACACCTTGCCAGGGTCGATCTTCCGCTGCCAGATCAGGTCGATGAGCTCTGGCAGGAAGCGACGCACGGGTGCCGGCCCCCCGTGCAGGTGCACGCCCGAGAAGAACAGTTCCATGCCGGGGAGGTTCACGTCGTGCGCGACCCCCACGTACCCCACATGCCCGCCGGCGCGCGTGGCCCGGATGGCCTGCATCATCGATTCCTGCGTGCCCACCGCCTCGATGGTGGAGTGCGCGCCCAGCCCGTCGGTGAGCTCCTTGATCCGGGCCACGCCCTCGTCGCCGCGCTCCTCGACGATGTCGGTGGCGCCGAACTCGCGCGCCAGCGCCTGCCGGTCGGCGTGCCGACTCATGGCGATGATCCGCTCCGCGCCGAGCTGCCTGGCGGCGAGGATGCCGAGGAGCCCCACGGCGCCGTCGCCCACCACCGCGACCGTCGTGCCCGGCCCCGCCTCGGCCGCGACAGCCGCGAACCAGCCGGTCCCCAGCACGTCGGAGGCGGCCAGCAGGGAGGGGACGAGATCCTCGTCGGGCATGCCGGGGGTGGCGACGAGCGTGCCGTCGGCCAGCGGCACGCGCAGGTACTCGGACTGACCGCCCGTCGACGCGGCGGCCTCGCGCTGCACGCAGTGCGTGTGGTAGCCGGAGGCGCAGATCTCGCACGTGTTGTCGGAGGCGAAGAAGGAGCCGACGACGAAGTCGCCCGGCTTGACCGAGCGCACGTCGCTGCCGACCTCCTCCACCACGCCGACGTACTCGTGACCCATCGGCGTGGGCCCGTCCTGGTGCTCGATGCCGCGGTAGGGCCAGAGGTCCGAGCCGCAGATGCACGAAGCCGTCACCCGCAGGATCGCGTCGGTGGGCTTGATGATGGTGGGCTTCTCGCGGTCCTCGACCCGGACGTCGCCCGGCCCGTACATCACAACTCCACGCATGGTGTTCTCCTCAAAGTCCTGGGGTGCGGGCCCTTGACCGCACTCACCCATCACCCATGAAACCCGCCCCGTCAGCGCTGGGAAAGGGCCTGTCGTGAGGTGTACCGGCAGGGCATCCCTCGGGCGCGACGGGCGGCGTTACCGTGGGTGGGTGGACAACCGAGACACAGTGCGCGAGTTCCTCACCAGCAGGCGCGCCAAGATCACCCCGCAGCAGGCGGGCGTGCCCGTGTCAGGGCAGCGGCGCGTGCCCGGGCTGCGACGGAGCGAGGTCGCGACGCTGGCGGGGATGAGCGTCGAGTACTACTCGAAGCTGGAGCGGGGGCAGCTGGCCGGGGCGTCGCCGTCGGTGCTCGAGGCGATCGCGCGGGCGCTGAACCTCGACGAGGCCGAGCGCGAGCACCTCTTCGATCTGGCGTCGGCGGCCCAGGGCGGCATGCTGGCGAGGCCGCGTCGTCGCTCCGACAAGCAGTGGACCCCCACGCCCGGGCTGCTGTGGATCCTCGATGCGATGCGGGACGCTCCGGCGGCGATCGGGAACGGTCGCGGGGACCTGCTGGCCGCCAACCACCTCGGGCGCGCGCTCTTCTCCGTCCTTCTGAGTGACCCGTTGGGGCGGCCGAACTTCGCACGCTTCACTTTCCTCGACGAGGCCGCCCGCAGCTTCTATCCGGACTGGGACTACTTCGCCGACATCACCGTGGCCAACCTGCGCACCGAGGCCGGCCGCGACCCCCGCGACCGCCAGCTCCACGAGCTGGTCGGCGAGCTGTCCACGCGCAGTGAGGACTTCCGCCGTCGGTGGAGTGCCCACGACGTGCGCATCCACTCATCCGGCACGAAACACTTCCACCACCCGATCGTGGGTGACCTCCACCTTGCGTACGAGACGGTGGACCTCCGCACGGGCGGGGGAGTGGGGATGACGGTGTACGCGGCCGAGCCCGGTTCGGCGTCGGAGCACGCGCTGCAGCTCTTGGCCAGTTGGGCGGCCACGTCGGGGCCCGCAGCGGAGCGCCCGGATCACGCAGACGCCTGATCAGCCGCCCAGGCGGATCCAGCGGTCGCCGCGGGCCCGCAGCCCCAGAGTGACCGCCCGTGCGCCCATGAAGACCACGCAGAACGAGACCCAGAGCCACGTGAGCCCTGGCTGGCCGGCGGGCAGGATCAAGCCGACCAGCGCGACGGGCGCGTACACCACCAGAGTGATCACCCCGGCCCTCGCCAGGTAGCGACCGTCGCCGGCGCCGATGAGCACGCCGTCGAGCAGGTACACGTAGCCGGCCAGCGGCAGCGCCACCGCCACGACGACCAGGAGCCAGGCGACCAGTGCGCCGACCTCGTCGTCGGGGGAGAAGAACGAGGCCACAGGGTGGCGCAGCAGTACCGCCGCGACTCCGATCACCGCGCCCGCGCCAACCGACCACCACACCATCAGGCGGGTCGACGCGCGGGCCTCGCGGGCGTCGTCGGCGCCCAGCGCGGTGCCGACGATGGTCTGCCCGGCGATGGCCAGGGCGTCGAGCGCGTACGCCATCAGCCCCCAGACCTGCGTCACGACGTGGTGCGCGGCCAGCCCGGCCGCGCCCTGAGCCGCCGCGACGTATGTGGTGATGAGCAGCGCCACCCGCAGCGTCACGGTCCGCAGCAGCAGCGGGACACCGACGGCCAGGCTCCGCCTCATCTCCGCCGATGACGGGCGCAGCCGGGCCCCGGATCGACGGGCCTGCAGCGCCACCAACGCCGCGGCCGTGGACCCGAGCGCCGTCTCGGCCAGCGCCGTGCCGAGCGCCGCACCCGCGATCCCCATCCCCGCACCGAAGACCAGCGCGGCATTGAGCGCCAGGTTGAGCGCGGCGCTGCCGACGGACAGCACCAACGGGGTGCGGGCGTCCGCCAGGCCGCGGAAGGTGCCGGTCGCGGCGAGCATGACCAGCATCCCGGGCAGGCCGGGGATGGACCAGCGCAGGTAGGTGACCGCCTGCGTGTGGATCTCGCCCGCGGCGCCGAGTCCGGCCGCCAGCCACGGGGCGGTCACCCACACCGCTGCGCCGACGACGAGTCCGATCAGCCCGGCCAGCCACATCGCCTGCACCCCGAGCCCGATGCCGTGCGTCCGCCGGCCGGCGCCGATCTGCCGCGCGACCACGGCCGTCGATCCGTAGGCAAGGAAGATCATCAGCCCGGTGACGGTGGTGAGCAGTCCCGAGCCGATGCCGAGGCCGGCCAAGGGGACTGTGCCGAGGTGACCGACGATCCACGTGTCGGCGAGCATCATGAGCGGTTGCGCCACCAGTGCCGCGAACGCCGGAACGGCGAGGGCGAGGATGCGGCGGGAGGTGCTCATGGCGTGGCGGAGTCTACGCCGCGGCCGCGTCGGGCCGGGCGAGCCGCCCCCTCGCCGTCAGCCGGCCCACTAGGCTCGGCGGGTGGACCGCCTCATCCCAGACCGCGACACCCCAGGCGCGTTCTGGGTGCGATTCGGCCCGACCTCGCAGTCCTGGGTGGACCCTGCACGGCCGGATTTCCTGGCCTTCGAGTACGTCCAGCACATCGCGATGGTGCTGGACCACACCGTCCTCGACGCCCCCGCAGAGAGGCGCCTCCGCGTCGTCCACCTCGGCGGCGCGGGCATGTCGATCCCGCGCTGGGTGGCGTGGCGGCGCCCCGGCACGGCGCAGGTGGTGTGCGAGCCCGACGCCGACCTCACCGAGGAGGTCCGCCGCAAGATCCCCCTCCCGCCGCGCTCGGGCATCAAGGTCCGCGACGTCGACGGTCGTGCCGGGCTGGCCGCCATGCCGGAGGCCTGGGCGGACGTCATCGTGGTCGACGCGTTCGACGGCCCTCAGGTGCCGGGCGAACTCGCGACCGCCGAGTGCCTTGACGACCTCCGTCGGGTGACGCGAAACGAGGCCGTGGTGATCTTCAACGCCACCGACCGCGCCCCGTTCGCATGGAGCAAGCGCCTCGCCGGAGGGCTCGCCCACCGCTGGCCGCATCTCCTCGTCGGCATGGAACCCGTGGTTCACAAGGGAAAACGGTTCGGCAATCTGGTCCTGGTGGGCAGTGACGCGCGCCCGGACGCCGCGGCCATCGAGGGCGAATCCGCGCGCCTGACCATCGGCTACCGGTGGGTGACCGGCCGCGACGCCAAGGCCTGGCCGGGCGGCGCAGGGCCCTTCGTCGACGGCGCCGCCGAGCCGTCGCCGGGACCCACCGGCCGGGGCTGGTAGGGCATCCTGCGGTATCTGTTCCTCCAGGTGGCCGCTAGGCGCCGTGAGGGGGCCGGATGCTCGTCTGGAGGAACAGATACCGCACCCTAGACTCGTCCCGTGATCCTCCACCTCGTCCGCCATGGACAGTCGACGTGGAACCAGCAGCGCCGGCTCCAGGGCCAGCGGATGGACGTGCCGCTCACCGAGCTCGGGCTCAGCCAGGCCGCGGCCGCCGCCCGCGCCCTCGACGGCGCCCGGCTGGCCGCCGTCGTCACCTCGGACCAACTCCGCGCGGTGCAGACGGCGGACGTGATCTCGGCCAGGGCAGGGGCCCCGGTCCGGCACACCGCCCTCCTCCGCGAGCAGGCGCTCGGCTCCCTCGAGGGCGTCAGCTACGACGACCTCCGGGAGGAACCCGTCCCCGAGGGGCTGCACATCAGCGAAGTGCGGTGGGGCGGGGGAGAGTCGGTGGCTGACGTCCATGCGCGCATGGCCGTGCTCGTCGGGCAGCTCCGCGACGCTCACGCCCACGACGAACTGGCGATCGTCTCCCACGGCGACACGTTGCGGATCCTGCTGGCGGTGCTGGAGGGTCGCGGCCATCGAGAGGTCGAGTGGATCGAGTTCGCCAACGGCCAGGTGCTGAGCCGGGTGCTCTGAGGCGCGGGTCAGAACACGGGGTCGCGGCGATGCAGCCACAGCTGCGCCCGCGTCGTCGCCCGGCTCCCCGGCCGCGACCACCACGCCGCGCCACGCAGGGCGGCCCTCGCCGCGTTGAAGCCCGCCCCGCCGTGCACGCCGCCGCCGGGATGGGTGGCGGCAGAGGCGAGGTAGAGCCCGTCGATGTGCGTGGCCGGGCCTCCGAGCCCGGCGATGGGCCGCCAGGGACCCTGCTGGAACAGTTGTGAGGTGCCCGCGCCGAGGGCGCCGTCTGCGAGGTTGGGATTGGCGTCGTGCAGGTCCGCGGGGGTCTGGATCCAGCGCCCCCGCTCGAGGTCGCGCCAGCCCGGAGCCAACTCGTCGAGCATCGCCTGCACGGTGGCCAGCGACCTCGCCGCACCCTCGGGCCCTGTGACCGGGAGGTGCGTGTAGGCCCAGAGCGACTCGGTACCCGACGGCGACCTCGTCGGATCCGCCGTCGTCATCTGCCCCACCAGCGCGAACGCCCGCGCGGGGACCGTTCCCGCCGCGATGTCCGCGTGCCAGCGCACCAACTCCTGCGCCGACAACCCCGCATGCACGACGGTGGCCGCCCGCGCCCGCGACGCCCGCCACGGCATGGGACCGGTCAGCGCAAGGTTGAGCTTGAGCGTCGGAGGATCCCAGGCGAACCGCTCAAGCCGCGCCAGCAGCCCCGATGGCACCGCGTCGGAGGGCAGCAGCCGCCTGTAGAGCGCCGTCGCCGAGACGTCCGCGACCACGGCCCGGCGCGCGCGGACCGTGGTGCCGTCGGCCAGCCGCACCCCGTCGGCCCGCCCGCTGGCGACCGTGATGCCGACGACGGGCGAGCCGAGCCGCAGTACCGCCCCTGCGGTCCCCGCCCGCGACGCCAGCGCCCCCGCCAGCGCCCCCGCCCCTCCGCGCGGCACGGGGAAGCCCACGTCCTGCGCCAGCATCGTCATGATGAACCCCATCAACCCGCTGACCGGCGCCAGCGGCGAGACATCCGCGTGCATGGCGTTGCCGGCCAGGATGTCGCGCGCCCGCGCACCGCCGAACCATTCCTCGCCCATCCGGCCGGACGGCAACAGGGCGAAGCGCGCGAAGTCCATCAGCCCGCCGGCGCCCAGCACGCGGGCCAGGCGGGCACCGGCGCCGAGCGGAGGCCAACCCCTGAGCAGCGCGTCGAGCAGTGGTTCCTTGACGCGACGCCAGCCCGAGACCAGCCTCAGCCATGATTCGCCGTCGCCGGGGTGGTCGGCGTCGAGGGCCGCGGCGGTGGCATCCGGGGTCGCCTCGACGGCGGACCCGAGCGAATCGCAGCCGGAGGACACGTGGACGACCGCGGGGCGCCGGTCCACCCATTGAAGTCCGTGGCGCTCCAATTCCAGCGCCTGCAGCACGGGGGAGGCCTTGCCCAGCGGGTAGCAGGAGGAGAACTCGTCCATCACGAATCCGTCGATCTCACGATGCGCGACGGCGCCTCCGGGCCTGTCCCGACCGTCGAGTACCAGGACGTCCCAGCCTGCGTCGGCCAGGAGGGTCGCGGCCACCAGGCCGTGGTGTCCCGCCCCGATCACCACCGCGTCGACCATGCGCTCAGCCATACCACCGACCATACGCAGCAGTGCGGTCGGGGTGCCCTGGAAAGGATCGAGAAGCGTAACCTACGCAACCGTAGGTTACGATGGGTGCATGACCTCCCAGGGCGAACTCGTCGCCCCGCCCAAGGCGACCGGCTCCACCGTCAAGCGCGCGTTGACGCGTCTCGGTGCCGGGGCGCGCAGGGTCGCGGAGGCCATCGCGACCCCCCTGCTGCCCGAGGATTTCGTCGATCTCATCGACCCGCTCCGCTCCGGGGCGGACCTCCGGGGCCGCGTCCTGGACGTCAGGCGCGAGACGCCCACCTCCGCCACCGTCACCATCAAGCCCGGCCGCGGCTGGCGGCCCCACCGCCCCGGCCAGTACACGCGGATCGGGGTGGACGTCGACGGGGTGCGCCAGTGGCGCGCCTACTCGATCACCAGCCCCATCGGCACCACCGACACCATCACCATCACCGTCCGTGCCATCGCCGACGGCAAGGTCAGCAACTACGTTCTCAACCACCTCCGCGCGGGTACCGTGATTCTGCTGGACCAGGCCACGGGAGACTTCGTCCTCCCCCTCCACGTCCCTGACAAGGTGCTCTACCTCACGGCCGGCAGCGGGATCACCCCCGTCATGGGGATGCTGCGCAACCAGCCGCTGCCCCGAGACGTCGTCGTCGTCCACTCCGCACCCACGCCCGCCGAGATGCTCTTCCTCCCCGAGCTGCATTCCCTGGCGAGGCAAGGCCGCATCCGCCTGCTCACCCGCTTCACGAAGCAGGACGGCATCCTGGCCGTGACCGATCTCGACGTCGTGGTTCCGGACTGGCGAAGCCGCGACACCTGGGCGTGCGGCCCCACCGCACTCCTCGACGACGCCGAATCCCACTGGGCCGACGCAGGCCTCCGCGACCGCCTGCACACCGAACGCTTCCGCCCCCGGATCCACGCGGTCGGCGAGGGTGGCGACGTCACGTTCACGACGTCCGGGATCACCACGACAGCCGACGCCTCCACCACCATCCTCGACGCGGGCGAGGATGCCGGCGTCCTGATGCCGTCGGGCTGCCGGATGGGCATCTGCTTCAACTGCGTCGTCCCGATGACCGAGGGCAGCGTCCGCGACCTCCGCACCGGAGACCTCACCACCGCCAACCCGGAGGACCCGGTCCTCATCCAGACCTGTGTGTCGGCTGCTGCTGGCGCATGCCATCTCCGCATCTGAAAGCCTGACTATGACTGCCACAACCACCCGCTCGAACCGCATCACCACCACCCGCCCCGAGGCCCGCCCCGAGACCTCCACCACGGGCAAGCCCAACCCCATCGCGCACCTGAGCCCCGAGGACATCGAGGACATCGGGCGCGAGCTCGACGCCATCCGCGACGAGATCATGGCCGGCCGCGGAGCCGACGACGCCGCCTACATCCGCCGGATGATCAGGATCCAGCGGTCGCTGGAACTGGCCAGCCGAGTCGTGCTGCTGTTCTCGAAGTTCCCGCCCGCCTTCGTGGCCGGGACCACCGGGTTGACGGTGGCGAAGATCATCGAGAACACCGAGATCGGCCACAACATCCTGCACGGCCAGTGGGACTGGATGCGCGACGACAAGATCCACTCCAGCACCTGGGAGTGGGATTTCGCCTCGCCTGCGGAGCAGTGGAAGAAGTCGCACAACGTCGAGCACCACACCTACACCAACGTCGTCGGCATGGACAACGACCTCGGTTACAACGTGCTGCGCGTGGACCCGGACCAGGAGTGGAAGCTGCTCCACGTGTTCCAGCCGGTGACCAACTTCTTCACGGCGCTGTTCTTCGAGTACGGCATCGCGGCCTACGACCTCGACCTCAAGGGCTGGAAGGAGGGCACCAAGGACAAGGCCGTCTTCAAGGAGGACCTGGCGAAGGTGTTCAAGAAGATCCGCTCCCAGATGGGTAAGGACTACGTGGTGCATCCTCTGCTGTCCGGCCCGTCGGCGCCCGCCACGCTCCTGGCCAACGCCATCGCCAACACCGCCCGCAACGTGTGGACGCACTCGGTGATCTTCTGCGGCCACTTCCCCGAGGGGGTGGAGACGTTCGAGACCGAGTCCATCGAGGGTGAGACCCGCGGCGAGTGGTACGTGCGGCAGATGCTCGGCTCGGCCAACATCTCCGGCTCCAAGCTGATGCACATCATGAGCGGGAACCTGTCGCACCAGATCGAGCACCACCTGTTCCCGGACATGCCGAGCAACCGCTACGCGGAGATCGCGCCCAGGATCAAGGCGCTGATGGAGCGCTACGGCCTGCGTTACGTGACCGGCCCGATGCACAGGCAGGTTGGGTCGGCGTGGGCGAAGGTCTTCAGGTACTCGTTGCCGAACAAGCGCCCCGGCCACAGCCAGCTCGGTGACGTGGTCGCGGCGGCCCGCGACGCGGTGACCGACGTGCTGGATTCGACGCGGGGCATGTGGAGGCGCGATCAGCGCAGTCTGACCGCTTCCCCCGCCTGACCAGGTTCGGCCCCTCGCCAGACCGGGTCAGTCCCCCGGGTGCCCCGAGCCTGACGTGCGGTGATTGTTCCTCCAGAAGAGTTCTCGCCCGCCTGCAGGTGCCGAAGACTGTTCTGGAGGGACATCCGCCGCGACCCTGTCCGTAGACTCCTGCCTTGTGAGCGCACCGATGCCGCCGCGGGGAGGCGGAACCCTCCCCCTCGTGCTGGCCGTCGCGATCGTGGTCCTCCTCCTCGTGGCCCTGGGCGCCAACAGCCCGCGACCCCCGCTCGTCGAGGTGCTCCCCAGACCCACCCCCACCGCGACGCTCGAGCCCGCGCTTCCCCTGCCGACCATGGACATCCTGCCGTCACAGTCTCCGCTGTTCCCGATGCCGGACCAGGAGCCGCTCGTCCTGCCGGACTGGGCCGACGACGTGGTCCGGATCCTCGCCACCGCCGCCATCCTCGCGCTCATCGCGGCCTTCCTCCACCGCCTCTCCGGCGAGCTCATCCGCACCGAGCGCCGGCACGCGGCTGAACCCACCGGCAATGAGGCCGACATCCCCGAGATCGACGACGAGGAGCTGGCCGAGACCTTGGAGGAGGCAGCTGAGGAGCTCAGGCGGGGTCTCGCCGTCGACGGCGCCGTCATCGAGTGCTGGCGGCGCCTCGAGCGCGTGGCCGTCTCCTCCGGCATCATCCGCCGGCCGTCCCAGACGTCGCGGGAGTTCACCGTCGACGTGCTCAGCCACGCCGCCGTCGACGCCCCCGCCCTCGAGGCGCTCGCCGAGCTCTACCGGCAGGCGATGTTCTCCACGCACGAGCTGACCGACGCCGACCGCGACCGTGCCATCGCAGCCCTCGAGGCCCTCAGCGAGCAACTCAGCGGACGGGGCAGGCCGTGACGCCCGGGCGAAGCCTGATCGCGAGACTGGCTGTGGGCGTCGCCGCCGCGGCCCTCGTGATCCTCCTCGACGACCTGGCCAACCTCCGCGTCGACCCCACCCTCGCGCTCCTGGCCGGTGCCGTGGCCGCGGCCGCCTCATGGGCACTGACCCACGCGCGGCCGGCGCCCGAACCACCCGAATGGCAGCAACCCTCCTGGCACACCCGCTCGCCGCACTTCCAGGCCGACATCCGCACCCGCCGCCTCGCGTCGGTTCTCGCCCACGCGCAGCCCGGCCGCGGATTCGACTCCCGCCGCGTCGCCCGCCAACTGGCCGAGCTCACCGTCAGGCGGCTCGTCACCTCCGGTCGCATCACCAGGCCATCACCGCACACCGACCCCCTCGGGGACGCCGGCTCCCACCTCTCGCCCGCGCTGCTGGCCTACCTGCGCAGCGCCGAGGCAGAGCATCCGCAGGTCCTCAACCGCAAGACCCTGCACGCCCACCTCAAGGAGATCGATTCGCTATGAGCACCCCCACCGCGCTCACCCAGGCGCAGGCCGCCGCGCTCGTGCAGCGGGTCCTCGACGCCGTCGACACCGCCCTGGTGGGAAAGCGCGACCAGATGACCCTGGTCCTCGCCGGCGTCCTCGCCGGCGGACACGTGCTGCTCGAGGACCTTCCCGGGCTCGGCAAGACGCTGGCGGCCCGGTCCCTGGCCCAGGCGCTCGGGCTCGAGTTCACCCGCGCCCAGTTCACCCCCGACCTGCTGCCCGCCGACCTCACCGGCTCCTACATCTTCGACCAGAACAAGGCCGAGTTCAGCTTCCGCCCGGGCCCGATCTTCACGGGCCTGCTCCTGGCGGACGAGATCAACCGCACCCCGCCCAAGACGCAGTCCGCGCTGCTGGAGGCGATGCAGGAGCGGCAGGTCACCGTCGAGGGGCACACCTTCGTCCTGCCGCGACCCTTCCACGTGCTGGCCACCGCCAACCCGATCGAGCACGAGGGCACCTACCCGCTGCCCGAGGCGCAGCTGGACCGGTTCCTGCTGCGGCTGGCTTTCGGGTATCCGTCGCTCGACGAGGAGTGGGATGTGCTGGGGCGGCGGATGGAGCGCAGACGCGAGGAGGTCGTCGTCGCGCCGGTCCTCGATCCGGCAGGCCTGCTCGCCGTGCAGGACTGCGTCGAGAACGTCCACGTGGCCGAGTCCGTGGGTCGCTACGCCATCGACCTGGTGCGCGCCACGCGTGAGCACCAGGACACGCTGGTGGGGGCGTCTCCCCGTGGATCGCTGGCGCTGTTGCTGTGCTCGAGGGCGCTGGCGCTGATCGAGGGTCGTGATTTCGTCATCCCGGAGGACGTCAAGCGCCTCGCCGTGCCCGCGCTCGGGCACCGGATCGTCATCCGCCCCGAGCTGTGGCTGAACAACGTGGCGCCCGAGTCCATCGTCCGGGCTGTCCTGGACCTTGTGCCGGTGCCCGACGCGGAGACCCTCTGATGCGCGTCTCGCACACCCCGGCCTTGCTGCGGTCCCTCGCGGCCGCGGCGGTGTCGGGGGTGCTCGCGATCGTCGCCCAGCGGGCCGACGTCGCGGTCCTGATGGCGCCGTTCGTCGTGCACCTGGCGTGGGGATGGTGGGGCCGGCGGCGGGCCGAGCCTGAGCTGGAGGTGCGGCCCAGGGCGGTGGTGATTCCGGCGGGGGAATCGGTGCCGCTGGTGGCGCGGGCGGTCGGGGCATGGCCGTCGGCGCTCGTGGCGGTGCAGTGGCCCGTGCGGCCGGGGATCGCGCTGGAGCCCGACTCGGGCACGGCGCTGGATGCTGTGGTGCCTGAGGGCGTGCGGGTCGCGGTGCAGCCTGAGCGCTGGGGCCGCTACGACGTGGGCCCCGGGACCGTCGCCGTGACCGATCTCAGCGGAAGTTGGCGCGCCTCGACGGCGTTGCCCAGGGCCCAGGTCACGGTCCGGCCCGCGTCGTCGACGCTGGAGGGTGGGAGCGGAGTGGCGCACCCGATCGGCATCGTCGGGATGCACCGCTCGCGGCACCGTGGCGACGGCAGCGACCTGGCAGACGTGCGCGAGTTCCGCCCCGGCGACAGGCTGCGGCGGATCAACTGGCGCGTGACGTCGCGGCTGGGGAAGGTGCACGTGAACTCGACGCTCACCGAGCGCGACACCGATGTGCTCATCGTCGCCGACACCCTCCTCGACGTGGTCCCCGCCGCTCCCGAGGAGCCGACCAGCCTCGACGCGACGGTGCGGGCGATCGCGGCGATCTCCCGGCATTACGTCGGTTTCGGCGATCGAGTGGCCATCCACGACCTGGGCCGACGGATCGGTCACGTCCGCTCCGGGACCGGGCCGCGTCAGGCGCGGGTGGTGCTCAACCAGTTGTCGCGGGCGAATCGCAGCGTGCCGGACTGGGACATGCTGCGGCCGGTGGGCACGGTGACGAGCGGGATGCTGGTGTTCTTCTGCTCACCGCTGCTGGAGCGGGAGTCGCAGGACGAGCTGGTGCGCCTGCGCCGGCTGGGCGCCGAGGTGATCGGGGTGGACACGCTGCCGGAGGGCATCGGGCGATTCGAGGACATCGCGTCGTTCCGGCGCGACACGTTCCTGGGCGAGTCGTGGATGATCCGGCGGATGGAGCGCGACGACGCCATCGAGCGGCTGCGGACCATCGGCATCCCTGTCACGCCGTGGCGGGGAACCAGCAGCCTCGCGAGCGTGCTCCTCTCGATGGAGGCGGCCCGTTCCGCCCCGAGGCGGGTGCTCGGCCGATGAGGGACCTCGCCGAACTCGTCGCGGGGTGGATCTACGCACTGCGGATCACCAGCGGCCAGCAGTGGGTGCTGCGGATGATCGTCCTCTCCTCGGGGCTCGGCGCGGCAGTCCTGTGCGCGCTGTGGTTCCCGGTGGTGGTCTCGACGGCGCTCCTGGTGACGACGGTGCTGCTGGCGTTCGCGTCCGTGGTGCGGCCGAACTCCGCGGCGTCGCTGGGGCTGGTCGCCGTCGTCGCGCTGTCGTGGTTGGCCGGGGGAGCGGGCGCGTCGTGGTGGAAGTGGCTCGTGATCGCGGCGGTGGTGGCGGTCTTTCACCTGACCACGGCATTCGCTGCGGCCGCGCCGTCGTACGCGACGATCACGCCGCGTGCCGCTGGACGCATGGCGCGAGGTGCGGCGGGGTTCGTGGGCGCGAGTGTCGCGGCGGGGGCGCTGGTCACGGCGGTGGCCGCGTCACCCGACGGCCTTCTCGGCCCCTGGTGGGTGGTCGCGGGAGCGCTGGCTGTGGCCGGCACGGTCGTGGCCGTCGTCGTGGCTCTCGGCGCTGACCCGGACTGAGTGAGGCCCCGCCAGGCGTCCGGGGACAGTTCATCGGCCGGCGCCGTCGGCCGTGCTGTTCAGCCCTGGAAGTCTTCCGGGTCGACGTTGGCCAGGAACTCGCTGAACGCCGCGACCTCGGCCTCCTCGTCAACCGCTTCCTCCCGCTCGTCCGCGATCCCAGCCTCGCCGAGCACCGCCTCCGCGACCCAGATCACCGAGCCGGTCCGCAGCGCCAGCCCGATCGCGTCCGACGGGCGGGCGTCGAGCACCCGCTGGCCGCTGGCTGTGTTGAGCGTGATCTCGGCGTAGAACGTGCCGTCCTCGATCCTGGTCACGGCGATGCGCTCCACCTCGGCGTCGAGCACCTCGATGATGGCGCGCATCAGATCCAGGGTCATGGGGCGCGGGGGTGGGGTGCCCTCGGCGCCGGCGAAGATCGCAGCGGCCTCCAGGCCCCCGATCCAGATGGGGAGCATCCGCCCTTGGCCGGCCTCCTCGTCGATGGGCTTGAGGATCACCACCGGCAGCGACCTCGTGTCCAGGGCAAGCCCTGCGATTCGGACGGGGATCATCTCGCTCCACCTCCCAGCGGGTCCCGGCTGGGAGCCGGGCGTCGCGTCTCTTCCATCGTAGGCCGAGCCTGTGCGCTGGGCAGCGATCCGCCGCGCTCAGCGCCGAACCGCAGTGGTAGATGTGGTGGCGTACTCGCCGTCACATCTACCGGACAGCGAGGGGGGCACCTGCTGCCTCGACGATGTCGGGCGTCCATGTCTGTGCCAGCCCCGACGAGGTCACCCGTACCGGGCCGACGTGCGGGAAGGTCTGCGTGGTCACCGCGACCCTGCCGCCGTCGAGGAACACTTCGATCAGCCCGTGGTCCTCGATCAGCACACCCGCGACCGGACCGTCCGGGAGTGGGATGGGTGGCGTCACGCTGATCCCCGCGTGCACGCCGTGCGGGTCCGCGCCGCTCCGGTCGACCACCAGGTCACCGTCCGGCAGGCGCCGCAACACGAACCGGCTGATCGCCTCGTCCCCGCCGGTCTCCACGACGACCTCACCCGCGCCCAGGAACTCGAATTCCACCCGGTGGGTACCTTCAGGCATCGCGAGGGGGAGCACCGGGTCGTGCCGCAACTCCGGACCACCGGGTCCGGGCACCAGCGTGAGCCTGCGGGGCAGGGTCATCGCAGACTGCCACGGATGGGTGGGCGTCTCGTTGGCGTAGGTCCAGTTGCTCATCCAGCCCAGCACGGTGGGCTCGTCGGCGCCCTGGAAGGAGACGGCGGCGTACATGTCGGGGCCGTGGTCGAACCAGCGCAGCCCGCGCGCGTCCGGCGTGAAGACGCCGCCGTCGAAGTCCCCGACGAGGTACTGCATGCCGGATCCGCCCGCGAAGCCGCCGGGATTGGTGCTGAGCAGCAGCACCCACCGCGACACCCCGCACCCCTCGATGTCCACCTCGATCAGGTCAGGGCACTCCCACAGCAGTCCCGGCTCCCCGAAGGGACCGACGCTGCTCTCCTGGACCCAGTCGATGAGGTTGGAGGAGGAGAAGATCAGCACCTGCCGGTCCACCGCCTCCACCGTCACCATCACCCAGCGGCCGGTGGGCGCGTGCCACGACACCTTGGGGTCGCGGAACTCCTTCGAGCCCCGGTCCAGCACCGGGTTTCCCGGATACCGGCTCCAGGTGAGCCCGTCGTCGAGGCTGTAGGCCAGTGACTGTGCCTGCAGCCCCGCCCGTTGAGGGTGACCGGCGGTGTAGGCGCTGGTGAACAGTGCCACCAGCGGGCCCTCGGGCCCGTCGCCCAGACCGGACGTGTTGTCCCGGTCCCAGACGACGGACCCCGAGAACGCCATCTCCTCCGCGGTGGCGGGGATGGCCATGGGCAGCTCCTCCCACTCCAGGAGGTCCGACGACACTGCATGGCCCCAGCCGATGTTGCCCCACGTGCGGCCGTCCGGGTTGTTCTGGAAGAACAGGTGGTAGAGGCCCTTGTGGCGGATGAGGCCGTTGGGGTCGTTCATCCAGGTGGACCGCGGCGTGAAGTGGATTGCGGGACGGTAGTGGGGGGTGTGCAGCATCAGAAGAAGAACCTCGTCGGAGTGGGTGAACGATCAGGCGCTCTTGTAGCGGTCGTAGGCGGCCTGGTAGACCTCCACCACCTTGGACAGGCCCATGGACTCGAGTTGCGCGACGTAACCGTCCCACTTGGCGTCGATGTTGCCCTCGACGATGAACGTCGCGAACTGCCGGCCCACGTAGGTGTTGATCTCTGTCTGGGCATCGGCGATCTGCTGGAGCTCCTCGTTGCTCAGCATGACCGGCGGGTAGGCGTCGTTGGCGCGGTGGGGCTCGTAGAACTCCTGGCACATGTCCTGGCGTTCCTTGGCGCGCGGCTCGGGGGCCACGACCGTCTCGAAGTGCTCGCGCGTGGTGATGCAGGGGCCCATCGGGGCCACCTTCTGGCGGCGCTCGCCCTCGGACTCGCCCTCCTTGGCCGGGATCTGGACGAGGATGCCGTCGGCGTTCTTCTCCATCGTGACGCCGATCGGGCCCCAGCGGGTTTCGGCGGACATGACGGGGTCGTACAGTCGGTCCACCCAGCGCATGGTGGCGGCCGGGTACTTGTTGGCGCTGGTGATGGCGAAGGCGCCGCGGTTGATCTCGGCGTAGTTGGACACGGACGCGCGCTGCGCGCCGTCGAAGCCCTTGAGGACGCCGATGTGGGCGTAGTCAGCCACGCGGTCCTCGCCGACGGCCTCCTTCATCTCCCACCAGATGAACGAGCCGAGGCTCATCGGGTCGGCCTTGCCCTTGGCCAGGTACGTGGAGTCGTCCTGAGAGAAGCTTTCGGGGTCGATGAGGCCCTCCTGATACCACTCGCCGAGACGCTTCACGGCGGTGCGCCACTCCTCGCGGGCGGCGGTGAAGATCACCTTGTCGTCCTGGACGATGCGGTGGTCGTTGTTGTCCGGCAGGCCACCGATGGCCGCGATGAGGTCGGCGACGTTGGCGCAGAACGAGTCGACGCGGAACGACAGCGGGACGACACCGGCGCCGCGGGCCTTGAACGCCCGCAGGGCGGCCTCGTATTCGTCGATGGTGGTGGGCACTGGCAGGCCCGCCTCGTCGAGCCACGTCTTGTTGACGAAGAGGAAGTTCGGGTAGGCGAGGATGCCCAGCTCCTCGACGGCGGGCAGGGTGTAGATGTGGCCGTCGGAGGCGGTGATGGCGCCGCGGATGTCCGGGCGGGCATCGAGGATGCCCTTGAGGATCGGGGCGTGGGCGTCGATGAGGTCCTCGAGCGGGATGAGGGTGCCGTTGGAGCCGTTGGTCACCACGTCGCTGTCGGTCAGGCCGGTGTTGAACAGCGCGTCGGGTAGGTCGCCGGAGGCCAGCATGAGGTTCTTCTTCTCGGCGTAGACGTTGTCCGGGAGGTTGTTCCACGCGATGTCGATGTTGGTGTCGCTCTTCCACCGCTGGACGAGCGCCATGGTCTCGTAGTCGGGCGCCAGCGCGGACTTGGTGCCGGAGAAGACGAGGGGGAGGGCCTTGTCGGTGATGGGGAGGCCCTCGCTGTTGAAGCCGAAGGCGTCGGACCCGTCGGCGGGCAGGGACCCGGCGTCGGATCCGTTGGAGCAGGCGGCGACCAGGCCTGAGGCGGCCAGTGCCGCGATCCCGGCGAGGATGCTGCGTCGTTTGATCATCATTGATGTGTCCTTTCGGGGGTGGGGTCACTTGAGGGCGCCGAGGGTGGCGCCCTTCACGAAGTACTTCTGAAGGAAGGGGAAGATGATGAGCAGCGGCACCGTGGAGACGACGATCATTCCGTACTTGATCAGTTCGCCCAGGCGCTGTGCGGCGGCGTAGGAGTCGATGGATCCGGTGTCCAGCGAGGCTGATGCCTGCGACTCGACGAGCACGTTGCGCAGCACCAGCTGCAGCGGGTACATCGCCTCGTCGTTGAGGTAGATCATCGCGTCGAAGTAGGAGTTCCAGTACGCCACGATGTGCGTCATGGCCATCAGTGCGATGAGCGGTTTGGTGAGGGGGAGGGCGATCCGGAAGAAGAACCGGAAGTCGTTGGCGCCGTCGATCTGCGCCGCCTCCCGTAGCTCCGGCGGCACGTTGGTCTCGAAGAAGGTACGCGCGATGATGAGGTTCCAGACCCCGACCGCGCCTGGCAGGATGACCGCCCACATGGTGTCGAGCAGGCCGAGGTCGCGGACCACGAGGTAGCGGGCGATGAGGCCGCCGTCGAAGAACATCGTGATGATGAACAGGATCATGAAGAGGCTGCGGCCCGGCATGTCGCGGCGTGAGAGGGCGTAGCCCGTCGTCAGGGTGATCGAGACGCTGACCAGGGTGCCGACGGCCGTGTAGAGCAGCGAGTTGCCGAAGCCGCGCAGCATCGCATCGTTGGCGAACAGGGTCTGGTAGCCCTCGAGGGTGAAGCCGCTGGGCAGTAGCCACACCTTGCCCTGGGCGATGAGGTTGGGGTCGCTGACCGAGGCGATGAGGATGAAGTAGAGCGGGTAGATGATCAGCAGGACGGCGATCACGAGGATGCTGACGCTGAGGATGTTGAACAGGGGGTCGGCCATGCGGGTGGCGACGCCGTCGCGGGGCTTCGCCAGGGACGACGCCGGGGGCAGGGGTGCAGTGGTCGTGGTCATGGGGCTCACCAGAGAGAGGATTGGTTGGCCTTCTTGGCGACGAAGTTGAACGTCACGAGAAGGATGAGGTTGAGGACCGAGTTGAACAGCCCGATGGCGGCCGAGTAGCTGAACTGCGCCTGCTGGAGGCCCGCCTTGTACACGTAGGTGTTGATGATCTCGGAGGTCTCGAGGTTGAGCGGGGTCTGCATGAGGTAGACCTTCTCGAACCCGAGGTTGAAGATGTTGCCGATGGCCAGGACGAAGAGGATCGTCACCACTGGCAGGATGCCGGGGATGTCGATGTGCCAGATCCGGCGGAACTTGTTGGCGCCGTCCATCTTTGCGGCCTCATGCAGCGAGGGGTCGATGGCCGTCAGCGCCGCGAGGTAGATGATCATCGAGAAGCCTGCGTTCTGCCAGACATCCGAGCCGATGTACAGGGGCCGGAACCAGTCCGGGTCGCCCATGAAGAAGACGGGATCTCCGCCGGAGAGCTCGATGACGTTGTTGACGATGCCTGCGCCCGGGCTGAAGAGCAGGAAAATCATGCCCACGACCACAACCACGGAGATGAACGACGGCGCGTACAGCACTGTCTGCACCATCTTCTTGAACTGCGCCGAGGAGAGCTGATTGACGATCAGCGCCAGGACGATCGGCACCGGGAAGGCGACGAGCAGGCCGACGGTGTTGATGGTCAGGGTGTTGACCAGGAGTTCCTCGAACTGGAACGAGTTGATGAATCGCTCGAAATGCATGAGGCCCACCCAGGGGCTCCCCGTGAATCCCGAGGCCGGGTTGTAGTTGCGGAATGCGATCTGGGCGCCGTACATGGGCCAGTACTTGAAGATGATCAGGTAGACGAGGCCAGGCGCGAGTAATACGTATAACTGCCACGAACGAAGAATCGCCGTGCGGCGCGAGACGCGCCTCCGCGGCGGTGGGGACGCAGCGGCTTTGCTGGATTGGCCCGGGGGCTGGATCTGGGCGGGTGCGGCGAGGGTGGTAGTCATGCGGGGACCTTTGCGAGCGCGACGGAGTCGCGGGACTGGAGGGAACACTCGACGGCGAGCCGCCTCGGCGCTGAGCTGCGGCTCAGTACCTCGGCGACCGCGAGGCGCCCCATCTCCACGAGCGGGAGCTGGAACGTCGTGAGGCGCGGGGAGAACATCGGGGTCAACAGTGACTGGTTGTCGAAGCCGACGATGCTGACGTCGTCGGGGATGGAGAGGCCGAGCTGGTAAGCGGCGTGATACGTGCCCAGCGCCGTGCGGTCGTTTCCGCAGAAGATGGCCGTGGGGCGGTCCGACTGGCGCAGCAGCTCCGCGCCGAACGTGAGCCCGTCCTCGTAGGCGCCGTTGCCGTAACGGAGCTGGCGCGGGTCCAGGACGAGCCCGGCATCGGCCAGGGCTTCGGTGAACCCCTGAAGTCGGCCGGCGGCGGCGGGGAGCGACGAGCCCTCGGGGGCGATGTTGATCATGGCGATGCGACGGTGGCCGGCGTCGAGGAGGACCTCGGCGGCCGCGCGGCCCCCGGCCACCTCGTCGGGGAAGACGCTGGTGACCGAGCCGCTCAGGTCCTGCGAGTTGACGCAGACCGTGGGGATGCCGGCGAGGCCGGACGGCACGTCGACCTTCCGGTGATACATGGCGGCGTAGATCACTCCCGCCACGCGGTACGACTGCATCATGGCCAGTGCCGCCTTCTCGAGGCGCGGATCACCGGTGGTGTCGACGGTGAGCAGAACGTAGCCCTGGCGCCACGCCTCCTGCTGGGCGCCGAGGATCATCTCACCGGCGAACGGGGTGGTGGCCACCTCGTCGCCGATGAGGCCGATCATCCGGGACTTGCCCTCGCGCAGGACCTTGGCGTGGACGTTGGTCCGGAAGCCGAGCTGCCTGGCAGCATCGAGTACCCGTTGGGTGGTGGCGGCGGAGACGCGCCCGGTCTGGGCCCCGTTGAGCACCATGGACACCGTGGCCTGCGACACGCCGGCGGCTGCGGCGACGTCGTTCATGGTGGGCTGGTTCTCCATCGAACACCTCTCGGAGTTATGCGTATAACGTAAAGGTTAGACGGGGACCGGGCCCGTGTCAACACCCTCGCTCGTGAAAATCAGTTCCCCTGTGCTCGGAGGCTCGTGAGGCTGACGGGAACTCCCAAAGCGCCCGACTAGACGTGCCCACCATACGGCCCGGCGGCCCGGCGCCCCGTAGCGCTCAGTCGTGTGCGTGCGCGTCGAGGAACTCGTACAGTTCGCGGTCATCCACGCCCGGATACGTCCCCTGGGGGAGCGGAGCGAAGAGGTGGGTCCGCACTCTGGGCGACGCCCATCCCTGACCCTTCCACCGCTCATTGAGCCCGTCCTCCGGCCGGCGGCAGCACCGCGCGTCGGGGCACGTCGACACCGCGCGCGTCTGTGATTCCCGCCCCCGGAACCACTTCGACTCGGCGTAAGGGACTCCCAGTGTGATCGAGAACTCCGAGGTGGTTCCCGTTCCGGTCTGGGTCGACTCGAAGAATGTGCCGGCGGGCGTATCCGTGTACTGGTAGTGCTCGCTGGTGCGAGTCGTCCGGGAGAACGCCTGGCGTGCGCTCCAGTGCCGACACACCACCTCGCCCTCGGTGGAGCCGGTCGCGTCCTGGGGCAGCGGCAGACCGTCGTTCTCGTACGCACCCACCACGCTGCCGTCGCCTTCGACGCGCAGGTAGTGCAGCGTGATCCCCAGGTACTGGGTGGCGAGGTTGGTGAACCGGAGCGCCGCGCCCTCGTGCGTGACGCCGAAGGTGTCGCGGAAGTCCTCGATGGCGATGTTGCGGTCCCGTTTCGCGCGCTCCAGGAAGTCCACGGATGCGGAACGCGGCATCAGGCAGGCCGCGGCGAAATAGCTGGCCTCCAAGCGCTGCCGCAGGAAGTCGGCGTAGTCAACGGGCTCCTGGTGCCCGAGCACGGTGTTGGCCACGGCCTGCAACGCGAGCGACCGCAGACCGTGACCGCCGGGGATGGATGCCGGGGGGATGTAGATGCGGCCGTGCTCCCGATCGACCACCGCGCGCGCTGAGTGGGGGAGGTCGTCGGTGTGCACGATGGTCAGCCCCACCCGCCTGGCCATCTCTGCGACGGTGCGGTGGGTCAGCGCACCTGAGGCGTGCCGCACGGCCTTGGTGGCCTGCTCAGCGATCACCTCGATCTCCGGCAGGTAGTTGTTCCGCTCCCTCATGGCGCTGCGGTGCTGGGTGTTGGCCCGCCGCGCCTCCTCCGGAGTTGAGATCGCCATCCGGGCGCGCCGATCGAGCTCGCGGTGCAGGCCCACGATCGTCTTGAGTGTCGCGTCGGACATGGCACGGCTTGGGCGTAGCACGGGAAGCCCGAGTTCCCTGTAGGCGGGTGACGCCTGCGCCTTCTCCAGTTCGATCTCCAGCGCGGCGCGCGGGGACGGCGGTTCGGCGGCGAGGAGCTGCGAGGTAGGCACATGCAGCGCGGTGGCCAGTGCTTCCAGGAGGGAGAGCCGGGGTTCGCGGTGCCCGTTCTCGATCATGGACAGCTGGCTGGGGGCGGTTCCTGTGATCTCTCCCAGTTCTTCCAGGGTCAGGCCTGCTTTGGTGCGGAAATGCCGGATGCGGTGCCCGAGCGTGGAGAGATCTGCCATGGAGTTCACGATACGTGAAGAATCCCCGAAGTTCACAGCATTCTGATCACCCGAATCAGCCTCCCCCTTCCGTATGGTGAAACCAAGAGCTCATCCCGCACCGAAGCGACACCCTCAAGGTTGGAGAATCTCATGACCGCCACCGCCACTCTCACCCGTCACGCACCCGACAACGCCGATTCCCGCATCGTCGACTGGGTGGACTCGATCGCCGAGCTGACCCAGCCGGATCGCATTGTCTGGTGCGACGGCTCTGCGGATGAGCGCCAGCGCATGCTCGACGAGTCGGTCGCCGCCGGCACGCTCATCAAGCTCAACCCCGCCAAGCGCCCCAACAGCTACCTGGCCCGTTCCAACCCGAGCGACGTGGCCCGGGTCGAATCGCGCACGTTCATCTGCTCCGAGCATGAGGACGACGCCGGCCCCACCAACAACTGGGCCCCGCCGTCGGAGATGCGCGAGACGCTCGGCGGCCTGTTCCAGGGGGCCATGCGGGGACGCACCATGTACGTCGTGCCGTTCTCGATGGGGCCCGTGGGCAGCCCGCTCGCTCGCTTGGGCGTCCAGGTCACGGACTCGCCGTACGTGGTGATCAGCACCGGCATCATGACCCGGATGGGGGCCGACGCCCTGGCGCAGATCGGTCCCCACACCGAGTGGGTTCCGGCGGTCCACTCCGTCGGCGCGCCGCTGCTGCCCGGGGAGCAGGACGTCGTGTGGCCGTGCAACGAGACCAAATACATCGTCCACTACCCGGAGAGCCGCGAGATCTGGTCCTACGGCTCGGCCTACGGCGGCAACGCCATCCTCGCCAAGAAGGGGTTCGCGCTGCGCATCGCCTCCAAGATCGGCGAGGGGGAGGGCTGGCTGGCCGCCCACATGCTGCTGCTGAAGGCGACGAACCCCGAGGGTCGCTCCTTCCACGTGGCCGCCGGGTTCCCCAGCGCGTGCGGCAAGACGAATTTCGCGATGCTGCGTCCGTCCATCCCTGGGTGGACGGTCGAGACCATCGGCGACGACATCGCCTGGATGGCTCAGGGTCCGGACGGCCGGCTGCGTGCCATCAACCCGGAGGCCGGCTTCTTCGGCGTGGCGCCCGGGACCGGCCATGCCACCAATCCCACGGCCATCGCGACCATCGAGGGTGACACCGTCTTCACCAACGTCGCCCTGACCGACGACGGCGACGTCTGGTGGGAGGGCCTGACCGACGAGGCGCCGTCGCACCTGACCGACTGGCAGGGCCGCGACTGGACGCCCGAATCGGAGACCCCGGCGGCGCACCCCAACTCGCGCTTCACCGTGGCCGCCCATCTCTGCCCGTCGATCGCGGACACCTGGGACGACCCGGCGGGCGTGCCCATCGACGCCATCATCTTCGGCGGGCGCCGCGCCACCAACGTCCCGCTCGTGGCGCAGGCCCGGGACTGGGAGCACGGCGTCTACATGGGTGCGACGCTCGCCTCCGAGCGCACCGCCGCCGCCGAGGGGACTCTGGGCGAGCTCCGCCGCGACCCGTTCGCGATGCTGCCCTTCTCCGGCACGCACATGGCCGATCACTGGCAGCACTGGCTGAACGTGGGCGAGAAGCTCAACCAGACGGCGAACGCCCCGCTGATCTTCCAGGTGAACTGGTTCCGCCGCGGCGAGGACGGCCGCTTCCTGTGGCCCGGGTTCTCGGAGAACTCCCGCGCCCTCGCGTGGATCACCGAGCGCATCGAGGAGCGCACCGACGCCGTGGAGTCGCCGTTCGGTCTGGTGCCGGTGGAGGGTTCCATCGACTACGCCGCCGCGGGCGTGAGCCATGATGACTGGGCGGCCCTGTTCGCGATCGATCCTGAGGCGCTGAGCGCTGAGGCCGACGACACCGACGTGTTCCTTGCCCGGATGGGCGCCAAGGTGCCGGATGCGGTGATTCGTCAGCACGAGGAGTTCCGCTCCCGTCTCTGACATCCGGATGGTCTCTGAGGCCGGACTTCTCTCAAACGACGAAGGGCGCCCGTCCGTGGACGGGCGCCCTTCGCGTCAACCGCGGAGCGCGCCCTCGAAGCCTGGGAAACGCAGCCACACGCGCGAACTCTCACCTTACGGGGCGGTGCCGACTCTCACGCCGGCGGCCCCTACCCTCACAGAGCGGTGACGACGCTTACCGCCAGCACCGCGACCGCCAGCATCGCGCAGCCCAACTCGACCAGGATCCCGACCCCGAGCGCCTTCACCGTCTCCCAGCTCGTGGCCGCCGCCTTGCGGAAGTCGCGAACCCGGTACCACTCGGCGAGCAGCAGGCCGAGCACGAAACCGATGGGCAACCCGAAGCCGGGCAGCACGAACATCCCGACGATGCCCAGCAGGAGTCCGACGGTGATCGGCCACTTCGGCACCTGACGCTGCTGCAGCGACTTGCCGGTGAGCAGCCAACTGCTGATGCCACCGACGGCGAGCAGAACCGCGGCCACGCCGAAGGCGACCCATCCCCAGCTAGAAGTGCCCCAGATTGCCCACGCCAGCGCCCCGGCGCCGATCAGGATGCTGCCCGGGAGCACGGGAAACACGATGCCTACGAGGCCAACGAGGGCCAGAACGACTGCCGTGATGGCGGCGATTACGTCAACGGTCACACACTCCAGCCTACGGGCCTCGACGTCGGTCCCCTCCTTCCACCCGGAGCTCGTCGACGTTCTGGCTGAGCTGGGCGCCTTGGAGATCATCCGCGCCCAAGCGTCCGAGGCGCCCTGTCGGCGACCGACTGGTTCAGGCCCCGACTAGTTCTGGCTCTTCGTCCCCCGCTTAACAGAGCTCTGGCGTGCAGCGAGCTCGGACTGGAAGACGATCTCGCGCCCCGGGCCTTGCTCACCGTCGATCCGCCCGAGGAGGAGCCGTGCGGCTGCCGAGCCGATTTCATAGGTGGGTTGCCGCATCGTGGTGATGGAAGGGGTGGTGAGGTCGGCCCACGGCAGGTCGTCGAAGCCGACGAGACTCAGTTGTTGCTCAGGGATGTCCACACCCCGCTCGCGGCAGGCTCGCATCGCGCCGATCGTCATTCGGTTGTTCGCCACGAACACGCCGTCGGGCGGGGAATCGAGCTCCAGGAGTTGGTTCATGGCCCGGTAGGCGCCGTCCTCACGAAAGTTCGCTCGAATGATCAGCTCTTCCTCGACCTCGCGGCCCGACATGCTGATTGCCTGCCTGTATCCCTCGAGCCTTTCCTCCGCTGTGACCACCTCGTCCGGGCCGGTGATGCATGCGACGCGTTGGGCCCCGAAGGAGATCAGGTGTCGCGTGGCCTGCCTGGCACCGGCTTCGGAGTCGGTGCGCACGCAGTCGAACTCCGGACCCAGGCGTCGTCCCACTCCGACCACGGAGATGCCTTGGTTGGTGACGGCGGACAGGTCTGACGTCACCGCGGCGGCGCTGATGATCACGCCCGACACGGAGTGGGCGGCCAGCACCTCGAGGTACGAGGCTTCCTTCGCCGGGTCTTCATCGGTGTTGCACAGCATGACCGAGTAGTTCCCCCGGCGCGCCACATCCTCCACGCCTCGACACAAGGAGGTGAAGAAGGCGTTCTCGATGTCGGGGATGACCAGGGCAAGGAGGTGCGTCGCCTGCTTCCGAAGCCCCCGTGCCACGAGGTTGGGGCGGTAACCCATCTCGTCTATGACGGCCCGCACGCGCCGCGCGAGCGTGGGATCGACACCAGCGACACCGTTGGCGACGCGAGAGACGGTAGCGGTGGAGACGCCTCCGGCGGCGGCCACTCGGGCGCATCTTCGTCGCCACGCCAGGGCACAGCCTCGACATCCTTCAGGACACCCACGTACGCACGATCGTTGAGAGGGGGATGCTATGGGCGAGCGCCACGGAATCGGAGTAGTCGGTCTGGGCGTCATCTCGGAGAAGTACCTGACCACGCTGAAAGAGGTGCCGCGCGTGCGTATCGTCGCCGCAGCGGACCTCGTCGTCAGCCGTGCCGAGGCGGTCGCGGGTCGGTTCGACGGCTGTCGGGCGCTGAGCGTCGAGGAACTGCTCACTGATCCCGAGGTCGACACGGTTCTCAACCTGACCATCCCCGCAGCCCACGCCGAGATCGCCCTAGCCGTCCTGCGGGCGGGTAAGAACGTCTACGGAGAGAAGCCGCTGGCCGCAACCGTCGCAGAGGGTCGCGAGATGCTGGCGGTCGCAGGCAGTGCCTGGGTTGGTGGGGCCCCGGACACTGTGCTGGGCACGGGGGTGCAGACGGCGCGCGCCGCCGTCGACGACGGGGTGATCGGTCGCCCACTCTCGGCGATGGCCACCTGGATTTCACCGGGCCACGAGGCGTGGCACCCGAACCCGGACTTCTACTACCTGAACGGTGGCGGGCCGCTCTATGACATGGGGCCCTATTACCTGACCACGCTGGTCCACCTGCTCGGCTGCGTGGTCGCCGTTCGCGGGGCTGCGTCGCGCCCCAGGGACACTCGTCGCATCGCCTCCGGGCCGCGGGCGGGTGAGTTGATCCCGGTCGAGGTGGCCACCCACGTGACCGGCATTCTCGAGCACGTGGGCGCGGCGCTCTCGTCGGTCGTGTTCAGTTTCGACGGTGCAGCCACGGTCGCGGCGCCCATCGAGGTCCATGGAGAGACCGGCACGCTGTCGGTGCCCGACCCCAACATGTTCGACGGCAGTGTCCTCCTCCGCCGTGCGGGCGACGCCGACTGGACTCCACTTGATCCGCTGGCCGGCTACGTGGGGGCCGAACGGGGAGTGGGGCTGCTTGACTGCATCGATGGCGGGCTCCGGAGCAGCGGTGGGCTGGCGTTGCATGTCCTCGAGATCATGGAGTCACTGCTCAAGTCCGCCGGAGTGGGGGAGCGCATCCCGCTCCACACCGTGGCCGAGCTTCGGTCGTTGGTCCCGCTGACCGAGCAGGATCGCTGGCGGAATCGCTAGCCCCGTCGCCGAGCGTCCGGGCCGGTCACTCCCTCGATTGCGGCAGCCTCGTCCGTCCGCCCCGCTTGGGGTTCGACGGCGGGGGCACGACGGGGCCGATGTCGCCGTCGGGGGCTTCGTCCAGGTCCACGATGACGGGGGCGTGATCGCTCGGGAGCTTGCCCTTGCGGGCGGCGCGGTCCACCCACGCGGCTTTGACACGGTCGGCCACCGGCCTCGACGCCAGTACAAGGTCGATCCGCATGCCCAGATCCTGGTGGAACATTCCGGCGCGATAGTCCCAGTACGAGAACAGGCGGTCGTGTTCGGGCCAGCGCGCGCGGACGACGTCGACCAGACCGAAGGCGGCGATCCGCTCGCGCTCGGGCGCCGTGACGTGGGTGTGGCCGACGTAGGCCGCAGGGTCGAACACGTCGGCGTCGGCGGGCGCGACGTTCATGTCCCCGCACAGCGCGACCTCCGCAGGCCCCGCTGCAACCGCCGCGGCGAGCGCGTCGAGCCAGTCGAGCTTGTAGGCGTAGTGGTCCGAGGCCACCTCGCGCCCGTTCGGGACGTAGAGGCTGTGGACCCGTACCCCGCCGCAGGTGGCGCTGATAGCTCGGGCCTCCGCCGCGCCCACGTAGTCCGGTTGGCCGGGGAAGTTGCGCTCGACCTCGGACAAGCCGACCCTGGACAGGAGCGCCACCCCGTTGAAACCGCCGGCCCCATGATGCGCCGCCTCGTAGCCGAGCTCGACCAGGGGGCCGGTGAACAGGTCCGAGAAGGCAGCGTCGGTCAGCTTGGTCTCCTGGAGGCAGACGACGTCGGGTCGGCGCTCCACGAGCCAAGGCAGCAGCCGCGGCAGCCGTTGCTTGGCGGAGTTGACGTTCCAGGTGGCGATCCTCACCCCCGCGAGGCTACCCGCCCGGTGCTTCCGTGTGTGCCGCGAGGGCCGCGCGCAGCCGTGCCGCGTACTCGGCCGCCTCGCCGTCGGCGTATCGGGTGCGGGGCCAGAAGAACCCGCGCAACCCGTCGCCCTTCGTGCGCGGGACCACGTGCACGTGCAGGTGAGGGACGGACTGGCTGACCACCGTGTTGACGGCGGTGAAGGTGCCCTGGGCGCCGAACGCCTCGACGACCTCGGACGCCACCCGCTGGACCACGCCGAACAGTGGCGCGACCAGTTCTGGCGGAAGGTCGATGAGGGTGGGGACGTGCGCCACCGGGCAGACCAGCACGTGGCCCTTGATCAACGGCCGGTGGTCGAGGAACGCGATCACGTGTGCGTCGCGGTAGACGATTTCCGCGGCCACCTCGCCCGCGACGATCCCGCACACCAGGTCATCGGTCTTCGGTGGATTCACCATGGCGCCATTCTGCAGGGTCGACCGGCTTCTATGGGCGCCCGATGCCAGGGCCGGAAGCGTGGGTTTCCCCGTGCCGCAGCACGACCGGTTCAGCGCCTCGCGATAGGGCTGCGTGATAATCTGAGGTTTTCGTCGATCGACCCGGGAGGAGCATGGTCCAGCCTGTCGGTCTATATGCCTGGGGCGGTCCGGGCACCATTCGGCTGCTCAACGTGAAGTACCGCTCACCGCGCATCGACGCGCACAGCTTCATGCGTCTCTACGAGCCCGACTATCTCGCGGATGCGCGTGCGAAACTCGGCGTCACGGATATGTGGGTGACGTATTCCTGGGGCTTCTCCGACGAGACGGAGGAGCCGGACCGACGCTATATCGTCGAGCGTCTGCGCGGCTTTCGCGAACAGGGCATCAGGACCCACGCCTACGTTCAAGGGCTGAACGTGGTGACGAGGGAATTCGTTGGCCAGGACGTGTTCTGCCGAGACGGTGCAGGACGCCTGCTCCCCTATAGCCGTGGCCGCTCGCTCACCTGCCCCAACAATCCCGCGGCTCGTCGGATCATCGTGGACCGGGTTCGTGCCGCGTGTCGTGAGGACTTCGACGGCGTGTTCCTGGACAACATCGTCTTCGGAATTCCGCCCTTCTTCGTCCGGCGCGACTACATCTCCTTCTTCGGCTGCTCGTGCCGGCACTGCGGCGCGGTCTTCGGTGCCCGGTACGGCTATTCGTTGCCTGCGCAGGAGAAGTGGGGCCACCGGGTCATCACTGATTATCTGGATTTCCGCAGTCGCAGCGTCATGGCGCTTCTGGAGGAGGTTGCAGAGGTCTGCCGAGAGCACGGCAAGAGCTTCGGGGTGAATCTCTATGATCCGTTCAAGCACACTGCAGACGTGTTCTTCGGATACCGTCTGGCG
The DNA here is from genome assembly GCF_054483895.1 of Tessaracoccus pujii. NCBI lineage: Bacteria > Bacillati > Actinomycetota > Actinomycetes > Propionibacteriales > Propionibacteriaceae > Tessaracoccus > Tessaracoccus pujii. The sequence goes on from NZ_CM137012.1 coordinate 3,219,596, forward strand.
GATGTCTCCCCGCTGCTCGATTATCTGCTCATCGAGAATCACTCGCTCACTTTGTCGGGTATCAGCAATACCCATCTTTCGCCGCTGATGGACTACGGCAAACCGGTGTTCGTCGTCTCGTACCGCTATGGAATCGGTTTTGAGGGCGCCTACCGCCCGCAGGATCTGGACGTCATCTGGAGTGACGCCGCGGCGCTGGGCTATTCGCCGTGTCTGAAGGCGTCGGAGTTCACCACCCGGGGAACCTGGCACGCTTTGGATCTGGCGGAGGTGCGCCCCCCGTCGGTCTCGTCCCCGGCCCCCTGCGGCTCCTCGGTGACTACCCGGAGGCTCAGGGCCAGCTCGGTGGGGGAGCGCGTGGTGGCTCGTCTTGTCGAGCGCCGGTACGCCCAGATGGCCAGCGCGGCGTTCGAGAACGACGCTGTGGCGTATGTGCTGGCCAAGACCGGGTTCGCGCCGCGGTCCATGCGCCACGACCGGGCCTACCAGTTGGGCCGTTCCGGAGGATGACGGTGCAGGCGGGTGTGCGCGAGACGGTCGCTGAGCTCTCCGGCGGATCTGATCGCGACTACGCCGCCAGATCCGCCGGAGAGTGCCCGGCGGTGGAGGTAGCCGGAACGCATATACGTACGTTCTGATAAGCTGCGTCAGTCAACGACGGCCACGACGGGAGCAGCATGGAGCGCAGCACCGCGCGTCGGCACGACCCCGAGCGCAGGGACCGCATCATCGCCGCGACACTCGATCTGATCGCCGAGCACGGTGTCGCCGGCGCCACGTACCGCACCATCGCAGTCGCGGCGGACGTCCCCCTGGGCTCGATGACGTATCACTTCCCCAACCGCGACGATCTGATCTTCGCGGCCTTTGAGCGCTTCGCCGACGAGTCGTTCTCGCCACTCGACCGCGCCATGGATGCTTCCGGCGCAGATCCTCGAGAGGCGCTCACCCGCCTCGTGCTTGAGGATGACGACGACGCCCGGACCAAGATCCTCCTAGCCGAGCTCTACGTCCTGGCCTTCCGGCACCCCCGCTACGCCGACCTGATGCGCCAGTGGATGGGCCGGTCGCGCGACGCCATCGCCCGGCGGGTGGAGGGCATCAGCGCCCGCGTCGTCGACGCGATCCAGGAGGGCCTCGGCCTCCAGCGCTGGCTGGCGCCGGGTGAGGTCACCGAAGACGACGTCAGGCGCGTCTTCGCCGCACTGATCCCCGCCCCCGCCGACCCGCCGGTCGGCCCCTGACCAGGAGAAGACCCATGAGCGCGATCCCCTTCAATGACGGCTGGACCTATCGCCTTCCGCTCGGTCCCTTCGCCGCGGCCAACGGCGAAGCAGCCGAGCCGACCGCCGTCCGACTCCCGCACGACGCCCTCCGCGACGCCGACCGCAGCGCGGACGCGCCGGGCAAGGGCGCCGGGGCCTACCACTCCCACGGCGCCTTCAGCTACCTCAAGACCTTCGCCGTCCCGGAGGAGTGGCGCGGCCGGATCGTCCGCCTCGAGATCCAGGGCGCCTACCGTCGCGCCCAGGTCTTCCTGAACGACGAGTTCGCCGGCAACCGCGCCGACGGCTACGCCCGGTTCTTCGTCGACCTCACCCCCTACCTCCGCCACGGCGAGGACAACACGCTACGCATCGAGGTGCGCTCCGGCCAGGACTCCCGCTGGTACTCCGGCGCCGGCCTGCACCGTCCCGTCGTCCTCCATGTTGACCGGCCCTCCCATGTGGACCCCGACGGCGTCGCGGTGACGACGGTGCGTGTCGAGGACGACCAGGCGGTGGTCGACGTCGTCACGACCATCCGGAATGCCGGGCTGAGCACGGCAACCGTGTCGGTGGAGACCAGCCTGAGCGCTGCCGACGACGGCGAGGCCGAGCGCGACGCCACGCCGTCGACCCTTGCCCCAGGAGAAACCGCGCTGGTCCGGCAGCGGTTCTACGTCCAGCAGCCACGCCTGTGGAGCCCGGACCACCCGCACCTGTACAAGGCGCTGGTCTCGTTGGGCGAGGGGGAGGCCACGGAGGTGACCTTCGGCATCCGCACCGTCACCGTCGACCCCCGCAAGGGGCTGCGGATCAACGGCGAGTCCGTTCTGCTGCGGGGCGCCTGCATCCACTCCGACAACGGGCCGCTGGGCGCTGCCGCGATCGGGCGCGCGGACGAGCGGCGCATCGAACTGCTCAAGGAGGCCGGTTTCAACGCCATCCGCACGGCGCACAATCCCGCCTCGCCCGCGCTGCTCGATGCCTGCGACCGTCTCGGCGTGCTCGTCATGGACGAGGCCTTCGACATGTGGACGAAGTTCAAGACGCCCTACGACTACGCGGCGGAGTTTCCGCAGTGGTGGGCGGCGGACCTGGAGGCCATGGTGGCCAAGGACCGCAACCACCCGAGCGTGATCATGTACTCGATCGGCAACGAGATCGCCGAGGTGGGCACCCCTCACGGGGCGCGCTGGGCCCGGCGGATGGCCGAGCACGTCCGCTCCCTGGACCCGACCCGGCTGGTCACCAACGGCATCAACCCGTTCCTCGCCGTCATCGACGAGGTGCCGGCCATCGCCGAGGAGGCTGGCGGGCTCAACGAGATGATGGCCGCCGAGGGCGGGCCGTTCGCCGTCGTCAGCGCGAGCGAGTCGGCGAGCAGGCGCACCGCGGAGTCCAGCGCCCCACTCGACGTGCTCGGGCTCAACTACGCTGAGTCGCGGTACTCGATTGACGCCGAACTGTTCCCGCACCGCGTGATCGTCGGGTCCGAGACCTTCCCGTCGCAGATCGGCCGGCTGTGGCCGATGGTGGAGGCCGCCCCGAACGTGATCGGCGATTTCACGTGGACCGGCTGGGACTATCTCGGTGAGGTGGGCATCGGCGCGACGGCGTACGCGGAGGACCCGGAGGCCGTCGCAGGGCTGGAGCGCGAGTACCCGTACCTCACGGCGTGGTGCGGCGACCTCGACATCACCGGCTGGCGCCGCCCCGTGTCCTACTACCGCGAGATCGTCTTCGGGCTGCGCTCCGAGCCCTACGTCGCGGTCCAGCGACCGGAGCACCACGGCCACACGATCACCATGCAGTCGCCGTGGGGGTGGAGCGATTCGGTCTCGTCGTGGACGTGGCCGGGCTTCGAGGGGCAGCCGGTCGTCGTCGAGGTGTACGCCGACGCCGAGGAGGTGGCGCTGCTGCTCGACGGCGACGAGGTGGCCCGCGCGACCGTGGGGGAGGAACACCCGATGAGGGCCACCCTGGAGACTGTCTACGGGGCCGGCCAACTGACCGCGGTCGCGTACCGCGGTGGGGGTGAGGTTGGACGCACGAGCATGTCCACGGCGCGGACGGCTGCACGGCTGACAGCGACGGCGGACCGCGCGGAGCTGCGGGACGACGACGCCGACCTCGCGTTCGTCGCCATCGAACTGCGAGACGACGACGGGGTACTGGTCACGTCGGAGGAACGTGCGGTCACCGTCGAGGTGTCCGGCGCCGGCATCCTGGCCGGTATGTGCAGTGCGAACCCAAGAACTGAGGAGCGCTTCGACTCAGGCTCCTGGCGTACTTTCGACGGCCGTGCTCTCGCCGTCGTCCGTCCCAAGGGCGGTGGGGAGGTTGCGGTCAGGGTCGCAGCAGAAGGTCTGGAGCCGGTGGTCCTGACACTGACTGTGACCTGACGAACGAAGGGGCATAGTGGGCCCATGACGAGTGGGCAGGACGGGCTCTCCATCGCTGGCCACAGCGGTGGCAGGACCACCGAAGGGCTCGGGGAACTCGATCGAGCCCGGGTCCAACGCCGCACACTGCGTGTCGTCGTGGTCAGCCAACTGTTCGGCGGCGCCGGCTTGGCTTCCGGGATCACCGTCGGGTCGTTGCTCGCGCAGGACGTGCTCGGTTCAGACGCACTCGCCGGGGTGCCGATCGCCCTGTTCACCTTCGGTTCGGCGCTGACGGCGTACATCGTCGGGCGGACCACCCACCGGTGGGGGCGTCGGACCGGGCTCGGCCTCGGATTCGCTGCCGGTGGGCTGGGCGCCGTCGGCGTCGTGATCGGTGCGGTGACCGGCAACATCGCCCTGCTGTTCGCCTCCCTGTTCGTCTACGGCGCCGGGTCCGCCACCACTCTGCAGGCCCGCTACGCCGGCACCGACCTCGCGCTCCCCGAACGGCGCGGTGCCGCGGTGAGCGTCGCGATGGTGTCCACCACGCTCGGCGCCGTCGGGGGACCGATCCTCATCGAACCGCTGGGCCGACTCGCGACATCCCTGGGCATTCCGGCCCTCGCCGGACCGTTCATGCTCGCGGCCGTCGCCTACCTCGCGGCAGGCTGCGTGCTGGTCGTGATGTTGCGGCCGGACCCCTATCTTCTCGCCCGGGCGCTGGACGCGTCGGCAGCCGAGGCCTCCGGCACCCCGAACCGGGTGTCGCGTGTGCGGGTCGGGGTGTACGTCGGCGCGACGGTCATGGTGCTCACCATGACCGCGATGGTGGCTGTCATGACCATGACCCCTGTGCACATGCGCGCCCACGAGCACGGGCTGGGAGCCGTCGGCCTCGTGATCAGCCTGCACGTGGCAGCCATGTTCCTCCCGTCTCCACTCACGGGGATCCTGGTGGACCGGGTAGGGCGGACCCGGATGGCGGTGGCGGCAGGGGTGACGTTGCTGGCCGCCGGGTTGGTTGCCGCACTCTCCCCGCCCGATTCGCTCGGGTTCCTGATCCTGGCGCTGATCCTGCTCGGCCTCGGCTGGAACTTCGGGCTGATCTCGGGGACGGCGCTCGTCATCGAGGCCACCGACAAGGAGAACCGCGCCCGGGTGCAGGGGAGTATCGACGTACTCATCGCACTGGCGGGCGCGGGTGGCGGCGTGATGTCGGGCGTGGTGATGGCTGCCACCGACTACGCGTTCCTGTCGCTCCTGGGCGGGTTCCTCGCGCTGTTGCTGGTTCCCGTCCTGTACTGGGCGACGCTTCACCGGGATCGGTAGGAGTCGACGAGACAGGTGGGGCGAGGGCAGTCTCGGCAACTTCCTTCGCGCTGCCCCGGTGGGCGGCATGATGCACTCAGGAGGTTTACCCATGAACTACGCACTGCGCATCGACCTGGAACGCCCCTTCGACGTGGCCCTGGCCCAGATCAAGGAGTCGCTCGCCGAGAGCGGCTTCGGGATCCTCACCGAAATCGACTTGAAGAAGACGCTGAAGAGCAAGATCGACGTCGACATCGACGACCAGATCATCCTCGGCGCCTGCAACCCCCGCTTCGCGCACCGCGGACTCCAGGTGGAGCCGTCGCTGGGCCTGCTGCTCCCGTGCAACGTGGTGGTTCGGCACAGCGCGGGGGTCACGGTCGTGGAGACGATCGACCCGGAGACCATGGTCGCCCTCACCGGCAACCCGGAGATGGAGGCGATCGCCGACGAGGTGCGCAACGCCCTCAAGGCGGCTCTGGATCGCGTGGCCTCGGCCTGACCCCAGCGGACGCGGGGCCCTGCCGCGTTCAGTGTGCCGCCGATGGAGGGCGCCCGCGCTTGACACCGCGGCCGCCAAGGTGGCCCAATGGCAGGCATGGTCAGCCAGCCTCGTCGCCGGGTCCGCGCCGCCGACGTGGCCGCGGCGGCGGGAGTGTCGCCGACGGCGGTGTCCTTCGTGCTCAACGGTCGCGACGGCGGGAACATCTCGCCTGAGACCACGAAGCGCATCCTCGAGACGGCAGAGCGCCTGGGCTACGAGCCCCACCATGTCGCCCGGTCCCTGCGCAGCAACACCACTCACTCCGTGGGCCTGTTCACCGACGCCGTCGGCTCCCCGTTCGCCGGCCGCCTGCTGGCGGGGGCCAGCGACCAGGCAATCGCGCTCGGGCACGTGCTGCTGGTCATGGACCTCCACGCGGGGGAGGATGCGGAGACCCGGGCCATCAAGGAGCTGGAACGTCGCCAGGTGGATGCCCTCATCTACGCCAGCATGGGCTTCCAGGTCCTGAACCGCCCCCCGCGCGCCCATCTCCCCCTTGTCCTGGCCAACTGCACCAGCGAGCGCGACGACGAGCTGAGCGTCTACCCCGACGACGCCTACGGTGCCACCCAGGCACTCGAGCACCTGGCGGATCTCGGTCACCAGCGCGTCGTCATGCTGAGCGGCCATTGGGACCCCCTGGTCAAGGAGGACGCCGGCAACATCTCGGGCCCCATCCGTCGGGAGGCCTTCCTGGCCGCAGCTCGGCGTCGGGGCGTCGACGCATCGTACGTGGAGGCCGGCTGGCAGATCGACAGCGGCTACCACGCGGCGATGAAGGTCCTCGATCGTCCCGCCGGCGAGCGCCCGACGGCACTCTTCGCCATCACCGACCGGGTTGCAGTCGGCGCGATGCTCGCGGCGGCCCGCCTGGGGATCGCGGTGCCGGAGGACCTGTCGCTCGTCGGCTTCGACGATCAGGAGCAGATGGCCGAATGCACAGTGCCGCCCTTGACGACGATCGCGCTCCCGCATGCGCGCATGGGGGCGGAGGCGGTTGCCATGGCCATCGCCGCCGCAGCGGGCGAGCCGGTGGAGCACCCCCGGCGAGCCGTGCCCTGCGAACTGATTCTCAGGGAGTCGACGGCGCCACCTCGCACACCGCGACCGTGACGCCCTCCGGCGCGTCCAGCCGCCAGGGCGAATCGCTGCGCCATACGGCCGGCACGCCGTCACGGGGATAGACCTCCAGGACCGGACCGTCCACCCACACGTCGGCGCCCGAGTGGACTGCAACCCGCCCGAACTCGTCGTGGGTCAGGGTGGCGCCGTCGCCGTCGAAGCTCAGGCGTGCCTGCCACCCCCCCATGGTGGCGTGGCCCGAGACGAGGGGGCGCCGCGGCCCGCCCGCGAGGGCCTCCGCGGCCGCCGGATCCACTGAGCTGGAGACCAGGTCTCCGTGGAGGTGGAGCCGCCGGGGCAGGGTCATGCACCCGGCGTGGTCGATCACCGCGGGCTCCTGGTCCATCTGGCGGATCCAGCCCAGCAGCAGGGGCTGCCCGTCCGCCTCGGTGACCTGTGGCGCGTAGAAGTCGTGGCCGTCGTCGAGGACGTTCAGATGGTCGCCGGCGAACCGCGGGCGGCCGTCGACCAGAGCGACGTCGCCCACGACGGCCACCACCCGGCCGAGCACCCCGCGATGCTGCAGCGAGAGGATCAGCACCCAGCGGCCGTCCACCCGCACCAGCTGGGGGCACTCCCAGATGTCGGCGGGATCAGCTGCGGCGCACGCCGGATCCGACGGCGTGGCGAACAGGCCCTCGTAGGTCCAGGCCGTCTCGTCGTCGCGGTTGAACAGCAGCACCGCGGGGGAGCCGTCGCGCAGGCCGGCGCCGAGAAGCGCCCAGCGTCGGCCGTCGACCTCGAAGACGAAGGGGTCGCGCATGACGGCTATGCCGTCGGCATCAGGGGTTTCTGCGACGACGACGGGGTCACCCCAGGTGAGCAGATCGTCGGAGCCGTAACGCAGGCAGATCGTGCTGCGGTGCGACGCGTCCGCGATGGCGGAGTAGGCCACCGTCGGGCGGTCCCCTCCCGGGACGAAGCAGCCCGACCAGCAGCCGAACTCGTCCGGCCCGCCCGGGGTGGGGGAGAAGGCTATCGCGTGGTGCTGCCAGGTGGCGAGGTCGCGGGAGGTGGCGTGGCCCCACGCAATCGCCTCGTGCCAGGGGCCGGCCGGGTTGTGCTGGTAGAAGACGTGCCAGACGTCGCCCACCTTGGTCATGCCGTTGGGGTCGTTGAGCCAGCCGCCAGTGGCCGGGCGCAGGTGGTAGGTGCTGTGAACTGCTGTGGTCACGCTCATCACTCGGATCGATCCTAATTCGGTTTAGTTCGCCCGTGGGTCCAAACAGTCTGCGGGGGTGAAATGTCACAGAATGGTCACGGTCGAACGCTGGGGGTTGACAGAGGGCTCGTTCTCTACGCATAGTGTAGACACCTAATTCGATTTAGGGAACCTCAGGAACCGCACCGCCAACGCAGGCGGTCAGCACTTGGAAGGACCAGCAATGAAGCGCACAGGACGAGCACTCGCGGCCATGGCCATCGTCTCCGCCCTCGCACTCTCCGCCTGCGGGCAGGCGGGCCAGACCCCCGAGGGTGAAGGCGACGGACCCACGCAGGTCACGCTGTGGACCCACTCGGCCGGCAACCCTGCCGAGCTCGAGGTCTACAACCAGATCATGGCGGACTTCAACGAGTCCCAGGACGACTACGAGGTGGTCTCGGAATCGTTCCCGCAGGGCGCCTACAACGACGCCATCGTGGCAGCCGCAACCTCCGGCGACCTGCCCTGCCTCCTCGACATGGACGGCCCCATCGTCCCCAACTGGGCATGGGCCGGCTACATCCAGCCGCTGGGGATCTCGTCTGAGATCACCGACTCCCTGCTGCCCACCGCCGTCGGCATGTGGGAGGACGAGGTCTACTCCGCCGGCTACTGGGACGCCGCGCTGGCCATCTTCGCCCGAAAGTCGGTGCTCGAGGCCAACGGCATCCGCGTGGCCACCGTCGATCAGCCCTGGACCCAGGAGGAGTTCGACTCCGCGCTCACCACGCTCAAGGCCGCCGGCTACGAGACCCCGCTCGACATCGGCGCCGAGGATGCCGGCGAGTGGTGGCCCTACGCGTACTCGCCGATGCTGCAGAGTTTCGGTGGTGACCTGATCGATCGCTCCACCTTCCTCTCCGCAGACGGCGCCCTCAACGGCCCCGAGGCCGTGGCCTGGGGCGAGTGGTTCCAGGGCCTGTTCGAACAGGGCCTCGCCTCGAATACCGGCACCATCGGCAACGAGGAGTTCAACCGCGACGAGGTGGGCCTCAGCTACACCGGCGTGTGGAACGCGCTCGGCTCTATCGAGGCCGTCGGCGACGACCTCGTGATCCTGCCCCCGCCGGATCTCGGCCAGGGCCCGAAGATCGGCGGCGGCTCGTGGCAGTGGGGCATCTCCTCCGAGTGCTCCGGTGCGGCCCTCGACGGCGCCCGCGCCTACCTCGAGTTCTCGTTCGCGCCCGAGTACGTGGCGGCGTTCGCCGACAAGCAGATCGTCATTCCGGCCACCGAGGAAGGCACCGCGCTCAGCGAGTACTTCGGCGAGGAGGGCGTGCTGCGGCCGTTCACCGAGCTCACCCAGTTCGCGGTGCTGCGCCCGGAGACCCCGGCCTACGCGGTCATCTCCACCACCTTCACCACGGCCGCCATGGACATCATGAACGGCGCCGACGTCCAGACCACGCTGGATCAGGCGGTCAAGGACATCGACGCCGACATCGCCAACAACGACGGCTACGGCTTCTGATGCACTCCGGCCGGGGCCTCCGGGCCCCGGCCTTCCATCAACTGGAGGACCTGATATGACCACTCCTCAGTCGGTCGCGCCCGCGGCCGCCGTCCCGGCCGCCGAAACTCAAGCCGAAACGCCCGTCAAGCGCAAGCCCAAGCGCCAGGGCCACGGCGCCGCCTACGCGATGATCGCACCGGCAGCTCTGCTGCTGCTCATGTTCCTGATCATCCCCGTGGGGCTCGCGTTCGGCTTGTCGTTCACCAACGCCCGCCTCATCTCGCCCAACCCGCCCCGCTTCGTGGGCCTGGACAACTTCGTCCGCGCCTTCACAGCCGACCCCACCTTCATCCGGTCCCTGATCAACACGTTCCTGTTCGCCATCGTGGTCGTTCCGGTGCAGGCGGGTCTGGGGCTGGTGCTTGCGGTGCTGGTCAACCAGAAGCTTCGCGGCACCACGTTCTTCCGGATCGTGTTCTTCATCCCGGTGGTGACGTCGATCGTCGTGGTGTCCATCCTGTGGCGGTTCATGTACCAGCCCGACGGCATCATCAACTCGTTCATCGACATGCTCACCTTCGGGGCGTGGGAGAACATCGCCTGGCTGAACGAGCCGACCACCGCTCTGCCGGCCATCATCGTGCTGTCGATCTGGCAGGCGGTCGGCTTTCACATGATCATCTGGCTCTCCGGCCTCCAGACCATCCCTGAGGAGCTGTACGAGGCTGCCCGCATGGACGGCGCCGACGGCTGGCAGCAGTTCAAGAACGTGACCTGGCCCGGACTCCGGCCCACGATGATCTTCATCCTGGTCACCATCACCATCGCCGCGCTGGGCCTGTTCGTCCAGATCGACGTGATGACGCAGGGCGGCCCCGTCGACTCCACCACCACGCTCGTCTTCCACGCGGTCCGCCGCGGCTACCGTGAGCAGCAGACCGGCTACGGCGCCGCGATCTCGCTGATCTTCTTCGTCCTGGTGCTGATCATCGCGATGATCCAGCGCTTCCTGACCCGAGACAAGGACTGACATGGCCAAGACCGTTGGATTGGCGGCCGAGAAGCGCCGCCGCAAGATCCTGATCTACATCCCCATGGTGATCCTCGCGGTGATCTTCATGTTCCCGCTGATCTTCATGTTCGTCTCCAGCCTGAAGCCCGATGCCCAGATCCTCGCCGACGTCGACAACATCCGCGCGTTCCTCCCCGTCGGGGACATCTCGTTCAACAACTACTCCGACGTGTTCGACCGCGTGCCGTTCTGGCAGTTCCTCCTCAACTCGATCATCGTGACCGTGCTCATCGTCGGGCTCGGCCTGGTGGTCAACTCGCTGGCGGGGTTCGCGTTGTCGCGGATGGAGTGGAAGGGCCGCAAGCTGGTGCTGACGGTCGTCATCGCCACGCTCATCGTGCCGTTCGAGACCATCGCGGTGCCGATGGTCTACTGGGTCAGCAAGCTGCCGACGCTGGTGTGGGAAGGCGGGCTGCTCAAGTACGACTTCGGCTGGCTCAACACCTACGAGGTGATGATCGTCCCGTTCATCGCCAATGCGTTCTCCATCTTCCTGTTCACGCAGTACTTCTCCACCATCCCCGTCTCCATCGACGAGGCGGCCCGCATCGACGGCGCAGGCTGGTTCGGGATCTACTGGCGCATCATCGTGCCGCTGTCCGGCCCGGCGTTCGCCACCGTCGCGATCCTCACCTTCCTCCCGGCGTGGAACTCGTACCTGTGGCCGTTGATGGTGGTGCAACAGGAGTCGCTGCGGCCCGTCATGGTGGGCATGCAGTACTTCTTCCAGCTCAACACCGCCTGGGGCGAGGTGATGGCGTACACGTCGCTGATCACGCTGCCGGTGCTGCTGGTGTTCCTGGTGTTCCAGAGGGCGTTCGTCAGTTCGATCGCCTCCAGCGGCGTGAAGGGGTGATCCAGTGCTGAGACTTGCCGACCATTGGGTGTGGGACAGCTGGCCCGTCCGCGGCGACGACGGGGAGCACCACCTGTTCTTCCTGCGGGCGTCGCGGGCGTTGATCGACCCGGAACGGCGGCATCGTCGGGCCTCGATCGGTCACGCCCGGTCCTCTGATCTGGTGACGTGGGAGGTGCTGCCCGACGCGTTGGTGACCGCCGACGAGCCCGCCTGGGACGACGGCTCCACCTGGACCGGCTCCGTCGTGCAAGCAGACGACGGGACCTGGAGGCTGTTCTACACCGGGGTGTCGCGGGCGGAGGACTGGAAGGTGCAACGGGTGGGGGTCGCCGAATCAGACGACCTCATCACGTGGCGCCGACGGTTCGACCAGCCGGTCTGCGAGGCGGACCCTCGCTGGTACGAGAAGCTCTCGTCCGGTGACTGGTTCGACGAGGCCTGGCGTGACCCGTGGGTGCTCCGGGGCGACGACGGGCTCTGGCACATGCTGCTCACCGCCCGGGCCGCCTCGGGTGAGGCTGCCACGCGGTCCGTGATCGGGCACGCGGTGAGCGCGGACCTTGACTCGTGGGAGGTGCGTCCCCCCTTGTCGGCGCCTGCTGGCTGGGGGCAGATGGAGGTGCCGCAGGTGGTCGTCGTCGACGGCATGCCGTTCCTCGTCTTCTGCTGCTGGACCGACCTCGAGGACGACCGCCGTCGCGGCCAGGCCACCGGTGGGATGTGGTTCGCGCCGGGGGAGTCCCTCCTGGGATCGTGGGACCTCGAAGCGGCCGGCACCCTCGACCACCCGAGCCTCTACGCGGCCCGGCTAATCGAGAGGTCGCCTGAGGACTGGGTGATCGTCGGGTTCTCGGACAAGGTGGGCGGAGTGTTCCAGGGCGAGATCCTGGACCCGATCCCCGTGGTCCGGGAGGGGCGGGCCCTCCGCCTCGCCTGACGCACGAACACCTACGGCGGTGGATCTGGTCGCGACTACGCCGCCAGATCCACCGCCGTAGAGCGCGGGCTAACCAGCGCCCCGGGTGATGCGGTCGGGGTCGAGGTCCAGCCGGCGCAGAAGCTGCGCGTTGAGCGCCACGATGATCGTGGACAGCGACATCAGCACCGCCCCCGCAGCGGGGGACAGCACGACGCCGACGGGCGCCAACACACCGGCGGCCAGCGGCACCGCGACCACGTTGTACCCCGCAGCCCAGACCAGGTTCTGGATCATCTTGCGGTAGCTGGCCCGAGACAGGTCGATCATCGACAGCACCGCCCTCGGGTCGTTGCCCGCCAGCACCACGCCGGCAGACTCCATCGCGACGTCCGTGCCCGCGCCGATGGCGATCCCCACCTCGGCGCGCGCCAGGGCGGGGGCGTCGTTGACGCCGTCGCCCACCATCGCCACAGTCAGCCCGCGACCCTGCAGCTCCGTCACCTTGGTGTCCTTGTCCTGAGGCAGCACCTCGGCGAAGACCTCGTCGATGCCCAGCTCGGCGCCGACGGCGTCGGCCACCTGCCGAGCGTCGCCGGTGACCATCGCCACCCGCACGCCGCGATCCTGCAGCGCCTTGACCGCCGCCTTCGACTCCGCGCGCACCTTGTCCTCGACAGCGACCGCGCCGATGACCTCGCCGTCGCGGATCACGTGAAGCACGCCGGCCCCCCGCCCCGACCACGATTCCGTCTGTTCCGTGAGAGCCGACGGCGTCTCCAGCCCGAGCTCGCGCAGCAGGGTCGGCCCGCCCACCTGGATCAACGCGCCGTCGACGGTGGCCCGCACCCCGCGGCCGGTGGCGGCGGAGAAGTCGGTTCCGCGCCGTCGCATGCCCGAGGCCCTGGAGTGCCCGGCCGCGGCGGCGACGATCGCCCGCGCGACGGGGTGTTCGCTGTCGGCCTCAGCCGCCGCGGCGAACGAGAGCAGCTCCGCCTCCGAGGTCCCGGGAGCCGCCGCGACCCCCGTCACCGCGTGGGAGCCCTCGGTCAGCGTGCCGGTCTTGTCGAACAGCACCACGTCGATAGTGCGCATCCGCTCCAGCGCCATCCGGTCCTTGATCAACACGCCGCTCTTGGCGGCACGTTCGGTGGAGATCGCGATGACAAGGGGAATCGCCAGCCCGAGCGCGTGGGGGCAGGCGATCACCAGGACGGTGACGGTCCGCACCACGGCCTCGTCGGGGCGGCCCAGTAGCGTCCAGGCGATCGCTGTGAGGATGCCCGCGCCCAGCGCGAACCAGAACAGCAGCGCCGCGGCCCGGTCTGCCAGGGCCTGCGCGCGCGACGACGACTGTTGCGCGTCTGCCACCATCCGCTGGATTCCGGCCAGCGCGGTGTCGTCGCCGGTGGCGTCGACCCGTACCCGCACCGTGTTGTCCGTGGCGACGGTGCCTGCGACGACGCGCTGGCCCTCAGCACGCGCCACCGGCTGCGACTCACCGGTGATCATCGACTCGTCGAACTCCGCCGCGCCGTCGACGATGGTGCCGTCCGCCGGCACCCGGGCGCCCGCCCGGACGAGTGCCACGTCGTCGACCGCCAAGTCTGCGATCGGAATGACGACCGTCCCGTCGTCCGTCACCCGCTCCGCCTCGTTGGGCAGCAGTTCCGCCAATGCATCAAGCGCCGACGACGCAGCCCCGAGCGCCCGCATCTCCATCCAGTGGCCGAGCAACATGATGGTCACCAGCAGCGCCAGCTCCCACCAGAAGTCGAGCTCGAAGCCGCCGATGCCAAGCGTCGTCACCCAGGAGGCCCCGAACGCGACGGTGATGGCCAGCGAGATGAGCAGCATCATTCCCGGCTGCCGCGACTTCAGCTCGCGCCATCCGCCCTTGAGGAACGGGGCACCGCCGTAGGCGAAGATCATTGTGCCGAGGACGGGTGGGATCCACGTGGACCCTGGGAATTCGGGCAGGTGGTACCCGAGCAGGTGCGCCACCATCGGGCTGAAGATCACCACCGGGATGGTCAGAGCCAGGGACACCCAGAAGCGGTTCTTGAACATCGCCGTCGAATGCCCGGCGTGCTCGCCCTGTGAGTGGACCTGCTGGTCGTCGACGGCGGAGTGCGCGTGACCCTGGGGCATTGCCGGCCCATGGGTGGCGTGACCGATGTGCTTCTCGTCGACCACCACCCCGCCGCGGTCGGCGTGGCCGGCGTGCGGGTCGTGTGAGGCGTGGCGATCCTGGTGTGGCTCCATGACCCCGTTATATACCCCCGGGGGGTATTAATCAAGGCTCGGTGACCCGATCTTGACCGTTTCTTCATGGTCGCGCCCTGGGTTGCCGCGATTTCCCGGGGCAGGCTGGAGTCATGAGCGCACTGACTCGACGACACATCCTGCTCGGCGGAGCCGGCATCGCCGGCGCGGGGCTGCTTTCCGCGTGCACCGGACCGCCGCCCGGCGCGCCGTCCAGCCACGGCGGCACCCCCCCGGTCTACCCGACTCCTGCGCTCACGCCTGCGCCAGGGCGCGCCACTGTCGAGGCGGCGCTTCGCCCGCGACCGCTCACGCTCGACCTCGGCGGCGTCACCGCCAACACCTGGGGGTACGACGACGCCGGCCCGAGGGTCCTGCGAGGCACGGCCGGTGACCTGTTCCGTGTCGCCGTCGCCAATGAACTGCCCGCCTCCACCAGCGTGCACTGGCATGGGATCCGGCTCCACCACGCGGCCGACGGGGTCCCCGGCGTGTCACAGGACCCCATCGAGCCCGGGGCGGAGTTCCGGTACGAATTCGTGGCGCCCGACCCCGGCACCTACTTCTTCCACCCGCACTCCGGCGTGCAGTTGGACCGCGCGCTGTATGCGCCGCTCATCATCGACGACCCGGCCGAGCCTGGTGCCTACGACGACGAGTGGGTGATCGTCCTGGACGACTGGACCGACGGTGTGGGCCGCAACCCAGACGACATCGTCGAGGAGTTGGCCGCGGAGAACGGCTCGGTGTCCAGGGGGATGGGGATGGGGGGCCACGACATGGGAGGCATGCCCGGCGCCGGGTCCCCGCTCGGCGACGCGGGCGACATCGAGTACCCGCATTACCTCATCAACGGGCGCATTCCCGACGCGCCCGTGACGTTCGACGGCAAGCCTGGGCAGCGGATCCGGCTGCGGATCATCAACGCCGGCTCCGACACCATCTTCAGGCTGGCGCTCGGCGGCCACACGATGACCGTGACGCACTCCGACGGCTACGCCGTCGAGCCACGCGAGACCAGGGCGCTCTTTCTGGCGATGGGGGAGCGATACGACGCCCTCGTCACCCTGGGTGATGGCGCATTCCCGCTGGTGGCCAGGCCGGAGGGGAAGCGCGGGCTGGCGCTCGCCGTCGTGCGCACCGCGGCCGGGACCGCGCCCACCGCCGGCACGCCGGTGCCCGAGCTGGACGGCGACGCCCTGCTGGGCACACAGTTGCGTGCGGCGGAGGGGGCGCGGCTGGCGGACGGCGACGTCGACACCGCCTTCGACGTGGAGCTCAACGGCCAGATGGACCCGTACGGATGGGGCATCAACGGGCGCAAGTTCGGCGACCACGAGCCGTTCGAGGTGTCCGCCGGCCGCCGGGTGCGGATGACGATGACCAACATGACGATGATGGCCCACCCCATGCACATCCACGGCCACACGTGGGGGCTGCCGGCCAGCGGCGGGCTGCGGAAGGACACGGTGCTGGTGGCCCCCATGCAGACGATCGAGGCGGACCTACTCACCGACAACCCCGGGGAGTGGATGCTGCACTGTCACAACATCTACCACGCGGAAGTTGGCATGATGACGTCGATGCGCTACGTGTGAGCGGCCGTTCCTGACGCAACCTTGCCCCGTCCTCGACCGTGGCGGCGCGGATCTTGAGCCGCGGCGGACGAACTTGACAGAAATCACACACCATCTCAGGAGACACCATGCGCCCCTTCCGCCCGATTGCCCTCGTGGTCGTCCCGCTCGCCGCGGTCACCCTCTCGGCGTGTTCCGTGCCCGAGGCCGCCGAGTCTCCGCGCCCGTCGTCGACGGTGGCGAGCGTCGCAGCTGGGGATGCGGCCCCGCTTCTCGCCGCCCAAGGCCTGGAGGGGAAGAGCGGCCGCGAGGTGGTGGAGGCGCTCGACCAGCTCGACGCGCCACGCCCGCTGCCGCTGGCCGCATCCGTCCGCTACGACGAGGTGCTGCTCAGCGACGGCACCACAGAGGCCGCGATGCCGCTGGACGGTGACGGGTTCTACCTCTCCATGGCGCCGTACGAGACCACCACGCACGAGTGCTACTTCCACAACCTCGGCACGTGTCGCGGGGAGCTTGCCGACGAGGACGTGCACGTGACCATCACCACCGACGACGGCGAGGTCCTGGTCGACGAGGATGCCACGACGTACGCCAACGGGTTCGTGGGCTTCTGGATCCCGAAGGACGTCGAAGGCACCGTCGTCGTGACGAAGGACGGCCAGCGCGCGGAGAGTCGCTTCTCCTCCGACTCCGAAGGACCCACCTGCCTGACGACGCTGCAGCTGCTGTAGCTCCGTCGACGGCGGATCTGTCTGCCGGCTCTCGAGTCGACCCCGGGAGGTGGTGCCCGCCGCTTCGGGGGCGGGACTCCTGAGGCGGAATGTATTAGAATCTGCGTATGCATGCGGATAAGAAGACTCGCGACGTCCCCTCGGAGTTCGTCGACCTCGCCGCCGAGGTGCTCGGGCTGCTGTCGGACCCCACGCGGATCAGGCTCATCCTCGAGCTCGACGCCGCCACAGAGCTGTCTGTCGGCGAGATGGCCGAGGCCGTGGGCAAGAATCCGTCCGGGGTCTCGCAGCACCTGGCGCGCCTGCGGATGGCGCGCATGGTCACCACAAGGCAGGACGGCACGCGGGTGCTCTACAAACTCTCCGACGAACATGCGCTCCGCGTCATCCTGGAGGCGGTCAAGCAGGCCGAGCACTCCGTCGCCGCAGCTGGGCAGATGCCGCTCCACCACAGCGAGGCCGCCTTGCGGGGGGACCGTTCGGCGGCGGCCGCTGCACCGGACGCAGCCGGCCCGGTCGACTGAGGGGGTCC
Source organism: Tessaracoccus pujii (assembly GCF_054483895.1). Taxonomy (NCBI): domain Bacteria; kingdom Bacillati; phylum Actinomycetota; class Actinomycetes; order Propionibacteriales; family Propionibacteriaceae; genus Tessaracoccus; species Tessaracoccus pujii. The sequence goes on from NZ_CM137012.1 coordinate 3,236,834, forward strand.
GAACATGCTCAGCGTTCTCCGCAACCGCACGTACCGGAACCTGTTCTCCGCCCAGGTGATCGCGCTTCTCGGCACCGGTCTGCTCACCGTGGCCCTGGGGTTGCTGGCGTTCGACGTCTCGCCCGGCAGTGCCGGCGCGGTGATGGGGCTTGCGATGACCATCAAGATGGTGGCCTACGTGGCCGTCGCCCCGGTGATGTCCGCCGTCGTCGCCCGGGTGCCGCGCAAGCCCCTCCTGATCACGGCCGATCTCGTCCGCGCCGGCGTCGCGCTGTGCCTGCCGTTCGTCAGCGAGGCGTGGCAGATCTACGCGCTGATCTTCCTGCTTCAGTCGGCGTCGGCCACGTTCACGCCAGCCTTCCAGGCCCTCATACCGACGGTGCTGCCCGCGGAGCGGGAGTACACGCTGGCGCTGTCGCTGTCGCGGCTGGCCTACGACATGGAGGCCCTCGTCAGCCCCATGATCGCTGCAGCCCTGCTCGCGGTGGTGGGGTACCAGGATCTCTTCGTCGGCACCGTTGTGGGCTTCATCGGCTCGGCGATCCTGGTTGCGTTCGCCCGGGTGCCGAGCGTCCGGCCGCCTGCCCCGGCGCCGTTCCTGGATCGCCTCACCAGCGGGACCCGGCACTTCTGGGCCAACCGGGAACTCCGCGGCCTGCTGGGGATCAACCTCGTCGTCGCGGCCACCACGGCGATGGTGATCGTCAACACCGTGGTGATCGTGCGCATGCACCTCGGGCGGGAACAGGGTGACCTGGCCGTCATGCTGGCTGCGTACGGCGCCGGATCGATGGTCGTGGCGTTGGCCGTGCCGCGGCTCCTCGACCGGCTGCCAGATCGTCGGGTGATGCTGGTGGGTGCGTCGGTCCTCCCCGTGGGGCTGGGGGCGGCTGCCGTGGTGCTCGCCTGGGTCGACGGCGGCCTCGCCTGGCCGCTGCTGCTCGGGCTCTGGTTCGTGATCGGGGCCGCGACTTCAGCAGTGCTCACGCCGTCGTCGCGGCTCCTGCGTAGGAACTCGACGGAGCAGACCTGCCCCGCGGTGTTCGCCGCTCAGTTCTCGCTCTCGCACGCGTGCTTCCTCGTCACCTATCCGCTCGCGGGGCTACTGGGGGCCCAGCTGGGGTTGCCGGGTGTGGCGGCGGTGTTGGTGGGTGTGGCGCTGGTCGGCCTGGGGTGGGCGCGTGGGGCGTGGACGGCGGTGCGTGTCCCGGGCGAGCGTTCCTCCACCGAGGGTCACGTACTATCGACGCGTGAGAGAAGGCCATAGTCCTTTGCCCTCAGGGGCCGCCCAGAAGTCGCCGAACCCCCCGACGGGGGTGAGGGGACGATGATCGCCGAGTGGCTACTACTCCTTGCCGTGGTTGTGCTGATCGCCGCGAACGCCATGTTCGTGGCCGCGGAGTTCGCACTGGTGACGGTTGACCGCCCCACCGTCGCGCGGCTCGCCGAGACGGACCCGAAGGCGACGTCGCTGCGCGAGGCGCTTCGCACCATGTCGACGCAACTCTCCGGCGCTCAGCTGGGCATCACCATCACCTCCCTGGTGGTCGGCTTCATCGCGGAGCCTTCGATCGCGGCGCTGCTCGAGGTCCCGGTCCGTGCTGCGGGCCTGCCCGCGGAGACCGCCTCCGTGGTGGCCTTCACCGCAGCCTTCCTGATCGCCACCATGGTGCAGATGGTGTTCGGCGAGCTGGTGCCCAAGAACTGGGCTATTGCCGAGCCGCTCAAGGTGGGGCGTGCGGTGGTCGGGTTCCAGCGGGGCTTCACCTGGGTGAGCGGGCCGCTGCTCTGGTTCCTCAACGGCGCCGCCAACGGCATCGTGCGCGCGATGGGCATGGAGCCTCAGGAGGAGCTCGCCTCCGCGAGGTCCGCGCAGGAGTTGGGGTCGCTGGCGGCGCGCTCCGCGCAGCAGGGCATGTTGGGCGAGGACCTCGCCCGCCGGCTCGAGCACTCCGTGGCGCTCGACGAGCGCACCGCGTCCGACGCCATGACGCCGCGACCCCGCGTCCGGTTCCTCGAGCTCGACGAGACCGCGGTCGATGTCCTGGACGCGGTCCGCGCCACGGGTCACGCCCGGTTCCCGGTCATCGGTGAGAGCGTCGACGAGGTGCGCGGCGTTGTCCACTTCAAGGACGCCCTCGCCATCCCGGCGGCAGAGCGCGCGAGCAGGTCCGTCGAGGACCTCATCCGGCCCATCCGCGCAGTGCCGTCGACGATGCCGCTCGGTTCGGTGCTCGACGTCCTGCGCCTAGGCGTGCAGATGGCGGTGGTCGTCGACGAGTACGGCGGCACCGACGGCATCGTGACGTTGGAGGACGTGGTGGAGGAGATCGTCGGCGAGATCGACGACGAGCAGGACCGCCCCACCCGCGCCCACCGTCAGCTCGGTGAGAGGCGCTGGTCCTTGTCCGGTCTGCTCCGGCCGGACGAGGCCGGCGAGACCCTGCACATCGAACTGCCGGAGGGACGCGAATCCGACACCCTCGGCGGCCTGATCACCGAGCAGCTCGGCCGCTTTGCACGGGTGGGCGACGAGGTGCTGCTGCATGTTCGAGACGAGTCCAGAACCGACGACGACGGGCTCCCTTCTCCAGCCGTCGCCCGGCTGCACGTCACGCGGCTCGACGGCTGGCGCGTCGACAGGCTCGTGCTGACCATCGAAGATCTCGCCGGCGTCGAGGAGGGTGAGCCCGATGCTTGATTCCACCGCCATTCTCATCGCCGTCGCGCTGCTCATCGGCAATGCGTTCTTCGTCGGCGCGGAGTTCGCGCTCATCGCGGCTCGCCGCTCCCAGATCGAGCCGCGGGCGGCTGCGGGCTCGTGGTCCGCGCGGATCACGTTGCGGGCCATGGAGCGGGTCTCCCTCATGATGGCCGGCGCACAGCTGGGCATCACCATGTGCTCGTTGGGCCTGGGCGCCATCGGCGAGCCCGCCGTCGCACATCTGCTGGAGATCCCGCTGGCCGCGATCGGCATCAGCGGCACCGCGCTGCACACCGTGGCGTTCATCATCGCTTTGGCCATCGTCGTGTTCCTCCACATGGTGCTGGGCGAGATGGTGCCGAAGAACATCGCCATCTCCGGCCCGGAGCGCTCGGCGATGATCCTCGGACCCATCCTCTTCGGCATCGTCTTCGTGCTGCGGCCGCTGATCTGGCTGCTCAACTGGATCGCCAATGCGGTGCTTCGCCTGCTGAAGGTGGCGCCGAAGGAGGAGGTCACCTCGGCGTTCACGGCCGACGAGGTGGCGGCGTTCATCGCGGAGTCGCGCGAGGAGGGGCTGCTCGAGGATCGCGAGCACCGGCTGCTCAGCGGTGCGGTCAGCATCGGCACGGATGCCGTCGAGGCGGTCATGGTGCCGCTGGACCAGCTGGCGACAGTGCGCCGAAGCTCCACCCCGGCGGACGTGGAGGCGGCCTTCGTCCGCACCGGCTACTCGAGGTTCCCCGTCGCGGAGGCCGATGGCCAGATCGACGGGTACGTCCACCTCAAGGACTTCCTGGGGCTGACGGACGCGGAGATGGGCTCGGCGCTGGACGAGCGGGTCATCCGCCCGCTGGCCACCATCGCCAAGGACGCCACTTTGGAGGCTACGCTCGCGGCGATGCAGGCCGGCGGCACGCACTTCGCGCTCGTCACCGAGGGCGAGGAGACGGTAGGCGCGGCCATGCTGGAGGACGTCGTCGAACGCCTGATCGGCGAGGTGAAGGACGCCGCGACGGTGTCGCGGGGGTAGGCCACCCGTCACACGCTGCAACTTCCTACGTAGAGAGCGGCATCTGTGCATATACACAGATGCCGCTCTCTGGGTAGAAAGTTGCAGACGGTTCAGGCCGATCAGGCGGTGATCTCCAGGGTGGTGGTCAGGTCGCAGGCGGAGCTGCCGCCGACGAAGACGTCGATCACGGTCGCGTCCTGGACCCAGGTGCGGGTGGCGGCGCTCCAGTAGCGCAGCTGGTCCGGCCCGAGCGCGAACTCGACGTCCACCGTCGCGCCCGCGGGCAGGTGCACGCGCTGGAAGCCCTTGAGCTCGCGCACCGGCCGGGTGGAGGTGCCGTAGCGCTGGTGGATGTAGAACTGCGCCACCTCGTCGGAGTCCACCTCGGAGGTGTTGGTGAGCGTGACCGAGACGGTGGCCGTCTCCCCGACGGCGACGATCGACGGCGCCCGCAGGTCCGAGTACTCCACCGTCGCGTACGAGAGGCCGTACCCGAAGGGGTAGAGCGGGGTGCTCTCCTCGTCCCAGTACCGCTTGTCCGCGTCCTCCGGCTGGAAGGTGCGGTAGTGCGAATGCACCATCGGCACCTGGCCCACGTGCCGCGGCCAGGTGAAGGGCAGGCGGCCGGCGGGGGAGACGTCGCCGAACAGTACCCGCGCGATGGCGTCTCCGCCGCGCACGCCCGGGTACCAGACCTCGACGATGGCGTCGGCGTTCGCGTCGGCCCATCGAAGGTCAAGGGGGCGGCCGGACATCACGAGCACGACCATCGGCGTGCCGGTGGCGTGGACGCGCTGCAGGAGCTCGAACTGGCGGCCGGGGAGGTCGAGGGTGGAGACCGAGGCCTTCTCGCCGATCATGTTCTGCGGCTGACCCACCACCACGACGGCCACCTCGGACTCCGCGGCCAGCGCGACGGCGCGCTCCAGCTCGGCGTCCTCGTCGAAGCCCTCGGGGGTCTGAGGCAGGGTGCCGGCCTCGTGGCTGTCGAACATCGAGGGGTAGACGCGGGTGGCGCAGGCCGTGGCCGGCGCGTACTCCACGCGGGTCGCGACCCCGGCGCGGCGGCGGAGGCCGTCGAGGATGGTGACCGACTCGGAGGCGTCGAAGTCGAAGATCCAGGGGCCGAGGATGTCGCGGGCGGAGTCGGCGAGATCGCCGAGCACCGCGATGGAGGCCGGAGCCTCGAGCGGCAGGGCGCCGTCGTTCTTGAGCAGGACGGCGGTGCGCTCGGCGGCCTCCTGCGCGGCATCTCGGTGCGAGACGTCCCCGAGGATGCCGGCGGATGCGTCCTCGTCGACGAAGGGCTGCTCGAACAGCCCCGCGGTGAACTTGGCGGTGAGGACGCGGCGCACGGCCAGGTCGACGGTGGCCTCGTCCACCAGCCCGTCCGCCACGGCCTGTGGCAGGCGGGTGTAGGCGGCGTCGACCATGGCCATCTCCATGTCGAGCCCGGCGTAGACGGCGCGGGCCCCGGCGTCCGTGAGGTCGCGGGCGAAGTGCTGGGTCTCCAGTGAGCGCACGGCGTTGGCGTCGGAGACGACGAAGCCGTCGAAGCCGAGCTCGTCGCGGAGCATATCGGTGAGGAGCCAGCGGTTGCCGCTTGCGGGCACGCCGTTGAGGTCCATGTAGGCGCTCATGATGTTCCTCGCGCCGGCGTCGATGGCCGCCTTGAAGGGCGGGAAGTAGATGTTGTGCAGCTCGGCGTCGGAGATGTCGGAGTCCTCGTAGTCTCGGCCGCCTCGGGCGGCGCCGTAGCCGGCGAAGTGCTTCGGACCCGAGATGACGGACTCGGCGCCGCCGTCGCCCTGGAACCCGCGCACCTGCGCGGCCGCCATCGCCCCGCCGAGGCAGGGGTCTTCGCCGGCGCCCTCGATGATGCGGCCCCAGCGGGGGTCGCGGGCGATGTCCACCATGGGCGCGAACGTCCAGTGGATGCCGGCGGCGCGCGCCTCGCGGGCCGCGATCTTCTGGCCCCTCTCCGCGACCTCAGGGTCCCAGCTCGCCGCGACCGCGATCGGCACCGGGAACGTGGTGCGCAGGCCGTGGATCACGTCGAACCCGAAGAGCACCGGGATGCCGTGCCGGTTGCCGGCGATGACCTTGCGCTGCAGGTGGTTGGCCAGGGTTGCGCTGCGGACGAACAGCAGGGAGCCGACGCGGCCGGCGTCGATCTCCTTGTCCACCATCCTCGGGAAGTCGAGGAATTGGCGCTGCTCGGTGGCCATGGCCTCCAGATCCTCGGCGGAGACTTTCGGGGTGTCGAGCTGACCGAAGTAGAAGTACTGCGTCAACTGGCCGGCCTTCTCCTCCAGGGTGAGGCGGCCGAGGAGATCCTCGACGCGCTCCTCGACGGGGAGGGCAGGGTCGCGGTAGGCGGGACTGGTGGTCATGGGGGTCCTTCGGGGTCTGCGTCGACGGTGATCTCAATTCGTAGTGAACAGCATAGTTCAAGATCGGTCAAGGGTTGACTCGGGGCGGGTCGAGGGTTCAAGGTTTGGGGAGGGGAAAGATTTGAGGAGGTGGCGATGTCGACGACCCCGGCAAAGCGTGGACCGTACGCGAAGTCCGCGGAGAAGCGGGCGGCCATCGCCAAGGCCGCCTACGACGTGGTGATGGAGGTGGGGCATCCGCAGCTGACAACTGCCGCGGTCGCGGCGAAGGCGGGGATGCTCGAGCGGACGATGCTCTACCACTTCCCTACCCGCGACCACCTGCTGGTGGCGGCCATCGAGTACTTCGAGGGGTACATGGTGCCTGGGGCGTCCGGGCCTGAGGCCGAGCGTCCCCTGGCACCGCCCGACGAGTTCCGCGACCTCATCGACGAGCTTGCCCACCGCTCGCCGGGCGAGGACAAGCGGCTCCGGCTGCAGGTGGCGCTGGCGTCGGCCGCGCAGGATCCGGCTCATCCGGCCCACGCGTTCTTCCAGCGGCACTACGAGCGGGTCATGGCGGAGATGGTGGACCTCATGAAGGCCCGGCAGGAGGCCGGTCTGGCGCATCCGGACCGCGACCCGGTGCGGATGGCCCGCCAGTTCGTCGCCGTGTGGGACGGGCTGCAGCAGAGCTGGCTGATCCGCCGCGACTTCGACCTCACCGAGGAGATCATTGAGGCGTTCCGCGAGATCAGCGGGCAGAACGCGATGGAGGCGAGGGCGGCGGTCCAGGACCTGTTGTCGCGCATCTGACGCGGTCTCGCTGAACCTGGGTTGAGTCTCGCCCACCCGCGGGTTGAGCCGGGCCAAGCCACCCCCGCTGGTTGAGCCACGCCAAGCCGCGCAGCGGCGCAGCGTGCGTCGAAACTGAGGGTGACTTCCCAGGGACCTGGGTCCGGTCCCGCGGCGGCTGAGGGGGACCGGCCTCGCCCATGGGCTCCCTCGGCACGCCCAAACGCGGCGTGCCTTGCCCAACGCCCGACCCACCGCGACCGGTCCCCCTCACCCACCGCTCTGCGTGAACCCTCGGATCTGCGCGACCCTACCGCTGGCTGAGGCGCCGCGTGGCGCCCCCCCACCAGTGTCGCCCACCGCTGAAGGAGGTGCTGCGAAGCGGCCTCGAAGCCTAAGAAACATCGGCTGACAAGGGACTTTTTCGTCGAGGCGCGTCGCTGCGCTCCTCGCTCCTCCGCCCGCGGGTGGGGGTTCAGTGGCCGAAGTGGTCCGAGTCCATCAGGTGGTACTCAGAGCTCTTGAGCGCGGTCAGGGTCCGGACCTCGTCGTCGGTCAGGCGGAGATTCAGAGCGGCGAAGTTCTCGGCCAGCCTCTCCCGGTTCGACGACTTCGGGATCGGCAGCAGGCCCTGCTGGATGTGCCAGGCGAGGACGGCCTGGGCGGACGAGACGCCGTGCGCGTCCGCGACCTCCCAGACGCTGGGATGCCCGATCAACCCGGTGCCGGCGGCCAGCGGTGCCCACGACTCCGTGACGATCCCATGCGTCTCGTGGAACGCCCGCTCGGCGAGGCGGTCGGTGAACGGATTGCACTGGATCTGGTTGACCTCCGGCGCGACACCCGTCGCGTCGATAAGCCGCTGCAGATGCTCGGGCTTGAAGTTCGACGTCCCGATCGCCCTCGTGAGGCCCTGCTCCCGGGCCTGGATAAGGCCCTCCCACGCGCGGACGTAGAGGTCCTGGTCCGGATTGGGCCAGTGGATGAGGACCAGGTCGGCGTAGTCGAGTTGCAGCCGCTCGAGGTTGCCCTGGACGCCCGCGACGGCGTCGGCGTGCCACTTCTTGTTGATCTTGCTGGTGACGAACAGGTCCTCGCGTGGGAGGTGCGACTCCCGCACCGCCTGGCCGACGCCGGCCTCGTTGCGGTAGTTCTCGGCGGTGTCGACGAGGCGGTAACCGAGCTCGAACGCGGTCAGGCACATGGCCCGGACCTCGTCGTCGTTGAGCGGCCAGGTGCCGACGCCGATCGCCGGGATCGCAGTGCCGCCGGTCAGGGGAATCTGGGGAGCAAGCGTTGTCATGGGCCCAGTCTTGCTGACCGCCGAAGCCGCGGCAGAATTCTCGCCGGCCGTGGGCGTAGGTGCCCCCGCAGGCAGATAATTGGTCAAGGCTCATCCATGCACTACGGCAGTCAGGAGAGACATGACCACCCACGAATACGGCACGAAGGTGCTGCAGGACCTCCAGGCGCCGGCGAAGGAGCTTCGCTCGAGGATCCCCGAGGTCTACGCCGGCTACTCGGCCATGCACAAGGCGGTGCTCGGCCCCGGTGCGCTCGACACGAAGACCAAGGAACTCATCGCTCTTGCGATCGGGGTCGCGGAGAAGTGCGACGGGTGCATCGCCAGCCACGCCCGCGGAGCGGCGCGCGCGGGCGCGACCGCCGACGAGGTGGCCGAGGCGCTCGGGGTGGCCATCCTCATGCGCGGTGGCCCCGCGACGGTCTACGGCCCGCGCGCGATGGACGCCTTCCTGGAGTTCCTGGAGTAGCGGTCTCCGGGGGCCTTGCCGAGGCGCCCGCCCGGGCCGCCTCTGGCTACTGCTAGCGTCGGCGCCGTGATCACGCGCGCGCTCGGCATCGTCCTCGGGGTGGCCGCCGACGCCGTGCTCGGCGATCCGGCCCGGCACCACCCCGTCGCGTGGTTCGGAACCTTCGCGGGCCGCGTCGAACAGTCCCTGTACGCCGACGACCACGCCCGCGGCGCCGCGTTCACTGCGGCGACGGTGGCGCCGGTCGTCGCGGCAGGGGTCGTCGCCGAGCGCGCCACGCGCCGACACCCTGTCGCCCACGTCGCCGCGACCGCGCTCGCCACCTGGGCCGTCCTCGGCGCCCGCAGCCTCGCCCGCGAGGGTCGGCTGATGGCCGACCGCCTCGACGACGGCGACCTCGACGGCGCCCGCGCCCGGCTCGGCAACCTCTGCGGCCGCGACCCGGCCGGCCTCGACGAGCCCGAACTCGCCCGCGCCACCGTCGAATCCATGGCGGAGAACACGGCCGACGCCGTGGTCGCGTCGCTGTTCTGGGGTGCGGTCGCCGGCATCCCCGGCCTCCTCGCCCACCGCGCGGTCAACACGCTCGACGCCATGGTCGGGCACCGCAATGACCGCTACGCCCGCTTCGGCACTGCCTCCGCCCGGCTCGACGACGCACTGGACTACCTGCCGGCCCGCATCACCGGCGTGCTCGCCTGCGTGGCCGCGCCCGTCGTCGGAGGGTCGACGGCGGAGGCGTGGCGGGTGCTGCGCCGTGACGCGCGGAACCACCCCTCGCCCAACGGCGGCTGGTGCGAGGCGGCCTGGGCCGGCGCCCTCGGCGTGCAGCTCGGCGGCCGCAACGTCTACTTCTCCCGCGTCGAGGAGCGGGGCCTCCTCGGCGACGGCCCGCGCCCCCGCGCGGCCGAGGTGCGGAGGGCCGCGCGGCTGGTGGGCGTGGTGACGGCGATGGCGACGGGACTGGCCGCCCTGGCAGCAGCAAGGAGACAGAGATGACCGGGATCCTCATCGCGGGGACGTCGTCGGACGCTGGCAAGTCGCTGGTGGTGACCGGCCTTTGCCGGGCGGCGCGCCGTCGCGGGATCGACGTGGTGCCGTTCAAGGCGCAGAACATGAGCAACAACTCGATGGTGTGCGCCGACGGCGCGGAGATCGGCCGGGCGCAGTACCTGCAGGCGATCGCGGCGGGCAAGACGCCCACGTCGGCGATGAACCCGGTACTGCTCAAGCCCGGCAGCGACCGGCGCTCCTTCGTCGTCCTCCGCGGCGAGCCCGCGGGCGCCCTGGAAGCGGGGGAGTACGCAACGGGCCGGCGCCTGCTGGCCGAGGCCGCGCACGAGGCGTACCGGGAGCTGGCCGCGGCGCACGAGCTGGTGATCTGCGAGGGCGCCGGCTCCCCGGCGGAGATCAACCTCCGCGAGGGTGACTACACCAACATGGGCCTGGCCCGGGCATTTGACCTGCCGGTGGTGCTCGTGAGCGATATCGATCGCGGCGGGGTGCTGGCCTCCATCTACGGCACCTGGGGCCTCCTCGATGACGAGGACCGCGCGCTCCTGGCGGGGTATCTGATCAACAAGTTCCGCGGCGACCAGGCCATCCTCGACCCCGGGCTCACCGAGCTCACCCGCCGCTGCGGGCTGCCCTCGTTCGGGGTACTGCCCTGGCTGGCGGGCGTGTGGCTCGACGGCGAGGACGCGCTCGAGGTGGGACGGTGGCGCGGCGACGCCCGGCCCGCCACGCCAGCGGGGAGCGCGACGCTGCGGGTCGCCGTCGTCCGGCTGCCGCGCATCTCCAACGCCACCGACGTCGATGCGCTGGCGCAGGAGCCGGGGGTCGACGTCGTGGTGACGACAGATCCCGGGGTGGTGGCCGCGGCGGACCTGGCGGTGCTGCCGGGGTCGCGGTCCACGCTGACGGATCTGGCGTGGCTGCGGGAGACGGGGAACGCGGCGGCGATCGAGGCGCGGGCCGAGGCGGGGCAGCCGGTGCTGGGCATCTGTGGCGGCTTCCAGATGCTGACGCGCACCATCACGGACCCGGTCGAGGCAGGCCATCCGGGTGCGGTGCCCGGGCTTGGGCTGCTGCCCGCGGACACGGTGTTCCATCCTGAGAAGGTGCTGGGCCGACCGGCTGGCCGGTGGCGGGGCCACGACGTCGAGGGCTACGTCATCCACCACGGGCGGGTGCGGGCCGACGACGGGCACGAGGAGTTCCTCGAGGGCGTCCGGTCCGGTGCCGTGTGGGGGACGATGTGGCACGGGTCCCTGGAATCCGACGGGTTCCGTCGGGCGTGGCTCGCGGAGGTCGCGGCTGCGGCCGGGATTGGGTGGACGCCGACGGAGGCGCCCGGCTTCGCGGCGCGGCGGGAGTCGATGATCGAGACGGTCGCCGACGGGCTTGAGGCGCACGCCGACCTTGAGGGCCTGTTCCGCCTGGCACGCTGACGTTCTTCCGAGCTCGTGAACTAGTCGTGCGGCTGTTGTTCCTCCAGGTGCGATCTCGACCGATCTATGTGCTTGAGGACCCAGCTCGAGGAACAGAAACCGCGTATAGCCCCGATAGGCGGCTGACCAGGGCGGACCACGGGCGTAGCCGACCCCAGAACAGGACCCCCGGGGGGCCTCTGACAGACTGACTCCGCGTGCAGGCGACGTCGAGGAACCCGGTGGGAATCCGGGGCGGTGCCGCCACTGTGACCCCGACGGGGGAGTCAGGAACTCGAGCCTGCGCGGCCAACCATTCGGGCGAGCGATCCCAAGGAGGCCACGGCAGATGTCCGTACCCACCATTCCCCCTATTCCTGCGCGACGACTGATCGGCGTCGGCGTCGGCCCCGGCGACCCTGAGCTGATCACGGTCAAGGCCGTGCGCGCACTCGAGGCCGCCGACGCGATCCTCGTCCCCGCGACAGAGGAGTCCGGCAACGGGCCCGGACGGGCGGAGCGGATCGTCGCGACGGCCTGCCCCGACGCCGCGACACGGATCGTGCGCGTCCCCTTCTCCATGGCCGACAAGTCGGGAATCTCCCCTCGACGGAAGCAGGCGTGGCTGACCTCCGCCCAGGCCGCCGTCGACGCCTTTGCCGACGGCGCCGCGACCGTCGCGTTCGCCACCGTCGGTGACCCGAGCGTGTACTCCACGTTCTCCTACCTCGCCGCGCACGTCGTCGAGCAGCTGCCCGACGTGGAGGTGGAGGTCATCCCCGGCATCACCGCGATGCAGGCGCTGGCCGCAGCCAGCCGCACGCCGCTGGTCGAGGGCCAGGAGGTGCTCGCGCTCGTGCCGGTCACGGCCGGGCTGGACCGCCTCCGCGAGGTGCTCGCCGTGGCTGACTCCACAGTCGCCTACAAGGGCGGACGCCGGCTGCCGGAGGTCGCGGAGCTGCTGCGCGGCGAGCAACGCGACGCCATCATGGGCGTGGACGTATCGCTGCCGAACCAGCGCCTCGTCCGCCTCTCGGACCTGGCCGACGGCGAATCAGCCCCCTACTTCTCCACCGTCCTGGCGGCCCCCACCCGCGCGACGACGGGGGGCCGGCTGTGACCGGCCGGGTGGTCTTCGTCGGCGCCGGCCCCGGTGCGGCCGACCTCATCACCGTCCGCGGCGCCCGCGTCATCGCGGAGGCCGACATCATCATCTGGGCCTCCAGCCTGGTCCACCCCGGCATCGTCGCGGGCGCCAAGCCGGGCGCGGAGCTCGTCGACTCGGCGTCGGCGGCGCTGGAGGACATCGAGCCCCTCTACCGCAGGGCCCGCGACGAGGGCCTCCTCGTGGCCCGAGTCCACACCGGCGATCCGGCCATCTACGGCGCCACCGCCGAGCAGCGCGACCTCATCCGGAGCCTCGGCCTCGAGTTCGAATCCATCCCGGGCGTCTCCGCCTACTCGGCCGCCGCCGCACGGATGGAGGTGGAGCTCACGGTGCCGGAGGTGTCGCAGAGCCTCGTCCTCACCCGCCTCGAGGGCGGCCGCACCCCGATGCCGCCGCGCGAGACCGTCCGCGGGTTCGCCGCCCACGGCACCACCATGGCCCTCTACCTGTCGGCCGCCCGTAACAAGGCGCTCCAGGAGGAGCTGCTCGCCGGCGGCTACCCGCCCGGGACGCCGTGCATCGTCGGCTACCAGGTCTCCTGGCCTGACGAGCTGATGCTGCGCTGCGAGCTGAAGGACCTCTCCGAGACCATGCGCGAGCACAAGCTGTGGAAGCACACCGTCGTGCTCGTCGGACCGGCACTCGCGGAGGGCCCGCTCGCCACCCGCAGCCACCTCTACCACCCCGGCTTCCGGCACGAGTACCGCGCGGCCGAACCCGGGGCGCAGGCCGACCTGCGCGCTCACGGAACCCGCGGCGTCCTGGAGGAGGACCGATGATCCACGTCCACGGCTACCTCGGCGAGATCTCGCCGGCCACCCGCAGTCTCGCCGGACGGGTCGCGCTGGTCGTCGGCGGGCGGCGCCACCTCGACGCCCTCGGCGTGCCCGACGAGCGGCGGGTCGTCCTCGGCGCGCTCAGCCCCGCCGTCGAACGGCTGAAGGCACTGCCCGACGGCGACGACGCGCTGGTGCTGGCCAGCGGCGACCCGGGCTTCCACGGCATCGTCCGCCGCCTTCGCGAGGAAGGGCTTGCCCTGACGGTGACACCGGCTGTCAGCTCGGTGGCGGCCGCGTTCGCCGCCGTCGCGCTGCCCTGGGACGACGCCGTCGTGGTCTCCGCCCACGGCCGCCCCGTCGACGACGCCGTGGCGGCGGCCCGGCGGCATCCGAAGGTCGCGGTGTTGACCGGGCCCGGCGCCGGGGTCCGCGAGTTGGCCGCGGCACTTGCCGGGTGGCCGCGACGCTACGTGGTCGCGGAGCGCCTCGGGGAACCGGATCAGCGGGTGCGCGAGCTGACCGCCGATGAGGCCGCCATCGCGGAGGTGGTGGAGCCGAACGTGGTGCTCATCCTCGACGACTCCGCCCCCGCGGAGCGCGACGGTGACGGGCCGGTGGTCGGGCAGCTCACCAACTCAGCGGCTGCTCGCCGGCACGCCGATGCGATCGACGCCGCCCTCGGCGCACCGACTCGCCGATACGACGGGCCCGCCGCAGAGGGGCTGGTGCGGGCTTGGCGCGAGTGCGACCTCATCGTCTCCCACCTCGCGCTCGGCGCCACCGCCCGGATCCTGGCCCCGTTGCTCGCGGACAAGAGTCAAGACCCGGGCGTGGTGGTGGTCGACGAGGCGGGCAGGTTCGCGGTCCCGCTCGTGGGCGGACACGCGGGCGGCGCCAACGAGCTGGCCAGGCGCATCGCCGAGGCGACGGGGGGCACGCCGGTGCTCACCACCGCCACCGATGCGCTCAACATCCCTGCCCTCGACACGCTCGGCTGGGCGTACAGCGGCGATGTCGCGGGTGTGACCCGCGCGATCCTCGACGGTCGCCCCGTGCGGCTGGAGAAATCTCAGCCGTGGCCCCTGCCGCCGCTGCCCTCCAACGTGTCGGCGGACGCTGAGGACGCTGTCGCGCGGATCGTCGTGACGGACACCATCGCACCCGCGGCAGCCTCGACCGTGGTTCTCCACCCGAAGAGCCTCGTCGTCGGGATGGGCTGCAACCGCGGCACCGACGTGGCCCACCTCCGCGACCTCCTCGAACGCACCCTCGCCGACCACGGCCTCGCCCTGGAATCCGTCGCGGCGATCACCACCGTCGACCTCAAGGCCGGCGAGATCGGGCTGCTCCAGCTCGTCAAACACCTCGGCGTGAAGCTGATCGACTACCCGGCCGAGGAGTTGGCCGCTCAGCCGGTGCCGACGCCCAGCGCGATCGTCGAGGGGCACGTCGGCACGCCGTCGGTGGCCGAGGCGTCCGTCCTCGCGCACGGCGCCGAGCTGATCGTCGAGAAGCAGCGCAGCACCGACGCGACGTGCGCCGTCGGCCGCATTCCGGCCCGCGGGAGGCTGAGCGTCGTGGGCCTCGGCCCCGGCGTCCGCGACCTCCTCACTCCGCGCGCCAAGGAGCGCCTGCAGCAGGCCACCTTCGTGGTGGGCTATGGACCGTACGTCAAGCAGATCCGCGACCTCATCCGCCCCGGCGTCCGCGTCATGGCCTCCAAGATGGGCACGGAGGAGGCGCGTACGTCCGCCGCGATCGAGGCCGCGCGTGCCGGCGAGAACGTGGCCCTGGTCTGCGGCGGCGACCCCGCCGTCTACGCCATGGCCAGCCCCGTCCTCGAGCAGGGCACCGACGGGATCGACGTCGACATCGTGCCCGGCGTGACCGCCAGCCTCGCCGTCTCCGCGATCCTCGGCGCCCCCCTCGGCCACGACCACGCCACCATCTCGCTGTCCGACCTCCACACCCCGTGGCCCAACATCGAGCGACGGCTGCAGGGCGCGGCCGTCGGCGATTTCGTCGTCGCGCTCTACAACCCCCGTTCCCGCACCCGCACGGCCCACCTGCCGCGCGCGCTGGAGATCCTCGGCGCGCACCGCTCGCCGGAGACCCCCGTCGCGGTGGTGCAGCAGGCGTGCCGGCCGCGGCAGAAGGTGATCATGAGCACGCTGGCCGAGTTCCAGCCCGAGTGGGTGGACATGAACTCGCTGGTGGTGGTGGGATCGTCGACGACGAGGTTCGTCACCTCGGGCGGCGGGAGGCGGCTGATCGTCACCCCGCGGGACTACCAGTGGATGCCGGACGCGGCGGAGGAGGTGGACGCATGAGCGTGCCGCTGATCATCGCGGCCCACGGCACCCGCTTGGGGGAGGGCGTGGCGCAGTGCGAGGAGCTGGCCGGCCTGGTCGCGGAGCGGCTGCCCGGCGTCCCGGTCACGGTCGGCTACGTCGAGCTCGCCGAGCCCACCATCCCCGACGCCCTGGTCGACGCCTTGGCCGACGGCGGGCGCCGCGCCGTCGTCGTGCCACTCATGCTCGGCACCGGCGGCCACGTCCGCTCCGACATCCCGCAGTTCATCGCGGAGGCGACGGCGCGGGTGCCGGGCAGCCGCGTGGAGTACGCGCGCCACCTCGGCCCGGAGCCGCGGCTGATCGAGGCCGTCGAGACGCGGCTGGTGGAGGCGGCGGGGGAGTGGGCACCGGGGGAGACGACGGTGGTGTTCGTTGGCCGCGGCGCGCTGGTGCCCGAGGCGAACGCGGACCACCTCCGGGTGGCGCGGCTGCTCTTCGAGCGGGGCGGGTGGGCCGACGTCGAGGCGGCGTTCATCCAGGTGACGAGGCCCTCGCTGCCGGAGGTGCTGGACCGGGCGTACGCGCACGGGGCGCGGCGGATCGTCGTGATGGGGCACTGGCTGTTCGCGGGGCGGCTCAAGGGTTGGACGCGCGAGCAGGCCGCCGAGTGGCAGGGCGCGCACCCGGACGCGGAGGTGCGGGTGGCCGAGGTGATCGGGGCCTGCGCGGCACTGGCCGACGTGGTCGCGGAGCGGTACCGGGAGACGCTGCCGGTGTCGGAGGGCGGGTCGCCGGCCTACCTGGCGGGTCTGATGCTCGGTGGGCGTGACGTGCTCGTCGTCGGGGGCGGCAAGGTGGCCAGCCGGCGGGTGTCGCGGCTGGTGGAGTCGGGCGCCCGGGTCAGGGTGGTCTCGCCGGAGATCACGGGGGCGCTGGAGGCGTTGGTCGCGGCGGGACGCGTGACGTGGCTGGCACGGGAGTTCGCCGACGCCGACCTCGACGGCACCTGGTACGTCATGGCGGCCACGGATTCGCCGGAGGTGAATGCGAAGGTCGCGGAGGGCGCGGAGCTCAGGCACACGTTCTGCGTGCGGGCCGACGACGCCCGCGGCGGTTCGGCGTGGACCCCGGCTACGGCGGAGGTGCGGGGCGTGACGGTCGGCGTGGTCGGGAACCGGGAGCCGCGACGAACGCGCGATGTCCGCGATGCGATCGTGGTGGCCCTCTCGGATCCGCCACAGTCGACTCAAGGCGAATGACCGGCTTTCGTTCCGGGGTGCTGCCCGAATGCGCCAGGGCCAGTTTCACGCTCATGCCGAGAGTCGCGCGTTCGTCTCGTGACAAATGGAGATGCTGAATTGTACGTTTCGGCTGTTCCAGCGGCTACCATGGGTGGCATGACTGAGATGACTGTGAGCGACGCCCGCGCACGCCTCGCCGATGTCGTGGACGCGGCACGCGTCGGTCACGACCCGGTGTACCTGACTCGTCGGGGGCAGCGGGTGGCCGCGGTCATCGATGCCGATGATCTGGATCGGCTGATTGCGGCCGCGGAAGACCTGGCCGATCTCGAGGCTGTCCGCGCGGCACGTGTCGAGATCGGCGATGGTGGGTCGGCGATCCCCTGGGAGCAGGTCAAGGCCGACCTCGGCCTGGCATGAGCTATCGGATCGAGGTCGCGCCCGCTGCGGTTCGACAGCTACGCAAGCTGGACCGCGCCGCCCAGCGGCGGGTCCAGGCGGCGATCGAACTCCTTGCCAGCGAACCGCGCCCGAGCGGTGCGAAGAAGCTGGTTGGCGGTGACGGCGAATGGCGTGTCCGGACCGGTGACTACCGGATCGTCTACGAGGTCCACGACAGTGTGCTGCTCGTCCTTGTGGTTGCCGTGGGCCACCGCCGCTACATCTACGAACGCCGGTAGCCGGACTTCAGCACGAGGTCTTGTCCCGTCTCGGCCTCAGAGGCCGACTCGAGGCGTCCAGACAGGCGGGTCGCAGACTGTGCTGTTGTGCGCCTAGGCATATCGTTTGGCCATGAGCACCTTGGGCGTGCGGGTGGCGCAGCTTGACTCTCGTGGAGTTGAGTCCGGTCTGCTGGAGCCGACGTACCCGTGGTTGGAGTGGACGGTGGACGGGGTGCCGTTGCGTCGCCTGTACTCGCCCAGTGCCGATGACAGGGTTGTCACGATGCTTCAGGCCCGGGATGCCGAGGACGAGCACATGCGGACCGAGAACCTGCTCCGACTTCGGGGAGACGCCATCGCGCCTCCGATGTTCGAGCCCCGATTCCACCGGACGAGGCTCGATCGGTTCCTGCACCTGCGTGGCACGCCTTGTGCTCCTGCAGGTACGGCATTCGAGGACGGTCGGGTGGGCCTGCTCTACTGCTATTGCGGGGACCTCGATTGCGGAGCGCTCAGCACCTGGATCGACGTGACTTCAGAGAGTGTCCTTTGGCGCGACATCGGATGGCAGGTCAGCTACAAGCCGTACGCGCCTTATGATCCGGGGCAGGACTGGCCTGGGGATCGGGATCTGGCTTTCGATCGGGCGCAGTACGTAGGTCTGATCAGCCAACTCCTCGATGCCGATTGGTCACACGGACTTCCGAAGGTGTAGGCGCTGCTGCGGGCATCCGACTGACACGACGGCACGCTCGCTGGGCTCCGAACCGGTCGGCCGTGGGACTGCCGAACATCCGCACATGCCGCGGCGAGCGCGGTCCATCCTGCCGGATTGAATGCGTCTCAGGCTCGGGTTGCAGGAAGCGTGGGGCAGACCATGACGCCATCGTCTTCGCGCCCTGCCACCGGGATGTAGCCCTCCGAGAGGTACAACTTTCGGGCGTAGTTATCGGGTTCGACCGACAGGCTGAGCGTGGCGATGTGCCGAGACGAGGCTGTTGCTCGAAGGCGTTGTAGCAGGCTTCTGCCGATCCCCATGCGACGATGACCTGCGCTCACCCACAAACTGACTTCCGGAGTCCGCTCGTCGACGAACCCGTAGCCCGCATCGTCGCGGGGGAGGAATACGGCCCATGCCACCCCCACAGGAACGCTGCCCTCCTCGGCGACCCAACCGAAATCCCCTCGGTCGAACTGCACTTCGACGTAGTGGCGGAATTCGATCCGTTCGAGGATCTCCTGCTCGGTGAACTTTGCCTCCTGCCAGTTCAGGTGAGTATTTGACCGTGTGAGCGCCGTTGGTTATCGCGCTTGAGCGCCACTGGATATTGGGGTCGAGCGCCGGGGGTAGTGCCGGTGAGCGCCACCGGGGGTCGTGGTGGCGCTCACCGGCTCTGGGTTATGCGGTGGCGGTGTGTTCGCGCATGTTGGTGCCGCCGGTTTCGATCCAGATGGTGTTGTGGACGATGCGGTCCATGATCGCATCGGCGTGGACTCCGGAGCCGAGGCGCTGGTGCCAGTCTTTCTTCGCGTACTGGGTGCAGAACACGGTGGAGACTGCGTCGTAGCGGCGTTCAAGCAGTTCCAGGAGCATGCTGCGGGTGCTGTCGTCGGGCGGGTCGAGGAGCCATTCGTCGATCACGAGCAGCGTGAACGCGGCGTATTTGCGGAGGAACTTCTCCTTCCCGGCGGGCCGGTCCCTGGCCGCAGCCCAGGCCTCTTCGAGGTCGGGCATGCGTATGTAGTGCGCCCGATACCGGTGCTGGCAGGCCTGTTTCGCCAGCGCGGAGCCGAGGTAGGACTTCCCGGATCCGGTGAAGCCTTGGAACACGACGTTCTGCTGTCTGGTGATGAAGGTGCAGGTGCCCAGTTGGGCAATCACCCCGCGGTCGAGGCCACGCTGTTCGACCAGGTCGAGGCGGCGGAAGTCCGCGTTCGGGTAACGCAGCCCCGCCCGGCGGATCAGGCCTTCGACCTTGCCGTGGGTGAACGTGGCGTGGGCGTCGTCGACGGCCAGCTTGATGCGTTCTTCGAACACCATCCCGAGGGTGAGGGTGTCGTCCTGGGTTTCCAGGGCGTCGACCAGGCAGGTGGCGCCGATCTCGCGGAGCTTGCGTTTGGTCTCGGTATCGATCCGGGTCATCGTGCGCCTCCGTAGTAGTCGGCCCCACGCACGTACCCGACCGGCCCACCGCCGCCGTTCTCCGGTTCGATCCCCGGCCCTCGGCTGCGGGTGTGGTCCTGGTTGGTTTCCAGGATCGGCCTCAGATGGGCGTAGCGGGGCGAGCGGACCCTGGACGCCAAGGCGATCTGGCAGGCTGCTTCGAGGCGTTCAGTCGAGTAGCGGCGAGTGAGCCGCAGGACCGCCAGCGCGGCATCGAGGCCCTGCTCATCGACCGGGACGGACTCGAAGATCCGGTTGACCACGGTCAGCGTGTTCTCCCCGACCCGGCCCGCCCACTGGCGGACCCTGGCCGCGTCCCATTGCCGGTAGCGCGGCCCCTCGGGCAGATCGGCGTCGTGGGTGCGGTACTGGTTGAACACGCCTGGTGGTGCGAGCAGGTGGCTGGTCAGCCGCGTGTGACCGGTGAACACCTCGAGCATCGTGTCGGTGACCCGCAGATCGACACTGCGACCAATATGCGAATACGGCACGGAGTAGAAGTTCTTCTCCCACACGACATGCCCATTCTTCTGGACTCGTCGCCCGTAGACCCAGCGGCTGATCTCGAACGCGACCGCGGGCAGCGGCCGCAGCAGCGGCTTCTCCTCCGCTTCGAACACACTCAGCCGGGAGCCTTGGCGTTTCTGGAAGGGTTCACGGTTGTAGGCCTCCACCCGCTGGTAGATCGCGGCGCGCAGCTCGGGCAGCGTGGCGAAGCGGCGGTCCCGGAGCCCGGCGATCACCCACGTCGCGACATGCGCGACGGTGTTTTCGACGCTGGCCTTGTCCTTGGGTTTCCGGACCCTGCCGGGTAGCACCGCAGCCGAGTAGTGCGCAGCCAACTCCCGGTAGGCGTCGTTGAGGACCACCTCACCCTCGGCGGGGTGTTTGATCACGCCGGTCTTCAGGTTGTCTGGAACGATCCGCGGGACGGAGCCGCCGAACCAGTCGAACATCGCCACATGCGCCCGCAGCCACGTGTCCTGCCGCATATCCAGGGCCGGCTCGACGAACGCGTAGCGGGAGAACGGCAACGTGGCCACGAACAAGTAGACGCGCTGCTGCTGCCCGGTCACCGGATCGGTCAGCTGCATCGTCGGCCCGGACCAGTCGACCTCGATGCTCTGCCCGGCCTTGTGACCGATCCGCGACGCGGCCCCGCTGACCAGGACATGCTGCTGATAGTTCTTGCAGAACCGGTCATAGCCCATCGCCGTCGACCCCTCGACGCGGCATCGGTCGACGTACTCGCCATGGAGCAGCTTCAACGTCACCCCGACCCGGGCGAGCTCGCGATGCACCGACGGCCAGTCCGGCTGCGCATGGACGCTCTCATGCTCCCCGCGGCCCGGGAACAGACGGGCATACACCTGCGCCTCGTCCAGGTCGGCGACGTCGTCCCAGCCGACGTCCTCCCGCTCGGCGGCCTCGATGACCGCGGTCACGCTATGGCGTGACATGCCCTGCGCGGCGATCTGCCTGCCCGAGAACCCCTCCTCGCGGAGCCGAAGCACCAGCTTCGCTTTGATCTTGCGTACCATCCCAATCACTCCTTCTGCCGCGTGATAGGCCACACGGCAGGAGGAGCCTACGAACCCCGCACCCGGCGCTCACCGACACGAACCGGTGGCGCTCAACCCCACGAACCCGCACGGCGACGGATGGCGCTCAACCGCAATACCGCTGGCGCTCAGAAGACCGAATACTCATCCATACTGAATCAGACCTGCGGGCATTTCTGGTGTGGTGTCGCGAGCGGGGTCTGGAGCCGTTGGAGGCTAGTCGGGCGCAGATCGAGTTGTACGTGCGCTGGATGCAGGAGGTGCGACACTTCCAGCCCTCGACCGTGAGCCGTCGGGTCTCGGTGATGGCAGGCTTCTATCGCACCTGCGTTATCGACCAAGTAATCCCGGCGTCGCCTGCTGACTACGTCAGGCGCCCCAACGTGCCGCCGGAGTCCCCGACTCTGGGCCTTTCGCACCTTCAGTTCGAGGCCATGCTCAGCGCCTCACGGCTGTCGGCTAACGTCAACGACTTCGCCCTGGTGGTGATGCTGGGACTGCTCGGACTCCGGATCTTCGAAGCATGCGGCGCCAACATCCAGGACCTCGGTGAGGAGCATGGTCACCGCGTGCTGAAGGTCCACGGCAAGGGCGGCAAGGTCGTCCTCACCCCACTCCCGCCCGCGGTTCAACGGGCGGTCGAACACGCCGTCGCCGGAAGAGCGGAAGGGCCGATCCTGCTCAACCGTCGCGGCTCTCGGATGGACCGCCACGCTGCCACCCGGCGGCTGAAGCACCTCGCCGAGTCCGCCGCGATCCAACTGCCGCGGATGCACCCGCACATGTTGCGGCACACGTTCGTCACCACGATGCTCGACGCTGGAGTCGACCTACGTGACGTCCAGATCGCCGCCCGACACGCAGACCCCAGAACCACCATGCGCTACGACCGCGCCCGCAAGAACCTCGACAGGCACCCCAACTACATCCTCGCCGCCTACATGGCCTCCGGCACCTGACATGCTACGAACCCGGTGTCGTACTACATTGTCCGACGCAAGGTACACTGGGCGACGTGGGAGAGGAACTCAACTGGGACGACGAGTCCGCGGCGTACATCCGAAATCGCGGCGACCGTTACCCCGCGCGGGGGTGGCGTCGAACCGAACTGGGCGCAGGAGGTGATGGATGATCCGGACCTCGCGGCGTTCGAGCCGGACCCGAAGTCACGGATGGGTGCTTCTCGATTCATCGGCTTCTCCACGGCTGCTGGAAGAGTGCTGGTCGTCATCGCGTTCCGAGACGCTGATGGGGATCTGCACGGGATCAATGCGTGGCCGGCAACGGGTGCCGATCTGAGGTTCTATCGAGAGGGGACTAGACATGGCAAAGACAATTGATCCTGCGCTGGCGGCTCGCCTGCGAGATGAGTCTGAGAGAACCCGCGAGAACGACTACCCGGAGGGCGCGCGACCGTCCCGCCCGAACCGGACAAAGGTGTACTCGATCCGGCTCAGCGAAGACGAGCAGGCCCGGGTGCAGCAGGCCGCCGACGCCCAGCACCTTCCACCGTCGACCCTGGTGCGTTCCTGGATCCTCGACCGACTCAACCAGGACAAGACCGCCTGAAGCCATCCGGATCTACCGCTGGTGGTCATTGCCAAGACGTGAGGCGGGTCGATACTTCCTGGTACGTCGCGGTCCCGCTGGCGACCGCGATAACCAGGTCGTACGCCTCGCCGTCAGGCGCATCCAAGTCGATGCCATTGAGGCCGTAGAACACCACCAGCGACAGCCAGCCAAGACGCTTGTTCCCATCGACCAGGCCATGGTTTCCGACCAACGATTCCAGTAACACCGCTGCCTTGTCGTCGAGGCCGGGATACGCATCCCTGCCGAAGACGCTCACACGCGGGCGGTGGACCGCGGAGTCGAGCAGTCCGATGTCGCGAACGGGGCCAACTCCAAGGTCCTCCACCAACGACAAGACGTCCTCGAGGGTGAGGTACTCGATCAATGGCCCAACCGGTCGAGCAGATCGGCGTAGCGTGCCCGAGCCGCAGTGGACAGGAGTCGTACCTTGTCCTCGCGGAGCCGTCGTGCTGCTGCTTCACGGATGGCGCGCACGGTGGCTTCCTGCTTGCTCACCCCCTCTGCCTCGGCGAGCAGTGCGAGGGCCCTCTCGTCCTCTGGTTCCAGTCGAAGTGTCATCGCCATGTCCTCATGATACCAGTGTGGTATCTCCCGCTCATCAGCGGGCGGCGCCGTCAAGGAGGGCGGATGCTCCGGTCTTCGTGAGCCGGGGGGCCAGGGCGGGGTCCGCGTGGTGGTGTTTGGGGGCCTTCGGACAGGCCATTGAGGGAGGCGCCGTAGAGTAACGGGGCGGGTACTGGGTCGAGCAGCCACAGCGGAGTCAGTCAGTCCCGGTAGCGGATGGTGGTCGCCTTGCTGGGCCGGTCCACGTCGACGGGGCTTGCGGCGGTCCTGACGGTTTCCCAGGCCGGGGGGCCAGCGGTGGCGGTGCCGTACGCGGTGATCCAGGCGCGCAGAATGTCGGATCGACGCACGGTCACGCCCTGCTCGTCGGCCAGGTCACGAGACAGGGCACGAGTTAGGCAGGTCCAGCTGGGTCCGCGGGCACGCGGGGCCAGGGACCGGATCCCACAACATCCGCGACTGGTCAGGCCGTTCGGAGTACCGCCACGGGGTCGCGGTGTGCGGCCACCATGCCTGCGGGCACCGTCGCGACGAGGGCCGCCACGACCACGAGGGTGGCGGTGGCGGCGGTATGCCCGAGCGGAGCGATGGTTTCCGTGGCCATGCCGAAGGCCGTTACCGCGACGATGCCCAGCACCGCGCCGGCGGTGGTGGACAGCGCGGCGCGAAGAACGATCAGGCTCATGAGGTCGAAGCGGCTGATGCCGAGGGCTCGCCGTCGGCCGAGGTCGCGCTGCCGGATGAGCACGTCGGCCAGGGCGACGGCGCCAACGAACAGCGCGCCGACGAGCAGGACGATGAGGGTGGTCTCGTAGCCGGCCAACCGGACGACCCCGCCCACCAGTTGGGAGGTCTCGGCGAGGTCCCGTGGGGAGGAGAGGCCCAGGTTCCCGGGGTCGGTGGGCGCCAGCAACCTCCGGAGACCGCGTTCGGTGGGGCCGAGTTGACCCACATCGTCGACGATGACTCGTGCCTGCTCACCAACCCCGGGTGTCGCGGAAACGTAGATGGCGCCGTCGCGGAGCCAGTCGAACGGGGCTGCCGCGTCGTGCGTGTCGAGAATGTCGGCTCCGCATCGCCTCCGTCAGGTGGGCGGGCAACACTCACATGAGGGATGGCTCCCCTGGGTGTGTAAGGGCTGCCCGTGGTCAGCAGCCCGGGTACCAGGGGAAGACGGTGCAGATGTCTCGGGCCTCGGCGTCGGGGCGCGGGGGCGCGTCAGCGGGGCCGACGATGGGCAGTAGCAGTGCGAGGAGCGAGACCAGGATCGACATGCTGCTCATACAACAGGGTTCCGGTGTGTGTAGGCGCCGGTGGGGTGTGGGTGGGTTCATTCGTGCCCGGATGGGGTACGAAAGATCCTTCTTGTGGGTGTCGGGGTTGTGGGCGTCCTAGGGTGGGTGCTCGTGAAGCGTGCAATGGTGGTGAATCGCCTGCTGGCGTGGGGTGGGGCTGAGTCAGCCGTCGCGCTGCTGATGATTGCGGCTTCGGTGTTTGCGTTCGTGGGCGGTCGGATCTCTGTGGCTGCGTTGGCGGCGGATGTGCTGGCGCTGGTGCTGGCGCTTGTCGCTTTGCGCTGGCTGGGGCTGGGGATCGGCCTTCTGCTGCCCGGGCTGGCTGTGGTTCTCTGGCTGGATCCTGACGGTTCGGGAATGGCTTTGTATCTGTGCGCGATGAGCGGCAGCTCGAGATCGTAGGGGAGGGACTCAAGAACCTGAGGCGGTAGGACCCTGGAACGTCTGCGCTCATCCCCGACATTCACCGGACCGACGTGCCGCATCCCTCATCAAGCCGAGTTGCCGACGATGGCGCCGCCCCGATCGATGCAGACGACCTCGACCGCGACGGGGGCCCCGCGTAGGACGGCGAGGGCGTGATCCTGGGCCGCGGTGGCGACGGCGTCGCCCAGCGGGATGCCGTCTGCCTCGGCCAGGCCGAGGGCCTCTGCCGCGGTGTTGGCGGCACGGATCGCCGTGGCGAGCGCCTCTCCGGCGCCTGCCTCGATGGCCAGGCCCGCGAGGTGGGACAGGTCCACCTGGGTGCGGTGGGAGTGCAGGTCGAGGTGTCCGGCGGCCAGCTTGGTGAGCTTGGCGAACCCGCCGCAGATGGTGAGGCGCTCGACGGGGTGCCGGGAGACGTATTTCAGGACGGCCCCCGCGAAGTCACCCATGTCCAGCAGCGCCAGCTCGGGCAGGCCATACAGCTCGGCGACGACGCGCTCCGACGTCGAGCCGGTGCAGGCGGCCAGGTGTTGCAGGCCGGCGGCGCGGGCGACGTCGACGCCGCGCCTGATCGAATCGATCCACGCGGAGCACGAGTAGGGGACCACGACGCCTGTGGTGCCGAGGATGGAGATCCCCCCGACGATGCCGATGCGCGGGTTCCAGGTGTGCCGGGCGATGGCCTCGCCGTCGTCAACCCCGATGGTCACCTCGAGGTCGAGGGACACGCCGTGTCGGCGGGCGACGGCGGAGAGGTTTGCCGTGATCATCGCCCGTGGAGCGGGGTTGATGGCCGGCTCGCCCACAGGGAGCGGGAGCCCGGGCAGCGTGACGGTGCCGACGCCGGCGCCGCCGACGAACCGCACGCCCGAGCCCGGCGGGCCCGGGCGCACCCAGGCGCGGACGAGGGCGCCGTGCGTGACGTCGGGGTCGTCGCCGGCGTCCTTGGTGACGGCGGCCATCGCGACACCGTCGCTCAGCTGCTCGAGGGTGAGGGCGAACGACGGCCGGCGGTCCAGGGGCAGCTCGATCTCCACCAAGTCCGGGAACTCGCCAGTGAGCAGGGCCTCGTAGGCGGCCGTCGCGGCCGCGGTGGCGCAGGCGCCGGTGGTCCAGCCGGGCCGGAGCTTGGAGTCATCGAGTTGCCCGCGGCGCGCCATCGTCAGCAGCCTCTAGTCACAGGTTGGGGGGCGGTGACGGGCACGTCGCCAGCGTACCGGGAGCGCTTTCTTGGCTGGGGCCGGGGTCGGACCGAGCGTCGCTCCCTGCCTTGCAGTGTGCAGAGGAACGGGTAGCGCCGACTCATGGGTGGGCACAAAAGTACCCTCTTTGGTCCCGCTGCTTGTTCGGCGACGGGTCGCTGTGTTGACTAGGCGGTATGAAGCACTGGATGGTGTGGCTGGTTTGGGCTGCGGTTGGTCTGAGCCTCGGCTGCACGTCGAGCCAGGCTGCCCCCGAGGTAGCTTGGCGGGAGGGGGCGCTAAACGACGGCGGACCCACGGCCCTGGTCAGCGGGATGCTGCAGCTCAATGATGGCTGCCTATACCTGACTGCCGAAGATGGGACCGACTACCTACCGGTCTTCCGCGGCGCCCCGAGTTGGGGTGACCATGGTGCACTCGAGACAGAGCACGGTACCTTCGAACTCGGTCGGCCGGTTGAACTGACCGGCGGTGAGTCCGCGGCCTCGGCTGAGGTCTCCGATGACACGCACATCCCGAAAGGTTGCGATCTGACCAAGCCGCGCTGGACCGTCAACTAGGTCGGAGCAGGACCATCCGGGCGGGGCATCTCATCTCAGGTGGATGCGTTTGACCAAGAGACGGATTGTGCCATCAGCTGGGGGCGGCTGTTGACGCCCGCGCGCCTCATGAGGGTGCCGACCCGCTTCTTGACCCCCGAGACGGACATGCCCAAGGCCTCGGCCATCTGGTGATAGCTGCGGCCGGCGTTGATGGCCCGGATCAACTCGTGGTCGACGGCGTCGCGCAGCACTCCGTCGGGCGCTGGCTCCCGGCTGGTCACCCTCGTGGTGAGGGGGCGCGCCGCGTCGGGTGAGTGGACGAAGATCCCGGCGTGCGCGGTCAGGATGGCTGCGACAAGCGCCTTGGCGGGGGTGTCCTTGTACAGGAACCCGCTGGCGCCCGCCCCGAGCGCCTCGGTGAGGGTGGTGCTGCTGAGGCTAGTGAGCAGGAGGACGCGCGGCGGGTCCGGGCGGGAGGTGAGCGCCCGGCAGGCCTCCACCCCCGACATGCCCGGCATCCGGACGTCCATGAGCCACAGGTCGACTTGGGACGCGGCGAGAGCCTCATGCCCGCCGGCGCACTGGTGGACGACCGCGATGTCGTCGACGCGCGCGAGCGTGCTCGCGAGGTAGCTGAGGACGAGGGCGTCGTCGTCGCAGATCCCGACGCTGATCATGTCTGCAGTTGCCTCACGGTCAGCGGCATCTCCACCAGGCAGGTCCAGGTGCCGTGCGCCGATGCCATATGGAGGCTCCCGCCCGCCAGAGTGGCACGGTGGCGCATGCCGAGCGTGCCGAGGCCGGTGCCCTGGGTCTGCTCGGCACTCATCCGGTTGGTGATCACCAACTGGTAGTCCACTGCGGACAGCTCGCCGACGATGGTGCAGGGGCCGTGCCTGAGGCCGTGCTTGGCCACGTTGTGGAGAGCCTCCCGGAAGATCTGCGCGAGGGCGCGGTCGACGGAGGCGGGCAGGGTGGGGCTGAGGTCTCCGGACAGGGTGACCTCGTGGCCGCGACGCTTGAGTTCGCGGACCTCAGAAGCCAGGGTCTCCCGGAAGTTCGCGTCCTGCGGCTCGGCCTCTCCGAGCTGCATCATGCGGATGGTGTCGCGGAGGGCGGCTCCAGCGTTGCGGGCCCGATCGGACAGTGCGGCCAGGGTCTCTGGAGTGGCGCCGCCGGCGAGGTGGGCCGCGTCCGCCTCCATAGCGATGACGGTGAGTTCGCGGGCGACCGAGTCGTGCAGATCCAGGGTGGCCTGAAGGCGAAGGTCGCGTTGGCGACGGGCCTCGGCCTCGGCGGCGTTGCGCGACACGGCGTTGAGGCCGAACCCGACGAGCACGAACACGCCGTCGAGGGCGAGCCAGCCGAGAATCACCTCGAATGGATTGAACTCCTCTCCGAGCTTGCGGGCGGAGGCGGTCACCGACGCCGTGAACACGGTCGCCGCCATGACCGCCGCCTGGGCCCACCGGCCGTTCCGTAGGGCCGCGACCACCGGCAGCAGGAGGAGGTAGGGCCAGAAGCCGAGGGAGTTCTCGTCGATTGCGGCCGCCGCGATGGCCAGGGTGATGGTCAATGCCGCGCCGACCTGCGGCCACCGGACCGCGACCACCACGGTGACGAACGCGGCGATGTCGATTGCCACGACCTCAGGAGTCAGGACCATCCGCGCTCGGGGCGCGAGGAATTCGGCCGTGATGATCACGAGCGCGATGAGGACCTCCAGCGCGCCGCTCGAGAGTGCTTTCCGTCCCACGCCGTCATCCTACGGCTCGGCAACGTTCGCCTGACGAGCGGAGGAGCGCGGGAAGGTACTTTCGTACCCTCTCGGATGCGTTCGCGCCGGATCGCGGCGACACTGCGCCCATGACGATCTACGGATACCTCGTCGCAGGGCAGTGGTCGTGGGCGGTGGGGTCCGTCGGCGCCCCGGCCGACCTGTGCGAGCTCTTCCCGTGGCTTCCCGGGTGCCGACAGGTCTTCATTCGCAGTGGTGAGCGTGTGGCGCCGAGGCTCTTAGGGGGACCTCGGCGCCACACTCGTCCATTGGGTGGTCGAGATCCTTCCCGGCCAGCAGGTACTTGCCGACGAGCGCGGCGTGATCCGCGATGCTCAGGTCGCGGTTGGGGGCGGGGCGAGCGGCCGTATCCGGCCAGATCGATGAGGTGGACGTCGCCGTGGTTGGCGAGTTCCACCGCCGTCGGACCGTACGAACGCGCGGACACGCCGATGCCGTGGATGAGCACGAAGTCAGGGCTCGTCTTCTGCGGGACCTGGCAGGGGAACCGGTAGGACACCATCGACGCGTCGCCATAGCCGGAGCGGCTGGTGTGGTACTCCACCGTGCCGACGTACTTGTTCTTGTACACCACCTCGTCGCGGGGTGCGTGGCGGCGGGCGGGCATGCGCCTCAGCGTAGCCCTGCCGGCGTCATGCCAGCGATTCTCAGCCCTGGCGCGAGGTGTTGGTCAGCTCGTCGGTGCTGGCGATGGCGTTGACGGCGGCCACCGTGAGGGCCGAGCCGCCCCGTCGGCCGTGGACGACGAGGTACTCGAGGCCGAGGTCGTTGTCGGCCAACGCCTGCTTGGACTCGGCGGCGCCGACGAACCCGACGGGGATGCCGATCACCGCGGCCGGCCGCACGCCGGTCTCCGCGACCACCTCGAGCAGCCGGAAGAGTGCGGTGGGGGCGTTGCCGATGGCGACGACGGCGCCGTCGAGGCGGGGCAGCCACAGGTCGATCGCGGCCATGGTCTTGGTCATCGACTTCTCGGCGGCCAGCGCCGCGAGGCGGGGGGCCTTGATGTGGCAGACGACGTCGTTGTCGCGGGGGAGGCGGGAGGCGATGATGCCGGTGGCCACCATCGAGGAGTCGCAGAGGATCGGCGCGCCGGCCCTCAGGGCGGCGTTGGCGGCGGCCACGACGCCGGGGGTGAAGGCCACGTCGTCGGCGACGTCCGGGGCTCCGGCCGCGTGCACCATCCGCACGACGACGCGGGCCACGTCGTCGGGGAACCGGGTGAGGCCGGTCTCCTCGCGGATGATCCGGAAGGACTCCCGGTAGATCTCGGAGCCGTCGGTCAGATAGTCGTAGCGCACGCCGCTCACCGTAGTGGACCCCGTAGCCGGGTGACGACGGGGGTTGTGGTTGACTGGCGTCACACATTCATCCGCGAGGGGACCAGGAAGCCGGGTTGAGCCGGCACGGTCGCGCCACTGTGAACCGCCGTCGCGCGGGAAGTCAGGAACTGGCCCCTCAAGGCCGACTGCCCGGGACGCGTCATCCCGGCCGAAGGGACTTGAGATCGCGATGCATATCGCCGAGGGGATGCTACCCCCATTGCACTGCGCGGCCTGGTTGGCCGCCTCCACCCCGTTCGTCATCCACGGCGCCCGCGCCGTGCTCACCACGGTGCGAGAGCACCCGGAGCGCAAGTTGATCCTTGCGGCGGCCGGCGCGTTCACGCTGGTGGTGAGCGCGATGAAGCTGCCGTCGATCACGGGGAGTTCGTCGCACCCCACCGGTACAGGCCTGGGGGCGGTGCTGCTCAAGCCGCCGGTGATGGCGTTCCTCGGCACGCTGGTGCTCCTGTTCCAGGCGACGTTGCTTGCTCATGGCGGGCTGACGACGTTGGGGGCGAACGCGTTCTCGATGGCGGTCGTCGGACCGTGGGCGGCGTACGGGGTCTATCGGGCGACGTCGCGGCTATCGGCTCCGCTGTGGTTGTCGATGTTCGTGGCGATGGCGGTGGCGAACATCGCCACCTACGCCGTGACGTCCTTCCAGTTGGCGCTGGCCTACCCGGATCCGGTGAGTGGGCTCGGGGGTGCACTCGTGAAGTTCCTCACGCTCTTTGCGGTCACCCAGATCCCCCTGGCCGTCGCCGAGGGGCTGCTCGGCGTGTTGCTGGTCGGGTTCCTGACCCGTGCGGCGTACCCGGTGCTGTCCGGGCTCGGCCTGCTTCGGGGGGATGTCCGTGTTTAGCCGCCGCGACCTGTGGATCGGGGCGGCCCTCGTCGTCGCGATCGTCGCGGTCTATCTCGGGAGCCTGGCGTTGGCACCCTCGGGGGCCGAGTTCGCCGGCACTGACGCTGCGGCCACAGAACTCGCCGGAGGCCCGAGGTACGGGCCGTTGTTGAGCCTCAGCCCGGAACTCGAGTCCGGCCTGTTCGCACTCCAGGCGGGACTGGGCGGGCTCCTCCTGGGCTTCGTGCTCGGCCGATTGACAGCTCGGCGCACGTCGTGAACGGCCTACTCACGTGAGCGTCCACCTCACCGCCGTCGACGACGCCGCCTGGGCCGGACCGTGGCGGGGGGTCGCCGTCGGGCACAAGGTGGGGCTCGCCGTCGCGCTGGTGCTGACCGCTCTGCTCACCCCGGCCTGGCCTGGGAGCCTGCTCGTGGCGGCGGCTTCGCTGCTCCTGATGCTCGGCCCGGCCCGCATCCGACCCGGGCTGGTTGCCACCGTCGCGCTGCCGCCCCTGGCGTTCCTGCTCGTGGGCGCGCTGCCGCTGGCCGTCGAGGTGGGCGACGGGCTGCGCGTCACCGCCGACGGCGGGCTCCGGGCGGCGGAGATGCTCGCGCACGGCGTCGCGGGGACACTGGCCGTCCTGCTGCTCGCCACCACCACGCCGATGGTCGACGTTCTCGGCTGGCTGCACCGTCGCGGCATCCCGGGCCCGCTGCTGGAGCTCGCCGAGCTGATGTACCGGCTGCTGTTCGTCCTCCTCAGCAGCGCGCTCGCGCTGCAGGCCGCACAGACCGCACGACTCGGGGGCGAGGCCCCCTTCCGGCGCCGGTTCCGGGCCGCAGTCGACGGCGTCGGCACGGTGCTGCTGATGAGTTGGCGCCGCGCCACCCGGCTGCAGGCGGGCCTGGAGCTGCGCGGCTACGAGGAGTCGCTGCCGACGCTGCGGCAGACCGGCTCCACCCGCCCCTGGACTCTGGCTGCGGGCGCAGCTCTCATCGCCGGCATCTGGCTGGCCTCATGGGCGGTGGCGTGATGTTGCGGGCCGAGGGGGTCGTCGTCGGGTATCCCGGCGGGCCGGCGGTGCTGACCGGCGCACACCTCACGGCCGCGCGGGGGCGCCGGGTGGCGCTGCTCGGGGCCAACGGGTCCGGCAAGACCACCCTGCTGCAGTGCCTGGCCGGCGCGCTGCGCCCCTCCGACGGCCGGGTCACGCTGGACGGACAGCCGCTGTCCCACACGCGGACCGCGCTGCGGGCGCACCGTCGTCGCGTCCAACTCGTGCTTCAGGACCCCGACGACCAGCTCTTCTCGGCGGATGTCACCCAGGACGTCTCGTTCGGGCCGCTCAACCTCGGCCTCACCGACGACGCCGCCCGCGCCCGCACCCTTGAGGCCCTCTCGTTGCTCGGAATCGCGCACCTCGCCGCCCGCCCCACGCACCAGTTGAGTTTCGGCGAGCGCAAGCGCGTGGCCCTGGCGGGGGCGGTGGCGATGAGGCCGGACCTCCTGCTTCTCGACGAGCCGACCGCCGGCCTCGACCCCGCCGGGGTCGCCGACCTGCTGGTCACCCTTGCCGGCCTGGACGCCGGCATCGTGCTGGCCACCCACGACGTCGACCTCGCCCTGGCCTGGGCCGACGAGGTGGCCGTCGTGGTGGGCGGCCGCGTGGCGCAGGGGCCACCGTCGCTGCTCGGCGATGAGGTCCTCCTCCGCGACGCCCACCTCCGCCGCCCCTGGCCGCTGGAACTCGCCGAACGCCTCGGCCTGCCCGGCGCCCCCCGCGACCTCGACCAGGTCCTCGACCTCCTCGCCGAAGGATCCCGCGCATGATCACCGACCCCGACGGCACCCTCCTCGGCCGCACCCCCGGCCTGCCCGACGACGTCTTCGAGCACGACGGGCTCATCACCAAGCGGCACATCCGCGCCTCCGCGCTGGCGCTGCTCCGCCCCCGGGCCGGGGAGCTGCTGTGGGACCTCGGGGCGGGCGCCGGGTCGGTGGCCATCGAGTGGTGCCGGGCCGCCGACGGGGCGCGGGCGGTCGCCGTCGAGCGGGTGCCGGAGCGGGCGGCGAGGGTCGCGGCGAACGCGGCCCGGCTTGCGCCGGCGGGCGCGGTGCGGCTGGTGGAGGCGGGTGTCGCGGAGGCGCTGGCCGGCCTGCCGCGGCCGGACGCGGTGTTCATCGGCGGCGGAGCGACCTCGTCGCTGGTGGATCGGGCGGTTGAGGCGTTGCCGCCTGGGGGCCGGATCGTCGTGCACGGGGTGACGGTGGAGGCCGAGGAGGTGTGTGTCGCGGCATACCGACGGTGGGGCGGGCAGCTCGCCCGGCTGCACCACGAGCACGCGGCGCCCATCGGCCGCCTGCTCGGCTGGACGCCGGCGCGCGCCGTCGTGAGCTGGGCGTACCTCGTGGCGGTGTCGCGGTGAGAGATGACGCTCGTCAAGCACCCCTTCCAGCAGGGCCAACGCGGGCAGGCGGGCATCGAATGGTGAGCCGGCTGGTGATCGCGGCGCCGTCGTCGGGGCAGGGGAAGACGACGGTGGCCACCGGCCTCATGGCGGCGTTGCGGGCGCGGGGGCTGGAGGTGGCGCCGTTCAAGGTGGGGCCGGACTACATCGACCCCGGCTACCACGGGCTCGCCACAGGACGGCCGGGCCGGAATCTGGATCCGTTCCTCTGCGGGGAGGAGCGCATCGGGCCGCTCTTCGCGCACGGCTCCGCCGGGGCGGATGTGGCGGTGATCGAGGGCGTGATGGGGCTGTTCGACGGCCGGCTCGGCACCGGGGGATACGGGTCGACGGCGCACGTGGCGGGGCTGCTCGAGGCGCCGGTGGTGCTGGTGATCGACGCGCGGCACACGGCGCGCAGCGCCGGGGCGGTGGCGCTGGGCATGGCGAGGTTCGATCCCCGCGTTCACGTGGCGGGAGTGATCCTCAACCAGGTGGGCAGCGAGCGCCACGGCGCGGAGGCCCGCGCCGCCGTCGAGGAGGTGGGGCTGCCCGTGCTGGGGGTGCTGCCGAAGGCACTGGACATCGAGGCGCCGTCGCGACATCTGGGGTTGGTGCCGGTGGCGGAACGCGACGACTCGAGGGTCGCGGCGATGGGCGACATGGTGGCCGCGCACGTGGACGTGGCGGGGCTGCTGGCGGTGGCTCGTGCCGTCGGTCCGGTTGGATGCGAGGCGTGGGACCCGGCGCGGGAAGTGTCGCCGCCGTCGGACCGTCGGCCCGTGGTGGCCGTGGCCGGCGGCCGGGCGTTCACGTTCCGGTATCCGGAGACCGACGAGCTGCTTGCCGCGGCGGGTTGCCGGGTGGTGGAGTTCGACCCGCTCGTGGACGAGAGGCTGCCGGAGGGGAGCGCCGGGCTGTGGCTCGGAGGCGGGTTCCCGGAGGTGTACGCGGGGGAGTTGGCATCGAACCGGGCCTTGATGGCCGAGATCCGGGAGGCGGTCACGGGCGGGCTGCCGACGGTCGCGGAGTGTGCCGGGTTGCTGTACCTGTGCCGGAGCCTGGACGGTCGCGGGATGGTGGGCGCCGTCGAGGCGGACGCGGCGATGGGGCCGCGGTTGACGATGGGCTACCGGGTTGCGACGACGGACCGGGCCACGCTGCTTGGCCGCCCCGGGGAGGAGGTGACCGGGCACGAGTTCCACCGCACGACGGTGACTCCGGTTGGGGAGACCGCAGCCAGGGAAGCGGACGGGCCCGAGGGCGCCGTGCCGGCGTGGATGCTGGACGGGAGGGCTGACGGTGTCGCGGGGGGGAGCCTCCACGCGTCCTACCTGCACGTCCACTGGGCGGGCCACCCCCAGTTGGCGCAGCGCTTCGCCGACTCGGTCCATTCCCGCTCCCTCAGGAAGGCCTCCCGCGAGGCGGCGGAGCGCATCCCCCGCCTCGCGCCTCCGGCGAAGGGGAACGTTCCCGAGGCCGGCTCGACCCACCAGCGCGGCTGGTGTTCCTCCAGATCGGTTCCCGATCCCCTGAGGGGTCCGAGACCCTGCCTGGAGGAACAGCAACCGCGCACCCCCGACCCAACCTGGCTCGTGCCCGGCACAGTCGACCTCCTGCACCACGGCGACAGCGACCTCGCCCCAGGCCTCGTCGACCTCGCCGTCAACGTCCGAGTCCCAGCGACACCGGCCTGGCTCGCCGAAGAGATCTTCGGCGATGGCAACGTCGCCACCTACCCGGACCCAAGCCCCGCCCGCGACGCAATCGCCGCGCACCACGGTGTCGACCCCGGGATGGTGCTCCCGGTCGCCGGCGCCGCGGAGGCGTTCACGCTCATCGCCCGCGCCATCCCGGGCGACGCGCTGATCGTCCATCCCCAGTTCACCGAGCCCGAGGCGGCGCTCCGCGCCGCCGGCCGCGACCCCCGTCGACACCTGCTCCGCCCTGACGGGGGCTTCAGGCTCGTCCCCTCCCAGGTTCCGACGGCCGACCTCACCATTGTCGGCAACCCCACCAACCCCACCGGCGTCCTCCACCGCGCCGAGGACCTCCTCGGGCTCCCCTCCAAGACCCTCGTCGTCGACGAGGCCTTCATGGACGCCATCCCTGGGGAGCGGGAGACCCTCATCGAGCCCTCGATGCCCGGGCGCCTCGTGCTGCGCTCGCTCACCAAGACCTGGGGCCTGGCAGGGCTTCGGATCGGATACGTCGTCGGCGACCCCGCCCTTATCGACCTCCTCGCCGCCCAGCAGCCGCCCTGGTCAGTCTCCACGCCTGCGATCCGCGCGGCCGTCGCCTGCACCTCGCACCGCGCCGCCGCCGAGGCTGCCCGCCTCGCGGAGGAGACCGTCGCGGCCCGCGCCGACCTCGCCGCCCGCCTCACCCAAGCCGGACTCGCCGTCGTCCCGGGCCAGGCCCCCTTCGTGCTCGCCGACGCCGCGGCACTGTCCCCGTCGTCGCTGCGCGGGCCCCTGGCCGAGCGAGGGTTCGCCGTGCGTCGCGGCGAGACGTTCCCGGGTCTCGGGCCGACGTGGTTGCGGTTCGCGGTCCGCACTCCGGACCTCCACCGCCGCCTGGCCGCGGCCCTGACCGACCTGGCGGCCACGTGAGCCGCTCAGCCATGGACGCGCCCGAAGTCGCGATCAGCACCCCGCCCTCGGTCCGCGGGGCACGCGTGCGACCGGCCAGCGACAGCACCGCGTCGCGCCCGGCCAGGGCCCCCGCCAACCGGCGCCCCTCCGCGGTGCCACCCAGGAGCGGAATCACCACGCCATACAACCATCCGTGAAAGGACACCCATGACCCTCCTCGATGACACCCTGTCGGCCATCCGCCCCGCCTCCGCCCACGCGCTTGCCGCAGCTGAGGCCCGCCAGCTGCGCCTCACCAAGCCCCCGGGCAGCCTCGGCCGCCTGGAGGAGATCGGCAACCGCCTCGCCGCCATCGCCGACGCCTGCCCGCCCCCGCTTCCCCAGCGGGCGGTGATCGGCCTGTTCGCCGGCGATCACGGCGTCTGTGCCCAGGGCATCAGCCCCTGGCCCCAGGAGGTCACGGTCCAGATGGCGCTCAACATCGCCTCCGGCGGCGCGGCGATCAATGCGATCGCCCGCCAGGTGGGAGCCGACGTCTGGGTGACCGATGTGGGTGTGGCGGCGGAGGTCCCGGCCCACCCGGGGATCCGCGCACGCAACGTCCGGCGAGGGACCCGCGACTTCACCGTCGAGCCCGCGCTCACGCTCGACGAGGCCCGTTCGGCCCTCGAGGTGGGCATCGAGACGGCCAACGAGGCCATCGACGCCGGTGCCGACATCCTTCTCACCGGCGAGATGGGGATCGGTAACACCACGCCGGCAAGCGCGCTGATCGCGGCGTTCTCGGGCCTGCCCGTGACCTCGGTGACGGGCCGTGGGGCCGGCGCCGGCGACGACATGCTGTCGAAGAAGATCCAGGTGATCGACGGCGCGCTGGCCCTGCACCGCCCCGACCCGACGGATCCGCTGGGAGCGCTCGCCGCCGTCGGCGGTCTGGAGCACGCGGCGCTGGCAGGGTTCATCCTCGGCGCGGCGGCGCGTCGGGTGCCGGTGATCATCGACGGTGTGATCGCCGCGTCCGCGGCGTGTGTCGCGGCGGCGATCGACGAAGCGGTGACCGGCTACCTCATCGCGGGCCACGCGGGCGTCGAGCCAGGGATCAAGGCTGCGCTGACCTGGCTGGACCTGCAGCCGCTGGTGGACCTCGACCTCCGCCTGGGCGAGGGCACCGGCGCGGCGCTGGCCCTCCCGACGGTGCAGGCGGCTGCGCGGATCCTTCGGGAGATGGCGACGTTCGACTCCGCGGGTGTCGCGGAGGGGTGAGGGCCCCCGGCCTGCAGTTACGCCCGGGTCCAGGACGCTCGTGCGCGGAGACGGGGCCCCAGTGCCGCCCTCTGCGCTCAGGCGGGGGCGGGGTGACCGGCACTACCGGCACGTCTCCGCGGAGTGGGCGCCGCTCTCCTGTGAACGTCGGTGGCATTCAGGAACGGAGGAGTGCCCCTAGCTGCACCCACCACGTCGTGAATGAAGGGCCCGCGCGCGCGGAATCGTGCCCAAACTGGCACCCTCTGGTCCCTTCCCTGAGCGTCAGGCCCTGCACTGGCGTCCCGCTGCTGCGGACGCCGCGCGTGTCACCACACGCCACCGCCGGGCAGGACCCTCGGTGAGCGGCGGCGCCACGCCCGAAGTCACTGCGCGCAGTCAGCGGGAGTGGGCGGGGCCTGAGTGGGCCGGGTAGGGAAGAATGGCGCCATGGAAGCGAAGCGGGCCGCGGACGACGGCGTGGAGCCGGCTCCCGGCGCCCCTGCTCCCGACTCTTCCGGGGAGACGATGGGGGCCCCGGCTCGAGCCGCGGAGCCCCAGCCGACGCTCGCCGGGCGATCGGGGGTCTCGCCCCTCGCCGTCCTCGGGGTCGTGCTTCTCACAGCGACACTCGCAGTCAGCGGATTCCTCGGCTGGCAGATCTACGGCACCACGTGGCTCGCCCAAGGCGCCGCCGCCCAGAGCGTCGCCGAGCTCCGCGCGTCCTGGGACGCCGCGACACCCTCAGCCACACCGTCGCCGGATTCCCCCGAGGATCCGCAACTCCCGGTCCCCACCCTTCCTGCGCCCGGAAAACCGGCGTGGATCCTGCGCATCCCGTCCCAGGACGTCGAATGGCCCATCGTCTCCGGCGTCGAGACTGAGCTGTTGAAGGCGGCTGTCGGCTGGTACCCGTCGACGGCGCTGCCCGGGCAGGTGGGAAACGCCGCCCTGGCGGGGCTGCGCATCACGCACGGGGAACCCTTCGGCCGCGTGCTTGAGCTAGCCGAGGGCGACGAGGTGATCATCGAAACGGCCCAGGCCGTCTACACCTACCGGATCACGTTGCCCCCATCGCAGCTCACCGTGCACCGCGACGAGTCCTGGGTTCTCGACCCCGTCCCCGGCAAGCCGGACCTCGCGCCCACCGAGGCGATCCTCACCCTGACCACCCACGAAGACCTCATCGATACGCCGGACCGCGCAGTCGGATTCGGCGTCCTGGAGAACACGGAGCCCACATGACAGACCGCAGCGAACTCGTCGACCACATCAGGAACCTGGCCGTGGTGCACGGCAAGGTGACGCTCGCCTCCGGCAAGGAGGCCGACTACTACATCGACATGCGCCGCGTCACCCTCGACGGTGCAGCCTCACCGCTGGTGGGCCGCGTGATGAACGAGCTGGTGGCGGACCTGGACTTCGACGCCGTCGGCGGGCTCACTCTCGGGGCGGATCCCGTCGCCACGGCCATGCTGCACGCGAAGGCCGCCGAGGGCGGCCGGCTGGACGCCTTCGTAGTCCGCAAGTCGGCCAAGGGCCACGGCATGCAGCGCCGCATCGAGGGCACCGAGGTGGCGGGCCGGCGGGTCCTCGTGGTCGAGGACACCTCCACGACGGGGGGCTCGGCCCTCACGGCCGTCGAGGCCGTCCGCGAGGCCGGGGGAGAGGTGGTCGCTGTCGCCGTCGTGGTGGATCGCGGCACCGGCGCCGCCGAGAAGGTGGGCGACGCCGGCCTCGAGTACCGCTACGCCGTGGACCTCGCGGACCTCGGCCTCTGAGAGTCCTCCGCCTAGGCGCGAGCGACTGAGCCCCCCTCAGAGGGCAGGGGCCTCAGCTGATCCCGAACCTCGCCTTGAACTCGCGACGCCTCGCGTGGAGGATCGGCTCGGTGTAGCCCGACGGCTGCCACGTGCCCTGCAGCACCAGGTCCCGCGCCGCGCACCACGCGATCGAATCCTCGAACGAACTCCCCGCCGTCGGCGCCATGGCCAGGTACGCCGGGTCGTCGGCGTTCTGCGCGTCGACGACGGCCGCCATCCGCTTGAGCGACTGCAGCACGAACGCCTCCGAGACGATCCCGTGCCGGATCCAGTTGGCGAGCATCTGGGAGCTGATCCGGCAGGTGGCGCGGTCCTCCATCAAGGAGGTGTCCGTGATGTCGGGCACCTTCGAGCAGCCGACGCCCTGCTCGATCCAGCGGACGACGTAACCCAGGATGGACTGGCACGAGTTGTCCACCTCCTGCTGACGCTCCTCGGGCGTCCAGCGCGTGTGGGGCGCCAGCGGGATCTCGAGCAGATCGTCGAGGGTCGCCCGCCGCCCCCCCGCCGCGATCTCGCCCTGGCGGGCCCGGGCGTCGACGCGGTGGTAGTGCGTGGCGTGCAGGGTCGCGGCGGTGGGGGAGGGAACCCACGCCGTGGTGGCCCCCGAGGAGGGGTGCCCGATCTTCTCTGCCACCATGTCGGCCATCAGGTCGGTCTTGGCCCACATGCCCTTGCCGATCTGCGCCCGGCCGGGCAACCCGCTCGCGAGGCCGATGTCGACGTTCCAGTCCTCGTACGCGGCCATCCAGGAGGCCTGCTTCATCTCC
Source organism: Tessaracoccus pujii (assembly GCF_054483895.1). Classification (NCBI taxonomy): domain Bacteria; kingdom Bacillati; phylum Actinomycetota; class Actinomycetes; order Propionibacteriales; family Propionibacteriaceae; genus Tessaracoccus; species Tessaracoccus pujii. The sequence goes on from NZ_CM137012.1 coordinate 3,276,260, forward strand.
GCCTTGCGGATCATCGGCCCCGCCTCCATCGAGGTGTGGATCTCGTCGCCGGTCCGGTCCAGGAACCCGGTGTTGATGAAGATGATCCGGTCGGCCGCCTCGTTGATGCAGGCCATGAGGTTGAGCGTGGTGCGTCGCTCCTCGTCCATGATGCCCATCTTGATGGTGGTGCGCGGCAGGCTCAGGATGTCCTCGACGGCGCCGAACAGGTCTGTGGTGAAGGCCACCTCGGCCGGCCCGTGCTGCTTGGGCTTGACGATGTAGATGGACCCGCTGCGCGAATTGCGGCGGTCGTTGTCCGACGACAGGCCAGGGATGGCGCACAGGCTCGTGACCAGCGCGTCGAGAATGCCCTCGGGCAGCTCGCGGCCCTCGGCGTCGAGGACGGCCGGCGTGGTCATGAGGTGGCCGACGTTGCGGCACAGCATGAGCGCCCGGCCGTGCAACCGCAGCTCGCCGCCGTCGGGGCGGGTGAAGCGCGGGTCGTCGGCGAGGGTCCGCAGGAACGAGCGGCCGCCCTTGTCCATCTCCTCCGCCGCGCTACCGTCGTTGAGCTGCAGCCACGTGCGGTAGCCGAGGACCTTGTCCGGCCCGTCGACTGTGGCCACCGAGTCCTCGAAGTCCATGATCGCGGTGACGGCGGACTCCAGGACGATGTCGTCGATGCCGGCGGGGTCGTCGCGCCCGATCCGGCCGGCCGGATCGATCCGCAGCTCGATGCCGAGTCCGTTGTGCTGGATCACGACGGACGTCGGCGCGTCGGGCGCCCCCGAATACCCCGCGTACGACTCGGGGTCAGCCAGGTCGACGACCTGCCCCGACGTGAGCGTGGCCCGCAGCCGCGACCCGGCCTCGTAGCGGATGACCTCCGCATGTGACCCCGCCGCCAGCGGGGCCGCACGGTCGAGGAACTCCCGCGCCCAGGCGATGACACGGCCGCCGCGGATGGGGTTGTAGCGCCCCTCACGCTGCGCCCCGTCGTCCTCGCTGATCACGTCCGTGCCGTAGAGGGCGTCGTAGAGGGATCCCCACCGGGCGTTGGCGGCGTTGATCGCGAACCTTCGGTTCGTGACCGGGACCACCAGCTGCGGGCCGGCCATCTCGGCGATCTCGGTGTCGACGCCGGTGGTGGTCGCCCGGACGCCCTCGGGCTCGTCCAGCAGGTAGCCGATCTGCCTCAGCAGGTGTCGGTAGTGCGGCGCGTAGGGCGTGCCGGGGGTGGCCCGATGAAACTCGTCGATGGCCCGCTGCATCCGCTCGCGCTCCGCGAGGAGGGCCCGGTTGCGGCCCGAGAAGTTGGTGAAGAGGCTCTCGAATCCGGCCCAGAACCGCTCCCGCGACACGCCCGTCAGGGGCAGCGCCTCGCTGTCGACGAAGTCCACGAGGCTCCGGTCCACCCAGAGCCGCCCGACGGGGGCATGGGTGTCCTGGGCGGTGTGGGTGTGTGCGGGGGCGGTCAGGGTGATCGTCATGGGAGTGCTCCTTCTCTTCAGCGAGGTGGTGTCAGAACTGGGCGGACTCTGTGGAGTCCTCGAGTGCGGTGGTCGAGCTGGCGGGGTTGATGGCGGCGGCGATGGTGTCGAAGTAGCCGGTGCCCACCTCGCGCTGGTGCCGGGTCGCCGTGTAGCCGCGTTCCTCGGCGGCGAATTCGCGCTCCTGCAGCTCCACGTAGGCGCTCATGTTGCGGGTGGCGTAGCCCTGCGCCAGCTCGAACATCGAGTAGTTGAGCGCGTGGAATCCGGCCAGCGTGATGAACTGGAAGGTGTAGCCCATCGCGCCCAGCTCGCGCTGGAACTTCGCGATGGTGGCGTCGTCGAGGTGCTTGCGCCAGTTGAACGACGGTGAGCAGTTGTAGGCCAGCATCTGGTCCGGGTGTTCGGCCTTGATGGCCTCGGCGAACTCACGTGCCGCAGCCAGGTCCGGGACGCCGGTCTCCATCCACAGCAGGTCGGCGTACTTCGCGTAGGCCTTGCCGCGGGCGATGCTGGGCTCCATGCCGGGGCGGACCTTGAAGAAGCCCTCGCTGGTCCGGTCTCCGGTGATGAACTCCTGGTCGCGTTCGTCCACGTCCGACGTGATGAGCGTGGCCGCTTCGGCGTCGGTGCGCGCGATGATCACCGTCGGCACCCCGGCCACGTCCGCGGCGAGGCGGGCCGCATTGAGGGTGCGCTCGTGCTGCTGGGTGGGAATGAGCACCTTGCCGCCCAGGTGGCCGCACTTCTTCTCGGAGGCGAGTTGGTCCTCCCAGTGCACGCCCGACGCGCCGGCGGCGATCATGGCCTTCATCAACTCGTAGGCGTTGAGCGTGCCGCCGAAGCCCGCCTCGGCGTCGGCGACGATGGGGACCAGCCAGTCCTCCACCGTGCGGATGCCCTCGGCGTGCTCGATCTGGTCCGCACGCAGCAGCGCGTTGTTGATGCGGCGGACCACCTGCGGCACGGAATTGGCCGGGTAGAGCGACTGGTCGGGGTAGGTGTGTCCCGAGAGGTTCGCGTCGGCGGCCACCTGCCAGCCGGAGAGGTAGATGGCCTTGAGGCCGGCCTTGACCTGCTGCACGGCCTGGTTGCCCGTCAGTGCGCCGAGCGCGTTGATGAAGTCCTCGTTGTGCAGCTGGTGCCAGAGCTTCTCGGCGCCGCGTCGGGCCAGCGTGTGCTCCTCCTGGACGCGGCCACGCAGTCGGACGACGTCCTCAGCCGTGAAGTCGCGCTGCACGTGGGCCCAGCGGGGGTTGATGCGCCAGTCGTACTCGAGCAGCTCTGCGGACATGGGTTCGGTGATCATCGGGAGTCCTTCCGGGTGGGGCAGCGTCCCTGCTGCCGTGTGCCTTGCGATGTGACGATCCTCCGCCGCTGTGACAGCAATTCCTAGAAGTATTTCTCGTAAAGAAATGCAGAAATTCCGCTAGGCTGAACTTCATGCCAGTCGACGATGCGCAACGCGCTCCAGGCGGGGACGCCGAGGGCCCTTTCGACCCGTTTTCCCTGGGCAGGCGGCTGCGCCACCTCCGCAAGGAGCGCGGGTTGACCCTCAGCCAGGTGGCCGAGCAGTCCGGGCTGGCGCCGTCGCAGTTGTCACTCATGGAGAACGGCAAGCGTGAGGCCAAGCCGTCGCATCTCCAGACCCTCGCCCGGGTCTACGGCGCCACGCTCGAGGATCTGACCGCCCCCGTGCCCAGCCGTCGGACCCAGCTGGAGATCGAACTCGACCGCCTCATGCGGGCGCCCCTGGCACAGGCCAAGGGACTGCCCGCGGTGCGGATCTCCCCGCGCATGCCGCTGGACGTGCTGGAGGCGCTGGTGGCGCTCCATCGCGAACTCGCCCACGACGCCGCCGAGCGCATGGCCACCCCGGAGGAGGCGCGCCGGGCCAACGCGCAGCTGCGCGACGAGATGCGGGCCCGCGACAACTACTTCGGCTCGATCGAGGAGGAGGCTGCGAGCCTGCTGAAGCGAGGCGGGTACGTGGGAGGACCGCTCTCGCAGCACCTCATCGGGGAGATCACCGCCCACCTCGGCTTCACGCTGCACCACGTCAGCGACCTGCCGCATTCGACCAGGTCGGTGACGGACCTCAAGAGCAAGCGGATCTACCTGGCCGCCGCGAGGTCCGGCGAGTACGAGCCGCGATCCGTGCTGCTCCAGGCCCTTGGTCACCACATCCTGGAGCATTCGCCGCCCAGCAGCTACGGCGACTTCCTCCGGCAACGCATCGAGACCAACTACTTCGCCGCCGCACTTCTGCTCCCGGAGGAGCCCGCCGTCGAGTTCCTGCGGGCGGCGAAGGAGCGCCGGGAGCTCTCGGTGGAGGACCTCCGCGACATCTTCGGCGTGAGCTATGAGGCGGCCGCACACCGTTTCACGAACCTGGCCACCAGGCACCTCGGCATCCCGGTGCACTTCCAGCGCGTGCACGAGTCCGGGATCATCTACAAGGCCTACGAGAACGACGGCGTCGCCTTCCCCAAGGACAACCTGGGTGCCATCGAGGGACAGCCGGCCTGCCGCTACTGGACCTCGCGCGAGGTGTTCGGGGTGGCGGACAAGTTCAACGCCTTCAACCAGTACACCGACACACCCACCGGCACGTTCTGGTGCACGGCGCGGGTGGAGCAGACCAGCTCCGGCTACTTCTCCACCGGCATCGGCGTGCGCTACCGCGACTCGAAGTGGTTCCGCGGCCGAGACACCCGCGAGCACTCGGTCTCCACGTGCCCGGACCCGACGTGCTGCCGACGGGCGCCCGAGGACCTGGCGTCGAAGTGGTCCGGTTACGCGTGGCCCAGCGCCCGCACGCACGCTCACCTTCTGGCCGCACTGCCGCCCGGCACCTTCCCCGGCGTCGACGACACCGAGGTCTACCAGTTCCTGGACTCCCATCACCAGATGTGAGCAGTCGGGTGCTGCGCCTGAATCCTCGCCTGCGCTACCGTGAAGACGACTGATCTAAGGAGATCCCTGTGGACACCATCCTGATTATCCTCATCGTCCTGGTCGTCATCGCGCTCGCGGTGGTGGGCTGGGGCGTCGGGGCCTACAACGGCTTCGTCAAGAGCCGCAACCTCATCCAGGAGTCGTGGCGCCAGATCGACGTGGAGCTCAACCGCCGCTACGAGCTGATCCCCAACCTGGTGGAGACGGTGCGCGGCTACGCGGCCCACGAGCGCAACACGCTGGAGCAGATCACGGCGCTGCGCAACACGGCCCGTTCGTTGTCCCAGCAGAGCCACGGGCAGCCCAGCGAGCAACGCGCCGCCGTCGAGTCCGAGCTGACGCAGGCCGTGCACAACCTGCTCGTGTCGGTGGAGGCGTACCCGGATCTGAAGTCGAATACCAACTTCCTCGAGCTGCAGCGCGAGCTGACGGACACCGAGGACCGCATCGCCGCCTCGCGTAGGTTCTACAACGCCAACGTGCGTGATTACAACACGCGCATCGAGTCCGTGCCGAGCAACATCATCGCCGGTTTCGCGAAGTTCGAGAAGGCCACGTACTTCGAGGTCAACGACCCGATGGTGCGCCAGGCTCCTGATGTGAACTTCGGCGAGATCTCGCAGCGCCCGGCGGGGGCGCCGGAGCCGGCGCAACAGCAGATCCAGGCACCGCGCCAGGACGAGCTCGCCCAGCCCTATCAGGCGCCCCAGCGCGCCCAGCAGGAACCCGAGGGCCAGCCGGTGGTGCCGCCGCCCGCGCAGCAGGCGGGCGAGGGCGGGTACCGGCCGCCGTTCACCAGCTGACCAGGAGCCGTGGAGGGGCCCGCATTCCGACGAGGGGGCGGGCCCTTCCGCTACCCAGAGAATGAAGTCGGCAATACTCGTTGACATTTCAACAAACCTAGTTTAGGGTTGTACCAACAGCCCACGAAAGGACACCCACATGAACCTCAACGAACTCAACGGCACCTTCGTTATCGACCCCTCCCACTCCGCGCTCTCCTTCGTGGCCCGCCACGCCATGGTCACCAAGGTCCGCGGGTCCTTCGAGAAGTTCGAGGGCTCGGCCACCGTCGACGCCGCGAACCCCGCCAACACCTCCCTCGAGGTCACCATCGACGCCGCCTCGATCAATACCCGCAACGCCGACCGCGACGGTCACGTCCGCTCCGCCGACTTCTTCGACGTCGAGAACTTCCCCACCTGGACCTTCAAGGGCACCGGCTTCGCGGTCAAGGGCGACGTCGTCGAGGTGACCGGTGACCTCACCATCAAGGACACCACCCGCTCCATCACCCTCCCGCTCGAGTACCAGGGCTCCGCGAAGGACCCCTTCGGCAACACCCGCGTCGGCTTCGAGGGCTCCACGCAGATCCTCCGCTCGGACTTCGGTCTCACCTGGAACGCCGCGCTTGAGACCGGTGGCTTCCTCGTCTCGGACAAGGTCACCATCGAGGTCGAGATCTCGGCCATCCAGCAGGCCTGATCCTCCGCAGCACGCAGCGCCCCGGCTATTAGCCGGGGCGCTGTCGCGTTCCTGGTTTGCCTCGCTGAGTCAACTGGGACAAGCTCGCCTCGTGACCGAGTCAGTACCCGAGGATCCGACGGCGCCCGCCGTCGGCGTGGAGCCGCACCCCCTGCCCTGGCCCGAGGGTGACCACCTGGACCCCGAGCTGTTGGCCGAGGGGGATCGCCGCAACGTCGTCGACCAATACCGGTACTGGAGGCTGGCGGCGATCGTCGCGGACCTGGACCGGACCCGGGTACCGCTGCACGTGGCCATCCAGAACTGGGAGCACGATTTCAACATCGGCTCGATCGTGAGGACGGCGAACGCGTTCAATGTCGCGGCGGTGCACATCGTGGGCCGAAGGCGGTGGAACCGTCGCGGCGCCATGGTCACGGACCGCTACCTCCATGTCCTCCACCACGACGACGAGGCCTCGCTCCTGGCGTACCTGGCAGGGGAGGGCGTGACCCCGGTCGGCGTGGACAACCTGCCGGGGTCGGTGCCGCTCGAATCGGCCCAGCTGCCGGAGCGTTGCTGCCTCGTGTTCGGTTCCGAGGGGCCGGGCCTGACTGACGCGATGGTCGAGGGCTGCGAGCGTCTCGTCGCCATCACGCAGCGGGGCTCGACCCGCTCGATGAACGCAGGTGCAGCCGCGGCGATCGCGATGTACCACTGGACCCTCCAGCACGCCGCTCCCCACTGACCTGGACGCTATTGTGGCGGGCATGCAGTCAGAGCGGTTCGCGGCGGGCCTGACCCCTCTCCCGACGGCGGCACGCGTGACGCAGAAACGCGGTGCCCTGCGCTGGCGGGTCATCTCCACCCTCGTCTCGCTGGCCATCCTGGCCGTCATCATCCTGACCCTGGGCCGCGACTGGCCGCAGGAGTGGACCATCGCGATGGTCGCCCTCTGGGTGGGATCGTCGGTGTTCTGGCTGGCGATCTCCATCGTCGGGCTGCAGCGCGCCAAGCGTGACCTCGGCCGCATCCACGACGGCGTGGCGTTCTTCTTCGATCACGACGGGGTCGAGTTCATCACGCCGCCCGCCGCGCTCGTGCCCTGGGACCGCGTGGCCGCGCTCAAGCTCGGCGGGGGGCTGTCCGGCGCCGGCCCATCCATGGTGCTCGAGACCGCCGCCGGCCCCGTCGCGAAGGTGCCGCTGAGTTTCCTCGACGCAACCCCGGCTGTCATCGACTCCGCCGCCCGCGCGTACTCGCTGGGGCGAGTGGGCCTGGATGTCCGCGCCCTCGACAGGGTGCTCTAGGCGCCTGCTGAACACGCATGCCGAGCCTCGGACGCGGCGCTCCCGGACGTGCCGGCGTGACCCCGGCCTCCCCCGGGGGGATGCGAGGCGATAGGGTTGGGCCGACCAGAAGTCTCACTCAGAAAAGAGGCATCCATGCCCATTGCTACTCCCGAGATCTACGCCGAGATGCTCGATCGGGCCAAGGCGAACAAGTTCGCGTACCCGGCCATCAACATCACCTCGTCGTCGACGGTGACCGCGGCCATCCAGGGGTTCGCGGAGGCTGGCTCTGACGGCATCATCCAGGTGTCCACAGGCGGCGCCGAGTACGCGTCCGGTTCCACCATCAAGGACAAGGTCGTCGGCGCAGCCGCGCTCGCGGCCTACGCGGCGGAGGTGGCGAAGAACTACCCCATCCAGATCGCGCTGCACACCGACCACTGCCCCAAGGACAAGCTGGACTCGTTCGTCCGTCCGCTGCTGGCCATCTCGGCCGAGCGCGTGAAGAACGGCCTGCTGCCCCTGTTCCAGTCCCACATGTGGGACGGTTCCGCGGTGCCGATGGAGGAGAACCTGCAGATCGCTGACGAGCTGCTGGCCCTCACCAAGGCCGCCAACATCATCCTCGAGATCGAGGTCGGCGTCGTCGGTGGCGAAGAGGACGGCGTCTCCGCTGAAATCAACGACAAGCTCTACACCACCATCGAGGACGGCATGCGCACCGCCGAGGTGCTCGGCCTGGGTGAGAAGGGTCGTTACATGACGGCGCTGACCTTCGGCAACGTGCACGGCGTGTACAAGCCCGGTGCGGTCAAGCTGCGTCCCGAGGTCCTCAAGGAGATCCAGGACGCCGTCGGCGCCAAGTACGGCAAGGACAAGCCGTTCGACCTGGTTTTCCACGGCGGCTCCGGCTCCACCGCTCAGGAGATCTCCGACGCGGTGGACTTCGGTGTCATCAAGATGAACATCGACACCGACACGCAGTACGCGTACACCCGTCCGGTGGTGGAGCACATGTTCCGCAACTACGACGGCGTGCTGAAGATCGACGGTGAGGTCGGCAACAAGAAGCACTACGACCCGCGCGCGTGGGGCAAGCTGGCCGAGGCCGGCATGGCCGCCCGTATCGTCGAGGCGTGCGAGAACCTCCGCTCCGCCGGCACCACGATGGGCGCCAAGTGAGCTGAACCACGGTTCACACGGCGAGTGGCCGGTCCCTTCGGGGGCCGGCCACTCGCCGTTTCTGGCTCGGGCTACTTCAGTGACGCGTACGCGCCGCCGTCGACGAGGTTGGTGAAGCCGAGGTCCTCCATGATGTCGATAGCGGCCGCCGAGCGGCTGCCGGAACGGCAGTAGACGACGTAGGTGTCGTCCTTCGGGAGTTCTCCGACGCGGTCCGCGAAGTCCGCGGCCTGGACGTCGATGTTGAGCGCTCCGTCGAGGTGCCCGCTGTCGTACTCGGCCGGAGTCCGCACGTCGATCACGGCTGCGCCGTCGGAGATAGCCGTGCGCGCGGTATCAGCGCCGGCGTCTGAGCATGCGCTGAGCCCCACCAGGGCGGCCAGGGCAATGACGAGGGCGAGGAGTGGTGTGCGTAGGTTCATGGGCGCCATCGTATACCCCAGTGGGTATCGGTTCATCACACTTCTATAACGGCGCTGGCCAACACCACGCCCGTAAGATAGCGTTAACATCGTTGCTGGTCGGGCGGTTCCGCCCGGGGCCCGGCAGGTACGAAGGAGTACGTGTGACCACACTTCTAGAGCTGAAGAACGTCTCGAAGACGTTCCCCGGCGTCAAGGCGCTGAGCAACGTCCACCTGGATCTCAATGCGGGCGAGGTGCTCGGTCTGTGCGGTGAGAACGGCGCGGGCAAGTCCACCCTGATGAAGATCCTCACAGGCATCTACACCCCGGATCCGGGGGCGGAGATCTGGCTGCAGGGCAAGCAGGTGGAGGTACGCAACACCAACCACGCGCGGGACCTGGGGCTCAGCATCATCCACCAGGAACTCAACATGGTGCCGGATCTCACTGTGGCGCAGAACCTGTTTCTCGGCCGTCCCGGCAGCCACAAGGGCGGCTACATCGACGACGCCAAGCTCAACCGCGACGCCGCGGACCTGATCGAGCGCCTCGGCATGAACCTCAACCCCAAGACCTACGTGCGGGACCTGTCGGTCGCGCGGCAGCAGATGGTGGAGATCGCCCGCGCGATGTCCTATGACTCGCGCATCCTCGTCATGGACGAGCCGACGGCGGCCCTCACGCTCGCCGAGACCGACGCGCTCTTCGGCATGATCCGTGACTTCGTCACCCCGGAGACCGGGCTGATCTACATCTCCCACCGCATGCCGGAGATCGAGGAGATCACGGACCGTGTGTCCGTGCTGCGCGACGGCCAGTACATCGGCACCGTCGTCACCAAGGATGTGGAGATCCGCGAGATCATCTCGATGATGGTGGGCCGCGAGGTCTCGGGCGACGCGCGCCCCCGCACCAAGCCGGTCTCCGACGAGGTGGTCCTCAAGGTCGAGGGTCTCAACACCACGAAGCTGGTGCGCGACGTCAGCTTCGAGGTCCGCAAGGGCGAGGTACTGGGATTCGCCGGGCTGATGGGCGCCGGTCGCACCGAGGTGGCCCGGGCCGTCTTCGGCGCGGATCCCCGCACCAGCGGAGAGATTTCGCTGCACGGGAAGAAGGTGGGCATCCGGACGGCGGCCGACGCGGTCCGGGCCGGGATCGGCTACCTCTCGGAGGACCGCAAGCAGTTCGGAGTCCTGTTGGACCAGGACGTCAAGGCCAACACGGCTATGGCGGCCATGAAGGACTTCCACATCGGCGGTTTCATCCTCGACGGCAAGATCCGCACCGTGGGCACCGAGTACTCGAAGAAGCTCCGGGTCAAGACGCCCAACGTCAACCAGTTGCTCGGCAAGCTCTCGGGCGGTAACCAGCAGAAGGTGGTCATCGCCAAGTGGCTGGTGCGCAACTGCGACGTGCTGATTTTCGACGAGCCCACCCGAGGCATCGACGTCGGCGCCAAGGAGGAGATCTACAACCTCATTGAGCAGCTGTCCGGCCAGGGCAAGGCGATCGTCGTCATCTCATCCGAACTGCCGGAGGTGCTGCGGGTCTCGCACCGCATCGCGGTCATGGCCCACGGCCACATCACGGGATTCCTCGACAACGAGGACGCCACTCAGGAGAACATCATGGAGCTCGCCACCGTCGGCAAGGCTCAGTTGAAAGGAAACGCAGCGTGAGCACTGAAGCCGCCTCCAAGGCCGCCCCTGCCCAGCAGTCACAGATTCGGACGTTCCTCAAGTCCTCGCTTCAGCAGCTGTTCGTCTTCGCAGCGCTGATCGTCGTCTTTGTGTTCTTCATGGTCTTCGCCCCCAACTTCAACGCCGGCGTCGTGATCCCCAACATCCTGCTCCAGGCCGCTGCGATCGGCACGATCGCGCTGGGAGCCACGTTCGTCATCGGCACCGGCGGCATCGATCTGTCGGCCGGCACGGGCATGACGTTCACCGCGGTCATGGCGGGCGTCTTCATGTCGGCGGAGTTCATGAACCTCCCGCTCGGCATCGGCCTCCTCCTCACGATCCTCGTGGGAGCGGTGATGGGCATGGTCAACGGCTTCCTGATCGCGTACCTGCACATCCCGCCGTTCATCGCCACGCTGGCGATGATGATGGTGACCCGAGGTCTCTCGTTGATCATCTCCAACGCCTCGTCGATCAAGATCGCCAACCCGGACTACTCGCTCATCTCCAACGGGCGGATCATCCCCTTCCTGTCGAACGCGGCGCTGATCTTCGTGCTCCTCGGCATCGTCGCCGCCGTGATCCTGGGCAAGACGCTGCTGGGCCGCTACGCACTGGCGATCGGCTCCAACGAGGAGGCCACCCGGCTCTCCGGCATCAACGTCAAGCTGTGGAAGGCGCTGGTCTACATCACCGCCGGCATCTTCACCGCCCTCGGCGCCATCCTCTACTCCGGCCGGTTCGGCTTCGTTCAGCCCGCGGAGGGCCTGGGCATGGAACTGCAGGTCATCGCGGCTGTGGTCATCGGCGGCACGTCGCTGTCAGGCGGCCGTGCCAACATCGTCGGCACCATGATGGGCGCACTGCTCATGATGACGCTGACCGTCGGGCTGCAGATGATGGGCGTCGCCCAGCAGTGGCAGCTCGTCGTCACTGGCGTCGTCGTCCTCTTGGCCGTCTACGCGGACATCGTGCGCCGCCAGCGCGCCTCTGCCGTCTAGACCCTCACAACTTCATCCACCTCATGGGAGGGCGGTCCTCCCAGAACCGAAAGGAAACCGCCATGCGCATGTTGCGCTCCGCACTGGCAATGTCGTCAGTGCTCGTCCTGGGCCTCACGGCCTGCTCCACCTCCTCGACCCCCACGTCGTCGGCTCCGGCCCCGGCGGAAAGCACCAGCTCGTCCGCGCCGGCCGAGTCCTCCGCTCCGGCCGAATCCTCGGCGCCCGCCGAGGGCGAAGTCCCCATGGGCGATGGCACCCAGACCATCTACCTGGTGTCAAAGGGCTTCCAGCACCGCTTCTGGCAGGCAGTCAAGCAGGGCGCTGAGGAAGCCGGCGAGGAATACAAGTACAAGGTCGAGTTCGTCGGCCCGGAGAACGAGCAGGCCGTCACGCAGCAGCTCGACCAGCTCCGCACCGCACTCCAGCAGCAGCCCGCCGCCATCGGCTTCGCCGCACTGGACTCCGGCGCAGCCGGCCCGGTGCTCGAGGAGATCCAGGCCGCGAACATCCCGATCATCGCCTTCGACTCCGGCGTGGACTCCGACATCCCGTTGACCACCGTCTCCACCGACAACAAGGCCGCCGCTGCTGAGGCTGCCAAGAACATGGTGGAGCTGCTGGGCGGAAAGGGCACAGTCGGCATGGTCTGCCACGACCAGACCTCGGCCACCGGCAAGCAGCGGTGCGAGGGCTTCCAGGAGTACATGGCAGCCAACGCACCCGACATCAAGGTGCTGCCGCCGCAGTACGCGGGTGAGGTCGGCCTCGCCGCCAACACCGCCAAGGCGCTCATCCAGGCCAACGCGGACATCACCGGCATCTACGGCTCCAACGAGGCCTCGGCCATCGGCGCCCTCCAGGGCACCATCGAGTCCGGCAAGGAACTCAAGGTGGTCGGCTTCGACTCCGGCAAGGCCCAGCTCGACGCCATCCGCAGCGGCCAGGAGGCCGGTGCCATCACCCAGTCGCCCGTGAAGATGGGCTACGAGACCGTCGTGGCGGCCATCAAGGCCATCAACGGACAGGAACTGCCGAAGATCATCGACTCCGGCTTCGCCTGGTACGACGCCAGCAACATCGACGATCCTGAGATCGCCGCAAACCTGTACGAGTGAGTGACGCCGGGGTGGGTCCGTCAGGGCCCACCCCGGCCCACGTCCAGACACCACCGAAGAACCTCACAAAGAAGAAACAAAGAAGGTGTGATTCGTGACCAACTACCCCAGGATCGGCATTCGCCCCATCATCGACGGCCGTCGACGCGGCGTCCGCGAGAGCCTTGAAGACCAGACCATGAACATGGCTCTGCGGGTCAAGGAACTCTACGAGGCGGAGCTGCGATACCCCGACGGCAGCCCCGTGCAGGTCGTCATCGCTGACTCCACCATCGGGCGCGTCTCCGAGGCGCAGGCCTGCGCGGAGAAGTTCCGCCGCGAGAACGTCGGGCTCACGCTGTCGGTCACGCCGTGCTGGGCGTACGGGTCCGAGACGATCGACATGGATCGCGCCATTCCGCACGCCATCTGGGGCTTCAACGGCTCCGAGCGCCCGGGCGCCGTGTACCTCGCGGCTGCCCTTGCCGGCCACACCCAGCTGGGCATCCCCGCCTTCGGCATCTACGGCGAAGAGGTCCAGGACGCAGACGACGATTCCGTGCCCTCCGAGGTGCGCCAGCGGCTGCTGGACTACGCGGGTGCCGGTCTGGCCGTCGCGCTCATGAAGGGCAGGTCGTATCTCTCCATCGGTGGAGTGTCGATGGGTATCGCCGGCTGCGTGGTCAAGGAGGAGTTCTGGAACTACTACCTGGGCATGCGCAACGAGTACGTCGACATGGTGGAGATCGAGCGCCGGATCGAGCAGGGCATCTACGACAAGGACGAGTACGAGGCCGCTTACGCGTGGGTCCGCGAGAACCTCACCCAGGGCGAGGACTTCAACCCCGAGGAGTGGCAGGCCTCGGCCGAGGAGCATGAGGCATGGTGGGCCTACAGCACCAAGATGGTGCTCATCGGCCGCGACCTCATGGAGGGCAACCCGAAGCTCGCCGAGATGGGCTTCGAGGAGGAGGCCGGCGGCCACGGCGCGCTGATCTCCGGCTTCCAGGGCCAGCGCCAGTGGACGGACTACCTGCCCAACGGCGACCTGATGGAGACCCTGGTCAACACGCAGTTCGACTGGAACGGCAAGCGCCGCCCCAGCCTCATGGCCACGGAGAACGACAACCTCAACGGCGCCTCCATGATGGTCAACTATCTGCTCACGAACCGGGCGCAGATCTTCTCGGACGTGCGCACCTACTGGAGCGCGGACGCCATCGAGCGGGTCACCGGGCACCGCCCGGAGGGGCGTGCCGCCGGCGGTGTGATCGACCTGCGCAACTCCGGCGCCACGACGCTGGACGGCACGCTGGCGGCCACCGACGACGAGGGCGACCACGTCATCAAGCCCTGGTGGGACCTGACAGATCAGGACATCTCCGCCATGACCGAGGCCACCACGTTCCACCCGGCCAACATGGGCTACTTCCGCGGCGGCGGCTTCTCGACGCACTTCCGCTCCGCCGGGGACGTGCCCGTGACCATGACGCGCATCAACTGGGTCGACGGGCTGGGTCCCGTGATGCAGCTGGCCGAGGGCTACACCGTCGAACTGCCCGACGAAGCGGCCAAGACTATCGAGCTGCGGACCGATCCCGGGTGGCCCACCACCTGGTTCGTGCCCACCATCACCGGCGAGGGCGCCTTCACGTCCGTCTATGACGTGATGAACGCCTGGGGCTCCAACCACGGAGCCATCACCTACGGCCACATCGGACACCAGCTGATCACGCTGGCCTCGATGCTCCGCATCCCTGTGAACATGCACAACGTGTCACGTGAGCGGATCTTCCGGCCGAAGAACTGGCTGGGCTTCGGCACCGCCGATCTGGAGGGAGCCGACTACCGCGCCTGCGCGCAGTTCGGCCCGCTCTACAACTAGCACACGGGGGGCGAGCCCCCCGTGAACCCCCCGCACGGGGGGCAAGCCCCCCGTGCGCCCCCGTGACCCAACACGGGGCTCCGGCCCCGTGCGTCCATCTTCGCCCCGCGGTGCTCGCTTCGCTCGCGCGATTCCATGTTCCGGGGAACCAGGCTCCTTCTTCGCGGTTCCCCAGGCTCGCTTTGCTCGCGCGATTCGATGTTCCGGGGAACCAGGCTCCTTCGTCGCGGTTCCCCGGGCTCGCTTCGCTCGCGCGATTCCATGTTCCGGGGAACCAGGCTCCTTCGTCGCGGTTCCCCGGGCTCGCTTCGCTCGCGCGATTCCATGTTCCGGGGAACCAGGCTCCTTCTTCGCGGTTCCCCAGGCTCGCTTGATCGATCAACCGAACCACCACTCAGGAGGAAGAGAAGTGTCAACCGTCACCGCGCTGGCCGTCGACCTCGGCTCGTCGTCGGGCCGGATCATCGCCGGCACCCTCGACGACGGCGTCGTCCATGAGGTGGAAGTGCGGCGGTTCGAGCACGCGGCCACACTGCAGGGCCCCTTGGCAGGCTCAGGCCGGCACGGGTACCTCGCCTGGGATCTGGACTACATCTGGGCCGAGGTTGTGGCCGGCCTGCGCGACGCAGTCGCCCGCTTCCCCGGCGCCGTCAGCGTCTCTGTGGACACCTGGGGCGTGGACTACGTGCCGGTGGACACCGTCGGCTCGAGGCTGACACCGGGCCGCGCCTACCGCGATGAGCGCACCGCCCGCACCCACGCCGCGTTCCGCGAGCGTCTCAGCGACGAGGCCGCCTGGAACGCCACGGGCATCGCGCCCGCCACCATCAACACCGCCAACCAGCTGTTCGCCTTCCTCACGGAGGAACCGGACGTCGCGGCCACCGTCGACCAGGTCCTGCTGCTGCCTGATTACGTCACATTCCTGCTGTCCGGCGTGCGCGGGTGGTCACGATCCCACGCCTCGTCGTCGGGCCTCACGCGCCCGGGGGCCCACGAGTTCAGCGACGAGGTGTTCGAGGCTCTCGGCATCCCCCGATCCTGGGTCGGGGAGGTCACCCCCGAGCTCACGGTCGTCGGCCCGTGCACCGTGGAAGGGCTGGGGCAGCTGACGGTGGTGCGGGCCGGTGCCCACGACACCGCCTGCGCCGTACACGCACTGCAGCGCGACGCGGCGGATGAGTCCTACTTCCTGTCCTGCGGCTCGTGGTCCGTGCTCGGAGTTCTCCGCGACGAGCCGCTCATGTCCCGCGAGGCCTACGAGCTCGGCCTCACCAACGAGGCCCGCGCCGACGACGGCTTGCGCCCCCTCTTCAACATCACCGGGCTGTGGATCCTGCAGGAATGCCAGCGGGAGTGGAGGGCCGCCGGGGGCGTGCACGACATCGTCGAGCTGGTGGAGAGGGCCAATGCCGCTCCGTCGCTGCGCTGCGTCATCAACCCCGACGAGCCGCAGTTCGCTCAGCCCGGCGGCATGGTGGCCCGGATCACCGCGTCGCTCGCCGGCCAGGGCGCGGACACCGAGGCACTCGACGAGGGCGCCATCGTGCGCGTGATCCTCGAGTCGCTGGCGGCCCGCTACGCCCGAGGCATCGCGGACCTCTCCGCACTGACCGGTCACCCACCGCGGCAGCTCAATCTCGTGGGCGGCGGATCCCGAAACACCCTGCTCTGCCAACTGACGGCCGACGCCGTCGGGGTGCCGGTGGTCGCGGGGCCGGTGGAGGCGTCGTCGCTCGGCTCCCTCCTGGCCCAGCTGGAGGTCATGGGCCACCTTGATCCGGCGGACCGCAACGACGTCATCGCGGCCTCTGCCCACACGATCCGGTACGAGGCCCGGCCGTGAGCCGCCGCGGGCAGCGCGCGAACCTGCGCGATATCGCCGAGGCGGCAGGCGTGTCCATGCAGACGGCCTCACGCGTGGTGCGCGGGGTGGACGTGGTGGCCGAACCCACCCGCCAGCGCGTCCTGGAGGCCGTCGAGCGGCTCCACTACCAACCCAACATGGCTGCCCGGTCGCTGTCGGCCCACCGCACCGGGTCGGTGCACGTGATCGACGCGGTCCCCCTGTTGCACGGCCATGCCACCAGCTTCGTCGTCATCTGCCAGCAACTCGCGGCACTGGGGCTGCACATCTCCACCTCCGTCATCCGCTCCGGGCTGGACGGGCTCCCGCTGCACGAGCTGGTCCCCGTGGGTGCCGACGGCGTGATCATCCTGGGCGGACGCGACGAGCCGAGCCTGTGGGTCAACACCGTCGCCAGCAGGCTGCCCACCGTGTACGTCGGCCAGATCCAGGACCTGCCGGCGCCGGCGGTGGGGGTAGCGCTGGATCACCGGCTCGGGGCCAGGCTCGCCGTGGACCATCTCGTCGCGAGGGGGTCGCGGCGCGTCGCACATGTCGCCGGACCGATGGAATGGTCCGACGCGCTGCAGCGGCACGACGGATACCTCGAGGCGTGCATGGCCGCCGGCATGGAGCCGGTGGTGCTGCATGCGGGATCCTGGGACGCCGCGACAGCCGCGCCCCTCATGCGGGAGCTGCCCGCGGACGTCGACGCCATCTTCGCGGCCAACGACCACCTGGCGCTGGGCTGCATGACCACGCTGCAGCTGGCCGGAAGGTCGGTGCCGGGCGACGTCCGGGTGGTCGGTTTCGATGACGTCGTCGGCGCCGAATCCTTCCTTCCCGCGCTCACGACGGTGCGGCAGGACTTCCGCACGGTGGGGGAGACGGCCGTGGCCACCCTCAACCTGCTGCTCAACGGTCAGCCCGCCGAGCCGACCACCATCACCCCCGCCCTCGTGGTGCGAGCCAGCACCTGACGACGACATCCACTGAGGCCTCGCGCCTCATCAGTGCCGGGCGCTCGCCCGGCCCAAGCAAGGAGATCACATGCTCTACGGACCCATGACCCATCCGCAGCTCCTCGGCGCCCTCGGCCGCGCAGGGCACAGCAGCAAGATCCTGATCACCGACGGCAACTACCCGGCGGCCACGGGCGCACCGGCGACGGCGGAGCGGATCTACCTCAACCTGGCGCCCGGCCTGCTCACCGTCTCCGACATCCTCGAGGTGCTCAAGCTCACCATCCCGATCGAGGAGGCGGGGATCATGGTCCCCGCGGCGGACGTCCCCGCCGGCGAGCGGCCCGCGTCGATTCCCGCCCACGACGAGTACCGGGCGGCGCTGCCGGGCATCGCCGTGGTGGAGATCCCGCGATGGGACTTCTACGACGTGGCGAAGTCGGCCGATGTGTCCGTGGTGATCGTCAGCGCGGACCAGCGGCTCTACGCCAACCTGCTCCTCACCGTCGGGGTTCGCCAGCCCGGCGAGTAGCCGACGCAGGATACTCAGGGGATCCGCTTCGTCCACGCCTCCGAGCTGAACTTGGTCTCCACCAGCTCCTTGGCCGCGGCCAGCTCGTCGTCGCCGTAGGTGCGTCGCTGCGTCGCATAGCGGCCCTCGAAGTGCGCCAGGAACGAGGCGATGATCGCGTCGCGGGGCAGCCGGGTCTGCGAACGGAGCGGGTCCACGCGCTTGTTGGCGGACTTCGTCCCCTTGTCGGACAGCTTCTCCCGCCCGATCCGGAGCACCTCCAGCATCTTGTCCGCGTCGATGTCGTAAGCCATGGTCACGTGATGCACGACGACGCCGCCAGTCACCCGACGCTGCGCCGCGCCGGCGATCTTTCCCTTGTCCGAGGCGATGTCGTTGAGCGGCACGTATCGGGCAATGACGCCCAGCTCGGCCAGCGCGCCCATCACCCACTGGTCCAGGAACTCGTAGCTGCGCTCGAAGCTCAGCCCTTCGACGAGCGAGGCCGGCACCACGAGCGAGTAGGTGACGCAGTTGCCGGGCTCCATGAACATGGCCCCGCCGCCGGTGATCCGTCGCACCACGTTGATGCCGTGCCTGGCGCGGCCCTCGTCGTCGATCTCGTTGCGGTAGGACTGGAACGAGCCGATCACCACGAGCGGTTGGTCCCACTCCCAGATGCGGAGGCTGGGGTTGATCTCGCCCCGGGCGAGCCGGGCCGCGATCACCTCGTCGAGCGCCACGTGCATTCGGGGGTCCATCGAGACCGGGCCGATCACGTCGAACGTGTGATCCGACCAGTCGGACGCGTGGCCGAGCGCGCGGCGCACGGCGATCCCCACCGCCTCGGGGGTGAAGCCGATGAGCGTGGCCGCCGGATCCAGCCGGGCGGTGATGCCCGCGGCCAGGTCGGCCACCGACGACGACTCCGGCATTCCCAGCAGCGCGCCGTTGATGTCGTCGAGGGCCTCGTCGGGCTCCAGGAAGAAGTCCCCGGAGACAGCCGCGTGCGCTATCCGCCCGCCCTCTGCCTCGATGTCGACGGCGACCAGTTTGCCGCCAGGGACCTTGTACTCACCGCGCATCCCCCGAGACTAGCGGGCCCGGATCAGCTCCACGATCTGGCCGGGCGTCGGCACCCGGCCGTACGAGACGACGTCGCCGTCGATGACCAACCCAGGGGTGCTCATCACCCCGTGGGCCATGATGTCGGCGTACCCGGTGACCTTCTCAACCTCGGCATCGAGGTTGAGGCGGGCGAGGGCCTCGCGGACGTTCTTCTCCAGGTTGACGCAGTTCTTGCAGCCGGGGCCGAGGACCTCGATCAGCATGGGTGTTCCTTCTTTCCAGGATCAGGCGAACAGGTTGACGAAGAGTCCGATGGCGATGATGGCCAGCGAGACGCTGCCGAAGAACAACGCCAGCAGCTTGGGCTTGAGGACCTGCTTGAGGAGGATGAACTCAGGCAGCGAGAGCGCGACGGTGGCCATCATGAAGGACATCACCGTGCCCAGCGACATCCCCTTGCTCCACAGCGCCTCCGCGATGGGGATGACGCCGGCGGCGTTGGCGTAGAGCGGGACGCCGGCGAGCGTGGCGAGCAGGACCGCGAAGGGGTTGTCCGGGCCGGCGTACGCGGCGAAGAACTCCGTGGGCACCCAGCCGTGGATGAGGGCGCCCACCCCGACGCCCACGAGGATCCATATCCAGACGCGGCCCACGATGTCGCGGGTCTCCTCCACGGCGGCCTCGACGCGCTCGTGCAGGGTGGGGCGCCTGCCTTCGGCCTGCAGGACGGACACCGGGGTCTTGAACACGAAGTCCGCCACGAGATGATCGAGCGTGAGGCGGCTGAAGATGAAGCCGATGGTGATGGCCGCGATGAGTCCGGCAGCGACGTAGGCGATGGTGTTCGGGATGCCGAAGGTGTCGGCGAGCAGCACCACCGCCACCTCGTTGACCAGCGGCGAGGCGATGAGGAATGTGAGCGTCACGGCCAGCGGGATGCCTGCGCCGACGAAGCCGATGAACAGTGGGATGGAACTGCACGAGCAGAACGGGGTGATCGCGCCGAAGAGCGCCGCCAGGACGAGGGAGAGCCAGAGCGGCTTGCCGGCGAGGAACTGCCGCACGCGCTCCGGGCGCAGCGTGGTGCGCAGCATCCCGATGGCGAAGATCATCCCCACCAGCAGGAGCAGGATCTTCGAGGTGTCGTAGAGGAAGAAGTGGGCTGCGCCGGGGAGCCGTTCCGTCAGGTCCAAGCCCAGGGCCCGGGTGAACAGGGCGTCCCATGCCACCTCGTTGAGGGCGTACAGCCCGGCCCAGACCGCGGCGGCGCCGACGAGCAGGCCGACGAGTTGTCGAGAGCCGGGGAGAGTGGGGGCCGACATGGTCAACCCCGCAACTCTCCGGGGAGCGCAGAGCGCACGAGGGCTGCGGCGCCGTCGGCCAGCGTGTAATCCACCCACCGCCCTCGACGGGTACCGACGATGAGGCCCGCTTCGCGCAGCACTTTGAGGTGGTAGCTGAGCAGGTTGGGGGCGATGTCGATCGACGCCTGCAGGTCGCACACGCATTGCGTGCGGGACGTGAGGATGGACAGCACCCGCCACCGGACGGGATCCGCGACGGCCTGCAGCACGGCCACGGCCCTGTCCTCGCGCAGCGACAGTTCAATGACGCTTGATTCAAGCATGATTGAATCGTACGCCCCCTGAAACTACGGCGGAGACGGGGTCGGCCTACCGCCCCGGCCAGGTCTAGATCTGGAGCAGGGTCTGGATCAGGATGAGGAGCGACGTGACCGCGAGCAGGGCGGCGAAGCCGAGGCCGAGCGTGCGCGCAGGCAGGCGACGGCCCACCTTGCCGCCGAGGATCGCGCCGGCGGCCGCGAGGATGCTGAACCATCCGATCAGCGTCCAGTCGACGTCGATGGCCACCGTCAGTCGTGTGGTCAGGGCCACCAGCGAGTTGAGCACGATGACCAGCAACGATGTGGCCACCGCCTGCTGCATCGTGAACCCGAGCGCGATCACCAGAGCCGGCACGATCGCGAAACCGCCGCCCACGCCGAAGAATCCGGTGAGGAGGCCCACGCCGGTCGCCGTCGCGGCCACCACGCCCAGGTGCCCCCAATTGATGCGCAACGGGTTCCGCTCCACCATGTGCGGCACCGGGGGCGGGGGAGCGGCTGATGGGCGGAGGAACTTCTTCGCCATCACCGCAGAGACCACCAGAAGCAGAACGGCGAACATGGCCATCAGCACGTTGCCGGGCATCTGCATGGAAACCAGCGAGCCGCCCACCGCTCCTGCCGTCCCCAGGGCCGCGAACGCCACGCCCTCAGCGGGCCGGACGAACCCGGCACGCCAGTGCCCGATCAGGCCCGCGCTCGCGGTCACGGTGACCACGATGAGCGAGCCCACCATCGCCGCGCTGGGCGGCTGGCTGGCCAGGTACACCAGCACGGGGACCGTGATGATGGCACCGCCGCCGCCGAGGGCACCCATGATGAGCCCCACCCCTACGGCCATCGGCACCATCCACCACGTCATCGGCTGACCTGCTCCGCGCCGTGCGGGCGGGTGGCGACGGGGTGCCCGGCCGCGATCCAGCCCAGGGTTCCGCTGCTGACCGAGATGGGTCGACGCCCGGCGCGCGCCAGGATGCGGCTGGCGGTGATCGACCGGTGACCGCTGCGGCAGATCACGTAGACGGTATGGTCTTCCGGCACCTCCGCGACGCGCGACCCCACCTCGCCGAGGGGGATGAGGACCGCGGACGGGACGTGCGCCTCGGCGTATTCGGTCGGCTCGCGGACGTCCAGGATGAAATCGCCCCGCTTCCAGGCCCGGTGCAGATCAGGGATGGTGCACTCGGTGACCTCGCCGTCGGTCACTGTCCGCTCACCATCGGGAGGCCGTTCTTCTCGGCGTTCTCGAAGTTGTCATCGATCGTGACGACTCTCCGGCCTGAGGCCGCGAGGATCGAGCCGGCGATCGACGACCGGTATCCGCTCTGGCAGTGCACCCAGATCTCGCCGTCGGGGGCCTCGTCGATGCGGGTGATGAGGTCGTGCAGCGGGATGTTGCTGGCGCCGTCGATGTGTTTGGTGGTGTATTCCGACGTCCGGCGGACGTCGAGGATCCGCACCTCGCGGTGGTGCCGCACCTGGCTGAGGTCGCCGAACTTCGCCTGCTGCAGCGTGGCGGGCTCGTCGGTCCAGTCCTCGGGCGTGCCGTGGGCGCTGGCCGCGATGTGGTCGATGCCGATGCGCGCGAGTTCCCGTTGGGCTTCGGACACCTGCTCCCTGGACTCGCCGAGCAGCGTGATCGGGGTCCCCCAGGGGATCATCCAGCCGATGTAGGTGGAGAGTTGGCCGTCGATGCCGAAGTTGAAGGAACCTGGCACGTGGCCGGCGGCGTAAGCAGTGCGGTTGCGAAGGTCGACCACCCACTCGCCATTCTCGAGGCGGGAGCGGATCTCGTCCTTGTCCGCGTGCGTGGGCTCCGACAGGTCCGGCGCATCGGGGCCGGTCGAGTTGGCCGGAGCCATGTGTGCGTAATAGGCGGGGTAGACGTCGAGCCCGGCCAGAATCTCCTCGATCCACTCGGTCTCGTCCTGCGTGAGCACGGGGTTGATCCGCTTCTCGCGGCCGATGGTGGACTCGGTGCCGTCGGTCTGGGTGGCGGAGCAGAAGCTCCCGAACCCGTGCGTCGGTAGGACCTCAGTGGCGTCGGGGAGCTCCGCGGCGAGGCGGTGGGCCGAGTTGTACTGGTGGCGAACGAGCTCATGCTTGTGGGCCTCGCCGAGCAGGTCCGGGCGCCCCGTGGCTCCGAACAGGAGCGAGCCACCGCTGAAGACCGCCTGGCCCTTGGCGTCGTCGTCGTCCGCGGTGGGGTCGAACAGCACGTAGGACAGATGCGTGTAGGTGTGGCCCGGGGTGGCGAGCGCCTTGACCGACATGGTGGGGCTGATCTCGACGACCTGGGTGTCGACGATGGGGGAGCGCTCGAACTGCACCTGGTCCTCGGCGTTGACGTAGTAGTCCGCGCCGCGCTCCTTGGCGAGCGCGAGGCCGCCGGTGACGTAGTCGTTGTGGATGTGGGTCTCGAAGACCGCCTTGAGCTCGACGCCCTCGTCGTCGAGGATCTGGGTCACTCGGTCGATGTCGCGCTGTGGGTCGATGACGAACGCGGACGTGCCGTCGTGCACCACGTAGCTACGGTCGCCGAGGGTGGGGGTGGCGATGGTGATGATTCGTGCCATGGGTCACTCCTTCGTTTTGAAGGAAGTATATACCCTGGGGGGTATCCCTTGGTCAGCGGCGCTCAAGGGAGGGTCGTCGTACCGTTCACTTCCTTCCAGTCCGAGATGAACGCGTCCACGGCGTCCTCGATCATCGGCGCCGACAGTGCCTGCCGCAGCAGCTTCGGCGACAGCGTCACCGCGTGAGCCCCTGCCTCCAGGGCGTGGGAGACCTGCGAGATGTTCTTGAAGCTGGCCGCCATGATCTTGCTCGGCGCGTCGAAGCGGTCGATGAAGCTGGCCAGGGCACTGAGGGTCCCGCGGGTGTCGATGTCCAGGCTCTGCATCCGGTTGTAGTACGGCGCAAGGTAGTCCACACCGGTCGCGATGGCCAGGAATCCCTGCGTCTTGGAGTAGATCGCCGTGGCGGTGACCTTGACGCCCTGCTCCTTGAGCGTGCGCATGGCCTGGATGCCGGCTTCGGTGGTGGGGATCTTGGGGTAGACGTTGGCGTCGATCTTGTCCAGCAGCCGGTGGGCCTCGTCGATCATGCCTTGGGCGTCCTTGGCCAGCACCTGGACGTGCAACGTGCGGTTGGGGCCGATGATCGAGCGGATCCGCCGCAGGTGGGCGTAGAAGTCGATCGGGCCCTCCTTCTTCAGGATCGAGGGGTTGGTGGTGACACCGGTGACGGGGTAGATGGGCGTGAGCCGCTCGATGTCGTCGAGGTTGGCGGTGTCGAACAGGATGTCCATGGGAGCCTTTCGGGAAGCGTCGCGGGATTGCGCCCTCGCACCATTCCACCACCGGCGAGGCGTGAACGTGAGGGATCGGAGGCGATCCGGGCGGATGCCCACTGGGCACTACCGCCCGTCGGCCCGGGGCGCGAGAATGGGCCCAGGGACCACGGCCAGCGGGATCGCCCCGGGCGGCCGTGTCCCAGAGACGAGGGTTTCCATGGCCGGCGACGACGCGGTCCCCGAACCGGTCGACGTGGATGATGCGGGCGCGCGGACCGGCCCCCGGCGTTCGCGAGCCTGGGCCTGGGCTGTTGCCGGCGGACTCGTCCTTGCCGCCCTCGCCATCCCCCTGGGATACCAGGCGCTGAGAGGCCCTGACGGGGCGGTCCCTGGCGGCACTCCCAGCGCCACCCCGTCGGCCTCGGAGTCGCCCGGGGATCCGACGCCGTCGCCCACCGAGCCCGCTCCCAGCCCGGAGCCGAGCGCTCCCTCCGGCGAGAACCCGTGCCCTGGGATCGCCGAGGAGGCGCGCGAGGGCACGCTCGAGCTCACCCCCTTCGACGGCGACCTCCCCGACGGCGCCGTCCGCGCCTGGCTGTGCGGAGACCCGAATGAGGGATTCTCGGCCACGGGCGGACCGGCGGAGCCGCTCACCGAGGGCGTGGGGGACCTGGTCGGCTCCTTCAACGCGCTCGAGCCGCTGCCCGCGGACATCGCCTGCACTGCCGAGTACCGCATGACGTACGTCGTGGTCGTCGACTACGCCGATGGGTCGAAGCGGCTGCGCGGCGAGTTGCACGGTTGCCGGGTGGTGAGCGACGGCGAGCGCCTGTTCTCAGGCGGCGAAGGGTTCCTGCAGGCGCTCGTCGGCCTCTGGGAGGAGCAGCGCGCCGGGCTGGAGGCCCCGACGGAGGCCCCGGCGGTGTGCCCGCCACTGAGCACCCTGCTCGCCACCACGCCGGATGCCGTGGTCGCGGGTTTCGTGTGCTCCAGGGACTACAGCGACATCCGCGTCCTCGGCGAGATCCCGGATGATCTCGTGGCGCGAATCATCGAGTCGCTGAAGTCGGACGTGGGCGGCGAGGTGCCCGGGGTGGACATGGACGACCGCGGCGCCTTGGTCCTCGTCGATGGGTGGGGCTCGACGATGTCGCTGGTGCCGCTGCTCGACGGCAACTTCGCCGTCGACCCCGGCCCGGTGACGCAGCTGGTCTCCTGGAAGCCGCCGGTCGACCTCGCCACGGACCTGGACGCACTCCTCGGCCCGGAGCCCTCTCCCACGCAGTAGGCCCATGGGGCGGTCGAGGGCCGAGTTCCGCCATACTGCGGGGATGCACCGCCTCTCTGCCCGCGACCTGAGACGCAGCCGTCCCCACCTCCTCGTCCTCCGGGTTGCGTGGACCGTGGTCGCGGCGTCCGTGCTCGTCTCGCTCATCGTCTCGTCGTCGGCGGTGGACTTCCAACGTCCGGCGCTGTGGTCGCCGGGATACGTGGCCTTCGGGCTGACCCTGACCGTGATCGCCGGAGGCGGACTGGTCTGGTACGCGCCGAGGAGCACCCTGGCGGCCTCCATGGCGGTGGCCGTCTTCGGCGCCGTGGCCGTACCCGGTGAGCCGGGGGCCTGGTGGGCGGTCGCGACACTCGCGGCCGCGCTGCTGTCCTTCCTGCTCGTGCGCGACAGCCGCAGCCGCCCGACCGGTGGCCTCGTCGTGCCGCGCACGGACGTGCCCTTCGCGTCGTCCTGGGCCGCGAGCCCTGCGCTGAACCGCTGGATCGGGGTGGCGTCGATGATCGCGCTGCCCGTCGTCGGTGTAGCCCTCCTCATCGCGCACCAGGTGTTCGTGGCCGACGTTGCCGCGTTCGAAGCCGGAGCTACCACCGTCTCGGCCCCGATCGTCCGCGTCGAGGAGGACTCCGCCGTGCTGATCGTGTCCGTCGACGGCCAGGAGGTGGAGTTCGAGGACCCGTGGCTCGGGGACGGCCCGGGTATTGGCGAGACCGTGGACCTGCTGACCGACGGGGCCGGGCGGGCCACGTTGATCGGCCCCGGCCAGGACAACCCGGCGTGGCTGCTCGGTGCGCTCGGCGCGCTCCCCCTCATCGGGGTCGCACTGTGGGGGAGGTTCCTGGCTCCTGGCCGCCGTCGGGCTGCGCTCGTGGCCAACGGCGGGCCCAGCGCAACCGTACGGGTGGTGTGCGATGGCGACGTGGCGCTGGTGCTGCCCGTGGACGCAGATTGGCCTGTGCTCGAGCTCACCCACCTTGATGGACACGCCGACCGCGCCGGAGTCCTGGCCGTGAGCGAGAAGCATGAGAGTGCCTGGGACGACGAGGACGAGGATGTCGACTCGGTCGACGTGGGCCAGCCCCTCCCGGCCAACGCAGCAGACCTCGCAGCCTGGGTCGACGGGGTGCGCGACGAGATCGAGAGCGAAGACCAGGAGACGATGACCAGCGAGGAAAAGATCCTCGCCGAAGCCGTGGTGGGTCCGGACACCAACGGCGCCGAGCCCTTCATCCTGGTCGGCAGCTGGGCGAGTGGCCACTCCGTGGCGCTGGCGCGCACCACGGGCCAGGTCTGGCTGGCGGAGGCGAGCGAACCCCGGCCCTTCCAGGGTCGGCGACGGCTCCTCGGCGCCCTGCGACCTGAGACGCCCGGTTGGGATCATGTGGACGATGCCGCCGCCGGGCCGGCCGAGCGACTGCAGGCCTGGGCGCTGAGGCACGCGTCCTGGACCAGATGGGCTGCCGCGTGTGGGGTCGCCATGCCGTTGGCTGTGCTCATCCCCTGGCTGGCGCTGGACCCGACCGCAGACTGGTGGGACCTCGCCCGGGTCGCCGGACTGGCGGTGGCGGCCGTCATCGCCCCCTTCTGGGCAACGTCGTGGTCGTGGCTCGAGTTCGGGCGAGTGCGTGCCGGGTTCGCCTGGTACGGGTTGGCGTTCGACGAGGTGGTCGCGCGGGATCGGGTTGAGATAGTCGTGGCAGGTCGGACCGCGGTGGCGGTCCGGCTGCGTGATCCCGACGACGTCATCGGCTTCGACCCCGAGGTGCTCATCGAGGGGGAGTCGAGCGCGGAGCGGGCCGCGGTGGAGCTGCGGTCGTGGGTCGAGTTCGCGCCTGCCGGCAGCCGCAGCGGTCGTCGTCCGGCCCCGGGACTCGTCGCGGCTCTCGCGCTCGTCGTCGCCTGGGCGGCACAGCTCATCCCCGCCTGGCTCTGAGCTGGTCGATCATCGCGCCCGCGCCCGCCCGAGTGTGACCACCAGCAACAGAAACGCGACCGCCTGCGCCGCGCCGATCACCACGATCAGCCAGCCGATGGAGACGTCGAGCAGCCAACCTGCGACGAAGCCGCCGACGATGGCGAAGGCGCCCTGGATCGCGGCGAAGATGCCGTAGGCGGTGGCCAGCTGCGGCGCCGGCACGAGGTCGGCGACCAGCGCCTTGATGGTCGAGTCCTGGATGCCGTACGCGGTCGCCCACACGGCCACGCCGACCAGTGCCCAGCCGAGGGACGGCGCGAACGCCATCGCCGGCACGGTTGCCACCAGCACTGGCACGACCAACAGCACCCGCGACCCCCACCTGTCGAACGCCCACCCCGTCGCCAGCGCGGCCATCGCTTCAACCAGCATCGCGCCCGCGTAGATCAGTGGGACGGCCGCTGTCTCGACGTCGAGGGTCCGCGTCAGGTGAACGGAGATGACCGCGAAGGTCACGAGGCCCGCGGTGGTCAGCGCGGCGGCAAGCGCATAGCCGAAGAACGGCCCGGGGAGGTCGGTTCCCATGGCCCCGCGCCACCACGAGGTCTGGGCCGCCTGCTTAGCCCCTTGCTCGGGGGCGTAGACGCTGGGGTCGGGCACGGCCCGTCGGATCGCCAGGAGGACGAGCATGGCGATGACGCCAGGCACGACCAGCCAGCCCAGGCCGAGCCAGATCGACCCTGTCGCCGCCACGATCGCGGCCATGAGCAGCGGGCCGGCGAACGCGCCCAGTTGGTCGAGGGCCTTGTGCACGCCGAACCCCTTGCCGCGACCCACCGCCTTGGCCGCGTAGGCCAGGAGCGCAGACTTCGAGGGGGACCGAACTGCCTTGCCGGCGCGCTCCAGCAGGATCATCGTGGACGCGAAGACCAGCCCTGCGGCGCCGAGCTGCGGGGACAGCCAGAGCAGGGGCACGCAGACCGCGGTCAGCGCATAGCCGACGATGGTGAACGACCAGTGCGCCCCCCGTCGGTCGGCCACCGGTCCCGCGAAAAGCCGCAGCACCAGGGCCATCGCCTCGCCCGCCCCGGAGACCAGGCCGACGATCGCCGACGACGCGCCCAGCGCCAGGAGCGCGGGCCCGTACAGGGACCGGGCGCCCTCGTAGACCATGTCGGCGAAGAGGCTGACCAGGCCGAACCCCAGTACTACGTTCCAGGCGGACGGAAGACCGCGGCTCGCGGGAGCCGGCGCGGGGGATGACACGCCCCCACCGTACTTGCGTAAGACCCTTCGCGCAGATGAGCGCGACGCTGGCCTGAGCTCTGCCGGCGTGGACGATGAGCCGGAAACGGCACTCGACCACCGGATCGTCGGTCTTGAACGTTCAAGCCGCCGCGACATCGAAAGCAGGCTCAACCCGGCCTCACGGAAGCCGTGTCCGGCTCAAGTTGGCCAACCGGGAGCCGTGTCCGGCTCAAGTTCCGCCAGGCGTAGATCCGGCGCGATGCGAGGTCGGTGGCGTGACCCCGATCGTGACCCCCTGAGCAGATGCCCAGTCTTTCGCGACCCGCCGCACGA